>NZ_CM178743.1:0-2842500 GCF_058681635.1 Caulobacter sp. ALps2
CGCACGATCTCGGGCTGGGTGGCGAATGTGTTGTGGTTGTAGCGATCGCCGGTCTTGATGTGGCTGAGATCGACCACTGTCACCCGATCGAGCTTGGCCAGATCTGAGCGGTAGGGCTCTTGCGAGAGGTCGACCGCGCCGACCCGGCTGATGCCCGCGGCCAGGAAGCGCGAGAGCCGCAAGGCCTTGTCGTCTCGCGAGATCATGATCATCAGGGACGGCCGCTGGGGCCCCAGGGCTCGAAATTGCTGGCGGAAGACGTCAACGTCGAGGTCTGGCGCGGCGAAGATGACGTTGTCGATCTTCGGATCGACCCGCCCTTCGCGGATAGCGTATTGGCGAAGGGCTTCCATAGCCACCCATGCCCCCATCGAGTGGGCCAGGATCGTCACCTCCTTGACCGAAGGGGTTTGCACGATAAGCCGTAGGGTGTTTTCCAGAGCGTCTCGCGAGAAGGCCGCGCTTTCGCGGTCGTAGACGTAGCCGGTGACCGCGCCGCGGGAGGGCCAACTGAAGAGGACAGGCGCGGCCCGTGTCCCAGCGTCGTGATTGACCTGGGCGTAGCGATAGACCGCCGCGTCGAAGGGAGTATTGAATCCGTGAACGTACACGACGACACGTCCGCCGGTGTCGCGCGCGGCGAACCATGCGAGCGCGCCCGCCGAATCCGTCGGCGTCACCGCGAGCGTCGCAAAATGTTTGGCCGGGTCGGCACGCTCGCCCTTAGGCCATTCGATACGGCCCGGCCGATGCCCCGGCGGCAGGGAGACGTCGACGAGCATGAGGCGGGAATCGGCGCCGCGAGCGCCGGAAAAAACTGCGCCCGGGCGATCCGAGGGACGTCGCGTCGAAACTACCAGCAGGCTCTCGCGCGTCGCCTTGGGCGACGGCGCGAGAGCCGGAACCAGGTGTGTGTCCGAGCGGGTCGCGCAGGCGCCGAGCGCTGACGAGACGAGAAGCAGGACGAGGCACATCCCTCGCAGGCGTCCTCGACCGGGCCTTGGTCCGCCCGCTCGTGACACGAGCGTCACCTAGTTGGCCGCGTCGAGCATTTCGCTGAAGGCGGCGCTGAGCTTCTTGATCCGGGTGATGTCGCGGACCGTGAGCTCGGGGTTTGAGGCATAGAAGAAGTCGGCGCCGATGATGTTGTGGAGGATCACCTCAATGGTCGCCTGGTCCTTGCTGTTGTTGTAGCCCTCCCAGACGCCGACGAGCAACGCGTCGAACCACGGGCCGGCTTCGCGCAGGATATCGTCGATGTACGGCTTGAAATCGCCGTCGTACGTCACCAGGAACAGAATTCGCGTGTCATTGTCGATCAGGGTGATGCGCAGGTCGTGCACCGTGCCCACGCGAGCTTCCCAGTAGGCCGCCTCCGCCTGGAACTGCGGCAGGCGCTGTCGGAAGAGTTCGGCGCCGCCCGGAAGGACCTTGCCGATGGCGGTGATTTCGCCGCGCTTCTCAATCCGAAGGCCGGGACCGTCAGGCTGGTTGGTGACGTTCTGGGCCAGGGCGGTCCGCTCGTTGGGGACGATGTCGCTCACCGAATGCTCCTACACTTGCTGCGATCGACTGTCCGATCGCGCGGAGACTACGCTCGGAACTCATTGAATTTGCAGTGAGCCGGCGCGGGCCTAACCGTTATCCCGCATACGGCCTCCTGCACGCGTTCCGACGCTCGCCTGGGCCTGGCTAACCGTAAGCGCTCACGACAAGCGCCCGCAAGCTGGGGCCATCCTGCTGCGGGCGCGGCTTGAGAACGACCGCCTCCGGGGGCTAGGAACGAGATGATCGAATTTCCAGAGGCCTTGCGCGTTGACGCGCAGTCGGCCTTGCAGGCGTTGTTCGCCAACAGTCCCGACTGCGCCAAGATTTTCGATCGCGAGGGAAAGCTCGTCTCGGTCAACGCCGCAGGTGTGGCCATGCTGGGATTTTCCGCCGCGCACGAGATTGTCGGACGACGTTGGCGCGACTACTTGCCGCCGCGGCTGGGCGAACTGGCCCGGATGGTGTTCGAGCGTGCGCTCGAGGGCGAGACGACTAGGCTCTCGACCTGTCTCCCGGGTGGCGCGGGCAATATCTATTGCGAGATCACCGCCCTGCCCTTGCATACTGGCGGCGGGGAAATTGCCGGCGTGCTGGCCGTGGTGCGCGATGTCACCGACCTAGTGGCCGCGCGCAAGCGCGCCGAAGCCCGCGAGGACGCGCTGCGGCGCAAGACCGCCGCGCTTCGCGTCGCCGGCCAGATGGCGCGGCTCGGCGCTTGGGAGATGGACGCCGCCTGCCGGACCGTGGTGCTTTCGGAGGCGATCTGGTCGTCCCTGGGACGCGAGCCGCAGGTGTCGCCGGTGGAGCAACTGCTGGTCCATGTGGAACCTGACGACTTGGTGCTTCTCCGCGCCAAGGCGCGCGACTGCCTGAAGACGGCGGCGCCGTTCAAGCTGGATGTACGGGTCAAGGCCGGCGATGGCGAGAGGATCTGGATACGGATCGTCGGCGAGCGCGACGAGAAAGGCCTGGGCCTTCGCGGCGCCATACAAGACGTCAGCGAGGCGCGGCGGGGCGAGCTTGAACTGATCGCGGCCAAGGAGGCCGCCGAAGCCGGGACACGAGCCAAGAGCGTGTTTCTCGCCAATCTCGGACATGAGATCCGCACCCCGCTCCATGGCGTCCTGGGTATGGCCCAGGTTATGGCGGCCTATCCCCTGGCCCCCGAACAGGCTGAGCGCCTGACGGTCATTCGCCAATCCGGGGACGCCCTCATGGCGCTGCTCAACGACCTCCTTGACTTGTCGAAGATCGAGGCGGGGATGCTGTCTCTAGAGGAGCGGACCTTTGATCTGGCCCTCGCGCTGGAAGCCGCCTGCGCGCCTTTCGAATATCTGGCCAGCCAGAAGGACGTTGGCTTTCGGCTGCATATCGGCGAGTCCGCGCGCGGCGCCTGGCGCGGCGACGACCTGCGTCTTCGCCAGATCGTGGGCAACCTCGTCTCCAATGCCGTGAAGTTCACCACCGTCGGCGCGGTCGAGGTGAGCGCCGCCCACGACGGGCGTTGGCTTTCGGTCACGGTGTCAGACACGGGGCCGGGCGTGGACCAGGACGACGCGGCCCGCCTCTTCGAAAGCTTCACCCAGGGCGACGGAGGCGTAGCGCGACAATATGGCGGCACGGGCCTGGGCTTGCCGATCTGCGCCCACCTCGCGGCGATGATGGGCGGCGAGATCACCCTTGAGCCTAGTCATTCGGCCGGGGCCTGCTTCTCATTCCGCGCGCCGCTCCCCCGGGCGCAAGCCTGTCCGGACACTTCATTCGAAGCCGCGCTCCCGGCGCCCGAGGGCCGTTTGAGAATTCTCGCGGCCGAGGACAACGCCACCAACCAGTTGATTCTGCGATCGATGATCGCGCCCCTAGAAGCCGAGCTGGTGGTGGTCGACGATGGACGCCAAGCGCTTGAGGCCATGGCCGGCAGCGCCTTCGATCTCGTGCTGATGGACATCCAGATGCCCGTGCTCGACGGTGTCGGGGCTACGCGCGAAATTCGCAGGATCGAAGCGGCGACGGGCCGTTCTCGCACGCCAATCCTGGCCTTATCCGCCAATGTCATGTCCCATCAGGTCGCGACCTACGCTGCGGTTGGGATGGATGGGGTCGTGGAAAAGCCGATCGACATTCACCGGCTTTTCGTTGCGATCAACGCGGCGTTGTCCGGCGCTTCGGTGGGGATTTGACGCGGTGAAGCCCAAGAAGGCGCCCGAGGCCCTGGATCAGCGAGCCTTGCGCGCCGACTTCGGGGCTGGCCAAGGCCGCCGTGCGGCGATCGAGCATGCCCAGCCCTCGGCGAACCGACCGTTCAAGGGCGATGGCTAGGTCGGGGTTGGCCGCGACCACGGGCGCCAGATCTTCCCGCCGCAGGGCGTAGATCTCCGCGTGGGTCAGGGCGTCGGCGGTGGCGCGCAAGGGCTCGCCGGTCAGCAAGCTGATTTCCCCGAGATAGTCGCCCGGTCCCACCCGGCCCAACGGATCGCGGGCGCCGGTCGGTCCGCTACGCGACAGGACGAGAATTCCCGAGGCCACGATGTAGAGCCTCGCATCGGCCTGCCCTTCTTCGAACAAGGTCTCCCCAGGCTCCAGATGGACGTGCTGGGCGGCGCTGGACAGGGCCGCGATCTCGGTCGCCTTGAGGTGTTCGAACAGCACCATCTCGCCGAACATTCGGTCGGGCGGCAGGGCGGCGGCGGCCGACACGACCGCTGCCGCAGTGGCGGGGGCGTCGACGTCGTCGAACATCCCGGCGTGGTGTAGGGAGCGGCGTATCTGCCGCAAGAGGAGGCTCTTGGCGGCGCTGAGCGTCCGGGCGTCATCGACGAAGAACCCGACCTTGTAGCGATTGGTGCGCAACCCAAGGCTGGTCAAGGTCACCTTCGGCTGGGGGCTTTCGGCGATGGTCGGGCAGAGCATCACGGCCTGCTCGATCAACTCGATTACGGCTTCGGGGCGGGCCCGGGCGGGACAAGGCGCCTCGACCTGTCCTGCGCGCCGCACACTCGGCGTAGAGCGGTTAATGATCTCGGCCTTGGCGACCAGGCTGTTGGGGATGACCACCACGTCGTCATCGTCGGTTTCCAGCCTGATGGAGCGCCAGTTGAGTTGGACAACCTCGCCTTCGCAGCGCTCGCCCAGGCGGATTCTGTCGCCCACCCGGAAAGGCCCCTCCACCCCGACAGCCACACCGGCGAAGACGTCTGACAAGGTGCTCTGCAGGGCCAGGCCTAGAACCACGGCGATGACGCCGGAGGTCGCCAGCAGTCCACGCACGGGAAGGCCCAGGATGCCGTTGAGGACGGCGAAGACGGCCGCGGCATAAATGCCCGCTCCCATCAGGTCGGAGACCAGGCGCGTTTGGCGATGGGTTCTGTCCCGCCGCAGAGCGAGCCGTAGACCGGTCACTGCGGCGCGGGCGGCCAGCACCCACCAGGCGACCGCGAACGCGCGGGCCCAGAAAGGCGGGGTCACGTGGCCAGGCCCAACGACGAAGAAGGGCGACTGGCGCCAATGCCAGAGGATCAAGCTGACCGCCGCGCAAGCCAGCAGGTTGAACCCGAAGCGAATCGACAGCGGCACTTGGCGCGGGTAGGTGGCCAGCACCGCGACGACGACGAGGACTATGAGCCATGACGACGTCATGCGGCGACTTCCTGCTACGCGCGGCGCGTACCGACGCGCTTTAGGCCAGGAAGAGAGGCATGTCGGCGTTAGACGGGGATAGCGCCGCGACTAACGCCGGCCCCAGTCTGGGCCGCCCCTCGTGTCGCGGGGGGCGAGAGGAGCGACCCAGGCCGGACATCGGGGGATTGGGGGCGTCCGGCGAAGAACTCCTAGGGCCTTTGCGCGATCGAAAATTGTACGCCTCGGCAAGGCTTGGCACGGTGAACGCGCAATCGGGTCCGCTCCACCTTCGCAACGCTTTAGAACGCTTCATTTCACCTTAGCGACGGGCAGAGCCAAGGTGGGACCTGCGCCGCCTTGCGCCGGGAGTTTCCCTTGCCAGATCCCACCGCACCCGACCGCCAAGCTGTTCGCGACCAGCTCGATCGCCTCAGGCGCTCGGCTGCCTTCCTGGGCTCTGAAAAGCTCTTTGCCTTTCTACAGTTCGCCGTCGAAGAAACCCTAGCGGCCAACGGACTGCGCCTGAAGGAAGGGGTGATAGGCAACGCCGTCTACGGCCGCGACCCACCCTACGATCCTCGTATCGACTCGACCGTCCGAGTCGAGGCGCGTCGGCTGCGACGCAAGCTCGCTGAGTATTATCAGGGTGCGGGCCGGTCAGATCCGGTGATCATCGATTTGCCGGTCGGGGGATACACGCCCCGCATAGGCCACAATCCGATTGTCCTGCCCCGAGGGGCGCGCGATCCCGATGGTGTCGCACAGACCCTGGCCATCCTGCCGTTCCGAGCCCATTCGGCGCGCGAGGACGACGCCCAATTCGCCGATGGTCTCACCGACGAGCTCATCTTCCTCGCCGCGCAGTCCCCCGGCTTGCGCGTCGCGCCGCGCCTGGCCGTATTTCAGTACCGCGATCAGGTGGTGGCCGCCGCGACGCTCGCCCGCGCCTTGCAAGCTCAAACCCTCGTTCACGGATCGGTGCGGTGGGACGGGACGCGCGTGCGGCTGACGCTGGAGACGACCGACGCGTCGGGATATGTGACGTGGTCGGATCGTCTCGACGCCGCTGGCGAGGATCGCCTGCGCTTGCAGGAAGAGCTGGCGGATGAGGCTTGGCGGCGCCTTGAGGGCCACCTGGAGCGCCCCCTGGACGGCGCGCTCCCGGCCTTTCCGGCGCGGCTGGCCAGCTAGGGATCGGTCAATCGGCCTCCAGGTTCCAGCCTCCGCCGAGCGCTTGATAGAGGGCGACAGCGGCGGTCAGCCGATCGGCGTGGATCTGGATGAGCCCTAGCTCGGCCGAGAGCAGTCCTCGTTGGGCGTCGAGTTGCTCCAGAAAGGGCGAGTAGCCTTCGCGATAGCGATTTCCCGCCAGGACCACGCCCTTGGCGAGCGCATCACGCTGCGCCGTAGCGGCGGCTTCCTGTTCACCAACGCGCCGCACGGTCGCGAGGCTGTCTTCAACCTCCTTGAAGGCGGTCAGGACGGTCTTGCGGTAGGCGAAGGCGGCCTGGTCGCGACGGGCCGCGGCCTGACTTTGCTGGGCGCGCAGGCGACCTGAGTCGAAGATCGGCGCCAATACGCTGCCGCCAATCGAGAAGACGTGCACCGGGTCGTCCAACAAGTCCGAAGCCACATAGCCCCAAGACCCGGTCAACTGCACGTTCGGCATGAAAGCCGCACGCGCCGCGTCCAGGCCATGATCGCTGGCGGCCAGCTGCTGTTCGGCCTGCCGGATATCCGGACGCCGCCGCAACAGCGTCGCCGGCTGGCCCGGCGCAATCGCCGGCAAGGACAGGGCGTTGAGCCCCCTGCCTCGCATGACTGGGCCTGGGTTTTCGCCCAGGAGCAGCCGCAGGCCGTTCTCCTGGCGACGCCGGGCAAGTTCGACAACCGGAATGAGTTGCGCGGCGCCTTCGTACTCCGCCAAAGCTTGCTGCAGGTCCAGCCGCGCGCCATAGCCAGCCTCGACCCGCCTGCGGATTAGGTCGAGCGTGCCTTGCCGGGCCTGCAAGGTTCTTTGCAGCACGTCCAGACGCGCGTCCAAGGCCAGGAGCGTGACGTACCCATTGGCGGCGGAACTGGCCACGGCCAGGCGGACATTGTCTTCCGCGGCCTCGGTGGCCAGCAGGGAAGCGCGGGCGGCCGCGCTGGAGGCCCGCAGGCGACCGAAGAGATCGAGGTCGTAGCTTGCCGCGAGTTGCACTTGGCCAGCGTGCTGTTCGACAGCCTTGCCGAAGGCGTTCACCGCACGCTGATCAGCGCCGCCTCCTGGAAGGACGAGATTGGGCCCCTGTGTGGCCTTGGCCAGTGCAAACTGGGCCCTGGCTTCCTCCACGCGGGACGCGGCGATCGCAAGGTCGGTGTTGTTGGCAAGCGCTGCCTCCACCACCGCGCTTAGGGCCGGATCGCCGAAGTTCGCCCACCACCGCGCGTCGACCCCGCCGGCCACGGCGCCTGTGTCGCGCCATTGCGCGGGCGGGGCGACGCCTGCGGCCTGTGGGGCGGTTGGGCGAGGTCCGGCGCAGGCCGCCAGGCTCACCCCTGCCAAGAGCAGGATCAGGCGCTTCACGGACGGCCCCGCGTGTCGACCTCGGCCTCGACCGACAAACCCGGTCGCAGGCGCGCAGCCGCGGGCTGATCGGCATCGATCACGATCCGAACCCCAACCCGCTGAGGCACTTTTACGAAATTGCCGGTGGCGTTGTCGGGCTTGAGCACCGAGAACTCAGCCCCCGTGGCGGGCGAGATCCGCTCGACCCGCCCGGTAAGCCGAGCGCCGCCCAGGGCGTCCACGAAGAGCCGCACAGGCTGACCAACGGCCATGCGGGCGGTCTGGCGCTCCTTGTAGTTGGCGATGATCCAGCGCTGCTGCGGCACCAAGGCGACGAGCTGGGTGCCGTTGGTCACGAACTGGCCAAGACGCACGCCGACTTCGCCCAGTTGCCCCGCCTCGGGCGCGACGATCCGGGTATGGGCCAGGTCGATTTCAGCCATACGTACCTGAGCGCGAGCGGCTTCGACCTGCGCCTGCAGGCCGCCGCGCCCAACGTCGACGGTCCGTATGTCCTGGCGGGCGATCTCGCCGGCCGCCTCGGCCTGCCTGACCAGCGCCTCGGCTTGACGCAGCGCCGCCACGGTCTGGTCACGCTCGCGCACGGAGATGGACCCGTCGCCGACCAGGGTGTCGGCCCGGTGCATGTCGGCCTGGGCGCGGAGCATTTGGGCGCGAGCGTTGGCGAGGTTGGCGACCTGGCCCTGCAGTCCCGCGCTACGCGAAGCTCGCGCCTGACGGCTGTTGGCCAGCGCCGCTTCTTGGGCGGCGAGATTGGCGCGAGCCTGGGCCAGGCGGGCGACATAGGTGGCGTCGTCGATCTGGACGAGCTGCTGGCCGGCCTCGACCCATTCGTAGTCCTTGACGAGGACCCGCGCGACATAACCGCTGACCTGCGGCGCGATCACGGTCGTTCGGCCGCGGACATAGGCGTTTTCGGTCCGCTCGATGCGCGAGCCGAACGGCGGCAGGCGCCAGGCCGAAAGCACCAAGAGGATTGCGACGAGGGCGACGAGACCGATTCCGATCACCAGCAGCGGCGGCCGCGGGCGGGGGCTCCAGGTCGGCGGCGGAGCGTCAGGGGCGGCGTCGGTCATGGTGCAGTCTCTCGCGAGGCCTGGCCCCGTCGGCGTAGGATGTTGAAAACGATGACGTAGGCGACGTAGGCGGCGGTGAGCAGCGCTAGGACGGCTACGAGCTGGAAAACGTCGTTGAAGGCCAGAACCGCCGCTTCGCGGTTCAGCGCCTGGCCGAGCAGGGCTGCGCCTTGCGCGCTCTGCGCCGCGGGATCGACGAGAGCGCCCGAGACCGCGCGCGCCCCGGCCTGTAGCCTAGCCACGACCTGCGGATCGGTGGCCACGACCCGCTCGGCCAGGGCCGTGGCGTGATTTCGGGTGGCGACGATCTGGAAGGATCCCAGCAGAGTCGAGCCCGCCAGACCGCCGATGTTCTGGGTGGTGCTGAAGAGCACGATGAAGGTGACGAGGTAGTCCGCCCCCTTCTCCAACATCCGGGTGATGCCGTAGAGCAGGGCCGGCCCGATGAAGAGGGTTGTGCCAAAGGCGATCAAGGCCTGGGAGCCGTAGAGTTGTTCGGGCCGAGTGAGGTTGGTGGCGTGGGCGTCCAGCCACGCGCCGAGCGCGATGATCAGGGCCGCGGCCATCACCTGATAGGGTAGTCGCGCAAGCGAGAGCGTCACGACCGCGGTTGCCGTGCCCAACAGCATCGCCCCGACCACACCGGCGAACAGCCAGCGCAGTTGGTCGTTGGTGAGCCCGCTGGCTGTCAGAAGGCCGACCGCGCCGTAGGTCTGTTCGGCCAGCGCCAGCCGCACGAGGATCGCCACGGCCGCGAACCGCAAGATATCCAGCGCGCCGAGCCAACGCAGTTGCAGCAGCGGTCGCTGGCGCCGGGCCTCGATCATGGCGGCCGTGGCGAGCAAGGCGATGCCCGCGGCCAGGGCGGCGCCAAGCCAAGGCGTCTCGGTCCACCACAGCAGACGCCCTTGCGAAAGCACGCCGCACAGCAAGAGGGCGGCGGGCACCATCAAGGCGATGGTGAGGAAGTCGAGCGCCTCGAAAGCCTTCGACCGCTCGCTCGGCGGCAGGCGCACGGCTTGGAGGGCGACAAGGGCGATCAGGCCCAGGCCGATCTCGATCAGGTTCAGGCCTCGCCAGTTGTCGAGCGCGAGCATCTCGACCGGGAAGAGGCGCGCCAGCGGCGTTCCCAACTGGATGAGGCCGATGCCGATCACGACCCCGATCGGCTTGAGCTTGGGCGGGAAAATCTGCAGCAGATTGTAGATCGTCAGCGTCGTCAGGCCCGCAGCCATCACGCCGCTGGCCGCGCGCACGACGACGGCGAGCGCGAAGCCGGGAATGAAGAGATGCGCCAGACTGGCCAGCACGTAGACGACGATCAGGAGGCTCGTGACCTCGGGGATGCCAAATTGTGTCCGCGCCTTGACCAGCGTGAGGTTGGCCGTGGCGTTCATGGCCACATAGATCGCCGGC
Organism: Caulobacter sp. ALps2; assembly: GCF_058681635.1. Taxonomy (NCBI): domain Bacteria; kingdom Pseudomonadati; phylum Pseudomonadota; class Alphaproteobacteria; order Caulobacterales; family Caulobacteraceae; genus Caulobacter; species Caulobacter sp. ALps2. The sequence goes on from NZ_CM178743.1 coordinate 10,231, forward strand.
AGCCAACTGGCCTGTGCGGCATAGACCCCCATGGCGCCGGAAAGGTTGGCGACATTGACATTGACCAGGCCGTTGCCCAGCGTCGCGGCAATGGCCAGCACAAGAGCCGCGATCCCGTAGGCCAGCCGCCGTCCAGGCGCATGGGCGGGTGAGAACGGCGAACCCGGGAAGAAGGGGCGCTCGTGGGGCGCGTATTCGTATGGGCGGGCTTGGCTCAAGACGAAGCTCGGTCGCCTGGTTCGCTCGCCAGCCAGCGCAGGCCGCCCAGGCCGGGCAGGAACACGTGTTCGCCGCCCCGCGTGGCGGTGAAGTCCGGCAGGCCGGTCAGTTTCCGTCGCACGGGCTTGTCGGGATAGACATAGTCGTCTGCACGATCGCGACGCCCGACGATGGGATCGCCGCGCGAGCCCTGGCCAACGAAGTCGCCATCATTGACCCACTGGGACTGGACGAATTCAAACTGCCGGCCCGGATTGGCGTTGATCAGCGCCAGGACGATGCCACGATCTGCGCCGTCGTCGCACGCGGCGTCCTCGGGCAGCAATGGCCCGTAGGCCGAGCCGCGCCGAAGCACGCGGTGCAAGCGCATGTCGACGATGGTGTCTTTGAGGCTGTCACGCGGATTGACCCGCCGGATGTGACAACCGACCGGAGTCTTGGCTCCGCCCAGATCGTCGTCGTAGTAGCCGAAGTCGTTGTTGCGCAGCTTGTCGCCGACCAGGGACGGATCGTCCTTTTGCGACGACAGAGCCAGTGGGCAGCCGCTTCGCCAACGCCCCATCATCTTGGCGGCGACGAACTCTTCCCCATCCTTGTCCTTGGCGTTGGAACGGAGATAACCGCGGAAGGCGGCGACATATTGCTTGACCTTGCGGATCGCGATGAAGGTGCCGTTTCGCCAGAGGCGCTCAGGTCCGCCTGCGTGGGCGACCACGCCCAGTTCGTTGGGATAGCCGAGGATGAACTCGCCGGCGGCGGCTGGCTCGCCCTGGCCCGGCAGCGGCGCACCGCCCTCCCCTTCGATGAAGGGGCGGCTGATGCCGTCGTGGAATCCGAAGTGCTCGCGCAGTGTGGGCGGCACCCCGACGTCCAGGCGGTGGATCATTGACAGTCCCGGTTGGCCGGCCAGGGCCGCGTGGCCGATGGCGACCTTGGCGTCGCGCGCTTCCGGCGAACCGGCCATGACGAAAAGACCGACATGGAAGCCTTGGCCGGCGTGGGGCATGTCCCAGCGCGACGGATCGCTGTCGCCGACGTCCCCAAGGAAGGGGCCGCGCGCCGCCATGCCCTGGCGAAATTCGACCGGAAAGCCGGCCAGCACGGCGTCGGGCACATCGAGCCGTCGCATGCCTTCGGCGGTGAACACGACATTGATCCAAGCCTGCTCGGCCGGCGCATCCCAGTCGGCCGCCGACGTGATGTGGGGGATCAGGCGACGCAGCAGTGTCCGCGCGCCGCAGGGCTCGTCCACGCGGAACAGTAAGTAGGCGCCGTGGTAGGGCATGGGGCGGTTGCGCAGCACCGTACCCTGGATGTCGGAAAGCTCTAGTTCAACAGTCATGGTCAACTCATGGCGTCCAGCAGCGCGCCGAGCGCTTCTCGACCCAGCAGGGCCTTTTCGATGTCGTGGCGAGAGGCGTCGGGGAACGCCGTGTAGAAAAGGTCCGCGCCCCGCAGGTGCGAGAGGAGGAAATCGCGCAGATGTGGCGAGGCCGAGCCGGGAAAGCCTTCCCATACGTCGGCGAACAGGGCGTCTAGCCACGTGGGCGCCTTTTCGCAGACGTCCGACAACCAGGTGCGGAAATCGCCGTCGTAGGTGAGGCCGAACCAGAACCGGCTGTCGCCATCGAACAGGAGCAGGCGAAAGTCGTGGGCCAGGCCGATCCTGCGTTCCTGGCCCGTGATCTGGGCTTGAAGCCGGGGCAGCCGTTGCCGAAGCCGCGGCCCGCCGCCGGCGGTGACGCGCCCCAGGCCGCAAATCTCGGCGCGCTTGCCCATGCGAAGGCCTGGACCGTCGCACTGCGCCAGCACCGGATCGCCCGCGGCAGAACCGTCAGGCCAGGAGAGCGCTGCCATGGGCGTCATCCCGAGACCGGGCAGCGGCCCATAGGCCCCGCGAGCCAGCCCTGGCTGCGGAATGCCGCCGAGGCCTCGTAGACGCCGCGCCGAATTTGCAGGATCGGATCGTCGGTGGCCTCGATCCCGTCCACCAGTTGAGTCGGGTCGTGGTTCATCAGGGGATCGCCGATTTCCGCCTCGGTGGTCGGTCCCGTGACGGTCAGGAGCCCGACGGGCACGCGGACGCGATCTTCCGGCCACAGCGCGGTGGCGTCGTCGAGAGGGTCGCCCGGCTCGGCCAGTTCGAGCACCAACTCCAGTTCGACCGGCCGTTCGGCCAGGCGCGCCTCGATCTCCTCGAACAGGATCGATGGCGTCGCCTTGGCGAGCGCCTCGACGGGTTGGCCGCGCACGCCCTCGATCGGCCGCCAGTGAATGCGGACATGACGTATGACATCGTCCGCGTCGATGAAGCGGAAGGCGTGGACGCCGTGGAACTCGGTATTGGCGAAGCTGACCGGCGCCTGAGCAGCCGCACGCATCGCAAAGACGTTGGCCACGTTGGGATTGGTCTTCAGGAAGGCGTCCAGCCCTGCCCTGTTGACCGGACCGTGAGGCTCGGTCGGCCGCATGGCGTCGACCAGGGCGACGAACTGTTCGATTGACCGGGCAAAAAAGAGCTTCTGGCTCAGCATCACCAGGTTCGTCACCCGTCCATCCGGCAGGTAGAACCGCGTCGCCATGCCGACCGTGGCGTTGAACAGCGCGTAAGGATCGCCGCCCCCCTTGGAGAAGCGCACCGTCGCAGGCACGCGCCCGCCCTGGAGGTGCTGGGCGCGGGTGTAGTCCTTGGCCGCGGGATAGGCCTGGAAGACGCCCTGGTAGAGACGCCCGTCCGCATGGAGCGTCCGATAGCCTGGGAAGTGACCCAGGACATCCTTGATCTTGCCGACGATCTCGTCGGCATGGCGGTACTGGCTATTCTGGGTCATTGAAGACGCCTACGCAACGCCGGGACGATCAGAGCCGGCGGTCGCACGCTAGGCGCATACGCCCGGCCACAGCAGTGAGCGGGTGTTAGCCGCGCCGTCGCGGCGTTCGGGCCGCGCGGGCTAACCGTGAAGCGGCGCGTCTCACTTCGCGAGGGGGCTCAGTGAGCCTAGCCTTGACGGCAGGCTGGTCCAAGGAGGCTGCGGCATGTCGCTCGTATCGCGTCCCGAAAGACTGCGTCACCGGTTTGGCGCGGCCCTGTGCCTAGATTTCACCACCGGCTGCGTCGAGGCCGTCGGCCTTGTCGGACTCCACGGCCTTCTGCCGGTCCAAGTCGCCGTCGACGCGCCGCTGGCCATCGTCGCCTGGGCGCATAACGGGGAAGGCTATGTCGCGCGTGCGCTGGCGATTCCCGTCTTTCTCCTGGTGACGGCCCTGGCGTCGCGCGCCGCTGGCCGCTCAGGCCATGGCGTGCGGCTGGCCAGTGGTCAGCTGTTGTTCTTCCAGTGTCTGCTGCTTCTGACGGCCATGGCCTGGGGTGTGCTCCTGGGCCCGTTCCCGCAGCCTGACGCCCCGGCCGCGGTCGCTGCAGGCCTGCTGCTGGTGGCTGCGATGGCGCTCCAGGGCGTCGGCGCCGTTACGATCTGGCGCGAACGGCTATGCCTGGTCTCGACCTTCGACTTGGCCCGACTTGGCAGCCGCCTGGGCCAAGGCCAGGCGGGAGGGCGGGAAGTGCGCGCACAGCTGGCCAGGCTCGGGGCGTTCCTGGCCGGCGCTGGAGTGGCGGCCCTGCTTTGGCCGCTAGCTGGATTCTGGAGCTTGGCGATCCCGGCCGCAGGCTGCATGGCCGCGCTTCTCCATTATGTGCCGTTCGACTTCGCGCGTGCGGCCGCCGACCTTCGCCGCCGCTAGCCGGCCTCAACCCGCGCCCAGCAGCGTCCTGACCCGTTCCAGACGACGGGGCCCCACCTCGGCAAGATGATCGACCAGCTCGCCAAGGGCCGCCCTGGCGTCCAACGCGGCTTGCGGGGACGGTGAGAGCTCAACCATGGTGCAAAGTAGCGGCAGGGCCAGGCCCAGCGCGCCTTGGCGCCGGACGAGGGCCAACGCTTCGTCGAGCGCCCTTCGCGCCGCTTCGACGTCGCCGGCCAGGCTCAAGAGTTGGCCCTTGCGCCGCAGGAAGGCCCCGTGGAAGAAGCTCTCGCGGACGACATCCTCGTGCGCCGCCAGCAACGCAAGCCCGTCCGCCGGGCGCCCGCTCATCGCCGCGACAAGCGACAGCTCGCCGATGAACAGTCCGTCGAAGGGGCCGTAGTTGGCCGCCTTCAAGCCTGCTACGCCCTCGCTCAGGAGGCGGTGGGCAAGGTCGAGGTCGCCGGTCAAGGCGGCGTGCTTGCCGAGCACGCAGTTGGCGACCGCGGCGTGGCTTTCCAAGCCGTGCCGCATCGCCTCGGCCCTCATTTCACGACCTAAGTTGGCCAGCACCTCCACCGTCGAACCTGTCACTACGCCGCCCACCGTCGCCCATTGCAGCGCCTCGCAGAGCGGCAAGGCCTTGTCGGTTTCACGCGCTTCCTGGAGCGACAGGGCGAACAGTCCGCCGGCCTCGGCGAACCGTCCTTCGAGCGCGTATGTCAGGCCAAGCAGGCCCCTCGCATCGGAACGCCGATCAAAGCCGGTGCGTCGGATCCAATTCAAACGCGCCGACTGGCTTTCGTTGGAAATGAACCGGACCAGGCGCCGGCGTGCTTCTTCATGTTCGCCTCGGTGGTTGTGCGTGGTGCCCCATATCCAATGGCTGGTCACCATGGCGTCGGCATTGCCCATCTGGGTGGCCAAGGCCTCGTGACGCGTCGCAAACTCGGCCGCCAAATCATAGCGGGGCGCGCGGATATTGTACGTCCAAAGCGCCACCAGGGCGTCGAGCTGGTGTTCGGCGGCTTGCAGAGCCGTGGCAACGTCTAGCGCCCGAAGCCATGCCGAGTAATCCTCTGGCGCCAGGCCTCGGGTGAAGAAGGCCGACGCGGCCAGGGCGAAGCGAACCGCTAGCTCGCCGCGATTGGGCTGAGCGCCGGCAGGAATGGTCGCCAAGGCCCGCTCCATCCAGTCGTGACACTCCAGGTGCAGCGAGCGCCCGAACCAGAATGCCGCGGACACGGCCGCCAAAAAGAGCTTGGCTTCGAGATCGAGCTCGCTCTGGAGGGTCCAGGCCAGGGCCGCGCGAATGTTGTCGATCTCTGGCGCCAAGCGCTCGAAGCCTTGCGGATCGTCGCCTGCGGCCTGGAGCAGGCCCTGGAAATACGCCGCATGGGCTCTAGCAAGGCCAGCGCCCTGTCCCGTCTCGCCGAGCCTGGCGAGCGCAAAGACGCGTGTGGTTTCGAGCAGCCGGAATCGGATCTCGCGTTCCTGCGCCTCGGCCGCGACGAGCGACTTCAGGACCAGGCCGGCCAGTCGCTCGACCGCCTCGTCGCCATCGAGTCCCGCATCGCCCAACACCTTGCGGGCGGCCTCGAGCGTAAAGCCCCCAGAGAACACGGCCAGGCGATCGAGGACGGCGCGCTCGCTCCTCGAAAGCAGGCCATAGCTCCACTCCAGCGTCGCGGCGATCGTGCGATGCCGCGGATCTCCGTCACGTGCGCCAAGGCTGAGAAGGCGCAATCGATCGTTCAGCCGGGCGGCGACCCCCTCGATCCCGAGCGCGCCGACGCGCGCAGCAGCGAACTCGATCGCCAACGGCAAGCCGTCAAGTTCTCGACAAATGCGGGCCAGGACAGGCGCGGCCGCGTCGTCGAGCTGGAACTGCTCGGCCTCGGCCCGGGCCCGTTCGACGAAAAGCCTTGCAGCCGGATAGGCCAGCACTGACTTGGCGTCCCGCGCCGTGTCCGGCGGGGTCTCAAGCGGCTCTAGCCTATGAACGGCCTCGCCGGCCATCGAGAGCGCTTCCCGGCTCGTGACGAGCACGGAAAGCTTGTCAGAGACCGCGAGCAGATCGCGAGCCAAGGCTGCGGCGGCGTCGAGCAGGTGTTCGCAATTGTCGATCACGACGAGCGCGTCACGGCCGGCCAAGGCGCGTCGGACCGCTCCCATGGGATCGGCGGGCGGGTGAACCAGCCCGAGGGCCGCCGCCAAAGCGCTCGGCAGCAGCCGGGCGTCGCCGATGGGGGCAAGATCCAGGAACCAAACGCCATCCTTGCGCCGATCGATCGACCGTTCACCGACCGCCAGGGCCACTGAGGTTTTGCCGATTCCGCCGGGCCCGACGAGCGAGAGCAGCCGCTCCCGCGACAATCGTTCTAGAATTCGGGCGACGACGCTGTCTCTGCCCACGAGCCTGGTGGCCTGGAGCGGCAGGTTGTGCGGGGCTTTCGCGACCGTCGCCTCGGCGTTTGCCGCCGCGTCCAGGTCCTTGCGTTCTATCGAAGCGACGAACTTGTAGCCTCGGCCGGGCACGTTGATGATCGCCCCCTCGCCGTCCGCTCCGTCGCCCAAGGCGCGACGAAGCGTGGCGATGTGCACGGTGAGGTTGGCCTCGACGACGTGGGCGCCGGGCCAGACGTGCTCCATCAGTTCGCGGCGGGAAACGAGGTCGCCGGCGCGTTCCACAAGGAGCAGGAGAATGTCCAGCGCCCGACTGCCCAGACGAACCGGGCGTTCGCCTTCCCAGAGCACTCTCGACGGCAGGACCAGCCTGAACTCACCGAACCTGTATTCGGCGCCTGGCGCATGGCCGGCGAAAGATTGCATGGGAGCAGACATACTGGACGCGATTGAACTGGCGCTTTAGCGGGCGAGCGTGGCGATGGCCCGCCATTCTTGCAGCAATTGACGAGCCTTTCGAAGGTCCCGGAGGTTGACGCCTTCGGAAAAGCCGTCTGTCGCCCGCTGGAGATCGGTGCGCGCCTCTTCGAGCGCGCCCGTGCGAGCGCGCCTCCGAGCCAAGTCGAGCGTGCACCTCAAGACGTCGAGGCGCGCGCCGCTAGCCAAGGCCTCGGCTAGGCCCGCCCGCAGATCTCCCTCGCCCGCGCGCTCATCTCCGGAAGCCGCTAGGGCGATCCGCGCTCTTGCGCGCAGCAGGTCGATACGCCCAAGGCTTCCCACTGCGGGATCGAGGCGTTCAAACGCGACTTCCACCAGCAGGCGTGCTTCATCCAGCCGCCCTTGCCGTGTGCGAATTTCCGCCAGGGCCGGCACGAGAGGCAGCCCGACCAATGTTTCACCGCGGCCGCTCAAGCGATCCAGCGCAGCGGAAAGGCCAAGTCCCCCGGCATCCAGATCGCCTTCTCGCGCGGCCATCAAGGCGTCGTAGGCGTCCGAGATATCCCGGCAGCGCTCCAGGCCCGAGAGGCTGGCGGCGGTTCTGAGGCGCGCCAACGTGGCTCGGGCCACGGATGCATCGTCCAGGCTCAGAGTCATCGGCGCTTGGCAGAAAGCCAGGGCGAAGGCCGTGGAGGCCGGGTGTGCGAGCGCCTGCTCGACGGCGAGGTCTGCGCCGGCGAGCGCCTCGTCGATTCGGCCAAGCCCCCAGAGCGCATTGGCGCGGGCCGCACGGGCCCAAGTCGCCGCATCCAGGCCAAAGGCGTCCAGGCGAGAAGATGCCGGTGCGATGCGCCCGCAGGCGCGCTGTGCGTAGTCGAGGGCCGCGGCGAGGTTTCCCTGGCCGTAGAGGGCCGCGCTGGCGACGGCGTCCGCCAGCATCCAGGCGTCCATACGATCAAGGTCGATCGCTAGGCTACGAGCCTGTTCGGCCAGCGCAATGGCCTCGTGTAGTCTCGCCTGGCGATGGCGCGCCATTGCCAGGGCCATCAAGCTATTCAAATGCAGGGGCCTGCGATCGGCGCGGCGCGAAAGCGCAATCGCCTGCTCGAGCTGCTCGGAAGCTTGGGGCGTGGCGCCGACGACCTGGAGTTCGGCGAACCCCAGCGCGTAGCGCACCTCGCCTTGGCCGGCTCCCGACGAAGAAAGGCGCTCAAGCGCACGCTCCATCCAATGATGGGCCTCTCCATAGAGCCGGGCCTCGATCAGCAGCCGGGCGGCCTGCACGCTCAGCGCCTCGACCAGGTCCGGTTCCCCGAAGGGGCCGAAGACATAGGCGAGCGCAGCGCGCAAATTGTCGAGGTCGGCTCGGTCTAATCCCTGCTCCTGGGCGAAATAGAGCGCGTGGTCGCGGCGCAACCGGTCCGCCGACGGGCTGGCCGCGAGCCGCTCGGCCGCAAACCGGCGCGTCGTCTCGAGCATTTGGCAACGCCCGCGCCCGTCGGCGATAAGCAGGGATTTCCGAACAAGGTCCGTCAGCCGTTCGGGAACTTCGCCAGGACAAAGTTCCCCGCACACCGCTTCAGCGGCGCCGATTGTGAAGCTTCCTGCGAAAATCGACAGGCATTCCAGGAGGCGCTGCTCGCAAGGATCGAGCAGTCCGAAGCTCCAGGACAGCGCCGCACCAAGAGTACGATGGCGCGGAGGCGTTCCGCGCCTGGCCAGCACCGAGGGCTCTAAGCGCTCAGCCAGGCTCGCAGCCAAGCCCGAAAGCCCAAACACTTCCACGCGCGATGCGACCAGCTCTATGGCCAGCGGAAGGCCGTCCAGGCGGCGGCAAACTTCTATGGCCGCCCGGGCGTCCTCGTTTCGAAAGACGAAGCCTGCATCGACGGCTTCGATCCGGTCGATGAGCAGGGCCACAGCGGGATAGGTCCGGGCTTCCGCAGCCGAAAGGTGAAGCCCAGGTTCTGGAACGTCCAATCCCGCCAAGCGGATAGTCTGTTCGCCCCGAATCCGCATCGATTCTCGACTGGTGGCCAAGATTCGCAGCGTCGCGCTCGCGCGTAGAAGCGACGCGGCCATTTCCGCCGCCGCGTCGATGAGATGCTCGCAATTGTCAACGACCAGCAGCACGTCCCGGCCAGCGAGCGCACTGGCCAGGTGGACCCAAGATCGCGGCGCGGCCTGTTCTAGGCCGAGTTGCTCGGACACTCTGTCGGCCAGGTCACCCCCATCACGCACTGAGGCCAAGTCCAAGACCCGCACCTCCCAGCCGAAGCGTCGCTGAACCTCCCGAGCAGCCGCGAGCGCGGTGGTGGTCTTGCCGACGCCGCCGGGCCCCAGGATGGACACCAGCCGCTCGCGCCGTAACCGCTCGGCCAGCCCCGCCAGCACGCCGTCACGGCCGACAAGCTTGGGCGCGTCTGACGCCTGCGTCGGTTGGACCGCCTCGAGCGGAGCCACCAGACGATAGCCGCGCCCGGCCTCGGTGAGGATGAAGCGGCGACCGTCGGTCCCGTCCCGCAGGCTTTGGCGCAAACTGCGAACGTGGACCGCGAGATTGGCGTCGACGACTGTCACCTCGGGCCAGACCCTGGCGACAAGCTCCCGTTTGCTGACCAATTCGCCGGCCCGTTCGGCAAGCACGATCAGGACATCGAGCGCCCTGCCGCCGATCCGCACCGGCTGGCCGTCCTCGAGCAGGCGGCGTTCGTCAGGAAACAGGCGAAAGCCGCCGAAAGCGATCTGGCGCTTACGGCCGCTGCGCGCCGCTTCGGGCTCAGGCGGCGTCGAAGTTGGCGGAAAGGCGGAAGCGGACGCCAAGGGTGAAGAACTCTCGAAGACGATCGAAGGATGGAGTTTAGGCGTGGCTGTCCAAGCGCGCGAGCCCGCGGTCGCGGCAATCGGGAAATCCCAGGTCTTCGGCGGTCTTTCCGACCGCGCTGGCTTCGCCGAGCAGGCCGTCGAGTTCGCGCTTGAGGTCCGCGCAGCTGAGACGGGCATATTGCGCAAGCGCCTCGCTGGTCTTGGCGTCGTCATGACGGCTCGCCTGCGCCAGGCGCGACAGCAGATAGCATAGCTCCTTGGCCGCCATGATCCTGCCTTGCAGTTGGCCGGCTCTACGCGAGAGATCTTTCGACGACGTCCAGTCGGCATTTCGAAAAAGGGCGGCTCGGGTCATCGGCGTCGTCCTTGGGAGGAGAGGACAGACGCATCGGGGAAAGTCGACCCGAGCCGCATCGAAGTGTCCTGTATGAGGTTGCGACGGTCTTGAACCAATTCTCGGTCTTGGAATTCCAACACCTCGAACTGGCCGGACCGTGGTTCGATTTCACATGCCGACCCCCAGGCCCGGCGCGCCATCTCGAACCGCGCCCGCACCCAGCATGGGATCAAGCCGAGCCCATCCATAGGCTGCGCCCAGGGGTGTTTCGCCACGGAGGCGCTCGAAGGTGCGGATGACGATCTCGTCCTGCAGGAGATCCTCGTCCTTTTCGGAAATCTCTAGGCGCGAGGACCAGAGGACATAGCCACGCTCATCGCTGAGCTCGAGCGTGACCCTGACATGGCCGCCGACGCCGCGTACCGTTCCCGACAGAATGGTGGCGCACCCCAGCTCCTGCGCCAGGCGCGCCAAGGTGTAGCTTTCCCGACGATATTGATACACCGCGATGCGCGGAGCCACGCGGAGCCCCTCGATACGCTCGGCCACGAAGATGAGCTCGTCGGTGACGCCGTCCACGAAACCTGAGCCATAGGCCGACGGCGTGAGGGCGATGAACGGCATGATCGCCAGCAGGCAGGGATCGGCGTCGGCTTCCGCGCCATGCGGCTTAGCCGTCGGGCGATCGATTGTGGGAACGGCGTTGACCGTAAAGTTCGGCACGTACGAACCTACAGGCATGTCGATACGAACCGGATCGTCCTGCCCCTCGCCCGCATAGTAGAGCGTCAGTTTTCGCCGCAAGCGACGCGCCTCGACCCGGACCGTCGAGTCGATTCGCGGATCGTAGGGGACGTTTCGGCCGTAGAGGGCGTTTCCGATCACGGCCTCCTTCAGGGAGAGGCCCGCCCGTTCCAGCGTTTCGTCGACGACGAAGTTAAGAAACTGGGTCAGCCGCGAAGATCCCGAAAAGACGGCGCTGCGCTGCAGCCGGGTCAGTTGCTCGCGCACCGCGGCCGAAGTGGGACGAGAGGCCTGCGCCGAAATGCACATCATGCCGCCTCCAGGGATACTTGAGATCCGGGCTCGGCCGAACCGTCCATTGCCAGGCGACGGCGCCAGACCTTCGGCGTCAGGCCAACCACTTTGTGGAAGCGTCGCGTGAAGTGCGGTTGGTCACAGAAGCCGCATTCGAGGGCGATCTGCACCAACGGACGATCGGTCGTCTCAAGCAAGTCCATGGCGCGCATGATGCGACGCTCAAGAATGTAGCGCGTCGGCGACACCCCAAAGCTCTGGGTGAAGGCCCGCGCGAGCCGGCTAGTGCTGAGCCGCGCGATCGTGGCCATGTCCTCAAGGCCGATACGGCTGGCCAGATGCCCGTCGACAAACACGCAGAGCCGGTTCACCTGAAACGGCGTGAGGCCTCCGCGTACCTGAGCCTTGGCGCTGTGGCGCTCCTGCTCCACCTCGAGCAACATACAGGCGCGCTCAAGCGTCGACGCCTCGTTCCTGCGGCCTTGCTTGGCATGCAGTTGAAGGGCGTTGCGCAACAGGTCGATGGCGTCCCCGACGAGGGCGCTGGGGCACGGCTGGCCGTCACGGCTGGCGAACGAAAGGCGCTCACTCGGCGTCGTAGGTGTCGCCCGGCCGGCCGGGCGAGGAAGGACGTGCGTCGAGATCATGATCGGCTCCCGCGGCAGCTTGGTGTCAGCCCAAGTGAGCCACAGACGAGGCGGCAAGGCGCGCTAAGGGTTCCTAAGGGGTATTAAGAGACGCAAGCGCCGGTCTTTGGCAGGCTTTGCGCGCGCCCATCGGACGCCAAAGGACGACGAGGGCGATCCCGGCGCCGAGCGCCGAGAAAATCACCGCGACCAAGGTGAAATTTCCGCCGATCTTGAGCAGCGGCAAGAGTGTCAGCGGCGCGAGCGCCGCACCCAGGCGGTTGACCGACCAGGCCAGCGTCGTTGACGCGGCTCGGGTCGATGGCGAAAAGAGCTCGGCCGCGAGCAGCGTCATGACCGGAACATAGAGAGCGCCCGCGACACCGAAGCCGACAACCGCCACGCCGGAGGCCAAGGCGCTCGGCAAGCCGAAGAACAAGCCCACGCAGGCCAACATGATTCCTCCCAGCCAAGCCAGGCTGCGAGACCTCGGCCATCGATCGACGCCCAGGCACGCGCCGACGGCGCCGATCACCGGTCCAAACGCCGCTAGGGCGACGAAATAGAGGCTGTCGGAAAGGTTCATGCCCCGCGACAGCAGGACGGGTCCCGTCAGGAGGGGAAAGCCGACGCCGGCCCACGGCAGCAGGAAATAGAGAACCGAAACCAGGAAAAGGTTTCGCCGCCACGGCGAGGCGGCTCGTGGAGCAGCCTCCCGACAGGGCCCGGCGCGCGCTTCGAACCGCGGGACCACGCGCGAGGCCTCGAACCTGCGCCTTTGTGCGGTGGCGCGGTCCGCGCGCCCGACGGCCGAGAGCCATGCGGCGCTCTCGGGAGCGCGGAGGAAGAGCGGAGACAAGGCAAAGGCCAAGAGCGCCAGGACGCCGAACAGCCCGCGCCAGGCCTCAAGGCCGGCCAGCGGACTTATACTGGCGCCCCGCAGCCAAAAGAGCGCGAGCGGCGGGCCGCAATAGGCGATCGCGCTGGTCATCAGGACAACGACACCACGCCGCCCCGACGGCGCCAGGTCCGTCAGCCACGCGATCAACAACGGTGGAATAGCGCCAAGCGCCAACCCGGACAGTCCACGCGCCGCCACGAGCCAGGCGGTGTCCGGGCTCGCCGCGCAAAGCGCGGACGTGGCCCCCATCAACAAAAGCGAGGCGGCCAGGGCCCGGGTGTAACCCCAACGGCGGGCGGCCAGCCCGCCGAGGGGCGCGCCGACAATGGCGCCGCAATAAGGCGCGGACGAAAGCCAAGCGAGCGCGGACGGCGTCAGGCGGTTGGGCGGCGCGCTGAAAATCGTGGCCAGGGCGCCGCCGAGCGCGATCTCGGTCAAGTCGACGGCCAGCGCGGCGGCCGCGAGGAGCACGACGAGGAGATGAAGTCGTCTCACCTCCGTCAGCGGCGTATGCTCAGGATCGTCCACGGCCGACTCCATCTTCGAAACGTCGATGGACGATACGGCGCCCTTCCGCGCCGAGCGGGTTCTAAAGGTCAGATTCACAACGATTCACAACAGCGCCCCGAGGATCGCGGCATTGTCGGATCATGGGGGCAGGATCGTCACATCGCCGCTTCGGCGCCGCAATCCGCACGCCCACCGGTTTCCTGGCGGGTTTGGCCGGCGCTTGCCTGGCCTGGAGCGCGCAGGCTCAAGTTGACGATCTCGAGCAGGTCGTTGTGACCGCCGCCAAGCGGTCGACCCGCGCCTTCGACACGCCGACGGCCCTGTCGGTCCTGACGAGCCCACAGCTTCGGCGCGCTCACGCCGACGACGCGGCCGACTTCGCCGCGCTTGTACCCGGCCTGACCTATACAGACAGTGGCCCTGGCCAAAAGCGGTATGCTCTGAGAGGGCTGCAGTCGGCCGGCGAACCTGAGGTCGCGCTCTACTATGACGACATACCGATCAGCGGCTTGCCAGGATCCTCGCTCGACACAGGCGACAGCCAGCCTGACCTGAAGCTGTGGGACGTTGATCGCATCGAGGTTCTCCGCGGTCCCCAGGGCACGCTCTACGGAAATGGGGCTATGGGCGGGGCGATCAGGATTCTCTCTCGCGCGCCGGTGATGTCGAACCTCGAAACCGCTGTCGAGAGCGGGATCGGGGCGACGAGCGGCGGGGACGCTTCCTATCGGTTTAGCGGGCTGATCAACCTTCCGCTGATCGACAACCGGCTGGCGGCCAGGGTGAGCGGCTACGTCCGACGCGAGGGCGGATGGATCGACGATCTTTGGCGCTCCGACATCGCCCTGCCCCAGATCGCCGGCGAAAATCGCAACACCGAAAGGACACAAGGCGGTCGCCTGGCCGTGCGATACGCGCCGGGCGGCCGTTTCGAGGCGACGCTCACCGGCTATTTCCAGGACATGGAGACCGACAACGCCTTTGAGGTCTACCCCGCGTTCGCGACCGCAGGCGACCGGTTCGTGTCCAAGGGGTTCGTGCGCACGCCATGGAAAGACCGATCTGCCATGGGCGGTCTGGCGACCTCGTACGATCTTGGATGGGCGACCGCGTCGGCATCGGCGTCCTACCAACACCGTCGTGTTCGCCAGACCCTGGACACCACCCGGTTTCTGCTCAAGCAACTGGGCTGCATCGAGTATTCCTGGCCAGCCGGTTGCGCGGGCGGCGGCGCGATCGTCCCGGCCGCCTCCGCGGCGGACCAACGCCTCAGCGCTTGGTCCGCCGAAGCGCGGCTTGCATCGCCTGACAACCTGGCGCCTTGGTCTTGGATCGCCGGCGTCTTCGAGCAAAGGGCCATCACGCATCGACGGGGGCAGGTGGCCAAGGTGGGCGCCGACGGCCTGATCGACTACGCCGACGACGGAACCGCGCGCAACCGGCTGTTTGCGCGTGACAACAAGGACACTTTCGACCAGTTCGCGGCCTTCGGCGAGCTCACGCGCCGCCTTGGGCCCAAGCTGTCGGCCACCGCGGGCGGGCGCTGGTTTCGCGTTGAAAGAAGCGACCAACAGGTCCTGGTCCAGCAGTTCTTTCCAGGCCAGCCGACCGGCGCTCAGCCTGTCCAGGCGTCGTCCGAAGGCAGGCTCTTCAAGACGTTTCGGATTTCCTATGCGCTAAGCCGCGGCGTCGTCTTCGCGCAGGCCGCCCAAGGCTTCCGCGCCGGTGGGCCAAACTATCCCGGAGGCTTCGACCTCAGCGCTCCGGCATACCGGTCGGACTCGGTCTGGGACTACGAGCTGGGGTGGAAGATCTCGCCGATGGAACGACTGCGCCTGGAGGGGGCGATCTTCGACATCGAATGGAAAGACCTGCAGCAACTCGTGCCGACCCAGCTCTTCAGCTACATCGCCAATGCTGGGAAGGCGCGTTCGCGCGGCTTCGAGGCCACGGCGGAACTCGCGCTGACGCCAGATTGGACCGCGGACTTCGGCTTGACCTACAACGACGCGCACCTCGTTGGCCCGCAGCCCCGGCAAACCGACCCGGCGCTCCAGCTTATGGCGGGCGACAAGCTGGCGAATGTCCCCGACTGGACCTGGCGCGGAGGCGTGGCCTACCGCCGCGCGCTTTCGGCGACGGGACGGCTGGACATGCGCCTGGACGCCCACGGGCAATCGGGTCGCGGCGTCCTGACCTCTCCACGCAATCCGGCCTATTTCCGCCTGAAGGCCTATGGCGTCGCCGACGCCCATGTCGCCTACGAGACCGAGCATGGCTGGCGCGCCGCCCTGGATGTCGAAAACCTTCTCGATGCCTACGCCCCCGTCGCGGGCAAGAGCCTCGACGCCAATCTCGCGCGTGTTGTCACCACCGCTCGCCCGAGGACGATCTGGTTCACGCTCTCCCTGCGTCGCTAGGCGGGGACGACCTTGATGCGAGTTCGGCCAAGCTGTCGGCCGCCCGCCGCGCCCATCCCACGGCCTCCATGGCCCGCGCCGCCGCGCCCGCCGCTTCGAAACGGGCCTGCGCCAGGTCAAGGTCGCCGCAAAGCGCTTGTCTGGCGCCGTCGGCCCGGAGGATTTCCGGACCGCACCATCCACTCCTGCCGGCCTGCGCACGGGCGACCAGCTCGTCGGTCACCAGCGAGGGCTCGATCGTCACCAGGAGTTCATGCTGCATCAGGCCCGCAGGCTCCGGTTCGAAGGCGGCAAGGCGCCCAAGTCGTCCGGCCAACACTGCAGCATACGCCTCGCCCAGCCGCCGCCAGCGATCCAGTGCGTGCCGGCGCGTGTAGTCCAGCAACTGTTCGACCTGCACCTCAGCGGCGGAAAAGTCGCCGTTCCAGAAACTGATCGGGCAGGCGCCGAGCGCCAGGGCCTGGGAAATGGCAAAGGGGCCGTCCTGTTCGGCCAATTGCAAGGCTTCCTGCGCGAGGGTCGCCGCCTCCGCCGCCTTGCCCTCGAGCCAGAGAATCCGCGCGAGGATGATGCGCATGGAAATCCGCCGGTCGACCGCTGTCTGGGCGTAACTCATCGGGATCCCTTTGGCCGGGTGCCTCAGGACGCGTTCGGCGAGCTGGCGCGCGCGCACCTGGTCGCCGGCGTGATGGTGGATCTGGGCGCCGGTTCGATCGGCCAGCAGGATGGCGAGCGGGTCATCGGCTCGCCGTACAATCTCCGAGACGTGATCCGATCGCGCGACCGCCGCAGCGTAGTCGCCCTGCTCCAGGAGATAGAGCCCTTCCTTCAAGAGAGGCTCCACCTTATGCCGCGGATCATCGATGCGGAGGCAGAGCGCGGTCACGCGATCGAACGTGGCCTTAAGCTCGACCGGATCGGTAACCGTATTGAGGTTTAGCGAGCAAAGCGCCGCCGTCAGCCGGATCTCGGAAACCAGATGGGCCGGACTGACCTTGGCCAATTCCTCGAGCGCCACCTGGATCCGGCGCTTGTATTCGTCGATCAGCGACAACTGATATCCGAATGGGAAGGAGGTGGCGGTGAGCGCGGCCCCTAGGGCCACATCGCCACGTGGACCAAAAGCCCACTCCAGCGCGCCGCGCACGTCCTCGACGGTATGGCCGTACTCAGCCAGCCAGTCGGCCCGTCCCAAGGTATCCCAGCGCTCTTGGGCCTCGTTGAGCAAGCCGTTGAAATGGGCGGCGTGGCGCCGCGCCAGGATTTCAGTTTCTCCCGCCTCGGCCAGGCGTTCCTCGGCATAGGCCCGGGTCATGTGGAGGAGGCGGTAGAGGATCGACGGACCGCTGGGGTCGGCGACGATAAGGGATTTCATGGTCAGCGCCATGACGTCTTCGAGCACCGCGTTCGGCGCCAAGCCAGGCTCGCCGACCACCGCCGCCGCCGACTGCAGGAGAAATGGCCCCCGGAAAATCGACAGGCGGCGAAGAACAACGCACTCGCGCGGCGACAGGAGACTGTGGCTCCAATCCATTGTCGCCTGGAGCGACTGCTGACGCGGATCGGCGGTCCTGCGCCCCTGAGCCATGAGCATCATGCGCTCATCCAGCGCCTTGAGCAGGCCCGGTATGCTGAAAATGTCCACTCGGGCGGCGGCCAGCTCGATAGCCAGGGGCAAGCCATCGAGCCTTCGGCAAACCTCGGCGGCGGCCAGCAGATCCTCGTCGGTCGGAACCAAGCTTTCGACGCTTGCCGCCGCGCGTTCAAGAAAGAGCTGGACCGCCGGATAGTCGAGCATCCCGCGCGGATCTGGAGCGTTGGACGGCGGCGGCGCCTCCAGGGCCGCTAACCGGTAGACCCATTCCCCGTCGCCTCGAACCGGCTCGCGGCTGGTGGCAAGGATACGCAGCCCCGGCGCCGAGCGCAGAAGGCGCTCTGACAGGGTGGCCACCGCCATCAACAGGTGCTCGCAGTTGTCCAGGACGAGCACGAAGTCCCGTTCCCCAACGAACGTCGCCAAGCTGGAGAGCGGGTCGCCGGTATGCGCCGACACCCCCATCGACGTGGCCAGGGTCGCAGCCAGCAGCGTCGCATCGCGGACAGCAGCCAACTCAACGAAGACTGGGCGCGCATTCATCGTTTGGACGAGCCGCTCAACCAGGGCGGCCGCCAGGGAGCTTTTACCGACGCCACCTGGGCCGGTGATGGTCACGAAGCGGCGAACAGCCGTCTGCACGGCCAGATCGTCGAGCACGGCTTCACGGCCGATCAACCGCCCCTGCCTCGGCGGCAAGCCTGGATGCGGACGCGCCGGGAGGACGGGTGCGGCCCCGCCCGGCGCGCGCTGAACTTGGCCGACGAACACGTAGCCACGTCCAGGATTGTTCAAGATGTAGCGTTCGCCCGCCCGCCCCTCGCCCAGCAGCCGGCGCAAAGCCGCGACGTGGACCCTGAGGTTGCTTTCGTCGACGAAGGTGTCAGGCCAGGCCAGGGCCATGAGCTCGCGTTTGGTCACCACCTCTCCGGCGCGCTCGACGAGGGCGATCAGGATGTCCAGCGCCCGATCGCTCAGCCGAACCTGCACGTCGCCCTCGGCCAGGATGCGGCGCGAGCGAAAGAGGCGGAAGGCGCCGAAGGTCAGGGCCGCTTCGCCGAAATGTTCGCTGTGCTCGTCGCTCACCCGCGATCCTCGACCAGACCGACGGGCGCGTCATGGCCGCGCCGGTAGGGGTGTAAAGGCCAGCCACTAGCACTTTTCGCCGGCCGTCAAACGTAAGCGCTGGGACTTACGGTCAGCGGGATCGGGGTCTGCGAGAACCGCGCGGGAGCGCCTGCCTTCGAGCTAACGCTCAGCTTACTTGCGACCCCGGCCCAGTGGAGGCGCTATGAAAAATGAGCTCAATTCAATCGGCGGCCGGAATGCGAGACGGCTCGGACCTCCAGCAAAGCGAAGACGAAACCCTTCCGAAGGCGCGCGCCCATCGGTTTGGCCCGTTTCGCTATGCCGAGGCGGGCAATCAGCTCTACGAGAATGGCGTTCGGATCAAATTGGGCAGCCGGGCCGGGGCGATCCTAACCCTGTTGCTCGAAGCTCCAGGCCAATTTTTCACCCGGGAAGCGATTCTGGCGCGGGTCTGGCCCGACATCGTCGTCGAGGCGTCCAACGTCGCGGTGACCGTCGTCGGCCTACGCAAGGCTCTGGGCGAAGCCTATGTGGAGCACGAGGCGGGAAAGGGTTACCGCTTCGCCCAGGACGTCTTCGAAGACCGGCCCGAGCCGGTGACCTCGACCGGACCGGTCCTTGAGGCCGGGATCGCGCGGCTGATCGGTCGCGCAGACGAGCACCTGCGTCTGACGAAACTGATCGCCGCCGAGCGTCTCGTGACGGTCGTCGGCGCCGGCGGAATGGGCAAGAGCAGCCTGACCCGGTCGGTGGTGACCGCGCCCAGTTGCACCAAGTCCGTCTGCTGGGTCGATCTTGGCCCGCTGGCGGAGCCCGCGCAGCTGGCGACGACGATCGGAACGCGCCTAGGACTGGATCCCGCCCCAAGCCTGGACGCGATCGCCGCCCACGTCGGGAGCGAGCCTGTCCTGCTGGTGATCGACAATTGCGAACATCTCGTCGAAGCCTGCGCCGAAGTTTGCGACCTTCTGCTCGCCCGTTGTCCCGGCCTGGTGGTCCTGGCCACGAGCCGGCAACCTCTGCGCCTGGAAGGCGAGCGCCTCTTTCACCTCGGTCCCCTCGCCGTCCCGCCGCGAGAGGAAGGCCTGGGCGCCGCTGTCCAGCTAGCTTTTCCAGCGATGGTGCTTTTTGCGCTGCGCATGGGCGAAGCCGGGGCGAGCGAGCAGCCGTCGGAATCGGAGGTGGGATTGATCGCGGAAGTTTGCCGTCGACTTGATGGTGTGCCTTTCGCCATCGAGCTGGCGGCGGCGCGCGCAGCAATCTTCGGGGTTTCGGCCTTCGCCGAGCAGTTCGAGCGACGTTTTGGCGGCCTGCTCGGCGGGCGCCGCGGCGCGCTCCCTCACCAAAGATCCCTGGAGGCGACTTTGGACTGGAGCTATGACCTTCTAAGTCCAACCGAGCAGGTTCTGTTTCGGCGCCTCGGGGTGTTCAGAGGCTGGTTTCCGGTTGAAGCGGCGATGACCGCCGCCTCCGTGGACGGTTTCGACAGCCACTTTCCAAGCGATCTGGTGGGCCTGGTGGCAAAGTCGCTGCTGTTGCCGGGACCGTCGCGCGGGGGGCGCTATCGCCTGTTGGAGGCGACACGTGACTATGCCGCCGACAAGCTGCGCGCCTGCGGCGAATGGAGTGCGGTCATGCGCGCGCAGGCGACGCATCTGGCTGAGGTCATGGAGACGGCCGAGAGCGACTGGAGCATCTTGCCGCCCGATCGCTGGCGTGAACGATACGCCTATCGCATCGACGACGTCCGGGCCGTGCTCGACTGGGCCCTGGACGAGGGGCACGATCTGGAAGCCGGCATCCGCCTCAGCGCCGCTACGCTGCCTTTCGCCTTTCAGCTTTCCCTGGTGGACGAATTCCGCGGACGCGCCGAACGCGCTGCTCAGCGGCTGAACAGTATCGTCGATCCAGACCCGCTTGTCGAACTGCGCTTGAACGTCGGGCTGAGCATCTTCAGTCTCAACACCGGCAAGGAGGCGCCGGCGGCCGACGTCTCGTTTGCGCGCGCGATGGAGCTCGCCGATCGGCTCGGGGCCAACCGCTATCGCATCGAACCGCTCCAGACCAAGGTCGTCGCCCATATTGAGCATGGCGCCTACGAGGCGGCTTTGGGCTATGCAGCAGAGCTGATGGCCAGCGCCGCTCGAACCGAAGACCCGCTGGCCATCCTGCTGGCCCATCGGGTCCGCGCCCAAGCAGCGCATTTCGCCGGCGACTTCGGCCTTGCCCGATCTGATGCGCGGCGGGTGCTCGCACACAAGGGCCGCACCATCCCCCTCGTCTACAACCGGGCCGTGGTCGATCCGCAGGTGTCGATGCGGGCGATCCTGGCGCGCACCCAGTGGATCGAGGGCTTCGCCGACCAAGCGGCCGAAACCGTCGAAGCCTGTCGCGTACTCGCTGCGACGGCCGGCGCCCTCGCCGAAGTCCAAGCCCTCGCCCTTGCCGCTTGCCCAGTCGCGCTTTGGCGAGGCGACCAAGATCTGGCGTGGTCCTATGTCGACCGACTCCTGGCCGGCGCGCGGCGACACGACCTCGGACGCTGGCTGGTCCTGGGCGAACACTACGCGACACTCCTGGCGACCGACCAGCCGCCTCCAGCCGTGGGCCCGACGACGCTCTTCCAGCAGGAGCAGCTGGCGAGCCTTGATCCACGCTGGTTCGACGACCGGCTCGACGCGCGCGCCCTGGCCGGCGTAACAGGCTGGTGCGCTCCAGAAATGCTTCGCCTCAGTGGAGCGAGACGCCAAGACGCCGCGCCCGAGGACGCCGAGAAGCTCTACCTCAACGCCCTGGCGGCCGCCCGCGATGGCGACGCCTTGGCCTTCGAGTTACGCGCAGCCTGCAGCTTGGCGCGTCTACGCGCGGCGCAGGGACGGCGCGACGAAGCCCTTCGTCCCCTGCGAGCGGCGCTCGGGCGTCTCTCAGAAGGCGCGGCGACACGCGACGTCCGCGCCGCCCGGGCTCTCTTGGAGAGCCTGGATCCTCAGGCCACGTCGCGCGCCGATCCTGGCTTGCCGTGATTAAGGGTCGCCAGGTCGACAAGGCGGCCGCCTTCAAGACGTCGAAGCGTAGCGGCAAGGTCCTCGAGGGCAAGCCGCGACGGCGCGCCGTCTTCCGAGGCGCGAGCCAGCCTCAAGCCGGCGAGCCAGGCCAGGCTGCCCTGTCGCTCGGCCAACGCGATCGCGGTGTCCAGGGTCGCGCGCGCGGCGCTCTCGTCTCCGCCCGCCCGATGCACAAGGGCCTCACAACGCAGCATTTCGGGCGTGCACCAGGCCGGGCCGTTGATGTCGGACTCCCGGAAACGATCGAGCGCAAAAAGCGCTTCGTCTTGCCGTCCCAACCGCGACATGCAAAGCGCCATGACCCCGGTGAACCAAGGCACGAATGGGCCGTAGTGACTTTCCGCCAGCACCGAATGGGCCTCCGCCAGACGCGCCTCGGCGTCCTCGAGATCGCCGGTGCGAGATTGGCAAACGCCCAGAAGGCCAATGGCCACGCCGTAGTGGCTGTCCAACCGGTTGGTCTTGGCGACGGCGAGGATTTCCCGCAGGACCGTCGCGATCCGTCTGGGATCCTCGCGAGCGATCAACCGCGCGGCCCCCACGTACATGAGCGCCTCGGCCATGGGCAGGGCCTTTTGGGTTTGTCGGCCCATGGCCTCGGCCGCTTCGATTTCGCCGAGTCCCTCGCGTACACGCCCCATCTGACACAGGGTGGCGCCGAGCATTCCACGAGCGCCTGGCGTGCGATCAAAGCCCGTATGGCTGACGAAGACACGGCGATCCTCGATCGTCTCGATTGCGAGAAAGCGCGAAAGGTGGGCGTGGGCCACGGCCATCTCACCCAGGTGATGGGCGCTGAGACCCCTCACCCAGGCCGACATGATCGCATCGTGCGCGAGGCCCGTGGACTGGGCGTATGCGGCATGCGCGCCGGCCAAGCGTGACATTTCCGCATAGTTCGGCAGGCGAATGTTCCAGGTCCAATTGGTCAGGAGGTCGGCCGTTGGCGTCACTGAGTTGACGATCAGGCCCGCCGCCTCCGGCGCCCTGGCCCACGCCGCCTTGGCGCTGCGGGGAGCGCCCTTGGTGAACATCGCCGCAGTCCGTATTGCCACGGCCAGGTCCCACCCTTCGACCGAGGCCTTCTGCTCGGCCGACAGCCTGGGCATGATCTCTTCAAGACGAGTATGGCATTCGGCCAGAAGCGAAAGGCCAAGCCACAGAGGCAAGGCCCCGGCAGCGAGGCCGAGCGCAAGGTCAAGATCACCGTCGGCGCCGAGGGCGTATCGAAGCGCCGCCCGCACATTGCCGATCTCCACGCCGTGGGCGGCGATGGGCTCATGGTCGACCTTGGCCCGCGCGCGCCGGAGGAAGTCCCTGAAATAATGCGCATGGCGATCTGCCAGGAGGGTGCGCTCGCCTGCCGCCTCCAGCCGAAGCAACCCGAAAGCCCTGGTGGTTTCCAGGACGCGGAAGCGCAGCTCGCCTTCGCTCACGTCAGCGTGGATGAGGGATTTCAGGGTGAGGCTGGCGAGGACTTCCCCGACTTCGATGTTCGAACCGGGGTCGGGTAGGATCGCCTCAGCCGCTTCCAGCGTGAACCCGCCCGCGAAGATCGCCAGGCGCCGAAGCACCACGCGCTCGTCATCGGAGAGCAGCTGGAAACTCCATTCCAGGGCCGCGTCCAGCGTTCTGTGCCGGGCCGCGCCGCCGCGTCGGTCGGCGCGCAGCAGCCGTAGGTGTTCGTCCAGCCGCTCGGCGATCTGGGCCAGGCCGAACGTCTCGACGAGCGCCGCGGCGAACTCGATCGCTAGCGGAACGCCGTCGAGACGCCGGCAGATCGCGGCGGCCAGAGGCGCGTTGCTCGTGGTGATCTCAAAAGCGGTGCTGGTGGCGGCCGCCCGCTCGGCCAGCAGTTGGACGGCAGGATAGGACAGGACAGCATCGACGTCATCGTCAGAGGTTGTCGGCGGCGTCGCCAGGGGTGGAAGACGATAGACGACCTCGCCCGGAACGTTGAGGGGTTCACGGCTGGTGGCCAGCACCTTGACGGTCGGGCAAGCGTTTGCGATCGCCCCAACCACCGAAGCGACGGTATCGATAACGTGCTCGCAGTTGTCTACGACGACCAGGGCGCTTCGATCTCCCAGGACCGAGACGAGCGCATCGACGGGCTCCCCCGGGGGTAGCTCAAGCCGGAGGGCCGCGGCGATCGTGGAGGCCACATGCTCTCCATCCGTCAGTGGGGCTAGGTCCACGAACCATACCCCGTCGGCGAACCGGCCGAGGTTTGACTGAGCCACGGAAAGCGCCGCCGTGGTCTTGCCCACCCCGGCGGGCCCGGTGATGGTCAGGAAACGGCCTGCCTCGAGCCGGGCGTCGATGCGGGACAAGTCTTCCCCACGACCGACCACTCGCGTCAGCCGCGCCGGTAGATTCTGCCGCGCCCAGGTCAACTCGGCCGTCGGCACGGACCGCTCGGCGCGCGTCTCGACGTCGGCGATCAGGCGATAGCCGCGACCGGGAACATTGACGATGTAGCGCGGGTCGGCGCTCGGGTCCCCCAAGGCCTGGCGAAGGGCCGTGATGTGGACTGTGAGATTGGATTCGACGACATCGGCGTCGGGCCAGACGATTTCCAGTATGTCGCGCTTGGCCACCGTGGTTCCGGCACGCTCGGCCAGGAGCCTCAAGATTCGGCGCGGCCGGGGTCCCAAGCGCACGGCCCGACCGTCACGATAGAGGGCCTGGCCATCGGCGGCGATGACGAACGGTCCGAAAGCCAGGTCGGACATAGACAAAGAATCCACAGCGGGCGGCGAGAGCCAGGATGGTGCGACGCTTCGGTGTCTCCCAGAACAGAGGGGGGACGCGAATTGGCCTGACCATAGCAGTCGGAAAGGGCAACTGCACGTTAGTCGGCAAGCTAACAGGCGATCACGGTAGGAAATGACCAGGCGCCGGGCATCGTTCGTGGGCCTGAGCGCCCATCTGGGCAGCAGGACGTGTCCCTCAGCCACGCCGGCAGACGGACAGTGACCTTGGCTGCCAGCCCCTGTTGATTTCTCCCTGGAGAAACTTTGGAGCGAGAGCGCGTTGCGTCCTGGGTCAGGGCCCAGGGGCCACCGGCTCCAGACACCCGGCTTCCAATGCCGGAGCGTAGAGGCGCTCAATCAAATTGGCGTAGAGCTCGCCGATGGCTGTTCGGCGCAGCTTCAGCGTCGGGGTGAGCACCGCACTGCCCGGCAGCCACGCTTCTGGCACGACCGCGAAACGTTTGATCTGCTCGACCCGGGCCAAGCGCGTGTTCGCTGCACCCAGTCTTTCGGCGACATGCGATCCGAGCCAAGAGGCTCCCGCGACCTCAGCGAGATCAGGGCCCGCGCCGCGATCTATGTGGGCCCGCACGAGATCGGGATCGAGCGCCACGAGAGCGGTGTTGAACGGGCGGCCATCGCCGATCACGCAAACCTGCGCGATGAGGCCGCCCTCTCCCTTCAGGACGGACTCGATATAGGCTGGCGACATGTTGTGTCCGCCCAGGCCGATGATCAGTTCCTTCTTGCGCCCGGTAATCCACAGTTCCCCAGAGGCATCGATCGTGCCGATGTCGCCCGTACGGTACCAACCCTCGGGAGACAGGACCTCCGCTGTCGCCTCCGGCGCCTTGTGGTATCCCGACATGACGGCCGCGCCCCGCAGGAGAATTTCCCCGTCTGGATCGATGCGGATCTCCATGCCCGGCAGCGGCGTGCCAGCCCCGGCTTGCAAGCCCGTTCCCCGCGCGGCCATGGTTCCGGCCGTCGAGGTCTCGCTGGCGCCGTAGATGTCGCCGATCGAAACGCCCAGGCAGGCGAAGAACTCTCGCACTGCTGGCGGTGTTGGCGCAGAGCCAGTATTGAGCGTCTTGGCGCGCGCGAAGCCGAGCCGCTGGCGCAGGGGGGCGAAAATCTGCGCGTCGGCGGTTTCGAACTCTGCCGTCCGGGTTTCGCCGGTGGTGGCTGCTTTGAGATACTCGCGGGCCCGTTCGAGCGCGGCGGCCACGGTCTCACGACCGTGTCGATGGATAAGATCCGCCTCGGCCCTCAGCTTGAGCTTCTCCCACAAGCGTGGAAACGCTCCAAACCAATGGGGTTCGACCGAAGCGAGCAGCCGCGGAAGGTCTTGGGCGTCCGCGCAGGTCGTGACCGTCAGGCCAAATAGCAGCGCGCAGGCGTAGTGGCACGTGCGCTCGGCGACGTGGGCATGGGGCAGCCATGAGATGATGGCGTCGCCGTCGGCTACGCCAGCGCGCGCGCCAATGTCGACCGCCCCCGCCAAGAGATTTGCGTGAGTGAGGCAAACCCCCTTGGGTTCTCCCGTGGAACCGGAGGTGTAGACGATGGTGGCCAAGTCGTCGGGCCTGGTGCGCGAGACCGCATCTGCCAGGCTGATCGGTTCGACCGCCCCGCAGGCCAGGGCGTCGAAGCCGACGAGGGCGGCGTCCGTCGCCACGACCAGGGGCGCCCACGCCCCGTCCAGAACCACGATCGTAGGTGGCCTAGCCGTGTTTTCAATCGCCGCCAGGACGACGGATAGTTTGGAGGCTTCGACAAACAGGACGTCAATGTCGGCGTGACTGACCAAGGCGTTCAGCTGCTCGGCGGAGGCCGTCGGATAGAGCGACACCGGCGTTGCGCCCACCATCAAAGCGGCGATGTCGATCATGAAGTATTCTGGGCGGTTGCTCATCAACAGGCCGACAGCGCGAAGCGGGCCAAGGTCCGCGAGCCCTCCCGCCAAGCGCTCGGCGTCCTCGACAAACCGGCTACGCGACCAGATGCGGTCCGTCTCCCCTTCGATCAGGAAGGGCGCCGTCGGGTCTCGCGCGACGATCGTCTGCAACGCCGAAAGAAGCGTCTCACCGCAATTGTTCGTCTGTTCCGCCACGAGATCCTCCAATTTTCTTCTCCGTTTGGAGAATAAATGATCGGTTCTCCGCGACACTGTCAATTGCGCCTTTCGCAAGCCTCGCTGGCATGAGGGCCCCCGCCAAAGGCAACGCCATGGAGTCGAGACGCCGAGGGAGGCATGCCCCCCCTGTTGACCTGCGCGTCGGCAACCGTCTTGCCTGGCCAGCCCGTTCTCTGGATATGAAGACGGGGCGTCATCTTGGGCGACGCCTGCGGGACATCGAAGTGAACGAACCAGTCAAACACAGGATCAAGGGCTTCGAGCGACGCGAGCGCTTCATGGACGCGGCCGCCGAGATCGTCGTGGCGGAAGGCGTGGCCGCCGTGACTATGGACGGCGTGGCCGAACGGACCGGCGTCGCCAGAGCGCTCGCATACCGCTATTTTTCCGATCGCAACGACCTGTTGAGCGCCCTGTTTGACCGAGAGCACGCGTACTACGTCCAGCGCTGGGAAGCCTCGCTCAAATCGGACGCCTCTTTCGAGGACCGCATCAAAGGCGCGCTGCGCGTCTGGTTTCAGAGAGCTGACGAGCGAGGGGAGCTGTTCTTTCGCCTATCTAGCGACAGTGGCGGTCTGGCGGAAAAGGCCCGGGCGATCCAGAGCACGAATGCGGCGGCCTGGGCCGGCGGACTGCAGCGCGTCTATGGCCTTCCTGCGGCGGCGGCCAAGAACTTCGCTTGGTTGATGGTGGCCGGCACGGCGGGCCTTCTCGCTGCGCGTCTGGAAGGCGGCAATGACGATCAGCTTATTGATGACGTCGCGACCGCCATTGTCGCGGGCGCGGAGGCCTTGGCGCGTCGCTACGGAAGCGCAGCCACCTGAAGCTTGCCATGCCCACTAAGTGACAGTACTGTCACTTAGTGGCTGACAGCCTGTCCGTCACTCAAGCTAGCGGCCAAAGAGCCGCGGAAGGGGGAGACGTGAAGCTATACGGGGCTGAGAATCCGGCGCCCAATCCCAGGCGCGTCAGAATGTTCCTGGCGGAAAAGGGTGCGCACATCGAAGAAGTGCCGCTCGCCCTGCGTGAGCGCGCCCACAAGGCGCCGGCGTTCCTGCAAATCAACTCCCTAGGCCAAGTGCCGGTCCTGGAGTTGGACGACGGGTCGCACCTTTGCGAAAGCGTCAGCATCTGCCGCTACCTCGATGAGGTTCTTCCCGGTCCGAAGCTGTTCGGCGCCGAGGCGCGCGCGCGCGCCGGAGTCGATATGTGGATTCGACGCATCGAGTTCCAGGTGATGATGCCGATCGCTCAGATCTGGCGGCACACCCACCCGTACACCGCCGCGCTCCACCATCAGTATACGGAATTTGGCGAGTCCAACCGGGCCCACTCGGAGCGAGCCTATCGCTGGTTAGACGCCGAGTTGGGCGATCGCGCCTTCATCGCCGGAGATTATTCGATGGCCGATATCGTCGCGCTCAGCACGGTCGATTTCGGGCGCCACATCGGCGTGCCGATTCCAGACGACTGTCTGAATGTCACCCGGTGGTGGGCCGGCGTCTCGTCGCGACAAAGCGCTGCCGCCTAATCAAACAAACGTTTGCTTGAATTGCCAATGTGTCCGTGACGTCCCGTCCAGGGCGTCGACACCGAACAAAGACGACCGGCTCAGCCGGCGAAAAGGGAGGCAATAATCATGATTTTCAAAGGTGAGATTTCACGCGCCAACGGCCTTGCTCGTCGCCTTGCCGCTTGCGCTGCGGGCGCGCCCTTGATCGTGGCCGCGCAAGCCCACGCCCAGACCGCGGCGCCTGTCGTCGATGAGGTCGTCGTAACAGCGCAAAAGCGCGCCGAGAACGTTCAGTCCGTTCCCGTGGCCATCACCGCGGTTCGTGGCGACACCCTTACGGCCTTGAACATTACCCAGCCCCAGCAACTGCAGCTGATCGATCCCAGCGTCCGCTTCAAACAATCCCTGTCCAGCGCGGCGTCGAGCTTCCTCATCCGAGGCCTGGGGACCAGCAGCTTCTCGGCCGGGGTCGAACAGAGCATCTCCACGGTGGTGGACGGCGTTGTCCTGGCCGATCCGTCGAGCCTGGCGACCCTGAGCGACGTCGAGCGGGTGGAAATCCTGCGCGGTCCCCAGGGCATGCTGTTTGGCAAGAACGCCTCGGCCGGTCTTGTGCATTATGTGACGCGCCGGCCGGTGCTCGACGAGACTTCGGTGCGCACCCAAGGTCGCTTCGGCGACAAGGGCGAGCGCGCGCTTGAGATCGTTGGCAACATGCCGTTGGGATCCCATGCCGCCTTGAGGTTCGTGGTCAACCGCTCCGAGCGCGACGCACTTGTGCGAAATGTCGCGCTCGGGGGCACGGGCACAGACCCCCAAGACGTCACCGGCGGCGCTCTGAAGCTTCTGTGGGAGCCGTCGGATAAGCTGAAGATCTATTTCTCGGCTGACAAAACCCAGAACGACGCCTTTTGTTGCTCGTCCACCTGGCGCAAGACGACCCCCGGCTACGCGCCTGACGTGATCAATCGCCAATACGGCGTGGTGGCGGGACCCAAGAACCTCGACGTCGCCGCCAACGGCGCATCCTTCGCCCATAGCAGCGCCCAAGGCGCCGTATTGCAGGTCGACTACGCACTCGGAGACCATACGCTGACCTCGATCAGCGCCTATCGCCAGTCGAAGCGTCGCGGCGCCTATGACGGCGACCTGACGACGGTCAGCTATATCGACTCCAACGGCGGCGGCGGAAAAACCGAATGGGCCACTCAGGAGCTTCGGCTGACCTCGCCGATCGGTGAACGGTTCGACTATGTCGCCGGCCTCTACTTCTTCCACAGCGACGCCGACTCCGAGATCACCCAGGCCGGCGAGCTCACCTGGATCGTGCCTGCGTCCAACGGCGTCCCAATCCGCACAGTACCCAGCCAGCCAGCCGGCACCACGTTTCAGACCACGACCTTCAACCAGATCGCCTCGGACAGCTATGCGGTGTTTGGCCAGGGCTCTGTCCACCTGACGCCGAGCCTGGACTGGATCGTCGGCGGTCGTTGGACAAAGGATGAGCTCACGCTCGACTACCAGCGGGTTTTGACGCCGGGGCGCCCCCTGATCCCGGGCTCGGTGCCGCTGACCTTCACTCAGGCGCAGTCCAACGAAAACGTCTCGTGGCGAACGGGTTTGCGTTAC
The DNA here is from genome assembly GCF_058681635.1 of Caulobacter sp. ALps2. Taxonomy (NCBI): domain Bacteria; kingdom Pseudomonadati; phylum Pseudomonadota; class Alphaproteobacteria; order Caulobacterales; family Caulobacteraceae; genus Caulobacter; species Caulobacter sp. ALps2. The sequence goes on from NZ_CM178743.1 coordinate 39,476, forward strand.
ACCCTCTCGCCGGACCTGATGGGCTACGCCACCGTTTCGCGCGGCTATAAGGGCCCCGGTTTCAGCGGCCTCTCGGCGACGACGATCACCGGCGACCAGCGCGTGCAGCCGGAAATTCCCACGAGCTATGAAGCCGGCTTCAAGTCGACCTTCCTGAATCGCCGCCTGCAGTTCAACCTGGCGGCCTACTGGACCAAGGTGCGGGATTTCCAGGCGCAGGTCGCTGATCTTTCCAGCCCGACCTACACCACACGCATCACCAACGCCGGCTCCATCCGCACCAAGGGTGTCGAGTTCAACCTCGTCGCCCAACCGGTCAAGGACCTCGCCCTGACCTTCGGGGGCGCCTACACCGATGCGGTCTACAAGGACTTCAACGGCGTCCAGTGTTACTTCGGCCAGCCGAAGGTGGCGGCGGGCGGCCCCTGTACGGCCCCGCCCGCCAGTCCCAATTCGCTGGACGGTTTCTTCAACGCCAAGGGCCTGCCCCTGGCCGGCGTCCCCAAATGGGTGCTGGGCGCAGGCGTGAACTACCAGCACGCCCTCACTGTCGAGACCCATGGCCTGGTTCGCCTGAACTGGAATTGGCAGGACGACACCAACTACTCGGTCAACGGTGATCCAGGCACGATCCAGAAGGCCTATGGCTTGCTCGGCGGCCGCATCGGCGTCGCCGCTGACGACCAGCGGTGGGCGGTCTCGCTCTATGGCAGCAACCTTCTGGACAAGCGTTGGGCCGCCCAGATCAGCCCGACTCCGGTGACGGCCCTAAACCCCGGCGGATACGTCCAGTACTTCAGCCCCGATTCCGTTCGGCGGGTCGGGCTAAGCGTGGATCTGCGCTTCTGACGCTGACGCCTTCGCGGACTCCCTACCCGCGCACCTGCGGAGGGCGTCGCCTCGACGCCCTCCGCGCCTTTCCCGCACACCAGGTGACCCCGTGAGCCAGAACCCCACCGCCGACAACCGCTTCAAGAGCGCGCGCTACGCCTTGGCGGTGCTGCTCGTCGTCTACGTCCTGAGCTTCCTGGATCGTCAGGTCATCGTCATTCTGGCCGAAGGGATCAAAAAGGACCTTGGTCTCAACGACACTCAGGTGGGGCTGATGGCGGGCCTGGCCTTCGCCCTGCTCTACACCCTTCTGGGCCTGCCTCTGGCGCGGTTGGCCGACCATCCGCGGACCAATCGCGTCGGCCTCATCGCCCTGTGCGTTGGGGCTTGGTCTCTGATGACAGCGCTCTGCGGCCTGGCCAATAGCTTCATCCAGTTGCTGCTGGCTCGCGTCGGCGTCGGCATAGGCGAGGCTGGCGGCACGCCCGCCGCCCACGCCCTGATTGGGGAAATGGTCGAGCCGGCCAAGCGATCCTCTGCCCTGGCGATCTACGGCATGGGCATACCGATCGGATCCTTGCTGGGCCTTGTTCTTGGGGGTTTCCTGGCCGACAAGATCGGCTGGCGCGCGACCTTCCTCACACTTGGCGCGCCGGGTGTGCTGGTGGCCTTGCTGCTGGTGCTGACCGTCAAGGATCCACGCCGAACCGGCGTCCAATCGGTTCAGGCCGCGCCCGCCGCCGAGCCATTGAAGATGACCCTTGGCCTGCTGCTGGCGTCCCCGGCCTTCGTTTTGCTTCTGGCGGCCGCGACGGTCGTTTCGTTCTTGGGCTACGGCAAGGGCGTGTGGACGGCCGCGTTCTACATGCGCAGCCATCACCTGTCGGCTGGCCAGGTCGGCCTGTGGCTCGGGCTCAGCAGCGGGCTGGCGGGCGTTTTTGGAACCTGGCTAGGCGGCGCCTTGGCCGAGCGCTTCGGCCGCCTGTCCGCCCGCCATATTCTGACCGCGCCTATTGTCGGACTTAGCCTGGCCTGGCCCTTTCTGCTGGGCGGCTACTCTGTCGCCGACTGGCGGATCTCGATGCTGCTGATCTGCGCGCCAGCGGTCTTCAACAGCCTGTCGTACGGTCCCGCGTTCGCCGTCGTGCAAGGCGTGATCCCACCGCATCGTCGGGCAATGGCCGTGGCGGTGATTTCCGTGGGCCAGAACCTCATTGGCCTGGGGTTAGGCCCCCTGGCCTTCGGCGCGCTCTCCGACCTCCTGACCCCGGCGTTTGGCGTCAACAGCGTACGCGTCGTTTTGCTGGCCGCATCCTTCTTTGGGTTGATCCCGGCCTTCCTCTTCTGGCGCGCGAGCCTTCGATTGGACCGCGAGCTGCAATTCTAAGATCTGCGGGAGACAGCTGATGACCAGCGTGACCGAAATCCTTTCGCGCCCCTTCGGGACGCTCGGCCAAGTGCTCGGCGCTCACGCCGCTGAGCGACCCGATGCGCTTGCGATTATCGATGGCGAGACCTGCGTCAGCTATCGCGAGCTCGACGCCCTTGCGGATCGGATCGCCGCGTCCCTGCAGCGCGACACCGTCCAGCCCGGCGGCAGCATCGCCGTGTGCGCGGCCAATTCACTGGTCTATGCGGCCGTGTTTGTCGGCGCGATCCGGTGCGGCGTCGTCGTTTCGCCCCTGGCCACCTCCTCGACCGCCGCCCAGATCGGACTGATGCTCGCCGATTGCGACGCGCGTTTGCTTTTCGTGGATGCCGAGGTTGCGGCGAGCTTGACCGGATCGATCGATCCGCACGTCAAGATCGTCGGGCTGGACGCTGCCGCCCCTCATCAGTCGTTCGAGAACTGGCTGGCGCCGCCCGGATCGCGGCCCATCCCGGTGGACATCGGTCCTGAGGACGTTTTCAACATCATCTACTCGTCGGGCACGACGGGCACGCCCAAGGGCATCGTCCACACCCATCAGATGCGTTGGAGCGCGATCGGCGGCATGGGCGCTTTCGACGGCAGCCCTTCGATTGTCAGTCTGGTGTCAACACCCCTCTATTCCAACACCACCCTGGCCGCCTTCCTGCCGACCCTGGGCTTGGGCGGCTGCGCCGTGCTGATGAGAAAGTTCGAGGCGACAGCGTTCCTGGAACTGGCGCAGCGGCATCGCGTGAGCCACGCGATGCTGGTGCCGGTTCAATATCGCCGACTGCTGCAGCACCCCGGATTCGACACGTTCGACCTGTCGAGCTTCCGAACGAAGTTTTCGACCTCTGCGCCGTTCCCGGCCGAACTAAAGGCCGAGGTCCTGCGCCGCTGGCCCGGCGGCCTGGTGGACTACTATGGCATGACCGAGGGTGGCGGGGTTCTGGTTCTGGCGGCTCACCTCCATCCTGACAAACTCCACACCGTTGGTCGTCCAGCGCCCGGGCACGATGTGCGTCTGGTCGACGAAAGCGGCCTTGAAGTCGGCCCAGGCGTGGTCGGTGAAGTGGTGGGTCGGTCAGGGGCGATGATGGCGGGCTATAACAACCGTCCCGGCGCCACGGCGGAGGCTGAATGGTTTGACGCCGGCGGCGCGCGCTTCATCCGAACCGGAGACCTTGGTCGCTTCGACGACGACGGCTTCCTCGAGCTGATCGGGCGCAAGAAGGACATGATCATCTCCGGCGGCTTCAACATCTATCCGAGCGACCTCGAAGCCGTCATCGCCCAGTATCCCGACGTGCAGGAGGTGGCTGTGGTCGGTGTTCCGTCAGACCGTTGGGGCGAGACGCCAGTGGCCTTCGTCACGGAGCGACCAGGACGGCGCATAGGCATTGAGGACCTTTCTCAGTTCGTCGCGCAGCGGCTGAACAAGACCCAGCGGCCTTCCTCCTATCGCATCGTGAATGAGCTTCCTCGCTCGCCGATCGGCAAGGTCCTCAAGCGCGAGCTCAGAGCCTCCTGGAACCCGACGGCGTCCCGCGACACCGCGCCGCTCGCCGAACCGCTCAACCAACATTGACTTCTAGCCAGGCAAGGAACGTTTCATGAGCCAACAGATCCCCGCCAGCGGCTTGCAACTTCAGTCAAAAGTCTCCCTCGACGGTGAGCTGGAGATTTCGCTGGCCAAGATCGCCGTCGCGCCGCCAGGGTCCGACGAGATCCTGGTGCGAATGGAAGCCGCGCCGATCAACCCTTCCGACTTGGCGCTGCTGTTTGCGGGAGCGGACATGAGCGAAGCCCGGGTCGAGGTTGGCGCTCATGGGCCGGTCGTGAGGGCGCAGGTTCCTGAGCGGGCGCTAGGCAGCCTCGCCGCGCGCCTTGGGGTTGGCCTACCGGTCGGCAACGAAGGCGCCGGAACCGTCGTAGCCACCGGAGACGCCGATGCCGCCAAGGCCTTGATGGGGCGACGCGTGGCCATCGCCGGTGGATCGATGTACGCGCAATTTCGCACTCTCAAAGCGCATGACGCGATGGTTCTGCCACCAGGTGCCAGCGCCCGGGACGGAGCCTCCTCGTTCGTCAATCCTCTGACCGCCCTTGGCATGCTTGAGACGATGCGTCGGGAGGGCCACACCGCCCTCGTGCACACGGCGGCCGCGTCCAACCTCGGGCAGATGCTCAACAGGATCTGCCTGGCCGACGGTGTCGAGCTGGTCAATGTGGTGCGCAGTCCTGCTCAGGTCATCTTGCTCCGCGATCAAGGGGCCAAGCATGTGGTGGACTCGACCTCCGACACCTTTTTGCCGGACCTGGCCGCGGCGATCGCTCAAACCGGCGCGACCCTTGCCTTCGATGCAATCGGCGGCGGTCGTCTGCTCGGCCAGATTCTGACGGCGATGGAGCAGGCCGCGGTCGCCCAGATGCCCGACTATAGTCGCTATGGGTCAAACACCTTCAAGCAAGGCTATATCTATGGTGGGCTCGACATGGGGCCAACCGAGCTTTCGCGGTCCTACGGATTCGCCTGGTCGATTGGCGCCTGGCTTCTGACACCCTTCCTCCAGCGGATCGGCTCCGATGCCGTGGCCAGGCTTCGCCAGAGGGTCTCCGAGGAGCTGACCACGACCTTCGCCAGCCATTACCAGCAAACATTGTCGCTGAGCCAAGCCATGGATCTGGAGAATATCGCCGCCTATGCGCGTCGCGCGACCGGCGAGAAATACCTGATTGCGCCTAACGACTGATCCGCATCGAGACGCCTCCCGGCCCGCCAGCGCTTAGTGGCCGCAAGCCGGGGGGCGTCCAATCACGAGCATGTCAACTTTCAAGCGGTTGAACCGCACCTCCGATGGCGGCGCGGGCCGTGCGGTCAAGATGCATGCTTACCATGACCCCGCTCGTCATACGCTGTCTGGTGAGGAGCCTTGATCCGCCCCCCCGACGGCTAGCCGAGGGCTCGTCGATATCGATGGCTCCGAGCCCCTTATCGCGCGGACACCTTGTCTATCAAGGACTTCCCAGATCACGTCACTGCGCCAAACTTCTATCTTGGCGGCGCTGGCATGCTCCCAAAAGAGCTGCCTCACGCGCTGGCGAGCTTCCCCAACCGAGCATTCGCAAACATCAACGAAGGTCGCGACCTCATTGTGAGCCAAGCATACGAAAGTGAAGGTCTCGTGCCGGTCCATTAGCGTAGCTTACCGCAACGGAGAGGCGACGCTGTCCGGAAGCCGACTTACGCGAGCTATTTCAACGGAACGTAATTCGTATTTTGGCCAGAAAGGCCGAGCCATGGCACGAGCGCCCGCCGTAGCGTGTTCTGCTCAAATCGCTCGGTTCTCCCCCGCGGATTGGTACCAATGATATGCAACCATGAATGACACCGACCCGCTCGCATAGCATACGAGCCTGTCAACGCCTGATCGGCGCGGCGTAGTTCGCTGTTGCCGACGCATGCCGCAGAAGCAGCGTTAGTCCACTATTCTGTGGTCGCAAGCGCCTTGGCGGCCGGGGTGCTTCTCCATCTGTCCACGAGATCTTCAGAATAGACGACCCGTTTGCCGATCTTCTGGAAGGGCGGCCCTATGCCCAACCACCGATATGTCTGCAGTGTCTTCACGGTCAGTCCTAGCCGCGCCGAGACATCTTGAGTGTCCAGCCACCTGGCCTTGATCACTTCGCCGAGGAGGGTTCGCACCGGCTCGACGTCTGCCTTGGTCAGCGCTGCGAAATCCGTGACCCCCTCTGTCTCCGTAGGAGGACGTCCCAACAGTTCGGCGATCTCTCCAGAGATGCGCTGGGCGGCGTCTTGAATGGGCCCCGCCGCCAAGTGAGCGTAGCGTTCGGTCGACTTGGCGCTGCGATGCCCGAGCAGCGCGCCGATCACCAAGAGGCTGTCGCCGGCGTTTGCGCCGAAGCTGGCGAACGAATGCCGCAGGTCGTGAATACGGACATCGTCCAAGCCCGCGGCCTTTCGCAACCGCACCCACGCCTTTTGGATATTGACCAGCCGACCTTCCCGCCCCGGGCCTGGCAACACGTAGGGGTTACCCTCCACCGCAGGGATCTCACGGAGCAGATCCATGACAGCGCCACCGACATGGACCACCTTCGCGCCGGTCTTACTGTCGAGCAGGCGCAGGCATTGGTTGGGGTAGTCGATGCACCGGCGCTCAAGCTCCAGGATCTCGTTGCGCCGACAGCCCGTCATCACCAGGAGCCGAATGGCGGCGATGGCATAGGGGTTCTCGACACCGACGGCCTCGGCCGCCTGCAGCGCCTCGCCGAGCCTGACGAGCTCGTCCGGCGACAGAAACCGGTTTAGCTTGCGCTCAGTGTACTTGGTCACGCCGGCGGCGGGATTGTCGCCTCGAACACCGTTGGCGACGCCATAGCCGAATGCCGCCGAAAGGGTCCTCACAACACTGTTGGCGGCGCCCTTGCCGCCCCGGACGCGTGACAGGCTTCTCTTCTTGGCCCCCTTGTTCGTCCGCGCGGTCTCCCCGTTGGCGATATCGACGAGAAGCTTTTCGATATCCGCGCGGATGATGCTCGTGGCCTTCCGGTTTCCGAGCCTAGGCTTGACGTGGTTTTCGAAATCCGCGCGCGCGGCCTCCCGTGAACTGGCTTTGCGGGTGGCCAGGCCAAACTCGAGATAGAGATCACAAAGCTCGGCGACCGTCGGGTCGGACCGGCGCTCGATCTTCTCGGTCTGGACGTCGACATTCGTCACCACTTGGCCCAGGAGCCGGCGCGCTTCAGCGCGAGCCGTCTCGACGGTCCAGGGAGAGCCGTTCGGCCCAATGACGTACCGGCGGCTGCGACCTTCGTGCCGGTACTGCAACACGTAGGTCTTATGTCCGGTCGGAGTGACCTTCAGGCCAAAGCCGGCGACCTCGCTATCCCAGACGAAATAGTCCGCCTTGTGGGCGGTTAGGGCGGCGACCAGCCGCAGCGTGAGCTTGCGTCCGCGCATGATTATGCCCCTCCGATGGAGGAAGCGCCCGCGCGAGCAACAGTGGGCCATGGGCCCAAGCTCTTGTCATCAGTAAGCGAGGGGTAAGCGACGGGAAGCAATTGGCGGGAAACGGTGGGAACGTCCCGCAATGCCCCTCTTGACAGAAGGGCAACAAAAACAATAGATAGAACTACATGAGAATATTCGTCTAAGTCATTGAAATTGCTTGGTAAGGCTGAGGTCCAGGGTTCGAGTCCCTGTCGTGGCACCATGGGGGTCCAAGCATGGCTTGGACCCCCACCATTCCGAAGAGATCCCCAACATTTAGAAGCCCGCCAGGCGGCGTTCGCGCGCCTAGTCGCTCACTTTCACGAACGTGGCGATGTGCGCGGCGCTCGAGACCGGATGCTGGTGCTGCGGCCCATGGCCGGCGTTGGGATAGGTCAACATTTGCAAGGTCGGCAGCTGGTCGTTCAGCGCGTACCAGTTCTCGATCGGACAGATCAGGTCGTGGTCGCCGCCGATGTGCAGGATCGGGATGGTCGTCGACTTCAGGATCGCCAGGATCGGCGGGGCCGGGAACGGATTGGCCTTGGGCTTGTCGCCGATGTTCAGCGCGGCCCAGCGATAGGGTACGAGCGGCGCGCGCTCGGCCGTGCGGGCGGCGATGCGGTCATGGCTGGCCTTGGCGGCGGCGCGGCTGGCGGGCGCGTTCGGCTCGAAGAACAGGATCACCTCGTCCTCGAAGTCGTTCTCGCGGGCCGCGACCTCGTAGAACAGCGGCTCGGCCAGCTTGACCGCTGGTCCTGGCGGCGCCGTACCGATCAGGACGAGGTGGCTGATCTTGTCCGGAAAGATCGACAAGGCCGCCTGGGCCGCGACGCCGCCCAGCGACCAGCCCAGCAGCACCACCGACTTCAGCTGCAGGGCCGCGATCAGGTCGCCGGCGTCCTTGGCCCAGGCGAACGGGTTCAAGGTGGGCTCGCCGGTGGAAAGGCCCAGCCCGGAATAGTCGAAGGTGATGACTCGGAAGCCCTGGGCGGCCAGGCTGTCCAGGAACAGCGGGTCCCAGTCGTCGATCGTGCCCCGGAAGCGGGTGCACAGCACCATGGGCTGGCCCGAACCGACGCTGCGATAGGCCAGCTTTCGGCCGCCGACGTCGACGTACTGGGTGGGCGCGTTCACCGCGCCGCTCGCGGCGCGCGCGACGCTTGGGAGCCCTGCCGCGAGGGCGGTGATCAGGGCCGAGCCTAGAAGGCCGCGCCGGGCGGTCGTGAAGTCCTTGAGAGCCATTCTGATGTCCTCGTGTCAGGCGTTCAGGTGCGTGCGGAAGAAGGCGTGGGTGCGCCCGTTGGCCGTCAGGGCGTCGGCCTCGTCGTAGTGGTCGCCGCCGGGCCGGGCGAAGGCGTGGTTACGGCCCGGATAGACGTGGATCTCGACATTGGGCTGGTCGCTCAGCGCGCTGACGATCGTCTCGCGCGCGGCCGGGCCGATATATTCGTCCTCGCCGGCCAGATGCATCAGCAGCGGACAGCTCACCTGCCCGCCCTCGCCGACAAAGCGCTCGGCCCCGCCGGGGTAGTAGGCGACCGCCGCGTCGGGCTGGCCTCGCGCCGCGCCCAGGAAGGTCAGCAGGCCGCCCAGGCAGTAGCCGGTCAGCCCAACCTTGCCGTTCGCCCCTTCGAGGGTCCGCGCGGCCCCGATCGCGCGCAGGATGTCATCGGCGCCCTGGTCGAAGTCGTAGCGGCCGTAGTAGTCGAAGCCCTTCTTCCAGTTGGCCTCGGTATGCTCCGACAGCGACAGGCCCGGCTCGAACCGCCAGAAGAGATCCGGACAGACGGCGATATAGCCCCGCACGGCGTACTCCGCCGCGATCTGGCGGATGCCGGCATTGACCCCGAAGATCTCCTGCAGGACCACGATGACCGGCGCGGGGCCAGGATCGTCGGGACGCACGACCAGCGCCGTGAATCGGCCGTCGCCGGCCTCGATGGTAAGCACCTCTTCCATGGTCTCAGGCTCCGTTGCGGGAGCCGTCAGACTGCGTCAGGCGCCGCCGGGACGATTGAACGAAGTCATGGTGAGCTCGCGGCCCCGCCATCGATCGTCCGCCGACGGATCGACCGCGCCGCCCGTCGCAAACATTTCACATAAAACCGGACCCCAAAACTGTCCCCGGCAGGCGCTCGCCGCCCTCCCCCCGCCTGACGATCGCGGGGAAGCCTCCCCGTCCCGTCAACAGACCCAAAGGGATCGGGGCCATGAAAAAAGCCATCAAGTTCAACCTTCTGACCACGACGGCGCTGTCCGTCGCGCTGTTGGGCGCGGCCCAGGCGCATGCGGCCGAAACGCCCGCCGCCCCCTCGGCGCCGGCCGCCGAGCCGGCCGCGGACGAGATCGAGGCGATCGTCGTCACCGGCTTCCGCGACAGCCTGCTGCACGCCCGCGACCTGAAGCGTAAGGCCGTCGGCGCCGTCGACGTCATCGTCTCCGAGGACATCGCCGCCTTCCCCGACCTGAACCTGGCGGAATCGCTGCAGCGCGTGCCGGGCGTGACCATCTCGCGCGACAGCGGCGAAGGCCGCCAGATCACCCTGCGGGGCCTGGGCCCCGACTTCACCCGCACCCAGCTGAACGGCATGGAAGTGCTGGGCAACACCGCCTCGGGCATGGACAACCGGGGCGGCGTCAGCCGCTCGCGCGCCTTCGACTTCAGCCTGTTCGCCTCGGAACTGTTCAACCGCGTGACGGTGCAGAAGTCCTACGCCTCGGAGCAGGACGAGGGCGGCATCGGCGGCACGGTGCAACTGCAGACCGCGAAGCCGTTCGACTATCCGGGCTTCAAGGCCGTGTTGTCGGCCAAGGGCCAGCGCAACAGCAACGCCAACGACAAGATCACGCCGCGCGTGGTCGGCCTGATCTCGAACCGCTGGGGCGACTTCGGCGCCCTGGCCTCGATCGCCTATGGTGAGACCGACTCCAACGAGTTCGGCTATCGCAGCTACAATTGGGGTCGGATCCGCGCCAATCCGGGCAATATCGGCTCGGGCGTCAGCGCCGCCGACGCCGCGCGCCTGACGGCCGCCACCGCGACCATCTTCGCGCCGCAGGCCAACACCTATTCGACCTGGTTCGACCACCGCGAACGCCTGGGCGCGACGCTGGCCCTGCAGTACGAACCGGGCGACAAGCTGAAGCTGGCCTTCGACGGCCTGTACAGCCAGCTGGAAAACAGCCGCCAGAACTTCTCGCTGGCCACCTCGGGCGTCAACAGCCTGACCGGCAACATCACCGGCACGCAGGTGATGCAGACGGCGGTGATCCAGGGCGACACCCTGATCGCCTCCAGCTACACCGGCGTCGACATCCGCAGCGAGTTCAACCGCGAGGAAGACAAGACCAAGTTCTACCAGCTGGGTCTCAGCGGCTCGTACCAGGCCACCGACAAGCTGCTGCTGTCGGGCCTGATCGGCTATTCGAAGTCGGACTACGCCCTGCCGGTCTTCGACAAGGTGTTCCTGGAATCCAAGAACTACGCCTTCAGCTTCGACGACCGTCCGAGCATGCCGGTCAATACCTACGGCGCCGGCCTGACCGATCCGGCCAAGTGGGACCTGATGCGGATGGACACCCAGGAGAACAAGATCTCCTCGGAATACACCAACGCCAAGTTCGACGTGGCCTTCGCCGCCAACGACATCTCCACCCTGAAGGGCGGCGTCTCGTACAAGAAGTTCGAGAACTACGGCGCGCAGTGGGGCGATAAGCAGTTCCGCAACGTCCCGGCCAACACCCTCATCCCGAACAACCTGAAGATGGTCGTCCCCTTCAAGTCGCTGGGCGCCTACATCGTCGGCGACGTCGATCCGGTCTACGCCCAGATCGGCCAGACGCGTGACCTGGAAGCCCAGGGCGCGAAGTTCGCCACCCCCGGCACGGCCTTCACGGTGACCGAGGAGACCAAGGCGGCCTACCTGCAATACGACCTGAACACCGAAATCCTGGGCAAGGGCGTGCGGGCCAACGCCGGCGTGCGCTACTACTCCACCGACCTGAGCTCGGACGGCACGCTGAACACCGGGACCAGCCTTCAGCCGGTGTCGATCAAGCACAGGTACAACGGCTGGCTGCCCGCCCTGAACGTGGCCGTCGACGTCAACGAAGGCCTTGTCGCCCGCTTCAGCGCCAACCGCGACATCAGCCGTCCGGCCCTGGGCGACCTGGCCGCCGCCGGCTCGCTGACCACCGCCCCGTTCGGCGGCACGATCAGCACCGGCAACCCGAACCTGACGCCGTTCACCTCGGACTCGATCGAAGGCTCGCTGGAGTTCTACGACGGCAAGGTCGGCGCGTTCACGATCGGCGTCTTCTACAAGAAGCTGAAGTCGTTCATCACGTCGCAGACCAGCATCATGCCCTACGCGCAGACGGGCTTCCCGCTGTCGTTCCTGCTGCCGGGCCAGGACGGCTCGATCCTGTACAATGTCAGCCGCCCGGTGAACGGCCCCGGCGCCGACATCCAGGGCCTGGAAGCCTCGTTCCAGCGTGACTTCGACTTCCTGCCCGCCCCGTTCAACCACCTGGGCGTCGTGGCCAACGGCACCTACGCCGACGGCTCCTCGCCGGTGCTCATCAGCGGCCAATCGGTGACCCTGCCGCTGTTCCAGCTGTCGAAGTACTCGGCCAACGCCACCATTTATTACGAGACGGATGCCTGGGGCATGCGCCTGTCGACCGCCTATCGGGACAAGTACCTGACCGGCGCCGGCGGCAACGGCAACATCGGCGACGGCTACAAGGCGACCAACAACATCGACTTCGCCGCCCACTACAACGTCCTGCCGAAGCTGAAGCTGACCCTGGAAGGCATCAACCTCTCCAACGAGCACAGCATCCAGTTCACCGACATCGCCACCGAGCGGACCACGGTGAACGTCAGCAGCGGTCGCACCATCCTGATCGGCGCGACCTACGAGTTCTAAGCCCTCTTTCGTCCCCTGAACTTGGCCGCCGTCCGCTCCCGGACGGCGGCCTTCTTTTTGTGCGGCGCGGGACCTTCAAATTACTGACATGCGCCGTTTGTAGGGGTTCGCCGTGGCGTCGGAAGCTTTGCCGGCGACCGGCTTGGGGACCTTGATGGCGGTACGGCGCGCCTGGCTCGCGCGATCCGGCTCGATAGCGAGTCTGGTCGCGGGCCTTTCGGTGACGGTCGTCGCCGCGCCGGCGTCAGCCGAGGCGCCGCGGCGCTTCGCCATCGCGGGCGGCGACCTGTCCCACGCCCTGAACAGCTTCTCCCGTCAGGCCGACGTGCCGGTCATGACCCTGGCCGATATCCGCCATCGCACCAGCCGGGGCGTGCGCGGCGTGCTGACGCCAAGCCAGGCGCTGAACCAGCTGATCGACGGCCAGAACCTGCGCGTCGTGGCGGCCGGCGGCGGCTATGTCCTGCGCGAAGCCGCGCCCGCCGCGCCGCCGCCCGCCGCTTCCGCGCCGCGTCACGCCCCCGCGCCCGAGGTCTCGACCCAGGTGGACGCCGTCGTCGTCACCGGCTTTCGCGAGACCATGCTGCACGCCCGCGACCTGAAGCGTCGAGTCGCCGGCGACCAGGAAGTGATCCTGGCCGAGGACATCGCCGCCTTTCCGGACCTGAACCTGGCCGAGTCCCTGCAGCGCGTGCCCGGCATGACCATCTCGCGCGACACCGGCGAGGGCCGCCAGATCGCCCTGCGCGGCCTGGGTCCCGACTTCACCCGCGCCCAGCTGAACGGCATGGAGGTCTCGGCCTCGACCGCCTCGGGCATGGACAACCGCGGCTCGGTCAGCCGCACCCGGGCCTTCGACTATTCGATCTTCGCCAGCGAGCTCTTCAACAAGGTCACGGTCTGGAAGTCGTACGCCGCCGACCAGGACGAGGGCGGCATCGGCGGCACGGTCGAGCTGCGCACGGCCAAGCCGTTCGACTATGCCGGCGACAAGCTGGCCTTCTCGGCCAAGGCCCTGACCAACAGCGCCACGGGCGCGGTCAGTCCGCGCTTCGCCGCCCTGGCGTCCAAGCGCTGGGGTGATGTCGGGGCGCTGGTCTCGGTCGCCTACAGCGAGAACGACGCCAACGAGTACGGCTATCGCAACTGGGGCTGGACCCCGGTGACCTTCGGCGCGGCCAATGTTGGGTCCAGCGTCGATCCGGCGGTGGCCGCCCGCCTGATCAACGGGAGCGGCGCCAATCGGGTCGTCATGCCGGTGGCCGCCACCTATTCGACCTGGTTCGACCACCGGGCGCGCCTGGGCGTCACCCTGGCCCTGCAATACGAGCCCGGCGAGCGCCTGAAGCTGGGCGCCGACCTGCTGTACGGCCGCCTCTCGAACGACCGCGACGAGTTCTCGCTGGCCGCCGCCGGCGACAATCCGCTGACCGGCGACGTCAAGGGAACCCAGCGCCTGCGTGCCGCCGAAATCCGTGGGAACAGCCTCGTCCATGCCGACTATTCCGGCGGGGTCGACCTGCGCAGCGAGCACAAGCGCTCGGAGGACTCGACGGTCTTCCTGCAAGGCGCCGTCAGCGGCGAATGGCAGGCCGCGGATCGCCTGCGCCTGCGCGGCCTGGCCGGCTATTCGAAATCCGACTTCGAGGGGCCGGTCTTCGACAAGATCTTCCTGCAGGCCAGCGACAAGGCCTTCAGCTACGACCTGCGCGGCGACGACGCGGCGGCCAGCAGCAGCTACGGCTTCGACCCCGCCGATCCGGCCCAGTGGAACCTGATGCGCGCCGACACCCGCGAGGATCAGGTCGTCAACCAGTTCACCACCGGCCGCCTGGACTTCGACTACCAGGCCGCGCCGACGCTGACCCTCGAGGGCGGCGTCCAGTACAAGGCCTTCCGCAACGACGGCTATACGCGGCGCGGCCGAACCGACTATCCGACCGGCGGCCCCGCGCCCCAGGCGGTCAAGGAACTGATCTTCGAGAAGTCCCTGCGGCCCTACGTCGTCGGCGATATCGAGGCGACCTTCGCCCGCCTCGGCGTGCCGCGCGACCTGAGCGCGGCCGACGACATGCCCGGCTCGGACTATTCGATCACCGAGAAGACCTGGGCCGCCTATCTGATGGCCCGCGCCAAGGGGCTGATCGGCGACAGGACCTGGCGCGGCGACCTGGGCCTGCGCTGGTACGCCACCGACCTGACCTCGGCCGGCATGGTCAATACCGGGACCAAGCTGGAGCCGGCGGTGCTGCGCGGCGCCTATGATGGCGTGCTGCCGGCCTTCAACCTGGCCATCGACCTGTCGCCCTCGGTGGTGGCGCGGGTCTCGGCCAACCGCAACATCAGTCGACCCAACCTCTCGGACCTGCGCGCGGCCGGCAACGTCAATTCCGCGCCGTTCGGCGGCACGATCACGGCCGGCAACCCGAACCTGCGCCCGTTCCTGGCCGACGCCATCGAAGGCGCGCTGGAGGTCTATCAAGGCCGCCAGGGCTATTTCGCGGTCAGCCTGTTCTACAAGCGGATGGACTCGTTCATCACCACGGCGACCAACTCGGTTGCGTACGGCTCGACCGGCTACCCACTGGAATTCCTGTCGCCCGGCAATGGACCGGGCACGGTCTACAGCTTCGTGCGGCCGGTGAACGGCGACGGCGCCTCGATCCGCGGGATAGAGCTGGCCCTGCAGCGCGATTTCGACTTCCTGCCCGCCCCGTTCGACAAGCTGGGTTTCGTCGGCAATGTCACCCGCGCCGCCGGCCGCTCAAACGCGCTGATCGACGACGTCTCGATCCAGCTGGACCTGTTCCAGCTGTCGAAATGGACCTCGAACGCCACGCTCTACTACGAGACCCCGCGCTGGGGCGCACGGGTCTCGTCGGCCTATCGCGCGGGCTATCTGGACGGCCCTGGCGGCAGCGGCTCGATCGGCTCGGGCTACAAGGCCAGCAACAACATCGACTTCGCCGCTCACTACAATACGGCTGGAGGCCTTAGAATCGTGGTGGAGGGCGTCAACCTGACCGACGCCCCGATCACCCAGTACGCCGATCTGACCGAGAAACGCCTGACCGCCCGCACGGTCAGCGGCCGCACCTTCACCCTCGGCGTGACCTACGAGTTCTGACGCCGCATGCGGAAAAGCATCTTCTCCCTGTCCCCGTTCGGTCGTCCCGCGCCTCTACTCCACATGGACGCGCGCACGACCATGCCGACCGGAAGCGCCATGACCGACATCATCGCGGTGCTGCGGCCCCATGAGCGCAAGCTCGCGGCCTATATCGTGCGCCGGTCCAAGGACGCGGGACGGGCCGAGGACATTCTGCAGGAGACCTTCCTCACCGTGATGCGCCAGGCGCAAAAGCAGGAGATCACCCAGCCGCTGGCCTATGCCTATCGGGTGGCGGACTCGCTGATCTATGCTCAGGCGCGGCGTGACAAACGCGAGGCGCCGATCGGCGACGAGGACTTCGGCTGCGACCTGCCCCTGCCCGACGCGGTGCTGGAGCACAAGCAGCGCGCGGCTGTGTTCGAGAAGGCGTTGAAGCGCCTCTCGCCCCTGCGCCGCGACATCTTCATCCGCCGTCACATCGACGGCCAGTCCAGACAAGCCATCGCCGACGATCTCCGGATCAATGTCGAGGCCGTCAAGAAACACCTCGTGCGGGCCATGGCCGAACTGGCCGGCGCGATGCAGGACGCGGCGGTCAACGCCGCGCGAGAAGGAGGCGGCCGCGATGCGCGCTAACGACAACTGGCGCCTGCCGTCCGAGGACGAGCTGGAGATCGCCGCCGACTGGGCGGACCGCCTGCCGGACCTGACCACCGCCGAACGCGCCCAGCTGGAAGCCTGGCTGGCCGGCGGCCCCGGCCGCGCCGCCGCCTTCGCCCTGATGCGCGACACCCAGCGCGACACCGCCCTGCTGGACGCCGCCGAACGCGTCCGCGCCGCGCCCCCCTTCACTGAACGCCTCGCCAAGCGTTCGATGCGTCTGGGCCTGATCGCCGCCGGCGTCGCCGTGGTCGCCGGCCTGTCGGCCGCCGTGCTGGTCCGCCCCTTTCCGACCGGGATCGAGAAGCCTCTCGAACTGGCCACGCCGCTGGGCCAGCGGGCCGAACACAAGCTCAGCGACACGTCCGTCGTCTCCCTGGCCGCCGACAGCGGCGTCTCGGTGCGCTACAGCCGCGGCGCCCGCGACGTGACCCTGAACCGGGGCGACGCGGTGTTCGACGTGGCCAAGAACGCCAAGCGCCCCTTCCGCGTCCAGGCCGGCGACACCCAGGTCACCGCCGTCGGCACGACCTTCGAGGTCGAGCTGGTCAGCGACGCCGTCCAGGTCCGCGTCTTCGACGGCGTGGTTCGGGTCAACCGCGACGGCGCCGAACGGCGCCTGGGCAAGGGCGAATGGCTGATGCTGGCCTCGAACCGCGCGCCGGTCGGCGGTCGCCTCGACTCGGGCAGCTACCAGGCCTGGCGCTCGGACTGGCTGGACGCCGACGGCCTGCCGCTAAAATACGTGATCGCCCGCCTGAACCGCTACACGGCCCAGAGCGTGGCGCTGCACGATCCCAGCCTGGGCGAGCTGAAGGTCACCGGCCGCTTCAAGCTGGACCGGCCGACCGAGTCGCTGACCATGATCGCCGCCCTGCTCGACATGCAGGCCCATCCGGAAGGCCGGCGGGTCTATCTGACGCCGCGGCGGGCGCCGGCGTCCTAGGCCGGCGTCAGCTCGATCAGCACCACGTCGTTGGCGCGCATGGGCATGTCGACGACAGCCTCGCCGCGCACGTTGATGACCTTGTCGATCTCTGGCCGGTCCTGGGTCAGGCCCTCCAGCTGGCGCTGCTGGTCGGCGGTCAGGGTCTTGGGCAGGCCCATGTCGATATAGGCGCTGTAGGCGTCGTTGGCGCGATAGCCGGTGCGGCGGGCGCGCAGGCGATAACGGCCCGGCTTCAGCCCCGCAACCCGCAACGTCAGCGGCTCGACATCGAAGGTGGGATGTAGACGCTGGTAGAACGGCCGGTTGCTGACCTTCTGGTCCGGCTGGCGCCAGGCATAGGCCAGCACCGCCACCCGCTCGCCGTCGCGCGCGGCGAAGACCTGGCCGTCGCGCGTCGCCAGAGCCTGGCCCCTGATGGCGTTCAGATACTTGTAGGCGAACCAGGCCGGCTTGCGGATCCCTTGCGGGTTCATCAGGCCGAAACCGCCCTCGAACGGCTTGGTCGGCGGCCCGGGCTCTTCGAACAGGTCGGTATAGGTCCAGTAGCTCATGCCCTGCGCCAGCCCCTGCGTGCGCCGCAGCTTCTCCAGGATGTAGGCGGCGCTGACGTAAGAGTCGTGGACGCTGTCGCGCGGCGTGTAGCTGGTGCTCCACTCGGTGAAATACAGCGGCAGGCCGGGAAAGGCCGAGGCCTGGATCTGCTCGCGCACCCGCCGCACGTCGCCGACCACGGCGTCGGGCGAGGCCGACAGCTTGGTGTCCTGCTCGCCCTTCTCGTCCAGGAACCCGCCCTCGACGCCGTAGGTGTGGGTGGTGACGAAGTCGACAGCGGAGCCGCTCCGCTTCACGTGGGCCAGGAACTCCGGGACCCAGGCCGCGCCGGCCGTCGAGGGGCCGCCGACCCGCAAGGTGGGATCGATCGCCTTGATGGCCCGGGCGGTGACGTCATAGAGCTCGAAATAGGCCTTCTGGTCGGCCTTCTCCCAGAAGCCGTCGAGGTTGGGCTCGTTCCAGACCTCGAAGAACCACGTCCTCACCTCTTGCTCGCCGTAGCGCAGGCGTACGTGCCGGACAAAGGCGTCGATCAGGTCGCGCCACGGTCCTAGCTTCGGGTGGGAAGTGTTGCCCTTCCAGTAGAAGATCGTCAGGTCCGAGGTTTTCATCGCCTCGGGCGTGAAACCCAGCTCGACGAACGGCTTGATCCCCTTGGCCAGCAGCGCGTCGTAGAGTTTATCCAGCCGGGTCCAGTCGTAGACGATCTTGCCATCCTTGACCTTCACCGTGCCCAGCACGTCGTGGAACACCGCGTGGAAGCGGATGTAGCGGAAGCCCAGCTCGTCGACGGTGGTCTTCAGCTGGCCCTGGCTGTCGTCGCGGATCAGCGTGCCGGGATAGTCCGAGCCGATCGACAGGTCGAAGAAGCGGTCGACCGGGCCGGTGGTCCTGGTCACGTCCAGCACGATCACGCGCGACGCGGGCGCGGGCGCGGGCGCGGCATGAGCCGTCAGCGGCAGGCTTGATATGGCGGCCAGCAGGGCGCGGCGCGACAGGCGCATGGTGTTCCCTTCCCTCTTTGTTGAGAGCAGGGCTACACGGCCATGATAGCGCTATCAACGCCTTTTGTAGGACAATTGCAGATCAGCGCCGGAGGGCGAAGCCGACATAGACCGTGCGGGGCGCGGAATAGCTGGTGACCCCGTCCGCCGTCTGGCCGACCGCGAGGTTGGCGTCCAGGGCGTTGTCGGCGGCGAGATAGACCTCGGACGTCGGCGACAGGGCCCAGCCGGCGCGCAGGTCGACGCTGGTCCCGGCCTTCAGCGTCCGCAGGTTCAGGTCGTCCTCGTAGCGCTTGCTCTCGTAGCGCAGGTCAGCGTCGAGGGTCAGGCGATCGATCGGACGCCAGCGGACGCCGGCCGTGGCGGTCAGGGCCGGCGCCTGGGCCGGACGCTTGCCGTCCAGCTGGGCTACAGCGCCGCTGCCCTCGACGCGGGCATGGGTCGCCGAGACGGCCGCGCGCACGGTCCAGGCCGGCGACAGGTCGGCGGCGATGTCGCCCTCCAGGCCGTAGGCGTTGATCTCCCCCGCGTTCTGACGCTGGCGCAGCACGCCGCCGGCTGGGATGAAGCCAGCGATCGGGAAGGTTCCCGGGCCGACGCCGATCGTCACGTTGGTGACCGGGTCGCGGACCTGATTGTAGAAGACGCCGAGGTTCCACCGTACCGTCCCCTCGCTCGAGAGGCCCGTCTCGACCCCATACAGGGTCTCGGGCTTCAGCGCGGCGTTGGCCTCGGTGACGTCGTTGCCGACCCGGAACGGGCGATGCAGCTCGTTGAGGGTCGGCGGCCGGAAGCCGGCATAGGCCGCCGCCCGCAGCCAGGTCTCGCCGGACAGGCGCTGGCGCACGCCGATCCGACCGGTCGGCGTCGTCCCCGAGGCGTTGGCCGGAGCGGCGTCCAGGGTCAGGGCGCCCGTCGCCGTATCGCGCTCGCGCCGCACGCCGCCGTACGAGCGCCAGCCGTCCAGCCGCGCCCCGGCGGCCAGGATGAAGTCCGGCTTGCTCAAGGCGACCTCGGCATAGGCGCCGCCCACCAGGGTGCGGCCGCCGGCCGTCCGTTGTCGGGTGAAGCCGCCCGCCATGTAGCGGAAGAGCTCGTTGGTCCGTCCCTCGGTCGCCCGGACGTCAGCGCCCAGCTCCCACGTCCACTCGGCCAGCGCGCCCTGCCAGGCGGCGTTGAGGCCATAGCCGCTGGAGGGGGTCGAGTATTGCGCGTTGGCCGGCGTCGTACCGGTGCGGCCGGCCGCGACGGCGGCGGAGGTGTTCTCCAGGTCGCTGCCGCGCGCCCAGGCCTGGAGACGCCAGGTGTCGGTCGCCAGGGTCACGGCCAGCGAGCTGCCGGTGGCGTTGGACTTGGCGCCGAACAGGCCCGCGCCGCGCTTTTCCTGGAAGGTGGCGACCCGCGCCGCCCAGCGCACGCCACCGGCCTCGCCTTGCACCCGCGCGGCGATCGAGCCGTCCTCCAAGGTGGTCGGGACATCGGCCGCGCCGGCCGCCGAACCGCGCACGGGGCGATAGCCGTCGGTGCGCGAGCCGCTGGCGGTCAGCAGCAGGTGATCGGTCCCGAAGGTGCCAGCCGCGCGCCAGCCGTCGCGCTCGCGCGCCTCGGCCGTGAAGCTGGTCAGCCCGCCGCCCGTCGCCCGTTCGCGCAGGGCCACCACGCCGGTCAGCGCGCCGGCGCCGTAGGGTCCCGCCCCCGCGCCGCGCACGATGGTCGCGCCCGACAGGCCCTCGCCCGGCAAGGCGGTCCAGATCACCCAGCCCCCGAACGGGTCGTTCTGCGGCGCGCCGTCCAGGGTCACGAGCGCCCGGCCCGCGCCGGACGGCGCGACAGCCCGAAGAGAGAGCCCCTGGATCGTGGGATTGGCCGCGTCGCTGCCTGTGCGGCGGAACAGCGAGACACCGGGCGTGGTCTTCAGCACGTCGTCCAGCCGCGCCTGGGCGCCCAGCTGGGCGGCGTCATAGTAGGCGGTGGAGAAGGCGTCCCACCCCGGCAAGGGCAGCAGCTGGGGCGCCTCGACGACGACAGCCGAAACCGGAGAGGCGGAAACCGGGGGCGGCGGGGCGTCAAGCGGCACGGGCGAACTCTACTTCGGCGAAAGGCTATGCTTAGCCCAAAGCCCCGTATCGCCGCTATCGTTCCCAGCCGCCGCCCAGCGCCAGGAACAGGTTCACCTGATCGGCCGCGACCTGGCTGTCCGACGCCGCCAGTTGCGCCTCGGCCCCGGCCAGGGTGCGCTGAGCGTCGAGGCCCGCCAGGTACGGACTGCGACCGGCGCGATAGAGCCGCTGGGCCTGGCTCTCGGCCAGTCGCGCCTGGTCGCGTGCGGCCTTCAAGGCGGCCTGGCGTTGCAGGTCGTGGGCATAGGCGTCCAGGCTGGTCTCGGTCTCGCGCAGGGCGGTCAGCACCACGCCGTCGAACTTGGCCAGCGCCCCGTCGGCCCCTGCCTCGGCCTGGCGGATCCGAGCCCGCTCGCCCTCGCCCGGCAGGGTCCAGCTGATCAGCGAGGTCAGGCCCCAGCGGTTGGCGGGCGCCGCACCAATGTCGGCCAAGAGACCTGTCGAGCCGGCCCCGGCGCCCAGGGTGATGCTGGGATAGAGGGCCGCCGTCGCGACGCCGATCCGCGCCGTGGCCCCGGCCAGGGTCCGCTCGGCCTGGCGCACGTCGGGACGGCGCTTCAGCAGGGCCGCGCCGTCGCCGATCGGGATCGGACGGGTCAGGGTCGGCGGGGCCACGCAGGCCTCCACCGCCTTGGGGAACTCCGCGGGAGGTTTGCCGGTCAACGTCGCCAGCTTGTACAGCGCCGCGCGACGACGGCTCTGGAAGGTCGGCAGGCTGGCGCGCGACAGATCCAGCTGGGCCTGGGCGCGGGTGATGTCCACCGCCGTGCCGCGACCGGCCTTCACCAGCTTCTGGGTGACCGTCAGGCCGCGGCTCTGAAGGTCCAGGGTCTTCTGGGCCACCGCCAGTTCGTGACCGTTGGCGCAGGCCTCGACATAGGCGCGGGCGACGTCGGCGGCGACGCTGACGCGGGCCAGGTCCAGCGCGGCCCGCGAGGCCTCGGCGTCGGCATGGGCGGCCTCGGCGGCGCGCTTGAGCCGGCCGACCAGATCGACCTGGTAGCTGACCTTCAAGCCGACATCGGCCAGGTTCTCGACCGGCAGCGGCTCGGCCTTGAGGAACTGCTCACCTGACTCGCGGGAATGCATCGCCGCCGCCGAAGCTCCGACCTTGAAGCCGCCCGCATCGTCGGCCTCGCCGGCGATGGCGCGCGCGCGGGCCAGGTTGGCGGCGGCGACGCGCAGGTCGGTGTTGGCGGCCAGGGCCTCCTCGACCAGACCGTTCAGGACCGGGTCGTCATAAAGCTTCCACCAGCCGGCCGGGACCGGGTCCTGGCTGACGGCCTTCGAGCTCGCGCCCAGGAAGGCGCCCTGGGCCGTCGGGGCGTTGATCTTGGCCTGCTCCGGCAGCTTGTAGTTCGGGCCGACGGTCGTGCAGGCGGTCAGGGCGAGCAGCGAGCCGGCGACCGCGAGAGTCTTCAGAGGGCTCATCGACCCGCTCCCACCACCGCGACCGTGGCGGTGCGGCCGGCGATCAGGCGCAGGTCATGCGGCGTCTGGTCCAGGGCCACCCGCACCGGCACCCGCTGGGCCAGGCGCACCCAGCTGAAGGTCGGGTTGACGTTAGGCAGCAGGTTGCCGCTGGCGGCGCGGTCGCGGTCCTCGATGCCGGCGGCGATCGACTGGATGTGGCCCTTCAGCGGCCGATCCTCGCCCATTACCTTGATGCTGACCGGCTGGCCGATCCTCAAGGACGACAGCTTGGTCTCCTCGAAATAGCCCTCGACCCGGAACGAGCGGCTGTCGATCAGGGCCAGCACCGGCTTGCCGGCGGTGACGTAGTCGCCGGCGCGCAAGGTCAGGTCCGACAGGAAGCCGTCGGTCGGGGCCAGCACCACGGTGCGCTTCAGGTTCAGCACCGCGACGTCGCGGGCCGCCAGGGCCTGGGACAGGGCCGCCTGGCTCAGCTCGACCTTGGACAGGCTCTGCTCGGTGACCTCGCCGGCGACGAGATCGCCAAGGGCGCGGTTGCGGGCGAGCTCGCGGCGGGCCTGGGCCAGGGCGGCGCGCTGCGCCTCCACGGCGGCGTCGGCCTGTCGCAGGGCCAGGGCGTAGCGCTCGCGATCGACATAGAACAGGGGCTGGCCGGCCTTGACGGTCTGGTCGTTGGCGGCGTCGACTCGGGTGACCAGGCCCGAGACGTCGGGGGCCACCTGCACGACATCGGCGCGGACGCGGCCGTCACGGGTCCAGGGATCGACCTGGTAGTGGGTCCACAGCGCCTTGCCGCCGACCAGGGCGGCGATGACGACGGCGCCGGTGACGGCGACGCGGGCGGTGGTCATCAGAACGGATTTCAGCGGGGGCATGGGTCAGAACTACGTTCAGAATTTGAGGGGCGAGGGGACCGTCACGACGGCGGCCCAGAGGATGAGGAACAAGGCGGTGTCGAACAGCGCCGGGTGCCAGACGAAGCGGTAGGCGCCGACCTTGGACAGCCCGCGGCGCAGCAGGAACGAGGCGGCCAGGGCGATCACCGCCGAGACCAGGACGGACGACAGGAAGACCCCGTCGATATTGAGCTCACCGGTCATCGGGCGATCTCCGGAACGAAGGCCGGGGCCTCCGGGAACAGGTTGCGGCGCAAGCCCACCAGGCCCGAGACGCCCTGCACGGCCGAGGCGGCGGGGGCGATCGACAGGCCGCGCAGGGCGGCGTCGACACGGACCAGCAGGTCGTCGCCGGGCTTGCGGCCGTGGCCAGCGGCCAGGGCGGCGAAGTGTTCGCCGACGCCGTCAAGGGCGGCGTCCAGCTGGCTCTTGCCTTCGGGCGGCAGGTCCGGGCGAGCGGCCTGGACGGCGACCAGGTTCATGCCGATCCGCAGGTCGCGCAGGGCGTCGACGCCGACGAAGTCGTGTTGCTGGCTGGCCTGGGCCAGCTTGGGCGTCAGCATCCCCAGGCGATCCACCAGGATGGCGGCGAAGGCGGCGGGCTCGGGCGCCTGGCGGGCGCGGGCCAGGCGGGCCAGGCCTCTCCAGGTGCGAACCAGCAGGCGTCGGGCGCTGGCGTCGGCGCCCATCGAGCGCAGGCCGGCGGTGACCATGATCGCGAACAGCAGGCCGACGAACTGGCCCAGGTTGCTGTTGAGGAAACTCGCGAAGTCGGCGCTGAAGGTCTCCTGCAGGGCCAAGGCGTTGCAGAAGCCCATCAGCACGGCCAACGCGGACCCCATCGTCGCGGGATTGGGGATGTACAGACCCAGGAACAGCAGCGGCGGAGCCATGGCCAGCAGCAGCATCGGAAAGCCATCGATCGCCGGCAGGATGGCGAACATGTAGACCGCCGCCAGCGGCAGGGAGAACAGCGAGAACAGGCCGAAGTTCTTGATGGCCGGCACGGGGTCGTCCATCGCCGCGAAGAAGCAGCAGAACACCGCGGCCATCACCGGCGCGGCGGCGCCGTCGCCCCAGCCGGCCAGGATCCAGGCAGCGCAGGACAGCAGGATGGCGATCACCGCCGCCCCGCCCGACAACAGGGCCAGCGGCAGGTCGGCGTGCATCGGCCGCATCCCCTTGACCCGCGTCGTGGCGTCCAGCGCCGGCGAGAGCGGGGCGTCGGGATTGTAGAGGCGCGCCAGCAGGGCGTGGCCCTCGGCCAGGGCGCGAACGGCTTCGGAGAGGCGCACCAGCAGGCTTTCGATCAGCAGGCTGTCCCAGGCCGCGCCGCGACGGCGGGCGGCCAGGTCCCGCAGGCGCTCGATCAGGTCCAGGCCCTCGTCGCGCGGCGAGCCGGCCTCGATCCAGGCGACCACGGTGTTGAGAGCGGCGCGAACGCGGCCGTCGCGCACCTCGCGCAGGGCCTCCATGCGATCGGCCAGGCCAGAGAGCAGCGGGATCAGCAGCAGCATGCGCTCGTGCAGGGCGCGGACGACGCCGGTGGTCTCGCGCAGGCGCGAAGTGTCGAACGGCAGGTGGACGGCCAGCATCTGGATCTCGCTGGCGGCGGCGGCCAGGTGGCGACGGTCGCGAGCGATGGCTTCGGCGTCCTCCCCACGCAGCACGTCCAGCGCCCAACGGTCGGCCTCGCCCAGCCAGATCTTCAGCCGAGCGCGCAGCACCGTGCCGACGGGGCGCGGGAAGACCAGGCTATGGACCAGGGTGGCGCAGATGATGCCCAGGCCGATCTCGATGACCCGCGAGACCGCGACGTCGAAGATCGCGCCAGGCTGGTTCACGCTGGGAAAGCCGATGATCGCGGCCGTGTAGCCGGCCAGCATCAGCACATAGCTGCGGGGCGTGCGGTCCAGCAGCGAGATGGTCAGACAACCGCCGACCCACAGGGCCAGGGCTAGCGACAGCAGCCACGGCGCGTTGACCAGGTTCGGCACCAGGGCCACAGCGGCCATGGCCCCCAGGATGGTGCCCAGCACACGATAGACGGCCTTGGAGCGCACGGCCCCAGCCAGCGGCTGGCTGACGATATAGGCGGTGGTCATCGCCCAGTACGGGCGCGGCAGCCCCAGGGCGAAACCGATATAGAGGGCCAGCATCGCCGCCGCGAAACTGTTCGCCGAGAACAGCAGCGTATGCCGATCGAGCTTGGGAAACATGGGAGCCTAGACCCCCTGCCCGGCGGCTGCGTCCAGGGCGGCCTCGAAGGCCACGAAGGTGCGGATGGCGGCGGCCAGGTCAGGGTCGCTGACGTCGGCCAGCATCTGGGCCCGCACCACCTGCACGGCGTCCTCGACCACGGCGGCCAACGCCTGGCCTTCGGTCGTCAGGTGCAGCGTCTTGGCCCGCTTGTCGGAAGGATCGTCGCGGCGCTCGACCAGGCCCGCCTGGCTCAGTTGGTCGAGGATACGGACCAGCGAAGGTCCCTCCACGCCGATCTCCTCGGCCAGCATGCCCTGGCGCATGCCGCCGCCGGCGCGGGCGATGTGCAGCACCGGCATGGCCTTGGCGTCCGAGATGCCGTGGGCGGCCAGGGCGCGATTGACCTCGCGCCGGTAGACCCGCGCCAGGCGCAGGAGACCGCCGGCGAAGGCGCGTTCATCGAGGGTGCGAGCAGAGGTCATGGAACGACGATCGATTAAATAGGTAGCTTCCTATCTAAATTAGATAGCATCCTACCTATCTCGTCGCAAGAGCGGGCCCACGGGATTGTCGCGTGCGCCTTTCGAAGGCTCAGAGCGGCGGCGGTCCATCCCGCCAGCGCGGCCAGTCGGCGACGATGTGGTCCACGACACGCGATCCGACCGCGCCGATATTGGCGACGGTTTCGGCGAAGCCGCCGGCCGTCTGGCCCGGCGCCGGATCGAGGTGCCGCAGGGTCGTTTCCCCCGGCGCGCCCTGGTCGAAATTGACCGCCCCGCGCAGGCTCAGGACGCGTCCCGTTCCCCACTGGCGCTTGATCACCAGGGCCAGGGCGGCCGCCTCCATCTCGGTGATCACATAGTCGTCGGCGCCGTAAAGCTTGGCGATATGCTGGGCCTCCTTCGACAGGCCAGGACCGTGGAAGAAGGTGTCGCCGGTCATGTGCGTGCCGACCATGACCGAGGGCGCCGCGCGCGCCCGGGCGTCGGCATAACGCATGCGGTAGCGACGGGCGCCTTCGCTGTCCTGCATCGGGACGTCCTTGGACAGACGCACGGCCCAGCCGACCAGGGTCGGGTCGAGCTGGAAGCGGCGGTACTCCTCATAGCCGGCCCGCGGCATGAAGGTCGGCGCGCC
This sequence comes from Caulobacter sp. ALps2, assembly GCF_058681635.1. NCBI lineage: Bacteria > Pseudomonadati > Pseudomonadota > Alphaproteobacteria > Caulobacterales > Caulobacteraceae > Caulobacter > Caulobacter sp. ALps2. The sequence goes on from NZ_CM178743.1 coordinate 65,732, forward strand.
GGGCGTGTTCTCCTCCGGCGCCCAGCGATGGCCCAGATCATAGTCGACCAGCCAGCTGGCCCAGGAGACGTCGCCGATCGTCCCGCGTGACGGCGGCGTCCCGCCGACGCCGCCGAGGATGAAATAGGCCCGCGAGAAGTCGTAGGCCGGGTCCAGCAGGATGGCCTGCATCGAGGCCGACGCATTGACCTTGCCCATGCCCAGGGTCGAGCCGCAGACGCCGTCCGTGTCGCAATAGACGGGTTTGAGGGCGCCTCTCACGGTCCTGGGCGCGCTCTGACGCCAGTAGCGCTCGTACCAGGGCTGGAACTCGCCGGCGCGGTCGCCGGTGTTCTCGCCGATCTCGAACATGGCGGCGACGAAGACCTTGACCTTGATCGGCGTGGCGGCCCGCGCCTGGGCGCCGCCCGCGAGGGCAAGCGCGGCGAGAACCACGCCCAGCAGTCTCATGGCCATGGTTCGGGTTTCCAGTCGAAGGGTCATGGCTCGATTTCGGCGCCGTGTCGCGCCTCCCAGTCAGAGAGAGAGGCGCGGCGTCGGCGCCCTACCCCAGCGCCTTCTTGTACAGCGCCAGCAGGTTGGCCCAGGCCGTCTCGGCGGCGGCCTCGTTGTAGACCTGGCCGCCCTTGACGGTCCAACCGTGGGCGGCGCCGGCGAAGACCTCGACCTGGGCCGGGCGCTTGGCCTCGGCGAAGGCGGCCTTCAGCTTGTCCTTCACGTCCGGTTCCTTCTGATCGTCGTTGTCGGCGATCTCGATCAGGTACGAGGCGTGGGTCTTGGGGATCAGCAGGTGCGGGCTGTCGGCGTCGGCGGTGATCAGGCCGCCGCCGTGGAAGGTGGCCACCGCGCCGATCCGGCCCGGCGCGGCGGCGGCGGTGCGGAACGACAGCGGGCCGCCCATGCAGTAGCCCTGGACGCCGATCTTCTTGGCCTTGTCCGTCCGCGGCTGGGCGTCGAGGAAGGCGACATAGGCCTCGGCGTCCTTGAACGTGCCGGCCGGGGTCACCGAGGCGCGCATCGGCGTCAGCTTGGCGCGATCGTCGGGATTGGCGAAGTTGAACGTCCCCTCGATCACCGGCGCCTTCTTGACCCGGTAATAGAGGTTGGGGACCAGCACCACATAGCCGGCGGCGGCCAGGCGGCGGCCCATGTCGCGGAACACCGGACGCAGGCTCATGACGTCGGGCCACAGCAGGACGGCCGGATGCTTGCCCTTGCCCTTGGGATAGAACAGAGCCGCGTCGGCGACGCCGTCGGCGGTCTTGATCTCGACGTCCTTCTCCTCGACCGCCTCGTCGGCGCGAGCGACCGAGGCGACGCCGGTGGCGGCCACCGTCATCAGGCCGAAAGCCCGACGCGACAGGCGCGGGTCGTGAACCAGGCCGGGGTGGATATCGTCATCGCACATGGCGGTCTCCTCTGAACTGGCCGGCACGCTATAACCGCGTTCCCCGGCCGCCTAGCCACTTTCCAAGGCGCCCTACGTTCGCCTTGCTGGCCCACTTTAGGAGGCGACCCGATACGTCGCTTTCCCCGGCAGCAGCAGGTCCTGCTTCTTGCCGTCGCACAGGGCGTAGCTGAAGCCCGACTGGATCGCCCAGGCCCCGACCTCGCCCTTTTTGTTCACGGCCAGGAAGCCGACCTGGATGTCCTTGGCCTGAGGCTTCTTCTTGAGGATCCGCTCGACGGCCTCGCGGCAGGCGGCCTCGGGCGAGCGGCCCTGGCGCATCAGTTCCACGACCAGGAAGCTGCCGACATTGCGGATCACCTCCTCGCCGACGCCGGTCGAGGTGGCGCCGCCGACCTCGTTGTCGACATAGAGGCCCGCGCCGATGATCGGGCTGTCCCCCACCCGGCCACGCATTTTCCAGGCCATGCCGCTGGTGGTGCAGGCGCCGGCGATGTCGCCCCTGGCGTCGATGGCCAGCATGCCGATGGTGTCGTGGTTATTGGCGCCGCCAGGCGTGCCCAGCTGGCCGGTGGTCTTGCCGTAGTCGCCGACCTCGCTGTTGGCCTTGGGCGCGTACCTGGCGTCCTTCTTCCAGGCCTCCCAGGCGGCCTTGGATTCGGGGGTCAGCAGTTCCTCGTACTGGAAGCCCTGTTCGATCGCGAACTGCAGGGCGCCGGCCCCGACGAGCATCACGTGCGGGGTCTTCTCCATCACCCGGCGGGCCACCGAGATCGGATGGGCGATGTGCTCCAGCGCCGCGACGGAGCCGCAGTTGCCCAGCGCGTCCATGATGCAGGCGTCCAGCGAGACGTGGCCGTCGCGGTCGGGATAGCCGGCGCGGCCAACGCTGTGGTTCTTCAAGTCCTGCTCGGGGACGCGCGCGCCAGCCTCGACGGCGTCGAGGGCTCGGCCGCCCTTGGACAGCACCGCCCAGGCGGCCTGGTTGGCGGCGACGCCGAAGTCCCAGGTGGAGATCACGCACGGGCCGTCCAACTTGGTGATGGTTTCAGCAGCCGACGCCCTGCCGCTCGACATCGCCGATCCCGCCAGCGTGGCGCCGATCAGACCCCTACGATTCATCATCTTCGTGTGCTCCAAGAAGGCCGCGATTCCCTAGCATGAGCGAGACCAGACCATGACCGCCGACCGCGTCCTGCTGGAAGTCTGTGTCGATACGCCCGCTGGATTGGCGGCGGCGATCGCCGGTGGCGCGGATCGCATCGAACTGTGCGCGGCGCTGGCCCTGCAGGGCCTGACCCCCGCCCCGGGCCTGATGGCGCTGGCGGCGGAAGCGGCGATCCCGATCTATCCGATGATCCGTCCCCGCAACGGCGACTTCTGCTTCGACGCGCGCGACCTCGACGCCATGCGCCGCGACATCGACGCGGCGCGAGGCTACGGCCTGGCCGGCGTGGCGATCGGTGCCAACCGCCCGGACGGCGAGCTGGATGTCGAGGCGCTGGCGATGCTGGCCAAGCACTGCGAGGGCCTGGGCATGACCCTGCACCGCTCGTTCGACTTCGTGGCTAACCAGGCCGCGACGCTGGAGACGGCGATCGAACTGGGCTTCGAGCGTGTGCTGACCTCGGGCGGCGCCCTGACCGCCGAGGCGGGGGCCGAACGGATCGCCGCGCTGGTCAGCCAGGCGGCCGGCCGCATCGCCATCCTGGCTGGCGCGGGCGTGCGGGCCAGCAACGTGGCCGACCTCGTTCGCCGCACCGGCGTGCGCGAGGTCCACGGCTCGTTCGGTGGTCCGCTGCCGGGCGCTGATCCTGCCTCGAAGCTTGGCGCCATGGGCTTCGTGCCGCCCGAGCCGCGGGACACGGACCAGGCGGTCGTGGCCGAGGTGGTCCGCATCCTCCGTTCGCTCTGAGGTCCTACGTGGCCGGGTGGCTTTTCGCCCAAGCCTCATAGGCCACGATCGCCTTGGCCGGGCCCGCGCCAAACCAGGCATAGCCGTTGCGGCGTTCCAGCGAGAGTTCGTTGGCGTCGTCGCGCAGGGTCTTGTCGCGCTCGCCGAAGACCGGCTTGCCGGCCGTGCTGTAGTAGCGCGACCACAGCGGGCCCGCGCCCGGCTGGTCGACCAGGCGGCGGCCTTCCGGATCGCCCTTGCCGCCGATCCAGGCCTTGCCCGTCAAGGCCGCGCCCTTCAGCCAGGCCACGCCCGCATGGACGGCGGCGACCTCGGCCGGACTCGGATCGGGCAGGCTCATCAGATAGGTCAGCAGGTCGGCGCTCTCGCCCGTCGACAGGGCCGGCGGCTCGAAGTTGCGACCGGCGACCGGGGCCAGGGTGAACGGATCGGCCTGCTGGCCCCAGATCGTCGGCTTGCCGTCGACGCGGATCTGGGCGGCGACGATCACCTCGCGGCCCCTCTTGGCGGCCGCGCCCGACTTGGCGCGCAGGTCGGCCGGGACGAAGGCGAACTCCGGCTTGGCCTCGGACACCTCGGTCAGCAGGGCGGCGGCCTCCGATACGGCGTTGTCGTTGAAGGTGACGGCGTCGTGGTAGCCGCCTTGCAGCGGCCAGACCTGCGGCCAGCCGCCGTTCGGGAACTGGGCGGCCAGCAGATACCGCACGCCCTTCTGGAAGCTCGCCCGATAGGCCTCGCCGTCCGTGCCCGGGACCTGCGCGGCGACCTTCGCCAGGAAGCGGAGCTCGGTGATGGTGGCGTTGTTGTCCAGTGTGCCGACATAGCCCCACTTCGGATCGCGGGCGGCGTCGAAGTCGGCTTCGCTGAGGTGCTTGGAATTGTTGTCCGAAGCGTAGGGCTGGCCGGGCAGACGCAGGGCGCCGGTGCGGTCCTGGTTCTTGCTCCAGCCGCCGGCCGGGGTCTGGAAGCTGACGATGACGTCGGCGACGTGGCGGGCCCGCGCCGAGCCGTACCAGGCCATGTCCTTGTTCAGCGGCATGCCGCCATCGCCGTGACCGGTCGGAGGCGGCGGTGGCGCGGTCTCACCGGGTTTCAGTTCGGCGGCCAAGGCGGCGCGGTCGGCCTTCCCTTGCGCGTCGGAGCGGGCGAGGTAGGCGTTCCACGCCGGTTGTTGGGCCGCCGGCAGCTTGGCGATCCGCGCGGCGGTGATCGGCTGGGCCGGCGTGTTGGTCCCGATCACGCCGGCCAAGGCCGGAGCAGCCAGCACGCTGGCGGACAGGAACAGGCCGATGGCGGCGGCGCGATAGGTCATCCGGACGTCTCTCCCCGAGGGCGTCATTGTCGTTGGACGCCTTGATATCTCGGGAATGATACCGGTTTCCTACCGGGCTGAAACAGAGGCCGATCAGCCCTCGATGATGTGCGGCACGAACCGCGAGCGGTCGCGGGTCACGCGGCCGCGGTCCTCGCGCACGCCGATGCCAGCGGGCTGATCGCCGATGACCCAGGAGCCGACCACCGGATAGTTCACGCCGAACTTGGGCGGCGGCTTCAGTTCCTGGCGGATCCAGCCTTCCTCGCCATAACCAAGGTCCAGAACCCGGCCCTTGCGACCGTCCTTCCAGAGCTCGACGTTGGCGCCCTCGCGGCTGAACAGCGGCTTGCGGGCGTAGCTCGATCCCAGGCGCTCGACCTTGGGGTCGTCGTCGAAATAGGTCTCCAGCAGGTTCGGGTGACCCGGATCGCGCTCCCACAGCAGCGGCAGCAGAGCCTTGTTCGACAACACCGCCTTCCACGGCGGCTCCAGGAACAGGGTCTTGGACGCGGCGATATTGGCCGCATAGGGCTCGCGCAGCATCTCTTCCCAGGGATGCAGCTTGAAGATCGCGCCGATCAGGTAGTTGTCCTGGTCGACGAAGCGGCCGTCGGCGTCGAGGCCGATCTCCTGGATCGGCACGAACTTGGGCTCCAGCCCCGCCAGCGTGGCCATGTCTTCCAGGAACCGGACCGTCTGCCGGTCCTCGACGAAGTCGGGCACGCTGGCGAAGTGGACGAAGCCGCCGTTCGGGAAGATCGTCTTGAACCGCTCCGCCAGTTGATCGTGCAGGCTGTTGAACTGATCCGTGCTCTCCGGCAGCGCGCCTCGCTGGATCAGGTCTTCCAGCCACAGCCACTGGAACACGCCCGCCTCGTAGATGCTGGTCGGGGTGTCGGCGTTGTATTCGTAGAGCTTGGGCGGCCCCACCCCGTCGTAGAAGAAGTCGAAGCGGCCGTAGAGCGACGGATCACGCGCCTTCCACGAGGCGGCGACCACGTCGCGCGAGGCCTCGGGGATCTGCAGCCGCGCCATCAGGGCGTCGTCGCCGACCGCGTCCTCGACCAGCTCCAGGCACAGCTTGTGCAGCGCCTCGGTCGCCGGTTCGATATGACCTTCGATCTGCTCGAGCGTGAAGGCGTAGGCCGCCCGCTCGTCCCAATAGCGTCGGCCGTCGGCGTGATGCCAGGTGAAGCCAACCGCCTCGGCCTTGGACTTCCAGTCCGGCCGAGGCGTCAGGGTAAGACGGCGCATCAGGCGTCCGAACCGCCCTTAGCCACCTTCGCCTTGTCCTCGATGGCCAGCATCGGGGCGGGCAGAGCCTCGTCCTTCGGGGCCATCAGGCGAGCCAGCACGTCCTCGGCGCCGCCGCCGCCCGGCAGGATGCCGGCGGCCGTCAGCTTGGCGTCCAGATCCGCGCCGGTCTTGCGATCCTCGGACTCGTTGTGCAGCTTGAACTGCTCCTCGCGGACCGACTGGCGTTCCTTGATGCGTTTCAGGCTGTCGGCGGCCGAACCGACGACGCCGCTGGCCGAACCCGCGCGCGAGATGACGGCGGCTTGCGCCTTCTGGACGCTCTCGTTGACCTTCACCATCTCGATTTCGCGGCGCAGCGCTTCGACCTTGGTGTCGGTCTGGGCGATGATCGTGCGCATCTTTTCTTCGGCGGTGCGCAGCTCGTTCATCTGGCCGGCCTTCTGGGTCGCGTCCTTCTCGAGGTCCGCGATCCGTTGAGCCACTTCCAGGGCCAGGGCCTGGTCGCCCTTGTTCATGGCCGCGCGGGCCGACGATTCGTACTTGCGCGACTGCTCGGTCAGCTGGCCGACCTCGGTCTCCAGGCCGCGGCGGCGGGCGACCAGCTTGGCCAGCTCATCGCGCGCCTTGCCCTGGGCGTTGTCGGCGTCGCGGATCTCCTGATCCAGGATCCTCAGGGCGTTGGCGTCCACGATGGTCTGCGCGCCGTCATGCGCCGTGCCGCGGAAGAGCGCCGAGAGCTTGCTCCAGATCGACATCAGTTAAGTCTCCAGGTCTCTAGTTCTTAGGCGGCCGCGACGCGGCTCTTTTCGAAGGACTCGCGCAGGTCGCTGGCGGCGGCGATGGCGTTGTCGGCCAGGGTGCGCAGCTCGATGATCAGCGTCTGCAGAGTGGTCTTGGACGAGATCTCGCCCATCAGCTCGTAATAGTCACGGCCTTCGACCGAGGTGATGCCGAAATTCGACAGCGGCACGATCTTCTGGGCCTTCAGCAGAAACTCGTTGAAGCCCGCGCGGTCGGTTTGTTCGTCGCAGGGCCACAGCAGGGTCGAGACGACCAGTTGCAGCGCGCCGCCGCTGACATAGATCGGCAGGTCGCCGAACTCGTGCATGACGACCTGCAGCACCGGCTCGACGCCTTCGACGACGGTGGCGGTCATTTCGTCCTCGCGCACGAGGGCGCTCTCCACCAGCGCGTCGCGCAGGCTGTGGATCGTCCACGCGGTGTCGATAACGGAGTCCATGTGTCTGACGCCCTTGGGAGGATGGGGGTTGTTGTTGAGGGTGGGCCCGCGCGCCGATTCCACGACGATGGCCTGGACGGCCGAGAGGATGTCGGGCTTACATGCGGCAGGCGCCCAGACTTCGATCTTCACGAAGCCGGCCTTGCGTCGAGCCTCACGCCACGCGCGGGTTCTTTCGGCGGCCTGAGCGCCTCTGGTTGTCCTGGCGGGCATGCGTTACATGTATGCATACCATGAACGCTTGACAAGGCATCGTTCGACGTCATCCTGCGATCGACTTCTCCTTAGGGCAAGCGCGCTCCGGGGTAGAGCCGGCGCCATCGTTCCGATACGTATGCCGGACAGGTATTTGAGGGCTCGCGCAGCGCGATGTTCGGAAAGCTTTTCGGCAGAAAAGAGGGCGCCGGCCCCGCCCTGCCCGTCATCCGCAACGTGACGATCGGTCGAACGGTCGTGCTGGATCCGCTGGCCTGGCGACGGCTGGGCGGCGAGACCAAATTCCCCCTCGATCGCGATACGCTGGAGATCACCGCCCAGGGCCTGATCCAACTGAACGATGGCGCATTCGTGCATCGCTTCTACACGGACGACGAAATCCTGTTCCAGGTCGTCTCGGACGACCGCGAAGGTCAGAAGGCCAACGACTTCACCGTTTTCACACCTTGGGCCAGCGAGTATCCGGCCGACCGCGCCGATCGCGATCTGTGGAGCCAGCGCCTGCGCGGCCGCACCTTCCAACCCGAGGGCCTGCCCGAATATCGCCGCCTTTGGTTCGGCGACGAGGCCGAGCAGCAGGATCCGGTGACGCTGTGGGAAGACGTCTATTACGACCGCGAGGCTGAAAGGCCTGACCGTCGCCTGTTCCAGACCGCTATGCTGTTCCATCGTGACCTCGATGGCGGCGACGGTCGCGAGCTGCTGCTAGCGCTGACGCTGGAGCCCGAGGACAGCAGTGACGTCAGTCACGAGACGATGATCGGCCTGCCGCTGTCGGTGGGCGAATTCAAGGCATAGGGGCCAGAGCCAGATGTTCGACTTCACCGGATTCCAGGAAGGCGCGACGGCGTTCCTGCTGGCCTTCGTCGTGGCCGGCCTGTTCACGATCGCCTTCAAGTACATCTATCAGTGGGTGACGCCCTACAATGAGAAGGCCTTGATCCGGGCGGGCAACAACGCCGCGGCGATCGCCCTGGCCGGCGCGTTGATCGGCTACGCCCTGCCGCTGGCGTCGGCCTTGAGCCACACGGTCAGCCTGCCCGAGCTCGCGGCCTGGGCGACCTTGGCGGGCATCATCCAGATCGCCGCCTTCACCGGCGTGCGCCTGGTCGCGCTGTCCGATGTCAAGGCGCGGATCGAGAACGGCGAGACGTCGATTGGTGTCTACCTGGCGGGCATCTCGATCACGGTCGGCCTGCTGAACGCCGCCTGCATGACCGTTTGAGGATCAGGCGATGACCATCCGCAAACGCTCCTCCTCGCTGAAGCTGACCACCATGCTGGCCGGCGCCACCGCGCTGACCTTGTCCGGCTGCGACGATCCCGGCGGCCAGGCCAGTTGGGATCCCAACAAGGGCCAGCAGGTCGAGGCCTTCAGCTACAAGACTCTGCAGGAATGCAAGGACGCCAACGAGGTGTCCGACCAGCAGTGCGACACCTCCTTCACCGCCGCCCAGAAGGACGACGAGAAGAACGCCCCGCGCTATGAGGCCCGCGCCTCGTGCGAGGATGTCTATGGCGTCGGCAACTGCGTGCCGCGCAGCCAGGCCAACGGCGGCGGCAGCTTCTTCACGCCGCTGCTGGCCGGCTTCGTGATCGGCCAGATGCTGGACGGCGGCGGCTATCGCGGCACCGGCCTCTATCGCCGCGACGACGGCTACTACTCCACCTATGGCGGACGCCTGGGCCGTGACTATGGCACCGGCCGGACGACGATCAGCAAGTCCAGCATCGATCCACCCGACGCCATTCGCCAGGCGCCGCCCAAGATCCAGACCCGCACCTCGGTCGTCTCGCGCGGCGGCTTCGGCGGTGGCCGCAGCTACGCCAGCAGCGGCGGACACCGCGGCGGCTTCGGCGGGTAGGCCAGGGTCGACATTATTGCGATTGACTCGCAAGAGCGGGTCGCGTTTAGTTGCGAGGTGTTCGCAAGAACGCGTCGGGCCGCTCACCGAGATCGGTTCGCCACGGCGGGTGTCGGCCCCCTGCTTGGCGAGGAGATTTCCGGCGTGCGGTCCGACCCTTTCTCAGAAACCCACCTGAATCATTGTGGCCCGGTCGGCCTGGCCGAAGGCGAGCGGATCCTGCTCTGGATGCTGCGCCAGTGGGTCACGGCCCGCGTGCTGGGCGAAGAGCCCGGCCAGCGGCTGTCCAAAAAGGCCGGCGCCCTGGTTTCACCCCGCGTGGCGTCCGCCTTCATCCTGATGATGTCCGCCATCGAGGGTCAGGTCCGCCGCCCGCTCTGCGTCTCGGCGCCCTGCTGCGGCGGTTATGCCGACGACGAGCAGCGCCTGATCACCGCCTGCGGCGTCTGCCCCGCCTCGCCCGAGATCGCCGGCCGCCTGATCGAGGGCATGGTGATCACGCCCGAGAGCGTCACCGTGATGGCCCGCTTCCTGAACACGGCCCTGGCCAATGACGGCAAGGCCCTGCCGATGCGCTTCGAGGAACCAGAGACGGTGGTGACGCCGGTGAAGCGGCCGACTCTGCACTAGGCGCCCTCGTCCACCAGCCGCTTGGCCAGCGCCTTGGCGCCCATCACCACGTCGCTCCAGGTCACGTCGAAGCCGGCGTCGTCGCCATAGTAAGGGTCGGCCACGGCCCGGCCCGCGTGACCTTCCACCAGATTCAGCAGCAGCCCGACCTCGGCGCGGGCGTCGGACGGCGCGACTTGCAGCAGGCCGTGCAGGTTGTCGTGGTCCAGGGCGTAGATGTGGGTGAAGGTCCGGAAGTCGTCGGCCTTCACCTGGCGGGCCTTCAGGCCGCTGATGTCGACGCCGTTGCGGCGGGCCACGGCGATGGCGCGCGGGTCCGGCGGATCGCCCTTGTGCCAGCCGCCCGTGCCGGCGCTGTCGACCGTGACGTCCAGGCCCAGCCGATCGGCTTCGGCCCGGAACGCGCCCTCGGCCAGGGGCGAGCGACAGATGTTGCCCATGCAGACGAACAGCACGCTGGCCTTGGTCATCAGGCTTCTCCCCAACCGCCGCCGCCGGGCGTCTCGATGACGATCGCATCGCCCGCGCCGACCTCGACGAGATCGGTGGCGGCCATCGTTTGAACCGTTCCATCGGCCCGCTCGACCCACGCCGCGCCGACCTGCCCAGGGCCACCGCCCTCCAGCCCGAACGGCGGCACACGACGGCGGTTGGACAGCAAGGTGGCGACCATCGGCTCGCGGAAGGCGATCTTGCGCACCACGCCGTCGCCGCCGCGATAGGCGCCCCGCCCGCCCGAACCGCGCCGGATCGAGAAGGCCTCGACCAGCACCGGATAGCGGGTCTCCAGCACCTCGGGATCGGTCAGGCGGCTGTTGGTCATGTGGGTCTGGACCGCGTCGGTCCCGGCGAAGTCCGGCCCCGCGCCCGAGCCGCCGCAGATGGTCTCGTAGTACTGCCGCCGGTCGTCGCCGAAGGTGAAGTTGTTCATCGTCCCCTGCGCCCCGGCCATCACACCGAGCGCGCCGTAAAGCGCGTCGACCACGACCTGGCTGGTCTCGACATTGCCCGCCACCACCGCCGCCGGATAACGCGGCCGCAGCATCGAGCCCTCCGGGATCACGAGTTCAACCGGCCGCAGGCAGCCGTCGTTCATCGGGATCTCGTCGTCGACCAAAGTGCGGAACACGTACAGCGCCGCCGCCCGGCAGATCGAGGCCGGGGCGTTGAAGTTGGTCGGGACCTGGTCGCTGGTGCCGGTGAAGTCCACGCGGGCGGTGCGCGCCTGCCGATCGACCGTGACGGCCACCTTCACGACCGAACCGTCGTCCAATTCGTAGGCGAACGACCCGCCCTTCATCGTCGCCAGCACGCGGCGGACGGCTTCCTCGGCGTTGTCCTGGACGTGGGCCATATAGGCCTCGACGACCTCCTGGCCGAACTCGGCGACCATGCCGGTCAGGGCCTCGGCCCCGCGCGCGCAGGCGGCGATCTGGGCCTTGAGGTCGCCGATGTTCTGGTCGGGATTGCGCGCCGGCCACTTGCCCGAGGCCAGCAGGGCGCGGGTCTCGGCCTCCAGGAACCGGCCGCCCTCGACCAGCAGGAAGTTCTCGATCAGGACGCCTTCCTCCTCGACCGTCCTGCTGGTCGGCGGCATGGAGCCGGGGGTGATGCCGCCGATGTCGCCCTGGTGGCCCCGCGCGGCGACGTAGAACAGCAAGACGCCGGCCGCGTCGAACACCGGCATGACCACCGTCACGTCCGGCAGATGAGTGCCGCCGTTGTAAGGAGCGTTCAGCATGTAGACGTCGCCGGGCTTCATGCCTCGGCCATCGTGCTCGCGCGCGTCGCGTATGGCCCGCACGCTGTCGCCCATCGAGCCCAGGTGCACCGGCATGTGCGGCGCGTTGGCGATCAGGTCGCCGTCGCGGCTGAACAGGGCGCACGAGAAGTCGAGCCGCTCCTTGATATTGACCGAATAGGCGGTGTTCTGGAGGGCGAAGCCCATCTCCTCGGCCACGGCCATGAAGAGGTTGTTGAACACCTCCAGCATGACGGGGTCGGCCTGCGTGCCGATGGCCTTGCGGGCCGGCAGGGCCACGATCCGGTCGAGGATCAGGTTCAGGTGGGCATCCACGGTGGCGCGCCAGCCGGGCTCGACGACGGTGGTGCCGGTGGCCTCGCGGATGATGGCGGGGCCGAGGATTTCGGCGCCGATGGCGAGGGCTTCGCGATCGAAGACGGGGGTGCCGTGGAGCTCGCCAGCCATCCGCGTTTCGACGGTCGCCAGCGGAGCGACTCCCGTAGACGCACTAGATTTAGGTTCCGGCGTGTCTCCGGCGTCCGAGTGCCCAATCGCCTCGACCGACAGCGTCTCGACCACCAGCGCCGTCGTTGGCGAGGTGAAGCCGAAGCGGCGGTGATGCAGTTCTTCGAATTCTTCACGCACCCGATCACCGAACGGCACGACCAGCGGCGTATCGGTTCCGGCGTACTTCACGCGCAGGCTCGCCACCGTTTCGATCGAGGCCATCGGCACGTCCTGGGCGCGCAAGGCGGCTTCCGCCTCGGCGGCCAGCACCTTCGCCCGCTCGGCCAGATCGCCCGCCGCGCCCAGCGGCCGCTCGACCGTCTCCTCGCGGATCAGGCGCAGGTCGGCTAGGCCCATGCCATAGGCGCTCAGCACCCCCGCGAATGGGTGGATCATCACCTTGGTCATGCCCAGCGCGTCGGCCACCAGGCAGGCATGCTGCCCGCCCGCCCCGCCAAAGCAGGCCAGCACATAACGGGTGACGTCATAACCGCGCTGGATCGAGATCCGCCGCACGGCCTTGGCCATGTTCTCGACGGCGATCGTGACGAAGCCCTCCGCGACCTCCCGCGGGGTCATGGCCCTGCCGGTGGCGGCTTCGATCCGCTCGCTGACAGCCTCGAAGCCCCGCGCCACCGCTTCGGCGTCCAGCGGCTGGTCGGCATTGGGGCCGAACACCTTGGGGAAGAACTCCGGCCGCAGCTTGCCCAGCATGACGTTGCAGTCGGTGACCGTCAGCGGTCCGCCCCGGCGATAGGCCGCCGGTCCCGGCACGGCGCCGGCCGAGGCGGGCCCCACCCGCAACCGCGCCCCGTCGAACGAACAGATCGAGCCCCCGCCGGCCGCCACGGTGTGGATGTTCATCATCGGCGCGCGCATCCGCACGCCGGCCACCACCGTCTCGAACGCCCGCTCGTACTGGCCGGCATAGTGGCAGACGTCGGTGGAGGTGCCGCCCATGTCGAAGCCGATGACGCGCTCGAAGCCCGCCTCACGAGCCGTCCGCGCCATGCCGACCACGCCGCCGGCCGGGCCGGACAGGATGGCGTCCTTGCCCCGGAAGGCTCGCGCGTCGGTCAGGCCGCCGTTCGACTGCATGAACAGCAGCCGGGTGTCGTGGCCCAGCGCGTCCGCCACCTGATCCACGTAGCGCCGAAGGATCGGCGAGAGGTAGGCGTCGACCACCGTGGTGTCGCCCCGCCCGACCAGCTTCATCAGCGGACTGACCTCGTGGCTGACCGACACCTGGGTGAAGCCGATCTCACGCGCGATCGCCGCGACACGGGCCTCGTGATCGGTGAAGCGGAAGCCGTGCAGCAGCACGATGGCGATGGCCCGGAAGCCTTCGTCGAACGCGGCCTGTAGGCCGGCCCGCGCGGCGGCCTCGTCCAGCGGTCGCGGCACTTGCCCCTCGACGCTCATCCGTTCGTCGATCTCGACGACGTGATCGTAGAGGGCTTCCGGCTTGACGATGTGACGCTCGAACAGCTTGGGCCGCGCCTGGTAGCCGATGCGCAGGGCGTCGGCGTGACCGCTGGTGATCGCCAGCACCGTCGGCTCGCCCTTGCGCTCCAGCAGGGCGTTGGTGGCCACCGTGGTGCCCATCTTCACCGCGTCGATGACGGCGCCCGTGGGGAGCAGCGCCCGCACGCCCGCCACGGCGGCGTCGGCGTAGTGCTCGGGATTTTCCGACAGCAGCTTGTGGGTGACCAACGACCCGTCCGGCCGCCGCGCGACGATGTCGGTGAACGTGCCGCCCCGGTCGATCCAGAACTCCCAGCCGCGAGGGTGTTGGACGGTAGAGGTCATATGGCGGCGGGGCTCCGAGTCTACTCCCCAGTCCATACCCCCTCCGACCTTCCCGGCGAAAGCCGGGACCCAGATTCATCCAGAGCGGTTTGGGTGTTCGCGCCATCGCGCCCCATCCAAACCTATGCTCGGGGCTCGATCTGGGCCCCGGCCTTCGCCGGGGAGATCGGAAAATGGGAAAGGGTTATTTGAGCACGCCCGTCAGCTCGGCCACCTGCCACAGGCCCAGCAACAGGAAGATCAGCGCCGCGCCAATCCGCACGTACTTCAACGGCACGATCTTGGTGGCGGCCTCGCCCAGATATACGGCCGGGACATTGGCCAGCATCATGCCCAGCGTGGTGCCGGCGGCGACCCAGAAGATCGAGTGGAACTTGGCGCCCAGAGCCACGGTGGCGATCTGGGTCTTGTCGCCCATCTCGACCAGGAAGAAGGCGATGGTGGTGGTCAGGAACACGCCGTAGCGGCCCGCGCCGCCGGCCTCCTCGTCATCGGCCTTGTCGGGGATCAGAGCCCAGGCGGCCATGGCGATGAACGAAATGGCGATGGCCCACTTGAACCCGGCGCCGCTCAGGAAATCGGCGACCCAGTAGCCGGCCGTGGCGGCCAGGGCGTGATTGGCCAGGGTGGCGACCAGGATGCCGAGAATGATCGGAATGGGCTTCTTGAACCGCGTAGCCAGGATGATGGCCAGGAGCTGGGTCTTGTCGCCGATCTCGGCGATGGCCACGACCAGGGTCGAGACGAGCAGGCTTTCCACGAAAACAGTCCTCCGGGCCGGGCGCATGCCAATAGCGTCGACGTCCACCCGGCCCGGATGGAAATCGGCGCCATTGGTCTCGCCAAGGAAGCTTGAAGTCGCTTCCCTTCCCCGCGCCATGCCCCCGAAGCGGCAAGTGTGTTGACGGCGGGGCCCGCTGATGGACGCGGGCGGCTACTCCCCAAAGGTGAGGCGCGTTTAGCCGCCTGAGCCGCCGCCGTCAACGCGTCAGGCGACCGAAGCCGGTGCGTCGAACCGCAGCACGTGGATCGCCACGCGCACCTTGCCGGCCACGAAATTCCCGCCCACCGCCGTCAGCGACACCGGGGTGTCGGCATAGAAGGCCGTCGGGCCAATCACCCCGATGTTGCTGGAATTCTTGGCCACGCCCAGCGCGCCGCCAAACTTGCTGGCCTCGCCCGAGACCCCGCAATTGTACGAGGCCGCGCCGGTGACCGCGACCGTGGTGCGGGTCGAGACCGCCAGCACGATCGCCCGGCTGGGAATGGCGATGCTGGTCGTGGTCGAGGCGCCCGAGACGGTGACCTCCTGCTCCAGGACCTCCAGCCGGGTATTGGCGAGGTTCGGCGTCTGGGCGGCGATCGTGCTCCGGAAAGTGGCCGACAGCGGGGTCCAGGCCGCGCCGTCGAAGACGACCATCTGGTTCTCGTCCTTGACCCAGGCCAGCACGCCTTCGGCCGGCGTCAATGCCTCCCAGGCCCCGGCCTCGAAGCGCATCAGGGTCCCGGCGGGCGGGCCGGGCCAGGCGGCGATCCAGACACCGCCGCTGACCGGGCTGACCGGCTGAACGCTGACCGATCGGCTCTCGACGGCCAGCTGCACCAGACCGTCCAGCCGGGCCAGGCTCTCGTTGATGGGGATATGCTTCTGCGCCTGGGCGGCCACCACATAGGGCAGTCCAAGGCGGGGTGTGACGTCGTCGAACATGAGGGGCTCCGGGAGCGGTTGAAGTCGCTCCCAGCATCACGTCGCCGCGGACACCGGGGACGAAGCGTGCTCCGTCCCCGTGCCCTGCCCGCCTATTCGGCGGCGAAAGCCAAATGATTTCCGGAGGTCAGCGCCGTTTTGGCCGCGAGTTCAGCCTTGGCCTGCTCATACTCTTCGGCGAACTTGGCGATGAGTTCGGCGGCCGGCAGCACCTTGTCGATGGCGCCGATGCCCTGGCCCGAGCCCCAGATGTCGCGCCAGGCCTTGGCCTCCTGGTTGCCGCCCGAGCCGAAGCTCATCTTCGACGGATCGCTGACCGGCAGGTTCTCCGGATCCAGGCCCGCATTGACGATCGACGAGCGCAGGTAGTTGCCGTGCACGCCCGTGAACAGGTTCGAATAGACGATGCCGTCGGCGCGCCCCTCGACGATTCCCTGCTTGTAAGCCTCGATGGCGTTGGCCTCTTCGGTCGCGATGAAGGCCGAGCCGATATAGGCCAGGTCCGCGCCCATGGCCTGGGCGGCCAGGATCGAGCGGCCCGAGGCGATCGAGCCCGACAGCGCCACCGGCCCGTCGAACCACTGGCGGATCTCCTGGATCAGGGCGAACGGCGAGAGGACGCCGGCATGGCCGCCGGCGCCGGCCGCGACCGGGATCAGGCCGTCGGCGCCCTTCTCGATGGCCTTGTGGGCGTGCCGGTCGTTGATGACGTCGTGCAGCGTGATGCCGCCGTACGAATGGATCGCGCCGTTCAAGTCCTCTCGCGCGCCCAGCGAGGTGATGACCACCGGGACCTTGTGCTTGACGCACAGTTCGATGTCTTCCTCGAGCCGGTTGTTGGTCTTGTGGACGATCTGGTTCACCGCGAACGGCGCGCTGGGCGCTTCCGGGTGGGCCTTGTCGTGGGCGGCCAGTTCCTCGGTGATGCGGTGCAGCCATTCGTCCAGCTGCGAGATCGGACGGGCGTTCAGCGACGGGAACGACCCGACGATGCCGGCCTTGCACTGGGCGATGACCAGGTCCGGATTGCTGATGATGAACAGCGGCGAGGCGATGACCGGCAGGCGCAGGCGGTCGCGCAGGATCGGCGGCAGAGCCATGGAATAGTCCCCTTCGGAGATCGGCTTGAGACGCCGAATATGTGATCACCGATCAGATTAAACGCGCGTTTGGTTCCTGTGCAAGGCTTGACGGCCGTAAGGGCACGAGCGCATCACCGTCCAAAAGACAAAAAATGCTGCACCGCAGGAGAGAGACGCTTTGACCGTGCCGACGACGTCCCTGGCCGAGGATTTTGGCGCCCAAGGCGACGACGCGACGCGCGCCCGCTGGATGGCCCTGGTCGAGAAGACCCTGAAGGGCCAGAGCTTCGACGACGCGCTCACGGTCAAGACGCCCGACGGCCTGACGATCCAGCCGCTATATACCGCCGCCGACGGTGTCGCGGTGGCCCGCGACCTGCGCGCCCGCGATCCCGAACGCCCCTGGGACGTGCGTGTCCGCGCCGCCCATCCCGATCCCGCCCGCGTGGCCAACGACATCCTGACCGACCTGGAAGGTGGCGCGGCGTCAGTGCTGCTGCGGATCGATCCGACGGGCGCGAACGGCGTCGCGATCGGCTCGGCCGACGACCTGGCCAAGGCGTTGTCGGGCGTGATGCTGGACCTGGCCCCCGTCGCCCTGGACGCTGGTTTCCTAGGCCCCAAGGCCGCCGACTGGCTGGGAACCCTGGCCAAGGCCGCGCCCTATGCGCCGCTGGCGTTTCACCTCGATCCCCTGACGGCTTTCGCCCAAACCGGAGCCAGCCCCGGGCCGATCGAGGGCCACGTCTTCAACGCCGCCACCGTCGCCTCGCGCCTGGCGCAGACCTACGCCAAGGCCAGTCTGTTCCTGGCGACCGGCCGCGCCGCTCATGAGGCCGGGGGTTCGAACACCGAGGAACTGGCCGTCATGACCGCCAGCGCCCTCGCCTACGCCAAGGCCCTGGTCCGCTCTGGCCTGACGATGGACGACGCCTTCGGCAGGATCGTGCTCGGCCTCAGCCTGGACGGGGAATATTTCACCGGCGTCGCCAAGGTCCGCGCGGCCAAGGCGATGTGGGCGCGGCTGGCTCAGGCGTGCGGGGTCGAGGCCGCTCCCAGGATCGAAGTCCGCTCCTCGCGCCGGATGCTGGCCAAGGCCGACGCCTGGACGAACCTCTTGCGCCTGACCTCGGCCGGGTTCGCCGGCGCCGTGGGCGGGGCGGACGTCATCCTGCTGGACGCGTTCACCGACGCCATCGGCCTGCCCACCGCTTTCGCCCGCCGCCAGGCCCGCAACACTCAACTTGTCCTGATGGAAGAGAGCAATCTGGGCCGTGTCGCCGATCCGGCCGGCGGGGCCTGGTACCTGGACAGCCTGACCGACCAGATGGCCCGCGCCGCCTGGGGCGGCTTCCAGGCCATCGAGGCCGCTGGCGGGATCATCAAGGCGCTGGAGAGCGGTCTGGTCGCCGACGCGGTGGCGGGCACGCGCGCGGCGCAAGAGGCCGCCTTCGCCGACAAGTCCCGCAAGATCCTGGGGGTCACGGCCTTCCCCAACGCAGACGACAGGACGCCGGAGGTCGAGCGGCCCGACGCCTTCAGCGTCAGCGCCCCCGACGTTCGCCTGCCCGGCCCCGACAGCCGCTGCCCGGCCCTGACACCCGTCCGCTTCGCCGCCGCCTTCGAGGGAGCCTGAGCCCATGAGCAAGTTCCCCGACTTCACGACGATCGACTTCGCCGAGGTCGCTTCGGCGCCCGCGCCTGAGGGCGAAGCCTGGGACACGCCCGAGGGCGTCGCCGTCGCTCCGGCCTTCGACGCCGACGACGTGGCCGGCCTGGACTTCACCGGCGGTTTCCCGGGCGTCGCGCCGTTCGTGCGCGGCCCCTACCCCACCATGTACGTGACCAACCCGTGGACGGTGCGACAGTACGCGGGCTTCTCGACGGCCGAGGACTCCAACGCCTTCTACAGACGCAATCTGGCGGCCGGTCAGATGGGCCTGTCGGTGGCCTTCGACCTGGCCACCCACCGCGGCTATGACTCGGACCACGAACGGGTGAAGGGCGACGTCGGCATGGCCGGTGTGGCCATCGACTCGATCCTGGACATGCGCACGCTGTTTTCCGGCATCCCGCTCGACAAGATGAGCGTGTCGATGACCATGAACGGCGCGGTGCTGCCGATCCTGGCGCTCTACATCGTCGCGGCCGAGGAACAGGGCGTCTCGCCCGACAAGCTGTCGGGGACGATCCAGAACGACATCCTCAAAGAGTTCATGGTGCGGAACACCTACATCTATCCGCCCGCGCCCTCGATGCGGATCATCTCGGACATCTTCGCCTTCACCTCGGCGAACATGCCCAAGTTCAACTCGATCTCGATCAGCGGCTACCACATGCAGGAGGCCGGAGCGACGGCCGACCTGGAGCTGGCCTACACGCTGGCCGATGGCGTCGAATACGCCCGGGCCGGCGTCGCGGCGGGCATGAGCATCGATGTCTTCGCCCCGCGCCTGTCGTTCTTCTGGGCGATCGGCATGAACTACTTCATGGAAGTCGCGAAAATGCGCGCCGCCCGCCTGCTCTGGGCCCGGCTGATGAAGCGGGAGTTCGATCCCAAGGACGATCGCTCGCTCTCCCTGCGCACCCACAGCCAGACCAGCGGCTGGTCGCTGGCGGCCCAGGACGTGTTCAACAATGTCTCGCGCACCTGCGTCGAGGCCATGGCCGCCGTGAACGGCCAGACCCAGAGCCTGCACACCAACGCTCTTGATGAAGCGCTGGCCCTGCCGACCGACTTCTCGGCTCGCATCGCTCGCAACACCCAGCTGTTCCTGCAGATGGAGAGCGGCACGACCCGCGTCGCCGACCCCTGGGGCGGCAGCTTTTATGTCGAGCGCCTGACCCACGACCTGGCCCAGAAGGCCCTGGCTCACATCGAGGAAGTGGAAGCGGCCGGCGGGATGGCCAAGGCCATCGAGCGTGGCATTCCCAAGCTGCGCATCGAGGAAGCCGCCGCCAAGACCCAGGCCCGCATCGACGCCAATCGCCAGAGCGTGGTCGGCGTCAATCGCTACAAGCCCGATGTCGAGGACGTGATCCCGATGCTGAAGGTCGACAACGGCTCGGTCCGCGCCCAGCAACTGGAAAAGCTGGCCCGCCTGAAGGCCGAGCGTGATCCCGCCGCCACCGAGGCGGCGCTGAAGGCTCTGGAAGACGGCGCGCGGGGGACCGGCAACCTGCTGGCCCTGGCCGTCGACGCCGCCCGCGCCAAGGCCACGGTCGGCGAGATCAGCCTGGCCATGGAGAAGGTGTTCGGCCGCCACCGCGCCGTGATCCAGGCCATCGAGGGCGTCTACGGCAAGGAGACCGGCGCCGATCCCAAGGCCGCCCGCGCCCGCGCCATGGTCGCCGCCTTCCGCGAAGCCCACGGCGGCGCGCCGCGCATCATGGTCGCCAAGATGGGCCAGGACGGCCACGACCGCGGTCAGAAGGTGATCTCCAGCGCCTTTTCCGACCTCGGCTTCCAGGTCGAGATCGGTCCGCTGTTCCAGACCCCGGCCGAGGCCGCCGATGAGGCGATCAAGTCTGGCGTCCACGTCGTGGGCGCCTCTTCGCTCGCCGCCGGGCATCTGACCCTGGTGCCCGAGCTGAAGGCCGAACTGGCCAAGCGCGACCGCTCCGACATCGTGGTGGTGGTCGGCGGCGTGATCCCGCCCCAGGACTTCCAGGCCCTATTGGACGCCGGCGCCGCCAGCATCTTCCCGCCTGGCACGGTCATCGCCGAAGCAGCCATCGAGGTGCTGGAGAAGCTGAATGTCCAGCTAGGCTACAGCCAGGGCACGGCGACGTAGGGATGGAGCGTGCGCAAATCGTACGGGCTGGTACGATTGGCTCATGAACGCTCCCGTCCGCTTCCAGCAGACGCCTCGCCACCGCTTCACGCCGGATGACACGCGCATCCCGCGCGAGGCCGGCATCGTGCCGTCCGCGGCGTTCGAGCTCGTCGACGGCCTGCTGGTCGATCGCGAGAACAATCAACCCTTCCGGTTCACCCTGGACGAAGCTTTCCGTATGGTTGAGATTGGCCGCGAGACCGCGATCGCGCCGCTGGCCTTTCCTGAACTGGTCATTCGGCCAGCCGACCTGCCGGTGATCGACTAGACGCCCTTGCGGCGGAACAGCCCACGCTTCTTCTTGGACCGCTCCATGGCAATATCGTCCGGCAGCCCATGGCGGGCTTCGATGTCCTTCTGCAGCGCCTTGGCGGCCATCAGGTGGCCAGGGAACAGGGTGTCGACCAGCCAGCCGGCGACCGGCACCGTGTCCGAAAGGTTGTCGGCCGCCAGATAGGCGGCCATCCGCGCCAGGGTTCCGGCCGAAGCTCCGCCTTGGAAGGCGTGGAACATCAGCAGCGCGCCGGCGCCCAGGCCATAGGCCAAGCCTACGCCCGGCACCCAGGCCAGCACGCCGTCGAGCCCGATGCCGAAAGGGCCGACGCCGATCAACCGGTCGGACAGCCGCTTGACCGTCTCGGCCGAACGCCAGGCGCGATGAGCCTTGGCGCGGCGGCCTTCATGGCGATCCGAATAGCCGGAGGAGAGCGAAAGATCGTCGGTCATGCTTGGCTGAACGCTCCGCCCCTCTTGTCGTTGCTATCAGCCCAGGAACACGACCCGGCGACGTTCCTTGCCCTGCTGGATGCGGGCCAGCAGGTCACGGTACTCCTGGGTGGCCTGCACATCCTTGCGCGAGCCCTCGAAATAGATCGTGTCGTCCATGTGTTTGGTCAGCATGTCGGCCGACCACTTGTGGCCGGTGAACAGCACGTCGACGGCCTTGCCGGCCACCGGGATCGAGCCGGCCACCGTGTCGATCAGGATGATGGCGACGATCTGGATGACGATCATCGGCGCGGCGCGGGCCCGCACCGCGTCCAGCACGATCAGGCCGCCAGCGCCCAGGCTGTACAGCTCGCCCGCTCCCGGAATCCAGGTCAGCAGGCCGTCCAGGCCGATGCCC
Organism: Caulobacter sp. ALps2; assembly: GCF_058681635.1. Lineage (NCBI taxonomy): Bacteria > Pseudomonadati > Pseudomonadota > Alphaproteobacteria > Caulobacterales > Caulobacteraceae > Caulobacter > Caulobacter sp. ALps2. Next base: position 87,390 of record NZ_CM178743.1, read on the forward strand.
AGCGGCCCGATCCCGACGACATTGTCGGAGAGCTTCTTCACCCGATCGACATTGTTGCGGATGTTGTGCAGCTCGATATGGGACTTCGCGAAGATCACCAGGCGGCTCCAGACGCGGTAAACGCGGGCAATCTGCCTGAAGCCTTGCCGCGCAGGAAGGGCAAAGGCCCCAGATTCCCCCGTTGCGCGAACGACGTGATGATAAGTGTCGCTTTCCGGGGGAGCCCCTCGCGAACGGCGGCGTTTGCGCCTAAGTTAACCCTGTTGTCCGCAGAGCCTGTCCGATTTGGATGGCGCATCCAAATTGGGTGAACAGGCTCTGTTTCAAAAAGTTCGGAGCGTGATAGCGGGCTATCACGCTCAAGGATTCCCGGATGCTGATCTCGACCACGCCGTTCATCGAAGGCCGCCCGGTGCAGGACTACAAGGGCGCGATCTACGCCCAGTCGATCCTGGGCGCCAATGTCGTGCTCGATCTGCTGGCGGCCATCCGCGACTTCGTCGGCGGTCATTCCAAGTCTTACGAACGTGTCCTGGCCCGCGCTCGCGAGGACGCGATGAAGAACCTGGTCAAGGAAGCCGAGAAGCTGGGGGCCAACGCCATCCTGGCCGTCGACCTCGACTACAACACCGTCGGCCCCAACGGCTCGATGATGATGGTGTCGGTTTCCGGGACCGCCGTCGTCCTCTGATCGGGGTTCGGGCCCAAGCCCAGCCGCTCGACCACGCTGGCCGTCGACGCGCCGCGCGGGACCACCGCCCAGTCTCGGGGCGCGGAGGCTTTTATCGCCACGACCGCCCCCTTGGGGCAGACATCCAGGCAGTCGACCTCGATGACGGCGGCGGCCGCCTCGCGGCCCTTGCCCTTCACCCCGATCGCCTTGCGCAGCACCTTGGCCAGCTTCTGATCGCCGTCGTCTCCAAAGCCGCCCTTCAGCTTCTTCGAACACTTGCGGCACACCAGCACCACCTCGCTCCAGTCGGCCTTCACGCGTTTGATGGGCTTCTCGGTCATCTGCCGAAGATGGGAAGTCGGCGCGCTTGGTGCTAGGACGCGCCCATGGTTCGCAAAGTCACCGCCAAAGTCATCAAGGATCCAACGGCCGAGGCCGATCGCGCCTGGTTCGAGGCCAATCCCGAGCGGCGCTTCCGCCTGCGCGATCCGGCCCCTGTCGAGTTCAGGGATCCGTTGGGCGATCCCGGCGACGGTTTTTCGTGGCGCGTGCTGATCGCCCGCTTGCCTGACGGCGGCCGTCTGCGCCTGCCGGTCTCGCTGTCGTGGGAGCTGCACAACGACCACGCCAAGGACCAGCACCTGCGGATCCTGTTCGACCAGGTCGCCCCGCCCGAGGCCAAGGCTCGCCTGGGCTGAGCTTGACGGCCGGCGCGGATCGCGCACCTTCACCGGATGATCCGCACCATCCTCATCTGGGCGCTGGTCCTGGCCCTGGGCGCCTTCGCGCTGCAGTGGCTCGAGTACCGGTTCCTGGTCCGCGCCTTCTCGTGGCAGGTCTATGTCGGAATGATCGGCGCGGCGTTCGCGGCCGGCGGCGTCTGGATCGGCTGGAAGCTGGCGGCGAGAGCCCGGCCCGAGACCTTCGCGCGCAACGACGCCGCCCTCGCCGCGCTGGGCCTCACTGGCCAGGAGTTGAAGGTGCTGGAGCGCCTGGCCGCCGGTCGCTCCAACAAGGAGATCGCCCGGGATCTCGGCCTCTCGCCCAACACCGTGAAGACCCATGTCGGCAATCTGTACGGCAAGCTGGACGTCAGCCGCCGCACCCAGGCGGTCGGCAAGGCGCGCGAGCTCGCCCTGATCCCTTGACCGCCAAGTCTTGACCTAGGCCCGAAGGGGCGGGACGGTCGAATTCACCCTTTCGGGCGATACCGCTCCGCCCCTGAGAACGGCAAGCCTCGGGACGCGTCGCAGGGGGCGGCGCGAAGGAGCAACCACATGCAACGCACCATCCTGACCTACGGCCTGATCTCGGGCGTGATCATCATTCTCGGCATGATCGCCACCATCGTCCTGTCGGCCAAGCACAGCCTGTTCCTGGGTTACCTGATCATGCTGATCGGGCTGTCGGCGATCCTGTTGGCGGTGAAGTCGCATCGCGACAAGGCGCTGGGCGGGGTCATCAAGTTCTGGCCGGCCTTCCTGATCGGCCTGGGCGTCGCGGCCGTGGCGAGCGTCGCCTATGTCGTGATCTGGGAGGGCTATCTGGCCATCACCCACTATCGCTTCATGGACGACTACAGCGCCCAGATGCTGGCGGCGAAGAAGGCCGAGGGCCTGTCGGGCGCGGCCTATGCCAAGCTGGCGGCCGAGATGGCGGAGATGACCCGAAACTACGCCAATCCGCTGTATCGGATGCCTATGACCTTCGCCGAAATCTTCCCGGTCGGCCTGCTGGTCGCCCTGGCCAGCGCGGCCCTGCTGCGCAATCCGAAATTCCTGCCGGCGCGGGCCTAGAGCCGAACCATCCGCACCGCCATCCACGGCCGGCCGGGCAATGCCACGGTCGGCCGCTTGGGGTCGTGCAGGTAATAGGCGTCCTTCTTGGCCATGACGAACTCGCCCTCGATCGGGGTCGCTGTCATGTTCCAGGTGTCGAGCACGTCGACCCGGAAACGCTCGCCGCCGGCCAGTTCGTCCTTGGGCAGGTCCACGACCCATTCGCCCGGCGCGGCCTCGCCGAAGTAGCGCAGGTAGTACGATCCGGCCTTGCCGCCCAGATGCTGGTCCCAGGTGCGGTCGATGGGGTCGAGGCCCGGCGTGGGCCCCGCCTCCATTACCGCCCTCAGGAACGCCAGGCGCGGCACGCTGTGGCCAGTGAAGTGGCCGCCCTTGGCCGTCCAGCGCACGCCCTCCTTGAAGATCTCGCCGTGCCCGACATAGGTTCCGCCGACCAGACCATGCCAGAACCGCTGGACCAGATCCTGCGCCGTCAGGTCGCCCCAGCGCTTGTCCAGGTCGCCCTCGTAGCGGACCTCGTCGAAGATCACCGGCTTGCGCCAGACGTCACGGAAGATCTGGGCGCGGCTGTCGTCCATCACCGCCGAACCGTTCTGGACGCTGGCGTGGCTGATCCACGGCCGGCCGTTGTCGTAGAGGTCGCGCCAGTTGTGGATCGAGCACAGGCGGCCGTACGGGTCCTCGGCCTTGATCAGCTGACCGATGCGCTCGAAGTCCGCGATCGACTTGGCCTTCACCAGGTCCCACTCGTTGGCCAGCGACCACCAGACGTTCGAGAAGCTGGCGAACCGGGCGACCATGTAGCGGACATAGCGATCGTCGCGCGCCGGCGTCATGGCATGCCAGCCGGTCTTGTCGTCATAGGGGTGGAACAGGATCAGGTCGGCCTGGACGCCGATCTCGGCCAGCCGCCGGACGCGGTCCTCCAGGCGGCGGAAATAGGCTGGATTCAGGCGATCGTAGTCCCAGCCCTCGCCGGCCTTCTCGCCCCTCTTCTTTTCGAAAGGATGGATCGGCTCGCCCGCCACGTTCGGGAAGACACACATGCGCATCTTGTTGAACGGCGAGGCCTTCAGGGTCGCCAGGGTCTCGTCGCACAGGGCGTCGCTCTGCTGGGCCCAGGAATAGGCGGTGGTGCCGACCTGGCGGTAGGGCGTCCCGTCGGCATGGGCGAAGTGGTAGCCGGCGGTCACCTTTAGCGGGCCATGATCGCCCGGACGCGGCGCGGTGGCCGTGAGCACCCCGGCCTGGCCGTTCAGCGCCTTGACCGGGCTCGTCGTCCGCCAGCGCCACAGGCCTTCGGCTGGCGGGCTGAAGCGGATCTTCCAGGTCTCCTCGCCGTCATGGAAACCTCGGACCTTCAGCGTGGTCTCGCCGTCGGTGAAGGCGGCGGTCAGGACGACGTCGAACGGATCGCCGGGGACGGCCGCCTTCAGCGTGATCTCGTGCACGCCCCAGCGCGGAACAGCCGAACCGGCGGCCAGGGCCGGCGCGGCGAGGAAGGCGAGGCCAAGGCCCGTGGCGGCCCGACGGGTAAGCGGTAGCGAGGACATGGGCTTAGTAGGCACGGATTCCCTGCGTCCTTCGAGGCCCTCCACGCGGGCGCCTCAGGATGAGGAATTTAGTGCGAAAGCCCCTCATCCCGAGGCGCGAGGCCAAGCCCGGCCTCGAAGGACGCGGTGACTAAGCCGCCTGCAGCTGCTGCTTGACCCGCTCGGCCAGCGTCTTGATGTCGATCGGCTTGGGCAGGAAGGTCACGCCGGTCTCGCCTTCCAGCAGGTCGCTGAACTCGGCCTCGGCGTAGCCGGAGATGAACATCACCGGCGCGGCGCCCAGATAGATCCGGGCCTTCTTGAGCAGGGTCGGGCCGTCGATGCCGGGCATGATCACGTCGGAGATCAGCAGGTCGATCTTGCCGGCGTTCTCCTCGGCGATGATCAGGGCCTCCTCGCCGTCGGCGGCTTCCAGCACCTCGTAGCCGCGGGCGCGAAGCAGGCGGGCGGCGACGCTGCGGACGGCGTCCTCGTCCTCGACGAACAGGATGCGGCCGGCGCCCGACAGATCGCGGGCGGCGCGCGGCTTGACCGGCTCGGCGGCGGCGGCCTGCTGGGCCGCGATGACGGCGGGAGGCGCGTCGTAGATCGGCAGGAAGATGCGGAACGCCGCGCCCTCGCCCGGACGGCTGTGGACGTGGATCCAGCCGTCGCTCTGCTTGACGATGCCGTAGACGGTCGCCAGGCCCAGACCCGTGCCCTCGCCCACCGGCTTGGTGGTGAAGAACGGGTCGAAGATCTTGCCCATGACGTCGGGCGGGATGCCGGGACCATCGTCGCTGACCTCGATGAAGGCCACGTCGCTCTCGGCGGCCGGGAAGCCCAGGCCGATGGCCTCGTCGCGGGTCAGGCGGGCGGTGCGGATACGGACGATGCCGCCGCCCTTGGCCGCGCGCACCGCGTCGCGGGCGTTGACCGCCAGGTTCATGACCGCCGTCTCGAGCTGGCTCTTGTCGGCGCGCACCCGCGGCAGGTCGCGGCCGTAGTCGGTGATCAGCTTGACGTCTTCACGCAGCAGGCGACGCAGCAGGACCTCGAACTCGCTGATCAGCTCGCCCAGGTCCAGCACCTCGCGCTGGACGGTCTGCTTGCGCGAGAAGGCCAGCAGCTTGCGGACCAGGTCGGCGGCGCGCACGCCCGTCTGGCGGATCTCGTTGAGGCCTTCGTAGGACGGATCGCCGACCGGGTGGCGGTGCAGCAGCTCGTCCAGGCGCAGCTGGATGGCCGTCAGCAGGTTGTTGAAGTCGTGGGCGACGCCGCCGGCCAGCTGGCCGATGGCCTGCATCTTCTGAGCCTGGGCCAGCTGCAGCTCGACCTGCTTCTGCTCCGACACGTCGATCATGTAGGCCACCACGCGACCATCGGCGCGGTAGAGATAGAGATGGGCGATCCGGCTGGGATCGCGGGCCAGGCGCACCTCGAACGGACCGGCGCGCCCCTCGTTCAGGCGGGTCTCGGCCTCGGTCCGCGAGGCCGGATCGATCAGGTCGCCGAACACGCCGCCGGCCTGGGCGCCGGTCATGGTGGTCAGGGCCGGGTTGGTCTCCAGGATCCGCGACTTGAAGGGCTCGAGGCCCTCCAGCAGGGCCGCGCCGAACGGCGAGGCGCCGGCGAAGGCGTCCAGGGCGTTCTGCTGCGGCGCGGCGGCGCGCTCGACGGCGGGCGCGGGGATCGACAGCTCGGCGATCGGCTCGGGCGCGTAGATCGGCGCCAGGCGGATCAGCAGGCGCCCCCCGGCCAGACGCGAGACCTTGGCCGTGTAGTCGCCGCCGCCGGCGGTCAAGGTTCCCTCGGCCATGTGGCCCTTACGCGCCTGGACCAGGGCGGCGAACAGGCTCGAGCCCGCCGCGCCGCCGGGCAAGCGGCGCTGCTCGCCCATCAGCTCGCGCCAGGCGGGGTTGGCCAGCAGCACGCGGCCATCGGCGGCGGACAGGGCGGCTGGCTCGCTCAGGGCCTCGATGAAGCCCTCGGCCTGATCGGAATCATCGCCGCTGGCGCCCGAACCCCGAATGGCCACCAGGCCCAGGATCGCGACGCCGGCCACGCCCAGCAGCAGCAGCAGGCCCGCCAGCGTGGTTGGGCCGGCCTTCAGCGCCGGAGCGGCCGAAAACGCGGCCGCGGCCACGAAAAACACCGCCGCGCCCACCAGCCACGGATCGAAGCGCCGACGCGACGCGCCGGTCGAAGCTTTGTCCTGGAGCTGGAAATCGGCCATGGGCGGCATTGTTACCTTTGTTACGGTGAAGCAGCGACTCACCCGCAATCGGAGAAAGGATAGCCTTTCCCGAGCGGTAGGTCAGTTTTCGATGATTTTGCCTACAGCGGACGCGCGCGTGTCTGCTCGCGAGGCTTCGGCTTCTTCCCGTTCATGATGAAGCTGATGACCTTGGCCACGGCTTCGAAGTGCTCGACGGGGATTTCCTCGTCGACCTCGACGCTCGCGTGCAGGGCGCGCGCCAGGGGTGGATCTTCCAGGACCGGCACGCCGTGCTCCTCGGCGATGGCGCGGATCTTCAGGGCCAGCTCGTCGACGCCCTTGGCCACGCACAGCGGCGCCGGCGTCTCGCCGGGCTCGTACTTCAGCGCCACGGCGTAGTGGGTCGGGTTCATGACGACCACGGTCGCCTTGGGCACGGCCTGCATCATCCGCTGGCGCGAGCGCTGCATCTGGATCTGGCGGCGCTTGCCCTTGATGTGAGGATCGCCGTCCGACTGCTTGTACTCGTCCTTGACCTCCTGAAGGGTCATGCGCATGCGCTTCATGAACTGCTGGCGCTGTATGAACCAGTCGAAGGCCGAGGTGGCCACCAGGAAGATGATCACCATGATCAGCAGCTTCTTGGACAGCTTGATCGCCTCGGGCAGCAGCGAGACCACGTCCATGCCGACCAGGTTGCGCACCTCGCCGACATTGGGCTTCAGCACCATCCAGGCGATCAGGGCCGTGACGCCGATCTTCACGATCGACTTGGCGAACTGGATCATGCCCTGCATGCCGAAGATGCGGCCCAGGCCCTTCATCGGGTCCAGCTTCTGGAAGTCCAGCTTCAGCTTGTCCGGCGTCAGCATGAACCCGGTCTGGGCGACATTGGCGACCACGCCGAGCACCGAGGCCACGATCATCACCAGCACCAGCGGCGGCAAGGCCGCCAGGGTCGCCTGCTTCATGACCAGCATGGCGCCGCCGCTCGACAGCTCGATCGTGCCGGCGTGGGCGATGAACGGATAGAGCGCGCTCATCAGGTCGCGCGTCAGCCAGCCGCCGGCGATCAGGATCACCGAGGCCGCGCCGGCCAGCGAGGCCAGCTGCGCGATATCGGCCGACTTGACCACGTCGCCCTTGGCGCGGGCGTCCGAAAGCTTCTTGGCTGACGGCTCTTCTGTTTTCGACTCGGGATCTGAATCGTCAGCCATGCGCGCCCCCTAGCTGAAAATTCGCAGGAGTTCGGCGTAGCGGTCGGTCCAGACCATGGCGATGCCGCCCAGGGACAGCGCCAGCAGAGACAGGCCCAGGATCACGCTGAGCGGCGAGGCCACGAAGAAGATCTGGAAGGCGGGCATGACCCGGCCGACCAGGCCGACGGCCAGGTTGAAAACCAGCGAGAACACGATCACCGGGGCGGCCAGCTGGACGCCCAGGGTGAACGATTGGGCCACCGTTCGCACCGCCAGGGTGACGGCGTCGTTGACCGGCACGGGACGGGTGAACGGGAACAGGGTGTAGGACTTGACGATGGCCCCGATGAACAGGTGATGCAGACCCGTGGCCATCACCAGGGTCAGACCCAGCATCGACAGGAAGGTGGCCACCGCGGTGCTCGAGCCCTGCATCGAAGGGTTGGTGCTCTGGGCGAACGACAGGGTGGTCTGCATCGAGATGATCTCGCCGGCCGTGGTCAGCGAACTCATGAACAGGCGCAGCACCGAACCGATCATCAGGCCGATCAGGATCTCGTGGATCACCGCGCCGACCAGGCCGCCCAGGGTGCTTGGAATCGGCGGCACGGTGTTGGCCACCAGCGGCCCCAGCAGCAGCGCCATCAGCAGGGCGAACGACAGGCGGATGCGCGGCGGCACCGACTGTTCGCCGATGCCGGGCATGGTCATGACCATGGCGGCCACCCGCGAGAACACGAGGGCGGCGACATAGACCTGAAATGCCGTGGCGAAGGAATTCACCTCGAGGCCCCTGCCTTTCCCGACCTACATTCCCGCGATGCGGGCGGCGATCTGGCGCATGAAGCCGCTCATCAGCGAGCCCATCAGCGGCAGGAAGATCAGCAGCGAGACGAAGATGGCGACGATCTTGGGCGCATAGACCAGGGTCTGTTCCTGGATCTGGGTCAGGGCCTGGAACAGGCCGATGGCGACACCGATCACCAGGCCAACGATCAGGCAGGGCGCGCACAGCTGCAGCGTCAGCCAGATCGCGTCCCGGCCAACATCAAGAACCTCTGCGCCCGTCATGCGAAGCCTCGTCGGAATCGGCCGTACTGGCCGCGTTGTTTCGAGGCGTGAAGATCGTCCGGATATGGTTAACAGGGCGTTAGGGGTTGCCGCCAGGGCGGCAAGAAATGCCGGGCGCGACGGTCGGTCGCGGGGGGCGGCTTAGCGCGGTGGACATCGCCGTGCAGCTCGGCAATGCTACCCTAGATCGTGGCGACGCCCCCTGGATGTCGCCCTATCACTGACGAGGCCGAGTGGAGGTAACACGCGTGGCTTCCACGGTTCTCACGCTCTTGGCCCTGGCTTCAATGAGCGCCGGGCGCCCATCGACGCCGGCTGATCACGCGCACTGCGCGGTGTTCTTGGCCGCCGTTGAAGCGCTTAAGTCTTCAAAAGATCTGCCGGGGAGAGACAGCTTTCCCGATCAGGCCAGCGTCTATCGTTTCGCCTTGAGCTTGCCCTATCCGGACGCGCCGCTTTCGACCTATCTCGCCTACTATTTCGCCGACCTCCCCGCCAAGGCGCGCGCGGGCTTCGTGGAGGTCACCCTTCCGCCGAACACCCGCTACGATGACTTTGACCGCACCGACGAGAGTGACGGCTATGCTCCAGAGTGCCGCTGGTACCAGTCGGGTCGCAACTGGACGCACGAGGCGGGAAAGCCTCCGCCGCCGCTAGGCTATCAGGTTGTTCTTCATCAGCCGGCGTTCTCACGCGATGGCAAGGCGGCGATCGTGACCATCAGAGCCACCGAGATCGCCAATTACGGCCACAGCATCCACCGGCGGCTAGCGTCGCGCGCCATGTGTTACGTCAAGCTTTCGCGCGGCGCATGGCGCGTGAAGGTCTGTCGCCCGACGGGCAACCTGCCGGGACCCGCGGCCACCCGTTGATAACGGTCCGTCCGTCCCCGCTGTCGCCTAGCGAATACGGATACGCACCGGGACCTGGATGTACGACCCCGCGCGGCTCTTGCCGTCGGGACCCAGCAGGTCGACCTGGAATTGCGAGGCCATCGACAGGGCGGCCTGGCCGACGCCCAGGTCGTTGGGGCTTTCTTCCTGCACCGTGCAGGCGGTCAGGTGGCCGTCGTTCTTGACGAGGCAGTTCAGCATGGCGACGGCGACGCGCGGCTCGGAGACGGGGGTCAGCAGGTCCGACGGGGCCTTGGCCGGGGCGGCGTTGGCCAGGGGGGCGGCGAGAGCGGCGGCGAGAGCGAGCGAAGCGATCACGAGTTCATCCCTTACTTTATCTTTTTCCGGCGGCCTCTCCGCCGCCCATCTTCCGTTTCGGAGAGTGTCCTATTTCGGATCAGGCGGCGTGGACCTGCTTCAGGCGTTGCAGGCCTTGTGCCGCCAGGTCGGTCAGCGAGCGCAGGCCCAGTTCCGAGAAGACGTCGAAGGCGCAGGACAGCGCCGCCCCGGCGCGGGCCAGGCGACCGTCGTCGCGGCCGGTGATCTCGACCCGGGCCTCGTACAGGCGGGCCAGGTTCATCTGGGCCACCGCCCAGCTGGCCGGATCGCGCCCGCCCGGCGCGGCGGCCAGCTCGGCCTTGAAAGCCAGTTCGGCGGCGTCCAGCACCGCCAGGTCGGCGGTCAGCTCGGCGCAGCGGGCCAGGCTGAGGGCGCGGTTGTTGGCGACCACGGCGCGCAGGGCCAGGGCCGGCTGGACCTTCAGCACCTGAGTGGCGCGGTCATAGGCCGAGACGGCCTGCTCGAAAGCGCGTTCGCTGGTCGAGGCCTCGCCCGTGGCTTGCAGCGCCGCGCCCAGCGCGGCCTGGGCCCGGGCCCAATCCATCGGGCTATGGTCGGCGGCCAGCACGTCGACGGCCGCGCTCTGGGCCTCGACGCCGTCCACCAGATGCGACAGCTCGCCGTCCAGCTCGCCCAGCAGCACCAGGGCCTGGCCCCGCAGGCTTTCCAGCCGCGCCCAGGCCAGCGGCTCGAAATCGGGATCCAGCACGCCGGCGGCCGTCTTGGCCTCCGACACGGCCAGCTCGGCCAGCGCGCGGTCCTTCAGGCGCTCGCCGCAGGCCAGGATCAGTTCGATACGCGCGGCGCGCTGGTCGGCCAGTTGCAGACGGGCGGGGCCGCCCTTCAAACGTTTGGCGGCGGCCAGGGCGCGCAGCGGCGCCTCATAGGCCTGCACCGCGGCCAGGGCCCGGTCGACATTGTTTTCGGAGAGGGCCACGCGGCCTTCCAGGCCGGCGGCGAGCGCGCCGCATAGGGCCGTGCGTTGTCCGGTCGGCGTGCGGGCCAGGGTCGCCGAGGCGGCGGCCACCAGGCCCTCGTCGCCGAACAGATCCGCGCCCAGCACGGCCAGCACCGCCTGCTCGCAGCGGGCGGCGGCCAGGGCGTCGTGACGACGCTCGGTCTCGAAGATCTTCACGGCGGCCTCGGCCTGGGCCGCGCCCTTCCTGAGCGCGGTGGCGTCGCCGCTACGGCGAGCCAGCTCGCGCCAGACCACGGCCGCTTCCAGCAGGCGCGCCCCCCGGTCCTTGGCCCCGATACGGCCGGCGACCACGTCGGCCGAACGGGCCTCGTTGGTCAGGAGACGAACATCCAAGAGCTCCAGCAGCGACGTGTCGCCGCCCGTGAGCCCCTCACGCCACGCCCCTTTGAAACCGCCCTCGGCGTCGACGCCGAACAACCGCTTCAGATCCCGTCCGAACTCGAACATCGCTTCGCGCACTCCGCTTACGGAACGTCCCACGTCGGGACAGCCCGGCGGAGGTTCAACGCGTAATCAGCAAAACCGGAGCCAACGCACTTAACAAGTGGTTAATAGATGTTTACGGCGCGTTAACCATAAATATTTTCCATATTTTTACGCCTTGATCCGAATTCCCACCATATTGGTTGAAGATGTAGTGAACTGGCACACTTCTTGCTTTGACGAATACAGGCGGAGCCGCATAGGACGCTCATTTCTTAGAACTTTGTTCATTGAACTAAAAATGACGTTAACCCTAAGTTTTAAGCTGCGGTTTACCTTTCGTTCACGGACACCCTCCCCTCCGGCTCACGAAACGGTCTAGAAAGCGCGGATCGTCCCCGATTCCGGAGCCGCGCCATGGCCGCCGTCACCGTCTGGATCTCCAGCCTCTGCCGTTCCGATCCGGGCTATGGCGGCTGGGCCTGGGTGCGCAGGATCGACGGCGAGGCCGGCCCGTCGGCCATCAAGGGCGCGGCCGGCGGCGAACGCCGTACGACGAGCGCGACCATGAGCCTGACGGCCCTGTCCGAGGCGCTGGACGGCCTCTCGGACCTGCCGGCCGGCACGGCGGTGACGCTGCGTTTCCTGGATCCCGACCTGGCCGGCCAGCTGGTGACGTCGGACGGCGACTACGCCACGACCGAGCCCGACGCCTGGGCCGCCGCCCGCGCGGCCGTCGCCAAGCGTCCCATCCTGGAACTGGTCCCCGCCGCGCCCGCCGACGCGGCCAGCGGCTTCCTCAACGCCTGGGCCGAGTTCGGCCTGGACACCGCCAAGTCGCGAGGCAGCTTCAAGGCCGCGATCCCCAAGCCCAACCTGATGAAGTTTCCGGGCTAGGCTTCTTGGCGGCCCACGATCAGGTCCGCCGTCGCCGGATTGCAGGCGAACGGGATGTTGGCCAGCGTCGCCAGGCGGATCAGCGCCTTGACGTCGACGTCGTGCGGCTGCGGCGACAGCGGGTCGACGAAGAAGATCAGCACATCCAGCCGCCCCTCGGCGATCATCGCCCCCAGCTGCTGGTCGCCGCCCAGCGGCCCGCTCTTCAGCCGCACAAGGTTGAGCAGCGGCAGGGCCTCCAGGATTCGCCCGCCGGTCGTGCCGGTCGCGAACAGCGCCTTGTCCTTCAGGAAGTCGGCGTGGGCCAGCGACCACGCGACCAGCGCCGCCTTCTTGTCGTCGTGCGCCACGAGGCCAATGGCGAGGGGGGCGGTCATGCGATCAGATCCCAAGCGAAATTCCAGGCCGGTATAGCGCCTTGCCCGTCTTGCTTCGAGAGCGTGCTGGCCGCTATCTGCGCGGCCTCGAACACCTGCCGCGCGACGTCGAGGACGCCTGACCATCGTGACTGAAACCGAGATCGACGGCCGCCTGCTGCAGCGCTGGCTGCGGACCGACGCGGCCGAGCCAGACCTGCTAGCCGGCTGCGCGCTGGACGACGGCGAGTGCGACGAGCCGCTGGCGATCGCCGAGATCGACCTGGCGCGCCAGGCGATCGTCTGCGCCGATGGCAAGACGCGCGTCCGGATCGCCTTCGCCCGCCTGCCCGACTGCCTGCTGGTCGCGCCCGCCGGCCATCCCGCGATCGCGGCGGTCCAGGCCTGCGTCTCGCCGGAGGAGCAGCGGCTCCAGCGGATGAAGGCCGAACTGGGCGAGGAGTATCCCAAGCCGTTCGCTTCGGTCGACGACCTGGAGGCCGTCCATGCCGCCGAGATGGCGCGGCGGGAGGGCAAGCTGCCCGAACGCGCCCTGCGTGGGCCGTGGGTGCGAGCGCTGAAACGCAACGCGCTCTATCGCCAGGGCGCGCAATTGGCCCAGTCATGGCGCCAGCTGGCCAACGCCATGGGCGCGCCGTGGTCGGACATCGCCCTGCATCTGGCCTGGTTCCAGCGCGCCGCCGGTCATCCCAACCGGGCCATCGAGACGGCGCGGGACTTCTGGGCCTCGAAGGCGCCGGCCTCCCAGACCGAGATCGCCGTGCTGGCCACGGTCGAGGCGGCGTCCTGGATCGATCGTTTCGAGCGCAAGGGCGGCGCGCCGCCCGACCTGGTCGAGGCCCGTCGCGCGGCCGCCAAGGCCTACGCCATCAACACGACCGATCCGGAGATCAAGGCCGTCTACCAGCGCCTGCAGGCGATCGCGGACGGCCCGGACGATCCGCCTAGAAGACGCTAGGCGCGTTCCTTGGTCCGCTCGAAGCGCACCTTGGGATAGCGCTCGGCGACATAGCCGATCTCCCAGGACGACTTGCCCAGGAACACCGGCTGCTCGTCGATGTCCTGGCCCATGGCCGACTTGTGCTTGCTGACGAAGTCCTCGACGTCGGCGCGGTCGCCACCCAGCCAGCGGGCCTCGGCATAGGGGCTGGCCTCGAAGATGCACTCCAGCTGGTATTCGTTGGCCAGGCGGTCGGCCATGACCTCGAACTGCAGCTGGCCGACGGCCCCGACGATGAAGTCGCTGCCGATCATCGGGCGGAACAGCTGGGTGACGCCCTCCTCGGCCAGACCTTCCAGCGCCTTTTTCAGGTGCTTGGCCTTCAGCGGGTCCTTGACGCGCACGCGGCGCAGGATTTCCGGGGCGAAGTTGGGCAGGCCCGCGAAGCGAAGCGTCCCGGTTTCGGACAGGCTGTCGCCCACCCGCAGGACGCCGTGGTTGGGGATGCCGATCACGTCGCCGGCGAAGGCGTCCTCGGCCAGTTCTCGGTCGCTGGCGAAGAACATGATCGGCGCGTTGACGCTCATGGCCTTGCCGGTGTTCTGGGCCTTCAGCTTCATGCCACGCGTGAAGCGGCCGCTGGTCAGGCGCAGGAAGGCGATCCGGTCGCGGTGGTTAGGGTCCATGTTCGCCTGGACCTTGAACACGAAACCCGAGACCTCGCTGTCGCCCGGAGCGACATGGGTGTCGACCCCGCCCTTGTTGACCTTGGCCGGGTGCGGCGGCGGGGCGTAGGCGCCGATGCCGCCCAGCAGTTCGGCCACGCCGAAGTGGCGCAGGGCCGAGCCGAAAAACACCGGCGTCATGTGGCCCTCGAGGAAGCTCTGGACGTCGAATGGCTTGCCGGCCTCGGTGACCAGCATGGCGTTGTCTTCCAGCTCGGCCTTTTCCTCGGGGTCCAGGTACTGGACCACCGCATTGCCCTTGAAGGCGATGGGGTCGGGGTGGCCCTCGTCGTCGGTCGAGCTCTTCTTGGCGTAGGGGATGAACTTGTCGTTGCGCAGGTCCAGCATGCCCTTGAAGCGGCCGCCCGAACCGGCCGGCCAGTACAGCGGCGCCGGGTCCAGGGCCAGCTTCGACGAGACCTCGTCCAGCAGCTCGAATGGGTCCTGGGCCTCGCGGTCCATCTTGTTGATGAAGGTGATGATCGGGATGTCGCGCAGGCGGCAAACCTCGAACAGCTTCAGGGTCTGGGGCTCGATGCCCTTGGCGGCGTCCAGCACCATGATCGCCGCGTCGGCGGCCGTCAGGGTGCGGTAGGTGTCTTCCGAGAAATCTTCGTGGCCCGGGGTGTCCAGTAGGTTGAACATCAGGCCGTCGTGATCGAACGTCATCACCGACGCCGAGACCGAGATGCCGCGCTCGCGCTCGATCTTCATCCAGTCCGACTGGGTGCGCCGCGTCTGGCCGCGCGCGCGCACCGCGCCGGCCGCGCGGATCGCGCCACCGGCCAGCAGCAGGTTTTCCGTCAGGGTCGTCTTGCCGGCGTCGGGGTGGCTGATGATGGCGAAGGTGCGCCGACGGGCGGCTTCAGCGGCGGGGGACTTGCTCATGGCGCGGGGTTACCGCTCCGGAGCGTCCTTGTCACCTTCCTCGGATGTCGCGGTCGGTTTTCGCCGCGCGATGGCCTCCTCGAACCGCCGCTTGGCCTCGGCGGCCTGGGGCCCGGCGTGCGGATCGTTGAACACCGGCTCGACCATGGCGGCGGCCTCGTCGAAGCGGTCGCGGCGCATCAGGGCGTCGGCGGCGGCGATACGGAATTGCGCCACCTGCGGGGCCAGGGCCTGGGCGCGAAGCAGCACGTTGACGGTGTTGTCGTTGGGATAGTTGGGCTCGCCGCGCCGGCTGATGCCGTAGTCGTAGAGCAGCAGCGCGTTGTTGGCGTCGACCGCGAAACCCTTGCCGAACCATTCGCGGGCTTCCCGCATGAAGTTCGCCGCATTGGCGGGATCGGTGCGCGCCCGCAGCATGCACGACCAGCCCAGGGTCTGCAGCGCCTCGACGTCACGAGGGTCACGCTCGACCAGGTGCTTGAGCAGAGCTTGCGCCTTGGCGCGGTCGCCGAAGTCGTTCTCGGCCCGGGCCTGGGTCATCTCGGCCAGACGGTCGCCGGGATAGCGGGCGGCGCGCTCGCGGATCATGGCCAGGAGCGCGGGGCGCTCGGCGGACGGCACGCCCATCTTCAGGCGTTGGCCCTCCAGCAACAGGTCATCGGCCGAGGCCGGCAGGCGGGTGACCGTCAGCTGTTTCGCGGCCGATGGCGGGCGCGGCAGGCGCCGCCCCGGCAGGGCCAGCATGTACTGCCTGAGCACCCGCTCAAGATCGCTCAGCGGAACGCCGGCCGCCTCGGGCATCAGGGCCACCGGATCGCCGCCCTTGGCCACCGCGTCGGCGTAGCGGGTCAGGCGAGCCAACCGCGCGGGATCGGACATCATGTAGTGGGTCAGCAGCCAGGCCTGGGCGTAGAAGGCGGTGATGTCCCGGCGGTCGCCGGTCAGCGCCCGCCGGCCCAGGATCTCCTCGAACGGCGTCCAGACGGCGCCACGCAGCCAGGCGATGCGCGGACTGGTGACGCCCAGCTCCACCACGTCCGGCTTGAACCGGGCCGTCATGAAGTACTCGGCATACCCCTCGATCAGCCACGAGGCATAGGCGGCTGGCGCATGCTGCTTCATGAAGTGATGGGCGTATTCATGGAACAGCACCTGGCGGCCCCGCGCCTCGTCGCCATCGATGCTCATCATGGCGAAAACGTCGCCGATCGAGGCGTTGTAGAAGCCGACGACACGGACCTCCAAGCCCGGCCGGACACGCCGCAGCTCCGCCTGGCGCGGCAGCAGGTAGATCGGCAGAGGCCGGACTTCCGCCTGTGCGTCCACGCCGTGCAGGCTGCGCAGCAGGCCCGCGAAGGCCTCCAGATCCCGCGCCATCTCGACCAGAGTCTTCTCGCCCACCCGGCCATAGAGCGAGAAGGACGGCGTCTGGACGTGCAGCCAATCGCTGGTCGCCTGGGCGCGCGTGACGCCCGCGATGGCGAGAGGCGCCAGCGCGGCGCTGACCGCGAACGCCCGCCGCGATATCGATCGACGCATACTCAACCCTTCTTGTCGGTAGCCGGCTTCTCGTCAGGACCACCTGTCGCCTTGGCGACCGGCTTGTCTTCCGGGAGACTCTTCAACATCGCCAGGGCCGCCTCGGCTTCCGGACCGCCATGCGGGCCGCCGGCCAGAGGCGTCAGCACGATGCGGGCGGTCTCATAGTCCTTGGTCTCGACCAGCACCCGGCCGGCGTCGAGGCGCAGATGGCCGACCTGGGGCGCCAGCAGCATGGCCCGCAGGCGGACGTCGACCATGTTCTGGTTCAGCGGCTCCGGCAGCTTGGGTTGCTCTTCCTTGGACGCGCCCAGCTTCAGGCGCTGGTTCTCCAGCAGCAGGGCGTCGGCGGACGGCGGCAGGGAGGTCACCGTCATCGGCGCCTCCGCCGGCGTCGTGCGCCGCAGGGCCCCGGCCGGCAGCGCGGCGCGGAGCTGGCGGATCACGGCGTCGCGTCGCTGGTGGGCGCTTCGCCGCCGATCTTCTGCAGCAGGGCCTTGGCCTGCTTGGCCGTCTTGCCGCCGTGCGGGTTGTTGGCCACGGGCTTGAGCAGCGCGATCGCCTCGCCGTTCTGGCCGCGCGCGACTAGGGCCTCGGCCTCGGTCAACGTGATGTCGGGCACCTGCGGCGCCAGCTCGTGGGCCTTGTCCAGCACGTTCAGGACATTGTCGCTGGGATATTTGGGATCGAGCTTGCGGCTCAGGGCGTAGCCGTACAGCGTCTGAAAGCGCTCAGGGTCCAGCTTGAAGGCCTCGCCCAGCTTCAGCCCGGCCTCCTTGTACAGCGCCTCGCGGCGGGCCGGGTCGCGGTCGCCGATGGCCATGCGGCCCAGGCCCGCCAGCTCGAAGCCCTCGGGATCGTCCGGATACGCGGCGGCGTAGGCGTCGGCCAGCTTCAGCCCTGTCTCGCGATCGCCATAGGTCAGCTCGGCCCGCGCCAGGGTCAGGCGGGCGAGCGGCGCGTCGGGATAACGCTCGGCGCCGCGCTGGGCCTGGGTCAGCAGCCCCTGCCCCCAGGCTTTCAGGTCTTCCTTGTACTCGGCGATCCTTTTGGGCGTCGCGCCGGGCGCGTCCTCGTCGATCTCCTCGTCCGCGCCGAACAGGCCGGCGCGGCGCAGACCCTGGCTGACCAGCAGCAGGTCGTCGGCCGCCGCCGGCATCGGCGACAGCTTGATCTCGGGCGTCGGGAAGTTGCTGACGGTGTAGTCGGTGAACTTCAGCGCGCCCATCATGTAGCCGCGCAGCTCGATCTGCAGCTTGCCCGGCGACATGCCCGTGATCTCGGTCATGGCGTTGATCGGATCGGCCCCGCCGCCGACGGCCTTCATATAGGCCTGCAGCTGCTCATAGCGCTTGGGATCGCTCATGAAGTAGTGGGTCAGCAGCCAGGCCTGGGCGTAGAACATCGGCGGCTCCGAGCCGCCGGTCAGCTCGAACGGCCGCTTGCTCAGCAGCTTCTCCATCGAGACCCACGGGCCGTTGCGCAGGTCGCCGCCCCGCATGCGGTTTCGGCCGACCTGGATCTTGGTCTCGTCCATCATCGCGCTGCCGAAGTACTCGGCGTAGCCCTCGGTCAGCCACGCCGGATAGCCGTAGGGGAAGTAACGCAGCATGAAGTGGTGGACGTACTCGTGCTGGATGACGTGGTCGCTTCCCTTTTGGCGCAAGGCCACGGCGAAGACGTCGTTGGCGCTGGGCGAGTAGAAGCCGCCGACGCCGTCTCCCAGCCCCGGGATCACGGTCTCGAAACCGGTCTTGGAGATCACCAGGTAGATCGGCAGCTTGCGCACCGCATCACCGTCCAGCGGCATGCCGTGCAGGAAGCGCAAGAGACCGTCATAGCGCTCCAGCTTGACGACATAGTCCTTCAGCTGGGTCGGGGTGACGTCGCCGTACACGGTGAAATGCGGACTCTCGGCGCGGGTCCAGCGACCTTTCGCCTCTTCCGCCCAGCCATTGCCCGCTAGAGCGCTCGCCGCCAGCAAGCCGACCAGCGCCGCCAATTTGCGCTTAATCATGCGCCACCCCACACTCGCAATCTATGATTGAGGCTAGGCGGGATCACGGTTCGGATGCAAGAGGGGTTCGAGGCGCGGCCGAATAAACCGCGCCTCGAAAATCGAACTAGAACTTGGCCGAGACGCGGGCGTACCAGAGGCCGCCGTCGGTGTCGTAGGGGGCGTTGCGCGAATAGATCAGGCCGCGCGAGGCCTGGAACGTCGCCTCGTCCGGATAGGTGTCGAAGAGGTTCTCCGCGCCCACCGTCAGCTTCAGATTATCCGTCAGCTCGGCGCTGACCGACAGGTCGACCAGGGCCTTGCCGGCGAAGGTCTGGATCAGGTCGGCCGCGCCATTGGCCTGGGCGTCGGTCCACTCGCCCGACCAGCGGGTGCGGATCATGCCGCTGAAACGACCGTGGCTGTAGTCGAACGTCACGTTGGCGGCGTTCTGCGGCAGGCCGTTCTCGAGGTTGACGCGCGCCAGGTTCGAGACCTCGGTCAGCTTGGAGCGGGTGACCTTGGTGTCGTTCCAGTTCCAGGCCGCCGTCACGCCGGCCTTGCCGCCCCACAGCTGGCCGCGCCACGAGCCGACCACGTCGACGCCCTGGGTGCGGGTGTCGAACGAGTTGGTGAAGTAGCTGACCGTCGTCAGGCTGTCGGCGCCAGGCACGCCGGCCGCCACCAACTGCGCCCGCAGCGCCGGGGTCACCGTGAAGTTCGGCGACACGGCGAAGCGGTTGTCGACCTCGATGCGATAGTAGTCGACGGAAGCCGTGAAGCCGCCCTGCCGGAAGACGAAGCCCAGCGACAGGTTCTTGGACTCCTCCGGCTCCAGCGGCTTGCCGCCCAGGGCCTGCGCGATCGGGTTGACCGGCGACAGGCGGCCCGAGGTGAACAGCAGCAGGGTGGTGGTGTTCAGGCCCTGCGACGTGCGGGTGTTGTTGATCTGGCCGGCGGTCGGGGCGCGGAAACCGGTCGAGACCGCGCCACGGATGGCGAAGTTCGGGGTGAACTCATAGCGCGCGGCGATTTTGCCGTCGGTGGTCTGGCCGAACTCCGAGAAGTCCTCGTGGCGGATGGCGATGTCGGCGCCGAGCTTGTCGGTGATCGGCAAGTCAAGGTCGATATAGCCGGCGTAGCTGGTCTGGTCCCACGACCCGGCCTGGCTGGGCGCGTAGCCCGGGAAACCGTTCGAGCCGCTGGGCAGGCCGGCCGGGGCGCCGGGGCCGACGTCCCACGAATAGCGGTCGCCCGCCTGGATCTCGTAGGTTTCCTTGCGGGCTTCCAGGCCCAGGGCCAGGTTCGCCGGCTTGGCCAGGAACGACCATTCCAGCGGCCGCGAGGCGTCCAGATTGAGGGTCTGCTCCTTCTGGATCAGCGCGCCGGCGTCGAAGCTGGTCGGCGACTGCGGGCCGAACGAGGCGTTGATGCTGTTGTTCAGGAAATAGTCGACGTCGTCGCGGCCCCAGCCGAACGAGGCGTCCCACGACCAGCCCATGGCGTCGCCGCGCAGGCCGCCGGTCAGCGAGGCGTTGGTCTCGTCCTGGCCGAAGATCGGCGAGAAGCCGGCCGGATACAGCTGGCTCAGCGACCAGCCGGGGAACAGCGGGCTGGTGCGGTACGAGGTGTCGGTCGCCGGGTTGCGCCAGTTGAAGTCGGTCTCGCCGTGCAGGTCGCTGAACGTGCCGAAGGCATAGGCCTCGACCGCGTCGCTGACCGGCAGGACCAGGTTCAGCGAGGCGCGCCACACTTCACGGTCCGGCTGGCCCCAGCGCTGCACGGGGTTGGGCACCTTGATGGTCGGATTGGCGGCCTGGAAGGCGATGGCGTCCGGGCGTTGGCGGGTGCGCGAGGTGGCCTCGGCGTTGGTGTAGTCGATAGCGCCGACCAGGCTGCCGCCGCCGCCGATGGCCACGCCGTAGCGTCCGCCCAGCTCGGTCTTTTCACCGTCGCCGGCGTAGTAGCGGCCATACTGGGCGTGGCCGTCGAAGCCGGTCTTGTCGCTGAGGATGATGTTGATCACCCCGGCGATGGCGTCCGAGCCGTATTGGGCCGAGGCGCCGTCCCGCAGCACTTCGATGCGCTCGATGCCGCTCGTGCCCAGCGAGGCCAGATCGACGCCCTGCTGGCCGCGGCCGCCCAGGACGGCCGAGCGGTGACGGCGCTTGCCGTTGACCAGCACCAGCGTCTGGTCGGGCGAAAGGCCGCGCAGGGTGGCCGGGCGCACGAAGGCCTGGCCGTCGGCGGCCGGCAGGCGCTGGACGTTGAACGACGGCGTGGTCGCCGCCAGCTTGTCCATGATCTCGTCCGAGACGGTGTTGCGCAGCGCTTCCTGGCTGACGACGTCCACCGGCGCGGCCGACTCGAAGGCCGTGCGGTCGATACGGCGCGTGCCGGTGACCACGATGGTGTCGACCTCGGTCGCGGCGACATCGCTCCCCGATTGAGCCTTGGGGGCGAGTTCTTGAGCCTGGGCTTGGCTGGAAAGAGCCAGGGCGAGCACGCCCCAGGCGACGGTGGACAGAAGCTTCATCGTGAACCTGCACTGTTTGTTTCAGCGCGGCGTAGCGATGGGTCTTGTCGGACAGGCGACGGACTGATGTCGGCTTGATGAAGGCTCGGAACGACGTTCGCCGAAAGCTTGGGCGCAACCGCCGCCGCGCCCTGTCCGTTTCGCCCAAGGAAGCGACAAAAAGCCCCTATTCGAAGAATGGGTTTGGAGTCATGCTTCCCGTATTCCGCACCGGTGACGTCAGATCACCGGACGAATGGAGGAAATTGAACGATGGCCCTGCTTGACCATCATCGCGACCACGGTCGACGGCACCCCGCCGGCAGCGCGTTGTGCTTTGGCATCACCATCGCCGGACTTGTCGTGCTGGCGATGACCATCAGCTGGCTAATGACGCTGGTTCCGGTTCTAGGTCGCTAAGCGGCCAGACGTCGCCAGACCTGACGGTCGGCTTCGAGATTGGTGAGCGCGCCGGAATTCTGGCGATGCATGAGTGTGGCCATGACTTCCAGGTCCAGCTGCGCATAACGCACCTGGACGTCGTCCTTGCGGCATCCGCGGCCTGGCGCGATGAACAGGGCCGCATTCACGTCCGGCGCCTTGGCCACGATCAAGGCCGCCAAGCGCTCGGCGCGCTCGCGATCCTTGCGCTGCAGCAGCGGTTCTTCCGCGAACAGTTCCCTGCCCAGGTCCCCGACATAGTTGAGCGACAGCGCCGCGAAACGGTCGCGCGTCATCGGCGGAGTCAGCTCCGCCGCGTCGAAACTCAGGATCACGTCGTTCATCAGGAAAAGCATGGCGGCACTGGGGGCGAGCTGTTTGGAGGCCCGCGCAGAATGCCCGAAACACGCTTTAGGTCCGGTTTAGGAGCACGGTTAACGCCTCGTCTAAGTCGAGTTCTCCACAGACGCTCCACCTAAGAGATTCAAGTCTCTCGGCTCTCAGGCCTCGACGGGCTCGGTCAGAAAGTGGCGCCCGTCCCGGTCCTCGATCTCGACCACCCAGACGTCCGGATCGATGCGGGCCGCGCGCTCGGCATAGGCGTCGAGGTCCGGCTCGAACTCGGACCGCACCGGCTGCATCCAGAACCGCTCGCCGTCGCCGCGCGTGGCTTCGCTATAGAGCTTGGCGGTCCCGGCCCGGCGGTCCACGACCTTGACCAGCACAGCCCCGGCCCGCTGGTCGCCCTTGCGAGCCACCATCGCGAAGGCTCCGCCTAGTTCGGCGCGGCGGATCAACGCGCCCACCCAGATATCCGTCGACAAAAGCATCCGCTAACCGAACCGCAACCACAGCGCCCTATAGGTCGCCCTTCAAGTCTCGCAGCATACGAGAACTACCGCCTATGACGCACCAGAAAGGTCGCGGGGCGCGATGGGTCGGGGTGTCGATCGGGCTGGCGGCGTTCGCCTGCCCCACGGCGCTGTTCGCCAACGCCGCCGACCAGCTCTACGAACGCACGCTGATGACGGCGGCCGACGGCCGCTGCCGGCTGTTCACGCCCACCGTCTCGGCCGCTCTCGACGCCTCCCGCGCCCAGGCGCGCGGCGCGACCCTGCGATCGGGCGCCAGCGAGCAGCAGGTCGCCGCCCTCGAGCAGCGCGCCCGCGTCAAGGCCGCCGGCGCGGCGTGCAATTCCAAGGACCTGACCCTGGCCGCCGGCCGCGTGAAGAAGGCCTTCGAAGGCTATTCACAGATGCTGGCCATGACCTATCCGGGCGACGTCGCGTCCTGGAAAGCCGAGCGCTCGGTCTCGGCGACCATCCCGGTCTGGCGCCTGTCGCAGCCGGCCAGCTTCGGCGCTGACCGCCTGGTGTTCGGCCTGGTCGGCCGCGCCCAGGCGCTGACGGCGGTCGCCACCTTCGACAACGGCGAACGCCCCTACGCCGCGCGAATCGTCGTGCGCGACATCAGCCGCACGATGGGTCCCTATATCGTGCCCGGCGCCGGCCGAAACCTCGCCGGCAAGGTCGCCCCTCGTAACGCCAGCCGGGTTTTCACGGCCGAGACCCGCGACGAAGCCCCCCTCACCCTGCTGCCCGCCGGCGCCAAGACGGGTCTGGCCTTCCGCTTTCCGTCGGCCGCCGCCGACGCGATCTCGCGGTTGGACCCGCGCGAGGCGGTGACGGTGGAGTTCGCTTTCACCGGACGCGGCGACGATGTCACCCGCAAGGCCTATGTCGAGGTCGGCGACTTCGCGGCGGGCCGGGCGTTCCTGCGCTAAGCCCGCTCAGCGCGGCGCGAAGGCGATGACGTTGTCGCCCAGGGCGGCGGGCGGCGAAGGCGGCGCTTCTTCGGTCGCCAGGTCTTCCACGGCGATCGGCTCGGGCGCGGCCGCGCGCAGCGGGGTCAGAAGCACCGGCAGGCGCACCGAGACGCTGGTGCCCGCGCCCAGGCGGCTCTCGATGGTCATCTCACCGCCATGCAGCTTGGCGAAGGCGCGCACCAGCGACAGGCCCAGGCCCGTGCCCTTGGACCGCTGCTCGACGCCGCCGGCCTGCTCGTACGGTCGGCCCAGACGTTCCAGATCCTCGGGGCTGATGCCCACGCCGGTGTCGGCGACGATGAGCTCCAGCACGCCGTCATAGCCGTGGGCCGTGACCGTCACCTGGCCGCCGCGCGGCGTGAACTTCAGGGCGTTGGACACCAGGTTCAGCACGATCTGCTTCAGAGCCCGGCGATCGGCGTCGACCTCCAGCTCGCCCGGCGGCAGCACGCCGCGCAGCTGGACATTGGCGCTGTCGGCCTGAACGCGCAGCAGGCGCATGGCCGCCTGCACCGCCTCCCGGGCGTCGAAGACGCCGCGCTGCAGCTCGAAGCGCTCGGCCTCGATCTTCGACATGTCCAGCACGTCGTTGATCAGGTCCAGCAGGTGGCCGCCGCTTTCGTGGATCAGCTCGGCATATTCGGCGTAGCGGTCGCTCAACGGACCGAACATCCGGCCACGCATGATGTCCGAAAAGCCCATGATGGCGTTCAGCGGCGTGCGCAGCTCGTGGCTCATATTGGCCAGGAAGCGGGCGCGGCCGGACGCCAGGGCCTCGGCGTCGACGCGGGCCTGGTCCAGGGCGCTCTCGCGGTTGCGCTCGCTGGTGACGTCGCGGAGCACACCGACCAGTTGGTTGGGCGAAACGCGGACCAGGTCGATGGCGACGATGCGCTCGACGCCCAAGGCCGGGTTGAAGGTCAGGCTGGCCACGCCCTCGCGATGGGCGGCGGCGATGGCGGCGGTCAGGCGCTGGCGGTCGTTCGGGGCGGCCGCGCCGGTCAGGCCGCGATTAACCAGGTCGACGGTGGTGACGCCGGGCGGCGGCGCGCCGCGCACGGCCGTCACCTGCCCTTGCCCCTTGATGGCGATGGCCAGGTGCGGCAGGCCGTCCAGCAGGGTTTCCAACGCCAGGATCTCGGACGCGTTGCGGTCGTCGCGCGCGCCCTGGCGGCGGCGGCCGATCAGCAGGCCGGCGGCGAGGCCCAGGCCCGTGGTGACCAGGGCCAGAAACCCCAGCACGAAGGCCAGCGGGCCGGTCGGCTCGGGCGGAGCCAGGCCGGACAGTTGGGTGAGCGCGGCGACGCAGCCGCCGATCAGCGACAGGGCCGCGCCTTCGGCCAGACGCCGGGACTGGTTGGTGATCGAGGCCGCGGCGACGGGGGCCAGGCACCAGGCGGCCATGGCGCCGGAGACGCCGCCGGTCAGCACCGCCGCCAGCGCGCCGCCCACGGCCCACAGAACCAGGATCAGCGACTGGGTGCGCTCGTCCTCACGAGTGAAGATCAGGGAAGCCATGGCCGGGACCGCGCCCGCGCCCAGAGCCGCCCAGATGGGCCAGCCCCCCTCGTCGGTGAACAGGGTCGCGGCGCCCGCCAGACAGATAGCCGCCAGCCATCCCAAGCGCCACGCGTGCGCGGGATCGAACCCCGCCGCGCGAGCGGCTGGGCGCATGATCGGGTCTGGAAGCGTCTCGAATTCCAAAGGCCGTCGACTTCAAGCGCGGTGGGGAAGGATCACCGTCGTCAAACCTTAACGTGGAGAAGCCGTTCCCCCAAGGCCGCACAATCGTTGAGCGACCTTTCCTGGTGGACGCGTTGTGGACGGAAACGGATTCGTAAGCGCCTGCGGCCATAGTCTCGGGCTCAAGTCGTCACGGACAGAACGTCCGGGAGCACACCATGCCAGAACCGGCGTCCCTGGACGCTTCGATCGTCTCCGCCTTCGCGGACCCCGACTCGGCCGCGCGCCGGGCGGCCGCGAACGAGCGTCGACGCCTGGCCCTGGACGACCGCAAGCGGTCGTTCCTGCGCATGGTCAGCCACGAACTGCGCACGCCGCTGAACGCCGTGATCGGCTTCTCCGAGATCCTCTCCCAGGAGCTGTACGGCCCGCTGGGAAGCCCGCAATACAAGGAGTATGCGACGATCGTCCATGACAGCGGCCTGAAGTTGCTGAAGCTGGTCAATCAGATCGTCGAGATCGCCCGCCTCGAGGGCCACGTCACCGATATCGAGATGACCCCCGAGAACCTGGACGAGGCGATGGAGGACGTCATCGACGCCCTGGGCTCGGAGATCCGCCGCCGCGACGTGGTGGTCCATCTGGTCGGCGAGGGAGCCCTGCCGGCGGTCCTGGCCGACAGCCGCGGCCTGAGGACCATGCTGACCAACCTGATCCAGAACGCCGTGACCCACTCGCCCTCCGGGGGAGTCGTGCATGTCGCCGCCGCCAGGATCGGCCGCGAGGTCGAGATCACCATCCGCGACCAGGGCCCCGGCGTCGAGAGCGCCGAGCTGCCTCGCCTGCTGCAGCCGTTCGAACAGGGCGGCTCGACCCTGACCCGGACCAGCGAGGGCGTCGGCCTGGGCCTGCCCATCGTCGACCTGCTGTCGCGCGCCATGGGCGGCCAGCTGAAGCTGTCCTCTAGCCTGGGGGCGGGCTTCCTGGCGCGTCTGATCCTGCCCGCCGCATAGGCTCAAGCTTGCCATGCGAGGGCGAGGCCCCTAATTGGCCCGCCATGACCAGTCCGATCGACACCGCCCTCAACGACCTCGCCGACGAGTTCGAGCTCCTCGGCGACTGGGAGGAGCGTTATCGCTACGTGATCGAGTTGGGCAAGGAGCTGGAGCCCCTGACCGACGCCGAGCGCTCGGAAGAGAACAAGGTGCGCGGCTGCGCCAGCCAGGTGTGGCTGGTCACCGAACCGCGGGCCGATGGCACGCTGAAGTTCCGGGGCGACAGCGACGCCCACATCGTCAGCGGCCTGGTCGCGATCATGCTGCGCCTCTATTCGGGCCGCATGCCCGCCGACATCGCCGCCTTCGACGCCAAGGGCGCGATGGACAAGCTGGGCCTGTCGGGGGCGCTGTCCTCGCAACGCTCCAATGGCCTGAAGTCGATGGTCGCCCGCATCCAGCACGACGCGCGGGCCATTCTTGGAAAAACGAGCCTTGCCTGATATCCGCGTCGCCGCGCTGTACCGCTTCACGCGGTTTCCGGACCCGGCGGCGATCCAGGGCCCGCTGGCCACCCTATGCTGTGGCTTGGGCGTCAAGGGCACCTTGCTGCTGGCCCGCGAAGGGATCAACGGCACCATCGCCGGCGAGGACGCCGCCATCGAGGCCGTGTTGGACCACGTCCGCGCCCTGCCCGGCTGCGCGGATCTTTCGCCCAAGACCGCCTGGACCGAGCGCATGCCATTCCACCGGATGAAGGTGCGCCTCAAGAAAGAGATCGTCACCCTGGGCGAGCCGGACCTGGATCCGACCGACGCCGGGACCTATGTCGCGCCCGCCGACTGGAACGCCCTGATCAGCGATCCCGACGTCGTGGTGATCGACACCCGCAACGACTACGAGGTCGCCGTCGGCCAGTTCGCGGGCGCGGTCGACCCCAAGACGGCCAGCTTCTCGGACTTCCCCGCCTGGTTCCGCGACTGGCGACAAGGCCTGCCGGCCCCGCCGAAGAAGATCGCCATGTACTGCACCGGCGGCATCCGCTGCGAGAAGTCGACCGCCTTCCTCAAGGCCGAGGGCGTCGAGCAGGTGTTCCACCTGCGGGGCGGCATCCTCGACTATCTGGAGCAGGTGCCGGAGCCGGAAAGCCTGTGGCGCGGCGAGTGCTTCGTGTTCGACGAGCGCGTCGCGGTCGGCCATGGCCTGGCGCGAGGGAGCCACGTCCTGTGCCGAGGCTGCCGCATGCCGGTGAGCCCGGAAGCGCGGGCCTCGTCGCTCTATATCGAGGGCGTCTCATGCCCGGCCTGCCATGATCAGCGGTCGGAAGACCAGAAGGCTCGCGCGGCCGAGCGGCATCGCCAGGCGGTGCATTGTGAGGCCTTGGGGATTGATCATTTGGGAGCCAAGCCGCCCGCCCCGCGTTGACCCGGCTCCCCTCCCTTCCCCAACGAGGAGCCGCCCCATGCATACCAACGAAGACCACATCAAGCTCGTCAACGGCCTGGTCGAAACCACGATCGACAGCGCCGACGGCTATGCCGAAGCCGCCAAGGACGCCGACGCCTCGCGTTATCGCGAGCTGTTCGAACGTCGCGCCCAGGAGCGCCGCTCGGTCGCCTCGGAACTGCAGGACGAAGTCCGCCGCCTGGGCGGCGAGCCCAAGGACGACGGCACCGTCCTGGCCGCCGCTCACCGCGTGTTCCTGAACCTCAAGGACTCGATCACCAAGGGCGACGAGGCCGTCGTCAGCGAGGTCGAGGCTGGCGAGGACCACATCAAGGCCAAGTACGAAAAGGCCCTGCAGGACACCGACGTCGACGCCCAGACCCGCGCCGTGATCGAGAAGGCCTGGACCTCGGTGAAGTCCGGCCACGACCAGATGCGCGACATCAAGCACATGCTGAAGCACTAGCGGGACCGTCCTCGTCCTTCGACAAGCGCGGGATGAGGACTACCGCGGACCGGTCGAGAACCTCATCCCGAGCTGTCGAAGGACGCGGTTCTCGACCGCCATTTGCGTCCGGCGGCGCGCCACCGCATATGAGGGTCATGGAAGACGCAGCCCGCATCGCGCCGGACGCCCCGCTCGCCCTCGATGAGAGACAGGTGAACCTGATCGCCAAGGCCCTGGCCGATCCGCGCCGTCGCCAGATCCTCAAGGAGATCGGAACGGAGAGCGAGCCCACGCCCTGCGGCGCCGTCGCTCAGCTTCTCCCGGTCACCGCCGCCACCTTCTCGCACCACATGAAGGAACTCGAGACCGCTGGCCTTATCCGCATCTGCCGCCAGGGCAAGTTCGCCTTCCTGGTGCTGCAACGCGACGTTCTGAACGCCTACCTGGCCCAGCTCGCCGAGATCTGATCCCCGGCGGCGGTCCGCCGCGCTCGCGGCGAGCGGCGGCGCCTTACGATCAAGCCTTGGCCCTCGGTAGCGCCACCGTCGCCGCGAGCCCGCCGCCCTCGCGGTTGGCCAGCACCAGACGCCCGCCATGCGCCTGGGCCAGAGCCTGGACGATCGACAGTCCAAGGCCCGCCCCGCCCGTGCGGCGATTGCGCGAGGCCTCGCCACGTTCGAACGGGGCGGTGATCCGGGCCAGCACGTCGTCGGGCAGGCCTGGGCCGCGGTCAAGGACGGCGATACGGACTTCATCGTCGTTGGACGAGACCTCCAGCGACACCGCGCCGCCATAGGCGACGGCGTTATCCACCAGATTGTTCAGCATCCGCCGCAACCCCACCGGCGAGACCAGGGCGCTGGCCGCCGCGCCGGGCGCCAGGGTCACGGCCTGCCCCATCTCGGCGCGCAGGGCGACCAGGGCCTCCAGCTCGCGCCGCACCTCGACCAACCGCGCGCCGTCGCCGCGACCGGCCTCCTGGCGAGCGAAGAGAAGGGTGTCCTCCAAAAGCTGGGCCATCTCGGCGAGGTCCGCCCCCGCCTTGGCCCGCTGGTCGGGATCGGCGATGAACTCGGCCCGCAGGGTCAGGCGGGTCAGGTAGGTTCGCAGGTCGTGGGCGATGGCGGCCAGCATCCGGGTGCGCTCGTCGACCAGGCCCTGGATCCGCCCGCGCATGGTGTTGAAGGCGGCCGAAAGGTCGCGGATCTCGCGCGGCCCGCCCGCCGGCAAGGGCGCGGCGTCCAGGTCGTCGCCGAAGCGGGTCACGGCCCTCGCCAGGCTGGCCACCGGCCGCGCCGTCTGACGCACGGCGACCAGCAGCATCAGCAGCGTGACCGTCAACAGAGCCGCGCAGGCCAGGGTGATCCGACCCAGATAGCGGCGGGCCGACTCCGGGGCGCGTCGGCGCAGGGTCAGCACCGAGTCGTCCGTCAGCCGCACCGACAGGCGCAAGGCGGCGCGGCCGGGCATGAAACCGTCGCGCAGCCGTCCGCCGCGCAGCACTTCGATCCGCCAGTCGCGCCCCGCCAGCGCCCGGTCGTAGGCGGCGTAGCCGGGATCGCGGGCGTCGGCCGGCCGGGCCCGGCGCAGGGCGGCGGGGAAGTCCGCGCCGAGACTGGCGCGAATGACGCCGGTGTCCAGGGCCTTGATCACCGCGGGGCGGGCCGAGGCGGGCGAGGCCTCCAGCGCCTCGATCATGGCCACCGCCTCGTCGGGCTGCGGCAGCTGGTAGAAACGCACGCCGCCGCCGCTGCCCGCCGGCCAGATCATCAATCCCGCGCCCAGCAGCAGCAGCGCGACCAGCCCGGCCAGCAGGATGGCGGCGATCCGCGAGGAGAGATTGTCGACCAGGATCATCGGCGTCGCCCCCCCCCCCTCAAAGCCGCTCGACGGGCGCGCTGAACAGGTAGCCGCCGCCGCGCACGGTCTTGATCAGACCCCCGCCGCCCGCACCGCCGGCCAGCTTGCGCCGCAGCCGGCCCAGCAGGACGTCGATCGAGCGGTCATAGGGATTGGCGCTGCGGCCCCGCGTCCAGTCCAGCAATTGGTCGCGGCTGAGCACGCGCTGGGCGTGGCGCAGGAAGGCCATCAGGAGGTCGTGCTCGCCGCCGGTCAGGGTCACCGGCCGGCCCTCGGCGTCGGTCAGGTCGCGGCTGGCCGAGTCCAGCCGCCAGCCGGCGAAGCCGTAGACCTCGCCCGGCGGGACTGTGGCCACGCGGTGGACCTCGCGGGTGCGCCTCAGGATGGCGCGGACCCGAGCCAGCAGCTCGCGCGGATTGTAGGGCTTGGTCAGGTAGTCGTCGGCGCCGATCTCCAGGCCGATCACCCGGTCGATGTCGTCGCCCTTGGCGGTGACCATCAGGATCGCGGTGTCGCCCGTGGCCCGCAGGCGGCGGCATAGCGACAGACCGTCCTCGCCCGGCATCATGATGTCCAGCAGGACGAGGTCGACGCGTCGACGGGACGTCAGGCGGTCGAAAGCGGCGACGTCCTCGCAGCCGACGGCCTCCCAGCCCTCGCGGCGCAGCAGGCCCAACGTCAGGTCACGGATCTCGGCGTCATCCTCGACGACCGCGATCAGGGTGTTCTCGATCATGGCGAAAGCCTTGCCCCAGGCGCGAGACCCGGAAAAGGCCGGGACGACGACGATTACATTTCGATACGTTTCGTCGACGTGGAAACATCAAGGCGAGCGCGGTTGCGTGTCTTCTGCGCGACGACGAGGGACGTCACCAAACGACGGAAACACCATGCGCAAGTCCATTATCGCCACCAGCCTGACCGCCGCCGCCCTGTTCATCGCCATCGCCCCGGCGGCGGAAGCCGGTCAGCACGGCCGCACCGTCCGCGTCCAGGGCGCCTACGGTCGCGGCTACGTTCACGACCGCCATGTCAACCGCCAGCCCGGCGCGGTGTCGGTCTCTCGTGGGACCCAGACTAACGGCGG
Source organism: Caulobacter sp. ALps2 (assembly GCF_058681635.1). Taxonomy (NCBI): domain Bacteria; kingdom Pseudomonadati; phylum Pseudomonadota; class Alphaproteobacteria; order Caulobacterales; family Caulobacteraceae; genus Caulobacter; species Caulobacter sp. ALps2. The sequence continues at coordinate 118,178 of NZ_CM178743.1, forward strand.
CTACGGCGTGGCCAGCCAGCGCAGCGCCAGCTGGAGCGACGGCGCCTATGCCGGCGGCGCCTCGCGCACCTTCAACAACGGGGCCTCGGCCAGCCGCGCGACCAGCGTCGTCAACAACGGTGACGGCACGTACGGCTACACCGCCAGCCGCACCGGCTACGACGGCGTTTCCCGCTCGGTCAGCGGCGTCGTGAGCCGCCCCTGACCTTGACCGGGCCGGCGCAAAGCCCCCCGCGCCGGCCCAACCTTTCCGCGTTCGAGAGATCCACCGTGAAGAAGACACGCCTGCTCACCCTCGGCCTGGCGGCCCTGCTCGCCGCCACCAGCGCCGCGGACGCTCAAATCGGCCTGCGCGGCAAGATGCGCGAGCGCATGATGCAGCGCCTGCAAGAGAAGAAGGCCGAGGAAGAGCGCCCGATCGATCCGCGGGCGATCATGCCCGGCGCCCGCAAGCTGACCGCGGCCTATGGCGCCGACCCGGCTCAGGCGATCGACGTCTATGTCCCGCCGGACGTGCCGCGCGACGCGCCGGTGATCGTCATGGTCCACGGCGGCGCCTGGAAGATCGGCGACAAGGCCAATACCGGTTCGGTCGAGAACAAGCTCCGTCACTGGTTGCCCAGGGGCTACGTCTTCGTCAGCGTCAACTACCGCATGCTGCCCCAGGCCATGGCCTACGCCCAGGCCCAGGATGTCGCCCAGGCCGTGCGCTGGACGCAGGGTCACGCCGCCGACTGGGGCGCCAGCGATCGCCGGATCATCCTGATGGGCCATTCGGCCGGGGCGCATCTCGTGGCCCTGCTGTCCTCCAAGCCCGACATGGTCGGCAAGCCCTGGGCCGGGACCGTGGTGCTGGACTCGGCGGCGATGAACATCTCCACGACCATGTCCGGCCGCCATCCGAAGTTCTACGACGAGGCGTTCGGCGGCGATCCCGCCGGCTGGGCCCAGGCCTCGCCGATGGACCAGTGGACGCCCTCGGCCGTGCCGATGTTCCTGGTCTGCTCGACGAAGCGGCCCGACAAGCCCTGCGACGACGCACGCGCCTTCCAGGCGCTGGCTCAGCGCTCGAACGTTCCGATGCCGGTGTTCCCGCGCGACCTGAGCCACGCGGACATCAACCGCACCCTGGGCCTGCCCGGCGCCTACACCGACGCCGTGGACCGCTTCATCGCCGATAGGCTGCGGCGCTGAAGGCGGATGGCCACTTCCAGGCTTTAGGGACGATATCCACTCGTGAACGCGCGGCACGCTATCCCGCCGGGAAGCGGAGGTCGGCGACCAGGCCTGGCCTGGGATGGCGGGCGCGCAGTTCGAGGCCGATGTCCAGGCGTTGGGTGATCGAGCGCACGATGGTCAGGCCCAGACCCGCGCCGGCCGATCCCTGGCTCGCGGCGCTTCGGTTGAATGGCGTGAACACGTTTCGCAGCTCGTCTTCGCCCAGTCCCCGACCGTGATCCCAGATCACGACCCGCGGTCCGTCGCCGTCCGTCCTGGCGACGATACGCACCTTGCCCGCGCCGTAGGCGCAGGCATTGAAGACGAGATTGCGTAGGACTTCGCCGATCAGCACCGCGTTGCCGCGCGCGAGCCGGAGGTCTGGGGGCAGGTGCGTCAGCAGTTCGACCTGGGGGAAGGCGCGGGCGGCCTCGACCTGGATCGTGGTGAGCAGCGCGACGAGGTCAGCCTCGCCCTCGGCCGCGGTCGCCTCGGAGCGGGCCAGGGCGAGGAACTGCGACAGCACCTGGCGCAGGTTGGCCGCCGCGTCCCGCGAGTCGCCGAGCAGGGCCTTGTCTAGCGGCGTGACGGCCGAGCGTTCCAGCAGGGCGAGATTGGCGACGATGACCGACAGGGGGGTGCGCAACTGATGCGAGGCGTCGGCCGAGAAGCGTTCCAGAGCGCGGGTGAAGCGCTCCAGGCTGCTCATGAGGTGATTGAAGGCTTCGACGGCGGGCGACAGTTCGGCGGGCGTGTCGGCGGCGTCGATGGGGGCGAGGTCCGGGCGCGAGGCCTGAGCGCGCCTTTTCAGATCAGCCGTCAGGCGGCGCAGCGGCGCCAGGCCCCAGCCGACGGCCGGCACGACCAGAACCGCGGCGACGGCGACCAGCAAGACGGGCAGGCCGATCAGGGTGGAAAGCAGCTCGCGCACGCTGGCGCGACGGGAGTCCAGGCTTTGGGCCACCGCCACCACGACGGGCTCGCGCACGCCCGGCACCATCACCGTCGACTGGGCGACCCGCACCTCGTAGCCGTGCATCCTCGCATAGCTGAAACTCGTCTCGTTCGGCGCGGGAGCGGCCAGACGTGGGAGGTCGTCGTAGCCCGTGACCAGGCGCGGACCCTGGCGCACCGCATAGAACACCGCGTCGCGCTCGGGACTGTCCAGCAGCGCCAAGGACCACGGCGGCAGGGCCACCTGGGCCTGACCCTCTCGCACACCGATCTGGGCGACGATCGAGGCCACGGATCCGGCCAGCAGGCGATCGGACGACTTCTCCACGACCGCGCCGGCGGCCAGGGCGCCGGCCAGGGCGAGCGCCGCGCCCAGCAGGGCCAGCGGGGCGACCTGCGCCAGCAACAGGCGGCCAACGAGGCTGGGACGCCTCCAGTTCAAAAGCTTGGCGTTCACGGATCGAGCCGGTAGCCCACGCCCCGAAGCGTGCTCAGGCGCGGACCGCCCGGCGCCAGCTTGCGTCGCAGCCGGCCGACATGGATGTCCAGCGCGTTGGGCGAGGGAGCCAGTTCATCGGGAAATACGTCGGCGGCCAGGCGGTCGCGCTCGACGACCCGACCGGGACGCGCGGCCAGCGCTTTCAGCACGGCCCACTCGCGCGGGCGCAGGTCCAGCCGCCGCTCGCCGACCCAGGCCGCGCCGGCTTCCCAGTCGCAGACCAGCGCGCCGACATGGGCCGTCCGTGTGGCGTAGCCGCCCTTGCGCCGCGCCACCGCCCGCACCCGGGCCACCAGCTCGAACGGATCGAACGGCTTTAGCACGTAGTCGTCCGCGCCCATGTCCAGACCCGCGATGCGATCGCGCACCGCGTCGCGCGCGGTCAACATGACGATCGGGGTGAGCACGCCCTCGCGCCGCAGTCGGCCCAGGATCTCGAAGCCGTCGATGTCGGGCAGGCCTATGTCCAGGACGACGGCGTCGAAATCGGCCCCGTGAGCTAGCGCCAGGGCCAGGGCGGCCTCGCCGGTCTCGACGCAGACGGGCTGGTGCCCCTCGCTCTCCAGCGTCGCGGTCAGCGAGCGACGCAGGGGCGGATCATCCTCGACAACCAGTATCTTCATCGGGGATGTAGGAGCCGGACACACTCAGGGGAGAGCGGCATCCGACGCCGATTGCCACATCAGGTCAAGAGACGGCGCTTCGTCGCCAGCCTCGGCGCGACCCTGGGCGTGGCCGCCCTGGCGCTGACGGGCTGCGCGCCCGGCGCGCCGGAACAGGCGACGCGAACCTCGGACATCCGGGCGGCCGCCCGCGAGGGCGAGGTCGTGGTCTATATCAACAACGACATCCACCAGCCGCTGGTCGAGGATTTCGAGCGCCGTTTCCCGAAGGTGAAACTTCGGTTCGTCGTGCTGACGTCACGCGACATGCAGGCGCGGGTGATCGAAGAGGCCACCAGCGGCAAACCGGTCGCCGACGTCGTCTGGACATCGGCGATGGACACCCAGGTCAAGCTGATCAACGACGGCTACGCCCAAACCTATAGAAGTCCCGAGGCCAGGAACCTCCCCGCCTGGGCGCGCTGGCGCGACCAGGGTTTCGGCGTGACCAGCGAACCGATCGTCTTCGTCTACAACAAGCGGCTTCTGAAGGGGGACAGCGCGCCGCGCAGCCACGCCGCCCTGCTGGCCGCGCTTCGCGCCGATCCCGAACGCTGGCGCGGCAAGGTGGCGATGTACGACCCCGAGCGCAGCGGCATGGGGTTCTTCTATCTGTCCAGCAATACTCAGTTCTATCCCGACGCCTGGGCGCTTTACGACGCGATGGCCGCGACGGGCGCGCGAACCTATGTGCCCGGCAAGCCGATGCTGGATCGCGTGGCGTCCGGCGAGCACCTGCTGGCCTTCGACATGAACGGGTCCTACGCTGACTGGTATGTGCGCAACCACGGTCCCGACATCGGCTACGTCGTTCCGGAGGACTACCACCTCTCGATCTCCAGGGTGGCCTTCATCACCCGCGTGGCGCGTCACCCCGGCGCGGCGAGGGTGTTCCTGGACTATCTGATGTCGGAAGCCGGACAGCGCCGCCTGCTCGAAGTCCGGCTGACGCCGATCCGTCCGGGGTTGGGCGCCCCGCCGCCGCCGGGCGGTCGCCCCGTGAGGGTCGGGCCGGCCTTGCTGGCCAATTTCGACCAGGGGCGGCGGGCGGAACTTCTGGCGCGCTGGCGACACGCGGCCCGGGCGCGCTGATATCTGGCGCATATCCGTGCAATTTCTGCGTATTTTTTGACCTTCCGGCGACGCGGCGACGCTTCGGCGTGGTTTTCGAGGAACCGCGGGCAGAGCGCCAAGCTGTCACCGACCTGTCACGCAGCGTGATGAGCCGGACATCGTGCGGGCACGCCTCTCACCGTGCGGTGAATTCGAGGAAATACGCGTCCCGGCCGTGGCCGTTAGGGGAATTTTATACCGATTTTCGACGCTTTGACGCGCTGTGGCGAAGGGTTCGTATTGGTCTGGCTCTCGCGGAAGAGATCGGGTCAGGCCCCGACGCCGAAGGCGCAACCGCCCCGGAAACGCTCAGGCAACAGGGACCGCAGAGCACAAGGACGCTGGAAAGCAGGACCGCTCCAAAATGGAGCGGCCTCGCCGAAGGAGCAAGGGCGCGCATGCGCCTGAATCTCTCAGGCCCAAGGACAGCGGGGGCAGAGGAAACCGCCTGACGAACCCGGGCGCGTCGCATCGTGCGGCGCACGGGGCGGGCGTTGTCGACTGCAAACACCGAGGGGATCTCGTTTGACACTTTCACGCCAAACTCGCCGTAACCTGCTGCTGGGCTGCAGCATCGCGCCCGCCGCGCTCATGCTGCACACCGCCGCCTTCGCCCAGACCGCGCCCGCGGAAGACACCAGCGTCGCGGAGATCATCGTCACCGGCTCGCGGATCGACCGCGCCGGCTTCGAAGCCCCGACCCCGACCGTGCGCGTCACCGCCCAGGACCTGGCCGTCGGCGCCCGTCCGAACGTGGCCGCCGCCCTGAACGACCTGCCGCAGTTCCGCGCCACCACCTCGCCCCAGACCACCGGCACCAACACCGGCGCGGGCAACGCCCCGGTCGACCTGCGCGGCCTGGGCATCAACCGCACCCTGGTGCTGCTGGATGGCCGTCGCTTCTCGGGCGAGAACGACCTGAACATGATCCCCAGCGTGATGCTGAAGGGCGTGGACGTCGTGACCGGCGGCGCCTCGGCCGCTTGGGGTTCGGGCGCCGTCGCCGGCGTCGTCAACCTCTCCATCGACCGCAACTTCACCGGCTTCAAGTTCGGCATCGAAGGCGGCGAGTCGTCGTTTGACGACGCCAAGCAGATCCGCGTCGAAGGCGCGGCCGGCACGACCTTCGCCAACGGCCGCGGCCACTTCGTCATCGGCGGCGAATATCTCGACAACGACGGCGTAATCCCCAAGAGCAGCCGTCCGAACATCGGCCGCTGGGCCACCATCTCGAACGGCGCGGGCCGCTTCGTTCTGGCCCCCGACGTCGGCTTCTCGAACGCGGCTCCGGGCGGCCTGATCACCTCGGGCGTCCTGCGTGGCCAGACCTTCAATCCGGACGGCACCCTGCGCGCCTTCGACTACGGCACCGTGCAAGGCACCAACTCGATCGGCGGCGAAGGCCCGTCCAACGATGACCTCTCGCCCCTCGTCACGCCACAGAAGCGCTACGCCACCATGGCTAGCGTCACCTACGACCTGACCGACAAGGTCAAGATGACCGCCGAGCTGCGCCGCTCGCGGATGTGGAACAACTACATCTGGTTCGGCGACCACAACCGCGGCAACCTGACGATCCGGTCGGACAACGCCTTCCTGCCGACCGCGGTGAAGAGCGCTCTGGCCGCCGCTGGCCAGACCTCGTTCACGATGGGTCGCTTCAACACCGAGGCCTATCCGACCATCGACTTCGAACGCGTCTCGACCCAGGGCACGATCGCCCTGGACGGCGAGTTCGACGGCGGCTGGCGCTGGAGCGCCTATTACAGCCACGGCGAGCAAGAGAACAATATCGACACCCCTGGGTTCTTCCTGACCCAGAACTACGCCAACGCGGTGGACTCGGTGATCAACCCGGCGACGGGCCAAGCGGTCTGCCGCATCGCCCTGACCACCTCGACCAACTGCGTGCCGATCAACCTGTTCGGCCAGGGCGCGCCCTCGCAGGCCGCGCTGGACTACGTCACCGGTACGCCCTCGATGCGTGAAACCAGCAAGCTGGACGTCGGCGGCTTCAGCCTGCGCGGCGAGCCTTTCAGCCTGCCGGCCGGCGCCGTCTCGGTCGCCGTCGGCGCCGAAGCCCGCAAGGAGTCGGTCGACCGCACGGTCGGGGCCCTGGACGCGGCCAAGGCCTTCACGACCTTCAGTTTCTCGGCCATGGCCGGCAGCTTCAGCGTCAAGGAGGCCTTCGCTGAAGTGCTGGTGCCCGTCGTCCGTGACGTCCCTGTGCTGAACAAGCTGGAAGTCAACGCCGCCGCGCGCGTCTCCGACTACAACACCACCGGTTCGATCTGGTCGTGGAAGCTGGGCGCCACCAACGAGTTCTTCCCGGGCTTCCGCGGTCGCATCACCCAGTCGCGCGACATCCGTTCGGCCAACCTGACCGAGCTCTTCACGACGACCACGACCGGCTACAACACGCTGACCGACCCGACGAACAATTCCAGCGTCTATGTGCTGACCAACGGCGGCGGCAACCCGAACCTGAACCCCGAGACGGCCAAGACCTTCACGACCGGCTTCGTCTATTCGCCGCCGTCGATCGCGGGCCTGAGCATGTCGCTCGACTATTTCAAGATCAACATCGACGACGTGATCACCACGATCGCGGCTCAGGACATCGTCACCCGCTGCGCCAACGGCAATCAGGACCTGTGCTCGCGGGTCACCCGTGACTCGACCGGCACGATCACCCGGATCGTCTCGACCTATGTCAACCTGGCCAACTACAAGACCGACGGCTTCGACGCCGAGATCTCGTACTCGACCGCGTTCGATCGCCTGATCCCGGGGGCTCCGGGCCGCATCCGCGCCCGCCTGCTTGGCTCCTGGGTCAACAGCCTGACCACCAATGACGGCGTCAGCAAGATCGAGTACGTCAAGTCACAAGGCTATTCGTTCGGTCTGGGCACGCCCAAGACCCGTGCGAACGCGTCGATCGACTGGGCCGGCGAGATGTTCAGCGCCAACCTGCGCGCCCGCTACATCTCGGCGGGTAACTACAACAACACCGTCGATCTGGTGAACAACCACATCAAGGCCTACACCTATTTCGACCTGGGCCTCGCGGCGAAACTGCCTGAGATCCGCGGCAACGCGATCGAACTGTACGCCAACGCCACCAACCTGTTCGATAAGAAGCCTCCGGTCAGCTCGCTGTACTCGCCGTACTACGACGTGATCGGTCGTTATGTGACCGTCGGCGCGCGGATGCGTTTCTAAGCCCGCCCGACATCGCGCCGCCGGCTGCGTTCCCCCGCGCTCCCTCCGCCGGCGGCGCTTCCCCTTTCTTTCGAGGCATTCCCCAGATGATCTCTCGTCATGCCCTGGCGCTGGCCCTGTTGGCCGGCGCCGTCGCCACCCCTTTGGCGGCCCAGACCGTCGCCCCGCCCGCCGCCGTCGTCATCGACGGCGCGCCGGCCATCCCCCAGGAGCTGGTCGCGGCGACAGCGCCCTACCTGCAGGCCCGGCACGCCAACTTCCTGGGTTGGAACACGGTCGACCGCTCGATGCTGATCAAGACCCGCTTCGGCGGCTCCGATCAGGTCCATGTCGTGGCCCAGCCCAATGGCGATCGCCGCCAGATCAGCTTCGAGAACGAGCCGATCCTGGCCGCGGCGCTCTCGCCCAAGGGCGACACGCTGGTCGTCCAGAAGGACAAGGGCGGCGATGAGTTCTACCAGCTCTACGCCCTGGAGGCCGGCCGGCCGCGGCTGATCACCGACGGCAAGAGCCGTAACTGGTTCGGAGCCTGGTCGCGCGACGGCAAGCTGGTCGGCTACGCCTCGTCGCGTCGCAACGGCGCGGACATGGACCTGTATGTCGTCGATCCCAAGGACCCGAAGACCGACCGCCTGGTCGCCCAGGTCAGCGGCGGCGGCTGGAACGTCGCCGATTTCTCGGCCGACGGGTCGAAGGCCCTGGTGCTGAACCGCATGTCGATCAACTACGCGGTGGTCTACGAGCTTGACCTCGCCACCGGCAAGATGAGGGCCCTGACCGATCCGAAGGCCAAGGCCTCGTATGTCGATCCGAAGTACGGCCCCGACGGTTCGGTCTGGTTGACCTCGAACAAGGGCTCGGACTTCCTGCGCCTGGGCAAGCTGGACGCCAAGGGCGCGTTCGTGCCCGTCTCCAAGGAGTCGCGCTGGGACGTCAACGATTTCGCCATCGCGCCGGACGGCGGCTTCGTGGTCTATGCGATCAACGAGGCGGGCGTGTCGCGCGTGCGGGTGATGGATGTCGCCACCGGCGCCACGCGCCCCGTGACCGGCCTGCCGGCGGGCGTGATCCCCTACAGCATCGGCTCGGCCATCGAAATCGCCCCCTGGGGCCAGATCGGCCTCAGCCTGTCCAGCGCCAAGGTGCCGGGCGACGCGTTCTCCATCGATCCCAAGACCCTCGCCGTCACCCAGTGGACGCATAGCGAGACCGGTGGCCTGGACCCCGCGCTGAATGTCGAACCCAAGCTGGTCGAGGTGGCCAGCTTCGACGGCAAGAAGGTCTCCGGCTTCCTCTACCAGCCCGACCCGGCCAAGTTCCCCGGCAAGCGTCCGCTGATCGTCGACATCCACGGCGGTCCCGAAGGCCAGACCCGGCCCGACTTCCTGGGCGGGAACAACTATCTGCTCAATGAGCTGGGCATCGCGTTGTTCTTCCCGAACGTGCGGGGCTCGTCCGGTTACGGCGCGCGGTTCGTCAATCTCGACAACGGCCCGTTCAAGCGCGAGGACTCGGTCAAGGACATCGGCGCCTTCCTCGATACGCTGGAGAAGGATCCGGCCCTGGACGCCAGTCGCTTCGCCGTCAACGGCGTCTCGTACGGTGGGTACATGTGCTACGCCTCGGCCACGCACTACAGCCCGCGCCTGAAGGGCGCCAACTGCTACGTCGCGATCTCGAACTTCGTCACGTTCCTTGAGAACACCCAGTCCTACCGTCGCGACCTGCGCCGCGTGGAATATGGCGACGAGCGTGATCCCAAGCAGCGCGAGCAGCTGATGAAGATCTCGCCGCTGACCAGCGTCGACAAGATCACCATCCCGCTGCTGGTGGCCACGGGCGGGACCGATCCGCGCGTGCCGGCCTCTGAAGCCGACCAGATGATCAAGGCTGTCCGGGCCAAGGGCGGCGAGGCCTGGCACGTGCTGGCCAAGAACGACGGCCACGTTTTCCGCAAGAAGGAGAACGAGGACTACTACTTCTGGACCAGCATCATGTTCTGGCGAAAGACCCTGCTGGGCCAATAGGGCGGCCGAGAGCGCGGAGCCTTGAGGTTCCGCGCCTTTTCCTTCGAAGGATTCAGGACGTTGTCGATCTTTCTGCGTTGCGCGAGCCTGGCGCTGTTGTTTTCGGTCGGTCGGGCCTGGGCGGGCCCGGCGATCGACCACCACATGCACCTCCATTCGCCGGCGATCCTCGAGGTCCTCCCGGCCTATTGCGCCAGCCCGAAGCGCAAGAGCCCGTGCGACCCGCGCTTCACCGCGCCGCTGACCGCCGCCGACGCCATCAAGGCGATGGATGGCGCGGGGATCAGGCAGGGTTGGTTGATGTCGACGGCCTATCTGGCCGAGAGCCCTCTGGGCGCGCCGACGCCGGACGCCGCCAAGGTCGTCCGCGAGGCCAATGACTTCACGGTCGCTTTGGCGCGGAGGCGGCCCGATCGGTTCGCCGCCTTCGTCAGCGTCAATCCGACGGCGCCCGACGCCCTGACGGAAATCGCCCGCTGGAAGGGCGACCGCGCCGTGAGCGGGCTGAAGCTGCACCTGACCAATTCCGACGTCGACCTGCGCCATCCCGCCCAGGTCGCGAAGCTGGCGGCGGTCTTCCGCGCCGCGGCCGCCAATGGCTGGACGATCATGATCCACATGCGCACCGGCGCGGCCGACTATGGCGCTCGGGACGTCGGGATCTTTATCGATCAGGTCTTGCCGGCCGCTGGCGGTCAGCCCGTCGTCATCGCCCACGCGGCGGGGTGGGGTGGGATCGATGCCGTGACGCTGGACGCCTTGAGCGCCTTCGCCGACGCGTTCGAAAAGGCTCCGGCTCGCGTCAGCAACGTCCGCTTCGACCTGGCCCAGGTCTTCAAGGACGATGCGACGCCCGAGGACCGCGCTCGGATGGCCGGCCTGATCCGCCGGATCGGTCCGGATCGTTTCGTAGCTGGATCCGACTGGCCATTCGCCGGCGACCTCAAGACCTACTTCGCGACCGCCTATGCGGGACCGGAACTGTCACCCGAGGAATGGGCGAAAACCTCTCGCTAGCTCTACCGTGTCGGCGCAGGTTTGAGCTGTCCTCGCTAGGCGCTGATGTTCCGGAGTTTTTCAAAACGCACAAATTGGGCAAACAGGCTAACACTGTCCCAGCAGGGCTGCTTGCAGCTAAAGCCTGTCCCCTGAGCGGTCCTATAAATAGGAGCGCGACTTCCTAACCCAGTCATCTAACGACACCCAAAAAACAATCTCAGAGAGCTTCTGGGAATTTGTGATTTAAGATTGCATTTCGTTATTTTTCGCAGATACGTTGTCGTGGCCCTTGAGCATTGGGCGTCGGCCTGAGCGAGCCCCCATTTAAAGCTCAGGCCGACATTTGGCCGCTACGTCTCTCCTAATTCGTCGTTTGAGGCGCCGCTTAATCGCAGCGCCTACCGGCTTGACATCCTGTAATTGCTTGGTGTCACCATGCAATTTAAGGAAGCATTTCGACTGTAGGAGTTTGAGCCAGTGAGGCGTATCCGCAGGCCAACCATCGCTTTGTGGCTTCTCGCCATCTGGACCGCCGCCACAATCGCAATCGGCGCCTATGCGCACTCCCCATCAGGTGCAAATGCGCGGCCCATCATACCGGTGATGTGTGCACTGACGTTCGTCGGGGCAGTTCTGGTCGGCCGTATGCAGAAGCGCGACGGGAGAAATAGCCGATAGACGCGTAAGCACGGCCTTGACTCAATTCAAGGTAGCCATCACGATATTTCTCGTCAAAATGGTATTAGCTTCACCAACTTGACGGCAATCGGGCTGCCCGGCCAGCTTTTCCGTTGGGAAAAGGTAATGGTCAGCAAGAGAGCGACAATCCTGCCGAATGACGTGACCCCCTGAAACTCCTCCAGAAATAACTAGAGTCCGCCCCAGGAAAGGGACGGACGAATGAAGCGATCACGGTTCACGGAAGAACAGATCATCGGAATCCTGCGCGAGCAGGAGGCGGGCGTGCCGGTGGCGGACCTGTGCCGCAAGCATGGGCTCAGCTCGCCGACCTTCTACAAGTGGAAGGCCAAGTATGGCGGGCTGGACGTGTCGGAGGCGCGGCGGCTCAAGGCGCTGGAAGACGAGAACGCCAAGCTCAAGCGGATGCTGGCCGAGGCGATGCTCGACAACGTCGCGCTGAAGGATCTGCTGGGAAAAAAGTGGTGACGCCCGCCGCGCATCGGGAGGCCGCCGCCTATCTGGGGTCGGCCTACGAGATGAGCGAGCGGCGGGCGTGCCGGGTTCTGGGCGTGGATCGGACGAGCGTGCGCTACGCGGCCACGCGGACCGACGACGGCGTGCTGCGCGAGCGGCTGAAGGCCCTGGCCCAGGAACGCCGCCGGTTCGGCTATCGCCGGCTGCACGTGCTGCTCAAACGCGAGGGCCATGTCGTCAACAAGAAGCGGATCCAGCGGCTCTATCGCGAGGAGAAGCTGACCGTGCGCCGGCGCGGCGGGCGCAAGCGGGCGATCGGCACGCGGCGGCCTCTGGAGGTCCCGCTGACGCCCAACCAGCGCTGGAGCCTGGACTTCGTCTCCGACCAGATGACCGACGGCCGCCGCTTCCGGATCCTGACGGTGATCGACAACTGCACGCGCGAGTGTCTGGCCCTGGTGGCCGACACCTCGCTGTCAGGCCGGCGAGTGGCGCGCGAGCTCGATGCCATCATCGCCCAGCGCGGGCGGCGGCCCGACACAATCGTCAGCGATAATGGGACCGAATACACCTCCAACGCCATCCTGGCCTGGACCGACGACAGCGGCGTGGGCTGGCATTACATCGCACCGGGCAAGCCCCAGCAGAACGGCTACAACGAAAGCTTCAACGGCCGGCTACGCGACGAACTGCTGAACGAGACCCTGTTCCGGTCCTTGCCGCACGCCCGCGCCGTACTGGAGACCTGGCGGCGCGACTACAACGAGCGCCGGCCGCACTCCAAGCTCGGCTGGATGACGCCCAGGGAGTACGCCAGCGCCTTCTGCGGAGAGACCGGCCGGCACGCTGCGCAGGCTGATAGCTCCGCGCGCCGGCCTCTTGCCACCCACCAACACCAAGGCTCAAATCAACCCAGGACTCTCGTTATGGCTGGATGAGAAATGGGGGTCACGTCATGATCCCCGAACTCGTCGAGGATCTTCATCATGAGCTTCTTTGGCGTGGTGGCTCGCTCTAACGGTATCAAAATGATCGGCTTGAAATCTTTGGTTGGCGGATGTCGAGACTCGACCAGGCGCCTGAAGGTCTCTGAAACAGCCGTCTTGCCCGAACCCGATACGGCGACGGTCCTCACGCCCTTCTGAGGTTTGCCACGCGTCGCGCGCCCAAGTGCTATTAGGAAGTTATAAGCGCCATGAATCTCCACGTGAGGTGGATACGGGAAGAAAATTGACCCGAAGAGCGCCAGTTTGGAGACCGTTTCATCGAGTGTCATAGCTCGATCTCCTTCCATTCCGTGATATCAACGGTGAAGGAGAAAGGCCTTGCAGGTTGAGGCTTCGGTTGCGGTTTGGCCGCCCCGTCCCGAGCGATCCTGCTCTTCGATTTCAGCTTTTTCGGACGCGCCGCTCGGACGGGCGTTTGTCCCCCATCGGTTCGTGTATCGGCTAAGAGATCATAGCTGATCGTAGGCGCCAGGCCGTCGTGGCGGGCAGGCGCGTAGGCGAGCGTCACACCGCCTTCGCCGAGCTTTTCGATAGTCGGCGGATTCAAAATCCGCCGCATCGCGCTGCGCGCGGCTCCTTTCAAGTGAGGAGCTGCATCTTCAATCCGCTCGATAAAGCGCGCCCTCGCCTCAAGGCGCTGAATTTCGGTGTTAAATTCGTAGCCCTTGAGACGGGCCCACTCCTGCACCTTGCGATGGTGCCAGAGCGACATTCCGGCGGTGTAGCGCTCGTCCAGGCAAGGCAGGGTCACATAGCGATTTCGCCGCCGGTTCCACACGTGGATCTCGCCTAGATTGGCGGGGTTGTACTTCACCTTGACCGTGACGGCCGCAGATCCCTTCCGTTGGCCCCGCACCGGCTCTAGGCCGATCAGATCTTCGAGGAGGGCCCCTACCTTGCCTTCCTCGTGGAACTGGAGCCCGAAGAGCGACAGCCCCGAACGGGTGACGCGGCAGCTGTGCTTGACTGCTCCCATCATCGCGTCGAGGCGCCGATCGTCATCGATCACATCGATGCGGTGAGCGTCCATTTCCTGCTGCCAAAGGTGGGCCGGCGCCGCTCCGACGCCGGAGTGGACACTGACATGGTAGGTCGCCAAGGCCTCATGGATGAGGTCTTCGAGTTGGTCGATCGTCAGAACCGCATCCTTCGCGGGGTCATAACCCATCTCCCGCAGGACATCGGGCTTGAACACGGCGCCAGGGAGCTTGGTGTTGAGCAGTTGGTTTAGGGTCCTGAAGAACCGCTCGACGATGGCCTTGTAGGTAGGAGACGCAACAGGCGCGAGCCGCAACGTGGTCCCCACGTCAGCCAGGGCATCCTCAAGCGAGACCCCGGCGAACTCCTTGCCGTTGTCGACGACGATCTCGTCGAAACGCCCGAAAATATAAACTAGGACGGGGTAGTCGGCGGACAGCGCGGTCCTTCGCATCTTGGGCCTGTTCGCCCGCTTGATGCACTCCATCACCGAGTAGATCGACGGCGGTTCGAAGCTGAGGACGAAGCCGGCGACGCAACGTGTTCGGACGTCGATCAGGACGGTCAACCATGGGCGACCGACCGGGAGCATCCAGTTGGTGTCGATGACGGCGACGCCATCGAGCACAGTGTGGTCCATGCAGCCCAGGCGCAGGAAGCGACTTGCTGAAAGGCCTGCCCCACAGGGTTTGAACCGCGCCCTCGCCCGCTTGGTCCCGAACTTCAGCTCATAGGTCTCGAAGCTCTCTAGGCCGCGCACCTCCACGCGAAACGTCTCGTAGGAAGGCGTTTTTAGTAGCGGCAGCTTTCCCCCTTTGAGCCGCCGCCGGTTGATATACTCAAGCAGCTTGGCAAAACGCGCGTACCCGTCGAGCATGCTCCAGCCAGCGCGGGTCCAGTACCAAAGCGCGCAACGCTTCATCAGCGCGAGGGTGACGGCTGGGAACCTCCGCTTTCGCGCTTCTCGACCGCTTCTGGCGACCATGTCTTTCAGAAGCCGTTCGCCCGGTGCGCCGCGATTTGCCAGCCAACGTCGAACTGACCGGGTACTAGGCTTTTCGTCGAACTGCGCGGCCTGCTCAGGCTGCTCGGACCAAAGCTGGGCCAAGCCCAAAGTCAGCGACCTTTCACTCCGGAACTCTCCGCCCATCGCGTCTAGGCCGCGGACGACGAAGGCGCGTAAGCGAGCGTTCTTGTCGAGCCGATTGAGCGCTTCAAGGTCGTCGTCGAAGGCCGACGCCTTTTTGCGGTTTGGCGGCTTGAAGCGCCCTCCCACCTTCCGCAAATTGCTCGATGAGAGCTGTTCTAGAAGCCAGGCAGTGTCAGGCCATCGCTTTGGTCCATCGGCCTCTTCAAGCTGAAACGGACCACCGTTCTGCTCCCGCATGAAGTGGATGAAATTGTCGCCGAGCTCGGCCTGAAAGATCAGCCGTTGGCCGCGGAACTCCCAAATATCGCCCGGGATGAGCCTGATCGGAGCGCTCATGACATCGCTCCCACGTGGCGCTGCATGTCCGAACCGGCGACGGCGCGAACGGCGCTGTCCTCACCGAGGGGGCGCCAGATGTCGATGTTGACCAGGCGCGCCACCATCATCGCCTTGATGATCGCCGCGCCCTGCCGTCGTTCAGCGATCATCTCCGCGAGCCGCCCGAGCGGCGCCTGTCCGCCCATCCGGTAGATCGCCTCCAGAGCTAGATACCCGTGCGATTGGTCGAAGCGGACCTGCCGCCTGGACTGGATTTCGACAATGTTGGCGTACACGGCCGCTGGCGCGAAAAGCTGCTCCTTCAGCACCACCCGAAACGTCCAGCCGAGCCGACCGCAGATATCTCGCACACGGGTAAGCTTGAGCGCGTAGTCAGGGTCGCGAAGCGCCCGGCGGTCGTTCTTCACCTCAACGACCTCGATGCGACCTCCTTCGAGAAGGCGCACGCAGTCGGCGATGTAGACGCGATTGGCGCCGTCTATGATGAACTCAAACCGGAATGGCTGAGCGCGGTAGTCGACGACCTGGGTGTCGACCTCGCTGTGCATGAGGAAGGCCTGCTCGTTCATGCCTTCGAAGGGGAGCGAGCGACCGCATTTGGCGCTGCTGTAGGCCCCCGTCGTGATGCGCCGCCGTCCAGTAAGAACGGTGCGGATTGCTCGATCGTCAGGAGTGACAACGACCCGTGCGACCGCCGTCAGCGCCGAACGGCTTAGTGGTTCTGGCGGTTCGCCGAGCGTCAGCCGGATGGTGTCGCTAACTGATGGCCGGGCCGAACCAAAAGGCCCACTGAAACCCCGGCGCACCGGGGCCGATTGCTTGTTCACGTTGGAGATTCCTCTCTCAGAATTTGGGAGAGGCGGAGCCCAGGCACACGCCCGCAATCTGTCCGGCAGGACAGTTGACTATTTGGCGATGACGGGGGAAAGTTCTGTGTCGACGTCAAAACGACAGCGGATTCTTTCCGAGGTGATGGCCGGGGCCGCAAGCCCGAGCCATCACCCCTCCGCCTAAGCGGACGATTTCATTAGGAAATTACATTTAGGAGCCGTTCTTCAAGGAACGCGCTCAGCGGTATTGCTGATCGCTACGCGCGAGCCAGCAGGCTCGCGGCAGTGATTACGATTACAATTTCGAGTCTAATCAAGGTTTTGAGTGCGACGGCGCGACATTTAGTAAGTTGATATCCGATCGGATATCTATCTCGTCGAGCGCCTATGCTTTAGGCTGCCTGTTGATCGCTCCGGATACGCCGAACCCAAATCGCCGTAGCCAGACCCATCTCGCAGGTTCGACTGCGCCGGTTCTAAGAGGCGAAGCGGCGGCGGTTCGAAAGTAAAACTCGTCCGAAGGTATAGATGCGGGCGAAAGCCCGGTTATATTGCTTTTGCGAGGCCCAGCTGCATCGGTCGAGCGGGGGGCTATTCTTTGGCGAAACTGGAGATTCACGGGCCGAAGGGGGCCGCTGAGGGGCACGTCGTGTTCGTGCACGGACTCGGATCGAATACCGTTGAAACTTGGTCGATCGAGAACGCGACCGGAAAGCTTTGGCCGCTTTGGTTGCTCGAGGACACGCCGATGCTGGGCGTTGGCTTCGTGCAGTACGACACGGCGCGCACCCGGTGGCGGGGTCAGGCGATGCACTTGGTCGACCGCGCGGAAAACCTGCTTTCGGAGCTGCTCTCCAGTTCCGCCCTGTCCACCGGATCTCTAGTTCTTGTCGGTCACAGCCTTGGCGGACTGATGATCAAGCAGATCCTCCGCACCGCAGAAACCTCCGCGTTCAGCGATCCCCGAGCGAAGGAATTTCTGTCGAGACTTCGCGCCGTCGTATTTTATGCGAGCCCTCACACGGGTTCCCACCTCGCCAACTTCGTGGACTTTGCGCGGTTCCTCTTTCGCCCGTCGGCGGCGACGGCGTGCTTGATGTTCGGCGACGCTTACCTGCGGGACTTGCATCTTTGGTTCCGCGGCTACGTGTCGCGAAGCAACCTGAAGGTCCTAGCCTTCAAGGAAATGCTGCCAATGAAGGTTGTCGGCATGATCGTGACCCAGGAGAGCGCCGACCCCGGCGTTGGCCGCCCCATTCCTGTTGACGCGGACCACGTGACGATCACGCGCCTGCGCGATCGCACCACCATCCAGTATGGGGAACTTCTCAACATCATCAGCTCGTCCTTGCACGCGCGAGCGATAGCCAATGTACCGGACCTGCTCGCCGACACAGCGCCAGCGGCAACAGTAGCGGGTTGGAGCGCGAGCGCTCTGCTGGGAGAGAAGCGCCCTGATGAGGATGTCCGCATCCTCGAGGAAGCGGCCGCGTTGGTCACGCTTCCGCCTCCGTCGAGACTTGCGGATCGACAGCTTCGGATCGCTGTCGGCGAGCTACGGCGCCGTCGTTTCTACTGCGCGTCTCAGGACAAGGCCCTGTCGCTCGCGGCTCAGGTTCGTACTGGTGACTTCCTGGCCGCATCGCCCGATGTTCGCGGCGAGGCGCTCGCCTGGATCGCGCGGCTCTTGCGGACGCCGGAGCACGCCGACTTAGGGCGGGCCTGCCTTGAGGAAGCCGAGCGACTTTCTTCCAGCGACGAGATCGCCATCGCGCGAGCGACATATGTCTCGTTCGCCGGCGAGGTAGACGCGGCCTTGGAGGTGCTTGCGAAGATCGCCTGCCCCCAGGCCCGTACGGCGGCGTTCTCGTTGCTCAAAAACGACCGCAACCAGGACGAAGCGTTGGCTTGGCTCGAAGCGTCCAAGCTTGGTCCGGACGATTTCGACGGCGAAGGAAAGTTCGTCGTTATCGCGAATTTGCTAGACAAGAACGATTTCACGCGGGCCCTCAAGTGGAGCCGCGACTGCGGCGAAGCCGACCGTGAAGCAGTCCCTGCGCTGAACTTCACCTGCGCGATCGCTGAGATCGCCGCACTAGCGCCGATGGATTTCCGGCACGTAGTCGCAGTGCAAGTTCCATTCGAAGCCGCCGACTTCCCGCTGGCCTCAGACCCCACGTCGATGACGGCGCGCCGGCGCGCGGCCAACTACCTCGCCCTCAGTGCTCGACGCGCTCGCGCCCTGGGCTGCGACGAGGCTGCCGAGGCCGCGGAAACCTACGCGTTTTGGCTGCGTCTCCGCGACCCGCACACAGAGGGAGCGGCGAGACAGGAACTTCGCAACAAGCTTCGCGACGCCTCGCCGGACCTTGGCCTCGTCGCGCTCGCGCTTCAGTTCCGCCTAAAGGTCGACCTGCCTGCGATCGAGGCGGAAGTTGAGCGACAAGCTGCCTTGACGGGCGGTGGCACTGTCAAGACCGCCGTCGCAAGGTTTGCTCTCGCGTTCACAAAGGGCGGCCCTGGCGAGGCCTACGACTATCTGGAAAAGCACAGAAGCCAGATAGAAAAACACATTCCGCCTCGATCCTTGCGCCTGATCGAGATCGAAATGCTCGCTCGTGCGGGCAAGGTCGCCGACGCTCGTGATTTGGCGCGTGTGGCCGATGACCTGTTCGACGATGACGAACGGGCGCGAATTTCGCGGATGTTCGAGGAGGCCCAAGGCGCCGACCCCGGCGTCTTGCGTGAAGCCAACTACGCCGCGTCCGGACAGCTGACCGACCTAGTCAATTTGGTCAACTATCTCGAGACCACCGATCAGTTCGAAAACCTTTCCAAGTACGCCAAGAAGCTGTTTGAGGAAGCCAAGTCGCTGGAGTCTGCGGAGACCCTCGGCAGGGCGCTTAACAACGCTGGAAACTACGAGCGCCTCGGTGACTTCCTGCGTTCGGTTCCCGGGATCGTCGACCAGTCGCGCCTGCTCCAATTGTTGATGGCTTGGACGCACTTCCGAGAGGGCGATTTCGATGCCGCCAGGCATCTGGTCTTGGCCGTGCGCACAATATCGGACAGCCAGAACGCCCGCGACCTTTACGTCAACGTTGCCATCAGTTCCGGCCAGTGGAGCGATATCCTCACGTACCTGGAGGAGGAGTGGGCCAAGCGCGCAGACCGGAAACCGTCGGAGTTGCTCCGGGCCGCGACATTGGCGCACCTCTCCGGGTCTCCCAGAAGCCAAGCGTTCGCTCTGGCCGCCGTCGAGCGGGGTCACGATGACGCTGCCGTGCTGACGGGTGCCTATGGTCTTGCGTCGTCGGCAGGTTGGGATAACCGCCAGGAGACGGCTGACTGGCTGAAACAAGCGATCGAGCTTTCCGATGAAACGGGCCCGATCCAAAGCATGTCGATCCACGACCTCGTGAATCAGCAACCGGCTTGGGCCGAGCGGGAAAACGAGATTTGGTCGGCCATTGCTGCGGGAACTATGCCTCTCTTCATGGCGGGCAAGGGGCTGCGGCGCTCACTGTTTGAGTTGACACTGCTTCCGGCGCTCACAAACTTAGAGCAGATTGACCCGAGGCGCTGGGGACCAATCCCGCTATTCGCCGGCAACCGCAGTCATAGCGTTACCGTCGAAGGCACCATTGCGCTGGACGTCTCGGCGCTCATCACCCTGGCGATCACGAGAACGCTGCCGAAGGTCCTGTCGCACTTCTCGACAATCCTCCTTCCCCACGGGGCACTGACTTGGCTCTTCGAGGAAAAGCAGAAAGCGCCCTTCCACCAGCCGAGCAGAGTGGCGGCCGCGCGCGAGCTTCGTGATCTGCTCGCCACAGGGGCACTTACGCCGTTCGTCAGCACGACGACGCCGGACGTCAGGTTGGTTGGTCGAGTCGGCACTGGATTGGCGGCGCTTCTTGCGGAAGCCCGAGCTGGAGAACAGGGCGGCGCTAGGCCCAGGTTCGTGGTGCGGCCCTATCCCGTCCACGTTATCGGCTCGCTGATGGATGAAGAAGCCGATCTCTCTGAATACAGAGGGTGTCTGGTCAATTGCTCGCAGGTTGTGCGGGCGTTGCAAGCGCGCGGGCACCTGACGTCCCAAGAGGCCGACGCCGCGCTCGCCCACCTCTCCGCTCACGAAAGAGAATGGCCCGACGCCCCGGCCATTCCAGATAGCGCGGACCTCTATTTAGACGATCTGTCCGTGGATTACCTTCAGCACGTCGGGGTTTTGGAAAAGCTTCGCGCGGCTGGGCTTGGCGCTGCCGTCTCGCCGCACGAGATCGCCGAATCGAATGCGCTGTTGCAGTACGAAAAGATCGCCGATGCTGCCATCGAGCACATCGAGATTATTCGCGGTGAAGTCACCAAGGCAGCTTTGGCAAAGCGGCTCCGCTTTGAGAAATTGCCGACCCGCGATGCGGATGACGAAAACGGACTCGGCGTCAATCCAACCGTTCAGGTCCTCGCTTCTTCTGCCGATTGCATCGTGATCGACGACAGGGCGCTGAACCGCCATACGGCGGTCGGGACGGGGGGGGCTGTGATCGCGAACAGCCTCTCCCTGCTCAAAAATATGGTCGAAAACGGAGTTCTCCAGCCGGCCGATCTGTGGGCGGCTAGGACGAAGCTTCGGCTTGCCGGCGTGCTCTTCGTCGATATCGATGAGGCGGAAATCTTGCATTACCTATCCCTAGTCAGGGTCGTTGATGGCGCGATTACCGAGAACGCCGAGCTGCGGGCCATACGGAGCAATCTGCTCAAGGTCCGTATGAGCACCTATCTCAGCCTACCGAATGACGGCGAGTGGCTGCAGGACATGAATAGCGTCCTGAGAAACACCATCACCTCCGTTTGGACGCGTGATCTCGCGGTGGAAGTTCAGCGCGCGATTTCCAGCTGGCTGTTCAAGTGTTGCAGCTTGGAGGGCTGGCTTCACACCTCGCCAGCAAGCGACAGCCCCGAACTGACGCTTCAGCTGCTTGGCGACCAGGTCGTGCTTTTGCTGACCGTCGCCCACGAGCTTGAGACAGCACAGGCCGACGCTTACCGGGCCTGGATCGACGAGGCGATCATTGCGCCAGTTCAGGCCAACCACCCTGGTCTCATGGCGAAAATCGACGAGCGGTTGAAGAGGCTGATAAGTAGCCTGGTGACGGAGGCTGAGTTGTGAACGCCGAACAACGCCATGGGATGGTCGCCGGCGCGCTCCGCTGGATGCCGCCAAGTGTCAAGCGACGCTTCTCGCAGGATCCGAGATTCCGGGCCGAGTCGGGCATCGAGCTGGGTGGCGCGTTCACGATCGGCGGCGCGGAGTTCGCCTCCGAGGTGTTGGTCGCCGCCATCGAGCGAGCGTACGAAACCAGCGGACCAGTCAGCGTCGACGACGGCGGTGGGACGACCTGGGAACTGTCGCGACACACGGTCGGGGAGGATGTCTGGGCGATGAGCCTCTCGTCCTCGTCTGGACGGTTTCTGGTTCGACCATTCGCAGGTTTGCAGGCCACGCCCGAAGACCGGCTGGCGGTGCTCGCCCAACTCGTGGAAAGCAGCAGGCTCGACACGGACCGGGAAGCGCACTGGGCTAAGATCCTGCGCGATCGCAAGCTGAGTTTTGCAGAAGCCGAGGCATTCAACGCGGATTTGGCGATGACGAGAGGCGGCATCGCCCGCTCGATAGCCGAAGCGCTCCGCGCCAATGGCGCCTCAACTGAGGATCTCGTGCCAGATGATCGGGCCTATTTCGAGAGGCTTGTCGGCAAGCATCGGAGAAGCTCCAACATCATCGAATATGCGAGCGCCGAAGCGCGACTCCTGGTTGCCGAAACCTGCCGGATCGGAAGCGTTGAGGAATTGGTCGAGTGTCTTTCGCTCGGGTGGCACTCCCTCATCGTCAAGGAAATTCCTGAGGACAGGTTTTCTCCTGAAGTCGTTGCCGAAGCCATCGCCAGGGCACGCGGGCGCGAGGGGCTTTTGACTAAGGTCGCGTGCGCTGAGTTCTGCTTGAGGCATATCGAACGATGGCCCCAGATCGCTCCCAGGCTCACCGAGTTGATCGATCATCTGGGGGCGCTGGATGCTGAGGATGAAGGGGGACAGTTTCGGCTGTTTTCGGCGTTGTTCTACCTGACTGAAGGTCAGGTGGCGCACACCCGCGCCCTTGCGGACACCCCGCCGTTCTGGCGGCGGCTCGGTACGTTGGTTCATGCCGGGGTCTTGGAGAGGGAACTGCTGGCGAGCGATATCGACCTGGCGAACTTCTCTCGATGGGCTCGGAACATCCGAAGCTATGAGTTCGGCCTCCAGTCCTTGATCGACCTGCGCGAAGAGCCTCGCTGGTTGAGCTCAATGGCCCAGCCAGACCAGTTCCACGCGGAGCTGTTCGGACGGCTCCACAGTGTCGCTCTCGAAAAAAGGGAGCAGCTTCCTGAAAAGGTTCGCAAGGCGCTTTTCCGCGGAAAGGAGAGTCGCCTGGTTACCAAGGGCGAACGGCTCAACATGCTGCTGCCGGGACCTCTGGAGGGCAATACAGAACCAGTAATGGAGATGCAGTCAGAAATTTACGAAGCGACGAAGGTGCGCCTCGAAGAAATTCCTCTGAGCCAAGCGGCTTTGTGGGGCTATGTGAATGCTATGTTCGTCTTCAAGGGGGACGCGAGGCTCGCGAACATCGCCGTTTCATCCGTACGCGCGACTAGGCTTGGTCTAATGGAAGGGGGCAGCGAGGCCTCCGCCGGGCTGCTGCAGGCCCTGGCGGCCTTGGCGGCCGTCATGCGCAACCGCCAACTTGCGGACGAGGTCCGGGTGCTGGTTCGAGCCCAGCTTGAGCTCTATCCAAAGAGTATCGGCGCGTTCGAATACGTGAATCTGGCGCTGCGGTCGGCGGCTGCTGAACTCGACATCGACGATTGGGCTAAGTTTGTCGGCGACGCCCTGATCGAGCGGGCCTTGGATCTCGAGATCTCGCTGGAAAATGCACTGGAGCTGCAGCGCTGCATTAGATGGCTCCGCATAGCCGTGCCCGCACTTTGGCGCCATGTCGGAAGGGCCGACGCACTCCTGGAAGCAAGGTCCGCTTTGGCGTCCTGAGATAGTCTAATCTTCTATCGTAGCTTCTATGGTTTTGTTCCGTGTTGCTTAGGCCTCCTCCCGTGCGTCGGGTACCGCGCCGTTAAATGTCGTCTTTCTGGAGGCGTCCTCGTGCCTGCAATTGGTGCGCGGTGGACTTCGGGAATCGCGCAAACGACCGGCCACCTGCGCTACGCGGGTGGTTTCAGTTCCGAGGCGGGCGTACGCCTAGCGTGTCACAGCTAGGGTCGCCTGACGAGCGATGCTCATAGGAGAGGCGGCTATGACCGAGTTCGATAAGCACATCGCACGGATCGATGCGGCCTTGGCGCAAGAAGCCAACTCCCCGCCGTTGAGAGCTATGAAGCCGTGGGAGCCAGGAGCGCTCTTTTTCGGAGGGTTTTTCGGCGGGATGATGTCCTTCGCCGCGCTCGTAATTGCTGCCATCCACTTCGTTCGCTAGCCAAGCCAACGAAGGGCAACACTCGCCTAAACTGCTAGCTTAGAATGACTAGAGATAGCTAAGCCCCCCAATCGGAGGTATGGGCGGAGCCCAGCAGCCGAGGCTGTACGCGGATAATGCCCATCCTCGGCGACGACCGCAATTGTGCATTTCCGATGGGGTATCGAGCCGGTACGCGGCCGTGGAAGTCCACGCACTCATCTTTGCCGTTTTCTCGACGGGATGATGCCCCTGCCCCTCCTGATTTCGGAGCCGCTTCGCTCGCACACCGGTCAGCGCAACCCATGTTGCGACCGCCTCGCATTATTGACAGCGCTAATCTGTTTCCGGGACAGTTCTAGCCTGTACCGACACGGCAAAAACCTCAAGACCCCCCCCCCCATTGAATCGCTTCGATGATTATCTAAATGTCGAAGCATGCGCCGCTAGGGCGCCAATGAGTGAGAGAGATCATGAGCAAGCTTGCTGGCAAGACCGCCGTCGTCACGGGCGCGTCGAAGGGCATCGGCGCCGCCATCGCCAAGGCCTTGGCCGCCGAGGGCGCGGCCGTCGCCGTCAACTACGCCTCCAGCCGCGACGGCGCCGACAAGGTGGTCGCCGAGATCACCGCCGCCGGCGGCAAGGCGATCGCCGTCCAGGGCGACGTGGCCAAGAGCGCCGACGTGACGCGCCTGTTCGACGAAACCGCCAAGACCTTCGGCGGCGTCGACATCCTGGTCAACAACGCAGGCGTCTACGAGTTCGCCGCGCTGGAAGACGTGACCGAGGACCACTTCCATCGCCAGTTCAACATCAACGTCCTGGGCCTGCTGCTGGCCACCCAGGAAGCGGCCAAGCGCTTCGGCGCGGACGGCGGCAGCGTGATCAACATCAGCTCGGCGGCGACCACGGTCGATATCCCGACCGCCTCGGTCTACACGGCGACCAAGGCTTCGGTGGACTCGATCACCCGCGTGCTGGCCAAGGAGCTGGGTCCGCGCAAGATCCGCGTGAACTCGCTCTCGCCCGGCGCGGTCGAGACCGAAGGCACCCACGCGGCGGGTATCGTTGGCAGCGATCTCGAAACCCAGATGATCGCCCAGACCCCGCTCGGCCGCATGGGCCAACCGACCGACATCGCGCCGGTGGCGGTCTTCCTCGCCTCGCCGGAAAGCTTCTGGATCACCGGCGAGATCATCGCCGTGGCCGGCGGCAACCGCTAACGCTTTCCTCTAGGGCGCGTCCGGGCGGCGAACCGCACCCCCTTCGCCTGACGCGCTCACGCCATCCGATAATGCCGCGCCAGGCGCTGCAAGGCGAGTTTCAGGACCGTCTTGCCCGCCCGGCGCGGCAACTTCAGCGACCGTTCGGCCGTCTCCAGCGCCGAGCCCATCAAGCAGACCCGCTCCAGGATCTCGCGCAGGCCGGGGCCGACCGCCGCCAGCGCCTTGGCGATCCGTTCGCGCGCGGCCAGGTCGCGCTCGGCCGGCGCCAGGCCAGGACGACCGCCGGACACGCGGGGCGTCAGGTCCCAGCGCATCGTCGTGCGGCCCTGGCTTCCCAGGCTTTCGAACTCCTCGCGCAACCGTTCCCCGGCCGCGGCCTCGACAGGCGACAGCCACGGCCGCCCCGCCCCGTCACGACGACGGGCCAGCCAGGCGATCGGCGACTCCCCGAGATTGCGGCGCCTCTTGCCGCCATCAGGCATGTCGACTTCGACCTCGATCACGCCGGGACGTCCCGGCGGCGGCGCGCTCGGTTCGAGGCGCGCGACCATGATCCAGCCACCCTGCGGACGGACCCTCAAGGTCGCTTCCCGGGCCAAGACCTGGAAGGCGGCCTCGTCGAGGACCAGCATCACGCTGCGCCGACGACTGGCCCCCAGGCGCACGCCGTAACCCACGCCGCGCCCCTCGACCACCGCCCCGGGACGCGACAGCAGCCGCATGGCGCGCTCGGCCAGTCGACGGGCTTCCAGCTCGACCTCGAAGACCTCGCCGACGCCCATCACGGCATCTCCTGGGCATGGGCCGGCGCCTGGCGCAGACAGGCCTCCAGTTCGGCGAGGCGGCGGTCGAAGGCCGCGTTCTCGCGCAGGTCCTCGATCTTGCGACAGGCGTGGCCGCAGGTGGTCCGGTCGCGGCCGAACGCGAAGGCCACCCGCGCCAGCGGCCAATGGAAGGTGATGTGGGTCAGGTAGATGGCCAGCTGCCGCGCGCGGACGGCGGCGTGCGACGCCCGCCGGGGCGTCGAGATCTCGGCCGCCGGCACGCCGGTGGCCAGGGAAACGAGATGGGTGACGAAGCCGACCGTCAGGCGGTCGCGACGGGGATCGGGCGTGATCGCCCAGATGTCCTCAAGGGCTTGAACCAGCATGGCGTCCTCTCCTCCCAGCCGCGAGCGCGGCGGACGGATACGACTATAGGTTTATTTTCCTGAGGCGAGGAAGATATTCCTATTGTGCTCAAGCTTCGTGAAGCTAAGCGTTTGATTTCACTACGCAGCCACGGCCTCAATCCCCACGACTGGACGGGCGTTCGTCCGCCGTTCGTCCAAGATCGCGGCTCGCGTCGAGATGAGCGCCGGAGCCGCGATTCGCGCTACGGGTACGCGGTCGAACATCGCGTGCATGTCGGCGATCCATGCATCGTCCGCGACGGCGCCCGCGGCGCGAAGCCGCTCGCAGGCCCGGACGCCCTCGCCTGCTCCAACCCCGGGGTTGCTGGCCAGGAGGTCTGGCGGACAGGCCGCCCGCAGAGCCCGAACGACCCTCTGCGGCGCGGGCGGTCCCTCGCGCAGCCACTGCTCGGCGGCCACGAAGCCGTCGGCGCCGAACAGGCGCATCATGTAGCGGCTCTTCGTCTGCATCTGGAGGCGCCCTTGACGGTCAACCACGATGAACGGAAAGGCGGGCGCCAGGGACGGCAGGGCCGTGTTGGCGTAGAAGGTCATATTCCAGTAGGTCGCGCCGATCCGGACGAAATGGGCTGCGTCCCGCACCAAGACCAGGCCGGACTCCCGCATGGGCAGGATCTCGACCTTGGCCTTGCGCACGTCGACCGTGTCGTTGGAGACATCGACATACAGCGAACCCAATTGAAGCGCGTTCTGGAAGTAGCGATCCCGCAGCACGCCCCAGACCATTCGCGCCTGGCCGCCGTTGGCGAAGAAGGCCTTCAGCGCCCGTTCCCCCGCCGATCGTGACTGGGCGGGTCGCGCGTTCAGGCGCGACAGGACATCGACGGTGATCTCCAGGCACATGCCGTAAGGATAGGGCTTGCCATAACGCTCGCCTGCCTCGGCCGCCAAAGCGCTGTCGGTCTCGGCGCGCAGGGCCAGAAACGTCGCTTCGAGCGCCGGAAGCGCCGGGATCAGGAAACGCTGGGTCAGCGCCGACTGCAAGCGGCCGACGTCGAGATCGAATTCACGCATGACTTTGCCCGAGGCTAGACGCTCTCGAGAGCGACCCCATGCGGCAGGATAGCGCCCCGATGAGAGACCACCAGCGCGGCCAGGGCGTGAGCCCGCGCGACCGCCTCCGATATGGGTTTCCCCGCCAGCCGCGACGACAGGTAGGCGGCGTTGAAGCTGTCCCCCGCTCCTGTCGTGTCGACCGCCTTGACCCGGCCGGGCGCCGGCGTGGCAACACGCCCGTCGGGGCGATGGACATTGACGGCGTGACTCTCGTCGCGGGCCACCACCTCGGCGCCCGCCGCGGCCCATTCGCCGGCCAGGTCCTCGGCCTCACGATCGTAGAGCGGGCGGCTGTCCTCGCTGCTCAGCGAGACGTAGCGGCACGAGGGCACTACGCCGTCCAGCGCCGCGCGGGCCGCTTCGGCGCTGGGCCACAGGGCCGGCCTGTAGTTGAAGTCCAGCGCCACGGCGATGCCCAGCGAGTGGACATAGGCTAGAATGTCCTTCAAGCGCGCCCGGCCGATGTCGCCGATCACCGCCAAGGTTACGCCCGACAGATAGACGAGATCGCTGGCCTTGGCCGCCTCGATCAGCTGATCGGCGGTGTGGGCCGAGAACAGGTCGCGGATTGGAGCCCGCTCGCGCCAGTAGTGGAATTTCCGCTCGCCGTGGTCGTCAAGGACGATGGCGTAGAGGCCCGGCAGACGGTTCTCGACCTGGCGCACCAGGCGGGTGTCCATGGCCTCGCGGCGCATGGTCGACAACACGCCCTCGCTGAACGGATCCCCCTGCCCTAGCGCCGTGCAATAGGCGACGTCGTCGCCCAGGCGGGCCATGTAGATCGCCGTGTTGAAGGTGTCGCCGGCATAGCCCATCCGGTACAGGGGCGCGCCGCTGTCGGATGCTTCCGGCGACAGCTCGACCATGCATTCGCCGAGGACGGTGATCTTGGCCATGTCAGCCCTTCTTCTTGTTGTTCTGCCCAGTCTTGGCCTGACCGTCGATCCAGGCGTCGATGCGGGTCTCCAGCACCGACAACGGCAGCGAGCCGTGCAGCAGCACCGCGTCGTGGAAACCGCGCTCGTCGAACTTGTCGCCGAGTTTCTTCTCGGCGCGCTGGCGCAGTTCCAGCAGCTTCAGCTCGCCGATCTTGTAGGCCAGCGCTTGGCCGGGCCACGAGACATAGCGCTTGAGCTCGACCTCGATGTTCACCGGCGACAGGGCGGTGTTGTCGGTGAAGCAGGCCCGGGCCTGGTCCAGGCTCCAGCCCTTCCAATGCAAACCGGTGTCGGCGACGAGTCTGCAGGCGCGCCACATCTCGTAGGACAGCCGGCCAAACAGCTCATAGGGATCACGATAGATCCCCATCTCCTCGCCCAGCCACTCCGAATAAAGGCCCCAGCCTTCGCCGTAGGCGGTGAAGTAGAGGTTGAGACGGAACTCCGGCACGCCGACCTGCTCCTGGGCCAGGGAGGTCTGGATGTGGTGGCCCGGCGCGCCCTCGTGCAGCACCAGGGCCGGCAGTTCGTACAGCGGCCGCTGGTCCAGCTCCGAGGTGTTGATCATCAGCCCGCCAGCCCGGCCGACCTTGGGATCCCCTCCAAAGTAACGGCCGGTCGTGTAGCCCTTCTCGATGCTGGCCGGCACGGGCCGCACGCCGTAGGTCAGGCGCGGCAGGACGCCGAAATGGGCCGGCAGCTGATCGTCGGCCCGCTTGGCGATCTCGCTGGACTTCTCCAGCAGCTGCTGGCGGCTGGCGGCGTAGAACCGCGGATCCTGGCGGAGCATGGCGATGAAGGCGGTCAGGTCGCCCTGGAAGCCGGCGGCCTTCATGGCCTCCCGCATGCGGGCGCGGATGCGGGCCACCTCCGACTGGCCGATGTCGTGGATCTGGTCGGGCGTCAGGTCGGTCGTGGTGTGGCGATGGGCCAGGAAAGCGTAGTAGCGCTTGCCGTCCGGCAGGTCCGAAGCCGCCAGGCTCTTGGCGGCGCGCGGGACATACTCCTCGGTCATGAACTTGACGAAGCTGGCGCGCGCGGGGGCGACCTTATCGGTCAGCGCCTTCTCGCCCTCGGCGACCAGCTCCGCGCGGTCCGGGATACCGCCAGGCAGCGCCCGCAGCGGGGCCAGCAGCGGATCCTCGGAGGGCGGCGTGGCGACCGCGCGCTGGGCGCGCTCCAGCACCGCCTGGGCGGTCGGCACGGCCTGGACGAAGCCGGCGGTGACGCCCCGGCGGGCGTTCTCGATATTGGCGGCGTACCAGCCGGGCATGCCGTTCAAGAGAGCGATCCAGCGCCGCGCCTCGTCGGCGTTGCGCAAGGTCGTGCCGCTGGCCCGATACAGCATCATCACGTCGAAGCCGCCGTCGCTGCTGAACGGCATGCGAGCCTCGTCGAAGGCGGCCGCGTCGATCCGGTCGCCCAGGCTGAACAGCAGCAGGTCGCGGGTCAGGCGCTCGTCCTCGGACAAGCCCTTGTCGCCCATGGCCTTCAGCTCGGCCCGGATCTGCTTCAGCTTGGCGGTGCGGTCCGCGTCGGCCGCCGGCGAGACGTCGGGCAGTTTCCAGCGCGCGTCGGCCGAGCCGCCGGAATCGGGGTCCTCGCCCGGATCGCCCAGGGCTTCGTAGCGAATGACCAGCTTGGTCAGGTTCGTGGACGCGGGACCGGCCCAGGCGGCGGAAGCCGTCAGCGCGGCAAGACAAGCCCCCACGAGACAGGCCCGGGCGAGACACGATGCGATGCGAGTCATGCGGCCGAGCTTAGGCCAAGCCGGCGCGCGGGAACATGCGAATCGCCGACCCGGTCAGGGCCGTCGTGTTCGTCTAAATGTTCGGAAGATTTTCGAGAATGGAGCGGGCGAAGAGATTCGAACTCTCGACCCCAACCTTGGCAAGGTTGTGCTCTACCACTGAGCTACGCCCGCCCATTCGCGAGATATATAGTCGCTCCATTCCCCCGGAATTCCGGAAGAATGGAGCGGGCGAAGAGATTCGAACTCTCGACCCCAACCTTGGCAAGGTTGTGCTCTACCACTGAGCTACGCCCGCATCGGCGAGGCTCAAAGGAGCGCCCCGCGACGAGGAGGCGGCTTATGGCAGAGGGCTTCGCGCTTGGCAAGCGCCCTTTGAGGGGTTGCGGAGCGGGTTTTTTCGGAGGCTTGATCCGCACAGCTTTTCCGGGGGCGGAGTCTCAAGCGTTGCGTCTGTTCGTGTTCGGTCTGGGCTATGTCGGCGCGGCGTTTTCGCGCGCCTTGCGGACGCGCGGTTGGCAAGTCGCCGCCACGGCGCGGGATGACGACCAGGCCGATCGGTTGCGCGCCCAGGGAATCACGCCGGCCGATCCGGACGACCGCGACGCCATGGCCGCCGCCCTCGTTGGCGTGAACGCCATCCTGGTCACCGCCCCGCCCGGCCCCGACGGCTGCCCGGCCCTGGAATCGCTGATCCCCGCCCTCGCCCAGGCGCAGGCCTTTCCCGACTGGATCGGCTATTTGTCGACCACCGGCGTCTATGGCGACTTCGAGGGCCGCTGGGTGTTCGAGACCAGCCCGCTCAAGGCCCAGTCGGTCGAAGGCGCGCGCCGCGTCGGGGCCGAGCGCGACTGGCGCCAGGTCGGGCGCGGCATGGGCCTGACGGTCACGACCTTCCGCCTGCCCGGCATCTATGGCCCGGGTCGCAGCGCACTGGACCGTCTGCGCGCCGGCGAAGGCCGTCGCATCGTCAAGCCGGGCCAGGTGTTCAGCCGCATCCACGTCGAGGACATCGTCGCCGGCCTGCTGGCCTCGCTGGACCGTCCGCGCGCCGGCGGCATCTACAATCTGGTCGACGACCAGCCCGCCCCGCCCCAAGACGTCATGGAACACGCCGCCCACATGCTGGGCGTCCCGGTCCCCCCGGATCTACCCTTCAATGAACTGGGCATGTCACCGGCGACCCGCAGGTTCTACGCCGAGAACAAACGCGTCTCGAACGCCCGGGCCAAGGCCGAGCTGGGCTGGCGGCCGGCGTATCCGACGTATCGCGAGGGGCTGGCGGAGATCTTGAGGGCGGGCGGTTAGACCTACTCGTCGTCGATCGCCGGCGCCCGCGGCGTAATCCCCACCGCGTCCAGCCCAGCCGCATTGCGCAGCCGCGCCGCCCTCGCCAGGCGGCGACTGACCAGGTCGCCTTCCTCCGGTTCGGCCAGGCCCTTGGCTTCCGCGACCGCCGCCACCAAGCGTTCCAGGTCCTGCGGGCGCGACAGGCGATGGTCACCGTCCTTGATCAGGGTGAAGACGACGTTCTCGGACTTCAGGGCGTTGGCCAGTTCCAGCGCGTGCGTCCACGGCACATCGAGGTCCGTCCCGCCCTGCAGCATCCGCACCGGCACGTCGATCGGCACGGGCCCCGGCAGGATCGACCACCGCGCCCCATCCTCCAGAAGCTCGCGGGTGATGGCGTAACCGCTGTCGTCATACTCCGATGGCCGAATCCAGAAGCCGTCGCGGGCGATGGCCGCCTTGGCCTCGTCCGAGAGTTCTGGCTCCATCAGCTTCTCGGTGAAGTCCGGAGCCGGGGCGATCAGCACCATGGCCTTCACGCGGTCGGGCCGGGCGATCGCCGCCAGGCACGACAGCCAGCCGCCCATCGACGAGCCGACCAGCACCAGCGGCCCTTCGGTCAGTTCGTCGATCACCGCCAGGGCGTCCGCGCGCCAGCGGCTGATCGTGCCGTCGTTGAACTGACCGTCGGACTCTCCGTGGCCGAAATAGTCGAAGCGGATGTAGCCGCCGCCGGTCGCCTTGGCCTGCTCGGCCAGGACCTCGGCCTTGGTCCCCGTCATGTCGGAATGGAAACCACCCAGCCAGACGACCGTTGGTCCTTCGCCGTCCACGCGGCGAAAGGCGAGCTTCGAGCCGTCTTCTCGCGCCAGGGCGCCTTGGGATTCGGTCATGGCGTGGCCTCGATCCTTTCGCTAACTAAAATCCGCTCGTTTTCGCCGAGAGTCGCGTGCCCGACCTACCCGCCAATTTCACCCTGCTGCAAGTCACGCCCGAGCTGGAAACAGGCGGGGCGGAGCAGACGACGATTGATGTCGCCCACGCCGTGGTGGCGCAAGGCGGCAAGGCCCTGGTCGCGACCAAGGGCGGGCGCATGGCCGCGCGCCTGGAGGCCGACGGCGGACGTCTGGCCCAAATGCCGGCCCAGTCCAAGAACCCGCTGGTCATGCTGGGCAACGCCGCCCGACTGATCGACCTGATCCGGCGTGAAAAGGTCACCCTCGTCCATGCCCGCTCGCGCGCTCCGGCCTTCAGCGCCCTGTGGGCGGCGCACGCCACCAAGGTCCCGTTCGTGGCCACCTATCACGGGGTCTACAACGCCAGGTCAGAGCTGAAGCGCTGGTACAATGCGGTCATGACCAAGGGCGACCTGGTCATCGCCAATTCCGAGTACACCCGCCAGCATGTGATCAGGGAGCACGGCATCGCGCCGGAGAAGGTCGTGGCTATCCCGCGCGGCGTGGACCTGTCGCGCTTCGAGCCCGGCGTCGTAGGCTGTGACCGCGTCGAGAAGCTGCGCGCGGCCTGGGGCGTCGCCCCCGACGAGCGCCGGCTGAAGGTGCTGCTGGCCGGCCGCCTGACCCGCTGGAAGGGCCAGGGCCTGCTGATCGAGGCCATGGCCCTGCTGAAGGCGCGCGGCGAGAACAAGATCCTGCTGCTGCTGGTCGGCGACGACCAGGGCCGAAAAAGCTATCGCGCCGAACTGGAAGCCGCCATCGCCGCCGCCGGCCTGGAGGACGCGGTCAAGCTGGTCGGCCACTGCGACGACATGCCGGCCGCCTATCTGCTGTCCGACCTGGCCATCGCGCCCTCGCTGGAGCCGGAAGCCTTCGGGCGCACCGCCGTCGAGCCTCAGGTGATGGGCCGTCCGGTCCTGGCCTCGGACCACGGCGCCACGCGCGAGACCGTCGTGCCGGGCGAGACGGGCTGGCTGGTCAAGCCGGGCGATGCGCGGGCCTGGGCCGACGCCCTGCTGCACGCCTGCGAAATCGGCGCGGCGGGCCGCCAGACCCTGGGCTTGGCCGCGCGAACACGTGCGCGGCGGTTGTATTCAGTGGACGCTATGTGCGAAGCCACCCTCAAGGTCTATGCACGCGTATTGGGTTTGGAGCGTTCGGCTTGAGCAAGGAGATCAAGAAGGTCCTGGTGATCAAGTTGGGCGCCCTGGGCGACTTCGTCCTGGCGCTCGCCGCGATGAAGAAGATCCGCGAAGCCCACCCCAAGGCCAAGATCACCCTGCTGACCACCCCGCCCTTCGAGGGCCTGGCCAAGCTCAGCCCCTATTTCAACCACGTCGAGACCGACGGCCGCCCCGGCGACGTGGGCGAGACGCTGGCCATGATCGGCCGGATCCGCAAGGCGCGTTACGACCGGATCTACGATCTGCAGACCAATAGCCGGACCAACTGGTATTTCCAGCTGCTGCGCCCCTTCCCGCCGCAATGGAACGGCGTCGCCGTCGGCGCCCAGCTGCCGCAGAAGGGCAAGACCCGGCTGCGCATGCACACCCTGGAGCGCCAGGCCGACCAGCTGCGGGCCGCGGGCATCTGGCCCGACGCCCCGACCGAGCCGGGCAGCGCCCCGCCGCCGGACCTGTCGTGGATCCTGCGCAAGCACAAGGAGCCGCGCCCCGTCGCCGGCGCCGCCGCGCCCAAGCCCTATGTCCTGTTCGTGCCCGGCGGCTCGGCCCACCGGCCCGAGAAGCGTTGGCCGGTCGAGTACTACGCCCAGCTGGGTTCATTGCTGAAGGCGCGTGGCCTGGACGTCGTGATCATCGGCGGCCCGCAGGAAAGCGCCATGGCCCGCCACATCCAGAAGGCCGTCGGGGGCGCGCGAGACCTGACCGGCCGCACCGACTTCGCCCAGCTGGCCGTGCTGGGCGCCAAGGCCGCCCTGGCCGTCGGCAACGACACCGGCCCGACTCACCTGCTGGCCGCCGCCGGCGCGCCGACCATCGTGCTGTTCTCCGACGCCTCGGACCCCGACCTGTGCGGCCCGCGCGGCCACGTCGCGGTGATCCGGTCCCCCGACCTGCAAGCCCTGCCCGTCAGCACCGTCGCGAGCGCCGCGATGGCGTTGCTGCCGCACTAGTACCCCGCGTACCGACCCGGCTTGTGGTTGGCGATGATCACCGCGCTGAGCGCCACGGCGCTGGCGATGGACAACAGCAGCTTGTCGAAGCTGATCGTGAAGAAGGCCGCGGCGATAACCAGGCAGTCGGCGACCATCTGCACCTTGCCGGCGCTGATCCCCCGCCGTTCCTGCAGCCAGAGGGCCAGCACGCCGGTCCCGCCCACGCTGGAGCGGTGCCGCGCCAGGGCCAGGATGCCCATGCCGATGATCGTGCCGCCGAACACCGCCGAGAAGATCGGATCGACGCGTTCGAGCTTCAGCCAGTAAGGCATGCCCCAGGCCAGGCCGGCCAGCAGCAGGTTGGTCGCCAGGGTCTTGAACGTGAAGGTCCAGCCCAGGGTCCGCTGGGCCAGGACGTAGAACGGCAGGTTCAGGACGAAGAACGTCACGCCCACCGGCCAGTCCGTCAGATACGAGATGATCAGCGCCACCCCGGCCACGCCGCCCGTGACCAGGCCCGCGGCCTTCAGCAAGGTGAGCCCGACGGCGATGAAACTGGAGCCGATCAGGAGGGCGTGGACGTCCTCCAGGGCGGTGTGGCGATGCTGAGTCATGAAGGTCGGAACAAGCGTCTGGGTCGGAGGAAACTCGTCCCTGCCCCGCCGTTTCCATCCCATCACGCGCTAGATCAGAAAAAACTGGACCCGCGCGACGTCTCTTTGCCCGCCGTCGCTTGATACGCGGCGGCCGGCGCGTCATATATCACTTTCTCGCGGCGCGCCCAGCGCGGCGCGCACGCGTCTAACTATACCCTTATCAACTCCTTTCTCATCAACAGTCCCGGAGCCGCCCCTATTCGCCGTCCTATGCAAACGCCGCCCGTTAAAGACGGACCGCGTATCAACGAAGACATCCGCGTCCCGCGCGTCCTGCTGATCGACCAGAACGGTGAGAAGCAAGGCGAGATGCCGACCTCCTCCGCCCTCGAAGCGGCGGAAGAAGCTGGCATGGACCTGGTGGAAATCGTTCCGAACGCCAATCCGCCTGTCTGCAAGATCCTGGACTACGGCAAGTTCAAGTTCCAGGAGCAGAAGAAGAAGAACGAGGCGCGCAAGCGGCAGAAGGTCGTCGAGCTCAAGGAAATCAAGCTCCGCCCGAACATCGACATCCACGACTACGAAGTGAAGGCGAAGGCCATGACTCGCTTCTTCGAGGAAGGCGACAAGGTGAAGGTCACCCTGCGCTTCCGCGGTCGTGAAATGGCGCACCCGGAACTGGGCATGAAGCTGCTGCTCAAGGTCAAGGCCGACTTCGACGAAGTCGCCAAGGTCGAATACGAGCCGCGCATGGAAGGCCGTCAGATGATCATGATCCTGGCTCCGCGCTAAGGTCCGATCACAGGTAGACAAGCAAACGCCCTGGTCCTCGCGACCGGGGCGTTTTTGTTTTTGGGTTCGACACCGCCCTCGGGCGCCTCGACACATGCGCACCCTCTGGTAGAGTTTGGCGCAGTTGGGGGAGTTACCGCGTGTTGAAGTCCATCCTGGCCGCCGGCGCGGCCTGTTTCGTCTTGCTTTCGGCCCAGGCGCGGGCCGCCGAAAAGCCCAGCCTGGCCGTCTACGGCCAGTTGCCGCAGTTCGAAGAGATCCAGCTTTCGCCTGACGGATCGAAGATCGCCCTGGTCATGACCGACGGCGAGCAGCGCTTCATGGCGGTGCGCACCCTGGATGGCAGACTGGTCGGTGGGATCAAGGCGGGCTCGGCCAAACTGCGCGGGATCACCTGGGCCGGCGAGGACCACATCATCATGGTCATGTCACAGACCACGGAGGTGTTCGACATCGCCGGCCCGGCCCGTGAATACTACATGGCCATCGACTACAACCTGGTCACTCGCAAGCAGAACTTCCTGCTGCGCGCTCAGCCCAGTTCGATGAACGTGATCCTGGACGCCCCGATGGTGCGGACGGTGAATGGCCAGCCGATGGTCTTTCTTGAAGGCGTGCACTTCCTGAACGACACTGGCGAGAACACGCTCTTCCGGGTCAATCTGAAGGACGGCTACACGCGCATGCTGGACGGCGCGCGCGAGGACACCGACGACTGGCTGGTCGACGCCGTCGGCGAACCGGTGGCCCAGTCGCTGTACGATGGCAAGAAGGGCCGCTGGAGCCTCAGGATGAAGGTCGGCTCCAGCTGGAAGCTGGTCGACGAAGCCGACAGCCTGATGGGCTCCTATGGGCTGTCTGGCTTTGGCCGCGACGGCAAGTCGGTGCTGGTCTGGCGGGTCGATGACAAGCACGCCGATGTGCTGCGCGAGTATCGCGCCAACGGCCAGCACGAGGATCTGCCCGGCGACCTCGACCTGTCTGGCCTGCTGCACGATCCCGACAACCTGGCGCTGCTGGGCGGCTACGGATTGAAAGGCGACGACCTCGTCTACACCTTTTTCGACCCCGCCGCCCAGAAGAGCTGGGATGCGGTGACCAAGGCCTTCCCCGGCGATCGGGTGAGCCTGGCGTCGTGGTCACGCGACCGCAAGCAGGTCGTCGTCCATGTCGATTCCGCCACCGATGGCCCGGCCTATTCGCTGGTCGACCTCAACACCAAGAAGGCCGAATGGCTGGGCGAGACCTATCGGGGCCTTCCCCCGGCCGCGATCTCGCCGGTGCGTCCCATCAAGTACAAGGCCGCCGACGGCCTGGAGATCACCGGCTACCTGACCCTGCCCAGGGGGCGCGATCCCAAGAACCTGCCGCTGATCGTGCTGCCGCACGGTGGGCCCGAGGGCCGCGACTCGCCCGGATTCGACTGGTGGAGCCAGGCCCTGGCCTCGCGCGGCTACGCCGTGCTGCAGCCCAATTTCCGGGGCTCCGAAGGTTTCGGCTGGGACTTCGTCAAGGCGGGCTTCGGCGAATGGGGCAAGAAGATGCAGACCGACCTGTCGGACGGCGTCCGCGAGCTGACCAGGCAGGGCGTCGTCGACCCCAAGCGGGTCTGCGTCGTCGGCGCATCCTACGGCGGCTACGCGGCCCTGGCCGGCGCGACGCTGGACCGCGGCGTCTATCGCTGCGCCGTCTCCGTCGCCGGCCCATCCGACCTGCGCAAGTTCCTGCTGACCAACATCCGCAACAACAACGGCGTGGCCGGCGCCTCCCAGCGCTACTGGCTGCGGTTCATGGGCGCGGACGGGGCCAAGGATCCCGACCTGGCCGCCATATCGCCCGCCCAGCAGGCCGCCAAGGTCGACGTTCCCGTCCTGCTGATCCACGGCAAGGACGACACCGTCGTGCGCTACGATCAGAGTCAGGCCATGGCCGACGCCCTGAAAAAGGCCGGCAAACCCGTAAGCTTCGTCACCCTGGACGGCGAGGACCACTGGCTGTCGCGCGGCGCCACGCGCCTGAAGATGCTGACCGAGACCGTCGCCTTCGTCGAAAAGCACAACCCGCCCGACTGACAAGGCCGAGGTTCAGGCGTACACCGCGCCTCCTGATGTCCAAGCAGCCTCACAGCACCCGCGCCCTGGCCGTCCTGCTCCTGGTGGTCTTCATCAACCTGGTGGGCTTTGGCGTGGTGATTCCGCTGCTGCCCTTCTACGCCAAGTCGATGAACGCGGCGCCGTGGCAGGTGACGACCATGTTCGCCGCCTACAGCCTGGGCCAGTTCTTCGGCGAACCCTTCTGGGGCCGGCTGTCCGACCGTATCGGCCGGCGGCCGGTGCTGATCGTCACCATCATCGCCAACACCCTGGCCTATATCGCCCTGGCCTTCGCGCCGAACATCTGGATCGCCATGGCCGTGCGCCTGGTCGGGGGCTTCGGCAGCGGCAACATCTCGACCATCCAGGGCTACATGGCCGACGTCACCCCGCCCGAGAAGCGCGCCGGCCGCATGGGCCTGCTGGGCGCGGCTTTCGGAGCGGGCTTCGTGATCGGCCCCGCCCTGGTCATGGTCATCCATCCGGGCGCGGGACATCTGGGCTTTCAGCTGCCGCTGTTCCTGGCCGCCGCCATGGCGGGGACCGCCGCCCTGGGTGTCGTGCTGTTCGTCGCGGAAAGCCGCGCGCCCTCCGCGCCGGGAACGCCCCAGCCGAACCGCCGCGAGGCGCTGGTCGCCGCGGCCGCCCACCCGATCCTGTCGCGCGTGCTGCTGGTCACTCTGATCTCGACCGGCGCGTTCGCCGGCATGGAGGCGGTGTTCGGCCTCTATGCCGACGCGCGGTTCGGCTGGGGACCGGCCCAGGTCGCCGCC
Source organism: Caulobacter sp. ALps2 (assembly GCF_058681635.1). Taxonomy (NCBI): domain Bacteria; kingdom Pseudomonadati; phylum Pseudomonadota; class Alphaproteobacteria; order Caulobacterales; family Caulobacteraceae; genus Caulobacter; species Caulobacter sp. ALps2. Next base: position 156,619 of record NZ_CM178743.1, read on the forward strand.
TGCTTCGCGATCATCGGCGTCATCGCCTCGTTGGGCCAGGGCCTGTTGACCGGACGGCTGGCGCGCCGGTTCGGCGAGGGGCGCGTGCTGACCGCCGGCCTGTCGATCATCGCGCTGACGCTGCTGATCACCCCGTTCATCACCGTCCCGGCCCTGGCCACCGCCGCGGTCGGCTGCACGGCCTTTGGCCAGTCGCTGGTCTTCCCGTGCGTCGCCGCCCTGATCTCGCGCGCTAGCCCGCCAGATCGCCAGGGCCAGATGCTGGGCCTGAACATGGCCGCTGGCTCGCTGGCCCGCATCGGCGGCCCCCTGCTGGCCGGCCCGCTGTTCGGCCTGGCCATGGGCGGACCCTACTGGTTCGGCGCGGCCCTAATGATCCCGGCCATCGGCTTCGCCCTGGTGATCGTGCATCGGACGAAAGCGGCGGCGTGAGGCTTCGCCGTTGTGCTGGACAACCTCTGACCGCACTCATAACCATCCGATCATACCAAGGTTGTGGGGATTCAATGCTCAAGTTTCTAGTCGGCGCAGCCGTGACGCTGGCGCTCGCCGGTTCGGCCCAGGCCGCGCCCGTCGCCGCCTATGGCCGTCTGCCGGCCATGAGTTCGGTCAAGATTTCCGCCGACGGTCAGAAGCTGGCCTACATCCGCAACGAAGGGCTCCGCTCCACAATCGTGGTCCAGGGCGTGGACGGTGCGATTTTGCGCACTCTGGAGATGGGCGATCGCAAGGTCCGGGCCGTGCAGTGGACCGACCCGAACCACGTCCTGATTCAGATCACGGAGACCACGACCGTCTCCGACGTCTTCTACGCCGGCGAGTTCGCTCTGGGAGCCAGCCTGAACGTAGACACAGGCGACGCCGTCGCCGTACCCAAACGCACCGCGACGCCCGTGCTCAACGTGCTGTTCGGCGCCAGCGGCGGCGCTTACGACGGCAAGCCGGTGATCTATGCGGGCCTTCTCGCCCGCGGCGGGCCCAGCATGCAGAACAAGGACGGTAGCCTGGATCTCTATCGGATCGACCCCGAGAGCGGTATCGGCCAGTTGCATCAGCGCGGCGATTTCACGACCGGGGAATATCTTCATAAGGCTGACGGCGAGGTGATCGCCCGCAGCAAGTACAGTCGCCAGGACGGCCGCTGGTCCCTGGAGCTGCGCCAGGGCGGCGGCTGGCGCGAAGCCCTGGCCGTCAACGCCATGATCGACACGCCCGACATCGTCGGCCGATCCCTCGACGGACAGTCGGTCATCATCAACATCAAAGACGAAAAGGGCGAAGGCTGGACGCTGCGACCGTTGGGAGTCGCCGACGGGAAACTTGGCGAACCGATCGGCGACGGCGAGGTCGGTTATGTGCGGGACGACGACCAGCGTCTCGTCGCCTATACTCGTCACGAGGTCCTGCGGGTCTACGACATGAAGGAGCCGCGCCTCGCCGCTGGCTGGGCCCTGGTCGCCCAGGCCTTCGCCGGGCGTCAATTGCTGCTCGCCTCGTTCACGCCCGACTATGGCAAGCTGGTCGTCTTCGTCGAAGGCGGCGGAGAGCCCGGCGGCTACTACTTGGTCGATCTGGCCGCCAAGAAGGTGAAGCGGATCGGCGGCGCCTATCCCGACCTGACGGGCGCTGATCTCGGTCCGGTCAGCGGCGTCAAATACAAGGCCGCCGACGGACTCGAGGTCAACGGTTACCTGACCCTTCCCCCCGGCCGGGCGGCCAAGAACCTGCCGCTGATCGTGCTTCCGCACGGTGGTCCCCAAGCGCGCGACATCGCCGGCTTCGACTGGCTGGCCCAGGGCCTAGCCTCACGCGGCTACGCGGTGCTGCAGCCGAACTTCCGCGGCTCCAGCGGCTATGGCCAGGACTTCATCGAGGCGGCGTATGGCGAGTGGGGCGGCAAGATGCAGACCGACCTCTCGGATGGCGTCCGCGCCCTGGCCAAGACGGGCACGATCGATCCCAAGCGCGTTTGCATCGCCGGCGCCAGCTATGGCGGCTACGCGGCGCTCGCGGGCATCACCCTGGACAAGGGCGTCTATCGATGCGCCGTCGCCATCGCCGGCGTGTCCGACCTCGCGAAGATGCTGGACAAAGAACAGCTCCAAGGCGGGGTCAACAGCCTGAGCGTCCGCTACTGGAAGCGCTACATGGGGGTCAGCGGCCCTTCGGATCCGAAACTGGCCCAGCGTTCGCCGGCCAACTTCGCCGCTCAGGCGGACGGGCCGGTGCTGCTCATTCATGGCAAGGACGACACCGTGGTCTACTATGACCAGAGCACCACGATGCGTGACGCGCTCGAGCGCGCTAAGAAGCCGGTCGAATTCATCAGCCTCGCGGCCGAAGACCACTACCTTTCGCGAGAGGCCACCCGCCAACAGACTCTCGCGGCGATGGTCACCTTCCTGGAGCGCAACAACCCGCCCAACTGACGCGGGACGGCCAGGCCCTTGCTTTCGCCGGGTCTCTCCTGTAGTAACCCCGCCTTTCCGGAACCGCCTGGCCAATTGGCATGCCATGGCGGTTCGTCTTGCTATCCCAGAGGACGGGGCGAAAGCTCCGACGCGAAATGCCTAAGTTGAAGACCAAGTCGGGCGCTAAGAAGCGCTTCAAGATCACGGCCACGGGCAAGCTGAAAGCCGGCGTCGCCGGCAAGCGCCACCGTCTTATCGGCCACAACGGTAAGTACATCCGCCAAAACCGCGGAACCAAGGTGATGAGCGAGGCTGACGCCAAGATCATCCGTACGTACCTGCCCTACGGCCTGTAAGAGGAGCGCTGACACATGGCTCGCGTCAAACGGGGCGTTACCGCCCACGCCAAGCACAAGAAGGTTCTCGAACAAGCCAAGGGCTTCTACGGGCGCCGCAAGAACACCATCCGCACGGCGAAGGCCGCGGTCGACAAGGCCGGCCAGTACGCCTACCGCGACCGCAAGGTGCGCAAGCGCGCCTTCCGTTCGCTGTGGATCCAACGCATCAACGCCGGTGCTCGCCTGGAAGGCTTCACCTACTCGCAGTTTATCCACGGCCTGGACGTGGCGAACATCGAGATGGACCGTAAGGTCCTGGCCGATATCGCGGGCAACGACCCGGCTGCGTTCAAGGCTATCGCTGACAAGGTCCGCGCCGCCCTGGCCTAAGGATATCTGGACTTCCTGAAGTCCAACCGATCCTGAAAAGCCCTCCGGTGCGAACCGGAGGGCTTTTTGCTGCGCGAAAGGTTCTCGTCCCTGCCTTCGCAGGGTTTCGAAACGTCCTGAAACCGCCTAGACGGATGCCCGTCATGACCGATCTCAACACCCTCGAATCCGACGTCCTGGCCCAGGTGGCCGGAGCCGCGGACCTCCAAGCGCTCGACGCCGTCCGCGTGGCCGCCGTCGGCAAGACCGGCTCCATCTCGGGCCTGCTCAAAACCCTGGGCGCGATGAGCCCCGAGGAGCGCAAGACCCAAGGCGCGGCGATCAACGCCTTGCGCGACAAGGTCGCCGACGCGATCGCGGCCAAGAAGGCCGAGCTGGAGGCCGCCGAGCTGGACGCTCGCCTGGCCAGCGAGACGCTGGACCTGTCCCTGCCCGCCCCGCACCGCCGCAAGGGCAGCGTCCACCCGACCATGCAGACCATGGACGAGATGATCGCCATCTTCGCCGAGATGGGCTTCGCCGTGGCCGAGGGCCCGGACATCGAGGACGACTTCCACAACTTCACGGCCCTGAACTTCCCGCCCAAGCACCCGGCGCGGGAGATGCACGACACCTTCTTCTTCAATGCCAAAGAAGGCGGCGAGAAGATGCTGCTGCGCACCCACACCAGCCCCGTGCAGGTGCGGACCATGGTGTCGCAACAGCCGCCAATCCGCATCATCGCGCCGGGCCGCACCTATCGCGTGGACAACGACGCCACCCACACCCCGGTGTTCCACCAGGTCGAGGGCCTGGTGATCGACAAGGGCATCCACATGGGTCACCTGAAGTGGACCCTGGAGACCTTCCTGGCCCGGTTCTTCGAGACCGACGCGGTGACGACCCAGTTCCGCCCGCACCACTTCCCGTTCACCGAGCCGTCGGCCGAGATGGACGTTCAGTGCGACCGCACCGGCGGCGAGATCAAGATCGGCCAGGGCAAGTCGTGGCTCGAGATCCTGGGCTGCGGCATGGTCCATCCGAACGTGCTGCGCGCCTGCGGCATCGATCCGGACGAGTACCAGGGCTTCGCCTTCGGCATGGGCGTCGATCGCCTGGGCATGCTGAAGTACGGCATGCCGGACCTGCGCGACATGTGGTCGTCGGATGTCCGCTGGCTGTCGCACTACGGCTTCAGCGCGTTCGCCGCGCCGAACCCGGCCAGCGGCCTGAGCTGAACCCGAGCTGAGACAAGACACATGAAATTCACCCTGTCCTGGCTCAAGGATCACCTTGAGACCACCGCCACCGTTCCCGAGATCGTCGCGGCCATGACCATGGCCGGGCTCGAGGTCGAGCACGTCACCGATCCGGCGACCAAGCTGGCCCCGTTCACGGTCTGCAAGATCGTCGAGGCCGCGCGTCACCCCAATGCCGACCGTCTCCAGGTCTGCCAGGTCGACACCGTCGACGGCCGCAAGGAGATCGTCTGCGGCGCGCCGAACGCGCGTCCCGGCCTGACCACCATCTACGCCCCGATCGGCGCCTATGTGCCCGGCCTGGACGTGACCCTGGTCGAGAAGCCCGTGCGCGGCGTCGTCTCGAACGGCATGCTCTGCTCGGCCGCCGAGCTGGAATACGCCACCGAGAGCGACGGCATCATGGAGCTGCCCGACGCCCTGCCGGTCGGGACCTCGGCCGTCGACGCCCTGGGCCTGGAAGCCGTCATCGACTTCGAAGTGACCCCCAACCGTCCCGACTGGCTGGGCGTCGTGGGCATCGCCCGCGACCTGGCCGCCGCCGGCGTGGGCAAGCTGAAGGACGTGTCGATCGCGTCGATCCCGGGGACCTATCCGTCGCCGATCACCGTCACGGTCGACGGCGAGGCCTGCCCGGCCTTCGCCGGTCGCTACATCCGCGGCGTCAAGAACGGCCCCTCGCCCAAGTGGCTGGCCGACCGCCTGACCGCCATCGGCCTGCGCCCCATCAACGCTCTGGTCGACGTCACCAACCTGATCTCATACGACCGCGCCCGCCCGCTGCACGTCTATGACGCGCACAAGCTGTCGGGGACGGCGATCTCGACGCGCCTGGGCCGCCACGGCCTGAACGGCGACGAGCACCTGATCGCCCTGGACGGCAAGACCTACGAACTGACCCCGGAGATGTCGGTGATCGCCGACGCGTCGGGCGAGCGTCCGATCGGCCTGGGCGGCGTGATGGGCGGCGAGAGCACCGGCTGCTCGGAAGAGACGGTCGACGTCTTCGTCGAGAGCGCCTGGTTCGACCCGATCCGCACGGCCCAGACCGGCCGCGCCACCGGCATCGCCAGCGACGCCCAGTATCGCTTCGCCCGCACGGTCGACACCGGATCGCTGGTTCCCGGCCTTGAGCTGGCCACCAAGCTGATCCTGGAGCTGTGCGGCGGCGAGCCGTCGGAAGTTGTCTTCGTCGGCGACCTGCCGGCCGCCCCGGGTCCGATCCTGTTCGACCCGGCCTATGTCGGTCAGCTGTCGGGCCTGGAGATCGCGCCCGAAAAGTCGCTGAAGATCCTGACGGACCTGGGCTTCAAGCTGGACGCCCCCAAGGATGTCTCGCCGACCCAGTTCGCGACCCATGCCGAGGCCGCCGTCTGCGTGACCCCGCCGACCTTCCGCCGCGACGTGGAAGGCAAGGCCGACCTGGTTGAAGAAGTCGCCCGCATCGCCGGTTACGGCGCCCTGCCCTCGACGCCGCTGCCGGAAGTTCCGCGCGCGGTGGGCGGCATCCTGACCGCCAAGCAGGCCCGTGGCCGCACGGCCCGGCGCGCCCTGGCCGCCGCCGGCTATGCGGAAGCGGTGACTTTCAGCTTCACTCACCACAAGACCGCGGAGCTGTTCGGCGGCGGCCAGTCGGAACTGCTGCTGGCCAATCCGATCGCCTCGGAACTGGACTGCATGCGCCCGTCGCTGTTGCCCAACCTGATCGAGGCGGCCGGCCGCAACGCCCGCCAGGGCTTCCCCGACGCGGCCCTGTTCGAGATCGGCCCGACCTTCCACGGCGAGCGTCCGAACGACCAGCGCACCGTCGTGGCGGCCATCCTCGTTCCCAAGGCCCCGCGCGGCTGGGACAAGGCGGCGCAAAGCGACGTCTTCACGGTCAAGGCCGACCTGCTGGCCCTGCTGGAAGAGCTGGGCGCGCCGGTCGCCTCGCTGCAGACGGCGCAAGGCTCGGCCTCGTCCTGGTGGCACCCTGGCCGCTCGGCGCGTCTGCAGTTGGGTCCCAAGGCGGTGATGGCCGAGTTCGGCGAGATCCACCCGGCGGTCCTGAAGGCTCTGGACGTGGCCGGCCCGGTCTACGGCTTCGAGATCACCCTGGAGGCGATCCCCGAGCCAAAGAAAAAGTCGATCAAGACGCGTCCCGCCTTCTCGCCCTCGACCCTGATGCCGCTGACCCGCGACTTCGCCTTCCTGGTCGAGAAGACCAAGGCGGCGGGCGACCTGGTCAAGGCCGCCGCCGGCGCCGACAAGGCGCTGATCACCGCCGCGCGCGTGTTCGACGTCTATGAGGGCCCCGGCGTGCCGGAGGGCTTCAAGTCGGTGGCGATCGAGGTGGTGGTGCAGCCGCGCGAGGCCACCCTCACCGACGCCGACATCGAGGCCCTGTCGGCCAAGGTCGTCGCGGCCGCCGAGAAGGCCGGCGGGAAGCTGCGGTCTTAAGATAGCGAGGGGGGCAGGTCTTACTTGCCCCCTCCGCGCTTCGCGCTCCTCCCCCAGAGGGGAAGAAAGATCGCTCGAACCTTCCGCCCCCTCCGGGGGCGGACGACCTCGCGAAGCGAGGCTAGGTGGGGCGAGTGCTGAGTTTCAAGGCGCCCCGCCCTAGGTGAGGCAAAACCACCCTCCCCCGCGACCGATCGCCCTTCGCACAGGCAAGACCTTGCGCAATCCCAAACGTCACGCTACCTGTAAGTGGCGCTAACTGGATTCATCGCTTCCACATGCAATCGACCTTCGCCTTCGCCGCCTTTGCAACCACCGGCCTCGCCGCCGTGGCCGCGATGTCGTGCGCCGTGGCGATGTGGAATATGATTAACACCCAGATTAAAACCGTTCCCATTCGGACGGGGCAAAATCGGCGCAAGCAGCGGTAGGAAACCTACCAAAACCAAAGCCGAAGGATCGCAAGATCTCCAAAAAGCCCCGCTCCCACGAGCGGGGCTTTTTTGTTGCGCGGTTCCTCGGTCCTTCAAGTCTCTCATGCACAGGACCAACCCCGATGAGCTACCTGCCCTCTCCACCATCCTTCCATAGCGACCAGGAAGGCGTCACCGTCCACCAGCTGCTGCTGGCCGCCCAGGACGCCCCCAGCGCGCTGGAAGCCGTGCGCCAAGGCCTCGCCGACAGCGGCGCCGAACTGTGCGGCCTGACGATGAAGCCGGTCGGCCAGATCGTCGAAGCCTCGCTGAAGGTGCGCCATCTGGGCGACCAGGCCGCCCGCCTGCTGGCCCGGGACCTGGCCGCCTGGCCCGGCGTCAATTCGGCCTCGGTCGAGCATCAGTGGTTCCGTCCGTGAGCCTCGTGGATCCGCTCAAACCGGAAGACGGCGCCTTTGCTTCCTTCCGGCGCCGACTGTTTCTCGTCACCACCGACGACACGCCCGACGCCCTGATGCGGGTGCTGGGCGTGGCCTCGGTCCAGCAGACTCGTCTGCGCGCCCTGTCCGCCGCTCCCGAGGGTCAGCACATGACCATTAGGCTCGAGATCGACGACCAGGGCGATGACCGGGCGCAGATCCTGGCCTCGCGCCTGTCGGCCTGTCCCAGCGTGCGCGGCGTCGGTTTCGGCTGGCGGCTGTAACCTTTCGCCCGTTTGCTGCGTATCTGAGTCCGAGTCCGCTTTCTGGAGAGACCTCGATGCGCCGACTGCTCGCCCTACTCGCCACCCTGTTCGCCCTCACCGGCGTCAGCGCCTCGGCCGCCGCCACGCTCAAGACCGAGAGCGCCGTGTTCGCCGGCGGCTGCTTCTGGTGCATGGAGCACGACATGCAGGGCGTGCCGGGCGTCATCAAGGTCGAGAGCGGCTACACCGGCGGCCACCTGAAGAACCCGACCTATCGCGACGTCACCAGCGAGACCAGCGGCCACTACGAATCGGTGCGCGTCACCTATGACCCAGCCAAGCTGGATTACGGCTTCCTGCTGTACCGCTACTGGAAACTGGTTGACCCGACCGACGACGGCGGCCAGTTCTGCGATCGCGGCCCGTCCTACCGCCCGGCCGTCTTCGTCACCCCGGCCCAGCGCCCGATCGCCGAGAAGTCCCGCGCCGAGGCCGCCAAGCGCCTGAAGACCGGCACGATGAAGACCGAGATCCTGCCGCTGCGGACCTTCTACCCGGCCGAGGCCTACCATCGCGACTACGCCAAGCGGAACAAGCTCAACTACTTCGCCTATCGCGCCGGCTGCGGGCGGGACGCGCGCCTTAAGCAAGTCTGGGGCGGCTAAGCCCGCTCAACCCAGCCTCGACTCCGCCTGAATCCCGTGTAGCTCTACCGAGATAGAATACACGGGAGGACGTCGATGAACCGTCGCGCGCTACTGGCCACGGCCGGCCTGCTCTTGGCTCCGCTCGGCGCGCACGCGCGGCAGCGCGAGGTCTCGGTCACCATCTACAATTCCGACCTGGCGCTGGTCGAAGACACAAGGCCGCTGGACCTGAAGGCCGGCCGCCAGAAGCTGGAATTCAAGGACGTCTCGGCCCAGATCCGCCCCGAGACGGTCAGCCTGTCGGCCCCCGGCGTGACCATCCTGGAGCAGAACTTCGACTACGACCTGCTGACTCCCGACAAGTTGATGGAGAAGGCGGTCGGCCAGCAGGTGAAGATCGTCCGCACCAATCCCGGCGACGGCAAGGAGACCACCGAGGTCGCCACCGTCCTGGCCGCCAACGAGGGCGTGGTCCTCAAGATCGGCGACCGCATCGAAGTGCTGCGCGACGATGGTGTCCCCACGCGGGTGATCTTCGACAAGGTGCCCGAGGCCCTGCGCGCCCGCCCGACCCTGTCGGTCAGCGTCGAAGCCGCCAATGCCGGCGCGCGTCAGGCCAAGCTGAGCTACCTGACCTCGGGCCTGTCGTGGAAGGCCGACTATGTCGCCCTGTTCGACGAGGCCAAGGCCGCCCTCGACCTGCAAGGCTGGATCACCCTGTCCAACACCTCGGGCACGCCGTTCGAGAACGCCAAGACCCAGCTGGTGGCCGGCGACGTCAATCAGCTGAACCAGAACGTCACCTATCGCCCGCAGCGCCGCTCGCCAGGCATGGTCAGCGCCGGGACCGAGAGCGGGACCGGCGAGCGGGTGGCCGACTACTACGTCTACCCCTTGGCCGAGCGGACCACGATCGCGGCCAACCAGAACAAGCAGGTCGGTTTCCTGTCGGCCCAGGGCGTGGCGGCCAAGAAGGTCTACGAAGTCCGCCAGGACTGGTTCCAGAGCCAGGCCGAGCCGGAGAAGGCCGTCGTCGCCATCCAGTTCAGCAACGCCAGACTGGCGGGCCTGGGCAGCCAGCTGCCGGCCGGAACCATGCGGGTCTATATGCGGGACTCGGCGGGCGACCCGAAGTTCGTCGGCGAGAACGCCATCGGCCACACACCGGCCGGCTCGGAGCTGTCGATCAAGACCGGCGAGGCCTTCGACGTCTCCAGCCAGGCGACGCTGGTGGCCGACACCAAGGTCTCTAAAACCCGCTCGCGCTACGAGATGCGCTACGTACTGCGCAACGCCAAGGACCAGCCGGTGACCGTCGAGCTGCGCCAGGGCGGCCTGGGTCGCGATGGCGAGGTCAAGGCCGAGAGCCTCAAAAGCCGCCGCATCGATGCTCGCACGCTAGGCTGGAGCGTGCCGGTGCCGGCCAATGGCGAGACGGCGCTGACCTTCACGGTCGAGACGGGGTGGTGAGGATGCGCGCCTTGATCGGCGCGCTCGCTCTGGCCGCCGCCCCCGCATACGCCGCCACGATCGCCTCGCCCGCGCCCGAGAAGGTCGCTGTCACCCTCTACCGTGACGGCGATGGCCCCTTCCAGGCGCTGGAGCCGTGGCAGCGCGCCCAGGCCCGCGAGAAGGGCCTGATCCTGGTCACCGAGACCCGCACGGTCGACCTGCCCGCCGGCCGCCACGTCGTCCGCTTCGACGGCGTCGCCGAGGGCCTGATCCCCCAGAGCGCGGCGGTCGAGGGCCTGCCCGGCAAGGCGGTCGAACGGAACTACGACTACGCCCTGCTCAGCCCCGGAACCCTGGTCGAGCGGTCGCTGGGCCAGCCGATCAAGGTCGTGCGCACCAATCGCGGGACTGGGCGCCAGCAGACGGTCGACGCCGTCCTGCTGCAAGGCCCCGACGGCCTGATGGTCCGCACCGCCGACGGTGTCGAGGCGCTGGGCTGCTCCGGCGGTCCAGAGCGCCTCGTGCTGGATCGCGCGCCCGACGGCCTGACCGACAAGCCCAGCCTGTCGACGATCGTCGACGTCCCCTCGCCCACGCGGGCCAGGCTGACGGTGTCGTACCTGGCGCTGGGCGTGAACTGGCAGGCCGACTACGTCGCGCGCATCCATCCGGACGGCAAGCGGTTGGACCTGACCGGCTGGCTGACCCTGGTCAACAGCGGCGGCAGCGCCTTCGTGGACGCGCCGACCCAGGCGGTGGCCGGCAAGCTGTCGCGCCAGTACGTCCGCGTCGACAGGGGCCAGGCCAAGTCGATCCAGCGCGCCTGCTGGCCGATGGACACCACCCATGTCGGCAAGCCCGTCATGCCGCCGCCTCCCCCTGCCCCGCCTGTCGCGATGATGGCCGCGCCCATGGCCCGCGGCGGTCTCGAGGAGATCGCCGTCACCGGTTCGCGCGCCAAGCTGGCCGAGCAGTCGAACCTGGGCGACTACAAGCTCTACACGCTGCCCGAGCCCGTAACCCTGGCCGCCCGCCAGACCAAGCAGGTGGCCTTCCTCGACCAGAAGGACGTCGCCTTCCAGCGGCTCTATGTGGTCGAGATCGACCGCCATGACGGCTATGACGACCCGGAAGAGGCCGTGGTCATCCCCAGCGTGGTGCTACGGCTGGAGAACAAGACCGCCAATGGCCTGGGCAAGCCCCTGCCCTCCGGCGCTCTGTCGACGATGGAGACGGCCGAAGGCCGCCCGACCTTCGCCGGCGAGCAGGCCGTGCGCGACGTCGCCGTCGGCGAGCCGCTGGACCTGGTGATCGGCGGAGCCATGGACGTCGGCGCCCGGCCGCGTCTGGTCGAGGAGAAGACGCTCTCGCGCGACCGCCTGCGCCGCGCCTATGCGATCGACCTGACCAACGCCAAGACCGCGCCGGTGACGATCGAGCTGCGCCAGGACCCCGACTTCGAGGGCTTCAAGGTGGTGTCCGAACCCGTCCGCCACGAGCTGCGTGACGGCAAGGTCGCCTGGCGCGTCACCTTGGCGCCCGGCGAATCCCGCGTGTTCCGCTACGCTTACGAGCGCGCCGACTAGAACGGCATCCAGCGGCGTTTGCGGCTGTAGCCCAGGTAGCCGACGTTCGCGCCCAGGCGAAGGCCCACACCCGCGCGGATCGGGGCCAGGGTGATTTCATCGGCCTTCTGATAGTTCACGCCCAGGCCGCCGATCAGGTAGGCGCTGCCCTCAACACCGGGGAAACGGCGGAAGATGGCGTCCGGATACTGCAGGTTATAGCAGAGGGTGAAAACGCGGCTGGCGTTGCCGCCCCAGTCCCAACCGATGGTCGGGCCCTGCCAGAACACCTCCAGAGTGGGACGGCCCTTCATGTAGAGCAGGCCGCGGCCGTAGCGCAGGCCAGCCACGAAGGCGCCGGAGCCCTCTTCGCCGGCGATGTAGGCGGTAGGCTGACCCTTGTCCTTGAACACCTTCTCGATCGCCGCGCCGGCGCTCTCGGCCGTCACGCCCAGGAAGTCGGATGTGGCGCGGATCATCTCGTCGGCGGAATAGGTCTGGGCGCGGCCGGTATCGTAGGTCGGTTGCGAGCCGTTCGAGGCCGGGCTGGGCGATGGCGGCGGCGGGGCGTAGGAGTCTTGCGCGATCGGCTGCGGCGCCGAGGACGCATAGGGATCGGCCGGAGCGGGGCTCGCCGGACCGATCGGCTGAGGCGGCGGCAGCTGTTCGCTATAGCGGCTTTGCCGGGCCAGGGCGTCGGTGGCCACGGCGCTCACGCCGACGGCGGCGCCCGAGAGGATCAGCTTGCGACGGTCCATGGGAGCCCTCCGGATCGAATTGATTGCAACACTGTTGCAAGCCATTGAGACCGGTTTGCGGCTCCAAACTTAACGAGCGGTTAAGCATGCGCGACGCGTCGCCGCATCCCTAGGCCTGAACGTCTCTCGCGAAGCAGGCCAAATGTGCTATGCGCACGCCCATGACTTCGACGCCTCTCGACAAGATCCGCAACTTTTCAATCGTGGCCCACATCGACCACGGCAAGTCCACGCTCTCCGACCGCCTGATCCAGGAGACCGGCGGCCTGACCGCGCGCGAGATGAGCGCCCAGGTCCTCGACAACATGGACATCGAGAAAGAGCGCGGCATCACGATCAAGGCGCAGACCGTGCGCCTGAAGTACAAGGCCGACGACGGTGAGGACTACATCCTCAATCTGATGGACACCCCCGGACACGTCGACTTCGCCTATGAAGTCTCGCGCTCGCTGGCCGCCTGCGAAGGCTCGATCCTGGTCGTCGACGCCAGCCAGGGCGTGGAAGCCCAGACCCTGGCCAATGTCTATTCGGCCATCGACAACAACCACGAGATCGTCCCGGTCCTCAACAAGATCGACCTGCCGGCCGCCGAGCCCGAGCGCGTGCGCGCCCAGATCGAGGACCTGATCGGCCTGGACGCCAGCGACGCCGTGCTGGCCAGCGCCAAGTCGGGCCTGGGCATCCACGACGTGCTGGAAGCCATCGTCACCCGCCTGCCCGCCCCCAAGGGCGACCGCGACGCTCCCCTCAAGGCCTTGCTGGTCGACGCCTGGTACGACGCCTACCTCGGCGTCGTCGTGCTGGTGCGGATCTTCGACGGCACGCTGAAGGCCGGCCAGCAGGTCCGCATGATGCAGACCGGCGCCACCCACCGCATCGACAAGGTCGGCGTCTTCACGCCCAAGGCCACCGACGTGCAGGAACTGGGTCCCGGCGAGGTCGGCTTCTTCACCGCCTCGATCAAGGAAGTGGCCGACGCCGCCGTCGGCGACACCATCACCGACGAGAAGAAGCAGACCGCCCAGGCCCTGCCGGGCTTCAAGGACGTTCAGCCGGTCGTGTTCTGCGGCCTCTTCCCGGTCGACGCCGCCGACTTCGAGGACCTGCGCGCCGCCGTCGGCAAGCTGCGCCTGAACGACGGCAGCTTCACCTACGAGATGGAAAGCAGCGCCGCCCTGGGCTTCGGCTTCCGCTGCGGGTTCCTAGGCCTGCTGCACCTGGAGATCATCCAGGAGCGCCTCTCCCGCGAATTCGACCTCGACCTGATCGCGACCGCGCCCTCGGTCGTCTACAAGATCCACATGCGCGACGGCTCCGAGATGGAGTTGCACAACCCGGCCGACCTGCCGGACGTGATGCAGATCGAGAACATCGCCGAGCCCTGGATCAAGGCCACCATCTTCACGCCGGACGAGTTCCTCGGCGGCGTGATCAAGCTGTGCCAGGACCGTCGCGGCATGCAGCGCGAGCTCAGCTATGTCGGTAACCGCGCCATGGTCATCTACGACCTGCCGCTGAACGAGGTGGTCTTCGACTTCTACGACCGCCTGAAGTCCATCTCGAAGGGCTATGCCAGCTTCGACTACCAGCTCGAGGACTACCGCGTCGGCGACCTGGTCAAGATGTCGATCCTGGTCAACGCCGAGCCGGTCGACGCCCTCTCCATGCTGGTCCACCGCGACCGCGCCGAGAGCCGTGGCCGCGGCATGTGCGAGAAGATGAAGGAACTCATCCCGCAGCACATGTTCGTCATCCCCATCCAGGCGGCCATCGGCGGCCGGATCATCGCCCGCGAAACCGTCCGCGCCCTGCGCAAGGACGTGACCGCCAAGTGCTACGGCGGCGACGCCTCGCGTAAGCGCAAGCTGCTGGACAAGCAAAAGGCCGGCAAGAAGCGCATGCGCCAGTTCGGCAAGGTCGAGATCCCGCAGGAAGCCTTCATCGCCGCGCTGAAGATGGACGAGGATTGACCCTCTACACCAAGGGTTGAGTGACGCGCCACAGGCGTGCTGAATGGCCGGCATGAAAGCGATCCGCTTTACCCGCCATGCCCTCGTTGATCGGATGCCGCTCTACGGGCTGACGCGCGAGATCGTCGAAGCCGTGGTTCGCGATCCCGAGTGGACGGAGCCAGACCCCGACGACGCCGCCGTGGAGCGCCGCTTCGGCCGACCGGCCGAATGGACCCGCCACCTCAGAGTGGCGTGCGTCGAGGAAAAGGACCATATTCGGGTCCTGTCGGTCTTTCCCGACCGGAACGCGAGTCCGCCCGATGCGCCGTGAACCCACCTACGATCCAGAAGCCGACGCGGCCTATATCCCCCTGTCCGACGCCAAGCCGCACGAGGCCGAAGAGGTCGCGCCCGGCGTGATCCTCGACTACACCGAGGACGGTCGCGTGGTTGGCATCGAGATCCTGCACGCCAGCAAGACCTTGGCGGCGGGTTCGTGGGCCAAGTGGCGGCTGCCGGGTGATGGCGACAAGGCTGTCCACGCGGCGGAGTAAGCGAACTGCTCGGCCAAGCGCTACAGCGGCGACGCCCCGCGCAAGCTGCTGGACAAGCAGAAGGCCGGCAAGAAGCGCATGCGCCAGTTCGGCAAGGTCGAGATCCCGCGGGAAGCCTTCATCGCCGCGCTGAAGATGGACGAGGATTGATCGGCTTCTGAACTAGCTGGTCGGAGTTCCGAGCGCCCTCGTCAGCGGAAGCTGGCGGGGGCGTTTTTGGCTCATAGCAGCGCTTGCCCCTCATGCCCTCTACATCTACCCGATTCCCATGGACACCCTCTCCCCCACCGAACGCAGCGCCCGGATGGCTCGCGTCAAGGGCAAGGGGTCCAGCGCCGAGATGCTGGTCCGTCGGCTCGTTCACCGCCTGGGCTACCGCTACCGTCTGCACGGCGCGAAGCTGCCCGGGCGGCCGGATCTGGTGTTTACCGGCCGCAAGAAGGTGATCTTCGTCCACGGGTGTTTCTGGCATCGCCACCCCGATCCGGACTGCAAGCTGGCGCGGCTGCCCAAATCACGGCACGAGTTCTGGATCCCGAAGCTGGAGGGGAATCGCGCCCGTGATCTCCGCAAGCTGGCGGAGCTTGAAGCCCTGGGCTGGAGCGCGCTGACCCTCTGGGAATGTGGGCTCAAGGACGAGGCTTTCCTTGAGAACGAAATTAGAACATTCTTGGACTCATGAAGTCGATCGAACTGTTCGCGGGGGCCGGGGGGCTGGGCATCGGCCTGTGCCAGGCCGGGTTCAAACCGGCCAAGGTGGTCGAGTGGAACCGCTATTGCCGCGAGACCATCGCCGAGAACCGCCAGAGCCCGCTGTCGCCGATGGCCGGCTGGCCCGAGGTCGAGGGCGACGTGCGCCATGTCGACTTCAGAGGCCTTGAGGGCAAGGTCGACCTGGTGTCCGGCGGCCCGCCCTGCCAGCCCTTCTCGCTGGGCGGCAAGCACCGGGCCTATGACGACACCCGCGACATGTTCCCCCACGCGATCCGCGCCGTGCGCGAGACGCGGCCTCGGGCCTTCGTATTCGAGAACGTCAAGGGTCTGACCCGGGCCAGCTTCCGCAACTATTTCGAATATATCCGGCTGCAACTCGAGCACCCGGAGGTCGTCGCTCGCCCGGACGAGGACTGGTCCGAGCACCTGTCGCGGCTGGAAGAACACCATCTGCGTGGGGCGCGTGACGGCCTGGCCTATCGAGTCGTGGCCCGCGTCCTGAACGCCGCCGACTACGGCGTGCCGCAAAAGCGCGAGCGGGTGATCTTCGTGGGCTTCCGCGACGACCTGGACCTGGAGTGGTCGTTCCCCGTCGCCACCCACTCGTCCGACGCCCTGCTGTGGGCGCAACATCGCTCGGGCGACTATTGGGACGCGCACAAGGTGGCCAAGGCCGAGCGACCTGACGCCTCCGACGCGCCCGCGCGCGCCATGGCGCTGCGCGACAAGCCGAGCGAGATCGCCTGGCGAACGGTGCGCGACGCGACCGCCGACCTGCCCGATCCGGAACGGGACCCCGAGCGCGCGGCCCAGATCGCCTATCACCGCTTCCAGCCCGGCGCCCGCGCCTATCCCGGCCACACGGGCAGTCCGCTGGACGAGCCCGCCAAGACCCTGAAGGCCGGCGTCCACGGCGTGCCCGGCGGCGAGAACATGCTGGCCCGCCCCGACGGCACGGTGCGCTACTTCTCGGTCCGGGAAAGCGCCCGCCTACAGACCTTCCCCGACAGCTTCATCTTCCACGGGGCCTGGAGCGAGGTCATGCGCCAGCTGGGCAACGCCGTGCCGGTTCGCTTGGCGGAGGTCATTGGCAAGGATGTCGCGAGGAAGCTACGCTACGCGGCGTGACGCAGGGCTATACAGAATTCGAACTCGATCTTCCCAAGGCCTTGCTGCGGGAGCTCACGGCCGTTCTCGAAGACCTGACGCCCGCGCCGTTGACCGCCGAGGCCGTCGCCGCGCTCCCGAAGCACCAAGGTGTCTATCAGCTGTTGCTTCAGGGCCAGGACGACGCGGAAGTCATCTATATCGGTAAGACCGACGCGGCGTCCGGTCTCCGCGAGCGGCTGCAAAAGCACCACAAGAAAATTCAGCACCGCCGAGGTCTAGACCCCGACCTGGTGCTGTTTCGCGCCGTCCGCGTCTTCGTGTTCACCGCGGTGGATTTGGAGGCCCTGCTCATCGGCGCGGAGAAGAAACGCGCCAAGGCTCACTGGAATGGCAGCGGCTTTGGGGCGAAGGATCCTGGCAAGGAACGCGACACGACCAAGTACAAGCCCGAGCACTACGACACCTGGTATCCGATCGACATTGATCGCGCCCTCATCGACTTCCCGACGGGTGGAACCGCCGCGGCGCTCGTGCAGGCGCTCAAGAAGCAGTTGCCGTATGTCTTCCGCATACAAGGAAGCGATCTAGGAACGGGTCCCCACGACGATCTTCTTTCCGTGGATGTCGAACTGACGGGTGAGCCCACGGCACGCTCCGTGCTCGGCCAGATTCTGAATCGGCTGCCAGAGGGCTGGCACGCGACGAAACTTCCCAGCCACCTGATCATGTACAAGAACGATGAGCGCAAGTTTCCCAGCGGCGAACTGATCGGAGCCTCGCGCTAGGCGCGGCCTCGTGAACGCACGCCCCCCGCGACTCTATCCACTTGTGGAAGCTCATCTTTCCCGCCACGCACCCAGCTCCGTCCCCGGCGCCCAGAACGGCCTTATCCTTGTGGCCATGAGCAAGTCACACCCCGACGCACCACCAACATGGTTCCGGCTCTCGGAGGCTTCGTGGGCCGAGATCGCCGCCGAGTACAGGAATGGCGCGACCGCCGGCGAGTTGGCGCGCAAGTGGAAGGTCTCGCCGACCAGCATCTATCGCCATGCCTGCAAGGACGGCTGGACCAAGAAGGCCAGCAGCGACGCCGTCGCGCGGGCTCATGCCGAGGCCGTGGCGGACCGAACAGACCCGCCCCGTCTGAGCGTCCACCAAGGCTGGCCCCTTTTCGATGACTTCGTGCAAGCGCGGGATCACGCGATGCGGTGAACTGCGTCATGCCCGTCGCCATCATCCACCACGACGACATCATCGAGCGCGAGCTGGAGCCGCTGCGGACGCGGATCGGCGCGGACTTTCCCGGCTATCGCAACCACGTCTACCGCGTGCTGACCTATGCGATGCATTTCCTGGACGGCGAGACGCGGCATCGCGCCACCATCGCCTTCGCGCTGGCTCATCATGATGTCGGCCTCTGGACCGATCGGACCCTGGCCTATCTGGAGCCGTCGGAAGGTCATGCCGAACGGGCCCGCCAGGCGCGGGCGCCGGACCTCGACGCCCAGCTGGTCCATGATCTGATCCACTGGCACCACAAGATCACGCCGTTCCGGGGCGCGAATGCCGAGGTCGTCAACGCCGTGCGCAAGGCCGACTGGATCGACGCCAGCGGCGGCCGGGTGTCCAAGGGCCTGCCGCGCCGCCAGATCGTCACCGTGATGACGGCGCTGCCGCCGTTGGGCTTCTACGAGACGCTGACGCGACTGCCCGGCGAGTTGAACCACGGCCGGACGCTGGGCGGCCTGGCCCAGATGCTCGCCCATGTGTTCAAGGCCTGACGGGCCTCAGTGGAACGGCGGCTTCAGGCGGTAGAAGCGCGCCTCGCCCAGCAGGTCGTAGACGCGGCGGATGCGGAAGGCGCTGGGCTGGGCCCTGGAGAGCTCGAACTCGGCCTGGCTGAGACCGAACGGGGCCACCTCGCCGGCCAGGGTGGCCTTGACCACGATCAGGCGCGGGATCTCGTCCAGGCCGAAGCTGATCACGTCGCAGCCGTCGGGATCACCGTCACGGGCGGGGCGGATGCCGCCGGCCAGATCCGCGCGGCCGCGATCCGACAGGCGGCGGGCCTCGTGCGCCACGACACTGGCCACGCCCAGGCCCTTCAGGAACCGGTCGTCCGCCTCGCGCCCCGACATGTCGAAGCGCTGGATGGCGCGGATCAGGCGGTCGTCCATCGGCATCGGCCTGGGCGGGGCGGCCTCGATCAGCGGGACGGCCGAGGGAGCGGTGAACAGGGCGGCGGGGCGAACGGCCGAGGCCAGCAGGGTCGGCTTCATGGCCAGCTGGCCCTCGACGGCGTCCAGCAGCGCCTCGTCATAGGACCACCGCGGCGGCATGTCCTTGAGGATCGGCAGACCGATCAGCGACAGCACCGCCGAGATCTCGCCCTGCTTCCAGGTGATGGGCATGTCCGACTTGCCGGTCACGAAGCGGACCGTGCGGTCGTGCGTGGCGCGATCGAACGGCTTGCCGGCGAGCGTCTTCTCCAGCTGGGAGACATAGTCGCCCACCACCACAGCGAGGTCAGCCCCCGTCCACTCGCGCCCCGATTCCCCCGTCATCGGATGATGATGAGGGAGTCGCGGCCCGCGCGCCACACGCTTCAGTTAGAAGGCTAGCGGCCGCTCGCTCCGGACGCGACAGCCATGGGCGCGTCCTGCACCGGCATCTGGTCGGGCAGCAGCTTGGCCGCGTCCATGGCCCGGCGCACGGTGGTGACCGGATCGCCCGCGTCGACCTTGAAGGTCAAGGCCGCCGTCTGGGCCGGGTTGTCGCCCAGATTGGCGAAACCGCCGGTCCGCTCGGCGTTCAGGGTCACGCCATAGGTCTTGTTGGCCAGCACCCGGCACAGCAGCACGAAGGTCTTCTGGTCGGGCAACAGCCGGGGCGTCTTCACGCAGTCCATCGGCTCGGCGTCCGGCGCGGGAGCGTAGTTCCAGGCGGTCGGGGACATCTGCTGGTCGAAGGCGACCTTCAGGATCAGCACGCCCGGGGCCACGGTCTGGTCCTGGGCCGGATAGGTCGAAACCAGCTTCGGCGGCAGGGTCGGCGGCAAGATCAGTACCGGCGAGACCTCGTTGGCCTCGCCCCTGACCTGCGCATGGGCGCCCGACGCAAAGAGGGCGGAGAGTGCGATCAGGACGGGAACCGAACGACGGGACGACATCTTTCCAGACTGACCTTCAAGCGCGGCCTTCTCAAGGCGCCATTCGAGGCCTACATCGCCTTCATGACCGATAAACCCGACGTTCCCGCCACCGAAGCGCCAGAGGGGGAAACCCCGATGCAGCGCGCCCTGCGCCTGAAGAAGGCCGCCCAAGGCAAGCACGGTCACGGGGCCAAGGCCTCGACGGGCAAGATCGAACGCTCCAGCGTCGCGGCGCCGACCGGCAAGTCCAGACCCTGGATGACCCGGTGACGATCCCCAAGGTCCTCGGCCGCACCTCGTCGATCAATGTCCGCAAGGTGCTGTGGACCCTGGACGAGCTGAGGATCGCCTATGAGCGCGAGGACTGGGGCCAGGGCTTCGCCCCGACCAACGATCCGAAGTTCCTGCGATACAATCCCAACGCCCTGGTGCCGGTCATGATCGATCAGCACGGGCCGATCTGGGAGAGCAACGCCATCTGCCGTTATGTGGGCGCGGACACGCCGCTGTTTCCGGACGATCGCCGCCAGCGGGCTCTGGTCGACCAGTGGATGGACTGGCAGTGCACGGAGCTGAACACGGCCTGGCGCTACGCTTTCGCCGGCCTGGTGCGCAAGACGCCTGGCTTTGATGATCCCAAGCAGATCGAGATCAGCGTCACGGCCTGGAACACGGCCATGGGGCTGCTCAGCGCGCGCCTGCTGGATACTGGCGCCTATGTAGCCGGCGAGCGGTTCACCCTGGCCGACATCGTACTGGGCCTGTCGGTGCACCGCTGGCTGTTCTCGCCCATCGAGCGCGAGGAGTGGCCGACGATCAGCGCCTATTACGAGCGCCTGCGGGAGCGGCCGGCGTTCCAGAAATGGAGTCTGGCTGAGGTTCCGTAGCCGGCTCCGAGCCGTCCTGGGGCAGGCTCGAGATGGGCACGCCGGGTAGCAGCGGTTCGCCCGTCCACTCCCAGTGCCAGGGCTCGTAGGCGTAGTTGACGAAGCCGAAGCGGCTGGCGTTCACCACCATCCAGCGAAACAGCGGCGAGCGCGCCATGGCCAGGCGGTTGGCGTCGGCGGAGCTGTCGGGACGAAAGCCCGGCGCGGCGTCGATCACCACGTCCATGGCCAGGCCCGTGCGGTGGGCCGAGCAGATGGTGCGGATCAGCCCCTGACAGTTCTTGTCGCGCGCGCAGCGCTGGGCGTCGGCGTCCGGGGCGCGGAAGCCGGAGAAGATCTTCAAGGCGTCGGGCTTGGTCAGCGCTCCGGCCGCGCGCGCCTCGGCGACCATGTTTCGATAGGCCGCCAGCGCGCCGGGACGCATGCGGATGGCCTTGCCGCCGTAGCTTTCCTCGGGCTTGGCCAGGCCGAGATTGGCCTCGGGGGGCGCGCCAGGGCAGATCCCCTCGCGGTTGGTGCGCACGAACGGCCGCGCCAGATGCCAGCGCACCAGCATGGCGCCGAACACCGCCGGATCGACCACGCCGGTGGCCTGCAAGCCATGCGCCCCCTGCCAGCGCGCCAGGGCCGAGGCGAAGCCGTTGGAGCCAGGGCCGCAGGTCGTGCCGATCTCGGCGGCGATGCGCGGGGCGTAGATCTCCCAGCCGGTCTCGGGCTTGCCGAACGGCGTCCAGGCCAGGGTCGACAGCGAGGCGGCGTTGACGGCGGCGGCGGTGTCGGGCGCGTCGCTCCCGTCACAGCTTTCGGGCGCGCCGGCCAGCGGGATCGACCGCCCCGGCGGATCGATCGACGGCACGTGCTGGGGCGGCGGATAGGCTGTCTCGTCGCGCGGCGGAGCCGGCTTGGTCGACGACTGCCCGGACGGCCAATAGACCCAAAGCCAGAAGCCGCCGACCACCAGCAAAAGCAGGCCCAGACCCCAGAGCAGGCGGCGCGACGTCTTCAAGCTGTGTCCTTGCCCTTCAGGGAACTTCGCCATGGCTCAAGGCTTGAGACGGAGGAGTTGTTCCCACCTTTTTGGCCCACCTTTTTGGCCCGCCTTCTTGGCCCGCCTGGAGAATACATGACTGGTCTGGTTTCCCGTTTCGCCCTGATCGCCGTCCTGGCCCTGTCGGCCTGTGACGACAAGCCGCCGGCCAAGCCCGTCCCCGCCAAGACCGTCCAGAAGACGACCCCGCCGCCCGTGGTTCCCGCGCCGGCCGCCGTCGCCGCGGCCTCGCCGCTGGCCCAGACGATCAATGCCGCGACCTTCGACGCCGCCGCGACGGACCCCGACGCCCACCGCAACCTGCTGGTCCGCGTCCAGACCCTGCTGGACCGCGCTCACTTTTCGCCCGGCGTCATCGACGGCCGCGACGGGACCAACCTGACCTTGGCGATCAAGGCCTACCAGGGCTCGCGCAATGTCACCGCCAATGGCGAGATCACCAAGGAACTGCTCGACACCCTGACGGCGGGTGACGGCGGTCCGGTGCTGGTCGACTACCAGATCACCGCCGAGGACGTGGCCGGCCCGTTCGCGCCCGTGCTGCCCAAGGAAGACTACGAGGCGATGGCCAAGCTGCCGGCCATGAACTACCACACGCCGCTGGAGCTGCTGGCCGAGCGCTTCCACATGGACGAGGCCCTGCTGCAGGCGCTCAATCCCGGTGTCGACTTCGCGGCTGCCGGGACGACGATCGTGGTGACGGGCGCCGGCGCCGATAAGCTGGATCGCAAGGTCGACCGCATCGAGATCGACAAGGCCCAGGGCCAGGTGCGGGCCTTCGACAAGGATGGCGTCGAGCTCGCGGTCTATCCGGCCACGGTGGGCAGCACCGAGCGCCCCGCCCCGTCCGGCGAGTGGGCCGTGCGCACCCTGGCGCCCGCCCCGACCTATACCTACGACCCGTCGCGCCTGACCTTCGGCAAGCCCAAGGGCAAGCTGACCATCAAGGCCGGGCCGAACAATCCGGTCGGCTCCACCTGGATCGACCTGACCAAGGACACCTACGGCATCCACGGCACGCCCGATCCCAAGCTGGTCAACAAGCGCGCCTCGCACGGCTGCGTGCGCCTGACCAACTGGGACGCGGCCGAGCTGGGCTCGGCCGTGAACAAGGGTGCCAAGGTGATCTTCATGGGCGCGGAGGCGCGGGCCTCCTGACGCCCTATTTGGGCTTGCGGAACTTCAGGATGAACTGATCGGTCTTCCCGCGGATCGACGGGTCGAAGACGCTGGCCGTATGCGGGTCGGCCTTGTCGGCCAGCAGCGGGCTCTCGGCCTCCAGCTTGAAGCCGGCGGCCTCCACCTCGCTCTTCACGGCGGCGATGTCGATGCGGTGCAGGCCGTCAGCGGCGGTGACACCCGAGCCAGCGGTCGCGGCGTGGTCGATGACCAGGAAGACGCCGCCCGGCTTCAAAGACTTGAAGATCTCGGCATTGGCCTTCGCGGCCGTGTCCACCGGGAACGGCTTCAGGTGCATGTCGTGATAGTTCTGGACGGTGATCACCGCGTCGACATTGTCGGGCAGGTCCAGCGCCGTCATCGGGCCGTTCAGCGCCTTGCTGTTGGCCAGGGCGGCGGTGACCGTCTTCTGATCCTCGCCGTACTTGGGCATGAACTTGATGAACTCGGCCGGCTGGTAGGCATAGACCACGCCATTCGGACCGACCGCGCCGGAGATGATCCGGGTGAAGTAGCCGCCGCCCATCACGTAGTCGACGACGGTCTGGCCCGGCTTCAGCTCGGCCATGGCCAGGATCTCGCCCGGATGACGCGCGGCGTCGCGGGCGGTGTCGGCTGCCGGGCGCGACGGGTCGGCCACGGCCTTGGCGATGTTGGCGGGAACCTCGGCGAACGCTGCGCCGCTGACGCTGAACGTCCCAAAAGCCAGAAGACTTCCGGCCAATACCGAAACCACATGCTTGCGGGCCATGGGCGCGCCTCCCTCGTTGTTTAAGTCGAACCTAGCAGCCCAGCTAGGGATGGCGAACGACGTTATCGCGAAGTTTCAGCCAGCTTTCGTCGAAACCGGCTCTAGGCACGACCAAGCCGGCCAGACATGATCGGCGGTAACAAACGATGGCCCTGTAAGCCATTTCGGGGGGAGGCTCGGATGAAGTGGATCCTGCGCGGGATCGGCGCCTTGCTGGCGCTTGTCGTGCTGGCCGGCGCGGCGCTGATCGCGATCGACCAGTCCAGCCTGCCCAAGGCCCCTCCCCGCCAGGTTCTGCTCGACAAGGCTCGGCATTATGACGTCCGCATCCGTCGCGACGACTGGGGCGTGCCGCACGTACTTGGCAAGACCGACGCCGACGCGGCGTTTGGCCTCGGCTACGCCCAGAGCGAGGACGACTTCGACACGCTGCAGGACGTGGTGCTGGCCACGCGCGGCGTGCTGGCCCGCGACAAGGGCGCCAAGGCCGCGCCGACCGACTATGTCACCGCGCTGCTCGACGTCTGGCCGACGACCAACGCCCACTATGCTCAGCTGCCGGCCGACCTGCGCGAGGTGATGGAGGCCTATGCCGACGGGGTCAGCGTCTATGCCGCCCAGCATCCGGAAAAGGTCAAGGCGGGCCTCCTCCCCCTGACCGGCCACGACATCGAGGCCGGCTTCATTTTCAAGCAGCCGTTCTTCTACGGCCTGGACGGCGAGCTGAAGCGCCTGACCGCGCCGCAGGAGAAAAGCCCACCACCGAAGGGCTCGAACGGTCTCGCGACCGCGCCGTCACGCAGCGCCGACGGCGCCACCCGCCTGCTGGTCAATTCGCACCAGCCCTATACCGGCCCTGTCGCCTGGTACGAGGCGGTGGTCGAGAGCGGCCAAGGCTGGCACGTGGCCGGCGGCTTCTTCCCAGGCGCGCCATTCATGCTGCACGGGCACAACGCCACGCTTGGCTGGGCCAACACCGTGTCCAAGCCCGACCTGGTGGACATCTATCGCCTGACCATCAACCCGAAGAACAAGAACCAGTACAGGCTGGACGGCCAGTGGAAGGCCTTCGACAAGCGCTATGTCACCCTGCGCGTGAAGCTCTTTGGCCCCATCGTCCTGCCGGTGAAGAAAGCCGTTCTGCGCTCGGTACATGGCCCGGTGCTGGAGACCGACCATGGCGTCTTCGCCATCCGCTACGCCGGCATGGGCGAGTGGCGCCAGCCCTTGCAGTACTGGCGGCTGAACCGGGCGCGGACCATGGACGAGTGGCGCGCCGCCATCGCCACCCACGCCATTCCCAGCCTGAACTACGTCTATGCCGACGCGGCCGGGAACATCGGCTTCGTGCACAACGGCCAGTACCCCAACCGCACCGTTCAGGCCGACTGGGCCGGCGTCCTGCCCGGCGACCGCTCGGATCTGGTCTGGCAGGGCTACCGTCCCGTCGAACAGAGCCCGCAATTGTGGAATCCGAAGTCGGGCCTGGTGTTCAACTCCAACAACACGCCGTTCCAGGCCAGTGAGGCGGCCGATAACCTCAAGCCCGAGGCCTTCCCGGCCTCGATGGGCCTGCAGGCCAACATGACCAACCGCGCCTGGCGGGCGCTGGAGACCTTCGGGACCGATCATGCGATCACCGACGCCAGCTTCCGGGCCCACAAGTTCGACGTGGCCTTCAGCGACCGCTCGTCGGTGATGGAGATGGTCCGCGAGGTGACGGCGATCGATCCCAAGGGCGACGCGGATCTGGCCAAGGCCCAGTCGATCCTGCGGGCCTGGGACAAACAAGCCGACGTCCATGATCGAGGCGCGGCCCTGGCGGCGCTGATGAGTCAGCCGATCCTGTTCGCGCGCTCCAATGGCGATGCGGCCCCGGCGCCGATCGACAGCCTGCGCGCGGCGATCAAGCAGCTGAAGACTCATTTCGGCCGCCTGGATCCGGAGTGGGGCCAGGTCAACCGCATCCGGCGCGGCACCGTGAACCTGGCCATCGACGGCGCGGCCGACACCTACCGCTCGGTGTGGGGCAAGCCGGAGGCCGACGGCACGACCACCGCCGACGGCGGCGACACCTTCGTCATGTTCGTGACCTGGGACAAAGCTGGCGCGCTGCGCTCCGAAAGCATCCATCAGTTCGGCTCGGCCACCCTGGACGCCAGGTCGCCGCACTATGCCGACCAGACGCCGCTGTTCGTGGCGATGAAGACCAAGCCGGTCTGGTTCACCGAGGCCCAGCTGAAAGGGCACGTCAGGGTTGACTATCGCCCTTCGGACCGTTGACCGCTAGAACTTGGCCGTTCAGGCGCCGTTCAGTTGAGGGGCGGCTAGCTGGCGTCAACAACGACGCCTTTTTGGTGGGGAAAAACAGACATGCGCAAGACCCTCGGCCTCGCGGCCCTTTCCATCCTGGCCCTTTCTACGTCGATGGGGGCCGGCGCGGCTTCGGCCCAGGCGCCGAACTGGAATGGAGCCTACCAGGAGCCGCCGCGCGGTTCGTACTTCCAATCGTGCCGTGAGATCACGACCTTCAACGGCGAGGTCCACGCGCGCTGCAAGACCAGCCGCGGCGGCTGGGCCTATGTCAGCGCCTACGTCCGCGACTGCAACAGCCAGGGCATGGCCAATGGCGACGGCAAGCTGATCTGCCAGAGCCTGGCCGGCTCGAACAATGGCGGCTGGAACAACGGCGGCTGGAACGGCGGTGGCGGTGGCTGGAACAATGGCGGCGGCAACAATGGCGGCGGCTGGAACAACGGCGGCGGCGGTCGTCCCCCCGGCGGTAACCGCGACGGCATCACGATCTACGAGGACACCCAGTATCAGGGCCGCTCGTATGACGTGGTCGGCGACATGCCCGACCTGGGCGCGATCAAGTTCAACGACAAGGCCTCGTCGATCAGCATCGGCCGCAACAACGGCGGCAAGTGGGAGATCTGCGAGCACGCCAACTACCAGGGCCGCTGCAGCCGTCTGGACGCCGACCAGGCCATCCTGCCCCGCGAGTGGAACGACGCCATCAGCTCGATCCGTCGCGTTCGCTAAGGAGATACTCCCATGCGTAAATCCGCTTTCCTGATCGTCTGCGGGACCATTGCCCTGATGGCCGGCGGCGCGATCGCCCAAGACCGCAACTACGACCGCGACCGCCGCGACGGCTATGACCGCAGAGACGACCGCAGAGACGACCGACGTGATGACCGTCGTGGCGGCTGGGGCGGTGGCGGCGAGGTCGTGCTGTTCGAGCACGACGGCTTCCGCGGCGAGGCCCGTCCCCTGCGCGGCGACACGCCGGACCTGGCCCGCGTCGGCTTCAACGACCGCGTCTCGTCCATGCGCATTTCGCGCGGGTCGTGGGAGTTCTGCGAGCACGCCTACTACCAGGGCAAGTGCTGGCGCTACGACTACGATGCGGCCAGCCTGCCCAAGAAGCAGAACGACCGCTACAGCTCGGTCCGCCGCGTCCGCTGACCCTAAACGCCGCGCCGGCCTCTTGAAGCCCGGCGCGGCGCACGGTTAAGGTCCGCCGCCTTTTTACTGGTGGAGTTCACCCCCATGCGCAAGATCATCGTCCTCGCCGCCGCCGCGGCCGCCCTGCTGGTCTCGGCCTGCAACACCATCGAAGGCGCCGGTCGCGACGTCTCGTCGGCAGGCAAGGCCGTCGCCGGCGCCGCTCGCGACGCCAAGCGCTAAGCCAAGGTCAGGCGTCCTCTTCCCGCGAGGTTTCGGCGCCGATCGCCCGCTTCTCGTCCGGCGCGACGGCGTTCTCCGGAGCATGACGGACAGCGTGCTCGGCCTTGGAAGCCGCCTCGCCCTCGCGGGGCGGCTGGGCCGCCGGATCAGTCGGTTTTCGAGGATTGGGCGTCATGCCGCGCCTCCGCGTTTCCAGAACACGCGATCAACGCCAGCGCACTGTCGCAGTTCCGAAGACCCCGGATCGAGGACTCCAATTCCTGGAACGTCGATCCGAAAAATAGTCTTCGTTAACCGAGACCAGTCAGAAAGGTCATCGAGACATCGTTTGCATGACGATGGGCCGATGACATCCACGAACTAGTTCATCGTTACTTACCGAGCACATGGACAAAAGGTCGCCGTGCGACCGCTGGTCGCCCTTTTCTCGTCGCGCTCGAAGGCGCATATGAGCATCCATGTCAGAGTCCCAACCCTCCCCGTCCCTTCTGACCGGCCTCAAGCGCGGCCTGCTGCACCGTTGCCCCAACTGCGGCGATGGTCGCCTGTACATGCGCTATCTGAAGGTCGATCCCGAGTGCGAGGCCTGCGGCCACGAACTGGGCTGCTACCCCGCCGACGACGGCCCGGCCTATTTCACGATCCTGCTGATCGGCCACTTGGTCGTCGCGCCGCTTCTGTTCTTCCCGTGGATCTGGGAGGCTTCGCCGCTGGTGGTCGCGCCGCTGACCCTGATCCCCTTGGCGGCCCTCACCTTGGCGCTGCTGCCGCGCGTGAAGGGCGGAGTGATTGGCGCCCTCTGGGCCATCAAGCTGAGAAAAGCCGAAGACACCCCCGCCTAGCCTGTGCCGCGAAGACCTTCCCGAAACGTCGGGAACAAAACAGTCCGGAACCGACAAGCGGCGCCGCGCTTTCCGAAGTCCTGAACCTAGCGTCGCCATGGTGGCCGACGCCGGATCGAAGGGAACATTCGGACGATGCTCGGCACCATCCTCATTATCATCCTGATCCTGGCTCTGATCGGCGCGCTGCCGACCTGGGGACACAGCCGCTCGTGGGGTTACTTCCCCAGCGGCGGCCTGGGCCTGATCCTGGTCATCCTGATCATCCTGGTCCTGCTCGGCAGGATCTAGCGAGCGCGCCACGGCGCGCCTTGCTCTAGAACCCCGTTCGCCTAATCTCCCCCTCTCAACGGGAGGGGGAGATCCATATGACGGCGACCGCCGACGCCGTGCAGTCCAGTTCGGGCGGCGCGCGCCTCTCGCCGCTGGCCCGCGCCAAGGCCATCCTGGGCGGCTCGGCCGGCAATCTGGTCGAGTGGTACGACTGGTTCGCCTACGCCGCCTTCACGCTCTATTTCGCCCCCGCCTTCTTCCCCAAGGGCGACCAGACCGTCCAGTTGCTGCAAGCGGCGGCGGTGTTCTTCCTGGGCTTCGTGGCCCGGCCGATCGGCGCCTGGCTGATGGGCATGTACGCCGACCACTTCGGGCGCAGAGCGGCGCTTTCGGTGTCAGTGGCCCTGATGTGCGGCGGCGCCCTGGTCATCGCCATCACCCCCGGCTTCACCACCATCGGCCTTTGGGCGCCCGCCATCCTCCTGTTCGCCCGCGTGCTGCAAGGCCTGTCGGTCGGCGGCGAGTACGGCGCCAGCGCCACCTATATGAGCGAGATGGCCGGCAAGGCCCGGCGGGGCTTCTGGTCCAGCTTTCACTACGTGACCCTGATCGCCGGCCAGCTGCTGGCCCTGGGCGTACTGATCGTGCTGCAACGCATCCTGCCCGAGGCCGAGCTGAAGGCCTGGGGCTGGCGTATTCCGTTCATCATCGGCGCCCTGCTGGCCGTGGTGGTGTTCTGGATCCGTCGAGGCCTGGAAGAGAGCATCGCCTTCAAGCGCCCCGCCCGGCGCGAGGCCCTGTCGCGCGGCCAGGTCGCCAGCGCCACGGCCTTCCTGGCGCTGACCGTGATCGCCGGCGTCATCGGCCTCACCACCAGCCCGATGGCCAGGCCCGCCCAGATCCTGGCGGCGGTGTTCCTGGTGCTGTTCTTCGTGTCGCTGATCGTGCCGCTGGTAAGGCGCCACCCCCGCGAGAGCCTGCTGATCATGGGCCTGACGGCCGGCGGCTCGCTGACCTTCTACGTCTACACGACCTACATGCAGAAGTTCCTGGTCAACACGGCCGGTTTCTCCAAGGGCCAGGCCTCGGAGGTCAGCGCGCTCAGCATGATCGGGTTCTTGCTGTTGCAGCCGCTGGCCGGCTGGCTGTCGGACCGTTTCGGCCGCAAGCCAATGCTGATCCTGGCCTTCGCCGGCGGCGCCGTGACCATCTGGCCGATCATGACCGCCATCAGCCATGCGACCTCGGTGACCACGGCCCTGGCGCTGATCCTGGCGGGCATGACC
The DNA here is from genome assembly GCF_058681635.1 of Caulobacter sp. ALps2. Lineage (NCBI taxonomy): Bacteria > Pseudomonadati > Pseudomonadota > Alphaproteobacteria > Caulobacterales > Caulobacteraceae > Caulobacter > Caulobacter sp. ALps2. Next base: position 186,416 of record NZ_CM178743.1, read on the forward strand.
TTCCAGTCCTGCTACACGTCGATCAGCGCGGTGGTGAAGGCCGAGATGTTCCCCGCCGAGGTCCGCGCCCTGGGCGTGGCCCTGCCCTACGCGCTGGCCAATGTCTTGTTCGGCGGCACGGCCGAGATGGTCGCCCTGGCATTCAAGCATCAGGGCGTCGAGAGCACCTTCTATCTTTATGTGGCCGCGGTGATGTCGTTGGGTCTGGTCTGCGCGATCGTCCTGAAGGACACCGGACGCCACAGCCTGATCCACGAGGACTAGTCACAAGGACCGAACCCCGTTTTCCGACTCTAATTGTCGGGCTAGAAATCCGTCATGCGCCTGCTCGACACCATCGTCCTGTCCGTTTTCGCCGCCTGCTGGCTGCTGTACGAGCCCATGCTCAAGCGCCTGGGCGAAGGCGGCGGCGTGCTGAATACCGACATGACGGTGATCCGCCGCCGGTGGATGCAGGAGATGGCGGTGCGCGAAATCGCCCTGCTGGACGGACAGCTGTTGGGTCACGCGATCAACTCGGCCAGCTTCTTCGCTTCGTCGAACCTGATCCTGATCGCCGCGGCGGCCGGCGTGCTGTTCGGCGGCGACAGCGCCTGGAAGAGTGTCGAGGGCCTGGCCGTGCTGGCCAAGACCACGCCGCTGATGTTCCAGGTCAAGCTGGGCCTGGTGCTGGTGGCCCTGGCGCGTGGCCTGCTCGATTTCATCTGGTCGATCCGCCAGATGAACTACTGCCTCGCCGCGATCGGCGCCGCGCCGATGTGGGCGCCGGCGGCGGTGCTGGCGGAATACGCGGAAGCGGCCGGCGGGATCCTCAATCCGGCCCTGTCGGCCTTTAATGCCGGCGTCCGGGCCTACTACTTCGCCCTGGCGGCCGCCGTCTGGCTGCTGGGCCCCCTGCCCTTCCTGTGCGCCACCTTGGGGGCCATGACCCTGCTGCTCTGGCGTCAGCGCCGCAGCCGCGCCTCGGGCGCCGTGCGCAAGGTGCGCCAGATCCTGGAACGCCAGCCGGTCGTCCACGGCCCGCACCTGACGCGCCTTAACCCGCCGCCCCCTGAAGATCGGATCTAGGCTAAGACCGAGTTTTTCGGCCAAACACCGAATTTGGGTATGGGAAAGCTTGGCTGGAGGAACGCCGCCTCCGGCGAGCCGTTCATTCCGCGCGAACACCCAGACCCCGAATGCAATAAGCCCCGCCGGTGACTCAGTCTCCGGCGGGGCTAATGGGAAGTCTTGTGGGTAGACAAGCTCTTCATACCTTAACCGACGGCGTTTCGCAACCACCCTGCTACGAGAATCCGACATTTCGTCGTGAATTCGCCTTGCAACTTCCGCTATTGCAAAGCTCCAGCCAGATTCCGCCGACGCGGCACCCAATATCGAGCGTTACCGAGGCCCGCGCCAGCAGGGCCACCAACACGTATCGATTTATTGAGTTCTCCAGAAAAGGTGTACTTCGTAACGCTCCTACCCAGCACTGATCAAGGAACACTAGTTTTTCGATCACGCCTATCGGAATATCCAGAACTACATTTCCCAACGCTTCAATTACGCCGGCGAGCGTTTGAAGGTTTTGCGATCATTCTCCAAGGAAGCGAAGTCGGAGTCCGTTCATCGAGCGACGCCGACCGGCTCCGTGGGCCCGCGCTCGCGCTAAACTCTCGCTAAGCGAGTACGATCAGACACCCAGCGCGGTCCAGACCGGGAGGGTCGTGGCGCCCCACAGCTCGGCCTGGGCCTTCAGCTCGGTCAGATTGTCCTCGCCCTGCAACGTCGCGCCGTCCTTGACGAGCGCTTGACCTTGGGCCTGGAGCAGCGACCACGCGAACTGGGCCCAATCGGTCGGTGTCGCGCCGCCGCTTTGCTTGCTCAGCCAGAACAGTTGCGAGAAACGCGGCGCCGAGATCCCACCGCCGGTCACGGGCGAGGCGAAGTAGGCGATATCTCCCACGGACAGGGACCGGCGCGAAATGGCCTTATTGAGCGCCTGAGTGCGCGCCTGCGCCTTGGCGGCGCCTGACCCCGAGGCGGCCGGCTGGATCACGCCCAGGCCAAGAAGGATGGTCAACGCCGATGTCAGCTGAGCAAAGCTGACGTTCTTACCGCCGACATGCGTTTCCAGTTCCAGGATCGAGTGCGGCTTGTGATCCAGCAAGAGCTCGTAGATCGGCGCGTAAATCGTGTCGATCAGGCCCGCTTCGCCGATGACGCCCCGGACCGTCTTGGGCAGATCCGCCTGAGCCGACGTCAGCACCACATGCTCTTCTCGCAGGGCGGCCACCTGTTCGTGACCGACCAGCGCGCGAACACCCCGCACCCAATAGTCGCGGCGAAATTGCTGGTTCACGCAGTAGTCGCGGATCGTCTCGCGCAGCGAGACGTCCTGAGTGTCCCGCATGAACTCCGCCTGTTGGGGCGTCATGTTCAATTCGTAGAGGTTATCCAGCGTGTGCGCCGAGCTGGCGAAGCCCACCTTGGCGTCGCCCAGCCAATTCTCCATGTCGGCGAAGTACATCGGGTGCCAATCCCGGTTCATGTACTCGTGCGCCAGGTACTTACGATCCTGGCCCTTGACCTGCTTCAGGCGCTCGGCGGCGCCGGGGTTGGCCTTGGCGTAAAGCGGTTCCAGCGCCAGGAACTGCTCGATGAAGTTCAAGGCCGCGTCCGTTTGGCCGATGATGCCCTGCCCCGGCGCGCCCATCACCTCGGCATGGCGCTTCATCAGATGGCGGATCGGGGCCGAGGCCGACCAGCCCGGCAGGGTGTTGTACGAAATGTAGAGCACGCCGCCCGGGCGCAGCTTGCGACGGATGAAGTCGACCAGAACGCCGCGGTTGGCGTCCGAGATCCACGTCCAGATGCCGTGCAGGCCGATGAAGTCGAAATCCGGCAGGTCCTGGCGACCGCAGAACTCGGCGAAGGCCTCGTCGTAGAGCTTGGCGTCCGCCCCCGCCAGACGAACCATCTCCGAGGCGAAGGCCGCCTGGGAGGGATTGAAGTCGGTGCCGTACCAGTTGACGTCCGGCTGGGCGGCCGCGTGGATCGAAACCGACAGTCCCTGACCAAAGCCCAGTTCGCACGCATTCTCGATCTTGGGCGCGTGACGTCCGACCATCAGGAGTGGAAGACGGCAACGCAGCGGATTGAGCTCACCGTAGTAGCCAAAGGTGTAGTTTACGTCCGTGACGTAGCCGGCATTCCACTCAGTCGACACGCAATCCCTCGCTGCTGCTAGTAAAGCCCCTAAAAGGATTGCTGCATCGAAACATCACGCCTGACAAGTTCGCGCCACAATTTAGACGGTCACGTCCGAAGCCTTTCCCATGGCGCGCTCGCACGACGAGCCGCTATAGCTCAATCTGGACCGCGATCCAGATTCCGTACGCACCGCCCATGAACTCTTCCCTCCTCGCGCTGTGGCGCGGCCTGCCCGCGCCCATGCGACGAGCGGCGCACCAGATCGCCAACGCCCTCGACGAGGCGGAGAAAGCCCATGCGCGCCGGAAGGCCCTGGCGCGGGCCCTCCGACGCGCCAGGCGACGGAACCCGCCACCGACCCTGCCTGTCACCGTCGTGGGCTTCCACGGGGCCGTCCACGGCCTGGGAGAAGGCGCCCGCATGCTGGCCCGAGGCCTCGCCGACGCCGGCCTGCCTGTCCGCGCGGTCGACCTGTCGGCCAGCGTCGGCTTTCCGGTCGACCTGCCCGTCCCCTTCCCCTCTCCGGCCGAGGGCGAACGCGGCGTGGTGATCTCGCACATCAACCCGCCAGAGCTTCTGCGCTGGGCCCGCGAGACCGAGGGCCGGCCGCTCGAGGGCCGCCGCCACATCGGGTATTGGGCCTGGGAGCTGGAGGACGCGCCGGCCGACTGGGCCCCTGCCTTCGACCTGGTCGACGAGGTCTGGACCCCTTCGACCTTCGCCGCCGACGCGATCCGCAAGATCGCGCCCGCCCGGGTGAAGGTCGCCCCGGCCCCCTACCCGCTGTACCTGAACCCGCGCCCCGCGCCCGATCGGGGCCGTTTTGGCTTTCCCACGGACGCCGTCGTCGTGCTGATGGCCTTCGATCTGCGCTCCACCGCTCAGCGCAAGAACCCCTACGCCGCCCTCGCCGCCTTCCAGAAGGCCCAGGACCAGACCACGCAACCCGCGCTGCTGGTCTGCAAGGTGGTCGGCGCCGACCTCTATCCAGGGACGTTCCAGGCCCTTCAGGCGCTGGTGGCGGATGATCCATCGATCCGCCTGATGACCGAGAGCCTGTCGGCCGACGACATGGCCCTGCTGACGGCCAGCAGCGACGTCATCCTGTCGCTGCATCGCTCGGAGGGTTATGGCCTGCTGCTGGCCGAGGGCATCTGGCTGGGCAAACCGACCCTGGCCACCGGCTGGTCCTCGACCGCCGAGTTCATGGACCCCGCGTCGAGCCAGCTGGTGGACTTCACCCTGATCCCGGTCGAGGACGACGGCCAGATCTATCGTGTGGGACGCTGGGCCGACGCCGATGTCGACGATGCGGCCGCCAAGCTGGCGCGCCTGCTGTCGGACGGCGCCTGGCGCGAGGAAATGGCCGCCGCGACGGCGCGCAACGGCCATGTCTCGTTCGATCGTGAAGCCTGGCTGCGGATGACCCGCGGCCTGCTGCCGCTCTAGCCCTTCGGCGAGGTTCTGACCGGCGTGTCGTCGCTCAAGGCCGGCATGTCGTTGATCGACAGCGGCGGCGTCACCTTGTCGGCCGACACCGGCGCGGCCGGCAGCTCGGAGGACGGAGGACGGATCGGCGTGGTGTCGCCGGCCTTCGGTTTCTTCGCCTCCATCGGCAGGGCGATCTTGTCGAAGGTCTGGACGATCAGGTCCGTCGGCAGCACGCCCTTGTAGCGAACCTTCTTGAAGTGGCGCTCCGGGTCGTAGGATTGGACGCCCGGCGCCAGGTTGCCGACTTCCAGCGTACCGATCTGGGCCAGAAGTTGTACGCGACCGACATATTCGTTGGTGCGGCCGCGGACAAAGCTGATCTGGGCGTTCTGAAGCTCGGCCTGGGCGTTCAGAACCTCGATCGTGCTGCGCAGAGCGAAGCGCTCTTCCTCGCGCACGCCGTAGAAGGCGATCGTGTCGGCCTTCATTTCTTCTTCCAGCGTCACCAGCGACCGTCGCGCGGCGACCAGTTGGTCCCAGTACTGCGAGACGCCCAGCACCATGTTGCGGCGCGCGTCGTCGATCAGCAGCTTGTCGCGGTTGTTTTCCTCGATCGATTGGCGAACCGACGAGTTGAGCTGACCGCTGCTGAACAGGGGCTGGCTCAAGGTGACGCCTGCGGTGACGGTGTCCTCTCGCAGACGGTCGCGAGCATAGTAGGGCGTGGAGGACCCGTTGCGATAGTCCGCTCGCGCACTCACCGTGAACAGCCGCTGCGCACGCGCCTCGGCGACGCCCTCCCGAGACGCCTTTTCGGAATAGCCAGCCGCCATCAGCGTGGGGTTGGACTGCTCCGCCTGGTTGAAAGCTTCATCCAGGCTCGTGGGCAGGCCGTCGACGTCCGGCTCCGCATCCAACGTATCCGGCAGATGGCCGATCAGCGAAGCGTAGTAGGCGATGCTGACATTCAATTGCGCCTGGGCGTTGGCGACCTGCGTGCTGGCGGACGCCAGACGCGCCTTGGCTTGCTGGACGTCCGTCAACGTAACCTGGCGAACGCCATACTTGTCTTCGGTGTCCTGCAGCTGCTTACGTAGCCACGCCTCGCCACCCATGCTGATGCGCAGGATCTCCCGATCGCGGCGCACCGAGACATAGGCATTGGTCACGCGAACCAGCAGGTCCATTTCGATGCGGCGGAGGTTTTCGCGCGCGGCCTTGATCTGCGCTTCCACGCCGCTAAGTCGCGCGGCGTAGCGCCCATTCGTATAAAGCGCCTGCGACAACGACAGCTGCGTCGTTTGGCTCGCGCCCTCGACACCCGACTTGTCGCCGTTCTGCCTTTGCCAGCCGTAGTTTTCGGACACTGCCGCGCTGGCCTGCAGGCCATAGGCTGCCCGCGCCTGGGTGTAGTTCTCGTCCAAGGCGCGCATGGCCGCGCGCTGGGCCTGGATGTTGGGATTGCTCTGGTAAGCGGCGGTGATCGCGTCGGCCAGGGTCTCGGCGTGCGCGAAGTCGGCGCGACCGGTCACGGCCATGGCGACAGCCACGGCGATCACGGATGTCCGAACGGACAGGAGTTTCGACAGCACTCGCATTTCCCAGACTTTCACGGCCCCCGCCGGAATGCGGCGTTCAAGCCAATATTTGTGGCTTAATCAAGAAGGCGACGCACCGTCGCCTCCCACGTAACGTTCTTGTTGCGCCAAAGGTCTCGCGCCGCCGCCCCCAGCGATATCGCCCGCGCCTTGTCGGACGTCAAACGGTCCAGGGCCTGGGCCAGGGCCTGCGGCGTCGGCTCGGCCACCGCCCCGGTATCCTGGTTGACGATCTCCAGCAGGCCACCGCTATCGGTGACGGTCAGCACCGCCTTGGCCGAGGCGAAGGCCTCCATGGTCACATAGCCCACGCTGTCCTCGTCGAACGGCAGATAGGCGCAGACCAGGGCGCCGTTGGCCCAGCGGGCGATGTCCGCGCGCGGATGGAAACCGAAGCGCAGATCGACGCGGTCCTTCAGGTCCAGATCCTCGACCAGCTTGGTCAGGCGATCCGCATAGGCCTGGTTCTCCGGCGGGCCGGCGATGACCAGTCGCAGGCTGCCCGGTAGCAGGGCCAGGGCCTCGATCAGCAGGTGCTGGCGCTTGCCCGCCGCCACCCGGCCGCCGGCGAAGACGTAGTCGCCGTACTCGCCGCCCGTGAACAGCTCGCCGTCGTTCAACGGCGGATACAGCACCTCGGACGGCACGCCGTTGAACCGCAGCAGGCGGTTCTGGGTGACCGGCGAGTTGCAGTAGATCCTGCGGCAGTGCGCGAAACATTCGTTGTCGGCAGCCTTGATAGCCGCCTTCACCGTGCGCCCGGTATCGTCGAAGTCCAGATGGCTCTGGCCGGCTTCGGACAAGTCATAGGCCTGGCGGAACTGGTGCAGCAGCCACAGGACCTTGTCCTGGTGCGGGATCAGATAGGCCGGGAACTTCAGGCCGATCACCCGATCGACATTGTACAGCCGCATGCCCTTGGAGATCAGCATCTCCTCGATCAGGCGCTCGGCGGGCTCCCAGGTGAAGGGCACGCGGACCAGTTCGGACTGGACGCCGGGCGTGGCGTTCAGGCGGCGGACCAGATGGTCGGCCAGCTCCTCGGCGCCGCCGCGCTGGAACGGAGCGGCGTTGTTGACGACCAGAACCTTCATGCGGTGAGCCGCTCCACGACGGTGCTCCAGTCGATCTTCATCTCGGCCAGACGGTTCAGCGAGGCGGTCCCCATCTTGGCGACGCCCTGCTTGTCAGCGTGCAGGCGGTCGAACTGCTCGGCCAAGGCGCGCGGATCGGGCTCGCTGATCAGGCCGTTGCGGCCGTGCTCGACCAGCTCCAGCACGCCGCCGGAGTCGGTCGTGGTGATGATCGGCTTCTTGGCGTGCGCGCCTTCCAGCGACGGATAGCCGTAACTGTCCTCGTCCTTGGGCAGGTAGGCGATGGCGAGCGCCGCCTTGAGCATCTCCGCCTTCTCGTCCTCGCTGATCCACCGATCCTCGAGGATGACGCGGTCCTCGACGCCCAGGTCCTTGGTCATCTGAACCAATTGGCGGCCGTATTCGGCGCTGGACGCCGTGCCGGCCAGGCGCAGCTTCACGCCCGTCTTCACGTGCTGCATGGCCTGGATCATCAAGGCCTGGCGCTTGTGCGGCTCCAGGCGCGAGATCGCGACGATCTCGTCGCCATAGCCGGTGTGGGTGAAGCGCTCGGGCTGGTAGATCGGCGGATACAGCGGCGTGGAGTCCAGGCCGTTGAACGCCTTCAGGCGGTCGGCGACCACCCGCGAGTTGGTGAACACCGCCCGGGCTTCCGAGATCGCCTGGGTGTCCAGGGCCCGCAGATTGTCACGGACGGCGCGATGGCGCGCGTCGTCGGGCATGCCGCGGTACGGCGTGTCCCACAGGTCGTAGAAGGTGCGGATGTGGTGGATGAACCACAGCACCTTGTTCGGATGGTCCACCACATAGGCCGGCGGCCGGAAGCAGATTACCCGGTCGCACCACTGGGTCAGGTCCATCATCCGCCAGGCGGCGATCTGGTGCAGGAGCTCGTTCGGATCGTCGACGAACGGCAGGTAGAACCGCTCGACCTCGTGCCCCGCCTCGATCAGCTTCTCCTCGAGCCACTCGACGATGAAGCGCGCGCCGCCGTTGATGAACGGCACGATCGAGGAAAGAAGGACGACGCGCATGGCCTAGACCAGAACCTGGTCGAGGGCCGCCACGACACGGTCGATATCGGCCTCGGTCAGGCCCGCGTGAGTAGGCAGGTTGAGGCCGTCGACGCCGCAGGCCTCGGCCTGGGCCAGGTCGTCGGTGGCCAGGTGGGCGTACGGCGGCATCACGTGCATCGGGTGGAACACCGGGCGGCTCTCGATGCCCAGGGCGTCCAGATCCTTGATCACCTGGTCGCGCGCGATGGTCAGGCCCTCGCCCAGGCGCACGGTGTACATCCAGAACACGTGGCGGCCGGTGTCCTCGACGTGCGGCTTGATCACCCGGTTGCCCAGCCGTGTCAGCTTCTCGTCGTACCAGGCCACGACCTGCTCGCGGGCGTCCAGGTGGACGTCGACCCGCTCCAGCTGGGCCAGACCGATGGCGGCCTGGATATTGGTCATGCGGTAGTTGTAGCCGACGATCGGGAACCAGTAGCGGCGGTTCGGGTCCATGCCCTGCCCTCGCAGCAGGCGCATCTTGGCGGCCAGCGCGTCATCGTTCGTCGTGATCATCCCGCCTTCGCCGGTGGTGATGATCTTGTTGCCGAAGAAGCTGAACGTCGCGCAGTCACCCAGCGCGCCGGACTTCTTGCCCTTATAGGTCGCGCCGACGGCCTCGGCCGCGTCCTCGACGACTTTCAGGCCGTGCTTCTTGGCGATCGCCAGGATCGGATCCATGTCGCAGATCTGGCCATACAGGTGCACCGGCATGATCGCCTTGGTGCGCGGCGTGATCAGCGCCTCCAGCTTGGCGGGATCCATGTTGAAGGTGCGCGGATCGTTGTCGACCAGCACCGGCGTCGCGCCGCAATAGGTCACGGCGTTGGCCGAAGCGATATAGGTCAGGCTGGGGACGATCACCTCGTCGCCCGGACCGATGTCCAGGGCCACCAGGGCCAGATGCAGAGCCGTCGTGCCGTTGTTGCAGGCAATGGCGTTGCGCACGCCGCAGTACTCCGCGAAGCCCTTCTCGAACTCCGAGATGAAGCGGCCGACCGACGAGATCCAGGTCGTGTCCATGCACTCCAGGACGTATTCGCGCTCCTTGCCGTCCAGGTTCGGAGCGGCGACGGAAATTCTGGGCAGCGGGGTGTTCGCCGGGCTGGTCATGGCCGGTCTCCTTTGATTTTGACCGGAACGCCGATCGCGAGGACGGCGTCCGGAAGATCGCGTACGACGACGCCGCCGGCGCCGACGACGGTGTCCGCCCCGATGGTCACACCCGGGATCACCCGGGCGCCGACACCGAGGAAGGCGCGCTCGCCGACGGTCACTCCGCCGGCCAGGGCCGAGGCGGGTCCCAGATGGCAGGCCGCGCCCAGGTCGCAGTCATGGTCGACGACCGCGCCCGTATTGACGATGGCCAGGTCGCCGATCCGGCTGTCGGCGTTGATAGCCACGCCAGCCATCACCGCCACGCCCTCACCGATCCGCGCGGAGGGCGAGATCACGGCCGAAGGGTGGATGGCGTTGACCAGGGTGAAGCCCAGCTCGCGAGCCTTGCCGCCCAGCTTCTGGCGCAGGCGGTTGGAGCCGATGGCGACGAACAGTTCCGAAAACCCCTGCTCTCTCAACGCGGGCAGCTTCAGATCGTCGCCGACCACCGGGACGCCCAGCACCTCGCGCGGCGTCGGATCGGCGTCGACGATCACCGCCGCGGTCTTGCCAGCGGCGCGCAGGCTTTCGATGACCACCTTGGCGTGGCCGCCGCCGCCGATGATGACGACGCCCCCGATATCGAGGGTGGGGCTCATCAGTTCCTGGACCGGCGGACGATGTCGGCTTCCACCATCTCGGCGATCAGCTCCTGCATCGTGATCTTGGGCTCCCAGCCCAGCTTTTCCTTGGCCTTGGCCGGATCGCCCAGCAGCAGGTCGACCTCGGCGGGGCGCAGGAACTTCGGATTGATCGTCACGTGGTCCTGGTAGTTCAGGCCGACGGTGGCGAAAGCCACCTCGCACATCTCACGGACGGTCCAGGTCTTGCCGGTGGCGACCACGTAGTCGTCCGGCACCTCCTGCTGCAGCATCAGCCACATGGCCTCGACATAGTCCTGGGCATGGCCCCAGTCGCGCTTGGCGTCGAGGTTGCCGAGATCCACGGTCTTCTGCTGGCCCAGCTTGATGGCCGCCACGGCGTCGGTGACCTTGCGGGTCACGAACTCGATGCCGCGCAGCGGGCTCTCGTGGTTGAACAGGATGCCGGCCGAGGCGTGCAGGCCAAAGCTCTCGCGGTAGTTCACCGTCATCCAGTGGGCGTACATCTTGGCCACGGCGTAGGGCGAGCGCGGATAGAACGGGGTCTTCTCGGACTGCACAGGGTGCTGCACCAGGCCGTACATCTCCGACGACGAGGCCTGGTAGAAGCGCGATTGCGGCGACTCCAGCCGCACGGCTTCCAGCATGTTGGTCGCGCCCAGGCCGGTGACCGAACCGGTCAGGTGCGGCTGGTCCCACGACGCGCCCACGAAGCTCTGGGCCGCCAGGTTGTAGACCTCGTCGGGCTGCAGGCGACGCATCAGGCGCGCGAGGCCGCCGGCGTCCAGCAGGTCGCCCAGTTCCATCTGCACGTCGTCATAGACGCCGATCCAGCGCAGGCGGTCGCCGATCACATCCGCCGACGCCGAGCGGCGCAGCATGCCGTGAACCGTGTAGCCCTTCTCGAGCAACAGCTTGGCGAGATACGCCCCGTCCTGACCGGTCACGCCGGTGATCAAAGCCGTCTTCGCCACGCTCTCATCGACTCCAGTAAAAAAGAAAGGTCCTGACTACACTATTGGAGCCGATTGGAAAGCGGGGACGAAGACATTTCGCTCGTCCGCCACCGCTTTCCAAAAAGCGTGGGAATTCAGCCGCTTGAAATCCCCGGAACTACTCCTCGCGCATGGTGGTGCGCAGGGTGTCGCGTAGCGGCGAGAACAGGTACTGCAGCACGGTGCGCTCACCGGTCGGCACGATCACCTGGGCCGGCATGCCGGCGGTGACCTTGGCGCGGAACTCCTTGGGCAGTTGCTTGATGTCGACCCGGACGACGCCGAGGAAGTAGGCCGTCTTGTTTTCGGGATCGGCGATCCGGTCGCGCGACAGCGACTCGATCTTGCCGTTCAGGATCGGAATCTCGCGCGAGTGGAAGGACGGCAGGCGCACTTCCGTGACCATGCCCGTGTGCACGTTGTCGACGTCGGTCGGCGCGAAATGGGCCTGGATGACGAACGCTTCGTCATCGGGCGCGATGTCGATCAGCGGCTCGGCCGGACGAACGACCGCGCCCTCGGTGAAGAAGCGCAGGTTCTGCACCGTGCCGCTAACGGGCGAAACGATGTTGATCCGGCGCTGGGCGTCCGAAGCCACCACTTCCTTCTCGGTCACCTCGGCCAGCTTCACGCGGGTTTCGGTGATGCTCTGGCTGACTTCCTGGAAGAACTGCTGCTTGATCTGGCGGATCTTCAGCTGGGTCTCGCCCATGCCTTGCACGGCCTTGGAGCGGTCGGCGGTCAGGCGGCCGATCGAACCCGACAGCGAGGCCTGTTCGCGCTCCAGCGCCAGCAGGCGCGGACGCGGCACCAGGCCCTTGTCATAGATCTTGCGCAGGTCGTTCAGCTCGTCCTGGATATAGCCCAGCTGGTCCTTCAGGCCCTGGGTCTGGCGCTCGATGCCGTCGATCTCGCTCTGGTACTGATCGCGTTGCGCGTTCATCAGGTCGACCTGACCCGAGATCGTCTGGCGACGCTCCAGGAACTGCGACTGCTCGTCGGCGATGGCGCGCGCCACCATTGGATCGGCGCGCTCGCTCAGCAGGTCGGCCGGGAAGCTGATCGACGGGCGTTGATCGCGCTCGGCCAGCAGACGGGCCTCCATCGCCCGCAGCGCCACATATTGGTTCTTGGTGATGCCGGCGGCGGCGTTGGCCTGGGTGGGGTCCAGTTCGAACAGCAGCTGCCCGGCCGTCACCTTCTGGCCTTCGTGCACGAGGATCTTGCGGAGCATGCCGCCTTCCAGGTGCTGGATGGTCTTGCGATTACCCTCGGCGGACACGACGCCGTTGGCGATCACCGCGCTGTCCAGCGGCGCGAACGCCGCCCAGCCGAGCAGGCCCACGAAGGTGATCGCGATGACGATGTAGCCGATGCGGGCCACACCTTGGTAGTTGTCCGTCGGACGCTGGATCTTGGGGGGCTTCATCTTGTTTTCAGCCTGATGGGCGCGCGCGAGGCGGCCTTAGAGAATGGGTGCGAACGGACGGATCAGTTGGCGCGGAGCGGCGTGGGGGCCGGGGCCTGGGGCGGCGCGGCGCCGGTCAACTTGGCCATCATGGCTTCCCGCTCGCCGAAATCGGCGATGACGCCCTGGTTGATGACCATGATGTAGTCCGCCTGGCTGAGCAGGTTCACCTTGTGGGTCGCGAAGATCACGGTGCGCTTGGCGGCCTTCAGGCGGTTCATGGCTTCCATCAGGGCCAGCTCGCCCGTCTGGTCCAGGCTGGCGTTCGGCTCGTCCAGCACCAGCAGGGCCGGCAGACGGAACACCGAGCGGGCCAGGGCCAAACGCTGACGTTGGCCGCCAGACAGCGAGGCGCCGCCCTCGCCGATCGGCGTGTCGTACCCCATGGGCAGGGCCTGGATCATCTCGTGCACGCCCGCCAGGGTCGCGGCCTCGATGACTTCCTGGGATTCGTACTCGGTGAAGCGGGCGATGTTCTGGGCCACGGTGCCCTGGAACAGCTCGATATCCTGCGGCAGATAGCCGATGTGACGCCCCAGCTTCTCGGGATCCCACTGCTTGATGTCGTAGCCGTCGAGGCGGATCACGCCCGCCGCGCAGGGCCAGACGCCGACCAGGCCGCGCAGCAGAGACGACTTGCCCGCCGCGCTGGGACCGACGATGCCGACCGCGGTGCCCGCATCGATCCGGAAGCTGGCCTGACGCATCGTCGGAACCTGCGCGCCGGGCGGCAGGATCGAGGCGGCCTCGGCCGACAACACGCCGCGCGGTTCGGGCAGCGGCATGTGATCGTCGGTGTTCTTCTGCTCACGCAGCGTGGTCTGCAGGCGGTCCCAGGCGCTGCGGGCGCCAAGGAACCCCTTCCATTGACCCACGGCGCCTTCGATCGGCGCCAGGGCGCGGCCGACCAGGATCGAGCCGGCGATCATCGAGCCCGGCGAGATCTTGCCCTGGATGGCCAGATAGGCGCCGCCGCCCAGGATCAAGGTCTGGACGACCTGGCGGAACACCTTGATGCCCGACATCACCGCGCCGCCGGCGTCGCTGGCGGCGGCCTGCCAGGCCACCTGCTCGTCGCGACGCACGCGCCAGCGCTGCTGCAGGCCGCCCCACATGCCCATGGCCTTCATGACCTCGGCGTTGCGCAGGGTCGAGCCGGCGTCGTTCTGGGCCGCGATCGAAGCCATGGTCGCCATCTGGATCGGGTTCTTGGTCGCCCGGTCGTTCATCACGGCCAAGCCGAAGATGATGACGCAGCTGATGATGGCCAGGATGCCGAAGAACGGGTGCAGGATCCACGAGACGATGATGAACACCGGTGTCCAGGGCGCGTCGCAGAAGGCGATCAGGCCGCCGGTCATGAACTCGCGGACCTGGTCCATGTCGCGGAAGGCCTGGCCGCCCGAACCCTTGCGGGTCAGGGTCGATTCCAGAACCGCCCTGAAGATCGGGTCGCGCGCCTGGCCGTCGAACTTGAGCCCGCCACGCACCAGCACCTGGGTGCGAAGCGCTTCCAGCAGGCCGTAGATCACGAACAGGAAGATGCAGATGAGGGTCAGCACCACCAGCGTCGCCACGTTGCGACTGGACAGCACGCGGTCATAGACCTGCAGCATGTACAGCGGGCTGACCAGCGCCAGGATGTTGATGAAGAAGCTGAAGACCATGGCGGTGATCACCGCCGGCTTGGCGACCGCGACCGCGCGGTCGAGGATAGTCGGCTTGGCGCCGGAACGGTTGAAGATCATGTCAGGCCTTCGAGACGCCACGCCGAATGGCGGGGTCGTATACAGTAACAACTTAGGGCGCGTCTCGACCACGAAATTGTGGCCGAAAATGAACGGCTCAACCTACCTACTCGGCTAGATCACAGCAAAGTCGCATCTGCAAGGGGGCGAGCGAAGGCTCTCCACGCGCTAGCTTTCCCAAAGAAAAACCGCCCCGTGGTTTCCCACGGGGCGGCCAGTTCTTACTAGCTGGAGAACCAGCCAGAGATCTTAGACGAGCGTCAGGTGACCAGCGGTGCCGCCGGTGCTGAGGATCGCGGTGCTCAGGTCGATCGCGCCCGTGAGCTTGATCACTTGGTCACCGGTCGCGGCGCCGCTGATGAACGTGCCATCGGCGTTGTTGTCGACGACGACGTAGGTGTTGCCACCGTACGAGAACCAAGTCGTGTGCGACGTGGTCGAACCGTCACCGGCCGCAGCGGCGTTCAGGTAGTCGGCGAACGCGGCGGTGTCAGCCAGAACGATCTTGTCACCGCTGGCGAACGAGTAGTTCGTGGCGATCGAGCCGTTCTTGATCAGACCCGAGAAGTCGATCGTGTCGCCCTTCGTGAAGTCGGTGACCGTGGCGTAGGTATTGCCGTTGGCGTTCGACGACAGGACGAACGTGTCGTCACCAGCGCCGCCGGTCAGGACGTCGAGGCCCGTACCGCTGGTGATGGAGTCAGCCTTCGAACCACCAACGATGGTGTCGATGGTGACACCGCCGGCCAGGGTGTTGGCCGCAGTGGCCGAACCCATGATCGAGACCGAACCGGTGGTCGCGGCCGAGGTGTAGGTCAGACCGCCGGTGTTGGCGCTGGCGTCAACCGTGACGATCTTGGTGTTACCCGTGTTCGTCAGGTTCAGGCCGGCCGAACCGGTCACCGTCAGCTTGGTGGCCGAGGTGGCGACCAGCGTCATGGTGTCGACGTGAGCGGTGGTGTTGGTGTCGACGGCGTTGACCGTGACGTTCTCGATGTTGGCCAGGGTGATCGAACCGGCGGCCAGAGCGCCCGTCGACGACAGGGTCACAGCGAACGAGTCGCTGGTGCCGGTGGCGTCAGCCAGGGTAACGGTGGTCCCAGCGCCCGGAGCAGCCGTGATCGTCAGACCAGCGCCAGCAGCCACGTTCGTGAACGTGTTCGCACCGGCGACGGCGTTGGCGATCGACAGGCCAGTGAAGCCGGTCGCGTCGAAGGTACCATTGGCCAGAGCGCCGAGACCCAGCACTTCGAAGCCCGAGATGTTGGCATTGGCCGAGGCGTTCAGGCCGCCGGCAATGTTCACAACCAGGGTATCGGTGCCAGTGCCGCCCGAGATCGCCTTGGTCGGAGCCGCAGCGATGGTCACCGTGTCGTTACCAGCGCCGCCCGTGAAGGTAGCGGCAGTGGCGTCCAGGGTGATCGAGCTGGCGCCGGTGGTGCCGGCGGTGCTGACCGAGGTGACCGTCGAGAGGCCAGCGACGTTAGCGACCAGACCAGCCGTACCCGTGACCGCAACGGTCTTCAGGGCGGTCAGACCAGCGGCCGACGTCAGGGTGGTGACAGCCGAACCCGAGACGTTCAGGTCCGTGACGGCCGAACCGGTGAAACCAGCCAGGGTCGAAGCCGCCGACGAAGCGACGTTCAGGACCTTGTATTGGCTAGCCGTGACCACACCGGCGGTGGCGCCGGCCAGGTTCAGGTTCAGCGTCGTGGCAGCGGTCGAGCCCGAGATCGAACCCGCGCTGGCCGTGATGGCGGTCGCGCCAACCGTGCCGCCCAGGTTCAGGGTCGACAGCGAGTTGTCGTTGATCGTCAGCGACGCGGCGTTGGTCGCCGAGACGGTGGTGATCGTGCCGGCCGTGGCGGCGGCGCTGTTGGCGTCCGTGATGGTCACGGCGCCGGTGACGACACCGATCTTACCGACCGTAGCAGCGGTAGCGGCCGCACCTTGGGTCGTCGTGGCGGCCGTGGCAGCAGCCGCGCCCGTACCAGTGACGGCCAAGTCAGTGGTCACCGTGTTCGCCGCGCCCGTGAAGGTCACGACGTTCGAGGCGACAGCGCCCGTGCTGAAGCCGGCCAGGGTGCCCGAGTAGGCGCCCGTAGCCACGCCCGCGCCCGTCGTCGCGCCAGCCGCCAGATTGGCGAAGGCGGCCAGCAGTTGGGCCTGGGTGGTCACGCCCGTCGAGGTGTAGGTGAGGCCAGCGACGGTGAAGGTTTGGCCAGCCGTCAGGCCGCCGGCACCCGTCAGGGTGGCGACTTCGGTGGCGCCGGCGACGGCTGCAGCGCCGTTGACGGCGGTCACAGCAGCGCCTTGGGTGACAGTCACGGCCGTCGTCGAGGCCGTACCCGTGACGCCGACAGCGGCTTGGGTCAGCGTGAAGTTCGACGTATCGGTCACAGCAGCGGTCGTTTGAGCCGCGGTGATGCCGGTCGATTCAGCAACCGAAACCGTGGTGCCGCCAGTGACAGCGACGTTACCCAGGGTCAGGTTGGCGCCGTCGGTATAAGCGCCAGCGTTGCTGATGGTGACAGCGCCGGTCGGAGCCGTCGTGCCGCCAACCGTGATCGTGCCGGTGGTCTGGCCCGAAGCGGTGATGGCAACGCTCGAACCGCCGTTAGCGGCGACGGCAGCGGCGGCTTGGCCGGTGACGGTGGCGCTGATGGTCGTGGCGCCAGCGGCGGTGACGCTGGTCGCGCCGGCCGTCGTGGTGGCCAGGGCGTTCACGCCATTCCAGGTCGTCGTGTTGACGGTAGCGGCGCCGACCGACGTGACGTTGACGTTTTCAACGCCCGTGATCTTCAGACCCAGGATCGTGGTGGTGTCGAGACCGCCGGCGATGTCCGTGATGTTCAGGGTGTCGGTGCCCACGCCGCCGTCGATGGCGTCGGCGACGGTGAAGGTGCTGACACCACCACCAACGATACCGTTGACCACGTCGTTAGCCGAGGTGCCGACGAAGGCGTCGACGCCCGTGGTCAGGGCCGTCGTCACCGACGGCGCGGTGTTCGGATAGGCGGTCAGGATGTTGACGCCGGCCGAGCTGTCGGTCGACAGCGTGCCGTCCGACAGGTCAGCGACCAGAGCGGCGGTCGACTTGGCGTAACCACCGATGCCCGACACCGTGGCGGCGTTCAGGATTTCACCGATCAGGGCGGCCTTGACGGCCAGTTCGATGTCGGCGGTGGCGGTCAGGCCGGTGTTCGCCTTCACGAAGTTCGTGAGGTAGGTGATGTTCTCGGCGCGGCTCAGATAGGCCACGGCGGCGGCGACGTCGACGCCGGCAGCCTTGGCGGCGTCGTTGCCGATGATCTTGTCATAGGCGGTGGCGACGGTCTGGGCGTACGACACCGAACCGTAGGCGTTGGCGAAAGCAGCGGCGCCTTCACCGGCGCCGGTGGCCAGGTTGATCGAGAAGTTGATGAAGCGGTTTTCTTGACCGAACTTCGAGTAGTAAGCGTCGTTCAGGTCGTTGGTGTTGGTGTCCGAGTTGATCAGGTAGGTCAGACCAGCGACCGACGGGGCGTGACCGGTGAAGAACTGGTAGGTTTCGACGGCGACGGCCGTCGTGTTGTTCACCAGCTTCAGCGTGTTCGCCAGAGCGGTAGCGTCCGTGACGCCACCCGTCTGGGTCTGAGTCGCGTAAGCGTCGAGCGTCAGTTGCGTGGCGGCGTCGGGCGCCTTGCCGAGGTTCGCGGCGGTGTAGCGCGCGACCAGTTCTGCAGTCGTATAAGCCATCTTGGCCTGTCTCCCAAAAAATCCCACACCCCCTTACGACCGAGTGGCGCGCATGGGAGCAGCGATGGCTATAGAGCAAACGTCATACGTCGACAATACCTGAAATCGCGGGGTACAGCATTTTTGTAACCGGTACAGCAAATTCCTATATAGCGTTCCTTGTACCCCCCTCGCGAACACGCTATATATAGAGCGTCTTCGATTGTCGGACGAGCGAGCGCGCGCCCGCGCTCCCTGCGACGAAAAAGGCGCGAGGTCATTGATTATGTACGGCAATCCACAACGTCGCAGCGCCTCGGAGGTTCAAGACCTTCGCCGCGAGGGCGGTCGCTGGCTGAAGGAGCAACGCGAGGCCGCCGGCCTGTCGCAGCGCCAGCTCGCGGCCAAGGTGGGCGCTGACTACTACACCTTCATCTCGCAGCTGGAGACAGGTCGCGGCCGCATTCCGCCCGACCGTTACCGCGACTGGGCCCAGGCCCTTGAGGTGTCGGAGAAGACTTTCGTTCGCGAACTGCTCCGCTTCTACGATCCGATCACCTACGAAATCCTGTTCAGCGCGGAGTAGTTCGTTTAGGGTGCCGCCGCCGGAGGGGGTCCGGCTGCTCTTCTTTAGGCGTGGGGAAACGTCCACCGCATGGCCGCTCAGGTCCTTTCGTTCTTTCAGCGTTCGCCGCGTTACAAGCCCGCTCCGGCCGTCGACTGGACCCAGCAGGAGCTGGCCGAGTTCTATCGTGTCGAGAGCGCGCTGATCCGCGCCGGCATCCGCGTCGGCACCGACCGCGGCCTGAGCGATGAGAACGAGCCGTGGTTCGTGTTCTATCGCGCCGATGACGGCGAGGTGGTCATCCACTTCGCGCGCATCGACGGCGAGTACCTGATCGCCGGTCCCGCGTATGAAGAGATCGCGCGCGGGTTCGACTTCTCGGCGCTGGTCCGCAACATGGTGGCGCGTCACCCGCTGATCCGTCGCTCCGACACCAACAGCAACCTGTCGATCCACCCCGCGGCCCTGCTGGTCGCCGTGGTCGGCACCGCCTTCTTCAAGACGGGCGAGGCCCGCGCGGCCGAGACGGGGACGACCAACCCCGCCCAAGCCGGCCACAACCGCCCCGCGCTGCTGTCGTCCAGCTCGAACGCCGGTCTGACGAACGGCGTCGCGCCGGTCGGCTTCCAGCAGCCGGCCTATGATTCCGTCCAGGTGCCGGCCAACCAAGCCGTGCTGATCCTGGCCGCGGCCCTGCTCGCCTCGGACTATGGCGTCGACACCGCCAGCCTGGACGCGTCCGCTCGCGCGGCGATCTCGGCCGCCGCCGCGTCGCTCGATTTCGGCGGCGTCACCATGCCTTCGCATGGCCAAAGCAGCGGTGACCTGTTCGCGGCGACGGCCCATGCCACGGTCGTCGACAATACGCCGGCCCAGACCGTGTCGAGCGTGCTGTCGCTGGTGGCGATCCTGTCGTCGATGCCGCATTCCGAGGCCGCGGCGACCGACGGCCTGATCGGTGGCGGCGGCGGTGGCGGCGGCAAAGGCGGCGACGGCGGCGGCGAGTCCGCGAACCACGACAGTGGCTTCTTCGCCCTGCCGCCGCCCTCCAGCGACGCGGCGAATTGGGCGATCGACGTGCGCCTGGGCCTGGCCCTGGACGGTCTGCCTTCGGTGGAAGCGGTCCAGCTGATCCGCGGCCTCGCGGGCGAAACCGGCGCGCAGAAGATTTCGGTGATCGAGGTCGCCAAGCTGCCTGACATCCTGGCCGAGCTGATTTCGAAGGGCGACCACTTCAACGTCACGCCGCCCACGGCGCCGACCGCCCCGGACGCGCCGACGGTCACCCCGCCGGCCGCCGAGACGCCGACCACGCCGACCGAAGGCGCCGTGACGCCGACGCCTTCCGAGCCGGCCACCCCCCCTCCGATCCAGACTCCAGCCGAGCCGACGACGCCGCCATCGGGCTTTGTCCCGCCCGATCTGGTCAAGCAGTTCATCGACTACTTCATCGCTCACACCGGCGGGATCGAAGTGATGACGCATGGCGTGGACATCGTGATGTTCGACGCGCGCATCCTGCACGACGCCGGCGCGGCCACGCACCTGACCAGCATGACGTTCCACTTCGAAGACGGCGGCTCGATCAGCCTGGTCGGCAATCATTCGTCCTTCCTGAACGACGGGAATCTGGTCTAGACGAAACGTCCGGAGCTCGACGCTTCGGACGTTGCCAGATGATGGGCGCGCCGGCTCTTTCGGAGCCGCGCCCGGGAAGGACCGACTTGAGACCCGCACGCCTGGACCTGGCGATGAGTTCCGCCATGCGCGCTCCCGTCACCGAGACTTCGCACGCCGCGTCCAATCCGGGTCCCGAACCGGTGGGTCCGCCGCCGAAGCGCCGCTTCGCGTTCGCGCGACGCCTGCTGGGTCCCGTCCTATCCCCCGTCGCCAACTATGCGCGCCGCTACCTGCAGGCCAGCGTCGAGCACGAGCTTCGCCAGGCGCAGGCGCATCTGCGCGGCCTGTCCGCCGACCTGAACGCGACCCAGGCCCGCCTGGACCAGACCCAGACCCTGCTGCACATGCTGCTGCAGCAACAACAGGCCAGCACGCTGGCGCTATCGGCCCAGCTGCAGCGCATCGAAGGCCACAGCGCCCGCGCCGAGGACTCCGGCGTCCGCATCGAGGGCCTGGGCCACCAGATCCGCGGCGACGTCACCAGCCTGCCCGGCATCTTCGGCCCGCGTTTCGACGAGCTGGAGATCAAGCAGCGGCCGCTGATCCACTACGACGCCGAGTCGACCGCGATCCGCATGCGCGACGGCTACGTCATGGCCCCTACGGCCCTGCCGACCTTCGTCACCATGCTGGCCAACGCCACCAGCAAGGGCCTGGAGCCCGGCACCAGCGACGTGCTGCGCCGCCTGGTCCAGCCCGGCATGGTCGTGGCCGACGTCGGCGCCAATATAGGTCTGCTTACGCTCGTTATGGCATGGTCCGCTGGACCAACCGGCAAGGTCATCGCCTTCGAGCCCGAGGCTGTGCCCCGCTCGAACCTCGAGAAGATGCGCCACCTCAACGGCCTGTCCTGGGTCGAGGTGCGCGACCAGGCCGTCGGCGAGAAGGCTGGCCAGCTGACCTTCCACGTCAGCGACATCATCGGCCACAGCTCGCTGTACGCCCTGCCCGAGACCGAAGGCTCGCGCGAGATCCAGGTCGAGGTGGTCCGCCTGGACGACGTCGCCCCGGCCAAGCGCATGGACGTGGTCAAGATCGATGTCGAGGGCGCCGAATTGGACGTGCTGGCCGGCATGCAGGGCCTGATCGCCAAGAACCCCGACCTGGCCATCGTCGCCGAATTCGGCCCTGAGCACCTCAAGCGCGTCGGCCAGACCCCCGCCCAGTGGTTCAAGGCCTTCGCCGACGCCGGCTTCAAGGCCTACATCATCGATGAGGCGACCAGCGCGGCCGAGCCGACCAGCGCCAAGGCCGCCGCCAAGGTGGTCTCGGCCAACATCGCCTTCGTACGCGCCGGCGGCGACGCCGAAAAGCGCCTGCTCAAGCGCTAGGACCGACAGCGATGAAGATCTGCTGGGTGACGCCCTTCGTCCTGCGTTCGTCGATCGGCCGGGTCAGCGCCGAGGTCGCCAAGGCGCTGGTCGCGCGCGGCCACCAGGTCGAGATCCTGCGCTGTGAGGACCAGGACGACGCGGCCGAGCCGCTGCATCCGACCCGCCTGCCCGTCCATCACTGGCGCCGTTATGATCTGGCGCGCCTGCGGACCGAGTTCGACGTCGTCATCGTCAATATCGGCGACAACTATCCCTTCCACGCCGGCGTGTTCGCGATCCTGGACGCGGCGCCGTGCCTGGGGATCTTCCACGACTTCTATATCTACAACCTGTTCTCGGGCTGGCTGCACTACAACGGCCTGGACTATCGCCGGCACGACGCCGAGATCGTCGCGACCTATGGCGAGGCGGCCCTGCCGCACGCCGTGGCCGTCCGCTCGGGCCAGATGCTGGACATGGGCGAGATCGCCAAGCATCTGCCGATGACCGAGTGGCTGGCCGGTCGCTGCGAGGCCGCCCTGGCCCACGCCCGCTTCTACGCGCCCAAGCTGGAGGCCGTCGTCCAGGGTCCAGTGGCCGTCACGCCGCTGTGTTGCCCCGACCGCACGACGCCGCCCGGCCCGCCCAAGGCTAAGAGCCAGCTGACCCTCACCACCGTCGGAGTGATGAACCCCAACAAGCGCGTGGCCGACGCCATTCGCGCCATCGGCGGCTCCGACGCCCTGAAGGCCTGCGTCTATCGCCTGGTCGGCCCGATTTCGGACGAAGAGCGCGCCAAGCTGGAAGCCGTCGCCGCCGAGGTGGGTTTCGAGAACCTGCTCATCGACGGCGCCGTCGACGACGAGACGCTGGATCGCCGCCTCGACGAGGCCGACATCATGGTCGCCCTGCGCAAGCCTGTCCTGGAAGGCGCCTCGGGCTCGGCCTGCGAAGGCATGCTGAGTGGCCGCCCGACCGTGGTGGCCCGCGCCGGCTTCTATGGCGAGCTGCCCGACGACCTGGTGTTCAAGATCGACGGTGAGATCGTCGTCGAGGAACTGCGCGAGGTCCTGGAGCGCCTGGTCGCCGACGAGGCCCTGCGCCGCGAGACCGGCAAGGCCGCCCGCGCCTGGGCGCTGGAAAACCTCAACGCCGCCCGCTACGCCGACGCGATCGAGGGCCTGGCCCAGGCCCAGGTCACCGGCCGCCCCCTGCTGGCCGTCGGCCATCGCCTGGGCGGCGCGCTGAAGGCCATGGGCCTGTCCGACACCGACCCAGCCACGACCCGGATCGGCGCGACGCTGCAAAAGCTGTTCGCGCCGATCGAGTCTTAAGCGCTCTTGCTGACCGCCGGCGCGCAGTAGCTGTCCAGGAAGGCCTGGTGCTGCGGCAGGCGCGGCAGCACGCCCGCGATGTTGCGCTTCAGGTCGTCCAAGGCCTGTTTCAGCTGCTGCGGCGGCATCAGCCGGCCCATGTGGTGATAGGTCTGGGGTTCCACGCGCTGGCCCAGCAGCACCTGTAGCCAGGAGTCGGTCTGGAACAGCTCTCCCGGCGCCTGGTAGACCTGGGCGCTTTCCCGGAACAGCGCGATCCGGTGCGCCAGGCTGTCGGGGATCTCCATCGTCCGCACACGGTCCCAGAACGGGCTGTCGGTCCGCTCGGTCGCCTTGTAGTGCAGGATGATGAAGTCGCGGATCTTCTCCAGCTCGTCGTCGGCCTGGCGGTTGTAGTGATCGACGGCGGCCTGGCTGATCCCGCCGAACGGGAACAGCTTCATCAGCCGGGTCATGCCGACCATGATCAGGTGGATCGAGGTCGATTCCAGGGGCTCGACGAAGCCGCTGGCCAGGCCTATCGCCACGACGTTCTTGTCCCAGGTCTTGCGACGGCGGCCGGTGCGATAACGGATCAGGCGCGGTTCGATCAGGGTCTCGCCCTCGATCTCGCCCGTCAGCATGTCGCGGGCCTCGTCGTCCGACATGTCGTCGCTGCAATAGACGAGGCCATTACCCACCCGGTGTTGCAGCGGGATCTTCCAGCGCCAGCCGGCCTTGTGGGCGATGGCGCGGGTATAGGGCACGGCCGGTTCGGTCGAGCGGGTCTGGACGGCCAGGGCGCTGTTGGTCGGCAGCCAATGCCCCCAATCCTCGAAGCCCGCCTTCAGGGTCTGCTCGATCAGCAGGCCCCGGAAGCCGGTGCAGTCGATGAAGAGGTCGCCTTCGACGACGTCGCCATTTTCCATGATCAGGGCGTCGACATGGCCATCCTCGCCGCGCTGGCGGACGCTGGCGATCTTCCCCTCGACGCGGCGCACGCCGTCAGCCTCGGCCATGCCGCGCAGGAAGCGGCCATAGAGGCCGGCGTCCAGGTGGTAGGCGTAGTTCAGCGGGCTCTGCTCGCCGGTGAAGAACCTGTTCTGTTCGGCCGCCTTCAGTTCCAGGCAATAGTCGCCCAGGTCGCCGCCGAAGCCCTGCTCGCGGGCCTGCAGCCAGAAGTGATGGAAACCGCCCATCCAGGTGGATTTCCCGACCTGGCCGAACGAGTGGATGTAGCGGTCGCCGATCTCGCCCCAGTGTTCGAACGAGATGCCGAGCTTGAAGGTCGCCTGGGTGGCGCGCATGAACTCGGCCTCATCGATGCAGAGCAGAGCGTTGAAGGTGCGGGCCGTGGGGATGGTCGACTCGCCGACCCCGACCGTGCCGATGTCCTCGGACTCGACCAGGGTGATCTCCAGCAGCGGACCCAGCTGCCGCGCCATGGCCGCGGCGGCCATCCAGCCAGCGGTGCCGCCGCCCGCGATCACCACCTTGCGGATCGTCTGTTGTGTCATGACGCCCCTCCCCTTTGTCGTTATCGGTTCAGTCGGTCGAGCAGATAAGCCCGCAGCCGCCTGGCCTTCATCGCGTCCATCGGACCCAACGGACCTCGCGCGGCCTCGGGCATGTGCGCCCTGGCGCGGTCGGCGGGGCCGAAGACGTAATAGTCGAACAGGGCCTTCCAGCCCCGCCTTTCGTACTCGGGCCGGTCGCGCAGGCTGAGCAGGCCGTGCAGCAGGGTGTTCATCGGCGAGTCGGCATGAACCGGCGCGCTGTTCCACCAGTAGTTCACCAGCACGTTGAACGGCTCCAGCGCCTCGACCTGGTGCCACCACAGCGCCGGGTAGACCAGCACGTCGCCGGGCTCCATCTCGGCCACCTGGGCCGAGGCCTGGGCCTCGCGGAAGCCGGGATGGGCCTCGAAGTCGGGGTTCTGGAAGTCGACCAGGCTGACCACCTGGCCGCCGGGCGTCGGTTCCAGCGGACCCGGATAAAGGTTGGCCACCTGGTCGGGCGGGAACAGGGTGAAGCGCCGCCGGCCCACGGCGCAGACGGCGATGTTGTTGGACATGTCATAATGGGCGGCCGCCGTCGTGCGGTTGCCGATCCAGATCCCGGCCATCGGCGGCTCGGCCCCGAAGACTTCCGGTCCCAGGCCCAGGTCGTTGGCGGCCTTCAGGTCGGGGAAATAGGCGTCCAGGTCGGCCGAGCCGACATAGACCGCCGGCGCGTCGTTGCGCCCCTCGACCTCTTCCAGGCGCTGGAGGAAGGTCTCCAGCGGCGCGCGCTCGGCCTTGAAGTTCATGGCCGTGCGGGTGTCGTCGTAGAAGAAGCGGCCACCAATCGACGGATCGCCGGTAAAGCCGACCACCCGGCCTCCCCGATCGTGGGCGCGAATGTAGTCGCGGGCCGCCTGGCCGGACTGGAGCCCCGCCCGGACCAGCGGCCAGTCACGCGCCAGCCCCTTGAACAGCATGGGGGTCTGGCCGGCCAGCACCGCCTCGAACGGGATCTCGCCCGGCGTCGCCACCCTGGCCTCCAGCGTCCCGCGGGCGGTGATCGCGGTCATGCCAAGCTGGCCCGGCGTTGGGTCTTGCGGGCGACCAGTTCCTCGATATTGCCCATCGACGAGATGATCCAATGGGCCGCGCGCAGCAGGCCCGATTGGTGCAGCCGCTCCAGATCCTCGCCGGTCACGGCGGCCAGGCGGTCGGGCGCCAGGGTGAAGACGTCCGGCAGGTCGTAGCTGGTCTGGTCGTCCAGCTTGATCTCGATGTCGATCGGCTCGATCAGGCCCAGTTCCTCGAAGAACGCGAACATCGGCCCGGCGACCTCCAGGCCGTCGTGGATCTGGCCCAGGGCCAGGTTGACGCCTTGCAGGTAAGGCGAGTTGCCGCCGGCCGGGAGGAACAGGCGCTCGCCCTCATCGCGGCTGACGCGCGGGTGGTCCAGGTCGACATGGATCATCGGCCGGGGCTCGGCGCCCGGCTCGTCGCGTTGCAGGGCGATCGAGAACGGGCCGCGCCGCTGGACGGCGGGGACGTAACGAGCGTTCCAGCCGGTCTCGTCCAGGAACAGGTTCTCGTCACGGTCCAGGCCCAGCAGGGCCACGGCCTGGTAGGCGCCCGTCGCGTCCTTGCGGATCAGAATGGGATATTCGCGCTGCACCGCCTCGAACTCGGTGGGTAGCACCAGGGTCTGGTTGATCGCATCGCCATAGGCGACGCCGTGGCCGGCGATCACGCGCAGGTCGGCGTGGTCGACATTGTTCAGAAGCACTCGGTTCATGTTCGCCCCACTCACGCCAAGCAACGCACTTCAAAGGAAGAAAGGGACCGCCGCAAGCGCGACGGTCCCTCCTCCACAACTAGGAGACTTCCGGTCCTAGAAGCGGTAGCGGGCGCCGAGGAGGAAGCGCCGGTCCAACTCTTGAGCGAACCACAGCTGGTTCGGATCGCGGCCGTAGGTGCGCAGGCTTTCCTTGGTGAGGTTGATACCTTCCAGAGAGACCGCCAGCTTCGGCGTGATGTCGTAGCTGATGTTGATGTCCAGCTGGCCGAACGGGGCGACATAGACCGGGTTACGCGCGCCACCGCGGTTGGTGGCTTGCAGGAAGCGGTCACGCCAGTTGTAGGCGACCCGCGCCGAGATCCCGTACTTGTCGTAGATCAGGGTCGCGTTCGCCGTGTCGGACAGACCCAGCAGAGCGAACTGGTCCTGGCCCGACGGGGCGCCGTTGTCGAAGTCGACGTCGCCGCGCACCATCGTATAGGCCCCCGACACACCAAAGCCGGTGTCGCCGAAGAAGTGCTGCGCCGCGATTTCGAAGCCGTGGATCTTGCCGGTCCGGTTGTTGATCGGACGCGAGACCTGGAAGTTGAACAGCGGATCGGTGCTGTTCGGCGTAATGTCGACCGCCGCCAGGATGGTGTCCACGAAGGCCTGGTTCAAGTCTCCGCCCGCGCCGCGGTTGGCTTGGAACTGAGCCGTGGCCGCCGCCGACGAACCGCCGTTTTGTTGCAGCAGAGCCGTCATCGTGAACAGGTTCACGTCGGTCTGGCTGGCGCCGATACCCGACAGCAGAGACGCCGCCGTGCCCGACCGCGTGCCCGCCTGGCCCGAGGTCACGTCACGCAGACCAAACAGGTTCTGCATCACCGTGCCGGTGCCGACGAAGTTGTTCACGCGCTTCTCGAAGAAGCCGGCCGTGATGAAGCTGCTGGGCTTGTAGTACCACTCCAGCGAGACGTCGAAGTTGTCCGAGATCAGCGGTTCCAGGTCCGGGTTGCCCGAGGTGCCGAGCGGGATAGCCCCGTTGGCGATCGGACGGTTCGGCTGGCCCGCGGTCTGGGCGGCGAACAGGTTGCCGAAGTCCGGCCGCGCGATGGTGCGGCTGAACGAGAAGCGACCCACCACGTCGTCGCGAAGATCGACCTGGAAGTCCAGCGAGGGCAGCAGGTTGTTGTACTTGCCCTTGCCCGACAGCGGCGAATAGGTCGCCGCCGTGTCGATGCGGAAGTCGTTGTCCGACGTCCAGACGATGGCCGTCGGCGTACGCACCGCCGAGACCGAGGTGACCTTGGTCTGCTCGTAGCGGACGCCCGTGACCAGAGTGGCGGGCATGCCGGCCAGTTCCGATTTCCAGGTCAGCTGGCCATAGGCCGCGGCGATGTCTTCGTCGACGCGGTTGTTGTTCTGGCCGGTCACCCGCACGGGGTTGCCGCGCGCCGTATAGACCGGCGACAGGGCGTTCAGCAGGTCGACCGCGTCGGCGCGGAACGACGTCAGGCCGGGACCGGTCTGCTTCAGGTCGAACTCGCTGAAGCGGCAGGCCATGCAGAAGGCCTTGACCAGGCTGCCGGCGTATTGCTGGACGTCACCCGGGTTGGAAATGCCCCACGAGCCCAGGTCTTGTTCGGTGTTGAGCGACGACTGGGTCATCTTCGAGGTGCGGTAGTCGGCCCCGAAGTCCAGGCGGCTGCCGTTGTCGTCCAGGTCCCAGGTGAAGTCGATGCGGGCTTCCTTGACCTGCTGCTCCTGCCGCTGGGCCGAGGTGCGGCCCACCTGGCTGCCCAGGTCGCCGACGTCCAGTTGGCCATTGGCGTTGCCGCGCGGGGCGGCGTCGTTGATCGTGAACGACTGGACTGGAACCTTGCCACTATAGTCGACCGAGTGCGACGTCACGATCGGCGCGCCGATCGAAACCATGGTCGAGCTGGTGCCGTTCGGCGCGCCCGGCTTGGAATCCGACTTCGAGATGTGGCCGTCGATATTGACGCGGAAACGGTCCGTCAGGTCCCAGGCGGCGTTCAGGCCATACGACTTCAGCGAGTCGGTGTTGGCGCGATACTGCTGCTCGAAGCCCATGTCCTTGGTGCCGCTCAGGTTTTCCTGAAGCAGGACCGCGGTGGCCACGACCGGGTTGTTGTCGAAGGTGACGCGGTCGAACGGACGGTTGAACCAGTTGGTGCTGTCGTTGCGGCGCTCGTACGACTTGTTCTCGGCGTACAGGGCGTCGGCCGTGATCGTCAGGCTTTCGGTCGGGCGGAATTGAGCGGTCAGCTGACCGTTCACCCGCTCGCGCTGGCCTTGCGAGAAGTGGTAGCGGCTATCGTTGGGGATGGCGACCAGAGTGTTCGCGTTCGAGGGCGCGTTGGTGATCTGGGTCGCGCCGCCGGCGCGGACGAAGCCATTGGCCGGGTTGTTGAACTCGGCGAAGGTGCGGATGTTCCAGTCGTTTGACGTGACTGAACGGCTGGTGAAGTTGCGCTTCTGATAGCTGCCGAACAGCGCGACGCCGAACTTCTCGCTCTCGTCGAGGTAATTCAGCAGGCCAGAGACTTCCGGCGTGTACTTCGAGGTGTCCTCGAGCTTCTTGGACATGCTCTGGTCATAGACGCCCTTGACCCCGATGCTGCCGGTCAGGCCATGCTCGCGCGCTTCCAGCGGGTGGCGGGTCTTGACGTTGATCGTCGCGCCGATGCCGCCCGAGGGGATCGCCGCGCGGCCGGTCTTGTAGACCTCCAGGGTGGTCACGCCTTCCGAGGCCAGGTTCGAGAAGTCGAACGAACGGCTGGTGCCGCCCGCGAAGTCCGTCGACTGGTCGCCGCCGACCGTCGCGACATTGGCCGTCGGCATGGTGCGACCGTTCAAGGTCACCAGGTTGAAGCCGCCGCCGAAGCCGCGGACCGTGACCTGGGAGCCTTCACCGTTGGTCCGGTCGATCGACACACCGGTGATCCGCTGCAGGGACTCGGCGAGGTTGGTGTCCGGGAACTTGCCGATGTCTTCGGCGGAGATGGCGTCGACGACGCCGCTGTTGTTGCGCTTGATCTCGATCGACCGTTCGAGCGAAGCGCGGATGCCCGTGACGACGATCTCGTCCACGGTGGTGTCAGTTGCCTGCTGGGCCAGCACCGGGCTGGCGAACATGGCCGCCGTGATGGCGACGCAAGAGGCAGACGCGTGCAAGCGACGAAGCCGCTTCATAGCCGTTCCCCCTAATAAAAGCCCTCTGTGGGGCGATGTTTATTGTTACGAGCCGGAAGCATTTCCCGACCGCTCTTCCCGTTCCCGCACACGGTGAACAACCAAAGCACGAGAGACTAGTTAGCGGTAACATCGGTCTCCGATCGCCGCAATGGCCAATTGACAGCGCTAGCAGTCTTTTTTGCGGGCTATTTTGGGCCGATTTCTACTACAAATGGTCCGATTTCAGAGGGCGCTGCTGCACTGCCGCAAAGGCGCCACATTCCCTCGATCGCCCCGAGGTTGCGTTATATTTCGCAGGGGAAACCGGTTTCCCATGAAACAAACGCACGACGGCGGCCAGCTTCGCGCCAACCGCCGCCTCCCATGCGTGCATCAGTTTTCGGGAAAGTGTGCGGCGCGTCAGCCGAGATCGAGATCGATGCTGGCGCTCTTCAGCCCGTCGGCGACCGCGACCACCCTCGCCCGCCCCGGCTGATTTCGCCGGGTCCGGACGATGGCCTGGACCAGACCGTTGAAGGCCTTACGCTGGCTGGCGACGTCAGGCTCGTGACTGGTCGGATCGCCGTTGCCGACCCCGATCACGTCCGCCGCGCCCGACAGCTCGAAGCGCACCGAAGTGTCGGCGCGCGGGACAACGCGCCCCCTTGCGTCCAGCACCTCGACCTTGAGGATCGCCACGTCCTGGCCGTCGGCCTTCAACTTCGCGCGGTCGGTGGTCAGGCGCAGGGCGGCTGGCGCCCCGGCCGTCTCGCGACGGGCCCGCAGGATGACCTTGCCGTTCTTGTAGCCGTGAGCCTCGATGACGCCCGGCGCGTAGGGCACGGACCACTCGACGTGGTGGTTGGCCTTCACGTCAAGCACGCCCTGGCTCTCGCCGTTCAGAAACAGCTCGACCTTGTCGCAATTGCTGTGCGCCCACACCGCCACCGGCCGCCCCTCGCGGCCCTCCCAGTTCCAGTGCGGCAACAGGTGCAGCAACGGCTCGGCCCGCCACCAGGCGCGGTAGTAGAAGTAGTTGTCCTTCGGGAAGCCGCAGGTGTCGAACGCGCCGAAGTGCGAGCTGACGCTGGGCCAGCGGTTGAACGGCGTCGGCTCGCCCCGATAGTCGAAGCCAGTCCAGATGAAGCCGCCCGCCATCCACGGCCGGTCGGCCGCGTGGCTCCACCACTTCTCGGCCGTCGTCGCCCACCAGGGGTGGTCCGTGTCATAGGCCGGGACAAAGCTCTTGGCCTCGTCGCGGACGTATTCGCCGCGCGTCGTCACCACGCTGGCGCTCTCGCTGCCGATGATCGGCATGGCGGGGAAGCGCGCGTGGAAGTCGTCCATCTTCTCGTGGCGATAGTTGAAGCCCTGCACGTCGATGACCGTGCTGATCCCTTCGCCGAAGCCGTTGTCCATCGCCGCCGTCACCAGGCGCGAGGGGTCCAGGCGATTGACCAGGCGCTTCATGGTCTTGGCGACCTTGATCCCGCGCGCGGTGGCCTGCTGTGGCTCCTCGTTGCCGATCGACCACAGGATCACCGACGGGTGGTTGCGGTCGCGGCGGACCAGGCGCTCCAGCTCGTCCAGCGAGGTCGGGTCGCTGGACATCCGGCGGGTCTCGTCGATCACGAGGATGCCCAGGCGGTCGCAGGCGTCCAGAAGCTCCGGCGTCGGCGGATTGTGCGAGGCGCGATAGGCGTTGCAGCCCATCGACTTCAGCTGCTCCAGTCGCCAGACC
Source organism: Caulobacter sp. ALps2 (assembly GCF_058681635.1). Lineage (NCBI taxonomy): Bacteria > Pseudomonadati > Pseudomonadota > Alphaproteobacteria > Caulobacterales > Caulobacteraceae > Caulobacter > Caulobacter sp. ALps2. The sequence continues at coordinate 217,563 of NZ_CM178743.1, forward strand.
TGCAGGGCGTCCGGGATCGCCGCCCCGACGCCGGCATGGTCCTGGTGGTTGCAGCTGCCCTTCAGCTTCACCGGCTTGTCGTTCAGGAAGAAGCCCTGCTGCCCGTCGAAACGGACCGAACGGACACCGAAACGGGTGATGAAGCGATCGACCACGGCCCCGCCGACCTTGGTCTCGGTGATGAGCGTGTAGAGGTGCGGGACCTCCAGCGACCACAGCACCGGATTGGCCAGGGTCACGGTCTGGGACAGGCTCTGGCGCTCCCAGGCCGGGATGCGATCGGCGGCGGGGGCCACGGTCAGGACCGGCTTGCCGGTCGCGTCCAGCACCGCATGCGACACCTCGAAGGCCTGCGCCGTGTCGCCCTCGTTGACCAAGTCGGTGTCGATCTGGAGCGTGCCGTCGACCTTGGCGCGGACGAAGACGCCCCACTGAGGCACGTGCACCGGCGCGGTCTTGACCAGCCAGACATGGCGATAGAGCCCCGCCCCTTCGTAGAACCAGCCCTCGCCCAGGCTGGCGTCGACCCGCACGGTCAGCCAGTTTTCGCCGCCGACATTGGCGATGTCGGTGATGTCGATGCGGAACGGGCTATAGCCGCTGTCCTCGCGCGCCAGGATGTAGCCGTTGACGATGACCAGGGCGTCGCGGAAGGCGCCGTCGAACTCGATCGACATCCTTTTTCCAGCATCGCTGGCCGGCAGGGAAAAACGCTTGCGGTACCAGCCGACGCTGGTCTCCGGAAACTCGCGGCCCAGCGCCTTGTAGCCATGGGCGGCGCGCAGGTCCTCGTCGTCCGGCTTGCCCGAGGGCCTGTAGTCGAGGTTGTTGGCGAACGGCAGCTCCACGGCCCAGTCATGCGGCAGGGTCACCGGCTTCCAGGCGCTGTCGTCGAAGTCCTTCTGCGCGGCGGCGGCTACCCACCACGACGGCGCGCTGGCCCCGGCCTTGGCGAAGGTGCGCTGATTGGCGCCGAAGCCGAAGTCCTTGGCCGGATCGGAGGCATGGCCCAAGGCGAAACGCCAGTCGAAGTCCAGCGACGTCCGCTCGCGCGGGCCCAGATCCACGGCCGCGACCGGCGCGACCTGGGCGCTGGCCGCCGCGGCCTTGGCCAGGAGCGCCGCGCCCGTCGCTGCCGCCAGGGCCTGGCGCCGGTTGATCTGGGCCATGGGGTGTCCTCTCACGAAAAAGAGGGAGGAAGCCGCGGCTTCCTCCCAGCGCAGAGTTTGGAGGGTAGACGGACTAGAACTTCAGCGTCACGTCGACGAGGAAACGACGGCCGTAGCTGTCGTAACGACCGATCCGGTTGGGATCGTTGTCGCGGTACATCCGCAGTTCCTGGTTGGTCAGGTTGTTGACCTGGAAGCGGACGCCGATGCGCTCGTTGACCTGGTAGGACGAGCTGAAGTCGAGGGTCTTCTCGGTCTCCAGGGTCTGCAGGTCCGAACCGTTCCAGCCGTAGATGACGGTCATCGGCGAGTGGTACTTCCAGCCCAGCCGCGCCTCGAAGCCAGCGTTGGAATACCAGAGGTCCACCGTGGCGGTGTTCTTGGCCAGGCCCGTCATCCGCAGCGGATTATTGGCCGGCGAGAACTCCTTCAGGTTCGATTCCACATAGGCGTAGTTCGAATAGATGCCGAACTTGCTGAGCGGGCCCGGCAGGAAGAAGAACGGCGTCTGGAAGGTCAGCTCCGCGCCCTGGATGTGGCCGCTGCCGCCGTTGGCCGGGCTCGCGACCGTATAGGTCTGGCCGTTGAACGTGGCCGGGGTCTGCTTCCAGCCGATATAGCTGTCGACGGCCTTGTAGTAGTACGACAGCGCCACCAGGGCTTCCGGGCGGAAGTAGTATTCGGCCGAGGCGTCGAATTGAATGGCCTCGAACGGCTTCAGCTTGGGATTGCCGGCGCTGCCGGTCCACGGCGACCAGTTGGCCAGGGTGCGGCTGGCGCGCAGCTCGTCCAGCGGCGGACGAGCGATGACCTTGGCCACGCCCAGTCGGAGCAGCTTGCCGTCGCCGAAGTCCAGCTTGGCGTTCGCCGAGGGTAAGAGGTCGGTATATTCGTTGTCGACCGTGACGGCCTTGAAGACGCTGGCGGTGTCCTGCTGCTGGCCGTCGCTGCTGGTCTTGGTGTGGACCAGACGAGCGCCGACATTGCCGGTGACCCACGAACCGCCCACGCCGTCGCCGGCGAAGTTCAGCTTGGCGAAGCCTTCATAGACCTTCTCGTTGACCGCCCAGCGCTCGGCCAGTTCCTCGGTCGCCTTGGAGACGTCGAAGGCGTTGGCGCCATAGGCGACCGCCGCGATCTTGTCGATGTCACCGGTCAGCAGGGCCGGGACATTGGCGCCGTCGCTGAGCTTGTAGGCCGTCAGCAGGCTGGCCGGCACCGTCGCGCCGGTGGCGCTCGGGGCGAAGCTGAAGCTGACATGGTCCTTGGTGCGGTCCGAGGCGCGGACGCCGAACTGTACGCCCTTGAAGACGCTGTCGCCGCCGAAGTCGCGGGCGAAGTCCAGGGCGGCGGCTTTCAGCTCGTCGTTCAGGCGCTCGGGGCCGTCGTGCGAACCGGCCAGGTCGGCCGTCTGGCCGAGGCTGATGCTTTCCTGGCTGGTGGTGATGGTCGGTGTCACGCCGGCGCGCCAGTCGAAGGTGGTCCAGTCCGGCCATGCCTCGAAGCGCACGGCCTTCCAGGTGTTGGTCCGCTTGGCCTTGGAGTAGGAGGCGTCGGCGGTGACGGTCCACTGGTCGCCGGTCCACTTGCCGTTCAGGCCGCCGGCGAACAGGTCCTTGTCCTCGCTGTACTTGGCCAGCACGGTCTGCACCGAGCTGAACGGCAGGCGAGCAGCCACGACGGCGTTGTTGATCAGGGTGTAGGACGCGCCGGGGGCGTTATAGACACCGTCGTTCCAACCCAGGTTGGAACCATCGCCCATGTTCCAGTTGCCCCAGTTGTTGGCGCCCCAGACGGTCTGGTCCTGGACCTCGGTGATCTTGATCTTGGAATAGAGGGCGTCGGCCTTCAGCTCGAAACGGTCGGTCGGCTTGAACTGCAGGCCGCCCGAGATCCCGGTGCGCTTCTGGTCGATGCGGCTGGCCGACATCTGCGCGCCCCAGGGCGTGTAGTCGACCTTGCCGTCGCGGTTCAGGTCGCTGCTGTAGTCGCTGGCCCCGGCCGGCGGGCGGGCGTTGCTATCATTGTAGCCCCAGCCCGTGAACGAGCCATAGCCGTTCTTCTGGCGCTGGGTCGTGACGCCCAGGACCACGGCCAGGTCGTCGCTGATCTTGTGGACCCACGAGCCCGAGCCGCGATAGCCGGTCGTCTTGTAGTTCGGGATGTCCTTGCCGCCGTCATAGAACACCGGGCCGGCGCGAAGCACGAACTCGGGGCCGCGATAGTCCAGCGGATCGATCGTCGAGATGTTGATGGTCGCCGCGACGCCGCCGGCGATCAGGTCGGCCGACTGCGACTTGTAGACCTGCACGCCCGAGACGACTTCCGACGGATAGATTTCCCAGCGCACGTTGCGGTCGGGCTCGGACGAAGCGACCTCGCGGTTGTTGATCGTGCCCAGCACCAGGCGCGCGCCCAGGCCGCGCACGACGGCCTGGCTGTCATTGCCCCGGTCGCGAGTGGCGTTGACGCCCGGCAGGCGGGCGATGGACTCGGCGATCGTGACGTCGGGCAGGACGCCGATGTCCTTGGCCGAGATGGCCTCGACCACCTTGTCGGAGCCCTGCTTCACGGCCAGGGCGTCGCGCAGGCTCTTGCGCACGCCGGTGACCACGACTTCTTCGACCTGCGAGGGCTCAGTGGTCTGCGCATGGGCGCTGGCGACCGAGGCCAGGGCGATGCCGCTGACGGCGGCGAGCAGAACGGCGTGACGGGTCATGTGTTTCCCCCTGATGAAAACAGCGCCGCGCTTCGTTTTATGGCGTGGCTGCCTTGTTACGGCGCTCAAGCGTCGCAACTCCCATTTATCATAACAATCACATCAGACAAGCGCTGTCATTCAAGCGGGATGACGCTGGCGCCTTTTCCGACCGTCGCGGCCTTGGCCGGCGCCTCGCTGACAGCGGCGGCCCGCGTCGCCGTGGCGGCGGTCACCGAGGTCCCGGGCATGAGGCGGGTGCGGTAAGTCCAGGCGCCGTCCTCAAGCGTCATCGGACGCGGTCCCACCCCGCCCAGGAAGTCGCCGTCGATGAACCGAGCAGCCTCGCCGTGGGCGCTGACGCGGAAGGTCACCTCGACCGGCATGACATAGGGCGCGGTCAACCAGTCGACGCCTTCCAGCGCTTGGCCCTTGAAGTCGAACAGGGCCGCGTTCTCCCAATTGGAGCCCGTGCCCCAGCGCGTCTTGCACTGGGTGGAGAGCCAAGCCGGCTCCCAATAGACGACCCCTACCCCGCCGTTGGCGTAGACCAGTTGGGTCAGGTCGGTCAGGTATTTCTTCTGCCCGGCCGGGGTGGCCGGATAGCCGGCGATCAGGGAGTCGGCCCCCAGCAGATTGGGCGAGGCGTCGGCGCCGTCATTGGTGAACGGATAGGCCGTCTCGACCACCAGCACATCGGCCGCGTAGAGGTGGCGCAGGCGGTTGATGGTCTCGCCCAGCTGCGCCATCGAGCGCTTGGACCACTTGCTGTAATAGCTGATCCCGATCAGGTCGAAATCGGTGACACCCGCCTTCTCGGCCGCCGCGAACCAGGGTTCGACGTTCTCGGGCTGGGCGATGTGCAGCATCACGCGCGGCTTGATCTTCGAGGTCGCCCCAGCGTCGCGCACGGCCTTGATGCCGGCGTTGAACAGCAGGGCGTTGCGCTCCCAGTGGATCGGCTCCTTGGCCTTGGCCAGGCTGGAGACGATCTCGCCATTGGTCTCGTTGCCCACCTGGACCAGGTCGGGCATCAGCCCCTCGCGGTCCAGCTCGGCGAGGGTGTCGTGGGTGAAGGCGTACAGGGCCTTGGCCTGCTCCGGCGTCGACAGCCTGGCCCAGGCCTTGGGCGCGATCTGCTTGTCGCCATCGGCCCAGTCGTCGGAATAATGGAAGTCCAGCAGCACCTGAAGGCCAGCCTCGCGAGCCTTGGCGATGCTGCGCTTCACATCCTTCAGGTTCGAATAGGGCGTCCAGTCGGGATCGTTCCAGATCCTGATCCGCGCCACATTGGCCCCGGCCGACTTGAAGAAGGCGTAGGGCTCGACCGTCTTGCCGCCCGCGCGATAGAGCGCCCCGCAGTCCTCCATCTCGTTGGCGTAGGAGATGTCGACGCCGAGATAGGTCTGGGGAGCCGCGTGCGCCGGCGACCCCAGCAAGGCGGCCAGCGACAGAGCGATCAGCGAGGTGCGGGCGTTAGACATGTTTCCTCCGTCACGGGCGCATCGAGGCGCGCCGCCGCGGAGCGATTAGCATTTATCGTACAATTCAGGCAAGCCGTCGTTCAGGTGGCGGCGAACCGCGCCTGCGCGATGTCGGCCAGCAGGGCGTACAGGGCGGCCACGTCCAGCGGCTTGCGCAACACCCCGTCCGCCCCGTCCTGGCGATAGCGGGCGACGTCCTCGGGAAAAACGTTGGCGGTCAGCATCCAGATCGGAATGCGTGTCCCGACATGCTCGGCGCGGCGGATCTCGCGCACCGCGTCACGCCCGCCGAGCACCGGCATGTTGACGTCCATCAGGATCAGGTCGAAGGCCCCGGTCCGCCAGAGGTCCAGCGCCAGCGCCCCATCCTCGGCGAAGGTCAGGGAGACCGGCGCGCTTTCCAGCGCCAGCGCCAGCACGCGACGGTTGGCGGCGTTGTCCTCGGCCGCCAACACCCGGATCTCGCCGACCTCGCCCTTCTCGCGCGCGGCCGGCGCGGGCCCAGGACGATGGATCGGCGCGGTGAAAGCGAACCAGAAGACCGCGCCGCCCGTCCCGCCCAACGTGGCCGTGGGCGGATCGACGGCGATTTCGCCGCCCATCAGGGCCAGGTTCTGGGCGCAGATCTTCAGCCCCATGCCCGTGCCGCCCTGCAGCCGGCCCCGTTCGGTCTGGTCCCAAGCCTCGAAGACCTTCAGCCGCTCGTCGACGGGGATCGGCGGGCCGGTGTCGGCCACCTCGACCAACACCCGCAGTTGGCGGCCCTGAATGACGCCGGCCAGGCGCAAGGTGACATGACCACCGGCCGTGACCGCGCCCAGGGCGTTGGAGACCAGGTTGACCAGGGTCTGCTCCAGCCGGACAAGGTCGGCCACCACCTGGAACGATAGGGTCGGGTCGGCGTCCTCCAGGGTCAGCGACACCCCGAGCGCTCGGGCGTGGCTGCTCCAGACACGCACCACCGAGCGCGCCAGGGTCCTCAGATCCACCGGCACGATGTCGAGCTTGGCGCGCAGCGGATCGGCGCGGGCCAAGTCCAAGATGCTATCCAGCAGGCGATTCAGTTGCTCGCCGCCCTCGACCACCCCGGCGGCCAGCTCGGCCTGGCGCGGCGACAGCGGCTCTCCTCTCAGCGAGCGAGCAAAGCCCAGGATGGCGTTCAGCGGCGTGCGGATCTCGTGGCTGGCCACGGCCAGCAGCTCGCTCTTGGCGCGGTTGGCGGCCTTGGTCTCGTGCATGGCCTGGGTCAAGGCGACGTTGTTGCGAGTCAGGTCGCGCGCCGTCCGGGTCAGGGCCCGGTCGGTCGCCTGCTGACGCCCGGTCACCAGCAGGACCGCCGCCACGAACAGCATCATGGCCAGGGTGTAGTGGTCGAGCTTGAGGGGATGGCTCCAGTCGACCGCGATCCAGACCAGGGTCAGGGATGGCGGGACCACCCCGATCACGTAGCTGACCTTGGTCAGATGCACCCGCAAGGCCGCGAACAGCAGCACGCAGATCGCCAGCAGCGCCGCCTCGACCTGCGGCTGCGGCCCCTCGTAGAGCCGCACCTGCACCGCGATCCAGCAGGCGTTGGTGACCAGCAGGCACATCAGGATGTCGGATTGCAAGGCCAGGCGCTTGTGCGCCTTCACCGGGTCCGGATGGCGCAACGCCAGCTCGGTGGCCATGAACAGCGCGAGGTAGAGGCCGAACTCCAGAACGCCCAGGACGGCGATGGTCCAGGGCGTGAAGCTCATCAGCAGCAGGACGAAGACGGCGACCAGGGCTAGGCGCGACAGGGCGACGCTACGCGAGTAGCGCACCAGCCCGTCAAGCTGGGTGACGTCCGTCGGCCTCTTTAACATCGGGTCTCGTCGAGCCCTTTTCCATGAGGGAAGCTCGCGCTTTCCATAGGGCTACGATTCGCGCCCGAAGGATCGCCTCAAGCGCGAGTGATCGATCGGAATGTGGGGACCGACGCGCTCGGCCGGTTGAGGGATGGCCCTCCGCGTGCGGAGCGCCTATCTGTGCGCCAGGGAAGGAACGCCGCAGCTCGTCGAGTTCGCATGTCCCTGTTCGCTAGCACGTTGTTCGCATGGTGAGGCTACGCCGGCGTGGCCTGGCGTCGATCAATTCCGAAATCCGCGACGGCATCGTTCCGGCCGCCAACGGCGTGACCGTCTCCCCCGAGGCGCCGCCCCCCTCGCCCTCGGGCGTCGACCACCATCACAGGCCTCGCGACTACCGCGTCGTGGCGATGATCATCGCCTGCGCGCTGTTCATGGAGCAGATGGACGCCACCGTGCTGGCGACGGCCCTGCCGACCATGGCGCGAGACTTCGGCGTCCCCGCCCCCAGCCTCAGTTCGGCCTTGACCGCCTATCTGCTGGCGCTGGCCATCTTCATCCCCGCCAGCGGCCGCCTCGCCGACCGCTTCGGGGCCAAGACCGTCTTCCGCCTGGCCATCGTCATCTTCGTCGCCGGCTCGGTGCTGTGCGGCCAGGCGACCAACCTGCCGTTCCTGATCCTCGCCCGCTTCCTGCAGGGCATGGGCGGGGCGATGATGATCCCGATCGGCCGCCTGGTCCTGCTGCGCTCGGTGGCCAAGCAGGACATGGTCTCGGCGACCTCGTGGCTGATCATGCCGGCCCTGATCGGCCCAATCATCGGCCCGCCGATCGGCGGCTTCATCGTCACCTATCTGGACTGGCGCTGGATCTTCTACCTGAACATCCCGATCGGCCTGTTGGGCATCGTCCTGGTCACCCTGTTCATCGACGAGGTGCGCGCCGACGTGCCTGCCCGCGCCGACGTGATGGGCTTTGTGCTGTCGGGCGTGTCGCTGGGCTGCCTGCTGTTCGGCTTCGAGATGACCAGCCGCGGCGGCGAGCTGACCAACGCCCTGATGCTGATCGCCATCGGCGTGACCTCCGGCGCCCTCTACATCCGCCACGCCCGCAAGCGGGAAGCGCCGATCCTCGACCTGAGCCTGATGCGGGTGAACTCGTTCCGACTGTCGGTGATCGGCGGCTCGCTGACCCGGATCACGCAAGGCGCCCAGCCGTTCCTGCTGCCGCTGATGCTGCAGCTGGGCTTTGGCATGAGCGCGGCGGTCAGCGGGACCATCACCATCGCCGGCGCGATCGGCTCGCTGGCCATGAAGAGTCTGGCCCCGCGCCTGCTGCGCCGGTTCGGCTTCCGCGACAGCATGGTCGTCGCGGGCCTGGCCGCCAGCGTCGGTTACGCGGCCTGCGGCTTCTTCCGGCCCAGTTGGCCGACGCCGCTGATCTTTCTTACATTGATGGCCAGCGGTTTCTGCATGTCGTTCCAGTTCACCGCCTACAACACCATCGCCTATGACGAGATCCCGTCCGATCGGATGAGCGCGGCGACCAGCTTCTATTCCACCTTCCAGCAGCTGATGCTGTCGATGGGAATCTGCGTCGGGGCCGCCGCGCTGCATGTCGGCATGCTGGCCGGCGGTCAAGCGACGCCGCGGCTGGCGGACTTCACCGTGGCCTTCCTGGTCGTCACGGCGATCTCGGCCTCGGCGACGATCTGGAACCGCCGCTTCGACAAGGACGCCGGCGCCGAGTTGAGCGGCCATAAGTAGGCTTTCGTCGCATTACAGAGCCTCGTCGTCCGCGATGTCGACGCTCGCTGGGTTCGGGTGGGGCTGGCCTGGGCCTTCGGAACCGGCGAGTCGCGCAAGGATCCTGGCTTCGACTTCCAAGGTACGGGCGGTCCCGGCCAGCTCACACCTTGTCCAGCGTCACGGGAACCGCTACGCGAACGCTTCTCATTCGCCCGAGTTCTCGTCGATGACGCGCAACACCGTCCGTGCCTGGACGCTGGTCCACAAGTGGACCAGCCTGATCTGCACGGCGTTCCTGCTGATGCTGTGTCTGACCGGCCTGCCGCTGGTCTTCCACGATGAGATCGACGGCGCCCTGAACCACGAGCCCAAGATCGTCGCCGCGCCGGGTCAGCGCCTCTCGACCCTGGACGAAGTGCTCGACACCGCGCTGAGGGCCCGTCCCGGCGAGGTCGGCCTGTTCATGAGCTTCGACATAGACCGGCCGGTGGTGAACGTCACCAGCGGTCCGCGTCCCGACGCATCCGAGACCCAGATGCACTTCGCGCCGGTCGACCAGACCACCGGCAAGATCATCGCCCCCAGCGGCGCGGCGGGTGGCGTCATGGACGTCATCCTGCGCATCCACAAGGACATGTTCCTAGGGCTGCCGGGCTTGCTGTTCCTGGGCTTCATGGGCCTGCTGTTCACGGCGGCCATCGTCTCGGGCCTGGTCGTCTATCCGCCCTTCATGCGCAAGCTCGACTTCGGTACGGTTCGAGCCTCGCGCTCGACCCGGCTGAAGTGGCTGGACTATCACAACCTGCTGGGCGTGGTGACGGCGGCCTGGGTCATCGTCGTGGGCCTGACCGGGGTGATCAACACGCTGTCGGAGCCGATCATCCAGGTCTGGAAGGCCAACGAGCTGGCCGCCATGACCGCGCCCTACAAGGGCAAGCCCGCGCCGCCCCATCTGAGCTCGATCGGCGAGGCCGTGGCCACGGCTCAAGCGGCCGCGCCGGGCATGCGGGTGCGGTTCGTGGCCTTCCCCGGTGGATCGTTCTCCAGCAACCACCACTATGCCGTCTTCATGCAGGGCGAGACGCCGGCCACCGAACGCCTCCTGACCCCGGCCCTGATCGACGCCGAGACCGGCCAACTGACCGCCATGCGCCGGATGCCCTGGTACGCCCAGGCCCTGCTGCTGTCGCAGCCGTTGCACTTCGGCGACTATGGCGGCCTGCCACTGAAGATCCTGTGGGCGCTGCTGGACGTGGTGACCATCGTCGTCCTGGTCACCGGCCTCTATCTGTGGCTTTCGAAGCGCCGCGGCGGAGAGGCGTCATGAGCGCCTTCCGTCGCGTCTGGGCCGCTCCGGCCGCGATCGCCGTCGTCAGCCTGGTGGGCCTGGTCGCCGCCCTGCTTGGCGATGGCCTGAACGACTGGATCTCGTGGGTCGGCCTGGCGGCCCCATTGGCCGTCGTGGTCTGGGCCCGCCTCAAGCGCCGAGCCTGAGCCGGCCGCCTAGCGCCCCGCCGCCAGTTGGGCCAGGGCCCGCGCCACGCCTTCGCCGTACAGCGGGTCGGCCTTGGCGCAGTTGGTGATGTGGCGCCGCTGAATGTCGACGCTGGCGCCGCCCAACGAGCGGGCGGTATTGTCGAACAGGGCCTGGCGCTGGGCGGCGCTCATCAACCGGAACAAGTCGCCCGGCTGCTGATAGTGGTCGTCGTCGACGCGGTGATCCCAGTGGGCGGCGGCGCCGTCGATGGCCAGTGGGGGCTCGTTTAGCTCGGGCCGGTCTAGCCACTCGCCCCGGCTGTTAGGCCAGTAGGTCGGCGTCGCGCCCAGATTGCCGTCCGTCCGCATGGCGCCGTCACGATGATAGCCGTGGAACGGGCACTTGGGCGCGTTGACCGGGATGTGGTTGAAGTTGACGCCCAGGCGGTAGCGCTGGGCGTCGCCGTATGAGAACAGCCGGGCCTGCAACATCTTGTCGGGCGAGAAGCCGATGCCCGGCACGATGTTGGCCGGCGTGAAGGCCGCCTGCTCGACCTCGGCGAAGACGTTGTCGGGATTGCGGTTCAGCTCCAGCACCCCGGCCTCGATCAGCGGGAACTGGCCCTTGGGCCAGACCTTCGTCAGGTCGAACGGGTTGAAGGCGAAGGCCTTGGCCCGCGCCTCCGTCATCACCTGGACCGAGACGGTCCAGCGCGGGAAATCGCCGCGCTCGATGGCCTCGAACAGGTCGCGCTGGCTGCTCTCGCGGTCCTTGCCGACCAGGGCCTCGGCCTCGCCGTCCGTCAGGTTCTCGATGCCCTGGTGGGTGCGCAGGTGGAACTTGACCCAGGTGCGTTCGCCGTCCGCGCTGATGAAACTGAAGGTGTGGCTGCCGAAGCCATGCATGTGGCGATAGCCGCGCGGCAGGCCCCGGTCGCTCATCACGATGGTCACCTGGTGCAGGGCCTCGGGCAGCAGGGTCCAGAAGTCCCAGTTGTTCTGGGAACTGCGCATGCCGGTGCGCGGGTCGCGCTTGACCGCGTGGTTCAGGTCGGGAAAGCGCAGCGGATCGCGGAAGAAGAACACCGGGGTGTTGTTGCCCACGAGGTCCCAGTTGCCCTCCTCGGTGTAGAACTTGACCGCGAAGCCACGGATGTCGCGCTCGGCGTCGGCCGCCCCGCGCTCGCCGGCCACGGTCGAGAAGCGCAGGAACACCGGTGTCTGCTTGCCAATCTCCGAGAAAACCTTGGCCTTGGTGAAGCGGGTGATGTCGCCGGTCACCGTGAAGGTCCCGTGGGCCCCCGAGCCCTTGGCGTGCATGCGCCGCTCGGGGATCACCTCGCGGTCGAAGTGGGCCAGCTTCTCGATCAGCCAGATGTCCTGCAGCAGGGCGGGCCCGCGCGGACCGGCGGTCTCGATATTGATGTTGTCGGCGACGGGGGCGCCGTTGGCGCGGGTAAGACGATGATCCGACACGGCCGGCTCCAGGCGATCCAAGCGAGGCCCCAAGCTTGGCGGCGTCGCGGCCGCCCGGATTGAACGAACTGGGCGCGATCACGGTCGGGTTGGTGCAAGACCGCCGAGGACCGCTGGAGCCACGATGCGCGCGTTCGAAAACGGGGGCTTTGATGAACTCAGCGGAACCCAACGAAGACGGCGCCACGCGTCGCGGCGTCGTCGGCGGAGGCCTCGGCATCGCCCTGCTGGCGATGACCGCGCCCCAGGCCGGCCTCGCGGCCCAACCTCAGACCCAAGGATCCAGTAAGATGAGCAGCGGCTTTGTCACCACCAAGGACGGCGTCCAGATCTACTACAAGGACTGGGGTCCCAAGACCGCCCAGCCGATCGTGTTCCACCACGGCTGGCCGCTGACGGCGGACGACTGGGACAACCAGATGATGTTCTTCTACGCCCAGGGCTTCCGGGTCGTCGCCCACGACCGCCGGGGGCACGGCCGCTCCACCCAGACCGACAGCGGCAACGAGATGGACACCTACGCCGCCGACGTCGCGGCCCTGACCGATCACCTGGACCTGAAGAATGCCGTCCATATCGGCCACTCGACCGGCGGCGGCGAGGTCGCCCGCTACGTCGCCCGCGCCAAGCCGGGCCGGGTCGGCAAGGCGGTGCTGATCGGCGCGGTGCCGCCGATCATGGTCAAGTCCGACAAGAACCCCGGCGGCCTGCCGCTGGAGGTGTTCGACAGCTTCCGCGCCGCCACCGCCGGCAACCGCGCCCAGTTCTTCCACGACGTCCCCGCTGGCCCGTTCTATGGCTTCAACCGCGCGGGCGCGAAGGTCGACCAGGGCGTGATCTGGAACTGGTGGCGCCAGGGCATGATGGGCGGGATCAAGGCCCACTACGACTGCATCAAGGCCTTCTCGGAAACCGACTTTACCGACGACCTGAAGGCGATCAGCGTCCCGACCCTGGTCATGCATGGCGACGACGACCAGATCGTTCCTTATGCCGACAGCGCGCCGCTATCGGCCAAGCTGCTCAAGAACGGTACGCTCAAGACCTACAAGGGCCTGCCGCACGGCCTGTGCACGACGCATCCCGACGTCGTGAACCCCGACCTGCTGGCCTTCATCAAGGCCTGATCTCGCATCTCCCCGAGCGCGCGGCGTACGGTTTCGGCGACGCCCTGCGTGTTCATAGTCGAGGCCTCTCGCGCCTCGGGGAGAACATCATGCTGGGACATGCCGGGGGCTTCGAAACTCAAACCTACCGCGCGCCGCCGAGGGTTGGCGGCCTGGCGCCCTGGCGGGCCCGCCAGGTGGAGCGGTTCATCGACGAGAACCTGAGCACGGCGCTTAGCGTGGCCCGGATCGCGACCTTCTCGGGCGTGGGTCCGGGCTATTTCGGCCGGGCCTGCAAGGACACCTTCGGCCTCGCCCCCCGCGCCCTGATCACCCATAAGCGGCTGGCCCGCGCCAAGGCGCTGATGGCCACCACCGACGAGCCGCTGAACCAGATCGCGCTGGCCTGCGGTTTCGCCGACCAGTCGCACTTTACCAACCGCTTCCGCCGCCTGGAGGGCGTGACGCCCACCGTCTGGCGCCGCGAGCACCGCAAGCTCTAATCCTTGGCCGGTGAGGCTCAGTCGGTCCGGACCAGCTTCAGCCGGCCCGGACCGTCCGGCACGCCGCGCACGGGGTACAGGCGCGCCAGGCCGCGGGCGAAGCGGGCGTTGTCGCCGGTTCGAAACTGGCCGGTGATCCGCAGGGCCGCCACGCGCGGATCGTCGATCACCAACTGCAGCACGGCATAACGATTGAGCTCGACGATCACCTCGCCCAACGGCTTGTCGTCGAACACCACGCGGATCTCGCGCCAGGTCTCGGCGCTGACGGTGTCGGCCCGGCGCACGACCTCGGGCCGCCCCTGCGCGACCAGCAGTTCCTCCCCCGGACGCAGCACGACGGCCGATTGGGCCGGGCTCGCGCCGGGAGTGTCGATGCGGACGCTGCCTTCCAGCAGGGTCACACGCAGTCCCTGGGAGTCGCTGCGCACGTCGAAGCGCGTGCCCAGGGCCGTGATCATCCGCCCCTCGGCCTCGACCACGAACGGCCGCGCGGCGTCATGGGCGACGTCGAAATAGGCCTGGCCGCGCACCAGCCGCGCGCGCCGCTCGCTTCGCGTATAGGCCAGGTCCAGGGCGCTGCCTGGCGCCAGGGTCGCCTTGCTGCCGTCCGGCAAGGCGAAGAGGCGTCGCTGGCTGACGGTCTCGAAGTCGATGCGCTGGGTCGCCGCGGGGGACATGGGCTTCTCGGCCTTCCACGGCGCCAACGTCACCGCCAGCCCGACCGCCGCCACCGCGCAAGCGGCGGCCAGCAGCCACGGAACGACCGGACGCGGCCCACGCAAAGCCTTGGCGCGGCGGCGCGGCAGGTCCAGTGGCCGGTGCTCGTCGGCATGGTCGAAGCTGGCCAGCACGTCCTGGGCGTTCAGCCAGGCCTCGCGCCGGGCGGGATCCTGGTCCAGCCAGGCGTCCAGCCGCGCGGCGTGGACCGGATCGGCCTCGTCGATCTCCACCAGCAGGCGGGCGGCGGCTTCGTCCGGGGTCAGCCCCTGAAGATCGCCCTGAAGGTCGTTGGGCATACGGTCGGTCATCGCGAGCTCCTCGTATGCGCCAGCAGATGTTCGAGAGCGCGGACCATGTGTTTCTCGATCGCGCTGGTGGACAGGCCCAGGCGGCCCGCCACCTCCCGCACGGACAGGTCCTCGATACGGCGGAGGATGAAGATGGCCCGCGTGCGCTCGGGCAAGGTCGCCAGCGCCAGGGTCGCCGCGCGCAATGTCTCGCGCGCGTCCAGCTGGCCGACGAGGTCGGCGCCCACCGTATCGTGGCGGTCCGGGTCGAAGGGCACATGGCGGTCGGCTCGCCGCGCCTGGCGCCGCCGGTGACGGTCGATCCAGACGCTGGCGGCGACGCGGAACACATAGGCCCGGGCGTGCTCTTCCTCGGCCAGGGTCAGCTGGTCGGCTGCGCGCAGGAAGACCTCCTGCACCAGGTCCTCGATCTCGGCCTCGCCGCCGGGTCCCAGACGGCGGCGAAAGAAACCGGCCAGGGGCTCGGCCAGGGCGGCGGCCATCGCCGCCCCGCGCGCCTGGGCGCGGCGGCCCCGATCGCCCGCGAGCGCGTCGTGGGGTCCCTCCATGAACTGTTCATGCTCCAGGAGCATGCGGAACTCCAGCGCCGGTCATCTTTCAGAACACGCAGCGGCGGCAGAAACCCGTACGTCAGTGGATTCCTGCCCAGACAGCGGCGATGACCCATGAGCCAGGACGCCTGCCTCGACAGATAACGTCCTCCGGCGGGGTCTCCGGGCGCGAGTCGACGAGCCTGTTTGGCCCTGGCCCTCACCGAGTTCGAGCGCGGCGAGCCGCGCCGGGCCGGTGACGATCCTGAACTGGTCGTTCGTCCGCGATGACGCCCCACGGTCGCTGGCCTGCTCTCGGCGGGCCAGCCGTGGGTCAATCCCGACCGCGGCCTGAAGACCCGCGAGTGGCCCGAGACCAAGGCGGCCGTCGCCAACATGGTCGAGGCGGCGCGGCGGGCGTGTGAGGCGGTCGAAGCCTAACGAGCGAACGGGAACGGCGACAAGGACTTGCTGGTCTCCTCGACCAGCAGGGTCCTGTTGATCGGCGCCGCCGCGCGTTGCGGGCAGGCTGGCCGCTCGCAGATCCGGCACGAGGGGCCGATCTCGACGGCGATGGGGTTGGCCATGTCCATGCCCCGCGCGTGGACCAGCTTGCCCGCGTATTTCAGGTCGCAGCCCAGGCCGATGACCAGTTCGTCCTCCAGCCCCGAGTGCAGGCCCGACACGCGGCGGACCGTGCGCGACAGAGTGAAGTAGCGCTCGTTGTCGGGCGTCTCGATCACCTGGGTGATGATGCGGCCCGGAGTCTTGAAGCTGTCGTGGACATTCCAGCGCGGGCAGGCCCCGCCGAAGCGCGAGAACGGGAACGGGCCAGCGGCGAAGCGCTTGGAGATGTTTCCCGCCGCGTCCAGCCGCATCATGAAGAACGGCACGCCGCGCGAGCCCGAGCGACCCAGGGTGGTCAGGCGCTGGGCGGCCTGCTCGTAGCTGACCCCGAAGCGCGGCCGCACCCGCTCGATGTCGTAGCCGCTGGTCTCCATGGCCGCCAGGAACGGCTCGTACGGCATCATGATCGCCGCGGCCAGGTAGCCGTCCAGGAACACTTTCAACAGTTGGCGAGTGGCGCGGTCGGGGGCCTTGAAGCGGTCGGTCAGGTCCGACAGCACCTCACCGCCCTCCATCAGGCCCAGCTGGTAGCACATGCCGAAGATGCGGCTGGCCGGAGCCAAGGTCTCGGACAGCATCAGGCGCTTGCGGTGATGGTCGTAGCGGCGCAGCGAACCGGTCATCACCTCGACCGGCATGATCCGGGTCTGGACGCCGAACTTGCTCTGCAGGCGCTCGCGCACCGCCGGACCCAGGTCCTGCGGGTCGGCTTTCAGCTGGGCGACGATCTTCTCGGCCAGAACCTCCAGCTCGGCGAAGTGGTTGCGCTGGGTCCCGACCAGGTCGCGGACCCAGTCGGTCGGCGACTGCTCGGAGACCGGACCGGTCCCGTCCGGCCGCTCGAAGGCGCCCAGGTCGATCAGCCGACCGCGATCCAGATAGGCGCGGTAGAGGCGGCTGACGGCCTCGGCCAGGCCCGGCGACAGCTCGGCGACCTCCGCCGCTTCGTGCCGACCGATCCCTAAGTCGGCGAACATCTTGTCGGCCAGCACCTCTTCCAGCCCTGCCCCACCGCCCGGATCGTCGGCCGAGAGGCTGCGCAGGTCCAGGTCATAAGCGTCGGCCAAGCGCAGCAAAAGCTGGGCGGTGACCGGCCGCTGGTTGCGCTCGAGCAGGTTCAGATAGCTGGGCGAAACTCCCAGCTCCTCGGCCATGCGGGCCTGGGTCACGCCCAGGTCGCGCCGCAGCCGCTTGAGCCGTCCGCCCAGGAACAGCTTCTTTTCCTGTTTTTTGTCGAGCACCGCCATTTGGTCAACTTGTCACGACTTTACAAGAATTACAAAGTCGATCTTTGACAAATTGCCTTCAATAGGTTCGACCGATCCCGCAGCGCGGCGTTAGCTCACCACGACGAGTTTTCCTTGGCCCGCGAGGCGTACGCCCTGGGCCCCGTAGTGGGATCGAACGACGATGACGCAGCGCAAGACCTATGCCGACCACCGCGACGCCCTGCTGGCGCGCTATCCCGACGGCGTCACGCCGGGCGGCGTCGGCATCGACGATATCATCCAGCTGAAGCTGCAGAACACCTTCCCGACCCACCTGGACATCGCGCGGTCGATGGCCCCAGTCATGCGCGCCGACATGGCCGCCTATGACGCCGACAGCAGCAAGTTCACCCAGTCGCTGGGCTGCTGGTCGGGCTTCCACGCCCAACAGATGATCAAGTCGGTCAAGCGCCTGCGCGGCACGACCAAGGGCGCCTATGTCTACCTGTCGGGCTGGATGGTCGCGGGTCTGCGCAACCGCTTCGGCCACCTGCCCGACCAGTCGATGCACGAGAAGACCTCGGTGGTCGACCTGATCGAGGAGATCTACGTCTCGCTGCGCCAAGCCGACGAAGTCGCGATCAACGACCTCTTCAAGACCCTGCGCGCCGCCCGCGAAGCCGGCGACCAGGTCGCCGAGCAGGCCGCGATCAAGGCCATCGACAACTTCGAGACCCATGTCGTGCCGATCATCGCCGACATCGACGCCGGCTTCGGCAACGAGCACGCGACCTACCTGCTGGCCAAGGAGATGATCAAGGCCGGCGCCTGCTGCCTGCAGATCGAGAACCAGGTCAGCGACGCCAAGCAGTGCGGCCACCAGGACGGCAAGGTCACCGTGCCGCGCGAGGACTTCATCGAGAAGCTGCGCGCCTGCCGCCTGGCCTTCGAGGAACTGGGCGTCGACGAGGGCGTCATCGTCGCCCGCACCGACAGCCTGGGCGCGGGCCTGACCCAGAAGATCCCGGTCAGCCAAGGCGAAGGCGACCTGGCCGCCGACTACATCAAGTGGCTGAAGACCGAGGCCATCACGCCGGAGAACCCGCTGCGCGACGGCGAGTTGGCGATCATGAAGGACGGCGCGTTCGTCAAACCGGTGCGCATGCCCAACGGCCTGTTCGCCTTCCAGGATGGCACCGGCCGCCAGCGCGTCATCGAGGACTGCATCGCCAACCTGACCCAAGGCGGCGCGGACCTGCTGTGGATCGAGACCGATACTCCGAACGTCGACGAGATCGCCGCGATGGTGGCCGAGGTTCGCAAGGTCGTGCCGAACGCCAAGCTGACCTACAACAACTCGCCGTCGTTCAACTGGACGCTCAATCTGCGCAAGCAGGTCCGCGACCAGTGGATCGCCGAGGGCAAGATCCACAAGGACAGCTACCCGGAAGGCAACTCGCTGATGTCGGCCGAGTACGACAAGAGCGACCTGGGCCGCGAGGCCGACGAGCGCCTGGCCCGCTTCCAGGTCGACATCGCCGCCCGCGCCGGAGTGTTCCACAACCTGATCACCCTGCCGACCTTCCACCTCACCGCCAAGAGCGTCGACGAACTGTCGCGCGGCTACTTCGGCGAGGAGCGGATGCAGGCCTATGTCAACACGGTGCAGCGCGAGGAAATCCGCCGCGGCGTCTCGGCCGTGAAGCACCAGCACGAGGTCGGCTCGGACCTCGGCGACACCTTCAAGGAGATGGTCGCCGGCGAACGGGCGCTCAAGGCCGGGGGCCACGCCAACACCATGAACCAGTTCGCGGCCGAATAGCCGCCAGCACTTGAACCGAGGAGCACAGCCATGACCGCCTTCGCCCCCGCCGCCATGCCGGACTCGGCCGACGACAAGCGCGCCGTCGACCGCGTCGCCGAGGCCTCTCACCGCCTGAACGAGGCCGTGCGCCGCGCCATCGCGGCCGGCTACTCGGTCGAACTGGTGCGCACCTCGCGCCACCACGACGGAACGGGTAACTGGGGAGACCAGATCGTCCCCACCGTCCGTGAAAAGGGTGCCGAAAAGAGCGCCTAACCAACGATACTCGACCAAAGTCCTGAAGACGGCTCCCCGGGTTCCGGGGAGCCGATCCCACCGCCACGGAAAGCTTCCCATGCCGCTCGACATCGCCGCCAACATCCAGGTCACCGGTCCGATCGAAGGTCGCGCGGCTGAAGTACTCACCCCCGAGGCCCTGGACTTCGTCGCTGACCTGCACCGCCGTTTCGACGGTCGCCGCCGCGAGCTGCTGGCCGCTCGCCAGGCCCGGCAGACCCGCTTCGACGCTGGCGAACTGCCGGACTTCCTGGCCGACACCGCCCACGTCCGCGCCGCCGACTGGAGCGTCGCCCCCGTCCCCGCCGACCTGCTGGACCGTCGCGTCGAGATCACCGGCCCCGTCGACCGCAAGATGATCATCAACGCCCTGAACTGTGGGGCCAAGGTGTTCATGGCCGACTTCGAGGACGCAACGGCTCCGACCTGGGCCAATGTCGTCGAGGGTCAGGTCAATTTGAAGGATCGCTGGCAAGGCGAACTGACCCACGTCGACCCTAAGTCCGGCAAGGCCTACGCCATGGGGCCAACCCCGGCGGTGCTGAAGATCCGCCCGCGCGGCTGGCACCTGATGGAACGCCACCTGGAGGTCGACGGCCAGGCCGTGGCCGGGGCGCTGTTCGACTTCGGCCTGTACGCCTTCCACAACGCCAAGGCGACGCTGGAGCAGGGCTCGGGCCCCTATTTCTACCTGCCCAAGTTGGAGAGCCATCTCGAGGCCCGCCTCTGGAACGACGTCTTCGTCCGCGCCCAGGAGGCGCTGGGCCTGCCCGTCGGCACGATCAAGGCCACGGTGCTGATCGAGACCATCCCCGCCGCCTTCGAGATGGACGAGATCCTGTTCGAGCTGAAGGACCACATCGTCGGCCTCAACTGCGGCCGCTGGGACTACATCTTCTCGTTCATCAAGCGCCTGGGCCGCCGGGCCGAATTCCTGACCCCGGACCGCTCGGCCATGGTCATGGGCAAGGCTTTCCTGGGCGCCTATTCGCTGAAGCTGATCCAGACCTGTCACCGGCGGGGCGCCTTCGCCATGGGCGGCATGGCGGCCCAGATCCCGGTCAAGGGCGACGACGCCGCCAACCAGGCCGCCTTCGCCAAGGTCAAGGCCGACAAGGAGCGCGAGGCCGGCGCCGGCCACGACGGCACCTGGGTCGCCCACCCCGACCTTGTCCCGGTGGCCATGGAGGTCTTCGACCGCCTGATGCCGACCGCCAACCAGCGCGACAAGACGCTCGAGGGCCTGGAGATCACCGCCGCCCAGATGCTGGAGCTGCACGAAGGCGGCCGCACCGAGGCCGGCGTGCGCGAGAACATCCGCGTCGGCGTCCGTTACACCCAGGCCTGGCTGGAAGGCCGGGGCGCCGTGCCGCTCTACAACCTGATGGAGGACGCGGCGACGGCCGAGATCTGCCGCACTCAGCTGTGGCAGTGGATCCGCCTGGGCGCCGAACTGGACGATGGCCGCGCGCTGACCTCGGAGCTGTTCGTCAGCCTGTTCACCCAGGAGATGGCCGACCTGCGCCGCGACTTCGGCTCGCCCCGTCTGGAAGGGGCCGCCGAACTCTTCACCCGCATGGTGCTGTCCGACAGCCTGGAAGAGTTCCTGACCCTGCCGGCCTACGAACTGCTCTGACCGAGAGAGCGCAGGGCGAGACACAACACCAAAAACCATCCGCCCGAGGACCCCGGCGCTCCCCCAGCGCCGGGGTCTTTCGTGTCGGCTCTTGCCAGGATCCGGCGCGGCGTCGGATAGGCCATGGGCCATGACCGACGCCCAAGACGCCCCTGCCCCACTCCTGAAGGAGATCTTCGACCGCGCCCGCCTGCGCCACCTGGCGGACGAGACCCGCGCCGTCTATCCGGCCTTCGACGCGGCCCGGTTCCTGGAGCTGGCCAGCCACGAGCTGGACGCCCTGTCGATCATGCAGCGGCTCCGGCGGATCGCACAGGCCTATGGCGAGACCCTGCCGAAGGACTTCGACGCGGCGGTCGCGATTCTCCGCGCCCTGATCCCGCGCATCAACCACCGGTTCGTCGCGCTGGTCCCGCCCGAATATGTCGCCCTGTTCGGCCTCGAACATTTCGACACGTCGATGGCCGCGCTGAAGACCTTCACGCCCTACGGCACCGCCGAGTTCGCCATCCGGCCCTTCCTGCGCCAGGACCTGACGCGAACGCTGGAGGTCATGGAGGCCTGGACCCTAGACCCCGACGAACACGTCCGCCGTCTGGCCAGCGAGGGTTCGCGGCCCCGGCTTCCCTGGTCCTTCCGTCTCGACGTGCTGGTCCGGGACCCGACCCCGGCCGCGCCGATCCTCGACGCCCTGAAGACCGACGACAGCGCGTATGTCCGCAAGTCGGTGGCCAACCATCTCAACGACATCACCAAGGACCATCCCGACTTGGTCCTCGAGCACTTCAAGACGTGGCCGCTGGAGGACAAGCGCAGCGCCTGGATCGCCAAGCACGCCCTGCGCGGCCTGATCAAGCAGGGGGATCCGCGGGCGCTGGCGCTGATCGGCGCGACCGAGGGCGCGGACGTGCGGGCCGAGCACTTCACGATCCAGCCCGCCGCCATCCGGCTGGGCGAGGCGATCGCGCTGTCGACGCGCCTGGCCGAGACCGGCGGCCGCGCCCAGACCCTGGTCGTCGACTATGCGATCACCTACCCCAAGGCCAGCGGCCGAGCCTCGCGCAAGGTCTTCAAGTGGAAGGGCGTCCAGATCGCCGCCGGCCAGCGCTTGGATCTCTCCCTGCGCCAGACGATCAAGGACTTCACCACCCGCAAGCACGCGGCCGGCCGGCACGAGGTCGAGCTGCTGGTCAATGGCCAGGTCGTCGCCAACGCGGTGTTCGACCTCTCGATCTAGGGCCGCACCACCGGCTTCCAGCCCAGGACGAACGCCGGATCCCGGTACTGCCCGATCAGCGCGGCGTCCTTGGTCGCGTCCAACCGCCGGACAGCGGGATGGCGCTTGGTGAGATCGATCGGCTTGCCCTGCAGGTCCTTGGTGCCAACCTCCATCAGCCGCAGCGTCGACCAGTCGAAGGTCGCCGGATCCTCGATCGGACCCCAGCCCTCCTCCGGCACGCCGTCGGTCCTGGAGTCGATCAGCACCATCTCGGCGAAGGGGAAGTTGGCGTAGGACGTCGCCGCCGCGCCATTGCGGGGCAGACGGGCCAGGACGCCCGGCGCCTTGCGGCCTTCGGGATTGGCCGGTGTGATCGACCAGGGCAGCGGCCGGTCGTCATAAAGGAAGGTCGAGTCGATGAAGACATTGCCATGCTGCCCCTTGGGCGTCCGCGTCCAGGTGAACGGCCCCACCGACTTGATCGTACAGCGCAGGCAGTACAGCGCCGCGTAAGCCAGGATGGTGTCGCCGTCGCCGGTCAGGGTGCTGTCGACCATGTAGATCGAGCCATAGGTCGTGAAGGCGTCGCCCGAGCCGTTCAGCGTCATGCGGTCGACGATGTTGCGCTCGCCACGCATCAGCAGCGCCTCGGCCTGGCCGATGAAGTCGTTGCGGATCGTGAAGGTCGACAGCTGAATATCGTTGGCCTCGGTCACCGTGAAGGCGGGCCGGATGCGGTTGAAGGCGCTGTTGTTGGGGTAGTGAACCACCACGCCCTCGCGGCTCTCGCCGCGCAGGGTCAGGTTCGACTTGCCCTTCAGAAAGACGATCTCCGGATAGTCGCCGTTCCTGATGAAGACCGTCAGCGGCTTGGTCGAGGCGGCGGGCGCGAAGTCGATCGCGCCCTGGACGGTGTTGAAGTCGCCCTTGCCATCGGCCGAGACCACGACGCGGGAAGCGTCCGCCTTGGGCGGCGCGGCCTTGGTCGTGAAGGTCCAGGTCTTGCCGGCCTCCAGCGGCTCGCCGTCCGCGGTGGTCAGAACCCGCGGGTCCAGCTTCACGACATAGGTCTTGCCGTATTTCAGCGCGCCGTTGTGCGGGAAGACGGTGGCGGTCTTGCCCTTGGTCATGACTGGGAAAAAGTGGAACCACGCCCCGCCGACCTGGTTGGCCTGGAAGGCGGGGTTGTCGGGGCCGGCCGGCTTGGGCGGAGCCGGGGCCTTGGTCTCGCCAGTGGCGGACTTGGGCCGACCGTCCGGGACAGGAGAGGCCGGGACGGACAGGTCCAGGGTGTCGACCACGCTGTTGTCGGCGGCGTCGAGGATCTGGATCTTGCCCGCGCTCCCAACCGTTGGCGCGGTGTCGAAGGTTAGGACCAGACGGGTGTCCGGATTGACGTTCCTGGCCCCGCTGGCCGGAAACAAGTCGGGCGCGGCGACGGCGGGCGTGGCCAGCAGCGCGGCGCTCAGGAGAAGGATCGTGCGCATGGAGCTTCCCATCAGAAGGACCACCGGAAGCCGACATTGATCTGGCGGCCGGTCGAGGCGTACTGCGTGATCACCGGATTGCCGTCATAGGCGAAGCGGTTGGACGTCTGGTTGGTCAGGTTCAGCGCCTCGATGACCAGCGAGGCCCCGCCAAACAGCTGATAGCTGAACGAGCCGTCGACATTGGTCGTCGACTGGCTGCCGGCGAAGTCGTTGATCAGCGGCGTCAGGCACATGCCCGGCTGGCAGCTGCCAGTCTGCAGCGGATAGGTCGAATAGTACTTGGAGCGATAGGCGGCCGAGACGCGGGCCGTCCACTTCGGGGTCTCGTAGTACAGGGTGGCGTTCACCGAGTCCGGCGACGCGCCCAGGAACGGGGCCTCGCCGATCAGTTGCGGCCGCGCCGGCGGCGTCAGCGAACCGGTGTCGATGATGTATTTCAGCTCGCTCTCGATGTGCGTGTAGTTCACCTGCGCGCCGAAGTTCTTCAGGAAGCCCGGCAGGAAGGTGAAGTTCTGCTGGTAGTTGATC
This sequence comes from Caulobacter sp. ALps2, assembly GCF_058681635.1. Taxonomy (NCBI): domain Bacteria; kingdom Pseudomonadati; phylum Pseudomonadota; class Alphaproteobacteria; order Caulobacterales; family Caulobacteraceae; genus Caulobacter; species Caulobacter sp. ALps2. The sequence goes on from NZ_CM178743.1 coordinate 241,422, forward strand.
TCGACCCCGCGGATGTAGCCGCCGGGCGCGTCCTTGGGCAGGCTGAAGGTGAAGGTGTTGTCGCCGTCGATATAGGCCCGCTGAGCGTCGCCGGCGGCGGTCGAGGCGGTGATGCTGGCGCGCAGCTGGGCCACGACCTCGGGGTCCAGGAAGTCGCCCAGCTTGCCCTCGGCCAGCACCCGTTGCGGGAACGACTTGATGTCCTTGTTGAACACCGCCACCGAGATCAAAGCGCCTGGGGCAAAGTACCATTCGTAGCTCAGATCCAGGTTCGTGGCCCGGAACGGCGACAGCTTGGTGTTGCCGCTGGTGACGCTGCCGCCGGTCGTGGCGCCGGCCGTCGAGGGGACCGAGAAGGCGGTGATGCCCGGCGCCAGCTGGGCCAGCTGCGGCCGCGCCATCACCTTGGCCGCGCCAAAGCGGACCAGCATGGTCGGGGTCAGCTCGAACACCGCGTTCAGCGACGGCAGCCAGTCATGGTACTTGGCGGTGTTGGTGATCGCCGCCAAGGTCGGGGTCAGGCCGTTGGCCTCCACCTCGGTGTTGGCGTAACGCACCCCGGCATTGCCGCGCACGTCGATGCCCAGCAGCGTACGGACGAAGTCGTACTGCACGTAGCCGCCCGTATCACGCTCGGTGATCTGGTAGTTCAGGCCCGGGCTGCCGCCATACGACAGGCGGAAGTCGCCGTACTTGTTCACGCAGTCGCAGTCGAAGCCGAACACCGCGGCCATCTTCCTGTTATCCGGCGCCCAGAAGCTGGTGGTCGTGCCGGCCGGGACCTTCAGCCCTTGCCCCCAGTTGATCACCTGGCCCGTCGCGGCCACCGTGCCGCCAGCTTCCAGCAGGGTCGGCGAGACCGCCTCGTTGGACGCCCGGCGCAGCTCGGTGGTGTCGAAGCCGAACTCGCGGAACGAGCCGCCCCACTTGATGTGGTCTTCACCGCCAAACGCCCGCCAGTCGAAGTCGGCGCGCAGGTTCTTGAAGGTGTTCTTGGTATGCCGGGCCTGGATGCGCAGGACCGACAGGCCCTTGACCGTGTCCCAGTTGGCCGGATTGGCCGCGTCGAAGCCGAAGTTGATCACCGGCATCGGTCCGTCGCCGCGCTCGTCATAGACGAAGTAGTCGTTGCCGGGCGTGCCCTGGCCGCTGTCCAGGCGGTTAAGGTCCGACAGCAGGCCCAGGCTGTCGTTGACCGACTCCGAATAGCCGCCGACCACGGTCAGCTTCAGGTCGTCGGTCAGTTCTTGGTCCAGGGTCGCCGACAGCTGCTTGAAGGTGGTGGTGTACTGGTTGCTGTCGTCGGCCGAGCGATAGTCGATATTGCCCAGCTTCATGTAGTCGGCGACGGGCGTCTTGGGGTTCGAGTTGTCGACGTGGGCGTCCATGATCCGCGTCGCCGGCTTACCGACGAGGGCGTCGAACAGGGCCAAACCGTTGGCGGTGGGGATGTACCCCTTCGAGGCCGGGTTATTGTAGTAATCGTAGGCGTTGAGATTGTTGGGGTTGGTGCTGTTGGCGAAGCCGGGCAGCACCCCGCCGGCGCCGCCGGTCCCCTCGCAGGCGATCGGGAACACCAGGCCCGAGGTCGAACAAGAGGAATACAGCGCCGCCGAGCCGGCGGTGGCGGTGTTGTAGTTGGTCACGGTATTGCCGAAACGGTTCAGGCCGATCGTCGAGATCTGGTAGAAGTCCGACTTCTGCTTCAGCCGCGAGTAGACGCCGTCGATGCTGAGCAGCGTGCGGTCGGTCGGCTTCCATTGGACCGAGCCGGTCAGGCCCAGGCGCTCGGTGTCGATCTCCTGGTGGTTCAAGGTCGGCAGGGTCGGCACGATCACGGTCGACCCGGGGGTCGTCTGCACCGTGGTCCCGTTGACGAATTGCCGGATCGCCCCGCCGTTCGGATAGATCATCGCATAGGCGGCCGGATCCGAACCGCGCTGGGCGTTGCAGGCGTCCAGCCGCGTGATGTTGATGCCGGGGATCACGCCGTTCAGGTTCGGGGCGATCGCCGTACCGCCGTTGCAGATGGTGTTCGACGGAGCGGCGAAGCCCTCGCGCTCGGGAATGCCCGCGGCCGGCGAACCGGCGGTCTGGCTCGGCACGGCGAACGGCCGCGAATAGGCGAAGTCGTAGGAAGCCGGGCCTCGGCCGTAGCTGTCGCTGGAGCGCTTGGCCTTGTTGTAGGCGCCCGACAGGCTGGCCCCGAAGCGGCCGATCTTGGTGTCCCAGCGGTCGGCGATCAGGCCCGCCAGGCGCGGATTGTGGTGCTTGCCGTTCTCGTAATAGCCGTCCTGGACCGAGAGGCTGATCTTGCGCCCCTTGAAGTCGAACGGCCGGCCGGTGACCAGGTCGACCGTCGCGCCCAGCGAGCCCTCGTCGACCTCGGCCGAGGCGGTCTTGCGCACGGTCAGCGAGCTGAACAGCTCCGAGGCGAAGGCGTTGAAGTCGAAGCCGCGCGAGCGGTTGGGCGTGCTGCCGCTGTCATTGCCGCCCGAGATCGACAGGGCCTCGATGCCGTTCAGACGCACGCGGGAGAAGTCGGGACCCAGGCCCCGGATCGAGATCCGCCGCCCCTCGCCATTGTCGCGGTCGATCGAGACGCCGGGCAGGCGCTGCAGGGATTCCGCCAGGTTGGCGTCGGGAAACTTGCCAATGTCCTCGGCCTTGATCGTGTCCTGCATGTCGTTGGCCCGGCGCTTGACGTCCAGCGCGCTGGCGACCGAGGCGCGATAGCCGGTGACCACCACCTCGGTGACCGTCTCGGACGGGTCGGCGGCGGCTGGCGGCGACGTGGCCTGCGCGAGGGCCGGCGTGGCGATCGCCAGGCCGCCGGCCGCGATCAGGGCCGCGCACGAGACGCGGGTCATCAGTTGGTCGAGCATGGAACTCCCCTTCCCTTTCATGTGTCGTTTCCTCGCCGACCCTTGGGCGGGTCGGTCGTCGTCGTTCAGTTGATGATGTCGATGGTCGGTCGCTGCGGGGGCGCGCCCATTCGGCGTAACGGGCCAGCACGGCCGCGCCCCGGTCGCAGCCCCCGCCGTAGCCGCCGCGCCGCTCCTTCTCGACCTCGCGCCTGGGCGGAGACCGGCGACACGCCCAGGCACGGGGCCAGCGTCAAACCTCCGAAAGAGCGAGGACCGGCCGGAAGGCGACCGGTCCCCAGTCGGAGGAGGAAATTCGAAAGGGAAGGGGCGAGCGGCCGGGCCAATACAGTCGAGGCTGACGCCAGAAGCAGGATCGCTGGCGTCCGCGCGGTCTTGATCTTGGTCCTCATCGCCCGCCTCCCCTTTCGTCTTCGCCGGCCTCAAAAGACGCGAGACCGGCGTTTTGGCCGCCAGATCAAGGCGACACCGGTGTCAGCGCCTCCCGGAAGGGGAGCCAAACGACCGTTTGAGGCAGACAAACACGAACATTGTTTGCCGTCAACCGTGACTGCCAATGATGTGATTTGGCCAATCACGCTGGACAGAGATCGGGAATTGCCCTCATTTGCCGTTCAAGATGACGGCAAATCCAGATTCAACCCTCGGTCGAAACGGCAAGGTGCGCGGTCCTCACGCCGAGCGTAGCGCCGCCATGCGCCAGCGACTGGTCGACGCCGCGATCGCTTGCCTGCATCGCATCGGATACGCGGCCACGACGACCCAACTGGTCATGGAGGAGGCGGGCGTCAGCCGGGGCGCGATGCTCCACCACTTCCCGACCAAGGTCGATTTGATCATCGCCGTGGCCGAGGGCGCGGCGGCGCACCAGAACCGCCATGTCCGCCGGCGGCTGGGCGCGATCCCGCCCGGCATGGACCGCTATCTGGCCATAACCGAGGCGACCTGGGAGGCGATGCGCGAGCCGCCGGCCATCGCCCTGATCGAGATCATCATCGCCTCGCGCAGCGACCCGGCCCTGGGCGAGCGCTTCCCCGCCATCGCCGCCGAATTCGAGGCCAGCCAGCGCGAAGGCGTCTGGGAGATGGCCCGCGAGTTGGGCGTCCAAGACCAGGAGGCGATCGAGCGGATGGTCCGCCTGCATCGCGCGGCGATGCGCGGCCTGGCGATCGAGATGCTGTTCACCGGCGACCGGGCCGCGGCCGAGGGCGGCATGGAACTTCTCGAGTGGTACAAGCGACGGCTGACAGGCGACCTTCTGACGCGAGGCGACGCGCCACTGTTCGAAGGCTCGAAAGACGCTTAGCGGTCGAGGCTAGATCGGCGTCAGTTGTCCAGTGGCCACCACCGGCCCGGTCGGCTGGCCGCCCGGCGCGCCACCCAACGGCTCCAGCGACACGCCAAGCGTCGCGCGGGGCCCTTCTGGGCCGGCCAGCTGATCCACGCGCAGCACCAGGGGCTTGCTGGGATCGAGCAGACCCAGCGACACCGGCGGCGTTCCATCGGGCATCAGCCACAGTTGCAGCGAACGGTTGGCGCGCCCTTCGGCCGAGACCGGCGTGATGATCAGCACCTGGCGCTGGCGGTCATAGGCCACGGCGAAGGCGGCCGGACCGGCCTCGGGCTTCAGCAGCGCGACCGATGTCAAATCGACCTGGCCAGAGGGCGTGGGCGCGGACGGGACCGGCGGCGTCGCGCCCGGCGTCAGCACCAGGGCGGCGATGCTGGCGGCGGCGGCCAGACCGGCCGTCGCCGCGGCGCCGCGCCAGAAGCCCAGATTGTTCCAAAGGTCGGGCTTGCGGCGTGGCGCGGCCGGCAGGCCGACCTGGGCGGCGATCCGTCGCCAGACCACGGCCGGCGGCGTCTGGGGCGGCACAGCCTCGATCAGCGGCGTCAGCCTCGCCTCCCAGGCGGCCACCTCGGCTCTCAGGGAGGGCTCGGACGCCATGCGACGCTCGACCTCGGCGCGCTCGGACGCGGTCAGCACGCCCAGCACATATTCGGCGGCCGTCAGATCATCGGGGGAAAGGTCGGGCGTGCTCATGCTTCCAGGCAAGCCTTCAACTTCTGCAAGGAGCGACGGATCCAGCTCTTCATCGTGCCCAGGGGCACCGCGAAGGCGGCCGCGATCTCCTCGTAGGTTTGGCCCTCGAAGAAGGCGGTGCGAACCGCTTTCTGCTGGGCTTCCTCCAGTTGCGACAGGCAAACATCGAGACGGCGAGCATCGTCGCTCGCCGACAGCTGGTCGAAGGCCGAGGCGCCGTCGTCGGGGACCGCGTCGGCCTCCTCGATCGGACTGAAGGCGCGCCGGCCGACCTTGCGCAGACGATCTATGGCCCGGTTGCGGGCCAGCGCCGCCAGCCAGGTGATCGGGCTGGCCCGTCCCGGCTCGAACTGGCCGGCCTTGGCCCATACGGTGGTGTAGACCTCTTGCAGCACGTCCTCGGCCTCGCTCCTGTCATTCAAGATACGAAGGCAAACGCCGAAAAGCTTCGCGGAGGTAGCGTCATAGACCTGTCGCAAGGCGGCGCTGTCGCCGACGGCCACGCGCTCCAAGGCGTCCTGCAGGGCCTGGCGGCCAGAATCGGGTGTCATGGTCGGTGGGCGGCTCACTCAGGTTCGGCCATGGCAACACGGGCGCGCGGGGCGCGCAACCGTTACCGCGCGATCAAACGCGCGCCGTGCCAACCCGCGAACGCCGCCAGGGCGGTCAACGCCACACCCCAGGCGATGTCGGCCAGGGTCAGCCGGATCGACCAGGTCCTCAAGGTCGCCTGGTTGGTGAGGTCATAGGTGGCGTAGGCGACCAACCCCAGGACCGCGCCATTCATCGCCGCCCGCGCGCTGGAGCCGTCCTTCAGCCCCGGCGCGATCGCGAGGATCGTCACGCCCAGGCCGTAGATGACGTAGAAGGCGATCGCGGCCGGCACGTCGGGTTTGGCCGCCAAGAGATCGCCCAGCACAGGCCGATAAAGCCGGGGGCCCATCACGGTCAACCAAACGGCGTCCAGGGCCAGGAAGACCACCATCGCGCAGACATAGGCGGCGACATAAGACATCGGCGACTCCTCAGACCGGTGCGAGACGATAATGGCTGACACCCCATTCGGCGCCGCCGCGATCACCGAACAGGCCGGCCGTCGCCAGGAAGAAACGCCGCCAGCGGCGCGCCCAGAGGCGCGCGTCGGAGCCGTAGACTTCGCGCATCAACCCCATGATCTCGCTTTCGTTGCGGTCGAAATTGGCCAGCCAGTCATTGGCGGTTCGCGCGTAGTGCTCGCCACTCCAGCGCCAATCCACCTCGACCTCGAACAGGTCTGGATACTGGCGCATCAGGCCGTGGCTGGGCATCAGGCCACCGGTGAAGAAGTGCTGGGCGATGAAGTCCGACCGGTCGTCGACCTCGAACCGGTATGGCGCGGCCCGGTGCGAGAAGACGTGGACGAACGCTCGGCCTTCGGGCGCCAGCCAGCCACGCATGCGCGTCAGCAGGGCCCGCCAATTGGCCATGTGCTCGAACATCTCGACCGAGACGATGCGGTCGTAGGTCGCCCTAGTCTGGAAATCGTTCATGTCGGCCGTGACGACGGTCAGATTGCTCAGGCCCATCGCGCGCGCCTCCTGGTCGATGAAGGCCTTCTGGCCGCGCGAATTGGACACCGCGGTGATCCGTGAACTCGGATAGGCGCAGGCCATCCATAGCGACAGAGAGCCCCAGCCGCAGCCAAGCTCCAGCACGGACTGTCCGTCGGCGAGCCCGGCGTGCTCGCAGGTGCGCAGCAGAGCGGCGTCCTCGGCCCGCGCCAGGGTGGCGTCGGGCGTCTCATAATAGGCGCTCGAATATTTCAGGCGCGGTCCGAGCACGAGCTCGAAGAAGCGCGGCGGCAGCTCGTAGTGCTGAGCGTTAGCGGCCTCGACATGCTCGGCCAGGGGGCGCCGGGCCATGTGAGCGGCGAAGCGCGCCTCGGCGTCCGCGGGTTCGCGTGTCAGGCGGCGACGCGCATTCGCGACGAGGGCGGCGATCGCCGGCCTGGCGACGAAGTCCGGAAACGGCGCATCCTGAAGCCGGTTGATCGAGGCGGCCAGAAGACTCATGCGGAGCACCCTTGCGCGATTGAAAGCGCGGGAAGTTACGGCGGCGCGCCGACGACGGATGCGCTGCGCATCCAAAAATCCGCCGGGCTCGTAGCTGATCGGGACAGGCGCGGCGAAGCGCGCCAAGAGAGCTTGGAGCCCGCGTAATGCCGCACAGCGTTTCGACGTCGCCCTCCCCCGCCGCGCGCTCACGCATCGCGGTGGTCGGCGCCGGGATTTCTGGCCTCTCCTGCGCCTGGTTGCTGAGCGAACGGCACGATGTGACGCTGTACGAGGCCGAGGGACGGCTGGGCGGCCACGCCAATACGATCGAAGCCGCGGGTGTCGCGGTGGACACCGGCTTCATCGTCTACAACGAGGTCAACTACCCCAACCTGACCGCGCTGTTTTCGCATCTGGGCGTGCGGACCAAGCCCGCCGACATGTCTCTGGCCGTCTCGCTGGACGACGGCGATTTGGAATACGGCAGCAAGAGCCTGGCCTCGCTGTTCGCCCAACCCGGCGTGGTCCTGCGGCCCCGCTTCTGGTCGATGCTGCGCGACCTCAACCGCTTCTACCGCACCGCGCCAGGGCATCTGGCGACGCTGGATCCGGTCGTGTCGCTCAGCCAGTACCTGCGCGACCATGGCTACGGCGCCGCCCTGAGCCAGGACCACCTGATGCCGATGGCCGCCGCCATCTGGTCGGCGAGCATCGAAGGTGTCGGAGAACATCCGGCGGCGGCGTTCATCCGCTTCTTCGAGAACCACGACCTGCTGCGCTTCGTCGGCCGGCGCGGCTGGCGCACGGTGGACGGCGGCAGTCGCGTCTATGTGGACGCCCTGGCCAAGGCCTTCGCCGGCCGCGTCCGCCTGAACACCCCGGTGGCCCACGTGCGGCGGGGGCCGGATCACGTGCTCGTCGAGGACATGGCCGGCGGGCGCGAGACCTACGACCAGGTGGTGATCGCCGCCCACGCTCCCCGCGCCCTGGCCATGCTGGACGATGCGACGGCCGAAGAGCGGGCGCTTCTTGGCGCCTTCCGGTACACGCCGAACACCGCCGTGCTGCATGGCGATCCCAGACTGATGCCCCGCCGCCGACGGGCCTGGGCCAGCTGGAACCACCTGGGCCGACGCGAAGACCCAAGCGGCGGCTGTGTCACCTACTGGATGAACCACTTGCAGGGCCTGGCCAGCGCGCCGCCGCTGTTCGTGACGCTGAACCCGCATATCACGCCCGACCCCGCCCTCACCCATCGGGTCCAGGCCTATGACCACCCACACTTCGACGCCGCCGCCCTGACCGCCCAGAAGGCGTTGTGGTCGCTGCAGGGCGCCCGCCGCACATGGTTCTGCGGCGCCTATTTCGGCGCGGGTTTCCATGAGGACGGCCTGCAGTCGGGCCTGGCCGTGGCCGAGCGGTTGGGCGGCGTGCAGCGGCCTTGGACCGTGACCGATGAAAGCAGCCGCATCGTCCTTCCCGTCGAGATCGCGGCTCGAGCGGCTTGATGACCCAATCGGCCGTCTATTCCGGTCCGGTCTTCCATCGGCGCGGGCGCCCTCGCCCGCACGCCCTGCGCCACCGGGTGTTCATGCTGCTGCTGGATCTGGACGAGCTGCCGGACCTTCTGGCGCGCTTGCGCCTGCTCCGTCCGGGACGCCGCGGCCTGCTGTCGTTCGAGCCGACCGACCATGGCGATCGGCAAGCTCGCGACCTTCGCCCGTACATCGCCGAGCGCCTCGCCCAGGCCGGGATCGAAGGCGGCGGTCCCGTGCGCCTGCTCTGCATGCCGCGCATCCTGGGTTATGGCTTCAATCCGCTGAGCCTGTATTTCTGTCATGACCGCCACGGCGGGTTGAGCGCGATCCTGTACGAGGTGCGCAACACCTTCGGCCAGCGCCATGGCTACCTGATCGCGACACCCGAGGACGGTGGCGACGCGGTGCGCCAGACCGCGCCCAAGCGCTTCTACGTTTCGCCGTTCATGGACATGGACCTGACCTATCGCTTCACGGTCACCCCGCCTGGCGACGAGGTTCGTGTTCTCGTCGATGTCCATGACGCCGAGGGCCTGCTGCTCAGCGCGGGTTTCGCCGGCCGCCGCTCGCCCCTGACCGACGCGGGGTTGCTGTCGGCCTGGCTGCGCCATCCCTTGCTCAGCTTCGGCGTGATGGCCGCGATCCACTGGGAGGCCCTGAAGATCTTCGCCAAGGGCGTGAACCTGCGTCCACGCCCGCCCGCGCCCGACCATTCGATCACCGTCGGCGCGGCCTCGATGCGAGATCACCGCCCCCGCGCCGGCGCGCCCGGCCAGATCCTGACGCCAAACAACGCACAGACTGATTTCATTGAAGATGCGTGGCGGTGAGAGAGGGATTCGAACCCTCGATAGAGTTTCCCCTATACACGCGTTCCAGGCGTGCGCCTTCAACCACTCGGCCACCTCACCAGCGCACTCGAGTCGGGGGTGGTTGAGACCCCCGGCGCGGGAAGGCGCGCAATATACTCAGGGACCGGCCGGTAGCAAGCGCGTTCCCGGATGAAACTGGCGACACGAGCGTTTATATCGAGGCGCAAGAATTTCCGCCTCGAAAGGCCGCCATGCTGTCGACGACCAAGACCCTGGAAATGCCCACCGCCGACACCGCCCTGCCGGGTCGTCCCGAGCCCATCCCGACGGCGCGGACCCATTTCATCAACGGCCATTCGTTGAAGGGTCCCTATCCCGATGGCCTGGAGACGGCGATCTTCGCCATGGGCTGCTTCTGGGGCGTGGAACGAGTGTTCTGGAAGATCCCAGGCGTCCACGTCACCGCCGCCGGCTACGCGGCCGGCATCACGCCGAACCCGACCTATGAAGAGGTCTGCACCGGCCGCACGGGGCACACCGAGGTGGTGCTGATCGTGTTCGATCCCAGGGCCGTCACCTATGAGGCGCTGCTGAAGACCTTCTGGGAAAACCATGATCCCACCCAGGGCATGCGCCAGGGCGGCGACATCGGCACGCAGTACCGTTCGGGGATCTACGTCACCAGCGACGCCCAGGCCGCCGCGGCCGTCGAGTCGAGGGAAGCCTATGCCCAGGCCCTGTCGGCCCAGGGTTTGGGCGACATCACCACCGAGATCGCCGCCGCCGGCCCGTTCTCTTTCGCCGAGGACTATCACCAGCAGTACCTGGCTAAGAACCCGGACGGTTATTGCGGCATCGGCGGGACCGGCGTGGTTTGCCCCATCGGCTTGGGTATCGACGCCTGATGACCCCGGAAGCTTTCGACAAGGCGTGCCTGGCCCTGCCGGGCGCGACGCTCTCGATCCAGTGGGGCGACGATCACGTGTTCAAGGTCGGCGGCAAGATGTTCGCCGTCCGGGGCAACGCCGTGCCGAAGGGCGGGATCTCGTTCAAGGCCTCGGACGTGGCGTTCGAGGTGCTGACCGAGACCGGTCGCGCCATCCCCGCGCCCTATCTGGCCCGCGCCAGGTGGGTGCGGTTCGACGAGCTGTCGGAGCTGGACGCCGACGAGGTCGCCGACTGGCTGAAGACCGCCCACGGCCTGATCGCGGCCAAGCTGACCCGGAAGGTCCGGGCGGAGCTGGGACTCTAGTCGGTCGACAGCCCTTGGAGCGCGGTCGTCTCGATCGCCTCCAGCAGGCGCTCGTTGGTCAGACCGGGCGTGCCAGGCGTCCACTTGGTCAGCCAGATCAGCATGCCGACCAGGAGTTGCACGACCAGCGGCGGCTCGCAGGCGACGATGGTGCCGTCGGCCATGCCCTCTTCCAGGAACCGCTCGAGCCGCTTGGACAGTCGCGCCGTCCAGGCCTCGATCGCCTGACGCTGATCTTCGGCGAGATAGGAGCTGTCGCCGAAATAGAGTTGCGGCCCGTTGCTCACCGCGTCGTCCAGCAGGGCCTTGAAGAACCGCCGCAGTTTGCAGCGGCCCGTGCCGCCGTCGGCCTCGACCACCGCCAATATGCTCTCGAAGCGTTCGAGGGAGCGCTGATGGCCGGCGAAGGCCAGGGCCTGCTTGTTGGGGAAATAGTAGTAGAGGGCCGCGTCGCGCAGGGCGATGGCCGCGCCGATCTCGGTCATGGTCGCGGCGGCGAAGCCCTTGGCGTTGATGATCTCGATGGCGGCCCGCAGGATCGCCTCGCGCTTGATCACCGACTTCAGACTCTGCGCCATCGGCCTGGCCTCATCAGCCAGCACCGTGGGATCCCCGCCCTTCGACAACCGCGCTCTCTCCTCCGCCAGCGGGCCCGATTCTTCCGTCGGGGAACGCCGATATTTCACACTTGTCACGAACGGCGCCGGGATCAATCCGTTAAATTCTAACTTGCGCTAGAATATCGAGTTCATATTAAAATCGCTCCAGTCACGTTCGGTATGCAAGGCCGCGCGTGCTGGGGCGGAAACATGACGCAAAGCGTCTTCATCCACGGCCTGGACCATCCGACCGCTTTTCGCGGCCCGGCCGGTCGGCCAGGATCGCCCTTCCCCTACGTCACAACGTCCTTTCTCCCCCAAAAGAAACCCGCGATTGCTCGAGGCGGGATGGGGAGACTTGCGGGCGATAATAAAGAAAAACAGGGAGTTAGTTATGAGAAACGTCCATCTGCTGGGGGTATCGGCCCTGGCGCTCGCCATCGCCGCCCCGGCCTATGCTCAACAGACCTCGGCCGCCGATAACAACTCGATCGCCGAAATCGTCGTCACCGCCACCAAGCGCGAACAGACCCTGCAGGACGTGCCGATCTCGGTCGCCGTCACCGGTCAGCAGACGATCGAACGCGCCCAGGTCCGCGACCTGATCGACCTGCAGTCGGTCGTTCCGTCGCTGAAGGTCTCGCAATTCAACGCCACGGGTCAGACGAATTTCGTCATCCGCGGCTTCGGCAACGGCAACGGCAACGACGGCATCGAAAGCTCGGTCGGCGTCTTCATCGACGGCGTCTATCGCAGCCGCTCGGCCGCCGCCCTGGACGACCTTCCCGAGGTCGAGCGTATCGAAGTGCTGCGCGGCCCGCAGTCGACCCTGTTCGGCAAGAACGTGTCGGCCGGCGCGATCAGCATCGTGACCAAGAAGCCGCAGTTCGAGTTCGGCGGTAAGCTGGAAGGCACCTACGGCAACTACAACACCCGCCAGGTCAAGGGCACCATCACCGGCCCGCTCAGCGACGCTCTGGCCGTGCGCCTTTCGGGCAGCGTCAACAAGCGCGACGGCTTCTTCACCAACACGACCACCGGCAACGACGTCAATGACCGCGACCGCTGGTCGATCCGCGGCGACGCCCTGTGGGAGCCGACCGACAAGACCTCGTTCCGCGTCATCGCCGACTACAACAAGATCAACGAGACCTGCTGCGGCGTGACGTCGATCTATAACGGCCCGGCGACCCTGGCCATCGCGGCGGTGCTGAAAAAGCCGATCTCCGACACGACCAGGATCTTCGACCGCGACGTGATCTTCAATACCGACCCGTCGAACACACTGTCGGGCAAGGGGATCTCGGGCCAACTGGATCATGACCTGGGTTTCGCCAAGCTGACCGCGATCAGCGCCTACCGGAAGCAGAAGAGCGCCTCGTTCCAGGACATCGACTTCACCGGCGCGGACATCTCCAACAACCGCACCGCCAACGCCATCAAGACCTTCACCCAGGAAGTGCGCCTGGCCTCCAGCGGCGACGGTCCTCTCAACTGGCTGATCGGCGGCTTCTATCAGAACGAAAAACTGGATACCGGCCGCACCATCACCTACGGCAGCGACGTCCGCGGCTTCGCCGAAGCGCTCTCGGGGCCGGTCCCGGCGGCCCTGCTGGGCGCCCTGCCGGCTACGCTGCGCCCGGCCCTGACCGGCCGGTCAAACCTCTATGCCCTGGAGTTCCTGCAAAGCCTGGCCACGCCGACCCTGGTCCGTCCCGGCTCGACCTACTTCCAAGCCGGCCAAGGCCTGAACGACTACTACAAGATGAAACAGGAGTCGTATTCGCTGTTCGGTCAGGTCGACTACCAGGTCACCGACAAGCTGACCCTGACCGGCGGCCTGGCCTATATGAACGACGAGAAGAAGGCCCGGTCGAACGTGGTCATGAACGACCCGTTCTCGGCCCTCAATCTGGGCGCGGTGCCGCAGTTCCCGGCTCTGGGACTGCCGGGTAACCTGTACAGCGCCCTGGGCGCCTTGCAGTTCTTCTACGGCAACGACCCGACGCACGGCCCGGTCAACTACCCGAACGCCTCGGAGTCCGGCCAGCTGAAGGGCGACAAGGTCACCTACGCGGTCCGGGCGGCCTATGACTTCGGCGCGATCAACGCCTATGTCAGCTACTCCACGGGCTGGAAGGCCGGCGCCTACAACCTGTCGTCGGACAGCCGTCCGCCGAACGCCAACGGCGTGGGCCGCACCGCCAAGCCGGAAGACGTCAACGTCTACGAACTGGGCGTGAAAGCCAACTTCCCCGGCGGCTACGCGAACGTCGCGGTGTTCCAGCAGTCGATCAAGGGCTTCCAGTCCAACGCCTTTACTGGCCTGGGCTACAGCCTGGTCAACGCTGGCGAGGAGTCGGTGAAGGGCTTCGAGATCGACAGCGCCTGGCGTCCAGTCCAATGGCTGAACCTGGCGGCCTCGGTGACCTATCTGGATCCGAAGTACGACAGCTTCACCGGCGCCGCCTGCGTGACGTTCGACACCGTCCGCTGCCCGGTCGACCCGGCCACCGGCCGTCGTCCGAACTTCCGCGACCTGACCGGCGACACCCCGGCCGGCATTCCGAAGTGGAACTTCTCGACCTCGGCGACGCTGAACCACGAGTTCGGGGCCGATTGGCAGGGCTATGCTCGGGTCGAATACGACTATTCGAGCAAGGTCCAGCTGACCGAGACGGTTTCGCCCGATCTGGCCAGCTATGACACCAACATCGTCAACGCCAGCCTGGGCGTCACCAACACCGCGCACCAGATCGAGGTGTCGCTGTGGGCGCGTAACCTGACCAACGACGAGAGCCTTATCTCGGCCTTCCCGACCGTGGCCCAGGACGGCAGCTACAGCGGCTATCCCAACGCCCCGCGCACCTACGGCGTGACGGTCCGCAAGAGCTTCTAAGGCTCGTCCACAAGACCCCACCCGCGGCGGCCCGGTCCTCGTGATCGGGCCGCCTTTTCTTTTGACGAAGTGGCCTGACCAATTCGGTTGCGTCCTGGCCACTGGCTGTGCTTCAACCTCCGCGCACAAGGCCGAACGGCCGCTGGAGGACGCGATGGGAACGGGACTGAAGGCTCTATTGGGGGTAATCGGCGCCCTGACCCTGCTGGCGCCGACGGCGCAGGCCTCCTCGCCCACCCTGACCCGAGCCGATAACCGCGACGGCCAGGACTTGTCCGGGACGTGGCATTACTCGGTCGACCCCTATCGCGACGGCCTCGCCGGCTTTCACCGTGGCGCGCCGGGCGCGGGCCATCGGCGGTATGACGACGTCGATGTCGACGCCCTGACCAAGGCCAAGCCGAACGCGCTCTACGAATACGATATGGATCGTTCGGCGACGGCCACCCTGCCGCAGGGCTGGATCGGCCATGACCCATCCTTGCGCTACTACCAGGGCCTGATGTGGTACACGCGCCGCTTCGACGCCGCGCCGCTGAAGCCCGGCCAGCGCGCCTTCCTGCGCTTCGAGGCGGTCAACTACACCGCCAAGGTCTTCCTCAATGGCAAGGCGGTCGGCGAGCACGAGGGCGGCTTCACGCCATTCTCGATGGAGGTCACCGACGCCCTGCGCGCCAGCAACAACCAGGTCACGGTCGGCGTCGACTCCACGCCCCAGGCCGACGGCGTGCCGCCGCCGGTGACCGACTGGGAGAACTATGGCGGCATCACTCGGCCCATGCGCCTGGTCATCACACCGGGAACCTTCATCGATGAGGCCTGGGTCCGCCTGACCAAGGACGGCAAGATCGTCGCCACCGTGACGCTGGACGGCGCTCAAGCCGCCAACCAGGAGGTCCATGTCCGCGTCGCCGAACTGGGCCTGGACGTCACCGGCAAGACCGACTCCAAGGGCGTGCTGACCGCATCCGCCGCCGCGCCCAAGGGCCTGGTCCGCTGGTCGCCCGAAAAGCCCAAGCTGTACGACGTGGTCGTCCAGACCGGCGAGGACCGCCTGACCGACCGCGTCGGATTCCGCACCATCGAGACCAAGGGCAGCGAGATCCTGCTGAACGGCAAGCCGATCTTCCTGCGCGGCATCTCGATCCATGAGGAGGAGTTCGGCGACACCCCTGCCCGCACCATAACCGAAGCCGGGGCCCGCGCCCTGTTGTCCGAGGTCAAGGAAGGCCTGCACGGCAACTTCGTGCGCCTGGCCCACTATCCGCACAGCGAGGTCACCACCCGGGTCGCCGACGAGATGGGCCTGCTGGTCTGGAGCGAGATCCCCGTCTACTGGCTGGTCGACTTCGCCAATCCGCGCACCCTGAAGCTGGCGCGCGACATGCTGGCCGACAACATCCGCCGCGACCGCAACCGCGCCTCGATCATCATGTGGAGCGTGGCCAACGAGACGCCGATCACCGACGCCCGCGACACCTTCCTCTACCAGTTGGTCGACGACGTCCGGACCCTGGACGACAGCCGCCTGGTCACCGCCGCCCTGCTGACCGACCGCAAGGACTCGGTGATGGGCCTGAATGACCCACTGGCCGAGAAGCTGGATGTGCTTTCGGCCAACACCTACAACGGCTGGTACAGCGACGACGCCCTGGACGCCCTGCCCGGGATCGCCTGGAAGACCACCGACAAGCCGCTGGTGTTCTCGGAATTCGGCGCCGACGCGCTGGCCGGCTTCAGCGATCCCTCGCTGATGCGCAAGTTCTCCGAGGACTTCCAGAAGAAGTACTACGAGAAGACCTTGGCCATGGCCCGCAAGATCCCGACCCTGCGCGGCATGTCGCCCTGGATCCTCAAGGACTTCCGCAGCCCGCGGCGCCAACACCCGATCTATCAGCAGGGCTGGAACCGCAAGGGCCTGGTCTCGCCGACCGGCCGCCGCAAGCCGGCCTTCTTCATCCTGCGGGGCTTCTACAAGGAGAAGGAGGCCGGGAAATAGGACTGCTTCCTCCACCCGCTCTCTACGACCAAAGTCGCGGGGGGCGGGGACGGCTTTGCGATAGCGCTCCCATCGGGGTGACGTTATCCCAAAAGCCGGCATTCGCCCGAAGAGACGAATAGGCGGGGATTACATGACGACGCGGCGCGATGTGATGGCGGGCGGCTTCGCCCTGGCGACCACACTGTTGGCGCCTCGCCCCGGCCGCGCCGTTCCCTTGACCGCCGCCCATGCCAAGCGGGTCAAGGACCTGCTGGCCCGCATGACCCTGGACGAGAAGATCGGCCAGATGCACCAGCCGGCCGGCGGTCGGCAGAAGGCGCTGAATTCCAAGATCGACGCGGCCGCCCTGGACCTGGTCCGCACGGGCGGCGTCGGCTCTTACCTGCACGTGGCCGGCGCCCAGTTCCTGACCGACCTGCAGAAGGTGGCCGTCGAGGAGTCGCGGCTGAAGATCCCCCTGCTGTTCGCCATCGACGTCGTCCACGGCTACCGCACCCTCTATCCCGTGCCGCTGGCCATGGCCGCGACCTTCGATCCGGACAGCTATCGCGCCTGCGCCCGCATGGCGGCGGTCGAGACCAGCGTCGCGGGTCTGCATTGGACCTTCGCGCCAATGGTCGATGTCGCGCGCGACCCACGCTGGGGCCGGGTGGTCGAAGGCCCCGGCGAGGATCCATATCTGGGCTCGGTCATGAGCGTCGCCCAAACCGAGGGTTTCCAGACGAAAGACCTCGCGGGGCGCGACACGGTGCTGGCCTGCGTCAAGCACTTCGGAGCCTATGGCGCGGTCGCCGGCGGCCGCGACTACGACAGCGCCGACCTGTCGGAGCGGACACTGAACGAGGTGATCCTGCCGGCGTTCGAGGCCGGCAAGACGGCGGGCGCGGGCTCGTTCATGACCGCCTTCAACGACATCGGCGGCGTGCCCACCACCGCCAACGCCGCCCTGGTGCGCGGCCAGCTGCGCGACAAGTGGGGCTTCGACGGCATCGTCGTCAGCGACTGGAACGCCATCGCCGAACTCGTGTCCCACGGCATCGCCGAGACCCCCGTCCAGGCCGCCGCCCTGGCCCTGAAGGCCGGCGTCGACATGGACATGGCCGGCGGGGTCTACGCGACACACCTGAAGGCCGCCGCGGCAGAGGACGCGTCGCTGCCGCCGCTGATCGACCAGGCCGTGGGCCACATCCTGCTGACCAAGGCGCGGCTGGGCTTGTTCGACGATCCGTACCGCTTCGGCGACGCGGCGCGCGAGAAGACGGTGATGGTCTCCGCCCCGCACCGCGCCATCGCCCGCGACGCGGCCCGCAAGTCGGTCGTGCTGCTGAAGAACGACAACGCCCTCCTGCCCCTCTCCAAGACCGCCAAGGTCGCCGTGGTCGGGGCCCTGGCCGACGACGCCCGCAGCGCCATCGGCTCGTGGAAGGCGCGCGGCGAGGAGACCGACGCGGTCACCCTGGTCGCGGCGCTGAAGGCTCGCCTGCCCGGCATGACCTTCACGCCCGGCGCGGCCCCGCGCAGCGACGATCTCTCGGGCGTCCAGGCGGCCGTCGCGGCGGCGCGAGGCGCGGATGTGACCCTGCTGGTGGTCGGCGAGGACTTCGACCATAGCGCCGAATCCCGCAGCCGCTCGGACCTCTCGCTGCCCGGCGGCCAGAAAGCCCTGGCCGACGCGGTGCTGGCCACCGGCAAGCCCGTCGTGCTGGTGGTCATGGGCGGTCGCCCGCTGGCGATCCCTGACCTCTTGGCGAAGGCCCCGGCCTCGCTGATGGCCTGGCTGCTGGGCGTCGAGAGCGGCCCGGCCCTGGCGGACATCCTGCTGGGCGAGACCTCGCCCGCTGGCCGCCTGCCGATGGGCCTGCCGCGGTCTTCCGGCGCCCTGCCCGAGACCTATGCCCACTACCCCACCGGCCGTCCCGCCGATCCGGACCTGGCCAAGGACACCGCCCGCTACCACGACGTCGATGTCGGCCCGGTCTATCCGTTCGGCCACGGGCTCAGCTACGCGACCTTCGGCTATTCGGACCTGACGCTGGACAAAAGCGAGATCGGCCCCGACGGCGTCGTCGCCGTCACCGTGGCGGTCGCCAATACCGGCAAGGTCGCCGCCGACGAGGTGGTGCAGCTCTACATGCGCGACCCCGTGGCCGCCGTCGCTCGCCCCGTGAAGGAGCTGCGCGGCTTCCAGCGCCTGGCGCTGAAGCCCGGCGAGACCAAGCGCGTGACCTTCAAGCTCTCGGCCCGCCAGTGCGCCTTCTGGGAGGCCGGCAAGTGGCGGATCCAGAAGGGCCGCATCGAGCTGATGGTCGGCGCGTCGTCGGACGACATCCGCGCCCGCGCCGCCTTCGCCATCACGTCCGACGGCTGGAGCGATACGCCCGCCGCCGCCCTCCTGACCCCGGTGAGCATCGCATGACCCTGGAAGTCTCCACCGTCCGCCGGGTCACCGCGCGGCTGATGCCGCTGTTCTGCGTGATGTATCTGATCGCCTACATCGATCGGCAGAACGTCTCCTATGCCAAGCTGGAGATGGTCCAGGCCCTGGGCCTTAGCGAGGCCGCCTACGGCCTGGGCGCCAGTCTGTTCTTCATCGGCTACTTCCTGTTCGAGGCGCCGTCGAACCTGATCCTGGCCCGGGTGGGCGCGCGGGTGTGGTTCGCGCGGATCATGTTCACCTGGGGTCTCGTCACCCTGGCGCTGGGTTTCACCCAGAACGCGACCATGTTTTACATCCTGCGCTTCCTGCTGGGGGTCACCGAGGCGGGCTTCTTCCCCGGTGTGCTGTATGTCCTGACCCTGTGGTTCCCACAGGCCCATCGGGCGCGGATGGTCGGCCTGTTCATGGTGGCCTCGGCGCTAGCCAACGCCGTCGGCGCCATGGTCGGCGGGGCGCTGCTGGACCTGCACGGTCTGGGCGGCCTGGCGGGCTGGCAATGGGTGTTCCTGGCCACCGGCCTGCCGGCGGTGCTGATGACCCCCTACGTCCTCTGGAAGCTGCCCAACGGCCCCGAACACGCCCCCTGGCTGGCGCCCGAGCAGAAGGCCTGGCTGGCCCAGACCCTGAACGCCGAAAACGGCGGCGCCGAGATCAGCCACGCCGGGGCCTGGAAGGCGATCCTGGACCCGCGCGTGCTGCTGCTGGCGGTGCTGTATGTCGGCATGCCGCTGGGCGCCTATGGCCTCAGCTACTGGCTGCCGACGATCGTCAAGGCGTTCGGCGTGTCCAACACCATGAACGGCCTGATCAACATCATTCCCTGGATCCTGGTCGGCGCGGCCCTGTGGCTGGTCCCGCGCCACGCGGCCCGACGCGGCTTCACCGTCTGGCACGTGGCCGGCCCGCCGCTGCTGGCCGCCGTGGCCCTGGTGCTGAGCGTGATCGTGCCCGGGACCTGGGCCAAGTTCGCCCTGCTGTGCGTCGCCGCTCCGGCCATCTTCGCCGGCCAGCCGGGCTTCTGGAGCCTGCCGCCGACCTTCCTGTCGGGGGCCCGCGCCGCGGCCGGCATCGCGGCGATCAACGCCGTGGGCAACCTCGGCGGCTTCGTCGCCCAGAACGTGGTGCCGATCATCCGCGACCGGACAGGCAGCAACCTGGCGCCCATGCTGTTCCTGGCCGCGTGCTTGACCGTTACCGGCGTCATGGTCTTCGTCGCCTTCCGGGTGCTGAAACCCGTTGTCGGGACGCCGCAAACCCAAGCCTCATAGAGATCTGCGCCGGTTTGTCGCAGTGGTGCGACAGAACGGAGCGTTGCCATGGGTCGCAGACTCGACGATGGTCGGACCACTCGGCGCACCCCACCGCGTCCGACACCTTTTTGTGCTTAAGCCGGCTGGCCGCGCCCGATGTGGCAAGACCAGCCGGTTTGTTTTCCCCGGTCATGCTCAAGCCTTCCGCCCAGCACGAAGGCAAAGCCAACCCAAAACCCAGCACGCGATATAATATCGCGGCTCAGAATTAGTTGAATGTAGACCCGACACCGAACCGGAAGCCCGCCATGTCGTCCAACACCGTCGCCTACAGCTTCGACGCCCGCGCCACGTTCGAGCGCCGCGTACTGCCGCTGCTGGCCACGCTGACGCTGTGGGCCGTCTTGATCGAGACCGCGCGCCTGGCTTTCTAGACCTCTAGAACGGCTTCTCGCCCTTGATCGTCACGCGCTCGACGATCCGTTCCTGGGGCCAGTAGTCCAGGATCGCGTAGTGCTGGGTGGCGCGGTTGTCCCAGAACACGATGGCGTTCGGGGTCCAGCGGAAGCGGACCTGGTATTCAGGCGCCTTCACCCGATCCAGCAGGTCCGCGAGCAGTGTCCTGGCCTCGTCCTCGGGCAGGCCCAGGATCCGCGTCGTGAAGACCTTGTTGACGAACAGGTGCTTGTCGCCGGTCTCAGGGTGTGTGCGCACCACCGGATGGACCATCGGCGGATAGGCCGCCCGCAGTTCCCGCCGCTTGGCCTCGTCGACGCGATAGCCGTAGCTCTGGATGATGTCGTGCTCGGCGGTCAGGGTCTCGAGCTGGTCCTTCAGCTTCCGCGGCAGGTCGCGATAGATCGCCGCCGTGTCCGCGAACAGGGTGTCGCCGCCCAGCGGCGGCATGTGCCGCATGCGCAGCACCCCACCCATCGACGGAGCCTCGCGGAAGGTGACGTCGGTGTGCCACTTGTTGGCGGCGCGGACGATCGGGACGATGTCCTCGCGCAGCTTCATCCCGTCGGCCGCCTCGATGTGCAGGATCTCCGGGAAGCCCGGCACGTGGGCCGTGACCGGATGGCCCTCCAGGTCGCCGAAATACCGGCCGAAGCGGACATGGTCCTCGTAGCTGATGTCCTGGTCACGGAAGAACACCACCTTGTGGCGTAGCAGGGCCGCGCGGATCGCCGCGACGATCTCGGGCTTGAGCTCTCGGGTAAGGTCCAGGCCGGAAATTTCGGCCCCCAGCACCGGCCCGGCGGGCGTAACGGTCAGGCCGGCGTAGTCCACGGCGTCGTGTTCGGCGATCGATACCGGAGCATTCATGGCGTCCTCCCTGGACTTTCCAGAACCCTACGACTGAACACCGTTCACTCAATTCACAATTTCTGGGGGCGCCCCCAGCTAGCGAGA
This sequence comes from Caulobacter sp. ALps2, assembly GCF_058681635.1. NCBI lineage: Bacteria > Pseudomonadati > Pseudomonadota > Alphaproteobacteria > Caulobacterales > Caulobacteraceae > Caulobacter > Caulobacter sp. ALps2. Next base: position 262,586 of record NZ_CM178743.1, read on the forward strand.
ATATTCCCGCTCCTCGTAGTCGAACCAGTCGAAGTCCGCCGGCGCACCCGCGCCCGAGGTGTCCTGGCAGGCCATGCCGACAAAGGCGCCAGTGAAGGCCGGCGCGCCGGGAATGGTGGCCTCGTCGGACAGGATCGAGGCGTCGAACACCTCCGGCAGCCAGGTCCAGTCCCCCGCCCCTTGCCGATAACCGAAGCGCAGGCGCTCCAGATCGACCTCGACGCGCAGTTCGACCGGGCCGGCGGGCAGCGGGATCGGAGCGGTGAAGCTGTCGGCCGAGGGGCTGTCGGGCGTGCAGGTCATGACCCGCAGGTGCTTGCCGGCCGCCTCGTCGTGGCTGACGTGCAGATAGTGGAACTTGGCCCCGTTGTAGTAGCAGATCAGCCCGGCGGCCTGCTGGTAGTGCGCCGGCTCGAAGTCCAGCACCGTGGCGGCCGAGTAGCAGTGCGCCTGCTGGCGGCGGGCGACCAGGGCCTGGCGGAAGACGCTCCCCACGCTTTCCCGGCCGTGCAGACGCAAGGACCCTGGCTTGGCGGTCAGGCTGAAGATCTCGTCCGGATAGGGCGTACGCAGCCACTGGAAGTCGATCGGCAGGTCGGGACCGTCGAAGTCCGCGCGCGCCGGCGCGGCGGGCCAGGTTTGCTCGGTCAGGTCCGGCGCGGGCGTCTCCAGCGTGGGATCGCCGGAGCCGTCCAGGGTGCGCGGCCAGCCGTCCTCGCCCCAGACCAGCTTCTGGATCGCCGTCTCGCGGCCCAGGGTGCAGCGGCCGCGATTGGGCAGCGGGCGGCCGCACAGATAGACGGCGTAGGTCTCGCCATCGGCGGTCTCGACCAGGTCGGCGTGGCCGGCGCGCTGCAACGGCGCGTGCGGCCGGTCCCGGGCGGTGATGACATAGGTGTCGGGATGCAGCTCGTAGGGACCGTCCAGGCCGCGCGAGCGGGCCATGGTCATGGCGTGACCCCAGCCGGTGCCGCCCTCGGCGGTGACCAGATAGTACCAGCCGTCACGCTTGTAGAGGTGCGGGGCCTCGGTCAGGCCGATGGCCGTGCCCTCGAAGATCACCTTGCGCTCGCCGACCAGACGCCCTTCCTCGGCTGAGAACTCCTGCAGGACGATGCCGGCGAAGCGGTTCTTGCCTGGTCGGTGGTCCCACAACTGGTTGACCAGCCACTTGCGACCATCGTCGTCATGAAACAGCGACGGGTCGAAGCCTGAGCTGTTCAGATAGACGGGCTCTGACCACTCCCCGTCGATCGTGTCGGCCGTGACCAGGTAGTTGTGGAAGTCGCGCAGGGACGCGCCCGAGGCCCCGCCCACCGTGGTGCGGCCATAACGCTTCACGTCGGTATAGATCAGCCAGAATTTCCCGTCGGCATGGGTCAGGCAGGGGGCCCACAGCCCGCAGCCGTCGGGATCGCCCAGCATGTTCAGCTGGCTGGCGCGGGTCAGCGGCCGGCACAGCGGACGCCAGTTCTTGAGGTCGCGCGAGTGGTGGATCTGGACGCCCGGGAACCACTCGAAGGTCGAGACGGCGATGTAGTAGTCCTCGCCCACGCGCACGATCGACGGGTCGGGATTGAAGCCGCGCAGGATGGGGTTGCGGATCACAGGCGTACTCATGCGGCAGGAAGCTGACTGACCGGCTCGGCGCAGAGGCCTTCCCGATCATGATGGAACATCATGATCGGATAAGAAGGCCTCTCACTCTTAGTGGCGAGCCCGTTCATCCCGCTCGGCTTTCTTCAAGCCGATCGGGACGGGCTCGCGGCGCGATGCGGTCCTTGACGAAGGTCCAGAGGATGATGGCGCCCAGGATGTCCAGCACGCCCAGGGCGACGAAGAACGGATCATAGCCGATCGTCGAAACCAGCCCGCCGATCAGCAGCGAGAACAGCAGGACGCCCAGATTGCCCATCATGCCGGCCAGGCCCGCCACCGTGGCGACCTCGTCGCGGCGGAAGAGATCCGACGCCATGGTGATGACGGTGACCGACAGGGTCTGATGGGCGAAGCCGCCCAGGCACAGCAAGGCGATGGCGGCGTAGGGGCTCTCGACCCGGCCGACGAACGCCATGCCGGTCATCATCGCCGCGCCCACCGTCACGGCCCAGCGCCGGGCGTTGATCAACGACACGCCACGCTTTTGCAGGAAGTGGGCGATGACCGGCCCGAACATGCAGCCAAGGTCGGCGGCCACGAACGGCAGCCAGGCGAACATGGCGATCTGCTTGAGGTCGAAGCCCCGCGTCTGAGACAAATACAGCGGGACCCAGAACGACAACGTGCCCCAGGTGGGGTCGGCCAGAAAGCGCGGCAGGGCGATGCCCCAGAACTGCTTCTGCTTCAGGATCGAGACGATCGAGGGCTTGGTCCCGGCGTCGGTCAGGTGCGCTTCCTGGCCGGCGGCGATGCGCTCGCGCTCCTCCGGCGTCATCGACGGATGCTGATCGGGCGAGCGGTAGAAGAAGAGCCATAAGGCGACCCAGACCAGGCCGATGGCGCCCGTCAGCACGAAGGCCGCCCGCCAGTTCCAGGACAGTACCGCCCACACCACCAGCGGCGGCGCCAACATCGAGCCGATCGACGAGCCGATGTTGAATACCCCGCCGGCGAAGCCTCGCTCCTTGGCCGGGAACCAGGTGGCTACGGTCTTCATGCCCGCCGGCTGGGCGGAGCCCTCGGCCAGACCCAGCAAGCCTCGCAGGACGGCGAAACCCTGCCAGTTGTTGGCCAGGCCGTGGGCCATGGCGACCAGAGACCAAGCCGCGGCGAAGACGGCGAAACCGGTGCGCAGGCCCAGCGTATCGAGCACATAGCCGCAGAACGGCTGCATCATGATGCCGATCTGGAAGGCGCTGGTGATCCAGGAATACTCCTTCACGGAGATATCCAGGTCCTTGAGGATCGTCGGGGCCGCCACGCCCATGGTCGAGCGGGTCAGGTAGTTGACGATCGCACCCAGCATGACCAGGCCGATGATCCACCAACGCAGCGCTTTCAGCTTTGGCAAGGCGACGCTCCCCATCGGGCGTCCTTGGTCGGGGCCCGTTGGATGTTACCGCTATCGCCGATGAGGTCTGACGTCCACCCTACGAAGGTCTGATGTTGACACGCCTAATGGGGATAGCCGGCGCACGGTTCTGGGTGTTCTGGATCAGGAACACCATCAGGAAGGTGACAATGGTGGCGCCGGTATTGATCGCCAGCCGCCAGGTCTCGGAGACTTGAAGATCGGGCCCGTCACCGCCCAGATTGAACCAGGGCGACGCGGATCAGGAAGGCTGGCGGGCTGCCGGTCACCCTGGCGCTGACATTGGCGAACTTGGCGAACAGCGTATCCACGGGCGACCTCCCCACATGGCCCTGACGGACCAGTCGCCCGATAACGTCTAGGCCGTTACGGAAGCTCCAGCGGACGTCTTTTCGCGCCACGCGGCGCTATCTCGGCGATCCACCTCGCCAACGAAGCGGTCCTTGCCCTCGGGCGCGGCCGCGGGCTCCCATACGAAGACACCGACGCAGTCGTGGGCCGCGGCGATCTCGGCCGCCAGCTCCAGGGCGTCCGCGTCATGCTCGGCGGATTCAGCGATGAAGGTCAGCGACACGCCGTCCGCGCGCCTGGGATAGAAGAGGAAGGTCGCCATTGTTTCAAAGCTCCGCCCATCGAGCGGGAGCGGGAGCCGAAACTCATCTCTCAGTCATCGGCGCTCGGGAAAATGTGCCGACGATGGCTAGACGCTAACACCCCAATTCGGGGATGACGAGTAAATAGCGGCGCATAGCGGAACAAATGTTAGTCGTAAACCCGACACTAAGCTCGCCATACACTCATAAACTATGGAAATACATCATAAACGGAAAGCACTTCGGGGCCTCGGCCATGATAACAATATACGTCACCTACACGACAAAGCTTTGTGAGAACTGTTGTCTTTTCCGTGACCGCCATTCGCGGCCCCGTCGGCTTCCCGCCATCTCTATCTGTAACTGATGGTCCAACTGACCGTGATCGGTCCGGTCGCTCCGGCGGCGCCCGTGCAGGACGTCAGGGCGGTCATCGCCCCGGTCGGCGCTCGATAGGCCTTGTCGTCGACCAGAGCCCGGGTCGAGCAGGAAAGACCCTCGACCTTGAAGCCAGTGACGTCGCCGGTTCCGAACGTCGTCGTCCCGCCCTTGGTCGTCGCCTGGCCTGAAAAGCTGGCGAAGGCCAGGTCCACGGCCTTCACCGTTCTCTTTTCCCCAGGAATGACGGCCTTGGGCGTGAAGACGTCGGTGCGGCGGATGCGGCCGGGCTCCAGGACGTAAGTCGTCTTGACGCTGAACCGCTCGTCGGCGACGGGCGCCTTCTGGCCCAGGCGGTCCAGTTGCTCCTGGTCGTATGTGACGGTGGTGCGCTCACCCTGCTCGGCGATCTTGACGTGGGCGGCATAGGCCAGCGGCGCCAGCTGCGCGCCGTCGGCCAGGGTGATCCGCGGCAGCAGCTGGGGGAACGTCGCGTCGGCTACGCCCTGCAACATCCCCGGCGAGAACGGGATCGGATAGTAGGGCGTGTTCTGGTGCTGGCCGTCGCCGCCGTTGATGATCGGCAGGCCGATGACACGGGTCTCGACCCCTCTGGCCTTGTCGCGGATCGTCACCACGAGGCGATCATTCTTCCCGCGCGCGAACCAGGTCACCGTCCGCTTGGGCAGTTTATCCAGCCACGCCGCGTAGCCGGGATCTGGCGCCTTGTCCTTGAAGCCCAGCTCATTCCAGATCGCGCTGGTGTAGATGTACTGCCGGCCGAGGCTCAGGTTCTCGCCGAGGATCCGGTGCTTGCCACGATAGGCGTCCGTGCGGCGACCATGGTCCCACAGATTCACCGAGCCCATCTTCGGGTCGAACCAGAAGTCCATGTAGCGGGCCGCGACTCGCGACGAGAACGCGTAGCCCATCGCCTTCTCTTCCGGGGTCAGCACGTCCAGCTTGGCCGCGGCGGTCAGCACCTCCAGGAAGGCCGTCTCTCCATAGGCCCCGATGCTGCGGCCGTATTCGAAGCCCTCGCCACGCAGGTTCAGGCGCGGCAGCATCAGGTCGACCGAGCGACGCAGCCACTGGCGCACCTCGGGCGTGGCGGGCATGCCGGCCTCGATCAGGCGGTGGCTGATCTCGCCGATCAGCAAGACGGAGTAACGGTCGAAGCGCCCCTCCCCGTCGGTCTCGTCGGCGAAGCCGTATTCGCCGGAGTACTTGCGATAGTGGTCCAGGGTCTTGCCCAGCAGGGCCTCGCTGGCCGACGCGTCCTCCCAGCCCAGGCGATAACGCAGCCGCGCCACGCTGAAGGCGACGCCGTAGTAGTTGTTGGGCAGGTTGATCAGCGTCAGATCGTCGGCGCGTACGAAGCGGCGCCAGTCCAGCTTGGCCCTCAGCTTGGCCAGAGCTTCCGGCGAGACCGCCTGCTCCAGCAGCCCGGCCTCCTTCAACATCAGCAGCGCCTGGCAGTAGTAGTAGACGCCCCAGGTGTCGTTCGTATCATCGACGGTCATGCCGGCGATCTGGCGATAGGCGGCCAGGTACTCGGCGAACTTGGGATCGGCGCGCGGCGTGTCGACGATCAGATAGGCCAGGCCGATGGCGATCTTGCCCGGCAGGAACTTGTCGTCGGCCTCGAACACCTTGACCCCGTCCAGGGTCATGTCGCGCTTCTCGGCCAGCAGCTTGTGCAGCAGGACGGCGGTCTGGGGCAGCAGGCGTTGCTCGACCGTCTGGTTCATCGGCGCCACCGCGCCGGCATAGAGCGGACTGCGCTGGGCCGCGCCAGATTGAGCAAAAACCGGCGTAGCGGCGACCAGGGCGGCCGTCAGGAACAGAAGAGTGCGCAGTCGCATGGATCGCTCGTCGGCGGCAAAATTGGCATGACCAATCTTGCCGCCGACGGATAGTTGTCAAGCCAATTTAAAGCTTACCAGTTGAACATCGTCCCGTCTTGGAGACGGTTCACCGGCAGGTAGGCGCGTTTGTAGGCGTGCTTGGAGGCCAGTTCCTCGTCGATGTCGACGCCCAGGCCCGGCTTGTCGCCCGGATGCAGCATGCCGTCCTTGAAGGTGTAGGCATGCGGGAAGACGGCGTCGGTTTCCGGCGTGTGGCGCATATATTCCTGCAGGCCGAAGTTCGGGATCGCCATCCCTAGGTGCAGGGCCGCGGCCATGGTCACCGGCGACAGGTCGGTGGCGCCGTGGCAGCCGGTCTTGACGTGGTGCAGGTCAGCGAAGGCGGCGATCTTCTTCAGGTTGGTGATGCCGCCGGCGTGCAGCACGGTGGCGCGCAGATAGTCGATCAGCTGTTCCTCGATCAGGGTCTTGCAGTCCCAGATGTTCGAGAAGATCTCGCCCACGGCCAACGGAGTGGTGGTGTGCTGGCGGATCAGGCGGAAGCCGGCCTGGTTCTCGGCGGGGACCGAGTCCTCCAGCCAGAACAGGCGGTAGGGCTCCAGGTCCTTACCCAGGCGCGCGGCCTCGATCGGGGTCAGGCGATGGTGCACGTCGTGCAGCAGGTGCACGTCCCAGCCCAGCACCTCGCGCGCCTTGGCGAACAGCCGCGGCGCGTGGGCCAGGTACTTGGACGTCGACCAGACGTTCTCGGTCGGCAGGTTCCCGTCGGCCGGCTCGTAAAACATCTTGTCGCCCGAGACGCCGTAGGTGCTGGCCAGGCCCGGCACGCCCGTTTGCAGGCGGATGGCCTTGTAGCCCATGGCCTTGTACTTCACGGCCTCGGCGATGGTGTCCTCGATGGTCTCGCCATTGGCGTGGCCATAGACGGTGACGCCGACCCGGCTGGCGCCGCCTAGCAGCTGGTACAGCGGCAGGTTCGCGACCTTGGCCTTGATGTCCCACAGCGCCATGTCGACCGCGGCCAGGGCGCTCATGCCCACGGGGCCGCCACGCCAATAAGAGCCACGATAGAAGAACTGCCAGGTGTCCTCGATCTGGTGCGCGTCGCGACCGATCAGGCACGGAATCATGTGATCCTTGAGATAACTGACCACCGCCAGCTCGCGGCCGTTCAGCGTTGCGTCGCCGACGCCGGTGGTCCCATCCTCGGTCGTGATCTTCAGGGTCACGAAATTGCGGCCGGGGCAGGTGACGATGACCTTCGCGTCGATGATCTTCAGCATGGACCTAGTGAGCTAAGCGGAACCGTAAAGTGGCCTGACCACTTCTACAGACATATCTGGCAAGATGCTAGTGGCCTTGCCACTTAGGTCGAATGTGTGCGCTGTAACGCCGTCGCGGCCCGTGCAATAGGTTGCGCGAAGCCCGACGCGGCGTCGGATGGATAGCTAAGACGATGACCACGACGACGGCCGAAACCCGCAAGCTCTACCAACAGGTGGCCAACTCGATCGCCGTCGCGATTCGGGATGGCGTGCACCGGCCTGGCCAGCGGCTGCCCTCCGAGCGTGACTTGGCTGAAGACTACAAGGTCAGCCGCCCCACCGTGCGCGAGGCGATGATCGCTCTGGAAATCCGCGGCCTGGTCGAGGCTCGCCACGGCTCGGGCGTCTATGTCACCGAGGCCCCGCGTCCCGAGAGCCCGGAGCCGGACCTTGACATCGGCGCCTTCGAGCTGACCGAGGCGCGCCGCCTGATCGAGGGCGAAGTCGCCGCCCTGGCCGCCGCCACCATCACCGACGAGGAGATGAACGAGCTGGCCGAGATCATGGACGAGATGGTCGTGGAGAATGATAACAACGTGAAGGGCGAGCGGGCCGATCGCCGCTTCCACGTGACCATCGCCCGCGCCAGCCGCAACAGCGCCCTGGTCACCGTCGTCGAGAACCTGTGGGACCTGCGCTACAAGTCGCCCCTGTGCCGCGCCATGCTGGAACGCGCCCGTCAGGTGGGCGTGCGCCCCCGCATCGACGACCACCAGGAGATCCTGATGGCCCTGCGCGAACGCGATCCCGCCGGCGCCCGCAGCGCCATGCGCGAACATCTGGGCCGGGTGATCGACAACCTGCTGACCGCCACCGAGATCGACGCCCTGGAGCGGGCTCGCAACGAGGTGGCCGCGCGACGGACCGAACTGGCCCGCCGCTCGGCGATCTAGCGCCTAGCCTTCGGTCGCCAGCTTCTTCTGACGCTCCACTTCCAGCGCGCTGGGTTCAGCTAGCGCGAACGAACCGGTCTCGACCTCGCCCGCTCGCGCATAACGACTGACCACCACGCCCGACGGCGAGACCTTGCTGTCGGTCAGGCGGAAGGCGCGCGGCGCCGCGCCGGTCTGGAACAGCCGCTTGCCTTGCCCCAGCACGACCGGGAAGGTCAGGGTGTGCAACTCGTCGACCAGGTCGTTAGCCCACAGGGCCTGCAGGAAGTCGGCCGAGCCCTGGGTCAGCAGGTCCGGGCCGTCCCCGCCCTTCAGGCGCTTGATCTCGGCGACCGGGTCGACGCCCAGCCAGCGGCTGTTCCGCCAGGTCAGCTTGAAGCCGGGATCGCGCGTGGCGACGAACTTGGTCGCCTTGTCGAACACGCCGCCGATCGGATCGTCCGGCGCGACGAACGGCCAGTGGGCGGCGAAGATCTCGTAGGTCTTGCGGCCCAGCACCAGGTCGAAGGGGCGCTCGAACATCCCGCCGATCGCCTGGCCGGTCTCCTCGTCGAACAGCGGCGCGGTCCAGCCGCCGAACGGGAAACCGCCGGTCGGATCCTCGGTCGGCCCGCCGGGGCCCTGCATGACGCCGTCCAGACTGACGAAGGCGGCGACGATCAGCTTTCTCATGTTTCGTTCTCCTTGGGTTGCACCCCAAGGAACGGACGACGATCGTCCCGCCCGACATCGCGGTTCTATTTTTATCCGATTTCCCGGCGAAAGCCGGGGAAGCGGTTAGGGTTTGTACGGCGCGATGGTCAGGCGGCTCCGGGCGGCCGGGACCTGCCTGGCGATCTGATCGGCCTTGGCCGCCAGGTTCGCGTCGCCATAGGCCCAGGCCGCGACGTCATACAGCGGCAGGGCCTCGCGGGTGGCGTCCTCGGGCTTGAGGTCCTTGTAGGGGAAGGCTTTCTCGTCACCCACGAACTGGGCGAGGTAGTCAAAAGCAGCATGGATCCCCTGCCCCTTCGGCCCCGTATAGCCCCATAGGTCGACGCCGACGCAGGGACCCAGCTCGGCCATGCCGACCAGCGGCTCAAGGGCGAAATAGCTGTAGTGCAGCGCCTTGGTGCGCGAGAGCTCCTCGGGCAGCTTGCCGTCGCCCGCGATCTGCGGATCGATGCGGCCCTCGCCGACGCTGGCCAGCACGCTCTTGGCCAGGTCCGGCTTGCGGGCGAACAGGGCGAAGGTCGCCAGCTGATAGTCGTACCAGATGCCGTGATTGTTCTTGGCCGCTCGCTCTTCCTTGCCGGTCGGGGCGGTCTGCATCCACATCGTGTAGACTTCGAACCAGTGCTCGAGGGCCTTCTGCTCGGCCGGCTTGATCGCGCCCGAGGGGGCCAGCAGGCCGATCGACTCGACCACGCGCAGCAGGCGGAAGGTGTCCAGCACCCCCTCGGCGCGGCCCAGCGTGCGGCCCGGAACGCCTTGGGCGTAGGTCATGCGCGGCCGCATCCGCGTGTCCGGATCCAGGAACCAGACGTACAGCAGCTCGGACGCCTTGGTGGCGTACTTGGTCTCGCCCGTGAAGTAGTAGGCCAGGGCCAGGGCCTCGACGGCGCTGGCCATGTTGTCCATGCGCGTGGCGTCGAAGGCCTCGGTATTGCGCTCCGGGTTCACCTCGCCGTCCTTGCGGATATAGGGCTCGCCGTTCGGCTTGCTGGGATCGGGCCACCAGTACGGCCCCATCGAGATGTAGTCGTGCTTGTCACCGCTAGGCGGGGTGCGGGTCTTCTCGGTGACGGCGTAGTACGGGCCGGCCAGCGCCTTGTCGGCGCGGGCGATCAGGGCCTTGTAAGCCGGAGCCAGCGCGGGATCGGCCAGATTGGCCTTCGCGGCCCGCAGCCACCGCGGCTTCCAGCGGAAGGTGCGGCGGCCCTCGAAGGCGGCGGCATAGCCGTCGTCGGCCTTGCAGACAGCGCCCGAGGCGGCCAGGGCGGGAGCAGCGGTCAAAGCCGTGGCCAGGCCAGCGGCGAGCGCCAAGGCGCGGATCGAAGCGGAAATCATGGGCCCCTCCCTGGGAACTTGAGGCGCGCACCTTAGCGTGGTCCGCCCCCTGCGCAAGGATTGGCCTGACCAGATTGGTAAGCTCTATTTCGGCATTTTTGTCTGGCATTGGCCGGATCGGTAAGACAACCTCCGATGACCGACAGCGCCCGCCAGAGGCGCGTGGAACGAACTTCGAGGGGAGACTACGATGCGCGCGATGCTTGCGGCCGCCCTGGCCTGCCTGGCCGTCACGGCTTCGGGAGCGTTCGCCGCGCCCGCGCCATCGACGCCAGCCGTTGTCGACCCGCCCTCTTCCGCCCTGACGCTAGGTCGCGCGGTCGCCGACTGGCAGCTGTCGCGCATGGACGGCCAGTTTGAGTACATCAAGGCCCACCGTCCCGGTACGCAGAACCCACGCGGCTGGATCCAGGGCGCCTTCTATGTCGGCCTGACCGCCTTCGCCGAGCGGACCGGCGATCTGACCTATGCCGGCGCGATCTGGGCCCATGGCGACGAGGAAGGCTGGGGCCTGGGCAAGCGCCCGCTGCACGCCGACGACCACGTGATCGCCCAGGCTTGGCTGTGGATGTACGCCCGCGATCACAATCCCGCCGAGATCGCGCCGGTGAAGGCTCGCTTCGACGCCATCCTGGCCGATCCGCCCAAGGCCGACCTGAAGTTCATCGACGGGACCGAGCAGCAGCCCTGCCAAGCCCGCTGGTGCTGGAGCGACGCGCTGTTCATGGCCCCGCCCACCTGGACGGCCCTGTCGGCGGCCACCAAGGACCCGCGCTACGCCGCCTATGGCGCCAAGGAGTTCTGGGCCGCCACAGACTACCTGCTGGACAAGCAAGAGAGCCTCTATTTCCGCGACAGTCGTTATTTCGACCGCCGCGACGACCAGGGCCGCAAGATCTTCTGGAGCCGTGGCAACGGCTGGGCCTATGCCGGGATCGTCAACATCCTGAAGACCCTGCCCGCCAACCATCCCGACCGGCCGCGCTATGTCGCCCTGTATCGCAAGATGTCGGCCCGGCTGGTGACCCTGCAGAAGCCTGACGGCTATTGGTCGGTGTCGCTGCTGGCGCCCGAGCACGGCCCGCCGGAAAGCAGCGGCACGGGCTTCTTTGTCTACGGCCTGGCCTGGGGCGTGAACCAGGGCCTGTTGAAGGATCCGAGGTACGCCCGGTCAGCGCGCGCCGGCTGGTCAGCCCTGGCCCGCGCGGTCCAGCCGGATGGCAAGCTGGGCTGGGTGCAGCAGGTCGGCTACGCGCCTGATCATGTTGAGGCCGGCGACACCCAGCTGTACGGCGCGGGGGCGTTCCTGCTAGCCGCCTCCGAGGTCTCGCGCGGCCGCTTCTAGGCCGGCGAAAGTCTCGCTTTTTCGAACCACGGGCGCGCGCGATCCCATCTTGCGCGCGTCGTCATGCATGGTTTTGGGTACGCCAAGCCTTGCCAGCATGAACGTCGTTATTCAATAAAACTAACTATTCGAATCTTTCGACACACAACATTTAGACCCGCATCGTTCCGCGAACGATGTAATTTCAGTTATGTTCCACGACCACTGTTTTAGATTTCAGAACCATTGCAGATCAGAGATCAAAAAGACTTATTCGCGCCTCAATCGATTTGTGACGTTGCCTTAAAGAGACAGCTTCACGACAAATCCATTACATCTCAAAGCGCGTGATTGACCGCTTCCGGTCGCGAGTCCTAAGCCGCCGCCCAACCGCCGGATCGCGGCGGGAAACAAAATCTTGCATCGGGCTGTAAGGACGCCGGCGCTCGCGCCGACGAGGGCGGCCCGGAAGGATCGACAATGAAGTATCAGCTTACCCGGGGTCGCCTGCTCACGACCTCGATGATCGTCGGCGTGGCCACCCTGGCCGCTTTCGCCGCGAACGCTCAAGACGCCGCGCCGGCCCAACCGGCCGCCCAGAACAACGAAGTCGAGGCCGTCGTGGTCACCGGCTCGCTGCTGCGCCGCACCGACACCGCGACCCCGTCGCCGGTCACCGTCCAGACCAACGAACAGCTCAAGGCCCAAGGCATCACCACGGTGGCCGACGCCATCCGCAGCCTGTCGGCCGACAACTCGGGCTCGGTCCCGGCCGCCTTCGGCAACGGCTTCGCCGCCGGCTCGACCGGCGTCGCCCTGCGCGGCCTGACCGTCAACTCGACCCTGGTCATGATCGACGGCCTGCGCAACGCCAGCTACCCGCTCGCCGACGACGGCCAACGCAGCTTCGTCGACCTGAACTCGATCCCGTTCAACGCGGTTGAGCGCATCGAGACGCTGAAGGACGGCGCCTCGTCGTTGTACGGCGCCGACGCCATCGGTGGCGTGGTCAACATCATCATGAAGTCGAACTACCAGGGCATGGGCGCCGACCTGTCGGTCGGCACGTCCCAGCACGGTGGCGGCGACCAGTATCGCTTCAACGGCGACGTCGGCTACGGCGATCTGGATACCGACAAGTACAACGTCTATTTCGACGTCGAGTACCAGCTGGACAAGCGCATCCGCATCGACCAGCGCGGCTATCCGTACAACACCTTCGACCTGTCGGGCATTCCGGGCGGCACGAACGACAATCCGGGCGCCGGCGGCAGCACCTTCTACGGTCAGATCAAGCGCGCCACGATGGGCACGGCCGGCGACATCTCGACCGGCGTCGCCCTGGACGGCGAACTGTGGCAGCCGCTGCGCACCTGCGCCAGCGACTCGCCGCTGACCACCTCGGCCGGCGGTTCGTACTGCGCCCAGAACACCGCCCTGTTCGGCGACGTCCAGCCCAAGCAGGAACGCGTGGCCGCCTATGGTCGCTTCACGGTCAAGCCGAACGACAACTTCCAGGCCTATCTGTCGACCAGCTTCGTGCAGTCGAAGACCTCGACCACCGGCGCCCCGCGCACCATCTCGTCGTCGACGCCGCATAACCTGTCGAACATCGTCCTGCCGGCCCTGCTGTCGAACGGTCAGCTGAACCCGAACAACCCGTTCGCGGCGGAGGGCTATGACGCGCTGATCCGCTATCGCTTCAGCGACATCCCGAACTCGGCCAACTACACCAACCGCATGGCCCGCATCGTGGGCGGCGTGGAAGGCTCGGCCGCCGACTGGAACTACCGCGCCAACGTCGTGATCGCCCACGGCTGGCTTGAAAGCGCCAACTACGGCTTCATCAGCTACAACGCGCTGATGGATGCCGTGAAGAACGGCACGTACAACTTCATCGACCCGTCGAAGAACACCCAGGCCGTCCGCGACACGCTGGCCCCGGCCCTGGCCAAGACCTCGACCAGCGACCTGGACTCGATCAACTTCCAGGCCTCGCGCGACGTCTTCAACCTGCCGGGCGGCCCCGCCCAGTTGGGCGTCGGCGGCGAGTTCCGCTACGAAGCCGTCAACGACCCGGCCCTGAACCCGGTCAACGACGCCCAAGGTCTGGGCAACGCCCGCACCATCGGCAACCGCACGGTCGCCTCGGCCTTCGCCGAGCTGGGCATGCCGGTGCTGGACAACCTGGAAGTCAACGTCTCGGGTCGCTACGACCACTATTCGGACTTCGGCGGCAACTTCTCCCCGAAGATCGGCGTCAAGTACACGCCCATCCAGACGGTCGCCCTGCGCGCCACCGTCTCGAAGGGCTTCCGCGCCCCGTCGTTCTCGGAATCGGGTGACTCGGCCAGCCAGGGCTTCACGAACTTCTCGTTCGCGAACTACCCCGACTTCATCGCGGCCCACGGCGGCAGCGAGTACACCAAGACCTACTCGCTCTCGAACATCACCGCGGCCAACCCGGACCTGAAGCCGGAGAAGTCGACCAGCTACACCTTCGGCGCCGTGTGGGCTCCCACGCGCTCGTTCAGCATCTCGCTGGACTACTACCACATCAAGAAGAACGACGTGATCGCGCAGGCCTCGTCGGGTGACGCCATCGCCGCCTACTATGCCGGCGAAGCGATCCCGGCCGGCTTCGTGGTGACCCCGGATCTGGCCGATCCGGACGCCCCGAACGCCCTGCCGCGCATCCTGTCGGTGGCCTCGCCGTACATCAACGCTGACTCCCTGCGGACCAGCGGCATGGACCTGAACATCCAGAACACGATGTACCTGCCGGCCGACATCAAGTGGACCAGCAACCTGGACGCCACCGTCCTGTTCGACTTCAAGTACACGCAAGGCGGCACGACGTATAACTACGTCGGCAAGCAGGCGCCGTACGTGCTGTCGTCGGGCGCCGGCACGCCGAAGTACCGCGCCTCGTGGAGCAACACCTTCAAGCGCGGTCCGTTCACCACCACGGGCACCCTGAACTATGTCAGCGGCCTGCGCTCGATCGACGAGAGCTATGTCGGCGACCAGACCTGCCTGTACGGCGACGCCGACTTCAAGTGCCACACGAAGGACTTCATCAGCGTCGATCTGACCGGCGGCTACGACGTCAACGACCACACCACGGTCTATGCCGACGTGCTGAACCTGTTCGACGTGGGCCCGATGTTCAACCCGGCCAACTACGCCGCGGTGAACTGGAACCCGACCTATTCGCAGTCGGGCGCCGTGGGTCGCTACTTCCGCGTCGGCGTTCGCCTGAAGTACTAGGCCGCGCCTCGCGAGCGTGGCAGCCGAAAGTGGTCGCCGGTTTCGGCGGCCGCCACGCGACCACGCTTAAAGAGCTATCTCGCGTACGGACCGCGTGAGTAGGGTCCGATGAGATGGAAGGGGTCGTCCGCGAGGACGGCCCCTTTTTCCATGGCCCTCAAAAAATGGGCTGAGCCGTCCGTTGCCGAAGGTGCGGAAACGCTCTCTGCTTACGTCAGTCTAGGGAGGAGCGGACGCGCCGATGCGTCCGCCGAGGGCTTACGGGGTTGGAAATGACGCGTAGCGGAGCGATGGCCGGAGCGGCCTTGAGCGTGGTGCTGGCTTTCAGCGGGCTGAGCGGCGCGATCGCCGCGGACATCGCCGCCCCTGACAATACCGCCCCCGCTAGGGCCTTCGCCCAACCGGTCGGCAGCGACTACTTCCTGGCCGACTACACCGCCTACGAGGCCTATCTGAAGACCCTGGCCGGCCAGTCCGACCGCATGAAGCTGGTCGACATCGGCAAGACCGAGGAAGGCCGCACCATGTGGGTGGCCATCGTCTCCTCGCCGGCCAACCTGGCCAAGCTGGACCAGTACAAGGCCATCGCCCGCAAGCTGGCCAAGGCCGAGGGCGTCAAGGAGGACGAGGCCCGCAAGCTGGCCGCCGAGGGCAAGGCGATCGTCTGGATCGACGCCGGCCTGCACGCCAGCGAGACCATCACCACCCAGGGCCAGATCCAGGTCCTGCACCGCATGCTGAGCCAGGACGATCCCGAGACCCTGCGGATGCTGGACGAGTGCATCATCCTGTTCGGCCAGGACAATCCGGACGGGATGGAGATGATCTCGGACTGGTACATGCGCAACCAGGACCCGAAGAAGCGCGAGTTCGGCTCGCTGCCGCGCCTGTACCACAAGTACATCGGCCACGATAACAACCGCGACAGCTTCATGTCGTCGATGGCCGAGACGACCAACGTCAACAAGATGCTGTTCCGCGAATGGTATCCGCAGATCGTCTACAACCAGCACCAGACCGGCCCCAACGGCATGGTGGTGTTCGTCCCGCCGTTCCGCGACCCGTTCAACTTCAACTATGACCCGCTGGTCATGACCGAGCTGCAAGAGGTCGGCATGGCGATGCACAGCCGCCTGGTGTCCGAGGACAAGCAGGGTTCGGGCGCCCGCAGCGCCGCGCCCTACTCCACCTGGCACAACGGCATGGAGCGGTCGGTCGCCTACTTCCACAACTCGATCGGCCTCTTGACCGAGATCATCGGCGGCCCGACCCCGACGACGGTCAACCTGGTGCCCGAGCTGCAGTTGCCCAGCAACGACCGCCCCGCTCCCATCGCGCCGCGAGAATGGCATTTGCAGGACTCGCTGGATTACCAGTGGACCATGAACCGCGCGGTGATCGACTACGCCTCGCGCAATCGCGAGCGCCTGCTCTTCAACATCTGGAAGATGGGCGACAACAGCATCAAGCGCGGCTCGCGCGACAGCTGGACGATCACGCCGACCAAGGTCGACGAACTGGTCGCCGCCGGCAAGGGCAAGCCCGGCGTGGGGCGCGACGCCATCGACCCGACGTTGTTCAAGTCGGTGATCCAGACGGCCGAGAGCCGCGACGCCCGCGCCTATGTCATCCCGGCCGACCAGGCGGACATGCCGACCGTGGTCGCCTTCCTGAACGCCCTGATCAAGACCGGCGTCGACGTGGACAAGGCGACCAAGGCCTTCGCCATCGGGACCAAGACCTATCCCGCCGGCTCCTACGTCGTGCGCACGGCCCAGGCCTATCGCCCCCACGTGCTGGACATGTTCGAGCCGCAGGACCACCCGCACGATCTCGAGTACCCGGGCGGCCCGCCAAAGGCGCCGTATGACGTCACCGGCTACACCCTGGCCTATCAGATGGGCATCAAGTTCGACCGCATCCTGGACGGCTTCGAGGCCCCCACCACGCGCGTGCCGGACCTGATCTCGGTCACGCCGGGTTCGGTGAAGGGTTCGGGCGGCGCGGGCTGGCTGGTCAGCCACGAGACCAACGCCAGCTTCACCCTGACCAACCGCCTGCTAAAGGCCGGCGCGCCGGTGTTCTGGCTCAAGGACGGCGCCAAGGCCGGCCCAAATGGCGGCAAGGTCGCGTTCGGCGCCGGCGCGATCTGGATCCCCGCCTCGCCCGCCGCCAAGGCCGTCATTGCCCAGGGCGTGAAGGATCTCGGGATCGACGCCTATGCCGTCGGGGCTAGGCCCTCGGGCGCGGCCATCGCGCTGAAGCCGGTCCGTGTCGGTCTGGTCGACGTCTATGGTGGCTCGATGCCCTCGGGCTGGAACCGCTGGATGTTCGAGAAGTTCGAGGCGCCCTTCCAGGTCGTCTATCCGCGGCGCCTGGACGCGGGCGACATCGCCAAGGACTTCGACGTCCTGGTCTTCCCGGACGGCGTGGTCCCCGCCCCGGCCGACGGCCCGTTCAAGGTCGGCCGCCCCTCGACCCAGCCCAAGCCCGAGGACATCCCGGCCGAGTATCGTCCGTGGCTAGGCCGCGTCAGCGATGACAAGACGCTGCCGAAGATCGCCGACTTCGTGAAGGGCGGCGGCACGGTCGTGGCCATCGGCGCTTCGACGCGCCTGGCCACGGCCCTGGGCGCGCCGATCGAGGTGGCCACCGCCAAGATGGAGGACGGCAAGCTCAAGGCCCTGACCAATCGCGAGCTCTACATCCCCGGCTCGGTGCTGCGCGCCAAGGTCGATCCGAAACAGCCCCTGGCCTACGGCGCTTCGGACCAGGTCGACGTCTTCTTCGACCGCAGCCCGGCCTTCACCGTGAAGCCCGACGCCAAGGGCGTGTCGAAGGTCTCGTGGTTCGAGACCGACAAGCCCCTGCGCAGCGGCTGGGCCGTCGGCCAGGAGAAGCTGAAGGGCGGGGCGGCCATGCTCGACATCGACATCGGCAAGGGCAAGGTCTTCGCCTTCGGACCCGAGATCACCCAGCGGGCTCAGTCGTACGGGACCTTCAAGTTCCTGTTCAACGGTCTGCTGTACGGGCCGGCGGCGGCGGCCAGCCGCTAGAGCCCTTTTCGATCTGATCGTATCGATCGGAAAAGGCTCGGGGCCGACCCGAAAAGGCACGTCGGCGCCAGACCAAGGTCCGGCGCCGACTCTCTTTGGGGGAAGGCAGGAGGGGCCTTCGCCCAATGGATCACGCGGCTCGCGCGCGCGATCCCTGGACGGCGGTTGGTCCGCCCAGTTCGAAGAGACCGACCAGTTCGGCGAGGCGCGTCGCCTCGCTGCCCAGCGTATGGCTCGCGGCGGTGGCCTCCTCGACCATCGCCGCGTTCTGCTGGGTGACCTGGTCCATCTGATTGACCGCGGTGTTGACCTCGGTGAGGCCCACCGCCTGCTCGCGGGCGGAGCTGGCGATCTCGCCGACCAAGCCGTTGATTTCACCGACCCGGGCGACGATCAGCTCCAGCGCCGAGCCGGTCTTGCCGACCAGACCGACCCCGTGTTCCACCTGCTGGCTGGAGGAGGCGATCAGGGTCTTGATCTCCCTGGCCGCTTCCGCCGAACGCTGGGCAAGGGCGCGAACTTCCTGGGCGACCACGGCGAAGCCACGACCGGACTCGCCGGCGCGCGCGGCTTCGACCCCGGCATTCAGGGCCAGCAGATTGGTCTGGAACGCGATCTCGTCCACCACGCCCACGATCTGGCTGATTTCCTGCGAGTAGCGGGCGATCTCGTTCATGGCCGCGACGGCGTTCAGCGCCACCTTGCCCGAGCTTTCGGCGTCGCCGCGCGCGGCGGTGACGACGGTCGAGGCGCTTTGCGCGCTCTCGGCCATTCTGTGGACGGTGGCCGTGATCTCGTCCAACGCCGCCGCCGTTTGCTCCAGGCTCGCGGCCTGATGCTCGGTGCGGCGCGACAGATCTTCCGAAGCGGTCGCGATCTCCCGGGCCCCGCTGTGAATATTGTTGGCGGTCGTGTTGATCGTCTCCATCGCCTGAGCCAGCTTGGCGATGGCGGCGTTGAAGTCGGTGCGCAGCTTTTCGTAGTTCGCTGGGAAGGCTTGGGCGATACGGAAGGCCAGGTCACCGGACGCCAGGCGCGACAGACCATCGGCCAGGCCTTGCACCACCAGCTTCTGTTCGGCTTCTCCCGCGGCGCGATCGCGTTCCTGCGCGGCGCGAGCGGCCGCCTCGCGCGAGTTCGAGTCTTCCTGCTCGGCCCGCAACACGACGATGCGTCGCTGATTATCCCGGAAGACCGACAGCGACTGGACGATCGCGCCCAGCTCATCGCCACGGGCCAGGGCCTCGAGGTCGAGCGATTCATCGCCCTGCGCCAGGCTCTCGGTGGCGCCGGAAATATCGGCCACGGCCTTGCGAACGCCCATCACCGTGGCGAAGGCGACCGCCGCGACGGCGGCGATGGTGAGAAGAACCATCCCCATCAGGGCCTTGCCGTAGAATGCGGCGCGCGCGGCGCTGGCCTTGGCCTGGTTGCTG
Organism: Caulobacter sp. ALps2; assembly: GCF_058681635.1. Lineage (NCBI taxonomy): Bacteria > Pseudomonadati > Pseudomonadota > Alphaproteobacteria > Caulobacterales > Caulobacteraceae > Caulobacter > Caulobacter sp. ALps2. The sequence continues at coordinate 281,809 of NZ_CM178743.1, forward strand.
GAGCCCGAAACGACGTCGCGCGACGTCCGGTCCAGAGCCGTCGTCATGCTCGCGTACTGGGCCTCGAACGGCTCGATGAACGAGGCCGCCGAATTGAAATCGATGCCGAGCATCGAACCCACCACCTCAACCCCGTCACGGTAGGTCCCCAGATCCTTGAGCACGCCGCCGAACTTGGCCTGCTGGTCGACGGGCAGCCGGGTCTTGATGGCCGTGAGCTCGACCTTGATGCCGTCGATCTCGGTCATCAGGGTCTTGAGTTTCGTCTCGCTGTCGGCGGGCGAACCGCCGGCGGCCTGACGAGTCATCAGCTGATACAGGGCCCCGTGCGCCGCGGAAATGCGCTTGGACGCCTGCAACAGGCGGGAACTGACCGCCATGTCCTCGTCCACGACTTGCTGTAGCAAGGCGGTTTGCTGGGTCTGGGCCCAGAAGGCCCCCCCCGCCACCAAGGCCAACATGACAACGGCGAAGGCCGGAGCCATCGCCATCTTCACGACAAGGGACAGGTTCGCGAGACGGAAGGTCTTCATCGATAGGACTCCAGATAGGAGCGGTCCCGCGGCCAGGCCGCGGGACCGCCCGGATCACCAGCTCTTGCTCACGCCGAGTTGGATACGGCGTTCGGCTTGCAGGCCGCTGGCGCCCTTTGCCTGCGACTGACGGTCATGCAGCAGGTTCTGGCCATTGAGGGCCACCACGATGCCCGCCGGCGCCTGGTAGGCGATGCGGCCCGCGACGGAGGCGTAGTCCGGCGCCGCCTCGAGGACGTTGCCGTTGTACGAGCTGTACTCGCTGACGTAGTGGACGAAGCCGTCGATGCTCCAGCGGCTGTCGGCCCAGCCCGCCGCCAGGTTTCCGCGCCACTTCGGCGTGGACGCGCTGAAGTCGACCTTGCGCAGGATCAGTTGCGCTTCGCTCACGAACGGCGTGTCCTTGACCTTGGTGTAGGTGGCGTCGGCGTTCCAGTGGAAGCCGCCCTTCACCTTGCCCGAGATCGCGACCTCGACCCCGTTCATCTTGGAGTCGCTGGCGTTCTTGTAGGTGTAGACCCCCCAGGTGGACGGCGTGGCGGCGACATCGGCCCCGCCGAGGCTGAACTGCCCCTTCACGTCCTTGGTCTGCTGGTGGAAGACCTTCACGCTAGCCTTGGCGTTCAGCGACGGCAGGGCGCGATCGTAGGCGAGCTCGTAGTTGGTGACGATCGCCGGATCCAGGAAGGGATTGCCCGTGATCAGCGAGCCGGTCGGCGGGGCCGTCGCCGGGGCGATCAGCAGGCCGCCCAGCTCCAGCAAGGTCGGAGCCTGGACACCGCGAGCATAGGTCGCTCGCAGCGTGTCCTTGTCCGTGGCCTTGTAGACCGCGCCGAGATTGACGCTGAGTTCCGAGATCGAACGATCCCACTGGCTGTTGGCGACGTTCGGCTGGCCGACCGGGAAGGTCCCGGTGCGCTTGAGGTCGAGCTTGTCCTCGCGGAGGGCCACGGTGACCGACAGCTTGGGATTGACGACCCAGTTCCACATCACCGAAGGCGCCCAGACGGTGTAGCTGACTTGAGCGCCCACATAGGGCGAGGTGTCCAGATTGTTTTCGCGATGCTCCAGGCCGACGCGGATCGTATGGTTCGCGCCAATCTTGAACAGGTCCTCGGCGCTGAAGACGGTGATGTCGTTCAGGTAGCGACGACCAGGCGTCAGAGCGTCCAGCTCGTTGCGGTAGACCTGCGCCTGAACCAGACCGATCGGCGTTTCGGCGTTGAAGGTGGCCTTGTTCGAGGTCGTCTTCACCCGATGCTGGGCGTAGGCGAAGGTCGAGATGACCTGGCTGCCCGCCGAATTGGACCACGAGCTCTCGAAGCGCAGCTGGGCCTTCGGCGTGATCGTGGCGACCGCGTCGATATTGGCCTGGACCGTCGACGGATTGTGCAGCTGGCTGGCCAGGACCACGTTGCCCGTGCGCCGCCACTCGTCTTCGTGCTGGGCGCCGCCCGACAGGCGCACCGACAGGTGATCGCCCAGACGCAGGGTGGTGACCGCCGAAGCGTAGGTGTTGGCGTTCGTGCCGGCCCGGACCTCGACGGCGTTCACCTTGTCGAACTTCGGGTTGAAGGTGATGATGTTGACCACGCCCGAGACGGCGTTGAAGCCGAAGATCGCGCTGTTGGGACCGCGGACAACCTCGATCTGCCGGATCTCCGACAGTTGCACCGGCAGGGCGTTCCAGTCGGTGTAACCGAAGTGATCGAGATAGACTTGTCGACCGTTGATCAGCACCAGCAGACGCGGCGAACGGGCCTGGTTATAGCCACGGATGCCGACGTCCGACTGCGACGCGGCGAAGTTCAGGACATCGACCCCCGCCACGCGACCCAGGATGGTCGGCAGGTCTTGCGCGCCCGACCGCTTGATGTCGGCGGCGCTGATGATGGTCATGTCGACCGGCACCTCGGTCGAGCGCTGGGGCGAGCCCGTGGCGCTGGTGGTGACCGGCTCGTCGAACATTTGTTCCATCGAGCCGTAGTCGATGGATTGGGCGTGAGCGGCGACCGAGGCCGCGGACAGGATGAGACCGGCGGCGCCGGCGAGAAGCATCTTTTTCATGGTTGTCTCTTCTGGCTGCGCGGGATCAGACTTCGCGGATCATCATGCGGAAGGCGGCCTTGAAGACCGCTCCGACGGCCGCGGCGGAGGCGCGGTTCACGATGATCTCGACCTTGGGATCGGATGCGACACTCATGGTGCAGCCGCCGCTGGTCGCGCAGGCCGGGTCAGACCCGATGGTGATGATCTTCTTGCCCTTGGCCGCGGCGCCGACCGCGCCGTAGTTCACGCCCGTGGTGACGAACAGCGCCGCCACGCCGCCGGCGCCGCCGACCGCGGAAGCGTCGATCGGCTTGCCGGTGAGGGTTAGCGCGCCGACCGAAAGGCCGCCGCCAAGGGCGCCCATCAAGGCGTTCTTCTCGGCGACCGAGGCGGGCTTGGACGAGTCGAAGACGATGCCGAGTACGGCGCCGCCGCTAGGACCGCTTTCGAGGAAGGTGAGAGCGCGACCCGCTACCTGCAGGTCCTTTGCCGGGTCGGCATGCGCGGCGGTGGCGACCAGACCGCAGCACAGCGCCGCAGCCGTCGCGGACAGCTTCTTTCGTGACATTTGTATCCCCTTCTTCGCGACATTTCCCATCGCGAATTTCGGGATCAAACGAGTTCAAAACCGGAAATAGAAAGTTAATGACCAAATACTCATTTGGAGTATGCTCTGCAATTTCGGGTTTATATTTATATCTATACTTTCATGTTTGCAGATACGAACTCTACAATTCCTTGATATTCATCAAGATGCACAGATAAGACGAACTAAGGTCCGTGCGCCAACAGACCTGTCCAGACGCCCATCGCGGAAACAGCTTAGCTCCAACGCGCGGAGATCTGGGCTCTGCGCTTTGTCGAACAGTCGACTTAATTGACCGAAGCTCTACAAAGTTTCAAAAACGACACATTGTCACACCCCCAAGAATCGCGTTCGGCGACCGGTGAATCTTGGTTGCGAAAACGCATCGCGCGCGCCATGCGATCGATTGCGAAGCGCTCTGAAGACAAAATCGCCGCCGGAGGGGCAGCTCCGGCGGCGAATGATCGTGCCCAAAGGGTGCTCGGTGGGGGAGGATACCCCTAGGGCGCGATCGCCTCGGCTCCGGGACGACGCGGATCCGCGCCGCCCAGATAAAGGCCATTGTCGATCATGATCGACTGGGCGGAGCCCATGGTCTCGTCCGAGGATATCGGGTGGCCCATCGCCTTCAGCAGAGCCACCGTATCGGGATTGAAGTTCGGTTCGACGCGCAGGTTGTCGCTGGCGTCCTGGAAGATCCGTGGCTGGTGCGTGGCCTCGGCGACGTTCAGCTTGAAGTCCACCGCGTTGACGATGACCTGCAGCACCGTGTCGATGATCGTGCTGCCGCCGGGCGTGCCGGTGATCAGCCACGGCTTGCCGTCCTTGAAGAGCATGGTCGGCATCATGGTCGACAGCACGCGCTTGCCCGGTTGCAGGGCGTTCGGCGGCGGCGACTTGCCGTCGCGCTGAGCCCGCCAAGCGGCGCTGTGGGCGTAGTTGTTCATCTGGTTGTTCAGCACGAAGCCCGCGCCGGCCACCATCACGCCCGAGCCGAAGTCCGCGCCCAGGGTGAAGGTGTTGGAGACGGCGTTGCCCTCGGCGTCGGCCACCGAGAAGTGGGTGGTGTTGTGGCTCTCGAACGCCCAGGGGTCGCCGACGCCCAGGTCCTTGGCGGGCGTCGCCTTGTCCGGATCGATCAGCTTGGCCCGCGCCGCGCCATAGGCCTTGGACGTGAAGCCCCGCAGCGGGACTTTCACGAAGTCGGTGTCGCCCAGGTACTTGTAGCGGTCGGCATAGGCCAGCTTCATGGCCTCGGCCTCGAGGTGCAGGGTCTTGGCCGAGCCGGGACCCGAGGCCTTCAGGTCGAAGGTCTCCAGGATGTTCAGCATCTCGAGCAGGGTCGCGCCACCGGCGCTGGCGGGCGGCGAGGTCATCACCGTCAGGCCGCGATAGGTCCCGGTCAAGGGCTGGCGGATCGCCGGCTTGTAGGCGGCCAGGTCCTCGGCGGTGATCAGGCCGCCGTGGGCCTTCATGTCGGCGGCGAAGCGTTGGGCGATCTCGCCCTTGTAAAAGGCGTCCGCGCCCTTGTCGGCGATCTGGCGCAGCGACCAGGCCAGGTCCGGCTGCTTCAGGGTCTCGCCGGCGCGATAGAGCTCACCGTCGGCCTTGTAGAACGCCGCCTTGCCGGCCGCGCTCTCGGACAGGCGCTGCTTGCCCCAGCTGAACACGAAGGCCTCGTCGGGCGACAGGGTCACGCCGTCGTTGGCCAGCTTGAAGGCCGGCTCGACGAGCGCCTTCCACGGCAGTTTCCCGTACTTCTGGTGGGCAAGGTAAAGGCCCGCGACGGTGCCCGGCACGGTCGGCGCGCGATAACCCTTGGAGGCGACGTCGTCGATCTCCTTGCCCTTCTCGTCGACGAAGGTCTCGAGCTTGGCGGCCTTGGGGGCGACGCCGCGATAGTCGATGAAGAGGGTCTCGTTGGTCTTGGCGATATGGACCAGCATGAAGCCGTCGCCACCGATATTGCCAGCGCGCGGCAGGGTCACGGCCAGGGCGAAGGCGGTGGCGACCGCGGCGTCCACGGCGTTGCCGCCCTGGCGCAGGATCTCGACGCCGACCTTGGTGGCGATGGCGTTCTGGCTGACGACCATGCCCTTCTCGCCGACCACCGGCGAATGGATGCTGGGATATTCCAGCAGCTGCTTCTTCTGGGCGAAGGCCGGGGCCGCGGCGATCGGCGCGAGGGCGAGCGCCAGAGCGGTCAGGCTGGCGGAGACAAAGCGGAAAAGCTTCACGACACCCTCTTTCATTCGATCCGTCTTCCCGGCGAAGGCCGGGACCCAGATCATAAGGCTGTGCTTGAGCCACGCGTGGCGCGACCGAGCCTTATGATCTGGGCCCCGGCTTTCGCCGGGGAGATCGGGGTTGGGGATTAGAACCGCTTGCTCAGGTTCATGTACCAGTAGCGGCCCGTGGCGTTGTGCAGCGCGCCCAGGTAGCCGAAGTTCGACGAGGCGATCGGCGGATCCTTGTCGAACACGTTGCGCGCGCCGATGCGGATCGTGGAGCCGTCGAATATCCCGTCCTTGAAGGCGTACTGGCCGTACAGGCTGACGGTGGTCCAGTCCTTGACCGGGAAGTACTGGCCGTTCACCTGGGCCGGGCCGGTGTCATAGACTTCGCCGACATACTGGACGAAGGCGCCCGCGCCCCAGCCGTTGTAGCGCCAGGTGAAGTTGGCGGTGGCCCGGAATTCCGGGAAGCCGTCCATCTTGATCTGGTTGCCGGCCGACGAGATGGTCAGGCCCGGCAGTTCGCCGGCGGCGACGGCGGTCTGCAGCAGCGCCTCGATCGGGCTGGGCGACTGGTCGTACTTCAGCAGCTTGGCCACGTTGACGCCCAGACCGAAGTCGCCCCAGGGGGTGTCGTCCAGGTCGTAGTCGAGGCTGAAATCGACACCCTGCACCATGCGCGGCTGCAGGTTCTGATAGGTGTCGTTGATGTAGGCGATGTTGCCCACGGTGGCCGAGCCGACCGGCGCGTCGCGCACGACGTTGGGGTTCGACGAGCCGTGCAGGCGCAGATAGTAGTCCAGGGCGATCGCGTTGTAGCCGCCCACCACGCCGATGACGCCCTTCTCGCGGATCGACCAGAAGTCGGTCGTCAATGTCAGGGTCCCGAAATCGCGCGGGATGAAGGTCGGCTGATAGACGAAGCCGACCGTGGCGTTGTCGGCCTCTTCCGGCTGCAGGTCCTTGTTGCCGCTGCGTGACTCGATCGTGCTGACGCTGGTGCAGGTCGTGCCGTTGATCCGGCAGGCGCCGTAGTCGATGCGGCTGTTCGAGACGGTTGAGCCATCGCTGTAGAACTGCGGCAGGTTCGGCGCGCGGAAGCTCTGCGAGACCGAACCGCGGATGGCCAGGCCTTGGCCGACCTTCCAGTAGATCGCGCCCTTGGGCTTCAGCACGTTGCCGAAGTCGGAATAGTCCTCGTCGCGGGCGGCGATCTGCAGGCTGACCTCCTCGACGAACGGGATGTTCATCTCGGGCGAGATGATCGGCACCGCCAGTTCGAAGAAGGCCGAGGTGATCGAACGGTCGCCCTTCACGTCCACCGAGCCCGAAGCGCCCATGACGTCGGTGCCATAGGTCACGCCGGTGACGCTGTTGGTGTACTTTATCTTGCCGTCCAGGCGGTCGTCGCGATCGTCCTTGTAGGTCTCGCGGCGCCACTCGACGCCGGCCGCGAAGCCGACGTCGCCGCCCGGCAGGCGGAAGAGGTCCTTCTTGGAAACCTTGAAGTCGGCCAGGGCCAGCGAGGTCTCGCTGATCCGATAGACGTTGATCAGGAACGAGTTGATCGTGGCGCGGTCGTTCGGCGTGGCGTCGCCGATCGAATAGTTGTCCAGGCTGCCGCCGTTGAACGGGTTGTAGGCCGTGGCGTCGGTCCGGTTCAGCGCCTGCTGGAACAGCGTGTTGCTGATCGCATTGTGCGTCATGTCCTTGGTGCGGGCCTTGGAATACAGCAGCGCCGAGTCCCACTTCCAGCCGCTGAACGAACCCTTCAGACCGCCCAGCAGGCGGTAGCTGTCGTCCGTCACCGTGTAGGTGCGCGGGCCGGTGTCGACCGGGCGGTAGGTGGTGATGTTCATCGCCAGGCCGGTGGTCGGCACGCCGGTCAGGCCGGAGAGACGGTTCGGGCTGGTCGTCGGACCGAAGGGGTTCCAGTAGGCGTTGGCCGCGATGGTGATCGGGGCGGTGCTCAGCGGGGCCGACTGCTCGCGGCTGCCGGTGAACAGGGCGTGGTAGTAGCCCGCCTCGCCATAAGCCGTGATGTCGCCGAAGTCGTGCTCGACGGTCGAGAAGAAGTTGGTCCGCTCGACGCCGCCGCGCAGGGTGCGGTCGGGGTTCTCGTCATAACGCAGCGCGCGGTCGGCCGCGCCGGTGATGGTCCCCGACCTGATGCAGAGATTGCCGGTCAGCACGGTGCTGGAGCAGCCAGCGGCCGTGTTGCTGGTCGGCTCGATGTGGAACACGCCCGAGGTCGTCAAGGCGGTCGCGCCCTGGCGCACCGTCGTGGTCGACGGAATCAGCGTGAACGAACCCCAGGGGCTGGAGGTCGAACGGCTGTCGAAGGTGGTGTTGTCCGCCCACGGGGTGTCGGCGATCTGCCAGCGGTGATCCTCGCTGGCGGCGTAGTCGCGCTCGGTCGCCATCAGGCGGCTGCGGCCGGTATAGTTGCCGAAGAAGGTCAGGCGCGTGCCGTCTTCCAGGCGCGTGCCGGCCTTCACGTTGATCGAGCCTTCGCGATAGCCCGTGCCTTCCGAGCCGCCGAACTGGGTCTCGACCTTCAGGCCGCGGAACTTGGTGTCGAGCACCGTGTTGACCACGCCCGCCACGGCGTCGGTGCCGTAGATGGCCGCGGCGCCGTCGCGCAGGACTTCGATCCGCTTGACGCCCGCGACCGGGAACGCGTTGGTGTTGACGGTCTGGACCGGCACCAGGTTCTCGGTCTGGCTGCCCGGCGCGAGCACGGCGCGGCGGCCGTTCAGCAGGGCCAGGGTGTTGCCGGTGCCCAGGCTGCGCAGGTTGAGCGAGGCCACGTCGCCGCGCGCGTCGTTCAGGTTGCCGGTGGTGCGGGCTTCCTGGAACTGCACGTCGCCGGCCTGCGGGATCGAACGGAACAGCTCGTCGCCCGACACCGCGCCGGTGGCGATGATCTCGTTCTCGCCGACCACCGTCACCGGCAGGGCTTCCGTGGTGCGAGCGCCTTCGATCTGCGAGCCGACCACGATGACGGCTTCGACGATCTGGGCCTCGTCAGTCGATGCGCCGGCCCCCACGCTCTGGGACTGGGGGAAGTCGGCCGGAGCCTGGCGCAGCGTGATGGTCTTGCCGTCGTCCGAAGCGACGACCAGGCCGGCGGCCTTTGCAAGGCGCGCCAGGGCGTCGGCGTCGGCCACGTCGCCGGTCACCGCCGGCGTGCGCTTGCCGCTGGCGGCCTCGAACGGAAACAGCACCTGCTTGCCCGACTGCTTGGCGAAGGCCTGCAGCGCATTGACCGCGTCACCGGCCGGAATGTTGAAGCTGTGGCGGGCCTCCTGGGCCAGGGCCGGACCGGCAAGGACGAGGACGGCGGCGGACGCCATCAGGAAGCCGCGGACGGCGCGGCGACGCGTGTCGATCGACATTTTTATTGGTAACCCCTCGGGGCGCCATCCATCCCCATGGGAAGGCGCCTTCCCCTCACCGACGATGATGGCTCAAATTTCCGCCATCGGGGACGCGAACTTTTTAGCCCCGACGCGACAGCCGAATGTCCCCGTCCGCCCCGTCCGAGGCCCGTACCGGAAAGGCGCCGGTCACGGCGGTGACGAAGCTCCTGGGCTCGGTCGTCTGGAAATAGCCGGCCAAGCGCAGGCCCGAGATCGACGGATCGGAGATTCTGATCTGCTGGCGATTGTAGCGGTTGAACTCGGCCACCGCCTGCTCCAGCGACTGGCCGTTCAGGGCGATGGCGCCCTGCCGCCAGGCGAGAGCCCGGTCGATCTCGCTGTCCGAAACACTGCGCGAACGGCTGCCGGCCGAGCTGTAGATCGCCGCCACGCCGGCGGTCAGGCGCAGTTCGTCCTTGGGCTCGGCGGGTTGCGGGTCGAGCGCGACAGCCCCGCGCTTGACGGTCACGGCCGCGCCGTCCGAGCGCAGGCGCACGGCCATCTCGGCCCCGGCGTCGGCCTGCATCACCGCGTCGGCGGCCTTGATCACGAACGGACGCGCGTCCCCGGCGGCCTCGAACACGGCCTCGCCGCGCACCAGCTTCACCTCGCGCACGCCCTTGCGGTAGCGGACCACGACCTTGCTGTTGGTATTGAGCTCGATGCGGCTGTTGTCGCTGAGCACGACCACCCGGCGCTCGCCGATGGCGGTGGCGTAGGCGGTCCCGCCGCCGAAGGTCATGACGCCCGTGACCACCAGGGCGGCGGCCGCCGCCGCGGCCATGCCGCGCGCCCAGCCCGACTGGTTCAGCTTGGGCAGGGTGAGGCGGCGCTCGGGCGCCAGCAGGTCGCGATCAGGCCGCTCCATGCCCGGACGCAAAGCGCGCAGGCGGTCCAGGCGCGCCCAGGCGGCGGCCTCGCGTTCAAAGGCGGCTTCGTTCTCGTGGCTTTCGACGCGCCAGGCCTCGAAGGCGGCGCGGTCGGCGGCCGAGCACGAAGGATCGTCAAGCCGGACCACCCAGAGGGCGGCCGCCTGCCTCACCGTTTCGCGTCGTGATCCCGTCTCGCGCTCCATGAGCGTCCTTCGTCGACCTTACTCTTACGCCCGATACGACGTCCCAACTTCTCGGAACAGTACCGAAGACCCTTCACCAAGTGCTTCTCAACAGTAGAGACGGACAGGCCCAGCCTAACCGCTATCTCGTCTGGCGATAGGCTGTAAACTTTTCTCAACGTGAAGACGCGACGGCACTGCGCCGGCAGCTCCGCGATCGCGTCGGCCAGGGCGCGCAGCTCTTCACGTGATTCGAGCATCATGTGGGCGCCCGGCGCCTCGTCGATGGGCTCGATGCGATCGAAGTCGGCGACGGCGGTGATGGTCAGCACCTTGCGGCGACGCAGGGCGTCCAGGGCGCAGTTACGCAGGATGCGGGTGGCGAAGGCGGCGGGATTCCCGATCTCGCGCCAGGTTTTGCAGGCGATGGCCCGCGCGAAGGTCTCGTGGACCAGGTCCTCGGGATCGGTCTGTCCATCACGGCAGAACTGCCGCGCATAGGCCAGAAGGTCCGGCTCCAAAGGCAGGATCTCCCGCCGGAACCAGGCGCGCCTGTGTTCGTCGTCTTGCGTCATCAACGCTCCCCTTAAGGAGCAGCCAAGCCCATCGAACGCGCGATGGCAACCCGGCGGCGGCGCGGCCGCCGGGTTGTGAGGCGCCGGCGCCTAATCCTCGATCGGATTGTGCCGCGTATCCTTCAGGAAAAGACCTCCGATAACGGCGGTCACCCCGGCGATGATCACCGGATACCAGAGCCCCGAATAGATGTTGCCCGTGGCCGCCACGATGGCGAAGGCCGTGGTCGGCAGGAAGCCGCCGAACCAGCCGTTGCCGATGTGATAGGGCAGCGACATGGCGGTGTAGCGGATCCTCGTCGGGAACAGCTCGACCAGCATGGCCGCGATCGGGCCGTAGACCATGGTCACATAGATCACCAGCAGGGCCAGCAGGCCGATGACCTTGGGCTTGTCGACCGCGGCCGGATCGGCCTTGTCCGGATAGCCGGCGGCCTTCAGCTGGGCGCCGAGATCAGCCTCCCAGGCCTTGCGGGCGTCGGCGAAGGCCTTGCCAGTAGTCCCTTGAGGATCGAAGCCCTCCAGGTTCACCGCGCCCACCTGCACCGAGGTCGGCGAGCCGGCCGAACCGGCGTGGACGCTGTAGCTGACGCCGGACTTGGCCAGATAGGCCTTGGCGACGTCACACGGCGTGTTGAACTTGGCCTTGCCGATCAGGTCGAACTGGAAGGCGCAGGTGGCCGGGTCGGCCGAGACCACCACCGGGGACGAGGCCTCGGCATGGGCCAGGGCCGGGTTGGCGTAGGTCGTGATCCCCTTGAAGATCGGGAAATAGGTCGCCGACGCCAGCAGGCAGCCCAGGATGATGATCGGCTTGCGGCCGATCTTGTCCGACAGCCAGCCGAAGATCACGAAGAACGGCGTGCCGATCAGCAGGGCCAGCGCCACCAGGGTGTTGGACAGCGCGCCATCCAGCTTCAGCGTCTTTTCCAGGAAGAACAGGGCGTAGAACTGGCCGGTGTACCAGACCACCGCCTGGCCCATGGTCAGGCCGACCAGCGACAGCAGCACGATCTTCAGGTTCTTCCAGTCGCCGAAGGCTTCCTTGAGCGGCTTCTTGGTGCCCTTGCCCTCGGCGACCATCTTCTGGAACGTCGGGCTCTCGTGCAGCTTCAGGCGGATCCACAGCGAGACGCCCAGCAGCAGCATCGAGACCAGGAACGGGATGCGCCAGCCCCAGGCCTTGAACTGCTCCTCGCCCAGCTGTGTGCGGGTCAGCAGGATCACCGCCAGCGACAGGAAAAGGCCCACGGTCGCCGTGGTCTGGATCCAGCTGGTGTAGAAACCGCGCTTGCCGTCCGGGGCGTGCTCGGCGACGTAGGTCGCGGCGCCGCCATACTCGCCGCCCAAGGCCAGGCCCTGGACCAGGCGCATGACCACCAGCGCGATCGGCGCGGCCACGCCGATCTGAGCGTAGGAGGGCAGCAGGCCGACCACGAAGGTCGAGACGCCCATCAGCAGCATGGTGATCAGGAAGGTGTTCTTGCGGCCCCAGATGTCGCCCAGGCGTCCGAAGATCACCGCGCCCAGCGGCCGGATCGCGAATCCGGCGGCGAAGGCGAGCAGGGCCAGGATGAAGCCGGTCGTCTCGTTGACGCCCGAGAAGAAGTGATTGGTGATGATCGCGGCCAACGAGCCGTAGAGATAGAAGTCATACCACTCGAACACGGTGCCCAGGGACGACGCCCCGATCACCAGCGCGTCGCGCCCCTTCTTGGGCGCGGCTTGGCTATCAGCCCCCATTACGCTTAGTCCCTTCCCTGATGCGCCGCGCGTGTCTCCCCGCGGTCGCCAAACCCTAGCTCACAGAACAGGATTCATAGACCGAGGATTTCCGGTAGCGCTACCACGTTTTGAAGCCCTCTTTCGAAGAACGGTGGTTTGGCGAGCGGAACGAGTCCTTAAGCTCAGGACGGCAACATCCGGCAACCTTCCGCAACATAGCGCCGCTTGATGTCCGACTTCCTGATCCACGGCCGGTTCGAGGCGCGAGCCCAGGCGACGCCGTGCGCGCTCGCCCTGTCGAGCGCGCACGGCCAGATCAGCTACGGCGCGCTCGAAACCCTGTCGCGCGCCCTGGCGGCGAAGCTGACGCCGGGGACGCTGACCGGCATCCTGGCCACGCGAGGGCCACGCCTGGTCGTGGCCATGCTGGCCTGCGCCCGCGCCGGCGCGCCGTTCGTGGTGCTGGACCTGGCCTATCCCCTGCCCCGGCTGCGCAAGATGCTCGACATCTGCCGCCCTGGCCTGCTGCTGGATGCCGGGACCGCGCCCGAGGGACTGTCGGACCTGCCGCGCCTAGCCGTCTCGCTGACCGCCGAGCCGACCCATGCGGTCCTGCCCGCCGTCGATCCCGACGCGCCGGCCTATCTGCTCTTCACCTCCGGCAGCACCGGCGAGCCCAAGTGCGTGGCCGTCTCGCACCACCCGCTGGTCAATTTTGTCGGCTGGCAGGAGCGCGCCTTCGGCCTCGGCGCCGACGACCGCTTCACCCTGCTGTCGGGCCTGTCGCACGACCCGGTGCTGCGCGACGTCTTCGCGCCGCTGAGCCTGGGCGCCAGCCTGCATATCCCGGATCAAGCGACCCTGACCGCGCCGGGCGGACTGGCGAGCTGGTTCGCCGACATCCGCCCGACCGCCGCCCACATGACCCCGCCGCTGGGCCAGTTGCTGACCGCCGGCAGGCCCCCCGCCCTGCCCGACCTGCGCCACGTCTTCTGGGGCGGCGACGTGCTGCGCCGCGGCCTGGTCGACGCCGTCACCGCGATCGCGCCGGCCTGTACGAGCGTCAACTTCTACGGCGCCACCGAGACTCCCCAGGCCGCCGCCTTCCATCGGGTCACCGACCAAGACACCGAGTCGCGCCTGCCGATCGGACGCGGGATCGACGGCTTCAACGTGGAGGTGGGCGACGGCGACGCCATCGTCATCCGCTCGCAATTCCTGACCCTGGGCCCCGTTACCGAAGGCTGCCTGCCGCCGGCCGCGCCGCCGACACCGCAAGCCTACGACACCGGCGACCTGGGCCAGTTGCGTTCCGACGGCGCGGTGATGATCCGGGGCCGCCGCGACGACCAGGTCAAGATCCGCGGCTATCGCGTCGAGATGGCAGAGGTCACCGCCGCCGCCCTCCGCGCGCCTTATGTCGCCCAGGCCGTGACCCTGAACATCGGCGCCGAGACCGCGCGCTTGGCCCTGTTCGTCCAACCGCTGAACGGCGAGCTGTCGCTCAATCCCGAAGCTCTGCGCGCGCGCCTGGCCGCCGGCCTGCCGGACTACATGGTCCCGGAGACCATCCTGGTTCTACCGGCCCTGCCCCTGCTGCCCAACGGCAAGGTTGATCGCCAGAGGCTGATCCAGGAGGCTCAGGCCCGCCCCATCGCCGAGCCCGCTCGCGTCGCCACGACGCCGGTGGAGAAGACCCTGGTCGCCGACTGGAGCGACCTCTTCGCCCGCCCCGTCGGGATCGACGACAGTTTCGCCAGCCTGGGCGGCGACAGCCTGTCCTACGTCACCGCCTATCTGTCGCTGCAAGAGGCCCTGGGCCAGGTTCCCGAGAGCTGGACCACCATGACCTTGGCGCGGCTGGCCGCCAGCAGCGGCGGCGAGGCGGCCAAGACTGGCCTCTTCGGGTGGATCGAGAGCGCCATCCTGCTGCGCGCCGTGGCGATCTGCGGCGTGGTCGCCAGCCACTTCCAGCTGATCTTCACCGGCGGCAGCGCCACCAGCGCCCTGCTGTTCGTCTCGGGCTACATCTTTGGCGCGCTGCAGCTGAACGAGATGGAGCATCAGAAGTCGCTCAAGCCCCTGGGCCGGCTGCTCAAGGGCCTGCTGCTGCCGCTATTCGCCTACGAGCTGGCCAACACCGCCCTGAAGCTCGTCACCCACGACCCGGTGCGGCTGTCGAGCCTGCTGCTCTATACCGACTTCCTCGACTATCGCGGCCTGCCCGCCGAGGGTCCCAACGCCTATGGCGGCCACGATCCGGTGATGTGGTACGTGCACTGCATATTCCACGTCATCCTGCTGTACGGCGCGCTGTTCTGGCTGCTGGACCGCGTCTTCAAGCTGGCCCGCCCGGGCCTGGCCGCCGCCTGAACCGTTCTCGTTGTGGGCCTGCTGGGCCGCTTTGTCCTGCCGTTCTTCTTCGTCCCCGACTTCGGCCGCGCGCCGCTGGACATGATGTCGGTGTTCAAGCACGCCCCGACCACCCACATGGCGACCTTCGCGCTGGCGGCTCTGGCAGGTCTGCTGAAGGGTCGAGGCCGGATCGCCTTCACGGTCGCCGCGATGGTCTACGCCATCGCCAGCTCGCCGTTCTACACGATCGGCGACGCGGCGGTTCTGGCCCCGATCGCGGCGCTGGTGCTGTTCGTGCCCAAGGCACCGTGGCCGCGCCTGCTGTCCAAGCCGGTCTACATCGTCGCCGGGGCGTCGCTGTTCATCTACCTGCTGCACTTCAAGGTGCTGGGGGTCTGGACGCGGGTGACCGACGCCTCGCTGGCCTTCGCCTGGGTCGGCGCGATCGTCGTCGGCGTGGTGGCCTGGAGCTGCTGGAATTTCGGTATGAAGCTGCTGCCCAGCCTGCCGGGCCTCTTGCATCCGCGCCGGCTCTTCACGCGGGCGCCGGCCATCGGCTAGGGTCCGCGCCGAACCGTCGGAAGGACTCCATGACCCAGATCGTCCGCCGTGCCGTCATCGGCGCCGCCCTCGCCCTGCTGGCCGCCTCGCCCGCCTTCGCCGCCGGCAAGCCGCGTGTGGCCATCGTGACCGACAAGGGAACGATCATCGTCGAGCTGGAGGACAAGAAGGCTCCGATCACGGCGACCAACTTCCTCGCCTATGTCGATCGGCATCGGTTCGACGGCGGGCAGTTCTTCCGCGCCAACCGGGCCAAGGGCGCGCCGGGCGCCGGCTCGATCCAGGGCCAGCCCAAGCCCTATTC
The DNA here is from genome assembly GCF_058681635.1 of Caulobacter sp. ALps2. Taxonomy (NCBI): domain Bacteria; kingdom Pseudomonadati; phylum Pseudomonadota; class Alphaproteobacteria; order Caulobacterales; family Caulobacteraceae; genus Caulobacter; species Caulobacter sp. ALps2. The sequence goes on from NZ_CM178743.1 coordinate 297,207, forward strand.
GCGTCGCGCCCCGCCGATCGCCCACGAGAGCACGCTGAAGACGGGCCTCAAGCACAAGACCGGCGCCATCTCGATGGGCCGCGACGCCCCGGGCTCGGCGACCGCCGACTTCTTCATCTGCGCCAGTCCGCAGCCCTATCTGGACGCCAAACCGGGCAAGTCCGACGCGGCCGCCGGCTACGCGGTGTTCGGCTACGTGGTCCAGGGGATGGACGTCGTGAAGAAGATCCTGGCCGGCCGCACCGACGGCGCGACCAACGTTCCGTCGATGAAGGGCCAGATCCTGAACCCGCCGGTGAAGATCATCTCGATGAAGCGGCTTTAAGCAGAGGCGCGGCCACGCCCCTCACACCGTCTCCCCGGCGAAGGCCGGCGAAACGGGCTTTGGGATGTTCGCGGGCCGCCCCTAAGCCACCGTCTTGAACGGCGCCGTCACCGGCTCCGGCGGCGGAGCCGGGCAGTTTTGAGCCAGGAACTCTCCGTGGCTGGGCAGGCTGGCGACCTGGCTCGCCAGCATCGGTTTCGACTGGTCCAGTGTCTGGGCGATGACCGCGTAGGGCACCGTGTCGACCAGTTGCTGGTAACGACGCGGACGCACGCCCATGCCCTCCATGACCGACTGCCAGGACGGGTTGCGGAACATCTCGTCGACACCCTCGCGCAGCACGCCGTGGGCCTTGAAGAGCGCGATGCGGGCCTGGAGGGTCTCCGGGACCGGGGCTTCGCGCACGGCGCGCCAGAACGGCGTGTCGTCGCGCTGGCTGGTGCAGTAGTGCAGCACGATGAAGTCCCGGATCTCCTCGTAGTCCCCGGTCATGCGGCGGTTGTATTCGGCGACCAGCGCTGGGTCGCAATCGCGGTCGGGGAAGAACCGCAGCAGATAGTCCATGCCGCGATAGATCAGGTGCAGGGCCGTCGACTCCAGCGGCTCGATGAAGCCACCGGCCAGGCCCACCGCGACCACGTTCTTCTCCCACGGGCGCTGGCGCATTCCGGTCTTGAACGGGATGAACATGGGGTTCATCAGCGCCGGCCCTTGCAGGTTCTTGACCAGGGTGGCGCGAGCCTCGTCGTCGCTGAGGTGCTTGCTGCTGAAGACGTAGCCGTTACCGGCGCGGTGTTGCAACGGGATGCGCCAGCGCCAGCCAGCCTCCTCGGCCTTGGCCAGGGTAAAGGGATGCGGGTCGCCGACATTCTCCGTCTGCACCACCACGGCGCGGTCGCACAGCAGCACGTCCGACCAATCGACGAACGGCACGTCCAGGGTCTTGCCGATCAGCAGGGCGCGGAAGCCGGAACAGTCGATGAAGAGGTCGCCCTCCACCTCGTGGCCGTTCTTCATGATGACCTTGGCGACGGCGCCGTCGGGGCGGGTGACCACGTCGGTGACGATGCCTTCGGTGCGCTTGACGCCCCGCGTCTCGGCGTAGTCGCGCAGGAACTTGGCCACCAGCCGCGCGTCGATGTGCAGGGCGTAGCTGGCCCCGGCGATCAGGCTGCGCTGGGCCTTGAATGGCAGCATGAACTTCCACTGGTCGGCCATCACCGTGCCGGGCGCGAAGTCCTGCAAGCCCGACGTATGGCCATTGGCCTTGGCCCGCAGCCAGCACTGGTAGAACTCGTGCGGGCCGATCGGGCCGCCGATGGCGCCGAACGGGTGGTAGTAGTGCTCGTCCTTGACCTTCCAGTCCTCGAACCGGATGCCCAGCTTGAAGCTGGCCTGGGTGGCCTGGATGAACTCGCGCTCGTCGACGCCCAGGCTGGAAATCAGCTGCAGGAACGGCGGGATGGTCGACTCGCCCACGCCGATGGTGCCGATCTCCTCGGACTCGATCAGCTCGACTTCACAGCCACCCTTCTCGAAATAGTGGCTGAGCATCGCCGCCGAGATCCAGCCGGCCGAGCCGCCGCCGACGATGACGATCTTCTTGATGGCGTTGGGATTGGTCGTGGTCATCGTCGTGTTCCTACTGCGCGGCTAGAGGCGCGGGACGGCAGTACTGGTCGAGAAAAGCGCCGTGCGGCGGGGCGGCGGCGACCACCTCGCGGATGGCCTTGCGCATCTCGGCCAGCGGGGCGCTGAGTGTCGCGGGGTCAATGCCGTCGAGCGCGGGATCGACCATGTCGGGCAGCAGCTCGAAGCCGGCATAGATCGCCATCCAGCTGGCCGGCTGAAACATCTCCCAGCGGTAGCGGATGAAGTGGCCGCGCTGGGTGAACAGGTCGACCTTGCGCCGCAGCGTGTCGGGCAAGGTCACGGCGTTGCAGTCGCGCCAGAACGCGGTATCGCCGCGCTTATTGGCCCAATAGTGCAGGATGATGAAGTCGCGCACGCGCTCCATCTCGCGCCTGGACCAGTCGTTGAATTCGTCGGCCAGCTCGGGCGCGAAATCCTTGTCCGGGAACAACATCTTGATCTTCTCGATGCCCGTCTCGATCAGGGCGATCGAGGTGCTCTCCAGCGGCTCCAGGAAGCCGGACGCCAGGCCCAGGGCGATGACGTTCTTGTTCCAGACCTGCTTGCGGCGGCCGGGGTTGAAGCGGATCTGGCGGGGCTCGTGCAGCAGCGGATCGGGGATCGCCGCCTTCAGTTCGGCCAGGGCCTCCTCGTCGCCGATGTGGCGCGAGGAATAGACATAACCGTTGCCATAGCGGTGCTGCAGCGGGATGCGCCAGCGCCAGCCGGCGCTCTGGGCGGTGACGTCGGTATAGGGCATCGGATCGCCGACACCTTCGCTCTGCACCGCATAGGCGCGGTCGCACAGCAGCACGTCGTTCCAGTGTTCGTAGCCGGTCTGGAGCGCCTCCTCGATCAGAAGCCCCCGGAAGCCCGAGCAGTCGATGAAGAGGTCGCCTTCGACGGTCTCGCCGGTATGCAGATCCAGCGCGGTCACGAACCCCGTCTCGGGATGCGGATTGACCTTCGTGACCTTGGCGTCGATGCGGCGCACGCCGTTGTCCTCGGCCACCCGGCGCATCAGCTGGGCGAACAGGGCGGCGTCGAAATGCAGGGCCCAGTCGAAGATCGACAGGGTCGAGGGCGGGTTGCGCGACGGGGCGATGAACTTGCCCGCCCGCGCCAGCGACGCGCCCAGCGAGTAGTCGGCGATGTCGGTCGGTTCGCCGGCCTGGGCCAGCTTGCGCCAATAGTGGTGGAAAGAAATCCCCCGCAGGTCCTGACCGAACAGGCCGAACGGGTGGATGAACGACTGGCCCTCGCGGACCCAGTCGTTGAAGCGGATGCCCAGCTTGCAGGTCGCGCCGGTGGCCCGCATCACCTCGATGTCGGTCAGCCCGAGCTGTTGGTAGAAACCGCGGATGGTGGGGATGGTCGCCTCGCCCACCCCGATCGTGCCGATCTCGGAGCTTTCGACCAGGGTGATCTCGATCGGGCCGCCCTGGAAGTGCCGCCGTAGCGCCGCCGCCGCCATCCAGCCCGCCGTGCCGCCGCCGACGATCACCAGCTTGCGGATTCGATTGTCCTGCATCGCCTTCACTCCCGACTCCGGCGTCTTCGTCCGGTTGGGCTCCAGGCTATCGGCTCGCGCATGAGCCGGACAGGCCCAAGCCCTCCAAAAGAATGGAGCTCTCAAAAAAAGAAAGCCGCCGTGGATGTCCACGGCGGCCGCAGGAGGTGAGAGGGGTTTAGATTACCAGCGAGCGCGGACACCCAGCGTGTAGCGGGGCTCGAACTCGTTCTGGCGGATGTACTGGGTCTTACCCTTGGCGAAACGAGCGTAGTAATCCTCGATCTCGCTCGTGACGTTCGACCCGTTGAAGTAGACGGTGATGTTGTCGCGAACGTTGTAGCTGACGTTCACGTCCACATAGCCCGTGCTGTCCTGGTAGATCGGGATGTTGTTGCTCATCACCTCGGCCAGGCGGTCGGTGCGATAGTTGTAGGCGACGCGCGCCTGCAGCTTGTCGTCCTGATACCAGCCGATCAGGTTGAACTGGTGCTTGGAGTTGTCCTGGAAGGGCAGCTCCTCACCGTCCAGACCCAGGCGCGACTCGTTGCTCGGCGAGTAGGTGTAGTTGGTGTCCACGCCGAAGTTCGAGAAGAAGCCGGCGTTGTCGATGAAGTCGCTGACCGCCAGCTTGGCGCCCACTTCGACACCCTTCACCGAGCCACCGTCGCCTTGGATCGGCAGGGTGACATTGACCGTGCGACGGATCACGCCGTCCTGGTCGGGGAAGCGGCCGGTGGTGACGCCGTTGGTGACGAAGCTGTCGATCTTCAGCTTGAAGGCCGAGATGTTGAACATCGAGGCGCGACCGACATAGTACTCGATGGCGCCGTCGAAGTTCGTCGACCGCCACGGGTTCAGCATCGGGTTGCCCGAAGATTCCGCGCTGGTGACGCAGCGGACGTTCGGCAGAGCCGCGCCGCAGTCGGCGGTGTTGATCTTCAGACCACCACCATAGTTGCCCAGGTCGAGGGGTTGCATCGTCTTGGAGTAGGCGAAGCGGAACTTCAGATTGTCGTTGAAGTCGTACGAGACGTTCAGCGAGGGCAGCCAGTCGGTGTACTTGCGCTGGGTCACCTGGTCGCCGGCGTCGGCGTTGGTGTCGCCGTAGTTGCGGGTGTCGCCGGTCAGGTTCTGCTTGACCGTCAGTTCGGTCTCGATGACGCGCAGGCCGAAGTTACCCGACAGACCGCCCGCCGCGAAGTTCATCACGCCGTAGGCGCTCTGTTCGTTCAGGCGAACGTCGTAGGTCTGGCCGGGGACCTGCACGCGGATGGCGCCGCCGAACACCTTCTTGTGGAAGGCTTCCGCGTCGTCGAAGTCGCGAGGATCGATGGCCCAGAAGCCGGGAATGCCGCTGGTGACGCCGCCCAGGTCGTCGACCCAGACCACGTTGTTGTAGGTCGAGAGCCCGGTCGGCTGGTTGACCGTATAGCCTTGGAAGACCGGCGCGCCGGTGACCGGATCGGGCACGAACTCGCCCGCCTGGCACTGGTTCTGGTTCATGACGACATCGATGGCCTTCCACTGGGCCTCGCAGCCGCCGGCCGGGACCGGTTGGCCGTTGGCCTGCACCGCGCCCGGCGTGCCGCCGTAGAAGCCCGAGAACAGGTGGAACTGCTCGACCTCGACCGTGCGCTTGCTCTGGCGAACACCGGCGTCGATCTTGGTGATGAAGCCCAGCAGCTTGTCGTCGAATTGGTAGTGACCGTCAGCGCGGAACACGTTCATGTCCGAGTTGACTTCGTTGTTGCCTTCCGACGAGAAGGCGCCGATGGCGTAGCTGTCCTTGTTGGCCATGTAGTCCTTGAGGGACTTGCCCGCGCCCAGGCCACCGGCCAGCGGACGGTCGAAGCCGCTCCACACCGGGTGATCGCCGCTGATGTCGTAGTGCAGCTGCGGATTGGCGCCGTAACCCTGCGGGTTCGGATCCAGATAGCAGCCGCCGGCGCTGCCGGTGACGGTGTTCGTGCGACGCGAGGCCGCGAACTTGTCGCAGATCGCCTTCGGATAGAATGTGCCGCGGGTGCGGTCGGCGGCGTCGCGGAACAGGTTGAAACGACCGTCGGCGTAGCGCCAGTTGGACAGGTCGCCCTGGGCCTGGCCGTTCATGCTGAGACGGTCGCCGTCGGCGCGGATGGCCCGCGCTTCGAAGGTGAACGGACCGCCGTTGTCGTAGTCCAGACCCAGGTTGAAGTTCTTGGTCTTGGACTTGGTCGTGCGGTTGACGGTGAAGGAGTTCACCCACCACGCGTTGATGTCGTACTCGTCGACGGCCACCCAGTTGCCGATGCCGACGGGCGAGGACACGGTCGGCTGGTTCCAGGTGCCGAAGGCGCCGCCGTCCCAGCGGTTGGAGATGTTGATGCCGACGGCGCGGTTGTATTCGTCGAGCTTGGCGTAGAAACCCTCGGCGATCAGGGTGAAGCCTTCGCCCAGGTCCGCCTCGAACGCGGCGTTGACGCCCAGTCGCTTACGTTCCACGACGCGGTTGAAGCTCTCGTAGCCGTGGGGCGAAATGTAGCTCTGGGCGAAGCCGCCCCCCCAGTCGTTGTTGCCCGACAGGCCGACGGTGCCCGAATAGTTGTTGCCGAGGTTGGACTTGCTGCCGGCCGCGCCGATCATCAGGCCGACCCGGTCGTTGCGCCAGTTGACGACGCCGTTCAGCAGGTAGTCGTCCTTCTTGGTGCGGTCGCCGCGCTGGGCTTCGGCCGCGCCCGTGAAGGTCAGGCCTTCCTTGAACTGGAACGGACGGCGGGTGCGCAGGTCGATGGTGCCCGAGATGCCCGACAGGGCGTTGTTCGGGTTGGTCGACTTGTAGACCAGCACCTGGTTCATCAGCTGCGACGGCACGTCCAGCAGGTCCGGCTGGGCCGAGCCCATGTTGCCGGCGCTGAGGTACTGTTCGCCGTTCAGCAAGGTGATGACCTGGCGCAGGCCGCGGATGTTGACGGTCTTGCCTTCACCAGCGTCGCGCTGGATCTGGATGCCCGAGATGCGCTGCAGCGAGTCGGCGATGGTGACGTCCGGCAGCTTGCCGATATCTTCCGACGAGATGGCGTCGACGATCGAGGCCTCGCGGCGTTTGACGTCGACCGACTTGATCTGAGATCCGCGAACGCCGGTGACGACGATCTCTTCGACCGTCGAGTCGCTGGCGGCGGCGTCCTGGGCGAATGCCCCGGTGGCCAGGGCCAGCTGCGATGCGCCGGCGACCAGCGCCAGCGTCAGGCCGCGCTTGAGCACGGCTTTCCTTGCTTCCTGTGACAATTCTCGCTCCCCAAATAAGTCGTTTTTATTGGCCGTCCGCCCGCCCCTCGCGCCGCCGCTCTGACGGCGGCTGTCGAAAGACGTTTGAGGCTTTGCGGACCCGTTCGACCGCCTGGACCCTGATCGAGTCTGGCGATTGTCCAAATCCCTCGGCGGCCCCGGCGCCCGGACATCCGATTCCAGCCCCGCGCCTTCATCGAACGATGTCACATTCATCAAATGTCCCTAGCAAGTCAACAAGAATGTCAACGTTGTCATTCTTGTGGAACAAGGGTTTTCGATCACTTTCGACACATCCTGGGGTGTAGGGTTATAACGCAACGCGCGCGTCACGCGCCGACCTAGATATAGGTCATTTGTTGTTTTAATTGATCTTTCTAGGCTTGCGGCTGGCCGATTTGCAGCGCTGTCACAATGTCGCGAAAGCGGCGTCGGCGGATATGCCACAACCCTCGAAATACGGGCTCAAGCCGCCGGAAATGTCCTTAAATTGTCCTATCGACCGACTTTTTCTGACCCATTTATGTCCTGAAGACATGACAGGCAGGACAAGATGGACTATGCCTTCGGTTGCTCGCCGCCTTGCGAGCGCCGCCATTGGCTGATGGGGTGCGCTGGGGAAGCTTGGCGGTAGAGCGGGTACGGGGTCCGATGACGACGATCAACGACGTGGCCGAGCGGGCGGGCGTTTCGCCCAAGACCGTCTCCCGCGTTCTCAACGATCACGACAGCGTCAGCGCCAAGACGCGCGATCGCGTCCGCACGGCCATGAACGATCTGGGCTATCAGCCCAGCGCCGTGGCCCGCAGCCTGCGCTCGCAAGGCTCCGGCTCGGTCGGCGTGCTGATGGGCGACCCCTCGGGCGGTTACCACACCCGCGTCCATCACGCCCTGCTGCTGGCCTGCGTGGAGACCGGCCGCCACCTGTCGGTCGACCTGTCCGAGGGCCCCATTCCCGGTTGGTCCGACCGCGTCCGCGCCTTCGTCACCGACAGCGGCATCCGCGAGATGATCCTGCTGCCGCCCGAGTGCGACTTCGGCCCGATGAAGGAGCTGATGCGCGAGCTGGACGTACGCTGCGTGATGATCACCCCCACCACGCCCGACCCACAATTCCCGGCCATCGGCATGGACGACCGCGCCGCCGCGCGCGAGGTGGTCGAGCACCTGTTCTCGCTGGGCCATACTCGCATCGGCCACATCGCCGGCCATCCAGACCACGCCGCCAGCACCCACCGCCGCAACGGCTTCCTAGAGGCCTACGCCGCCCGTGGGCTGCCACGCCCGCCGCCCGAGCTGATCGTCCAGGGCGAGTTCACCTTCAAGACCGGCATCGACGCGGCCAAGGCCCTGCTGGACATCGAGGATCCGCCGACGGCGATTTTCGCCGCCAATGACGACATGGCCGCCGCCACCTGCATGGAGGCCCAGCGCCGCGGCCTGCGGATCCCCGACGACCTGTCGGTGGTCGGCTTCGACGACGCCCCGATCGCCGGGGTGATCTGGCCGACCCTGACCACCATCCGCCAACCCTTCGACCAGATGGCCCTGCGCGCGATGCAGACCTTCGCGGCATGGAACGCCAACGAGGGCGCCGGCAAGACCAACACCCCCTTCCTCGCGCAGCACAGCCTGGTGGTGCGCGAATCCACCGGTCCAGCCCGGGACGGTCCGCCGCCCCGGAGACGGCCCTGATCCCCTCCCCCGACGTGGTCGTAGCGCCGCGCGGGGCGCTCAAGAACAAGACCACGGAGGAAACATGACCCAGACGACTTCGCTGGCGACCTGGCGGGGCCTTTCGCTCGCCCTGCTGATCGGCGCCTCGGCCAGCGCGCTGACCGTCGCCCCGGCCCTGGCCGACGCCGCCAAAAAGCCTGTCTCGGCCAAGCCCGCGCATCCGTGGCTGAACCCCAAGCTCTCCGCCGACGTCCGCACCGACCTGGTGCTGAAGGCGATGACCAACGACGAGAAGTTCACGGTCATCTTCGGCTACTTCGGCTCCGACATGAAGCCGAAGTACACGCGCCATCCGGACTCGCTGGAGGCCTCGGCCGGCTACGTGGCGGGCGTGCCGCGCCTAGGGATTCCGGGCCAGTGGCAGACCGACGCCGGCGTCGGCGTCGCCACCCAGGGCAGCCACCAGGACCTGCGCCAGCGCACCGCCCTGCCCTCGGGCATGGCCACCACCGCCACCTGGAACCCCGAGCTCGCCTTCAAGGGCGGCGCGATGATCGGCAAGGAAGCCCGTGACTCGGGCTTCAACGTCCAGCTGGCCGGCGGCGTGAACCTGATGCGCGAGCCGCGCAACGGCCGGAACTTCGAGTATGGCGGTGAAGACCCGCTGCTGGCCGGCGTCATGGTCGCGGCCCAGATCAAGGGCATCCAGTCCAACCACATCATCTCGACGATCAAGCACTACGCCCTGAACGGCCAGGAAACCGGCCGCTTCGTGGTCAGCAGCAACATCAGCGACGCCGCGGCCCGCACCTCGGACCTGCTGGCCTTCCAGTTCGCCATCGAGCGGTCGGACCCGCACTCGGTGATGTGCGCCTACAACCGCGTCAACGGCGACTGGGCCTGCGAGAACGACTGGCTGCTGAACACCGTCCTCAAGAAGGACTGGGGTTACAAGGGCTACGTCATGTCGGACTGGGGCGCCGACCACTCGTCGGCCAAGGCCGCCAACGCTGGCCTCGACCAGGAATCGGCCGGCGAGGCCTTCGACAAGGAGCCCTTCTTCGGCGCGCCGTTGAAGGCGGATCTGGCCAGCGGCAAGGTCAGCCAGGCCCGCATCGACGACATGGCCCGCCGGGTGCTGCGCGCTCTGTTCGCCAGCGGCGCGGTCGATCATCCCGTGGCCAAGCCCACGGGTCATGACCTGCCGGCCGCCACCCTGGCCGCCCACGCCAAGATCACCCAGGCCGACGCCGAGGAAGGCATCGTCCTGCTCAAGAACGACGGCGACCTGCTGCCCCTGGCCAAGACCGCCAAGACCATCGCCGTGATCGGCGGCCATGCCGACGTCGGCGTGCTGTCGGGCGGCGGCTCCTCGCAGGTCTATCCGGCCGGCGGCCGCGCGGTGAAGGGCCTGGAGCCCGCCACCTGGCCGGGCCCGGTGATCTACTATCCGTCCTCGCCGCTGAAGGCGCTGCGGGCTCGCTATCCGAACGCCAAGGTCGTCTACGATGACGGCACGGACCCCGCGCGCGCCGCCAAGCTGGCGGCCGAAAGCGAACTGGCCCTGGTCTTCGCCGACCAGTGGACCACCGAGTCTTGGGACGTTCAGGACCTGAACCTGCCCAAGAAGCAGGACGCCACGATCGATGCGGTGGCCTCGGCCAACAAGAAGACCGTCGTGGTGCTGCTGACCGGCGGCCCGGTGGTCATGCCGTGGCTGGACAAGGTGGGCGCCGTGGTCGAGGCCTGGTTCCCGGGCACGGCCGGCGGCGAGGCCATCGCTCGCGTCCTGACCGGCGAGATCGACGCCACCGGCCGCCTGCCCGTCAGCTTCCCCAAGAGCGTGGCCGACCTGCCGCGTCCCAGGCTGGACGGCGTCGGCAAGGCCGAGGGCGAACTGTTCGACACCGACTACGACATCGAAGGCGCCGCCGTCGGCTACAAGTGGTACGACCTCAAGAAGATCGAGCCGCTGTTCCCGTTCGGCCACGGCCTGTCCTACACCAAGTTCGCCTATTCGAACCTGACCGCCACGGCGGCGGGCGACAAGGTCACGGTCAGCTTCGACGTCAAGAACGTCGGGGCCCGCGCCGGCAAGGACGTGCCGCAGGTTTACGTGGCCCCCAAGGCCGGGGGCTGGGAAGCGCCCAAGCGCCTGGCCGGCTTCAAGAAGGTCTCGCTCGCCCCCGGCGCGACCCAGCGCGTGACCGTCACGGTCGACCCGCGCCTGCTGGCCACCTGGGACGGCAAGGCTCACGGCTGGTCGATCGCGGCCGGCCAATACGACATCGCCCTGGGATCCTCGTCCCGGGCCCTCTCCTCCACCGCCCAGGTCACCCTGGCGGCCCGGAGCCTGCCGGTTTCGCCGGCGGCGAACTGACGGGGTAGGCGGGGTCTAGCCTACCCCTGTCCCGCCGCTCCCCTTTAGTCTCTTCCCTCTTCAGGAGCGTCGCCTTCGGGTGACGCTCTTTTTTTGCCCGCCGCCTTGCGTCGCCTCATTTATAATATAATTAGCGCGAACGGCGAGATGGCCGACGGGAGGACAATAAGCGTGATCCAGATCGGCCTCGTCGGCGTGGGCAAGATCGCTCATGATCAGCACATCCCCGCGATCAACGCGGACCCGCGCTTCCAGCTGGTCGCCGCCGCCAGCCGCAGCCAGCCGGACCTAGGCGGGATCCCGGTCTTTCACGACATCGAGGCGATGGTGAAGAACGGCCCGGCGTTTGACGCCGTCGCCCTGTGCACACCGCCCCAGGCGCGGCGCGAGACGGCGCTGTCGGCCCTGCGCGCCGGCAAGCACGTATTTCTGGAGAAGCCGCCCGGCGCCACGGTCAGCGAGGTCGCCGAACTGGCCGCCGTGGCGCGTGAGCACGGCGTGGTGCTGTTCACCAGCTGGCACTCGCGCTTCGCCGCCGGCGTGCCCCAGGCCAAGGCCTGGCTGGCCTCGCGCAAGGTTCGCAAGCTTGCCATCGAATGGCGCGAGGATGTCCGCCGCTGGCATCCTGGCCAGACCTGGATCTGGCGGGCCGGCGGCATGGGCGTCTTCGATCCCGCCATCAACGCCCTGTCGATCCTGACCGAGATCATGCCGGCCGAGGTTTTCGTTACCGATGCGCGGCTGCGGGTTCCGGAGAACGTCCAGTCGCCGATCGCGGGGCATGTGGCGATGACCACCTTGGGCGGGGCGGAGATCACGGCGGACCTGGACTTCCTGCAGACCGGTCCGCAGACCTGGGACATCACGGCGTGGACGGATGACGGGGTGCTGAAGCTGTCGCTGGGTGGGGCGGAACTGACCATCGACGGCGCGGCCGTGGAGGTCGGGGAGAACCGGGAGTATCCGGGACTCTACGACCGGTTCGCGGGGCTGATCGCCGACGGTCGGTCCGAGGTGGACGCGCGGCCGCTGGCGCTGGTGGCGGATGCGTTTCTGGTGGGGACGCGGGAGGTGGTGGAGGCGTTTGTCGAATAGCGCTCAAAAAGGGAATCTGCTCCCCCTCTGGGGGAGCTGTCGGCAGCGCCGGGGGCGTCGCCGGCCCAGGCCGAGCTGCCCCTCCGGCCCTCTGGGCCACCTCCCCCAGAGGGGGAGGAGAGATCACAGCGCTCAGTTCACCTGCCGCTCCCTGCCCTCCCAGTACGGCGCCCGCAGCTCCCGCCGCAGGATCTTCCCCGACGCATTCCGCGGCAGCGCCGCCACGAAATCCACGCTCTTCGGCGCCTTGAACCCCGCGATCCGCGACCGTGCGAAGGCGATGATGTCCTCGGCGTCCGGCGTCACGCCCGGCTTGGCCGCCACCACCGCCTTGACCGCCTCGCCCCACTTCTCGTCGGGCACGCCGATCACCGCCACCTCGGCCACGTGCGGGTGGCCGTAGACGGCGCTTTCGACCTCGGCCGGATAGATGTTCTCGCCGCCCGAGATGATCATGTCCTTCACCCGGTCGTGGATGAACAGATAGCCGTCCTCGTCCAGATAGCCTGCGTCGCCGGTGCGCAGCCAGCCGTCGGCGTCGACCGTCTTGCGCGTCGCCTCGTCCAGCTTCCAGTAGCCGGCCATGTTCGAGCCCGAGCGGATGGCGATCTCGCCCACGGCGTTGACGGGTAGGCTGGCGCCCGCGTCGTCCATCACCTTGATCTCGACCCCCGGCATCGGCAGGCCCGCCGCGCGCATGCGTTTGTTGCCGGCCGGATCGTGGTCCTCGGGCGGCAGATAGACCACCGTGCCGGTCGTCTCGGTCATGCCGTACTGCTGGACGAAGCCGCAGCCGAACACCTCCATGCATTCCCGCAGCAGGTCCAACGGAATGGGCGCGGCGCCGTACAGGATGTGGCTCAGCCGCGAGTAGTCGATCTCGCGCGCCCGGGGCTGGCGCACCACGATCTGCAGCGCCGCCGGCACCATGAACATCTTCGAGACCCGGTCTTTCTCGATGAAGTCCAGCACCTTGAAGGGATCGAACTCGCGCGCCACCACGCCCTTGGCGCCGTTCATCAGGCCGACCAGCCCCCAGCCGGTGCCGCCGATATGGGCGACCGGCATGGCGACCAGGCTGACGTCCTCCGGCCCCCACTGGTTCCAGGCCATCGGGTTCTTCGAGGCCTCGCGGCGCATGCCCAGCAAGTTGTCATGGGTGAGCATCGCGCCCTTGGGCCGGCCCGTGGTGCCCGAGGTGTAGAGCTGGATGGCGATGTCCGAGGTCTCGATCGGCTTGCGCGGATCGGTGTCTGGTTGCGCGTCGCGCCAGGCCACGAAGGTCGTGTGCTCGCCGGCCGCTTCCGCTTCCATGGCGATCACGACCGGACGGTGGGTCAGCTCGGCCGCCACCTCATCGACATGGCCGATCAGCTCGGGGCCGACGAAGACCAGCTCGGCCTCGCTGTCGCCGACGATGTAGGCGATCTCGGGCGCGGCCAGGCGCCAGCCGATCGGCGTGGTCACCACCCCGGCCTTGGCGGCGCCGACCAGCAGCTCGAAATAGTGGTCGCTGTTCTTGCCGACATAGGCGACGCGGTCGCCGGTCGACAGGCCCGCCGCGATCAGGGCGTTGGCCACCTGGTTCGCATGGCGGTCGAACTCCGCGAAGGTCGTCTCGCGCCCCTCGAAAACGAAAGCCACCTCGCCCGGCCGCACCTCCGCGTGATAACGGGCGACGTCGCCCAGAGTATGCATGCGGTCGAAATCGATCGCGGTCGACATCAGGCCTGACTCCCTCGTTCGGCCCGCTCTGATGGGGGCTCAAACGGATGTTGGGCCTAGGCCGCGCTCCCGGCAAGCTATCCGTATCGATAGGGCCTCAACGCCAGGCGCGGACGCCGACCACAAAGGCGGTGCTGCCCGCCCGTTCACCGAGCGGCGTCATCGGCCCGAAGGTCCGCTCACGGACGACACCGACATAGGGCGCGAACTCGCGGGTGATCTCGTAGCGTAGCCTTAAGCCCCCTTCGAGCTTGGCGGCCCCGGCCTCGGCAAGATCGGCCTCGACGCGCGGCTGCAGGATCAGCTTCTGGGTCAGGCGCAGGTCGTAGGACGCCTCGGCGCGGGCCGAGACGTCGCCCTGGTCCGACAGATAGGCCGCGCCCTGGAGTTCGAACCAGTACGGCGCCAAACCCTCGAAGCCGATGGCCGCGTAAGAGCGCCCCTTCGGCGCCAGGTCGTAGCGCACGCCGGCTTGCAGATCGAAGTAAGGCCCGACCGGCCAAGCCTTCAGCAACTCGGCTTCGCCGCTTTCCCAGCCCCCACCGTCGATGCGCTCGCCGCGCGCCTTCACGACCCACTTGGAGGCGTCATCGCCCCACCAGGCCTCGCCCTCGAACGCCTGGGCGTCGCCGCCCTTGCGCGAGCGATATTCCAACTGGTCGGCGCGGACGGTCCAGAAGGAACCGCCGCCGTGCTCCTTCATCAGCTGGGCGCGGGCGGCGGCCATGCTCTGCGGGCTATAGAACCGCTCGGCGGCATGGTCGGTCGGGATCGCCGGCGGCTTGGCCTCGGCGGCCGGCTTGCCCATGTCGTGTCCGGCATGCGGGTCCGGCGCGGGAGCGTGATGCTCGTGCTGCATCATAGCGGCCGCACCGTCACGACATTGAACATCCCCGCGTGCATGTGCAGCAGCAGGTGGCAGTGGAAAGCCCAGTCGCCGGGCTCGTCGGCCGTCAGGTCGAAGGCGACTTTGCCGCCGGGCGCGACATTGACCGTGTGCTTCAGCGGCTGGCGGTCCTGGCCGTTGACCAGCTCGAAAAAGTGGCCGTGCAGGTGGATCGGGTGGGCCATCATGGTGTCGTTGATCAGCACCACCCGCACCCGCTCGTCGCGCTGGAAGGCGATGGGCTTCTTGATCGGCCCGAACGCCTCGCCGTCGAACGCCCACATGAAGCGCTCCATGTTGCCGGTCAGGTGGATCTCCATCGTCCGCCCCGGCGGCCGCGTGTCCTTGGCCGGAACGAGGTTGGCCAGATCGGCGTAGCGCAGCACCTTGTGCCCGACATCCTCCAACCCCTGCGGTGGCTGACCCATCCGGTCCATAGGCATCGGCGAGATGGTCTGCACGCCCGGCGTCAGCGGCACGGTCGGCGCGTTGCTCTGCGAGCGCATCGACATGTCCATGCCCGGCATGTCCATCCCGTGATGCATGTTCCCCATGCCCATGTCCTTCATGGTCGCCAGGGGGCGCTTGCGCAGAGACGGCACAGGGGCGGGCATGCCCAGACGTGGCGCCAAGGTCCCGCGCGCCATCCCCGAACGGTCCGAGGCCTCGGCGACCAGGGTGAAGGCCTTGTCCTCGACGGGCCGCACGATGACGTCATAGGTCTCGGCCGGCGCGATCTGGAACTCGTCCACCGCCACCGGAACCACCGGCTGGCCGTCGGTCGCCACGACCTCCAGGCCAAGGCCCGGGATCCGCACGTTGAAGATCGTCATGGCCGCGGCGTTGATGAACCGCAGCCGCACCCGCTCGCCCGGCGCGAACAGACCCGTCCAGTTGTCACCCGGCCCCTGGCCGTTGACGAGGTAAGTGTAGGTCGAGCCCGTCACGTCGGCGATGTCGGTGGGATCCATCCGCATCTTGCCCCAGTCGACACGCTCCTTGAGCGACTGGTCCTGACCCGCCAGCAGCCCCCCGACGGTCTGCTTTTGCATGTTGAAGTGGCCGGCATTGACCTTCAGCTTCCGGAACAGCTCGTGTGGATGCAGGAAGCTCCAGTCCGACAGCACCACCACGTGCTCGCGGTCGTAGGGAATAGGATCCTCGCCCGCCGGGTCGATGATCATCGGGCCGTAGTGGCCGACCTGCTCCTGCAAGCCCGAATGGCTGTGCCACCAATAGGTACCGGCCTGGCGCACCGGGAAGTCGTAGGTGAAGGTCTCGCCCGGCTTGATGCCCGGGAAACTGACACCGGGAACACCATCCATCTGGAACGGCACCAGCAGGCCATGCCAGTGGATCGAGGTGTCCTCGTCCAGGGTGTTCGTCACCGACAGCCGAACGTTCTGGCCTTCCTTCAGGCGGATCAGCGGACCGGGAATCGTGCCGTTGACGGTCACCGCATGCCCGGCCTTGCCGTCGATCTTCGCCATCGTGTGGCCGACGGTCAGCTTGATCTCGTCGCCCGACAGCGCCGCCGGCGACCGCGTTCCCTCGCTGGCCAGCGCCCAATCGGGCAGCAGGCCGGTCGCGCCAAGTCCAATAGCGCCGCGCAGCAAGGTCCTTCGATCGATCATCCGCTATCCGTATTCCAACCTTCAGCGCACTTGGGTATCACCCGAAGCATGTCCAAGAGCACCCCCGCCACGATCGCACTGGCGAAGGCCGGCGTCGCCTTCGACCTGCATACGTATGACTACGACCCCGGCTCCGAGCGCGTCGGCCTGCAAGCCGCCGAAGCCCTGGGCGAGGATCCCCGCCGCGTGCTCAAGACCCTGGTCGTGATGCTGGACGGCAAGCCCGCCTGCGCCATCCTGCCCTCGGACAAGGAGGTCAGCATGAAGAAGCTGGCCGCCGCGCTCAAAGGCAAGTCGGCCGCCATGGCCCCCGTCCCCGACGCCGAACGGATCACCGGCTACAAGGTCGGCGGCGTCAGCCCCTTCGGCCAGAAGAAACGCCTGCCAACGGTGATGGAAGAAGCCGCCCTGGCCGAGCCCTACGTCTTCCTCAACGGCGGCCAGCGCGGCCTGCAGGTGAAGCTGGTCCCGGCCGACGCGGTGAAAGCCCTGGGCGCGGTGACGGCGGCGATCGTTTCGGAGTAGGCGCCGCTTGATATCCCGCGCGGTTCTCGCCTATAAGCCGCGCCTCCTGGTGCGGCTGGGTAGCTCAGATGGTTAGAGCGGTGGATTCATAACCCACAGGTCGGCGGTTCGATCCCGCCCCCCGCCACCACCAGGATTAAGTCTCCCAAGACATACAAAGCCTTAGGTCGATGACGGCATGTGCCGCGCGATATGCAGCACCATGACGATGCCGTTCCAGACCGCGTGGGAAAGGATCGCCAGTCCATAAGCCCCGCGCCCCAGGCGCTTCGACCAGCCCCAGCTCGCAACCGCTAGCAGCGCGAACGCCAGGCCCTGTCCCAGCGACCCGAAACTGGCGCCATGCATGAGCCAGGAGACCGACGTGATCACCACGAGGGCGATCCAGAACGCAACGGGCGTCTCCGCCGGGTCCACGCGTCGCATCACGAAGGTCACGAACGGCGTCTCGACGGTCGCGGGCAGCAGCACGCCCCACATCAGCCCAGCGAAGATCATGACGACGAAGCTTTTCTCGCCTTCAGCCCCGAACGGAGCGGTCGGCCCGCGCCCGATATCGCCCGTCACGGCGATGGACAGCACTCTGAGCGCCAGCGAGACGACGAACAGTCCCACGCCCAGCGCCAGCGCCTGGGCGATCGGATTTTGAAGTTTCAGCCTGACCATGCGTCCCGGTTTTCACGCCCTGCCCCAGGCCGTACTCTACCGCCATGACCGATACAACTTTCAAGGGCGGATGCCTGTGCGGCGCGCTGCGATGGCAAGCCGATCGCGCGCCGGACTATATGGGCGTGTGCTGCTGCGCCGACTGTCGCAAGGCGTCGGGGAGCGGGTTCATTCCGTTCATGGGGTTTCCCGCCTCGGCCCTGACGATCACGGGGCCGGCGCGGCAGTATCGCAGCCGCGCCTTTCGAGGTGGCGAGGCCACCCGCAATTCCTGCCCGAACTGCGGGGGCCTCGTTTTTGGCGGGGAGCATGGCTTGCATGACTCCCACACCATCTATGCCGGGTCACTGGATGACCCGGGCCTGTTCAAGCCCGCCATGGCCCTGTTCGGCCGCGACAAGCCCGACTGGGTGGTCCTGCCCGAAGGCGTGACCGTGTTCGAGACGATGCCCGACTAGGGGCCGGACTAGGCCATCGCGCCGGCGTCGTGGCTCTCGGCGACCTGGCCCACCAGGGCGACCGCCTTGGCCGCGCCCAGCAGCTCGGTCCCGTAAGTCGCGGCGCCGTCATAAGCCTTGCCCAGGAAGGCCTTCACCGCCTCGGCATAGGCGCCCACGCCCGCCTCCAGCCCCTTGGACATCAGGAAGCCCGCCACCGCCGCCTTGGCGCCCAGGGCGTCGTGGCCATAGGCTTCGAAGTACTTCTGCTGGGCGACGAGGTAGTCCAGCGCCGCATTGACGTTGATCCCCGCCGCCGCGGCGTTCGTATTGCCGATGATCGCGTCATAGATCTTGGCCGCCGCGTCGCGGAAGGTCAGCGTGTCGTAGGCGGTCTTGAAGGTCGCCGCGCCCGTGCCGCTCATGGCCTGGTTGACGGCGAACTCGATGTACTTGTTCTCCGTGCTGTAGATCGCATAGGCGAAGTCGGTCAGGTCGGCGGTGTTGGTCGCGCTGTCGATCAGCTCGTTCAGCGCCGCCTGGGTCGGCGTCTTGCCGGTGAAGAAGTTGGTCGCCTGCAGCGCCAGGGCCGAGGTGTCGGCCGAGAAGCCGATCAGCTTGTCCAGGAACGCCGCCTTGGTGATCTTGCCGGCCGTGACGTCGGCCTGCAGCTGAACCAGCAGCTGCATCTCGGCGTAGAAGGCGTTGACCACCTTCTCGCCGTTGGGGCCGGTCAGATATTCCGACAGCGCCTTGGACGAGGTGGCGGCGATGCCGGCCAGGGCCTTGTAGGCGTCCTGCACCTGGGCCGGCGTCAGGGTGATCGGATTGGCCACCGTGCCGCCGCCATCACCACCGCCCGAGCCGAACGCGACGCTGAGCGGCGTGTCCAGCGGCCACTTCAACAGGGCCTCCTTCAGGGTGGCCAGGCCGATATTGACCAGCACCGGATTGGCCTCGACCAGCGCCAGGGCCGCGTCGACCTCCGGGGTCAGGACGTTGAAGCTCTTCAGCAGCGCCCGGATGTCCGAGAACTTGAAGCTGGCCTGGATCAGGCCGCTGTCGATCAGTTGCACCAGGAACTGGAAGTCGCGAAGTGTCGGTTCGGCCATGACGGGATCCTCCGGGACCCTCGTCGCACCACGCGTCACCTCCCGGTCCTCGAACGCCGTTCTACGATCCAGCCGCCCGCGTCCGACATCCCCAGGTCAGGGGGTTGGCGAACGGACTCAACCTCCGGCCAGCCTCAACCTCCGGGAAGCGTGCCCGGTCGGATGTAGTCGAACATGTGCGACACCCAGTCGGGCTTGCCCAGGGCCACGCCCTTGTGGCGCAGGATCGCGTAGGCGGCCGTCAGGTGGAAGTAGAACTGGGCCAGCGCCCAGTCGCGCAGGAACTGCTCGCCGGTCATGTCGAAGACGATGCCGTTGGGCATCTTCAGCTCGATCGCCTTCTCCGCCGCGTCCTGGAAGGCCGAGGGCGGAGCGGCCTGAACCTTTGCCACGGCGTCGGCTAGCTGGGCGCGCAGGCCGTCGAAATCGGTCGCGTCCTCGGCCGGAGCGAAGGGCTCGCTGCCCGTCAGTTGCTTGAGCATATCGCTGGCCTGGGTGCAGACGAACCGCACCTGGGTCGACAGCGGGAACATGTCCGGCGCCAGGCGCGCGGTCAGCAGGTCCTCGGGCGACAGGCCGGTGTCGGCGGCGAAGGCCTGCGCCTTGGTCAGCTGGTTCGACAGGCCCTTCAGCATCTGGGCGTAGGTCGGAACGGCGATCGCGTACAGGTCCATGGCGTCTTCTCCAGTTTGGCCGGGAGCTAAGCCGGACTCGGCGTCAGGCGCCAGGCCCGAACCGCGCCACCAGGTCGTAGGCCTCGCCGGGGAAGACCTGGCGCACGCGGGTGACGTGCTGGCCTTCGCGCCAGGTGCGGCGGTCGACGACAAGGCAGGCCGCGCCTTCGTCCAGGGCCAGCAGGCGCGCGTCCTCGGCGTTGGCGTTGATGGCGCTGATACGGCTTTCGGCCTCGGTCCAGGCGACGTGCTCCAAGAGCCAGGCGCCGGGCGCCGCCGCGTCGAAGTCGGCGGCCTCCATCTCCGGCGCGGCCTTCAGGGACACCAGCCGCCGCTCCAGGGCGAAGGGCCGGCCGCCGGCGTCGTGCACGCCGTCCAGGTCCAGGAGTTTGCCGCCGGCCGCGAGCTCGACCTCTTCGGGATTGCCACGATCGGCCGCCCGCACCGTGCGCGACAGCAGGCGGAAGGCGTAGGCCTCGCCGCGCGCGACGATCTCGGACTGGATGTCGGGGATGTTCAGGACCGGCGCGTGGACCTTGGGCCGGGCCACGAACGAGCCGGCCCGCTTGCGGCGCACGATCAGCCCGGCCTCGACAAGGGCGGCCATGGCCTTGCTGACCGTCATGCGGGCGCAGCCGTACTCGGCCATCAGCTCGGTCTCGAACGGCACGCGGTGGCCGGGCTCCCACTCGCCGGAGCGGATGCGGGCCTCGATGTCGGCGCGGATGCGCTGGTGCAGCGGTCCGGTCACGCCAGCAGGGCCTTCAGGGTCTGGACGTAGCGGGCCTGGATCGCCTCGCGCGCATGGTGACGACCGCCGGAGACCAGCTGCTTGCCATGGCGCCAGACCGTGTCGACGCCGCCGCCGGCGAAGACCAGGCTGTCGATCAGCGTGTCGCCCGCGCGGCCAACCAGGTTCGGATGGCTGGCGTCCAGCGTGATGAAGTCGGCCGGCGCGCCACGGCGCAGGCCGCCGCGACCAACGCCCAGGGCCTGGGCGCCGCCGACCGTCGCCGCGCGCCAAAGGTCGCCGCCGGTCGAGCGCTTGGCGCCGCCCGCCAGCACGTTGCGGGCCCGACGGGTCAGGCGCTGGGCGTATTCCAGTGTCCGCAATTCCTGGGCGGCGTCGATCACGATGTTGGAGTCCGTGCCGATTCCGAAACTTCCGCCAGCCGACAGATAGTCCGGGGTCGGGAAGACGCCGTCGCCCAGATTGGCCTCGGTCACCGGGCACAAGCCGGCGGTCGCGCCGCTCTTGGCCAGGCGCTCGGTCTCGGTGGCGTTGATATGGGTGGCGTGGATCAGGCACCACGGCTTGCCGACCTCCGTGTGGTTCATCAGCCAGCGGACGGGACGCTGGCCGGTGGCGGCCAGGCAGTCGTCGACCTCCTTGGTCTGCTCGGCCACGTGCATGTGGATCGGCCCGCCAGCGGCCAGGGGGACGATGGCGTCCAGTTCCTCGGCCGTCACCGCGCGCAGGCTGTGCGGGGCGACGCCGACCACCGCCTCGGGCAGGTCGGCGACGATCGCGCGGCAGGCCTCGACCAAGCGCGCGAAGCCGTCGACGTCGTGGATGAAGCGCTTCTGGCCGTCGGTCGGCGGCAGGCCGCCGAAGTTGCTGTGCGCGTAGAACACCGGCAGCAGGGTCAGGCCGATCCCGGTCTCCTCGGCCGCCGCCGCCATCCGCGCGGCCATCTCGGCCGGGTTGTCGTACGCGCCGCCATCGGGCGCGTGGTGCAGGTAGTGGAACTCGCCCACCCGCGTGAAGCCGCCCTCCAGCATCTCGACCTGGCCCATGGCGGCGATGGCCTGGGCCATGTCAGGGTCGAGGCGCTCCAGGAAGCGGTACATAACCTCGCGCCAGGTCCAGAAGTTGTCACCCGTCTCGCCGCGCGTTTCGGCGAGGCCCGCCATGGCGCGCTGGAAGGCGTGGCTGTGGACGTTGCCCAGCCCCGGCAGGGCGGGACCGAGGCGGACCGCATCACCCGCTGACGTGTCGCTGTCGATCCGCCCGATGCGGCCGTCGGTGATCGTGAACTTCACGCCGCGCGCCCAGCCGTCCGCCAGCAGGGCGCTCTCGCACCAGACCATCGTCGAGGGCTCAGGATTCCGCGCGTCAGTCACTAGACAAGCCTCATCGTTCGCAAATATGTCTATACATATTGAAGCCACTTACAAGATTTTGGCCGCAAGTGAGGGGAGACGGACCGGATGCGTTGCGACACCCTGTGGATAACTTGCCGTCTCGCCACCCTCGACCCGACGCGGCCGGGCCTTGGAATCGTCGAGCGCGGCCTGATCGCCGCCCGCGACGGCCGCATCGTCTACGCCGGTTCGGCCGATGACGCCCCTGCCTTCGAGGCCGACCAGACCATCGATTGCGATGGCCGCTGGATCACCCCCGGCCTGATCGATCCGCACACCCACCTGGTCTTCGCCGGCGATCGCGCCCACGAGTTCGAGCTGCGCCTGGCCGGCGCCTCCTACGAGGAGATCGCCCGGGCCGGCGGCGGCATCGTCTCGACCATGCGGGCGACCCGCGCGGCCTCGGAAGACGATCTGATCCAGGCCGCCCTGCCCCGCCTGGACGCCCTGATCTCCGAAGGCGTCACCACGGTCGAGATCAAGTCCGGCTACGGCCTGTCGCTGGACGACGAGATCAAGAGCCTGCGCGCCGCCCGGACCCTGGGCGACATCCGCCGCGTCGGGATCAGCACGACCTTCCTCGGCGCTCACGCATTGCCTCCGGAGTATCGCGACGATCCCGACGGCTACGTGGCCCTGGTCCGCGAGAAGATGATCCCGGCCATCGCCGCACGTGGCCTGGCAGACGCCGTCGACGGCTTCTGCGAAGGCATCGGCTTCTCACCCGCCCAGATCCGCCGCGTGTTCGACGCCGCCAAGGCCCACGGCCTGCCGGTCAAGCTGCACGCCGAACAGCTGTCGAACCTGAATGGCGCCGCCCTGGCCGCCGAATATGGCGCGCTGTCGGCCGATCACCTGGAACATCTCGACGAGGCCGGGATCGCCGCCATGGCCGCCTCGGGCACGGTCGCGACCCTGCTGCCCGGCGCCTACTACTTCACCCGCGAGCACAAGGCCCCGCCGATCGCGGCCCTGCGCGAAGCCGGCGTGCCGATGGCCCTGGCCACGGATTGCAACCCCGGCACCTCGCCCCTGACCTCACCGCTGCTGGTCATGAATATGGCGGCCACGCTCTTCCGGATGACCGTCGACGAATGCCTGGCCGGCGTGACCCGCGAGGCCGCGCGAGCGCTGGGACTGCTGCACACCTGCGGGACGCTGGAGGCCGGCAAGGCCTGCGACCTCGCCATCTGGGACGTCGAGCGTCCCGCCGAACTTGTCTATCGCATGGGCTTCAACCCGCTCCATGCCCGCGTGTGGAGAGGCCAGTGACCAAGCTTGTTCTGAACCCCGGCGACGTGCCGCTGGCCGACTGGAAGGCGATCTATCGCGGGGCCTCGGCGCGCTTGGCCGAGACGGCTTGGCCGGTGATCGCCGAGAGCGCGGCCGCCGTCGAACGCATCCTGGCCAAGGGCGAGCCGGTCTACGGCATCAACACGGGCTTTGGGAAACTGGCCAGCGTCCGCATCGGCGACGAAGACCTCGAAACCCTGCAACGCAACATCGTCCTCTCCCACGCCGCCGGCGTCGGCGAGCCCTCGCCCGCGCCGGTCATCCGCCTGATGATGGCCCTGAAGCTGGCCAGCCTGGCGCAGGGCGCCTCGGGCGTGCGGGTCGAGACCGTGCGCATGCTGGAGCAGATGCTGGCCGAGGGTCTGACGCCGGTGATCCCGTGCCAGGGCTCGGTCGGCGCCTCGGGCGACCTGGCCCCGCTGTCGCACATGGCCGCGACCATGATCGGGGTTGGCGAGATCTTCGTCGACGGCGAGCGCAAGCCGGCCGCCAAGGCGCTGAAGAAGGCCGGCCTGGAGCCCCTGACGCTGGGTCCCAAGGAAGGCCTCGCCCTGCTGAACGGCACCCAGTTCTCGACCGCCAACGCCCTGGCGGGCCTGTTCGACGCCGAGCGCCTGTTCCAGTCCGCCTTGGTCACCGGCGCGCTTTCCACCGAGGCCGCCAAGGGCTCCGACACCCCGTTCGATCCGCGCATCCACGCCCTGCGCCGCCACGCCGGCCAGATCGAGACCGCCGCCGCCCTGCGCGACTTGATGGCGACGTCGCAGATCCGCGCCTCGCACCTGAAGGAGGACGAGCGCGTCCAGGACCCCTACTGCCTGCGCTGCCAGCCGCAGGTGATGGGCGCGGCGCTGGACGTGCTGCGCCAGGCGGCGACCACGCTGGAGACCGAAGCCAACGGCGTCTCGGATAACCCCCTTATCTTCCCGGAGGCCGACGAGGCGCTGTCGGGCGGCAACTTCCACGCCGAGCCGGTGGCCTTCGCCGCCGACATGATCGCCCTGGCGGTCTGCGAGATCGGCTCGATCGCCGAGCGCCGCATCGCCATGCTGGTCGACCCGGCGCTGTCGGGCCTGCCGGCCTTCCTGACGCCCAAGCCGGGCCTGAACTCCGGCTTCATGATCCCGCAGGTCACGGCCGCCGCCCTGGTCTCGGAGAACAAGCAGAAGGCCTATCCGGCCAGCGTCGACTCGATCCCGACCTCGGCCAACCAGGAAGACCACGTTTCGATGGCCGCCCACGGCGCGCGGCGCCTGCTGGGCATGGTCGAGAACGCCATGGCGGTGCTGGGCATCGAACTGCTGGCCGCCGCGCAAGGCTGCGACTTCCACGCCCCGCTACGGTCGAGCAAGGCGCTGGAGGCGGTGCGCAAGCTGACGCGGAGCCAGGTCCCGCATCTGGATGACGACCGGCATTTCCACCCGGACATGGAGGCGGCCAACACCTTGATCCGATCCGGCGCGGTGATCGAGGCGGCGGGTGAGCTGCCGGGGCTCGTCGCGTGAGCTGGCTCCAGGTCACGCGCGGCGACGCGCCGCTGATCGTCAGCCTACCGCACACCGGGACCGAGATCCCGCCGGAGATCCAGGCCCAACTCTTCTCCCCATGGCTGGCCCGCAAGGACGCCGACTGGTGGGTCGACCGGCTCTACGCCTTCGCCGCGGGGATGGGCGCGACGATCGTGCGGACGGCGGTCTCGCGGACCGTCATCGACGTCAATCGCGACCCGTCGGGCGCCTCGCTTTATCCGGGCCAGGCAACGACGGAGCTGTGCCCGACCACGACGTTCGACGGCGAGCCGCTGTACCGTGACGGCGGGCCTGACGCGGCCGAGATCGACCGGCGGCGGTCGCTGTACTTCGAGCCCTACCACGCCGCCCTGCGCGAAGAGATCGACCGCCTGCGCGACCTGCATCCGACCGTGGTGCTGTACGAGGCCCACTCGATCCGCTCGCATGTCCCGCGCTTGTTTGACGGCGAGCTGCCCCAGTTAAATCTCGGGACCAACAGCGGCCAAAGCTGCGCCGACGTCCTGACCGCCGCCGTCGAGGCCGCCTGCGACGCCTCGGACCTCAGCCGCGTCACAAACGGCCGCTTCAAGGGTGGGTGGACCACCCGCCACTATGGCCAGCCCGAGGCAGGCGTCCACGCCATCCAGATGGAGCTGGCCTGTCGCGGCTACATGGAAGACCCGGCCGAGGCCCCCACCGAAGACACCTGGCCCACGCCCTTCCACGCCGACCGCGCAGAGCCGCTGCGCGCGGTGCTCGAAGACGTCCTCAACGCTTGTCTGCAATTCGCGAGAGCCCAATGACCCGCCGCGACAACACCCGCGTCATCCGCCCCGCCACCGGGACCGAGCTTTCCGCCAAGTCGTGGCTGACCGAAGCCCCGCTGCGGATGCTGATGAACAACCTGCACCCCGACGTCGCCGAACGGCCCGAGGAGCTGGTCGTCTACGGCGGCATCGGCCGCGCGGCCCGCGACTGGGAAAGCTTCGACAAGATCGTCGAGACCCTGCAACGCCTCGAGGACGACGAGACCCTGCTGGTCCAGTCCGGCAAGCCGGTCGGCGTCTTCCGCACCCACGCCGACGCGCCGCGCGTGCTGATCGCCAACTCCAACCTGGTGCCGCGCTGGGCCAACTGGGAGCACTTCAACGAGTTGGATAAGAAGGGCCTGGCCATGTACGGCCAGATGACCGCCGGCTCGTGGATCTATATCGGCGCCCAAGGCATCGTGCAGGGCACCTATGAGACCTTCGTTGAGATGGGCCGCCAGCACTATGCCGGCGACCTGTCGGGTAAGTGGCTGCTGACGGCGGGTCTGGGCGGCATGGGTGGCGCCCAGCCCCTGGCGGCGGTGATGGCCGGGGCCTCGTGCCTGGCCATCGAGTGCCAGCCCTCGCGGATCGAGATGCGCCTGCGAACCGGCTATCTCGACAAGTCTACCGACAACGTCGACGAAGCCCTGGCCTGGATCGCCGAAGCCTGCGCCGCCAAGACTCCGATCTCGGTCGGCCTGCTGGGCAACGCCGCGCAGCTGCTGCCGGACCTCTACAAGCGCGGCGTCCGTCCCGACCTTCTGACCGACCAGACCAGCGCCCACGACCCGATCAACGGCTACCTGCCGGCCGGCTGGAGTCTGGACCAATGGGCCGACGCGAAAGAGCGCGACCCGGCCTCGGTCGACAAGGCCGCCCGCGCCTCGATGGCCGTGCACGTGCAGGCCATGCTGGACTTCCAGGCCGCCGGCGTCCCGACGGTCGACTACGGCAATAACATCCGCCAGATGGCGCTGGAGGAAGGCGTCGCCAACGCCTTCGACTTCCCCGGCTTCGTGCCGGCCTATATCCGCCCGCTGTTCTGCCGGGGCATCGGTCCGTTCCGTTGGGCCGCGCTGTCGGGCGATCCGGAGGACATCGCCAAGACCGACGCCAAGGTCAAGGAGCTGATCCCAGACAATCCGCACCTGCACAACTGGCTCGACATGGCCGGCCAGAAGATCAAGTTCCAGGGCCTGCCGGCGCGCATCTGCTGGGTCGGTCTGGGCGACCGCCACCGCCTGGGCCTGGCCTTCAACGACATGGTCGCGTCGGGCGAGTTGAAGGCTCCCATCGTCATCGGCCGCGACCACCTCGACTCGGGCTCGGTCGCCTCGCCCAACCGCGAGACGGAGGCCATGAAGGACGGCTCGGACGCGGTGTCGGACTGGCCGCTGCTGAACGCCCTGCTCAACACCGCCTCGGGCGCGACCTGGGTGTCGCTGCACCACGGCGGCGGGGTCGGGATGGGCTTCTCGCAGCACGCGGGGATGGTGATCGTCTGCGACGGCACCGAAGCGGCGGCCAAGCGCATCGCGCGGGTGCTGTGGAACGACCCGGCCTCGGGCGTCATGCGTCACGCCGACGCCGGCTACGAGATCGCCATCGACTGCGCGCGCGAGAAGGGCCTGGACCTGCCGGGGATCCTCTAGCGCGCCAGCAGCCCCGCCGCCTCGGCGGGGCTCTTCTTGCCCGCATCACGATCCACCGCGTAGTTGGCGGCCTGCATCGCCTTGACATCGATGCTGCCGGAGAGCGGCGTCAGGGCGTCGAGCAGGCGCCGGTCCCCGGACCGCTTCGGCGAGACCAGGATCACCGCGTCATACGGCGGCAGCGCCGCCTTGGGGTCACCCAGCAGCACCAGGTCGTCGGCCGCGATCCGGCCGTCCGACGAAAAGGCCGAGATCACGTCCGCTTCGCGGCTCTCCAGCGCCCGGTACATGAAGGTCGGCTGGAACTGCCGCTTGGATTTGAACTCCAGGCCATAGGCCTTTACCACCGCCGCCCATTCCGGCCGCGAGAAGAACTCCAGGTCGCCGCCCATCACCAGGTCCGGCGCCTTGGTCGCCAGATCGGCCAGGGTCTTCACGCCCAACTGCTCGGCGCGGTCGCGGCGCATGGCCAGGGCGTAGGCGTTCTCGAAACCCAACGGCGCTAGCAGCACCACGCCGTCGCGGGTCTTCAGTTCGGTCCGCAGGCCGTCGAGCACCGCCTGGCGACCGGGGTTGTCCGTGCGGTTCAGGACGTTGGCCCACAGGGTGCCGGAATAGTCGACATAGGCGTCGATCTCGCCGCTCGCGAGCGCGCGATAGGCGACCGCCGAGCCCAGGTTCACACGACGCTGAACGCTGGCGCCCTGGGTCTCCAGCCTACCGGCCATCAGCTCGGCCAGGATGTACTGCTCGGAGAAGTTCTTGGCCCCGATCACGTAGGCCGGCCGTCCCCGCGAGAGCGCCGCGCCGGCCAGGGGCGCCAGCGCCGCCAGCAGGCCCAAGCCCAAGCCCACGCCGCCCGCCCACAGGCGCTTGCCGTCCCGCCGCGCCACGCCGTCCTCGATCAGGCCCAGCAGGCCATCCACGATCAGCGCGAGGCCCGCCGAGGCCGCGCAGCCGACCAACACCGCCACCCAGTCCTCGGTCTGCAGGCCGGAGAAGATGTAGTCGCCCAGCGAGGTCTGGCCGACGGGCGTGGACAAGGTCGCCGCGCCAATCGTCCAGACGGCCGCCGTACGTACGCCGGCCATGATCACCGGCGCGGCCAGGGGCAGTTCCACGCGCCACAGCCGCTGGCGGTCGGTCATGCCGACGCCGCGTGCAGCCTCGACCACGGCCGGGTCGACGCCGGACACACCCGCCGCCGCGTTCCGCAGGATCGGCAGCATCGAATAGAGGGTCAGGGCCAGCAGCGACGGCAGGAAACCCAGGGCCGGGAAGCCGTGGCCCAAAACCTTCACCGCCAGGCCCGAGAGCAGCAGCAGCACCGGATAGAACAGGGCCAGCAAGGCCAGGCTCGGAATGGTCTGCACCAGACCCGCCGCGCCCAAGGCGATCCATTTCAGCCGCGGATTGCGAGCAGCGGCGACGCCCAGCGGCAGGGCGATGGCCAGGCCCAGCGCGAGGGCCGAAGCCGAGAGGGCGACGTGCCAGCCCAGGCGCTCGGGCAGGACGGCGAGCGCGGCATCCAGGCGATCAGCCACGGGCAAGCTCCGCGAGACGTTCGGCCTGCTTGCGGGGCGCGGCGATCAGGTCGGCGACCACCGGGTCCGGATGCCCGGCCAGCAGCTCTCGCGGCGACGCGTGGGCCAGCGCCCAACCGCCGGCCATCACCACCACCTCGTCCGCCAGCAGCAGGGCCTCGCCGATGTCGTGGGTCACCATCACGGTCGTCAGCCCCAGTTGGTCGTGCAGCCCCCGGACGTCGTCGGCCAGGGCGGCGCGGGTCACCGGATCCAGCGCCCCGAAGGGTTCATCCATAAGCAGGATCGAGGGCCGCGCCGCCAGGGCTCGGGCCACCCCGACCCGCTGGCGCTGGCCGCCCGACAGCTGCGACGGCGCCCGTCCGGCGAGCTCGCGCGGCAGAGCCACAAGGTCGAGCAGCTCATCCACGCGGGCGGCGATCTTCTCCGCCGCCCAGCCCAGCAGGTCCGGCGTGACGCCGATGTTCTGAGCCACGGTCATGTGCGGGAACAGGCCGATCTCCTGGAAGACATAGCCGACGCCCCGCCGCAGTTCCGCCCCCGGCCGCCCGGCGATGTCCGCCCCCTCGACCAGCACCCGGCCACTGCTCGGCGTCGACAGGCCGTTCATCAGCTTCAGCAGTGTGGTCTTGCCCGCCCCCGAGCCGCCGACCAGGGCGACAAAGCGGCCTTTGGCGATCGCCAGCGAGGTCTCGCGCAGCACCGTCTGGCCGCCGTACGTCTTGCTCACCCGGTCGAGGACGATGGCGCTCATGGGGACTCCGGGCGGGGAAGAATCAACCTTTCGCCACCTCGGAGCGTTAACTCGAATGAAGGGTGCGACAAGGCGGCGCGCGACAGGTCGTCAGGTTCGCACAGGCCGAGTCAATCTCGACCATGAAGGACAGGTTCAAGGAGCGTCTTCATGACCGTCGCCACGCAAGCCCGCCCGTTCGATCCGCGCCCCAAGAGCGCCCAGGGCCGCGCGCCCCGCCAATGGCCTTTGGGCTTCGCGGTGCTGCTGGCCTCGGTGCTGAACGCGATCGTCTGGGGCGGCCTGTTCGCGGTCGCCAAGGCGTTCCTGCATTTGTAAGCGCCGCGCCCCCTCGGCGCCTGAGTTTGTAAGCGTAGCGTTTTCTTTCTCCCCCTGAAACGAACTGGGCCGCGTCCTCCCCCGGACGCGGCCTTTTTTCGTCCCTCTCCCCTTGCGGGAGAGGGGGCCCGCGCAGCGGGACGGGTGAGGGGTCGCGCGAACGCAAAACGCCGCGACCAGCCCATCGGCCCGTCGCGGCGTTTTCTGCCTTCAACCCCTCATCCGGCGCTTCGCGCCACCTTCTCCCGCGAGGGGAGAAGGGACTAGATCGGCATACGCATGATCTCTTGATACGCCGAGATCACCTGGTCACGGACGGCCATCACGGTTTCCAGGCTGGCTTCCGCCGAGCTGATGGCGGTGACGACGTCGACCAGTTCGGCCTTGCCGGCCACCTGGTCGGCGATCTTGTGTTCGGCGACCTTGGAGGCCTTGGTCGCGCCGTCCATGGCCGACTTCAGCATGTCGCCGAAGTCCATGCCCTTGGCCTTGTCGGTCCCGCCCAGCGAGCCGATGGAGCCGACGCCCATGGCGCCTTGCGAAGCATAGGCCTTGGCGGCGGCGAGCGCGGTGATCATGGCCTAGCCCCTACTTCTTCAGGATGTCGAGGGTGCGCGCTTCCATGGAGCGCGCGGTCTCGATGACATTGAGGTTGGCTTCGTAGGCGCGTTGCGCCTCCTTCATGTCTAGCGCCTCGACCAGCGTGTTGACGTTGGGCGTCTTGACGTAGCCCTTGGCGTCGGCGGCCGGGTTGCCGGGGTCGTACTCGGTCTTGAAGTCGCTCTTGTCGGGATCGACGCGCAACATCTGCACCCCCTCGGCGCCCTGCACCTGGGTCGGCTTGAACACCGGGATCTGGCGACGATAGGGGTCGCCGCCGGCGGTGCGCGCCGTCGAGTTGGCGTTGGCGATGTTTTCCGCGATGACCCGCATGCGACCCTGCTGGGCGCGAAGGGCCGACGAGGCCACGGCCATGGTCGCCAGCGAGTTGGATTTGATCTCGGCCATCTAGTCCTTACCCGTTCGGCTTGCGCGCCGCCTGGCGCAGCATGTTCATGGACTTCTGGTAGAAGCTGATCGCCGCGTCGTAGTTCATGCGCGCGTCGGTCATCTTGAGCATCTGGTCCTCGAGCGAGACCGCATTGCCGTCGAGGGTCGTTTCCGAGTCCGGCTTCTCGGCTTCGCGCCAACCGCTGACGACCTTGGTCGGCGCCATGTGGGCGGCCGAGGTGGCCATCATCGAGACGCCGCTGGTCGGGGCGCTGGGCCCGCCGCGATAGGCCGAGCCCGCCGTCTGATTCATGAGGGAGGCCTGGAAGCTGAAGGCCTTCAGGTCGTTGGGGCGGTATCCCGGCGTGTCGGCGTTGGCCACGTTCTGGGCGATAAGCTTCTGGCGCTCGGTCAGATAGCCGAGGCGGCTCTTGAGCATGCCGAAAAGGGGAATGTCGTCCGGACCCATGGCGATCATGGTGAAGAAACAGGGTTAATTCGGCATTAAGAACCCTCAGGCACACCAGGGCATGTGGGGGCGTTTCCCTGCGCCATCTCGTCTCACCTCGGCGGCCTTATGCTGGACCCCATCGAATTCATCCGCGCCCTGGCGGCGCTGGCGGTCACCCTAGGCCTGATCGGCCTGGCCGCCTGGGCCTTGCGCAAGTACGGCCCCGACGCCATCGGCCGCGCGATCGCCGCGCGCCAGGACCGCCGCTTGAAGGTGGTCGAGAGCCTGGCCCTGGACCCCACCCGCCGCCTGGTCATCGTCAGCCTGGACGGCCAGGAGCGCATGGTCCTGCTGGGCGACGGCAAGTTGCTGGACTGGATACCCGCCCCTGAAGCGGCCAAGCCCGCTCAAATCGTCCCCGCCCCGGAGCCCGTGGTCTGATGATCCGCGACCTGATCAAGTCCGTCACGGGCGCCAGGGCCGGGGACCTGCGCCGCGCCGCGATCATCTCGGTGCTGGCCGCCCTCGCCTTCGCGGTGGCGCCCGCCGCGGCGCTCGCGCAATCGGCGGTGAACATCAACCTCGGCACGGGCGCTGGCCTGACCGACCGGGTCGTCCAACTGGTCGGCCTGATGACGGTGCTGTCGCTGGCTCCGTCGATCGTGATCATGACCACCTCGTTCGTGCGGATCGTCGTGGTGCTGGGCCTGCTGCGCACCGCCATCGGCATCCAGCAGAGCCCGCCGAACCCGGTGATCATTAGCCTCGCCCTGTTCCTGACCGCCATCGTCATGGGTCCGACCTTCGAGCGCTCGTACGAGGCCGGCATCAAGCCGCTGCTGGACCACCAGATCGAGCTGCCAGAAGCCTTCGACCAAGCTAGCGGGCCGGTGAAGCAATTCATGCTACGCCAGGTCGACCGCGAGGATCTGGCCCTATTCGTCCGCCTGTCGAAGGTTCCCCAGACCCAGAACGCCCAACAGCTGCCGATGAAGGTGGTGACGCCGGCCTTCATGATCTCGGAGCTGAAGCGCGCCTTCGAGATCGGCTTCCTGCTGTTCATCCCGTTCCTGGTCATCGACCTGGTCGTGGCCAGCGTGCTGATGAGCATGGGCATGATGATGCTGCCGCCGGCGACGATCAGTCTGCCGTTCAAGCTTATCTTCTTTGTGTTAGTGGACGGCTGGCGACTCGTCGCGGGCAGCCTCGTCGAGAGCTTCCAGCGCGGCGGCGGCGGATAACGACCTCTAGAAGACCCAAAGAAGCGACTGCCATGACTGTTTTTGTTCTCGGCTCGATCAACCTGGACGCCGTGGCGCGGGTGGATGACCTGCCCCGCCCGGGCGAGACCGTGGCCGGCACCTCGCTGGCGCTATTCCTGGGCGGCAAGGGCGCCAACCAGGCGGTCGCGGCCGCGCGGATGGGCGCGGCCACCCGCCTGATGGGCGCGGTCGGCGGCGACGACAGCGGCAAGAGCCTCAAGGCCAGCCTGGCCGGCTATGGCGTGCAGGTCGCCGACGTCATGGAGCTGAGCGGCGCGCCGACCGGCCAGGCCCACGTCTGGGTCGCCAACAACGCCGAGAACATGATCGTGGTCACCGCCGGCGCCAACGCCATGGTCACCCCGCAGCAGGTCGCCTCGACCCCGCTGGAGGGCCAGCGCGTGCTGCTGTGCCAGCTGGAGACCCCGGCCACCGCCATCGAGACCCTGTTCCGCACCGGCGCGGCCAAGGGCGCCCTGCGCGTGCTGAACGCCGCCCCCGCCCTGCCCCAGGGCGCGGCGCTGTTCCCGCTGACCGACATTCTCATCCTGAACCAGACCGAGCTGGCGACCTACGCCAAGCTGGACCGCGAGCCGGTCCGCCTGGAGGACGTCTCGGTCGCGGCCCGCAAGCTGATGAGCCGCCCCGACCAGACGATCATCGTCACCCTGGGCTCGGCCGGCGTCGCCGCCGTGCGCCGCGACGAGGCCTTCCTAGTCGAGGGCAAGAAGGTCAAGGCCATCGACACCGTCGGCGCGGGCGACTGCTTCTGCGGCAGCTTGGCCGCGGCCCTGGCCTCGGGCATGGACCTGCGCGAGGCGGTCGAGCTGGCCAACGGCGCGGCCGCCCTGTCGGTGCAGAAGGCCGGCGCGGCGCCGTCGATGCCGTCCCGCCGCGAGGTCGAGACTTTCCTGGAAGGTTGATTGGCCTCGAAGGCTAGGCGTCTCGATCGCGCTTCAGGTTCTTGCCGATCACCGCCACGATGATCAGCAAGAAGGCGGCCAGGCGGATCAGGTAGATGCCGCCGCGCTCCTCCTGCGGGACGTGCAGGATCACCGGCAGCGCCTGGTTCACGGCCATCAGGGCGAAGGCCGCCGAGAAGGCCAGGAACAGGCTGTCCCGCGTCCGCCCCCAAAAGCGCAGGAAGAACGCCGCCAGCACTAGGAAGCCAGCGGTCAGTCCTCCGGCGATCAGGCCTTCCTGGCCGCTCATTGGTCAACCTCCCAGATGAAGGCGTAGATCAGCACACCGATCGCCGCGGCCAGGGCCAACTGGCGCGGCCACCACAGCTGGACCTGGGTCGTCAGCAACACCAGGTCGACAACCAGCAGCAGGTTGTTCAGCGCCATGAAACCGAATGACACGGCGGTCCACAACAACAGGCGTGTTCGGGCCCGAGACCAGGCCCGAACCAACAGCCCCGCGCACAGCAGGCTGGCCAGCAGGCACAGGCCGTAGACAACGGCGGGCGTCATTTGTCCCCTCCCCGGGATTTGCCAGAGAACCGGAATGCATCAGCCAGCGACTGCAGCCGCTCGGCCGGCGCCGAGATCCACCGGATCACGGTCACGGGACGAACGCGATAGGTCTCTTCCAGTTCGTCACACAGCCTGGCCAGGACCGGCGCGGCGGGACGGTAGCGGAAGCCGCCAGCGTCGTCGGGGACCACCAGACCGGCCTTCATCAGGACGGCCAGATTGTCATCGACCAGGGCGCGACTGGCGCGCATGCCCTCGACCAGCGCGTCGGCGGTCCAGCACCGCTCGGAATCGGCCTTGAGCTTCAGCAACAGCTCCAGCGCCCACACCGATCGGATGTGTTCGCGAATAAAGCTCAGGACGTCAGAATCCCCGGTCACGCTGTCTCGACAAGCAGCCCTGCAGAAGCGCGCGACCTTAAGCAGGTTCGCCCCGTGGGCAAGCTTGGCTATAGAGATTTCTTGAGGGGGCGCTTAAGCCGCGCGGATGCCCGAGACGCCTTCGGCCGCCGCGCCGACCACGGCGTCGTAGCCGAGGATCATGTCGACGTCCTTGCCGTTGGTGGCCAGCGGCAGGCGCAACCACAGGATCGACATGTGCGGGGACCCACGCCAGGCCAGGCTGTGGACGCCGACGCCGGGGCGGCGCTCGTCGACCACCTTGTCCAGCTCCTTGCGCCAGTAGTCGAAGGCGGCGGTGTTGTAGACGTCACCGATCATGCGGCCGGTGATCTCGCGGCCATAGACGCCGTAGAGGCCGGTGCCGGCCAGACGCAGGCGGTAGTCCCGCGGCTCCCTGACGACGTCGATCAAGCTGACCGTCGGCAACAGCCGCTTCATGCTCGAAGGATGCAGGTCGACGCGCGCGGGGAGGCTCGCCCCCCGACGGAGGGACGCCCAGTAGGCGAACATCTCCTGATGAGCGCGGGCCGCCGTAGCGGATGCGCTCAATTGCGCGGACATCTTCAGAGTCCTTAACAAGCTATTGGAATCACTTCGATTCACTATCGCTTAAGGAACGAATCGGCGGCAAGTGAAAAACATGTCGCGCGACAAGATTCCCATATTGAGTCAACCACCAAAGACAACGCCCGCCGTCCGGGTGCGGACGACGGGCGCTGAGGTCTCTGAAGGCCGCTTACGGCCAAGCTTTTGTTCCGACTCGACTATTTCGCCTTGCGGGCCGGCTTACGGCCACCCTGGCCCAGGCCCATCTGCTTGGCGAGGTTCGAACGGGCCTCGGCGTAGTTCGGAGCCACCATCGGGTAGTCCTTGGGCAGACCCCACTTGGCGCGGTAGTCCTCGGGGGTCATGTCGTACTTGGTGCGCAGGTGGCGCTTCAGCGATTTGAACTTGCGGCCGTCTTCCAGGCAGACCAGGAAGTCGGGGGTGATCGACTTCTTGACCGGAACCGCCGGCTCCTTCGGAGCGGGCGCCGGCTCGACCGCCGGAGCGCCGACATTGGCGAGCGCCAGGTGAACTTGCTTGATCAGCGCCGGCAGGTCCGCGGTCGAGACCACGTTGTTGCCGACATAGGCGGAGACGATGCCCGCCGTCATCTCGATCAGGTCGGATTGATCTTCCATAAGGCCTCGCCCGTAAGCCAATCTTTTTTTACACGACTGATTCACTAACCAGTCGACGGCTGCATACAAAGATTGCATGCGGCGGGCAATACGGCCCTCACAAGATATCGCGCGTAATAATCCAGTGTTCGCCCAAACGACTCAACCACGCAGCGGCCAAGTAAGAGAGGTTGAGTTCCTGAGCGACCACAGGTAGCCGCTCCGAAAAACCAACGATATCCCGGATTTAACGGCCGAAATCGCGCGACAGCGCTAGCATCGCGGCCCGTTGCGGCGCCGAGTATTCGTCGACGGCGGCCTCATCGCCCTCGCGAATGGCCTTCAGCAGGGCCGGGGTCAGGGCCGAGGTCAGCGACCAGTTCCAGTAGCGCAGCACGGTCTGGGCGCGGTCGACGGCGACCATGTCGTAGACGGTCAGGACGCGTTCCAGCGCGTGGTCGATGACGCCGCTGCGATCGAACTCCTGGCGGCGCAGGCCGCGCCAAAGCTGGCGCACGCAGGCGCGCGGCAGGCCGGTGGCCTTGCACAGGATGGCCAGGGGCTCGCCGCCCGGATCGGTGAAGATCTTGGCGCCGGTCATCGGCTTCAGGCCCGAGAGGTACGAGATCTCCTCGGCGATCTCTCGGGTGATGCCGGTCTCGCCGGCGGCGATCGCCTCGTCCAGGCTGCCGAAGGGGCTCTTGGCGATGGCCGCGCGGTTGCGCTGTCGGCGCTCGATGAACTGCAAGGCCTTGCGCGACAGCGGGTCCTGCCAGCCCTCGGCCGAAGCCAGGGCGAAGACGTCGCCCACGGCGTCCTGCAGAATCTCGCGCGACACGGCGAAGCGCTGGAGGATGGTCTTGCGCGCCTCGGCGTCGGCCCACCAGAACATCACATAGGCGTGGCTGGGGCGCAGTTCGGCCCGGCGCAGCAGCAGCGGGATCAGGTACTGGTTGTCGCGGGTGGCGGCGACGATGTTCTCGACGCCCTGGTGGCTGAACTTGACCAGCTCGTTGCGCAGCAGGGTCTCGATG
This sequence comes from Caulobacter sp. ALps2, assembly GCF_058681635.1. Classification (NCBI taxonomy): domain Bacteria; kingdom Pseudomonadati; phylum Pseudomonadota; class Alphaproteobacteria; order Caulobacterales; family Caulobacteraceae; genus Caulobacter; species Caulobacter sp. ALps2. The sequence goes on from NZ_CM178743.1 coordinate 333,563, forward strand.
ACCGGCGGCTCGCCCATGTCGATCAGGGCGTCGGCGACCACTTCGCTGACGCCCCGCCGCTGGGCGATCAGCCGGCGGTGATCGGTGCTCGACTGGTAGAGGCAGGCGATCAGGTCGGCGTCCGACAGTTTCTCGCAGTCGACCAGCAGGGCCCGGGCGACCGGCAGCTCGTCGCGCAGCAACAGCCGCACCAGCACGCCGGGGATCTCAACCAGCATGGCCAGGCGGCGGGCGACCCTTTCGCGCTCGCCGACATTGGCGTCACGCAGCATCTCGACCAGCAGGTCGGCGGTCATCGACCGCTCGAAGGCGTTGATCCGGCTGGTCGGCAGGCACACCACATCGGCCAGCCGCTTGAGCAGGGCCGTGCGCGAGCGCGGCGTGGCCTTGGGGGCCTCCGGCTCTCCGAACGACGATGTCCGCGCGGCTTCATTCATCGGATCGACAAGAGCAGATCGTGCTTAACGAGCCGTGAGCATCGGCCGCGACAAACTTACTGAAATTGGGCTTACCGAAACTCGGGCTCCTCCCATTCCGGCCAGATGTCCGGCACGTCGCTCGAGACCTTGTTCGGATAGATGGGGCTGCGTTTCTCCAGGAACGAGGTCACGCCCTCCTTGGCGTCGCCGGACGCGCCGCGCGACTGGATGGCTCGGCTGTCGGCCTTGTGGGCTTCCATCGGATGGGCCGCGCCGGCCATGCGCCACAGCAGCTGGCGGGTCAGGGCGACGGAGACCGGCGCGGTGTTGTCGGCGATCTCACGGGCCAAGGCGCGGGCGGCGGGCAGCAGCTCGTCGGGCGCGTGCAGAGAGCGGACGAGACCCTTCTCCAGCGCCTCGGACGCCGGGAACACGCGGCCGGTGTAGCACCACTCCAGCGCCGTCTGCAGGCCGACCAGGCGCGGCAGGAACCAGCTGGACGCGGCTTCCGGATTGATGCCCCGGCGGGCGAAGACGAAGCCGAACTTGGCCTCGGTCGAAGCCAGCCTGATGTCCATCGGCAGCTGCATCGTCACGCCCACGCCGACGGCCGCGCCGTTGATGGCGCCGATGATGGGCTTGAGACTGTCGTACATCCGCAGGGTCACGCGCCCGCCGCCATCGCGATAGACGTCACCGACCTTGCCCTCCTCGCGCTCGACGGCCTGGGGCGAGGAGCGATCGAAGGTGCCGCCACCGCCGCCCAGGTCGGCCCCGGCGCAGAAGGCCCGCCCCGCGCCGGTGATGATCACAGCCTTCACCGCGTCGTCGGCGTCGGTGATGTCAAACACCTCGATCAGGTCCTTCATCATCCGGGCGGTGAAGGCGTTCATCCGGTCCGGTCGGTTCAGGGTGATCGTCGCGATGCCGTCCTCGACGTCGTAGAGGATGGTCTCGAAGGTGGGCTGCGACATGGGGTGCTTCCTCGTGATTTGCAGGCAGTCAAACATGCGTATGAATACGCCGCAACCGCCCTACCCCCTTCTCACCCCGAGCTTGCTGATCGCGTGCACGAAGTTGTTCGGGGCGATCTCGATGTTTCCGGTCCAGTTCAGGTCCGGGAACCGCGCCAGGATCTGGCGATAGGCTTCCTCCAGCTGGATCTGGGCCACGCGCTTGCCGATGCAGGTGTGGGGGCCGTAGCCGAAGGCGATGTGCTTGTTCGCGTTGGCCCGGGTCACGTCCAGCCGGTCGGGATCGGGGAACATCGCCGGATCGCGATTGGCCGCGCCGTAGTACATCACGACCTTCTCGCCCTCGCGGATCAGCTGGCCGTCGACCTCGACGTCGCGGGTGGCGGTGCGCCGCATGTAGATCACCGGGCTGACCATGCGGATGAACTCGTCGACCGCGCCGCCCAAGAGCGAGGGATCATCGATCAGCTTCCGCTTCTGGTCCGGGAACTCGGTCAGCAGCTTCATCGCGCCCGACAGTGTGTTGCGGGTGGTGTCGTTGCCGGCGAACACGATCAGCAGCCATGAGCCGTCCAGATATTCGTCCGCGAGGAGCGCCCCATCCACCTGCGCGCGCGCGATCGCGGTCATCAGGTCCTCTTTCGGGTCCTCGCGACGCTTCAGGAGCATCGTGCGGCCGTAGTCGAACATCTCCTCGACACCGTTGTTGAAGTCCTGGACGAACTGCATCAGCTCCAGGGTCGGCGCGATCGGGGCGGCGGCGTTCTGCACCGCCAGGTCCTGGGCGCGTTCCAGATAGTGCATCCACTTCAGGAAGCGGGGCCGGTCCTCGGGCGGCACGCCCAGGATTTCGCACAGGGTGAACAGCGGCAGGATCGAGCTGAAGTGCTCGACCATGTCGATCTCGCCTCCCCCGGCCAGCAGTGGCTCCATCTCGTCCAGCAGCCGGGTCACCTCGCCCCGCACCCGTTCGGTCAGACCACGCAGATAGGCCGGAGTAAAATAGGGCATGTGCTCGCGGCGCAGCTGCAGGTGATGCGGCGCGTCGAGATTGATCATGGTGTCCATCGACGCCCGGAACAGCAGGGCGTGGCGTTTGTCCGGCGGCCCCATCGACATCAGGATGCCGCCGCGCTGGGACGAGAAGGTCTCCGGATCGCCGTTGACCCGCTGGACGTCCTCGTAACGCGTCAGGGCCCAGAAGCCGGGACCGCCGAACGGCTCGCCATGCCACATGACCGGGGCCTCGGTGCGCATCCTCGCGAAGTCGGCCCAGGGCTGGCCCTGCTTGAAGCGGAAGATGTCGGCGAGGTCGACGCCGCTCAGGGTCGGATAGGTGGGCGGCGCCCCCGGCCCGGCGATGCCGTCCACTACCGTCTGGCTGATCAGGTCCATCGCACGCCTCCCAAGGACGCTCTCATGAACGCCGTTCTTTGGCGCGACGATACCCCCGAAACGCGTCGAACCAACGGCGCCGCGACGGCAACTTGCGTGATCGCGAAAGGTGCGCGCATCCTGCCAACTGAACGCCGATCACGCGGGACACACGCGGGCGGCCCGAGCCCTTCTGAACGGAAGGGCTCAAACTAAAAGATGAGCGCGCCCAAGCGCGCTCCAGGGAGAGAGACGATGACCGGGATCATCGAGGCCGACTACGTCATCGTGGGCGCCGGCTCGGCCGGCTGCGTGCTGGCCGCGCGGCTGTCCGAAGGCGGACGCTTCAAGGTCGTCCTGCTGGAGGCCGGCGGCGACGACAGGCCCACCAAGAACCTCGGACAGTTCGCCTCGAACCTGATGATCCACATCCCGGTCGGCTACTCCTCGACCCTGAAGGATCCCAAGGTCAACTGGCTCTACCAGACCGAGCCCGACCCCGGCACGGGCGGGCGAACCCACGTCTGGCCGCGCGGCAAGGTGCTGGGCGGCTCGTCCTCGATCAACGGCCTGCTCTATATCCGCGGCCAGCACGCCGACTATGACGGCTGGCGGCAGCTGGGTTGCGCGGGCTGGGGTTGGGACGACGTGGTCCCCTACTTCCGCCGCGCCGAGCACCAGGAGCGCGGCGGCTGCGACTGGCACGCGACGGGCGGCCCACTGAATGTCTCGGACGTGACGACCAAGCATCCGGTCTCGGACGCGGTGATCGAAGCCTGCGAGCAGGCCGGCATCCCGCGCAACGACGACGTCAACGGCTCGTCGCAGGAAGGCGCGACCTACTACCAGCTCACGGTCAAGAACGGCCAGCGCTGCTCGGCGGCGGTGGCCTATCTGCACCCGGCCATGAGCCGCCCGAACCTCACGGTCGAGACCAACGCCTTGGCGGGCAAGATCCTGTTCGAAGGCCGCCGCGCCACCGGCGTCGAGTTCACCCAGAACGGCGTCAGGCGAGTGGTCATGGCCCGCGCCGAGGTGATCCTGTCGGGCGGGGCGATCAATTCGCCGCAGCTCTTGCAGCTGTCCGGCGTCGGCCCGGCCGAACTCCTGATCCGCAACGGCGTCCAGGTGGTCCACGACCTGCCCGGCGTCGGCGAGAACCTGCAGGACCACTACGTGATGAGCGTGCGCTATCGGCTGAAGGCCGGCGTGGTCTCGGTCAACGAGCAGTCCAAGGGCGGCCGCCTGGCCGGCGAGGCGCTGCGCTACCTCTTCCAGCGCAAGGGCCTGCTGACCCTGTCGGCGGCGCACATCGCCGCTTTCTGTAAATCTCGTCCCGACCTCGCGGGACCCGACATCCAGTTCCACATCCTGCCCGCGACCATGGACCTGGATAAGCTGGTCAACGAGCAGAAGATGGAGCTGGAGAACGCTCCCGGCCTAACCATCGCCCCCTGCCAGCTGCGCCCCGAAAGCCGTGGCCACATCCGCATCAAGTCGGCCGATCCCTCCGTCTATCCGACCATCTTCGCCAACTACCTCGCCGATCCGCTGGACCAGGAGGTCGCCGTCGCGGGCCTGAAATGGGCGCGCAAGATCGGCCAGGCTCCGGCGCTGGCGCCGTATGTCGACAGCGAGCTCAATCCGGGCGGCGAGTTCAGCGCCGACGAGCAACTTCTGGCCTATGCCCGCCTGTCTGGTTCGACGATCTACCACCCGGTCGGCACCTGTCAGATGGGCCAGGGTCCGATGGCCGTGGTCGACGCCCAGTTGCGCGTGCATGGGATCGAAGGCCTTCGGGTCGTCGACGCCTCGGTCATGCCGCGCCTCGTATCGGGCAACACCAACGCCCCCACCATCATGATCGCCGAGAAGGCCAGCGACATGATCCGGCAAGCCGCCCGCGCGCCCGTCGCCGCCTAGGAGGTATCGAGATGCACCCCTACCTCCACGCCCAGACACAAGGCGACAAGCCCGCCTACATCATGGCCGGCTCGGGCGAGGTCGTGACCTATGCCCAGCTGGACGAGCGGTCGAACCAGGGAGCACATCTGTTCCGGTCACTGGGCCTGACCCAGGGCGACGTCATCGCTATCCTGATGGAGAATAACGCCCGCTTCTTCGAGGTCGCCTGGGCGGCCCAGCGGGCGGGGCTGTACTTCGTCTGCGTCTCGACCAAGCTGACGGCCAGCGAGGTCGAATATATCCTCAAGGACTGTGGGGCGAAGGTCTTCGTCACCTCCGTCGCCATGGGTCCGCTGATCGACGAGGTCGCCCGGCTCGTTCCGGATCTGACCCTGTTCGCGATCGGCGGCGCCCAAGGCGCTTATGCCGACTTCGAGGAAGCCCGCGCGCCCGAACCGACCACGCCGATCGCCGACGAGAGCGCCGGCTCGGACATGCTCTATTCGTCCGGCACCACCGGCCGGCCCAAGGGGGTGAAGCCCGCCCTGAACGGGGCCCCGATCGACGCGCCCAACGCCTTGCAGATGATGGCCCAGGGGCTGTTCGGCTTCAGTGGCGACAGCGTCTACATCTCGCCCGCCCCACTCTACCACGCCGCCCCGCTGCGCTGGTGCATGACCGTCCACAAACTGGGCGGCACGGTGATCGTGATGGAGAAGTTCGAGCCCGAGGCGGCCCTCGCTTTGATCGAAAAGTACAAGGTCAATTGCGGCCAGTTCGTCCCGACCCATTTCGTGCGGATGCTGAAACTGCCTGAGGCCGTGCGCGCCAAGTACGACGTCTCCAGCATGAAGTCGGCGGTCCATGCCGCCGCCCCCTGCCCCGTCCCGGTCAAGGAGCAGATGATCGCCTGGTGGGGCCCGGTGATCTACGAGTACTACGCCGGCACCGAGGGCAACGGTTTCTGCTGGATCAACTCGGACAACTGGCTGGCCCACAAGGGCAGTGTCGGCCAGGCGGTGCTGGGCGAGCTGCGCATCTGCGACGACGCCGGAGATCCGGTCCCGGCCCGCACCGAAGGCGCGGTCTATTTCGCCAACGGCCCGGCGGTGAACTACCACAACGCCCCCGACAAGACCGCCGAGAGCTACAACAAGCATGGCTGGACGACCCTGGGCGACGTCGGCTGGGCCGACGAGGACGGCTACCTCTACCTGACCGACCGCAAGAGCTTCATGATCATCTCTGGCGGGGTGAATATCTATCCGCAGGAGATCGAGAACCTGCTGATCACCCATCCCAAGGTCGCAGACGCCGCCGTGGTCGGCGCCCCGTGCGAGGAGATGGGCGAGCAGGTCGTGGCGGTCATCCAGCCGATGGCCTGGCTCGACGACAATTCCGACCTCGCCGCCGAGCTGATGGCCTTCGCCCGCGCCAACCTCAGCCACGTGAAGTCGCCCCGGCGGATCGACTTCATGGCGGAACTGCCGAGGCATCCGACGGGCAAGCTGTACAAACGGCTGATCCGGGATGCGTACTGGGGCAAGGGCGAGAGCCGGATCGTCTAGGGTGGAAAGTTATACGCAGATTTCAGATTTGCGTATAACTTGGCGGCATGATCGAGCGGCTGCCCCTTTCGGCGCACACCAGCTATGCCGAGCTGATGGAACGCCTGCGTCTTGGACGCGTCGGCGACTATCCGCCGGGCTCGAGCTTCGTGTCGAAGACTGTGAAGGGCCGGCTCTACTGGTACGTCCAGATGCCGACCGGCGGCGCGCAGAGCCGCCGCCAGGTCTATATCGGCCCCGACAGCGAGGAGCTGCGCGAGACAATCGCGCGGCACGGCGAACACCGCGCCGATCTCGACGATCGCCGCCGCCTGGTGGCCGCCATCATCGCCTCTGGCGCGCCGCGACCTGACCGAACCAGCGGCGAGATCATCCAAGCGCTCGCGGCGGCGGGAGCCTTCCGCCTGCGCGCCTTGCTAATCGGCACGGTAGCCTTCCAGACCTATGCGGCTCACCTGGGCGTGCGCCTGCCCGTCACCAGCCTGGCGACCTTGGATCTAGACGTCGCCCAGGACTTCGGCATCGCCTCCAACCTGGACGACACCCTCGATCGCCCACTGCTGGACATCCTGCGCGAGCTGGATCCGCGCTTCGCACCGGTCAGCTACGCCTTCGACGCCCGCCGCACGACCAGCTACTCGCTGGGCGAGCGCTACCGACTGGACGTGCTAACGACCAATCGCGGCGCGCCGCGCGACAAGCCCTCGTATCTGCCGACGCTGAAGAGCGACGCTGTCCCGTTATCCTACATGGACTTCCTGCTGCGCGACCCAATCCAGACCGCCGCGCTGCATGGCGGCGGCGTGCTGGTGAACGCGCCCGCCCCGGCGCGCTACGCAGTCCACAAGCTGATCGTGAGCCGGGATCGCAAGGTGAACCCCGAGAAGGGCGTCAAGGATCGCCTGCAAGCGGCTCAGCTCATCAACGCCCTCAGCCAGGACGACCCCTTCGCCCTGCGTGACGCCTATGCCGAAGCCCGTGACCGCGGCGAGACCTGGCGCGAGCTGCTGAACCAGGCCGACAGCCTGCTCCCCGCCGACGCCCGCGCCGTGCTGGAAAGCTGACAGCCCGACCGGCGCTAGCCCCGGCGCGCCATCCGCCGGGGCCGCCGCTGGGATCAGGCGGACTCGCTGGGGATCTGGGAGACGCGGAGCGAGCTAGAGTGGAAGACACCGGCGCGCGGCCTGTTCCCCGCGCGCATCCGTCTTGTCCGCGAAATCCGCGAAAGGTCAAAATTCGCCCATGACGCGAGCAGACGCGCCCACGATAGCGGCGCCGGGGCTGACAAGCGCGGCCGCACCACCCTAACTAGGCCGTATGTTCGCTGCTCTCCTCGACCGCCTCCCGAAGACCGCCACCGCGCCCTTCTGCCCGGCCGAGGTGCGGGGCGCCGTTGTCGTGCCCGACGGCATACCCACCTGGAAGCGGATGCTGCGGGTGGCCGGCCCCGGCCTGCTGGTCAGCGTCGGCTACATGGATCCCGGCAACTGGGCGACCGACATCGAGGCGGGGTCGCGGTACGGGACCTCCCTGCTGTTCGTGGTGGTGCTGTCGAGTCTGGCGGCGATCGTGCTGCAGACCCTGTCGATGCGCCTCGGCCTCGTCACCGGCAAGGACCTCGCCCGCATGTCCCGCGAGCGGTTCGGGCCGCGCACGGTCAAGGTCCAGTGGCTGCTGGCCGAGCTGGCCATCATCGCCTGCGACATCGCCGAGGTGTTAGGCAGCGCCCTGGCCTTCAAGCTGCTGCTGGGCATCCCACTGTGGGCCGGGGTGCTGCTGACGGCGCTGGACACGGTCATCGTGCTGGGCCTGAAGGGCAAGGGCTTCCGACAGCTGGAAGCCATCATCCTGGGCCTGATCTCGACGGTCGGGATCTGTTTCCTGGCGCAGTTGATCCTGGCCCCGCCGAACGGCGCCGACGTGGCGCGGGGCCTCGTGCCGTCGCTCTCGGCGCTCCAACAGGGCAACGCCCTCTATCTGGCGATCGGCATTCTGGGCGCGACGATCATGCCGCATAACCTCTACCTGCACTCGGCGATCGTGCAGACGCGGGTGACGCCGGCCGACGAGCCGGGCAAGCGGGCCGCCATCCGCCTGTCGACCATCGACACGGTCGTGTCGCTGCTGCTGGCCCTGCTGATCAACGCCGCCATCCTGATCCTGGCGGCCTCGGCCTTCCACGGCGCGGGCCTGACGGAGGTGGCCGGCATCGAGGAGGCCCACCAGCTGCTGGCCCCGGTCACCGGCGGCGTGCTGGCCGGGGTGCTGTTCGCCGTCGCCCTGTTCGCCTCGGGCCAGAGCTCGACCTTCACCGGCACCATCGCCGGCCAGGTGATCCTGGAGGGCTTCCTCGATTTGAAAATCCCCTGCTGGCAAAGGCGGTTGATCACCCGGGGCCTGGCCATCGTTCCGGCCCTGATCGGCGTGCTGACCCTGGGCGAGCACTCGGTCGGCAAGCTGTTGATCCTGACCCAGGTGGTGCTGTCGGCCCAGTTGCCTTTCGCCATCTGGCCCCTGCTGCGCTTTACCGACGACAAGGCGCTGATGGGAGCCTTCGCCAATGGATGGATCACCAAGAGCATCGCCTGGTTCCTGTTCGTGGTGATCTCGGCGGCCAATGTCTGGCTGGTGGTCAGCACCTTCTCCGGTTGACCCCGGCCGCCCGGACTGGTCTCTATCCGAACAACTGTTCGAGGGAGAGAAATGCCATGAAGGAAGTCGCCTATGCCGACGTCGCCAGCCTGGTCGGCCAGGAGATCGGCGTGTCCGACTGGGTCGAGGTCACCCAGGAGCGCGTCAACCTGTTCGCCGAGGCCACCGGCGACCACCAGTGGATCCACGTCGACGTCGAGCGCGCCACCCGCGAGATCGGCGGCCCGATCGCCCACGGCTACCTGACCCTCTCCCTGATCCCGATGCTGGGCGCGGATATCCTGCGCGTCACCGGCGTCACGCGCGGCATCAACTATGGCTGCGACAAGGTCCGCTTCACCGGCATGGTCCGGGTCGGCAAGCGCGTGCGCATGCGCCAGAAGCTGCTGTCCGCCGAGCCCAAGTCGGGCGGCCTGCAGATGAAGAACGAGTGCACCATCGAGATCGAAGGCGAAGAGCGCCCGGCCTGCGTGGCCGAGACGATCTCGGTGATCTACGGCTAGTCCCACTTCGGCTGAAATCGAGGGATACCTGTCATTTCCCCTGGCGGCCGTTCGCGATAGCGAGCGGGCCTGCCGTCAGGGGATTTGCATGCTCGAACTCCGCCCCAACTGCGAACTGTGCGACGTCGATCTGCCGCCGGACGCCCTGAACGCCCGCATCTGCGGCTACGAGTGCACCTACTGCGCCGACTGCGCTGACGGGGTGCTGCACAATGTCTGCCCCACCTGCGGCGGCGGCTTCGCGCCGCGGCCGATCCGGCCACGGCAGGCCTACCACCATCCGCATATTTCACTCGGCCTGGGCTTCCATCCGGCCAGCGTCGTCCGCAAGTACAGCCGCTGGGACCCGGACCAGATCGCCGCCATGACCGCGCGGCTGAAGGACGTCTCTCCGGAGGAGCGCTAGATGGCCAAGCAGCATGACTACACCTGCCTGATCGAATGGACCGGCGATCGGGGCGACGGCACGCGCACCTATCGCGGCTATGACCGCGCCTGGAACATCGCCACGCCGGGCAAGCCGGTCGTCAGCTGCTCCAATGATCCGCTGCTGGGCGGCGACCCAACGCTGCACAATCCCGAGGACCTGCTGCTGTCCTCGCTCAGCGCCTGCCACATGCTTTGGTACCTGCATCTGGCCTCGACAGCCGGGATCGTGGTGCGCGGCTACCAGGACCAGCCGATCGGCGTTGGCGAAAGCACGCCCGACGGCGCCGGCCGCTTCCTCGGCGCCACCCTGAAGCCGCATATCCGAGTCGAGCGCGGCGCGGACCTGACCAAGGCCGACGCCATCCACCACGAGATCCACAAGGTCTGCTTCATCGCCCGCTCGGTGAACTTCCCGGTCGACTACGCGGCGACCTACGAAGAGATCGACTGAAGGGCCTTGGCGGTCGCGGCATCCGCCGGCAGGAAAGTCTCGATCGCCAGTTCCGAGACCATGACGTCCAGCGGCGAGCCGAAGGTCATGGTGGCCGACAGGAACGACAACTCGCCATGCGGCGTCTTCAGGCGCAACGGCGCGGCGATCAGGCCTTCGCCGGCGCGGGGATGGGCCTCGCCGCCGGGATAGGCCGACAGCTCGCGGATCAGATCGGCCAGCTCGGCGTCGCCGCTCTCGGCCAACTGACGGCGCAGGCGCGACAGGATGTGGCCGCGCCATTCGGCCAGGTTGGCGATGCGCGGGGCCACGCCCTCGGGGTGCAGGCTTATCCGCGGCACATTGACCTGACCCTCCAGCAGCTTGGGCGCGACGCCCGCCAGCAGCGGCGCGAGGCCGGCGTTGCTGGCGAGCATGGTCCAGCGACGGTCGATCGCCAGGGCCGGGAACGGCATGTGGGCGTGCAGCACCGCCTCGACCGCCGTCCGCACGGCGGCCAGGCCCGGGTCGTCATAGGACCGCTCGGGGAACACCGGCGCGAAGCCGGCGGCCAGCAGCAGGGCGTTGCGTTCGCGCAAGGGGACCTCCAGGTGCTCCGCCAGGCGCAGCACCATGTCCCGGCTGGGCGTGGCGCGCCCGGTCTCCAGGAACGACAGGTGGCGGGTCGAGATCTCGGCGTCCAAGGCCAGGTCCATCTGGCTGAGCCGCCGCTTCTGGCGCCAGTCGCGCAGGCGCTCGCCAATCGAGGGGCCGGAGGTGGTCGTGGTGTTCATGCCCTGGAAGCTAGGACGTTGGCCGCGGCTTGCCCATGACCTCGCGGGTAAACGCCCCCCCGTTGCGGCCTCTTCAAAACGGGAGCACGAAAGCGCCATGACTCCAAAAACCCACGCCCGCGCCCTCCTGCTCTCGCTCCTGCTCTGCGGCGCCGCCATGCCCGCCTTCGCGCAAAGTCCGCCTGTACCGGCCATTCTGAAGACGGCGGAAGCCCATGACATCCACTCCTACGCTCAGCCGCTGGTGGCCCGCGTCACCCATATCGACCTGGATCTGACCGCCGACTTCGTCGGCCAGAAGATGACCGGCACGGCCGCCCTCGACATCGCCGCCGCGCCTGACGCGAAAGAGGTCGTGCTCGACAGCAAGGGCCTGGTGATCCACGACGTCACGGACGCCAAGGGTAACGCCCTGCGCTGGACCCTGGGCAAGGCCGATCCGATCCTGGGCGCGCCGCTGGCCGTGACCTTGAACGGCGCCAAGCGGATCATCATCCGCTACGACAGCGCCCCCGACGGCGCGGCCCTGCAATGGCTGACCCCCGCCCAGACCGCCGGCAAGAAGAGCCCCTACCTGTTCAGCCAGGGCGAGGCGATCCTGAACCGCAGCTGGATTCCCACCCAGGACAGCCCCGGCATCCGCCAGACCTGGACCGCCCGCATCGTCGCGCCCAAGGGCCTGAAGGCGGTGATGAGCGCCCAGATGCTGACGCCCAACGGCGAACCGCTGGCGGACGGCAGCCGCGCTTATCGCTTCGAGATGGACAAGCCGGTCGCCTCGTACCTGATCGCCCTCGCGATCGGCGACCTGACCTTCACCCCGCTGGGCAAGCGCACCGGCGTCTATACCGAGCCGTCGGTCATGAAGAAGACGGCGAGCGAGCTGATCGATGTCGAGAAGATGGTCGCGGCCGCCGAGAGCCTCTACGGCCCCTATGCCTGGGGCCGTTACGACCTTCTGGTGTTGCCGCCGTCGTTCCCGTTCGGCGGCATGGAGAACCCGCGCCTGACGTTCGCCACGCCGACCATCATCGCTGGCGATCGCTCGCTGGTCAGCCTGGTGGCGCATGAGCTGGCGCACTCGTGGTCGGGCAACCTGGTGAACAACGCCACCTGGTCGGACTTCTGGCTAAACGAGGGGTTCACCGACTATTTCGAGAACCGGATCATGGAGCGGCTGTACGGCAAGCCGCGCGCCGACATGCTGGCCGACCTGGGCTGGAGCGACCTGCAATCGGCGATCGCCGACGCAGGGGGTTTGACGGGCGCCGACACCCGCCTGCACCTGGATCTCACGGGCCGTGATCCCGACGACGGCATGACCGACATCGCCTACCAGAAGGGCGCGACCTTCCTGCGGACGATCGAGAAGGCCGTCGGCCGGCCGCGCTGGGACGCCTATCTCAAGGCCTATTTCGCCCGCCACGCCTTCCAGAGCCAGACCACGGCCGGCTTCGTCGCCGACCTGCGCGAGCACCTGATCAAGGGCGATCCCAAGCTCGAGGCGGCCATCGGCATCGACAAGTGGGTCTATGAGGTCGGGCTGCCGGACAACGCCGTGCACGTGAAGTCGGCCGCTTTCCCGGCCGTCGACGCCCTGGCCGCCGCCTACGCCAAGGGCGGCGCCGCGCCCGCCGCCAAGTGGCGGACCTGGAGCACGCCCGAGCGCACCCGCTTCGTGGCCAGCCTGCCGCGCAAGCTGTCGGATGAGCGTCTCGTAACCTTGGAAAAGGCCTTTGGCCTGGACGCCCAAGGCAACAGCGAGATCCGCTTCGTCTGGCTGGAACTGGCCGTGGCCAACCGCCACCAGCCGGCGGTGGCTTCGCTGGAGGCCTTCCTCACCGACCAGGGCCGCCGCAAGTTCGTGGCCCCGCTGTTCAAGGACCTGATGGCCCAGGGCGACTGGGGCCAGCCGATCGCCAAGCGAATCTACGGGAAGACGCGGCCGCTCTATCACGCGGTGACGCGTCAGACGGTGGACGGGATCGTGAAATGAAAAACGGCCGCCGGATCGCTCCGGCGGCCGCTTTCTTCAGTCGTAGGCGGGTGTTCAGTGCTTGATCGCGTCGCCGACCTTGTCCTGGACCTTGCCGACCTTGTTCTGGATGTCGCCCTTGGCCTTTTGGGCGGCGCCCTCGGCTTCCAGACGTTCGTTGTCGGTGGCCTTGCCGACGGCTTCCTTGACGGCGCCGGCGCCCTTGTCGATAGCGCCTTCCACACGATTGGTGCTCATGGCTCACTCCTGCTGGGTTGCTGTTGTTGCGTTGCAGAAGAAACGGGCCGAGACCGTGCCTGGTTCCTGGAATTTCCTAGTGTGACGCGCCCATCGCCATGGCCGAGACGGCCACCGCCGGAATGGCGCCGGGCATGGCCGGTTCAGGCTTGGCCAGCCGCGCCTGGGTCACCGGCGCGCCGGGAAGCTTGTCCAGCATGGCCAAGGTTTCGCGGATGAACTTGGCGTGGGTGACGATGCCGATTTCCAGGCGTTCGCCCGACAGCTCGACCTGCTGGGTCAAGAGACCGGCCACGAACTGGACCTCCTGGCTCTCGCTGGCGCCGGGCCGGCGGCGCGCGCCTTCGGCCATGAACACGGGGCCACCCGAATTGCCGGGGAACACCGAGAAGTCCATCAGGAAGGTCGGGAAGTTCGTCGCCGGCGCCAGCGGATAGCTGGCCACCCGGCCCGAACGCAGGATCGGGAAGCCCGCCGGGTTCGCCGAGAGACCGCGTGGGAAGCCCAGCGCCATCATCTCGTCGCCCGGACCCAGATTATACTGGTTGAAGGTGTCGTCCTGGGCCAGGTACTTCATCGGGATGGCCGCCTTGACGAACTCGGGCGGAGCCTCGACGACCATGGCCGCGACGTCGCGGGTCGGGTGCTTGACCCACAGCGGATGGTCGCCGTCGCGGATCTTCAGGGTCTCGGGATCGAAGCGCCAGACACCGCCGTCGCCCTCGATGCGATAGCCGATCTTGGCCGACACCGACGGCATCTTCTCGAAGACATGGGCGGCGGTCACCAGGATGACCCGCGGCTTGCCGTCGGGCGTGGGATCGGAAATGAGAAAGCCCGTGCCGACGGTCCGCGAACCATCGCCTAGCGGCTGTTCAAGCTGGACCGTCGCCTTGATCAGGTCGACGGACAGATCCCAGGCCATATCGCCCCCTTGGTGCTTACGCTTTACTCGCCCGACTGCTGAGGGAATTTGACCACAGGAATCTCGCGCCGCAAGTTGTCGTTCTGCCGCACTTGCGCGTTGTGTTGGGTTACGGGGGAATTTGCGCATGGATCGCCGACGCCTGATGACGAGCGCCGCCGCGGCGCTTACGTCATCCCCCATAATCTTGTCTGGAACAGCTTTCGGGTCCCCCATGTCTGTCGAGAACGCCGCTCGCCCCACGCCGCCGGTCGCCAAGAAGATTCCCAAGACCATCCAGCAGCTGGGACGCAGTCGCACCGACGACTATGCCTGGATGAAGGACGACAACTGGCAGAAGGTCCTGCGCGACCCGTCCTTGATCAAGGCCGACGTCAAGGAGCACCTGACGGCGGAGAACGCCTACACCAAGGCCATGCTGGCCTCGACGGAAGGCCTTCAAGAAAAAATGTTCGCGGAGATGAAGGGGCGCATCAAGGAAGATGACGCGTCGGTGCCCGCGAAAGACGGTCCCTTTGCTTATTACACGCGCTTCGAGAAGGGCGCGCAGCATCCGATCCACGCTCGTAAGCCTCACGGTGGCGGCGCCGAGGAGATCCTGCTCGACGAAGAAACCGAGTCAAAGGGCAAGGCCTTCTATCAGGTCGGCGCGGCCAGCCACTCGCCGGACCACAAGCTCTACGCCTTCGCCGTCGACGAACAGGGCTCCGAAGTCTACCGCATCCAGGTCAAGGACCTCTCCAGCGGCAAGGTGCTGGAAAGCCCGGTGGAGAGCACCACGGGCGACTTCTGCTTCTCGCCCGACAGCCAGTGGCTGTACTGGACATTCCGCGACGACAACGGTCGTCCAGCCAAGATCTACCGCCGCCCGACGCGGGGGACGGCCAAGGACGACGTGCTGATCTATGACGAGCCCGACGAAGGCTTCTTCATCGGCGTCGGCGTCACGGCGTCCGAGAAGTATGTCGTGATCTCTTGCGGCAATCAGGAGACCAGCGAGGCGCTGATCATCCCGGCCGCCACGCCGACCGCCACGCCGGTCGTCTTCCACCCGCGCGAGGTGGGCCTGCGTTACGAGCCCGAGCACTGGAACGACCACTGGGTGATCCGCACCAACGCCGACGGCGCGGTGGACTGGAAGCTTGCCACGACCCCCGAAAACGCCACCGGCAAGGCGAACTGGAAGGACTGGATCGCCCACCACCCGGGCCGCCTGATCTCCGGGACCATGGCCTTCAAGCGCTGGTTCGTGCGCCTGGAGAAGGTCGACGCCCTGAACCAGGTGATCGTCACCGCCGAGAAGGGCGAAGAGCACGCCATCGCCTTCGACGAGGCCGCCTACGCACTGAGCCTCGAAGGCGGCTACGAGTACGACACCGACAATCTGCGCTTCGTCTACAACTCGATGACCACGCCCCGGCAGTGGTTCGACTACGACATGGCCTCGCGCCAGCGCACCCTGCGCAAGACGCAGGAAATCCCCTCGGGCCACGACCCGGCCCAGTACGAGACCCGCCGCCTGAACGCCAAGGCCTCGGATGGGACCGACGTGCCGATCTTCATCCTGATGAAGAAGGGGACCAAGCTGGATGGCTCGGCCCCGCTGCTGCTGTACGGCTACGGCAGCTATGGCATCGCCATGGAGCCCAGCTTCTCGATCCGGAACCTCAGCTTGGTCGACCGTGGCTGGATCTGGGCCACGGCCTGTCCGCGCGGCGGCTCCGAAAAAGGCTGGGGCTGGTTCCTGGACGGCAAGAAGTTCAAGAAGAAGAACACCTTCACCGACTTCATCGCCTGCGCCGAGCACCTGCATGGGGCCGGCTACGGCAAGCCGGCCAACACGGTGGCCTATGGCGGCTCGGCGGGGGGGCTCTTGATGGGGGCGATTACGAACATGCGGCCGGACCTGTTCGCCGGGATCATCGCCGCCGTGCCGTTCGTCGACGTGGTCAACACCATGAGCGACACCACCCTGCCCCTGACCCCGCCGGAGTGGCCCGAGTGGGGCAATCCGCTGGAAGACAAGGAAGCCTACGACTACATCGCCAGCTACTCCCCGTACGACAACGTCACGGCGAAGCCTTATCCGGCCGTGCTGGCCACCGGCGGCCTGTCGGACCCGCGCGTCACCTACTGGGAACCGGAGAAGTGGGTCGCCAAGCTTCGCCCCGCCACGACCAGCGGCAAACCTGTCCTGCTGAAGATCAATATGGATGCTGGCCACGGCGGCGCGTCCGGGCGCTTTGACTTCTTGAAAGAGATCGCCTTGGACTATGCCTTCGCGGTGTGGGCGGTGGACAAGGGTTGGACCAAGGCGTGAGTTTAGCGATCAGGGCGTCGACCGACGCCGACGTGCCGGCGATCACCGCCATCTATGCCTGGAACGTCCTGAACGGCCTGGGCACCTTCGAGGAGGTTCCGCCGGACGAGGCCGAGATGGCCCGCCGCCGCGCGGCCTTCCTGGATCGCGGCCTGCCCTATCTGGTCGCCGAACTGGACGGCGCGGTGCTCGGCTATTGCTATGCCGGCCCGTTCCGCCTGCGCGCGGCCTATCGCTACACGGTCGAGGACAGCGTCTATGTTTCGCCCAAGGCGGTCGGCAAGGGCGTCGGCCGCGCCCTGCTGGAGGCTCTGATCGCGTCTTGTGAAGCTTTGGGCCTGCGACAAATGTGCGCGGTCATCGGCGACAGCGGCAACGCCGCCTCGATCGGCCTGCACGCGACCTTAGGCTTTGAGAAGAAAGGGGTTTTCCCCAGCATGGGCCACAAGTTCGGCCGCTGGGTGGACCTGGTCTGGATGCAGCGTTCGCTGAACGGCGGTGGCGAAACTCCGCCCGACACCCCCGGCATGAGTCTCAGCGGCGTCTAGCAATTGTAAAACATCGTAATTCGAAACAAGGCTTAACCAGTCCTCACCTAGTCTGCTCAGCCAAGGAACCCGGGGACAGGTCTTGCAGGGCTCGAGGACTGACGAGAAGCAGCGGACCAAGGTCGCGCTGATGCAAGCTTACGTGCCCATCGCGCGTGGGTACCTCATCGCGACCGCGATCTACTATGCCCTGATCAGCCTTTCCCATCCCTTCTACGAGACCGGCGCGGCCTTTCTAGTCTTGGAGGGCCTGGCCATCGGTTCGGCGATCTACGCCCTTGGCGGCTGGATCGCCTTGCGTCGGGGCAAGATCATGGGTCTGCCGCTGGAAGCGGTGATCCTGGGCATGAACGGCCTGTTCCTGACCAACACCCTGGCCTACCAGGCCCTGCACTTCGAGCCGCAGAAGCTGGTCTATTTCGTGCTGATGGCCCTGGTCTTCGCGACCTCGGCGCCCAGCCGGCGGGTGTCCCTGGCCAGCGTGGCCGCGGCCATCGCCGGTCTCGTCATGATGACCCGCCAGGCGCCGAAGGAGCTCGTCGACCAGTTCATGTTCGTGGGCCTCGCCGGCGCCTTCGCCGCGATCGGCATGTCGGCCCTGATGCGCGGCGTCGTCGGTCGCGAGGTCCGCGCGCGCCTGGCCAGCGAGGCCCTGAACGCCGAGCTCGCCCGCGAGCTGACCGAGAACCGCCGCCTCAAGACCGAGGCCCAGGACCTGGCCCTGACCGCCGAGACGGCCAACCGCGCCAAGACCGAGTTCCTGGCCACCATGAGCCATGAGATCCGCACGCCGCTGAACGGGGTGTTGGGCATGGCCCAGATCATGGCCGCCGGCGCCCTGGAGCCCGACCAGCGCCGACGCCTGGACACCATCAGCGCGTCTGGCCAGTCGTTGCTGACCGTGATCAACGCCATCCTCGACATCTCCAAGATCGAGGCCGGCAAGATGGACATCATCCCGGCCCCGTTCGACCTGCCGGCCCATCTGGATGCTTTGCGCCAGCTCTATGGCGGCCTGGCCCGCGACAAGGACCTGGATTTCAGCCTGGAGATCGCGCCCAGCGTGGCCGGCTGGCGACTGGGTGACGCCGATCGCCTGCGCCAGGTGCTGTCGAACCTGATCTCCAACGCCGTGAAATTCACCGACGCCGGCGGCGTGCGGGTGATCGTCGAAGGCGACGCCGCCAGTCTCTCCGCGCGCGTCATCGACACCGGCGCCGGCATTCCCGAACATCAGCGGCCGCTGCTGTTCACCAAGTTCGTCCAGCTGGACGGCTCCAGTACGCGCCGCGCCGGCGGCTCGGGCCTGGGCCTGGCGATCTGCAAGACGCTGGTCGAGCTGATGGGCGGCCAGATCGGCTTCTCGCCCTCGCCGGAGGGCGGCGCCTGTTTCTCGATCGTCCTGCCCATGGCCGAGGTCGCCTCGGCGGCCGCCTCGCCGCGGCTGGATATCGCCGCCCCGGAGGTCGACGACGAGACCGCCCCCAAGATCCTGGTGGTCGACGACAATCAGACCAACCGCGCCGTGCTGCTGACCCTGCTCGGCCATCTGGGCGTCGACGCCCACTTCGCGGTCGACGGCCGCGAAGCGGTGGCCATGTGGGAAAAGGAACGCTGGGACGCGATCCTCATGGACGTGCATATGCCGGTCATGGACGGGGTCCAGGCCAGCAAGACCATCCGCGCGGGCGAGCAACGCACCGGTCGTCCCCGCACCCCGATCATCGCCGTCACCGCCAGCGTCCTGACCCATGAGCGCTCGCTGTACGCCGAGGCCGGCATGGACGCCCTGGTGCCCAAGCCCGTCGAAATCCCCCGCCTGGTCGAAGCCCTCGCCCGGGTGCTGTCGCTGGACACCGCGGCCGAACCGGATACGCGGGGCGTGGCCTAGGACACTTCCCACGGCTTCAGGCACAAAAAAGGGGACGCCCGCCGCGTCCCCTTTTCGCTTTTCAGAAGGCTCTAGGGGCCGATCAGCCCTTGCGGCCGCGCGTCGGGGCCTTGCCCTTGCGACCGCCCTGACCCAGGCCCAGGGCCTTGGCCATCTTCGAACGGGCTTCGCTGTAGGCGGGCGCGGTCGTCGGGTAGTCGTTGGGCAGGCCCCACTTGGCCTTGTATTCGGCCACGGTCATGCCGTGGGTCGTCAGGTGGCGCTTCAGCGTCTTGTACGGCTTGCCGTCTTCGAAGCTGATCAGAGCTTCGGGCGTGATGCTCTTGCGGATCTGGGCCGGCGTGGCCTTGCTCACGGCCTCGACGGTCGGCGCGGGCGGCGCGCCAATACCAGCCAAGGCGTCGTGCGTGGCGCGGATAAGCGCCGGAAGTTCCGAAACGGGCGTGACGTTATTAGCCACATAGTTGGCGACGATTTCGGCAGTCAGTTCGATCAGGGTAGCCTTGTCTTCCACGATACAACTCCATTCCCCTAGTGTGTTCGCAAATACACCCTCACCTCGAAAACACAAGTAGTTCGTGGCCAGATTCTGCTTTAATTCGTGACTTCCTGTAACAATTGACTGTCGCCGCGCCCGTTCAACGAGGCGAATTTTCGTCAACTATACAGCTGACAACGTTGTTATCAGGCGCTGAATCAACCGCTAAACCCATGCGGGCGCCGATCTGTCTCGCAACTGCGAACTGGACTTGTGATTTAAGGCTCCCGGACCGGCAAATACCGCATCCCGAAGGATCGATGCCGCGAAGGCTTGATAGCCGACCGCCCCCTCGACTCGGACATTGCTTATCTGCACCTGAGGACGAGGCGTTCGCGGCGCAAGCCCCGGGCCCGCTCATGGCCGCCGGCTCGCCGCGCGACCAAGCTTCGCCTACGAGACGCCCCTGGCGCCCCTGCGTATGCGGCGCGCGCGACCGCCCCGCCGGATAAGCTTCGTCTAGTCTTGGATATCAGGAGGATGTGGCTGGGGAACTAGGACTCGAACCTAGAATGACGGTACCAAAAACCGCAGTGTTACCATTACACCATTCCCCAGCAGGAACGGCGAAACCCGTCAGGGCTCGGCGAGGCGGTGGAGATAGCTCACGACTCGGACGGATGCAACATCCCATTTCAGAACTTTTTTCGGGCCGTCACACGAACCTCGAAAAAGGCGCTTGCGCCCTCCGAAACCGCCCCCTATAAGGCCGGCCTCCAAGTCGGAGTGTGGCTCAGTCTGGTAGAGCACTGCGTTCGGGACGCAGGGGTCGCAGGTTCAAATCCTGCCACTCCGACCATTTACTCTCCGCCAACCAGAGGCGGAAAACCTGCCAAAAATACAGAAGCTTAGGCGCCGCGAAAGCGGCGCCGAGCCTTTGCGCGCCCGTTCGTGGGATTCGTTGCGCGCTCTTCATTTGGTCGCAACCCGAACACCAGTTAGCTTGTCGCCGGTTTCGTTAGCAGGACCTCCGATGAAGCAGTTCTTCCTGACCGTCGCCGGCGTTTTCGTCGGCCTTCTTCTGTTCGTGGTCGGAGTGCCCTTCCTGCTGATCGTGATGGCCGCCGGCGCCGCCCGCCCGGCCCCGGTCCCCACGCACACCGTCCTGCAGCTGGATCTGCGCAATCCCCTGACCGACCAGGATCCGAAGAACCCGTTCGCGGCGTTTGGCGGCGGCGGGGACTCGGTGATGTCGATCATCGAGACGCTGCGTCGCGCCGAGAAGGACGACAAGGTCGAGAGCGTCCTGGTGCGCCTGCCCGAGGGCGGCGTCGCCCCGGCCGCCGCCGATGAGCTGCGCCTGGCCTTCAAGCACTTCCGTGAGGTCGGCAAGAAGCCGATCTACGCCCACAGCCAGGGCCTGTATCCCTCCGGCATGGTCACCTCGACCTACATGCTGGGCGCGGCGACCAGCGAGTTCTGGATGCAGCCCGACTCCAGCTTCCAGGCGGTGGGCGTCTCGTCGGAGGCGATGTTCTTCAAGCGCTTCTTCGATAAGTACGGCGTCAAGGCCGAGTACGAGCAGCGCTACGAGTACAAGAACGCCGTGAACCCCTATCTCTACAGCGACTATACCCCGGCCCACCGGGACTCGACGCTGTCGTGGATGGGTTCGGTCTATCGCTCGGCCCTGACCAGCGCCGCCGTCGATCGCAAGCGTGATCCGGCCCTGATCATCAGGACCCTGGAAGATGGCCCCTACAGCGCCCAGGAAGCGCAAGCGAAGGGCCTGATCGACAAGGTCGGCCAGGTCAGCGACATCCAGGCCTTGGCGCTCGAAAAGGCCGGCAAGGGCGCCAAGCTGGTCGACTTCGACGACTATGCCAGCCGCTCCAAGTCGCCGGCCGTCAAGACCGGCCCGGCCATCGCCGTGATCGGCGCCGAGGGCGCGATCGTCACCGGCGCGGGCGGCGGCGGCTCCCCGTTCGGCGGCGACAGCAACGTCTATTCCGACGACGTGGCCAAGGCCTTCCGCGACGCGGCCGAGGACAAGGACGTCAAGGCGATCGTCTTCCGTGTCTCCTCGCCCGGCGGCTCGGACACGGCCTCGGAACAGATCCTGGCGGCCATGAAGAGCGCCAAGGCGGCCGGCAAGCCCGTCGTGGTCAGCATGGGGACCTACGCGGCCTCGGGCGGCTACTGGATCTCCAGCCAGGCCAATTCGATCGTGGCCCAGCCCTCGACCCTGACCGGCTCGATCGGCGTCTATGGCGGCAAGTTCGCCCTGGGCGACGCCCTGGCCCGCTTTGGCGTCGACACCAAGCCCCTACATGTCGGCGGCGCCTATTCCGAAGCGTTCGGCACGGCCGACGGCTTCACTCCCGACCAGCGGGCCAAGTTCGCCGGCTGGATGGACCGCATCTACGCCGGCTTCATCACCAGAGTGGCCGAGGGCCGCAAGCTGCCGCCCGAGCGCGTGCGCGAGATCGCCAAGGGCCGCGTCTGGACCGGCGAGCAGGCCAAGCAACTGGGCCTCGTCGACCAGTTGGGCGGCTTTTACGACGCCGTCGACAAGGCCAAGCAACTGGCCAAGCTGAAGGACGACGTTCGCCTCAAGCGCATGGACGGCGCCGCCTCGCCGTTCGAGGCCTTCGAACGCTTCCTGGGCGTCAGCGAGACGTCGGCCAAGACCCTGGCGGCCGCGGCCTGGGTGATGGGCGATCCGCGCTCCCAGGCGATCCTGGACGAAATGGCCAAGGCCCGCCTGCGGGCCGCGCCCGGCGGGGCGTCGGTGCTGGCCGATACGCCGGTGCGGTAGTAGACCGGGGACATGACGGCCGCCGCGTCCGCGCGGCGGCCACCGATCTTTTCGCCCCTTCGACCTTGAGTCCTTCCATGACCGTCAGCACCGCCGACCCTCTGGTTCAGGCCGTACGCCGCCTCGAGGCGGGGGATCGCGCCCGGGCCGCCGCCATTGTCGTCAAGCTGGCCGGGCAGGACGCGCCGCTGGGCGACCGATGGGGCGACGTGGCGCGCCTGGCCGCCACCCTGGGCGAGGTCTCGGCCGCCCGCGCCGCCATGCGCCGCTACGTGGCCTTGCAGCCCTACGACATCGAGCGCCGCTTGGCCTATGGCGCGATGCTGGCCGAGCTGGGCCACGTGGCGGGGGCGATCAAGGCCACCGAGGCCTACCTTCCCAACGCGCCGCGGCCGGACGCCCGCCTGCGCCACCTGCTCGGCACCTGCCATGCTCAGCTAGGCGAGACCGATAAGGCCGAGGCGCACCTGCGCGCGGCCATCGCCCAGTCGACATGGCCCGAGCTGACCGCCATCGCCTGGCTGACCCTCGCCGATCTGAAGGCGTTCTCGGCCGATGATCCCGACATCGGCGCCATGGAGGCCCTGGCCGCCGAACTGGGCGGACAGGCGCCCAGCGCCCTGCTCTATGCGCTCGGCAAGGCCTACAATGACCTCGGAGACATCGACCGGGCGTTCGAGACCTACGAGCGCGGCGCGCGCCTCGCCCGCGCTCGGCGTCCATACAGCGGCGAAGGATCGCGCCGCTTCGTCGACGAGGTGATCGCCGGCTTCACGGCCGAGGCCCTGGCCAAGCTGCCGCCCAGCGGGATCGAGAGCGATCGCCCGATCTTCGTGTTGGGCCTGCCACGCTCGGGCACGACGCTGATCGAGCAGATCCTGGCCAGCCATGCCGACGTCGCCGGAGGAAGCGAACTCAATCTGTTCCGCACCGCGACCATGGACCTTGGCGGCTATGCTCCGGCCGACGTCACCCGGGCGGCCTTCCGCCCCGACGGCGCGGACCTCTGGACCCGCTTCGGCGAGGCCTACCTACATCTGCTGGACGAGCGCTTCGGCCCCGCCGGTCGAATCGTGGACAAGACCTTGAACCACACCCGGTTCGTCGGCCTGATCCGTCATGTCCTGCCGAACGCTCGCTTCATCTGGCTGCGTCGCGCGCCAGGCGACGTGGCCCTGTCGTGCTTCCGCAGCCACTTCGCCGACGGCCTGGGCTGGACCTGGTCGCTGGCCGACATCGGCCGGCACATGGCCGACGAGGATCGCCTGTACGCCCACTGGACCAGCCTGTTTCCAGACGCGATCCTGACCGTGCCCTACGAGGAGCTGGTCGCCGATCCGAAGCCCTGGATCGAGCGGATGCTGATGCACTGTGGCCTGCCGTTCCAGGAGAACCTGCGCGACTTCCACCTGACCCCGCGGGCAGTGGCCACATCGAGCGTCAGCCAGGTACGCCAACCGATCAGCACCCGGGCCATCGGCCAGTGGAAACGCTACGAGAAGCATCTGGCGCCGTTCTTCGAGGCCTACGGGCGCTCCGCCGACTGAGGGCGCCGCTCTCCCTCCCTCGCATGACAAAGGCGGCGCGTTCGACGCGCCGCCTTTCTTGTTCGCGCAAAGAAAAAGGCGGGTCTTTCGACCCGCCTTTCCCATTTAACGTCGATCGGATCTTCGAGATTAGAAGACCAGGTCGAAGCCCAGGCGCACCGAGCGGGCGGGCATGTACGACAGCGGCAAGCCGAACTGCGTACGGGTGCCGCCGGCGTTGGTTTCGCCGAACTCGTCCGATTCGACCGCCTTGCGCGTGTTGAGCACGTTGAAGATGTCGGCGCGCAGGGTCAGGCCGTTCTCGGGCAGGAAGCCGAAGGACGGAACCGTGTAGCGGGCCGACAGGTCGAGGCGGTAGGTCCACGGATCGCTGAACACCGAGCCGCGCGGCGTGATCTTGCCACCGCAGTAGTGCGACAGCGCGCCGTACGAAGCGTTCAGATCCGGGTCGTTCGGGTTCAGGCCCATGCAGCCATACTTGCGGCCCGAGGTGACCAGAACATTCGCGCCGACCAGGAAGCTGTCGACCACCTGATAAGAGCCGAACGCCTTGAAGACGTGAGCCCGGTGGTTCGGCAGCAGGCCGTAGGCGCCCTCGGTCAGGCCGGGGGTGTCGAAGTCGGCGGTGATGCCGGCGTCCGTCTGGCCGCCCGCGTAGTCGGTCTTCACGTAACCCTCGTAGTTACCCTTCGATTCCGAGAGGGTGTACGAGCCGTTCAGAGCCCACTTGCCGTCGAAGGCGCGGTCGAACTGGAACTGCAGCGCGATGTACTGACGATCGACCTTCGGGTAGCGCAGTTGCTCGGCCGTGAAGCTGATCGTGCGCGCGGTGGTCTCGCCCGGCAGCGGATCCGACAGCGTGATCGTCTGCGCCATGCCCGGGTTGATGATCGTGTACTGGTGGAAGCCGCTCCAGATGTTCTCGCAGCCAGCGATACCGTTGGCCGTGCAGTAGGCGCGGACGGCCGGGTCGACGGCCACGTCGTCGGCGGCGCGCAGCGACTTGCGGTAGGTCAGCGTGAGGCCGGCCTTCCACAGCGAGTCGAAGCGGTGCTCGTAGCCGAGGATGTATTCGTCGTCGGCGGTCGACTTCAGGTCGCGGCTGATATTGGCTTCGAACGGTTGGATCGTGCCGTTGTTACGGACGGTACAGCCCGTCACGCCGGCTTGGCCGACGCCGCCCGGCAAGCAGACGCCGGGACCAGCGGTCGTGATCTGCGAACCCAGACCGGCGAGCGGCAGGCCCGAGAGCGGATCCAGCAGGGCGCGGTTGATCGTCGTGCCGTTGTACAGCGCGGTGCCAGCCGGCAGCAGGAAGTAGACCGATTGGTCGAGGATCGCCGAAGCTTGGCGGTAGGCCGTGTTCGACGCGACCGGCAGATAATAGCGGCCGTAGTTACCGAAGACCTTGTTGGTGCCGTCGTTGCCCGGATCCCAGGTGAAGCCGATGCGAGCGGCGACTTCATTGTCGAACTCGACGAACACGCCGCCCTGGACGCCGGCGACGTCAACGCCGCGGTTCTGGAACTGGTCGCGACGAACGCCCAGGTTCAGGCTCAGGTTCGGCAGGATGTCCCACGAGTCCTGGATGTAGATCGCTTGGTTGCGGGCGGTGTACGAACCACCGCCGACGAACGTGCGAGCTTCGATATAGTAGCGGCTAGGATCCGTCACGCCTTGCGGGTTGCCCGCGCTACCGACGTGGTAGACGTAGTTGGCGCCGCCGTTGCGTTGCGACTGGTGAACCAGCGTCAGGTCTTCACGGTCATAACCGCCACGGATGTGGTGGTCGCCGAACAGGCTGAAGTACAGGTCGGCGTCGACGCGGTAGAACTCACGGCTGGTGCGCCGCGGGGCGTCCTGGTTCGAAGCGGTTTGCGAGCCGATGCGCACGGTGGCGCCGGTCACGTCCGACTGGACCAGGGGCAGGGACGACAGGGTGTTCTTCGAAGCCGAACGGTCCTTGTTCAGGCCGTAGGCGGCCGACAGGGTGAACCAGTCGGTGAAGCTGCCGGTGTACTTCGCGACATAGCTGGTCGCGCCGTCCTCGAAGCGAGTGCCCGGCAGGGCCCCGCCGATCGTGTCCGTGTCGGCCGTGGCGTTGTAGGTGTACGAGTTGGCCGTGCGCTTGGTGATGCGCTGGGTGTCGATCAGCGTGAACTCGAGGTGCTGACGGTCGGTGATGTAACCGTCCAGCTTCACGCCGTAGAAGGGGTCCTTCATCTTGTCGACGAGGTACGACGCGGCGGTCTTCGAAGCCTGGGTGAACTCGTTGTCGTTCAGTTGGGCCAGACCGTAGAAGAACAGGCGGTCCTTGATGATCGGGCCGCCGGCCTCGATCACGAGATCCTTGTTGTTGGTGTGACGGAACTTGCCGCGCTGCTGGTAGGTGTCCTTCTGGTCGCTTTCCAGCGAATCCGGCTGCCAGTTGCCGTGGATGCCAAACGTGAAGTCGTTCGAACCCGACTTCGACACCGCGTTGATGATGCCGCCCGTGGCGCGACCGTATTCGGCCGAATAACCGCCGGTCTTCACTTCAATCGACTTGTAGAATTCGAACGGAACGCGCGAACCGCCGATGTAGTTGTCGAAGTTCGTGATGTTCAGGCCGTTCAGGTAGAACGCGTTTTCAGCGACCGAGGCGCCGCTGATCGAGGTCTGGCCACGGAAGTTGGTCGACGAACCTTCCACCGTACCCGGCGCCAGCAGGGTCAGAGCGGTGATGTTGCGGCCGACCGGCACTTGCTTCTGCAGGTCTTCGACGTCGATCGCCAGACCGGTCGTGGTCTGCGAGAAGTCGAGCTGGGGGTTGGCGGTGGCGGTGATGACGACCTCGGAGATCGTCTCGTCGGCCGCGGCCAGCGTGAAGTTGTAGCTGCTTTCGCCGCCGGCGCGGACGCCCAGGGCGCCGTCGCTGGTCGACCTGTAGCCTTCCTTGGCGATCGACACGGCATAAGCGCCTTGCGGGATCAGCGGCACGCGGAACTGACCGTTGTTGTCGGTCGTCATTTCGCGAGTGAAGCCCTGAGCCGTCGACTTCACCGTCACCTGGGCGCCGGCGAGCGGCTGACCGGTGCTGTTCAGGACCGTGCCCGACAGAGTACCGCTCGTGTAGTCCTGGGCGCTGGCGATCGTCGGCGCCAAGCTGGCCACGGTCGCGATCGCGACCGGCGTGGCGACACTCGCCAGACCGGCGAGCAACGTCGTCGTCAGTAGGCGCGCGCGGGCGCTACCCTTGGTGGAATGCATGCTGTTCAAATCCCCTCTGAGCGTGACGCGAGCGGCAAATCGGACGAGTCCCCCTCTAGAAACTTTGTCCGACCTGGAACGGAAATCCGCGTAGTTCGCGCCACGAGATCACTGGTGTCCCGGAAACATTTCCCCGGTTGGGGCGACGTTAGGGGCCGCCGTGGCCGGGGGTCAATTGTCATTGCAGATTTGTAATCCACATCGCGCGCGCCTGTCGCAAAATCGCCACAGCACCGCCGCTTTTCCGGAAACCCGTGCTCCCCGTGGATACCCCGCCCCCGCAAGGCCTGGGCACAACTTGATCATCAGATTGTTTTATCGAGGTTATTTCCCCCAGAAGGACCGCTGTTCTCGGGCTTCGCGTTTCGAAGAATTTTTCGCGACAATCTTGCCGCTCATGATTGACAGGCAACAAATCGTCATCGCCAACACCGGATTTCGGGTAAAAGTTTTTTAATGAACGGCGATGCGACAGCACGTTCCCCCTCCAGATGATCAGTGTGCGTGCACGCCTTGAGGCGGTCGTGACCATTGCCTAGGCGCCCAGGGGCCGCGACAATGCCACGGCGGCGAAATCGCGCCGCGCCTCAAAGTTGCGGCGAACCCATGAGCGATTTCCGACGAGTCACCGAATCCCTATCCGTGAGTCCGCAGGTCACCGAGGCCGACATGGCCCGCGCCGCGGCCGAGGGATTCGTGCTTGTGATCAACAACCGCCCCGACGGCGAGGATCCCGGCCAGCCCTCAAGCGCCACGATCGAGGCGGCGGCGCGCGCGGCGGGCCTGGACTATCTGCATGTGCCGGTGCGCGGCGGTCCGACCCAGGAGCAGGTCGAGGCGGTGCGGGCGGCGACTGAAGCCGCCGGCGGGCCGGTGCTGGCCTTCTGCCGCTCGGGCACGCGCTCGATCGTGACCTGGTCGATCGGTCAGGCGCTGGCGGGGGAAGACCGTGAGACCCTGCTGAACCAGGGTCGCGAAGCCGGCTACGACCTGTCGGGCGTGCTGCCTTCTTAGGCAGCGGGTTTTAGAAGGCGGCCGACTCGCGGGCCACCATCGGCGTCGGCTCGGCCTGGCAGCTGGCCAGGACGAACTGGGCCATCATGATACATACGATGGCGAAGGCCGCGCGCTGGAGCCGTTTTGAGACAAAAATCGCCGCATCCGCCGCCATGGCGCGTCCTCCGAAGGTTACTGGAGGGTAAAGGCGCAAGACCGGCGCCGTTTCGGAGGCCCTCTCGATGATTCCCTACGTCCGCGAGCTGGACTTCGAATATGGCCGCTGCGATCAGGTCTCGCCGCTGATCCGGCGGGTCATCGCCCGCAATCCGGGACCGTTCACCTTTACCGGCACCGGCGTCTACATCGTCGGACGGGGCGAGGTGGCGGTGATCGATCCAGGTCCGGACCTGCCCGAGCATTTCGAGGCGTTGAAGGCGGCCCTCGCCGGCGAAAGGGTGACCCATGTGCTGGTGACCCACCACCACCTGGACCACTCGCCCCTCGCCCACCCGTTGGCGGAAGCATTCGGCGCCAAGGTCTACGGCCTGCCAGCCCCAGCGCCCTACACGAGTGACGCTCCAGCCTTGGACGAAGGCGGCGACGACCGCTTCCGCCCCGACGTGATTCTGGCCGACGGCGACGTGCTGTCCGGCCCCGGCTGGACGCTGGAGGCGGTCACCACGCCGGGCCACACCTCCAATCACGTCTGCTTCGCGCTGAAGGAAGAGAACGCCCTGTTCGCCGGCGACCACATCATGGGCTGGTCGACGACGGTGATCACGCCGCCCGACGGCGACATGGGCGACTACTTCGCCAGTCTGGAAAAGGTGAAGGCGCGGAACTTCGACATCCTGTGGCCCACCCACGGCGCGCCGGTGCGCGAGGTCGGACCGTTCATCGACGCCTATGTCGCGCACCGCCGGGCCCGCGAGGCCCAGATCCTGGACGCCCTGGGCGCTGGCCTCACCACCATCAAGGCCATGGTGCCCAGCCTCTACGCCGCCGTGGACCCTAGGCTGCACCCGGCCGCCGCCCATTCGGTGCTGGCGCACATGATCCAGCTGGTCCGCGAAGGCCGCGTCGTGGCGAAGGGCGAAGGGCTGGACGCGGAATATCGGCCAGCCTGAGGCCGCCCGCCCCTACCGCCCCTTCACCGCCGTGATCAGTTCGCCGATCCGGGCGCAGTTGCGGCCCTGGTCGGGGCCGGCGTCGCGACCGATCGAACGCATGTCGAGGCGCGCGCCGCGGGCGTCGGGACGGACCCGCACCACCAGGTCGTCGGTCAGGCCGTACCAGAAGCTCCGGGCCGTGGCCTCCAGGCGGCCATCGACCGGGTCGTCGGTGACCAGGATCATGCCTTGGGCCATGACCGCGGCCTTGATCGCCTCGTAGACGTCGCCGGGCGCGCGCTCGCTGACCAGGGGCCGGGCGGCGGGACAGGTCTCGGCATTGACCTCGGCCAGGCGCCGGCCGGCGTAGGCGGCGGACCCGACCGGCAGGACCGGATCGTCGTCGACGATCTCGGCCGAGCCGCCGCGCGCGGCCATGGCCGCGTCGGAGAAGACCAGCGGCGTCCTCCAGTCGGTGGAGACGTCGTGAATGGGCGGCGACTGGCCCACCAGCGCCTTGGCCCCGAACATCACGCCGAAGGTGATGGCCGTGATCAGCAGAGCCAGGATCGCCGCCCGACCCAGACGCTTGAAGCCGGCCATCAGGGCGATGACCAGGCCCAGCAAGCCCGTTGCGACGCTGACGAACGCCAGGCGCGGGGCCCAATCCAGGGTCATGGCCGTGTAGCCCAGCGGCAGCGGTATCATGCCCAGCTTGACGCCCAGGGCGCCGCCTCCCGCCAGGATGGCCGGGGCCAGGGCGATCAGCAAAGCCAGGTCCAGATAGAACGACGCCCAGGCCGGCGGCTTGCCGGAAGCCTTCTTCTCTTCGGTCTTCTTGGCCTTGCCGCGCTTGCCCGGTTTGATCGGCATGGCGAACGGCAGGGTCTCGCCGGCGTCGGCCAGCACCGGGCTCGGCTTGGGCTCGTGCAGGCGCAGCGGCGGTTCGGGTCTGGGCTCCGGCGGCGCGGCCGTCACAGGCGTCGCATCGGCTTTGGGCTCCGGCGCGGGGTCAGCCACGGCCTCGGCGGCGGCGATCGCCGTGGCTTCGGCGATGATCGCGTCGGTGGCCGAGATCGTCTCGGGCTCAGGCTCGACGTGAGCGACGACCTCGGGCTCTGGTGGCGGCGGTTCCGACGGGGTTTCGGGCTGGGGCTCCGGCTCGGCCAGCGCCACCTCGGGCTCGACCTCTTCCGCCGGCTCGGGCGCGTAGATCACCGCCGCCTGCGTACCGTCGGCCGCCGCCAGCGTCGGCGCCGGAGCGGGCGCGGGCGCGGGCGCGGGCGAAGGCTGCAACGGCGTGGCGGGCAGTTCGTAACCCTCGTCGGCCAAGCGCTTGCGGATCACCTTCTTGTCGATCTTGCCGGTCGCGCCGAGCGGGATGTCGTCGACAAACAGCACGTCGTCGGGCATCCACCACTTGGCGATCTTGCCGTGCAGGAAATCGATGAACTCCTGCTTGGTCGCGGTCTCGCCTTCCTTGAGCTTGACCAGCAGCACCGGCCGCTCGTCCCACTTGGGATGGGCCGCGCCGACCACCGCCGCCAGGGCCGCCTTGGGATGGCCGACGGCGATGTTCTCGATCTCGATCGTGCTGATCCACTCGCCGCCGGACTTGATGACGTCCTTGGCGCGGTCGGTGATCTGCATGAAGCCGTGGTCATCGATCGTGGCGACGTCGCCGGTGTCGAAGAAGCCCTCGTCGTCCAGGATCTTGCCGCCGGCGCCGCGGAAGTATTCCGCGGCGATGATCGGGCCGCGGATCTTCAGGTGGCCGAAGGCCTTGCCGTCGTGCGGCAGCGGCTGGCCCTCGTCATCGCGCAGGCAGATCTCGACGCCCAACGGCGGCCGGCCCTGCTTCAGGCGATAGGGCATCTGCTCGTCGTAGGGCAGCTTCGCGAGCGCCTCGGTCATCACGGACAGGGTCCCGACCGGCGAGGTCTCGGTCATGCCCCAGGCGTGGACCACCTCGACGTCGTACTTTTCCTGGAAGGCGCGGATGATGCTCTCGGGACAGGCCGCCCCGCCGATCACCACCTTCTTCAGCACCGGCAGCTTCGAGCCGGTGGCCTCAAGGTGCTGCAGCAGCATCTGCCAGACGGTGGGCACGGCGGCCGAGAAGGTCACGCCTTCGGTGTCCAGGAGCTCGAAGATCGAGGCGCCGTCCATCTTGGCGCCCGGCATCACCATCTTGGCGCCCGTGCCCGGGGCCGAGAACGCCACGCCCCAGGCGTTGGCGTGGAACATCGGCACCACCGGCAGGATGGTGTCCCTTTGCGACAGCCCCATCACATCGGGCTGCAGGGTGATGAAGGTGTGCAGGAAGTTCGAGCGGTGCGAGTACAGCACCCCCTTGGGGTCGCCCGTCGTGCCCGAGGTGTAGCAGAGCCCGGCGGCCGTGCCTTCGTCGAACCCGCCCCAGGCGCAGGTCGACGACTGCTGCTCGACCAGCTCCTCGTAGCAGAGCAGGCCCTTGAAATGCGGAGCCTCGGCGGCCAGCGGGAACTCGGCCGGCATGTGGTCGCGGTCGGTGAAGACGATCACGTGCTCGACATGCGGCAGGCGCGGCAGCACCGCCTGCAGGATCGGCAGGAAGGTCAGGTCGACGAAGATGGCGCGGTCGCCGGCGTGGTCGGCGATCCAGGCGATCTGCTCGGGGAACAGGCGCGGGTTCAGGGTGTGGCACACCGCCCCGATGCCCATGACGCCGTACCAGGCTTCCATGTGGCGGCCGGTGTTCCAGGCAAGCGTGCCGACCCGGTCGCCCGGCTTGATCCCCATGGCCAGCAGAGCGTTGGAGACGCGCTTGGCCCGGTCATGGATCCGCGCGTAGGTCGTGCGCACGATCGCCCCTTCGACGGAGCGGGTGACCACCTCGCGGCCGCCATGCCACTTGGCGGCGTGGTCGATGATCTTGTCGAGGGTCAGCGCCCCATGCTGCATCAGCCCCTGCATCAACTCCCGCTCTCTCTCGGTTGCTTATCGTTGTTCAGGCGAGGCTATCGGCGCGACGCGCAACACGCAACGCGCGGCGCTTCACAAGAGAAATCCGGAGAACGTGATCGGTCGCCTATCCGACGCACGCGCTGATCGGTCGCACGCGTGGTAAGGAGACTCTTGGTTGACGCCGAAGGATAGTCGCAACGTAGGCGAACAACGTTCGTCGTTTCGAGAGGCGATGTTTTGGGTTGGTGGGCCGACACACTGGCGGACGAGCGACTGGACGAGGTCGCCGCGGACATCCGGCGGCTGGGTCCCTCGCGTATCGTCTCCGGCTGCCTGGCCGCGGGCGTCATCGGCATCGGTCTAGGCTATCGCACCGCCCTGGCGTGGCTCGCCAGCTTCTTCATCGCCGAGGGCCTGGCCGCCCTGGCCACCCGCGACTTCGGGAAGGGTCGGTCTGGCAGTCACGCCGACCGCGCGGCCTTCATGCTTGCCGCGATTCCCGTCAATGCCAGCTGGGCGGCGCTGGCGGCGCTGCTGTGGCTGAACGGACCCGCGCAGCTGAAGATCGCCGCCGTCGCCATCTGGTGCGGTCAGCTGGTGTTCATGCAGCAGTATCGCCACCAACCCCTGGCCCTGCTTGTGCTCAGCGGCCTGGCGCCGATCGCCAGCCTGATCGTCTTCCCGTTCCTGTTCATGGCCGGTTCCGACCCAGCGACCCACGCCACGCGCTGGTCGCTGGTGCTGCTGATCGGCGTCACCATCAATGTCGCCGTGCGCAACCGCGCCGCCGCCCGGCGGATGGACCAGCTGACCCGCGGCCTGCGCGACGAGCGCGAGCGCGCCCTGGAAGCCGCCCGCGCCAAGTCGACCTTCATCGCCGTCACCAGCCACGAACTGCGCACGCCGATGAACGGCCTGTTGGGCATGGCCCACGCCCTGGAGCGCTCCAAGCTCGACCCGGCCCAGCGCCAGCAGGTCGAGCTGATGATCAAGTCGGGCGACAGCCTAATGCAGCTCTTGAACGACGTGCTGGACCTGTCGCGCGCCGAGGCCGGCAAGGTCGAGCTGGCGCCCGAGATCGTCGATCCGCGCGCCATCGTCTCTGACGTGGTCGACGCCTGGCGCGACGCGGCCGAGACCAAGGGCCTGTCGCTGTTCGCCCGCTACGACACCGAGGTCCCTGACTGGATCCGCGCTGATCCCCTGCGAATCCGCCAGGTATTGACCAACCTCGTTTCCAACGCCGTCAAGTTCACGGCCCAAGGCCACGTCCGCGTCGCGGTCAGCGCCGAGACGGCTGGTGATGAACAGTTGATCCGTTTCGCCGTCTCCGACACCGGCCCCGGCGTGCCGACCGAGGCGTCCGACCGGGTTTTCGACAGCTTCACACAGGCCGACGAGACCATCTCGCGCGGCTATGGCGGCGCGGGTCTGGGGTTGGCCATTTCCCGTTCGCTGGCCCGGCAGCTCGGCGGCGACCTGGTGCTGTGGCCCAGCGCCACCGGCGCTTGTTTCGTGCTCAGCGTCCGCGCCCCGTTGGCCCCGGCCCCCGCCGCGCCCGAGCCAAAGCCCGAGGTCGACGACGAGTCCCTGGGTCAGATCCACGTGCTGATGGCCGAGGACAACGCGGTCAATCAGCTGGTCGTGCGCACCATGCTCGAGCCGGCGGGCGTGGCCCTGACCGTGGTCGAGAACGGCCAGGAGGCGCTGGAGGCCATGTCCCAGGAGCACTACGATTGCGTGCTGATGGACATCAACATGCCGGTGATGGACGGCATCACCGCCCTGGCGGCCATCCGCGCCGGACGGACGGGCGATCCCGCCCTGCCCGTCATCGCCCTGACTGCCTCGGCCATGGCCGGCGACCGTGAGCGGTTCCTGGGGTTGGGCTTCGACGACCACCTGGGCAAGCCGGTCAAGCCGATCGACCTGATCACGGCGATCATCCGGGCGGTGAATCCGGAGCCGCCGGACGAGGGCCGGCAGGCGGCCTAGTTGTCGTTTCCAAGAAGGTTGTTCACACGCTGCCAGGGGGTGAGGCCTTTGATGCCGGCGTGTGGACGCTTGAGGTTGTAGGCGTCCGTCCAGGGCTTGATGGCCTTGGCGCGGTCGTCCGAGCAGGCGTAGGGCCGGCCATAGGCCCACTCGCGCAGGCTGGTTTGGATGAAGCGCTCGGCCTTGCCGTTGGTGCGAGGGGTGTAGGGCCGGGTTCGCACGTGCCTGGCGCCGGCGGCCTGGAGGGCCTTGGCGAACAGCTTGGAGCGATAGGCCGAGCCGTTGTCGGTCATCACCCGCTGGACGGTGACGCCGTGGCGGGCGAGCCAGGCCAGGGCGCGTTGGAGGAAGGCGGTCGTATCGTGCTGGCCTTCGGACGGCAGGACCTCGGTATAGGCCAGGCGCGAGGCGTCATCGACGCAGACGTGCAGGAAGTCCCAGCCGGCCTTGCGCGAGCGGCCCAGGCGAGGGTCGCCGGTGACGCGGTGGCCCTGGGTGTTGAACTTGCCCAGCTTCTTGATGTCCAGGTGGATCATCTCGCCGGGCGCGGCGCGTTCGTAGCGGACGATCGGGACCTTCGGATCCAGGGCCGTCAGCTTGCCCAGGCCCAGTCGCCGCAGGATCAAGCCTACCGTCGAGCGGGCCAGGCCCAGGGCCTGGGCGATGGCCGGACCAGTCATCCGCTGGCGGCGCAGCACCCCGATCTGCTCGACCACCCCGGCCGGCGTCTTGCGCGGACATCGGCGCGGCGCCGAGCTGCGGTCGTGATGCCTTCGCTCGCCGCCCCGCCGATGCCGCTGCAGCCACTTGCTGGCCGTGCGCCGGGAAACACCCGAGGCCTCGGCGGCCCGCGCCACCGACCAGCCCTGGTGTTCGATGCGGAAAATCATCAGGGCTCGACCAACAGGCGTCAGCCGAGCATTCTTGTGCATGTTCATCCGGGGTCTCCCGGCTTGGAGGTTGGAGCGTCGCAACCCCAGCTTCTCAGCCCGACCCCGGGTGAACAACCTTCATAGCTTCGACACCTAGGCCGTAAGCGCCCCCTACCCCATCGCCTCCGCCAGCGCCCGGGCTTCGTCCTCGAAGGCGGTGACCGTGTCGACCTTGCGCCAGGTGATCTCGCCGGTGTCGCGGGTCAGCTGGTTCTCCAACACCGCCACGTCGGCGTCCGAGGCGTCGTTGACGCGAGCCGCCACGCGTTCGCGAAGCACTTCGGGCGGCGCTTCCAGCCAGACGCCCAGGAAGGCGACGCCGGCGCGCTCGGCCAGGGCCTCGGCGCGGGCGCGCTCCTCGGCCTTCAGGAAGACCGCGTCCAGCACCACCGAGCGGCCGGCCCGCAGGCACAGCTCGGCGTCGTGGAACAGCTGGTCATAGACCTTGACGCTCATCTCCGGCGTATAGGCCTCGCGCGGCAGGCGCTGCAGGGACGGAACACCCCACAGCCGCTTGCGGATCTCGTCGGTGCGCAGGACCACCGCGCCGGGCGCCGAGCCCAGGCCGGGCGCGCAGACGCGCGAGAAGGTCGACTTGCCCGAACCCGACAGTCCGCCGGCCGCCACCAGGCTGACCGGCTTGGGCGCCAGGTGCTCCAAGGCGGTCTGGAGGTAGGCCCGCGCGGCCTCGTCGTCGCCGGTATAGGCCCACACGTGGGTGCGCACGGCGGCGCGAACAGACAGCATCAGCGGCAGGGCCGCCAGGCCGGTCCACAGGCCTTCGCCGAACGTGCGGGCGGCTTCGTCCAGATAGGCGTTCAGCACCCGGCCGGCGGCGTCGCGGCGACGG
Organism: Caulobacter sp. ALps2; assembly: GCF_058681635.1. Lineage (NCBI taxonomy): Bacteria > Pseudomonadati > Pseudomonadota > Alphaproteobacteria > Caulobacterales > Caulobacteraceae > Caulobacter > Caulobacter sp. ALps2. Next base: position 369,451 of record NZ_CM178743.1, read on the forward strand.
CGGAAGTCCAGGTCCATCAGCAGGAAGGCCAGGTCGTACTGCACATCGATGTCCGACAAGGTGTCGTTGAACTCGATACAGTCGAACAGGATCGGCTGACCGTTCTCGATCAGGATGTTTCCGAGGTGCAGGTCGCCGTGGCAGTGGCGGGCGAAGCCGTCCTTGGCGCGGCCGTCCAGCAGCGGGCCAAGGCGCTCCAAGGCGATGTCTGTCTCGGTGACCAAGCGCTCGACGGCCTGCTTGCCGAGGCGCGAGGACAGGCCACGCAGCAGGTTGGCGTTCGAGCGGATCGTGTAGCCCAGGGCCGAGACACCGCCGCCTTGCGGGCGTAGGGACGAGCCAGCGTGAAAGCGGGCCACCGTGCGGCCCAGCGAATCCTCCAGCGCGTCATCGATCGCCCACGGCTGGGTGGCCAGGACGCCGTTCTGGTCGAAGCGGCGCATCTCCAAGAGGTACTCGACGATCTCGCCTTCGCCGTTGATCTCCAGGCCGCCGTCGGCCGTGCGCGTCAGACAGCGGACCTCGCGATAGATGTCGGGCGCGGCGGCGCGGTTGAAGGTCAGCTCGCGCTCCAGCGCCCAGCGGCGCAGCTCCAGCGTCGAATAGTCCAGGAAACCGAAGTCGACCGGACGCTTCACCTTGAAGGCCGAGTCGTCGATCAGGAACACGCGCGCGCACGAGGTCTCGATCGTGCTTTCGGCCCGGCCCTCGAACCAGGCGGCCACTTCCTGCTCGCGCGCGGCTTCCGCGTCCTTGATCACGCCGAAAATCCCATCTGTCCGCGCACGAAATCCGGCGCCGGCGCTGCATAGCCGAAAGCCGGGCGAGAGTCCTCTAACGTCAGCCTTGCTTAGGTCTAGTTTTCGCGGCTAGATTGCATCGAAGATAACCAGTGTGAGTGCTCCCATGCTTGTCGGCGCGGGTTTGAAGCGGTCGGGTCACAAGCGCGAGGAGATCCTCGGCTCGGCCAGGAACCTCTTTCTGCGCCAGGGCTACGCCGACGCCGGCATGGAGGTGGTGGCCCGCGCGGCCGGGGTCTCGACGGCCACGCTGTACGCCTATTTCCCCAGCAAGGCGGACCTGTTCAAGGCCATCGTCATGGAGACGGTCAGCGGCATCGCCGCCCCGGTTCGCGAGGCCGTGCGGACCAAGGGCGACGCCCGCGTCCGCCTGACCGCCCTGGCCGTGGCCTATGCCAGCTTCTTCTCGCGGCCTGACACCCGCGCCATGTTCCGCATCGTCACGGCCGAGCGCCGCCGGTTCGAGGACGTCGCCGAATACTTCCTGCAAAGCGCCCGCGACGAGCTGGGCGGCGCCGCCATCGCGGTGATCACCGACCTGACCAAGACCGGCGAGCTGAAGGTCCAGAAGGCCTCGTGGGCCGCCGGCCAGCTGATGGGCATGCTGGACCACGTGACCCTGGTGCTGGGCCTGTCGGCCGGCGACGAGGTCCAATCCCGCCGCCCGATCAAGGCCATCGCCGAGGACGCGGTGGAGACCTTCCTGGCGCGCTACGGCGTCCGTTAGCCGCGGCGCCGACCAGCTTGTAGCCGCGCTCCGCATCGGCTAGTGCTGAACCCGCATCAAGAGTTGGGCCGCGCCCAACGCCAACCTGCCTTCCCGGGCAAGGTGGCGCTCCTCCGGGAGGATGTGGCCGAGACGGCAATCCAACGGGTCCAAACCCTGCTTCCGTCCCGCGTCGATGTTGTCGAAGTTCAGGGGCGAAGCCTTGCCGATCAAGATACCGGATTCACTGCCTGCCCGCGCCACCCTCGAGGCCGAGGGCGTGGTCATGATGCGCGAGACCGACGCGGCTCGGCAGGACATCCGCCCCCTGCGTTTTGGCCTCCTGAACCTGATGCCGGACAAGCCCAAGACCGAGACCCAGTTCGCGCGCCTGCTGGGCGCCACGCCGCTGCAGGTCGAGCTGTCCCTGATGCAGCTGGTCAGCCATACGCCGCGCAACACGCCGGCCGAGCACATGTCGGCCTTCTACCGCTCGTGGGACGAGATGCGCGACCAGCGCTTCGACGGTTTCATCATCACCGGCGCGCCGGTCGAGACCCTGGAATTCGAAGAGGTCGCCTACTGGGACGAGTTGCGTCGCATCCTCGATTGGACTCAAGCCCACGTCCACAGCTGCCTGACCATCTGCTGGGGCGCGCAAGCCGCGCTCGCGCACTTCCACGGCGTGGGCAAGCACGTGCTGCCGGCCAAGCGCTCGGGCGTCTATGGCCACCATCTGGTCGAGCCGACCTCGCCCTATCTGCGCGGCTTCGCCGACGAGGTCGACGTTCCCGTGTCGCGCTGGACCGAGGTGCGCCGCGAGGACGTGGACAAGGTCGCCGGCCTGAAGGTCTTGCTGGAGTCGGAGGAGGCGGGACTGTGTCTGGTCGAGGACGCCCAGCGCCGGGCGCTGCACATGTTCAACCACCTGGAATATGACGGCGAGACCCTGAAGGACGAGTTCGTCCGCGACAGCGCCAAGGACCCGTCGACGCCGCAACCGGCCCACTACTTCCCCGGCGGCGACCCGACCCGGACGCCGCGCAACCGCTGGCGCGGCCACGCCCACCTGCTGTTCGCCAACTGGATCAACGACATCTACCAGACCACGCCATTCCGCCTGGACGACATCGGCTCGGCGGCCTGAGCTCTTGAACTCCCCTCGCCCCCGTGTCCCTCTAGGCTGTCGGGGACAGACGGAGATGAGATCCATGTTCAGGCCCTTGCCCGTGGCGGCCCTCGTGGTCGCCCTGGCGATTCCCGCCGCCGCCCTGGCCCACCATGGCTGGAGCGCCTACGACGCCGAGAAGGTCATCAAGGTCACCGCGCCGGTGACCGACGTCTCGTGGGGCAACCCGCACGGCGCCGCCAAGGTGCGCTACCAGGGCAAGACCTGGGACGTGGTGCTGGCCCCGGTGGCCCGGATGGAGGCGCGCGGTCTCAGCCAGGCCATGCTGGCGCCGGGCAAGGCCGTGACCCTGGAAGGCTATCCCCGCAAGGACGGCGTGACCGAGATGCGGATCGAGCGCGTCACGGTCGACGGCAAGACCGTCGAGCTGCGCTAGCGGATGGACGCCGTCGCGGCGTTGCAGGCCTCGGCGTTCGGCGCCTGGGCGCGAGGCTCGGCCTATGCCTATCCGCTGGCCAACCTGATCCACCTGCTGGGCCTGCTGCTGCTGGTCGGCGGCATCGGCGTGCTGGACCTGAGGCTGGCGGGACTGTTCCGCGCCCTGCCCGTCGCGCCGCTGTCGCGCGCCCTGACACCGCTGGCGATCACCGGCCTCGTTCTGATGCTGCCCAGCGGTTTCACGATGTTCGCCGCCGACGCCAAGGCGCTGGCCGGCTCGGGCCTGTTCCGCTGGAAGCTGGTCCTGATCGGGCTGGCCGTGGCCAACGCGGTCGCCTTCCGATGGGCATGGGGTCGGCGGCTGGATCGCTGGGGCGGCGCGGTTCCGCCCGGCGCGCGGGCCATGGCGATCGGCTCGCTGGTCCTATGGCTGGTCGTCGGCGCCCTGGGGCGGCTGATCGCCTACGCCTGACAGCTCACTTCACCGTGTAGGCGATCGAGAGCTTGAAATTCGACTTGGCGGCCATGGCCCCGCGCGGCCTCAGGCGGACATGGGTCACCTGGCCCTGCGTCGCCGCCGTCGGCTGGAAGGTCCAGGTCGAGCCATTGTCGGACGAGAACTCGACATCGTCGCCGCTGCTGGTCGAAGAGACGTAGCTGAAGGCCAGACTCGAGGAGGGGCTGCCTTCGGTGAAGGTCGCCAGGGCGCTGTTGGAACCGTCGCCGTCCAGGGCGACCGTGGTGTTCGGCGGGGTCGCGACCACCACGGCCACGACATTGTTGTCTTGGGCCGCGACGTCAGGATTGCCCACCGTCAGTATCACGCGTCGCTTGCTGCCTGGAATCGCCTTGGGATTGGTGGCGCCGTTCTGATCGTCCCAAGTGGTGCTGGTGGCGGTGTTGATCGTCGGGGCGACGCCGCCCACCGTCAGCGTGACCGTGACGTCGGTGTTCTTGCTTCCCGAGTCGGTCTGCCCCAGGACGCAGAGATTGCCGATGCCGATCGCGTTGCAGAAGCTCCAGTCCCACTTGATCCTGAACGCGCCGCTGTAGACGCCCGCGGGCGGCGCGACCGTGGGCGTGTTCAACCGCGGCTTGATAAAGACGTTGATGCTGGTCGGAATGCTGCCCGTCAGCCCCAGTAGGTCTACCACCGTGCCGTCGATATAGGCCGTGGTGGTTCCAGACAGCTTCGGCGTTCCCGACCGCAGGGCTGCCAACTGGAAGTCGACGGTGTTGGTCCCGTTCGTGTGGGTCAACTTGTAGGTCGTGTTGCTGATCGTAGCCTTCAGATAGTTGGCGCCGAGCAGCGTGAGGACCGGACTGCCAGGCGGGCAGCTGAAACCGCCGATGAAGGCGGTGAACGGCGCCGCATCACCATGGACGGCATTGGGCGACTGGGAGACCGTCGCCGTCGAACTCGCCGTGGCCGTGCAAGCCGCCCATGCGCTCGACGCAACGGACAGGACCGCCAGCCCCGCCAGAAATATGGAAATCGAACGCAGCCGCATCGCCAAAGGCCTTTGGATCAGGTCCAAAATCCTAGGCCGACGCGGTTAATCGCACCTCAAGGATGCTCCACCCGCGAGCGCTCAACCGCTAGACTTTAGTCTACGGAAACAGCCGCTTGGTGGTCCAGCCGCCGCCAGCGCGGTCGAAGACCAGGCGTTCGTGCAGGCGGAAGGGGCGGTCGCGCCAGAACTCCAGGGTGGTCGGCACGATGCGATAGCCCGACCAGTACGGCGGACGCGGCACCTTCCCCAGACCAAACTTCAAGCCCATCTCGGCGACGCGCTTTTCCAGGGCCAGACGGTCGGGCAGCGGACGCGACTGGTCGCTGGCCCAGGCGCCCAGCTGGCTGTGGCGGGCGCGGCTGGCGAAATAGGCGTCGGCCTCGGCCTCGCTGACCGGCTCGACGGTTCCGCGGATCCGCACCTGACGGCGCAGCGACTTCCAATGGAACAGCAGGGCGGCCTTGGGGTGGGCGTTCAGCTCCTGCCCCTTGGCGCTCTCGGTGTTGGTATAGAAAACGAAGCCACGGGGATCGAAGTCCTTCAGCAGCACCATGCGCGAATCCGGCATGCCGTCGGGATCGACGGTCGAGACGGTCATGGCGTTGGGGTCGTTGGGTTCCTTCTTGCCCGCCTCCTCCAGCCATTCGGCGAACAGGGCGAACGGATCCTCCTCGCTCAGCAGGGCCGGCGGGGCGGCCTGGGTGACCTGGCGGACATACTCGTCTTCGCTGGGCGAGGCGGGGATCAGGGTCGGATCGGCGGTCATGGCCTTGATATAGGCCCACCCGACGCGGGGGGCCACATCGGTGCGAACCCCTAAAGTCTTAACTTAACCCGGCGTTGACCATCCCGGCGGCAGGGTCCGGCGGATGACCGTCCGTCCGTCCGCCCTGACGCTTTCCGCCGCCCGCGCTCTTTTGGGCGTGGCCGCGGACGCGGGCGAACGCGAACTGCGCACCGCCTATCGCGAGGCGGCTAAGCGGGCCCACCCCGACCGTCCGACCGGCGACGCGGCCCTGTTCCGCGACGTGCTGACCGCCTACCGCCTGCTGCAAGAGCATCCTTACCAGCCGACGACCTTCCCGCCGGCCGTGACCAGCGCGCCGCCGATCGCCGACCGGGTCTATCTGGACATCGACATCGCCACGGCCGTCGCCGGCGGCGCCGAGGAGCTGGCCATCGACGGCCGCCATCTGCGGCTGAAGCTGCCGGCCGGCCTGCGCGAAGGCGACAAGGTGCGGGTCGAGGGCGTGCTGTTCGAGGTTCGGCTCCGTCCCCAAGAGGGGGCCTTGGTGCGCGGCGACGACATCTGGCTGACCGGCAGGGTCGATCCGCGCGTCCTGGCCGAGGGCGGCCGGGTCGACGCCGACACCCCGCTGGGCCGGCGTCCGGCCTGGATTTCCACCAAAGCCGCCGCCCGCGGCCTGGTCCGCCTGCCCAACCAGGGCCTGCCCGCTCGCGCCAGCCACAAGGCCGGCGATCTTTTCCTGCGGCTCGAGGCCGCCGAAGCCGGCGCCGAGAGCCCGGCCCGCTCGCTGCTGAAGCGCTTCGCGGCGGCCTGGGCGGCCTGAATCATCCAAACTGCTCCCCCTCTGGGGGAGCTGTCGGCGAAGCCGACTGAGGGGGCAGTTGGGCATAGGCCGCGCTGCCCCCTCCGGCCCTCCGGGCCACCTCCCCCAGCGGGGAGGAGAAAGAAACATATCGCGTACGATATTTTTTCGCGAACTACACTTGAAGATCGATCGCGCGCGATTAAATCGTCACTATCGAAATTCAAGCAAGGGAACACCCACCATGACCACCCTCTATACCACCCGCGCCACCGTCGTTGGCGGCCGTGACGGCCACGCTCGCAGCGAAGACGGCCTGCTGGACGTCCAGCTGTCGATGCCCAAGGCCCTGGGCGGCAAGGAGACCGGCACCAATCCGGAGCAGCTGTTCGCGGCCGGCTACGCCGCCTGCTTCCAGAGCGCCATGGCCCATGTCGCCCGCACCCAGAAGATCGCGCTGACCGGCTCGACCGTGACCGGCCAGGTCGGCCTCGCCACGCAAGAGGTCGGCTTCCGCCTGGAAGTGGCCCTGGAAGTCGAGACCCAAGGCCTGAGCCAGGCCGACGCCGAGGCCCTGGTGGCCACGGCGCACCAGGTCTGCCCCTATTCCAACGCCACGCGCGGCAATGTTGACGTGGCCATCAGCGTCCAGGCGGCGTAGAGCCCGTCCGTTTCTGATGTCCCATCAGAAACTGAAAAACGGGCTCTGTTCTAAAGGTTAGAGTGTGACAGGCGCCGAAACCGCTCACACTTTCGGCTGTCACACTCTAATCAGTAAACCGATGAGCAAAAAACCCGCGCCCTCCGACCGTCCCGTGGAGTCCCTACGCCTGGACAATCAGTTGTGCTTCGCCCTCTACGGCGCGGCCAACCGGATGACGCGGCTTTATCGGCCGATGCTGGACGCCATGGGCCTGACCTATCCGCAGTATCTGGCCATGCTGGTGCTGTGGGAGCAGAGCCCGCGCACGGTCGGGGCCCTGGGCGACACCCTGGACCTCGACTCCAGCACCCTGACCCCGCTGCTCAAGCGCCTGGAAGCCGGCGGCCTCGTCGAGCGCCACCGTGATCCCGAGGACGAGCGGCGGGTCATCGTCAGTCTGACGGACAAGGGCCGCGCGCTGCGCGATCAGGCCGAACTGATTCCAGAGCAGATGATCTGCGCCCTCGACATGCCGATGGACGCCATCGAGATGATGCGCGAGCGCCTGAAGGTATTGGCTAGATAAGAATCAGACCGGCTGGCGCGGCTGTTGCGCCGCCTGCTGGCGAGCGCGGTGCGCGGCGTGGTCGGCGTCGCTGGTCTGGCGCAAGGCCCGCAGGTCCTCGCTGATCCGGAAGATGGCGACGTAGAACTCGCAGAAGGCGCGCCACAGCAGCACAAGGGCGCCCGCGACCAGAAGGCCGGCGATCAGCACGGGGAAGGCCAGCAGCAGCGAGCCGACGCCCGGCTCCTTCAACGCCAGGCCCACGGCGGCGCCGACGACCGAAAAGCCGAACAGGGCGACGACGCCCAGTCCAGCCCAATAGATTAAGTGGATCACCGGCCCGGTGACCAGGCGGTCAAAGGTCAGCAGATCCCACATCAGGGAGCCGGAACGCTTAGTCTTGTTGGCCGGAGGCATACGGAACCCCAAGTCGGCGATAACTCGCCCGTCTTCAGAACGTGATAGCCGAAAGTGGACGCCGGTTTCGGCGGCCATCACGTTCCCCCAAAACTTGAGCCTTTTCGTAACGAAAAGGCTCGGGGCCATCGCTATCAGTGACGAGCCCGCTCGGCAATGCCGAGCGGGCTCGCGATTGTATCGGTCCGCTTACGGCCCGTTATTGCTGCGGCTTGGCGCCGGCGACGGTCGCGTCGATCTGGGCCTTGGTGGCCGTGGTCGAAACGCTGCCGTCCGCCCCCGCGCTCAGGCTGTTGCCCGGCAGGGCGAACTTCACGCCGCCGTTGGTGACGATGACGTTGGTCGAACCGTCGGCGCCGGTGCTGGTGCCGGTGATCTGGCCGACCGAAACGCCGGCGGCGTCCTTCACGGCCGAACCCACCTTGAAGCTGGCGACCGTGGCCGAGCTGGGGGTGGCGGCCGCGTCAGCCGGATTGGCCGAAGGCGTGGCGCTGGTCGGCGCGGTCGTGCTGGCTGGCGGCGTCATCGACTGAGTCGGGGCGGCCGTGGTTGGGGCGGCCGTCGTCGGCGAGGTCGGCGCGGCCGGGTCAGGCATCGTGGTCTGCGCCGGAGCCGTGGCGGGCGCGGTGCTTTGAGCCGGCGAGGTCGTGCTCTGGCTGGTGGGCGAAGTGCTCTGGGCGAAGGCCGAACCGGCGAACGTCAGCGACGCGGCGGCGGCGAGCAGGGCGAGCTTGTTGGTCATTTCTGTACTCTCCGTCGGGAGCCCCTCCCGATCAAAACAACGTCACCTTGCCGTGACGGTTCCGTCGAGGAGTCGACGTGAGGCCGCGGACTACCCGCTCCGCGTGACTAGAAGCGCCGAAATATAAGCCTCCATCAGCCGCACCAGTTCGTCCTCCAAGCGCTGGGGATCCAGGGCCAGCTCGCTCTCGATCGTCGCCGCGCGCAGCAGACCGACGACGGCGTGGGTCAGCACGAAACCAGCCTCGGGCAAGAGGTCGAAACCCAAGGCGGCCTTGCCAGCGATCATGTCAAAAAAGGCCAGGTGGTTGCGCATGACGACGTCGTCGCCGCCCTCCTCCGTCAGGGCGTCCAGCAAGGCTCGGCGGGTGGCGGGCGCCCCCTCGAAGGCCGTGGCCAGCGTTCGGACGATCAGACGCACCGCGCCGATCTCAGGCCTCTCCACGACAGAATTGGCGATGACGATCTCGACGATGCGATCGCGGGCCGCGGCCGCGCGCCGGTGAGCCAGGCCCGCCAGGATGGCCCGCTTGCCGCCGAAGTACTGGTACAGCGTGCCGACGCTGACCCCCGCCCGCTCGGCGATATGGTTGGTGGTCAGGGCCTCGACCCCGCCCGCTTCCAGAAGTTGAAAGGCCGCTTCCAGAATCGCCTCGACGGTCGCCTCCGAGCGCGGCTGGCGCGGCGTTCGCCTCGTCTTTTCAGTCACTTGCGGCGCGGCCTCCATGAAGCGCGGGCCTTGCGGGCAAGGCGAGTAGCGCGGGGGTCTCAGAGGCCTAACCTAGAACCCTAGATCGGGATCCGTCACGGCTCCCGCTACGAAAGGATCAGGATGAACGCCGCGCTGGAAAAGGTCCGGGCCAAGGTCGCTTCGCAAAAGACCACGCTGCCCGCGCTGTATGGCGATGTCGACTTCGACGCCACGCCCGAGCGTTTCACCGACGATCCCAGGGCCAGCGTGGCGCCGCGCCTGCGCGATCTGGATGCCGACAAGGTCGCCCTGATCAAGGCCTACACCATGCTGGGCGACGTGGTGGCCGACGCCTATGCGGCCCTGATGCCAAAGTACGGCTTCCGGCCGCTGATCCAGATGCTGACCACGGCCTGCGAACAGGGCATCTCAGCCGTGCCCGACGCCCCGCCGGAACTGGCCGCGTTCATCGCCGACATGGAGCGCGTCCCGGACTGGCTGGACATGGACCTGGTTCGCGAAGGCCAACGCCTGGACCGCAACGCCGCCGCCAATCTCGGCCCCTTCGCGATCCGGGGCGCGTTCATCGCCACCTTCATGAACAAGTACGCCGCCCTGCCGATGGCCCTGACCGGGACCCTGTCCAGCGACACGGCCGCGCGGCGGGTGAACGAGACGGCGACCTTCTTCACCACCACCCTGCTGCCGGGCTCGCTGGAGCGTCACGGAGCCGGCTTCCGCGCCGCGGCCATGGTGCGGCTGATGCACTCGATGGTGCGGTTCAACGCCCTGAAGCGCTCTGACCGCTGGGACGTGCGTGTCTATGGCGTCCCGATCCCGCAGGTCGACCAGATGCCCGCCGGCCTGATCCCGATCTTCCTGATGAGCTACAAGATCGTCGGCCAGGGCCGGAAGACCTTCACGCCCGAGGAGCGCGCCAAGGTCGAGCTGGCCCGCTATCGTTGCTTCCTGCTGGGCCTGCCCGAGGATCTGCTGGCCGACACGCCGCAAGGCGTGGTCGACACCATGAACGCCCGCAGCGGCACCCTGCGCGCCGGCTTCGACGACGCCACCTGCGGCGAGCTGGTCCGCGCCACGCTGAACGCCTACCTGCCGCCCGACGAGCGACCGGAGAACCGGCTGTTCGACAAGGTCGAGCGGCGGTTCTCGAAGGTGTTCTTCCTGCGCAACTTCATGAACGGCGACGTCGCGGCCGCTCGCCGCATGGGTGTCGAGATCGGGCCGCGCGACTTCATGATGTTTGGTCTGGTCGCCCTGCTGGTGACCAGCCAGTTGATGGCCTACCGCCTGGCGCGGAATGTCCCCGGCGTCTCCGACCTCGCCGACGCCCACCTGGTCGCCAAGCTGAAGCGCCAGCTGGCGCGGTACGGCCATGCCGAGTTCACCTCGGACGCGGAAAAATATCGTCCGGCAGGCAGACCGGCGGCCGCCTAGAAGTCGAGCTCCATCCGCGCCCCGGCGACCTTGGCGGTATAGTCGCGGTCGCCGTTCGGCAACGGCGTGGCGTCCTGGTAGGCCAGGATCCCGTAGTTGAGGTTGAACCGTAGATACTCGACCGGCTGCCAGAGCAGCGCAGCCAGCCAGGCGTCCTGCTGGCCGCCGACAACGCCCCGGTCGTTCAGGTCCAGATAGTCGTAGCGGAGGTTCACCTGCAGCGCTCCGAGGCCGCCGGCGCCCAACGGCGTCCTGGGCTTGGCGCGGTCGAAGACGCCGCTCTTGTAGCCGCGCGTGTCGTCGGTCAGAAAATAGCCGAGCTCGGCATAGCCGCCGAAGAAGCGCGCCTCCGGCCCGGTCTTCAGCGCGGCGTCCAGCCAGTGGGTCTCGGCCACGCCGTGCCAGCGCCCGCGCACGAACGCCGTCTCCAGACCGTAGTGGGTCTCCTGCCGCGCCTCCAGGGCCCGCGTGCCGATCAGCCGGCTGTTGCTGGTGTGCAGATAAGGCCGCTGGCGGTAGCGGGTCGCGGTGTCGCCCACCCGTCCAAGATCACGCCAGTGGGCCGAGCCGCCCAGGTGCCACTGGGTCTTGCCGATCTTGGGCGCATAGACCACCCGGCCGTCCAGGCCGTAGCTGTTGTTCTCGTCGCCGCCCACCGGACCGTCGTTGGCGTTGGACAGGGCGGTGATGTCGTCCGCGAAAAGACCCGCCTGGGCTAGCCAGGACCCTTTTTCATACTGCGCCGACAGCCCCAGCCGCCGCTCGAACGCGAAGGCGTCGGTGAAGGCCGCCCGCTCCATGAACGAGCCCGAGGTGTCGCCGGTCAGCTCGTCCAGCGACTGGAACTGGTTCTGGTTGCCCAGGGCCAGCAGCCAGGGACCGGTCTTGTAGGTGACGAAGGTGTCGACCAGGTCGACGGCGTTGTCAGAGAGCTCAAGCTCGAGCTTGTAGCCAATGCCCACGCCCAGGCCGCCCTCCGCGCCCAGGCGGATGCGACGCATCTCGGTCGCCGTGCCCAGGCCCCGGTCGGCGAGCCCGCTCGGCGCGTCGACATGGCCGAGGTCGGCTTGGATCCGCCCCTTGGCCTTGAAGCCGCGCCCGCCGCTGGCCGAGATCAGCGGCGAGCCCTTCCAAGCGATCTCGGTGGTCGCGGGTTTAGCCGGAGCGGGAGCCGCCGCCGGCGGCGCGGTGCGCTGGAGGCCGCTCGCCGCGTCCACGCGGCCCTCCAGGCGCTGCACCTGGGCCTTCAGCCCCGCGATCTCGGCGCGCAGGGCGGCGAGGTCTTCGGGGCTCAGCGCGTCTTGCGCGAAAACAGGCGACGAAAGCAGGCAGGCGCCCGCCGCGCCGAGCGCGACGAGGGGGATAAACTTGGGATGCAAAACAGCACCATGGGAAAGAGCAACCTGCCCCTCCCTAATGCGACATATCGATGAAGTTTTTGCGACTGCGGAGGCGTTTTAGACCATCCCCACCGTGCGCAGGCGCGCGCGGGGGTGGATTTCGTTCTGGCTCATGACCACGGTCTGGCCGCGGAAGCGCTCGATGATCGAGCGGACATAGGGGCGCACGCCGGGGCTGGTCAGCAGGACGGGCGCTTCGCCAGCCAAGGCGGCGCGTTCGAAGCTGTCGCGGACGCCGCGGATGAAGTCCTGCAGGCGCGAAGGCGGCAGGGCCAGCTGCTTGTCGTCGCCGGGACCGATCAGGGCTTCGGCGAAGGCCTGCTCCCAGTCGGCCGACAGCGTGATGATCGGCAGGGCGCCGTCGTCGCCGCGATTGGCCCAGCACAGCTGGCGAGCCAGGCGGGCGCGGACCTGTTCGACCAGCTGGGTGACCGAGGCGGTGTGCGGGGCGGCCTCGCCGATGCCCTCCAGGATCTGCGGCAGGTCGCGGATCGAGACGCGCTCCTTCAGCAGCGACTGCAGAACGCGCTGGACCGTGGTGGCCGTGGCGGTCGAGGGGATCAGATCGTCGACCAGCTTGCGCTGCGCCTCGGGCATCTCCTTCAGGAGCTTCTGCACCTCGGCATAGGACAGCAGGTCGGCCATGTTCTCCTTGAGGATCTCGGTCAGGTGCGTGGTCAGCACCGTGGCCGGATCAACGACCGTGTAGCCGCGGAAGGTGGCCTCCTCGCGCAGGTCGTCGGCGATCCAGGTCGCCGGCAGGCCGAAGGCGGGCTCACGGACGTGCTCGCCGGGCAGCTCGACCTGGCCGCCACGCGGGTCCATGGCCATCAGGCTGCCCAGGCGCACTTCGCCGGCGCCGGCTTCCATTTCCTTGATGCGGATGGCGTAGCCCTGGTTGGCCAGGCGCATGTTGTCGAGGATCCGCACCGGCGGCATGACGAAGCCGAACTCGCCGGCCAGGGTCTTGCGCAGGGCGCGGATCTGGTCGGTCAGCTTGCGGCCGTCCAGGTCGTTGATCAGGGTCAGCAGGCCGTAGCCCAGCTCGATCTTGACGTCGTCGATGGCCAGCGAGGCGCTGATCGGCTCTTCCTCGGCCTCGGCCGGCGCGGCGTTGGCCGCCTCGAGCGCGGCCGGGTCTATGGGCTTTGGTTTCTTGGCGTCCTGGATGCGCTTGTAGGCCAAGGCCCCCGCGCCCAGCGACAGCACCGCGAACGGAATGATCGGCATGCCCGGGATCAGGGCGATGACGCCGGCCGAGGCCGAGACCATGCCCAGGCCCGCCGGGTTCATGCCCAGTTGGGTCATCAGCGCCTTGTCGGCCGAACCTTCGACGCCGGCCTTCGACACGACCATACCGGCGGCGATCGAGATGATCAGGGCCGGGATCTGGCTGACCAGGCCGTCACCGATGGTCATGATCGTGTACGAGGACGCGGCCTCGCCGATCGGGATCTTGTGCTGCACGACACCGATGATGATGCCGCCGACTACGTTGATGCCGGTGATGATCAGGCCGGCGATCGCGTCGCCCTTCACGAACTTGCTGGCGCCGTCCATGGCGCCGAAGAACGTGCTTTCCTGCTCCAGTTCCTTACGGCGGAGCTTGGCCATGTCCTGGTCGATAAGGCCGGTCGACAGGTCGGCGTCGATGGCCATCTGCTTGCCAGGCATGGCGTCCAGGGTGAAGCGGGCGGCGACTTCGGCGATCCGGCCCGAACCCTTGGTGACGACCATGAAGTTCACCACCACCAGGATGATGAAGACAATCACGCCGATGACGAAGTTGCCTTGCATCATCAGGTGACCGAAGGCCTCGATGACCGCGCCGGCCCCGCCGGTGCCTTCCTGGCCGTGGCCCAGGATCAGGCGGGTCGAGGCGACGTTCAGGCCCAGGCGATATAGGGTCGCCACCAGCAGCACGGTCGGGAACGAGGTGAATTCCAGCGGCCGCTTGATCAGGATCGCCGTCATCAGGATCAGCACGGATCCGGTCAGCGAAATGGCCAGCAGCAGATCCAGCAGGATCGGCGGGACCGGCAGGATCAGCAGCACGATGATGCCGACGACGCCCAGGGCCAAGCCCATTTCGCCGCGCAGGAAGCCGTCCAGCAGCGACTTGGCGCTGGGTACGGATCGAGCGGTCGGGGCGGCGGCGTCAGCCATGCGAAACCTTGGAGCCGTTGAAGTGTCTAGCTAGACCAGCGCTTGGAGCGATTTGCGGTCCGCCGCCATCTCCTTAACGAGAATTAGCCATGTTCGGCGCCGGACGGATGGTCGCGGCGCCGCGACATGTTGACCCTTTAGGCCGCGGCGCCCACGCCCCCTTGCGGCGGCGGCACGGGCACGCCAGCGTCGCCATACTCCTTCAGCTTGTTGCGCAGGGTGCGGATCGAGATACCCAGGATGTTGGCGGCGTGGGTGCGGTTGCCCAGGCAGTGCTCCAGGGTGTCGATGATCAGCTTCTGTTCGACTTCAGCCACGGTCGACCCCACGAAAGTGCGCGAAACGGCGTCGGCGGCCATCTGGGCGCCGCGGGCCACCTGGACGTCCGGCGACGGCGCGGGAGCCAGTTGCTGGCCATCCGGCAGGCGGATGGCGAATTCCTCGATCTCCGGACCGGTCGACAGCAGCACCGCGCGGTGCATGGCGTTTTCCAGCTCGCGGACGTTGCCCGGCCAGCGATGGGCCAGCAGGCGGCGCTTGGCCTCGGCCGAGATCGGTTTCTCCGGCATGCCGTTGGCGGCCGAGTACTTCTTGACGAAGAACTCGCACAGGCTGAGCACGTCGCCCGGACGCTCGCGCAGCGGCGGCAGGCGCAGGTTCACGACGTTCAGGCGGTAGAGCAGGTCTTCGCGGAAGACGCCGTCCTTCACCGACTGCGCCAGGTCGCGGTTGGACGTGGCCAGGATGCGGATGTTGACCTTGACCGGCTTGGAGCCGCCGACGCGGTCGATCTCGCGCTCTTGGATGGCGCGCAGCAGCTTGGCCTGCAGACGCACGTCCATTTCCGAGATTTCGTCCAGCAGCAGGGTGCCGCCGTCGGCTTCCTCGAACTTGCCGATGCGGCGGGCCATGGCGCCGGTGAAGGCGCCCTTCTCATGGCCGAACAGCTCGCTTTCCAGCAGGTTCTCGGGGATGGCGGCGCAGTTGACCGAGATGAACGGCGCCTTGGCCCGGCGAGACTTGCCATGGACGTAGCGGGCCATGACCTCCTTACCCGAACCGCTTTCGCCGGTGATCAGGATCGAGGCCTCCGACGGCGCGACCTGGTCGGCCAGCTTGAGGACCTGCTCCATGGCCGGGTCGCGGACGACCATCGGCTTTTCGTCGTCGGTCACGGCGGCCAGCACGGCGGCGATCAGCTCGGCGTCCGGCGGCAGCGGGATGAATTCCTTGGCGCCGGCCTTGATGGCGGCGGCGGCGCGGATCGGATCGGCGTCGACGCCGCAGGCCACCACCGGCACCCGCATCCGCTCGGCCTCGTTGGCCGCGATCAGGCTGGCGATGTCGAGCGAGTAGTCGACCATCAGGAGGTCGGCGCCCTGCCCCGCGCGCAGCGCGTTGGTCGCCTGTTCCGGTGTTTCGACGTGCGAGACCTTGGCCCCCGCGTTCATCGCCATTTTCACGGCGACCGAGAGCTGTCCGTTCAGTTTTCCGACGACGAGAAGCCGCATGTTCTACACTCCTTCGGACACAGGGCGGCTTAGCCCTGGTCGCCGTCCTTGATGATTTCCGTCATGGTCACGCCCAGGCGCTCGTCGACGACGACGACCTCGCCCCGGGCGACCAGGCGGTTGTTGACGTAGATGTCGATCGCCTCGCCGACCTTGCGGTCCAGCTCCAGGATCGAACCCTGGCCCAGCTGCAGCAGCTGCGCCACGGACATGTGCGCGCGCCCCAGAACAGCCGAGATATTGACCGGCACGTCGAAGACCGGCGCCAGGTCGGAAGCGGTCTTGTCGCTGATCTCGACCGGCATCTCGGAGGCCAGCATGGCGCCTCCGAATTCGTCGAGCGGGAGATTGTCTTCGGCCATCTTAGGTCAGCCTTTTCAAGAGAACATGGGTTCGGCGTGGAGGCCTTCGGCGGCGATCGCCGCCTCCAGCGCCTCGGCGACGCGCTGGGCGGCGCCTTCTGGATCGAAGGCCGCGCGGCCATCGCCCCAGTCGAAAGTGAAGGCCGCGGGAGCCATGCCGCCGTCGGCGCGGGCCACGATCTGGCCCTCGTAGCCGATCTGGGTCGCCACGTGCTCCAGCGCATTCTGAGTGCGCTCTTCCAGCTCGGGCGACACCCGGACGAAGATGCGCGGTTGGGCCTCGACCTCTCGGGCCAGGGCTTCGAGCGCCGCCGCGACGGGGGCCTCGGGGAAGTGGTGCAGAGCCGCGTCGGCGATCCTGCGGGCGCAGGCCAGGGCCAGCATGGCCGAGCCTTCGCGGTGCTCGTGCGCCACGTGGGTCAGGCCCTCGAAAGCCTGCTGCACGGCCTGGCCGACCTCGCGGAGGGCGTGGGCGGCTTCCTGCTCGGCGCGGGCCACGGCCGAACGCTCGCCATCCTGGAAGCCCTGCTGGCGCGCGGCCTCGACCTCTTCGGCCGTGAAGGACTTCTTGACCTTCGGTGGGGTGTAGGCGACGCCGCCGCGGTCGTCGAAGACGGTGCCGAAGTCGAACCTGCGGTGAGGGGTGTCGTTCATGCCATCCTCCTCAGTAGATCAACTCGTCGTCGCCGCCGCTGCCGGCCAGCATGATCTCGCCCTTGGCGGCCAGGTCCTTGGCGACCTGGACCATGCCGACCTGGGCCGCATCGACGTCCTTCAGACGCACTGGGCCCATGCTGTCCATGTCCTCGCGCATGATCTTGGCCGCGCGCTCCGACATGTTCGAGAAGAACATTTCGCGCAGCTTGTCCGAGGCGCCCTTCAGGGCCAGGGCCAGCTGTTCCTTCGGCGTGCCGCGCAGCAGGGTCTGGATGCCGCCCGGGTCCAGCTTCGACAGGTCCTCGAAGACGAACATCAAGGCGCGGATGCGCTCGGCCGCCTCGCGATTGCGCTCTTCCAGGGCCGCGATGAAGCGGGCTTCGGTCTGACGATCGAAGTTGTTGAAGATCTCGGCCATCATCTCGTGGCTGTCGCGCTTGGACGTGCGCGCCAGGTTCGACATGAACTCGGTGCGCAGGGTCATCTCGATCTTGTCGAGGATCTCGCGCTGCACCGGCTCCATGCGCAGCATGCGGGTGACGCACTCCAGGGCGAAGTCTTCCGGCAAGCACGCCAGCACGCGCGCGGCGTGGTCGGACTTCACCTTGGACAGCACCACCGCGACGGTCTGCGGGTATTCATTCTTCAGATAGTTGGCGAGCACGGCCTCGTTCACGTTGCCGAGCTTGTCCCACATGGTTCGACCCGCCGGACCGCGGATCTCTTCCATCAGGGCGTCGACCTTCTCCTGCGGCATGAACGACGCCAGCAGGCGCTGGGTCTGCTCGTAGGAGCCCATGATCGCGCCAGTCGAGCTCATGCCCGAGACGAACTCGACCAGCAGGTCCTCGACCACGCTGGCCGAGACCGTGCCGAGGCCGGCCATGGCCTGGGAGACTTCCTTGATCTCCTCGTCGTCCAGGGCTTCCCAGATCTTGGTGTGATCTTCGCCAAGCGCCAGCAGAACGATAGCGGCCTTTTCCGGCCCCGAGAGGTTCTTGATATCGTTGACGGCGAGTTTCATGGCCATCAGGTCGACTCGTGCAGCCAGTTACGGAGAATGGCGACCGACTCGTCGGGGTGCTTTTCGACGAACTCGGAAACCCGCTTGATCGACGAGGCCTTAACTTGCCCTTCGATCTTGGCGATGTCGATCCGCGAGTCGATGTCGCTGCCGGTGGGGCCGGCGATGGCGATCGCCTCGCCCGCCTGGTCGACCACGACCTGCTGCTGGGTGCCATCCGACAGCGTGACCAGGCGGGTCACCGGCTGGCCGGGGCCGGCCAGGGCCATCGGAGCCGGCGCGGGGGTCGACAGGTTCTTGATGAACGGACGGACCGCGAACATCAGGACCAGCAGGGCCACGACGCCCAGGATGCCCAGTTCGGCGAAGCGCATGATGTCGTTCTTGTCGAAGCCCGCCAGCAGGCCTTGCTTCTCCAGGCCCTGATCCTCGGGTTGCGGGAACTTGATGTTGGTGACCTTCACCTGGTCGCCCCGCTGGGCGTCATAGCCGACGGCGGTTTTCACCAGCTCTTCGATCTGACGGATCTCCTCGGCGCTGCGCGGGGTGTAGGCGCCCGGCTTGCCGTCCTTGCCCATCGGCGCGGTGATCCCGTCGATGGCCACGGCCACGGCGACCTTCTTGATCGTGCCGGGCTCCTGGACGGTCGTGGTGACCGACTTGGAGATCTCGTAGTTGGTGACAGTGCCGTTCTCGTTCGACCGCGAGCCCAGCTGCTGGAAGCCGGCGTTGGCGCCCTGACCGGGCACGTTCGAGGTGGCGGTGACGCCCGAATTGTCGTCGTTCTTGGTCTCCGAGCTACCCGACTCGTTGGAGCTCTCCGAGCGGATGACCTGGCCATCCGGATCGAACTTCTCTTCCTGGGTCGTGACGCGGTCCAGGTCGATGTCGGCGGTGACGTTGACGCGGGCCTTGCCCGGGCCCAGCACGCCTTCGATCATGTCCTTGACGGTCTTGGCGATGCGAGCCTCGGCCTCGCTGCGGCGGTCCTGGGCCACCTTGCCGGCCAGGGTGTCGTCCGACGGAGCCGACAGGGTCTTGCCGTGCTGGTCGATGACCGCGACCTTCTCGGCCTTCATGTTCGGGACCGACGACGAGACCAGGTTCTGGATGGCGCGGACCATTTCCGACGAGGGCTCGCGAGCGCCAACGCCGATGGTCACGGCGGCCGACGGCTGCTCGGCGTCTTCCTCGAACAGCTGGCGCTTGGGCAGCACGAGATGGACGCGGACGCTGTTGACGCCCTGCATGGCCTTGATCGTGCGCTCCAGCTCGCCCTGCAGAGCGCGCTGACGGTTCAGCTGCTGGACGAAGTCGGTCTGACCCAGCGCGTTGTTGCCGTCGAAGATTTCATAGCCGATCGAGCCCGAGCTCACGAGGCCCTTGCCGGCGACCATCAGGCGGGCGCTGGCGACCTTGTCGCGCGCCACCATGATCGTCGAGCCGTCGCCCTTGGCTTCATACTTGATGCCGGCCTGGTCCAGGGCGGCGGTGACCTCGGAGGCTTCCTTAAGGTCAAGGTTCGAATACAGCAGCTCATTGGGCTCCTTGCCCATGAACATGACCAGGGCCACCAGGACCGCGACGACGCCGGCGCCCACGCCGAGCATCGCGGCGAGACGCCCGACGCCGAACTGCTTGATCGAACCCAGAAAGCTTTCCACGAAGCCTCACCCTTGATCCCAAGCGCCCTCCTCGAGGAGAGCGACCGACAGGCGAACGAGAACCACCCGTCGGTAGGCAGGATTTACCCAGTACAAGGTAAACGAGGCGTTTATATTTGCCCCCGGAAGGGCCCGGCGGAGGCGCCAAAACGTCGCGGCCGCCCCCTTTCGGAAGCGGCCGCTGAACGTCTTCAAACCCTTGAGGCGCAAGGCCCTGGGGGATTTTCAGGGTCGTCCGGGGTAGTCATATTAACGCACCCCTTCCGGCTCTTAACGAGCCGGGCCTTAACGGTACTGCTGGATCCGCGTGGTCCGCAGACCCGCCAGACCGTGCCGGTCGATCGATTGCTGCCAAGCGAGGAATTCCTCGTTGGTCAGCTTGTAACGATCACAAGCCTCGTCGAGCGAGAGCAGACCCCCGCGGACGGCGGCCACGACCTCGGCTTTACGACGGATCACCCAACGCTGGGTTTCCGGCGGCGGCAAGTCGGAGAGAGTCAGAGGCGCACCGGTCGGACCGATAACGTACTTTTCACCCCGGCTGTTCGTGCGCTGCTGTTGCAACATGGCTTTACGCCTTTCCCACAACCATCACTGTTGAAGGCCACTATAGGCGCCGCCTAATAACAGCGGCTTAATCCCAATAGTAAAAGATGCCTGAACAGAGTGGCTCCTTTAGCAGTCCGTAGTGTCTCGATGTGAAACACAAGAATTAAAGAGCGTTAATCCCTATGATTAGCGCTTAATATTCAGAAGCTCTTCCAGCATCTGATCGGCGGTCGTGATGATCTTCGACGAGGCCGAGTAAGCACGCTGGGTGGTGATCAGGCCCGTAAACTCCGTCGACAGATCGACAGTCGAAGCTTCCAGGGTCGACGGAGCCAGAGAACCGGCGCCGCCGGAGCCCGGAGCCTTCAGGCTATAGGTGCCGCTTTCGTTGGTGACGCGATAAGCATTGCCGTTGACGCCCTTCAGGCCGTTCGGGTTCGAGAAGGTGGCGACGGCGACCTGCGCGATCCGGCGCGTGACGCCGTTGTCGAAGATCGCCGAGACGTAGCCGTCCTCGTCCACCTCGATATTGGTCAGGTTACCGAAGGCCGTACCGTTGGTGTTAACCGATTGGACGACCGACTGGCTGTTGTACTGGGTCAGGCCGCCGGCGGCGCTGGCCAGGTCGATCTGGACGTCCTGCGTGTCGATGCCCAGAGCGTCGGCCCAGATCGGCGCGTTCGGGTTCAGAGGATCGACGGCGGTGCCCGACGCGGCGATCGAGATCGAGGTCGGGCTGCTGGTGCCGAACAGGGTGCCCGTGTCCTTCAGCTTGCCGTCCGTGGTGAACTCGACGATGCCCGAGCTGATCAGGCCGTTGCCGTTGTTGGCCAGATCGCCCGGCTTGGCGCGCAGTTCGGCATACCATTGGTTCGGGCCGGGGGCCTTCAGCAGCGACAGCGTGACGGTGCGCTGGCCGCCCTTGGAGTCCGACAGCGGGATCTGGATCTCGAAGTCCGGCTTCACGCCCTTGGTGCTGTCCTTGGCGTAGTCCGACATCGACCAGGTCGACGGATCGTACAGCTTACCGGCCTTGGCGTCGAAGTCGTCGCCGGACGGATTGCCGACGATGCCCAGGTCGGCCAGGGTCACGGTGTCCGTGCCGTTGATGCGCGTGGTCGTCAGGCTGCCGGCGACCGGCGAGGCGCCCTTGAAGTCCAGGGTCGAGGTGGCGATGGCGCCGGTGGCGTCGTAGCCGATGACGCCGGTGGCGACGATGACGCCGTTTTCCTTGATGTCGACCTGGTATTCGGAATTGCCGCCCGGCGTGATCGGGTTGGCCTTGCCGGTCGAGCTGTAGACGACGTCATAGTCGTGGCTGACCGGCGGCGCGGCGTTGTCCATCACGTTCGTCTTCGACGGCGAGCCGGCGGTGCCGACCTTGTACGAGACGGCGGCGGCGACCGGCTGTTCCGAGCGCAGGTTGGCGTTGACGCCGACACGGGTGGTCTTCTCGGCGGTGCCGCCGACCGTGCCGACATTGATCGACGACAGCTGCATCAGGTCCGACGGGTCGGGCGTGATCATGCCGCTGACCGGATCGGCCAGCCAGCCTTGCAGGTACAGGCCGGCGTCGTTGCGCAGGTAGCCCAGGCTGTCCAGCTGGAACGAACCGGCGCGGGTGAACGAGCGGGTGTCGGTCGCGGTCAGGCCTTCCGGCTTTTCCGTGGCGACGAAGAAGCCCGAGCCCGAGATCGACAGATCCAGGTTCGACGTCGTCGACTGGGTCAGGCCCTGCTGGCTGATGAACTGGTGCGTCTGGGCCTTGACGCCACCGGCGCTGTAGGTCTGGTTCTTCGAACCCGAGGTGACCAGGGTCGAGAAGTTCGAGGTCGAACGCTTGTAGCCGACGGTGTTGACGTTCGCGATGTTGTCCGAGATCGCGGCCAGGGCCGACGAGTTCGCGATCAGACCGGAGACGCCGGCGAGCATGGCGCTGTTGATGCTCATGACTGAATTCCTGCTTCTAAATGGGGTTCGAAGGGTTCAGCGCTGTTTGCGTTTGGGTCCGGGGGAAGACCGTCTTCCGGGGACCGCGTCGGCGTCTTTCTGACGCCCGTTCGATAGGAGAATGAGGCGGTAGGAGATTAAGCGGCTTCTTTGTCCGCCTCGGTGTCCTTGATGGCGGCGGCGGTGATGCCGATGACGTTGTCGACGGGGATGGCCTTGCCATCGACGATGACTTGCGGCGTGCCCGACGCGTTATCGACGGCGGTGACCACGCCTTCGGTGCGCCCCTTGACGTTCGTGGCCTTGATTTCCTTGCCGTCCGCGCCCTTGGCGATGACGTTGATCGTGTAGACGCCGCCATCTTCCATCTGGGCGCCGGCGTCATCCTTGCCGTCCCAGGTCAGGGTGTGGGCGCCGCTCTTCTGGTCGTCCGGCGTCAGGGTGCGGATGACCTTGCCGGCGGCGTTCTTCACTTCCACGGTCAGCGAGGACGAGGCGCCCGGCTGGCTCCAGGTGAAGGTGGCCTTGCCGTCCTTCAGGGTCGAGTTGTCGGTGGTGGCGGTGACCTGCTTGCCGATCATGTTGACGCCTTCCGACAGACCCGTGCCGGTGTTCATGCCGACCAGGGCGGCCAGCAGGTCGTTCGTGACCAACTGCTGCTCGACGCCGGTCATCGACGTGATCTGCTGGGTCATCTGGGTCGTGTCGGTGGGCGACAGCGGGTCCTGGTTCTTCAGCTGCGTGGTCAGCAGCTTCAGGAACGTCTGCTCGTTGTTGGCGAGCGACGTGCGCGAGTTGTTGATCTTGTCGAGGACCGACGAGGTGTTCTGCGAAGAGACGGCGGTGGCCATGGCGCGGTTCTTTCCTAGATCCGGATGTCCAGACCGCTGTCGGCGGTCGTCTTCAGACCGGGCAGCAGTTCGGGGGTGATGATGATGTCTTCCTCGCCGGTCAGGGCGGACTGGAACGCGCGTCCCGAGAAGGCGCGCTGGCCCTGGTCGCCGAAATCCTGGAACGCGAGGAAGGGGTTGGAATTCTGGCCGTTGTTCTGGCTGGAGACGTCGAACGACAGGCCGTTGTCCGACACGGTGAAGCCGGCGTCGGCCAGGGCCTGGCGCAGTTCGTTGGCCTTGCCGCGCAGTTCCTGGGCGGCGTGGACCGTGTCGAACTTCATCGAGGCGGTCATCGAACCGTCGCGGCCGATCTCGATGCGCACGTCGACCTTGCCCAGGTTGTCCGGGGTCAGGGTCACGTCGAAGCGCGTCGCCTTGGCGTCGGCCTTCTTGATGATCTCGGCCGACAGGGCCGCGACCGTTTCGGGCGAACCGCGCACCGGGGCCGGCGCGGCGGCCGGCGCCGAGGCGTTGGCGGCCGGAGCCTGAGCCAGCGGAGCCGGCGTGGCCAGGGCGTTGGTGTCGATGGCGGCGGCGGCTGGCGCGTCGACCGTAGCGATCGTCGTGGCGTTGGCGTCCGAGCCCTTGGCGTCGGTCGACGTCTCGCCCCCATTGCCGGCGGCGACGGCGGTCACGGCCTGGGCGGTCTCGACGGCGACGGCGTCGGCGGCTTGAGCCTGGGCGGCCAGCGCGGTCGGCGCGGCCTTCGGCGCTTCGGCGGTCTTGGTCGTCTTGGCGGCTTCCGGCGCGATCGTCTCGGCGGCGGCGTCAGCGACGACGGCGGCGGCTTCCGGCGCGACGACGTCAGCGGCGATGGCCGGAGCGGCCTCGGCGACGACCTTGGCTTCGATCACCGGGGCGGCGACCGGCGCGGCCGGCGCCAGGGTCGGAGCGGCGGCTTGAGCGTCGGCGGCCTTCGGAGCCTCGGCCGTCTTGGTCGTGTCGGCGGTCTTGGTCTCGGCGGCCTTCGGCGCGGCGACGTCCTCGGCGACGACCGGCGTCGCGTCCTGGCTCGCGAGCTGGGTCAGGGCCTCAAGGGCGGCGGCGTCGACGGCTTGGCCTTCCGGCGCGACGGCGGCCTGGGCGGTCGTCACGGTCGGCTGGGCCTGGACCGGCTGGGCTTGAGCCTGGACGGGCTGGGCGATCGCCGGCGCGGTGGCCGGGACCGTCTGAGCGGCTTGAGCCGTCTGGGCGGCCGGCGCGGCGACCGTCTGGGTCTGGGCGGCGTCGACCACCGCGGCGAAGTCGGCGACCTGGTCGGCGGCCGTCTCGGCGACGTCGACGACCGGCTGGGCGTCGGTGGTCGGCTCGGCCTGGACCGGGGCTTGCACGGGGGCGGTCATCGCGGCGATCAGGGTGGCGGCGGCCTGGGCGGCGGCTTGCGTCGCGTCGACCTCGCCGGCGTCCTTGTCCGAGACCTCGGTCTTGGCGTCGCCATCCGCGCTCTTGTCGGTGGTCTTGTCGCCGGCGGCGTCGGTCTTGGCGTCCTTGCTGGCCTCGGCCCGGTCGGCGGCCCGATCGGCTGCCTTGTCGGCGGCGTCGGCCTTGGCGTCCTGAGCGGCGTCAGCGCGGTCGGCGGCGCGGGCGTCGGTCTTGGCGTCGGCGCGAGCGGGCTTGTCGGCCTTGACGTCGCGGTCTTCGCGGCGATCGTCCTTGGCGTCGCTCTTGGCTTCCGTACGCGAGGGACGCGGCGCGGGCGCCTCGTCGTCCTTGCCGGCGATGGCCAGCAGTGCGTCAAAGCCGTCGTTGGACGACTTGGCGCTCACGGCCGGGGTCGGCGCGGCGGGAAGAGCGGCGGTGGGGGCGGCGATCGCGGTCATTCGCAGTCGTTGCTCGGGCTCGGCGGCGGTCCATGACGAACACGCCTTGTTCGCCTCCCTCTGAGCAACGGTCGGGCCAACTCGGAAAATCGCGCTCAAGCGTATGATTTTGTTCGGTTTAATCCCTTGTTTACGAAGCAAAATCGCTCCCCGTGCGGCGCTTTTTGCCGAGTCCCAAGGGTCATGAAGGACGTGTGTTGCCGCGTCGGCGCGTCGCAAGGGCGCCCCCGGGCCAGTTGGCGCCCTAATTGCGCATAGTCCCTTGTCGAATTTCCGACCACCGGAACATATCGCCTTGAATTTCAATGGCTTGGCATTTCAACAGGGGCTGATCCCCACCGCGGCTCGGCAAGTTTCGCCGGGCAAGGTCGCGCCGTGTGCTGCGCGGTTTGCCGAGCTTATGGAGGTTACCGCATGTCGCTGAATGCGATCATGAGCACGGCGACGTCCGGCATGATGGCCGCGCAGACGGGTCTGCGCGTCACGTCGGACAACATCGCCAACGTCAACACCACCGGCTACGTTCGCAAGACGGTCAGCCAGTCCAACCTGCTGTCCAACGGCATGGGGGTGGGCGTCAGCATCGACGCCATCAAGCGCGCGACCGACCGCTTCCTGCAGTCAGCCAGCCTGAACGCCGCCTCCGACAACGGCCGGGCCTCCGCCGTCGCCACCACGCTGAACAGCGCCCAGCAGCTGTTCGGCGATCCCAGCGGCGAGACCAGCTTCTTCAAGACCTTGGACGACGTCTTCGCGGCCTTCTCCTCGGCTCAGGACGACCCATCCTCGTCCCTGCTGCGCACCCAGGCCCTGACTCGTGTCGACGACTTCCTCAGCGAGTCCAGCCGCATCACCTCCTCGCTGTCCAAGCTGGGCAAGGACGCCGACACCCGCATCTCCGCCGACGTCAACCGGGTCAATGACCTGCTGAGCCAGATCGACGGCCTGAACACCGACATCACCCGCGCCAAGGTCGCCGGAGCCGACGCCACTGGCGCCGAGAACGTCCAGAGCGGCCTGATCGACGAACTTTCGCAGATGATGAACGTCCAGATCACGCCCCGCACCCTGGGCGGCGTGTACGTGCGTTCGACCGAAGGCTTGCCCCTGGCCGGCGACGGCGCGGCCAAGCTGACCTACCAGACCTCGCCCACCGCCACCGGCTACCTGACGGTGCAGCTGGCCAACGGCTCCGTGCAGCCCACCCCGCTGAACATCACCAGCGGCGAGATCAGGGGCCTGCTGGACGTTCGCAACGTCGACCTGGTCAACCTGTCCGACCAGCTGGGCGAGTTCACCTCGCGCGCGGCGGAAGAGATCAACCGCGCCTCCAACGCCTCCTCGTCGGTGCCGGCCCCGACCAGCCTGAACGGCCGCGACACCGGCCTGGACGCCCAGGCGGCGATCACCGGTTTCACCGGCAAGACGACCATCGCCCTGACCGACTCCAGCGGCGTCATTCAGCGCCGCATCGATATCGACTTCGACGCCGGCACGATGAGCGTCAATGGCGGCGGCGGCCCGGCGTTCACCAGCGCCGACTTCATGACCCAGCTGAACACCGCCCTGGGCGCCCAGGGCTCGGCCGGGTTCTCGAGCGGCGCGCTGAGCATCAGCGGCTCGGGCGGCCTGGGCGTGGCCATCGCCGACGACGCGACCACCCCGGCGACCAAGGCCGGCAAGGGCTTCAGCCACTATTTCGGGCTGAACGACATCGTCCGCACCAACGGCTATTCGCCGTACGAAACCGGCCTGACGCCGTCGGACGCGCACGGCTTCACGTCGGGCGCCATGACCATCCGCCTGACCGACATCGAGGGCGGCCGCATCCGCGACATCACCGTCGCTCCGCCACCGGGCGGCACGATGCAGGACATGCTGGACGCCCTGAACTCGCGGGCCAACGGCACGGGCCTGTACGGCGTGTTCTCGATGACCGACAAGGGTCAGATCAACTTCGTGTCGAACAACACGACGCCGGTGACCATGTCGGTCGTCGCCGACACGACCGAGCGTGGCGTCGGCGGCCCTTCGGCCAGCCAGCTCTTCGGCATCGGCCCGGCCGAGCGCAGCACCCGCGGCGAGAAGTTCTTCGTCTCCAAGGAAATGGACGCCAACCCCAAGCTGGTGCCCTTCGCCAAGCTGGACCTGACCCAGATCGTCGGCGGCAGCGCCGCCCTGGCGATCGGCGACGGTCGTGGCGCGCTGGAACTGGCCAAGGCCGGCGACAACGCCGCCGCCTTCGCGGCCGCCGGCGACGCGTCGGCCGTCAGCATGAGCGTCAACCGCTACGCCTCGGATTTCGCCGGCTCGATCGCCCGCAAGTCCGCCACCGCCGAAAGCCGCAAGGACGCGGCCGATGCGGTGTCCAGCGAAGTCGACAGCCAGCGCCAGTCGGAAGAAGGCGTGAACCTCGACGAAGAACTGATCAACCTGACCACCTACCAGCAGGCCTTCAACGCCTCGGCCCGCCTGATCCAGGCGACCAAGGACATGTTCGACGTGCTCACCGGAATCCTGGGGTAAGCCATGACCCGCGTCTCGACCGTTCAGAACTACAACATCATGACGTCCAACCTCATGAACGCGCAGATCCGCCAGAATGAGGTCGGCGCGCAGGTGTCCAGCCAGAAGGTCGCCGACGACCTCAAGGGCTACGCCAAGAATGCGGAAATGCTGACCGCCATGCGCGGCACACAGACCAAGATCAACGGCCTGGTCGACCAGATCAAGATGGTCGGCAACCGGCTGGAGATGCAGGACACCGGCCTGGGCCGCGTCGCCAACGCCACCCAGAGCGGCCGCGAGGCGATCGCCAACGCCCTGGCGGCCGGCAGCGCCGCCACCCTGATGCAGCAGATGACCGCCGCGTTCGGCGAGGTGGTCCAGGGCCTTAATGTAAAGTCGAACGGCCTCTACGTCTTCTCCGGGGCCAAGACCGACACGGCCACGACCACGGCGACCACCATGGCCGACCTGACCAGCGTGCCGATCACCTCGGACCTATTCCAGAACGACCAGTACATCACCACCAACCGGGTCGACGAGCAGACCAACGCCAAGACCGGCATCCTGGGCGACGCCATCGGCACGGACGTCTTCGAGGCCTTCAAGCAGGTGCAGGCCTATGTCGACGCCAATGGTCCGTTCACCGGCAATCTGGATGACGCCCAGGTCAACTTCCTGAAGGGCCTGCTGCCGGTCTTCGACGCGGCCCAGAAAGGCGTCATCGACGCCCAGGGCAAGAATGGCGTCACCCAGAAGCGCTTCGAAAGCGCCCAGACGGACCTCACGAACCAGGCCGACACCATGACGGCCATGGTCGGCGGCATCACCGATGTCGATATGGCCGACGCCGTCACCCGCCTGGAGGCCGCCAAGCTGGCCGTCCAGGCCTCGGCCCAGGTGTTCACCAGCCTGCAGGCCTCGTCGCTGCTGAACGTGCTGAAGTAGGGGGCGGCGACAAGCCGCCCTCGCCTCACCTCGCAAAACCGGCCTCCAGGCGCTATATGGCGGCGGATGAACGCCGACCTGCTGACCCCCGCCCCCACCCAAGACGCCGACGCGATGATCGCCAAGGCCGTCGAACAGGTGCGCGCGGCCGTCGGCCTGCCGGAGGGAACGCGGATCGTCGCGGCCATGTCCGGTGGCGTGGATTCCACCGTCACCGCCGCCCTGCTGGCCCGCGCCGGCTATGACGTGGTCGGGGTGACCCTGCAGCTCTACGACCACGGCGCGGCGATCACCAAGAAGGGCGCCTGCTGCGCCGGCCAGGACATCCTGGACGCCCGCATGGCCGCCGAGCGCATCGGCATTCCACATTACGTGCTGGACTACGAGAGCCGTTTCCGTGAGCAGGTCATCGAAGACTTCGCCGACGCCTATCTGCGCGGCGAGACGCCGATCCCCTGCGTGCGCTGCAACCAGACCGTCAAGTTCCGCGACCTTCTGGACGTGGCTCGCGACCTGGGCGCCGAGGCCATGGCCACCGGGCACTATGTGCAGCGCGCCTTCGTTGCGGGGAGTAACCGCCCCCAGCTGCGCAGAGCCGCCGACCCCGCCAAGGACCAGAGCTACTTCCTGTTCGCCACCACGCGCGACCAGCTGGACTTCCTGCGCTTTCCGCTGGGCGGCATGGACAAGCCGACCGTGCGCGCCGTCGCCGCCGGCCTGGGCTTGGCCATCGCCGACAAGCCCGACAGCCAGGACATCTGTTTCGTGCCCGAGGGCAAGTACACGACCGTCATCGACCGCATCCGTCCGCAAGGCGCGGAAGCGGGCGACGTCGTGCACCTGGACGGTCGCGTGCTGGGCCGCCACGAGGGCGTCACCCGCTACACGATCGGCCAGCGCCGCGGCCTGAACATCGCCGTCGGTGATCCGCTGTTCGTGGTTCGCATCGACGCCGACAAGCGCCACGTCATCGTCGGCCCACGCGAGGCCCTGCTGACCGCCTCTCTCACCCTGAAGGAAGGTAGCTGGCTGGGCGGCCAGGACAGCCTGGAGGCCGCCGCGCGGGACGGCCAGCCGGTGCTGGCCCGCGTCCGTTCGACCCGTGAGCCCGTCGCCGGCCGCCTGGGCTCGCGCGATGGCCAGGTCGCGGTCTTGTTCGACGGCGCCGAGGAAGGCGTCGCGCCCGGCCAGGCCTGCGTGCTCTACGACCCCGCCGATCCAGAACGCGTCCTGGGCGGCGGCTTCATCGCCGGCACGACGCGAGCGATGGATCTGGCCGACGCCGGCTAAAGGGCGGGATCGAACCGGGTCTTCCGGGGTTCAGAACAAGAACCTCTCACGGAAGATCCGCATGCTTCGATCCCTGCTCATCGGCCTATCGGCCGGTTCCCGTTCCATGACGCCGCTGGCCGCCGTCAGCGAGGCCGCGCATGGCGGCCACCTGGCCGACAACAATCCCTCCGCCCGGCTGTTGGGCCATCCGCTGGTCGCGGCGGGGACCAAGGCCTTGGCGGCCGGCGAATTGTGGGGCGACAAGCTGAAGTCGGCCCCGGACCGCATCGTGCCGCTGGGCGTCGCCGCCCGGGTTATCACGGCGGGGCTGACCGGCGCCGCCTTGGCGCCGCGCAAGAGGATGCTGCTGGGCGGCGCGATCGCGGCCAGCGCGGCGGTGGCGGCCGCCTATGTCACCTTCCATTTCCGCATGAAGGCCCTGCGCCGCTTCGGTCAGACCCCCAGCGGCCTCGTCGAGGACGCCCTGACCGTCGGCGCGGCCCAGCTTGTCACGCGAGCCCTACGCTGATGGAACGCAAGGACAGAGAGCCGGTGGAGCCGGAGATGACGCCCGCGCCGGACGCCGACGCCCCGGCCGATGGCGTCCGCCGCCAGCGCCAGCACATCTTGGAGTTGGACGGCGAAGACCCGCTGCGCGGCGGCGTGGCGGACTAGCGGCGCTTGGAAAGGTCCGTGAGTTCAAAAGCACGTTTTTGTTCAGACGCCTTTCGAGCGCCGACCCGCCCCCCAAACGAAAATAGGCCAGCGCGAGCGCTGGCCTATTCCCTTGAACCTAGTGGTCCGCCGCGGGTCTATTAGACCGCTTGCAGCTGGCCGGCCGAGGTCTTGCCGCTGCGGCGATCGACTTCCGGCTCGAACGAGATCTTTTGACCTTCGTTCAGCGAGCCGAGCCCCGAGCGCTCGACGGCCGAGATGTGGACGAAGATGTCCTGACCGCCGTCGTCCGGCTGGATGAAGCCAAAGCCCTTGGTGGAATTGAACCACTTCACGGTGCCAGTAGCCATGGTGAATATCCTTGTAGACAAGTGTGTTCGCCGACCGAAAACGTCCCGATCAGCGATCAAATTTCGTTGGAAGTTCGGATGGCGCGTCCGGCGCTCCGCTGAGGGAGCAAGGAATAGCAGGCCGAGCGGCAGCGAATTCGATACGTGAAGATCGCCGATTTTATTCCAAAAATCAAGGAAAGAATATTCGATCTACTTGGAGCGAAACCTGGACCCTCCACGGCGTTTCGAGCGTTGCCTTGTCGGGCGAATTCTTCACCCGGCGCGCCCCTCGCGGCTAGGAGTTTCGGCATGACCCTGATCGAGCAGATTCCCACGCTCAGCGACGCCGAACTGTCCAAACTGCTCTCCAACGCCCGCCGCCTGGACGTCACCGGTACGCCGGCCCAGCGTCGTCAGGTCGCCGAAGTGATCACCCCGCTGGAGCGCGAGGCGTCGCGTCGGCGCGCCGTGCGGCTTCCTCGTCGATAGGACTCTTCGATAGGGCCTTGCGGGAGTCGTAATTGCAATTCATTCTCAGGAACATCATCGCGAGGAGACGACGATGGTTCTGCGGATGACGGGCGCCAGCTGGCTGGCCACCATGATGCGATCCGAGCGGGAGGACGGCGACCGACCCGCGGCCCCGCCCGCCTGGCTGCTGGAGGGCGCGCCAGACCCCGAGCTGGTCGAAGCGCTGGAGCGCCTGGCGGCCAACGACCCGCTCTGACTATTTCGCGAAAGGCCACACCCACGCGATAAGCGACGGCGCGATCAGCAGGATCAGCGCGCTCAGCGGCGCGCCAAGCCGCGCGTAGTCGCCGAACCGATAGCCGCCCGGCCCCAGCACCAGCGTGTTGCACTGATGGCCGACGGGCGTGAGGAAATCGCATCCCGCCCCGACCGCCACCGCCATCAGGAACGGATCGGGCGACAGCCCCAGGCGCTGGGCCACGCCCATGCCGATCGGAGCGGCGATCAGCACCGTGGCGGCGTTGTTCAGGAACGGCGTCGCGGCCATGGCCACGGCCATCATCGCCGTCAGGGTGGCGATCGGCGGCAGGCCGTGGAACGCCCCCGACAGCCAGGCCGAGATCAGGTCGGCGCCGCCGGTCTTCTGCACGGTGTCGCTGACCGGGATCAGGGCCGCGACCAGCACCAGCACGGGCGCCTCCAGCGCCGCATAGGCCTCGCGCATCCGCAGCGCCCCGGTGGCCACCACCAGCACCGCCGCGCCGAAGAAGCCGGCCGCCACCGGGATCAGCCCGGTCGCCACCAGCGCCATGGCGATCGCCAGGATCGCCACCGGCAGGATCGCGTGCCGTACGCCGCCCAGCCGCACCTCGCGTTCCGCCAGCGGCAGAAGGCCCAAGGCCTGCAAGGCGCCGGGCAGCGACTGCTCGGCCCCCTGCAGCACGATGATGTCGCCCGCCTTCAGGCGGATGGTCGCCAGGCGCCCGGCCATACGATGGCCGCTGCGAGACACGCCCAGTAGGTTGACCCCGTGGGTGTCGCTGAGGGTCACGCTCCGCGCCGACTTGCCGATCAGGTCGGATTCGGCCCGGATCACCGCCTCGACCACGCGGACCTCCTCGGTCGGCTCGTTCATGACCAGGGGACGATGAGCGTCGCGCAGCTTCAGCTTGGCGGTGACGATCAGTTGGTTCAGCTCCTCCTGCTCGCCCTCGAGCAACAGCACGTCCCCCGGCTGGATCTTGAGGTTGGCGTGCGGAGCCTGGATCCGTCGGCGCGCGCGCAGGATGGCCACCACCGAGACCGCATTGTTTCCGGCCTTCTTCAGGGCCGCCACCCGGTCATGATCGAAACTCCAGCCCTCGGGAACCTCGACCTCGGTGACATAGGCGTTGGCGGCCAGGGCGGCGTCGACGTCGATCGCGGCCTGGCGCGACTTGGGCAGCAGGCGATAGGCGAAGGTCAGGTAGATCACGGCGATCACCGTGAGGACGCCGCCGACCGGGAAGAAGTCGAACATCCGGAACGGCTCGCCCAGGGCGTCCTGGCGCACCTCCGAGACGATGATGTTGGGCGAGGTGCCGACCAGCACCGCCAGGCCGCCGACCAGCGAGCCGAACGCCATTGGCATCAGCAGCCGCCCGGGCGGCACGCCGGTGCGTTTGGCGATCTGCAAGGCGCTGGGCATCATCAAGGCCAGGGCCCCGACGTTCTTGGTGGCCATCGACAGCACGGCCGTCGTCCCGGCCAGCACCGGGACCTGGGTCCGCTCGTCCTTCAGCCTGGGCAGCAGCGGGGCCATGAGCATGTCGACGATCCCCGAGCGCGCCACGGCGGCGCTCAGCACCAGGGCGCTGGCGATGATGATGACGATGTCGTTGGCGAAGCCGTTGAAAGCCTCCTTCACCGGGATCAACCCCATGGCCATGCCGGCCGCCAGCGCGCCCAGCGCGATCAGGTCGTAGCGCCACCGGCCCCAGACGAAGGCGGCGATGGTGGCCGCGATCAGGCCGAAGGCGAGGCCTTGATGAAGTGTCACGTGTAGGGATCCCCCGAAGCTGCGCCTGGGGAACGGGGCGGAGGGGCTTCTGGTTCAGCGCCGGATCGAAATCCTCCCCCAGCGGGGAGGATCTAACCTTAGGTCAGCGCCTTGCGCGCCGCTTCCCAGTACTGAGCGCCGGTGATCAGGGTCACCAGGGTCGCGATCCACAGCAGGCCGTGGGCGACGATCGTGAAGCCGCCCATCAACGACGGCTCCGGCGGCAGGTTGAACGCGCCCCAGCTCGCCAGGATCAGTTCCGCCCCGATGGCGACCAGTTGCAGGGTGGTCTTCCACTTGGCCAGCAGGGTCACCGGCAGCTTGATCCCTTTGCCGGCCCCGACCTCGCGCAAGGCGCTGACGGCGAACTCGCGGAACAGGATCAGGCCCGCCGGCAGCACGACCATCGCATTGGGACCCAGGGCCATCAGGCCCAGCAGCGCGCCGCAGACCAGGATCTTGTCGCCGATCGGGTCCAGGATCGCGCCCCAGACGCTGACCGCGTCCAGCTTGCGCGCCAGCCAGCCGTCGAAGAAGTCGGTCACCGAGGCGACGACGAAGGCGTAGAACGCCCACCGTTCCAGCCGCAGTTGGCTCTCCGCCGTCAGTTGGTCGCTGACCCACGGCACGGCGCCCGCCGCGGCCGCCAGGGCGACGAACATGAACAGCGCCATCGCGAGGCGCGAGCCGGTCAGGATGTTGGGCAGGTTCTTCATGATCGCCTCATAACGCACAAAACGGCGACAGGGCTACGGCCTCGCTCCCTCGGGCCTTCCTTGAAAGGCTCCAGCGTCTAAAATTCGAAGCGCGTCAGAGCGGCGGGTTTTTTAGGACGCCGGGCGCGACTCGCTTCGCTATACAAGCCGAGAGAGCGACACGGCGCTCTTGTCGCAGCGGGCGCCACCGCATGGAACGGCTGAACTGGGGAGGCTTTCGCGGGCGCCGTCGCATCGGCTCGGTGCGCAACCGCCTCGTCCTGCTGACCATCAGCCTGCTGGTTCCGGCCCTGCTGTCGATGGGTTTCCTGCTGTCGGGCGCCGACCGCGAGTCGCGCGGGCGGCTCTACCAGCAGCTGGTCACCACCGCCCGCGCCCTGAACGGCGCCGTCGACCGCCAGGCCGCCGTCGGCATCTCGGTGGCCGAGACCCTCGCCACCGACCAGGCCCTGATCAACGGCGACTGGGCCGCCTTCCACGCCCGCGCGCGCCGCGCCATGGAGCGCCGAACCGGCTGGATCGTCGTGGCCGACGCCGACGGCCAGCAGGTGGTCAATACGCTCAAGCCTTGGGGCGATTCCCTGCCCCGCATCGAGCGCACGCCCGAGGAGACCAGCGCCTATTCGGCCGGCCGCAGCAAGGTGTCCGACCTGCTGGAGGGGCCGGCGGCCGGCAAGCCGGTGATCACCGTGGGCACGCCGATCACGGTGAAGGGCAAGTTCTACGTCCTGTCCTACGTCGTGGACTCGGCCTCGTTCACCTCGGTGTTCCGCCAACAGCGGGTGCCAGACCGCTGGGTCGCCACACTGCTGGACAACCGCCGCCGGGTCATCGCCCGTTCGCGACTGAACGAGAAGTTCACCGGCCGCCTGGCGTCCAAGGACATGGAGGAAAACCTCCGCCACTCGACCGAGGGGGTGAACAAGAGCCTGTCCCTGGAAGGCGTGCCGACCATGGTCGCCTACACCCGCTCGCCCCAGACCGGCTGGACCCTGGTGGTGGCCATCCCGCGCGAGGACCTGACCACCACGGTCAATCGCTCGGTGGGACTGGGGGCCGGGGTGTTCCTGGCGCTGCTGATCCTGGGGATCGCCCTGTCCCTGGTCTATTCGCGCCGGATCAATGACGAGATGCGCCAGCTGGTGCGCGACGCCGACGCCATCGGTCGCGCCGAAACCCTGCCACCGGCCAATCCCGACAGCCTGGAAGAGATCGCCGC
Organism: Caulobacter sp. ALps2; assembly: GCF_058681635.1. Lineage (NCBI taxonomy): Bacteria > Pseudomonadati > Pseudomonadota > Alphaproteobacteria > Caulobacterales > Caulobacteraceae > Caulobacter > Caulobacter sp. ALps2. The sequence continues at coordinate 404,272 of NZ_CM178743.1, forward strand.
CGTCCACGCCGCCCTGCGCGAGGCCTCCCGCGAGCTGAGGGCCCGCGAGGAACGCCAGGGGGTGATGATCAACGAGCTGAACCACCGGGTGAAGAACACCCTGGCCACGGTCCAGGCCCTGGCCCGCCAGAGCTTCGCCAAAGTGAAGGGCGCGCCGCTGGAGGTCTTTACCGACCGGCTGATCGCTCTGTCCGGCGCCCACGATCTGCTCACCCGCACCGGCTGGCGCGAGGCCGACATGGGCGCGCTGGTGGCCGCCAGCGTCGGGGCCCATGTCGATCGCATCGACCGCGCTGGCCCCGAGGTCGCCCTGGCCCCGCACACGGCGGTGGGCCTGTCGATGGTGTTCCATGAACTGGCCACCAACAGCGTCAAGTACGGCGCTCTCTCCGCGCCCGAGGGCCGGGTGGAAATCAGCTGGCGGCTGGATCCGGTGACCGACACCCTGGCCTTCACCTGGCGCGACATCGGCGGCCCGCCGGTTTCGCCGCCCGAACACCCCGGCTTCGGCACGCGCCTGATCGAGAGCTCGATCCGGCGTGAACAGAAAGGCCAGGCCCGGTTCGACTTCCGCTCGGATGGCCTGGTGTTCGAGGCCAGTTTCCCGCTGCCCGAGCAGGTGAGGTGGAGCAATACGTTCTGACGGCCTAGCTTTGCCGAACGATGTTTCCTAGATGGCGGAGATGACCGTCTACACCAACACCGACATCGCCGCCCTGGCCGAACGCCTGCTGGATCTAACCCTGCCCAAGGACCAGTGGACCCACGCCGCGCACCTGACGGCCACCTTGCGCCTGGTCCGCACGCGCGACGCCGGCCTGGAGCGCGACCTGCCGACCATCATCCGGACCTACAACGTCGCGGTCGGCGGGGTGAACGACGACAAGAGCGGCTATCACGAGACCATCACCCAGGCCTATCTCGCCGCCATCCGCGCCTTCGAAGCGTCCCTGCCGCCCGGCCTGGACGACGCGCGAGCCGCCGCCCGCCTGCTGGTCACGCCCCTGGGCGACAAGGACTGGCCGCTGACCCACTGGTCGCGGGAAAGCCTGTTCACGCCAGCGGCGCGGCTCGGCTGGGTCGAGCCGGACCTGAAGGCGCTGGATCATCCGCCCGTCCTCAAGGCGATTTCTTGAACCGACTGTACAAAAATCGAAAAGACCTCGGCGCGCCTCCAGTCTAAGAGCGCGGCCATGCGCACGCTTCACGCCCTGGTTCGCGGCAAGACGCCCATTCGTCCGATCGACGCCTTGCGCGGTGGCGCCGGAGCGCTGCTGGGCCTGCTGTTCGCGGGGCTCCTAGGACGCTTCGCGGTCGCTTCCTTCTCTGGGGATGGCGGGGACTGGCTGCATCCGCTGCTGGTGGCGCCGATCGGGGCTTCGGCGGTGCTGGTGTTCGCCGTGCCGGCCAGTCCGCTGGCCCAGCCGCGCTCGGTCTTGGGCGGCAACATCGTCTCGGCCTTGGTCGGGATCACCGTGGCCATGTTGTTTCCCCAGCCGCTGGTCGCCGCGCCCCTGGCGGTCGGCCTGGCGATCGGGGCCATGATGCTGCTGGGCTGCCTGCACCCGCCGGGCGGCGCGGTGGCGCTGATCTGCGTGATCGGCGGACCCAAGGTGGCGGAGGCCGGCTATCTGTTCGCGCTCAATCCGGTGGCGGTGGACTCGTTGCTGCTGACCGGCGCGGGGATGATCTGGGGGCGGATCACCGGCCACTCCTATCCGCACCGCGCGCCAGCCGCCCCGGCCCAGCGCATCGGCTACAGCGCCGTCGACCTGGACGTCGCCCTGGCCCGCTACGGCGAGCTGCTGGACGTCAGCCGCGACGATCTGGACGCCCTGTTCCGCGAGGTCGAGCTGTCGGCCGCCCAGCGCCTGCACAACCAGATCCGCTGTGGCGACGTGATGTCCCGGGAGGTGATCAGCCTGCATCACGACCAGTCGGCGGAAAGCGCGCTGGCCTATCTGGTCGAGCACGAGCTGCGCGCGGCCCCGGTGGTCGACGCCGAGGGCCGCGTCATCGGCCTGGCCCGCCGCGCCGAATTGCAGGCCGGTCGCCGCCGCGAGGTCGAAGCGGCGCTGGATCCCTTCGTGCACAAGGTGATGGAGAGCACGCCGATCGCGGCCCTGCTGCCGATCCTGTCCAGCGGCCATACGCACGAAGCGATGGTGGTGGATGGCGAGCGGCGGCTGATCGGGGTGATCACCCAGACAGACCTGATCGCGGTGCTGTATCGCGCGCACATCGTGGAGGCGGCGGTGAGGGCGTAACGCCCTTCCCGGCGGGTAAAACCTTGCCGAACGCCGGCTGGGCGACCATCGTTCGCGGGGCAAGGCATCCGTATCGGGAGAACGCCGAATGATCGTGGTCCATCACCTCAACAATTCGCGCAGCCAGCGCGTACTCTGGCTGCTGGAGGAGTTGGGCCTGCCCTACGAGATCAAGCGCTACCAGCGCGACGGCGCCACCATGCTGGCGCCGTCCGAGCTGAAGGCCATCCATCCCCTGGGCAAGTCGCCGGTCATCACCGACGGCGACAAGGTCATCGCCGAGACCGGCGCGATCGTGGAGTACATCCTGGAGACCTACGGCCAGGGCCGGCTGATCCCCGCGCCCGGCACGCCAGAGCGCCTGCGCCATGCCTACTGGCTGCACTACGCCGAGGGCTCGGCCATGACGCCGCTGCTCCTGAAGCTGGTCTTCACCGCCCTGCCGGCCCGCGCGCCGGGCCTGTTGAAAGGTCTGGTCAAGGCCATCGCCGGCAAGGCCCAGACCAGCTTTGTCGACCCACAGCTGAAGTCGCACATCGACTACTGGGAGGCCGAGCTTTCCAAGTCGCCCTGGTTCGCCGGCGGCGAGCTGACCGGCGCCGACATCATGATGAGCTTCCCCCTGGAAGCCGGCGCCGCGCGGGCCGGGGCGGGATCGCGGCCGCACGTGAAGGCCTTCCTGGACAAGATTCACGGCCGTCCCGCCTACCAGCGCGCGCTCGAGCGCGGCGGGCCTTACGACTACGCCTAAAGGGGCCCGTCGCTGCTGCCAGAAACCGTCACGCGCCCGCGCTAACGTCGCGGAAACCCAACAGGAGGAACACCGCATGAAGATCGTCACCAGCCTGAGCTTCAAGGGCGAGTGCCGCCAAGCGTTCGACTTCTACGCCGAGGTGCTGGGCGGCAAGGTCACCGCCGCCTTTCCGTACGGCGAGGGCCCGGCCGACATGCCGGTCGACCCTCAGTACAAGGACTGGCTGATGCACGCCTGGCTGGACGTCGGCGACCAGTCGATCATGGGCGCCGACATGCCGGCCGAGTTCGCTCCCAACATCGACAAGCCCAAGAACGGCTTCGACGTCACCTACCACACCGACGACCCGACCGAGGCCAAGCGGGTGTTCGACGCCCTCAAGGAAGGCGGCAAGGTCGGCATGGACTTCGCCGCGACCTTCTGGTCGCCCGGATACGGCAGCCTGACCGACAAGTTCGGCATCCCGTGGATGATCAACACCGTGCCCAAGCAAGACTGATCTACGACCCTCCGACGGTTGTGATCGCGACGCGCCGACGGTAGCCCTGGACGGGCGCCGTCGGCGCTTTGCCAGGGATCCTTCTCATGCTCGATCGCCGCGTCCTGATGTCCGCCGGTCTGGTGGCGATCGCGTCTCCCGCGGTGGCCGCGCAAACCCCGAGCGCCCCGTTGATTCATCACGTCTTCTTCTGGCTGAAGACCCCGGGCGCCAAGGCCGATCGCGACAAGCTGATCGCCGGCCTGCGAACCCTCAAGGCCATCGAGGTCGTCCAGCAGCTGCACATCGGGGTCCCGGCCTCGACCGAGAAGCGCGAGGTCGTGGACAACAGCTATGACGTCTCGGAGCTGATGGTCTTCAACAGCGTGGCGGACCAGAAGCTGTACCAGGACCACCCCCAGCATCTGAAGTTCGTGAAGGACTGCGGGCATCTGTGGGCCAAGGTCGTGGTGTACGACTCCATCGCGCCCTAGCCAGCGCTGCGGCCAAGTGTCGCCGAAAGGCGAAGTTAAGGCTTCGCAAACCACGTCCCGGCATGGATGGCGTGCGCTCAAACCTTGTCCCGAGGGCGCGCAGGAGACCGCCGCCTTGACGACCCCGCCCCCAGCGTCGCGCCGTTTCGCCGCCGTCGCGGGTCCGGTCGCCCTTGCGATCCTGAGCGTCTTCCTCAGCCTGTTCGCGGCCGTGGCCGTCGACGCCCAGCCCCGGTCGCCGGGACGGGTCGCGGCGGTGTTTCCGCCGTGGTGGAGCTCCGCCCAGGTCATCGGCGCGGCCGGATCGGCCGGCGACATCGCCGGGGCCGGCGGCGCATCGTTCATCGTGATCCTGCGTGGCGATCCGGCCGACCTTTCGCGACGCGCCCGCGACGCCGGCGCGCTGATGCTGCTCGATCCCGCCCTCGCCGGCGCCTGCGCGCGTCCGAACCTGGAGCCCGCCCGTCCATGAAGCTCTCATTCTCGAACCTCGACGCCCAACGCGCGCTCGGCGGCAAACTGATCGTCGTCCTGGCCTGGGCGATGATCCCGGTGGTGCTGGCCGCGCGCCTGGCGGTGCACGAACCGGTCGTGGGCCTGGCTGTCGCTTCGGCGCTGACGGCGGCGGGCGCGACCCTGGCCTGGCGCTTCGGGGGCGAGACCACGGGCGGCCGCTCGCTGGTCGGCGTAGCCTTGATGGCGCAGGTCTCGCTGCTGGTCGCCGCCCTCGGCGGCCACGAATGGCAGGCCGACATGCACATGGCCTATTTCGCCGCCCTGGCGCTGCTGGTCGTCTATTGCGACTGGGTGGTCATCGCCGCCGCCGCCGCGACGGTCGCCGTGCACCACCTGGGCCTGTCCTATCTGCTGCCCAGCGCCGTTTTCCCAGGCTCGGCGAGCCTGGGTCGCGTCATCATTCACGCCGTTATCCTGATCGTCGAGGCTGGCGCCCTGATCGCCGTCACCGCCAGCGTCAACTCGATGTTCGCGGTGGCTTCCAGGGCCCGCGCCAAGGCCGAGGACGCCGTCGGCGAGGCCCGCGCCGCCAATGACGCGGCCGAGGAGGCCCGCCGTTCCGAGGAGCAGAGCCGCGCCGTCAACACCGCCGCCCGCGAGCGCGCCGAGGCCCAGCGCGACGCCGCGATGGCCGCGATCGGCCAGGCCCTGTCGCACATGGCGCGCGGCGACCTGACCACGCGCCTGGACCAGCGCTTCGCCGAAGCCTACGAGGCCCTGCGCGCCGACTACAACACCGCCGCCACGAAACTCGCCGACGCCCTGGCCGTGATCGAGGGCCGCGTCGACGGCGTCCGCGCCGGCTCCGACCAGATCGCCGACGCCTCGGTCAACCTGGCGCGCCGCACCGAACGCCAGGCCGCCAACCTGGAAGAGACCGCCGCGGCCATGGACGAGATCACCGCCACGGTCGGTCAGACGGCCTCCGGCGCCAAGAGGGCCGCCGACGTGGTGGCCCGCACCCGCGACGATGTCCGCCGCTCGGGCGAGGTGGTGCAGCAGGCGGTCGCCGCCATGACCGCCATCGAGGGCTCCTCGCAGGAGATCACCAACATCATCTCGGTCATCGACGAGATCGCCTTCCAGACCAACCTCCTGGCCCTGAACGCTGGCGTGGAAGCCGCCCGCGCCGGCGACAGCGGCAAGGGCTTCGCGGTCGTCGCCCAGGAAGTCCGGGCCCTGGCCCAGCGTTCGGCCGAGGCCGCCAAGGAGATCAAGGCCCTGATCACCGCCTCGACCCAGCAGGTCGACGCCGGCGTCAGCTTGGTCGGCCGCACCGGGGAGGCCCTCGAGAAGATCGTCAACCAGATCGCCGAGATCGACGCTCTCGTCTCCGAGATCGCCAGCTCGGCCCAAAGCCAGGCTCACGGCCTGAGCCAGGTGAACAGCGCCGTCAACCAGATGGATCAGGTGCTGCAGGAGAACGCCGGCATGGTCGAGCAGACCTCGGTCGCCACCCAGACCCTGAACGCCGACGCCGCCCTGCTGGCCGACCTGGTGGGCCAGTTCGAGTTGCCGAGCGGCGAGGTTGCGCAGCCGGTCCGTCGCCGGGCCTGATCCCGTAAGGTCCAGCTCGACCCCTTGCGTATCCAGAACGGGGCGCCTATCCTCCCAGCCCCCGGTTGTGAGCGCCCGCGACCGAAGTCTTTCCTCTCAAGGCGTCCGAGCTAAAATCCGCAATGGAAAAAGTGCCGATGACCGTCGTGGGGTATCAAACCCTCGACGAAGAACTGAAGCGTTTGAAGACCATCGAGCGTCCGTCGGTGATCGCGGCGATCGCCGAGGCGCGCTCGCACGGCGACCTATCGGAGAACGCCGAGTACCATGCCGCCAAGGAGCGTCAGGGCTGGATCGAAGGCCAGATCGCCGAGATCGAGGACAAGATCGCCCGCGCCCAGGTGATCGACGTGTCGAAACTGTCGGGCAAGCAGATCAAGTTCGGGGCGACCGTGTCGGTGATCGACGAGGACACCGAGGACGAGGCCCGCTACCAGATCGTGGGCGAGCATGAGGCCGACGTGAAGTCGGGCCGCATCTCCGTCTCCTCGCCATTGTCGCGCGCGATGATCGGCAAGGAAGTCGGCGAGGTCGTCGAGGTCAACACCCCCGGCGGCACCAAGGCCTACGAGATCACCAAGGTGGAGTGGCTGTAGGCGGTCCGCCGCCGCAGCTGCGCCATATTACGAGTTCAATGGAACAGGGCCGCCCCCACGGGCCTGCCGTATGGCAGGCCCGAGTGCTATTAGGCGAGAGCGCGATGGCCGCCGAAACCGGCCGCCACTTTCGGCTATCGCGCTCGTGGAGCGGCCTTGTTTCGTTTGCGTATGCGGGGTCGAGACTTGGCCGAAGCGCCGAAACTTCCGCTCAAGGTGTGGGCCGTTTCCGACGGTCGCGCCGGCATCGAGGCCCAGGTGGTGGGCCTGTCGGAGGCGCTCGCCCACCTGGTCCCCTGCGAGGTGACGGTCAAGCGTGTGGGCTGGAAGGGCCGCATCGGCCGCCTGCCCTGGTGGCTGAACCTGCTGCCCAAGCGCTGGCTGACCCCGGAGAGCGGAATCCCCGCGGGCAAGGATCCCCGCCGGGAGGGCGCCGAGAACGCGTGGCCCGACGTCTGGGTCGCCGCTGGTCGCGCCACCCTGCCCCTGTCGATCCGCGCCAAGCGCTGGTCGGGCGGCAAGACCTATGTGGTCCAGATCCAGGACCCTCGCGTGCCGGCCCACATGTTCGACCTGGTCATCCCGCCCAAGCATGATCGGCTGACCGGCGACAACGTGCTGCCGATCACCGGCTCGCCGCATCGGGTGACCCCCAAACGGCTGGAGGCTGAATACGCCGCCTTCGCCGAGATCATCGATCCCCTGCCCCGCCCACGCGTGGCGGTACTGGTCGGCGGCAAGTCCAAGGCCTTCGACCTCTCCAGCGAGCGGGCGGCCCAGATCGCCCACGCGATCCAGATTCCGCTGGAGCAGGACGGCGGGTCCTTGCTGATGACCTTCTCGCGCCGCACGCCCGAGCCGGCCCGCGCCCTGATGGCCGCGCGGCTGCGCCACCTGCCGGGCATGGTTTGGCCAAATGGGGCTAAGTCTGGTGAAGGCCCGAACCCCTATTTCGCCTTCCTGGCCGCGGCCGACTACATCCTCGTCACCGAGGACTCGACCAACATGGCCACCGAGGCGGCCTCGACCGGCAAGCCGGTGTTCGTGCTCAAGCTGGACGGCCACAGCCTGAAGTTCCGCCTGTTCCACGAGGAGTTGGAGAGCATGGGCGCGGCCCGGCCGTACGGCGGGGCCTTCCACGGCTGGACCTACACGCCGGTCGACGAGACCGACCGCGCGGCGCGCGAAGTGCTGGCGCGGCTAGGGGTGGAGATCCCCGAGCCGGTGGTCGAAGCGCCGGTCGAAGAGGTTCCGAAACCGAAGCGGAAGCCTCGGGCGAAGACGGTGGAAGCGGTCGTGGATGCTTCGGCCGAGACGCCCGCGCCGAAGCCGCGAAAGCCCCGCATGACCAAGCCGAAAGCCTGATTTTTCTCGTTGCGAGCGCGCGAATGTTCGCGTTACGTTCGCGATATGGTTGAGCGCGGAACGCCTATCCCGATTGGCAAGGCGGCCCGCGATGAGCGGCGCAAGGCGGCCGCGACCGCCCGCAACGCGATATTGGTGGCTCTATTCATTTCGGCGGGACTTCAACCGCTGATGGCCGGCCACCTCAGCCTGCTCGCTGTCGTCACCGTGGGAGCCGCGGTCGTTGCCCTGCGGGCCCTTCTCCACTACATTTTGAGGCAAGTGGAGGACTAGTATGGACCCTCTCGTTCAGTTTGCCCTTATGGGCCTGGCCTTCGCCGCCGCCACGTGCGTGGTGTTCTGGCTCTCGATGCGAAGCGACCGCCGCTGATCCTCGCCATTCTCCAAGCCCGCATGAGCTCCACCCGGTTGCCGGGCAAGGTGCTGATGCCGATCGTGCGCCAGCCGATGATCGTGCGGCAGATCGAGCGCGTGGCCCGCGCGCGCCATATCGACAAGCTGGTCGTGGCCACCTCCGACCGTCCCGAGGACGACGCCATCGAGGCCGCCGTGCGCCGCGAGGGCGTCGCGGTGTTTCGGGGCTCGCTGGACAATGTCCAGCAGCGGTTCATCGGCGCGCTGGACGCCCATCCGGCCGACCACGTCGTGCGCCTGACCGCCGACTGCCCGCTGGCCGATCCCGACCTGATCGACGCCACCATAGCGCTGTGCCTGTCCAAGGGCGCCGACTATGTCAGCAACACTCCCGAGGGCCACGCCCACCCCAAGGGCACCGATGTCGAGGTGATGACCGCGGCCGCCCTGCGCCGCGCGGCCGCCGAGGCGACCACGAAAGAAGCCTTCGAGCACGTCACCTGGGACCTGTGGAACAACCCCGACCGCTGGACCTGCGCCTGGCTGCCGTGCTTCCCCGACCAGGGCGCGGTGCGCTGGACCGTCGACCGGCCCGACGACTACGCCTTCGTGGCGGCGGTCTATGACGCCCTCTACGAAAAGAACCGCGCCTTCACCTCGGACGACGTGCGGGCCTTCGTGAAGAGCCGCCCGGACCTGGCGGACTACGGCGGCGATCCGCGGGTATGACCCCCCCTAAAGCAAAGAAGAAAATCCTGTTCGTCTGCGCGGCCGGGCCCAGCGTGGGCGGCGGACATGTGATGCGCTCCCTGACCCTGGCGCGGGCGCTCGAAGCGCGCGGTGCGACGTGCGCGTTCCGGATCAGCCCCGAGGTGGCCCACGTGCTGGACGCCTTCGCCCCGGACATGGCCCGCGCGGACACCGACGAAAGCTTCGACGCCGTGGTGTTCGACAGCTACGCCCTCTCCGCCGACGACCACCGCGCGGTCGCCAAGGGCCGTTCGACCCTGGTCATCGACGACCTGGCCGACCGATCATTGGCGGCGGACCTGGTGCTGGACGCCGGCCCGGCGCGGCGGGCCGAGGACTATGCCGACCTCGTCCCGCCGGACGCCAAGCTGCTGCTCGGCCCCAGCTACGCCCCGGTTCGTCCCGCCTTCGCGGACCTGCGCGAGGACGCCCTGGCGCGGCGCGCCGAGCGGGGGCCGGTCGAGAGGATCCTGGTCTCGCTGGGCCTGACCGACGTGGGTGGAATCACCGGCCGGGTCACGCGGCTGCTGCAGCCGATCCTGGGCGAAGCGAAACTGGACCTCGTCCTGGGCGGCGGCGCGCCCAGCCTGCCCGACCTGTGGGCCCTGGCGGCCGACGATCCGCGCCTGGAGCTGCACGTCGACACCAAGCACATGCCGCAGTTGGTGTTCGACGCCGACCTGGCCATCGGGGCCGGCGGCTCGACGACCTGGGAGCGCTGCGTCCTGGCCTTGCCCGCTCTCACCCTGATCCTGGCCGACAACCAGATCGCGGCCGCTCGCGCGCTGGAAGCAGCCGGCGTGACACCTTGCCTGGATGTCGGTTCGGCGGACTTCGAGATGGCGTTCGTCCGCGAAGTCGAAAGGCTGTTGGTCGGCGCCGACCGCCGCGCGGCCCTGTCGGCCGCCAGCGCCAGGGTGTGCGACGGCAGGGGCGCGGATCGGGTGGCGGAAGCGTTTCTGAGCCTCGCCTGAGCGCCCCCTGCGACAACTTGGCCGCCAATCGATAATCATCGTTAACAAAGTATTCGCTGCTTCGGCCGGATTCTACCGGCACCATGCGCGCCCTGCCCGACATCCGCGGTCTTAAGTTTCCGGACGAGTTCGTCGTCCGGCATTTCTTCAAGCGCGGCCTGCACCGCGAGACCGGCCGGGTCGTCGAGCTGGGCGGCGGCACGGGCAACAATCTGTCGCTCTACGCGACCTATGGCTGGGACCTGACCAACGTCGACTACTCGGCCGCCGCCCTGGCCGATTGCCGCTGGAACCTGGGTGACGACATCACCCTGATCGAGGCCGACCTCTCCAAGGGCTTGCCGGACTTGGGGACCACGCCGATCGACGTGCTGCTGATCCCCAATCTGCTCTGCTACCTGAACGACGCCCAGGCCAAGGCCGTGCTGACCGCCGTCCGCGCGCTGCTGGCTCCGAACGCCGAGGTCTTCGTCCGCACCCGCCTGACCGATGACTATCGTTGCGGCAGGGGCGTGGAGGAGGAGCCGAACGGCTGGCGCCTGGCCACACAAGAAACCGGCGAGGCCGGCCTGTTCAACCTGTTCTACACCGAGGACGGCCTGGTGGGTCGCCTGGTCGAGGAACTGGGCCTTGTCGAGCCCACGGCCCTGAAGGTCTCGTTCGACAACATCCAGGACGGTGTCCGAGTCGCGCCCAACAGCGACCTCGTGGTCTGGGGAGCGGTCGCATGAGTTCAAGGATCCGCATCGTCGGCGGCGGCCTGACCGGCATCCTGGCCGCCTTCGAGGCCCATCGTCTGGGCTGGCGCGATATCACCATCCAGGAGCGTTTCGAGGCCCTGGGCGGCGTCGCCCGGCCCAAGCTCATTCACGGCGCCGAGATGCGCGACGGCTGCATCTATTTCGGCGGCGAGCAGGATCCAATCGTCGAGACCCTGACCGCCCACGGCGCCCGGTTCGAGACCGTCGACAACCGCTTTGGCTCGTTGAGCACCGGCGCCGACGGCCACCGCGTCTTCACCTGGGACTTCGGCGGACCGGCCATCGACTGCCTCGCGGGCAAGGTCGCCAAGCCGGCCGACAACAGCCTGGCCGCGCGCTTGGCCGCCTATCCGCCCCAGATCGCCGCCGAGCTGGAAGCCTATGTCCGCTGGCACCTCGACGCCGATCCGGCCGTCGTTCACGGCGACGCCGCCATTCCACTGGCTATCAACCGCGTGTTCCCGGCCGCCGCCGACCTGACCGCCCTGGCCAGCGCCAAGACGACCGATCCGTGGACGGACGAGCTGTACGCCATTCCGCGCGGCCTGTCGGGCCGCACCGCCAACGTCACCGCGACCCTGCCGGCCGGCGGCTTCTCCAAGCTGTTCGACGGCCTGCAAGGCGCCCTGACCAGGCTGGGCGTGAAGGTCGAGCTGAACTGCCTGGTCCCACCGCGCCAGCTGATGAGCCAGGACGATCCCGACGAGACCATCGTCTGGGCCGCCAACCCGACGCCGCTGTTCAAGCCGATGGGTCTTTCAACGCCCGCGCTCGTGAAGAAGAGCTTCTTCACCCACGTCTACGCGGTCGAGGACTTCGACGGCCCTTGCCCGGTCTACGTCCAGAACTTCACCGCCCAGGGCGCGGTGTTCCGGGCCTATCTGTACGAGAGCAACGGCCAAAAGCTGGTGGTCGCCGAGTGCGTCCGCGAGGCCGATCTCAAGACCCTGCCGACCGAGCTGCGCACCCTGCTGTCGGGCTTCGGCGCGCTGAAGCTGGGGGCCCTGGTCCACAGCGACGCCCAGCCGCGCTGGATCTATCACTCGCTGGACGCCATCCAGGGCCTGGTCGCCCTGCGCGGCAAGCTGACCGAGCGCTTCGGCGGCCGTTTCATCCCCGGCGCCTGGGAACCCTACGCCAAGGCCGCCAAGCTGGCCGAGGTCAACGCGGCGCTGGCGACGGCGCGCGAGACAGCGCCGGCCTTGGCTCAGGCGGTATGAACGCGCACCACCTGCTCCGGGCGGCGGCGATCATGCAGCCGACCTACCTGCCCTATCTCGGTTATTTCCAATTGATGGCGGCGAGCTACGTCTTCGTCTTCCTCGATGACGTGCAGTTCGCCCGCCGCTCCTGGCAGTCGCGCAACCGCATCCTGACCGCCCAGGGCGAGCTGATGCTGACCGTGCCCGTCAAGAAGCACGATCGCGACACCCCCATCCACGCCATCGAGATCGACGACAGCCAGCCCTGGCGCGACAAGCACCTGGCCGCCATGCGCCACGCCTATGGCAAGCGACCGTTCTTCGAGGAAGGCTGGGCCTTCGTCTCCGAACAGCTGGCTCGAGAGCGGGACGGCAAGCTGGCCGACCTGACCTGCGGGACGGCCGTGGCGGCGGCCGCGAAGCTGGACATCCACACCCGGTTCGTCCGCGCCTCGACCCTGAACGCCGACGGCGCGCGGTCCGAGCATCTGCTGAACCTGTGCCGCGCCGTCGAGGCCGAAGCGTATGTCTCGCCGATGGGTTCGGCCGACTACATGGAAGAGGACGGAGTCTTCACCGACGCCGGCTTCCCCGCGCGCTTCCAGGCCTTCCGGCTGGAGGAGTACCCGCAAGGGCCACGCCCCTTCACCCCGTACATGAGCTTCGTCGACGCGCTGATGAACATCGGCTGGAATGGGATGAAGGGGCTGGTGCTTAAGCCAGCTTGAACTTCGGCGGCGGCAGGCTCAGCCGCGCATCCGCCACGGCCTCGCCCGCGAAGAACTTCACCAGCATGCCCTGCACGTCGGGATGGGCCTCGAAGACGTTGTGGCCGGCGTTCTCGACCAGCACCCGCGACTTGTGCTGGAACTGGGCGGCCACCTCGTCCTGCTCGGCCAGCGGCGTCCGGCCGTCCAGCGAGCCGGCGACCAGCAAGGCGGGCTGCTCGATGCGCAGCGGCGTCCGGAACGTCTCGCCCAGGTCGACTCCGGGGACCGCGCCGAGCAGCTGCGGCATCGGGAAATTCAGCGCCGAGCCCACAACGGCGGTCTTGGCCTCGCGCCGCACCAGGGCCAGTTTGGCCGGCGAGATCCCGGACGCCAGGTCCGTGGCCTCGGGCATGCCCCGGAAGCTCAGCAGGTCGGCGACATCGCCCAGGAACGGCGCCAGCACGTCGGTATTGCCGGCGTCCAGCGCCAGGTACAGGGTCGGCAGCATGGCCAGGGTGTGGGGGTTGGCGATCAGCCCGCCCGCCAGCATCTGGACACCGAAGCCGCCCATCAGGATTTCGCCCGGCGCGCCATTCAGCTTGACCTTGGTCAGAGCGGGTTGGGCCTCCAACCGCGCATGCACCCGGCGCATCAGGGCCGAGAGGTCCGGGATCGCCGCGCGGGCGGCCGGGTCCGCGCCCAGCAGGGCGTCGACCTGGCGCAGCAGTTCGTCGACCCGCGCCGGCCGCTTCACCGTCTGGTCCTGGCCCTCCAGGCTGGACAGGGCCACCCGGCTGACCCGGTCGCCGTGCCGCTTGAGCACGCTCAGCGCCAGGTGAGAGCCGTAGCTGGTGCCCCACAGGCTGATTGTCTCCGCGCCCAGGTGACGGCGCAGGTCGTCGATGTCGTCGGCGCTCTGCTCGGTGTTGTAACCGGTCATGGCCACGCCGGCCCGGGTCCAGTCGACCCAGGCGCTCTGGAACTCGCTCCGGAAATAGGCCGTCAGCCCCGCCTCGGTGAACACCGGCGGCGGACGCGTCGAGGCCGGCCGCTCGGGGATGCTGGTCGACAGGCCCGTGCCCCGCTGGTCGAAGGCGATGACATCGGCAACGGCGCGCAGGGCCATGAAGATCGGGAAGCGCGGCCCGGTGGCCGCCCCCGTGCCCTCGCCGCCCGGCCCGCCGGCCAGGTAGACGATCGGCGGCCCCGGCTTGGCCGCCGTCGAGGCGAACCGCGCATAGCCCAGCCGGATCTTCCGCGAGCCGGGAATGCGGCGATCCTCCGGGACCTCGAAGAAGCCGCGTTCGGCGTCGACCTCCTGGCCGCGCCAGCCCTTGAAGCGGAAAGGACCAGCCTGGGTCGATGGGAGAGCTTGGGCCAGCGCCAGGGTCGGGAGGGCGAGGCCAGCGGCGGCGAGCAGGGCGCGGCGGTTGAGCGATGTCTGGGTCATGCGGCCAGCTGATCCGTCCCGGACGCCGTCCGCTACGCCGCTTCGGCCAATGGCGCCGTTTGGTCGGTGAATGGCGGCGCATCTCGGCGAGCGGCGCCTTACAGTGACGCCATGTGGCGAACCCTGCTTCTCGGCCTGCTTCTCGCTGGCTTCACGACCCTGGCCCGAGCTGAAGAAGCCTCATGGCAGATCTGTCATGGCGCGGCCGGTCCGGCCGGCCCGGTGCTGAGCGACTGCCATCCGGTTCGGGAGGCCGACATCGATCCCCAGGGGCGTGAGCTGTGGCTGCGTTCCACGATCGCCGCGCCGAAGGACACCGGTCCGCGCGCCCTCTATCTGGCCGGCGTCGCCTCGTCCGAGGCCTGGCTCAACGGACAGCGCCTGGGCGTCAACGGCCGCCCCGGAACGACGGCGCGGGAGGAGGTCCCCGGGCGGTACCTGGCGACCTATCCGATCCGCGAGACCGCCTGGCGGAAGGCCGAGAATACGCTGGTGCTGCGCCTGTCGTCCTTCCATGGCGGCCCGCGCTTCGCCCGCCCGATGAACGCCATGGTCGTCCTGCCCCATCCCTATCCGCAACGCACCGCGCTGCTGGCCCTGACCTTCGTGGCGGCCGGCGCGCTGCTGGCGGCGGCGTTCGGGTTCGGCGTCATCCACGCCATGCGCCGCACCGGGTCCAGTCTGGTCCTGGCCGCCATGGCCGGGGTCGCGGCCCTGCAGGCCATCGTCGAGAGCCTGCGGGCGCTGTTCTCCTATCCTTATCCCCTGCACGCCTGGCGGATGAGCGCCATCTGGGGACTGGCGGCCGTCTTCGCCGTGCTGCTGGCGGCCTATGTCGCCAGCCGGTTCCTGCCCAAGGCGCGCGGTCTGATCATCGGCCTGGCTCTCGGCTTGGTCGGGGCCACGGTCCTGCTGCCGGGCTTCGACATCAAGACGGTCTGGGCGCTGATCCTGGGCGCCGCGATCGCCGCCGCGCCCGCCGCGGTCGGCGTGCGCCGGCGCCTTCCCGGCGCGCGGCCGACCCTGGCCTGGCTGGCGCTGTTCCTCACCCTGGCCCTGGGTTTTCCCGAATGGCTGGCCGACCTGTCCTACTTCCTGCTGGCCGCCGGATTGGTGCTGCCGCTGCTGATGGTCGAGGTGGTGCGGCTCTCCCGCGACGACCGGGGCCGCGAGGCCGCCCTGACCCGCGCCGCCAGCCTGCCCGACCGCCTGACCGTGGCCTCGGCGCGCGGGGTCGAGCTGGCCCCGATCGCCGAGATCCTGGCCGTGGTCGGGGCCGACGACTACGCCGAGCTGCGGATGGTCGGCGGTCGCAGCCTGCTGCACGCCGCCCGACTGGATGGGCTGGCGACCCAGCTGCCGCCGAACTTCCTGCGCGTCCACCGCTCGGTGATCGCCAACCTGGCCCATGCGCGGCGCCTGGAACGCGACGGCGACCGCTGGCGGCTACACCTGCGCGAAGGCCCGCCCCTGCCGGTCAGCCGCTCCCGCCAGCCCGCGCTGCGCGAGGCCCTCGACGCGCCGCCGCCCTCTGGCGAACAGCGTTCACTTGCCCCATCCTCCCCCGTCTAGCGGGAGGGCGACACATGGCGCAGAGCAAATCCGTGGTGGTCACCGGCGTGTCGACCGGCATCGGCTGGGGCGCGGTCAAGGTGCTGGTCGGCCAGGGCTTCCACGTCTTCGGCAGCGTGCGCAAGCAAGCCGACGCCGAGCGGCTCAAGGCCGAGTTCGGCGAAGCGTTCACGCCGCTGCTCTTCGACGTCACCGACGAGGCCGCTGTCCGCGCGGGCGCGCGGCAGGTCGAGGCGGCGCTGGGCGGCCAGACTCTAGCGGGCCTCGTCAACAACGCTGGCATCGCCGTGGCCGGGCCGCTGCTCTATCTGTCGCTGGACGACTGGCGCCAGCAGCTGGAGGTCAATCTGACCGGCGTGGTCATCGCCACCCAGGCCTTCGCGCCGCTGCTCGGCGCCGGTGGCGCACCGGTCGCCACCCCCGGCCGGATCGTCAACATCTCTTCAGTCGGCGGCCGCAACGGCAATCCGTTCATGGCGCCGTACTGCACCACCAAGTTCGGGTTGGAGGGCCTGTCGGAGTCCCTGCGCCGCGAGCTCCTGCCGTTCGGAGTGGACGTGGTGGTGGTCGCTCCAGGCGCGGTGGCCACGCCGATCTGGGACAAGGCCGACCAGATCGACACCAGCCGCTACGCCAACACCCCCTACATCAAGGCGCTGGACCGCATGCGCGCCTACATGCTGCGGATCGGCCAGGCCGGCCTGCCGCCGGAGAAGATCGGCCAGGTCATCGCCACGGCGCTGACGGCGAACAAGCCCAAGGTCCGCTACGTCGTCTCGCCTTCGCCGATGCAGGTGCTGATGACCGAGATCCTGCCCAAGCGGACGCTGGACAGGATCGTGGGTCAGCGCCTTGGCCTGCTGCCGGAAGCATAGATTTAGGATTGTAATTCAACCTGCGCGCGTCCAGCATCGCCGCGTGGGCCTACGGGGAATCAGATGCCGAAAGATCGTATCGTCCTGCTGGACTCCCTGCGGGGCCTGGCGATCCTGGGCATTCTGATCTGCAACATCCCGCTGGCCTTCGAGCCTGAAAGCGTGGCCGAGAGCGTGCCGTTCTGGCCGCACGGCATGGCCCCGGCCAGCCTGGCGGTCTGGTGGGTCACCCAGGTGTTCTTCCAGCAGAAGTTCTACACGCTGTTTGGCATGCTGTTCGGGGCTTCGATCCTGCTGATCGGCGGTGAAGGTGGTGATCGAGACCGTACGGTGATGATCGCCAAGCGGCTGCTGGCCCTGCTGGTCATCGGCCTGTTCCATGGCCTGGTCATCTGGCAGGGCGACGTACTGTCGTTCTACGCCCTGGTCGGTCTGGTCGCGCTGCTGGCGCGAGGCTGGTCGGCGCGGTGGCTGCTGACCGTGGGCGTCGTGCTGCACCTTATCGAGTATGGCTGGACGCTATGGCGCATGCTCAGCCGCGCGGCCCGCTTCGACCAGCCGATCCCGCCGGACCTGACCGCCCGCATCGCCAAGGAATCGGCCGCCGAGACCGCCCGCTTCTCCGGCGACTTCGCGAGCGCGTTCAGCCAGAACGCCCATGACTACTGGACCTTCCTGACCCAGTCCTGGTCGTGGCCGCCGCTATGGCCGATGACCGTGCTGGCCCTGATGCTGATGGGCATGGGCCTGTTCAAGCTGGGGGTGCTGAAGGGTCAGCTGTCACCGACCGCGCACAAGGCCCTGGTCGCCGTCGGCCTGACCGCCATGGTCGTGGTCGCCGCGCCCTTGAGCCTCTATCTGGCCGTGCCGTCCAAGCCGATGATGCTGGGCGTCCTGGCCCGCTGGCTGCAGGGCCTGACCGCCCCGGCCGTCAGCCTCGGCTACCTGGCGCTGCTGGCGCTCGCCTTGCGCCACCAGGTCTGGCGGGCGATCCCGGCCGTGCTGGCCCCGGTCGGCCAGATGGCCTTCACCAACTATCTGATGCAGTCGGTGATCATGACCGTGCTGTCCTATGGCGGCCGGGGTCCGGTGCTGTACGGCAAGCTGGACCGCCCGGCCCTGGCGGGGATCGTCCTCGGAATCTGGATCGCCCAGATCCTGTGGTCGCGCTGGTGGCTGGACCGGTTCACCATGGGGCCGCTGGAATGGCTGTGGCGCCTGGCCTATCGCGGCCCCGCCCCGCTGCGACGGGCGACCTGATGGCGCACGTGTATGCCAGCAAGGGGGACCGCATCGTCCTGCTCGACGCCCTGCGCGGCCTGGCGGTGCTGGGCATCCTGCTGTGCAACATCCCGCTGGCGTCCGAGCCGCACGCCGTGGCCACCAGCCTGACCGAATGGCCCCACGGCATGGCCCCGGCCTCGGTGGCGGTCTGGTGGATCACCCAGGTGTTCTTTCAGCAGAAGTTCTACACCCTGTTCTCGATGCTGTTCGGCGCCTCGATCCTGCTGGTCGGCGGCGAAGGCAAGAGTGGGCCGCTGCTGAAGCGCCTGCTCAGCCTGCTGATCATCGGAGCCCTGCACGGAGCGCTGCTGTGGAACGGCGACGTGCTGACGTACTACGCGCTGATCGGCCTGGTCGTGGCCCTGGCGAGGCGCTGGCCGGCCTGGCGGCTGCTGGCGGCGGGGATCGCTCTGGACCTTTCCATGTCGCTGGCCACCGGCTTCAAGCTGCTGGCCGGCGCCGTCCATCAGGCCGCGCCGCCGCCGCCCGACCTCGGCGCCGCCCAGGCCATTGGAGCCATCGCCGCCGCCCGTTATGGCGGCACGCTCGCCCAGTCCCAGATCCAGAACCTTTCCGACTATCGCGAGGTGCTGACCCATGTCTGGCTGCAGTGGCCGTCGAACTGGCCGCTGACCGTGGCGGCGCTGATGCTGATGGGCATGGGTCTTTTCAAGCTGGGCGTGCTGAGCGGCCGCCTGAGCAACGCCATCTACCGCGCCCTGGCCGCCGCGGGCCTGTTCGCCCTGCTGATCGGCGCCCTGCCTTGGGCGCTGTACGTCGCCGCGCCCGACCATCCCGAGATCCTGCGCGACCTGGCGCGCTGGATCCAGCGCGCCACCGCGCCGGTCATCGGCCTGGGCTATGCGGGTTTGCTCGTCCTGGCCGCCCAGTCGAAGACCTGGAAAGCCATCCCCGCCGCCCTCGCCCCCGCCGGCCAGATGGCCTTCACCAACTACATCGTCCAGTCGGTGGTGATGACGGTGCTGTTCTACGGCGGCCGGGGGCCGGCCCTCTACGGAGAACTCGACCGACCCGCCCTGGCGGCGATCGTCATCGCCACCTGGATCGCCCAAGTGCTGTGGTCCCACTGGTGGATGGCCCGGTTCACGATGGGCCCGCTGGAATGGCTGTGGCGCTGGGCCTACCGGGGACGGACGGCGCTGCGTGGATCCTCCCTCTAGAGGGGGAGGATCCCACTATCCCACCATCGACCAGTCCAGCGGCTCGCCCCGCGTGATGTCGCGGGTGGCAGCCTTGCCCAGCACGTTGTCCAGCTCGCCGGGCGGCAGGCCGTTGCCGGGGCGGACCGAGCGGATGTTGGCGCGAGACAGCGTCTCGCCAGCCTTGATGTCCGACGTGACGTACAGCGAGCGACGGAAGAGCAAGCTGCCCTGCTCCGATCCCAGCACGTCGTAGTGGGCCGCGCCGAGCGACGCCCAGGCGTTCTTGGTGTCGTCGACCAGGGCTTTGAATTCGAGCGGCTCGAGGCTGAAGGCCGCGTCCGGGCCGCCGTCGGCGCGGGCCAGGGTGAAGTGCTTCTCGACGCAGCAGGCGCCCAGCGAGACCGCCGCCACCGAGGCGGCCGTGCCCGGCGTGTGGTCCGACAGGCCGATCGGGCAGCCGAAACGGGCGGCCATGTCCGGCACCGTCCGGACATTGGCGTCGGCGAAGGTCGCGGGATAGCTCGACACGCAGTGCAGCAGCAGCACGCCCGGCGCGCCGGCCTCGCGCGCGGTGTCCAGCGCGGTCTGCATCTCCTGCAGATTGGCCATGCCGGTCGAGATGATCAGCGGCTTGCCCTTGGACGCGGCGTACTTGATCAGCGGCAGGTCCACGGCCTCGAACGAGGCGATCTTGAAGGCCGGGGCGCCCAGGCTGTCGAGCAGGTCGACGGCGGTCTCGTCGAACGGGCTGGAGAAGATGGTCACGCCGCGCTGGCGGGCGCGCTCGAAGATCGCCGCGTGCCACTCGAACGGGGTGTGGGCTTCCTCGTAGAGCTCATACAGCGTGCGCCCGTCCCACAGGCCGCCGTGGATCTTGAACTCGGGTCGGTCGACATCCAGCGTGATGGTGTCGGCGGTGTAGGTCTGGATCTTGATGGCGTCGCAGCCGGTGTCGGCGGCGGCGTCGACCATCGCCAGGCACCGCTCGAGGCTGCCGTTGTGATTGCCGGACAGCTCGCAGATCACATAGGGCGAGTGCTCGGGGCCGATCTTGCGACCGGCGATTTCGATGTATGGGGCGGACATGACGGATCACCCGAAAACGTGGTTGCCGTCATCTTAACCCTGAAAAGGTGGACGAGGCGTCAATCGCCGCCGCCGCAGCTTCCGCCGCCGCCGTCCGAGCCGCAGTCCGAGCTCGACGAACCGCTGGTGTCGGTGGTGGAGACACCGCCGTCGCCGCCGTCCTTGGCCTTCTTGCCGCTGGTGAGCCCCATCGAGGCCACGCCCAGCCCGCCGCCGATAGCGACGCCCAGGCTAATGCCCAGCGCGAGATTGTTCAGCGCCAGCCCGAAGGCCACGCCCAGGGCGATCCCCACACCCAGCCCGATCGGAAGTCCGGCCTTCATCAGAAAATCTCCCCGCTCCCCGGGCGTTTCAGCCCATCGCCTCGCGGCGGAATCGACACTATATCTGCGGCCATGTCCACGACCGCTCCCCGCCAAACCCGCTGCCTGATCATTGGTTCGGGTCCCGCCGGCTACACCGCCGCCATCTATGCCGCCCGCGCGCTGCTGAAGCCCGTGCTGATCGCCGGCATCCAGCCCGGTGGCCAGCTGACCATCACGACCGATGTCGAGAACTATCCCGGCTTCGCCGACGTCATCCAGGGTCCCTGGCTGATGGACCAGATGCGCGCCCAGGCCGAGCATGTCGGGACCGAGCTGGTCAACGACATCGTGCTGTCGGTCGACCTGTCCAAGCGTCCGTTCACGGTGACCACCGACAGCGGCCAGGACTGGATCGCCGAGACGATCATCATCGCCACCGGCGCCCAGGCCAAGTGGCTTGGCCTGGACAGCGAAGCCAGGTTCCAGGGCTTCGGCGTCAGCGCCTGCGCCACCTGCGACGGCTTCTTCTATCGCAACAAGGACGTGATCGTGGTCGGCGGCGGCAACACCGCCGTGGAAGAGGCCCTGTTCCTGACCAGCTTCGCCAGCAAGGTGACCCTGGTCCACCGCAAGGACGAGCTGCGGGCCGAGAAGATCCTGCAGGAACGCCTGCTGGCCCATCCGAAGATCGAGGTGGTCTGGGACAGCGTCATCGACGAGGTCACCGGTCAGACGGACCCGATGGGCGTGACGGGCGCTCGCCTGAAGAACGTCAAGACCGGCGAGACGACCGAGCTCGCCGCCGACGGCGTGTTCATCGCCATCGGCCACGCGCCGTCGTCGGAGCTGTTCAAGGGCCAGCTGGAAACCGGTCCGGGCGGCTATCTGAAGGTCAAGCCGGGCACGGCCTCGACCGCGATCGAGGGTGTCTACGCGGCGGGCGACGTGACCGACGACGTCTATCGCCAGGCGGTGACGGCGGCCGGCATGGGGTGCATGGCGGCGCTGGAGGCGGTGCGCTTCCTGGCCGAGGAAGATCACAAGGCGGCGCATCATCCGATCAGCCACGCGGAAGCGAACAAGATCGGCGTCTGGTAGATAGATCCTCTCTCCTCCCCTTCGGGGGAGGTGGCCCAGAGGGCCGGAGGGGGCAGCTCGGCCTGGGCCGGGCGATGCTCCCTCAGTCGCTCCGCGACAGCTCCCCCGGCGGGGAGCAGATTTTTTCAGCCGCCCTAGTTCAGCGGATTCAACAAACTCGGCGGCCGGGGCTTGGGCTTTGGCGGCGGAGGGGGCGGCGGCGGCGGCGCGGGCGGCGCCTCGACGGCCGGCGGCGGCGGTTCCGAGACCGCTTCCAACGCCTTGTTGATCCGGGCGATCTCTTCCTGGGTCGGGATCCGGCGGCCCGCGACCGTGCCCACCATGGTGAAGCGCTCGCCCGTCGGCGAGTTGGCGTCCGGCACCGCCACCAGCTTGGCCTCGGGCAGGACCAGGTTGTCGACGCCCAGCATCCGGGCCGCCGCGCTGGTGGCGACCGCCGGGGCGTTCTGGGCCGCCAGCACCTCGGGCGGGGCGGCTTCCAGGGTGCGAGGGTCGGCGGCCATCAGGATCTCGGCGCTGACGGTCTCGTTGCCGGAATAGCGGCCGTTGAAGGCCTTCAGCATCCCGGCCGGCCCCGTCCAGCGATAGAAGATGTGCTGGCCGAACTGCTTCAGCTTGACCAGGGTCGGGGCCCAGTACGGCGAGACATAGTCGGCGTGGTAGTGGGTCGCCACGCCCACCGGCTTGAACACGAAGCCGCTCAGCGCCCGCTTGGCCACGGCCTGGGCGTTGGCCCACAGGGCGGGCGGCGGCACGCGGGCCAGCGAGCCGTCGCAGGCGAAGCTGAACTGGCAGCCCGTGGTGCGCGCCGCGCCTTCGTAGATCACGCCGCAAATCGACTTCGGGTAGCCCGGATGACGCATGCGGTTGATCACCGTCTGGGCGACCGCCATCTGGCCCTCGCCAGGCTCGAAGCCGGCCTCGTAATAGACCGCCTGGGTCAGGCAGTTTAGCGCCTTGGCGCGGGCGTCGGCCGAGCCGGTCAGCACGAACGGCTTGGCCGCCTCCAGCTCGTCGGGGACCGTCGGGCGCAGGGCGTTGATGATCCGCGCCTCGTCGAAATCGGGCGCGCGGTCGCCCAGGCGCGGGATGTCCTTGAGATTGATCACCTCCCAGCCCTCGACGCGGCCCCAGTAGTCCTTGTGCGGACGCGGGTCGTGACGCCTGGCCAGGGCCAGCATGGCGGGATCGAAATCCGCGACATAGTGGCGCAGGGCGCGCTCGCTGAAGCTGCGCGTCACGCGCATCAGGCCGGCCTCGCGCCCCGATCCGGCGGGAACGTAGTAGGTCGTGGTGGCGCACGCGGAAAGACCGCCGACGACCAGGACGGTCGCGGCGGTCTTCCAGGAAACGACGATGTTCAGGGTCCCCACCCTGCCCCCGGGATCGGCTACTTGCTACCGAGGGTCGAGCGGATCATCCAGGCGTGCTTCTCGTGCGCCTGGAGCCGCTGGGTCAGCAGGTCGGCCGTGGCTTCGTCGCCGGCGTCGTCGGCGACCGGGAAGGCGTCACGCAGGGTGCGGATAACCGTCTCGTTGTCGGCCTTCAGCTCGCTCAGCATGGCCTCCCACTCATTTTCGGGATTGCCGTCCTTGATGCTGGAGAGGTTGCCGAAGGCGGCGTAGCCCTGCGGGGCCAACTCGCCCAGAGCGCGAATACGTTCGGCGATGTCGTCCAGCGCGGCCCATTCTTCCTGGTACTGACCTTCCAGCAGAACGTGCAGGGACTGGAAGTTGGGGCCGCGGACATTCCAGTGATAGCCGTGCGTCTTCAGATAGAGCGCATAGCTGTCGGCCAAGACCTTGTTCAGGGACGCGGCGATGTCGGCCCGCTGCTTGGCGGTCAGTCCGGTGTTCAGAGCGTCAGCCATCAATGATCTCCCGTGTTGCGTGCTCTAGGTAAGCGTGTCCATGCTCTTGGCAAGACATCTTTGCGGGGAGCAGAGGTGGTAAAAGAAGACGCCCCGAACTTGGCTTCCGACGAGCACCGTCGAATCCATGCTCTAGTTAGCGCGTGGCTTATCCCTCCGGTTCCACCACCGGCGTGGCGATGCGCCGTGGCCGCCGTGATCGGCGTCGCCATGGCGGTACTTATGCGCATCGCCCTCCTGGGCCTGCACGGCGGCGTGGGCGCCACCCAGCCGTTCTTCCCGGCCATCATGCTGGTCACGCTCTATGCCGGCTGGCGGTGGGGCTTGATACCGCTCGGCGCCGGGGCCGTATTCGGCTGGTGGCTGTGGGGCGGACGCGACGGCGAGTCGCTGTCCGAGGACGAGCTGGCCACCATGGTCATCTTCCTGCTGTGCGCCGTCATGGTCGTGGCGGCGGCCGAGGGCCTGCGCGTGGCGATGCGCATGCTGGCCCGGGCCCGCGAGGAGCGCGCCGAGGCCGAGGCCCGCCTGCGGGTGACCCAGACAGCCGCCGGCGTGGGTCCCTGGGACTACGACATGGTCAGCGGCGACCTCTTCCTGTCGCCCGGCGCGCGGCGGAACATGGGCGCGCCCGACGAGGGCCGGGTGCGGATCGAGGACCTGTCCGCCTACGTCCATCCCGACGATCGCGAGATGACCCGCGACCGGGTGCGACGGGCGATCCAGGGGCTGGAGGACTACGAGGTCGAGTACCGCCTGGCCGATCTGAGCCAGGGCGAGCGCTGGGTGCATGGGCGCGGCGAGGTGATCCGCGACGAGGACGGCAAGCCGATCCGCATGATCGGCCTGAACTTCGACGTCACCAACCGCCGCCGCTCCGAGGAGCAGGTGCGCGAGAGCGAGGCGCGCTTCCGGAACCTGGCCGACAGCGCCCCGGCGCTGATGTGGGTGTCGCGGCCCGGCGGCATCCGCGAGTTCGTCAACCGCGCCTATGTCGAGTTCACGGGCCTCGACTATGACGGCGCCCTGACCATGGACTGGCGCACCCGGCTGTTCCCAGAGGACCTGCCGGGCATCCTCAAGGCGCAGGTGGCCGGCGAAGCCTCGCGCAAGCCCTTCGTCCTGGAGGGCCGCTATCGCCGGAGCGACGGCGAATGGCGCTGGCTGAAGTCGTTCTCGCAACCGCGTTTCGGCCCCGACGGCGCCTTCGTCGGCTTCATCGGCATCGCCTTCGACACCACCGACGCCAAGCGGGCCGAGGCCAAGCTCACCGGGGTCAACGAACTCCTGGAAGAACGGGTCGAGGCCGCCGTGGCCGAGCGCGACGCGGCCCAGGCCGCCCTGCTGCAGTCCCAGAAACTGGAAGCCATCGGCCAGCTGACCGGCGGGGTGGCCCACGACTTCAACAACCTGCTGACCGTGATCATCGGCGCCTTGGACGTGGTCGAGCGTCACCCCGATGATGAGCGCCGCCGCGAGAAGATGGTCGGAGCCGCCCTGGCGGCGGCCAAGCGCGGCGAGAAGCTGACCCAGCACCTGCTGGCCTTCGCCCGCCGCCAGCCGCTGAAGCCTGAGATCTGCCGCGTCGACGGCCTGATCGCCGAGTGCGAGGGGCTGCTCAAGCGCGCCCTGGGCGACGCCTATACCTTCAACCTGCGGCTGGGCGCGGGGGTGCGGGCGACCAAGATCGACGCCGGCCAGTTCGAGGCGGCCCTGTTGAACCTGGTCGTCAACGCCCGCGACGCCACTCCGCCCGGCGGCGAGGTGACCATTGAGAGCCGCCCCGTGACCATCGCCCGCAAGCAGGGCGAGCTTGAGCCGGGCCAGTATCTGCGGGTCGCCGTCAGCGACACTGGAACCGGCATGGACGCGGCCACCATCGCCCGCGCGGTCGAGCCCTTCTTCACCACCAAGGCTCCTGGCGAGGGCACGGGCCTGGGCCTGTCCCAGGTCTACGGCTTCGCGCGGCAGTCGGGCGGGTCGGTCGACATCGAGAGCAAGCCCGGCCGTGGCGCGACCGTGGCGCTGCTGCTGCCGGTCGACACCAGCGACGTCGTCGCCGAGGTCGCGCCGAAGGTCGACCATGTCCAGGCCCAGGTCCCCTCGCGCGTGCTGCTGGTCGAGGACGACCCACAGGTGGCCGAACTGGTCGGGGTGATGCTGCATGACCTGGGGCACAGCGTGGTCCGGGCCGGCGGCGTCGACGAGGCCCTGAACCGCCTGGCCCAGGACGAAGGCATCCAGCTGGTGCTCAGTGACGTGATCATGCCGGGCGGCAAGAGCGGGGTGGACCTGGCCGAACAACTGGCCGCTGACCGTCCTGGCCTGCCGGTGGTTCTGTGCTCGGGTTACACCGGCGGCGACCAGGGCCGCGCGCGGGCGGGGGACTGGCCGTTCATCAGCAAGCCGTTCTCGCTGGAGACCTTGGCCCAGGCCCTGGCGCGGGCGCGGCCGCACTGAATCGGAATCTGCTCCCCTTCCGGGGGAGCTGTCGCGGAGCGACTGAGGGGGCATCGCCGGCCTATGCCGAGCTGCCCCCTCCGGCCCTCTGGGCCACCTCCCCCAATGGGGGAGGAGAAAGGCGCTTGACCAACCCATAACCCCACAGTTATACAAAACCCATAGCCCAATGGTTATGTATCAGTGACAGAAACACCCCACGACGCCCTCTTCCGCACCCTCGCCGACCCGACGCGTAGAGCCCTCTTCGAGCGCCTGTGCCGCGACGGCGAGCAGACGGTCGGCGCGCTGACCGCTCAGGCGGGGGTCAGCCAGCCGGCGGTCTCCAAGCACCTCGCCGTGCTGAAGGCGGCCGGGCTGGTGGCCGACCGGCACGAGGGCCGCCAGACGCACTGCAGCGCCCAGCTGAACGCCCTGGCCCCGCTGATCGACTGGACGAGCCGGATGGCCGGCTTCTGGGAAGGCCGGTTCGACACGCTCGAGGACCTTTTGAACAGGATGGACCAATGACCCCCACCCTTAGCGAAAACACCAAGACCGTCGTCGTCGAACGCGACATCGGCCACGCGCCCGAGAAGCTGTGGCGCGCCCTGACCCAGCCCCACCTGATGGAGGAATGGCTGATGAAGAACGACTTCCAGCCCCAGGTCGGCCACCGCTTCAATCTGCGCGGCGAATGGGGCGGCGTGCTGGACTGCGAGGTGCTCAGCCTCGAGCCGCCCAAGAGCCTGTCCTACACCTGGAACTTCAAGCACGAGGACCCGGCCTACGACCTGACCAGCGTCGTGACCTTCACCCTCACGCCCACGCCCACCGGCACGCACCTGCGCATGGAGCAGGCCGGATTCCGTCCCGACCAGAAGCAGGCCTTCGGCGGCGCCCACGCCGGCTGGAAGGGCTTCCTCGACAAGCTCGACACCCTGCTGGCCAAAGGAGAGTAGGCGCCATGGCCGACGAACCCGTGCTGCTGTCCGGGGGCAATCCGCGGATCGCCAAGGGCCATGGCGACGAACCCGTCCAGGCCTATATCGCCGCCATGCCGGGCTGGAAGAGCGCGGTCGGGGCGCGGATCGACGCCCTGGTCGAGGCGGCCGTCCCCGGCGTGCGCAAGGCGGTGAAGTGGAACTCTCCCCTTTACGGCGTCGAGGAGAAGCACTGGTTCCTGGGCGTCCACGTTTTCGCCAAATACGTGAAGCTGGCCTTCTTCAAGGGCGCCCAGCTTCAGCCAGCCCCACCGGTCATGTCCAAGCAGCCGGACGTCCGCTACTTCCACATCCACGAGGGCGATGTGCTGGACGAAGCCCAGCTGACCGACTGGATCCGCCAGGCCGCCGCCCTGCCCGGCGAGCGCATGTGAGACCCTCATGAGCAAGATGAAGCCCGCGCCGGAAGGCGTCCCCGTCTCGGACCTGATCGACAACGCCATCGCCGAGTTGGGCGACTGGCGCGGCGAGAAACTGGCCCGCATCCGCGTCCTGATCCTGGAGGCCGATCCCGACGTGATCGAGGAGTGGAAGTGGGGCAAGCCGGTCTGGTCTCACGATGGCCTGATTTGCACGGGCGAGACCTACAAGGCCTACGTCAAGACCACCTTCGCCAAGGGCGCGGCGGTCGCTGACCCCAAGGGCCTGTTCAACTCCAGCCTAGAGGGCAATGTCCGCCGGGCGATCGACTTCCGGCAAGACGAGACCATCGACGCGGACGCCTTCAAGGCCCTGATCCGCGCGGCCGTGGCCGTGAACCAGGCCGCGCGGGCCGCGCGGGCGGCGAAGAAGGGTTAGGCCGGCTGCCGAGCACCTTGACCACGGTGACGGTGATAAGAAGCAGCGGACGGTCGGCTTAGCGATCGATTGCGGACGCTGGGCTTGTCCGCTCCTAGCCTCCCTTAACCGACTTCCCCTGCGAAAGCCGGGGAAGTCGGCTGTGTGGGTAACCCCATGGCCGACATTGGCGCGCGCCTCCATCACCAATTACCCGCAACACCCCGGCCACACCAACGCCTTGATCCGGCAAGCCTCGCCATAGTAGACCCCGGGCATCGCGGGGGCGCGATCGCTTACGGAGTCTGTAAGTGTTTAGTCCAGTCCACCGCGCCGGCATGGCCGCCGCGGGATGTTTCTGGCTGCCCCGCGTGACGCCGGCAGCCCTTTCCGCCATCGCCCTGGTCCTGGCGACACCGCTCGCGGCCCAGGCCCAGGAAACGCCCAGGGAGCCGATCAAGACGTTCGGCGACACGCCCCTGACGGACGGCGATGATCTGGTCACCAACGACAAGACCGTCGACCTGACCGAAAGCGTCGACTTCGGCGGCGGCTCCAACGGCCTGGTCAACAATAGCGTCATCACGATCGGCGCAACGGCCACCGCGCCCGTTCAGGTCAAGCTGCTGCGGCTCGAAGCCCTGAAGAACACGGGTCTGATCGACCTGCGCAACGGCCACGCTGGCGACGTCCTGACCCTGTCGGGCGACTACAACGGCTCTGGCGCCCAGGCGCGCCTGGGGCTGGACGTCCAGCCGGGCGCGGTCGATCGCCTGGTCGTCGGCGATATCGCCAACGGCAAGACCGCCGTTGTCCTGGGCGGCTTGTCGGCCAAGACCGCGACGATCACGGGCGACAAGGGTCCGGTGCTGATCCAGGGCGCGGCCGGCTCGACCAAGGACGCCTTCTATGTCGAGAACGCGGAGATCGGCTTCGTCCGCTACGGACTCGTCCAGGACGTCGCGGCCGACAAGACCGTCACCTATCGCCTGAAGGGCGTGGCCGGCCAGCGGGCCTATGAGCTGCTGAAGGTCTCGGAAAGCGCCCGCGACGTCTGGCGACAATCGGCCGACGCCTGGAACGCCCACGTGACCAACCTGCGCGACGCTGGCCATGACGCCGACGGCGCGGGCGTCTGGGGCCAGGCCTTCGGCGGCCGCATGGATCGCGATGACCAGATCGGGCCGAGCGGCCAGGCCGTCGCGGTCGACTATCGCCAGACCACCTATGGCGGCCAGATGGGCGTGGATCTGATCAACGCCGGCATGGACGAGGGCCGTGTCCTGCTTGGCCTGACCGGCGGTTATGCCGACGCGCGCCAGCGCTTCAGCGGCGTGGCCGGCCAGACGGCCAAGCTGCGGGTGGCCAATATCGGCGGCTATCTGGGCCTGACCCGCGGCGGCTACTTCCTGAACGCCCTGGCCAAGGTCGACCGCCAGTCGATCAAGGTCACGAACGGTCCGGACGCCATCGACCTGGATTTCGACGGCACGGCGTTCGGCGGCCAGATCGAGGCCGGCGCGCGCTCCGAGAACGACGGGGTGAGCTACGAGCAGCTGCTGAGCATCAACTATGTCAGCAGCCGCCTGGACGACGTTGACGCCTTCGCCCAGAAGCTGGACTTCGACAACGCCACCGGCTTCGTCGCCAAGGCCGGCGTGCGCGGCGCGCTGCGGGGCGAGGCGCTGGGCGGGGTGTTCACCTCGTACGGCGCGGCCTTCGTGGCGCACGACTTCACGGTCAGGAACGGCCTGGACCTGGTCAGCGGCGACCAGGTCGAGCACCTGTCCAAGGATGGCGGTCGCACCTTCGGCCAGCTGACGGTGGGTCTCAGCTACCGTGTCGGCGGGTCGACGGCTTTCCTGGAAGGCGCCGGTGAAAGCGGCGGCGGCCGCTCGGGCGGCGGCTTGAAGCTGGGCGTGCGCATCGGCTTCTAGCCTCCTCTCGGCTTGGAGCCACGGAGTCCCGCGGGAGGGCGTGATCGCCCGTTCCCGCGGGGCGTTCCTCCACAGCTAAGTAAGTAAAACCTTCACTGAACCGACATCGAAGCCGCCTATAGCCCCGAGCGCGTCTCCAGGTTCGGAAAGGGGGCGCGGCCGGGCTGGAACGCATCGCGTTCGACCCGCTAGGTCCCTGGCGCTTCACGAAGACGGCCGACAACGGCCGCGATGAAAGGTTCTCTCATGCGTCTCTCCTCCTCCAAGCTGGCTTCCCCCAAGCTCGCGCTGCTGCTGGGCGCGGCTTCCGCGACCCTGGCCTTCGCCGGCGCCGCCTACGCGCAACAAGCTCCCGCCGAAGCCTCGACGGCTCTCGACCAGGTTGTCGTCACCGCCGAGCGCCGCTCGGAGAACCTGCAGAAGGTGCCGCTGTCGGTGGCCGCCGTCGCCGGCGACCAGCTGCGCGCCATCACCGCCGATGGCGGCGACATCCTGGCGCTGTCGGGCAAGGTCCCCAGCTTCTACGCCGAAACCACCACCGGCCGGATCTTCCCGCGCTTCTACATCCGGGGCCTCGGCAACATCGACTTCTACCTGGGCGCCTCGCAGCCCGTGTCGATCATCCATGACGACGTCGTGCTGGAGCACGTGGTCCTGAAGTCGAACCCGCTGTTCGACATCGCCCAGGTCGAAGTGCTGCGCGGCCCGCAGGGCTCGCTGTTTGGCCGCAACACCACCGCCGGCATCGTCAAGTTCGACACCATCAAGCCGAGCAAGGACTTCAACGGTCGGTTCTCGGCCTCGTACGGCACGTACGGCACGACCACCTTCGACGGCGGCGTGGGCGGCCCGATCGCCGACGGCCTGATGTTCCGCGCCTCGGTGCTGTACCAGCACCGCGACGACTATGTGGACAACACCTTCGCCGGCGTCAGCGCCGACGGCACCAAGACGCCTCGGAAGAACGCCATGGGCGGCTTCACCGAGAAGGACGCCCGCCTGCAGGTGCTGGCCAAGCCCAGCGACAAACTGTCGGTCCTGGTCTCGGCCCACGCCCGTTCGTACGAAGGCACCTCGACGCTGTTCCTGCGCCAGGCCCTGACCAAGGGTTCGAACACGCCGAATGCTCCGCGCGACCAGGTCGCCCTGGACGAGGCGGACAACAACCCGCAGGCCTATGACACCTACGGCATCTCGGCCCATGTCGACTACGACTTCGGCCCGGTGACCCTGACCTCGATCAGCGCGCTGGAGCACACCGAGGGCTACAGCCGTGGCGACACCGACGGCGGCGCGGCGGCCAACTTCCCGGTCGGCGGCGCGCCGAACGGCTTTGGCCAGTCGATGGGCCAGGTCCGCGACCTGGACCAGCTGACCCAGGAACTCCGCCTGGCCAGCAACGGCGACGGCAAGCTGAAATGGCAAGTCGGCGGCATGTACTTCGACTCGCGCGACACCACCGACTTCTATCAGCGCGGCGTCTTCCTGCTGCCGACCTCCGCCGGCTACAACCCCAACAACTGGGTGCGCCTGCACAACCTGAACACCTCGTGGGCGGTGTTCGGCCAGGCCAGCTACCAGCTGACCGACGCCCTGACGATCACGGCCGGCGTGCGTGACACCTACGACGCCAAGAAGACCGTCCTGAAGAAGACCTCGAACACCGCCGCCAACGTCTCGACCTACACCGGTCGTCGTTACGTGCGCCTGGCCGACGAGCAGGTCAGCTGGGACCTGTCGGCCAACTACCAGATCAATCCGGACGTCAGCGCCTACGCCCGCGTGGCCAAGGGCTTCCGCGGTCCGACCATCCAGGGCCGCTCGGCGGTGTTCAACGCCGACTTCACCACGGCGGATTCGGAAACGATCCAGTCGTACGAAGTGGGCTTCAAGAGCTTCCTGCTCGAGAACACCCTGCGTTTCAACGCCTCGGCCTTCACCTATGAAGTCAGCGACATCCAGCTGAACGGCAACGACAGCAACGGCAACGGCGTGCTGTTCAACGCCGACAAGGCCAAGGCTTATGGCGTCGAGGCCGACCTGGAATGGCGCCCGGTCCAGAACCTGCTGCTGACGGCTGGCGCCAGCTACCTACACAGCGAGATCAAGGACAAGCGCGTCTACGCCCAGGTCTGCGCTCTCAATGGCGTGGTGGTCTGCACGGTCGAAAACCCGACGATCAAGGTGGGGACCAACACCTTCGCCCAGATCGACGGCCAGCCGCTGCCGAACGCGCCGAAGTACAACCTGAACTTCACCGCGCGCTACGACGTGCCGGTCGGCGAGGCCGGCCGCCTGTTCGCCATGACCGACTGGAACGTCCAGGGCTACACCAACTACGTGCTCTACAAGACCCGCGAGTTCTACTCGAAGGGCAACTTCGAGGGCGGCCTGAAGCTGGGCTACGAGAACCTGGACAAGGGTTACGAGATCGCCCTGTTCGGTCGCAACATCACCAATGAGAAGAACCTCAAGGGCGTGATCGAGAACTACATGGCCGCCGTCTACAACGAGCCCCGCATCGTCGGCGTCTCGCTGAGCGCCAAGCTGAAATAAGCGTTTCCTCCCCGGTCCAGCCTTCACGGGCTGGGCCAAGCTCTGCCTAGCCCTGGAGCCCGCGAGCTCCGGGGCTTTTCTTGGCCCGGCGCCGCGGCTCAACCTAAGGATTTGCGCATGCGCGCTTTTGGGGATTAGGCTGACGCTGTCATAGCTCAGCCGGAGCCTATCCATGCGCTCGTCCTGGTCGATCCTGGCCCCCATTGGCCTGGCCCCCATTGGCCTCGCCGTCACGGCCCTCCTGGCCGCCCCGGCCGCCTCGGCTCAGTCCGCCGACCTCTTCACCGAGTTCCGGCAGGCGTGCGTCCATGCCAACGCCGATCCCGACGTCGTCCGCGCCGCCGCCAAGGGCTGGCCCGCGGCCAAGGCGCCGAAGGGCTTCGACCGCGCCAAGGCCTGGTCGCGTGACGGCTACACCCTGGTCTCGGGCGTTCAAAAGCTGGATCGCGGCGAGCGTCGCACCTGCTCGCTCTCGGGCCCCGCCGACCGCCAGGCCGAGGCGCGGGCGGTCGCCTGGGCCGGCGGACGCGCCAGCGGCGGCGGCGGGGTCTCGACCTACCTGCTGATCGACGCGGCCAAGAGCGCGCGCCCGGCGACGGCGGCGGACGCCCGCGACCCGAACAAGATCGGCCGCGTCTCGGGCCTGGCGGTGTCCACGGCCGGCGAGGTCACGACCCTGGGCTATTCGACCTTCGCGACCTCGTCCTACTTCGCCGAGAAGCAGGGGCCGTTCCTGGAAGACCTGCCGTACAGGACGGTCCACGCTCACGAGTTCCTGCAGCCGCCGAAGCGGTGAGACCAAACGAAAAGGGCCGGTTCCTCGCGGAACCGGCCCTCCCCTCTCGCCGTGAGGCTCGAGAGTCTTAGTAGGCGAAGCGGACGCCGACCTTGAACGTACGACCGATCAGGCCGGCGTAGTGGAAGGACGTCAGGAAGTTCGGCGCCGACGAGTAGGCGCCCGGAGCGACCGGAGCCTTGCTGTCGAACACGTTCGCAACGTTGGCGTACACCTGGACCTGATCGTTCACCTGGGCGGTGCCGTTCACGTCCACGTTGATGAAGCGCTTGATGTTGCAGAAGCGGTTGCCGATATCGATGTTCGACGCGCCGGTGCCCGGGAAGTACTGGTTGCCCGTGGCGCAGGTCATGTCGGCCCGTTGGTCGCGAGCGACCGACTTGATCTTGCCGACATAGTAGGCGGTGGCCGACAGCGTGTACTTCTCGCCGAACGAGAAGGTGTTCTGCCAGTTACCGCGCCAGTCCGGCGTGCCGTTGCCCGACGACAGGTCGTACGGGCCGAGGGTCCCGGCGTACTTCCAGACGGTGCCGTCATCCAGCTTCAGGTCCGACTTCAGGACGTGGGTGACTTCGGCGCGGCTGGTCCAGCGGATGCTGTCCGTCAGCGTCATCTTCACCGTGGCCGAAACGTCCACGCCCGCCGTCGTCATCGCGTTGGCGTTGACATAGGGCGCGGTCAGGATCAGCAGACGCGGCAGGGCCGTGGGCGCCAGCGGGTCGATCACGTCGACGACGTTACAGGCGTAGCCGGCGCCAACGGCGGCGACGGCGGCGCAGGCGTCGGTCTGGTTCGTCTTGGTGAAGTAGGCCGCGATGGCGTCTTGCGACTTCGGACCGGCGATGATCAGGTCCGACTTCTTCACGTTGTAGTAGTCGGCCGTCAGGCTCAGCCAGCGGGTCGGTTCGAAGATCGTGCCCAGGGTGAAGCTGCGCGACTTTTCCGGCTTCAGGTCGGGGTTACCCGCATAGCCGCGACCGATGCTGTAGGTCTGGGCGTAGGGGTTGGTGCTGCCGCCGTGGGCCGCGATGAAGCCCGCGGGCGGCGAGAAGCTGACGAAGCCGGCGTACTGCGAACGCGGATTGGCTTCGGCGAAGGTCGGCGCGCGGAAGCCCTTCGAGAACGTGCCGCGGAAGGCAAGTTGCTTGATCGGCGTGAACTTCGCGCCGAACTTCGGCGAGAAGTGGCTGAAGCCTTCCGAGTAGTCGTCGTAGCGGCCCGACACGTTCAGTTCGAGGGTGTCGAGGACCGGCGCGGCGACTTCGAAGAAGGCGGCCTTGACCGTGTGCTTACCGAAGGCCGACGAGGTGGTCAGGCCGTAGGTGTCGAGGCGGACGTTCTGGTTGTTGTTCTCCAGGACTTCCTTACGGGCCTGGGCGCCGACGGCCAGCATCATGTCGCCGCCGGGCAGAGCCCACAGCTTCTTGGTGATCGAGGCGTCGATCGACATCAGCGACGAGTGCGACGGCGTGCGGACGTCCGGCGCGATCGCGTCGCGCACGGCGGCGGTGTTCTTCGACGGGTCGACGAAGTTGTACGAGCCGGTGTTGATCGCGTTACGCACGGCGGCGATGTTGAGCAGGCCATGCTGCTCGATCGTCAGGTTGTCGCGCGCGCCGACGATGTCGACGGCCCAGTTCCAGTCGCCGTCAATATCGCCCTTCAGACCGGCGGTGCCGCGGATGACGCGGTTGTCGCGCTCGCTGCCGGCCGGGATGTCGCCGAACAGGTAGTACAGACGCGCGGCGCCGTTCGACGGGTCAGCGGCGAAGGCGGCGGCGTACGGGTTGTTCGGGTTCAGGCGGCGACCGACGGTGGCGGGATCGGCGCAGTTGTTGCCGGTCGGGCAGACCCACACCGGCAGGACGACGGTCAGGGCCGACAGCGACGGCGAGCCGCCGTAGGGCTGGGTGGCGCGGACGGCGCTGGGCGTGCCCTTGATGCTGACGTAGTTGCTCGAATAGCTGCCGGTGACGTAGCCCTCGACGTTCTCGTTCAGGCGGAAGCTCAGGCGACCGTTGAAGGCGTAGCGCTTCTGCAGCGGCTGGATCTGACGGTAGGTGTCGACCAGGTCCCACTTACAGCCGGTGCCGTTCGCGTTGGCGCTGACCTGCGTGTAGGTGCCGTTGGCGCAGTTCAAGTTCAGCGAGGTGTAGGTCCGGGTCGGGTCCAACAGCGTACCGGTGCCCGACAGCGGGTCGTTCAGGTCGCGCTGGCTCATGCGGATCACGACGGCGTTCGGCGTGGCCGTGGTCAGCGAATCGTCGGCCGAGTTCAGGTCGCGACCGCCGATCGAGCTCAGGTCCTGGGTGTTGTACGGGAAGCCACGGCTGTGGTTCGAGACCCGACCGTCCTTCTGGTACTCGGCGTTGACGTAGAAGTTGAAGCCTTGCTCGGCATAGTCGCCGAAGCCCAGGGTGATGTCGGCGCGCTTGTGCGAAGCATCGCCGCGGTCGCTTTCGCCGCCTTCCAGGCTGCCCTTGACGCCGTTGAACTGCTTCTTGAGCTTCAGGTTCACAACGCCGCCGATGGCGTCGGCGCCGTACGACGACGAAGCGCCGTCCTTCAGGACTTCAATACGGTCGATCAGGCTGAACGGGATCGAGTTCAGGTCGACATAGGCGTTGTGGCCGTCGTCGTTCAGCGGGAAGTTGGTCGAGCGAAGGCCGTCGACCAGAACCAGGGTCGAGGACACGCCCAGGCCGCGCAGCGACACGGCCGAACCACCGGCCGAGAAGCCGGTCTGGAAGCCGGTGCCGATCGAGCCGGCGCCGTCGGCCGAGATCGTGCGGATAGCTTCGGCGGCGGTGCTGATGCCCGCGTGCGCCAGGGTTTCCGCCGTCATCACGGTGACGGGCGACGGGGTTTCGGTGTCGGTCCGGCGGAACAGCGAGCCGGTGACGACGATTTCTTCGACTTCGGTTTGCTCCGGCGCCGGAGCTGTTTGGGCGGCGGCCTGGCCCGCGCCGAGCACGGCCACGGCGGCGCCGCAGATCATGGAGGAGGCCAGCAGGCGCTCCCGGATGGACTTCGTATTCAAGTTAAACTCCCCAGCCTCTAGGCGCGCGCATGGTGGGCATGCGCGGTTCCGAACCCCTCGTTGAATTCGGCTGGCGGGGAGCTACGGGCCGAAACGATCCTAGGTCAACGAACATTGCGTCTCTGAAATAACGCGCCAAATCGCTGTCTCATTAAAGTCACATCATTACAACAAAGTAATCCAAATACTCTGTAGTTGCATATGAATATACATGAAGACAAAATTGCCACTTTAGGTTCGCGACACTCCTTGTCATTTTCGAATTTCGATACGGAGATTAGTTATCGACTACTTGTACAGCAATTACTGTACATAACGCATCAAGGGAGCAAGGCCCGAGCTTTCTGCGCACCAGCCGCAACGGTGGAATCTTTCTTCCACATTACCGATATGTAAGGATAAGAACTGACGTAGATAACGTCGTTCTTGGCAAGCAACGTGTGTCGACACCCACCCCCGCGCCAAATCCATTGCACCGACCCTTTCGGGCTTCGCCCCAGAAAATGGCGCCCCGCTTTCAGAATAAGCCGGGTTTGCATTCCGCTTCGCAGCGGCTATATGTGACGGGACGGTTATGCTCACTTTCAGCATAACCTGGACGCCGGATCCCGAACGGAACGCTCCGAGAGGCGCCGGCGTTTTTTGAGGCCCTGGAAATGCTCACTTTGAGCATAACGGAGTATCAGATGGCCGACGGGTTTGCCGCTCCCCGAGAACCCTTCAAGGGGGAATTCACCGCCCAGATCGAGGCGGAGACCAGCGGGATCTGGGACAAGGTCAAGCATCACGTCACCCCCATGGAGTGGCGGACGCAGGCGCCGCTGATCGCCGAGATCAACCGCCTCAAGCGCGAGAAGAACGCCGCCATCCTGGCTCACAACTACATGACGCCGGACATCTTCCATGGCGTGGGCGACTTCGTGGGCGACAGCTTGGCCCTGGCCAAGGAGGCGGCCAAGAGCGACGCCCAGATCATCGTCCAGGCCGGCGTGCACTTCATGGCCGAGACCAGCAAGGTCCTCTCGCCTCAGAAGAAGATCCTGATTCCCGACCTTAAGGCGGGCTGCAGCCTGGCCTCCTCGATCACCGGCGCCGACGTGCGACTGATCAAGCAGCGCTATCCGGGCGTGCCGGTCGTCACCTACGTCAACACCACGGCCGACGTGAAGGCCGAGACCGACATCTGCTGCACCAGCGCCAACGCCGTGCAGGTGGTCGAGTGGGCCGCCAAGGAATGGGGGACCGACAAGGTCATCCTGATCCCCGACGAATATCTGGCCCGCAACGTCGCCCGCCAGACCGACGTCAAGATCATCGCCTGGGCAGGGCATTGCGAAGTCCACAAGCGCTTCACCGCCCAGGACATCGCCGACATGCGCGCGGCCTGGCCGGGCGCGGAAGTGCTGGCCCACCCCGAGTGCCCGGCCGAGATCCTCGAGGCCGCCGACTTCGCCGGCTCGACCGCCGCGATGAACGACTATGTGGCCGCCAAGAAGCCGGCCCAGGTGGTGCTGATCACCGAGTGCTCGATGGCCAGCAACGTCCAGGCCGAAAGCCCGCGGACCCAGTTCATCGGCCCCTGCAACATGTGCCCGCACATGAAGCGCATTACGCTCCGGAACATCCACGACGCCCTGGTCTACGAGCAATACGAGGTGACGGTCGACGCCGACATCCTCGACCGCGCCCGCCTGGCCGTGCAGCGGATGATCGACCTGCCGCCGCCGGCCGTGCCGGCCCGGTACGACCTGGTGAAGGCCCGGCATCACGTGGATGTCGAGCTGATCTAAGAACCCCCTTCCCCCTTGATGGGGGGAAGGGTTGGGGATGGGGGTGACGCGGCCGATCCGCTTCAACACCGTCCTCCGTCTTTCTCGGATGGTCGAACCGCCGTGTTCACCCCCATCCCCGGCCCTTCCCCCCATCAAGGGGGAAGGGAGTGGAGCGTGAGATGACCCAGTATCGCGTGAACTTCGACGGCCCCGTCATTCTCGGCGCGGGTCTTGCCGGTCTCACCGCCGCTCTGGCGGCGGGCAAGGCCCTCGTCCTGTCGCCCACGCCGCTGGCGACCGGCTGCTCCAGCGCCTGGGCGCAAGGGGGCATGGCCGCCGCCCTGGCCGCTGACGACACGCCGGAGTTGCACGCCGCCGACACCATCGCCGCCGGCGCGGGTCTCTGCGATCCGGACGCCGTCGCCCTGCTGACCCACGAAGGCCCGCGGGCCGTCCGCGATCTCGCCGCCCTGGGCGCGCCCTTCGACC
Organism: Caulobacter sp. ALps2; assembly: GCF_058681635.1. NCBI lineage: Bacteria > Pseudomonadati > Pseudomonadota > Alphaproteobacteria > Caulobacterales > Caulobacteraceae > Caulobacter > Caulobacter sp. ALps2. Next base: position 442,563 of record NZ_CM178743.1, read on the forward strand.
GGAAAGCCGGTGGCGAGTTCGTGCTCAGCCTGGAAGCCGCCCATGCCAAGGCCCGGGTCGCCCGGGTCGGCGGCGACGGAGCCGGCGCGGCGATCATGGCCGCCGTGATCGCGGCCGTCCGCGCGACCCCAACCATCGAGGTCCGCGAGAACGCCCGCGCCCGCCGCCTGCTGCAGGACGAGACCGGCCGCGTGGTCGGGGTGCTGGCCCAGATCGCCGGCGAAATCGTCGAGATCCGCAGCCCCAGCGTGATCCTGGCCACCGGCGGCGTCGGCGGGCTCTACGCCGTTACCACCACCCCGGCCGAAGTACGCGGCGAGGGCCTGGGACTGGCCGCCCTGGCGGGCGCGACGATCGCCGATCCGGAGTTCGTGCAGTTCCACCCCACGGCCATCGACATCGGCCGCGATCCCGCCCCGCTGGCCACCGAGGCCCTACGCGGCGAAGGCTCGATCCTGCGCAATACCGATGGCCACGCCTTCATGGCCGACTACCATCCGGCCAAGGAACTGGCGCCGCGTGACGTCGTCGCTCGCGCCATCCACGCCGAGCGCGCCGCGGGCCGAGGCGCTTTCCTGGACGCGACGACGGCGGTCGGCGCTCATTTCCCGCACGAGTTCCCGGCCGTGTTCGAGGCCTGCCAAAGCGCAGGCATCGATCCGCGCCGCGAGATGATCCCGGTCACGCCGGCCGTGCACTACCACATGGGCGGGGTGGCCACCGACCTGGACGGCCGCGCCAGCCTGGCGGGCCTGTACGCCGCCGGCGAGTGCGCCTCGACCGGGGTGCAGGGCGCCAACCGCCTGGCCTCCAACAGCCTGCTGGAAGCGGCCGTCTTTGGCGCTCGCGCCGGCCATGCGGCGGCGATCGAAGGTGCGAACGGCGGCGAGCCGGTCAGCCTGGCGCCCCTGCCCGACCTGCCGGACGCCATGCTGCGGATCCTGCGCAAGGCCATGAGCCGCGACGCCGGCGTGATCCGCGACGAAGCCGGCCTGACCCGCCTGCTGGAACAGATCGACGCCCTGGAGCCGGCCTACGGTCCCTGCCCGCCCCTCGTCGCCGCCCGCCTGATCGTCGACGCCGCCCTGGCTCGCCAGGAAAGCCGCGGCGGCCACTATCGCGGCGACTTCCCCGCGACCGCCCAAGCGGCCCGCACCTTCGTCACCCTGGAGAGCACGGACGCCGCCGTCCGTTACGCCGCCGAATGACCATTACGCCTCTCGCGGACCTGCTGGTCCGCCCGATCGTCGACCTGGCCCTGGCCGAGGACCTGGGCCGCGCCGGCGACATCACCGGCGAGGCCTGCATCGATCCGGACGCGCGCCTGTCGGTGGTCTGGGCCAGTCGGCAGGATGGGAGGGTTTCCGGCCTTTCCTGCGCGCGCCTGTCCCTGGCCGCCCTGGACCCGACCGCCAGCTTCGAAATGGTGACGCCGGACGGCTCGGACGTGCTGCCCGGCACGGTGCTGGCCCGCGCCGAAGGCAATGCCCGCGCCGTGCTGATCGCCGAGCGCACCGGCCTGAACCTGCTGGGCCGCCTCTCGGGCGTCGCCACCCTGACCCGCGCTTACGTCCGCCTGGTCGAGGGCACGGGCGCGACCATCGTCGACACCCGCAAGACGACCCCCGGCCTACGGGCGCTGGAGAAATACGCCGTCCGCTGCGGCGGCGGGGTCAACCACCGCTTTGGCCTGGATGACGCCATCCTGATCAAGGACAACCACGTCGTCGCCTGCGGCGGCGTCGGCGAAGCCGTCCGCCGGGCGCGGGCCTATGCCGGCCACCTGGTCAAGGTCGAGGTCGAGGTCGACGGCCTGGACCAGCTGGAAGAAGCGCTGAAGCACGGCCCCGACGTGGTGATGCTGGACAATTTCAGCCTCGACGACCTGAAGACCGCCGTCAGCCTGGCCAAGGGCCGGGCGGTGCTGGAGGCCTCGGGCGGGGTGAACCTCACCACCGTGCAGGCAATCGCCGAGACGGGCGTGGACGTCATTAGCGTGGGCGCGCTGACGCACTCGGCGCCGGTCCTGGACATCGGGCTCGACGCCAGCTAGCGGCAAAGCGAGCTCCCTCGCTCCAAGAGAGTGGGGTGTTCCAGGCTCTAGAAAATCCGCGGCAACTCGCGCACCACCATCGCCGCCAGCACGCCCGTGGAAATCACGAACAGCAGGAACCGCACCGCCACCAGGTTCACGCTGACCTGCACCAGGCTGTGCAGCACTCGCGTGACCACATAGACCCAGGCGAAGTGGACGGCCATGCCGTCTGCGTGCCCCGCGACCTGGATGGCCAACGCCGCCGCGTAGAAGATGGTCGGCTGCTCCATCAGATGGTTGTAGTTGTCGGCCGCCTGCCGCGCCCCGTCGGGCAGCTTGTCCAGCGACCCTGGAAACCGTGCGTCCTGCGGCTTGATGCCGGCCTTCTGCATGGCCGGGATCCGCTGGACGTACATCCACAGCCAGATCAGCAGCGACCAGCCCACGAGCACCATCACCGGCGCGATCATCGACGTCTGCATATGAACCTCCCCTTGTCGTTGAGGCCCAGGCTAACCAGAGAACGTCGTTATCGCAAAGGGTGACGTTCGGGGAGGATCAATTTCCCCGGTCTCGGAACGGGTCGGCCGGGTAAACGCCCAGGATCTCGAAACGCTCGGAGAAGAACTTCAGCTCGTCCAGCGCCAGGGCCAGCGAGCGATCCTCCGGCCGGCCGTCGACCTCGGCGTAGAAGAAGGTCGCCGTGAAGGCCCCGCCTTCCATGTAGCTTTCCAGCTTGGTCATGTTGACGCCGTTGGTCGCGAAACCGCCCAGCGCCTTGTAGAGCGCGGCCGGCAGGTTGCGGACACGGAACACGAAGCTGGTCACGCAGCGGTGGGTGAAGTCCGGGGCCGGCGGGGTCTTGTCGGCCGTCATCACCAGGAAGCGCGTGGTGTTATGGCGCTCGTCCTCGATGTCGCGGGCCAGGATCTCCAGGCCGTAGATCTCGGCCGCCAGGGCCGGGGCGACGGCGGCGTGGCGCGGGTTGGGCTTCAGGGCCAGGGCCTTGGCCGCGCCGGCGGTGTCGCCGGCCGCCTCGGTCTCGACGCCTAGACGCTTGAGGCTATTGCGGCACTGGCTCAGCGCGATCGGCATCGAGCTGACCACCTTCACGTCCTCCAGCTTGACGCCCTTGTTGGCCATCAGCTGGAAGCGGATCGGCTTGAAACGCTCGCCGATGATCTTCAGGCCCGAAGCCGGCAGCAGGTGGTGCACGTCGGCGACGCGGCCGGCGATCGAGTTCTCGATCGGGATCATGCCCAGCTGCGCGGCGCCGGTCTTGATCGCCTCGAAGGCCTCCTCGAAGGTCTTGCAGGGATAGGCCTCAAAGTCCGGGAAATACGTCCGGCACGCCTCGTGGCTGTTGGCGCCGGGCTCGCCCTGGAAGGCGATCTTCTTGAGGATGCTCATGCTTGTTTCCCAGCCTGCCGACGGGCTGCTTCGAGGTCGGACGGATTGTCGACGGAGATCGGGGCCTCGGTGGCCACGGCGGCGCGGATGATCATGCCCTGCTCCATGGCGCGCAGCTGCTCCAGCTTCTCGCGCTTTTCCAGGGGCGAGGGCGAGGCGGCGTTGAACGCCTCCAGCGCCTCGCGGCGATAGCCGTAGATGCCGATGTGACGCCACACCGGCGCGTCGCCATAGAGGGTCGAGCGGGTGAAATAGAGCGCGCGGCCGCTTGTCCCGTCGTCCTCCATCGCCAGCACGGCCTTGACCACGTCGGGGTTGGACCGGTCGGCGGGCGAGGCCTCGGGCGCCACCACGGTGGCGATGTCGGCGTCGCTGAACTCTTCCAGGATTCGGGCGCAGTCGCTCAGCACGGCCGGATCGACGAACGGCATGTCGCCTTGCAGGTTGATGATCACGTCGTGCTCGAACTGGGGATCCAGCCGCGCCAGGGCCGCCAGGATCCGGTCCGAGCCCGAGGGCAGGTCCGGATCGGTCAGCACCGCCGTCCCGCCGGCCGCCCGCACCGCCTCGACGATCTCCGCATCGCCGGCCGCCACGGCCACCGGGCCGATATTGGCCGCCAGGGCCTGGCGCAGAACCCGGACAATCATCGGAATCCCGCCAATGTCGGCCAGCGGCTTGTTCGGCAGACGCGTGGCCGCCATCCGCGCGGGGATCAGGACGATCGGGTTCATGGCGGTTCGTGGCCTCAAATCTTTGCCAACCGGTTGCGCGAGGGGCGGTAGCGTGTAAGAGACGCGAGCGCAACATGACGCGTACTGGGGACTCATTTGGGGGGCTTCCGGTACGCGGGTTTCAGACCCGCCTTTCGACGGGTGGACAAGAGGCTGACAAGGCTGAAATGAGCGACCTGACGTTCAACAAGATCGCTGGCGGCGTGCTGCTGACCGGCCTGGTTATCTTCGGTCTGCGCGAAGCGTCCGACATCGTCTTCAAGAAGCATGAAGTCGAGAAGGCCGGCTACGAGATCGCGGTCCAGGAAGAATCCGCCGGTGGCGCCGCGGCCGTCGACACCCCGCCCGACTGGGCCGCCGTGCTGACCCCGGCCAATGTCGCCGCTGGCGAGGCCGTCGCGGCCAAGTGCGCCGCTTGCCACAAGCTGGACGCCTCGAACGCCAACGCCACGGGCCCTGGCCTGTGGGACGTGGTGGGCCGCAAGCCGGCCGGTCACCCGGGCTTCAACTATTCGGGCGCGATGAAGGACTTCTCGGGCAAGACCCCGATCTGGGACTACGACGCCCTGTACACCTTCCTGAAGGCGCCCGGTAAGGACGTTCCCGGCACCAACATGACCTTCGTGGGTCTGAAGAAGCCGGAAGACCGCATCGCGATGATCGCCTACCTGCACAGCCTGGGCAGCAAGCTGCCGGTGCCGCCGCCGCGTCCGGCCGCCGCCGCCGCCGCTCCGGCCGCTGAAGGCGCTCCGGCCGCCGACGCCGCCGCGCCTGGCGCTCCGGGCGGCACGACCGCTCCGGCCGCTGGCGCGGCCGCCGCTCCGGCCGCCCCGCAAGCCGGTGGCAATACGGCGCCGCCAAAGGTCTGATCACCCTTTAGGCTGATCACCGAATCTGAAAGGGCCGCGAAGTTTCCTTCGCGGCCCTTTTTCTATTTATCCCAATGACGAGGGTCTGCGATATCCTAGCACCCCGCCCGTCAGCGTAGCCTCGATCCGGGCCACCGCCTCGCCCAACGGCTCCACCGCCGTGGCCATGTGGTGGGCGTTGGCGTGGAGGATGGTGTCGCGGTCCAGCAGGATGGCGACGTGGCCCTTCCAGAACACCAGATCGCCGCGCTCGCGGTCGGCCTCGGCCACCTCCGGGAAGAAGCCGCGCTGCATGTCGGTGTCCCTTGGGCAGGCGCGGGCGCAGGCGTAAAGAGCCTGTTGGACCAGGCCCGAGCAGTCCACGCCCAGGCTCTCGCGGCCGCCCCACTGGTAGGGCGCGCCCAGGAAACGCTCCGCGATGGCGACGTAGTCGCGCTCGCCCCGGCCGATGGCGGTCAGGTGCGCCTCGACGAACCAGCCCGTGCCGGCCCCCTTGGCGAAGCGGCCTTCGCGGGCCTCGATCGTCACAAGACTGTTGAGGCTATAGAGCCCCTCGGGCCGCGACTTGATGTCGGGCTTGCTGAAGGCGTAGGTGCGGATGGCGCTGACCGCGTGGGTCGGCGGATGGGCCTGCTCGATCAGGGCCGACGCCGCGACATAGCCGACATAACCGTCGCGCGGGGCCTGACCCCAGGCGAAGCCGTCCTTTTCCTCCAGCACCCGGAAGACCTCGCCGAATAAAAGCTGGTCCCACTGCTCGGCGTCGGGCGAGGCGCTGGCCCGAATCGCCGTGGCCGGGACCGCGCAGACCATGACCCGGCTCTCCGCATAACGCTCGGCCGGGGCCAGGCCTTCCAGGCGCTGGTCGGCGAGGTCCGGGCGGGCCAGCGTCACTCGACTGTCTCCAAAAAAACCTTCGGGGGTCATGCGAAGCGGCTCTTGATCATGGCGAACGCGGCGCGGATGGCCTGGACCTCCGCCCCTACCGGGAATCCGGGGCGTCCCTTGGGGTTCCAGGCGAAGACGTCGAAGTGGGCCCAGGGGCCGGTGTCTTCTCCATTTGGGGCGAAGCGCCGCAGGAACAAGGCCGCCGTGGTGGCGCCGGCCTGCGCCCAGCCGTCGGGATCGTTCTTGAGGTCGGCGATGTCGCTGTCCAGGGCCTCGCGATAGGCGTCGGTCAGCGGCATGCGCCACAGGGCGTCGGAGACGGTCTTCGAGGCCGCCTCGATCTGGCCGGCCAGCTTGTCGTCGGGTGTCCAGAACGGGACCACGAACGGCCCCAGGGCCATGCGCGCCGCGCCGGTCAGGGTGGCGAAATCCAGGGTCAGGGCGGGCTTCAACTCCGCGGCGCGGGTCAGGGCGTCGGCCAGGATCAGGCGGCCCTCGGCGTCGGTGTTGCCCACTTCCACGGTCAGGCCGACGCGGGTCTGGAGCACGTCGCCCGGCCGCATGGCGTCGCCGGCGATGGCGTTCTCGACCACCGGGGTCAGGATGACCAGCCGCACCGGCAGCCTGGCCTCCATGATCATCCGGCCGAGCGCCAGGGCGTGAGCGGCGCCGCCCATGTCCTTCTTCATCAGCCGCATGCCGGCCGAGGGCTTGATGTCCAGGCCGCCGGTGTCGAAGACAACGCCCTTCCCCACGAGGGCCAGCACCGGGTGGGCCGCATCCCCCCAGGTCACCTCGATCATCCGGGGCGCGCGCACCGCGACGGCGGCGCGGCCCACGGCGTGCACGGCGGGATAGTTCTCGCGCAGCAGATCATCGCCACGCACCACCGACAGGGTCGCGCCGTACTTCTCGGCGATCTCGCCGGCGATGGTCTCGATCTGCAGCGGTCCCATGTCGTTGGCCGGGGTGTTGACCATGTCGCGGCACAGGGCGCAGGCGTGGGCGAAGGCGGTCACGACAGCCGCGTCGACACCCTTGGGGGCCACCAGACGGGCGATCGGCTCGCCCTTCTTCTTGTAGCGGTCGAAACGATAGGTCCCCAGGGCGAAGGCCAGCGCCGCCTCGCCGGGATCGACGCCCCGGGGGATCCTGGTCAGGGCGTATTGGCCAGCCGGCAGCTTGCCCGCGAGGGTGCGAAACAGCGACAGATCAACGCGGCCCCCACCTCGATTTGATCCCAACCCGAACAGCACCCGCTCGATCGCGCCGCTGGCGCCGGGAACCGCCAGCACCTGGCCGGCCTTGCCCGTGAACGTGTTGGCGGCGGCGTAAGTCCTTACCGCGGCGCGCTTTTGCGCCAGGAAAGCCTCGACCTCGACCTCGGCCAACGGGTGGACCGGGATCGCCTGACCGTCGGCCTGCGCCAAGATCGGATGCGTCGCGTCGGTCATCGGCGGAACCCTTTAAAATTATGCTTAACGATTCCTTGAGGGCGCGCCCGGACAATGGGCGCACTCTCTGGAGACATGTCTTTCATGTGTCGCAAGCGCGCGCTCGTCGCAACCGTTCTCGTCCCGGCAGCCCTGCTGTTGAGCTCGCCCGCCTTCGCGGCGGACGCGTCCAAGCCCGCGCCGCAAGCCGCCGCTCCGTCCACGCCGGCGATCCAAAAGGCCTCGGCCCAGCAGCGCGCCGAGGCGCGTCGCCTGGACCCGCTGGCCCGCGCGGCCTTCTGGGGTTCTGAGTTCGAGATCGATCCGGCCGACGCCGAGGCCGGCGCGGGTCTGGCCCAAGCCCTGCGCGGCCTGGGCCGCAACGACGACGCCGCCGAGGTCGCGACCAAGGCCCTGGTCTCCAACCCCAACGACAACGGGCTGCTGCTGGAGCTGGCCCGCGCCCACATCGCGCGCGGCCAGGGCTTCTACGCTATCGACCCGGCCCGCAAGGCCGCCGCCCAGAACCCCAAGGACTGGCGCCCGCGGACCCTGCTGGGCGTGGCCTATGAACAGGCCCAGCGCGACGACGAGTCCGAGGCCGCCCACCGCCAAGCCCTGGCGCTGGCCCCCAACGAGGCCACGCCGCTGGCCAACTACGCCATGCACCTGGCCGCCAAGGGCGATCTGGCGAATGCGGAGATCCAGCTGCGCCGCGCCGCCGCCCTGCCGACGGCCACCATCCAGGTGCGCCAGAACCTCGCCTTGGTGGTTGGTCTTCAAGGTCGTTTGGCCGAAGCCGAAAAACTGGCCCGCGCCGACCTCCCCCCCGAACAGGTCGCCAACAACCTGGCCTACCTCCGCGCCGCGATTGGGCAGGCCGGCGCGAACAGATCGTGGGACGCCATGAAGGCCGGCGGCGGGCAGTAGGGCGCTAAGCCGCCTACCCCGCCAGCGCCTGGCTCATCACCTGGGCGGCTTTGCTGAACGTGCCCATGAGGGGCTCGGCCAGCAGGTGTTTCATCGTGAACGCGAAGAACGCCGCCAGTCCCAAAAGCAGCGCCATCTCCATGGCCGCGCCACCCTCTTCCTCCTTCGCGAACACGCGAACTGGAGGACCCTTCCCGAAGCCGTAATCCATTGCACTGTCCCAAACCGAAACGTTCCGGTTAAGGACTCGCAAACCATACGCCAGTCGGTGTGGCGCCTACTTCTTCCCGAAGACGTCCATGATGCTCATGATCGCGGGCCCGAGGATCATCAGGAACAGCACCGGCAGGAAGAACATGATCATCGGCACGGTCAGCTGAGCCGGCAGGGCGGCGGCTTTCTTTTCGGCGGCCGAGAGGCGCAGTTCGCGGTTTTCCTTGGCCATCACGCGCAGGGCGGTGCCCAGGGGCGTGCCGTAGCGTTCGGCCTGGATCATGGCGGTGGCCACCGACTTGATGCCGGGATGGTTGGTCCGGCGCGCCAGGTTCTCGTAGGCCAGGCGGCGGTCGGGCAGGTAGGACAGCTCGGCGGTCAGCAGGGACAGCTCCTCGGCCAGCTCCATCGACGAGGCGCCGACTTCCGAGCCGACCTTCTGGATGGCCGCCTCGATCGACATGCCGCTTTCCACGCAGATCAGCAGCAGGTCCAGCGCGTCCGGGAAGGCGGCGACGATCGACTCACGGCGCTTCTGGGCGATGTTGCTGATGTAGACGTTCGGCGCGTAGTAGCCGAGCGCCAGGAAGCCCACGCAGAAGCAGACCTTCTGGATGGGCAGCAGGCCAAAGCCGTTGATGACGTACAGATAGAACGCCGCCACGGCCGCGCAGGCGAACGGCATGATGAAGCGGAAGAAGTAGAAGGTCGACACGGGGCGCGGCCCGCGAAAGCCGGCCTGGGCCAGCTTGTCGACGACCTTGGGATCCTCCAGCAGCCGCGACAGCTGCAGGCGCTCGACGACATTCTTGTAGAGGCCTTCGTCGGTGTGGCGCAGCGTGCCGCTGCCCGGACCGGTGCGCGCGGCGATGTTCTGGCGCGACTTGCGGCGCAGTTCCTCGCGGCGGTTGGCCACCGACTTCAGGCGGCCTTCCAGGTTGTTGTCGCGCATCGCCGGCGCGGCCAGGGTGATGATCGTGGCGAACACCACCAGGGCGATGAACGCCGTCAGCAGGTTCGACGGGTCGGTCAGGGTGTCGACGATGTTCACGCGGCCCTCCCCTAGAATTTGAAGTTGATCATCTTGCGCATCACGAAGATGCCCATGGTCATCAGGGTGGCGCCGGCCAGCAGCATGAGGTGGCCGCGCGGATCGGTGAACATCGGCTTCATGTAGGACGGCGACGTCACGGTGATCAGGGTGACCACGCCCGGCGGCATGCAACCGATGATGAAGGCCGAGGCGACCGCTTCGGCGGAGAGCGCCTTGATCTTCTCCTTCATCAGCTTGCGCGCGCGCAGCACCGTGGAAAGATTGCCCAAGGCTTCGGCCAGGTTGCCGCCGGTCTTCTGCTGGATGGCCAGCACGATCGAGAAGAAGCGCAGCTCGTTGGTCGGCATGCGCTCGTACATCTTCTCCAGGGCCGCATCCATCGGCACGCCCATGGCCACGTTCTCGGTCAGGGTGCGGAACTCGCCGGCCAGGGGCTCGGGGCATTCCTTGCCGATGATCTTCAGGCAGTCGTGGACCGGCAGGCCCGACTTGATGCCGCGCACGATGATGTCGACGGCGTCGGCGAAGGCCTCGGTGAACTTCTTGGTGCGGCTGGTGGCCAGGAAACCCAGCACCCAGCGCGGCAGGCCCGCGCCGGCGGCGAAGCCCGCGCCCAGGGCGACCAGGGGCAGCTGGCCCAGCAGCAGGATGATCAGGGCCACGAACACGCCCAGCACGCCGCTGATGATCCAGAACATGCGGACGTTCTGGCCCAGGCCCGCGGCCTGCATGCGCGCGCCGATGCTCAGCGACGCCTTCTTCTGCTTGCGCTCCTGGTCCTTCAGGGACTTGAGGATGGCCTGGCGACGAGCGTCGGGCGTGTTGGCCGCGGCCTTGGCGCGGACGCTGGCCTGGCGCTCGCCGCCGTGGGCGATGAGCTGGGCGCGCTTGGCCGCCTTGGCCGAGCCGCTGTCGCCGCCGGCGAAGGCGAAGCCGAGGCCCGCGATGGTGATGAAGCCCAGGATCCCGGCCAGGATGAACAGCATGACCGCCTACTCCGCCGCGTCGAGGGCTTCGGCCAGCTCGCGCTCCAGGCCGTAATAGCGGGCGCGATCCCAGAAGCGCGGGCGGGCGATGCCGGTCGAGCGGTGCTTGCCCACGACCTTGCCGTCGGCGTCCTCGCCGGTGATCTCGTAGACGAAGAGGTCCTGGGTGACGATCACGTCGCCTTCCAGGCCGACCACCTCGGTGATGTGGGTGATGCGGCGGCTACCATCGCGCAAGCGCGCCGCTTGGACGATGACGTCGACCGAGCCGACGATCATCTCCTTGATGGTCTTCGAGGGCAGGCCGTAGCCGCCCATGGTGATCATGCTCTCGATACGGCTGATGGCTTCTCGCGGGCTGTTGGCGTGCAGCGTGCCCATCGAGCCGTCGTGGCCAGTATTCATGGCCTGCAGGAGGTCGAACGCCTCCGGGCCGCGGACTTCGCCGACGATGATGCGTTCGGGACGCATCCGCAGACAGTTCTTGACCAGATCGCGCATGGTGACCGCGCCGGAGCCTTCCAGGTTTGGCGGCCGGGTTTCCAGGCGCACCACGTGCGGCTGCTGCAGCTGCAGTTCGGCGGCGTCCTCGCAGGTCACGACCCGCTCGGTGGGGTCGATGAAGGCGGTCATGGTGTTGAGCAGGGTGGTCTTGCCCGAACCGGTGCCCCCCGAGATGACGATGTTGCAGCGGCAGGCGCCGATGACGCCCAGGACCCGCGCCCCTTCCGGGCTGATGGAGGCGTACTCCACCAGGTTCTTCATCGTCAGCTTGTCCTTCTTGAACTTCCGGATGGTCAGGGTCGGACCGTCCAGAGCCAAGGGGGGCGCGATGACGTTAACGCGGCTGCCGTCCGGCAGGCGAGCGTCGCAGATCGGCGAGCTTTCGTCGACGCGGCGGCCGACCTGGCTGACGATCCGCTGGCAGATGTTCATCAGCTGGAGATTGTCGCGGAAGCGGACATTGGTCAGCTGGACCTTGCCGCCCACTTCGATGAACACCCGGTGCGCGCCATTGACCATGATGTCGGCGATGTCGTCGCGGGCCAGCAGCGGCTCCAGCGGGCCGTAGCCGAGGACGTCGTTGATGATGTCCTGGACCAGGTGCTCCTGCTCGGACACCGACATCGAGACGTTCTTGATCGCCACCAGTTCGGCGACGATGTCGCGGATCTCTTCCGCCGCCGCCTTGATGTCGAGCTGGGCCAGCTGGCTCAGGTCGATGGTGTTCAGCAGGGCGTTGAAGATCGTGGTCTTGGTGGCGTGATAGTAGTCGCTCTGCTCGCGGACGATATTGGTCGTCTGGGCGGCGGCGACGCCTTGGGCGGCGCGCAGTTGGTCCAGGCCCGCCGTCGCCTTGGGCGCTGGGCCCCCTTTTGAAGGACTGTTGACCTTGGGAGCAGGCGCTTTCGGTTCGGCGGGGGCCGGCTCGACCCGTTGCGGGCGCGTGGCGATAGGCGCGCCGCCCGCCGGAGCGGGGGGCGGCGCCTTCTGGTCGGCGGGGGCTGACTGATCGCGCTTGCCGAACATCTACTTCTTCTTGAACAGGCCCGAGAGCATGGATGTCTTCTGGGGCGCCGGAGGCTCGCGCCGGCTGATCAGACGAGCCAGGTGCTCCAGACCCTCGGCCGCCTTCGACTTGGGCGCCACCTCGGCCAGCATCTGGCCGTTGTTGGCCGCCAGGCCATAGGGCTTGGGATCGAACGGCAACACCAGCGAAGGCTGGACGCCCAGGGCCTCGCCGAAGTCCTTGACGGGGATTTCGGGACGGCCGGGCACGCCGACCTGGTTCAAGACGAGGCGTGGCGGCACGTCGTTGGGCCGCGAGCCCTTGACCAGGTCGATGATGTTCTTGGCGTTGCGCAAGCTGGCCAGATCCGGCGTGGCCACCACGACCAGCTCGTCCGAGCCGACCAGCACGCGGCGGGTCCAGGCGCCCCAGACGTGCGGGATGTCCAGCACCACGAAGGGCGCGGCGCCGCGGATCTTCTGGGTCACTTCCTCATAGGCGTCGGCGTTGATCTCGTAGTCATCGTCCAGCGAGGCCGGAGCGGCGAACAGCGAGAGGCGATCGCCGCAGCGGACCATCATGCGGTCCATCAGCACCGGGTCCAGGCGGTCGGGCTGGCTCAGCGCGTCCAGCATGCCCTGCAAGGGATCCTGGTTGAAGTCGAGGCCGGCGGTGCCGAAGGCCAGATCCAGGTCGGCCAGCACGGTGGCCGTCTGCATCTTCTCGGCCATCGACCAGGCGAAGTTGTGCGCCAGGGTCGAGGCCCCCACCCCGCCCTTGGCGCCGACGAAGGCGATCTGGCGGCCGATGAACGGCGCGGCCGGGTCGGCATACAGCGCGCCGACCGCGCGGATCACCTGAAGGGGCGACAGCGGCTGGGTCAGGTATTCGCTGACCCCGCGGCGGATCAGCTCCCGGTACAGGGCGATGTCGTTGGTCTGGCCGACCACGACCACCTTGGTGCCCGGGTCGCAGACCTGGGCCAGGCTGTCGAGCAGGTGCAGCAGACGCTGGGCGGTGTCGGTGGTCTCGACCATGACCAGCGAGGGCGTCGGCTGGTTCTGGTAGTACTCGACGGCCGCTTCCAGGCCGCCGTCGCGGACGATGGTCGAGGCGCGAGCCATGCGACGATCGGCGGCGGCGTGCTCGATCAGCGCCATCGTCTCGGGACGGGCGCAGAAGGCGTGCAGGGTGATGCGCGGGATCACCGCCTCGCCCAGGCCGCTGTCGGCGATCGGCTCGTGATAGACCGGCTCGGCGGCGGCCGGCGGGACCTTGGGCGCGATGGCCAGGTCGCGGTCTTCATAGCTGGCGGCGGCCGGTGGCGGCGCGCGCTGCGGCTGTTGTTGCGCCGGACGCTGCTGTTGTTGCGGACGCGTGACCGGCGGCGGCGCCGTCTGCCCGTGCCTTTGCGGGGCGCGGGGGGGCGGAGCGTCGTCGCGCGGACGGGCCGGCGGAAAGTCGGCGAACGGATCGTCGAAACCGCCCGCCGGGGTCAGCGAGGGCGCGGCCGAGCGCCAGGGATCGGACGCGCCGGTCGTGAACTCGTCGGCGGCGTCGAAGCCCAGGTCGAAAGGATCGTTGTCTGTCGGGCGCATTACGGGATCGCCTTCGAGATCGTGCCGCTGGACGAGTCTTCCTTCGCGGAACTGGTGACCTCGCCCTTGCGGTACTTGCCCAGGATCACGTCGCGCCGGCCCGGATCGGCCGGATCCGTGTCGCGCGGCCGGATCAGGTCCTCGGGGTTGGCGACCTGGGCGGCCATGTTCGCGGCCATGGCGCAGCCGAAGTTGTCGTAGGCGGTGTTGTTGCGGGTCGCCGTCAGGTTCTCCCAGCGCTGGCCGCACTTCAGCGGTTCGGCCTCGTAGCGAAGGAAACCGACGCGGATGACGTCGTCCTCGGGCCCCGTCGGATTGAAGCCGACAATCCGCACCCGCGCGCCGAGGCTGACCAGGCGGTCGCGGATCTGCGTGGCCATGAGGCCCGACGCATTCGGCGCGGTGACCAGCAGCTCGCGGCCCTCGGCCTCGAGCCAGCGGCGGTGCAGGTCTTCCAGGGCGGCCGACTGGTTGGCCGACAGGCCGGTGGCGTGCGGCGCCAGTACGATCTCGTCCGGAGCGGAGCTGACCTTGATCTTGTCCACCCACTGCTGGGTTTCGGTGGCCGCGGTCTTGGATGGCCCCTGGTCGGACGGCGCCGAGGCGCAGCCGGCCAGCCCGGCGAGGGCGGCGATCAGCAGGCCGGTTCCGAGGCCGGTCTTCAGGACGGTCTGGACGATGGGCTTGTGCGTCATGGCGCGTCCTACTCGATCACGTAGCCGACCGGGCCCTGATAGGCGCGCCCGGAATTGGCGCCAGACGGCGCCTTGACCACCTTGTTGAGCCGGCCCAGCAGGACCGTGCTCATGTCGTTGGCGAAATCCAGGCCGTCGGCCGGGGTCTGCAGATTCTGCGGACGGGTGGGGTCCACGATGTACGGGGTGACGATGATCACCAGCTCGGTCTGGCCGTTCTGGAAGTCGCGCGAGCGGAACAGCGTGCCCAGGATCGGCAGGCTGGTCATGCCCGGCAGCGAGTCGATCGTCTGCTTGGTGGTCTGCTGAAGCAGGCCGGCGATCATGAACGAACCGCCCGACGGCAGTTCGACCGTGGTCTCGGCGCGGCGGACCGACAGGCCCGGCACGACCAGGCTGGCGGCGTTGCCGGTGGACACCGAGAAGGCGCCCAGGTTGGTCAACTCCGAGATCTCGGTGCTGATCTTCAGCGAGATCCGGCCGCCCGACAGCACCACCGGGGTGTAGCCCAGGCCCACGCCATAAGGCTTGAATTCGATCGAGATCTTGCCGGTCTCGTCCTGTCCGGTGGGGACCGGGAATTCGCCGCCGACCAGGAAGTTGCCCTTCTCGCCCGACACGGCCGTCAAGTTCGGCTCGGCCAGGGTGCGCATCAGGCCCACCCGCTCGAACGCCTGGACCATGCCCTTGGCCGAGTTCAGGCCGGCGCTGCCGGCTGTGTCGCGGATCGTGGCGGTGTCGCCATTCGCATAGACGCTAGTATCGCGCACGACGCCGTAGCACGTGCCCGTGATGCCCGCCCCGCAGGGGATGATCATCTGAGGCTGCTTGGTGGTGTCAGTGAAGTAGCCGCCGGTGATCCCGCCTAGCAGGCTGCCGTTGACGCCGAAGGTCGGCGTCATGCCGAACTTATACTGGGTCTCGCCCAGCTGGCCCAGCACCGCGCTGGTGTCGAAGCCCAGTTGCTTGACGATGTTGCGCTGCACCTCGACGATGCGGACCTGCAGCATCACCTGGTCCTTGCCGGCGATGCTCAGCATGTTGAGCACCTTTTCCGGCGCGCCGACGAACTGGGCGGCGATGCGCGCGGCGGATTCCGACTCCGACGCGTTGCGCACCATGCCGGTCAGCACCACGCTGTCGCGGATGGGCTGCACGCGGATCTTGGCGTTGGGCAGGACGCTGTTCAGCGTATCGGCCAGCTGGTCGACGGGCGCGGTCACCCGGATGTTCAGCGACACGATGCGGCGGCCGGTGGCGTCGAAGAACGCCGCGTCCGTCGTGCCCTGTTCCAGGCCGACCACATAGATGCGGCGCTTGTCGCGCAGCACGGCGTCGGCAATGAGCGGGTTGGTGACCAGCAGGTCGCGGACGTCGGTCGGCAGCTCGATGATCGCCGACTTGCCCTTGGCCAGCTCGACGGCGGCCGCGTTCTGGTCGGCGGTCAAGGTGATGCGCACCACCTGCTCGGACGGCGACGGGGCGTAGACCGACGCGAGCGGCGGCGGGGCCGGACGCGAGACGCGGGCGGGGGGGCGGTAGACGTGCGAGCCGCCCACCGGGCCGTCGGCGAACGCCGGCGCGGTCCAGGAGAGGGCCAGCATGGCGGCCACGGGGACCGTCAGGCGTTTTCTGGTCATGTTCGCTTTCACCGGGCGGCTCATGGGCGCACCGCCACGCTGGTGGTCTGACCGCCGCGGTTGATACGGACGGTGGAGTCGTCTTGAGCGGCCGGGCGCGTCATGCCCGAGGGACCGCCCAGGTCGGTATAGGCGCGCAGGGCCAGCGAGACGGCGCCGGCCGCCTTGGCGCGGGCCAGGGCCTCGGCCTCGACCGGACCCACCTCGAGGGTGGCGGTGGCCGCGACGATGGACTTGGCGTCCTTGTCGGCGGCGGTGCTCTGGTCCAGCGCCAGCACGCGGATGTTCTGCAGGACGGTCTCGGCGACGACCGTCTTGCCCGAGGCGTTCTCGGTCGAGGTGTTCTGGACGTCGCGGGTCATCAGCACGTCGACGCGGTCGCCGGGTAGGATGAAGCCGCCCACGGCGGTGTCGGAGGTGACCTGCACGGCCATCGCCCGCTTGCCCGGGGTCAGCACGACCGAGAGGTAGCCGCCCTCCCCGCCACGCACGATCTTGCGGTTGGTGATCGGCTCGCCGGTCAGGATCGGGTCGCGAACGATCGCGCCCTCGACCACCTTGGCCGGATCGCCGCCAATCATCTGGTCGGCGGTGTTGGCCAGACTGGCCTTCGCGGCCTCGACCTTGCCGTCGGGCGTGGCGGGCGCCGCGCCATTGGTGATGAAGGCGGTGCTTATTGAATCAGAGGGCCAGGCCTGCCAGGCGACGTCGGCGGCCACCAGGCGCGTGCCGATCGGCAGATCGCGCTTGGCCACCAGGACCTGGGTCATGGGCTTGCCCGGCGCCGCGGCGGGCGCGGCCCGGGCCGTCGGCGCGGCGGGCTTGCCGCCCAGCGCCTTCTGCAGGACCACGGCGAGGCCGATGGCCGAGATGGCGGCGACCAGGACGATCAGGAGGCGAACGGGGCTCATGGCGCGGGCTGAAACTCAAGGGTGAGCCGAACGGACGCCTTCAGGCGAACACGCACGATTCGTCAGTCAGCCTTTCTGGCCACGCCCCATGGTCGCTCGCGCATGGTTAACGGGCGCTAAAAGTTTTTGCGTCGAAAGCCGGCTGGCGCGCGACAGGCTGTCGCGGGACGAGTCGGGCGAGCGCGGCCGCAACCGCCGCGTGCAGGCTGTCTAACCCAGGAGTCCGTGCGCCAGCGGGCTTCGCGGGAAAGCCGCCAGGGCGCCGATCGCGATGGCGACGCCGTAAGGCAGGTCGCCGCCGTTCGTCCCCAATTTGCGTAGCCAAGTGGGACCGCCGGCCACGGCCGGGGCCAGCCAGCCCGAACGCAGGGCCAGGATGGCGAAGGTCAGGGCGCCGCCGGCCAGGCCCGTATAGAGCATGAACGGCAGGGCGGCGGGCCAGCCCAGCCACAGGGCGCAGGCCGCGAACAGCTTGCCGTCGCCGCCGCCGATCCAGCCGGCCGCGAACATGCCCATGCCCATCAGGAGGCCGACGAAACCCACGGCCGCGCACAGGCCGACCTCGCCCAGCGGCGCGCCGACGGCCAGGGCCGCGATCGGAAAGGCGCCGATCAGGGCCAGGGAAACCCAGTTGGGGATCGTGTAGCTGGTCAGGTCCTTCAGCGCCCCGACAATGGCCAGGGCCGGAAAGACCAGCAGCAGCGAGATCTGAAGAGCCTGCATGGCGAAAACGCGCCTCGTTTGGATCGCTTCATTGTGGGACAGGCGGGTGAAGCAAACGTTGAGCCCGCGCCCGCTCTCCCGAAAAACGAAAAAGGGCCGAGGCACGGCCTCGACCCTTTCCGTTTTCGAGCGTGCGTTAGATCCGATCAGGAGCCAGCGGCGGCCGTTTCCGTGGCGGCCTTGTCGAAGGCGCCAGAGATATTCGTGCCCAGCGTGGTCACCGCACCGACGATGATCACCGCGATCAGCGCGACGATCAGACCGTATTCGATGGCGGTGGCGCCGGATTCATCTTGAGCGAAGGCTTTGAGCAGGCGCGTCATGAACGCAGTCTCCGAGAGGTTGAACCAACGGCGCGACAATAGGTCGCCGGCAGTGAATCGAACCCTAGAGTTGTCGGTTAACCAGCCGCTCAACCTAAAGAAATTAGCGCTAGCGGCGAGTATTCCGCGCTAATCGCGCTACGGACAAAGACTTGAAAGCAAAGAAAAAGGGCCGAGGCGTTAGCCTCGACCCTCTTTTTTCGAGCGTGCGAAGGTTCTTATTACGAACCAGCGGCCGTCGTCGCCGTCGCGGCCTTTTCGAAGGCGCCCTTGATGTTGCTGCCGAGGGTCGTGACGGCGGTCACGATGATCACCGAGATCAGGGCGACGATCAGGCCGTATTCGATGGCCGTGGCGCCCGATTCATCCTTCAGGAAGCGAGTGACGAACTTGGTCATGACTTGGTCTCCTAAACCAGAGCTAGTTGATTTGAGGCTCTCAAGCCGTTCGACTTGCTCACCCCCGAAAACACGATCAATTTCGCCCAGCGCACTTAATGCTGAGTAAACATCGAATAGTTTTCGGCGATTTTCTTTTGGTTTATTTGTATTTACCATTACTTGTTCTTAACCACACCCATCCCGAGACCTCTCAAACCCTTTGGAATCAAGGCTTTTCTCAAGCGACGCTTGGACGCACACAGCCGCGCTTTAGTCTTTTGTTGACCAAACAAAGTGATGCTGGGGAACGTTCGGATCCGAGATCGGAAACTTCCATGCGCCGCCTTTCGCTCTCCATCGCCGCCGCCCTGACCTTCTGGGGCGTCGCGAACGCCCAGACCCTACCCGTCCGCGCGACGCCCACGAGCGCGGCGAACGCGACGGTCGACCTGCCGGTCGCCGCCGGCCAGGCCTCGTACCTCAGCATGGGCGGCGCGGTGCGCGACATCGTGGTCGGCGACCCGACCATCGCCGACGTCAGCGTCGTCAACGACCGCACCCTGGTGGTGCTGGGCAAGAAGCCGGGCGTGACCAGCCTGCTGGCCTTCGGTCCCGGCGGCCGCGCGCTTGCCGATCGCCAGATCGTGGTGTCGGAGAACGGCGGCGGCAGCGTCACCGTCTATCGCGGCAACAGCGCCAGCAACTATGCCTGCGCGGCTCAGTGCACCCGCCTGGGCTCCCCGGCCCCCGCCGCCGGCGCGCCGGCCGCTCCCGGCACGCCGTAGCGCCCCCGCGTACGCGGGCGCGCGCCTAACCAGTGGTTAGGATCGTTCGGCTAGTCTTTCCTCGACCGACCCGTCCGGGTCCGAACGGAATCTCGCCTGATGGCCCGTCTTCTCGCCCACGCCAGGACCCGGCTGGCCCGCATGGCCGGCCGTTTCGCGCGCGCCGAGCGCGGGGCCACCGCCGTCGAGTTCGCCCTCGTTGGCATACCCTTCCTGATGCTGATCTTCGCGATCATCGAGCTGGGCCTGGTGTTCCTGGTCTCCATCACCCTGGAGACCGCCGTCGCCGACGTCGGCCGCACCATCCGCACCGGCCAGGTCCAGACCGCCGGCGGCACGGCCTCCACCTTCAAGACCGCCGTCTGCAACAAGCTCAGCTGGCTGGGCTCCAAGTGCCAGGGGGCGCTGCAGATCGACGTGCGCACCTTCAGCGACTACGCCAGCACCAACACCTCGTCCGCGAACCTGAACGTACCCACCACCATGAACTGGGATCCAGGCTCGCCAGGTTCAATCGTGCTGGTCCGCGCCTACTACACTTGGCCGCTGATCACGCCGTTGCTGACCACCGGCCTGCAATCGGCCAACGGCAAGCGGATCATCTACGCCGCCACCGCCTTCTCCAACGAGCCCTACCAATGAGCGCGCCGCGCCTGAAGGGCTTCTGGCGCAGCCGCCGCGGCGCGACCGCCGTGGAGTTCGCCCTGATCGCCCCGGTGCTGATCACCCTGTACTGCGGCATGGCCGAGCTGACCCAGGCCATGATGGCCCAGCGCCGCCTGTCCAACCTGGCCTCGGCCATCGGCGACCTGGTGGCCCAGAGCAGCCAGACCGGCCCGTTGAAGACCGCCGACATCTTCAAGATCGGCGACACCATCATGTCGCCGTTCCCGACCACGGGGCGGCTAAAGATGTGTCTGGTCAGCGTCGCCTCGGACTCGAAAGGCAAGGACACCGTCGCCTGGTCCAAGGCCTCGGTCTCCGGCATGGCCAATTGCCCTTCCCAGGGCGCCGTGCTGACCGACGTCCCCGTCGGCGTGCTGCCGGCCAACCAGAGCGTGATCCTGGCCCGCGTCAGCTACAACTACACCTCGGCCATCAAACTGGTCCTGCCGGCCGGCATGACCTTCAACCGCACCTACTATCTGCGCCCGCGCAAGACCGACTCGGTGCTGTGGAACACGGCGAGCTGAGCGAGCTCCTCCACCAACGGGTGCGGCGCGAAGTCCCTCTCCCCAAGCCGCGACACTTCCCGGACCCCGATCAAGCTGTTGGTCAGGAAGATCGTCTCCGCCGACTCCAGCGCTTCCACGCCCACCGCGACCTCTTCCACCGCCCGGAGCGCCATCAGTCGCGCCCGGGTGACGCCCGCCAGGACGCCGCAGTCCAGGCGCGGGGTGTAGAGGCGGCCAGCCTTGATCCAGAACAGGTTCGCGGCGGCGGCGCAGGCGAGCTCGCCGCGGTTGTTCAGCATCACCGCCTCGTCGGCGCCGGCCGCGCGGGCCTCGGCGCGGGCCAGGACGTTGTCGAGATAGCTCAGGGTCTTCAGACGCGACGCCGGTGAGCCTTCGTTGCGGCGGGCGGTCGCGACGATAACCGTGGCGGGCGCGGTCACCGGGGCCGAGGGCGCGGCCTTGGCGAACAGGATCGGGGCCGGGGCGGCGGGACGGTCCAAGCCTCGGCCGCCCGAGCCGGCGGTCAGGGTCAGGCGGACGGCGAACCGGCCCTCCTCCGGCACGGCCTCGCGCGCCACCCGCTCGGCTTCATCGCGGTCGAACGGCAGGTTCAGGGCTTCGCAGCCGGCGGCCATGCGGTCGAGGTGAGCGGCGAGGCGCGGCAAGTGGCCATCGACCGCCAGCAGGGTCTCGAACAGGCCGTCGCCCAGGAGGAGACCACGATCATCATGTGGGATCATTCCGTCAGGGCCTTCTTCAGGGCGGCGATCTTGGCTTCGGTTTCCAGGCGTTCGCCGCGCGGATCGCTGTCGGCGACGATGCCGGCTCCGGCGCGCGCTTCCAGCCGCCAGCCTTCCGCGTCCTGGACGAGGCCGACGGTGCGGATCAGCACGCTCGAGTCGAACGCCCCGTCGAACCCGGCCCAGAACAGCGAGCCGCAATAGGGACCACGCGGCGGCTCCAGCCCGGCGATCACCTTCATGGCCTGGACCTTGGGCGCGCCGGTGATCGAGCCCGGCGGGAAGCTGGCCCGTAGCAAGTCGGCGACGGTGCGGCCATCGGCCAGTTGGCCGGTCACCGTCGAGACCAGATGGTGGACGTTGGCGAAGCTTTCGACCTTGAACAGCTCGGGCGCCTTGACGCTACCCGGCGGCGACACGCGCGCCAGGTCGTTGCGCATCAAATCCACGATCATCAGGTTCTCGGCCCGATCCTTGTCGCTGGCCAGCAGCTCGGCGGCGAGGGCCCGGTCTTCAGCGGCGTCGCGGCCGCGCGGGCGGGTGCCCTTGATCGGCTTGGTCTCGATCGCCCCGGACGGGTCCAGCTTGAGAAAGCGCTCGGGCGAGTTCGACACCAGGGCGCGGCCCGGCAGGCGCAGATAGGCCGAGAACGGCGCCGGGCTTTGGGCGCGCAGACGAACGAACAGGTCGAACGGGTCGGCGCCGGCGGAGAGGCGACCGGTCCAGGCGCGGGCTATATTGGCCTGGAAGATCTCGCCGTCGACGATGCGGTCGACCACCTGGGCCACGGCGGTCTGGTACGCCTCGCCATCGGAGGCGACGAGGTCGGCGCACAGCGGGCCGGCGCGTTCGGGGCGGTTCGGTGTCGGAGCGTCCAGCCAGGCCAGGGCGGCGCGGGCGCGCTCGGCGGCCTCGGCGTCAGTCTCGCCGCGGCCGACCGCGACCACCCGCCGCGCGTGGTGGTCGAAGGCCAGCAGGGCCGGATAACGCGCGCAGATCAGGTCCGGCCAGTCGGTGCGGCCAAGGCCCAGACTTTCGACCCTGTCGCCCAGTTCGTAGGCGGCCAGGCCCACGACGCCGCCCTGGAACGGTGGGCCTTCCGGGTCCCCCGCCGCCTTCGAACCGATCAGCTCGGCGAGCCTCGTGAAGGGGTCAGCGGCGTCGGCGGCCGCGAGGCTGAATGTCGCGTCCGGCGCGCGCAGCAGATACGACCACCTGCCCTGCCCGCCCGTGACCAGGGCGCACGCGTACGGCTCATCCCGGAACGGAGCCAGCGCCCAGACCGGCTCGCGCCAGGGGGCGGTGAGGAGGGCGACGCGGCGCATGGGGGCGGGTGTAGCAGGCGCCGCCGCCCCCCTCCACAGCCGATGACTAGGCCTCCCGTCCCCCGCCCTTCACCGTGAACAGCCCGACCAGCCCCAGCGCCAGCAGGCCCGCGATCGGGATGAAGCCCGCGACCTGGCTGGCGAACGTCTTGGTGGCCAGGGCCACCAGCAGCGAGCCCAGCCACATGGTCGCCGTGCCCGACAGCGAGAACAGGCCGAAGAAGGCGGCCATGCGGTCCGGCGGGGCCAGGCGCACCAGCAGCGTCCGACTCGAGGCGTACTGGGCCGTGACGAACACGGCGATCAGCAGGCCCATGCCCAGATAGATCAGCTCCGGCAGGGTGCGAAACAGCGGGCCGTTCCAGACGACCGGATGGGTCGACGCCTCCCAGGTCCAGAAGAACAGGATCTTCTCGCGGCCCATGCCCAGCGTGCCCAGCAGCACCAGGATACACATGCCGACCTCGACCTGGATCGCCCGCCGGGGGCCCAGTGTCTTGTCGAACCACGGCGCGATCAGGCCGCCCAGCACGCCGAAGATCGACAGCGAAACGCCGTAGGCCAGCATCTCCAGCTCGCCCCACTGCATCAACCCGGCCGCGAACAGGCCGCCGAAGATCAGCAAGGCCGTCATGCCGTCGCAATAGAGCATGCGCGCGCCCAGGAACTTGGCGACATCGGCATGGCCCTTGAGGTTGGCGAAGGTGTCGAGGATCAGCCGCACGCCTTCCTTCAGCGAGGCGATCAGCGACACGCCGGTGCGCGGCGCGTCGCGGGTCCACAGGAAGAACGGGATGGCGCCCAGCAGCATGACCGCGCCAGCCAGCGGTCCGACGATGCGGCTGGGCTCGTGCGCGGTCTGGCTGAGGCCCAGCAGCGGCGAGGCCGGCACGAACGACCACGGCACGACGCCGGGCAGCACGAAGGCCCACATCACGAAGATCAGCAGGGACACCGACAGCGCGTTGGCGGCCGCGTAACCCAGGCCCGAAAGCACCGGCTCCTGGCCCTTTTCGGCCGAGCGCGACAGCAGCGAGTTCTGCAGCACGTCGCCGCAGTTATAGGCCACGCCCAGGACGATCAGGGCCAGGCCGACCAGGCCTACCGAGAGCCCGCCAGGGCTGGCGAACCACAGCGCGAACAGGATCGGGACCATGATCACCAGGATCGCGGCCATGAACGGCTTGCGTGGCCCGAACCGCTCGATCGACGCGCCCAGGATCGGCGCGAACACGGCGGTCAGCAGGCCATAGACGGTGGAGATGTCGGCGACGGCCGCCTGGCCTCTCACCGGATCGCCGATCAGCACGCGCGAGAAATAGGGCGCGAAGACGTAGATGGTGATCAGGATGACATAGGGGTCGCGCGTGCCCTGATGCAGGATCCAGCTGAGCGCGCCGCGGGAGAGCTTCTGTTTGGGGGCGGGTATTAGAACATCGTCGCCCGCGACATCGCTCATGCCCGGAGCCGCGCCCGCCAACTCGCTCATGCCACAACCCTGATGATGCTCGGCCCTCTGCCGGGGCCGTCACGAGAGGCTGGACCTTAAACGGGCGTTTGTCACCTTACGGATTTGGGTTCCTTTTCCCCTCGCGGGAGAGGGAGAATTCTAGGCGAGAATATGAACGCGAACGGCCTCCCGCGTGGCCGCGTCCAGCCCCACCACCTGCTCTAGATAACCGTCCAGCGACCCGTGCTCCGCCTTGATGACCTCGAAGGCCGCCGCGAGATAGCGCGCCTCGACGCCCATGGCCGCGCGCATGGCGGCCTCATCCGGACGGCGGCCGGTCATCTGCTGAATGTGGTCCATGAACATCGCGCCGCGCCGGTCGAAGCGGGTCGGGTCGTTGGTCAGCAGGTAGTCGTCGATGACGTCGTCGTCGCCCACGCCGGCGATGTGGTGGGTCAGGGCCGCCAGCACGCCGGTGCGGTCCTTGCCCGCCGCGCAGTGGATCAGCGCCGGGCCTTTCGCTTCGGCCAGCGCCAAGAAGAAGCGGCGGAAGAGGTCGATGTGCCGTTCCTTGAACGGCAGGCGGCGATAATACTCGTCCATGTAGTCGTGGACCGAGGCCTCGGTGAGATCGGTGCTGGTGATGAACTCCAGCCAGGGATCCGTCCCCGTCACGCCCAGGTCATTATCGATCACTTGCGCCGCGAAGCCCGTCCAGCGGCGCGAGGGCGAACGCTCGCGCTCGTTGGGCCGGCGCAGGTCGACCAGGGTGACGATGCCCAGGGCGGCCAGGGCCTGGAGGTCTTCATCGGTGGCCTCGGCCTGGTGGGCGGCCCGGAACAGCACTCCCTTCTTCAGCCGTCCCGCCCCCGCGGCGTAGTCGCCGAAATCACGGAAGTTCTCGACGCCTTGGAGGGAGATGTGCCGAGTCATGTCTATTTCCTGAGTAGCGGCTGCAGCCGATCCTGGATCGGCTGGTCGATATAGGTGTGGAACAGCCATGCCGCGCCGTAGGCGACCGGGAAGCCGGCCAGCCACATCAGCCACTGCCAGCCGATGCCGATCGGCACGGTGTCGATCAACTCGTGGACGGCGCTCCAGTAGATCACCCCGACGAAGATGTGGGTGATGAACAGGGCGAACGAGAGCTTGGCGCCCTCCTCGATCCACGCGCGGGGACGCTTGACCGGCAGACGGCCGGCGCCCAGCACGATCATGGCGATAGCCAGCAGCGACGGGGCGTCGAACAGCCACTGGTCGGGCAGGGCGTAGCGGTCAAGCGGCTGGGTGACCACCAGCAGGGCGACGCCGCCCCATAGCAGGGCCCTGGCCATCGGCTCCGAGGGCCAGCGCATGTCGACCGCGCGCGCCAGGCAGACGCCGAGGATAAAGAGCGGCAGAGCCCGCACCACGCCGTACTGGAAGGGCAGGTCGGGCAGCGGGTGGTGGAAGACCTTGCGGGCGATGATTTCGAACACGCCCAGGATCACGGCGGCGCCGGCCGGCAGCAGCCAGGCGTGACGCACCTTGCTGACCGTCTTCCAGAAGAACGGGAACAGCGCGTAGCAGACGATCAGCGCCGACAGCGACCAGCTGGGCAGGTTCCAGCCATCGCTGGGGAAGCCCCAGGCGTGGATCAGCAGGGCCTGGGTCGGCAGTTGATCCCAGGCGAAGCGGGAGGGCTTGTGGGCGTCGGTGCCGATGGTGTTGAGCAGGAGGACCAGCACGGCCAGCATGGCCAGCACCACCAGGTGCCCCGGCCAGACGCGCGCGGCGCGGCGCGCCCAGAAGCGCGGCGGGCTGACCTTGCCGCTCAGCACCGAGCCGCCATAAGCCCGGCCCAGCACATAACCCGACAGCATCAGGAAGAAGTCGGTGGCCAGGAACCCGCGCGAGAACACCTGGCCGAAGCGCTCGATCCGCATCGGGCTCTCGGCGCCATAGTGGTAGACGACGATCAGCAGCGAGGCGAGGAAACGCAGGAAGTCCAGCGGCCCGCCGCGCACGGCGTCCTTGCCGGGCCTGAAGCCGACAGGCTCCGCATCGGGCGTCTCACCCGAAGGATTCTGGGAAAGCGGGACGGTCACGAGGGTGGCCATAGCAAAGGCGCCGCCCCCCGAAAAGCCGTCGCTGGCGCATCGTCTTGCGGTATGGCGTCACGGCCACTATCTGCAACTTCTACTGTTTCTGATAGGTCACGCCATGTCTCGCATGCCCGTCCTGTTCGTCGGCCACGGCTCGCCGATGAACGCCATCGAGGACAATGCCTGGAACCGCGACTGGGCGCGGCTGGGCGTCGAACTGCCGCGCCCCAAGGCCGTGCTGATGATCAGCGCCCACTGGGAGACACGCGGCGCCTCGGCGGTGAGCGCCTCGATCGCGCCCGAGACCATCCACGACTTCGGCGGCTTCCCGCAGGCGCTGTTCGACGTCCAGTACCGCGCGTCGGGTGATCCAGTTCTGGCGGCGCGGGTGGTCGAGCTCTTGTCGCCCGATCCGGTCGTGCAGCATCCGACGCGGGGTCTCGACCATGGCGCCTGGGGCGTGCTGAAGCCGATGTATCCGCGCGCCGACGTGCCGGTGGTGCAGCTGAGCCTGGATCGCGGCCGCTCGGACCGCTGGCACTACGAGGCCGGGCGCCGGCTCGGCGTCCTGCGCGACGAAGGCGTGCTGATCGTAGGCAGCGGCGACATCGTCCATAACCTGCGAGCGGCCGACTTCCGCCGGCCCGAGGCCCCGGAATGGGCGGATCGGTTCAATGAGGCGGCCAAGGCGCTGATCTTGGCCGGGGATCATGATCCGCTGATCGACTGGCGGAGTTTGGGTCCGGACGCCGAGGCGTCGATCAACAGCGCCGAGCACTATCTGCCGCTGCTTTATGTGCTAGGGGCGCAGGACAAGGGCGAACCCGTCGGCTTCTTCACCGACGAGGTGTTCGCGGCGATTTCGATGACGGGCGTCAAGGTCGGCTGATCTCTCCCTTCCCCCTTGATGGGGGAAGGGTCGGGGATGGGGGTGATGCGGCGGTTCAACTGCCCACGCCGTAGTCACCCCCACCTAACCCTCCCCCATCAAGGGGGAGGGCTTTCTTTGGCTACAGCGCCTCAGCCGCCTTCTTCGCCGCCGCCTCGCGCTCCTCCATCCC
The DNA here is from genome assembly GCF_058681635.1 of Caulobacter sp. ALps2. NCBI lineage: Bacteria > Pseudomonadati > Pseudomonadota > Alphaproteobacteria > Caulobacterales > Caulobacteraceae > Caulobacter > Caulobacter sp. ALps2. Next base: position 469,515 of record NZ_CM178743.1, read on the forward strand.
CTTTCCGTAAATCCCGCTCACCCGCCGCAGCACCGCCTCCGGCGCCGTCTCCGGTCGCCCGGCGTTGAACGGCGGGTCCGGCGCGTACTCCACCGCCAGCTGGATGCTCTGGGCCATGTCGTCGCCGGCCAGCTCCGCCACCATGGTCAAGGCGAAGTCGATGCCCGCCGTCACCCCGCCGCCGGTGATATAGCGCCCGTCCCGCGCCACCCGCGACGGATCCGGGATCGCGCCGAACAACGCCAGCTGATCGCGCCACGCCCAGTGGCAGGCCGCCCGCTTGCCCTTCAGCAGCCCCGCCGCCGCCAGCACCAGCGAGCCGGTGCAGACCGAGGTCACATACCTGGCCCCATCCGCCAGCCGCCGGATCTCGGCGATGAAGTCCATGTCGCCCATGGCCTCGGTGGTCCCGAAACCGCCCGGGACCAGCAGCACATCGCACGCCTCGATGTCCGACAGCTTGGGCAGGCGCGCGAAGACCAGGCCGTCGGCCTCGATCTCGCCGCCGGCGAGGCTGGCCGCCGTCACCTTGGCGCCGGGCAGGCGGCACAGGATCTGGTGCGGGCCGGTGAAGTCCAGGTGGGTCACGCCGGGAAAAAGCGCGATCACGATTTGTAGAGGCTGGCTCATACGATGGTCTCCGTCATGATTGCGGAGAGAACATGGTTCGGTTAGCGTCCGTCTGAAATGACATAGTTCCCACGGTTTCAGCCACAGGTCTTTGGCATGGCCCGCGCGATCGGCTTCCTCGTCTATCCAGGCTTCCAGTTGCTGGACGCCACCGGCCCCATCGCGGCCTTCGAGATCGCCGGGCGGCTGTCGCCGGGGGCGTACGCTCTGCATTTCCTGTCGCTGAACGGCGGGCTGACGCCCAGTTCCTCGGGCGTGGTGATCCAGACCACCGCCCTCGCCGACTGCCCGCGCCTGGACACCCTGCTGATCTCCGGCGGTGACGGGGTGAAGGTTCCGGCCACCTGCGACGCCACCCTGGCCTTCGTGCGCGAAGCGGGTCGGCTGTCGCGGCGCGTGGCCAGCGTGTGCTCGGGGACCTACGTCCTGGCCGAGGCGGGCCTCTTGGACGGCAAGCGCGCCACCACCCACTGGAGCCGGACCCAGGACTTCCAGCGCCGTTATCCAAACATCCGCCTGGAGCCCGACCGGATCTTCATCCAGGACGGCGCGATCTGGAGTTCGGCCGGGATCACCGCCGGCATCGACCTGGCCCTGGCCCTGATCGGCGCCGACGAGGGCGAGGCCATCGCCCGCCGCACGGCCCAGCAGCTGGTGGTCTATCACCACCGCCCCGGCGGCCAGTCGCAGCACTCGGCCCTGATCGACCTGCGCCCGGGCCGCTTCGACGCCCTGCTGTCCTGGGCCCGGCAGAACCTGGCCGAGACGCTCAGCGTCGAACAGCTGGCCGACCGCGCCGCCATGAGCCCGCGCAACTTCGCCCGCCTGTTCGCCCACGAGACTGGCGTCACCCCGGCCAAGGCCGTCGAGCGCCTGCGGGTCGAGGCCGCTCGCGCCCTGCTCGACAGCGGCCCGCTTCAGGTCGAGGACGTGGCCCTGGAAACCGGCTTCGGCGACAGCGAGCGCATGCGCCGCGCCTTCATCCGCGCCTATGGCCAGCCCCCCCAGGCGCTGCGGCGCGCGGCGAAGGCGGGGTGACAGCTAGGGCGTACATTTCGGACATAGTTTCGCAACACGCGGCAAGGATCGTGGCCTCGATCGAGGGACATCGATCCTTGGAGGACATCATGTCCGTCATGAAACTGCTGAGCGTCGCGGTCATCGCGGCCTCGGCCCTGGTCGTCAGCGCGCCCACCGTCGCCGACGCCCACGACCGGTACGGTCGCGATGGTCGATACGATCGCCATGACCGCTATGACCGTGGGCGTTACGACCGCGTGCGTTACGATCGCGGCCGCCATCACCGCGGCCACAAGGTGAAGGTCTGCCACCGCGAATGGCGCCACGGTCACCGCGAGCGCGTCTGTTACTGGACCTGGCGGTAGTTCGCGCCCTTCGCCTTCCTGGGCCTCGCGCCTGGGAAGGCGAAGACGCCGTGGGGATCAGTCCGGCGAGCCCTTCTCCAGCGCCTCCTCGACCCGATGCGCCGCGGCCGTGCCGCCGGCGTCGTCGGCGGCGATGTCGCCTTGGTCGTTCAGATCGGTGTTGGCCTTGGTGATCGCGTCGGCGGTCTTTTCGTCCGGATCGCGGGCGTCGGGCTGGGTCGAGTTGATAGCGGGCATCGGAACGCTCCTGCTGAGGGTCCCGGCGTAACCCGCCCCGCCCGCGCTCGTTCCGATCACAACACCGTCCGATCCCCCGACCGAGGGTCGTCGACCACCTCCCCCGAGTGCAGCATCCCGTCGATGGCCCGGTCGCGCCAGGCGATCGTGCTGTCGTAGATCTCGGCGCACAGGTCGACCTCGGAGAACAGCAGGCCTTCCGTCTCCGACTCCAGCGCCCCGATGATCACTCCGTCGGGCCGCACGAAGAACGACGGCCAGCAGCTCCTCGGCGCCGACGAGTTTGGGCAGCTGATCCACATGTTGTTGTTCGAGGCGCTGGCGATCATGCCGGCCGGCATGGTTATGGCCGGGAGCGTGGTCCCGCCGGTCAGAAGGTGCGCCCCGACCCCGGCCTCCATGTCCGCGAACCGTTCGGCCGACAGTCCGCCGGCGTGGAAGCCGTGGAACATCAACCGCACGCCCAGCCGGTGATAGGCGCGATAGAGTTCCGGGTAGCGGTAGTCGTGGCAGACTAGCACCCCGCACCGCACGCCCCTGATTTCGAACACCACGAAGTGGTCGCCGGGCGTGTAGTGGACCAAGTCTCCGGTCCTGCCCGCCGCGTCGCCAGCACAGAACCGCTTGTCGTAGCGGTCGACCAGGGCGCCCGACGCGTCGATGACATAGACGCTGTTGTGCGGCTTGTGACCTTGCGAGAGGCGATGGGCGGAGCCGATCACGGTCCAGAGGCCAAGCTCTCCCGCCAGCGCCGCTACCGCCCGCGTGGCAGCCTGACAAGCGTCCCAGTCGAAACCGGCGAAAGTCTCGAAGTCGACGCCCGCATAGCCCGACAGCGCTGCTTCGCAGAAATGGACGATGTCCGCGCCGTCCGCCCTGGCCTGGCGCATCAGCCGCCGCGCCGCCGCCAGGTTCTCGGCGATGTCGGATGAGACCCCGAACTGGGCGGTCGCGACCTTCACGCGGGCCGCCCCGCCCGCAGCCGCCCCACCTCCGCCTGCAGGTCCGACAGCCGGGCGGCGTGTTCGCGGCACAGGACCATCAGCTCTTCGCTGCGCAGGGCGTCCAGCTTGTCGATCACCCGCATGATCTCCAGCTCGGCCCGCAGGTTGACCGCGTAGTCGTGCTCGGCGGTCAGTCGGTCCTTCTTGGCCTGGCGGTTCTGGCTCATCATGATCACCGGCGCCTGGATGGCGGCCAGGGTCGAGAGCAGCAGGTTCAGGAAGATGAACGGATAGGGGTCGAAGGCGTGCTTGAAAGGGGCCAGCGCCAGATTCAGCCCCATCCACAGAAGTAGCGCCAGGCCGAAGCCGCCGATGAAGCCCCACGAGCCGCCGACCGCCGCCACCTGGTCGGCCAGTCGCGTCCAGAAGGTGGACGCCTCGTTCTCGTCGGGCTGGTCGGAGGGCGCACCGTGCAGGATCAGGTCGATGACCCGCTTCTGCACGTCGGTCAGTTCGCCATAGGGCCGGCTGAGCAGTTCGCGGGACAGCTGGTCGAGGTGTTCCTGGTTCATCGAGGACTCGCGGCGGACGTTACGGGTCGAGTTTGACGGGGCCGAGATTGACAGCGACCTGTCGAGAAGGCGACGGTTCATGTGTCGGGTGGGGCCGACGACTTCCAGTTCCTTCCAGAGGAGAAGACCGATGGCCCATAAGTTTCTGATCAAGAAGAACAAGGCGGGCGAATTCGTCGCCTACTTCACCTACAACGGCGAAAGCATCTTCTGGACGGAAGGTTATTCGTCGAAGGCCTCGGCCAAGAACGCTATCGAGTCGATCAAGAAGAACGGCCCGGACGCCGAGACCGACGACCAGACGGACTAAGCGCAAGCGGCCTGTGGATGCTCCCCCGCGATGTGGGGGAGCATCTACCAGCAACGGCTTGACCGGCTCGACCTGGAAGGTCTCTGATCATTGATAACAATGATACGGGAGGGGACCGCCATGGCTGCCAACGGCCGGAAATCCATCTTCATCACCGGCGCCGCCAGCGGCATCGGCCTGGCCTGCGCGAAACGGTTCGCCGGGGCCGGCTGGTTCGTGGGCCTGTCGGACATCGACAAGGCGGGCCTGAACGCCGCGCGCGAGGCCATCGGCCTGGCCAACGGCTCGGTCCACGGGCTGGACGTCCGCGACCGCGAGGCCTGGGCCAATGCGCTGGGCGAATTCGGCAAAGAGACCGGCGGCAAGGCCGACATCATCCTCAACAACGCCGGCGTGGCCCGGTTCGGGGTGCTGGAGGACCTGTCCGACGCCGACTGCGACATCCAGATCGACGTCAACATCAAGGGCGTGATCAACGGCGCGCGAGCGGGCCTGCCCCTGCTGCGGGCGGTCGGCGGGCGGCTGATCAACATCGCCTCGTGCGCGGGCCTGTACGGCTCGCCCAAGCTGGCGGTCTATTCGGCGACCAAGTTCGCGGTGCGAGGGCTGTCGGAGGCGCTGGACGTCGAATACGCCCGCCACGGCGTCAGCGTCGCCTGCGTCATGCCGTGGTTCGTCGAGACGCCGATCCTGACCGCCGGAGCCTCAGGCACGAACGAGAACATGGCCGACGCCCTGCGGGCCGGCGGCCTGGAGGTCTATCCGGTGGAGGACGCCGCCCAGGCGGTCTGGGAGGCCGCGCACGGCAAGGCGCTGCACTACTTCGTGGGCAAGCGGGCGAAGCAGATGCGCTTCGCCAGCAGCCACATGCCGAACGTCGTCAGGAAGCAGCTCCGCTCCCGGCCCCTACTGTCGTCTTGAGGCCTTCCAGGACCGGCTTGTCGGACGTGAGGCTCTTGACCGCGGTCAGACCGTTGGTCCCGTTCGCCTTCGCCGGAGTCACCGACGCCGGGAGGGCCTTGGACGCCGAGGGGGCCTTGGGCGCCGTGGCGATCGGGGCCGAGGCCGGCTCGGTCACCGCCGCGCCGACCGGACCGCCCATACCGGGCGTCGCCATGGCCATCTGCGCCGCCGCTGGCTCGAGACGGCCAAGCGCGCTGGCGGCGTAGACCGCCGTCGGCTTGCCGTCAGCCGTCAGGCTGGCGATCTCGGACGGAGCGATGTCATCGACGGTCGGCAGCCGTGACGGCGCATAGGTCGCGCCGTGACGGCCGAAGCGGTAGAAGATGTGCATGCCGACCTGGGCGACGCGCAGCAGACGCGGACCCCAGCCAGGCGAGACATTGATCGTGTGGAAGTGCGTGGCCGAGCCGACCGCGCTGGAGCTGTCGCCAGCCAGGGTGCGGGCGGCGACCTTGCGGGCCCGGGCCCAGGCGCCCGTGTCGCGGGCGCGGCGCATCGAGCCGTCGCAGGCGAAGCTGAACTGGCAGCCCGTGCGATTGTAGGCGCCTTGGAACACGACGCCGCAGATCGACTTCGGGAAGGCCGGGTGGCGAACGCGGTTCATGACCACCTGGGCCACGGCCGCCTGACCGCTGGGGGTCTCGCCGCGGGCTTCATAATAGACGGCCTCCGCCAGGCATTCCAGCTCGCGCGAGCTCTCCAACGCATTGTGCAGTTGGAACGGAGTGGCGAGTCCGGGGCTGAATCCGGAACCGAAGCTGGCCCGCAACATCAGCGGGCCGGTGCGGCCGTTCTGACCGGGCAGCAGGTTCGAACCGGCGGTGTCGAGACGCGCCGCCAGCATCTGCGACTGGCGGTCGCTGCGCTCGACGGCGGCGAACAGGTAAGGATCGTGACGCTTGGCCACGGCGAGCGCGCCGGGGTCCATACGCGTAGAAGCGCTCAGCATGGCCGCGTCGGAGAAGTTCCCCGAAGCGCCTTCCGCCAATCGGGCGACGCGGGCGTGGGTGGAGGCCGATTGGGCCAGGCCACCCAGAAGGTAAACGCCGCCCAGGGCCAGACCCGTGATGGATCCGACCAATACGGCGCCGACCAGCCCGCGCGCGTCCGCGCGCGTCTGCGACTTGATATACAAAACTAGCGTCCTGCGCGGCGAGGGCGCTCCGGCCCCCCGACAAAATCCGCCTCGAAACCCCCGAAATCCACTGGCGGGGAACCCTTCGAAACGGGTGGACTGGCCGTAACACGCTGTGGCCAAGATCCTGCTTGTAGCGGCTTATGACGTATCCATGACCGACTCGCAAGCACTTGCCGCACTGCAACATGGCCTCTGCGCCTAGAAGTCGCACAGTCAAATTGTTAACGTCTTGAATCCGCGCGAGAAGCTCGACAAGCGCGATCGACGTTTTTTTGTGGATCGAAACGCCTTGCCAGGCCTTTGCTCAGCCTTTCCGTGCGTAACTTCGGCGGCGCCGCATCGTTACTCGACGACGACATAAACCTTAACAATCTTGCTTAACCGGGAGCCAGGATTGGGTCGGCGCCGGACGATCTGTCGAGCGCCGGACTGCCCGCCTCACCGCCCCCGCACGAGCCGCCAGCCGTCGACGAACAGCTTGGTCAGATTGATGCCCGCCGCCACCGCGATGATGATCTTGACGGTCATGTCGATCACCTCCTGCGGATTGACCAGGTCGGCGGCGAGCGTGTCGGCGGACAGGGTCACCAGCGGCTGGGCCCGCCACAGGGCCGCGGCGAGGGCGAGGCCGCCGATCGCGCCCAAGAGCTCGGTCGCCGCCCGCGCCCGCACCCAGCCGGGCTGGATCACCAGGATCAACGCCGAGAGGCCTTGCAGGACAGCCAGGCCCAGGATCGGCCAATACAGGGCCAGCAGCACCGGGCTCAGGATGACGCCGACACCATCGGGGGTGCGCATGACCCGCTCCATTGGGAACGGCAGGGCGCCGGTCCACCAGGCGATGAACAGGCCGATGGCCGCCAGCTCGAACACACCCTCGAAGCGGCTCTTGGCGAGCCAACCCTTGCCGCCCATCCATCCCTTGCCCTCAGGCCAGCTCGCGCCGAGCCAACCACTGCCCTCCGGCAGATGCGGCAGCTCGCTTACCTTCCACTTGGCGAAGTCGCCGACCTTGATCCAGCCGCGCTCGATCGCCGCCGCGACCACGGTGGCCGCGCCGATCAGGCTGAGCGCGGTGGGGATGAAGTCCGAGAGGATCCCGCCGATCCGGTGGTTGTCGCCATGGCCGGCGATCAGCACCACCGCCGCCGGGACCACCGCGGCCAGGGCGGCGATGGCCAGCAGCACCTTCACGGCGAACAGCCAGAACGGATAGATCTCGGGCCCGATCAGGGCGCTGTGCGGGCCGTAGCGGCCGGCCACGGCGATCGGGTGGCCGATCTCGCGCAGCAGGTCCTCGGTCTGGTCCTTGTCGAGCGGGCGGCCCAGGGCGGCCTCCTTCTCCTCGACGCGGTTCATGATCAGGTCGCGCAGCTCGGCGACGATGTCCTGGCGCGAGGCCTTCGGCAGCAGGGCGGCCACGGCCGCCAGATAACGATCGATCAGATCGCTCATGGTCTTGTTCCCCTTGGAATGGTGAGAGGCCGCGCTCACAGCAGCGGCTCGAGGGCGGCGTTGATCGCGCGCCATTCGTCGGCGAGGCGGGCCAGCACCGCCCGGCCCTCCTCCGACAGCTGGTAGAAACGCTTCTTGCGCCTGTCTTCCTCGCGCCATTCGCTGGCCAGGAGCCCTTGGGTCTCCAGCCGGCGCAGCATCGGGTACAGCGCGCCTTCGTCGATCTCGACGCCCACGGTCGAGAGCGCCTGGCGCAGGCTGTAGCCGTAGCGCTCCTCCCGCAGCTGGGCGAGGACGGCGAGGATCAGGCTCCCCCGCCGCAGCTCCTGGCGGAGCGATTCAAAGATGTCCGTATCGGTCGGCATTGAGTGTGCGCCACATAGTGTGCATCACATGGTGTGTGACGCACACTGTATGTCACACAGTATGATCGGGAGTCAACCGAGACGGAACGCCGTTCGCGCTCGCGGCTTTTCCTGGCGAAACGAAACGGAGGTTTTCGAATGCTCGGCGACCAGGACGCCCAAGCGACGGTGGCGGTGAAGGATCTGAAGACGGCGCGGCCGTTCTATGAGGAGATCCTGGGCCTGAGGCCCCTCCCCTCGGACCAGCCCGACGTCCAGGCCTTCCAGGCCGGAAAGTCGCTGGTGCTGGTCTACGAGTCCCAGTTCGCGGGCGACAACAAGGCCACGGTGCTGACATGGGCGCTGGGTGAGACCTTCGACGCGGCGGTGGAGATGCTGAGAGGCCGCGGCGTCGTCTTCGAACGCTACGACCTGCCGGGCATGGGCCACGATGGCGACGTGCACGTGGCCGGCGACATGCGGGTCGTGTGGTTCAAGGACCCGGACGGGAATATTCTGAGCCTGGGGAATTACTGAGACTCTCCTCCCCCGCTGGGGGAGGTGGCCCAGAGGGCCGGAGGGGGCAGCTCGGCCTGGGCCGGCGATGCCCCCTCGGTCGCTCCGCGACAGCTCCCCAAAAAGGGGAGCGGATTCAGCGGGCGCTCACCTCCAGCAGATCCTCCAACCCGATCCGCCGGAACATCTCGGCCCGCACACGATCGGCGACGCCGTTGACGATCTCCGCCCCATCTCGCGACGGATCGATGTGCACCCGGAACGGCCGCTGGCCGAACGGCATGTCCACCACCCGCGCAATGGCCCGCGCCACCTCGCCGGCGTCCGCATCGGCCGGCTCCAGCGCCGCCAGGCCGTTCAGCGCCGCGTCGGCCACCCCGGCATAGGGTCCATCCATGTACGCACCAGCCACCGCCTCATCGGCCGGCTTGCCGGAATGGGCGAAGTGGTTGGTGCCCTTGGTGAAGGCCCCCGGCACGATGATCGAGGTCTCGATCCCCCAGCGGGTCAGTTCGCTGGCATAGGAGACGGCCAGGCTGTCCATCGCCGCCTTGGCCGCGAAGTACGGGGCCAGGAACGGCGGCGTGCCGCCCCGGGTCGAGCTGGACGACACCCAGACCACCAGGCCCCGGCCCCGCTTCCTCAGCACCGGCAGGGCGGCGCGGTTGACCCGCTGGGTCGACAACACGTTGACGTCGAACAACTGGCCGTACTGCTCGGGCGTGAAGGCCTCGGCCGGGCCAAAGCTCATATGGCCGGCGTTGTGGACGATGACATCGAGGCGGCCGTCCTGGGCGACGATCTGATCGATGGCCGCCTGGACCGAGGGCTCGGAGGCCACGTCCAGCTCGACCGTGCGCAGGTCGACGCCGTGGGTCTTGGCGTGGTCGGCGACCGCCGCGACCTGAGGCGCGTTGCGGCCCGTCGTCTCGCGCATCGAGGCGTAGACGGTGTGGCCGGCGCCGGCCAATTCGCGGGCGGTCAGCGCGCCGAAGCCCGAGGAGGCGCCGGTGACGAGGATGATTTGCTTGCTCATGGTCGGGTCCTTTCTCAGATGACGCCGCCGTTGACGCGCAGGGTCTGGCCGTTGACCCAGGCGCCGTCCGGACCGGCCAGGAAGGCGATCGCGCCGGCGATGTCCTCGGGCTGACCGAGACGCTCCAGGGGCGCGGCCTTGGCCAGGCGCTCGACCACCTCGGCGGGCTTGCCGTCCAGGAACAGCTTGGTCGCCGTCGGGCCGGGCGCGATGCTGTTGACCGTGATGTTCCGGCCGCGCAGCTCCTTGGTCAGGATGGCGCTCATGGTCTCGACCGCCGCCTTGGTGGCGGCATAGACGCCGTAGTTCGCCGGCAGCAGGCCCACGACGCTGGACGAGAGATTGATGATCCGCCCGCCGTCACGCAGGCGCCTCGAGGCCTCGCGCAGGGTGTTGAACACGCCTTTCAGGTTCACGGCGATCGTCTGGTCGAACAGGGCGTCGTCGGAGTCGGCCAGGCTGGCCAGCTTCATGATCCCGGCGTTGTTGACCAGCACGTCGACGCCGCCGAACGCCGCTTCGGCGTGGTCGAACAGCCGGCGCGCGGCGGCCGGGTCGCTGACGTCGGCCTGGGCGGTGATCGCCTTGCCGCCGGCCGCCTCGATCTCGCGGACCACCGCCTCGGCGGAGGCGGTGTCGCCGGCGTAGTTGACGATGACGGTGAAGCCGTCGCGGGCCAGGCGCCTGGCCGTCTCCGCGCCGATGCCGCCCGAGGCGCCGGTCACCAGCGCCACCTTGTCTTGGATCTCTTGGGTCATGGGTTGGTCTCCTTCGATGGAGAGATCATGCGCCTTCGCTCCGATTGAATAATTCAGCCAGATGCGACATGACTGTTCGCATTTACGAACAATGGAGCGCGCGGCATGGATCGGTTCGAGGCCATGCGCCTGTTCACCCGGATCGTGGAGCGGCGCAGCTTCACCCAGGCCGCCGCCGACCTGGACCTCCCCCGCTCGACCGCCACCGAGGCCGTGCAACAGTTGGAGGCGCGGCTGGGCGTGCGGCTGCTCCAGCGCACCACCCGCCAGGTCAGCCCCACCCTGGACGGCGAGGCCTATTATCAGCGCTGCCTGCGCCTGCTGGACGAGCTGGAGGAGGCCGAGGGCGCGTTCCGCCAGCGCACGCCGCGCGGCCTGCTGCGGGTCGACGTACAAGGGGCCTTGGCGCGGCGCTTCGTGTTGCCGGGTCTGCCGGAGTTTCTGGCCGCCTATCCGGATCTCAAGCTGCGACTGACCGAGGGCGACCGCCTGGTCGACCTGGTGCGCGAAGGCGTGGACTGCGTGCTGCGCATCGGCGACCTCACCGACAGCGCCATGGTCGGCCGCCGCGTGGCCCTGCTGCCCGAGGTCACCTGCGCCGCCCCGGCCTATCTGGAACGGCGCGGCGCGCCCCGCACGCCCGACGATCTGGCCAACCACCGCATGGTCGGTTTCCTGCAGGCCGGCGCGGGCCATCCCTATCCGCTGGAGCTGACGGTCGACGGCAAGCCGCGCGAGATCGCCGTACCGGCCGACGTCATCGTCAACTCGGCCGAGAACACCGTCGCCATGGGCCTGCTCGGCCTTGGCCTGATCCAGGTCCCCCGCTACCGGGTCGAGGACCGCCTGGCCGACGGGACCCTGGTCGAGGTGCTGCCCCAGCATCCGCCGACCCCGACGCCGGTTTCCCTGCTCTATCCACGCAGCCGACAGCTGTCCCCGCGCGTTCGAGTGTTCATCGACTGGGTCGCGAAGCGTTTCGCCGCCTGACGGTGGGGAGACCACCATGGGCCGCGCCACGACACGTCCGAACACGCTCAGTCGCTTCGTCGACGCCCAGGCCAGCACCTACGACACCGCCATGGCCGAGTTGCGGCGCGGCCAGAAGACCAGCCACTGGATGTGGTTCGTCTTTCCGCAGATCGCGGGCCTCGGCCGCAGCCCGACCGCGCAGTTCTACGCCATCGTCGACCTGGCCGAAGCCCGCGCCTACGTGGCCCATCCCGTGCTGGGCCCGCGCCTGGTCGAGGCCGTCGAGGCCCTCATCGCCCTCCCCGGCCGCGACGCCCACGCCGTCTTCGGCTCGCCCGACGACCTGAAACTGCGCTCGAGCCTGACGTTGTTCCAGGCGGCGGCGCCGGAGGAGCCGGTGTTTGGCCAAGCGCTGGCCAAGTACTTCTCCGGGCGAGAGGACATGCTGACGCTGGAGAAGCTGGGTTAGGGCGGAGTAGGCCGCGCCTCCAACGCGAACGGGGCGAGAGGGAGCGACCTTGCCCTCCCCGCCCAAGGTTCGGGCAGTCATCGACCACGCCCTGGCCGCCCGCGCCGTACACTGACGGTTCGCGAAAGTTTCAACTCCCACGCGCTTGCCCAAATAACGGCGTTCGCCCTATTGCAGCGCTGTCAATGTCGGGGCGAAGCGGGTTCGGGTGGACTTTCTGAGACAATATCCGCTGGCCGTCTTGTACGCTTGCGCTCTGTTCGCGCCCGCCATGGCCGCCGAGCGCCCGATCAGCATCGTCATGCCCGCCCAGCCGATGAGCCGGGCCCTGGGCGAGCTGGGACGCCAGGTCGGCGTCGACATCCTGGCCTCGCCCACCGTGGTCGGCGATCGAGCCGCCCCGCCCCTGCGCGGCCGGCTGACCCCCGGCGAGGCGTTGGAGCGGCTGCTGGCCGGTTCGGGCCTGGGCTACGAGATGATCGAACCTGGCGTCTATGTGGTGCGCGCGCGGTCGGCGACGGCCAAGATCGAACCCGAGACCCCGACCGCCTTGCCCGAACTGCTGATCGTCGGCGTGCGCAGCCAGAACGTCGACCAGCGCCGCGATCCCGACGACATCCAGCCCTACCAGGTCCATGAACGCGGCGCGCTGCGGGCGGCCCAAAGCCTGTCGGCCGACGACTTCCTGCAAACCTGGCTGACCGCTAACACCTACAGTTACCAGTCGGTCCCGAGCCGGCTGCGCGGCCTGCCGCCGTCGCGCTCGAACTTCGCCTTCCGCGATCCCAGCGCCAACGCCGCGACGCTGGTTCTGGTGGACGGCCGACGCATGCCGGCGATCCCGACCGGAAACCAGATGATCCAGGCCGACATCGGTCCCATCCCCCTGGCCGCGATCGGCCGCATCGAGACCCTGGGCGCCAGCAGCGGCGCGCTCTACGGCCTGGGCGCGGTCAATGGCGTGGTCAATCTGGTGCTCGACCGCGACTATCGCGGGGCCGAGGTCGCCGCCACGGTCGGCGCGGGCAAGAACGGCGACGGCGGATACGGACGCTTCGACGCGCGGCTGGGATGGAGCTCAAGGAACGACGGAACGGCGATGATGGTCCGCTACGGCCAGAGGCGCTTCAATGGCGTCACCGTCCGCGACCGGATCGAGGTCTCCGCGCCGCTCGACGGGGCGAACTTGAAGAGCGGCCAGAGCTTCAACGGCGTGCCGGGGAACGGGATCACCCTGTTCGGCGTGAATGGCCCCTTCACGGTCGGCGGCGTCTCGATGCTGAAGACCTACATCCCGGCGGACTATGACGGCTCGATACCGATCGAAGCCGTGCTGATCCGCAACGCCGGCCTGTCCGCGCCGGGCGTGGCCCAGGCCCACCGAGACCGGCAGCTTTCCACCGACAGCCGCAGCGACGCGGTCCTGGCCAATCTCCGCCAGCGTCTATGGCCCGGGGCCGAGGCCTATGTGGACTACATCTACCTGGCCAGCCACGACGCCTATTTCGCGCCCTACGGCGCCGTCTCCGTCCGGCTGACGCCGGGCCAGGGCGCGGGCGCGAGGTTCTCGGGCTCGAGCCCCATCGAACTGGTCGCGCCCGCGCCCCACACCGCGGGGACCACCGACATGCGGACCCTTTCGCGCCGTGTCACGGCGGGCCTGGTGTTCGACCTGCCGGCCCGCTGGCGCGGCGGCGTCGACTACGCCGTGGGCTCCTCCCGCATTCGCGCCCTGACCAGCGACCAGGGTTTCGACTACCAGACCTACCAGATCATCGCCGACGGGGTCGCGCCCGCCGGCCGGCCGGCGCCCGATCCCTTCGGCGCCCAGGCCAAGTTCCTGGCGGATCTCAACCTCTATGTCGTCAAGGGCGCGCCGGCCGAGCCCTACACCGCCACGCGGCTGGAGGACATCTCGCTGCGGGCCTCGGGGCCGATCGCCCGGATCAGGGACCGCGACCTGACCCTGTCCCTGACCGCCCAGCAGCTGTGGGAGGGCATGCCGCATATGCCCGGCGCCGCCAGCAACCACGTCTCGATGCGCTCGCGATCGCTGTTCGCCGAGTTGCGCGCGCCACTGGAGGGTGTCGTCGGCGTGCGGGGCCTGGAGCTGCAGGCCGCGGCGCGACGCCAGGCCGGCCGCATCCGCATCGCCTATGGCGGGTTCGCCAAGGTCGAGAAGTCCGCCGACCTCTATCTGGTGGGCCTGAAGGCCGAGCCCGTCGCCGGCCTGATCCTGCGCGGGGCCTACGCCTCGGGCGCGCAGCTGCCCGACCCTCTGATGTTCATGAATGCGCGCGGGACCGGAGGCAGCGGCCTGGTCGATCCCAAGCGCGATCCGAACCGGCCCATCTCGGCCGAGGGCTGGTTCTGGACCGTCTATGGCGGTTCGTCCGAGCTCAAGCCCGACCAGACCCGAACCTGGTCGGCGGGCCTGGTGTTGAACGCGCCGCTGATCCCGCGCACCCGCCTGTCGGTCGACTACACCCGCATCGAGGGTCACGACCTGCTGGTCCAGGTCTACCGGGGTTCCGACTTCTACATCCTCAACGAGGACCGTTATCCCGGCGCCGTCATCCGCGCGCCACTGACCGACGCCGACCGCGCCAAGGGTTATACGGGCGGCCGCATCCTCGAGGTGCGCGATGTCAACGAGAACAGCGGCGCCAGCCTGGTGCAGGCGGTGGACATCGCCGCCCAGCACGACCTGGACCTGGCCGGCGGTCGCCTGAGCCTCAGCGCCACGGTGACCTGGCAACCGACGCTCACCCTGCGCACCGCGCCCGACAACTGGCTGGGCAAACGCACCCCCGACGGCGGAGCCCCGGAGTGGCGCGCCGCCGCCGGGGTCCGTTGGTCGACCCCGAGCTTCGCGGCCTCGGCCACGGCCCGCTACATCAGCGCCAACGTCCCGACCGCCCTCGCCGCGCGCACGACCGTGGACCTGTCCCTGGCCTGGGCGGCGCCGCGACCACCGGGCGTGTCCGAGACCGAGCTGCGCCTGGGCGTGCGGAACCTGTTCGACCGGTGGTCGATCGACGATCCGCTGAAGCGCCGCCTTGAAGCGACGCTGATCGCTCGCTTCTGACTCGCTTATGACGCGCAAGGCTTTGCGGTAGCGCTTTCGGCGCTATCAAGGTCGCCGGGCGTCGCGTCGGTGGGGAAGGCATGCGTAGGGAGTGGGCGGTCGCCCTGGTGGCCATGGGGGCGTCCGTGTCGGTGATCTGCGGCGGGTCCGCGGCCGCCAGCTCCGCCGCGAGCCGAACCCAGGTCGCCGGCAAGCTGACGCCTCACATCCCTTGGTCGCCGCCGCCCGAGGCCCAGGTCGCCGCGCTGAAGGCTGGGCTGGAGAAGCTGAAGGCCAACGACTACGCTGGCCTTCACGCCATCGCCAAGGCCTATACCGAACGCCCCGATTTCGAGAGCCTGCCCGAGACGACACGCCACCTGGCCTGGCATCTGCTGGGCCTGGGCGCCTGGCAGACCGGCCGCCTGCCCGAGGCGCACAAGGCCTTCAAGGCCTCGTCCCGCCTGGCTGGGGCCATCGGCTGGGACTGGCTGTACCGCGCCTATACCGCCGACCTCGACAAGGACTCCGACGACGCGGTCCATGCCTTCAGCACCCTGGTGGAAGTCGATCTGACGCCGCTGGCCGACGTGGATGACGCCTTCATCGACCACCTGCGGCGCGAGGCCCTGGACCTGCCGCGCGGCGAGCAGCGGCGGATGGACCTGATGGACGACCTGCTCGACGCCGACTGGAAACCCAAGGATCCGAACGCCGACTGGAGCGACTTCTGGGTCGATCACGCCGCCCGGCTTCTGGATCGCGGCGATGTCGAGCGGGCCGGCAAGGCGATGGCGCGCGCCACCGCGCCCGAGCCGCTGGCCTCGGCGCGCGCCGACCGCCGGTTCGCCCCGCTGGTGCGCCAGGATCCGGCCCGCTTCGACCTCGCCAAGGCCTATGCCGCGCGGGTCGAGGCCACCCGCGCCCGGATGGTCGACAAGCCGCGCTCCGTCGCGGCGGTCAACGCCCACGCCATGGCCCTGCTGACCATGAACCGCGCCGCCGAGGCGCTGGTCGTGACGCAGGCCGCGCTCGACCGCCGGCTCGACAGCTGGGACGATCCGAAGGCCCGGGCCTGGACCCTGGACATCCAGGCTCGCGCCCTGCGCGACCTGGGCCGGCCCGACGAGGCCCTGGTGGCCTGGCGCACGGCGACCCGGCCCGAGACCGGCGGCGGGGTCGGCCAGGACCTCAATCTCGCCGACGCCCTGCTGGAGCAGGACCAGCCGGCCGAGACCCTGACCATCGTCAGCGGCGTCAAGCCCGACCAGGTCAGCGCCTTCGGCCGGATGGTCGCCGCCAACCTGGCGGTCTGCGCCAATGCGCGGCTGGGCGACCGCGCCGGGACCGACCTCGCCCTGGCCGCCCTGGCCGCCGACCGCGACGCCGCGCCGATGCTGGAGATGAGCGGCCGGCTGTGCGCGGGCGACCAGGACGGCGCGGCCGCGATCCTGATCGCCCAGCTCAAGGATCCCGAGACGCGCCTCGACGCCCTGGCCGACGCCCAGGACTATCCGCTCCCCACGACCACCGCCCCGTTCCGCCGCGCCCAGCTCGCCCGCCGCCACGCGCTCCATGCCCGCCCCGACGTTCGCGCCGCCATCGCCGCAGTCGGTCGGCGCGAGCGCCAGCCCTATCCGGCGGTCTACTGATGCGCGCGTTGCTCCTCGGCCTCATCGCGGCCTTTACGGTCGCCGCCCCCGCCTTCGCCCAGCGCTTCGCCGACATCCCGCTGGAGCTGGCCCAGCCCGCCGACGCCGTGGCCCAGGTCGAGCGCCAGGCCAGGATCGGCGGCGGCGTCGCCGTCTTCGATCACAAGCAGCTGCACGACCTGTGGGAAGCCCTGGCCCAGGACGAGACCCCGCGCCTGCGGCTGCTGAACGCCCTGGCCGCCCTGAACTTCGGCCCCGTCGATCCGCTCGACCAGGAGGACCAGATCTGGGAGGACCACGCCCGGCTGCTGGCCAAGACCGGCGCCCCGCCGCGCGAGGTGCTGACCGCCCTCAAGCGCCTCAACGGCGTCGACGAGCAGTTGGGCGCGGCCCTGTCGCCACGCTTCGCCGCCGCCCGCCGGCTGGACGAGGCCTGGTTCGAGCCGCGCGCCGTCGTCATGCGCGCCTTCCAGCGGGCCGACCGGCTGGCGGTGAAGGCGACCGACCGCCTCTCCCTGGTCACCCGCCGCGCCGACCTGCTGGAGCGCCTGGGCCGACCGGCCGACGCCTTGGCGCTGATCGACGCCGCCCTGCTGCGCGCCAAGGTCTCGCCCCGGACCTTCAGCGACCTGGACGGCGGCCTCGTGAACCTGCGCGCCGAGCGGGCCTTCAGCCTCTGGCAGCTGGGCCGCTTCGACGAGGCCATCGCCGAGGACCGCGCCATCGTGAAGGACGCCCGCCCGCGCGAGGGTTATGACGGCTGGGCCGACAACATGCTGATCAGCCACCTGACCGCCGACGGCCGGGCCCCGGCGGCGCTGAAGGCGCTGGACTACTTCCTCTACAAGCCCAGCGGGAACCTGGGCGACTGGGTCGTGGCCCGCTCGGCCTGCGTCAACGTCCAACTGGGCCGGCTGACCGCCGCTCGCCGCGACCTGAAGGACCTGAAGGCCGACACCGTCCCGGCCCGCACCTACGCCCTGCTGTGCCTGGACGACCTGGACGCCGCCGCCGCCAGCTACAAGGCCCGCCTGGCCGATCCCGACGCAGCGCCGTGGGCCGTGCAGGCGCTGTCGGCCCGCGTCCGCCCCAAGGCCCTGGGCCGCTGGGACGCCGTGATGCTGGACCGCCAGGCCGAGATCGCCGCCCGTCCCGACGTCCAGGCCGCCCTGGTCGCGGCCGGCGGCGCGCGGCGTTCGCCCCTCACCCCGTCGGGCGGCGAGACCTGGTGACAGACTGCTGCCACTCGTCGTCAGCAGCCCCACTAGCCGAGACCCGCGCGCGTCCCTAACTTGGGGCCATGCCT
This sequence comes from Caulobacter sp. ALps2, assembly GCF_058681635.1. Classification (NCBI taxonomy): domain Bacteria; kingdom Pseudomonadati; phylum Pseudomonadota; class Alphaproteobacteria; order Caulobacterales; family Caulobacteraceae; genus Caulobacter; species Caulobacter sp. ALps2. The sequence continues at coordinate 487,269 of NZ_CM178743.1, forward strand.
TCTCGCGATAACCCCGGCGTCCCAAGTGGACTTGCAGACGTCTCGACGCCCTTCGTCATGGACACGGTGCAGGACGTCGCCGACGCCACGATGCCCATGCTCTGGACCCCGCACCGGCCCGCGCGGCCGGACAAGTCCGAGGGCGGCAAGACGTTCAAGCTGGTCTCCGACTACCAGCCCGCCGGCGACCAGCCGACCGCCATCGCCGAACTGGTCCAGGGCATTAACAACCGCGACCAGGACCAGGTGCTGCTGGGCGTCACGGGCTCGGGCAAGACCTTCACCATGGCCCAGGTCATCGCCGCCACCCAGCGCCCGGCGCTGATCCTGGCGCCGAACAAGACCCTGGCCGCCCAGCTCTACAGCGAGATGAAGTCGTTCTTCCCGGAGAACGCGGTCGAGTACTTCGTCAGCTACTACGACTACTACCAGCCGGAAGCCTACGTCCCGCGCACCGACACGTTCATCGAGAAGGACAGCTCGATCAACGAGCAGATCGACCGCATGCGCCACTCGGCCACCCGGGCGATCCTGGAGCGCGACGACGTCATCGTCGTGGCCAGCGTCAGCTGCATCTACGGCATCGGCTCGGTCGAGACCTACACGGCCATGACCTTCACCCTGACGGTCGGGGACAAGGTCGACGAGAAACAGCTGATCGCCGACCTCGTCGCCCAGCAGTACAAGCGCAACGACCAGGCCTTCGAGCGCGGCACGTTCCGCCGCCGGGGCGACACCATCGAGATCTTCCCCGCCCACTACGAGGACCGCGCCTGGCGCGTGACCATGTTCGGCGACGAGGTCGAGGCGATCGCCGAGTTCGACACCCTGACCGGCAAGAAGACCTCCGAGCTGGAGACCATCAAGGTCTACGCCAACAGCCACCACGTCACCCCGCGCCCGACCCTGCGCCAGGCGATCATCGCCATCCGCCAGGAGCTGAAGGAGCGGCTGGAGTGGCTGGTCGCCAACGGCAAGCTGCTGGAGGCCCAGCGCCTGGAGCAGCGCACCACCTTCGACCTGGAGATGATCGAGACCACCGGCTCGTGCGCCGGCATCGAGAACTACAGCCGCTACCTGTCCGGCCGCCGGCCGGGCGAGCCGCCGCCGACCTTCTTCGAATACATTCCCGACAACGCCCTGTTGTTCACCGACGAGAGCCACCAGACCGTTCCGCAGATCGGCGCCATGTACAAGGGCGACCGCAACCGCAAATGGACGCTCGCCGAGTACGGCTTCCGCCTGCCCTCGGCCCTGGATAACCGCCCCCTCAAGTTCGAGGAATGGGACGCCATGCGGCCCCAGTCGGTGCACGTCAGCGCCACCCCGGCCAACTGGGAGCTGGAGCGGGCCGGCGGCGTGTTCGCCGAGCAGGTCATCCGCCCCACCGGCCTGATCGACCCGCCGGTCGAGGTGCGCCCGGTCTCCAAGGACAACGCCAGCCAGGTCGACGACGTGGTCGACGAGATCCGCCAGACCATCAAGAAGGGCTACCGCACCCTGGTCACCGTGCTGACCAAGAAGATGGCCGAGGACCTGTCGGAGTACCTCAACGAGCAGGGCATCAAGGTCCGCTACATGCACTCCGACATCGACACCCTGGAGCGCATCGAGATCATCCGCGAGCTGCGGATGGGCAATATCGACGTGCTCGTCGGCATCAACCTGCTGCGCGAGGGCCTGGACATCCCCGAGTGCGGCTTCGTGGCCATTCTCGACGCCGACAAGGAAGGATTCCTGCGCTCGGAGACCTCGTTGATCCAGACCATCGGCCGGGCCGCGCGGAACGTCGACGGCAAGGTCATCCTCTACGCCGACCGGATCACTGGGTCGATGGAGCGGGCCATGGCCGAGACCGCCCGCCGCCGCGAGAAGCAACACGCCTACAATCTCGAGCACGGCATCACGCCCGAGAGCGTCAAGCGCGACATCAAGGACATCCTCAACAGCCCCTACGAGCGCGGCGACCGCGTGCTGGTGCCGATGGGCATGTCCGAGACCGACGACCGCCCGTTCAGCGGCGACAACTTCAAGGCCGCGCTGAAGGACCTGGAAGCCAAGATGCGCGAGGCCGCGGCCAACCTGGAGTTCGAGACCGCCGCCCGCCTGCGCGACGAGATCAAGCGCATGAAGCTGATGGATCTGGAGTTCGCCAACGACATCCTGACCGCCACGGGCGACGAGGTCGACCGCGCCGCGCCCAAGCGCATCCGGGCCGAGATCCGCCAGGAGAAGGCCGAAGAGTTCCGCAAGAAGCGGAAGTAGGCCCGAACGTCCGCCCCTCCCCTTGCCCCGCAACTCGCGTTAGTCAGGGCGGAGACGTCGCCCGAGGAAACGCGCCCATGAGCCCGAACGCCGGAACCGGCATGGCCGACAAGCTGGCCGGCGTGCTGATCACCGCCGGCCTGGTGGGCGGGGGCTTCGCGGGGCTGGCCCTGGTCCAGACCTTCTACGAGCGCCGCGACCAGATCTTCCTGAGCACCATCCCCGAGGTCCTGGTCAGCTGGCGCGAGGGCGGCGACGCCTTCCTGCCGATGATGCTGATCGCCATCGCCCCGCTGGTGCTGCTGCCCGGCGCTTTCGGCCTCAGCCGCGGCATGCCGCCCGTCACCCGCCGCGCCCGCTGGACCCTCGTGAGCATCGCCGCCGCCTGCGTCGTCGCCGGCGTCGCCTGGGGCGCGACCGCCGCCCGCCAGGAACTGGGCGTCGCCACCCAGATCGGCGCGGCCTGGCTCTATGACGGCAAGGCCCGCGAGCACTGGTCCTGGGGCGCGGCCACCAGCGTCGGCGTCGCCTGCACCGTCCAGCGCGACGAGGCCACCGGCAAGGTCGAGCCGAAGCTCAACTACGACGTGGCGTTCCCGAGCGGGCGCGAGGCCAACCTGGCGCGCGAGACCGGGGATGTGCGGAAGCTGCTGAACCAGCTGGCCCCGATCGACGCGAGCCTGCGAGCGCGCGGCGTGCCGAGGTTCGCGGCGAGCGATGAGGCGTGCTGGACGCGGTATGGGCGGGGGTTGTCGGCGGAGGACGTGGCGAGGTTGCGGGGGGTGTTGGGGCGGTGAAGCCGTGGCGCGCCCGCCCTGGCTATGCTAGGTGTATGATGAAGCCTTCGGATACACCTCATGCGCACCAACATCGTCATCGATGACGCCCTTATGGCCGAGACGTTGAAGGCGACCGGCCTGAAGACCAAACGCGAGGCCGTCGAACTTGGCCTCAAAACGCTCTTGAACCTGCGCAAGCAAGGCGAGGTCCGTAGACTTCGCGGCCAGTTGCCATGGCGCGGCGATCTCGAGGCGCTGCGGACCGACAAATGATCCTCGTCGACTCCAGCGTCTGGATCGACTTCTTCCGAGGAACCGCCACGCCGCAGGTCGACCGGCTGGACGCCCTGCTCGGGGTCGAGCCGCTGGCCATCGGCGACCTGATCCTGACCGAAGTCCTGCAAGGCTTTTCGCGCCAGAGCGACTTCGACCAGGCGCTGGCGGCGCTTGGCGCCTTCACCCTCGTGGAGATCGGCGGCCAAGACGTCGCCCTCCAGGCCGCCCGCAACTACCGCGCCCTACGCGGCCTGGGTGTCACGCCCCGCAAGACCATCGACACCCTGATCGCCACGCGGTGCATCGAGAGCGGCCATGCGTTGCTGTTCAGCGACCGGGACTTCGAGCCGTTCGTGGAGCATCTGGGGTTGGTGTCGGGGATGGGGTGAGGAGGGGCCTTCGGGCGCGACGCGGTGCGCGGGGCGTCTCGAGGTTCGCGGCGAAGGATGAGGGGGCTGACACGTGTTGTCGGCGGCCGAGCGGGTCAGGCCGCGGGGTGTTGGGGCGATAGGAGAGTAGATCGTCAGGTGTCCGCGAAGGGTGGAAGCGGCCCCAAGTTGCCTGGTCAACTTGCGTCGAAGCCTTCGTGATAGGTCACCTCGCCGCTCATGGGTTCGCCGCCGATCACCAACGCCTGGAAATACTCGCGTAGGACATCGCCGTAGTGAAGGGCATGGTCGCTTCTAAACCCAAATCTAACATAGTAGCCTGGGTCGCCAAGCAGGACGCATCCTTGCGCGCCAAGGCGTGCCAACTGGGCTAGGCCTGCCTTGATCAATGCAGAACCAATCCCGCTCTTTTGAAGGCTTGGAGCGACTGAGACCGGTCCAAGACCAAACCACCCGACGTCCAGGCCATTGATCTGCACAGGCGAGAATCCGACATGGCCGACGATCAAGCCATCTTGTTCGGCGACGAGAGACAGGGTCAGCGCACCGGCTTTCCGAAGCGCGTCCACGATGGCGCCTTCGGTCCGACTGCTGTGCTCCACGCCGAGGAAAGCGGCGTCGGTCAATGACCTGATGAACGGGATGTCTGTGGGGGTTTCGCGGCGAACGATCATAAGGTGGTGTCACGCAGTTAGCGCGGCCTGACAATCTTTGAACGCCCGCTAAAGGCCGAAAGCCGACCTCCCAGGTCGGCGCCCGCCTTACATCTCTCGAAGGCTGTAGCGTGCTGACCTGTACGGGTTGGTCAAGGACCGCCCTCCGGGCGGCCGCCGCGCGGCGGCGCTGCGCGCCGTCCTTGAGCAACCCGTACAGGTCAGCGATCGTCTCGCCGTGAGATGAAAGGATGGCTCCCTTCCGAGGAAGGGCGGCCACGCGCCAATCCCCCTCTCCCCCTGCGGGAGAGGGTGGCCCGCGAAGCGGGTCGGGTGAGGGGTTGAAGGACGTGACCGCCGCGATCGGCGGCCAAGGCTGGGCGCCAAGCCGACAGGACTATCAACCCCTCATCCGTCGGCTGCGCCGACACCTTCTCCCGCAAGGGGAGAAGGGATACGAAAACGGCATACCCCCCTCCTCCACCCCGCCACCGACGCCGAGATCCTCGCGACGTTCGACGTCATGCATCACCTCCGCCCCGCCCTGACCCGCGAGACCTATGTCGCGCGGATCCGGCAGGTGATGGCCTCGGACAACTTCCGGCTCACCGCCGTCGTCGAGGATGGCGTCGTCCGCGAACGCGCCCACGCCTTCTATTTCCGCGAGGGACTGGCGGCGGATGCGTTCCACTTCCGGGTGAAGGTCTAGGGCTTAGGCTTCGACGGGGATGGGTGCTGGACACCCTCTCCCATGGGGAGAGGGTGAGTAGGGCACGAGCGTTCACGCCCTCCGTCCCCGCCTCTAAAACCCGCCTTACAGCCTACCCACCTCGTCGCGAGGAAAGGGCGCATGGCCAGCGACCGTTGCGGCGACGAGGGGCGATCGATCCAGCCCGCCCGTCGGAGGCTTCAAGGGCGAACAGGCGCCAACAGCGTCGGGACGCCACGCTTCCGGATAACGATCGCGCGGAGCGTTCGGGCTTCGTCGAAACGGTACTTACACACCCCTACATCGGACGCTGTCCGGCGCTCCGCGTCCCTTTCCATGCCTTCAGCGGCTTCCCCCGCGTGAAGCAGCGGCGGCGTGGGCTCAAGCCAACATCCCCGCCAGCCGCTGGCGGATCAGGTCTTCCGCCTCGGCCACGATGCGGTCGACGAGGTCCTTCACCGTCGGCACGTCGTGGATCAGGCCCTGGACCATGCCGGCGCTCCAGATGCCGCCGTCGGTGTCGCCCTCGGCCAGGGCGTCGCGGCCGCGGGTCCCGGCGACCAGATGGGCGACGTCCTCGAACTTGGCGCCGCCGGCCCGCTCGATCCGCACCACCTCCTGGCTGACGGCGTTGCGCATGACGCGGGCGGTATTGTGCAGGGTGCGGAAGATCAGGTCGGTCTGGCGCTCGTCATTGGCGACCATCTGCTCCTTGAAGGCCATCGGGATCGGGGCCTCCTGGGTGACGCAGAACCGGGTGCCCATGTTGACGCCGTCGGCGCCCAGCGCCAGGGCCGCCACCAGGCCGCGCGCATCGGCGACGCCGCCGGAAGCCAGCATCGGGATCTTCACCTTGTCGGCGGCGGCGGCGATCAGGATCAGGCCGGGGATGTCATCCTCGCCCGGGTGGCCGGCGCACTCGAAGCCGTCGATGCTGATGGCGTCGACGCCCATCCGCTCGGCGCTCAGGGCGTGGCGGACGGCGGTGCATTTGTGGATGACCTTGACCCCGTGGGCCTTGAGGTCGTCGACATGCTCTTGAGGCTTGTAGCCGGCGGTCTCGACGATCTTGATCCCGCTCTCGATGATCGCGGCGCGGTACTCGGCATAGGGCGGCGGCGTCATGGCCGGCAGGATGGTCAGGTTCACACCGAACGGCTTGTCGGTCATCTCCCGGCAGCGGGCGATTTCCTTGGAGAGCGCCTCGGGCGTCGGCTGGGTCAGGGCGGTGAGAAAGCCCAGCGCCCCGGCGTTGGCGACGGCGCTGACCAGCTCGGCCTTGCCGACCCACTGCATGCCGCCCTGGGCGATCGGGTGCTCGACGCCGAACAGCTGGGTGAAACGGGTCTTGATGGCCATGGCGGGTCGCCTCCCTCTGATTTCGGGAGACTATGAAGAGGCGCCCCTTAGGTCAGGCAAGCCCTACTGCAGGCCGGCGCGGCCAATGGCGTAGAAGCGGTCGGCGCGCTGCTTCTTCAGCTCGGCCGGGCTCATGGCCGCCATGGCCTTCAGCTCGTCCTCGACCGCGTCGCCGACGGACTGGATCGCCGTCTCGGTATCGGAATGGGCGCCGCCGGCCGGCTCCTCGACGATGCGGTCGACGATGCCCAGCTTGATCAGGTCCTGGGCGGTGATGCGCATGTTGGTCGCCGCGTCCTTGGCCCGGGCGCCGTCGCGCCACAGGATCGAGGCCGCGCCTTCCGGCGAGATCACCGAATAGATCGAGTGCTCCAGGATCAGCACGCGGTTGGCGCCGGCCAGGGCGATGGCCCCGCCGCTGCCGCCTTCGCCGACGATGGTGGCGACCATCGGCACGCCCAGGGTCAGGCAACGCTCGGTCGAGCGGGCGATGGCCTCGGCCTGGCCGCGCTCCTCGGCGCCCAGGCCCGGATAGGCGCCGGCGGTGTCAACGAAGGTGATGACCGGCAGGCTGAAACGCTCGGCCATGTCCATCAGGCGGACGGCCTTGCGATAACCCTCGGGGCGGGCCATGCCGAAATTGTGCTTCAGGCGCGTCGTCGTATCGTGGCCCTTCTCGTGGCCCATGACCACGACCGGCTGGCCGCGGAAACGACCGAGGCCCCCGACGATGGCCTGGTCGTCGGCGAACTTGCGGTCGCCGCGCAGCTCGACGAACTCGTCGATCAGGCCCGCGACATAATCGCGCAGATGGGGCCGCTGCGGGTGCCGGGCGACCATGGTCTTCTGCCAGGCGTCCAGATTGGCGTAGGCCTCCTTGCGGAGGTCTTGCGCCCTGTCGCGAAGAGCCTGGATCTCGGCGTCGAACGCGCCCGGTCCAGCGGTCTCGGAGAGCCGGGACAGCTCTTCGATTTTGCTTTCCAGGTCAGCGATTGGGCGTTCGAAATCGAGATAATGGGCGGCCATGGACTCTTAAACGTCGCCGTTGATGAAAGGGTGCGAACCTAGTGGCGGAATCCCTCAAGGGAAAGAGGCCAGATTCAGGCACGGAACCGTCGTGAATCCGCCGGGTTTTATCCACAGACTGAATGGTGCGGTTCACAGGTGAGTCTCGAATCGAGACTCTCTCCCCTGGTGAATCGCGACATAGAGTCCTATGTTCTTATGTAGCAGGTCGCGGAAGACGACTTGCGCCCCCGCGGCCCCGCCATCGAATGTGCGCGGACCCGCCTGATGAGAGCGCACAGTTCCCATGCAGGTGTTCACCTTTTTCTGTGTCGAGTCCGACGGCTCGGTCCCGCGTTTCGACGTCACGCCGTGCGCCGACGACTCCGCCGCGCGCGCCAGAGCTTTCGAGTTGCTGGACATGCACCACCGCTGTGACTTCGTGGAAGTCTGGTGTGGGTCGCAGCGCGTGTTCGACGTCGCGCCTCATGCGGCGGCTGCTTAAGTAAATTCTGCACGCGATGAATTATTGCGTCGCGACCTGAGCGGCTATAGCCTCGATGTCCGGATGGAGCTCAAAACGAGCTCCGCTTTCCGGAAGGTCGCCGCTCCATGGACACCGTCCTTACCGCGCCGCTGATCCCTCCCGCTCCCAAGATCCATCCGTCTCCTCTCGGCGTCACGCCACTGGGCCAGTTGCGCGTGGCCTGGGAGATGGGCCGCAACATGATCGGGGCCTATTGCGATGAGGACTATGAGAGCCTCGCCGCGCCCTACCTGTTCATGGGCCAGCCGGGCCTGTTCCTGAACGACCCGACCGCCGCTCGCCAGGTCCTGGCTTCGCCGAAATACGCCCGACCAGTGAAGGCGGCGCGCTCGCTCAAGCCCCTGGTCGGCGAGGGCGTGCTGATGTCCGAGGGCGAGACCTGGCGGCGCCAGCGCAAGAGCCTGGCCCCGGTCTTCACCCCCGCCGCGACCGGCGGCCTGCTGCCGCACTTCATCGCCGCCGGCGCCGGCCTCGTGGAGAGCCTGACCGGCCGAGCTCGCGCCAACCTGGCCCAGGCCTTCCATCGCGCCACGCTGGACGCGGTGCTGCGGGCCCTGTTCTCGCGCCGGGCCGACGCCGAGGGCGCGGTGCTGGCCGACCTGGCCCGCCGCTACATGGAAGGGCCGGCCCACTTCAAGCTGTTCGACTTCATGGCCAAGGGCGCCGACGACCTGACCTTCCTGGACGGTGACCGCCGGCGGATGGGCGCGCGGTGGTTCAAGGCGGTGGACGCCCTGATCGAGGAGCGGCGGACGAACCCGCATCCGGACATCCGCGACATGCTCGACCGCCTGTTGGCGGCCCGGAACGAGGACGGCTCGCCCCTGCCCGACCGGGAAATCCGCGACCAGTGCAGCTCGATGCTGGCCGCCGGCTTCGAGACCACGTCGCGACTGCTGTTCTGGGCCGCCTATCTGCTGGCCCTGGATCCCGAGACCCAAGGCCGGGTGCGGGCCGAGGTGCTGGCCTTCCCGGTCGAGCGGGTGACGAACCTCGACGACCTGAAGCATTGGCCCCTGCTGCGCTCGGTGCTGTTCGAGACCCTGCGGCTCTATCCCTCGGCCCCGATGATTGCCCGCCAGGCGCTGATGGCCGACGAGGTGCTGGGCCGCGCGGTCGTCCCCGGCTGCATGATCACCATCAGCCCCTGGGTCATGCACCGACATCGCAAGCTGTGGGACGCGCCCACCGCCTTCCGCCCCGAGCGCTTCATCGACCAGACCCATCCATGGAGCATCGAGGCCTTCATCCCGTTCGGGGCGGGGCCGCGTGTCTGCATCGGCGCGGGCTTCGCCATGGCCGAGGCGCAGATCGTGCTGGCTAGCCTGCTGGCGCGGTTCGAGGTGGCGATGGCGAGCGAGCGGCCCGTGACGCCCAAGGCCTCGATCACCCTGGGACCGGACCACGAACCCGCGTTCATCCTGACGCCGATCGTGCAAGCAGAGCCTTGAAGCGGGTGCTACGAAGCACGAGTTTCCGCCCATCGCGCTTCCAAGGAACCTCCGCCATGACCGACGTCGTTCGCACTCGCCCGTTCGCCACCGCCACCGACAGCGGCAACGGCGGCCTGCAGACCTTCGTCACGGCCGGCCCGTCGACGATCGTCGCCGACATCTCGGTGGCGCAAGGCGGCCTGGACCTGGGGCCCGACCCGCACGAGCTGGTCGCGGCCGGTCTGGCGGCCTGCACCAGCATGACCCTGCGCCTCTACGCCAACCAGAAGGGCTGGGACATCAGCGCCATGCACGTCGAGGTCTTCTCGCACTTCGACGCCGACCAGACCCCGCACGAGCGCTTCGAGCGCGTCATCACCATCGAGGGCAACCTCAACGACGAACAGCGCGAGCGCCTGTTCCAGATCGCCGAGAAGTGCCCGATCCACAAGCTGCTGACGGCCGGGGCGCGGGTGGTCACGACGGTGGGCGGGGAGTGATCTTCCTCCCTTCCCCCTTGATGGGGGAAGGGTCGGGGATGGGGGTGAGGCTGAGCCGCACGCCGCGCTTGGCGTCAACCGCCGTAGTCACCCCACCTCGGCCCCTCCCCCATCAAGGGGAAGGAACCTGTCCTATCTAGAACCCGTACAGCCCCGCGTATTCCGCATCCTTCGCCGCGATCTGGCGGGCGCAGTCGACCATCACCTTGGCCTGTTTCCAGGTGGCGTCGTCCTGCATCTTGCCGTCGATCATGGCCACGCCGGTGCCGTCCGGCATCGCCTCCAGAATCTTCCGCGCGAAGGCGACCTCGGCCGGATCGGGGCTGAACACCCGCTTGGCGATGGCGATCTGGCTGGGGTGCAGGCTCCAGGCGCCCGCGCAGCCCATCAGGAAGGCGTTACGGAACTGCTGCTCGCACGCCACCGGGTCGTCGATCGCCCCGAACGGGCCGTAGAACGGCTTGACGCCATGGGCGGCGCAGGCGTCGACCATCTTGGCGAAGGTGTAGTGCCAGAGATCCTGCTGCACCGAGGCGCGCGCCGAACCATCCGCATGCGGATCCTCGATGACGCGGTAGCCCGGATGGCCGCCGCCGACCCGCGTGGTCTTCATGGCTCGGCTGGCCGCCAGGTCCGCCGGACCCAGCGAAATCCCCTGCATGCGCGGGCTGGCCGCGGCGATGGCCTCGACGTTCATCACACCCTCGGCCGTCTCCAGGATGGCGTGCAGCAAGATGGGCCGGACGACGCCGTGCTTGGCCTCCAGCGAGGCCAAGAGTTGGTCCATGTAGAATATGTCCCACGGTCCCTCGACCTTAGGGACCATGATCACGTCGATCTTGTCGCCGGCCTTCTCGACGATGGTCGCCACCTCATCCAGGTGCCAGGGCGAGTTCAGGCAGTTGATCCGCGTCCAGAAGCCGACGCCCAGGGCCTTGAAGTCGACCTCGCGCGACATCGCCACCAGGCCGGCCAGAGCCGCGCCCTTGGCGTCGGCCGGGATGGCGTCTTCCAGATTGGCCAGGATGACGTCGACGGTCGGGGCGATCTCGGGGACCTTGGCGCGGACCTTGTCCAGATGCGGCGGCACGAAGTGGATCATCCGCTCCACGCGGGCGGGCAGCTCGCGGTACGGCGCGGGCGCTCCGATCGCCAAGGGTTTGAAAAAGCCGCGCGGCGTCTTCATCCGCTTACTCCCCGATGTTCTTTTTCGCAGTTGCGAAGACCATGCGGCGGCGCGGGAGGAGCGTCAAGTTATCGGCGTTAAGTCTTGATCGCGGGCGACGTCGGCTTGGGCAGCTCCTCCGGATCCTCGCGCTCGAGATCGGCGGCGGCGTCGTTGCTGGAGCCTGGCTTGACGGCCTTGGCCTTGCGACGGCGGGCGGCGGGTTCCAGCTTGAGGCTGGTCAGGGCGTCCTCGCCCTCCTCGCCGAAAAGACCACGCAGGCGCACGTCGTGCTGCGGATACGGGATCTCGACGCCGGCCCCGCGCAGAGCGTCGTCGATGAGCCAAGTATAGGCCGCGAAGATCGCCGCCGGGCGACGCACCGCCTCGACGGTCGGCCAGACCACCAACTCGAACTTCAGCGAACTGTCGCCATAGCCGACCAGCCAGACCTGCGCTCGGCGCACGGCGTCATCGGGCGAGGTGTAGGGCGCGGCCTTGGCGGCTTTCAGCACCGCTTCGCGCACCCGGTCCTTGTCGACCCCGAAGGCGGTGACGAACGGCACCCGGATGCGGCGATTGGTGTTGCGCAGGGTCCAGTTGATCACCTGATCGTTGACCAGCACGGAGTTGGGCACGATGACGTCGGTGCTGTCGTTGGTGCGGATTCGGGTAGCGCGTGGGCCGATCTCGTGCACCACGCCCCGACCGCCATTGGGCAACTCGACGAAGTCGCCCACCGCCACCAATCGCTCGAACACCAGGCTGACGCCAGACGCGAAGTCCTTGATGATCCCCTGCAACCCCAAGCCCACCCCGACGCCCAGGGCGCCGGCGAACACGGTGAGCGACGTCAGGTCGACACCCATGGTCGAGAGGCCGGCCGTCACCCCGACCATGACTAGGCCGTAGGTCGCCACCTTCTCGACGATGTACAGCGAGGCCGCGTCTCCGGCCGCCTTCTCGCGCAGCTTGCGCAGGCCCGCCGAGGTCAGGCGCGCGGCGAAAAGAGCCGCCGCCACGATCAGGACCCCGGCCAGCAGCCCCCCGACCGTCACCGAAGCCTTACCCAGCTTCAGGAGTTCAAAGGAATCGAGCGTGCGAAGCGGATTGTCTGCCATGGGCGGATTTGGCGGGATGACAAGCTCACGATCAATAGTCACCTGAGCGCGCCATATGTCGGGTGTTCGCATATTTTGTGTTCTTTCCGACTTTCGCTTTGACGACATCACCCGCTAAGGTCGACTCAATCTTCCGGCGAGTGATTGAGGAGCGCATCCATGCTCAGGCAGCCTAGGGGGCTGACAGGGCGCAAGAAAGTGCAGGCGATCATCGACGCGGCGCGCCGCGTTGTCCTCGCCGAGGGCTTGGATCAGGCCAAGATGAGCGCCATCGCGACCGAGGCCGGCGTCTCGACGGCGACGGTCTACGCCTATTTCCCCAGCAAGAATGATCTGTTCCGAGCGGTCGTCGAGAGCGTCGCCATCGATGTCGACACACGGATGGACGCGGCGCTGCACACGCCTGATGGCGATCCGATCGAGGTCTTGGCGATGGCCTTCATGGAGCCGCTCAACAATCCCGACCTGCGGGCGGTGTTTCGGATCATGGCGGTGGAAGGTCCGCGCTTTCCGGACGTGCTGGCGACTTTCGACGCCCATACGCGCTTGAAGGGCCACCAGGCCGCCGTCGCCCTGTTCGAGCGTCTGGCGGCGCAGGGCAAGTTCGCGGCCGGCGCGGCCGACACCGCCTCGCGCCAGCTCCTCGGAATGTTGGAGCATGAGACCATCGTGCTCGGCATCATGCGGGGCGACGACACGCCGGCGCGGCGCGATCCGCTCAAGATCGCCCGCGAGGCGGTGAAAACCCTGCGGGCCCGGTTCGGGCGGGACGGCGAGGCGCTCTAGGCGGCGATCGCTCGCGCGCTACTCAAAATCGGCTGCAGGGCCAGCATGGCTTGGGTGCGGTTGTGGACGCCCAGCTTGCGGAAGATGCCGGTCAGGTGCGCCTTGATCGCGGCCTCCGACACTTGGAGGTCGGCCGCCACCTGCTTGTTCAAGCGCCCGTCGGCGACGCTCATCAGCACCTTCATCTGGGTGGCGGTCAGCGAGGCCAGGCGCTTGCGCATGGCGACGATCTCCTGGTCGGCCGTCACGGCGCCGTTCAGCGATGGGAACGATCGCGCCCCGGCGGCGGCGGCGCGCAGCACCGACAGCAACTCTTCGATCTGGGCGGACTTGTGGACATAGCCGGCCGCGCCCAGGGCGTTACTGGAGGCGATCACCTGATCGTCGCGGCGAGCCGTATAGACGACGACCGGCGCGTCCGGCAGGCGGCGTTGCACGGCGAGCAAAGCGCCCAGGCCCGTGGCGTCCGGCAGGGCAGGCTCCAGGATGACCAGACCGACATTGCCGGCCCGGCACGCGGCGTCGACGCCGGCTAGATCTCCGGCCTCGACGATGCTGGCCTTGGGCCAGGCCGTCTCCAGCAGACGGACGATCGCCGCGCGCATCAGCGGTTGGCTCTCGACGACCAGCACTCTTCTCATGGGAAGCCCCATCCCCAAACAACTCGAGGAAGAGCATGAAGCACCCTGACGGATGCGGACAAAGTCCAATATGTCGCACACGATCGATTAGCTAGACCTATTCACACGCACAAAATATCATAATTTTTCTTATAAATTCAACGACATATTGGAAGACTCACTATCCGATCATCGTTCTCAATCGCGACCGGATGTCGCGAAAGTAGTATTGATCGTTTTAGTTTTGCACGACGGGATAGACTGCTGGCTGGCTCAGCGCACGTAGTTGAAGGCGATCGCCGGTGTCACCGAGGCGGTGGTGTTGCGGCCGGCCGGCACGATCCGGGCGCCGACGATCACCCCGACGCGGCTATTGAAATTGTACTCGACCGCCGGGGCCAGGATCAGCGCCTCGCTGACCGGATAGCGCCGCTCAAAGGCCGAGCCGCCCAGTGTCCCCGTAACTTTCGTCGAGGCGTCGCGCTGCCAGCCCAGGTCCATGGCCGCCACCCAATTGCGGGTGATGCTGTACTCGAAGGCCAGGTTGACCAGGAAGCTGTCGCCCGGCTGGGCCTTGCCCGCGAAACCCTTGGGCGTGCCGTAGACGCTGGTCCCCCGCACCCTGGCATTGTTCGAGCGGGTGTAGGCGACATTCAGGCGGGTGCGCAGGATCCGCCCGTTGGGGACCCAGAAATAGTACTGCGAATTGATCCCGACGGTGGTGGCGTAGGCTCCGCTGCCGAAGCCGTCATTGGGGCGGTCGTCCAGATTGTCGTGGCGGCCGATCGGCAGGTTCTCCTGCAGCATCAGCGAAACGGTCGGGACGCGACGGCCCTCCTCGTACTTCAGCAGCCGATACTGGGCCTGGGCGGTCAGGTCGCCGACACCCAGCCCCTGGCTCCAGCGCCCGCCGGCCCGCTTGTAGCCCAGATGCGGAATGAAGACGACCGTCAGGGTGTCGGTCGCGCCGTACAGCATGTAGGCCGACGAGCCGATGTTGTCAGCGTCCGGGGCGCTCCTGCGTTTGCCGCCGGCGTCGAAGCTCCCATACGGCTTGGCGTCGTACAGATAGGGCTCGAACAGGATGTGGCCCTTGGGCAAGGTCGAGGCGCCCGAGGCCAGCAGTGGCCCGGTCCACCAGGCGTCGTCTAGGCGCTGGCGCTCTGGTGTTTCCACCGTGGCGAAGGCGGGCGTGGCTAGCGCGCAAGCGGCGGCGAACACCGCGGCGCGTTGAGTGGTCGAGTACATGAATCCTCCCCGGAAAGACGTCGTTGCGCCTTAGGCCGCCTTCCGACGCGGCTCCGCCCGAAACTTGCGGATCCACGACCAGATTCTGTCAGCAACCCGCGAAAAGGGAGGCGGGAATTGTCGGCGTCAGGCGCCAATGCACGGGGTTTCAGGGGCGCCGATCTTAGTCCGGGGTGAAGATCCCCCGCAGGCCGACGATCATGGCGATGACGCCGAACACGGCCAGGATCAGCCCGGGTCCGCTGGCGCCGCTGGCCGGCAGAGCTCGACCGGCCCGCAGGCGGTCCCACAGCAGCAGCACCCCGACCGCGATCCCGACCAGCTCGAAATGGAATATCCTCGGCCCGCTAGTGGCGTGGACGATCAGGAAATAGCCGCCGCACACAAGGGCCGCGATCCCGACGATCCAGCGGAATGGCGCCAGGCGACCCGCGAAGCGGTCGAGGTCTTCGCCGGCCTTCGGGATAAGGGCCAAGAGACCGATGGCCAGGAGAAAGCCGCCCAGGATGTTGCAGAGGTCGAGGATCAGTTCGAGCATGACCGGACAATGCGGGGTGCTCGCGCTGCGTTCCGAAATTGGGCCGCCGTGCGTCCTTCCAGGCGCGCTCGGGAGCGCGCGCCTCAGCTCGAAGGACGCACGGCGTGAACCCTATCGCCCCACCATCGCCAGCCCGGCCGGGGCGTAACGTTCGCCCTCCACGGCCGTCTCGGGCACGGCGGCGGCGATGCGGGCCAGCTCCTCGGCCGAAAAGGTCACGTCGACGGCGCCGACATTCTCCTCCAGGCGGGCGATCTTGGTGGTGCCAGGGATCGGAGCGATGTGCTCGCCCTGCGCCAGGATCCAGGCCAGGGCCAGTTGGGCCGGGGTGACGCCCTTCTCGGCGGCGATGGCGGTCAGGGCCTCGACGACCGAGAAGTTCTTGGCCAGCGCCTCGCCCTGGAAGCGGGGCAGGCCCCGGCGGAAGTCGTTGTCGGCCAGGGTCTCGGGCTTGACGGCCCCGGTCAAAAAGCCCCTGCCCAGCGGGCTGTAGGGCACCAGGCCCACGCCCAGCTCGCGCAGGGTCGGCAGGATCTCGGCTTCAAGCTCGCGGAACCACAGGGAGTATTCACTCTGCAGGGCCGCCACCGGCTGAACGGCGTGGGCCTTGCGGATGGTCGCCGCGCCAGCTTCCGAGAGGCCAAAATGCTTGACCTTGCCCTCGGCGATCAGGTCCTTGACCGCGCCCGCCACGTCCTCGATCGGCACGTTCGGGTCCACGCGATGCTGGTAGAAGAGATCGATCACCTCGACGCCCAGGCGCTTCAGCGAGGCCTCGGCGACAGCGCGGATGTGCTCGGGACGGCTGTTGACGCCGCGCATGCGGGCATAACCCTCGCCGGTCCCTTCCGGAGCGATGTCGAAGCCGAACTTGGTGGCGATCACGACCTTGTCGCGGAAGGGCTTCAGGCCCGCGCCGACCAGTTCCTCGTTGGTGTAGGGGCCATAGACCTCGGCGGTGTCGAAAAAGGTCACGCCCAGGTCGACGGCCTTGGCCATCAGCTTGTGGGCGTCGGCCGTATCGAGCGCCGTGCCGTAGACCTGGCCCATGCCCATGCAGCCGAGGCCGATGGCCGACACTTCCAGGCCGTCGCCGAGTTTGCGCGTCTTCATGGGGATGCTCCTTCTATGGGGTGATGACGAAGATGGGCCCGACACGCGCGAGCGTAAGGCTCCGCGCGCCGATGTGGAGGATCGGGCAATCTTCGCGGCGCAACGGCCAATCGCCCGTGCGATTTTCTTCGGGCGTCTGTCGGAACGCCCGTCCCGTCCACGTCCTAGGCTCACAACAATGGAGGAAGACCCATGCCCAAGATCACCCCGTTCCTATGGTTCGACAACCAGGCCGAGGACGCCGCCAAGCTGTATGTCTCGCTCTTCCCGAATTCGAAGATCACCAGCGTCGACTACTATCCCGGCGAAGCGCCCGGCGGCGGCGAGCCTGGCAAGGTCATGACCGTGGCCTTCGAGATCGACGGCCAGAAGATCACCGCCCTCAACGCCGGCCCGACCTTCAAGCTGGATGAGGCCTTCTCGTTCGTCATCGATTGCGACGGCCAGGGCGAGGTCGACCACTACTGGAACGCGCTCACCGCCGACGGCGGCCAGGAAAGCCAGTGCGGCTGGCTGAAGGACCGCTTCGGCCTGTCCTGGCAGGTTACGCCGCGCCAGTTGATCGAGGCCACCACCAGCTCCGACCGCGCCGCCGCCGGCCGCGCCTTCCAGGCCATGATGAGCATGAAGAAGATAGACATCGCCACGATCCAGGCGGCGTTCGACGGCCGGTAGCTTTCAGATCTCGCCGTGCGCCAACCGCTGCGGCTTGCTGACCGGCAGAACGAGGGCCAGGCTGCTGCCGTGGTCGGTCGGCTCCCAGCGGATGGCGGCGCCGATCGCCTCGGCGCGGCTGAGCTGGTTGGTCAGGCCACGGCCGCCGGTCGGCGAGGCGGCGGGCAGGAACCCCAGGCCGTCGTCTTGCACCCGTACCAGCACCTGATCGCCCTCAGCCTGCACTGACACCGTCACCGTCCGCGCGCCGCTGTGCTTGAGGACGTTGGCGATCGCCTCCTGCATGATCCGCAGGATGTGCAGGGCGTGGCGCTGGTCCAGCCACTCCAGCGGCGGCACCTCGCCCGCGTCCCAGATCAGCTTGACCCCCGCCGCCTCCAGGCGCGGCTGCAGGCGGAAACGCAGGGTGGCCAGCAGCAGCAAGAGGTCGGTCTCGACCGGCTCCATCGAGTCGATGGTCAGCTTCAAGTCGTCGATGCAGCCACGCAGGATGCTGACCGTGTCGAGATCGGCCGTGCGATTGCCCTCGAAGGCCCGCAGGGCGCCGACCAGGGTCGAGCCCAGGCCGTCGTGCATGTCCTGCATCAGCCGCTGGCGTTCCTGGTGCAGCAGCTCGCGGCGCTCGACCTCGCGCAGCTTGGCGTGGCTGGCGGTCAGCTCGGCCTCGCGCTGGGCCAGGCGCCGGGCCAGGTCGGCCTTGGCCTGGGTCGCCGTCTCCAGCGCCTCGATGTAGCGGCTGAACATGATGTACCAGCACAGCAAGGTCAGCCCGACGCCGGTGAAGTTGGTCAGGAAGACGCTCTCGATATTGACCAGGTTCTGCTGCAGCGCCACGTCGTAAACGGCGAAGGCCAGGCCGACCAAGCTCCAGACCGACAGCCACATGGCGAAGCGCGACCGGGCCTTGATCGACAGGCGCATGACGTTGAAGCCGATGGCCCCGCCCAGGATCAGCATGTTGATGTAGATCGGCGCCGCCAGCAGGGTGGGATCCAAGAGGCCCGGCAGGGTGGCGACCGACCAGAACGCGGTATTGGCCATGACCACGCGCGTCAGGATCGGTTGGCGTCCATGGTGCAGCTGGATCGCGAACAGATGCATCGTCGCGCAGATCCAGTAGACCGAATTGATCGTGATCCAGCCGAACCAGGCGTCGGAGACGATCAGCGGACGCTCGCCGACGAAGGTGTGCAGCATCCTCAGGAAGCAGACCAGCGACATCAGGAAGAACAGGCCGTAGATCGGCTCGTTGCGGCGACTGAACCAGACGAACAGCGAGAAGACACCGGTCGCCAGGAAGGCGGTGACGGAAAAGGCCGGCAGCGACACCTGGAAGAACTGGCGGACATAGTAGCGCGGCGCCAGTTGCCGGAAATTGCCGATCCAGACCGACGAGAACGCGCCGCCGATGCCGCGTACGTGCTGCAGCCGGATGTCCAGCCGCTTGGGCGGATGCGAGACGTCCGAGCGCGGCAGGGCGATCCAGATCGGCTGGTTGGAGCCGTTCCATTGCAGATTGGCGTGCGACTGGCTGACCAGGCGGCCATCGGCATAGATCGCCAGGGAGCCGTCCGACTTCCAGCGCGGGATGTAGAGGTAGAGCTGGCGACCGTCGTCGGGCAGCGGCGGCACGTTCAGGGCGTACCAGGTGACGCGGGTGGCGATGTGCCGCGGCGAGGCGTCGGCGGTGGGCGCGAAGTCGGGCTTGGGCGCATGCGGCAGGGTGACGGCCTTGCCGCCAGCAGCTCGCGGACTGGTGGCGGGCGGCCGCTGGTAACCGACGGTGTCGGCGACGCTCAGCCGCGCGGCGGTGATCCGCTCGCCCCCCGCGCGCGCCTGGACGAAGAAGACGACCGTCCCGATGGCCAGCGCGACCGCGATCCACACCGCCCATGGGAACCAGGGGCGCTGTGTCAGCGCGCCCCTAGAGGAGGCCATAGGCGCGGGCCTCGAACACCGCCTCGGTCTTCGAGCGCACCTCCAGCTTGGCGTAGATCCGTCGCACGAAGGTCAGCACCGTGTTGCGCGACACGCCCATCAGCTCGGCGATCTCCTCGAACGAGAAGCCGCGGGTGATCAGTTGCAGCGTCTCCTTCTCACGCTCCGACAGGCTAGGGACGCCCGGCTTCTCGGCGGCCTCGGCCTCTTCTGCTGGCTTCTCGTCGGGGCGGAAGCGCATCAGCACCTGGCGGGCGATGCGGGGGCTGATCGGACTGCCGCCACCGTGCAGGATACGGATGTCCTCGGCGATGGTCGGCAGCGGGCTGTCCTTGAGCAGGTAGCCGCTGGCCCCGGCCTCGATCGAGGCGATGACGTGGCGTTCGTCGGCGAAGGTGGTGGCGACCATGATCGCGCAGCCAGGCCAGCGGCCGTGGGCCTCGCCGATGATGTCGACGCCCGAACCGTCGGGCAAACCCAGGTCGACGACCAGCACGTCGCAAGGCGGCTGGGCCAGCATGGCGCGCGCCTCGGTGGCGGTCGCGGCGACGCCGGCCATCGCCAGGTCCGGCGCGGCGGCCAGGGCGGTGCGAAACGCCTGCTGGAACGCTGCGTCGTCCTCGACCAGGGCGACCTTCAGCGGGGTCGACGGCGCGGCGTCCATGCTCATTCGACCCTCCTCGCCCTCCGCGACAAACCCTAGGCAAACCGTTGTAGCAAAAGGCGTCTCTTAACTCTCGCCAGACGACGTCATCACATCTTGCGACAGGCCCGACATTGCTCCGAGGGCCCGCGCGCGGCAACTAGGCTGTGTCGACGGCTGTGTGAGCAACGGCTTTCGAAGGGCTCGCGCGGTGGGGCGCAAGAAGGGCGAGGGGCGTCGCAAAAGACGGCGTCCCTCCTCCGGCTCGATTCCCGTCCAGCGAGGCGGGCGGCATGTCGCCGCCGATCCGGCGACATGCCGCCAACATCGCGAGGCCTGTCCGTGCCGTGGCCCTCTCCCCGTTCAGATGGTTGGAGACCGGAGAACCGGGCGCTGGTGGTCGTCGTCACCAGCCTGCAACTGCTGCTGATCGTCGTGGTCTGGCTGCTGGCCATCGTGCCGGCCGGCCTGCTGGCCCTGACGGCGATCGCGCTGAAGGCGATCAAGAGCGGGCGCGGCGGGCCTGGTCCGCCGCCGTGACCGGCGCGGTGTAATCCCCCGCTGGAGCAGGTCTGTTCTTGTCCAGCCGAGCAAGGCTGATCCGATGCCCGCCAGCGGAGACGAAAACCTGCGTCTTCGCCCGGGCCAAGTCTTCGGCGCTGGCGGCGACCAGGCGGATTTCCTTCAGGAACACCGGACCCGTCTTCAACGTCGGAGCAACATGCCAGGAGCACGTCAGGTCCTCGCACGACACCCGGAAGACAACACAGACCCCATCCGCGCAGGCCTGGCGCAGGGCCTTGGCCGGGACCCTGTTCAGATAGTCGTTGGAGACGTACTGGATCCGCACGCCCAGCCCCTTCACCGCCTCGGCGTCGGCCTGGATCGCCTGGCCGGCGGTATCGACCTCGCGGAACATGCCGATGGTCTCGACCGCCGGAGCGTAGTCGCGGGCGACGCAGAACGGCGCGGTGTCACAGATCAGATCCAGCATGGGCGGCCTCCAATCCACCCAAGGTAGCGCGGAGCCCGCGGGTCGCCTAGGCCTAGCCTCAGGCCTTCTTGACGAACTCCGTCCGCAGGACGAGGCCCTTCACCTTGTCGACATTGGCCTCGATCTCGTCGGGGTAGCCGGTCAGGCGGATCTTCTTGACCACCGTGCCGCGCTTGAGGGTGACGCCGCCCGAGCCCTTGACCTTCAGGTCCTTGATCAGGGTGACGGTGTCGCCATCGGCGAGCAGGGTTCCGTTCGAGTCGCGGGTTTCTTCGGACATAGCTCTTACCTTTTCCGCCCAAGCGGGTGCTTGGTCTGGACGACGTGCTGCAAGTGCTCGCCGGCCACGTGGGTGTAGATCTGCGTGGTCGCAATGTCAGCGTGGCCAAGCAAGGTCTGAATGACCCTTAAGTCGGCGCCGCCTTCCAGCAGGTGGGTGGCGAAGGCGTGGCGCAGCACGTGGGGGCTGACCTTTTCGCGATCGACCCCGGCGGCGATAGCGGCGTCTTCCAGCAGCTGCCCCACGCGGCGGGCGGTCAGGCGGCCGGTCGAGCCACGCGACGGGAACAGCCACGGACTGTCTTTCACGCCCTTCGGCAGGAAGCTGGGACGCTCGGCCAGATAGGCCTTCACCGCCGTGCGGGCGGCGTCGTTCAGGGGCGCCAGCCGCTCCTTGCCGCCCTTGCCCTTGACGATCAGATAGGCGGGGTCGCGGGCCAGGGCCGTCAGCGGCAGGGCCAGGAGTTCGGAGATCCGCAGGCCCGAGGCGTAGATCAGCTCGATCATGCACGACAGGCGCAGGCCTTGCGCGCCATCCTTCTTGATCGCGGCGGCCAGCAGGCGCTCGATCTCCTCGCGTTCCAGCACCTTGGGCAGCGGCCGGCCCGCCTTGGGGGCGGCGACGCGGCGGGAAGGGTCGTCCGCTCGCCAGGTCTCGCCCAGCACGAAACGGTAGAACTGGCGCACGGCCGAGCGGCGGCGAGCGGCGGTGGCCGGCGACAGGCCGCGCGCGGCCAGGTCCTGGAAATAGGCCTCGATCGTCTCGGCGTCGGCGTCGTCCAGGTCCAGGCCCGAGCCGGCCAGGAAGGCGCGGGCGTCGTCCAGGTCCTTGCCGTAGGCGGTCAGGGTGTTGCGGGCGGCCGCGCGCTCGACGGCCATCATCTCAAGGAAAGCGTCGACCCAGCCCGCGCCTTTCGTGCTCATTTCACGAAGGCCAGACCCAGCAGCCCCTCGACGACAATGGCGCGGGCGTCGGCGGGCAGGCCGGCGCGGTTCAGGGCGCGGGCGATCCGGGCGCGGTCGACAGGGACTGGACCGGTCGCGCCGCTGTCGACGGCGATCGACAGGGCCAGCAGGCCCGCCTCGCCCTTGCGCTTGGCGGCGCCGGCGTCCTCCATCACCTGCATCCGCGCCGGCGAGGCGACGGACTTGCCCAGGTCGAAGGCGGCGAACTGGGCGCGGGCGTCGGGATCCAGGCTTCCGCCCAGGCTGGCCAGCAGGGCGGCGGCGGGCTGGGCCGGCGACTTCGGACCGCCAGAAGCGCCGCGCGCCACGAGATTGCCCAGCACCTGGTTGTCGACCTTGCCGCCATTTACGCCAACTTGGGCGGCGGCGATCAGGGCGTCCAGCACGGCAAGGTCTACGGCGGTGGCGCCGGGGATGCTGTCCTGCACCAGACGGCCACGGATGGCCTGGGCGCTGGCGACGTCGCCAGCCGCCAGGGACGCGCGGGCCATCAGCACCGGATCCTGCAAGGGTCCGCCAGCGGCGGCCAGGGTCGCGATCGAGACGGTCGAGGCTTGCGCGGCTTCCACGAACGCGGACAGCGTCTTGGCCTGGCGCAGGAAGGCCAGGTCCGAGGCTTCCCGCGCGGTCAGGTCGGCGCCGGACGACACGCCGGACAGATCGCCGCTGGCCTTGATCAGAGGCTTGAGGGCCGGCGAGGCCGAGGCGACGGCGGCGGACGACTGGATATCAAGGTTTAGATGGCGCGACAGGGCGTAGTTGACCCCGTTCTTCAGATTGGCCGCGCCCGGCGCCGTACCGGCCAGGGTCGCGCCCATCAGGCGGCCGTAGTCGGCGTCTTTCGTGGCCTGTTGCGCCAGTTGAAAGGTCAGCTGGGCGGGATCGTTCTGGCCGGCCTTCATCTGGCAGAAGGCTCGCAGGCGCAGCCAGTAGGCGCCGCCGCGGTCGACAGTCAGGGCGTCCTGCGTGCGGCAGGCCTTGTCGTCGTCGCCGGCGATCAGGGCCGCCTCGGCCGCGGCCATCGAAAGCGCCGAGCTGCCGGCCGCGCCGGTCGCGCGGTCCAGGATGGTGTTGGCGCCCTGGGCCTCGCCCAGGGTGATCAGGGCCAGGGCTCGCTGAGCGCCCATCTCGACATTGTCGCCCACCCCGGCCGGGCCGTTGGCGCCGGTCGACAGCAGGCGCTTGGCCAGTCTGGCGAAGGCCGGCGACAGAGGCTTGGGCCCGCCCAGCTTGGGCAGGACGTCGCGCATGATGTCGGGGGCGGTGTCTTTCCAGAGATCGCCCCCGATGCCGGTGTCGGCCGCGGGGCTGGAGAAGTAGTCGGGCGGAGCCAGGCTCTTGACCGTGACCTCCTCCTGGGCGGCGACAGGGCCGGCGAGGCCACCCAGTCCCAGGAAGGGGGCGACGAGCAGCGCGCATGCTTGCGAAGAACGCATCGAAAGGACCATGGACCGGTTATGACGCATGACGGAGTTCTCGCAAACTTGGCGGTTTGGCCAAGCCTCGTGTAAACCCGCGACCGCATCATGACCGAACTCGCTCACACCGCTGAAGATCTCGCTCCGCTGCGCGAAAAGACCATCGTGCTGGTAGGGCTGATGGGCGTGGGGAAATCCAGCGTCGGCCGCCGTCTGGCGGGCGTGCTAGGCTTGCCGTTCCGCGACGCCGACAACGAGGTCGAGGCCGCCGCCGGCCGCTCGATCTCCGCGATCTTCGCCGAGCTGGGCGAGTCGGCCTTCCGCGACGGCGAGCGTCGGGTGATCGGCCGCCTGCTGGACGAGCCGCCGCACGTGCTGGCCACCGGCGGCGGGGCTTTCGTCAATCCCGAGACCCGCGCGCTGATCAACGAGAAGGCGGTCTCGGTCTGGTTGAAGGCCGATATCGAGCTGCTGGCTCGCCGCGTCTCGCGCAAGGACAACCGGCCGCTGGTCAAGGGCAAGGATCCTATCCAGGTCCTGACCCAGTTGGCGCAGGTGCGTTATCCGGCCTATGCCGAGGCTCAAGTCCACGTCCAGACCGGCGACACGCCGCATGGGGTGGCGGTGGACGCCATCCTGGCCGCCCTGCGCGCCCGTCCGGCTACCGAGTAGGAGTACCGCCATGATCCGCACCGTCCCCGTGGGCCTGGGCGATCGCGCCTATGACGTGGTCATCGGTCCGGGCCTGATCGACAAGGCCGGCGAGCGCATCGCGCCTGTACTTGGCAAACGCAAGCGCGTGGCCATCGTCACCGACTCGAACGTTGGCGAGCACCATGGCGAGCGGCTGGCGGTGTCTTTGGAAAAGGCCGGCGTCGCGGTCGACGTCATCACGATCCCGCCCGGCGAGGAGAGCAAGAGCTTCGAGGGGCTGCGGGACCTGTCCGACCGCCTGCTGGCCCTGGGCCTGGAGCGCGGCGACCAGATCGTGGCCTTCGGCGGCGGCGTCGTGGGCGACCTGGCCGGCTTCGCGGCCGCTATCTACAAGCGCGGCATCGACTTCGTGCAGGTGCCGACGACCCTGCTGGCCCAGGTCGACAGCTCGGTCGGCGGCAAGACCGCCATCGACACCCCCCGCGGCAAGAACCTGATCGGCGCCTTCCACCAGCCACGCCTCGTCCTGGCGGACCTGGACGTGCTGTGCACCCTGCCCGCCCGCGAGCTGTCGTGCGGCTATGCCGAGATCATCAAGTACGGCCTGCTGGGCGACTTCGCCTTCTTCGAGTGGCTGGAGGCCAACGTCCACGCCGTGCTGACCCGTGACGTCGAGGCCCTGGTTCGCGCCGTCGGCCGCAGTGTCGAGATGAAGGCCGAGATCGTCGCCGAGGACGAGAAGGAAGCCGGCCGCCGCGCGCTCCTGAACCTTGGCCACACCTTCGGCCACGCGATCGAGGCCGAGATGGGCTTCGGCGACGCGCTCAAGCACGGCGAAGCGGTGGGCGTAGGCATGGCCCAGGCGTTCCGCTTCTCGGCGAAGCAGGGCCTGTGCCCCAGCCAGGACGCCGTCCGCGCCGAAGCCGCCATCAAGGCCGCGGGCCTGCCGACGACCATGGCCGATGTCCGGCCGGAGCCGTTCTCGGCCGACGCCCTGGTCGCCCACTGCGGCCAGGACAAGAAGGCCGAGGGCGGCAAGCTGACCTTCGTGCTCGTGCGCGGCATCGGCGACGCCTTCGTCGCCAAGGACGTGGACCGCGAGGCGCTGAAGGCCTTCCTGGTCGAGGAAGGGGCGCGGTAAGTTTCCTTCTCCCCCTCGCGGGAGAAGGGATTACTTAGCCCCGCTTCCGCCCCTTCACCGCCAAGGCGATACCCGCCACCAGGAAATAGAACGCCCCGAAGCCTGCGTACGGCGCGATCGCCACGGCGGTCATCGGATGGTCGCCCGCCGCCAGCGACTGGGTGATCATGAAGACCCCGGCCAGCACCGACTGCGCACCGCTCAGCACCATCGGCCACTGGCCGCCCACCGAACGCCAGCGACGCACGCCGGCGGCTAGCTGCAGGATGCCCGAGAAAGCCGCCCAGACGCCGAACACGGTCAGCACCCGGCGCGGATCGGTCTGAAGCGCGAACAACACCGCGCAGGCGACCAGCAGGCTCACGATCAAATTGAAGGTCTGCGGGCCGTTGGCCGCGAAGCCGCCGTTGGACCGGGCGTCGAGCGCATTGGCCAGAGCGTCCCAGGCCGGATAGGCCACCAGCAGCACGCCGGCGGCCAGCGGGCTGTGCGTCCCGACCGCCACGGCGGCCAGGATCCAGGCCACGGACACGCCGGCCCGCAGGAAATAATAGCGCTTGAGCGCGTCGCGCTGGGCTGTGTCGACATGGGCCATGACGGCCTCCGTAGGGGCTGAGAGTTACATGCCGAGACATTATATGTCGCGACATATGAAAGCCCTTAGCGCGGACACCGCCAGTGAGTCCAGCCAATATTTGTCACGACATCTATTTTCACGGTAGATAACCGTCGCGACCAGGAGACCGCCGTGCCCGACTACATTCCCACGCTCGACGAGCAGCTGTGCTTCTCGCTCTACGGAGCCAGCATGGCGATCAATCGCGCCTACAAGCCGCTGCTCGACGCGCTGGAGATCACCTATCCGCAGTACCTGGTGCTGAGCACGCTGTGGGAAAGCGACGGTCTCAGCGTCGGCGCGATCGGCGAGCGGCTGGGCCTGGACTCGAGCAACGTGACGCCGCTGGTCAAGCGGATGGAGGGCGCGGGCCTGGTCAGCCGCGTACGCAATCCCGCCGACGAGCGCCAGGTGGTCGTCAGCCTGACAGACGCTGGCCGTGACATGCAGGCCCGCAGCACCTGCCTCGGCCAGACGCTATTCGCCGCCGCTGGCATGGACGTCACGCGGCTGGTGCGGCTGAACAAGGACGTCCAGGCGTTCCGGGATTCGGTCGCGCGCTTTGTCAGCGCGCAGCCTACGCGGTAGGGAGAGACCATGTTCACCGCCCTCCTCGGCCTCGCGCCCATCGTCGTCGCCCTTCTGGCCCTGTCGGCGATCTTCTCGGCGGCCGAGACCTCGATGACCGGCGCCAGCCGCTCGCGCATGCACCAGCTGGAGCGCGAGGGCGACGCGCCAGCCCGACGGGTCAACAAGCTGCTGGCCGACCAGGAGACGATGATCGGGGCGGTGCTGCTGGGCAACAACCTGATCAACATCCTGGCCTCGGCCCTGACCACCCAGGTGCTGACGACCCTGATCCCCGGTCCGTGGGGCGTGGCGACCGCCACCGCCGTCATGACCGTGCTCGTTCTGGTCTTCGCCGAGGTGCTGCCCAAGACCGTGGCCATCGTCCGCTCCGACGACGTCGCCCGCACGCTGTCGGGCCCGACCCTGCTGGTGGTCCGGCTGTTTGGGCCCATCATCTACGCCATCCAGTGGATCGTGCGCCGCACCCTGCGATTGTTCGGGGTCAAGCTGGACATGGCTGTCGACGTGCTGGCCGCCCACGAGGAGATCCGCGGCGCGGTCGACTACCACCACTCCGAAGGCCTGGTCGAGGCCGGCGACCGGCGGATGCTGGGTGGGGTGCTGGACCTCTCGGACATGGATGTCTCCGAGATCATGGTCCACCGTAAGTCGATGGTCCTGCTGGATGCTGACCTGCCCGCTCGCGAGTTGGTCGACGAGGTGCTGGAAGCGCAACACACCCGCATCCCGCTCTATCGCGACGAACCCGACAACATCATCGGCGTGCTGCACGCCCGCGACCTGCTCAAGGCTCTGGCCCAGTCGCCGACGGGCGTGGAAGGCCTCGATATCGCCGCCATCCTCCGCGAGCCGTGGTTCATTCCCGACACCACCAATCTCAAGGACCAGCTGAACGCCTTCCTCAAGCGCAAGAGCCACTTCGCTTTGGTCGTCGATGAGTACGGCGCGCTGCAGGGCCTGGTGACGCTGGAAGACATCCTCGAGGAGATCGTCGGCGAGATCGACGACGAGCACGACACCGCCCTGGATGGCGTGCGGCGGCAGGGCGACGGCTCGGTCAACGTCGACGGCCATGTCACGGTGCGCGACCTGAACCGCGCCATGGACTGGCGACTGCCCGAAGGCGACGCCGTCACCATCGCTGGCCTGGTCATCCACGAGGCCCAAATGATCCCGGAGCCAGGCCAGACCTTCATATTCCACCGCCACCGTTTCCAGGTGTTCCGGCGTCAGAGAAACCAGATCACGGCCCTGCGGATCAGCGCCCCTCTGGACGACGACAGCGAACTCTGAATCACTACGGTGAAGTTTCCGCGCGAGTTCGGGAACTAGATCGAAAAGGACGCGTTTCGTGTCCTTACGGACCAGGGGCGGTTCGGCGTGGAGGGGCGCGTTGGTCAAGTTGGCTGAGACCGACATTCGCGAGGACGGCGAAGCCGTTCCGCGCGCGCGTCTGGCCAGGCTGGAGACCGCCCTCGCCGACGAAATGCGCAAGTCCGACACCTTGGCGCGGGTCAGCGAGGCGATCGCTTCCAGCCTCGACATCGACGCGTGCGTGCAGGTGGCGATCGACGGAGCCCGTGAGATCAGCGGCGCCGCCTTTGGCGCTTTCTTCTACAATCTTGTCGAGCCTGACGGCGAATCCTACGCGCTGTATCGCCTGTCCGGCGCCGCGCCCGAAGCCTTCGCTAGTTTTCCGAAGGTGCGCAAGACCGAGGTCTTCGCTCCCACCTTCGAAAACACCAGCGTGGTGCGATCGGACGACATCACCCTCGACCCCCGGTACGGCCGCAACGCGCCGCGCAAGGGCATGCCCGAGGGCCACCTGCCGGTGCGCAGCTATCTGGCCATTCCCGTCGCGACTCGGCAGGGCGAGGTGCTGGGCGGCCTGTTCTTCGGTCATCCCGAGGCGGGCCGCTTCAGCGTTCGCGACGAGTCCCTGCTGGTCAGCCTGGGGGCCCAGGTCGCGGCCACCATCGAGTCGATCAAGCTGAACGGCGACGCCGTGGCCGAGTTGACCCAGCGCCGCCGGGCCGAGGAACGCTTGAAGTTCGCCCTCGACAGTGGCCGCATGGGCTCGTGGGACCTGGACGTGGCCACGAAGACCTACGAGGCCTCGGACCTGTGCAGGGCCAATTACGGCCGCCGCCCGGACGAGAGCTTCACCTTCGCCGACCTGATCGCCACGATCCATCCCGAGGATCGCCCGCGCATCCTGGGCGCGATCGAGGCCGCGATCCGCGACGGCGCCGATTACGATGTCGAGTACCGCGTTGTGCATCCGACCGGCGAGTTGCGCTGGCTACACGCGCGGGGCCGCGCCGCCCAGACCGCCGACGACGGCGGCGTACGCCGCCTGGCCGGGGTCTCGCTGGACATCACCGAGCGCAAGCGCGCCGATGAACGCCAGAAACTGCTGGTCAACGAGCTGAACCACCGGGTCAAGAACAGCTTGGCCACGGTGCAGTCGATCGCCGCCCAGACCCTGCGTTCGGTGGCCGCGCCCGAGTACTTCCGCGACGCTTTCGAGACCCGCTTGATCGCCCTGTCACAGACCCACGACCTGTTGACCCGCGAAAGCTGGGCCGGCGCCAGCCTGCGCGAAGTGTTCGACGTCGAGCTGCACGCCATGGCCGGCGAGGACCGGGTGACTTTCGATTATGCCGGCGACGTGCGCCTGAACCCCAAGGCCGCGGTGGCCTTGGGCATGGGTATCCACGAGCTGGCCACCAACGCGTCCAAGTACGGCGCCCTGTCGACGCCGGATGGCCGCGTGGCTGTGGCCTGGTCTCAGGAAGACGGCGTCCTGCGCCTGACCTGGACCGAAAGCGACGGCCCACCCGTCCGCCCGCCGGCCCGTCGTGGCTTCGGCGTCCGCCTTCTGGAGCGCGGCCTCGCGGCCGAGCTATCCGGCGGGGTCGAGCTGACCTATGATACCCTCGGCCTCGTCTGCCAAATGGCGTTGCCCCTGCGCGCGCTGGAGCCCTGAAACATGACTACTCTCTCGTCCCTGAAGGTCCTGGTCGTCGAAGACGAGGCGCTGGTTTCGATGCTGGTCGAGGACATGCTGACCGATCTCGGCTGCACCGTCGTCGGCCCGGCCGCCGAGATCGAGGAAGCCCTGCGCCTGGCGGGCTCGGCCGACATCGACGCGGCTCTGCTGGACGTTAATCTGGGCGGCCGCCCGATCTTCCCCGTGGCCGACGCCCTGAAGGCGCGCGGCGTGCCCTTCGCCTTCGCCAGCGGCTATGGCGAGGCGGGCCTGACCGAGGATCACAAGGGCGCCACGGTGTTGCAGAAGCCCTTCCGCGAGGCCGACCTGCGCCGCGTGCTGGAAAGCCTGGTCAGCCAGACGGCTTAGGCGCTCTCGGTAGCAGACACGAAAAAGGGCGGCCCCGCGAGGAGCCGCCCTTTCTTTTTGCCTACCGTTTGCTCGGCGATCAGCCGGGAGGCCAGGCCTCCCGGCCGTCGTCGTTTAGAAGCGAGCGGTCAGGCCGACTTGGTAGTAGCGACCCATGACGTCGTAGACGCCCAGGCCGGTGGTGCCCCACGGCGCTTCCTCGTCGAAGAGGTTGCGGATGTTCAGGCGAGCCTTGACCTTGTCGAAGCCGTAGCGGCCGCCGACGAAGTCGGTCAGGTCGTACGACATCTGCAGGTGGTTCACGTAGTAGTCCTTGACCCACAGCGGATCGCGGGTTTCCGGCGTGAAGTCCTTGTTGAAGTAGGACTTGCCCGTGAAGTTGGTGGTCAGCGTGACCGACAGCGGACCGCGCTTGTAGGTCGTGTCCAGCTGCCAACCCACATCCGGGTTGCCGATTTCGCCCTTGTCGTCGTTCAGGTCGAAGCCCAGGCCGGTGACCGAGGTCTCCTGCTTGTTGACGTGGAACAGGTCGAAGTTGAAGTCCAGGTTACCCAGGTCGGCGCCGTTGGCGGCCTTGTTGAGGAACGGCGCGTCGGCCAGGTCGAAGTTGTAGTCGACGCCCAGGGTCGCGCCCTGGAAGTTGGTGTAGCCCGCGTTGACGAAGCCTTGGGCCGGGCCCGTGTAGCCGCTGGCCGCATCGGCGGTGACGATCTGACCTTGCGAGTTACGACGGAAGCGCGAGCAGACATCGGCCGGCTTGCTCGGCGAGTCGTAGCAGACCTGCATGATCGAGCTGAGGCTGAAGTTCACGATCGCATCTTTGATGTCGATGTTCACCCAGTCGAAGCTGACCGCCAGACCCTTGATGAACGAGGGTTGGTAGACAAAGCCCACCGACCATTCATCAGCCACTTCGTTGCGCAGGCTGGTGTTGCCCGAGGTGGTGCCTTGGACGGTCGCGGCCTGGACGGTCGAGGTCAGGTTGAAGTTGGCCGGCAGACCCAGGGCGGCGAAGTCGGCCCGGCAGTTGGCCGTGCGGGTCGCCGGGTTCGGGCCCGTACCGATGTTGCGGGCGTCGCAGGGGTCGGTGGCGGTGAAGAAGCTGGTCGCGTTCGGCAGGAACAGCTCGGTGATCGCCGGAGCGCGGAAGGCCGCGCTGACCGTACCGCGGATCAGCAGGTCGTTGATCGGCTTCCAGCGGACGCCATAGCTCCACGCGTCGTTGGTGCCGGCCAGCGAGTTCTTCACGCGACGGCGAGCGCCTTCGACTTCCAGGCTACGCATGCCCGGGAACGAGAAGTCGCCGCCGAAGATCGGGATCAGACCTTCGATGTAGACTTCCTTGGTGTCGTACGAACCGCTGAGGGCGGTGATCGCGGCCGAGCGACCGACGCCGAGGCGTTGCGGTTCGTTCGGGGTGAAGCGCGACTTTTCCTTGCGGTACTCGTAGCCGGCGTTGAAGCTGACCATACCACCCGGCAGACGGATCAGGTCACCGCCGAAGTTGGCTTCGTAGCCTTGCTGGATGAGGGCGTATTTGCTCTCGAACTGGACGTTGATGTAGTCCTTGGCCGCTTGGCTAGGCGCGCCCAGACCGAACATGTTCAGAGGGGCGCAGCCGGCGGCGCGCGCCGCGGCGCTACGGCAGACGATGGCGCCCGAGCTGTCACGAACCGCGTCGATGGCTTCGACGAAGCGCGTCTGGATGATGTTCGGCGACTGGAACGAACCCCACGACTTGCCCAGGTTGGCCGCGACGTTCCAGTAGAAGTTGCGGTCGGCGAATTCAAAGTCGCCTTCCAGGTTGAACACCGTACGCAGCAGATCGCCTTCGGTGTTGGTCTTGTTGTTGCCGAGGTCGGCCGAGGCGCGGCTCAGATAGAACAGCACGTCACCAGGGCTGGCCGTATCGGCGGCCAAGGTCGCCAGAGCGCCACCGGTCGGTTGCGACAGGATGGCGGCGCGGGTGGCCGCCGGCAGGAACGGGTTGGCCGTCGAGAAGCGCAGCGAAGCCGAATTGCCGCCGAAGATCGGGGCGTTGTAGATCGGCTGGTTGTACGGCTCGACCGAGGTCTGGTGATTGTAGAACACTTCCGTGTTCAGGCGGATGCGGTCGGTGATGTCGAAGCGGCTGAACAGCGTCGCGACGTGACGCTTCACTGGCGAGACCAGCGAGGACAGGTCGGCCAGGTTCATGCCGTCGCCGCCCGTGGCGACGCTGGCGCTGTAGAAGGTGCCGCTGTTGTACGGGATCAGCGTGCCGCCCGGGCCGAACTGGGCCGCGATGCGTTGACCCGGGTTGTTCGGATCCGGAATGGTCAGCAGCTGCCCCAACGACGAACCGCTGTTGCGGAAGCCGATGCCGCCCAAGGTGACTTCCGGGATGCGGCGGTTGATGGCGATGATCGAGCCAGGGATGCCGTCGGTGGCCGTACGGTTGGCGGGATTGACGACAAAGGCCAGCTGACGGGCCGTGATGTCACGATCGTTGAAGCCGAGCTGCGTGGTCTCGTTGTATTCGTAGCTGCCCGAGACGTTGAGGCGGCCGTCCATGAAGTTGCGGCCGGCGGTGATGCGGGCGCGGTAGGTGTCCGCGTCGCCCTTGTCCGAGACGCCGTACTGGCCATCGACCTCGACGCCTTCGAAGTGCGTCTTGGTGATGATGTTGATGACGCCGGCGATGGCGTCCGAGCCGTAGACGGCGGCGCCGCCGGCTTGAATGATTTCAGTGCGGTCGACGAGGCCGGTCGGAATGCCGTTGAAGTCGACCTGGCCACCGCCGCCCGCGCCCGAGAACAGCGAGGCGACGTTGCTGCCGACGAAGCGGCGGCCGTTCACCAGCGTCAGGGTGCGGTTGGTGCCCAGGTTGAACAGGTTGATGTAGTTGCGGCCCGTACCGAACGAGCCCTGGTCGCCGATCGGGTTGATCGGGATACCGGCCGACGGCATGTCGTTCAGGGCGTCGGCCAGGTTGGTGTAGCCCTTGGCGTCCACCGACTCCGAGCTGATGACTTGGATCGGCTGGGCCGAAACCAGGTCGGGACGACGGATGCGCGAGCCGGTGACGACGACGGCGTCGACTTCAGCGACATCTTCCTTGGGCGCGGCGGCCGTCTCGGTTTGAGCGAAGGCAGTGGTCGCGCTAGCCAGCGCGATCAGCATGCTCGTGCCGAGGAGGAGTGAACGACTGATCATTTTTAGAAAAAACCCCCGAATTGGACAATTGGCCCACTGCCCCCGCATGAGCCAAATGCAGAGGTCGGAGTGAGCCTTAGGGGGAGGGTACGGCCTGCGTCAGGTCGGTGACACCTGCAATAAGGCGAATTGGACGACTTCGTGGTGAAAGCGTTACCGTGAGGACACAGAAATGCCATGCGAGCCGAACTTCGACACACAATGTTGCATTACCGCAAGTTAATATATTCTACCCATATGCCGCACAATGTCGGCAAAAACATCCATTTTTTCATACATGTCACGCTTTTGAGGCAATAATTTTCACATAGTGGCGCAATTCGACGATCGAGTTCGGAGGGCCGATTGAACGGCGTCGCGAATTTGTAGCGTCTATTATTTGGACCTTAATTGCCCAAATTAGGCCTTAGTCGAGATCGCGCGGGCCGAACGAATGGGGCAGGAGGCCCCAGAAATCGAGCCTTTCGGTCGTCTCACCGCCCTGCACCGAGACGATCTGGCAAGCCTCGCTGGCAAACTCGGCGATGCGCTGCCGACAGGCTCCGCAAGGCTGGACCACGGCGTCGGAGCCGGCCGCGATGAGCACCTTGTCGATGACCCGCGAACCGCCGGCGGTGATCATCGCCCCGATCGCCGTCTGTTCGGCGCAGGTCCCGACCGGATAGGCCGCGTTCTCGACATTGACGCCGTAGTGGACGCTCCCCTCGTCGTCGATCACCGCCGCGGCCACCGTGAAGCTGGAATAGCGGGCGTACGACCGCGCCAGCAGACCGGGCAGAACCTTGGCGGCTTCCTGTTCAACCGTTTCGGGGGTGGCGCTCATGCTGCTTCCTGCCTTCCGGCAGAGGATCGCGCCGGGGAGAGAGGCAATCAGCCGCAGCCCTTTCGCGCAAGCGAAAAACGCCGCCCCTCCCTACCCCTCGCCGGGCGCCGTCGCGACGATCGACAGAGCGTGGACCGGGCCCGCCAATTCGTCGGCCAACACCTTCATCACCATGCGCTGGCGCATCACGCGGGCCTTGCCTGCAAAGGCGTCCGCCTCGATTCGCAGATTGAAGTGACTTTCGCCCGAACCGGTGTGGCCAGCGTGGCCGTGGTGACGGTCGCTATCGTCCACCAGCTCCAGGCGGGTGGGCGAAAAAGCCTCGTTCAGCTTGCGAAGGAGGGTGTCGGTGACATCGCCCATGTGTGTCTCTTGCTTGTCAATCCTTGAACGGAAATAGCGCGGGCTTACTCTAGACGCCATGAGCCGGCAGTTCGAATATCGTCCCAAATTCACCGACATCCGGGTCCGGCCGCCCAAGAAGGGCGAGGACGACCCGGTGAACGACGTCCTGGGCCTCAAGCCGGGCGAGAAACGCTGCGACCATCCCGATTGTCGCCTGGCGGGCTCGACCAAGGCTCCGAAGTCGCGCGACCTGCCGAACCAGCACTACTGGTTCTGTCAGCAGCACGCGGCCGAATACAACAAGAACTGGAACTTCTACGCCGGCATGAGCGAAGCGCAGATCCGCGCCGCTCAGGAGAGCGAGCGGATGACCGGCGGTCGTCCGACCTGGAGCTTCAAGGCCGACGCCAATTCGCGTGAAGCCGCCGCGGCCGCCGCGCGCGACGCCCGGGCCTTCGCCGACCCGTTCGGGATCTTCCGCGCCCAGCAGCGCAAGGCCGAATCGCAACGCAGCGCCGCCGAGCGCAGCCTGGGTAAGCTGGAACGCCAGTCTCTGGCCGACCTGGACCTGGAAGCCGGCGCCGACAGCGCTACGATCAAGGCGAAGTACAAGGAACTGCTCAAGCGCTGCCACCCCGACGCCAACGGCGGCGACCGCAGCGCCGAGCACAAGCTGCAGCGGGTCATCAAGGCCTACAAGCAGCTGCAGAAGGCAGGGCTGGTGAAGAACTAGGGCGGCGCCTCTCGCCAAAAGTGGGTTTGATCCGGCAAGTCTCGGCGCTATTTGTCGGAGTAATAAACCCGCCGTGAGGAAACATGCCGCGCTACGGAAAGAACACCGACCGTCGGGCGCTGCTGGCCGGATTGAGCACAGCCGCTCTGGGCCTGATGGGCGCGCCGGCCTTCGCCCAGGTCCAGGGGCTGTTCTATCCGACCTATCCCAAGCCGGGCACGCCCAAGCTGGAGGGCGCCGACAACAGCCGGCGGGTTGTCCCACCGCCCGCCCAGGACTACTGGCCCTATGCCCGGATCAGCGGCGCCGGTCGCCCCGTGACCAAGGCCACTCAGGACGGCGGCTGGCGCTCGGGCCTGTCGGAGGTCAGCTACAAGGGCCCCGAACCGCGCGCCTATCCCGTCGCGCCCTGGGGTGAGGCCGACAGCGGCTCGGCCGTGAAGAGCGGCAAGTTGCCGGCCATCCGCCCGATCTGGAACGCCCACATCCGCGACACCATCGTCTGCCTGGGCGGCGACGGTTTCTACTATATGACCGGCACCACCGGCGATAACTGCTGGGCGGTGAACGACGGCGTCGAGCTGTGGCGCTCCCGCGACCTCAAGGCCTGGGACTATATGGGCCTGGTCTGGAGCATCGACCGCGAGGGGACCT
Source organism: Caulobacter sp. ALps2 (assembly GCF_058681635.1). Taxonomy (NCBI): domain Bacteria; kingdom Pseudomonadati; phylum Pseudomonadota; class Alphaproteobacteria; order Caulobacterales; family Caulobacteraceae; genus Caulobacter; species Caulobacter sp. ALps2. Next base: position 522,801 of record NZ_CM178743.1, read on the forward strand.
GGGAGAAGAACTGGACCGCCCGCGCCGGCGTGCCGTTCCGCGCGCTGTGGGCCCCGGAGATCCACTTCCTGGGCGGCAACTTCTACATCTGCCACTGCATCAGCGGCGTCGGCATCGGCGTGCTGAAGAGCACCACCGGCCGCGCCGAGGGCCCTTACGTCCACGCCCTGTCCGACGCGCCGATCAAGGGCGGCATCGACTCGACGCTGTTCGAGGCCGCCGACGGCAAGGTTTATCTATCGTGGGGCGCGGCCACGAAGGTCCGCGAGATCAAGCCCGACTTCAGCGACTTCGCCGGCGACTGGCAGGACCTGGTGTTCGACGACAGCGGCGTCGATCCCCGGGCGGCGAAGGCCAGCAAGCCGGTGCGTCGCGTCGGCTTCGAGGGCGCGACCTTCTTCCGGGCCAACGGCAAGTACTACGTCGGGGCCTGCAACAAGGACGAGGGCCGCTATTCCTTCTGGTTCGCCTCGTCGGACAACCTGCTGGGCCCCTATGCCGGACGCCACGAAGGCCCGCCGGGCGGCGGCGGCGGCAACCTCTTCCGCGACAAGACCGGCCGCTGGTGGCAGACCTTCTTCGGCAATGACGACCAGATGCCGTTCCGCGAGAAGCCTGGCCTGATCGCCATCGAGTTCGACGTCGCCGGCCGTGTCATCGCCTCCAAGGACCAGCCGTTCAAACCGTTTACCTAGGCGACTTGCGAAGCGCCCCGTGACTGAGCCATCTTTCGCCGCCACTGGGCGAGGGACGACTCTTCGATGACCGACAGCGATCGCGAATGGCGCGCCCCAGCCGAGCCGCCGACGCCGGTGACGCCCGTTCCGTTCGGCAAGCCGTGGAGCATCTGGTTCTGGGGCGGGCTGATCTCGACCGCGGGCCTGGCCCTGGCCGTCGCGCCGCGCCAGGTGCTGCACCTGCTTGACGCCCATGTCGACGCGACCTCCCTGCCCTGGGTGCGGTTCGCGGGCCTAGTCCTCCTAGCCTACGCCATGGGCTACCATGTCGCCGGCTGGACGGGGCAGCGCACCTACATGCGGGCCTCGGTGGTGCTGCGGGTGTTCTCGCTGGTGGTGATCGGCGCGTTCGTGCTGCTGGACTGGCTGCCCAAGGCCTGGCTGGCCGTGGGGCTCGTCGATTTCGTCGGCGCGGTGTGGACGACCCTGGAACTCAGGTGGCGCCCGAAACCGAAGACGGCTTGAACCGCCTCTGGACCAGGAACGCCGCGAACCAGCAGGTCATGGCCCAGGCCGCGCCCACGCACCAGCCGGCCAGCACGTCGCTGGCCCAGTGGACGCCCAGATAGACCCGGCTGATCCCCACCAGCAGGCTGATCAGGACCGCCGACACCATCGCCAGCACCTTGACCCGTCGCTTGTCGGCGAAGCGCGCGGCCAGAACGCCAAGGGTCAGGAACACCACGGCCGACAGCATGGCGTGGCCTGACGGGAAGCTGGCGTTGACCGCCTCCACCGCCCGATAGACAAGGTCCGGCCGCTCGCGCTCGAACACTCGCTTCAGGGTCTGGCTGATGACCAGCCCCCCGCCCGCGCCCGCGATCAGCAGCAGGCCCTCGGTCCAGCGCCGCAAACTGGCCAAGAGGGCGAAGGCCATCAGGATCAGCAGGGCCAGCACCGCCACCGATCCCAGCGCCGTGATGTCGGTCGCCGCCAGGTGCAGCCACTGAGGCCCGACCAGTTCGTGTGGCTGGCTGTCGACTCGCAGCGCTCGCAGCACCGCCATGTCCAGCGCCCGGGTCTCGCCTTCGGCCACTTCGTCGGCGATCGACAGGAAGCCCCAGGCGCCCAAGGCCACGATCAGCAGGGCCCCGGTAGCGCCCAGCTCGCGTCGGGCGGCGGCCAGCAGTCCTCGAAAGGCGATACGGATCAAGCGGATAACTCCTGGGCGGCGGGTTCAGGCTACAACATTTCTCTTTTGAAACATGAACTTAAGCTGACCAAGGCCGTTCAGGTTCCGACCATGTTGGACCTTGTAGGTTCGACTTCTCTTCAAAGGAGACCCGAACATGAAACGCCTGATTACCGCTTCGCTCGCCGTTCTGATGCTGGCCGGCGGCGCCAGCGCCGCTTCCGCCCAGGACTGGCGTCGCGACCATAACAACAACGGTCGCTACGACAGCCGCGACCGCGCCTACGAGAATGGCCGTCGCGACCAAGCTCGCGCCGAAAACCGCCAGGACCGTCGCGAATACCGCCGCTGGGCCAAGGGCCAGCGTCTGGACGCCCGTTACCGCGGCAATGGCTACTATGTCAGCGACTATCGTCGCCACGGCCTGCGCGCCCCGCCGCGCGGCTATCGCTGGCAGCGTGTGGACGACCAGTACGTCCTGGCCGCCGTCGCCACGGGCCTGATCGCCTCGGTGATCCTGGCCAACCGCTAAAAAAAATGGGTCTCGAGGGGACGCCGCATCGCGGCGCCCCCTTCCCTCACCCTAGGTCAAAGCGCTAATCCGGTGGACATGCCCGAGTTCGCCGACACCAGCTCCGCCAACGATCCCCTGATCACCCTGGTCCCTGACAAGTGGGTGACGCTCCGCGACGCGTTCGGCGTCGACAGCGACATGAAGGTCCCGTGCTTCTCGCACCGCGACGCGCACGTCCCCGAGATCGACACGGCCTACAAGTTCGACCCGCAGACGACGAAAGCCATCTGCGCCGGCTTCGCCAAGGATCGCCGCGTGATGGTCCAAGGCTATCACGGCACCGGCAAGTCGACCCACATCGAGCAGATCGCCGCGCGCCTGAACTGGCCGCTGGTTCGCGTGAACCTGGACAGCCACGTCTCGCGTATCGATCTGGTGGGCAAGGACGCCATCGTCCTGAAGGAAGGCAAGCAGGTCACCGAATTCCGCGAAGGCATCCTGCCCTGGGCCCTGCAGCGCCCGATCGCCCTGGTGTTCGACGAATATGACGCTGGCCGCCCGGACGTGATGTTCGTGATTCAGCGCGTGCTGGAAGCCGGCGGCAAGCTGACGCTGCTGGACCAGAACCGTGTCATCCGCGCCAATCCGTATTTCCGGCTGTTCTCCACGACCAACACCATCGGTCTGGGCGACACCACCGGCCTCTACCACGGCACCCAGCAGATCAACCAAGGTCAGATGGACCGCTGGTCGATCGTCACGACCCTGAACTATCTGGAGCACGACGTCGAAGCCGCCATCGTGCTGGCCAAGAACCCTTCGTACGACACGGCCGAGGGCAAGCGCACCCTGGCCGCCATGGTTCGCGTCGCCGACATGACCCGCAACGCCTTCATGAACGGCGACATCTCGACCGTCATGAGCCCGCGCACCGTGATCACCTGGGCCCAGAACGCCGAGATCTTCGATCACGACGTGGCCCTGGCCTTCCGCCTGACCTTCCTGAACAAGTGCGACGAACTCGAACGCCCCACGGTGGCCGAGTTCTTCCAGCGCGCGTTCGGCACGGACCTGCCGGAAAGCGCGGCGCGGGTGAAGGTGGCCTAAGGGCTCGCGTATTTCCGACAAGACAGCGTCATCGGAACCACCTCTACTGGCGGTCCGTTGACCTGCGACACTTCTCGGAGACGCTCCATGACCGACATCACCTACACCATCGTCGAACACGACGGCGGCTGGGCCTACAAGGTTGGCGACACCTTCTCCGAGACATTTCCGACGCATGACGCGGCGCTGAAGGCGGCCAAGACCGCCGCGGCCGAGCAAGAACAGCCCGGCGAGACCGAAGGCATTACCTACGAGGACAAGAACGCCGTCTGGCATGGCGAGGTCGCGTCCGGCGACGATCGTCCGACCACCCATGTGCGGGACGCCGAATAGCCTCGTTCGGAAATTGGCCCTGATCTTGCCGCGCAGAGCTTCCTGAAGCCCATTTTGAGACAAGGTCGCCGCCGATGTTCGCCAAGAAGAAAGAAGCCCCCGCGTCGCTGGCCCTGACTCCGCTGGCGCACCCGGCGGCGCCCCAGGTCCAGTCGCAGCCGGTCGCCCCGGCGCCCACCCGCCCCAAGCCCGCCTCGCTGTTCTCGCAAGGCCTGACCGTTCGCGGCGACATCGTCGGCGACGTCGAGGTCCATGTCGACTGCGCCGTGCTGGGCGACGTCAAGGTGGGCAAGCTGGTGGTCGGCCCCAATGCCCGCATCGAGGGTTCGATCGTCGCCCAGGCCATCGAGATCCACGGCCTGGTCATCGGCGCGGTCACCGCCCAGGCGGTGCGCCTGTACGGCACCTCGCGCGTGGACGGCGACATTACCCACGAGCAGCTGGCCATGGAGACCGGCGCGGAGTTCCAGGGCCGCAGCCTGAAGTTCCGCCGCCCAGCCCCGCCGCAACCGCAGGGCCACGCGCCGCAGCCTCACGCGCAGCAAGCTCCGGCCCCGCAGCAGGCCGCGCCGCAGCCGGCCCCGACCGCGCCGTCGGCTTCGCAGACGCCCTACAGCCACGTGTCCCACTAGGATTCTGACGCCTTTTTCGGCGCCGCGCCTTGCTTTTGGAGCCTGATGGCCACCGAAAGCAGCAGCCACTTTCGGCTATCAAGCTGGTGTGTGGCGCGGCGGCCACGCGGTTCCGCTTTTGGGAAACCCGACGGAACACTGGCGCTAAGCCGGGCTTTGATACGGTGTGGGTTGGCGCGAACCAGCCCGGATCGAGGAGCCCAAATCCATGGCCGGCAAGCCGTTGAAGATCGTGCCGCCCGTCTCGGGCGTGGCGGAAGTCTACGACCTGGGACGCGGTCCCGAGTCCACCGCCCAACGCGTCAAGCGCCTCCAGAACGAGGCCCGCCTTCTGGCTCGCGAAGAGGTCGAGCGCCTGGACCGCGACCTCCGCAAACTAGCCGATCAGGCGAAGTCGATCGCCGACGGCGGCGAGGCCTATCCCGCCGGCATCCGCGAACTGGCGGGCCGCATCGGGGTGGACACGGCCCAGCGGGCGGAGATCCTGCGGGCGTTGCTGGAGCGGCTGCACTAACCGATCCGCTTTGTACCAAAACGGCTCAGCCCGCCGCGTTCGCCATCTTGCGCAGACGCCGCGCCAGGTCTTCGGGCCGGTCGGCGATCTGGTCGAACAGGGCCTGGACCTCGGCCTCGCCGAACCCCGCCGCGCGCAAGGTGCGCCAGGCGCCGGCCAGCACGGCCTCGGCGATGTCCAGCCGGTCCTCGGCAAGCGCGAGGCCAGCCCCGAACGGGCTCTGACAGATAGGATATTCAGCGGCGAGCGACATGACGGCCTCCTGCGGTCGGCAGTAATGTTCCTTTTTTGTTCGCATCGCGCAAGAGAGTCGAGTCCCCATTTCGGGACATCGAAAAAGCCCCGGACGTCGGTCCGGGGCTTTGATCATTTTCACGGCCTTTTCGGCTTAGCGGCAGACAGTCCGCTCGCGATAGACGCCCTCGTAGCGATCGTAGTCGCGGGTCGTCCAGCACTCGCGGTCGCCATAGTAGGGACGCGGGGCGTATCCGTAGCCGTAGCGCGGCGGGGGCGGCGGGGCGTAGGCGCGACGGCCGTAATAACGGTCATCGTAACGATCGTTGCGGTTGCCGTCCGAAATGGCTGCGCCAACGGCCAGGCCGACGATGCCGGCGGCGATCGCGACGGCGGCGGTGTCGCCGCCACGGTCGTGGTGACGGCGATAGTGGCGGGGATCGGCCGAGGCGCTCGTCGCCACCACCAGGGACACGACCGCCGCGCCGGCGGCGATCTTGCCGATCGAGCTGAACAGCTTGTGGGCCATGATGCCCTCCTTGGGTTTCGCTTCCCGGCGCCCTTCGCGTCGTCCAGCGTCACAGGGACGATCGGACTTCCTGCCTGAACGGCGCCTGAACGGAATAATTCAACGGCCGGCGGAACCGGTTTGTTCACCTTTTTGCGCCAGGGTGGCCTCGAACGGGGGTTCCAAGCGGCCCTCGCGCTACGGAGACCGCCATGTCCAGCACCGTGTCGTACGCCCAAGGCCAGGCCCTGCAGGTCCTGTCGTTCGAGGTTGGCGCCCAGACCTATTGCGTTCCCGTCAGCGCCGTTCGCGAGATCCGCGGCGTCACCCCGCCGACCCCGCTGCCCGAGGCTCCGCCTTATGTGCGCGGCGTCATCAACCTGCGTGGCCAGGTCATGCCGGTCATCGACCTGTCGTGGCGCCTGGGCAAGGGCGCGGCGGAAGACGGCCCGCGCCAGGTGATCATCGTGGTCGAGAACCAGAACGACGTCGCCGGCCTGCTGGTCGACGCCGTCTGCGACAGCTTCACCGTCGAGGCCGAGCACATCAACGCGCCGCCGGCCCTGGGCGATGGCGAAGACTCCCCGCTGGTGTCGGCCGTGATCACCTCCGGCGAAGGCGACATGACGGTCCTTCTGGCCGTCAGCCGCATCCTGCCGGAACGCCAACAGGCGATGATGGCGGCGGCCTAAGCCGCTTTGCCGACCACGCTCGTCGCGACCTCAGCGATCAGCGCCCTCAGCCAGCGGTGCGCCGGATCCTGCCGATAACGCACGTGCCAGCCCATCTGCACCGGGAAAGTCCCCAGGTCGACGGGCGCTGACAGCACCTTCAGCCGGGGATCCCGCATCAGGTGGCGGCAGATCAGGCTGGGCAGGGTCGCGCAATAGTCCGTGGCCGCGACCATCTCCGGCACCGCCAGGAAATGGGTGACCGACACCGCCACTTCGCGCCGCAGTCCTCTCTGATCCAGCGCCTGGAACAGGCCCGTCCGCATGCGGCCCGGCGGCAGCACGTTGACGTGCTTGAGTCGCTCGTACTGTTCGCGCGAGATCGCCTCGCCGATCTCCGGATGGTCTGCCCGCACCACGCAGGCCAGGCCCTCGTCCATCAGGTGCTGCACAACCAGATTGTCCGGCGGGTCGACGATGCGCCCCAGCACCATCGCCGTGTCGCCCGACATCACCCCCGTCTCGGTCAGGTCGTTGCCGAACGGCATGAGCCGCAGCTTGATCCCCGGCGCCCGCTCGCGCAGCCGCGCCACGATCGCCGGGGCCAGCACGAACTCGACATAGCTGTTGGGCGCGATCGTGAAGAGCCGCTGGGCCCGCGCGGGATCGAAGTCCTGCTGGCCCAGGATCGCGTCGTCCAGCCGGGCCAGCGCCGCGGCGATCACGGGGGCCAACTCCTCGGCCATCTGGGTGGGCCGTACGCCGTAGCGCTCACGGATGAACAACGGGTCGCGCATCGTCACGCGCAGGCGCGCCAGGGCGTTGGACAGGGCCGGCTGGGTGATCCCCAGGCGCTGGGCGGCGCGGGTCACGCTGCGCTCCTCCATTAGGGCCACGAAGATCGGCAGGAGATTGAGGTCGTACCGCATTAGATATCACTTTGATGGATATCTAAAATCACATCAATAAAGTTCTGAAATACATGGTCCGAGCGCATGTTTGGCCTGTCCCGAGAGGACGCCAACCACCGGCTCAGGAGGCCATCATGTCTAAGGGCAAAGTTCTCATCATCGGCTCGAACGCCACCCGGATCGAAGTCCGTGGCGGCACGGGCGCCACCGGCCAATATCTGAACGAAACCGTCGTGCCGGCCATGGCGCTGGTCGCCGCTGGCTACGAGATCGTGCTGGCCACGCCGAATGGCACGAAGCCGCATATCGATCCGGCCTCGGACAGCGCCGACCACTTCGACAGCGACCAGGGCGCCTATGAGCGGGCCAAGGCCTTCTACGAGAGCGATCCGGCGATGAACCGGCCGCGCACCCTGCGCTCGGTGATCGGCGAGGGCCTGGACAGCTTCGCCGGTGTGTTCGTGCCCGGCGGCCAGGCGCCCGGCGTGGACCTGATGCAGGACGCCGAGACCGGCCTGATCCTGCGCCACTTCCACGAACGCGGTCAGCCGACGGCCCTGCTGTGCCACGGCCCGATCGCCATCGCCTCGGCCATGGAGAACGCGGTCGAATTCCGCGCCGCCTTGATCGCCGGCGACACCGCCAAGGCCGCCGACCTGGCCAAGGGCTGGCAATATGCCGGATACAACATGACCATCTTCTCCAACACCGAGGAGAAGGTCGTCGAGGACCACATCCTGCACGACAAGCTCTATTTCACCGTGGCCGACGCCTTGGAGATCGCGGGCGGCAAGGTCATCACCAACCCGGTCGATTTCGAGCCGAACGTGATCGAGGACCGCGAGCTGATCACCGGCCAGAACCCCCGGTCGGACCACCCCCTGGCCGCGACACTGATCGCCGCGCTCGACCGGTCGCTGGTGGCGGCCTAATCCCTGACAGCCTGGGCGGTCGGTCGCACCGGCCGCCCGGTCTCTGAACGAGGAACTTGAACGATGTCGAACACCGTGAAGATCGTGGCCATCCTAACCGCCCGTCCGGGCAAGGCCGAAGCGCTGTGGACCCTGCTCTCCGGCATGGTCGCCCCCAGCCGCGCCGAGCCGGGCAATCTGCGCTGGGACATCTGGCGCGACCAGGCCGACGCCACGCGCTTCGTGCTGGACGAGCTGTACATCGACAACGCCGCCGTGGCCGCCCACCGCCAGACGCCGCACTTCCAGGACTATTTCGCCCGGATCAACGACCTGGCCGAGCGCACCGCCCTGGTCGCCGATCCTATCGAGGTCGCCTGACACCCTCTCCAAACATTTGTTCGAATTTCCTCTTCCGCTGCCCCCTCGCCGAACGCTAGTCTCCCCACAAATTTACGGGAGAGACGCATGAAGGCCGCTGTTCTGCGCGAGGTGGGCAAGCCCCTCGAGATCGAGACCGTGGCCATCGGCAAGCCCGGCCCGCGCGAGGTGCTGATCCGCACGAAGGCGGCCGGCGTCTGCCACTCCGACCTGCACTTCGTCGAAGGCTCCTACAGCCACCCCCTGCCCGCGGTGCTGGGTCACGAGAGCGCCGGGATCGTCGAGGCGGTCGGCAGCGAGGTCCGCACCGTGAAGGTCGGCGACCACGTCATCACCTGCCTCAACCCCTATTGCGGCCACTGCGAGGTCTGCCTGACCGGGCACATGAACCTGTGCATCAGCCCGGAGACCAAGCGCCCCAAGGGCGGCGAGCCACGCCTGTTCAAAGAGGATCTCGGGGGAGAACGCGGCCCGATGGCCCAGTTCCTCAATCTGTCTTCCTTCGCCGAGATGATGCTGGTGCACGAGCACGCCTGCGTGGCGATCCGTAAGGACATGCCGTTCGACCGCGCCGCCCTGATCGGCTGCTCGGTCATGACCGGGGTCGGGGCGGTGATGCACACCTCCAACGTCCGGCCGGGCGAGACCGTGGCGGTGATCGGCTGCGGTGGCGTGGGCCTGGCCACCATCAACGGCGCGGCGATCGCCGGCGCGGGCCGGATCATCGCCATCGACCGCTTCGCCTCCAAGCTGGAGCTGGCCAAGACCTTCGGCGCGACCGACGTGATCGACGCCTCGGCGGTCGACGACATCGCCAAGGCCGTGGTCGAGCTGACCGGCGGCGGCGTCCACCACAGCTTCGAGGCCATCGGCCTGAAGGCCACGGCGGAAGCCTCGTTCAAGATGCTGCGCCGGGGCGGCACGGCCAATGTGATCGGCATGATCCCGGTCGGCGTCAAGATCGAGCTGCACGGCGTCGACTTCCTGGGCGAGCGCCGGATCCAGGGCAGCTACATGGGCTCAAACCGCTTCCCGGTCGACATGCCGCGACTGGTGGACTTCTACATGAACGGCAAGCTGAAGCTGGACGAACTGATCTCGCGGCGGATCAGGCTGGAGGACGTGAACAGCGCGTTCGACGAGCTGAAGCGCGGCGAGCTGGCGCGGTCAGTGATCGTGTTTGATTGATCGCCCAAAAGCGTCTGGTCTAGTCCAGTTGTCACATCACTGACCAGACAGGCGTGTTAGCTCCGACGCAGTTTCATCGGAGCCTCGCCATGCCCCAGCTCGACCGCCGCGCCCTGCTCGCCGCCATCGGCGCGATGGCCTTGCCGCCGGCCCTGGCCAAGGCGGCGGCCATCGACGCCGACGTGCGCACCGGCACCATCAAGGACGTCGAGCACGTGGTGATCCTGATGCAGGAGAACCGCAGCTTCGATCACTACTTCGGGACGCTGGCCGGAGTGCGCGGCTTCGGCGACCGCTTCCCCGCGCCCGTCCGTGACAAGGGTTCTCGCAAGGGCGCCTCGGTCTTCACCCAAGCCTACAAGGACCAGCTGCTGGCGCCGTTCCCGCTGGAGACCACCAAGACCTTCGCCCACATGCGGGTCGAGAGCACGCCGCACAGCTGGACCAACGCCCAGGACGCCTGGGACCAGGGCCGCATGGATCGCTGGCCGGACTCCAAGGAGCCGTGGTCGATGGGCTATTTCGAGCGGGCCGACATCCCGTTCCAGTTCGCCCTGGCCGAGACCTTCACCCTCTGCGACGCGTATCACTGCTCGACCCAGACCGGCACCAACACCAACCGCCTGTTCCTGTGGACCGGGACCAACGACCCGTCCGGAACGCAGGGCGGACCGTCGATCTCGAACTCACACGACAACTTCGCCGAACAGGGCGGAGCGGCGGAGTCCTACACCTGGACCACCTATCCAGAGCGACTGTTGAAGGCCGGCGTCTCCTGGCGGATCTACCAGGACATGGCCGACAACTTCACCGACAACCCACTGGCCGGCTTCAAGGTCTATCGTGACGCCTACAAGGACGTGCCGGGCTCGGACAAGCGCCTGAAGGACCTGGCGCTGTCGACCTGGCATCTGGACAAGCTGCGCGAGGACGTCGTCGCCGGCCGCCTGCCGCAGGTGTCGTGGATCATCGCCCCGGCCGCCGACTCCGAGCACCCCAGCCCCTCCAGCCCGGCTCAGGGCGCTGACTACACCGCCCGGGTGATCGACGCCCTGACCGCCGATCCCAAGGTCTGGGCGCGGACGGTGCTGATCGTGAATTTCGATGAGAACGACGGCTTCTTCGACCACATGCCGCCGCCGTCGCCACCGTCGAAGGATGCGGACGGCAAGCTGATCGGCGGCTCGACCATCGACCTGGCCGGCATGCACCACACGGTGCGCAACCCGACCGAGGCCAAGGCCGAGCGCGACGACCTGATGAACCGGCCCTACGGTCTGGGGCCGCGCGTGCCGCTGTACGCGATCTCTCCCTGGAGCCGGGGCGGTTGGGCCAATAGCCAGGTCTTCGACCACACCTCGGTGATCCGTTTTCTGGAGACGCGTTTCGGCGTGCAGGAGCCGAACATCGCGCCGTGGCGGCGGGCGGTGTGCGGCGACCTGACCTCGTGCTTCGATTTCAGGACGCCGAACCACAAGCCGTTCGCCCCGCTGCCGTCAGTGGCCGAGACCGCCGCCCGGGCGGCCAAGCTGCCGGAGACCAAGCCACCGACGCCGACCACGATGGTCGCCCCGGTGCAGGATAAGGGGACCCGCCCCTCGCGCGCCCTGCCCTACGCCCTGGCCGTGGACGGACGGGTCAAGGATGGAGCCATGACGCTGAGCTTCGCCAACAGCGGCGCGCAGGCGGCGGTGATCCATGTCTACGACCAGTTGCGGCTGGACGCGGTTCCGCGCCGCTACACGGTCGGTCCCAAGGCTTGGCTGGAAGACGTCTGGCCGGCCGGCGCCCACGACCTGTGGGTGCTGGGCCCGAACGGTTTCCATCGCCGCTTCGCCGGCGCGCTGGCGGGCGTGGAGGTCACCGCGCGCGCCGACGGCGATCGGGTGCTTTTGACCCTGAGCAACACCGGCCGCGAACCGCGCATCCTCTCCGTCGACGGCGCCGCGCCCTGGCGCGTCACGCTGAAGGGCGCCGGCGCGACGCAGGCGCGGGCCTTCGCCACCAGACAGGGCTGGTACGACCTGACCATCCGCCGCGACGACGACCCGACCTGGGTGCGGCGCCTGGCCGGACGGGTGGAGACCGGCAAGGACTCGATCAGCGATCCGCTGATGGGCGGGACGGCTATGCTGACGCTCTAACCCGCGCCGCGTTAGGGTGGCGGCGAACCCAAGGATTCGCCCCATGCTCCGTCCCTCTCCGCTCGCCCTGGCCGTCGCGCTGATCGCCCTGCCCGCCTCGGCCGCGACCGATCCGGCCAAGCTGGTCGTGTCGCCCGCGTTCAAGAAGGCCGTGGCCAAGCTGGACGCGGACTATGACCGCACGGTCGCCGACATCGTGACCCTGACCGAGATCCCGGCCCCGCCGTTCAAGGAAGAGGCCCGCGCGAAGGCCTATCTGGAGATGTTGAAGGCCCACGGCCTGTCCAATGTCGAGATGGACGCCGAGGGCAATGTCATGGGCGTAAGGCCCGGTACGGCGACCAAGGGCAAGGGCCCGTTCGTGGTCATCGCCGCCCATCTCGACACCGTCTTCCCCGAAGGCACGGACGTGAAGGTCAAGCGCGAGGGAACCAGACTGATGGCCCCCGGCGTCGGCGACGACACCCGCGCCCTGGCCACCCTGCTGGCCTATTTGCGCGCCCTGGACGCGGCGGGCGTCAAGACCAAGGCCGACATCCTGGTCGTCGGAAATGTCGGCGAGGAAGGCCCCGGCGACCTGCGCGGCACGCGGTTCCTGTTCAACAAGGGCCCCTACAAGGGCCGGATCACCGCCTTCTTCTCGATGGACGGCTCGGACCCGTCGCGGATCGTCGACAAGGGCGTCGGCTCCAAGCGTTATCGGGTGACCTTCAAGGGCCCTGGCGGCCATAGCTATGGCGCGTTCGGCATCGTCAATCCGATGGCGGCCATGGCCCGGGCGGTGACCGACCTCTACGCCGTCGAGACGCCGAAAGCGCCCAAGACCACCTATTCGGCCAGCGTCACCGGCGGCGGCACTTCGGTGAACTCGATCCCGAACTCAGTGTTCATGGAGTTCGACATGCGCTCGGAAAGCGCCGCCGAATTGGCCAAGCTGGACCAGACCCTGGTCGGCATCCTCGACAAGGCCGACGCCGCCGAGAACGCCGCCCGCGACACCCGTGACGGCAAGGTCAGCTACGAGGCCAAGGTGATCGGCGAGCGGCCGGCGGGGAATACGCCGCGGACGTCCGAGATCGTGAAGCTGACGGCCGGCGCGATCACCGCCTTGGGCTTTTCGCCACAGCACGAAGACAGCTCGACCGACAGCAACGTGCCAATGAGCCTTGGCATCCCCGCCGTCACCATCGGCGCGGGCGGCAAGGCCGGCCGCGCCCACGCCTTGGACGAATGGATCGACGTCGAGAAGGCCTCGAGCCTGAAGGGCATGCAGGTGGGCCTGGCGACGCTGTTGGCCGTGGCCGGAGTCGACTAGGCGCGGGCCCTGGGCTTGCGCGTCACCAGCCAGATCCCGGCGCACACCAGCGCCAGGGCGGCGGCGTTCTTCCACGCCAGCACCGGCTCGTGCAGGAACACCGCCGACAGCAGAACCCCGAACACCGGGATCAGGAAGTTGAACACGGCCAGCATGCCGACAGGGTTGTGCTTGATCAGCAGGCTCCACAGCGCGAAAGCCGCCGCCGACAACGCGGCCATATAGGCCAGCAGGGTCACGGAGCGGATGTCGAAGCCGGAGAGATGGCCGCCCGCGACCGCGCCGATCGCCAGCAGCACGCTTCCGCCGATGGCCAACTGCCAGCCGGTCATCACCATCGGGTCGACTTTCCGCGAGATGCTCTTGCCCCAGATCGAGGCGGCGGCCAGCACGAAGGCCGCGGCGACCACGAAGCCCTCGCCCAGCAGGCTGAACTCGAAGTCCAGGCCTCCAAAACCCCTTGGGCCGCCCAGATTCACGGCCAGAACGCCGGCGAAGCCCAGCAGGCAGCCGACGGCCTTGCGCGAGGTCAGGCGGTCGTCCTTGAACAGGAAGTGGGCCAGGATTACGCCGAAGAACGCGCCGGTGGCGTTCATGATCGACGACTTCACGCCGGTGGCGTGGGCCAGGCCGACATAGAAGAACACGTACTGCACCGTGGTCTGGAACAGGCCGAGGCCAATCACCCGTCCGACTTGGTCACGCGGCAGGGCGACCGGCTTGCGGTTCAGCAGCGCCAGCACCAGCAGGATCAGCCCGGCCGCCAGAAACCGCCAACCGGCGAACAGAAGCTGACTGGCCGTGTCGGTCTTGGCCACGCTAAGCAGGGCGTAGCCGATCTTCACCGCCGGAAAGGCGCTGCCCCAAAGCAGGCAACACAGCACCGCCATGCCGATGACGAAACGCCGATCCCGATAGAGACTGTCGCCATGGAGGTCGGCGGAGGAACTGGACAAACGCACTCTCGGCAGCAGGATCAAGCGTTGCTTCTAGGGCCAGGCGGCCCGCGCTTCAATCGCCACGCCTATGGCTGGAAATATTCATCACCCATCCATAAATAACGATGTTATACAACTCACATTTGTCCAGAAACTGGGAGACTTTTTGACGCATCGGACAAGTCTTAAGCGAAATCCCCCTAGGGTTGTTCACGCCCCGCAAGCTTCGCTGATATCCGTGTTTTGTCTGAGTGCTTCGGCGCCAAGACTTTTCGGCGCCAGCTAGGATTTCGGCCGCGATGACCCAGACGACTGCTCACGAGACGCTCGCCGAGGACGTCAGCGCGTTCTTCGACGTCTCGCTGGACCTGTTGATCATTCGCGACATCGAAGGCCGCGTCCTGAAGGCCAGCCGCTCGTGGCAAACCACGCTGGGCCATCGCCCCGAGGACATGGAAGGCCTGAAGCTGCTGCGCCTTGTCCATCCCGAGGACATGCCCGGCACGCTCAGCAGCGTGATCGAGGTCGAGAACCGGAAGGACGGCGATCCGGTCCTGGGCTACATCAACCGTTACCGGCACGCCGACGGTCATTACCTGACCCTGGAATGGCGCGCCCAACGCAATGGCGACCGCATCTACGGCGTGGCGCGGGACGTCACGCAGCGGGTGGCGGCCGAGCGGGCCCTGGTCGAGGCCAAGGCCGCGGCCGAGGCGGCCAATCGCGCCAAGACCGACTTTCTCGCGAACATCAGCCACGAGATCCGCACCCCGCTGAACGGCGTCATCGGCATCGTCGACGCGCTGGCCCGCACGCCCATGAGCGCCGACCAGGCCGAGATGGTCGGACTGATCCGCGACTCCGGCGCGACCCTGGAGCGGCTGGTGTCCGACTTCCTGGATGTCGCCAAGATCGAGGCCGGCCAACTCCAGCTGGAAGAGCAGCCCTTCGACCTGGACCAGGCCCTGCGCCCCTGCATCGAGGTCATGCGCCATCGGGCCGAGGAGAAGGGGCTGGCCTTCCAAGTGGTCGGCGCGGCCGACGGTCGCTACCTCGGCGACGGCACGCGGATCGGCCAGGTGGTCGGCAACCTGCTGTCGAACGCCATCAAGTTCACGCAGACCGGCGGCGTCACCCTGCGCATCGCGGCCGAGGACTCTAGCCTGACCCTTGAGATCACCGACACCGGCATCGGCTTCGACGCCGAGCACGCCGCCAGCCTTTTCGCCCGCTTTCACCAGGCCGACGCGTCGATCAGCCGCCGGTTCGGCGGCACGGGCCTGGGCCTGTCGATCTGTCACTCGCTGGTCGCCATAATGGGCGGGGAGATCTCGGCCACCTCGACGCTGGGCGTCGGCAGCCGTTTCGTCGTCTCACTGCCCCTGCCCAGCGTTGGGGGCGCTGAAGGGGTCCCCGGGACCCCCGCCGAGCCTCCAGAGTTCACGGACTCGCCCCTGCGGGTGCTGCTGGTCGAGGACCACCCGACCAATCAGCGCGTCGCCCAGCTGATCCTGGCCACCCAGGGCGCGGAGGTCGTCACGGTCGGCGACGGCCTGGACGCCATCGACGCCTTCAAGGCCGGGACCTTCGACGTGGTGCTGATGGACATGCAGATGCCGCGCATGGATGGGCTGGAAGCCACCCGCGCGATCCGGGTGCTGGAGGTCGAAACCGGCGCGGCGCGCACCCCGATCATCATGCTCAGCGCCAACGCCTGACCGGCCACCGCGAACAGACCCTGGCGGCCGGAGCGGACCTGCACGTCTCCAAGCCGATCACCGCCGCCAATCTGCTGGCGGGGATCCAGGCGGCGATGGGCAAAAGCGCGCTAGGCGAAGTGTGAGCGGTTCGCCGCCCGCGCGCGGTTAGGGGAAGGACGCCTAGCGCAGCTTGACCTTGTCCAGATCCGTCGCGGCCAGCTTGGGCGTGTCCTCGCCGCTGACGGCTTCGCCGCCGGCGGCCAGCATGCGGTCGATGCGCGACTTCTGCGACTTGAACGAGGCCAGTTCCGAGCCGGCCAGGATGGTGCCTTGCGGGACCTTCGCCCCGATCGGATTGACCCGCTGGCCCTTCAGCCAGACCTCGTAATGCAGGTGCGGGCCAGTCGCCAGGCCGGTCGAGCCGACATAGGCCACGACCTGGCCCTGGCGTACGCGCGTGCCGGCGCGGATGCCGGGGGCGTAGCGTGAGATGTGGCCATAGCCAGTGTCCCACTGGCCGGAGTGGCGGATGCGCAGCCAGTTGCCGTAACCGCTCCAGCGGCGCGCTTCCAGGACCACGCCGTCGCCGGCGGCCAGGATCGGGGTGCCGGTGCCGGCCCCGAAGTCGACGCCCTTGTGGGCGCGGGTATAGCCGAGAACCGGGTGGCGGCGCGTGCCGAACACCGAGGTGATGCGAGCGCCATCCACTGGGGTGCGCAGCAGGAAGCCTTTGATGTTCTTTCCGAACTCGTCGAAGAACTGGCTCTTGCCGTCGCTGTCGCCCCTGCGGTCGAAGGCGTAGAATTTCTGGCCCTTGACCTCGGCGTATTCGAGATCGCCGGCCTCGATGGTGCGGCCGCTCTCGGTGACCTTTCGGTCGAACACCAGGCAGAACCGGTCACCCTCGTGAATGTCGCGCGAGAAGTCGATCTTGTGCGAGAACAGCTTGGCGGCCTGGCTGATGATCGCCGGCGTGCCGCCGACATTGGCCACGCTCTCGTAGAACGAGCCGTTCATCTCGCCGCAGGCGACCTTCTGCTCGTCGCGGACCTTTTCCTCCAGCTCGCGCAGGCGCATGGCGCCGTCGAAGGTGCGCGAGACGGTCAGGGTCGAGGACGGGCTGGCCCGCATGGACAGGCCAATCAGGCGGGCCGGCCCGCGCTGGCCGCGACGCTGGGCGATGGCGGCCTCGAAGGCCATGCCGGCCTTGATGTTCACGGTGTCGATGGCGCCTTGCAGGGTCGCGACGACCGCTTGCGCGTCCTCGGGAGCCACGCCGGCGCGCTGCACGGCGCCTTGCAGGGTCTCGCCCGGACGCACCTTGACGGCGACGTTCTCGGGACGCTCGAAGCCGGGCTGGGCCTCGGCGCTGGCGAAGGCCACGTGCTGCAGGGCGACCAGGGCGGCCGGATCCAGGGCGGCCTTCTCCGTACCCGGAGTCTTGGCGTCGTCGGCGGTCAGCTTCCAGCCCAGGCTCAGCGCGGCCAAGCCGGCGACCGCGGTGAAAACTCTCGGCGCCCAGCGCGTTGCGCTGCGTCGCGGATCAAATTCCTGCATCGTGCCCCCGTCGGTTCGATGCCGCGCAAGTCAAAATGACACGGCTGGGTAGCCCCCCAGCAATCGTCGGGCCGGAACATGCTCAGGCGCGCTCTTGACCGCAAGGACTATTCGGCGCTTCGGTCGTTTTGTCACGGCATGGTTAACGCCGGTTAAGGCCCGGAAGCGCAACCATATGATGGGTAAAAGAAAACGCCCACCGTTACCGATGGGCGTTTTGGGTACGCGGTACTTGTACGCTTACGAACTCACGAGACCTTAAGCGGCGTTGACCTGCTCGTTCGGGTCGCGCAGCACGTAGCCGCGGCCCCAGACCGTCTCGATGTGGTGCTTGCCGTGCGCCGAAGCGGCCAGCTTCTTGCGCAGCTTGCAGATGAACACGTCGATGATCTTCAGCTCGGGCTCGTCCATGCCGCCGTACAGGTGGTTCAGGAACATTTCCTTGGTCAGGGTCGTGCCCTTACGCAGGGAGAGCAGCTCGAGCATCTGGTACTCTTTGCCGGTCAGGTGAACGCGGTTGCCGTTCACTTCGACCGTCTTGGCGTCCAGATTGACGATGATGTCGCCGGTCTTGATGACCGATTGCGCGTGACCCTTCGAACGACGGACCACCGCATGGATGCGGGCGATCATCTCGTCCTTGTGGAACGGCTTGGTCATATAGTCGTCGGCGCCGCCCGAGAAGGTCTTCACCTTCGTATCGATCTCCGACGAACCCGACAGGATCATGATCGGCGTGTTGATCTTCGCGACCCGCAGGGTGCGCAGAACATCGATGCCGCTCATGTCAGGAAGATTGAGGTCGAGCAGAATGAGGTCGTAGTCGTAGATCTTACCCAGATCCACGCCTTCCTCACCCAGATCCGTCGTATAGACGTTGAAGCCTTCAGACTTCAGCATCAGTTCGATGGTCTGCGCCGTCGCGCTGTCATCCTCGATCAACAGTACGCGCATGAGCCCCTCCACGCCAAATCTGGCGTATTCGAACGTCTTAAGGCGGAACCCCGCCGGAAAACCCTTCGGTCACTTTGCCGGAGAGTTAATTTAAGACTGGTTAATGGTGAATGTTTCCGTTGGTCGAATGGTTAATCTGATTTGCGAATCGGGTGCAAGCGGCCGGCGGCCCCTTGGTCACATTGGTCGCACGCGTCGCAGGGGGCCCGTCTGACGCTGCTATTAACCAATGCAAATCCCTTAAATCCGTGCCCTGATAGCGGTCCGAACGTCGTTACGCCGTTAAGGCGGAGCTACCTCGCTGTTCGCTCTTGAGGCGAGATTGCGGCGTTCCGTCGCGGGAAATTGAACGCCATGCTCGCGCTTCGCGAGCGACCAAAGGATGGTGGAAGCTTGACCATTCTGGGCGCCCCGCGACGCCCCGCCGCGGGGCTCAAGCCGGATTTTCTTCGGCCAGCCAGCCCGCCGCCCGCAGCTTGGCCACCGAGGCGCGGCTGACGGGGGCGGTTTCGCCGTCGACGAGCCTCAGACGCAGGTTGCGGCCGTCGCGCTCGACGCCCTGGATCGCCCGCCGGGCCACCCACCACGAACGATGCACCCGCAGTCCCTCGACGCCGGACAGCCCCGCCGTCACGCGGCCCAACGGTCCCATCTCCAGGCGCGAGCCGTGCTCGGTGCGGATCCGGACGTAGTGATCCTCCATCCTCAGATAAAGCACCGCGCCCGGATCGGTGACCGGCGTTGAGGCTTCGACAGGCTCCAGCCCCTCGCGCGCGGGCATGTGCGCACGTGAGCGCACGCGGATGAAGTAGTAGGCCAGCACGATCGGCGTCGTGATCGCCAGGCACTGGCCGTACCACTCGAGCGGCGGCACGGCCCGGTCGATCTGCGGCCAGATGGCGATCGCGACCGCGCGCAGCGGCATCCCTTGTACGGCGCTGCCGACCAGGACCACCGGCGGGATTATCGCCCAGTCCGGCGCGCCGAGTCGTTGCGCGCCCGCCGCCGCCAGTCGCGTGACGACCCCGAAGAACACCATGCCGCTGGAGACGGTCCCGATCCAATAGGCGATCCGCAGCGGCGGGTTGTCGTTGAAGAAGCTGCCGAACGGCCCCATCAGCCCCAGGAGCAGGCCGATCCCCACGCCCACGGCCAGGTCTATCGCCCATTCTCGGGCGCTCCCAAGAAGCGGTGGATTCGCGGCGGTCATGCTTGAGGTATAGCGACCGTTCGCCCGGTCGCGAACCCATTCGCCCATTCGCGCAGGAGCGCTGGCGGCAGCGGAAACCCGGCTTCACAGCGAGGTCTTCATCACTCGCTGAAGGACCACCATGTCGCTCCGCGCCCTCCTCGCCGCCGCCTTCATGACGGCCGCCGCGGCCTCGCCAGCCCTCGCATCCAACGCCGGTTTCATGGTGTTGCAGGAGCCCCGCCCGAACGCGCCGCCGGTCGAGGTCGGGGTCTGGTATCCCACCGAGGCCAAGCCGGCCTTCATGGCGCTGGGCGGTTGGGGCCATACCGTGGCGGCCGGCGCGCCGATCGTCGGCGAGCATCTGCCGCTGATCGTCATGTCACACGGCAATGGCGGCTTCTTCGGCGGTCATGCCGACACCGCCCAGGCGCTGGCCGAGGCCGGCTTCGTGGTCGCCGCCCTCACCCATCCGGGCGACAACTACAAGGACCAGAGCCGCGCCACCGCGATGGCCGATCGCCCGGCCGCCCTGTCGGACCTGATCGGCTGGATGCTGGACGCCTCGCCCCTCAAGACGAAGATCGATCCCGACAAGGTCGGGGCATTCGGCTTCTCGTCCGGCGGCTTCACCGTGCTGGCGGCGGCCGGCGGCGAGCCCGACATCGGCAAGGTGCCCAGTCACTGCAAGGTCCATCCTAGCAACTACGACTGCAAGCTGACCGCCAGCCACCCGATCCCGGCCGACGTCCTGACGGCCAAGTGGACGCATGACGCCCGCATCAAGGCCGTGGTCTCGGCCGCCCCCGCCTTGGGCTTCACGTTCGGAACCGACGGGCTGAAGGGGATCAAGGTCCCGCTGCAGCTGTGGAAGGCCAGCGACGACGAGGTGCTGCCCGGCGACAACTATGCCGAGTTCGTGCATCGCAATCTCGGGCGGCCGCACGACTATCACGTCGTGCAAGGCGCGCGGCACTTCGACTTCCTGACGCCCTGCGCCAACACCAAGGGCGTGGAGATCCTGTGCGCCAGCGCGCCCGGCTTCGACCGCGTCGCCTTCCACCGCGACTTCAACACGGCGGTCACGCGGTTCTTCACCGACCAATTGGTCGCACCGGTGAAGTCGCCTCCTGGACCGTAATTTCACACCTGGTTAACCACGATCATCGAGTCTGCGCGGGTCACTTCGGGAGCTGTCTTGCGTAGCCTCATCGCCGCCGTCGAACGTATCGATCCGCTGACCATCTACGGCCGCGTCGCCGCCGTGAACGGTCTGCTGATCGAGGTCCGTGGCGGCCTGACCCGGCTGTCGGTAGGGGCCCGCGTCGAGATCGAGCGCCTGGGCCAGAAGCCCCTGCCAGCCGAGGTGGTGGGCTTCCGCGAAACCCGCGCCCTGCTGATGCCGTTCGGTCCCGTCGAGGGCGTTGGCCCGGGCGCGGAGATCCGCATCGTGCCGGAAGGCGCGGTCGTCCGCCCGACCAAGGCGTGGCTGGGCCGCATCATCAACGCCTTCGGCGAACCGATCGACGGTCTCGGCCCCTTGCCCCAAGGCGAGGTTCCTTATCCGCTGAAGACCTCGCCGCCGCCGGCTCACGCCCGCGGCCGGGTGGGTGAGCGCCTGGACCTGGGCGTGCGCTCGATGAACGTCTTCACCACCACCTGCCGGGGCCAGCGGCTGGGCATCTTCGCCGGCTCGGGCGTCGGCAAGTCGGTGCTGCTGTCGATGCTGGCCAAAGAGGCCACCTGCGACGCCGTCGTCGTCGGCCTGATCGGCGAGCGGGGCCGCGAAGTCCGCGAGTTCGTGGAAGAGACCCTGGGCGAGGAAGGCCTGCGGCGCGCCGTCGTCGTGGTCGCCACCTCCGACGAGCCCGCCCTGACCCGCCGTCAGGCCGCGTACATGACGCTGGCGATCAGTGAATATATGCGCGACCAAGACCAGGAAGTCCTGTGCCTGATGGACTCCGTCACCCGCTTCGCCATGGCCCAGCGCGAGATCGGCCTGGCCGCCGGCGAGCCTCCGACCACCAAGGGCTACACGCCCACCGTCTTCACCGAGCTGCCCAAGCTGCTGGAGCGGGCAGGACCAGGCCCGATCCGCGCCGACGGCACCACGGCCGCTCCCATCACCGCCCTCTTCACCGTGCTGGTGGACGGCGACGACCACAACGAGCCGATCGCCGACGCCACGCGCGGTATCCTGGACGGCCACATCGTCATGGAGCGCGCCATCGCCGAGCGCGGCCGCTTTCCCGCCATCAATGTGCTGAAGTCGATCAGCCGGACCATGCCGGGCTGCCAACACCCGCACGAGCGCGACATCGTCAAGGGCGCGCGCCAGGTGATGGCCGCCTACGCCAACATGGAAGAACTGATCCGCATCGGCGCCTATCGCGCCGGGGCCGACCCGACGGTCGACCGCGCGATCCGCCTAAATCCCGCGATCGAGGCTTTCCTCAGCCAAGATAAGGAAGAAGCAACGTCTCTGGACGACTCTTTCGGCTACCTGGGGCAGATCCTGCAAAGTGAGTACTGATGACCAAGTGGGCCGCCTCGCTGATCCGGATCTCCAACCACGAGGTCGAGACGCTGCAAAAGCGCCTCGCCGAGATCACCGAACGCCGCATGGCGGCTGAGCTTCGCATCACCATGCTGGACGCCGAGGCCGAGGCCGAGGCCAAGAACGCCGAGGGTGACGCCGCCGCCGGCTGGTACATGATCGGCTATCGCGAAGGCCACAAGCGCCGAAAGGCCGACATGCTGGTCCAGATCGAGCAGTGCCAGGCCGAAGAGATCGGCGCCCGCGACGCCCTGTCCGAGGCCTTCGAGAACCTCAAGAAGTACGAGCACGTCGCCGAGCAGGCCAAGGTGCTGGCCGCCAAGAAGCTGGGCGCCTTCGAGTCCGCTCAGATGGACGAGCTGAGCATCCGCCGCGCCGCCATGGCCGGGCGCTAGGCGTGCGGCGGCTCACGCGCCGCTCCGCGATCGCCTCGGCGCTCGCCCTCTCCGCCTGCGGCCAAGGGGCCAAGAGCCAGCCGGCGCTTGCGCCGATCCCACCGCTGCGGACCCTGACCGCGTTTCCCATCGGTTGCTGCGTGCAGGAACGCTGGCTGCACGCGCCCGACTATCTCGACCTGCTGGCCGAGCAGTTCTCCCAACTCACGGCCGAGTGGGAGATGAAGATGGAATACATCCTGCGCGAGGACGGGGGCTTCCAGTTCGACCGGCCCGACAGCATCGCCTCGTTCGCCAAGGCGCGTGACATGGCCCTGCACGGCCACTCCCTGGTCTGGTTCGCCAACGAACCCGACGCCTTCAAGCGCCTGGACGGCAGTGGCAAACCCTTCGCCGACGCCTATCGCAACTACATCCTGGCGGTCGCCGGACGCTATAAGGGCGCGGCCCGCAGCTGGGACGTGGTCAACGAGCCAATCACCGACGACGGCGAGCGCCCGCGCGAGAGCCTGTGGTCACGCAATCTGGGCTCGGACGACCACATCGCCCTCGCCCTGGAGCACGCCCGCGAGGCCGATCCGCACGCGGTGCTGTTCCTCAACGACTACCATCTGGAACTGAAGCCCAACAAACGCGCGACCTTCATGCGGCTGATCGAGCGCCTGCTGAAGCGCGGCGCGCCGCTGGGCGGGATCGGGACCCAGACCCACATCGACTACGACCTGCCGGCCGGCGCGGTCGACGCCGCGCTCAAGGACCTGGCCAGCTTCGGCCTGCCGATCCATCTGTCGGAATTGGATATCTCGCTGGGCGACCACTACGTCCCGGCCCTCCCCGGCGACCGGGTCAAGCGCCAGATCGCCAAGTACACGGAAGTGGCCGAGGCCTTCATGGCCCTCCCCGCCCGCCAGCGCTTCGCCTTCACCGTCTGGGGCCTGCGCGACAGCGACACCTGGCTGCGCGGCGACTCCGGCCAACGTCCGACCGATCAACCGCTGCTGTTCGACGAGGCCGGCGAGGCGAAGGCGACGTGTCGGGCTCTGGCGGATGTGTTCGCGCGGCGGGTTTAAAACCAGCCGGTTCGCTCATACGAGCCCAGGAAGTGGCGGCAGACAAAGCCTACATTCAGCAGCTCGAAAAGCCCTCAGCGAACCAGATCCTGTAATGAGTGCGAAAAAGTGGATTCTGCCGCTCGAAAGCGCATCGCGGCACGCATTATCTCGGTTTCGTCGTTCAAATCTGGGCCCGCGAGGAACTGCTGTGCGGTGTTCATAAGCACTTCCATCGCAGCTTTGATACTGACAGCTTGAGTATAGAGAACTGCGCTGGGCCAGCGTTCGATTGCCATCTCTAGGTATCGGTCCAGAGCTCGCTGTTGGTTCCAATCGAAAGTTCTCCGCTGCCTGGATACCTCCATGCGATCGCTGTCTGCCATTGCGTCGGCAAGTCCGTCATAGGCTTTCAGGGCAAGGGCGATCGCTTGACCGATACCCCTGATCAAATCGCGGCGCTCGTCGCGCTGTAAGCGAGCCTGAGCCTCAGTGGCGTGGTGCGCAGCCCATATTGCCGCGCCGACCGCGAATAGAGATCCAACCGCCTGGCCCCAAGCTGCCCAGTCTTTGTTTTGGCCTCCAAGGATCTTTGTGAGGGCCACGCACCAAGCCGTGACCAACACCATGGCCATTACGGCCAACAGAATCGCCGTCCATCTCATAAAGTGCAGCTTCTCACAGCCAGCCTCCCCGTCCAGTGACCAAGCTCACGCTGTGCGTCCCCCTTAACGAAACACCGACCTTTGCGGCGCATAGTCGCGGACCTTCGAGCATCGGGGAGAGGTGGGGCGAAGTGACGGCTGTCGTACAGCGCAAGACCGCGTTCAATGGCGCGACCCACGCGGTCGCCCTGGTCTGCGCCTATGTCGCCGGTCTGGCCTACAGCCTGTTCCTCGCCGGCGCCACGCACAACATCCCGACGATCTGGACGGCCAACGCCGTCGCCATCGCCGCCTTCATGATCCTGAACCGGCGCCAGGCGCTGGCGTTCCTGGTCGCCACCAGCGTGCTGCACATCGTGCTGGAGCTGACGATCGGCGCGCCCTTGCGCTTCGTCCTGGTCGTCACCGTGCTGGACACGTTCCAGACGGCCGGCACCGCGATGCTGCTGCGCTGGTTGCGCGTGCCGACCAAGGTGCGCGATCCCCGTAGCCTGTTCACGGTCATCGTCGTGGCCTCGGTCCTGACGGCGATCACCTCGATCATGGTCCATGTCCTGCTGGCGCTGAGCGGCGGGCGAGCCCTGTTCCAGGGCTGGGGCGACTGGACGACGTCCAACGTGCTGGGCGTGGCCGTCATCCTGCCCGTGGTGCTGATCCTGACCGATCATCGCCACCGCGAGGGCTTCAATGTCCGCCCGACCGAGGCCGCCGCCACCCTGCTGCTGGTGATCGCCGTCTCGTCCTGGGTGTTCGTCAATGACGCCAGCCTGCAGGTGCTCTTGTTCGCGCCCGCTTTGCTGGCCGCGTTCCGAGGCGGGCCGCGCGCCGTCGCCGTGATCGTCACCACCTCGCTGGCCGTGGCCATTCCCGCGGTGCTGCATCGCACCGGCCTGGACATCAAGACCGCCCTGTCGCCGCTGCGCCACGCCCTGCTGTTCCACGTCGTGCTGTACGCCGTCAGCTTCGTGGCCGCCCTGGCCCTGAGCCGCCAGGCGCGCCTGCAGGCCCTGCTACTGCGCCGCCAGGCCGCCGCCCGCGCCGCCCAGGCCCGCGCCCAGGCCGCCAGCCAGGCCAAGTCCGACTTTTTGGCGACGATCAGCCACGAGATCCGCACCCCGCTGAACAGCATCCTGGGTTTTGCGGCCCTGGTCGCCGACGCCCCGGACCTGTCGCCCGAGAACCGCCGTCGCTTGGACCTGGTCGGCCGCGCCGGCCGCTCCCTGGCCGAGATCGTCGGCGACCTGCTGGACTTCGCCAAGGTCGAGGCCGGCCGTCTGGACCTTACCCTGACCCCCGCCTCGCCGTCGGCCCTGCTGCGTGACGCGGTAGCCATCATCGCCCCCGAGGCGGCGGCCAAGGGCTTGTACCTACGCACGCTCTGCGAGGCCTCTGGCGAGGCCGACATCGATCAGCCCCTGTCGCTGGACGAGACCCGCCTGCGCCAGGTGCTGCTGAACCTGCTGGCCAACGCCCTGAAGTTCACGTCGGAAGGCGGCGTCACCGTCAAACTCACCGCGGGGCCCGCGCTGGGCGCCTTGCGGTTCGAGGTGATCGACACCGGCATCGGCATCACGCCCGAGGTGCAGGCCCGCCTGTTCCAGCGCTTCTCCCAGGCCGACAGCTCGATCAGCCGCAGCTATGGCGGCACGGGTCTGGGCCTGGCGATCAGCCGCGCCCTGGTCACCCGCATGGGCGGCGCGATCGGCGTCGAGAGCGAGCTTGGCCAAGGCGCGCGCTTCTGGATCACCCTGACGGCCGAGCCGGCCACCCTGCCGCTGGCCTCCGACGGCCCCGCGCCGGAGACGCCCGAGCGTACGGCTCGGGTGCTGCTGGTCGACGACCATCCGATGAACCGCGAGCTGGGCAAGGCCCTGCTGACCCTGGCCGGCTGCGAGGTGATCACCGCCGACGACGGCGTCCAGGCGCTGGAGACCGTCCAGGCCGGCGACTTCGACCTCGTGCTGATGGACGTGCACATGCCGGGGATGGACGGCCTGGCCGCCACCCGCGCCATCCGCGCCCTGCCCGGCCCGATCGCGTCCATCCCGATCGTGGCGCTCAGCGCCGACGTCCTGCCCGAACAGATCGCCCGCTGCCGCGCCGCCGGCATGGACGACCACGTCGCCAAGCCCATCCGCCGCGAGGAGCTGATCGCGGCGGTCGCACGGGCCTTGCAATGCGGCGACGCCGCGCCCGCCGCGACCGCCAGCGCCTAGACCCCCGCCAACACGCGTGTCAGTTCCGCTGAACCCATCGGCCGGCTGGAGCGGAAGGCCTGGCCGGCCCAGAGCGGACTGAAGTCGCCGCGGCCGGCGGCCTCCGCGGCTTTGCGCAGCGGGGCCACCGCCGCGCCGGCGGTCGGGAACGGGGGCGCGATATCCGAGAGCGGGCCGACCTCGGCCATCAGCCTGTTGACGATGCCGCGCGCTGGGCGGCCGGTGAAGAGGTTGGTCACCGCCGTGACCTCCTCGGCCGAGGCCAAAGCCTCACGATAGACGTCCGAGATCGCGGCCTCGGGCGTCAACAGATAGGCGGTGCCGACCTGGGCGGCCTGCGCCCCTAACGCGAAGGCGGCCCGCACGCCGCGCCGGTCGGCGATGCCCCCGGCCGCGATCACCGGGACCGAGACGGCGTCGACGATCCGGGGGACCAGCGAGAAGGTCCCGACCTGCTGGCCCATGTCGTGGGTCAGAAAGTTGCCGCGATGGCCGCCGGCGTCGAAGCCCATGGCGATCACCGCATCGACGCCCCGCGCCTCCAGCCACACGGCCTCGGCCACCGTCGTCGCCGATGAGATGACCTTCGCCCCGGTTCGCCTGACCCGCTCGACCAGCTCCGGCGACGGCAGACCGAAGTGGAAGCTGACCACCTCGGGGCGATAGTCCTCGACCACCTTGGCGAAGGTCTCGTCGAACGGCGCGCGGCCCGCGGCCGGGATCGGCGGGTCGGGATCCAAGCCCTCCTCGACATAGAAGCCCCGCAGCCGCTCGCGCCACGCCGCCTGCGCGGCCGGATCGTCGTCCGGGGTCTGGTGGCTGAAGAAGTTGACGTTGATCGGCTTCTTCGTGCCGGCCCGCACCGTGTCCAGCGCCGCTCGCAGCCGCGTCTCGGAATAGAGCGCGCTGGGCAAGGAGCCGAGGCCCCCCGCGTTGCTGACGGCGACCACCATCTCCGGCGAGGTCGAGCCGGCCATCGGGGCCTGGATGATCGGCAGGTCGACGCCGAACAGGTCAAGCACGCGGTTGGAAGCGGCCATCACGGAACCTCCTCTAGACCTCGCCGGCCGCGACGCGCCGACGATATTCGGGCACGGGCATGCCGCCCCAGCCCCAGTTCTCCAGCTCGACCTCCTGGATCACCACGAAGGTCGAGTCCAGCGGCTTGCCCAGCACGTCCAGCAGCAGCTGGCTGACGCCGGCGATCAGCTTCGCCTTTTCCTCGGCGGTGACGGCCGAGCGGCCGGGGGCGGAGCCTTCACGGGTGACCTGGATATTGACCATCGGCATAACACTTCTCCCCTAGTGACCGGCGCTCTGGCCGCCGTCGACGTGCAGGATCTCACCCGTCACGAAGCCGGCGGTTTCCAGGTAGAGCACGGCCCCGACCACGTCGCGGATTTCGCCCAGGCGGCCCACCGGATGCAGGCCGGCCAGGAAGGCGTGGGTCTCGGGCGCATGCATCGGGGTCTTGATCACCCCCGGCGAGACGGCGTTGACCCGCACGCCCTTGTCGGCGAACTCGATGGCCAGCGACTTCGTGGCCGAGTTGATCCCGCCCTTGGTCAGGCTGGCCAGCACCGAGGGCACGTCGGCCAGGGCGTGGTCGGTCAGGGTGGTGGTGATGCTGACGATGTGGCCCGCGCCCTGCTTCAGCATTTCGGCCGAGGCGCGCTGGGTGATGTGGAAGAAGCCGGCCAGGTTGGTGGCGATCTTGGTCTGGAAGTCTTCTTCGGTGTAGGTCGTGAATGGCTTGGCCATGAAGATCCCGGCGTTGTTGACCAGGGTGTCGACGCGGCCGAAACGGGCCAGGGCTTCGGTGACCACGCGCTCGGCGGTGGCCGGATCGCCGATGTCGCCGGCGACGGCCAGGATGTCGGGGTCGCTGCCTTGCTTGATCGAGCGCGAGGTGGCGACCACGCGGTAGTCGCGGTCGCGATAGGCTTTGACCAGCGCTTCGCCGATGCCTTGCGAGGCTCCGGTGACGATGGCGACCTTCTGTTCGTTGCTCATGACTTGCCTCTTTGGCGTTGCCGGGGCGAAGATCGCCACCGGATGAGCAGGAATGTCGTATCGATCGATGATCGGGTGAATGGCCGCCTTTCGGCGTTCACTCTTCCTTCAAACGGTAGAATTACTCAGCACTTCGGAGTCCGCTGACAGCCTCGCGAACACGGCCCGCAGCCTCGGCGCGGCGAAGTCGAGGAAGGCCCGAACCTTGGGCGTGGCGGTCCGCCCTTGGGGCGTCATCAGGTGCACCGGTAAGGGCGCGGGCTCCGCGTCGCGCAATATGATCCGCAAGCTGCCGTCCAGCACTCGCTCGGCCACGTGATAGGTGTAGAGCCGCGTCACGCCCCGCCCCTCGACCGCTGAGGCCAGGGCCGCGCGGACGCTGTTGACCACCAGGCGCGGCTTGAAGTGCACCGCTCGGGCGATGGTCTGGCCCGGCGCGGGCGGGAACACCCAGGTGTCGTGGCCGAAATGGGTGGTGGTGACGACCTGGTGCTTGGAGAGATCCGCCGGCTCGACGATGCGCGGATGCTGGTCCAGGTAGCGCGGCGCCCCGACGATCACCCGACGCACGTCGCCGCCGACCCGCGTGGCCACCAGCGAGCTGTCCGGCAACTGGCCCACCCGCAGGGCGACGTCGAAGCCCTCCTCGACCAGGTTGGTGTGGCGGTCCAGCAGGACCAGGTTCACCGACACCGCCGGATAGGCGTCCAGATAGGCGTCGACGATCGGCCGCAACACGTCCTCGCCGCTGATCGGCGGGGCGGTGATGGTCAGCATGCCGCGCGGGGCCGAGCGCTCGCCCAGGGCCGCGAGGTCGGCCTCCTCCAGGTCGGTCAGGATGCGACGACAGGCGGCGGCGTAACGCTCACCGGCCTCCGACAGCCGCAGCGAGCGGGTCGTGCGGTGCAGGAGCTCGGCCCCGACATGCTGCTCCAGGAAGGCGATGGCCCGGCTGACGGCGGCGGGCGAGCGGTTCAGCCGGCGGCCGGCCCCGGCCAGACTGCCCTCGTCCAGCGCCGCCACGAACACCCGCATCGCTTCGATACGATCCATCCGGCCTACCGTTTCCGCAAGAGTGAGGGTCGCGGTTGGCAGCTTATCGACGCGACCCAGCGCAATCCACGCATTACGCCGAGTTCACTTCCATCGCTACAGACGTGGCGCTACACCTGTAGCGAACAGAGATCGGAACCGCTTGTGATCGACGCCCTGCCCAGACGCGAACGCGAGGTCTTCGAGACCCTGTGCCGGCTCGAGGCCGGCACGACCGCCGAGGTGCGGGGCGCGTTGTCGGATCCGCTCAGCGACAGCGCCGTCCGCACCATGCTCTCGCGCCTGGAAGCCAAGGGCCTGGTCGAGCGGGCCAGCGGCCCCGACGGCGTGCGCTTCCGCCCGGTGCAGGAGACCGAGACAGTGGCCGTCAGCGCCCTGCGCCGGGTGATCGACACCTTCTTCGCCGGCTCGGCCGCCAGCGCCGCCACCGCCCTCCTGGGCATGGGCCAGCGCCTGACGCCGCAAGAGGCCGCGGCGCTCGAAGCGATCATCGACGAAACCGTGGAGGGTAAGTCGTGACCTGGATCCTGCTGATCTCGCTGCTGGCCAAGTCCAGCCTGGTGGCCGGCGCGGGCCTGGCTTGCTCGTGCTACATGACCCGCCGGCCGGTCGAGCGCGTCGACATCCTGCGCGGAACGGTCTGCCTGCTGCTGGCCCTGCCGGCGATCATGAACATGCTGCCGCCGCTGGAACTGGCCCTGCTGCCGCCGCTGCCGGCCGAGCCGGTCGTGCTGCCGACGCCCGGCGCCGCGCCAACGCAACTCGACCCCAATCCCTGGTGGATGTCGCCCGGCGCGATCACCGGCGGCGTCTGGCTGCTGGGCGCGGCCCTGATCGGCGGCCGCCTGGCCCTGGGCCTGCGCACCCTGGAGCGCTGGACCCGCAAGGGGCAGCCGGTGACCGACCCGGCTTGGCTGGCCCCGATCGAGGACCTGCCGTTCGCCGACCGTCCCGGCCTGGTCGCCAGCGACCGTGTCGCCGGCCCGCTCAGCTGGGGCGTCGCGCCCGGCGCCATCCTGCTGGACCCGGCCACCCTGGCCGAGCCGCGCTCCGCCCCGGCCATCATGGCCCACGAGCTGGCGCACCTGCGCCGCCACGACTGGATCTTCCTGATCCTGTCGCGCCTGGCCCTGGCCATCTTCTGGTTCAACCCGCTGGTCTGGCGCCTGCACGCGGTGCTGGCCGAGCGCACCGAGGAAGCGGCCGACGCCGCCGCCGTCGGCAGCGTGGACCGCGCCCTCTACGCGCGCACCCTGGTGCGCCTGGCCGCTTCCCCCGTCCCGTTTGGAGCCACCGCCATGGCCGCCGACGCCAAGACGCTCAAGACAAGGATCGCCTGCCTGATGACCGACACGCCCGACCGCCGCCGTCCGCTGACCGTGGGCCTCACCGTCGCCGCCCTGGCGATCGTCGCCACCCCGCTGGCCGCCTTCGGTCTGAGCCGCCAGGCCGCCCCGCTGCCGCCTGTTCCCCCGGCGCCGCCGGCCGCCATCGCCGAGGTGGCTCCGCCTGCCCCGCCCGCGCCGCCAGCCCCGATGGCGGAAGCCGCGCCCCCGGCGCCGCCCGCCGCGCCGGCGCCGCCCGCGGCCCCCGCCAAGGCCTGGGACTTCGCCTTCACCTCGCACCGCCACCTGTCCGAAGCCGACATCAAGGCCATCGAGCAGGCCCGCCATCAGGCCGAGCACGCCCGCGCCGAGGCCGAGTTGGCCCGCCTGAGCGCCGAAGACATGCGCCGCATCGCCGAGGCCGCCCGCCGCGAGGTCGAGGCCCATCGCGGCGAGATCGAAGCCGCCGCCCGCATCGCCGCCCAACAGGCCCGCCTGTCGGCCGAAGACGCCCGCCGTATCGGCGAACAGGCCCGCCGAGCCGGCGAGGACGCCCGGCGCGCGGGTGAAGAGGCCCGCCGCAACGGCGAGCGGATCCGCGTTCAGGCCATGAAGCAGGCCAGCGTCGAGATGACCAAGGGCGCTGGCCAGATGCGCGCCGGCGCCCGCCAGATGCGCGAGGAAGCCGCCCGCCTGCGGGACCCCGCTTACCGCGCCAAACAGATCGCCGAAAATCGCGCCCGGGGGAACCGCGAGGTCTCCGACGAAGAACTGATCGACCTCTCCCGACGCCTCCCCGGCCAAGCCGACGACCTGGAACGCCAGGCCGAACGGCTGGCGGAAAAGGCTCGCGACATGAGCTGAAGCGAAAGACGCGCCAAACTTAGAGAGCTCCGGCTTGTACCGGAGCTCTTCGCTTATAACTTCCTGCTACTTTCCAGCAGACGCGGCGCTGGCGGAGATGAAATCCTGCGCTCTCTTCATCAGAGCAGCAGGCAGGGCCTTCTCAGATAGGCCAGCGAACGCACCCACCAAGATCGCCGTCGATCCGGACGTCATCAGGGCAGACGCCTGGAACCCTCCGATGACGACATTGGCGAGCCCCGTCGTAAAGACCAGCGCCAGCA
Organism: Caulobacter sp. ALps2; assembly: GCF_058681635.1. Lineage (NCBI taxonomy): Bacteria > Pseudomonadati > Pseudomonadota > Alphaproteobacteria > Caulobacterales > Caulobacteraceae > Caulobacter > Caulobacter sp. ALps2. Next base: position 554,771 of record NZ_CM178743.1, read on the forward strand.
TGACCGTCAGAACTCCCGTGAAGATAAGCCGGAGCGCCGGCTCTATGCGATCCTCTTCGACGGCCACCAGATCGAAAAACCCCAGCATGGCCTTTCTGGTGGCGAACGAAACCCACGCCCCAGCCATGCAGCCGGACCACAGCAGCAAAAAGAACCTATATTTGAATATTCTCGGGGAAATCCACGAGAAGTGCTGATCAAGGATAAAGAAAGCGATCGCACTAACGATCCCCCCCACCAACGCCCACATACCCAACTTGACCATGTAAGCGTTCTTTATTTTTCCAGCCTCGCGATCAACGATCTCTGCTTGAAGACTGCCCAACGCAGCTTGAGCCGTAGAAACCGCCGGATTTTCTCCGGGAAGACCAACCTTAGCGAGCCCTAGAAGCTTGTCGAAAGACTCATTGAATTTGCTCCCATTGCCGTAGATAGACCGCAGGGCACTGAGCGTTCGTTCGATTTCATCCTTGAGCTGCTGTTGAGCTGCCGGGCACCCCTGGCGCACTACCCCGAAATAAATATCCCGGCTTCCGTTGATGTCTATTTCGTAGACGGTCCAGAAGCCTTTGATCGCCTCAGGCTTAGCAGCGCTATCCTCTAGATCGCTCAAAACGGCCTACCACATCCGCCGCAAGTATTGCCCGCAGGCCCGGTCATTCGGGTGGCGCCGGCGCTCTCATTGAACACGCTCCTATCGCCGAGCTGATCGAGCTCTCGCAACAACGCTTCTTGCGTAGGGTTGCGCGCGGGAAGCGAACGCAGTTGCTGGCGAAATGCTTCTAGTTTGGGCCCAAGAGCCATAATTCCCCCCATGAGAGCAACGACTTAGAAGCAAACTTTATAGGGGAATTCCGTTTTTACCAGACGGAATAGGACTTCGCAGGCATAAAACAAAAACGCCCCGGTCCTGCGACCGGGGCGCCTCTGTTTTGAAAAGGTGCGGAACCAGTCCGCAGCCCTCTTACGAGTCCAGGAAGCTCCGCAGCTTCCGCGACCGGCTCGGGTGCTTGAGCTTGCGCAGCGCCTTGGCTTCGATCTGGCGGATGCGTTCGCGGGTGACCGAGAACTGCTGGCCGACTTCTTCCAGGGTGTGGTCGGTGTTCATGCCGATGCCGAAGCGCATGCGCAGCACGCGTTCTTCACGCGGGGTCAGCGACGCGAGCACTCGCGTCGTGGTCTCACGAAGATTGCTCTGGATGGCCGCGTCGATCGGCAGGATGGCGTTCTTGTCCTCGATGAAGTCGCCCAGGTGGCTGTCTTCCTCGTCGCCGATCGGCGTTTCGAGCGAGATCGGCTCCTTGGCGATCTTCAGGACCTTACGGACCTTTTCCAGCGGCATGGCCAGCTTTTCGGCCAGCTCTTCCGGGGTCGGCTCGCGGCCGATCTCGTGCAGCATCTGGCGGCTGGTGCGGACGATCTTGTTGATCGTCTCGATCATGTGCACCGGGATACGGATGGTCCGGGCCTGGTCGGCGATCGAACGGGTGATCGCCTGGCGGATCCACCAGGTGGCGTAGGTCGAGAACTTGTAGCCGCGGCGATATTCGAACTTATCGACGGCCTTCATCAGGCCGATATTGCCTTCCTGGATCAGGTCCAGGAACTGCAGGCCGCGGTTGGTGTACTTCTTGGCGATCGAGATCACGAGGCGCAGGTTGGCCTCGACCATTTCCTTCTTGGCCTGACGGGCCTCGCGCTCGCCCTTCTGCACGGTCTGGACGATGCGGCGATAGTCGTCGATCGGCACGCCGGTCTCGGTGGCCAGCGCGGCGATCTCGCCACGGATGTCGACGACCGACTGGCTGTCGTTCTCGACGAACTTGGTCCAGCGCACGCCCATGCCCTTGACCTGGTCCGACCAGTTCGGGTTCAGCTCGGAGCCGAAATAGGCCTTCAGGAATTCGCCGCGGCTGATGCCGTAGCTGTCGGCCAGGCGCAGCAGGCGGCCTTCCAGACCGATCAGGCGCTTGTTGATCGCATAGAGCTGCTCGACCAGCGCCTCGATGCGGTTGTTGTTCAGCTTCAGCGTCTTCAGGTGCTGGATGATCGTCTGCGACAGGCCTTCATAGGCCTTGCGATCGGCGTCGGTCAGGTCCTCGCCCTTCAGGCGGCTGCCGACCAGCTTGTCCTGCAGCTTGCGGAAGCTTTCGAACTCGCTGGCGATGGCGTCCAGGATGGCCATGACGCCTTCGCGCAGTTCGCCTTCCATGGCGCTGACGGTCGGACCGGCGCCGTCGTCGAAATCGTCGTCGTCCTCGCCTTCGCCCTCGGGCTTGGGCTCGCCGCCGGCTTCCTGGTCGACCGGCTCGGCCGGTTCGCCGTCGTCATCCTCGGCGGCCGGCTGGGCGGCGACGCCGTTGATGGCGGCGTAGGTGCCTTCCAGGTCGATGACTTCACGCAGCAGGATGCGGCCCGTGCCCAATTCTTCGCGCCACACCATGATGGCTTCGAAGGTCAGGGCGGACTCGCACAGGCCGCGGATCATGGTGTCGCGGCCGGCCTCGATGCGCTTGGCGATGGCGATTTCGCCCTCGCGCGACAGCAGCTCGACCGAGCCCATCTCGCGCAGGTACATGCGCACGGGGTCGTCGGTGCGGTCGTAGGCGGCCGGCTTGTCGCTGGTGATGACCGTGGTGTTCTCGTCGCGGGTGGCGACTTCGCCGCCTTCCGAGCCCTCGGCGTCCTCTTCGGCCTCGACCACGTTGACGCCCATCTCGCTCAGCATGGCGAGGGTGTCTTCGATGGCGTCGGGGCTGACTTCCTCGGACGGCAGCACCTTGTTCAGCTCGTCCATCGTGACGTAGCCGCGGGCCTTCGCCTGCTTGATGAACTTCTTTACGCCAGCGTCGGTCAGGTCGAGCAGCGGGCCGTCACCACCGGTGGCTTCTGGCGCTTCCGTCTCGGCCGAGGAATTGTTGCTCATCAAGCTCTCCGAAATCGACACCGCTGGCTCTGCAAGAGCGGCGCCGAAAAAATCCGTTTCGAAAAGGCCCTGCCCGTTCGGTCGACGCTTTAGAGTCAGCGCGCTCCCAAAGATCACGTTCCCGTCAGAAGCCGCCTAAGCGCGCCCTTTCGCCATGTGCGAACGCTCCGCGGGAAACCCGGCGGAGGCCCAGAGGCGTGGGCGCGGCCTGGCGTCTTCCCTGACGGGTCGACGACCGCTGGGGACCTGGTGCGGCAAACGAGGGTGACATCCTGTTTCGGTATAGGGCGCGCGCAGCGGCGGCCCGAGTGATGTCAGTCAGTTGCTTGGCAGTTCCTTGAGTCGGCATGTGGCTTTGGGTGACGCCCGTGTCAAGATGGGACGGGGTATTCAACGCAAAGATTTGCATCCGCTAGAACTCCCCTCGCCTCTCCGTTTCCCCGGCCTTCGCGGCGAAATCGCGGGTCGGACTACTGCTGCGCCCGCCAGAACTCGAGGTTGCTGATCTGGCGTTGCAGGACCGCGATCCGGTCGCGCAGGTCGCGGGTGGCGGCCAGGCTGCCGGCGGTCACTTCCTCGCGCCGCATGCCGTCCAGGGCTCTTTCGGAGTCGGCGATCTCGATCACCGCCTCGTAGCAGGCGGCCCACAAAGCGCGAGCCTTGGCGGGATCGAAACGGGCGTCCAGGAACGGCGCGTCGGCCACGGCGATACGCTCGATCTCGGCCAGGGACTCGGAAAGACCCTTGCGGCCAAGGCGCTCGCGTAGCGGCACGTCGTCGCCGTGGTCGTCGCATAGGGCCATGAACAGCTCCTGCGACAGAGGCTTCAGACGCGGATCACCAAAGCCGACCCGCTCGATCGCTTCGTCGTACGACCGCGCCCAGCCCGGATGGTCGATGGCGGCCAGGGCGATGGCGGCGTGAAAGGGCTTGAGGCGGCCAGTGATCTGCACCCGCGCGGTGGGACGCAGGCCGGGGTCCGGCGGCTCGCGCTTGCCGTTCTTCCAGCTCCCGCCGCCATTGCGAGGCGTGAACGGCCGGTCGCGGAAACCACCGCCCCCGCCGCCATAGCCGCTCCCGTAGCCGCCGCCATCGTTCGGCGGACCAGAGCGCGAACGCTGGAACAGCTCGTCATAACGTTCGCGCAGGTCGTCCTTGTAGGCCTGGGCCAGGTCCTTGTCGGCGATGGTCGCGGCGGCCGCGCGCAGGCGCTGGCGCAGGCCGGCCTTGCGCTCGGGCGTGTCCAGCTCCTCCAGGTCCCGCTCGCGCTCGAACAGGGCCAGGACAAAGGGCTTGGTCTCGGCCAGCTGGGCTCGCAGCGCGTCCGGCCCCTGGTCGCGTAGGACGTCGTCGGGATCCTTGCCGCCGACCGGCATCGAGAAGCGGAACGAGCGGCCGGGTTTCAGCAGCGGCAGGGCGCGGTCGATCGAACGATGGGCGGCGCGCTGGCCGGCCTTGTCGCCGTCGAAGCACAGGGTGGGCTCGGGATGCAGGCGCCACAGCGCCTCCATCTGTTCCTCGGTCAGGGCCGTGCCCATGGCCGCCACGGCCGGGATATTGGCGCGCTGGCAGGCGATGACGTCCATATAGCCTTCGACCACCACCATCGGCGTGCGCTCGTTCGGCGCGGCCGATTGGTTGGCGTGAAGGAGCTTGCGGGCCTCGAACAGGCCGTACAGCACTCGGCTCTTGTGGAAGAGCCCGGTCTCGGGACCGTTCAGGTACTTGGCGCGGGCGTTCGGATCCATGGCCCGGCCGCCGAACGACACGACCTTCCCCCGGCTGTCGGTGATCGGGAAGATGATCCGGTCGCGGAAGCGGTCATAGGGCTGGCCTCCATCCTCGGGCGAGATCAGCACCCCGGCATCGACTAGGTCGCCCGGCTTGGCGCCCTTGGCGATCAGGTAGTCCTTCAGCCCCGTGCGGTTGTTGGGCGCGAAGCCGATGTGGAAGCGGCCCCACTCGCTCTCGGGCAGGCCGCGCTTTTCCAGATAGGCGCGGGCGGCCTGGCCGACGGGGCGGCGCAGCTCGGCCTCGAACCAGGCGCTGGCCAGTTCCATCCAGTCGCCTAGGGACGACCGCTTCTGTTCTTCGCGGGCGGCGTGCGGGTCGACGGCGGGCAGGCTCATGCCAGCCTCCGCCGCCAGGCGCTCGACCGCCTCGGCGAAGGTCAGGCGCTCGGTCTCCTGCAGGAAGCTGATGATGTCGCCGTGCTTGCCGCTGGAGAAGCAGTGATAGAAGCCCTTCTCGTCGTTGACGAAGAACGACGGGCTCTTCTCCTTGGTGAATGGCGACAGCCCCGCATACTCGCGCCCCTGCCGCCGCAGCTTCACCGACTTGCCGACGACATCGGACGGGCGAAGACGGGACTTCAGTTCTTCGAGGAAACGATCGTCGAAACGCATCTAGGCGGAATTGGGGACCGGGGTTGGGGCGAGCCCTTTAACATATGCGCCCAGCGTGCGCCGCGCACGCCCAAACCGAGCCGATCCACAAGCGCTGCACTAGGAACACCGACTCCCGCCATCCGTTTCGAGAACCGGGGCGCCTCGACGCGCCCGCAGCTTTCAAGAACGCCACGGAGAAGACCATGCCCCAGAGATGGAATGACCGCGAAGGCCGCTTCGATGTCGAGGCGGACGGCGATTTCGACCGCAATCGGACCTATGGCGGCGATGCGCCGCCCCGCCGTGATCCGGAGAGATCCAGCTACGCCAATTCCGGCTATGATGCGTCCTATGGCGGGCGCGAAGGCTATCGCGGCGACCGCGGCCGTCGCCACGGCGGCGAGTTCCTGCGCGCGGCCCAGCAAGGCGGCGACATCGGTTATGGCCGCTCGCGCTCAGGCGCCGACTACGGAGCCGGCGCCAGCGGCTACCGCTCGCCGGGCGACTACGGCCGCGTCGGCGGCCACGACTTCGGCGGCGCGACCGGCGACTACGGCTCCAGCGGCTATTCCAGCCGCACGGCCGACTATGGCGACGAGCGCTATTTCGAACACCGAGACCGGGATCGCGAGGCCCGGGATCGCGGGCGCCAAGGCGCCTACGGCCGTCACGAGCCTTACCGGTCGTTCGGTCCCGGCCAACGCCACGAGGAAGAGCGCACCTGGTTCGACCGGGCCCGCGACGAGGTCTCCTCGTGGATGGGCGATCAGGACGCTCTGCACCGCCGCGAGGCCGACGGCGCCCATCGCGGTCGCGGCCCCAAAGGCTATCGCCGTTCGGACGAACGGATCCGCGAGGACGTCAGCGACCGATTGACCGACGACAGCTGGCTGAACGCCAGCGATGTCGAGGTGTCGGTCTCGGACGGCGACGTCACCCTGACCGGCTCGGTCCGCTCGCGCGAGGACAAGAAGCGCGCCGAGGCCCTGGCCGAAAGCGTCACGGGCGTCGACAACGTCCAGAACAACCTGCGCGTTGATCGCGGAACCGGAACGACGGCGACCACCGTGCCGCTGTCGGACCCCCTTTAAATAGGTCCTCGAGCCGGAACCTCCCCTTTTCAGGGGAGGTTCCGTTTGCCGCCCGGTCACTTTGTTACCGGCCGGAAATGAAACACACTCCACGTACCCACGTTCTGCGCTTGGCGGCCAACTTGGCCTCGACAAGCCGGGATTAACGCCACAAAAATCCCGCCTTCCGCTGCGGGACGCATACCCGCGCGTCGCATTGGGGTGTTTCGTGAAAGCGCTGTTCTTCTCCGTGTCCGTCCTGTCGCTGGCTGCCACGGCCGCCTTTGCGCAGACCCAGCCTCTGCCGGAGTCGGCGCCCGCCACGCCGCCAATCGAAGCCCCGCGCGATACACCGTACGCCGGCACGCTGAAGCTGGTGGTCGACGCAACGGACCTGGACCGCAAGATCTGGAATGTCACCACGACCATGCCGGTCAGCAAGGCCGGCGACTTCGTGTTCCTGTATCCGCAGTGGGTCCCGGGCGGCCACTCGCCGCGCAACGACCTGGACAAACTGGCGGGCCTGGTCGTCACGGCCAATGGCAAGCGCATCCCCTGGACGCGTGACGTCGTCAGCGTGAACGCCTTCCACGTCGACGTCCCGGCCGGTGTGAGCGAGCTTTCGATCAGCTACCAGTTCCTGACCGCCGTCGAAGCCAAGGTCGGCCGCACCGAGGTCACGCCCGAGATGCTGAACCTGCAATGGCTGCAGGTGACGATGTACCCGGCCGGGTACTACACCCGCCAGATCCCGATCGACGCCAGCGTCAAGCTGCCCGACGGCTGGAAGCTGGCCACGGCGCTGGAAGCCGCCAAGACCGACGGCGCGACCACCACCTTCAAGACCACCACTGTCGAGACCCTGGTCGACTCGCCGATCTTCGCTGGCAAGTACTTCAAGTCGATCGACCTGGATCCGAACGGCCCCGTGCCTGTGCGCCTGAACCTGGTCGCCGACAGCCCCGAGCTGCTGGACGCCAAGGCCGAGCACATCCAGATCCACAAGGATCTCGTGCAGCAGGCCTATAAGCTGTATGGCTCGCACCACTACGACCACTACGACTTCCTGGTCGCCCTGTCGGACAAGATCGGCGGTATCGGACTGGAGCACCATCGCTCGTCCGAGAACCGCGTGGTCCCGAAGTACTTCACGGAATGGGACAAGAGCTTCGTCGGCCGCGACCTGCTCAGCCACGAGTACACCCACTCGTGGAACGGCAAGTTCCGCCGCGCCGCCGACCTGTGGACCCCCAACCTGAACGTGCCGATGCGCGACAGCATGATGTGGGTCTATGAGGGTCAAACCCAGTACTGGGGCAACGTCCTGGCGGCCCGCTCGGGCCTGCTGACCAAACAACAGGCGCTGGACAGCCTGGCCGCCACGGCCGCCGCCTACGACAACCGTCGCGGCCGCGACTGGCGTCCGGTGCAGGACACCACCAACGACCCGATCATCGCCAACCGCAAGCCGCTGTCGTGGCTCAGCTGGCAGCGCAGCGAAGACTATTACTCGGAAGGCCTGCTGGTCTGGCTCGACGCCGACACCCTGATCCGCGAGAAGACCGGCGGTAAGAAGTCGCTGGACGATTTCGCCAAGGCCTTCTTCGGCGTCGACAACGGCTCGTACGTGCCGCGCACCTATACGTTCGACGACGTGGTCAGCACGCTGAATGGCGTCTACGCCTATGACTGGGCGACTTTCCTGAAGACCCGCATCCAGGACGTCCAGGAAAAGGCCCCGCTGGATGGCTACGCCCGCGGCGGCTACAAGCTCGTCTATACCGACACCCCGACCGAGTTCATGAAGGCGGCCGAGACCAAGGCCAAGAGCACCGGCCTCAGCTATTCGCTGGGCCTGTCGGTCGGTTCGGACGGCGTGATCAGCGACGTGCAGTGGGGCGGCCCGGCGTTCAAGGCCGGCCTGACCCAGGGCCTTACGATCGTCGCGGTCAATGGCGACGCCTTCGACGGCGACAAGCTGAAGGCCGCCGTCACCGCCGCCATGAAGCCCGAAAACCCGCTGGTCGAACTGCTGATCAAGAACGGCGGCCGCTACAAGATGGTCAAGATCGACTATCGCGGCGGCCTGCGCTACCCGCGCCTGGAGAAGATCCCCGGCGTCCCGTCGCGCCTGGACGACATCCTGACGCCGCGCAAGTAAAGCGCGAAACACTCGTCGCCAGGTTGCGATCCACTCGCAGCCTGCGACGATTTGGGGAAGGGCGGGAAGCCGACACATCTGTCATCTTCCTGACTGTTCAATCCCTCTGAACGCGTACCGAAAAGGGCCCGCTCCCTCTCCCAAGGCGGGCCCTTTTTTGCGCCTGGAGTTCAGCCTCAGTCCGCCACGGGTGGCGGCGTCAGCGGGGACGGCAGCTTCACGTCCTGATCGACATAGGCCGTCATGACCGTGCCCTTCTTCATGCCGACATCCTTGCCCTTGATGAAGGGCGCGGCGGGCCAGAACAGTAGCGTCGTCACGACAGTGGCGCCCACGCGGGTCTCGCCCTTGGCGCCCCGGTTGGCGCGCAGTCGGACGCGGTCGTCGCCCACCTTCATGTACAGCAGGCGGACGTTCAGCTTGCCGTTCTTGCCTAGCATGCCGTTGTCGCGGGCCTCGACGACCTCTCCCACGCCACGATAGCCGGCGCGCAGGATCGTTCCGTCCGGCAGCTTGACGTCGTCGTCCAGGCTGATCGTGAAGCGGTCTCCTTCCTTGGCGACCGAGCTGGAGAGCGCATCCTCCAGGCGCATCGCCAGTTCTGTGCCCTCCGGAATGACGATCTCGGCGAAGACCGGCGTAGATGCGAGCAGCATCAGGCCGCCCAGCGCGGCGGCGAGTTTGAGTTTCATGGTTTCCCCCCAAGGAATTGTACTCAAAGGCTTAAGGCCAAGCTTTCGTCGCGTCTAGAGCGCGCAACCGGGAGCGGGTTCGCGGAGGTTGCGGCCCGCGAACCGTGGCATTTAGTCGGCAAGGCCGGTATCTGTCGGCTATGCAGGATCAGCCTGAACTCCAGCGCATCACCACCGAGTACGTGGCCACCGAGGACCGCCTCCGGCTGTCGGGCGAGACGGCGGACGGAACGACCGTGGTGCTGTGGCTGACCCAGCGGCTGATGAACCTCTTGGCGCCGCAGCTGACCGGCTGGCTGGAACGGCAGGACGCGGCCGGCGGCGAGGCCTTGCAGGAGTTCGCCCAGCAGGCCGCCGAGGCGTCGTTGGCGCCGCAGCCGCCGGTGCAGGCGAGCTCGCCGGAGACCGAGTGGTGCGTTATCACGGTCGACATCGGCCAAGGTCCGGACGGTGTCACCCTGATCCTGAAGTCCGACGGCGACGCCCGGCAGGTCAGCCTGCCGATGCCGACCCACGCCTTGCGCCAATGGCTGGCCATCGTCCGCAACCAGTACGTCCTGGGCGCCTGGCCGACGACGGCTTGGCCCGCCTGGATGGACGAGACGCACGCCCTCTCGACCGTCCAGACCTCGGCGGCCCTGCACTAAAGGCGGCCGCTCGAAATGAGACCGGTACCATTTCTGTCTTGAGTGGTCTGACAACTGCCCCCATAGTGCCTTGACGAAGGCGGCCTCAGAGCCGCCGGCCATTGCGCAGCCTCGGGGAAACGCCAGGATGACCACCACCCTCACCCGCCGCCTGTTCGGCGCGAGCCTCGCGGCGCTGTCCGCCGCCGCCATGCCCGGCCTGGTTCAGGCCGCTGAAAAAGCCGCGAAGAAGGGCGACAAGCCGCTCTACAAGGACGCCAGCCAGCCGATCGACGCCCGGGTCCAGGACCTGCTGGGCCGCATGACGCTGGAAGAGAAGGCCGCGCAGCTGATCGGCATCTGGCTGACCAAGGCCAAGATCCAGACCCCGGAAGGCGAGTTCTCACCGGAAGAGGCGTCCAAGAACTTCCCCAACGGCCTGGGCCAGATCTCGCGCCCGTCGGACCGCAAGGGCCTGAAGCCCGCCACCGTGGTCGACGCGGCCGCCGGCGCCGACGACGGCGCGACCAACCGCAACGCCAAGGAAACCGCCCGCTACACCAACGCCGCCCAGAAGTGGGCCGTCGAGAAGACCCGCCTGGGTATTCCGCTGCTGATGCACGACGAAGCCCTGCACGGTTATGTCGCCCGTGACGCGACCAGCTTCCCGCAGGCCATCGCCCTGGCCTCGACCTTCGACACCGAGCTGACCGAGAAGATCTTCAGCGTCGCGGCCCGCGAGATGCGCGCCCGGGGCTCGAACCTGGCCCTGGCCCCCGTGGTCGACGTGGCCCGCGACCCGCGCTGGGGCCGCATCGAGGAGACCTATGGCGAGGACCCGCACGTCTGCGCCGAGATCGGCCTGGCCGCCATCCGCGGCTTCCAGGGCGCGACCCTGCCGCTGGCCAAGGACAAGGTCTTCGTCACCCTCAAGCACATGACCGGCCACGGCCAGCCCGAGAACGGCACCAATGTCGGCCCGGCCCAGATCGCCGAGCGCACCCTGCGCGAGAACTTCTTCCCGCCGTTCGAGCGCGCGGTCACCGAGCTGCCGGTGCGCGCGGTCATGCCGTCGTACAACGAAATCGACGGCGTCCCGTCGCATGCCAACCGCTGGCTGCTGACCAAGGTGCTGCGCGAGGAGTGGGGCTACAAGGGCTCGATCCAGAGCGACTATTTCGCGATCAAGGAGCTGATCGCCCGCCACAAGCTGACCAGCGACCTGGGCGACACGGCGGTGATGGCCATGCATGCGGGCGTCGATGTCGAACTGCCCGACGGCGAGGCCTACGCCCTGATCCCGCAGTTGGTGAAGGACGGTCGCATCCCGCAGTTCGAGGTCGACGCCGCCGTCTCGCGCGTGCTGACCATGAAGTTCGAGGGCGGACTGTTCGAGAACCCCTACTGCGACGAGAAGACGGCCGACGCCAAGACGGCCACGCCGGACGCCGTCGCCCTGGCCCGCGAAGCCGCCCGCAAGGCCGTGGTCCTGCTGAAGAATGACAGCAAGAACGGTGGGGGCCTGCTGCCGCTGGACGGCAAGAAGATCAAGCGCCTGGCCCTGCTCGGGACCCACGCCAAGGACACGCCGATCGGCGGCTATTCCGACGTTCCGCGCCACGTGGTCTCGATCCACGAGGGCCTGACCGCTGAAGCGAAGGCGCAAGGCTTCACGCTCGACTACGCCGAGGCCGTGCGGATCACGGAGTCGCGGATCTGGGCGCAGGACGAGGTCAAACTGGTCGACCCGGCCGTCAACGCCAAGCTGATCGCCGAGGCCGTCGAGGTCGCCAAGAACGCCGACGTGGTGGTCATGGTGCTGGGCGACAACGAGCAGACCAGCCGCGAGGCCTGGGCCGACGCCCACCTGGGCGACCGCGACAGCCTGGACCTGATCGGCCAGCAGAATGACCTGGCCAAGGCGATCTTCGATCTGGGCAAGCCGACGGTGGTGTTCCTGCTGAACGGCCGTCCCCTGTCGATCAACCTGCTGGCCCAGCGCGCCGACGCCATCATCGAGGGCTGGTACCTGGGCGAGCAGACCGGCTTCGCCGCCGCCGACGTGCTGTTTGGCCGCGCCAATCCGGGCGGCAAGCTGCCGGTCAGCATCGCTCGCGACGTCGGCCAGCTGCCGATCTATTACAACCGCAAGCCCACGGCCCGCCGCGGCTATCTGCTGGGCGACACCAGCCCGCTGTATCCGTTCGGCTTCGGCCTGTCGTACACCAGCTTCGACATCTCGGCCCCGCGCCTGGCCAAGGCCAAGATCGGCCAGGGCGAGACCGTCAAGGTCGAGGTCGACGTGACCAACACCGGCAAGGTCGCCGGCGACGAGGTGGTGCAGCTCTATATCCACGACGAAGAGGCCTCGGTCACCCGTCCGGTGCTGGAGCTGAAGCACTTCAAGCGCGTGACCCTGGCGGCGGGCGCCAAGACGACGGTGACCTTCGAGATCAAGCCGTCAGACCTGTGGTTCTGGAACCTGGACATGAAGCGGGTCGTCGAGCCGGGGGACTTCAAGATCCTGGTGGGTCCGAACTCGGTGGACCTGAAGACGGCGACGCTGACGGTGGCATAGTAACTCTGCTCCCCCTCTGGGGGAGCTGTCGCGGAGCGACTGAGGGGGCAGCTCGGCTTAGGCGGAGCTAGCCCCCTCCGGTCCTCCGGACCACCTCCTCCAAGAGGGGAGGAGATATAAAAGACGGAGGAGAACACCATGCGCCGTTTCGCGCCGATCCTGCTGGCCGCGCTGGCCGTCACCCCAGCCTCCGCCCAGTCTTCAGGAAATTTGGCCCTCCTCAACGGCCTGTTCTCCGACCACGCCGTCGTCCAGCGCGACCGGCCCCTGCCCGTGTTTGGCACGGCCAAGCCCGGCGAGACCGTCACCGCCGCCTTCGCTGGCCAGACGCTGACCGCCAAGGCCGGTCCCGATGGCGCCTGGCGCGTCGACTTCCCGGCCACGCCGGCCGGCGGTCCCTACACCCTCACCGCCGCCACCCCGTCCGCCAGGGCCACCGCTTCCGACATCCTGGTCGGCGACGTCTGGCTGTGTTCGGGCCAGTCGAACATGGAGATGCAGGTCAGCGCCTCGGGCGACGCCTGGAACCAGATCAACAACGGCGCGCCCAACGACACCATCCGCATGGCGACGATCGAGAAGGCCGACGGCCGCGCGCCCGCCGCCGACTACAAGAAGCCGCCGGCCTGGAAGCTGACCGACAAGGACAATGTCGGCGCCTTCTCGGCCGCCTGCTTCTACTTCGCCCGCGAGCTGCAGAAGACACGGAAGGTCCCGCTGGGCCTGGTCCACGCCTCGTGGGGCGGATCCGGTATCGAGGCGTGGATGACGCCGGCCGCGCTGCGCGAGGTCGGCGGCTATGACGAGGCCATCGCGACGCTGAACCTCTCGATCAAGGACCCGGTAGCCGCCAACCGCCGCTGGGGCGAGACGATCAAGGCCTGGTGGACCGCCAAGCATCCTGCCGCGACGGCTTCCGCGCCATGGACCGGCGCGGGTTCGTGGACGCGAGCGCCGGACGGCCAGGGCGTCTGGGAGCGCTGGGGCGTCGCGGCGCTGGCCAACTTCAACGGCGTGGTCTGGTTCAAGGCCGAGGTCGAGCTGACCGCCGCCCAGGCCCAGCAGGCCTCAACCCTGACCGTCGGCCAGGTCGACGAGATGGACACGACCTATGTCAACGGCGCTGGTGTCGGGGCGACCTCGGGCTCGTGGCTGGACCGGACTTATCCGCTGGCGACCGGGTCGCTGAGGGCTGGCAAGAACGTCATCGTGGTCTCGGCCTACGACACCTACGCCAATGGCGGCATGTACGGCGATCCGGCCAAACGCGCCCTGACCCTGGCCGACGGGACGCGCCTGCCGCTGACCGCCTGGACCTACCAGATAGAGCCCAAGGCGGGCGGCGATCCGCCCCGCGCGCCGTGGGACACCCTGGCCGGCGTCTCGACGCTCTATAACGGCATGCTCGCGCCCATGGGTCCCTACGCCTATGCCGGCGTGGCCTGGTACCAAGGCGAGACCAATGTCGGCCGCGACCAGACCTACGCTCCTCTGCTGACCGCCTTCATGGCCGAGCGCCGCCAGGGCCAGACCGCCGACATTCCGTTCCTGGTGGTGCAACTGGCCAACTATGGCGCCTTCGCCGAACAGCCGGGCGCCTTCGCCACCGCCGCCCTGCGGGACGCCCAGCGCCGCGCGGTGCTCGCCGACAGCCGCGCGGGCCTGGCGGTGACCCACGACATCGGCGATCCCTACGACATCCATCCCGGCAACAAGCAAGAGGCTGGCCGCCGTCTCGCCCTGGCCGCCCGCCGCGTCTATGGCGAGGCCGTGACCACGGGTCCGGAGGTCGTCTCGGCCAAGCGGGCCGGTGACAGCGTGGTCGTGACCTTCGCCCAGGTCGGCGGACGTCTCGTGGCGCGCGGTTCTGACCGGGTCATCGGCTTCGAGCTGTGCGATACGATCTGCCGCTGGGCCGACGGGAAGATCGTCGGGAACACCGTGGTGTTGACCGGCGCCGGGGCCAAGGTCCGCTTCGCCTGGGCCGACAGCCCGACCTTCAACCTGTTCGACGCGGCTGGGCTTCCGGCGGGGCCGTTCGAGATCGCGGTTCAGTAGTGCGTAGCGCCGTCTCCGCCCTGACCCTGGCGTGCATGCTGGCCCTGGCGAGCCCTGCCCACGCCGCCGAACCCGCCGCCATCTCGCTGAGCGCGTCCGCCGAGGCCTTCCCCCTGATCGCGGCCGGCAAGACCGCGCGGATCGAGTACGACCAGACCGACTTCCCCGGCGCGATCCGCGCTATCCAGGGCCTGCGCGACGACCTGGTCGCCCTGTCGGGTACGCCAGCCCCGGCCAAGGACGCCCCCGTCGTGATCGTGGGCACGATCGGTCAAAGCGCCGCCATCGACGCCCTGGTCGCCTCGGGCAAGCTCGACGTGTCGAGGGTCGCTGGCCAGTGGGAAGCCTTCGTCCAGCAGGTGGTCGAGAACCCACGTCCCGGCGTCGCCCGCGCCCTGGTCATCGCCGGGTCCGACAAACGCGGCACGATCTTCGGGGCCTATGACCTGTCTGAACGGGCCGGCGTCTCGCCCTGGACCTGGTGGGCCGACGTGCCCGTGCCGAAGCGCACCGACGTCTTCATCGCCCCCGGCGCCAACGTCCAGAAGCCGGCCGTGAAATATCGCGGCATCTTCCTGAACGACGAGAACCCGGCCCTGTATGGCTGGGCCAACAAGACCTTCGGCGGCTTCAACCACGCCTTTTACGAGCGAGTGTTCGAGCTGATCCTACGGCTGAAGGGCGACTATCTGTGGCCGGCCATGTGGGGCAAGTCGATCTATGACGACGACCCGCTGAGCGCGCCCCTGGCCGACCAGATGGGCGTCGTGCTGGGAACCTCGCACCATGAGCCGATGAGCCGCGCCCACGTCGAGTGGGAGCGCTACGGCCAAGGCCGCTGGGACTACGCCAAGAACCCCGAGAAGCTCCGCCAGTTCTGGCGCGAGGGCGTCACGCGGATGGGGTCGAACGAGAGCCTCGTCACGGTCGGCATGCGCGGCGACGGCGACGAGCCGATGAGCGAGGGCACCGCCACCCAGCTCTTGGAGACCATCGTCGCCGACCAACGCAAGATCATCGGCGAGGTGACCGGCCAGGACCCGGCCAAGACCCCTCAGGTCTGGGCGCTCTACAAGGAGGTCCAGGATTATTACGACGCCGGCATGCGCGCGCCAGACGACGTCACATTACTTTTCGCCGACGACAACTGGGGCAACATCCGCCGGCTGCCGGAACCGGGAAAGAAGCGCCCCGGCGGCTATGGGGTCTACTACCACTTCGACTATGTGGGCGGCCCCCGGAACTACAAGTGGCTAAACACCAACCAGATCGAGCGCGTCTGGGAGCAGATGAAGCTGGCCGCCGAGTACGGCGCCGACCAGCTGTGGATCGTCAATGTCGGCGACCTGAAACCCATGGAGCTGCCGACCGAGTTCTTCCTGGACTACGCCTGGAACCCGGCCGCCATGCCGGTCGAAGCGCTGCCGGCCTACACCAAGGGCTGGGCGGCCCAGCAGTTCGGGCCCGAGCGCGCGGGCGAGATCGCGGCGCTGCTGGACGGCTACACCAGGCTCAACGCCCGCCGCAAGCCCGAGCTGATCGACGACAAGACCTTCAGCCTGGTCAATTTCCGCGAGGCCGAGCGGGTCGAGGCCGAGTGGGCCGACCTCGAGAAACGCGCCGACGCCGTCCGCGCGGCCATCTCCAAGGACCAGGACAGCGCCTTCTTCCAGCTGGCCTGGTTCCCGATCAAGGCCAGCGCCAACTTCAACCGGCTGTACATCGCCACGGGTCGCAACCGGCTGTATGCCAGCCAGGGCCGGATCGCCGCCAACGCCCAGGCGACGCTGGTGCAGAACCTGTTCGACCGCGACGCCGAGCTGACCCGCCAGCACGATGCGATCAACGGCGGCAAGTGGGTCCACATGATGGACCAGACCCACATCGGCTACACGACCTGGCAGCAGCCGGACACGAACATGATGCCCAGGACCGAGCGCGCCGACCCGACCGGCGGCTGGGGCGTGGCCCTGGAAGGCGGAGCCGAGACCCTGCCGCCCCTGACCCGCTGGGGACCGCAAAGCCGCTGGATCGACGTCTTCACCAAGTGGGCGCCGATCAATGTCCGGCCCACGGTCGACGTCACCTGGCTGAAGGTGGCCAAGGGGCGGGCCAGCGGCTTCGGCGATGTCCGCCTGGAGGTCTCGGTCGACTGGACCAAGGCCCCGAAGGGGGATCACACAGCGACCGTGACGCTGGTCGACGGCGAGACCAGGACGATCGGCGTCCAGGTCTCCAATCCCGACCGCAAGCCGGCCAAGGGCGCCTTCGTCGAGGCCGGCGGCCTGACGGCGATCGAGGCCGAGCACTACGCGGCCGCGACGGGCGGCGTCTGGAAGGTGATCCCGAACCTGGGCCGCACCCTGTCGGGCGTGACCAGCTATCCCTCGACCGCGCCGGCCAGCACGCCCGGGAAAGGCGCGCCGTCGCTGGACTATCTGGTCGACTTCGAAAAGGCCGGCCCCGTCGACCTGACCGTCCTGGTCTCGCCCACCTTGGACTTCCGGGGCGGCAAGGGCCTGTCCTACGCCGTCTCGATCGACGATGGCGCGCCGGTCGTGGTCAACAGCCAGCCGGACCTGTCGACCCAGGCCTGGGACAAGGCCGTCGCCGACAATATCCGTTCGCGGACCACGACGTTGACCGTCCCCTCGGCCGGCCCGCACACGGTGCGGCTGTGGCGGGTGGATCCGGGCGTGGTGTTCCAGCGCCTGGTGCTGTCGCGCCGTCCCGTCCCGGCCAGCTATCTCGGCCCGCCGGAGAGCGTTCGCGCCGCCCTTAAGTAAGAATCCGAAGTGAAGTTTGATCGCGGCGGGGTTCAGTCACGCGGCCGGAACGCCCATGTTCCGGCCATGGCTGTTCCTCCCGCCCAGTTTACAGACGAAGAGATCGACCGGTTGGTCGAGACGTTCTACGCGCGCATCCGCCGGCATCACCGCCTGGGACCGATCTTCGAGCAAGCGATCGGCGAGGACGGCTGGCCCGCGCACTTGGCGACCTTGAAGGACTTCTGGTCATCGGTGTTGAACACCACCGGCCGCTACAAGGGTCAGCCGATGGTCGTGCACCAGCATGTCGAGGGTCTGAGCGAAGGCCTTTTCATGCCCTGGCTGAACCTGTTCCATCAGACCTGCGTCGAGCTGTTCGACGCCCCGCGCGCCGCCATCGTCGGCCAGAAGGCCGAGCGCATCGCCGCCAGCCTGAAACTGGGTTTGTTCTTCAAGCCGGACGCGGTCGCTTGAGCGGTCTCGCCACGGAAGGCTTCGTCCGCTTCGAGGCCAAGGAGACACAAGCCCTGCTGGGCCCCGAGACGACAGCCGCCTGGACCAGTTTCGCCGACAGCTGGAACGACCTGGGTCTGGACGGATTCATGGCCGACGGCGGCCGGTATCGCCGCCGGCGCTTCGCGGCCTTCTCCGCCCTGCCCGGCTCGGTCGAACGTAAGCCGCACCAACCGCACTGGCAGAGCCGCGACTACAATCCGCTGAATGGCGGCGTGCAGCGCTGGTTCGAGCCGGTCGCCGACACGATCGCCGCGCACCCGGTGACCCAGGGTGTGATCAAGACCGGCCTGGATCTCTTCCATCCGCTGTCGCCCGCCTCGGACGAACCGTGGCACGTCGAGCTGCACCAGTTCCGCATCGAAGCCCTGGCCGGCGAGCAGGGCCTGCCGACGCCCGAGGGCGCGCACCGCGACGGCGTCGACTGGGTGATCGTCATGCTGGTGGACCGCCGGAACGTCGACAGCGGCGTCACCGACATCTTCGCCCCGGACGGGGCCAGCCTTGGCTCGTTCACTCTGGTCGCGCCCGGCGACGCGGTGTTCCTGGACGACCGTCGGGTGCTGCACGGCGTGACCGCGATCCGGCCGCTGGATCCGGCCCTGCCGGCCATCCGCGACGTGCTGGTGGTCACCTATCGCCGTGAGGGCGCCGCCTAATCAACCGCTCGCCATGGTTGCCACTGCGACCGCTTGTCGCATGCGGACTGTGATCACGACGTGCCACGGTGAGGCTCCTCTTCCCGCGGGATTGGCGCCCGTCACGCATGTCTCGAGACGACCAACCCTTGCTCTCGCCCTACCCGCCACTGGCCAATCTGCCTGGGGAGCGCCGCGCCGTATTCTCCAGCGCGATGGCCGACGCGGTGCCCATTCTGATCGGCTATGTCGACCGTGAGGAGCGCTATCGCTTCGTCAACCGCGCCTATGAGCGCTGGTTCGGGGTCGATCGGTCGCGGATTGAAGGGCGAACCCTGAAGGAAGTTCTGGGCGACGAGGCCTATGGTCGGCTGCGCCATCACGTGGCCAGCGCCCTGGGCGGCCAGGCCGTTACCTTCGAGGGCGAGTTCGACTATCAGGGCCAGGGCGCCCGCTACATCGAGGCCCAGTACGTGCCGGACATCGCCCCCGACGGCGAGATCCCCGGCTACTACGTCCTTGTCACCGACATCTCGGACCGCAAACAGACCGCCTTCGAGCTGGAGCGCCTGCTGGTCGGCGAGCGGCGGCGAACAGCCCTGCTGGATCTGGGCCAGAAGCTGCGCGACGAGGCTGACCCGATCTGCATCGCCCAGACGGCCGCGCGCATGCTGGCCGAGCAGCTGGGCGTGGCCCGCGCGGGTTATGCCGAGATGAACCCCGACAGTGACCTGGCCGAGATCGTGGCCGACGATGGCCATGCCGACGGCGGCGTCGCGTCGCTGAAAGGTCGGCATCTGCGCCTAGACGATTTCGGGCCATCGATGAGCGCCGACATGCACGCGGGCCAGACGGTGAGGGTCGGCGACGTCGCCCTGGATCCGCGCACCAACGACCCCGACGCCCTGGAGGCCTATCAGGCCATCGGCGTCCGCGCCTTTCTCACCATCTCGCTGGTCAAGGCCGGCCAGCTGTCGGCCTATCTGTTCCTGGCCCACGATGGGCCGCGCGCCTTCACCGCCGACGAGACCGCCTTCGTGGCCGACGTCGCCGAGCTGATCTGGACGGCCAGCGAGCGGGCCCGCTCGGACCTGGCCCTCAAGCGCGCCCAGGAGACCGAGCGCCTGCTGATCCGCGAGGTCGACCACCGCGCCAAGAACGTGCTGGCCGTCGTCCAGTCTCTGGCCCAGCTGACCCCGTTCGAGGACAAGGCCCAGTACGTCCAGGCGCTGTCGGGCCGCATCGGCTCGCTGGCCCGCGCCCACAGCCTGCTGTCGACCGCCCGCTGGAGCGGCGTCGACCTGCACGATCTCCTGCGGCTGGAACTGGATCCCTATGGCGGAGACGGCGGTAGCCAAGTGGTGATCGAGGGCCCGCCGGCGCTGATCGACGCCCAGGCCGCCCAGTCCCTGGCCCTGGTCATCCACGAGCTGGCCACCAACGCTAGCAAGTATGGCGCCCTCTCGCGACCGCTGGGCCGCTTGAATGTCAGCTGGGTCTGGGGCGCCAACAATGTGCTGCGCCTGACCTGGCGCGAGGACGCCGGCGCGCCCGTCACGCCACCCGCCCGGCGCGGCTTCGGCTCGACCCTGATCGAGAGCGCGGTCAAGCAGGTGGGCGGCCGTGTCGAGCTGACCTGGCGACCGCAAGGCCTGAAGGTTCGCCTCGACATCCTGAAGGGCGCCCAGGCCCGCGCCGCCGAGAGCACGCCCGCCTATCGCCCCGGCCTTACCGTGGACGAGAGCCCCGCCCTGCGCGACCAGCGCGTGCTGGTGGTCGAGGACGAGGCCGTGGTGGCCATGGAGTTGACCCGCGTTCTAACCGCCGCCGGCGCCAAGGTCGTGGGCCCTGTCGGCACGATCGAGGAGGCCCTCGACCTTCTGGACGACCAGCCGATCGATCGCGCCCTGCTGGATGTCAATCTGGGCGGCCGCCTGATCACCCCCGTGGCCAAGGCCCTGATCCGCCGCCGCATCCCGTTCGTCTACCTGACCGGCTACCAAGAGCCCGACGTCGATGATGGCCCGATCCTGCGCAAGCCCGTGGCCGCCAGCGCCCTGCTGGGCGCCCTGGCGCGTGGCGTTCCCGTGGTGGCTTAGTCGTCAGAACCCCTCGTGGACGAGCGAAAAAGCGTCTCCGATCCTCGCGCTCGGTTATGTGGCTTGATATTGCAATTCGTTCTCAAGTAAGGACGAGCCTCCAACGCTAAGGTTTCGTTAGACGCTCGTGAAATCCACCGTCGACCAGCATCGCCGCTCTTTCTGGCTGAAGCAGCTGCATCAGTGGCATTGGATCAGCGCGGCCGTATCCCTGATTGGCATGCTGCTGTTCGCGATCACCGGCATCACCCTGAACCACGCCGGCCAGATCGAGGGCAAACCCGTCGTCGTCTCGCGCAAGGTCACCTTGCCGCCCGACCTGTTGGCCGTGCTGGCCAAGGGTCCGGACGAGGGCAAGCGCCCCCTGCCCGTCCAGCTGGAGCCGTTCCTCGACAAGACCGTCGGCGCCGAGGTCGCGGGCCGCGAAGGTGAATGGTCGGCCGACGAGGTCTATGTCGCCCTGGCCCGTCCGGGCGGCGACGCCTGGGTCTCGATCGACCGCGAGACCGGCGCCGTCGAGCACGAGAAGACCACGCGCGGCGCGGTGTCCCTACTCAACGACCTGCACAAGGGCCGCAACACCGGCAAGGCCTGGGCCTGGTTCATCGACATCTTCGCCGCCGCCTGCGTGATCTTCACCGTCACCGGCCTGATCCTGCTGCAGTTCCACGCCCGCGCCCGACCGCTGACCTGGCCGCTGGTGGCGCTGGGCCTGGCCGCCCCGCTCATTCTCATCATCCTGTTCGTCCACCTTTAGAGGCAGACCCACGTGAAGCGTTCGATCTCCCTGCTCACCTTCGCCGGCGCCGCGATTGGCGCGGCTCCCGCCATGGCCGCCGACCTGAACGTCACCGTCCAGGTGCCGAAGCTGACGGTGGCCGAGTACCACAAGCCCTATGTCGCCATCTGGATCGAGAACCCGGCCGATAGCACCGCCGCCGGCACCCTGGCCGTCTGGTACGACGCGGACAACCGCGAGGACAATGGCTCCAAGTGGCTGAAGGACATGCGCCAGTGGTGGCGCAAGGCCGGCCGCGAAATGACCTTCCCGGCCGACGGCGTCTCGGGCGCCACCCGCGCGCCAGGTCCGCAGTCCATGGTCTTCGCCGGCTCGAAGGGCGCGCTGAAGACCCTGAAGCCCGGCCAGTACAACCTGGTCGTCGAGGCCGCCCGCGAAGTCGGCGGCCACGAGGCCGTCCGCGTGCCCTTTACCTGGGGCAAGTCCGGCAAGCCCGCCACCGCCAAGGGTTCGACCGAACTCGGCGCCGTCACCGTTTCCGTGAAGTGAGAAAAGCCATGACCTTCAAGAAGCGCCTTCTGGCCGCCGCCCTGGGCGTCGCGGCCCTCGCCCTGCCGATGACCGCCTCCGCCCACCGCGGCTGGATCGTGCCGTCCGCCACCGTGTTGTCGGGCGACGTCTGGGTGACGTTCGACGCGGCCATCTCCAACGAGCTGTTCTATCCCGACCACAACGCCATGCGCCTGGACGGCGTGGTCGCCACCGCGCCGGACGGCTCTGTCGACAAGATCCAGAACGGCGCGACCGGCAAGTACCGCTCGACCTTCGACGTGGCCCTATCCAAGCCGGGCACCTGGAAGATCGGCACGTCCAGCCAAAGCGTGACGGCCAGCTACACCGACGGCGGCGTGGTTAAGCGCTTCCGTGGCGGCTCCGAGGACTTCGCCAAGCAGGTCCCAGCCGGCGCCGCCGACCTGAAAACCATCAAGAGCTTCAGCCGCAACGAGGTCTTCGTCACCCGCGACAAGCCGACGACCGAGGTCTTCAAGCCGACTGGCAAGGGCCTGGAGCTGGTCCCGGTCACCCACCCCAACGACCTGGTCGCCGGCGAGGCCGCCAGCTTCAAGTTCCTGCTCGACGGCAAGCCCGCCGCCGACCTGGAGGTGACCATCGCCGAAGGCGGCTCGCGCTATAGCCCGCGCGCCGACCAGAAGGTGAAGACCGGCGCCGACGGCGTCCTGAAGTTCACCCTGCCGGAAGCCGGCATGTACTGGATCAACGCCTCGGTGCGCTCGGGCGCGACGGCTGGCCGTGGTCCGGGCGGCCCGGGTGGCATGGGTGCTCCAAGTGGCGGCGGTGCGCCGGGCGCGGCTCCCGCCCCGGCCCAGCCCCTGGCCGGCGACGGCTACAGCGCCAGCTACACCGCCGTGATCGAAGCCCAACGTCCGTAATAAGGACTCCCTTCCCCCTTGGATGGGGGAAGGGTCGGGGATGGGGGTGGCGTCGCGTCAGAACCAGCGACGTCGCGTCAGCCTCACCGCCGCATCACCCCCAACCCTGCCCTTCCCCCATCAAGGGGGAAGGGTTCGATTTGAGCGCCATGCCCCGCGTCCTCGTCCCCGCCCTGACCACGCCGCCTGCCCGCCCCGTCGGCGGCAGCGTGCGCGCGTTCGGCGGCGCGACCATGGGCACGACCTGGTCGGTGAAGGCGGTGCTGCCCGCGACCACCAACCTCCCGGCGCTGGAAGCCATGGTCCAGCGCGCCCTCGACGCGGTCGTGCGCGAGATGAGCCCGTGGGAGCCGCTGTCGGACCTCTCGCGCTACAACCGCGCCGCTGCCGGTAGCTGGACCGCCCTGCCCGCGGCGATCACCACGGTCCTGCGCCGCGCGATCGATGTCGCTGACCAGAGCCATGGCGCCTTCGACCCAACCCTCGGCGCGCTCACCGACCTCTGGGGTTTCGGCCCGCGTCCCTTTTCCGGCGGGCCGCCGCTGGCGGCCGACATCGCTCCGTTGCGCGACGCCGGCGGCTGGAAGCGCCTGACGTTGGATGGCGACGCCCTATTCCAGCCGGGCGCGCTGCGCCTGGATCTCAACGGCATCGCCAAGGGTTTCGGCGTCGACCAGGCCGCCGCCGCCCTGAACCGCGCCGGCGTGAAGAGCTACCTCGTCGAGGTTGGCGGCGAACTGCGCGGCACGGGCGCCAAGCCCGACGGCCAACCCTGGTGGGTCGAGCTCGAACGCCCGCCCCCATACGAATTGGCAGCCAACGACACCGAACGCACCATGGTCGCCCTGCATGACCTGGCCGTCGCCACCTCGGGCGACTACCGCCGATTCTTCGAGCATGACGGCCACCGCTACGCCCACACCCTGGACCCGGCCACCGGCGCGCCGACCACCAATCCGACCGTCAGCGTCACCGTGCTGGCCAAGGACTGCATGAGCGCCGACGCCTGGGCCACGGCCCTGACCGTCATGGCCCCTGACGCCGCGCTGGCGTTTGCCGCCGAGCACGACCTGGCCGTGCTGATCGTCAGCCGTAGCGCTAGCGGATTGGAAGAGCGCCTGTCGCCGGCCCTGCGGGCGATGCTGGACTGATGATAGACCTCGAAGCCTTCCCGCCCGAAACCCGCCGCCTGATCGCCGCTGGCGCGGTGGCCGGGGTCTACGCCCTGTTCTGCGGGGCCATCGCCCTGCGCGAAACCCTGCGCGCCGCCGCCGTCCGTCGCGAGGCCAAGGCCCTGTCGCAGGGCGCTGGCGAGCCCGTGCTAGTGGCCTTCGCCAGCCAGACGGGTTTCGCCGAGGAACTCGCCAACGCCACCGCCAAGGCCCTGTCGGAAGCCGGCGCGCCCGTCACCCTGCGCGAGCTCTCCGCCGTCACCGCCGCCGACCTGACCGGCCGCGCCCTGTTCGTGGTCAGCACCACCGGCGAGGGCGACGCGCCCGACCCGGCCCGCGCCTTCATCCGCGACGTGATGAAGGACGGCGCGGACCTCGCAGGCCTGCGCTACGGCGTGCTGGCGCTGGGGGACTCGACCTATGCCGAATATTGCGCCTTCGGCCGGTCGCTGGACACCTGGCTGGCGCGGTCTGGCGCCACGCCGCTGTTCGACCGGGTCGAGGTCGACGACGGCGATCCGGCCGCCCTGCGCCACTGGCAGGGGCAGCTGTCCCTGCTGACCGGCGTCACCGACGCGCCAGATTGGAGCCGGCCCGCCTACGGCCGCTGGACCCTGGCCGAGCGCACCTTGCTCAACCCCGGTAGCCCCGGCGGCGAGGCCTGGCACATCCGCCTGGTACCTCCCTCTGGTGACGCCACGACCTGGCAGGCAGGCGACATCCTGGAAGTCGGCCCGCGGAACGACCCTGAGCTCCCGCATCGCGAATACTCGATCGCCTCGCTGCCGTCCGACGGCGGAGTCGAGCTGATCGTCCGCCTGACGCCCCGCGCCGACGGCGCGCCGGGCCTGGGCTCGGGCTGGCTGTGCCGCTTCGCCGAGGTCGGCGGCGGCATCGACGCCCGCGTGCGCACGAACCGCGGCTTCCACGCGCCGGACAAGACGCGCCCGCTGATCCTGATCGGCTCGGGCACGGGCCTGGCCGGCCTGCGCGCCCATCTGAAGGCCCGCGCGGCGATCGGAGCCAAACGCAACTGGCTGGTGTTCGGCGAGCGCACGGCCGCCCACGACTTCTTCCATCGCGCCGAGATCGAGACCTGGAAGGCCGCCGGCGTACTGGACCGCCTGGACCTGGCCTTCTCCCGCGACCAGGGCGACCGTATCTACGTTCAGCACCGCCTGCGCGCGGCGGCCGACGTGCTCGAGCACTGGGTCGGCGAAGGCGCGGCGATCTATGTCTGCGGGTCGCTGGAAGGCATGTCCCGCGACGTTCATGCGGCGCTGGTCGAGGTGCTGGGCGCCGAGACGCTGGAGCGGCTGACGGACGAAGGGCGCTATCGGCGGGACGTGTACTAGCGCCGCAACGCCTCGCGCTCCTCCGGCGTATTGGCCCCCCGCAACCGCGCCATCGCGCCGTCCGGGACCGGCAGGGCTGTGAGCCCCGCCCGCTCCACGAACCGTCGAAGCGGCCAGCCGGCTTCGGCGTCGGCGGGGATCGCGCTGGCCGTCACCACCATCGGCACGGGCAGGCCCTCGTAGTAGCCACCGCTCGCCAGCAGCGGCGCCAGGTCCTCGACCGTCAGGGTCGGCGCATCCACGGCCAGCACCAGCAATCGCTCGCGGCCCAGCGCCCGCGCACCGGCCAGCACCCCGCCCACCGGCCCGGCCCCCGCCTGGTCATCGGCGATCCACGGCAGGCCCAGATCCGCCCCGGCGGTCACCACCGCCTCCGCCCCGACCGCCTTGGCCAAGGCCGCCACCCGGTCCACGGCCCGCGAACCGTCCCAATCGAGCAAGGCCTTGTCGCGCCCCATTCGCCGGGAGCCGCCGCCGCACAGAATGATCGCGCCGAGCATGGTCATGCCCGCGTCTTAGCAGGATTTCTCCGTGGTCTTCCAAGCCGAGCCCGAAGCGGTCTAGTGTCCGGCCCGCAAAGGGACGGAAAAAGAATGAGCCAGCCTGTCGAGCGCCAGCGTCGTCGTACGACCCAGAGCGCCACGATCCGTGACGTGGCCGCTCGCGCGGGCGTCTCGCCGATGACCGTGTCGCGAGTCATCAATCGCGAGAGCACGGTGAAGGAAGAGACCCGGGCCCTGGTCGAGAAGGCCATCGCCGACCTCAACTACGCCCCCAATCCCGCGGCTCGCAGCCTGGCCGGCAGCGCCCCGTTCCGTATCGGCCTGCTCTACGACAATCCCTCGACCGGCTACCTGTCGGAATTCCTGGTCGGCGCGCTGGACGAGAGCAGCCGCACCGGCGCCCAGATCGTCATCGAGAAATGCGCCGAGCCCGAGCTGGCCGGCGCCACCCTGACCCGCCTGTTGAAGACCGGCGTCGACGGCCTGATCCTGCCGCCGCCCCTGTGCGAGTCGCCCCAGGTCCTGGCCGAGGTGAAGGCCGCCGGCGCGGCCGCCGTCGCCGTGGCGCCGGGCACGACCAGCACCGACATGGCCACCATCCGCATCGACAACGAGGCGGCGGCCTACGAGCTAACCCAGCACCTGCTGAACCTGGGCCACAAGCGCTTCGGCTTCATCAAGGGTCACCCGAACCAGACCGTCAGCCAGCAGCGCCTGGACGGCTTCATGGCCGCCCTCAAGGCCGCAGGCGTCCCGATGGAGGACATCCGGGTCGAGCAGGGCTACTTCACCTATCGCTCGGGCCTCGAGGCCGCCGAAAAGCTGATGGCCCGCGAGCCGCGCCCCACCGCCATCTTCGCCGCCAATGACGACATGGCCGCCGCCGCCGCGGGCCTGGCCCATCGCCTGGGCCTGGACGTGCCGGGCGACGTGTCGATCGTCGGCTTCGACGACACCTCGATCGCCGACAACATCTGGCCGGCCCTGACCACTGTCCACCAGCCGATCGCCGCCATGGCCCGCGCCGCCGTCGACCTGGTGCTGGAAGAAATCCGTCGCCACCGCGATGGCGGCGGCGAACCGAGGCAGCTGATGCACCCGCACACCCTGATCGTGCGGGATTCCAGCGGGCCGGTGAGCGAATAGACCGCCCTCTCTCTTTGAGAGAGGGCGGGGCCCGCCGCGTAGCGGTGGGAGGGTGAGCAACTATGTTGTTGATGTGGTTTGCATGGTCCAAGGCTGCTGTCTGGCCAGAACGAGGTTGGCGGCCTCGATGAGCTTTCGCATGACGGCGACGATGGCGACCTTTGGGGGCTTGCCGGCCTTGAGCAGGCGGCTGGCGAAGGCCTTGAAGCCTGGGTCGCAGCGCTTGGCGGCGATGGCGGCGAGATAGAGCATTCGGCGGGGTCGGTTTCGACCGCCTCCAATGAAGCTCTGGCCTTTCCATTGACCCGATTGCCGGTCGAACGGGGCGACGCCGAGCAAGGCGGCCGGCTGGCCGCGCCGCATGGCGCCAAGCTCGGGCATGCGGATCACCAGGCTGGCGGCGACGATCGGCCCGACGCCGGGCAGCGACAGCAGCAGGCGGTAGCGCGCCAGAAGATCGGCGCGGGCCTTGATCCGAACGAGGATCTCGGCGGCCAGTCTGGCCTTGAGACGCGACAGGCTCTGGATCTGCTCGCCCATCGCCTCGACCAGATCCGGCAGGTCGACGTGCTCCATGAAGGTCTTCAGCTCGGCGGCCTGGTCGGTAATCTGCTCATAGGCGGTCAAGCGTTGGGCCAGTTCGACCAAGCGCGGGTCCTGGGCGGCTCGAACCGCCTCGACCTGGGCTGTCGCCGCCGCGATCAGGGCCGCGTCCAGCCGGTCGGTCTTGGCCTTCCAGCGCTTGAGCCGAGCAAAGAGCCGAACCTCCAGCGGCTGGTGGACGATCACCTCAAAGCCCGCCGCCTCCAGCCTCGACCGCGCCGCCCGCTCGTAGCCGGCCGTCGCCTCCAACCCCGCCCGGACCACGCCTTGCTCGACCAGCCAGGCGATCAGCGCCGCCAGGCCCGCCTCGTCGTTGCCGAACCGACGCGCCTCCTCCTGGCCGTGGATCGCCACGTCCAGCCAAGACTTGCCCACATCGATCCCGGCGATTGTCGTGTTACGCTGCACCCGTTCCATCGACCCATCCTTGTGGCTTCGGACCCATCCGTCCCTGCAACCATCCGGGTCATGAAACGTCGGCGGCGGCCCTGCTCACCCTCAGCGCCCAACGCTCAGGGGCTATCGGCCCCTCCGCCGACTGCCCGCTTGGCGTTGGCGCGCCAGGCGGGCGTCCCGGAAGACCGCAACACCTTACGACAATCGCCCACAGACAAGGGGAAAAGCCGCTCGCCGAAAAATCTCGATTCCTTAACTTGAAAACAAAAGGCGAACAAAATTCTCTGGCGGCATGCGCCACACCGTCCTCGCCCGCCACCTCCGTCGCGAACAAACTCCTGCCGAAGCGCACCTATGGCATCTCGTTCGTGGCCGCCGCCTGGCGAACGCCAAGTTCCGCCGCCAAGTCCCCATAGACCGCTTCATCGCCGATTTCGTGTGCGTGGAGGCCAGACTGATTGTCGAGCTTGATGGCCGTGTTCACGATGATGAAGAGGCGCAGCTCAGGGATATCGAGCGCACCGCCATACTGGAGGCGTGTGGTTATCTCCTGGTCCGCTTTTCCAACAGCCAGGTGCTCAATGCTCCGGGCGAGGTCGCCGACTCCATTATCGCCACGCTTCGGGCGGCTCACCTCTAGTCCCCTCACCCTCCCACGCCTGCGGCGCGGGCCCCGCCCTCTCCCAGGGGAGAGGGTGAAATAAGATTGGTCTGACAAGCCGCTTGCCGTCTACGCATGTTAGCGCTACCAAGCATCTGACGAACGAGCGCCGCCGATGTATCGGCAGCCTTGAGACGCTCGAACAAAGGGGAGACGACGCCGTGGGCGTGAGTGAATTCCTTCCGGAAGACTGGAAAGACGCGACTCTGCTGGGTCGCATCGACTTCGGCGATGGCCCGACGCCCGTGCTGGTGCGCGGCGGCCGTGTCGAGGATGTCTCGAAAATCGCCCCCACCGTCGCCGACCTGATGAACGCCTTTGGCCCCGGCGTCGCGATCCCGCGCGGCGAGGACAAGGGTCCGCTGGAAGCCCTGGACATCCGTCCCGTCTGGGAAGACGCCGACGGCGCCGCGCCCGTGAAGCTGCTGGCCCCCGTCGACCTGCAATGCCTGAAGGCCGCCGGCGTGACCTTCGCCGTCTCGACCCTGGAGCGGGTGATCGAGGAACGCGCCCGGGGCGACGCCGCCGCCGCTCTGAAGATCCGCGAGCAGCTGTCCGAGAGCATGGGCGGCGACCTGCGCGGCGTGAACCCGGGTTCGGACGGCGCCGAGCGCCTGAAGCAGACCCTGATCAAGGACGGCCTGTGGTCGCAGTACCTTGAGGTCGCCATCGGCCCCGACGCCGAGATCTTCACCAAGGGCCCGACCCTGTCGTCGATGGGCTGGGGCGACCATGTCGGCGTTCGTTACGATAGCCACTGGAACAACCCCGAGCCGGAAGTCGTGCTGCTGTGTGACGGCTCGGGTCAGATCCGGGGCGCCTCGCTGGGCAACGACGTCAATCTGCGCGACTTCGAAGGCCGTTCGGCCCTGCTGCTCAGCAAGGCCAAGGACAACAACGCCAGCTGCGCGATCGGCCCGTTCTTCCGCCTGTTCGACGACACCTTCGCCCTGGACGACGTCCGCTCGGCCGAGGTCGAGCTGAAGATCACCGGCCGGGACAATTTCGTGCTCGACGGCAAATCGAACATGAGCCTGATCAGCCGCGATCCGGCGGTCCTCGCGGGCCAAGCCTTCGGCAAGCAGCACCAGTACCCGGACGGCTTTGCTTTGTTCCTGGGCACCATGTTCGCGCCGATCCAGGATCGCGACACGCCCGGCCAAGGCTTCACCCACAAGGTCGGCGACCGCGTCCGCGTCTCGACCGCCAAGCTGGGCGTGCTCGAGAACGAAGTCACCACCTGCGACAAGGCCCAGCCGTGGACGTTCGGCATTTCGGCCCTGATCCGCAACCTGGCCGGCCGCGGCCTCCTCTAATCCAGATCGAAGGAGCTCGGCGATGACCGACACCCTGCGCCACTATATCGGCGGCGAACGCGTCGCCGCCGACGCTCCGGCCGAGAGCCTGAACCCATCCAACACCAACGACGTCGTCGCCAAGGTGCCTATGGGCGGCCAGGCCGAGGTCGACGCCGCCGTCGACGCGGCCAAGAAAGCCTTCCCGTCGTGGTCGGAAGCCTCGCCGGAAGTCCGCTCGGACCTGCTGGACAAGGTGGGCAGCACCATCATCGCCCGCAGCGCCGAGATCGGTAAGCTGCTGGCTCGCGAAGAGGGTAAGACCGTGCCGGAGGGCATCGGCGAGACCGTCCGCGCCGGCCGCATCTTCAAGTACTTCGCCGGCGAGGCCCTGCGCCGCCACGGCCAGAACCTGGAAAGCACCCGTCCGGGGGTCGAGGTCCAGACCTACCGCCAGGCCGTCGGCGTCTTCGCCCTGGTCACCCCCTGGAACTTCCCGATCGCCATCCCGGCCTGGAAGGCCGCTCCGGCCCTGGCCTTCGGCAACACCGTGGTGATCAAGCCGGCCGGCCCGACTCCGGCCACCGCCAACGTGCTGGCCGACATCTTCCAGGAAAGCGGCGCGCCGGCCGGCGTGTTCAACATGCTGTTCGGCCGCGGCGCGATGGGCGACGCCCTGATCAAGCACAAGGACGTCGACGGCGTCTCGTTCACCGGCTCGCAAGGCGTGGGCGCGCAGGTCGCCGCCGCCGCCGTGGCTCGCCAGGCCCGCGTGCAGCTGGAGATGGGCGGCAAGAACCCGCTGATCATCCTGGACGACGCCGACCTGGAACGCGCCGTTGCCATCGCCCTGGACGGCTCGTTCTTCGCCACCGGCCAGCGCTGCACCGCCAGTTCGCGCCTGATCGTCCAGGATGGCATCCACGACAAGTTCGTGGCCCTGCTGGCCGAGAAGGTCGCCGCCCTGCGCGTCGGCGATGCTCTTGACGCCAACACCCAGATCGGCCCGGCCGTCTCCGAAGACCAGATGGAGACGAGCTACAAGTACATCGACATCGCTCGCGGGGAAGGCGGCCGCCTGGTCACCGGCGGTGACCGTCTCAAGCTCGACAATCCGGGCTGGTACGTGCAGCCGACCCTGATCGCCGACACCCAAGCCGGCATGCGGATCAACAATGAGGAGGTCTTCGGCCCCGTCGCCTCGACCATCCGCGTCGGGTCGTACGAAGAGGCCCTGGAGATCGCCAACGGCGTCGAGTTCGGCCTGTCGGCCGGCATCGCCACGACCTCGCTGAAGTACGCCCGTCACTTCCAGCGCCACGCCAAGGCCGGCATGACCATGGTCAACCTGGCCACCGCCGGCGTCGACTACCACGTGCCGTTCGGGGGCACGAAGAGCTCCAGCTACGGCGCCCGCGAACAGGGCTTCGCGGCGGTCGAGTTCTTCACCCAGACCAAAACCTCCTACTCGTGGTCGTAAGCAGCATGTCGTCAGCCATCTACCCCAGCCTGAAGGGCAAGCGCGTCGTCATCACCGGCGGCGGCTCGGGGATCGGCGCCGGCCTGACCGCCGGCTTCGCCCGCCAGGGCGCGGAAGTGATCTTCCTCGACATCGCCGACGAGGACTCCAAGGCGTTGGAAGCCGAGCTCTCGGGCTCGGCCATTCCGCCGGTCTACAAGCGCTGCGACCTGATGAGCCTGGACGCGATCAAGGCGACCTTCGCCGAGATCGGCGACGTCGATGTGCTGGTCAACAACGCCGGCAATGACGATCGCCACAAGCTGGGCGACGTGACCGGCGCCTATTGGGACGAGCGGATCAACGTCAATCTGCGCCACATGCTGTTCTGCACCCAGGCCGTCGCGCCGGGCATGGCCAAGCGTGGCGGCGGCGCGGTGATCAACTTCGGTTCGATCAGCTGGCACCTGGGTCTGGAGGACCTGGTCCTCTACGAAACCGCCAAGGCCGGCATCGAGGGCATGACCCGGGCCCTGGCCCGGGAGCTGGGTCCGGACGACATCCGCGTCACCTGCGTGGTGCCGGGCAACGTCAAGACCAAGCGCCAGGAGAAGTGGTACACGCCGGAAGGCGAGGCCGAGATCGTCAAGGCCCAGTGCCTGAAGGGCCGCCTGGTCCCCGAGAACGTCGCCTCGCTGGTGCTGTTCCTGGCCTCGGACGACGCCTCGCTCTGCACCGGTCATGAGTACTGGATCGACGCGGGCTGGCGCTAGCCGGCCCCGCTGGCCGGAATGGCTGTTCGACGAAAGGAGGTCTTCCCTGGAAGCCCTCTCGGCCTTATCGAACGGCCAACACCGGTTCTACGGAGACTTCGAGTATGAGCGCCGCCACCTGCGTCTGGGATCTGAAGGCCACTCTGGGTGAGGGCCCCATCTGGACGGGCAACGCGCTGTGGTTCGTGGACATCAAGGGCCACAAGATCCACCGCTATGAGCCCGCCACCGGCGACGCCTTGACGGTGAACGCGCCCGAGCAGGTCACCTTCCTGGCCCCGCTGGCCGTGGGCGGCGGCTTCCTCGCCGGCCTGAAGTCGGGCCTGCACAAGTTCCACCCGCTGTCGGGCTTTCAGAAGATGATGGAAGTCGAGGACCCGGCGCTGGACAACCGTCCCAACGACGCCACCGTCGATGTCCAGGGCCGCCTGTGGTTCGGCACCATGCACGACGGCGAGTTCACCAAGAGCGGTTCGCTCTACCGCATGGACGCGACCGGCGTGGCGCGGATGGACAAGGACATCTGCATCACCAACGGCCCCTGCGTCTCGCCCGATGGCAAGACGTTCTATCACACCGACACCCTGGAAAAGACGATCTTCGCCTACGACCTGGCCGAGGATGGGACGCTGTCGAACAAGCGCGTCTTCGTGCGGATCGCCGTCGGCGACGAGGTCTATCCGGACGGCTCGGTGGTCGACGCCGAAGGCTATGTCTGGACGGCGCTGTGGGGCGGCTTCGGCGCCATCCGCTTCTCGCCCGCCGGCGAGGCCGTGGCCCGCGTCGAGCTGCCCGCGCCCAACGTCACCAAGCCTTGCTTCGGCGGGCCTGACCTGAAAACCCTTTATTTCACCACCGCCCGCAAGGGCCTGAGCGACGAGACCCTGGCCCAGTATCCGCTGGCCGGGGGTCTGTTCGCGGTTCAGGTCGATGTCGCGGGCCAGCCCCAATACGAGGTTCGCCTTGTCTGATCGCACGCCCCGCCGGTTCCGGTCCCGCGATTGGTTCGATAATCCCGACCATATCGACATGACCGCGCTCTATCTGGAGCGCTTCATGAACTACGGGATCACGCCGGAGGAGCTGCGCAGTGGCAAGCCGATCATCGGCATCGCCCAGACCGGCAGCGATATCTCGCCGTGCAACCGCATCCACCTCGACCTGGTGACGCGCGTGCGCGACGGGATCCGCGACGCCGGGGGCATTCCCATGGAGTTCCCGGTCCATCCGATCTTCGAGAACTGCCGTCGCCCGACGGCGGCGCTGGACCGGAACCTCTCCTACCTGGGTCTCGTCGAGACCCTGCACGGCTATCCGATCGACGCCGTGGTCCTGACCACCGGCTGCGATAAGACCACCCCGGCCGGCATCATGGCCGCCACCACGGTCAACATCCCGGCCATCGTCCTGTCGGGCGGTCCGATGCTGGACGGCTGGCACGAGAACGAGCTGGTCGGCTCGGGCACGGTGATCTGGCGCTCGCGCCGCAAGCTGGCGGCCGGCGAGATCACCGAGGCCGAGTTCATCGAGCGCGCCGCCTCCTCGGCCCCCTCGGCCGGCCACTGCAACACGATGGGCACGGCCTCGACCATGAACGCGGTCGCCGAGGCCCTGGGCCTGTCGCTGACCGGCTGCGCGGCCATCCCCGCCCCCTACCGCGAGCGCGGCCAGATGGCCTATCGCACGGGCCAGCGGATCGTCGACCTGGCCTATGAGGACATCAAGCCCAAGGACATCCTGACGAAGAAGGCCTTCGAGAACGCCATCGCCCTGGTGGCGGCGGCCGGTGGCTCGACCAACGCCCAGCCGCACATCGCGGCCATGGCGCGGCATGCGGGCCTGGAGGTCACCGCCGACGACTGGCGCGCGGCCTACGACATCCCGCTGATCGTCAACATGCAGCCGGCCGGCAAGTATCTGGGCGAGCGCTTCCACCGCGCCGGCGGCGCCCCCGCCGTGCTGTGGGAACTGCTGCAGCAGGGCCGCCTGCACGGCGACGTCCTGACCGTCACCGGCAAGACCATGGCCGAGAACCTGGAAGGCCGTGAGACCCACGACCGCGAGGTGATCTTCCCCTATGCCGAGCCGCTGGCCGAGAAGGCTGGCTTCCTGGTGCTGAAGGGCAACCTGTTCGACTTCGCGATCATGAAGGCCAGCGTCATCGGCGCCGACTTCCGCGACCGCTACCTGAGCGAACCCGGCCGTGAGGGTGTGTTCGAGGCCCGGGCCATCGTGTTCGACGGCTCGGACGACTATCACCACCGGATCAACGATCCCGCGCTGGCGATCGACGAGCACTGCATCCTGGTGATCCGCGGCGCCGGCCCGATCGGTTGGCCGGGCTCGGCGGAAGTCGTCAACATGCAACCGCCGGATCACCTGCTGAAGAAGGGCGTCATGAGCCTGCCCACCCTGGGCGATGGCCGCCAGTCGGGCACCGCCGACAGCCCCTCGATCCTCAACGCCTCCCCGGAAAGCGCCATCGGCGGCGGCCTGTCATGGCTGCGCACCGGCGACACGATCCGCATCGACATCAACACCGGCCGCTGCGACGCGCTGGTGGACGAGGCGACGATCGCCGAGCGCCGCAAGGAAGGCATGCCGGCCGTGCCGGAGACCATGACTCCCTGGCAGGAAATCTACCGCGCCCACACGGGCCAGTTGGAGACCGGCGGGGTTCTGGAGTTCGCCGTGAAGTACCAGGACCTGGCGTCCAAGCTTCCCCGGCACAATCACTAGAAACGACGAAGCCCCGGAGCGATCCGGGGCTTTTTTGTTAGTCCTCGGCGAATGTGCGCTGCTCGGCGCTGATGCCGCTCTGCTCGAGCACGTCGTTGGCTATGGCCAGCACCGATTCCGCGTCCTGGCGCGAGCGCGAGACCAGCACGATCTCTTCACCGACCGCGACGGCCCAGCGATCGCCGTAGCGGCGGACGGAAAGGTTTCGGTTCTGGTCGGACATAGACGGGCTCAAGAAACTGAACCCAAGGTCGAGGGGTAATTTGGCCAGAGCATGGCAGCTTGACCGCGTTGCCTCGGAGACGCCTCATGGTGAACGGAGGGGCTCATGACATCGCAGGAACTCGAGGACGGTCTCGCGGCCATGGAAGCGGCCGCGCGCGAGGCGATTGCCTACCGACGCGGGGTGGCCGCCGCCGAGACGACGCCCGTGGCCAACTATCGCGAGATGGTCGCCGCATTCCATGCGCCCCTGCCCGAGGCGCCGGGCGAGCCGGGCGCCGTCATCGAGGACCTGATCCGGCTGGCCACACCCGGGATCCGCGCGGCGACGGGGCCACGCTTCTTCGGCTGGGTGATCGGCAATTCGCATCCGACCGGGGTCGCCGCCGACTGGCTGGCCGCCGCCTGGGGCCAGAATGTCGGCAACCTAACCTCGGCCCCGGCCGCCGCGGCGATCGAAACGGTGGCGGCCGGTTGGCTGCTGGAGATCCTGGACCTGCCACGCGAGGCCTCGGTCGGCTACGTGACCGGCGCCACGGTCGCCAACTTCGTCTGCCTGGCCGCCGCGCGGTCGGAAGTCCTTCGCCGGGTGGGGTGGGATGTCGAGGCCGACGGCCTGTTCGGCGCGCCGCCGGTGCGAGTGCTGATCGGCGCCGACGCCCACGCCACGGTGTTCTCGGGGCTCAAATATCTTGGCCTGGGCGCCAGGCGGGTGACCACGGTCGAGACCGACGACCTAGGCCGCATGTTGCCCGCCGCCTTCGAGCGCGCTTTGGTCAGCGGTGATGGCCCCGTCATCGCCATCGCCCAGGCCGGCCAGATCAATACCGGCGCCAGCGACCCCTTCGCGGAAATCGCTCCGATGGCCAAAGCCGCCGGGGCATGGTTGCACGTCGACGGCGCCTTCGGTCTTTGGGCGCGCGCCGCCCCTGCGCGCGCCGCGCAACTGGATGGCGTGGACCAGGCCGACAGCTGGGCCACCGACGGCCACAAGTGGCTGCAGACGCCTTATGACTGCGGCTTCGCCATCGTCCGCGACCCCGAGGCCCATCGCCGGGCCATGGCCATTTCGGCCAGCTACCTGCCGCCCGCCCAAGGCGCCGACCGCGAGCCCTCGGCCTATGTGCCGGAGCTATCGCGGCGGGCGCGAGGCCTGGGAACCTGGGCCATGCTGCGTCAGTTCGGCCGCGCCGGCGTCGCCGAACTGGTCGAGCGCGGCTGCCGCATCGCCCAGTCGATGGCCGCCGCTCTTGCGGCCGAGCCCGGCGTCGCGCTGGTCCGCGAGGTGGTGCTGAACCAGTTCATGGTCCGCTTCGGCGACGACGACGCAGCCACCCTGGCCACGGTCGAGCGCATCCAGGCCGACGCCATCGCCTTCATCGGCGCGGCGACCTGGCGGGGCCACTGGGTGATGCGGGTGTCGGTTTCGTCGGCCGCGACCACCGATCGCGACGGCGCGATCACCGTGGCGGCCGTGCTCGCGGCTTGGCGCGCGGTTCGGACAGTCGGTAAACAAGCCTGACCACTCACCAGAAGGCTAACGAAGTCCTAAAAAACCTGCGGTGAATTGTAAAATTCTCTCGTAGGTTGAACTCAAAATAGGGCGTATAACAAAAGCACGGGGGGCCCCGTTTCTATTGTGCGTTCATGATGTTGGCAGCGAACCGCCCTCTCGATCGACGCTCTGAATCGCCGGCCCTGGTGGTCGTGACGACGATTTTACAGCTATCGCTGGTCGTGGTGGTCTGGCTGCTGGCCCTGATCCCCGCCGCGATCGCCGCCTTGACCGTGCTGATCTTCAAGACCGTGCGCGGCGCACTGCGCAAGACGCCGGTCGTGCTCCCGTCCGCGGGGACCGATCGATGAGCGTCCGCCTCGCCCAGGCTCCGGATCTCGCGCCCCTGGCCCGCCTCTGGTGGCAAGGCTGGCGCGACGCCCATCAATCGCTCGCCCCAAAGGCCCTCGTCGCCCGCCGCACCCTGGACAGTTTCATCGACCGCATGGCGCTGGCCCTGCCTCGCGTCCGCACGCTGGGACCGGTCGGCGCGCCGCTGGGCTTCCACCTGATCAAGGACGACGAGCTGAACCAGCTCTATGTGGACGAGGAGTTTCGCGGCGCGGGCATCGCCACCATGTTGATGGTAGACGCCGAGGACCGCCTGCTGGACGCCGGGATCACCACGCCTTGGCTGGCCTGCCCCATCGGCAACGCCCGCGCCGCCCGCTTCTGCCAGAAGGTGGGCTGGAGCCTGGCCCGCCCGCAGGCCATCCCGACGGAGATCCCGGGCGGCTGGTATCCGCTCAAGGTCTGGCGCTATGAGAAGCAGTTGGCTGAGCCCTCGGCCTGGGCCGGCCGCGCTGAAAACGAGCTGTTCGTGTCGCGGCCTATCGGCGAACGCGCCAGCCAGTTGGAGGAACGCCTTCATAGAGTGACGCCATGGACCTCCGTTCCGCCGACCCCTCCGAACTAGATGTCCTGGCCCGCCTGTGGTGGCGGGGTTGGCGCGACGCGCACCTCACCCTGGTCCCCGCGCCACTTGTCGCCCTACGGACGCTGGAGAGCTTCACCGACCGCATGGCCGCCGCCTTGCCCGGCGTCCGGGTGCTGGGACCGGTCGGCGCGCCGTTGGGCTTCCATCTCCTCAAGGCCGACGAGTTGAACCAGTTCTACCTGGCCGGCGAGGCGCGGGGCACCGGCGCGGCCGCCGCTCTCATGGCCGACGCCGAGACGCGCCTGCTCGCGCTTGGCGTCGCCACGCCCTGGCTAGCCTGCGCCATCGGCAACGCCCGCGCGGCCCGCTTTTATGAAAAGACCGGCTGGACCCTCGCCCGCGTCGAGACCGTCCCGACCGAGACCTCGGCGGGTTGGTTCCCGCTCCAGGTCTGGCGCTATGAGAAGCGACTGGCCTAGCCCGGGCCGCCGCCGCTGAAATCGAACTGCTCGGGCCGCGCCCTGCCGCCGCCAAAGGCGTAGCTGAAGCCGAAGAACACCGAGCGGACATTGGCGCTGCGGCGGGTGCGGTCGCGCAGGGTCGGGGTCTCGGTGACGACCACCTCCTGGAACCAGTCCGCCGCGTCCTGGGCCGTGACCACGACCGAGAGCTTGTCGTTGACCTTCCGGCGGTAGCCCAGGTTCAGCATCTTGAACGGCTCGCGATAGCCCTGCGGCGTGATCCGCTTGCCAGAGCTGAAGACGTTGACCTGGAAAAAGTCCTTCGGCGTGGCCTGCCAGTTCAGGTTGGCGCGGCCCGACAGGGTCGTGCCCGAGCGCGTGCGGGAAAAGCCCAGATTGGCGGCGTCGATCTCGTTCCAGAACATGTTGCCGCTGAGATTGTAGGTCAGGGTCTTGGTCAGCCGGCCATTAGCGACCAACTCCAGGCCGCCGCTGCGGCTCTTGCCCAGGTTCTCGCGGGTGGTCAGGAAGACGCCGCCGCCGAGGTTGCTGACGACATCCGTCACCCCGTCCTTGGCGTCGCGGAAATAGGCCGTGGCCAGGTAGGTCGTCGGCCCCTTGCGGTACTGCCAGCCCAGCTCGAACGAGTCGGTGATCTGGGGTTTGAGGTTCGGATTGCCCTGCCGGTAGTTGTAGGGGTCGATATAGACCCGATACGGATGCAGGTCCTGGGCGCCCGGCCGCTGGACGCGACGGCTGAAGCTGGCGCTGAGGTTCTGGTTCTCGTTCAGGCGATAGCCGGTGTGCAGGGTCGGATAGACCTTGAAGTAGCTGTTGTCGGCCTTCACGGCGTGGGTGACGTCGTTCAGGTCGATCTGAACCTGCTCGGCCCGCAGACCGCCCTGCACCGTGAAGTCGCCGAACGGCCGCTCGTAGGTGACGTAGCCGGCATAGACGTCCTGATCATAGAGGTAGCGGTTGGTTCGCGCCGGGTCGGTCACCAGGCCTGCCGCCGTGGCGCCGCTGGCGCCAAAGTTGGTGAAGTCGTTGCTGGAGAGCTCGAAGTCGACGCCGGTCTTCAGCTTGACGTCCTTGGGCAGCGGCTTGGTGTAGTCCAGCTTGAAGTTCGCCCGCTCCTGGTCGACGCCCAGGCCGACCTGCTCATAGACGGTCCCGCCGGGCATGTTGACGGTGCGGGCGTCGAAGTCGCGCTGGAAATCGGTGATCTCGTACTCGATGTGCGAGGTCAGCAGGTGGTCGGCGCCCTTCAGCTGCCGGCGCCAGTCGGCGCTGACGGCGGCGTTGTCGCGGGTCATCTCGCCGTCCAGGTCGCGGACATAGGCGCGGGCGGTGGCCCCGGCCGCGTTCTGGGCCGAGTAGGTCTCGTGGATGTCGCTGTCGAAGGCGATGCGGCGGTAGCGCGCCTCGCCGCTGATACGGTTCTGCTTGTCGAGATCGTAGTCGGCGCCGCCGCGCAGATTGACCATGCCGCCGGTGTTGTCGACATCGGCGTCCTGGGTGCTGGGCAGGAAGCGGCCACTGGTGGCGTCCAGGGTCTCGCGCTGGATCAGCTGGCGGGCGTCCTGAGTGTCGCGCCGGTAGCTCGCGTCGCCCGACAGGGTCAGCTTGCCGTTGCGGCGCGTGGCGCTGACGCCGCCGTTGTGGCGGCCTTGGGTGTCGGCGTTGAATCGGAAGGTCC
Organism: Caulobacter sp. ALps2; assembly: GCF_058681635.1. Classification (NCBI taxonomy): domain Bacteria; kingdom Pseudomonadati; phylum Pseudomonadota; class Alphaproteobacteria; order Caulobacterales; family Caulobacteraceae; genus Caulobacter; species Caulobacter sp. ALps2. Next base: position 594,393 of record NZ_CM178743.1, read on the forward strand.
CGTTCGTGCCCGGCTTCATGGTCTTCTTGGTGACCAGGTTGATGATCCCGGCCGAACCGTCCGGACGGAAGGCCGCCGAGGGATTGGTCATCACCTCGACGCGGTCGATCTGGTCGGCCGGCATCGACATCAGGGCGTCGCCCTTGCCCTCGCCGGTGAACTGGTTGCTGGGCTTGCCGTCGATCATGATGGTGACGTTGGCGTCGCCGCGCAGGCTGACATTGCCGCGTACGTCGACCTCGACCGAGGGCACGTTGCGCAGGGCGTCGGCGATCGAGCCGGTCTTGGCCGCCAGGTCGTTGGTGACGCTGTAGCTGCGACTGTCGATCGAGGTGCGGGTCGCGGTCGAGTCCGATGTGATCGTCACGCCCTCGACGGCGGTCGGGGCGTCCCTCGCCGGAGCCTTGGGCGCGGCTTGAGCAGCCGCCGCGGGAGCGGTCTGCGCATGGCCAGCGGCCGGCGACAGCGCCGTCGCGGCGACGAAGAGAGCAAGCTTCAGACGCACGGATATCCCCCAGGAAGCGGAACCGGCGCCAAGGCGACACCGGCATCATTACAAAATGTACATGTGTAAAGTCGAGCGTATCGCACTTAGGCCCCGCTTCTGGCCGCAAGACAAATATCTTTTCCGCAATGTTCGGCCTCGCGCGTCCTACTCCCTGACGTTGCGGAAACTGCTATCCAAGGGCCGCAGGGGTGAGTCTCGTGCGCTGTCAGGGGGCCCTAAGAACCGCCGCTTGCGCGCTGATACCGGTAACACTAATGTCGCCGGCAACTAGAGGTCCGACAAGGACCATAGGGCATCAAACGGGCCGCACAGGCCCAACGGGGAGGACACCTGTGGCTTCAGTTTCCAACGCCGGCCCCAGCGCCGGCATGAGCGCCGATGGGGGCAAGGTCAACATGGCCTTCGTCGCCGGCATCGTCGCCGTCGCCACGATCGGCGGCTTCATGTTCGGCTATGACAGCGGCGTCATCAACGGCACCCAGGAAGGCCTGAACAGCGCCTTCAATCTCACGGAATTCGGCACCGGCCTGAACGTGGCCGCCATCCTGATCGGCTGCGCGATTGGCGCTTTCGCGGCGGGCCGCCTGGCCGACGTCTGGGGCCGCAGGACCGTGATGATCATCTCGGCCGTCCTGTTCATCATCAGCGCCCTGGGCACGGGCGCGGCCCACACCTCGACCATCTTCGTCATCTTCCGCCTGATCGGCGGCCTGGGCGTCGGCGCGGCCAGCGTGCTCTGCCCCGTCTACATCTCGGAAGTCACGCCCGCGAACATCCGCGGCCGCCTGTCGTCCGTGCAGCAGATCATGATCATCACCGGCCTGACCGGCGCGTTCCTGGCCAACTACGTGCTGGCCCACACCGCCGGCAGCTCGACCGCCGATTTCTGGCTGGGCCTGCCCGCCTGGCGCTGGATGTTCTGGATGCAGGTCATCCCCGCCGGCGTGTTCTTCCTGTGCCTGTTGGGCATCCCGGAAAGCCCGCGCTACCTGGTCGCCAAGGGCAAGGAAGCCGAAGCCGAGAAGGTCCTGTCGCGCCTGTTCGGCGAAGGCCAGGGCGCCAAGAAGGTCGCCGAGATCCGCGCCTCGCTGAACGCCGACCACAAGCCGAAGTTCTCGGACCTGCTGGATCCGGTGACCAAGAAGATCCGTCCGATCCTGTGGGCCGGCCTGGTCCTGGCGATCTTCCAGCAGTTCGTCGGCATCAACATCGTCTTCTACTACGGCTCGGTGCTGTGGCAGTCGGTGGGCTTCACCGAGGACGACAGCCTGAAGATCAACATCCTGTCGGGCGCGCTGTCGATCCTGGCCTGCCTGGCCGCCATCGGCCTGATCGACCGTATCGGCCGCAAGCCGCTGCTGCTGATCGGCTCGGCCGGCATGGCCGTCACTCTCGGCGTCCTGACCTGGTGCTTCTCGACCGCCACCACGGTCAACGGCGCCCTGCACCTGGACGGCAGCGTCGGCCCGATCGCCCTGGTCGCCGCCAACCTGTACGTGATCTTCTTCAACCTCTCCTGGGGTCCGGTCATGTGGGTCATGCTGGGCGAAATGTTCCCGAACCAGATGCGCGGCTCGGCCCTGGCCATCGCCGGTTTCGCCCAGTGGATGGCCAACTTCGCCATCTCGTTCAGCTTCCCGGCCATGGCCAAGCTGAGCCTGTCGGCGACCTATGGCTTCTACGCCGCCAGCGCCGTGGTCTCGTTCTTCCTGGTCCAGAAACTGATCCACGAAACCCGTGGCAAGGAACTGGAGGCGATGGAGGGCTAAGGCTCGCCGTCACCGACGAAACAGAACGCCCGGGGTCATCTCCCGGGCGTTTTTTTGTGCGGATTTTCCGGGCGGAACGTTGTTAAAGCCCGTTGTAGCGCTTCTGAAAAACTTCATAGAAATCAACTGCAACAAAGTATGACACCGGTGGACAGCGTCACCGGCTTGCCGCTAAGTGACCGCAACCAAAGTACTCGTCGGGAGGAACACCCCATGGTCGATATCAATCGTCGCGGCGCGCTGGGCTCGCTGCTGACCGGCGCCGGCCTGGCCGCCCTGCCCGCCACGGTAGAGGCCAGGCAGATGGGCCTCTTGCCCGCCAAGGCGACCACCGGCCCGACCTGGGTCAAGGGCGTCGAAGGCCAGCGCAAGGCCGACTTGGGCGACGGCACGTTCCTGAACCCGATCCTGGCCGGCGACCATCCCGACCCGTCGATCCTGAAGGACGGCGACGACTACTACATGACCCACTCGTCGTTCGACGCCTATCCGGGCCTGCTGATCTGGCGCTCCAAGGACCTGGTGAACTGGACGCCGGTCACCACCACGCTGAAGACCAATGTCGGCTCGATCTGGGCGCCCGAGATCTGCAAGCACAAGGGCCGCTACTACATCTACCTGCCGGCCAAGATGCCCAACAACAACACCAGCTACGTGATCTGGGCCGATAAGATCGAAGGCCCGTGGTCAGAGCCGGTAGACCTGAAGCTGCCCCGCTACATCGACCCCGGCCACATCGTCGACGAGAAGGGCGACCGCTGGCTGTTCCTGTCGGGCGGCGACCGCATCAAGCTGGCGCCCGACGGCCTGTCGACGGTCGGCAAGCCCGAGCACGTCTATGATCCGTGGCGCTACCCGGACACCTGGGACGTCGAGGGCTTCTCGCCCGAAGGCCCCAAGGTCATGAAGCGCGGCGAGTACTTCTACATGATCACCGCCGTGGGCGGCACGGCGGGACCGCCGACCGGCCACATGGTCATCGTGGCCCGCGCCAAATCGCTGGCCGGCCCTTGGGAGGACCATCCGCGCAACCCGATCGTGCGCACCGTCGACAACAGCGAGAAGTGGTGGTCGCGCGGCCACGCCACGCTGGTCGAGGGGCCGACGCCGGGCGACTGGTGGACCGTCTACCATGGCTACGAGAACGGCTATTACACCCTGGGCCGCCAGACCCTGCTGGCCCCGGTCACCTGGACCGACGATGGCTGGTTCGACGTGGGCGGCGGCGACCTGTCCCAACCCATCCCCAAGCCCAAGGGCGGCAAGGCCGGCCCGCACGGCATGGCGCTGTCGGACGACTTCTCCACCGACAAGTACGGCGTGCAGTGGAACTTCTTCGACCCCAAGCCGGGCGAGCACCAGCGCCTGACCCGCGCCAATGGCGTCATGACCCTGAAGGGCGCCGGCGAGGCCCCGTCCAGCGGCGCGCCGCTGATCTTCGTCAACGGCGACCAAGCCTATGAGATCGAGTGCGAGATCGACATCGATCCCGACACCCGCGCCGGCCTGATCCTGTTCTACGACCGCCAGCTCTATTGCGGCCTGGGCTTCGACGCCAAGAACTTCGTCACCCACCAGTACGGCATCGAGCGCGGGCGTCCCGCCAACCCGCACGGGTCGAAGATGTTGATGAAGCTGATCAACACCCGCCACATCGTCAGCTTCCACACCAGCGGTGACGGCGGCCAGACCTGGAAGCGCTTCGACCGCGGCATGGAAGTCAGCGGCTACCACCACAATGTGCGCGGCGGCTTCCTGATGCTGAAGCCGGGCCTGTACGCGGCCGGCAAGGGCTCCGCGCGGTTCAAGAACTTCAAGTATCGGGCGCTGGACTGATGCGCGGCGCCTTCCTCGCGGCGGCGCTGATCGCGGCGCCGTTCGGGGCTCAGGCCCAGGCCGCCGAACCCATGTTCAAGGCCCCGAAGATCGTCCTCGTGGGCGATTCCACCACGGCCGTGAACAGCGGCTGGGGCGGCAGCTTCTGCGCCCGGCACGTCAACTCGAACGTCGCCTGCGTGAACCTGGGACGCGGCGGGCGCTCCACCCGGACCTATCGCGAGGAGGGCTCGTGGGCCCTGGCCCTGAAGGAGATGACGTCTGGGGGCTTTACCAAGACCTACGTCCTGATCCAGCTGGCCCACAACGACCAGCCGGGCCGGCCCGAGCGCTCGACGGACCTGGCGACCGAGTTTCCGGCCAACATCAGGCGCTTCGTCGACGAGGCCCGCGCGGCCGGCGCGACGCCGGTGCTGCTCACCCCACTGATCCGTCGCCAGTTCAAGGACGGCCAGGTCCATGACGACCTGGCCCCCTGGGCCGACGCGATCCGCAAGGTCGCCGCCGAGGCCAGGACGCCGCTCGTCGACCTGCACAAGCTGTCCAAGGACGCCGTCCAGGCGATGGGCCCGGGCGAGGCGTTGAAGCTCGGCGAAGCCCCGCCGCCGGCCGATGTCGCGGTGGCCGCCAAGTCCGGCACCACCACCGGCGCGGCCTTCTATGAACCCGCCATCCCCGGCGCCGTCGTCCCGCCGCGTCCGCCAGCGGCTCCGCCCTCGCCGCCCTCGGCCATGGGCAGCTTCAAGCCGGTGTTCGACTACACCCACGTGGGCGCCGAGGGCGCGGACTACTTCTCGGCCATTGTGGCGAAGGCGCTGGCGGAGGTCGTGCCGGAGCTGGGCCGGCAGCTGCTCCCGTGACGTCCAGCGCGCTAGCCGCCGAAGATGAAGTCCGCCTTGTAGTACCCCTTGGCGGGGTCGAGGATGTCGATCGCGAACGGCGCGGCGCCATCGGCTAGGTCTGCCAGCCAAGCGTCGTTTGCTCTGGCCATTACGCCGACATCGGCTTTAACCGCTTCGGCGAGCAGCCAACCGACCATAGCGGCCTTGGTCCCAATCCCGCTCGTACCGTCGCCGCCATAGCTTGCGAAATAGCCCACTCGACTGTCGATTAGGGCATGAACCTTCGCGTCCGTCGGTGTGCCACCGAAGATCGCGAGGTAGGCTTTCCGGGTCGCATCGAATAGCGACAGGGACCCGTAGTCCGTTGTGAACTTGGCGGCACCTTCGCCCACCTTGCCTAGATTGACCGCAAAGTTGATGTAGCGGTTCTCCAAGTTGAAGGACTGATAATAGGTGCCGTTGAGATTGTTAGCATTCGGTCCAGTCGGCGAGACAAGATAGTCGATCCCAGCTTGGCCAGGAATTTTCCCCGTGAAGAACTCATAGGCTAGTGTTGCTACGCTCGTGCTCGCGCCGGCAGCTTTTACGATCTCCTGAAGCGCACCTTGGGCCGTCAAGTCGCCTAAGGCCAACCCGCCAGCCAGGCGCGCGGCAAGCGTCGCATTGTCATCGGACGTAGCGCTTCCCCTAAGAATGCTCGTGATTTGCGTGGAGAGGGTGGTAGGGATTTGGATGAACTGGGCTATGGGCGCGGCGAGCTTGTCCGAGAATTCAAGCGCTTCAATGTTCGTCAGAACGTCCACGCTATCGTACCCGCGCACCTCCCATCCCTGCTTAGTCGCCGTCACCACATAGTTGGACTGCCGACCAGCGAAGACCGCCACGTCGTAGCCGCTCCCGCCGTCGAGCTTGTTATTTCCGCTCCGGCCGATCAGCAGGTCGGAGCCGTCGCCTCCGCTCAAAACGTCATCGCCATTGCCGCCATCCAGGACGTCGTTCCCGCCCATGCCATTTAGGATGTCATTCCCACCGTTGCCCGATAGGAAGTCGGCGAGCGTGGTTCCGGTCCGAGTGTCATCTCCATCAGACCCGAAAGTCATGCCCGGCGCGGAAGGCGACAGGGAAACCGTGTAGTCGCCCGTCGCAATCGCGTTGTACGAGGCGCCGCCGACGCTGAAAAAGTATGTCCCGACCGGCAGGCTGAGAAACTGCAGGACCATGGACTGGCTGCTGCTCATCGACTCTCTGCTGGAGCCGTCCGCGTTGTAGATTTCGTAGCCGCCCACGCCATGCATGACGAGCAGATGCGGAGACCCATCCGAAACCAGACGGAACCAGTCCCGATCGTTCAACGCATTGATACGGCCCGAAACCAGAGTTCCATCCGTCGGGATCACCGCGGCCGCGGACGTATCGCCACGGTAATCGTCCGCAACAACCGCGATCTTATAGAGCGTCGTCTGAGTGATTGCGCCGTAGGTGGCCGTCACCTCCACCTCATAGATGTTGTCTCCCCCGACATCCGCCGGATGAGCAAAGTCAGGTCGCTGGCTGAACGATAGCCGGGTGGCGCTTGGCAACTGGTTGCCGTCGCGACCAAGGGTGAACAGCGCCTGATCCGCGCCGCCGGTAATCGAATAGATAACGGTCTGGGCACCCGGGATGTAGATCGTGGTCGCGGACGTCTCGCCACTTAGCGCCGTCACGCTCGTGATATTGTCGGCCATCCGCCCCCCTTGGCGGCTCTGACGAGCCGCTGAATGACTCGACAATAGCGAGCCTCACATTAGGACCGCAACTCGATGACTGCCGACTTTTGAGGACTAGTCCCCTGAAGCCTCGGCCTCCGCCACCGCCACCATCGTCGGCGCGATCAGCCCCGCCGCGTTCACCCGATCCCCGCCGGGGGCCAGGATCTCCAGGTGCACGTGGTCGGTGATGCCGGGGTAATGGTCCTGCAGGCTCTCGACCTTGCCGATCGTGTCGCCCAGGCGGACCGTTTGGCCCAGCTCAACACCCGGGCTCACGTAGAAGGCGCGGGCGGCGTAGCCCAGCGCCGGATTGGTGATCTCGACGAACTTCAGCTCGGTGTCGCCGGCATAGGCGTAGCCGATCTTGGTGACGTAGCCCGACATCGGGGCGTGGACGGCCTGGCCGGCCTGGGCGATGTAGTCGACGCCCTCGTGGGCGCGGGTTCCGCCGTCGCGGCGGGCGCCAAACTCGCCGTCGCCGAAGTCGTCGTGGCCGCGCGGGGCCGCGCCGGTGGGATTGGCGAAGTCGCTGGCCCCGTCGCCGTCGATGTCGGCGCCTTTCCAGACCAGCTGCATGACGGGCTTGGCCTTGGCCGGGGCGATGCTGGCCAGCAGCTTGACGATCGGCAGCTGGGTCGGCTGGCGCGAGACCGGGCGCTCCATGGCCGCCACCACCATCGGCGCGAAGACAACCGCCAGGCCCAGGGCGCAGCGCAGGGCGGCGGACGTCTTCGCGATCGATGCGGTCATGGGAGACTTTCCGCCGTTGAACCAATGGCCGGCAGATATGGATTGGTTAACGCGCCTCCGCCATGCGACCGGACGTCGCGAAAATTCATGCTTAAGCTATGAATTCATTGGCGAATTTCCGCCACAACCCCTAGCTCAGCAGGTGCCGGATGGTCGAGCGCAGGACCGCCGTCAGGGCCTCGCGGTTGAGGTCGGGGTGGTTGACCGCGCGCATCAGCAGGCCGTCGAAGATCAGGCCGATGACCTCGCATCGGGCCTGGAACTCGTCCTCGCTCCATTCGGGCTTGCGGTCGCGCTCCATCATGGTCCTGGCCAGTGCGCGTTCCTGCTGGTCGGCCTCGCGGACGATGGCGGCGACCTTGGGATTGCGGGCCGCCTCGGCCACGACCTCAAGGGCCAGGGCCGCGCGGCGCTGGTCGAAACACTTGTCGACGCCTTCGGGCAGGTGCTCGTCGATGGCGTCGCCCAGGGTGCCCGGGCGGCTCTCCATCTCGGCGAACTTGTCGCGCATCTCGGCCAGGTCCTGGGCCACGATGGCGGCGATGATCGCTTCCTTGTTCTCGAAATATCGGTAGATCTGCCCGACGCTGAGACCGGCGGCCTTGGCGATGTCCGCCATGCTGGCGCCATGGAAGCCCGACTGCCTCACGCGCTCGCAAGCCGCGTCCAGAATCTGCTGACGACGCGATTCCGGCGAAGGACGACCCGATTGTGTCTCGTCAACCATTGAAAATTCCGGTCGGCATTACATTTCCGTTAGGTCAGCCGAAGCTTTTGCTGGGGAGGTTGACTTGCGACAGTACCGCTCCTATGTCCAGCCCGCTTGAGAATGAACGTTCATTCTCAGATTGTTCATCATGCCGGCTTCGTCAAGAGCAATAGCTCACGCAGCCATCGCATCCGGGGTCAAATATGCACTTCCAACGCTCCGCCACGGTCGCGACCGTGGGGCTCGCCGCCATCGCCCTCACCCTCGCGGCCTGTGGCCAGAAAGGCGGCGCCGGCGGCATGGGCGCTGGCGGCCCGACCGAGGTCGGCTACGTCGTCGCCCAGAGCCAGCAAGTCGGCCTAACCAGTGAGTTGTCCGGCCGCACCTCGGCCTATCTGGTCTCGGAAGTGCGCCCGCAGGTGGGCGGCGTGATCAAGTCGCGCCTGTTCCAGGAAGGTTCGTTCGTCCGCGCCGGCCAGTCACTGTACCAGATCGACCCGGCGACCTATCAGGCCAGCGTCAACAGCGCCGCCGCCGCCCTCGCCCAGGCCCAGGCGACCGCGACCGCCGCCAAGCTGAAGGCCGACCGCTACAAGACCCTGGTCGAGAGCGGCGCGGTCTCCAAGCAGGACAATGACGACGCCCAGGCCGCCGCCGCCCAGACGGCCGCCGCCGTGGCCGTTCAGAAGGCCGCGCTGGACACCGCCCGCATCAACCTGAACTACACCAAGGTCGCGGCGCCGATCTCGGGCCGCATCGGCAAGAGCGCCGTGACGCCGGGCGCCCTGGTCACCGCCAGCCAGGCCACGCCGCTGGCGACGGTGCAGGACCTGTCGAAAGTCTATGTCGACCTGACCCAGACCTCGGCCGAGCTGCTGAAGCTGCAAGCTCAGTTCAACAGCGGCAAGCTGGGCCGTTCGGGCTCGGCCCGGGTGACCCTGAAGCTGGAAGACGGCTCGACCTATCCCGTCGCCGGTCGCCTTGAGTTCTCGGACGTGACCGTCGATCCGACCACGGGCTCGGTGGTGCTGCGCGCCATCTTCGACAACCCCAACGGCGTGCTGCTGCCGGGCATGTACGTCCGCGCCGTGCTCGACAAGGGCGTGGCCAACGGCGGCATCCTGATCCCGCAGGCCGCCGTCAGCCGCGATCCGAAGGGCAACGCCATCGTCCAGATCGTCGACGCCAAGGGCGCGGTCTCGCCGCGTCCGGTCACCGCCTCTCAGACGGTCGGCGACAAGTGGCTGATCACCAGCGGCCTGAACGTCGGCGACAAGGTCATCGTCGAAGGCCTGCAGAAGGTCCGCCCCGGCGCGCCGGTCAAGGCCGTCCCCATCACCGCTCAAGCTCAACGCTAAGGCCGGCCCGTCATGCTTTCCCGCTTTTTCATCGACCGGCCTATCTTCGCGTGGGTCGTCGCGATCGTGATCATGCTGGCGGGGGCCTTGGCCATCCGCACGCTGCCGATCGCCCAGTATCCCGACATCGCCCTGCCCCAGGTCTCGGTCAGCGCCATCTATCCCGGCGCCTCGGCCAAGACCGTCGAGGACAGCGTCACCCAGGTCATCGAGCAGAAGATGAAGGGCCTGGACGGCCTGGATTACATGTCGTCGACCAGCGACAGCTCGGGCGCGGCCACCACGACCCTGAGCTTCAAGGCCGGCACCAACATCGACATCGCCCAGGTGCAGGTCCAGAACAAGCTGCAGACGGCCACCGCGCTCCTGCCGCAGGAAGTGCAGCAGCAGGGCCTGACCGTCGCCAAGTCGGCGCGGAACTTCCTGCTGATCGTCGGCATGTATTCCGATGACCCGAAGACCACCAACACCGACCTGGCCGACTATATCGCCAGCAACCTGCAAGACCCCCTGAGCCGTGTCGACGGCGTGGGCGAGGTCCAGCTGTTCGGCGCGCAATACGCCATGCGTATCTGGCTGAACCCCAACCAGCTGACCAGCTACAACCTGACCCCCGCCGACGTCATCGCCGCGATCAAGGCTCAGAATGCCCAGGTCTCGGCCGGCCAGCTGGGCGGCGTGCCCAACCTGCCCGGCACCGCCTTGAACGCCACGATCACGGCCCAGTCGCGCCTGACCACTCCGGCCCAGTTCGAGGACATTATCGTCAAGAACAGCCCCGGCGGCGCCACCGTTCACCTGCGTGACGTCGCGCGGGTCGAGCTGGGCGCGGAAAGCTACGGCTTCGGCGCCAAGTACAACGGCAAGCCCGCCGCCGGCCTGGCCATCCGCCTGGCCCCGGGCGCGAACGCGCTGAACACCGCCGACGCCATCAAGTCGCGGATGGCCCAGCTGGAGAAGAACTTCCCGGCCAACTTCCGCTATGTGATCCCCTACGACTCGACGCCGTTCGTGAAGCTGTCGATCGAGGAAGTGGTCAAGACCCTGCTCGAAGCCATCGTGCTGGTCTTCATCGTCATGTTCCTGTTCCTGCAGAACTGGCGCGCCACCCTGATCCCGACCATCGCCGTGCCGGTGGTGCTGCTGGGCACCTTCGGGGTGCTGTCGCTGTTCGGCTACTCGATCAACACCCTGACCATGTTCGGCCTGGTGCTGGCCATCGGCCTGCTGGTCGACGACGCCATCGTCGTGGTCGAGAACGTCGAGCGCGTGATGGAAGAAGAGGGCCTCAGCCCCGTCGAGGCCACCCGCAAGTCGATGAACGAGATCACCGGCGCGCTGATCGGTATCGCCCTGGTGCTGTCGGCGGTGTTCGTGCCCATGGCGTTCTTCGGCGGCTCGCAAGGCGTGATCTACCGTCAGTTCTCGATCACCATCGTCTCGGCCATGGGCCTGTCGGTGCTGGTCGCCCTGATCCTGACCCCGGCCCTGTGCGCCACCCTGCTCAAGCCCGTCGAGAAGGGCCACAAGGAGCACAAGACCGGCTTCTTCGGCTGGTTCAACCGCAGCTTCGACGACGTTAGCGGCCGCTATCAAGGCACGGTCCGCAACCTGCTCGGCAAGAGCGGTCGCTGGATGGTCGCCTATGGCGTGGTCATCCTGGTCATGGGCTTCCTGTTCATCCGCCTGCCCAGCGCCTTCCTGCCCGAGGAAGACCAGGGGACGATGTTCACCATCGTCCAGCTGCCGCCCGGCGCGCCGGAAGAACGCACTCAGGCCGTGCTCGACACCGTGCGCAGCCACTTCCTGGTCGACGAGAAGGAGTCGGTTCAGGCCGTCTTCACCGTCGCCGGCTTCAGCTTCGCCGGCGCCGGCCAGAACGCGGGCCTGGCCTTCATCCGCCTGAAGGACTTCGAAGAGCGCAAGGCCGCCAATCTCAAGGCCCCGGCCATCGCCGGCCGCGCCATGGGCAAGTTCATGCAGATCCGTGACGCCATGGTCTTCGCGATCGTGCCGCCGGCCGTGCCGGAACTGGGCACTTCGTCGGGCTTCGACTTCCAGCTTCAGGACATCGGCGGCGTCGGCCACGAGGCCCTGGTCGCCGCGCGCAACCAGGTGCTGGGCATGGCCGCCCAGGATCCGACCCTGGCCGGGGTTCGCCCCAACGGCCAGGACGACACTCCGCAGCTGAAGATCGACATCGACCAAGCCAAGGCCGGGGCGATGGGCCTGACCACCGCCGACATCAACGCCGCGCTCAGCGCCGCGTGGGGCGGCGCCTACGTCAACGACTTCATCGATCGCGGCCGGGTCAAAAAGGTCTATGTCCAGGCCGACGCGCCCTACCGCATGCGTCCGGAAGACCTGAACAACTGGTACGTCCGCACCAGCAGCGGCACGATGGCGCCGTTCTCGTCGTTCGCCACCACGCACTGGATCTACGGCTCGCCGCGCCTGGAGCGCTACAACGGCCTGTCGTCGCTGAACATCCAGGGCTCGCCGGCCCCGGGCAAGAGCTCGGGCGACGCGATCAAGGCCATGGAAAAGATCGCCGCCCAGCTGCCCCCGGGCATCGGCTACGAGTGGACCGGGCTGTCGGCCCAGGAACTGGAGTCTGGCAACCAGGCGCCCGCCCTGTACGGCATCTCGATCCTGGTGGTGTTCCTGCTGCTGGCGGCCCTCTACGAGAGCTGGTCGATCCCGCTGTCGGTGATCATGGTCATCCCGCTGGGCATCGTCGGCGCCCTGCTGGCAACCACCCTGCGCGGCCTCAGCAACGACATCTACTTCCAGGTCGGCCTGCTGACGACCATGGGCCTGGCGTCCAAGAACGCCATCCTGATCGTCGAGTTCGCCAAGGACCTGTACGAGAAGGGCATGGGCCTGGTGGAGGCGACGGTCGAGGCCGTCCGCATCCGCCTGCGGCCGATCATCATGACCTCGCTGGCCTTCGTGTTCGGCGTGCTGCCCCTGGCCATCTCCAACGGCGCGGGCTCGGGCAGCCAGCACGCGATCGGCACCGGCGTGATCGGCGGCATGCTGTCGGCCACCATCCTGGCGATCTTCTTCGTCCCGCTGTTCTTCGTGCTGGTCGAGCGGATCTTCAAACCCAAGCACAAGGGCCCACAAGAACGGGGCCATGACGAAGCCGTCGCCGCCACCGGCGAAGCTCCGTCGACGGAGGCCCACTGATCATGCCGCGTAACCTCACCCTGATCCTGCTGGCCTCCACGGCGGTCAGCGCCTGCACCATGGCCCCGGACTACAAGCGTCCGACCCTGCCGGTGGCCCAGGCCTGGTCCACGCCGAGCGCCGAGCCCGCGGCTTCCGTCTCGGCCGCCGACCTCGACTGGCGCCAGGTGCTGGTCGATCCGCGCCTGCAAGGCGTGGTCGACCTGGCCCTCAAGCAGAACCGCGACCTGCGCGTGGCGGTGCTGAACATCGAGAAGGCCCGCGGCCAGTACGGCGTCCAGCGCTCGGCCCTGTTCCCGGGCATCAACGGCACGCTCAGCGAGCAACGCAGCCACACCCCGGCGGCGACCTCGCAGATCGGCACGGCGATGGAGATCGAGGCTTATACCGCCACGATCGGATTCACGGCCTATGAGCTGGACCTGTTCGGCCGCGTCCGCAGCCTGAACGCCCAGGCCCTGCAGGCCTTCCTGGCCCAGCGGGAGACCGCCCGCTCGGTGCGCGTCAGCCTGATCGCCGAGACGGCCAACGCCTGGCTGACCCTGGCCGCCGACCAGGAACGCCTGACCCTGGCCCGGAGCACGCTTGGCACCCGCGAGGACACGCTGCGCCTGACCCAGCAGCAGGTCGATGGCGGCGTCGGCTCGCTGGCGACCCTGCGCAACGCCCAGGTCCAGGCCGAAACGGCCCGCAGCGACGTGGCGGTCTACACCGCCCAGGTCGCCCAGGACCTCAACGCCTTGACCCTGCTGACCGGCGGCAATGTGCCCGACACGCTGCTTCCCTCGGCGGACTTGGCCTCGGCGCAGATCCTGGCCGACCTGCCGGCGGGCGTGCCGTCGGACGTGCTGGCGCGTCGTCCCGACGTGCTGGCGGCCGAGCATCAGCTGCAGGGCGCCAACGCCAATATCGGCGCGGCCCGCGCGGCCTTCTTCCCGCGCATCGCCCTGACCGGCTCGTACGGCTCGGCCAGCGGCGACCTGGACGGGCTGTTCAAGGGCGGCACCAAGGCCTGGAGCTTCACGCCCTCGATCACCCTGCCGATCTTCGCCGGCGGAGCCAATGTGGCCAATCTGAGCGTCTCGAAGGCCAACCGCGACATCGCCGTGGCGACCTACGAGAAGTCGGTGCAGACGGCGTTCCGCGAGGTCTCCGACGCCCTGTCCGTGCGCCAGACGGTCACCGACCGCCTGACCGCCCAGGAGCGCCTCGTGGTGGCGGCCACCGACAGCCAGCGCCTGTCGCAGCAGCGCCGTGACGCCGGCCTCGACAGCGCCCTGACGCTGCTGGACAGCCAGCGCACGCTGTACTCGGCCCAGCAGGGCCTGATCACCGCGCGCCTAGCCCGGGCCACCAACCTGGTCACTCTCTACAAGACCCTCGGCGGCGGCGCTCCGGCCGCCTCGTAAGTCGGAGCGTGGCTCGCCACGCTCCTGTTCTTTGAAACGAGCCTGTTTATCCATTTCGGATCGCGGATCCGAAATGGACAGGCTCTACAGCCCTTCCCCGGAGGCCCATCCGGGGAAGTTCGCTGGCCATCATCCCCCACCCCGATGGTCGCGAACGGAACGGGCGTGCTCCTCCCCCCATCCCTGGAGCCGCCCGTTCCACCCAGTTTCGGACGCTGCCTACCGCTCCCGCTTCCACTCCGAGATCGGCACGTTGCCATCTGGCGCGGCCGGGACGCGCGAGCCTAGGGCGTCGCCCTCGAGCTCGTAGGTCCGGCGCTGGGTCGTGCCCTCCCAGTTCTTGAACGACGCGCCCTCGATCTTGAACACCAGCTGGTGGGCGGCTTCGTCGAGGGTGATCACGCCGTAGTGGGTCGAGGAGCCCGGGGCGGCGTCGGCATATTCCTGCGGCGCGCCACGCTTCTTGTCGCCCGAGGCGAAGCCGGGTGCGCTCGCTCTTGAAGATCCGCAGGCTGTAGCGGCCGGTCGCATCGACGATCAGCCGGCAATGTCAGGGGCCGGTCCGCGCCATTCTGTTCCTGGATACGTCCCGCAAGGGCGACCGCCGCTGGTGCTCGATGAGCGCTTGCGGCAACAGGGCCAAGGTCGCGGCCTTCCGGGAGCGGGAAAAGCGCTAGAGCGGCAGTTGCACGGTGCTCTTGACCTCCTCGAGCACCGCATAGGTCCGCGTCTCGCGCACGCCGGGCATCTTGACCAGAATGTCGCCCAGGAAGTTCCGGTACGCCTCCATATCACGCACCCGGGCCTTGATCAGGTAGTCGAAGCCGCCGGCCACCATGTGGCATTCCAGGATCTCGGGCGCGCGGCGAACGGCGGCGGCGAAGTCCTCGAACACCTCGCCCGTCGTGCGCTCCAGCACCACCTCGACGAAGATCAGCAGGGCGCGGTCGACCTTGGCCGGGTCCAGCAGGGCCGCGTAGCCGGTGATGTAGCCGCGCTCGCGCAGGCGGCGCACGCGATCGAAGGTGGCCGCCGGCGACAGGTTGCAGCGTTTGGCCAGCTCGGCGTTGGTGATGCGGCCGTCGGCCTGCAGAACCTTCAACAGCCGGCGATCGGTGTCATCCAGAGCGGAAATGGACATGGCGCGATTTCCCCGAAGAAGCTTCGAAAAGTAGCGCTCACAAACGTAGCACCTTCGGCAAGCTTAGCGTTACACCTCCAATCGTTCCAGTGCTGCTTGCGCTCCCCTCCTCCTGAAGGCGTGAGCGGCCCGGTCAGCCACCGGTCGTCTGGAACCTACGCGACGCCCATCCCCCCTCCCCCAGGGCGTCGCGCAAGAGAGGAAGGGGTGCGAGCGCTCCCCCCAAAAGCCGCACCCCTTCCTCCCTCCCCACTTTCGGCCTCCCCACTTCCAGAGCATGCTCGCCGCGCATTTGCCGCGTCACGCGGTCGCGCCCGCTGGAGCGGATGAACGTTTTTCGCGCTTTCACCGAAGAAGATACGGACCGCCACTTCAACAAACGAAGCACCTTCTGTCGAAGCCAAGTTAGACCGATGATATTCTAACGAAGGACCGACCATGACCGACTTGGCCCATTGGGACAGCCTGGATAACGGCAAGTATCGCGATGAGACCGCCGTGATCGCCGACCTGCTGGCCGCCAAGCCCTTGTCCAGCGAGGACCGCGCCGCCGTCCGCGCCGAGGCCGAGGCCCTGGTCCGCGGCGCCCGCCGCAGCGTCCGCAAGCAGGGCGTGGTCGAAAGCTTCCTGCAGGAATTCAGCCTGGGCACCCGCGAGGGCCTCGCGCTCATGTGCCTGGCCGAGGCCCTGCTGCGCACCCCCGACGACGACACCCGCGACAAGCTGATCGCCGAAAAGATCGGCTCGGCCGACTGGGCCAGCCACCTGGGCGGCAGCGACAGCCTGTTCGTCAACGCCTCGACCTGGGGCCTGATGCTGACTGGCAAGATCGTCGAGCCCGACGACGAGGCCAAGAACGACCTTCCGGGCTTCATCAAGAAGCTGGCCGGCCGCGTGGGCGAGCCGGTGATCCGCGCCGCCGTCGGCCAGGCCATCCGCATCATGGGCGAACAGTTCGTCCTGGGTCGGACGATCGAGGCCGCCATCAAGCGCGCCGCCAACGAAGACACCATGTGCTCGTTCGACATGCTGGGCGAAGGCGCCCGCACCGCCGCCGACGCCGAACGTTATGAAAAGGCCTATGCCGACGCGATTCAGACGGTCGGCAAGCTGTCGAAGGGCGCCGGTCCGGAAGCCGGTCACGGCGTGTCGGTCAAGCTGTCGGCCCTGTGCCCGCGCTACGAAGCCACGCACGAGGACCGCGTGTGGGAGGAGCTCTATCCCCGCACCCTGCGCCTGGCCTTGATCGCGGCCCGTCACAACATCAACTTCACCATCGACGCCGAAGAGGCCGACCGCCTGGCGCTGTCGCTGAAGCTGTTGGACCGCCTGTGCCGCGAGCCGGAGCTGGGCCAGTGGACGGGCCTCGGTTTGGCCGTCCAAGCCTATCAGAAGCGCTGCGGCGAGGTGATCGCCCGTCTGAAGACGCTCTCGGAAGAGACCGGCCGTCGCCTGATGGTCCGTCTGGTCAAGGGCGCCTATTGGGACAGCGAGATCAAGCGCGCCCAGGTCGCCGGCCGTCCGGACTATCCGGTCTATACGACCAAGCCGGCCACCGACCTGTCGTACCTGGTCTGCGCCAAGGCCCTGATCGAGGCCGCTCCGCACCTCTACGCCCAGTTCGCCACCCACAACGCCCACACCCTGGCGGCCGTGGTCCGCATGGCCAAGAACGCCGGCGTCCGTATCGAGCACCAGCGCCTGCACGGCATGGGCGAGGCTCTGTATAAGGCCGCCGACGACCTCTATGACGGCATCACCCTGCGGGCCTATGCGCCCGTCGGCGGTCACGAGGACCTGCTGCCCTATCTGGTCCGCCGCCTGCTGGAGAACGGCGCCAACACCAGCTTCGTCCACGCCCTGCTGGACGAGCGCGTCCCGGTCGAGAAGGTCGTCACCGACCCGATCGACACCGTCGAAGCCCACCCCGAACGCCACGCCAAGATCCCGACGCCAATCGAGGTCTACGGCCCGCGCCGCAAGAACAGCGCCGGTCTGGACCTGTCGGTGAAGGCCGACCGCGAACGCCTCGAAACGGCCGTCGCCGCCCTGGACGGCGTGACCCTGTCGGCCGGCCCGCTGGTCGGCGGCAAGGTCACGGCCGGCGGCCCGCCGCTGGCGGTCGTCGCCCCCGCCGACGAGCACAAGACCGTCGGCGCGGTCTCCGAAGCCCAGATCCCGCAGATCGACGAGGCCTTCCGCCTGGCTCGCGCCTCGCAACCGGCCTGGGACCAGGCCGGCGGCCCGGCCCGCGCCAAGGTCCTGCGCGCCATGGCCGACGCGCTCGAGAGCAACATCGACCGCCTGATCGCCATCCTGGCCCGCGAAGCCGGCAAGACCCTGAGCGACGGCGTCGCCGAGGTCCGCGAGGCCGTCGACTTCTGCCGCTACTACGCGGCGCTGGCCGAGGATCAGTTCGGCGCTGGCGAGGTTCTGAAAGGTCCGGTCGGCGAGACCAACACCCTGCGCCTGGCCGGGCGCGGCGTCTTCGTCTGCATCAGCCCGTGGAACTTCCCGCTGGCCATCTTCACCGGCCAGATCGCCGCCGCCCTGGCCGCCGGCAACGCCGTGCTGGCCAAGCCCGCCGAGCAGACCCCGCTGATCGCCTTCGAGGCCGTGAAGCTCTATCACGCCGCCGGCCTGGACTCGCGCCTGCTGGCCCTGCTGCCGGGCCGCGGCGAGACCGTCGGCGCGGCCCTGACCAGCCACGAGGGCCTGGACGGCGTGGCCTTCACCGGCGGCACCGACACCGCCTGGCGCATCAACCAGACCCTCGCCCAGCGCCAGGGCCCGATCGTGCCGTTCATCGCCGAGACCGGCGGTCTCAACGGCATGTTCGTCGACACCACCGCCCAGCGCGAGCAGGTCATCGACGACGTCATCGTCTCGGCCTTCGGGTCCGCCGGCCAACGCTGCTCGGCCCTGCGCTTGCTGTTCCTGCCGGAGGACACCGCCGAGCACATCATCGACGGCCTGAAGGGCGCCATGGACGCCCTGGTCGTCGGCGACCCGGCCCTGGCCGTCACCGACGTCGGCCCGGTCATCGACGCCGAGGCCAAGGACGCTCTGGAGAAACACCACGTCCGCCTGAAGAAGGAGGCCAAGGTGCTGCATGCGCTGGCCGCGCCGGCCGACGGGACCTTCTTCGCCCCGGTCCTGGCCGAGATCCCCGCCGCCGACTTCCTGGAGCGCGAGGTGTTCGGCCCGATCCTGCACGTGGTCCGCTACAAGCCAGAGCACCTCAACGAGGTCGCCGGCGCCCTGGCGGCCCGCCGCTACGGCCTGACCCTGGGCATCCACTCGCGGATCGAGAGCTTCGCGGCCGACGTCCAGCGCCTGGTCCCGGCTGGCAACGCCTATGTCAACCGCTCGATGACCGGCGCTGTCGTCGGCGTCCAGCCGTTCGGCGGCGAGGGCCTGTCGGGCACCGGCCCCAAGGCTGGCGGCCCCCACGCCCTGCTCCGCTTCGCCGTGGAACGCGCGACCAGCGTCAACATCACCGCCCAGGGCGGCGACCCGGCGCTGTTGAATCTCTGATCTTGACCTCGAAGGCCATGGGCGAGACCCTTCGTCCATGGCCGACGGTTTCGACATCCACATTAGCGCTGAGCAAGCCGAAAAGCTGAAGGCTTTGGCGGATCACTTGGATATGTCTCCGGAAGACTACGCCACGCTCCTGATTGATCGCGAAATCGAACTGGCCGCCAATCCGACGATTGATCCCGATCCGGCCATCGATCGCGCCATCCTCGATCAAGCCAAGCGCACGGGCGAGCTGACCCCCTGGACCGAAGTGCGCGACCGCCTTCTGGCGCGCCACCGTCGCTAGCCCTCTGCACCGCCAACTCTACTTCTCGGCGGCGGCAGAGCTCGACATCGAGCGGCTTCACGACTGGCTCTTCGAAAAGAACCCTCATGCCGCGCTGAGGTTGATCTCGGTCCTGGATGTCCATTTCGCAGCCTTGGTCGACTACTCGGAACGCGGGCGGCCGGTCGGCGAAGGGATCCGGGAGTTGGTCGTGCCATTCGGTGGCGCACGCTATGTGATCCGCTACGAGGTCGATGCGGACAGTGTCTCGATCTCGCGGATCTGGCATGGCCTTGAGCGACGGTAGACGCCAGGCTCTCCCCATGATCATCCTCCCCCAAAGTCCGGGGAGTCCTAGAGCCACATGCGTTTCCTGCCTCGCGCCGCGTTCGCCGCCGCCCTGCTCGCGCCCGCCATCGCCTCCGCCCAGATCGCGCCGGTCGCCGGCGACTGGTACGGGACCCTGGACGTCGGGGTGAAGCTGCCGCTGGTCTTCCACTTGCAGGCCGACGGGACCGCCAGCGTCGACAGTCCGGCCCAGAAGGCGGCCGGCCTGAAAGCGACCGCGACCCTGGCCGGCGACCAGCTGACCGTCACCCTGACCACGCCGGCCGCAACCTACGAAGGCACGGTCGCCTCCGACCGCAAGTCGATCTCGGGCGAGTGGGTGCAGAACGGCGGACGCCTGCCGCTGCGGCTGGAGCGCACGCCGCGGGCCATCGTCGCGCCCAAGCGACCGCAGACGCCCAAGCCGCCCTTCCCCTACCGCGCCGAGGATGTCGCCTACACGAACCCGGCCTCGGGCCTGACCCTAGCCGGGACCCTGACCCTGCCGCCGGGCGAGGGGCCGTTCCCGGTGGCCCTGCTGATCACCGGCTCGGGCCCGCAGGACCGCGACGAGACCCTGTTCGACCACAAGCCGTTCCTGGTGCTGGCAGACGCCCTGACCCAGCGCGGCGTGGCGGTGCTGCGCGTCGACGATCGCGGGGTCGGCGGCTCGCAGCCCGGCGATTTCGCCAAGGCCACCACGCTGGACTTCGCCACCGACGTCGCCGCCGGGGTCGCTTATCTCCGCGGCCGCAAGGACATAGACCCGGCGCGCGTCGGCCTGATCGGCCACAGCGAAGGCGGGATCATCGCGCCGCTGGTCGCCGCCAAGGATCCGCGCCTCGCCTTCATCGTGCTGATGGCCGGCACGGGCGTGCCCGGCGATCAGGTCCTGCCCCGGCAGTATCACGACATCTACGTGTCCTCGGGGGCCGGAGAGAAGGCCGCCAGCCAGCAGGCCAAGCTGGTCGAGA
Organism: Caulobacter sp. ALps2; assembly: GCF_058681635.1. Classification (NCBI taxonomy): domain Bacteria; kingdom Pseudomonadati; phylum Pseudomonadota; class Alphaproteobacteria; order Caulobacterales; family Caulobacteraceae; genus Caulobacter; species Caulobacter sp. ALps2. The sequence goes on from NZ_CM178743.1 coordinate 614,767, forward strand.
CCGCCAACGCCATCGTCCGGGCCGAGCCCGACGAGGCCAAGGCCAGGCCGCAGCTGCTCAAGCTGTTCTCCGGAGGCGGCAATCCGCAGGCGGCCGAGGGCAACGCCGCCCTAATCAACTCGGCCTGGTATCGCACCTTCCTGACGGTGGACCCCGCCCAAGCCCTGGCCCAGGTCCGCGCGCCGGTCCTGGCGATCAACGGCGCCAAGGACATGCAGGTCTCGGCGGCGGTGAACATCCCGGCGATCAAGGCGGCCCTGGCCGGCAATGCCGACGCGACGACCCTGGTGCTGCCGGACCTGAACCACCTCTTCCAGACCGCCCGCACCGGCGCGCCAGGCGAGTACCCCAATATCGAGGAAACCATCGCCCCGAACGCGCTCGCGACGATCGTCGACTGGACCGTCGCTCACACAGCGAAGCGCTGAGATCGGCATTTCTTTCATCATCTTTATTTAATCGCCTTTCCCCTCGGCCCGCCCTCGGCTAGGCTCCCGTAAAACAAGGTTACGGGGGACTCCAGGATGCTCAGCAGACGCTTTCTCTTGGGCGGCGCGGCCGCCGGCCTGCTCGCCGCGCCGGCCTTCGGCGCAGCCAAGAAACCGGCCGCCCCGCCTAGAGGCTTCGTCGCGGTCAAGGACGGCCGCCTGGTCCTGGACGGCAAGCCCTACCGCTTTACCGGCGCGAACCTGTGGTACGGCGCTTGGCTGGGCTCGCCTGGCGCCACGGGCGACCGCGAACGCCTCAAGCGCGAACTGGACCGGCTGAAGGCCCTGGGCGTCACCAACCTGCGGGTGCTGGGCGCGGGCGAGCGCTCGCCCGCCAAGGCCGCCGTCGCCCCGACCTTCCAGGAAAAGCCCGGCGTCTACGACCAGGACCTGCTGAAGGGCCTGGACGTCCTGCTGGCCGAGATGGCCGCGCGCGACATGAAGGCGGTGATCTACGTCAACAACTTCTGGGACTGGTCTGGCGGCATGCCGGCCTATCTGAACTGGGTCGGCAATGGCCCCTGGTTCCAGCAAGGCGACCCGGCCCATCCGTGGCCGGAGTTCCCGGACTATTCGGGCCGCTTCTACGGCGACCAGAAGGCCAACGCCCTGTTCCGTCGTTACCTGATGGGGCTGGTCGGGCGGCGGAACAGTGTCACCGGCAAGGCCTATCGCGACGACCCGACCATCATGGCCTGGCAGCTGGCCAACGAGCCGCGCCCGGGCGGCACCGATGAGTTCGGTAACAAGAACCTGCCGACCTACTACAAGTGGATCAGCGAGGTCTCGACGATCATCAAGACCCTGGATCCCAAGCACCTGGTCAGCACCGGCAGCGAGGGCAGCATGGGGTGCCTGCACAGCGAGACCTGCGTGGTCGAGGCTCACAAACCCGCGACCATCGACTACCTGACCCTGCACGTCTGGCCCAACAACTGGGGCTGGATCGACGTCAAGAACCAGCCCGCCACCTATGCCGACGGCGAGGCCAAGTGCCGCGACTATGTCACCCGCCACATCGCCCTGGCCAAGTCGATGAACAAGCCGCTGGTCATCGAGGAGTTCGGCCTGATCCGCGAAGAGCGGTCATTCGTGCCGAACTCGCCCACCGCGGACAAGGACCGCTTCTACAAGACCATCTACGGCCTCGCGCTGGACGACATGAAGGCGGGCGGCCCGATCGCCGGCACCAACTTCTGGGCCTGGAACGGCGAGGGCCGCGCCCAGCACCCGGACGCCTGGTTCGTACACGGCGACAAGAGCTTCGTCGGCGACCCGCCCCAGGAGGAGCAGGGCCTGTACGGCGTCTTCGACAACGACGCCTCGACCAAGGCCGTGATCGCCGACCACGCCGCGGCGGTGGCGGCGCTCTAGGGGACTACGTTCGTAAATTTCATCTTGATCACAGCTCGCCGGGCGGTCATCACGGCCCAGGACATCAAGCCCTTGAAGCCTGTCGCCTGCCCCGACGAGTAGCGCGGCCACCCGCGCCACTGCCCCCGGTGGGCGGGCGGGCTCGAAAAGCTTCCGCGATTGTTGTCCAACACGATCGCCCCCGTTTTGCTCGCGCTGCGCGTAAGCCTAGCCAATAGCGACCGAATTAGTGGATTGTCACCGGTGTCACCCATGCTACCGCTAAGGCAAATCGTGCGTTAGACGCGCCGGAGGAAGCCCAGTGGATACCGCCCCCAACCCCAGTATTTTGGCCCGCCGCACCCTGATCACCGGGGCCGCCGCCCTGGCCGCCTTCGCCGCCCTGCCCAGCGCCGGCTTAGCGGCCGAGAAGCGCTCGCCGGTGATCAAGACCACCGCCGGCAAGGTGCGCGGCTATGTCGACGGTGAGATCAGCGTGTTCAAGGGCCTGCGCTACGGCCAAGACACCGGCGGCGAGCGGCGCTTCGCGGTCCCCGTGAAGCCGCAGCCCTGGACCGACGTGAAGGACGCCCTGACCTATGGCGCGTCCTGTCCGCAGGGGAAAAGCGAGGATGAGGCGCAGTCCGAGGACTGCCTGTTCCTGAACGTCTGGACTCCTGCCAAAGCCTCGAAAGCGGGCCTGGCCGACGGCGGCAAGCGGCCGGTGATGTTCTATATCCACGGCGGCGCCTACAACACCGGCTCGGGCTCGAGCCCCTGGTACGAAGGCACGAAACTCGCCAAGCGCGGCGATGTCGTGGTGGTCACCGTCAACCACCGCCTGAACGCCTTCGGCTACCTGTACCTGGCCCGCCTGTTCAATGACCCGTCGGTGGCCGACAGCGGCAATGCCGGCCAGCTGGACCTGGTCCTGGCCCTGCAATGGGTGCGGGACAACATCGCGCAGTTCGGCGGCGATCCCGAACGGGTGATGCTGTTCGGGCAATCGGGCGGCGGCGCCAAGATCGCCACCCTGATGGCCATGCCGGCCGCCAAGGGTCTGCTGCATCGCGCCGCCACCATGAGCGGCCAGCAGGTCACCGCCGGCGGCCCGTTCAACGCCACCAAGCGCGCCAAGGCCTTCATGGACAAGGTCGGCGCCAAGGACTTGGCCGCCCTGCGCGCCCTGCCCCTGGAGAAGATGGTGGAGGGCCTGCGCGCCACCGACCCGATCGCCGGCCAGGGCGGCGTCTATATGGGTCCGGTGCTGGACGAACGGTCGCTGACCCGCCACCCGTTCTTCCCCGACGCCTCACCCGTGGGCCTCGGCGTGCCGATGATGTGCGGCAACACCCACGACGAGACCAAGGGCTTCATCGGCTTCGACGCCAAGGCCTTCCCCAAGACCTGGGACGAGGTGCTGGCCAAGCTGCCCAGTCAGTTCGCCGGCCGCATCGACATCGATCCCGAGACGGTGATCGCCTTCTACCGCCAGACCTATCCGAACTATTCGCCGTCGGACGTCTATTTCGCCGCCTCGACGGCCGGCCGCTCGTGGAAAGCCGCGATCATCCAGGACGAGGAGCGGGCCAAGGCCGGCGCGCCCGCCTACGCCTATCAGGTCAATTGGAAGTCGCCCAAGGACGGCGGCATCTTCGGCGCGCCGCACACCATCGACATCGGCCTGGTGTTCGGCACGCTGGACGCCAAGGGCTCGATCGTCGGCACGGGCCCGGAGTCGGTGGCCATGTCGAACACGATGAGCGACGCCTTCGTCAATTTCGCCCGCACCGGTGATCCGAACGGCGGCGCCCTGCCCAAGTGGGAGCCCTACACCCTGCCCCGCCGCCAGACGATGATCTTCGACAACACCTCGCGGATGGAAGACGACCCGCGCGGCGCCGAGCGCGAGTTCTTCAACCGGGTGCCTTTCACTCAGTTCGGGACCTGAGCTCGTAGGGGAGGATCGGCGGCAGGTGCTGGACGAGGATACGGGCGGTGACGCCGGAATCGGCCTCGATCGGCGGCGGCTCGCCGAACACGGCCGCCCACAGTTCGATCCACTCCTGACGCTCCTCGTAGGTCACTGACACGCTCCTCACTGAGAGCGAAATGTCATTGCTAACAAGGAGTTGCTGGTTAATGGAGGGCTAACCAAGGAATCGTGCTGAAGCTTTCTACGGCAACTGCAATTCAAACGGCGTCGCCGGCAGGCCGGTCGCGCCGAACAGGTTGATGATCGGGCTGTCGGCCCAGGCGTAGCGGACCTTGGTCGCGCCAGCGCCGCCGACGAGGCGTAAAGTTGCGCCTTCCACGCTCGCGTCGACGAACCGGCACGCCGCCGGATCGCACAGCTCGAAACCGATCGGGCGGGCCGCGCCGTAGACCACGGCCGGCTGGTCCAGGGCCACCACCACGTCGGCGCCCTCACGGCGGGCTGAAAGCGGGGCGGGGCCCGAAGCCACGACGGCCTCGCCATAGGCCAGCTCGCGCGCCAGCAGGGCCAGGCGCTGACCGACCCGCGTCTTGTCGGCCGGGTGAATGTCGTAGGGCGAGCCGATGTCGACCGCGCTGGCCATGCCGACCATCGGATCGGCGGCCGCCACCCGGCGCTGGACGTCGCGCAGAGCGGCCCAGTCGGAATGGTCCGTGCCTGGCTTCCGCGGACCGAAGGCGGCGAGCTGCACCAGCAGGAACGCCTCCGCGCCAAAGGCTTTTCGCCAGTCGGCGATCATGGCCGGCATCAGGCGGGCATATTCGCCAGCCTCGGTGACATTGGCCTCGCCCTGGTACCAGGCGAAACCCTTGAGGCCGTACGGGACCAGAGGAGCGATCATGCCGTTGCGCAGGGTCGAGAGGCCGCTGGCCCCCAGCCATGGCGCGTTGGGCGGCAGGGACGTCTCCGACAGCGGCGCGGCGATCTTGTAGCGCCAGGTTCCGCTGAGTGGGACGACCGCTCCGTCGTCCAGCTTCAGCCCCTTGTCGGCGGCCTTGCCCCAGGTCCCGCCGCCGCCGCCGGAGTCGATGGCGCGGACAGCGATGAGGTTGCGGCCGGCCTTCAAGGTCCCCGGCGCGATCCTGTAGTTACGCGGCCCGTTCCAGCTCTGCGTCGCGCCGACCTCGCGGCCGTTGACGAAGGTGGTGTCCATGTCGTCCACGGGGCCCAAGGCGAGGGTCGAGCCTTGGGCGGCCTGGGCCTTGGTCAGGGTGACCTCGGTGCGCAACCAGATGGTCCCGTCGAAGGTCTTGAGCGCCGGCGTGGAGTCCTCCCAGAAGGCCTCCATCGGCATGGTTTTCCAGGCCCGGTCGTCGAGGTCCGAACGCATGCCGTCATTGGCCGCGCCCAGCTTGGCGGCCGCCCAGCGGTCCAGCAGCGCCGCCCACTTAGCCTGGCCCACGGCCGGGTCGCGGGCGTAATCGTCGAGGACCGCCAGGCCCTCGTCATAGGTCTTGAGCGCCGAGAGGCCCTCGCGGCTGATCCAGTCCTGGATCACCGAACCGCCCCAGGTGGCGTCGATCAGGCCGATCGGGACGTTCGTGGATTTCCGCAGGTCCTTGCCCAGGAAGAAGCAGGCGGCGCTGAACTCGGCCGCGCTCGTGGGCGTGGCGGCCTTCCAGACGACGCCCGCCGGCAGGTCGTCTTGCGGCGCGGGCGTGCTGATCTTGCCGGTCTGCAGCAGGCGGATATCGGGGTCGGCCGCGGCGGCCACCTCGCTGTCGCCGGCCAGGGTGCGGCGCAGCGGATATTCCATGTTCGACTGGCCAGAGCACAGCCAAACGTCGCCCATGACCAGGTCGGAGACGATCTGGCGCTCAGGGCCCGCCTGGACCGTCAGGGTCAGGGCCGGACCACCACCCGAACGCGCCGGCAGCACCGCGCTCCAACGGCCTTGCGCATCGGCCGTGGCGCTGACGCCAGTCCCGGAGAGATCGACGCTGACCGCCGTGTTCGGCGCCGCGCGACCCCACACCCGGATAGGCTGGTCGCGCTGCAACACCGCGTGGTCGCTGAAGACGGAGGCTAGCGGCGCGGCGATGGCTTGGGAGGCAAAGCCCAATGCGGTGGCGAGGATCAGAGCTTTCAGCCGCATGGGTCTTTCCTTCTTTACCTCCCAAACCCCGTCTTCCCGGCGAAAGCCGAGACCCAATTACAGCCTGAGCTTTGGACCAGTCCGGCTCCACTCAGCCCTATGATCTGGGCCCCGGCTTTCGCCGGGGAAACGGGGTTGGGGTTTGGACTAGTTCAAACTACTGCGCCTTGGGCGGACAGACCGCCCCGGCCGGATCGGCCGTCAGCTTCACGTTGGCGATCGAGACCTGGAAGGTTCCGGCCGTGCCCAGGTCGAACGGGGCCGTGACCTTGGTCACGTCGGTCCCGGCGGCCTGGAAGCACTTCAGCGGAATCTTGACGCTGGCCCACTGGCCGGTCGGCGCGCCGGGCGGCGGGGTGACGTCCAGCTTGCCCGCGCCGATGGCCAGGATCACCGGCTTGGTCGCGGCGGCGTCCAGGCGGTACTCGAAGCTCAGCGCCATCTCGGCATTGGTCTGGAAGCTCAGATCCGCCGGCGTGTCGCCAACGATCGACACCTTGGCCGGCTTGTCGCCCGAGAAGGTCAGTTGGCGGCCCGCCTCCTGGACGTTACCCGCGTCGACCGGCGCGACCTGGGCCGCGGTCGAGGGAGAAGCCTTGAACGTGAACCCCGCGGCCAGCTTGCCGCCGACGAAATAGGCCCCGCCGTTGTCGGCCGCGGCATTGACGCCCGAGACCTCCGACAGCTTCGCCACCTTCCCCGGCCGCGCGTAGCTGAGGCCATAGCCGTAGGCGAACAGCGGATCGTAGTTCTTGTCGCCCTTGTTCAGGCTGAACTGGGCGGCGGTCTTGGGCCAGCTGAACGACAGCTTGCCGTGGAAGTCCGCGCGCGGCTTGCCCGCCGCATCACCGATGATCACGTCGGCGATCCCCCCGCCTTCCGAGCCCGGCAGCCAGGCCGAGACGAAGGCGTCCGAGGCGTTGATCTCGGGATTGACCCACAGCGGACGACCGGTGAGGAACACCGCCACCACCGGGACGCCCTTGGCCTTCAGGCTCTTGAGCAGGGCCAGGTCGGTCTTGGCGCCCGGCTGGTACTCCAGCGTGGTCTTCAGGTCGCCGACACCCTCCGCATACGGATTTTCACCAAAGACGACGATGGCGACGTCCGGCTTCTGCTCGAAAGCGCCGTCGACCGCCAGGGTCGCCTTACCGCCGCCGGCCTCGACCGCGGTCTTCACGCCGGCATAGATCGACTCCGCGTTGGGGAAGTCGGCATTGGTGTTGCCCGTGCCCTGCCACGACAGGGTCCAGCCGCCTGACTGCTTGCCGATGTCGTCCGCGCCCGAGCCGGCGACCAGCACGTTCGCGTTGGCCTTGACCGGCAGGACGCCGTTGTTCTTCAGCAAGACCAGCGACTTGCGCACCGCCTCGCGGGCGACGGCGCGGTGCTCCGCATTGCCGATCACGCCCTCGCGGCCCTCATAGGGACGAGCGGCCTGAAATAGACCAAGTTTGGCCTTCACCCGCAGAATGCGGCGGACGGCGTCGTCAAGGCGTGCCATCGGGATCACGCCCGACTTCACCTCGGCCAGGGTGTTGGCGTAAAGCGCCTTCCAGCTGTCGGGGGCCATGAACATGTCGAGGCCGGCATTGATCGACTGCGGGCAGTCGGTGGGCTTGCAGCCCGTGACCTGGCCGTGGCCGTTCCAGTCGCCGACGACAAAGCCGTCGAAGCCCATCTTGCCCTTCAGCACGTCGGTCAGCAGGCTCTTATTGCCGTGCATCTTGACGCCGTTCCAGCTGTTGAACGAGGCCATGATCGTCAGGGTCCCGGCGTTGATCGCGGGAACGTAACCCTGGGCGTGCAGGCGGACGAGGTCGGCCTCCGACACCTTGGTGTCCCCTTGGTCGACGCCATTCTCGGTGCCGCCGTCGCCCAGGAAGTGCTTGGCGCTGGCCGCCACGTGGCCCTGCTGGATGACCCCACCTTGGGACACGGCGCCCTGCAGGCCCAAGATCATCTCACCGGCATATTGGCGAACGATGGCGGGGTCTTCCGAATAGCCCTCATAGGCGCGGCCCCAACGGTCGTCGCGCGGAACAGCCAGGGTCGGGCCGAACGCCCAGTCGAAGCCGGCGGCCGAGGTCTCGAACGCGGTGGCCTTGCCGATGCGGCGGATCAGTTCGGGATCACGCGCCGCGCCCAAGGCGATGTTGTGCGGGAAGAGGGTCGCGCCGACGACGTTGTTGTTGCCGTGGACGGCGTCGATGCCGAACATCAGCGGGATGTGCACACCACCCTCGCGGAGAGCAGCAGCGTCACGGAAAGCCTTGGCGGTGTCGACCCACGGCTTTTGCGGCGAACGGTCGGGCGCGCCCAGCGGCGGCGAGCTCCCGCCGCCCAGGATCGAGCCCAGCGGATAGGTCTTCAGCTCTTCGGGCTTGATCTGGCCGATGTCGGCCTGGATCAGCTGTCCGACCTTCTCTTCCAGCGTCAGCTTGGACAGCAGGCCGTCGACGAAGGCTTCGGTCGCGGGATCGACCAGGCCCTGGCTCTTGGCCGCGGGCCAGTTGGCGGGGTTGGCCGTATTCTGGGGGCCGGTCCGCGCCATCGCGGCGCCAGACAGAAAGGTCGACGCCAACAGGGCGACGCACAGGGTCCTGGTGTTCATACTCCCCAACTCTTCTTTCGTTGCCGCCAAGCACGGCTAGGACAACGTTGTCATACCCCTGGACGCCGATCCATAGGCCGTCTAGTTTGTATGATAAATACACAGAAGAAGATCGGGTTGGGAACTCCTAATGAACTCGTCGGCTTACTTTTTGACAGCGCTAACAGCGGTCGCCCTGGCGAGCGCCGCCGCGGGGCCGGCCCCAGCGGCCGAACAGGTCGTCACCTCGCCAAGTGGCCAGACAGAAATCCGCATATCGGACGAAAACGGTCAGGCCAATTTCTCGTTGAAGTTCAATGGCCAGACCCTTGTCGGGCCCTCGCCCCTGGGTCTGCTGCTGGACAAGGGCGGGCTGCTGTCGCGCGACCTGAAGATCGCCTCGGCCAGCACGCACAAGGTCGACGAAACCTATGAGCTAGTGGTCGGCAAGACCCGCACGGTGCGTGATCATTATGCCGAGACGACCGTAGAATTTCTTGAAGCGAGCGGCTCGCGGCGGCGGCTGATAGTCATCGCCCGCGCCTATGATGACGGCGTCGCCTTCCGCTACGTGCTGCCCGACCAGCCGAATCTGGCCGGCGTGGCGGTGCGCGGTGAGGAGACCAAGTTCGAGATCGCCGGTGACGATCGTTGCTGGGCGCTGAACCTGGGCCGCTTCGGCACCTCGCACGAGGGCGAGTACGACCCCATCCAGGCCAAGAGTTTCCGCGCCTCGGCGCTCTACGAGCTGCCGGTGGTCTGCCAGACCAAGACCGCCGCCTTTGCCCTCGCCGAGGCGGATCTGAAGAACTGGGCCGGCCTCTACCTGACCGGCCGGGGCGACGGCGGCCCGGGTCTGCAAGCCCAGCTGTCGCCGCGCCTGGACGATCCGTCCACGGCCGTGACCACCCGGATCGGGAGCGACACCGTCTCGTCCTGGCGGGTGGTGATGGTCGGCGACACGCCGGGCGACCTGGTCGGCTCCAACCTGATGACCAGCCTGAATCCGCCGACCACTCTGACCGACACGTCGTGGATCAAGCCCGGCAAGGCGGCCTGGGACTGGTGGAACGGCTCCAAGGTCGCGGGGGCCGAGGGGATGAACGACGCGACGATGAAGGGCTTCATCGACTTCGCGGCCGCCAACAAGCTGGAATATATGCTGATCGACGACGGTTGGTACGCCGGCTCGGGCCAGGCGCCGAAGGTTCTTCCGGGCACGGATGTCACCAAGCCGATAGCTGAAATTAACATTCAGGACCTGATCGCCTACGGCCGCGCCAAGGGCGTCGGTATCATGCTGTGGGTCCACTGGAAGGCGCTGGACGCCCAGATGGACGAGGCCCTGGCCGCCTATGAGGCCTGGGGCGTGAAGGGTATCAAGGTCGACTTCATGGACCGCGACGACCAGCAGATCGTCGACTACTACCACCGCCTGCTGACCAAGGCCGGCCAGCATAGGCTGATGGTCGACTTGCACGGCGCCTATCGCCCCACGGGCCTCACCCGCACCTATCCGCACTATGTCACGCAAGAGGGCGTGCTGGGCGCGGAGTACAACAAGTGGAGTCGACGGATCACCGCCACCCACAACGTCACCCTACCCTTCACCCGCATGCTGCTGGGGCCCATGGACTATACGCCCGGCGGATTTCGGAACGTCGCGCCCAAGGATTTCAAGGACCAGTTCATCCTGCCGACGGTGCAGACCACGCGCGGCCAGGCTCTGGCCATGTACGTCGTCTACGACAGTCCGCTGAGCATGGTCAGCGACAGCCCCATCACCTACGCCGCCTCGCCCGCGGGGCTGGACTTCATCAGCGCCGTGCCGACCAGCTGGGACGAGACCCGCGTGCTGTCGGGCGAGATCGGCCAGTCCATCGTCATCGCCCGCCGCAAGGGCGACGACTGGTGGGTCGGGGCCATGACCAACGAGACCGGCCGGACGGTGAAGGCGCCGCTGGGGTTCCTGGGGAGCGGCAGCTTCAAGGCCGATATCCGCGAGGACGGCGCCGAGCCAACCTCGCTGAAGACCCGCACCCAGACCGTCACAGGCAAGAGCAGCCTAACCCTTACGCTCGCCCCCAGCGGCGGCGGCGTCGTGCGGCTGAGCCCGGTTCGGTGAGCGCGAACATGACCATCACCCGGAGAGACCTGATCGCCACCGGCGCCGTCCTGGCCGCCTCTCCCGCGCTCGCCGCTCCGCGTTTCCAGCCGTCCTGGGACTCGCTGGCCGCCGGCTACAAGGTCCCGGAATGGTTCCGGGACGCCAAGCTCGGCATCTGGTCGCACTGGGGGCCGCAATGCGTGCCCGAGTTCGGCGACTGGTACGGCCGTCAGATGTACCAGCAAGGCAACAAGGTCTACGAGCACCACCTGAAGACCTACGGCCACCCGGCCGATTTCGGATTCATGCAGTTCATCCCGCGTTGGAAGGCGCTGGCCTGGGACCCGCAGGACCTGATGAAGAAGTACGTCGCGGCGGGCGCGAAGTACTTCATGTCGATGGCCAACCACCACGACAACCTCGACATGTTCGACAGTCGCCACCACGCCTGGAACACCACGCGGGTCGGCCCCAAGCGCGACATCGTCGGGACCTGGGCCAAGGTCGCGCGGGCTCATGGCCTGAAGTTCGGAGTCTCCAACCACGGCGCCCACGCCTGGCACTGGTGGCAGACGGCCTATGGCTACGACGCCGAAGGCCCGCGCAAAGGCCAGCGCTACGACGCCTTCCAGCTCACCAAGGCCAGCGGCAAGGGTCAGTGGTGGCGGGGGCTGGATCCGCAGGCGCTCTACACAGGACGAAATATGGTCATCCCCGACGGGATCGATAGCGTCCAGGCCGCCAATGATTGGCACGCCGCTCATGACGGCGAGTGGATCGAGACGCCGCCGCCGAACAATCCGGATTTCGTGAAGAACTGGCTGGATCGCCAGAACGACCTGGTCGATCGCTACCGGCCCGACCTGGTCTATTTCGACAACTACGGCCTGCCGCTGGGCCAGGCGGGCCTGGACGCCACGGCGCACTACTACAACCGCCATGCCGGCGACGTGGTGGTGACGGGCAAGAAGCTGTCGCCCCCGCAGCGCCGGGCCATCGTCGAGGACGTCGAGCGCGGTTTCTCCGACCGTCTGCGGCCCGAGCCGTGGCAGACGGACACCTGTATCGGCGACTGGCACTATAGCCGGCCGCTGTACGCGCGCGGCGGCTACAAGTCGGGACGCGACGTGATCCAGCGCCTGATCGACGTGGTCAGCAAGAACGGCTGCCTGCTGTTGTCCATCCCTCAGCGCGGCGACGGCTCGATCGACGACAAGGAAGAGAAGGTTCTGGCCGACATGGCCAGCTGGATCGCGGTCAATGGCGAGGCGATCTACGCCACCCGCCCCTGGCGCATATTCGGCGAGGGTCCGACAAAGCTGGTCGAGGGCATGCAGAACGAGGGCGGCGCCAAGCCGTTCGAGGCCGCCGACATCCGCTTCACCACCAAGGCCGGCGCGCTCTATGCCCTGCCGATGGCCTGGCCGGAGGCGGCGCTGAAGATCGAGAGCCTGGCGCCAAAGGAAAGCAAGGGCTCGCCGGGCGAGGTGCGGCGCGTGACCCTGCTGGGCGGCAGCGATCCCCTGCCCTTCCGCCGAGAGGCCGGCGGGCTGATCGTCGACCTGCCGGAGCGGCGGCCGGCCTTCACCCCCGTGCTGAAGATCGAAGGCCCCGGCCTGGTCTAGCCACGAAAAAGGGGCGCGCCTCGCGGCTCGCCCCAGTTCGTCAGGCGACCATTACGCGGTCGCGAGGGGTTCTTGGCCTAGCGGAACAGGCTGAGGATCGACGAGCTGGCCTGGTTGGCGATCGATAGCGCCTGGATGCCGAGCTGCTGCTTGGTCTGCAGCGATTGCAGCTTGGCGCTTTCCTTGGCCAGGTCGGCGTCCACCAGGTTGCCGACGCCGGCTTCCAGGCTGTCTTGCAGCTTGCCGACGAAGGTCAGGTGGGTGTCCAGACCCGTCGAGGCCGTACCCAGCGACGCCAGCTTGTTGGTGGCGGTGCCGATGGCCTTGTCGATGTCGCTGATCATCGTCTTGGCCGCGCTGGCCGTGGCGAAGGTCGTCGTGGTCGTCAGGCCCAGGCCGCCCAGGGTCAGGGCTTGCGCCTTGACCGTGAAGGTCGAGCCGTCGGTGTTGGCCAGGAAGGTCAGGTTGTTGGTGGTGCCGTCGGCGATGCTGGTGCCGTTGAACTTGGCGTTCGTGGCGGCCTTCTGGATCTGGTCGCGCAGCGAGCCAAAGTCGGCGACCAGGGCGTTGAACGAGGCGGTGTTCAGCGAGGTGTCGGAAGCGGCCAGGGCCTTTTCCTTCATCTTGCCGAGCAGGTCGGTGATCGTGTCACCAGCGGCGAGCGCCACGTCGATGGTCGACTGTCCGCGTTGCAGCGAGTCCTTCACCGCGTTCAGGCTGTTGGCGGTGGCCGACTGGCTCTTGGCCATCGCCCAGATCGCGCCGTTGTCCTTGGCGTTACCGACCTTCTTGCCGGTGTTGATGCGCTGCTGGACGATTTGCAGCTCACTGTTGGTCGAGTTCAGGTTTTGCAGGGCAATCAGGGCCCCATTATTCGTATTGATGCTGTTCAGCGCCATGACGAAACATCTCCTATTCGAGGTGTTCCGGTGTCATTTTGACAACCGGCGGGCATTTTACCCGCCGCGACAATATGACGCTGACCTTTCGATACCCTTTATGAGTTGTAGTTACTTCCTTAACGACCAAAAGAGATCGTTAATTACTTCGCGAAATGAGTCTAACTGGACTCAGGCTTGAGTCTGATCAGACTCAAACGGCGCCGCCAGCACTGAACGCAAAGAAGAAGGGCGGACCCGAAGGCCCGCCCTTGTCGACGACCAAGATCGCCGAAGTCCGTTTTAGCGGAACAGGCTGAGGATCGACGAACTGGATTGGTTCGCGATCGACAGCGCCTGGATACCGAGCTGCTGCTTGGTTTGCAGCGATTGCAGCTTGGCGCTTTCCTTGGCCAGGTCGGCGTCCACCAGGTTGCCGACGCCGGCTTCCAGGCTGTCTTGCAGCTTGCCGACGAAGGTCAGGTGGGTGTCCAGACCCGTCGAGGCCGTACCCAGCGACGCCAGCTTGTTGGTGGCGGTGCCGATGGCCGCGTCGATCGTGGCGATCATCGCCTTGGCCGCGCTGGCCGTGGCGAAGGTCGTCGTGGTCGTCAGACCCAGACCCGACAGGTTCAGGGCCTGGGCGGTGACCGTGAAGGTCGAGCCGTCCGTATTGGCCAGGAAGGTCAGCTTGCTGGTGGTGCCGTCGGCGATGCTGGCGCCGTTGAACTTGGCGTTCGTGGCGGCCTTCTGGATCTGGTCGCGCAGCGAGCCGAAGTCGGCGACCAGGGCGTTGAACGAGGCGGTGTTCAGCGAGGTGTCGGAAGCGGCCAGGGCCTTTTCCTTCATCTTGCCGAGCAGGTCGGTGATCGTGTCACCGGCGGCGAGCGCCACGTCGATGGTCGATTGACCGCGTTGCAGCGAGTCCTTCACCGCGTTCAGCGACGAGGCCGTGGCCGATTGGCTCTTGGCCATCGCCCAGATCGCGCCGTTGTCCTTGGCGCTGCCCACCTTCTTGCCGGTGTTGATGCGCTGTTGGGTGACCTGCAGCTCGCTGTTGGTCGAGTTCAGGTTTTGCAGGGCGATCATGGCCCCGCTGTTCGTGTTGATGCTGTTCAGCGCCATGACGAAACAACTCCTATTCGAGGTGTTCCGGCGTCGTTTTGATGCCGGTGAGCGTTTTGCTCACGTGCATTCTCACATAACGAGGCTAAAGCTTCGTTGAGATTTCAGTATTCTATAATTAAGATTTCAAACTATTTTGTTAATTATTAAATGAAGACTAAAACAATGCCTGTATCAAAATGATACAATTTCACTTCACTCACTCCACCACCAAGGGTAGCTCTAAATTCACCTACAATCAGCGATCAGCGAGGTAGAGACGGGGCGAGCGATAGTGCTTGGCGATCGCCCGGATCGTGATGACGAAGACGAACCCTTTCCAGAGATCGCCGAAAAAGCTGCCGCGACGACGCATCGAGAGACTCCTTCTTTTCAAGTGCAACGAAGGAAAGGCCGGCTAGCTCCACCAACTCCAGAGAAATGGGAGGGGAAAGCAGCCAGCCGGCCTTCTACCGCCGGTCGCCGGTGGGGATGGGCGACCGGTTACAAATTCAGCGAGATCAGCCGTGCAGCTTGATCGCGGTCTCGGCGATGCGGCGGCCCTGGTAGCGGGCGCCGGTCAGCTCGTTCTCGCTAGGCTGACGCGAGCCGTCGCCGCCAGCGATGGTGCTGGCGCCGTATGGGCTGCCGCCGGTGACTTCGTCCAGGGTCATCTGGCCGGCATGGCCATAGTCCATGCCCACGATCGTCGTGCCGAAGTGCAGCAGGTTGGTGATGATCGAGAACAGGGTGGTTTCCTGACCGCCGTGCTGAGTCGCCGTCGAGGTGAAGGCGCCGGCCACCTTGCCGTGCAGGGCGCCGCGGGCCCACAGGCCGCCGGCCTGGTCGAAGAAGGCCGCGACTTGCGAGGCCATGCGGCCAAACCGGGTCGGGGCGCCGACGATAATGGCGTCGTAGTTGGCCAGGTCCTCGACGGCCGCGACCGGGGCGTCTTGATCCAGCTTGAAGTGGGCGCCCCTGGCGACGTCCAGCGGCACGGTTTCCGGCACGCGCTTGATGTCGACGGTCGCGCCGGCTTCGCGGGCGCCCTCGGCGACGGCCTTGGCCATCGTTTCCAGGTGACCGTAGGACGAATAGTAGAGAACCAGAACCTTGGCCATGACGGCTAATCCCTTGCCTTGATATCTTGGCGAGGGCCTCGCCCCCGTCGTTGGCGTGGGTTTTGGCGCTACTTCGGCTTGCGCGATATCCGAATAAAATCGTCTATTACGTTCGATATTTTCGAACGATAGAGATCGGCCATGAACGAGCCCGGCACGCCGACCCTGGACCAGCTGACCGTGTTCCTGACCGTCGTCGAGACTGGCGGATTCGCGGCCGCCGCGCGGCGGCTGAACCGGGCCAATTCGGTGATCAGCTACGCGATCGCCAATCTGGAGGCCCAGCTGGGCCTGGCCTTGTTCGACCGGACCACGGCCAAGACTCCGGCGCTGACCGAGGCCGGTAAGGTGGTGCTGGCCCAGGCCCGGGTGATCGCTGGCGACGTCGCCGCCTTGCGCGCCCAGGCCAAGGGGCTGCTACAGGGCCTCGAGGCCGAGGTGCACCTGGTGCTGGACGTCATGCTGCCGACGGCGCGCGTGGTCGACGCCCTTCGGGCCTTCCGCGAGACCTTCCCGACCGTGACCCTGCGCCTGCACGTCGAGGGGCTGGGGGCCGTGACCCAGATGGTGCTGAACCGCCGCGCCACCCTGGGTGTCGCGGGGCCGCTGGACGTCGTCAACGGCGGCGACGAGTTGGACTATATCGCGGTCGGCGCCACCCTTTTGATCCCGGTCGCCGCTCCCGACCATCCGCTGGCTCAGGGTCGTAACGCGCCGGGCGCGGGGCGGGACCATACCCAACTGGTCTTGACCGACCGCTCGAAGCTGACGGAGGGCCGCGATTTCGCCGTCGCCAGCGCCCACACGTGGCGGCTGGCCGACCTGGGCGCCAAGCACATCCTGCTGAAGGAGGGCCTGGGCTGGGGCAACATGCCCGAGCCGATGGTCCGCGAGGATCTGGCCGCCGGCCGGCTGGTGCGGCTGGAGATGCCCGAACTGATCGAGGCGCACTACGCCCTGCATGCCATCCACCGCGGCGACACCCCGCCGGGACCGGCGACGGCGTTCCTGATCGAGCGGTTCAGGGGGCAGGCGGACTAGCGCCTGCCCCCCTGCGTTTACTTCCGCGTGACCACCACCGGCTCACCGGCGTATTCCACCGTGGCATCGGCGGCGGCGGCGAAGTCCGTAGGTTTGGCGCCGGCCCCGATGAACCGGACCTTGAAGGTCCGTTTGTCCACCATGCCGTCGAACTTGCCCGAGCGGGCGCCGATCACGACCCGGCCCGACGCGTTGTCGTAGCTGATCGGGATGCGGCTATAGGCCCCGCGCTGGTAGGCCATGGTCAGGCCGTCGTCCTCGTAGAGTTCGTACTTGCCGTCCTTGCCCGTGTAGATGACGAGCGTGATCGGCAGGTCGGGCTTTTCACCAACATATTGCTGGACCTCGGTGGTCGGCACGATGGCGCCGGCCTTCACGAACAGCGGCATACGCCCCAGCGGGGCGTCAGCCTTAATGGTCGTCCCGCCAGCGTGGGCCTTGCCCGTCTCGAAGTCGTACCAGGTCGTCCCGGCCGGTAGGTAAACGGGCCGCGAGCGCGCCTTGAATTCCGTCACCGGGGCCACGAGGAACGCCGAGCCGTACAGGTACTCGTCATTGACGTCCCGGGCCTTCAGGTCGTTCGGATAATCCATCACCAGGCCGCGCATGATGCTGCCGTCGCGGTGATAGGTCTCGCCCGCCAGGGTCAGGGTGTAGGGCATCAGGCGGTAGCGTAGCTCGTCGTACCAGACGAGGCTCTTATAGACCTCGGTGCCCTCGTCGGCGAGGTTCCAGATCTCACGGAAGGGCTCCTCGCCGTGGCTGCGGAACAGCGGGCTGAAGGCGCCGAACTGGAACCAGCGCAGGTTCAGCTCCTGCCACTCGGGCCAGTGCTTGGCCTCCTTGGCGATGTAACGATCCTCGACCGAGAAGCCGCCGATGTCGGTGGTCCAGTTGGGGATGCCCGACATCGACAGGTTCACGCCCGCCGAGATCTGGTCCTTGAAGTCGTCCCAGCGCGCCACGACGTCGCCGCTCCACAGGGCTACGCCCTGACGCTGGATGCCGCCGAAGCCCGAGCGCGAGAAGATGTACGAGCGCTTGTCGGGATTACGCTCATGCTCGCCGTCGAACACCGCCTGGGTGTGCAGCAGCGGGTAGGAATTGAAAAACTCCGCGCCCGGCCCCTTGGCGGTCGGCCCCATGCGCAGGGTGCGCTCGGGGATGTCGAGGTTGGAATGCATGTCCGGCTCGTCGCTGTCCATCCACCAGGCGTCGATGCCGATGCCGCCCAGGTTCTTCTTGACCTGGCGCCAGTAGATGTCGCGCGCTTCTTGCGTGTAGGGGTCGTAGAACGAGTTCAGATAGCCGGGGCCGACCCAGTCCAGCGCGCCCTGCTCGATGTTGCGATGGTACATGAAACCCTTGGCGTCGAGTTCCTTGTAGTTGTCGGTGGTCGGATAGAACTTCGGCCAGATCGAGATCATGAAGTGGGCGTTCTGGTCGTGAACGTCCTTCAGCATCTTCTTGGGGTCGGGGAAGCGGGTCTTGTCGAACTCGTGGCTGCCCCAGCTGTCGTCCTTCCAGTAGCGCCAGTCGAGGACGATGTTGTCCAGAGGCACGCCTCGCTTGCGGTACTCCTTGACCACCCCGACCAGCTCGTCCTGGGTGTTGTAGCGCTGACGGCTCTGCCAGAAGCCGTACGACCAGCGCGGCAGGGCCTGGGCCTTGCCGGTCAGCTCGCGATAGCCGCTGACCACCTGGTCCAGGTTGTCGCCGGCCACGAAATAGTAGTCGATCGTGTGAGCGACTTCCGACGTAAGGGTCAGCGACTTCTGCTGAGCGGCCGGAATCGGGTCGTTGTGCAGCAGGGCGACATAGCCGTCGTTGGGATCCCACTCGACCCGCACCTTGTGCTTCGTACCGGCCTTCATTGGGACGGTGAAATTGTGGAACCAAGGGTTCCAGTTCTGCCGCCAGCGGTCGATCTTCAGCTGGCCGTCCACCCAGATCTTGGCGTAGCTGGACGAGTACAGCTTGAACTTCTGGACGCCGCTGGTCTTGGGCTCGACGAAGCCCTCCCAGACCACGGTCGCGCCCTTCACCGGCTTCTTGTCCGCCGTTTGCAGCTCGGTCGGCCAGTTGGGCAGGTCGTCCAGGTACTGGTAGTCGATGTCCTTCTCGGTCCGGGTCAGCTTCAGCTCGCCCTTGACGTAGTACTTGGCCGTGAAGCCGCCGGGCTTGCCGCTGGCGTCGGTGATCTTCAGGTCGCGCGAGGCCAGGGCGTAGGGGCTAGGGTCACCGAAGCGGGTGATGCCGTTGTTGTCCCACAGGACGCCGTAGTTGCGGGTGGACAGCACGAACGGGATGGCGATGTCGCGATTGTACTGGGCCAGCTCGACGTCCTGACCGTTGTAGTTCATCTGGCCGTTCTGATGCTGGCCCAGGCCGTAGAAGCCTTCATCCGTAGACGGATTGAACCGTTGACTGATGGCGTAGAAGCCCTTGCCGTCGATCGTGTGCGGCTTGAACGCCGCCCGCCCCTGCTCGGCCAGGACGGTCTTGCCCGCCGCGTCCTTGAACAAGACCTGGCCGTCCTTCAGCGTCACTTCGGCGGTGGCCTTGCCGGCCTTCAGCACGACCTTGCCGCCGGCCTCGGTGACCGTGAAGCCGCTGGTCTTGGGCTGCGCGATCACCATCAGGCTTTGCGGCGCGTCGATCGTGTCGGTCGGCGAGGCGGTGACGCGGATGGCGCGGTCACTCATCACCTGCAGGCGGACCTTCTTGGCCGGCCCCGAGGCGGGGGTGACGATGACGCCGTCGGCGGTCTTCTCGAAGCCGCCGTCGAGGGCCAACGCCGAGGTGGAGCCCATCAAGGCCAGGCTGAAAGCGGAGAGAGCTAGGATACGCATGGCTGGTCCCGTCAGTAGGTGGCGAGCTTGACCCGCAGGATCTGCGAGCCGCCGGTGAAGTTGAGGCCGTAGTCGGTCTGGTCGCCGTTCCACAGGCGGTCGAAGACCCATTGGCCGTTCTCGAAGTGACCCTCTTCCACGCGGGCCATCAGCATCGGCTTGTTGTCCTTGAGGGCTCGGCCGAACTCGAAGCGGACGTTGCGGCCGGTGACCAGGAACTCGTCGGGCGACAGCTGGGCGACGACGCCGCCGCCGTCAGGTCCCTGAGGACCTTGCGGGCGATCCTTGAGCCAGGCCCAGTCGGACGCCCCGAACTGCCACTTGCCGTAGCGCAGGGTGACGGTCCAGGCGCCCATGACCGTCGACTGGGGGCTACGGTCATCGGGCTCGGAGCCGCCGAACACCTTGCCCTCGAACGACAGCTTGGCCCACTCTCGCGCCATGCCGCCCAGCAGGCGATAGTTGGCCGCGAAGGCCTCCAGCGTGGAGTCGTCCATCTTGGCCGCGCCCAGCGGGTAGTTGGCGTAGCCGGTATAGTCCATGCCGAACGGCGAGAAGCCGATGCCCTGGCGGCCCAGGGTGTCGAAGACATAGCGAGCATAGACCGGATCGTTGCCGGTCTCGGCCACGAACAGGGCGTTGCCGGGCCGTTTGTAGTGGGCCAGGGCCGCCGAATACTTGACCGACTCCTTCATGTAGATGTCGGGCGCGATCAGGTCGATCGAGGGGGCCGCGGCCTTCCAGACGCCGATGACGTTGTCGGTCGGGCCGCCGGCCGAATAGCTCTTGGGCTCGCCCGGCTTGATGGGGTCGCGCAGGGCGGCGTTGACGTACATCGGCAGTGGATAGACGGCCTTGCCGGCCGCCGCGACCTGGTCGACGAAACGACCGATGTGCCAGGCGTGGAAGAACTCATCCGCGTCCTTGCCGAAGGCCTGGCTCCAGGTTCCGGGCTTTGCGCCCACGGCCTTCACGAGCGCGGCCGGCGCGGGGCCATCGAACACCTTCTGGGCGGCGGGACCAAAGTCGCGGACCGTGCCGTAGGTGCCGGTCTCGTTCTCGACCTGGACCATGATCACGGTGCGGTCGGCGCTATCCTTGGCCTTCAGGTGCGTCATCAGCGCGACGAACGCCTTGCGGTCCGCATCAAGCGTGGACTGGGCCAGCGGCGACATCGAGTACGACCGCTCGCCGTCTTCCTTCTTCAGGCGCGGGAAGCGCTTGTCGTCCAGCTTGACCCACTCGGGGGCGTAGGAGGGCGAGCTGTTCTTCCAGGCGCCGAACCACAGGAGGACCAGGCGCACATCATGTTCGCGGGCCTGCTTGAGCAGCAGGTCCAGGTACGAGAAGTCGAACTTGCCCTCGACCGGCTCGATCTGCTCCCAGGCGATCGGGACCTGGACGGTGTTGGCGCCCATCTTGGCGACAGCCGGCCAGACCTTCCCCATCTGCGAGGGCCAGGCGCTGGAATTGTTGACCTGGGCGCCCAACACCAGGAAGGGCGCGCCGTCGACCATCAGGGCGTGGCGGCCGTCCTTCTCGACCAGGCGCGGCAGTTCGCGATCGGCCGCGACGGCGCCCGTCGCGAGGGCCAAGGCCGAGAACATTCCGAGGGCTGCCGTGAAGCGTGAAAGTCCCATCCGCCTCCTCCGTACACGAGCGCCAAATCGATGTTAGCGCTATCAATCTTATTGTCGGACCATTGCCGTGCCGGATGGCGCTGACAAGCCCAGTTCAGCAGCCTCCCCGTCCAAAAAAATCCGCGCACCGCCGCAGGAGACGATGCGCGGGATAAGACGTCGCGCGACCTCGGGGAGAGGTTGCCGCGCGAGGCAGGCCAAGGACAAAAAGGCCCTCGCCCCGCCGCCGAAGCTAGTCAGACTATAGTCGTATAATTCACACCAACAAGCAGTTTTGATAGCGTTGTCATCCATTCAAACCACGATCGGATCGGCCTTGCAGGCCGCCGCGATGAACGCGTCATGCGTCGGCAGGCGCGCCACGATCCCGGCGTTGGTCTGCCCGATCCCGCGGACCGCTCGGACCAGGTCGTCATAGGCCGGCACATCGGCCAGGCGGTCGTAGTCGCGGGGCTGAACCCCCTGTCCCAGGAACACCGCCAGCCAGCTAGGCTCGGCGAACAGTTGCTCGTCGAAGCGGGCGATCTTGGCGCGGTTTTGGAAAAGCTCGATCTTGTGGGCGAGACTGTCGGGGACGGCCATGTCCCGGCAGTAGCGCCACAGCTCGGTATCGTCCCGCTCGGTGGCCTTGTAGTGCAGGATGATGAAGTCGCGGATCTGCTCGTATTCGATCTGGGTCAGCCGGTTGTACTCGGCCTCGGCGGCCGGGTCGTAGCCGCCGATTGGCAGCAGAGACAGCAGGCGCATGGCCCCGGTCTGGACCAGGTGGATGCTGGTCGACTCCAGGGGCTCCATGAAGCCGCCGGCCAGCCCCAGGGCCACGACGTTCTTGCTCCAGCTCTTCTTGCGGCGGCCGGCGGTGAAGCGCAGCGGGCGCGGGTCGGCCAAGGCCTTGCCGTCCAGATTGGCCAGCAGGGTGTCGGCCGCCTGGTCGTCACTGATGTGAGCGCTGCAATAGACATAGCCATTGCCGGTGCGGTGCTGTAGCGGGATCCGCCACTGCCAGCCAGCCTCGCGAGCGGTCGAGCGGGTGTAGGGCGTCAGCGGATAGACGTTCTCGCACGGGACGGCCAAGGCGCGGTCGCAGGGCAGCCAGTGCGACCAGTCCTCGAAGCCGGCCTCCAGCGCCTGCTCGATCAGCAGGCCTCGGAACCCCGAACAGTCGACGAAGAAGTCGCCCTCGACGCGGCGGCCGTCGGACAGCGTCAGGCCGGTGACGAAGCCGGTCTCGGCGTCCTGCTCGACCTTGGCGATCTTGCCTTCGGTGCGTTTGACGCCGCGCGCCTCGGCGTAGCCGCGCAGGTACTTCGCGTACAGGCCGGCGTCGAAGTGGTAGGCGTAGCCCAGGCCCGGCACGCCTGGCGGCAGATCCTTGGGCGGCAGCGCGAACTTGCCGGCCTTGGCGGCCACCGTGGCCAGGGCGTAGCTGTCGAGCTCGCCACCCTCGCCCTTGGCTTTCAGGCGTAGCCAATAGTGGTGGAAACCCACGCCCTCGATCGACTGGCCGTAGGGGCCGAAGGGGTGGAAGTACTCGGCGCCCAGGCGCCCCCAGTCGCGGAACTGGATGCCCAGCTTGAAGGTCGCCTGGGTCTGCTTGATGAAGTCGATCTCGTCGATGCCCAGCAAGCCGTTCAGGAACTGGATCGGCGGGATGGTGGCCTCGCCGACGCCGACCGTGCCGATCTCCTCGGACTCGATCAGCTCGACCTCGCCCACCCGGCCCTTCATGGCCTGGATCAGGGTCGCCGCGGCGATCCAGCCGGCCGTGCCGCCGCCGACCACCACGAACTTGCGATACATCGTCATCTCTCAACCAAGGCTGCCATCCCGGCCAGACGCGTAGCGCGCCAAGCCGGGATGACAGTGACCTAGAACGTCCCGCGCAGCACGACCGAGTAGCGGCGGTCGGCCACGACCCAGTTGTGCTTGGTCAGCCCCTCTTCCAGGCGGCCAGGATAGCTGACCAGGATCTTGGTCTTGGTGTTGGTCAAGTTCACGGCCTGGAAGCCGACCTTCAGCTTGTCGTTGAGGGTGTAGAACACCGAGCCGTCCAGCTGGCCGTAGTCGTCGTACCAGGCGGGAATGTTGATGTTCGCCGCCGTGGTCGTCAGCAGGTAGCGCTCACGCCAGTTGTAGGCCAGGCGGGCCGACACCTTGCCCAGGTCGTACAGGGCCGCGACGTTGTAGCTCTTCTTCGACAGACCCTCGAGCGGCAGCTCCTCGCCGTGGGTCGTGATGTTGGTGAGCTGGCTGTTGTCGTACGGGTTGGACGCGGCGTTACGCGCGCCCTTGCTGTCGACATAGGTGAAGTTGGCCTGGACGCCGAAGCCCTTCAGCAGGCCCGGCAGGAAGTCGTAGTACTGCTGGTAGGCGACTTCGAAGCCTTTGATCGAGCCCTTGCCGGCGTTGTACGGCTGGATCACCTGGACCGTGCGTGTCACGCCATTGTTGGTGAAGGTGACCGGCTGCGCGCCGTTGGTGATGAAATTGTAGATGTCCTTGTAGAACACCGTCGCCGTCAGGCTGCCGGTCGAGGCGAAGTACCACTCCCAGGCCAGGTCGTACTGGGTGGAGCGGATCGGCTTCAGGTCCGGATTGCCGGCATTGGCCGTGTACTGGAACACGCAGTTGGCCTGGGCGCCGCCGGGGATTGAATTGGCGCAATTGCCGCCGACCAGGAAGCCGTTGGTGGCGCTGATCGAGTAGTTCGGCTGCAGCTGGGCGAAGTCCGGACGCACCACCGCCTTGGCGGCGGCGAAGCGCAGGAACATCTCCGGCGTCACCTTCAGGCGCACGTTCAGGCTGGGCAGGACGTTGACGTAGTCGCGACCGCCGACGAAGGCGCTCTTGGCCCCGTTCGCGAAGGCCAGGTCCTGGGCCGGGACGGTCGTCTGGGTGTTGGCGTTGAAGACCTGGATGCCCTGGCTGGTGGTCTCGGTCTTGACGACCCTGACGCCGATATTGCCGTCCAGCTCACGCTCTTCGCCGCCGATCGAGACGTCGTTGCCGAAGCGCAGCATGGCGTAGCCGGCGAGGGTCTTTTCCTTCTGGTGGTTGGTGCTGCCCTTGCCGCCCGTCTGGGCCTGGCTTTCGAAGTCGCCGGCGAACGGGCGCCAGCCGCCGCCGCCCGCGATGGCGATCTGCTCGATCGTCTTGGCGAAGCTGGCGTAGTCGTGGACGAACTCGGCGGTCGGCATGACGAAGGTCGCCGGCAGATTCACCGCGCCGCGGAAGTAGTTGTCGAACGGATAGAGGGCGTAATGGCCCTTGTACGGGGCCAGCTGGTCGATCGACGGGGCCGACCAGCTCGGCGCCACCGTGTCCCAGCGATAGGCGGTCTCGCGGGTAGTGCTCTGGCGATAGGTGCCGCGGACGCCGAACTTCAGCGACTTCAGCCAGCCGCCCTCGTCGAACTCGTAGCCGCCGTCGAACCGCGTAGCCAGCTCGCTGCCCTCGTTGCGGTCGTGGTGGTCCATCACGGCCTGCAGGTAGTAGCTGGCCGGGTTCGAGGTGTAGGCCTTGTCGTTGTTCATGGTGATGACCGGCAGGCTGCCCGTCACGTCCAGGCTGGCCGGGGCCGCGTCGCCGCTCAGCGCGTTGAAGGCCGTCGTGTCGACCGTCTTGGTCTTGGCGTAGATGTACTGGACGTCGCCGCTGAACGACCACTTGTCGTTGGGATTGTACTTCAGGTTCAGCGAGTAGTCCGAGGTCACCGAGCTGCGCTCGGCGTAGCGGGTGTCGATGGTCGACGAGCCCAGGCTGGTCCCGCCCGGCGAGCCCGCCAGCGTGCCCTTGGTGAAGTGGCCGCCGCCGTCATAGGTGAAGGCCGTGCCGGCGGCTGGACCGTTGGTCGAGCCCGGATTGAAACCGACGGCGTGTTCGGACGAGGCCATCAGGGCCGACGAGCGCAGGAACTGCAGCGTCGCTTCCCACTGGTCGTTCGGGCGCCATTGCAGGACGGCGTCGATGCCCTTGCGCTCCCGATCGAAGTCCAGGCTGCGATAGCCGAAGCCGCCGGGGACATAGACCGTCTTGCCGGGGACCAGGTCGGTGCGGACGAAATAGGGGTCGACCGAGATGGTGTCGGTGCGGCTCTTCAGCTTGGAGTCCGACAGGTCGATCAGGAAGCCGACCTCGCCGATGCCGGTCTGGAAGCGGTCGCTGTAGAGGATCGAGCCGCTGGGCTTCCACTTCTTGGCGAGGTCGCCGTACGAGCCGTCCAGCGAATAGGCGATGATGCGCTTGGCGCTGTCGAACGGCAGGCGCGTGCGCAGGTTGACCGTGCCGCCGACGCCGCCTTCGATGATGTCGGCCGAGGGGTTCTTGTAGACGTCCACGCCGGCCATCAGCTCTGGCGGGATGTCTTCGAAGCTCAGGGTGCGGCCGCTCTTGGCCGAGAAGCTGTCGCGACCGTTCAGTTCGCCGCGAACCCAGCTCAGGCCGCGCACCTGCACGCCGGAACCTTCGACCGAGAGGCGGTCGGCGTCGCGGCCGTCCGAGGTGCGGCCGATGGTGACGCCGGCGACGCGCTGCAGGGCTTCCGTCACCGAGCGGTCCGGCAGGGCGCCGATGTCCGTCGAAGTGATCGAGTCGACCAGCTGCTCGGCGTTCTGCTTGATCTTCTGGGCCGACTGGATGGCGGCGCGCTGGCCGGTGACGACGATCTCCTCGACCGTGGCGTCGTCCTTGGCGGGCGCGGCCTGGGCCGAAGCCACGGCGGGCGCGGCGGCGCATAGGACAAGTGCCGAAGCGCCGGCGAGCATCAGTTTGCGATGAGATGAATCGAGGCGCTGCATGCGCTGTTCCCTTCCCCTGTTGGGAGCCGTCCCGGATCGTTCTTGAGCGTCCGGTGACGTGCGGCCTACACGCCGCTTGCTCCATATTCGGTAGCTATAATCGTATAATTCCTACCTTCAAGCCGAAATTGATAGCGCTATCAATCCACCCATGACAGCGTTGTTTCAGCCACACCTGGGCCGATGACACCGGGCTCAACGGCTCCGAAATCCGGAAGCGCTTCCAACATGGCGACGATTGCGCGGGTCATTATTATATTATAAATGGCCACCGAGATGACGGGGGCCAGGCCTCAGGGGCCGGCATTAGGGACGGACATGAGCGACGACACCGCGGGCAAGCGCCTGCGCAGCGGCGGAACCTATGGCAAGCTGGATCGGGACGGGTTCATCCACCGATCGTGGATGAAGAGCCAAGGCCTGCCCGACGACGTGTTCGACGGCCGGCCGGTGATCGGCATCTGCAACACCTGGTCCGAAATCACCCCCTGCAACGCCCACCTGCGCGAGATCGCCGAGCATGTGAAACGCGGCGTCTGGGAGGCCGGCGGCCTGCCGCTGGAATTCCCCGCCATGTCGCTGGGCGAGACTCAGATGCGGCCGACGGCCATGCTGTTCCGCAACCTGCTGGCCATGGAGGTCGAGGAGTCGATCCGGGGCAATCCGATCGACGGCGTCGTCCTGCTTGGCGGCTGCGACAAGACCACGCCGGGCCAGCTGATGGGCGCCGCCAGCGTCGACCTCCCCTCCATCGTCGTCTCGTCCGGTCCGATGCTGAACGGCAAGTTCCGCGGCAAGGACATCGGCTCGGGCACCGACGTCTGGAAATTCTCCGAGGCCGTTCGCGCCGGTGAGATGACCCTCGCGGACTTCATGTCGGCCGAGAGCGGCATGAGCCGCTCGCCGGGCACCTGTATGACCATGGGCACGGCCTCGACCATGGCCGCGATCATCGAGGCGATGGGCCTGTCCCTGCCCTACAACGCCAGCATCCCCGCCGTGGACGCCCGCCGCCGAGCGATGTCGCACGAGACCGGCCGGACCATCGTGCGGATGGTCAAGGAAGACCGGACCCTGTCCAAGGTCGCCACCCGCGCGGCCTTCGAGAACGCCCTGCGCGTCCACGCCGCGATCGGCGGCTCGACCAACGCCGTCGTCCACCTGCTGGCCCTGGCCGGCCGCCTGGGCGTGAAGCTGGATCTGGAGGACTTCGACCACCTGTCGCGCGACGTGCCGCTGCTGGTCGACCTGCAGCCCTCGGGCCGCTTCCTGATGGAGGACCTGCACTATGCCGGCGGGCTGCCGGCGGTGATGAAGCAGCTGGAGGCCGTGCTCGATCCCGAAGCCCCGACCGTGGCCGGCCACCGCATCGGCGCCCAGTACGAGGCCGCCGAGGTGTTCAACGCCGAGGTCATCCGCACCATGGCCGATCCGGTGAAGCCCGACAGCGGCATCTGGGTGCTGCGCGGCAACCTCGCGCCCGGCGGCGCGGTGATGAAGCCCAGCGCCGCATCACCCGAACTGCTTAAGCATCGCGGCAAGGCCGTGGTGTTCGAGACCATCGAGGACTTCCGCGCCCGCATCGACGATCCGGACCTGGACGTGGACGCGACCTCGATCCTGGTCTTGAAGGGCTGTGGTCCCAAGGGCTATCCGGGCATGCCCGAGGTCGGCAACATGCCGCTGCCTCGCAAGCTGCTGGAAAAGGGCGTCAAGGACATGCTGAGGATCAGCGACGCCCGGATGAGCGGCACCGCCTATGGCGCGGTGATCCTGCACGTCTCGCCCGAGTCCGACGCCGGCGGCCCGCTGGCCGTGGTGCGCGATGGCGATGAGATCGTGTTCGACGGACCGGCGCGTTCGCTGAGCCTGGCCATCAGCGACGCCGAACTGGAGAGCCGACTGGCCGCCTGGCGCGCCAATCCTCCGCCGGCGAAATACACCCGCGGCTACGCCAAGCTTTACGTCGACCACGTGCTGCAGGCCGACCAGGGCGCGGATCTCGACTTCCTGGTCGGGGCCTCGGGCTCCGTCGTCACCCGCGAAAGCCACTGATGGACCAGGACATCGTCATCGTCGGCGATTGGGGCACCTCGCGCCTGCGGCTGTGGCTGCGCCAGGGCAAGAGCGTCATCCATCGCCGCGACGGCCCGGGCGTCTCGGCCCTGACCGACACGCCGGAGAAGACCTTCCTCGATCTGGTCGGCGACTGGCGCGAGGCCAATCCGGCCGGCGCCTTGCTGTGCGGCATGGTCGGCTCGCGCATCGGCTGGAAGGAAGCGCCCTACGCCGCCTGCCCGGCCGGTCCGGCCGAGGTGGCGGCCAAGGCCCTGCGCTTCGACGCCGACGGCCTACCGGTGACCCTGGTCCCGGGCCTGTCGTGCGCCAATCCGCTGGGCGGCCCCGACGTGATGCGCGGCGAGGAGACCCAGGTGTTCGGCGCCCTGGCCCTGGACGGGACCTTGCGCGCCGGCCGCCATCTCCTTGTGCTGCCCGGCACTCACAACAAGTGGACCGTGGTCGAGGACGGCAAGATCATGGGCTTCGTCACCGCCCCGGTCGGCGAGACCTTCGCCCTGCTAAAGCAGCACTCGACCCTGGCGGCGGGCGGCGGATCTCAGGCCGACGGCTCGGCCGAGGGTTTCGCCGAGGGCCTGGCCCGCATCGCCGAACATGGCGCCCAGCGCCTGACCCACCTGATGTTCGAGACCCGCGCGCGCCAGTTGCTGGAGGACATGTCCTCCGCTGACGCCATGGGCTTCCTCTCGGGCCTGCTGATCGGCGCGGACGTCGCGGCCGCCCGCGACTGGTTCGGGCCGATGGAGGTCGTCACCGTGATCGGCGCCGGCCACCTCTCCGATCTTTATGCGCACGCGCTGGCCAAGATCGGCGTCGCGACCAACACCGTCGGCGGCGACGCGGCCGTCCTCGCCGGGCTCGCGGCGATCTCCAGAGTTCAAGGGTAAAGCTTATGACCAACGCCGCTCCCCAGCCCCCCTTGGCCCCCATCGTGGCCATCCTGCGCGGCGTCAAGCCGGCCGAGATCCTCGACATCGCCGCCGCCTTGGTGGCCGCCGGCATCAAGGGCGTCGAGGTGCCGTTGAACTCGCCCGATCCGCTGGAGAGCATCGGCAAGCTGTGCGACGCCTTCGGCGACCAGGCCCTGTGCGGGGCCGGCACGGTGCTCTCGGCTCAAGCGGTCGATGACGTCGCCGGGGTCGGCGGCAAGCTGATCGTCACGCCCAACACCGACCCCGAAGTCATCGCTCGCGCCGTCGCCCTGAACCTGACCGCCATGCCCGGCTTCGCCACGCCCTCGGAGGCCTTCGTCGCCGTGAAGGCCGGCGCGAAAGCCCTGAAGCTGTTTCCGGCGGGTACGTTCGGCCCGGGTCACATCAAGGCGATCAAGGACGTGCTGCCTAAGGACATCGCGGTCTATGCCGTCGGCGGCGTCGGCGCGGCCAACCTGGCGCCCTGGCGCGCGGCCGGCGTGGCCGGCATCGGCGTCGGCGGCGAGCTCTATCGTCCCGGCTACACGGCCCAGGAGGTCGGCGAACGCGCCGCCGCCCTGGTCGCGGCCTGGAACGCCCAAGTCTAGTCCCCACAAGAACAACAGTCCCTCGGGGGAGGAACACCGTGCAGACCATCGATTTCGTGATCCTGGCGGTCTACGCCGTCGCCATCTTCGGCCTGGCCCAGTGGGTCAGCCGCGACAAGGGCGGTCATCAGAAGGACTCGACCGACTACTTCCTGGCCGGCAAGGCCCTGCCCTGGTGGGCCATCGGCGCGTCGCTGATCGCGGCCAACATCTCGGCCGAGCAGATCATCGGCATGAGCGGCTCGGGCTACGCCATCGGCCTGGCCATCGCCTCGTACGAGTGGATGGCGGCCCTGACCCTGCTGATCGTCGGGAAGTTCTTCCTGCCGGTGTTCCTGAAGAACGGCGTCTACACCATGCCGCAGTTCCTGGAGCAGCGGTACGGCCCCAGCGTGCGGACCCTGATGGCCGTGTTCTGGCTGGGTCTGTACGTCTTCGTGAACCTGACCTCGATCCTGTGGCTGGGCTCGATCGCCATCCACACGGTCACGGGCCTGGACCAGATGTGGGCGCTCGCCGCCATCGGCGTCTTCGCCCTGGCCTATCAGCTCTGGGGCGGGTTGAAGGCCGTGGCCCTGACCGACATCGTCCAGGTGGCCCTGCTGGTCACCGGCGGCCTGATCATCGCCTGGCTGTCGCTGGGCAAGATCGGCAATGGCGACGTGCTGGCGGGCTTCCACCACCTGACGACGACCTTCCCCGAGAAGTTCGACATGATCCTGGCCAAGGACAATCCGCACTACAAGGACCTGCCCGGCATCGCGGTGCTGGTCGGCGGCCTGTGGATCATGAACATCAGCTATTGGGGCTTCAACCAGTACATCATCCAGCGCGCCCTGGGGGCCAAGGACCTGAAGGAGGCCCAGAAGGGCATCGCCATGGCGGCCTACCTGAAGCTGCTGATGCCGGTGATCGTGGTGCTGCCGGGCATCGCCGCCCTGGTCCTGGCCCCGCAAGGCATCAAGCCCGACCAGGCCTATCCGGAGATGATGAAGCTGCTGCCGCCCGGCCTGTTGGGCCTGGTGTTCGCGGCCCTGGTGGCGGCGATCGTCGCCTCGCTGGCGGCCAAGATCAATTCGATCGCCACCATCTTCACCCTCGATGTCTACGCCAAGGCGCGCCCCAACCAGAGCGAAGGTCGGCTGGTCGCCGTCGGCCGCATCGCCGCCGTGGTCGCGGTAATCATTGGCGTCCTGACCGCCAAGCCGCTGCTGGGCGGGGCCGAGCAGGCGTTCCAGTTCATCCAGGAGTTCACCGGCTTCTTCACGCCGGGGATCGTGGTGATCTTCATCCTGGGCATGTTCTGGAAGAAGGCGACCACCGCCGGGGCCCTGACCGCCGCCATCGGCTCGGCTGTCCTCTCCGCCCTGTTCTGGTACCTGCAGGAGCAGGCGATCTACACCATGCCGTTCATGAACCGCGTGGGCGTGGTCTTCCTGCTGTCGCTGGCGGGAGCCGTGCTGGTCTCGCTGGTCGCCCCGCAGAAGACGCCGGTCAGCGTCGTGACGCTGGAAGGGGTCAGCTACAAGACCTCGACCGGCTTCAACATCGCCGGCGTCGGGGTCATCCTGATCCTGATCGCGCTCTACGCCACCTGGTGGTGAGACCAATTCGGGCGGCCAGCGCCATGCGCGGTCGCCCATTTTTTCTCTTTTGGTCAGACCTCCGACCTGAACGCTCTTGCCGAACGCTCCCGGCGCGGCTGTATTCAGCTCCACCGCTCCATTCGCGGTCGGAACAAAACACGGTACAGAGCGGCGAAATCGATTTGTTCGCCGCCGCAGGAAAGAAGATTCGCCGATGCGCACTCAGCCTGGTCTGAGTTTGACCTACGGTCTGGTCGAGCAACTTGGTCAGGCCATCGTGACCGGCGAATACGCCGAGGTGGGCTTCCCCACCGAGGGTGAACTGTCCAAGCAGTTCGGCGCCAGCCGCACCGTCACCCGCGAGGCGGTCAAGATGCTGACCGCCAAGGGCCTGCTCAGCGCCCGCCCCCGCCACGGCACCGTGGTCGAGCCGGAAGCCGAATGGAACATGCTCGATCCGGACGTGCTGCGCTGGCTGCTGGAGCGCAAGTTCAGCCTTCGCCTGCTGGCCGATTTCACCGAGATGCGCCTAGGGATCGAGCCCGCCGCCGCCGCGCTCGCCGCCCGTAACGCCGACGAGGCGGGGCTGGAGGAGATCCGCAAGGGCCTGCGCCGCATGAAAGCCGCCGCCGAGGGCGAGGACGATCCCCTTACCGCCGACATCGCCTTCCACATCGCCATCCTCAGCGCGACCAAGAACCCGTTCTATCGCGAGCTGCACGAGCTGGTGAACACGGCCCTGCGCATCTCGATCCGCTTCACCAACCGCATCAAGGGCCGCACCGCCTCGATCCCCTCGCACGAGGACGTGGCCGAAGCGATCATCGCCCGCGACGCCGACAAGGCCTCGGCGGCCATGCGCGAGATCATCGTCGACGTGCTGGAGCTGATCCGCGCGGCCTCGCCGGCCACCGAGAGCGAAGCGGCCCGCCGCGAGGCGTGACCTTCGGGTCCGTTCTTTCGGACCGCATTTGACAACGTTGTCGCACAACGAGGAGGTGGGAGGACGCGATGGCTTTGATACGCGAAATCCTGGCGCTGGCCGCCGTCGCCGGTGCCCTCGCCCTACCCGCCGCCGCGCGTGAGATCACGCCGGAAGCCCAAGTCGCGGCGATGAAGCGCGGCGTCAACGTGCTGGGCTATGACCCGCTGTGGAAGGACCCGGCCAAGGCCCGCTTCCAGCTGGATCACCACTTCAAGACCATCAAGGCCGGCGGCTTCGACACGGTGCGGGTCAACCTGCACGCCTTCGAGCACATGGATGCGGGCAACCGCCTCGATCCGAAGTGGCTGGCCACCGTCGACAAGATCGTCGCGCAGGGCCTGGCCGCCAAGCTGACCGTCATCCTGGACGAGCACGACTTCAACGCCTGCCAGGACGACCTGGTCGCCTGCAAGCCCAAGCTAACCGCCTTCTGGACGCAGATGGCCGAGCGTTACAAGGGCGCCCCCGACCGGGTGGTGTTCGAGCTGCTGAACGAGCCGAACCGGACGATGGACCCGGTCTGGAACGCCTGGATCCCCGACCTGCTGGCGGCCGTCCGCGCGACCAACCCTACTCGCAACGTCATCGTCGGCCCGACCAACTGGAACAGCCTGCACCGCCTGGCGGACCTGAAACTGCCCGAGGCCGACCGCCACCTGATCGTGACCTTCCACTACTACGATCCGTTCCCGTTCACCCACCAGGGCGCGTCGTGGGCCAGCCCGATCCCGCCGGTCGGAACACCGTGGGGGACCCCGGACGAGCGCGCCCGGATCGACAAGGATTTCGACACCGTCGTCGCCTGGGCCAAGGCCGAAGGGCGGCCGGTGCTGCTGGGCGAGTTCGGAGCCTACGACAAAGGTCCAATGGACTCGCGCATCGCCTATACCCAGGCTGTCGCACGGTCAGCCGAAGCGCACGGTTTCGCCTGGGCTTACTGGCAGTTCGACAGCGACTTCATCGTCTATGACATCAAGGCCGACGCCTGGAATGCGCCGATCCACGACGCCCTGATCCCCGCCAAATAGGATAGTCCCGTGCAAGCTCCGTACGTCGCCGCCGCCGACCGCTATTCGTCGATGCCCTACCGCCGCACGGGCCGCAGCGGCCTCGACTTGCCGGCCATCTCGCTGGGCCTGTGGCAGAACTTCGGCGGGTCAGACGTGTTCGAGACCGGCCGCGCCATCCTGCGCCGGGCGTTCGACCTGGGGGTCACCCACTTCGACCTCGCCAACAACTACGGCCCGCCCTACGGCTCCGCGGAAGAGAACTTCGGCAAGGTGCTGAACAGCGACTTCGCGGCCCACCGCGACGAGCTGGTGATCTCGACCAAGGCCGGCTGGGACATGTGGCCGGGCCCCTATGGCGGCGTCGGCGGCTCGCGCAAGTATCTGATCGCCAGCTGCGACCAGAGCCTCAAGCGTATGGGCGTCGACTATGTCGACATCTTCTATTCGCACCGCGTGGATCCGACGACGCCGCTGGAAGAGACCATGGGCGCCCTGGCTCACCTGCACCGCCAGGGCAAGGCGCTGTACGTCGGGATTTCGTCCTACTCGCCCGAGCTGACCCGTCAGGCCCACGCCATCCTCAAGAGCGAAGGCGTGCCGCTGCTGATCCACCAGCCGTCCTATTCGATGGTCAATCGCTGGATCGAGGACGAACTCCTGGACACCCTTGATACGTTGGGCGTCGGCTGCATCGCCTTCTCGCCGCTGGCCCAGGGCCTGCTGACCAACAAGTACCTGAACGGCGTGCCGGCGGACTCGCGCGTCGCCAAGGAAGGCTCGTTCGGCGGTCACCTGCTGAGCGAGGACAATCTGGCCCGCATCCGCGCCCTGGACGCCATCGCCAAGCGTCGCGGCCAGACCCTGGCCCAGCTGGCCTTGTCGTGGGTGCTGCGCGATCCTCGCGTCACCTCGGCCCTGATCGGCGCCCGCACGGTGGCCCAGCTAGAGGATTCCCTGGCCGCGCTGAACACCCTGTCGTTCACCGCCGAAGAGTTGGCCGAAATCGACAGCCATGCCTCGGAAGGCGGCGTTGACCTGTGGAAGGTCTCGTCGAAGTTGGCTATCGGCGATCTACCCTAGGGTTAATAGCCAAGGTTTAATGTTCCGACGGCTTGTCGAAGCCTCGCGTTCGCATAAGGTTCCCCGCGATGGACAAGGGCGATCCTTCAGTTTCTGACGAGGTCCAAGGCCTCGACCGCCTCACCGAGCGTGAGCGCGAATGCCTTCGACTCGTCGATCGTCACATGAGCTCCAAGGAGATCGCCCGCGAACTGGGCCTCTCCAAACACACTGTCGACTGGCACCTGGACAAGGCCCGCAAGCGCCTCGGCGCGGCGGACCGCTACGACGCCGCCCGCCGGGTCTTCGATCGCGCCCGCCAGGGTGGCTACGATCACAGGGGCGCCCCCCCAATGGCGGGCGTTACCCCCCCTCCGATCGCGTCGGGGTCCGACACGGCGCGGCTAGGCGAACGCCCTTCCTCACGGTCAGCTGACCTCATCGAGGAAGGAGTTCCCAGTGAACGAGTTGACCCCCCATCAGAAGGACGCGATCGGCCGAGCCACGCATTTGCGCCGGGAAGTGAGCAGCTTCCAGGACATGTGGCCCCGGCTGAATTCGGCCGAACTTATGCCCCCGATCACGTGGAGCGAGCTCGAGCGCCAGCTCAAGAGCCTGGCGGTCACCCCGACCGCCGCGTCGATGGTGCCCGACCTGGTGGAAGCAACGCGCAAGCAGGCTTCGTTCAAGCCGAACGAACTGGTGATGCGCGAGATCCTGTGCATCGCCAGCGCGGTGATGGACGAGACGTTCCTGTCGGAATCCTGCTCTTCGGATCCGGAGGACGATCTAACCACCTGAGCCTGCCCCTCCGGCTGGCCTTCATCGCGGCCGTGATGATCGTGACCGCTTTAGCGTTCGGTTCGATCCTGGCGGGGCTCCACGCGTTGGAAAGCCTGTTCCCTCTGCCCTAGAACGACCAGCCCGCGGAGCGGGGCGAGCCAATCCCATCATCATCAACACTGGCAACGCGCCGACGACGTCGGCGTGAGGGAGACTTCGTATGCTCAAGCAACGCCGTGAAGCCGCTGAGACCGTGGCCGAAGCTCTGTTCGCCGCGGAAAAAGCCATCGACGCCGCCATCTCCACCACCGCCACCCTCGCCGCCCTGATGCCCAGCAGCCGCCAGGCCGCCCGTGTCTCGGCCCTGATCGGCCAGGACGCCCTGATGTCGGCCATCAACACCATCCAGGCCCTGGGCGCGGCGCGCGAAGGCATCGTCACCACCCACAAGCATCTGTCGGTCGCCCAGCGCGACATGGGCTTGGCGGCCGTGTCGTTCGGCCAGGGCGCGGAAAAGCCCGGAGACGAGGTCAAGACCGCCGGCCGCCTGACCATCGCCGCCTAGACCATCGCCACCTGGCGCTGGCCTGCCCACGCGCTTGGCGCGGCGCGCGACCCTCGTCGGTTCCAGCCGATGAGGGTCGTTGCTGTCTCGGCCTTTGCTGTCCGGGGCCTTGGCTGTCCGGGGTCGTTGCAATCTGGAAGAATGGCGCCACCCTGAAGCGATGTCCTTCAGCCACCTCTATCAATGGATCAGCCTCGCCGCCCTGCTGATCTCGACCGGCGTGGCCCTCTGGCGCGGCGGTTGGCCCGAGCGCCTGGCCGCGGGCGCCATGATCCTGGCCTGGCTCGCCAGCGGCCTGCTCTACAAGACCCGCCTGTGGTTCGGCCCGCAGACGGCGGTTTTCCTTGTGGATCTGGCCCTGCTTCTGGTGCTGCTGTTCATCGCCCTGCGGTCAGACCGTTGGTGGCCGATGTGGGCCTGCGGTTTCCACGGCCTGACCCTGATCCTGACGCTGGCCACCCTGCTCGACACCCGGATCTCCAATCGCGCTGGCTACATCGCCGGCGGCGGCGTCTTCAGCTACCTGGTCATGCTCGCCCTGTTCCTCGGGGCCGTGCGCCGCCGTCGCGCCGCGCCGCCACAGATGGCCCCTGACGCCGCGTCACCGCTGACATAGCCTCGAACGCCTGTTTCACTTCCTCCAACGGCAGCGCCTGAGGCGAAAGTGCGTGCGGTTTCGCCGCCCGAACGCGCGCCGGCAAGGAGGAGGAAAGTCATGGGTGAAGCCTATATCGTGGCGGCCGCGCGGACGGCCGGCGGGCGCAAGGGCGGCAAGGTGTCTGGCTGGCATCCGGCGGATCTGGGCGGCGTCATCCTGGACGCCCTGGTCGCGCGCGCCAACGCCGATCCGGCCCTGATCGAGGACGTGATCATGGGCTGCGTGGGCCAGGTCGGCGAGCAGGGGCTGAACATCGCCCGCAACGCCATCCTCGCCTCCAGCCTGCCCGAGAGCGTGCCGGGCACCTCGGTCGACCGCCAATGCGGCTCGTCGCAGCAGGCCATCCACTTCGCCGCCGCCACCGTGATGTCCGGGGCCATGGACATCGTCATCGCCGCCGGCGTCGAGAGCATGAGCCGCGTGCCGATGGGGTTGTCATCGCAGCTGCCTTACAAGAACGGTTTCGGGACCTACAAAAGCCCGCGCATCGAGGACCGCTATCCAGGCATCCAGTTCAGCCAGTTCACCGGCGCCGAGATGCTGGCCAAGAAGTACGACCTCTCGCGGGCGGAGCTCGACGCCTACGCCCTGAAGAGCCACCAGCGGGCCATGGCCGCGACGACGGGCGGCAAGTTCGCCGCCGAGATCGTGCCGATCGACCTGACGCTGGAGGGCGGCGCGACCGAGCGCCACGATACCGACGAGGGCATCCGCTGGGACGCCACGCTGGAGTCGATCGGGTCGGTGAAGCTGCTGGCCGAGGACGGTCGCATCACCGCCGCCACCTCCAGCCAGATCTGCGACGGCGCGGCGGGCGTGATGATCGTCAACGAGCGCGGGCTCAAGACTTTGGGTGTCTCGCCGCTGGCTCGGATCCACAGCATGACCGTGATCGGCCACGACCCGGTCATCATGCTGGAAGCTCCGATCCCAGCCACCCTGAAGGCGCTGGAGCGGGCCGGCCTGAAGATCGGCGACATCGACCTCTACGAGGTCAACGAGGCCTTCGCCTCGGTGCCGACCGCCTGGCTGAAGGTGACCGGCGGCGATCCCGACAAGCTCAACGTCAATGGCGGGGCGATTGCCTTGGGCCACCCGCTGGGCGGGTCGGGCGCCAAGCTGATGACGACCCTGGTGCATGCGATGCGGGACCGCGGCGCGCGGTACGGGCTGCAGACGATGTGCGAGGGCGGCGGGCTGGCGAACGTGACGATCGTGGAGCGGCTCTGAGAACCAAGACCCTCCCCCTAGCGGGGGAGGATCTCCAGTTCATTTATCGTCTTACGGCAAATTAACTCAGCGACCGGGGGTTTGTCGGCTAGAAGGCCGAGGGCTCTAACTGTCGCTGGGGAATATCGTGCTTTACCGGATCAATGGGCGCCGCCCGACTTTGAGCGCGCTGGTCTTGGTCTTGGGCGTGAGCGCGATCGCTCTGTCCGGCTGCGGCGACAAGAAGGCGAAGACGGCGAAGTCCTCGCCCACCGCCACGGCGACCGTCAGCGTCGTCTCGGTGTCGAGCCAGCCCATCGCCCGCCAGATCAACGCCACCGGCACGATCTCGCCCTGGGAAGAGGTGCCGGTGGGCGCCGAAACCGGCGGCCTGACGGCGGTCGCGGTCAATGCCGAGGAAGGCCAAGTCGTCCAGGCCGGCCAGGTGCTGGTGCTGCAGGCCAAGGGCTATCTGAGCCAAGCCGGCCTCGACACCGCCACCGCCCGCCAAGGCACGTCGGCCGCCAACCTGGCCGCCGCCGAAGCCAGCCGGGGCGAGACCGCCGCGCGCCTGGGCCAGACCTCGATCCGCGCCCCGGTCGGCGGCCTGATCAGCCGCCGCAGCGTCACCAAGGGCCAGATCGTCACCGCCGGTTCGGAGCTCTTCCGCATCGTTCGCGATAGCCGCCTGGAGCTGGACGCCGAGCTGCCCGAGACCGACCTGGCCGCCGTCAAGGCCGGCATGCCGGCCAAGATCTACTCGGAGAAGCTGGGTGAAATGACCGGCCGCGTCCGCATCGTCACCTCGGAAGTCAACGCCACGAACCGCCTGGGCGTGGCCCGTATCGCGCTGACCTCGATGGGCGGCTTCCGTCCTGGCATGTTCGCCCGCGCCACGATCGATGCGGGTGACCAACCCGCTTTGGTCGTGCCATCGGCCTCGGTGCTGTACCGCGAGAACCGCCCCGGCGTGTTCGTGGTCGACGCCGCCAAGAAGGCCCACTTCCGCCGCATCACCATTCTGGCCAACACCGGCGACCGCGTCGCCGCCACCGGCCTGACCGCCGGCGAGCGCGTGGTGGTCGACGGCGCCGGCTTCCTGGGCGAAGGCGACCTGGTGCGCATCAGCGCCTCGCCCGCCCCCAAGCCCGCGCGCTAAGGACCAGCACCGATGCGCAACATCTCCTCCTGGGCGATCAAGAACCCGATCCCCGTCATCCTGCTGTTCCTGCTCCTGACCATCGCCGGCCTGGCCGGCTTCCGGAGCATGCGGATCAACAACAACCCCGACGTCGACCTGCCGTTCGTCGTCGTCACGGCCGTGCGCCCTGGCGCCGCGCCCAGCGAGCTGGAGACCCAGGTCACCCGCCTGATCGAGGACTC
Organism: Caulobacter sp. ALps2; assembly: GCF_058681635.1. Classification (NCBI taxonomy): domain Bacteria; kingdom Pseudomonadati; phylum Pseudomonadota; class Alphaproteobacteria; order Caulobacterales; family Caulobacteraceae; genus Caulobacter; species Caulobacter sp. ALps2. The sequence continues at coordinate 653,292 of NZ_CM178743.1, forward strand.
GATCGCGGGCCTTGGCCAGGTGCGCCACATCAACTCCACCGTCGTCGACGGCGCCTCGACCACCTTCATCGAGTTCGAGCTGGGCGTGGACCACGAGCGCGTCACCAACGACGTGCGCAACGCCATGTCCAACCTGCGCGGCTCCCTGCCCCAGGACATGCAGGAGCCGATCGTCACCCGGATCGACATCTCGGGCGACCCGTTGATCACCTATGTCGTCAAGGCTCCGACCCTGACGCCCGAGCAGCGCAGCTGGTTCGTTGACAACGACGTCAGCCGCGCCCTGCTGGCCCTGAAAGGGGTCGGCGAGGTCAACCGCCAGGGCGGGGTCAGCCGCGAGATCGAGGTCGCCCTGGCGCCCGACCGCCTGGCCGCGCAAGGCGTCACCGCCGCCGCCGTCAGCCAGGCGCTGGTCTCGTCCAACGCCGACCTGCCCGGCGGCCGGGTGACCATTTCGGGCGCCGAGCGGGCCATCCGCACGCTGGGCGCGGCCGGCACGGTCGAACAGCTGCGCGAGACCCGCGTGCCCCTGGCCTCGGGCGGCGCCGTGCGGCTGGCCGACCTGGGCACGATCACCGACCACTGGGCCGAGCCGCGCTCGCGCGCCCGTTACGACGGCCAGGAAGTCGTGACCTTCAACATGGTCCGCTCGCGCGGCGCCTCCGAGGTCCAAACCGCCGAGAAGGTTCGCAAGGCTATCGAGACGCTCGACAAGGAGCATCCCGAGCTGACGATCGAGGAGATCACCTCGAACGTGAAGTACATCGAGGAGAGCTACATCGCCTCGATGGAAGCCCTGATCATCGGCGCGGTGCTGGCCGTGCTGGTGGTGCTGCTGTTCCTGCGCGACTGGCGCGCCACCCTGCTGTCGGCCGTCGCCATCCCGATGTCGCTGCTGCCGACCTTCGCCATCCTGGCGCCGATGAACCAGTCGCTGAACGGCGTGACCCTGCTGGCTTTGTCGCTGACCGTCGGCATCCTCGTGGACGACGCCATCGTCGAGATCGAGAACATGGTCCGCCACATGCGCGGGGGCAAAAGCCCCTATGCGGCGGCCATGGAGGCGGCCGACGAGATCGGCCTCGCCGTCGTCGCCACCACCTTCACCATCGTGGCGGTGTTCGCGCCCGTGGGCTTCATGCCCGGCATCATCGGCCAGTTCTTCAAGGCGTTCGCCCTGGCCGCCTGTATCTCGGTGCTGTTCTCGCTGGTGGTCGCCCGCCTGCTGACGCCGCTGATGGGCGCCTACATGCTCAAGGCCGACGCCAAGCACGAGGACAAGGACCCGCCGTGGATGGGTCCTTACCTGAAGAGCCTGAACTGGGGCCTGAACAATCGCTGGAAGGTCCTGGCGATGGGCATCCCGATGTTCTTCATCTCGATCTTCCTGGCCACCCGCCTGCCGTTCGAGTTCCAGCCTCAGGCCGACCGCGGCCGGGCCGAGTTCTCGGTCGAGCTGCCGCCGGGCGCCACCCTGGACGAGACCGACGCCGTCGTGCAGCGCGTGACCCGCGAGCTGCGCGCCCGCGCGGAAGTGGTCGGGGTTTATGCCTCGGTCGGCGGCAACGCCGTCAATAAGGGCCAGATCACCGCCGACCTGACCGACAAGGGCCAGCGGATCAGCCAGCAGGCCTTCAGCCGCCAGATGGTCGACCAGTTCGCCCAGATCCCCGGCGCGCGCATCGGCGCGGGCAGCAACAACGGCGGCGGCCCGTCCAGCGGCGGCAGCTACACCCTGCGCCTGCTCAGCGACAACGGTCCGGCCCTGGAAGCCGCGGCCCGCAAGGTCGAGGCCGAGATGCGCGGCGTGCCGGGCCTGGCCCACGTGGTCAACACCGCCTCGATCGCCCGTCCCGAGATCGTCGTCACGCCCAAGCCCGACCAGGCCGCCCGCGCCGGCGTCTCGGCCGGGGCCATCAGCCAGGCCGTGCGCGTGGCCACCATCGGCGACGTCGACCAGAACCTGCCCAAGTACAACCTGGGTGACCGCCAGGTGCCGATCCGCCTGCGCCTGAACGACGACGCCCGCGAGGACATCGCCGTGCTGCAGACCCTGCAGGTGCCGTCGGCGACCGGCTCGGTGCCGCTGAACGCGGTGGCCGACGTGCGCTTCGGCGCCGGTCCCTCGCAGATCGACCGCCAGGACCGCTCGCGCGTGGCCACCATCACCGCCGAGCTGGACGGCATCGTCGTCGGCGAGGCGGGCAAGCGCGTCCACGCCCTGGCTTCGGTCAAGAACCTGCCCACCGGCGTCAAGGAAGTGGCCGCGGGCGACGCCGAGTTCATCCAGGAGATGGTCAGCGGCTTCCTGGGCGCGCTGATCACCGGCATCCTCCTGATGTACGTCGTGCTGGTGCTGCTGTTCCGTAGCTTCGCCCACCCGATCACCATCATGGTGGCTCTGCCGCTCGCCATCGGCGGCGCCTTCGGCCTCCTGGTGCTGGCCAAGTCCAGCTTCTCGATCTCGACCCTGATCGGGATCCTGATGCTGATGGGCATCGCGGCCAAGAACTCGATCCTGCTGGTCGAGTACGCGATCATGGCCATGAAGGAACACGGCATGGACAAGCGCACGGCCATCGTCGACGCGGCCCACAAGCGGGCCCGGCCGATCCTGATGACCACCGTGGCCATGGGCGCGGGCATGCTGCCCACCGCCATCGGCCTGGGCGCCGAGGTCGAATTCCGAGCTCCGATGGCTATCGCGGTCATCGGCGGCCTGATCACCTCGACACTGCTGTCGCTGCTCTACATCCCGGTGGTCTTCATCCTGATGGACGGGCTGACGGTCCGCGCCGGCCGCCTGATGGGCCGCATCTTCGGCGGCCAGCACCACGTGGCGGCGAAGAAGCCGATCGTGGAGTAGAGCCAACACCGTTTCCCCGGCGAAAGCCGGGGAAACGGGTGAGTGTCACGCCCTAGGTTTTGAGCGCCTGCGCCACCACTGGCGCCAATCGATCAGCAATAATCCTCGCCCCTTCGGCATTGGGATGGATCCCGTCCCGCTGCATGTAGCGCGACACCCCGATCACCCCCGTGAAGAAGTCCGGCGCGTAGAACACCCGCTGCTCGCGCGCCAGGTCTGGATAAACGGCCGAGAAGCGGCGGGCATAGGCCACGCCCAGCAGGGCGGGCGCCTTCACCCCAGCCAGTACGACGCGGACATTGCGCTCCTTCAGGTGCTGGATGATGGCCCGCAGGTTGGCCTTGGTCATCGCGGGCTCCATGCCCAGCAGAAGGTCGTTGCCGCCCAGGGCGATCACGCAGACGCTGGTCTCGGACGGCACGCGGTCGATCCGGGCCAGGCCATTGGCGCTGGTGTCGCCCAGCACCCCGAAGCCCTTCACGCGCGCCTTGATGCTCATCCGGTCCAACGCCGTCTGCAGTCTGGCGGGCATTGCCATGTTGCTGGCGAGGCCCAGGCCCGCCGTGATCGAGTCGCCCAGCACCGTCACCAAAGGCGGCGGAGGAGGTGGGGGTGGCGGCTTGGGCGCGGCCTTGCGCGAGGCCGCGAACGCGCCGCCCGGCAGGGCAAAGGCGACGAAGCCGGCCAGCAGGCCGCGACGATCAAAAATGCGGGACTGGAACTTAACCATGGTCGAACCGTATCAATCTCCAGAGCACACTAAAGTCCATGCCCGTTGAACGCAGGCTGAAGGAAGAAGCGCCCATGCGCCGTCAGGTTCGCGAAATCTTGATCGTCGGCTGCGCCTTCGCGGCGCTGGCGGCTTGCGGTCAAAGTAATGGCCAGCAGAACAGCACCGTAGGCTACGGCCCCAACCCCGCCCTACCCGAGCCCCGCCGCACCTTGATTCCGACCGTGAAGGTCTCGGAGGTCGTCGGCTGGCCAGCTGGCGTCACGCCCCGCGCCCCGGCCGGCTTCCGCGTGCGGCCGTTCGCGACCGGCCTGGACCATCCCCGCTGGCTGCTGGTGCTGCCCAATGGCGACGTGCTGGTCGCCGAGAGCAACGCGCCGCCCAAGAAGGAGCCCCCCAAGGGGATCAAGGGCTTCTTCGAGGCCAAGCTGATGAAGAAGGCCGGGGCCGGCGTGCCCAGCGCCAACCGCATCACCCTGCTGCGCGACGCCGACCATGACGGCGTCGCCGAGGTGAAGACGCCTTTCCTGACCGGCCTCTATTCGCCGTTCGGCATGGCCCTGGTCGGCGAGACGCTTTACGTCGCCAACGCCGACGCCATCGTCGCCTTCCCTTACGCCACCGGTACGACCCAGATCACCGCCGCGCCGCGTAAGGTCACCGACCTGCCGGGCGGGCCGATCAACCACCACTGGACCAAGAACATCATCGCCAGCCCGGACGGGACCAAGCTGTTCGCCACGGTCGGCTCCAACAGCAATGTCGGCGAGAACGGCATGGCCAACGAGGTCGACCGCGCCGCGATCCTCGAGGTCGACCTGGCCACGGGGTCCAAGCGCCTGTTCGCCGGCGGCCTGCGCAATCCCAACGGCATGGGCTGGAACCCGGCCAATGGCGAGCTATGGACCGCGGTCAACGAGCGCGACGAACTGGGCAACGACCTGGTGCCCGACTACATGACCTCTGTGCGCGAGGGCGGCTTCTACGGCTGGCCCTACAGCTACTACGGCCGCCACGTCGACAAGCGGGTCCGCGACTCTGAGCGCCGGCCCGACATGGTCGAGCGGGCCATGGTTCCCGACTACGCCCTGGGTTCGCACACCGCCTCGCTGGGCCTGACCTTCTACACGGGAACAAGTTTCCCGGCGCACTACAAGGACGGCGTCTTCGTCGGCCAGCACGGCTCGTGGAACCGCAAGCCTCAGGCCGGCTACAAGGTGATCTTCGTGCCCTTCGCCGGCGGGAAACCGGCCGGGACGGTGGAGGACTTCCTCACCGGCTTCCTGGACGCGGACGGCAAGGCGCAGGGGCGGCCGGTGGGTGTGACGGTGGACGGCGCCGGCGCGCTGCTGGTCGCCGATGACGTCGGGAACGTGGTGTGGCGGGTCAGCGCGGCGAAGTAGCCAGCTCCGTCTCCGCGCCCTTTACCATCAGGTCCAGCCCGCGCTCGAAAAGGCCGGCGTGGTCGCTCTTGCGGTAGTCGGCGATCGCCTCGGCCAAGGCGGGATAGGCCCGGGCGGCGTCGTCCAGTCGCGCCTGCTGCGCTGAACCGGTAATGGGCGAGGCCTGCTCCTCCAGCACGCAGCCGACGACGTAGCGACTGATCGCGACGAACAGCTGCAGAGCCTGGCCCGGAGAAAACCCCGCCGCCGTCAGATGCCGGATCTGGATCTCGACATGGTCCAGATCGTCGGGCGCGGCCTCGGTGCCGGCATGCACGCGCGCCCCGTCGCGGTAGCTCAGCAGGGCCGCTCGGAAGCCGCGGCCGTTGCGCCTCAGAAAGTCCTGCCAGCCCTCGTCCGGCCGAGGCGTGCGGGCGTCCGAGGCCCGCGCCAAGATTTCGCCGTTCATGGCGTCCAGCAAGGCGCGCTTGTTCTTGAAGTGCCAGTACAGGGCTGGCTGCTGCACGCCCAGGCGCTGGGCGATGGCCCGCGTCGACAGGGCGTCGATCCCGACCTCGTTCAGGAGCTCCAGCGCCGTGTCGAGAATGCGTTGGCGATCGACTTTCATGCGCCTCGATGTGAATCAGCTTGACCTCGCGGCCGATCCGAACTTTATCGCCGATAAGGAACTTTATCGATGATAAATTTTATGCCCGATCCGTTTAAGAGCCGCGCCAAACTCGCCTTTCCCCTGATCCTGGCCACCGTGATGCTCGACGCCGTCGGCATCGGCCTGGTCATGCCGATCATCCCGCGCCTGCTGCGCGAGGTCGGTCACACCGGCGACCTAGGCTGGCGGTTCGGGGCGTTCCTGGGCTTGTACGCCCTGATGCAGTTCCTGTGCGCGCCGGTGCTGGGCGCGCTCAGTGACAAGGTCGGCCGCCGGCCGGTGCTGCTGGTCTCGCTGGCCGGCGCGGCGATCGACTATGTGTTCATGGCCCTGGCCCCCAGCCTGGCCTGGTTGTTCGTCGGCCGCGCCATCGCCGGGATCACCGGGGCCAACATGGCCGTCGCTCAGGCCTATATCGCCGACATCACCCCCGAGGCGCAGCGCACCCGCCGATTTGGCCTGTTCAGCGCCATGTTCGGGGTTGGCTTCATCCTGGGTCCGGTAATGGGCGGGTTCCTAGGGGAGGTCTGGACGCGCGCGCCATTCCTGGCGGCGGCGGCGCTGAATGGCCTGAACTTCCTGATGGCCCTCCTGGTCCTGCCGGAGTCGCACAAGACCTTGGCGCGGAGCCGCGCCAAGCCGTTCGACCGGGCGGCCTTCAACCCGTTCGCCTCGCTGCGCTGGGCGACGGCGTTCCCGGCCCTGCTGCCGCTGATGGCCGCCTTCGTCCTGCTGGCCATCGTCGGCGAGGTGGGCGGCACGATCTGGGTGCTGTACGGCGAGGACAAGTTCGCCTGGGATCCATGGACGGTCGGCTTCTCGCTGGCGGGCTTCGGCGTGTTCACCGCCCTGGCCCAGGCCTTCGTGGCCGGCCCGGTCGCCGAGCGCTTCGGCGAGCGCAAGACCCTGGCCATGGCCATCGTCTGCGACGCCTTCGCCTATCTGGCCATCGCGCTGGCCAACAAGGGCTGGATGGCGTTCGCGCTGCTGCCGTTCTTCTGCCTGGGCGGCATCGGCCACGCGGCCATCGCGTCCTTGCTGTCGGCCCAGGTGGGCGAGGACCAACAGGGCCGGCTGCAGGGCGTGATGGCCAGCCTGGCCAGCCTGGCCTCGGTCATCGGCCCGGTGGTCATCGCCCAGGTCTATTTCGCCAGCCGCGACTGGTTCCCGGGCCTGGTCTGGACGGCCGGCGCGGTCATGGGCCTCCTATGCCTGCCCATCCTCTTGAGTGGACGTCAGGGCAAGCTTGCACAAGCAGACTGACTAAGTCAGGGTCCGCCTCAACAAGGAGGAACCGCCATGAAAGTCGACCGCCTGCCCAAGGTGCGGACCTCGCTGTCGCCGACCAACCACCCGTACATGACCGGCGCCTGGACGCCGCTGCACGAGGAGGTCAACGCCTGGGACCTCACGGTGCTGGAAGGCGCCATCCCGGCCGACCTGGACGGCGTCTATCTGCGCAACACCGAGAACCCGGTCCACGATCCGGTCGGCCGCTACCACCCGTTCGACGGCGACGGCATGGTCTGCCAGATCGAGTTCAAGGGCGGCGAGGCCACCTACCGCAACCGCTTCATCCGTACACGGTGCTTCGAGGCGGAACAGGAAGCCGGGATGGGGCTGTGGGGCGGGCTGATGGACGGTCCGGGAACCTCCAAGCTGCCAGGCTTTGGCGCTCATGGGTCCTTGAAGGACACCGCCAGCACCGACATCGTTGTCCACAACGGCGAGGCCATCGCCACCTTCTACCAGTGCGGCGAAGCCTATCGGCTGGATCCCCTGACGCTGGAGAACCTTGGTGTCGCGGCCTGGGCGCCGCTGGAGGGCGTCTCGGCCCACCCCAAGGTCGACGAGGCCACGGGCGAGCTGATGTTCTTCAACTACTCCAAGACCTGGCCCTACATGCACTACGGGGTGGTCGACGCCGGCGGAAAACGCAGCGTCTACCAGGGCGTGCCCCTGCCCGGCCCGCGCCTGCCGCACGACATGGCCTTCTCGGCGCGCTACGCGATCCTCAACGACCTGCCGGTGTTCTGGGACCAGGACCTGATGGCGAAGGGCGTCCACGCGGTGCGTCTGCACAAGGGCCTGCCCTCGCGCTTCGCCCTGGTCCCGCGCGAGGGCGGCGAACCGCGCTGGTTCGAAGCGGCGCCGACTTACGTGCTGCATTGGCTGAATGCGTACGAGGACGGCGACGAGGTGGTGCTGGACGGCTACTTCCAGGAGAACCCGATCCCGCGCCCGTTGGAAACCGCGCCCGACGGCCACAACCATCTGATGGCCTATCTGGACGAGCACAGTTTCATGCCGAAACTGCACCGCTGGCGCTTCAACCTGAAGACCGGCGAGACGACCGAGAAGCATCTGGACGACCGGGTGCTTGAGTTCGGCATGTTCAACCAGAAATACGCCGGCAAGCCGTATCGCTACGCCTATTCGACGACCAGCAAGCCAGGCTGGTTCCTGTTTAACGGGTTCGTGAAACACGACCTGGAGACGGGGGAGAGCTGGGAGATTCAGCTGCCGGAGGGGGTGTACGCCAGCGAGGCGCCGTTCGCGCCGAAGGTGGGCGCCGTGGACGAGGACGACGGGTATCTGGTGAGTTTCCTGATCGACGAGAACAAGGGAACGTCCGAGTGCGCGATCGTCGACGCCAAGACGTTCAAGATCGTCTGCCGGGTCGCCTTGCCGCACAAGCTCAGCAGCGGCACGCATAGTGTGTGGGCCGGGCGAGAGATGTTGAAGGCATAGTTCCCTCTCCCCTTGCGGGAGAGGGTGGCCCGAAGGGCCGGGTGAGGGGTCGCGCTCCGCTGTCCGGACAGGCCTTTCAACCCCTCATCCGTCGACTGCGTCGACACCTTCTCCCGCAAGGGGAGAAGGAGAAACATGGTTAATCCGGCTTTTACCCTGTTCCCCTAGAGTGGCCCCATGCGCCGCGCCCTGCTCGCCCTGCTGGTCCTGACCCTCGCCACCCCGGCCCTCGCCGGGCCGGCGGCCAAGGTCGTGGCCAAGCCCAAGCCGGTGGCCATGGCCTCTCAGGCGCCGCCAGACACCCAGAGCTACGTCCTGCAGCCCCTGGTCCCGCTGGCCGCCTCGCGCCCCGGCGGTGACGCCGGCCAGTGCCGGGCCTCGTGCGCCAAGCAGCTCTATTTCTGCGGCGTCGACGGCGACGACGGCAGCTGCGGCGGCTTCTACGCACAGTGCGCCGCCTCGTGTAAGGCGACCTACACCGCGCCCCGCTTCCGCTGACCTAAGGTCCGCTTGCCGACCCACATAACGCTGATACGCTCCTGAACAACGATAAGTCAGGAGGGCGCGATGACGACCAGGCTCCCCAAGGCGTGCGTCATCGGCGCGGGCTGCAGCGGCTTCACCACGATCAAGCGGCTGAAGGACCACGGCGTCCCCTACGACTGCTTCGAGATGTCCGACGAGATCGGAGGCAACTGGTACTTCAAGAACCCCAACGGCATGTCGGCCTGCTACGAGAGCCTGCATATCGACACCAGCAAGTGGCGGCTGGCGTTCGAGGACTTCCCCGTGCCGAAGGACTGGCCCGACTTCCCGCACCACGCGCAGTTGTTCCAGTACTTCAAGGACTATGTCGATCACTTCGGCCTGCGCGAGACCATCACCTTCAACACCCGCGTCGAGACCGCCCGCCGCACGGACGAGGGCCTGTGGTCGGTGACGCTGTCGACCGGCGAGACGCGGCTCTATGACGTGCTCTTCGTCTGCAACGGCCACCATTGGGATCCGCGCATCCCTGAATATCCCGGCGAGTTCGACGGCCCCGCCTTCCACGCCCACGCCTATAGCGACCCGTTCGATCCGGTCGACATGCGCGGCAAGAACGTCGTCGTGGTCGGCATGGGCAATTCGGCCATGGACATCGCCAGCGAGCTCGCCCAGCGGCCGATCGCGAAAAACCTGTGGGTCTCGGCCCGGCGCGGGGTCTGGGTGTTCCCGAAATACCTGAACGGCAAGCCGGCCGACAAATCCGCCATGCCCGCCTGGATGCCCAAGGCGCTGGGCCTGAAGCTAGCCCGCTCGGTGATCAAGAAGACCATCGGCCGGATGGAGGACTATGGCCTGCCCAAGCCCGACCACGAGCCGCTGGAGGCCCACCCGTCGGTCTCGGGCGAGTTCCTGACCCGCGCCGGCTGCGGCGACATCAAGTTCAAGCCGGCGATCAAGGCGCTGGAAGGCAAGCGGGTCCGCTTCGCCGACGACACGGTCGAGGAGGTCGACGCCATCGTCTTCGCCACCGGCTACAAGATCAGCTTCCCGTTCTTCGACGACCCGGCCCTGCTGCCGGATGCGGACCACCGCCTGCCGCTGTTCAAGCGGATGATGAAGCCGGGCGTGCCGAACCTGTTCTTCATGGGCCTGGCCCAGCCGCTGCCCACGCTGGTCAACTTCGCCGAGCAGCAGGCGAAATTGGCGGCCGCCTACCTGGCCGGCGAGTACGCCCCACCGTCGGAAGCCGAGATGCGGCGGATCATCGTCAAGGACGAGGAACGCCACACCGGCCAGTTCTACGCCTCGGCCCGCCACACCATCCAGGTCGACTTCAACGTCTATTGCGCCGACCTCAAGAAGGAGATCGCCAAGGGCCAGGCGCGGGCCAAGGCGGCCGGCGGACGGTTGCCCGTCGCGGCCCTGGCCGAGATCAAGACGGAGCCGCTGCTGGCCCCCACCTGATCGCTTCGCGATCGTCCGCCCCCGGAGGGGGCAGAAGACGCGCGGCGGTCTTCTTCCCCCTCCGGGGGAGGAGCGCCGTAGGCGCGGAGGGGGCAAGTGAGGTACCTCTCCACCAAAGGAGTCTCCATGCCCAAGATCACCTTCGACAAGGACACCCGCGCCAAGCTGGTCGGGGGGCTGTCGGACTATCTGCGGACCGAGCTGGACCTGGAGGTGAAGGGTTTCGACGCCGAGTTCCTGCTCGACTTCATCAGCGAGCGGCTGGGGCCGTACTACTACAACCAGGGCCTCCACGACGCCTCGGCGCTGTATCGCGAGAAGCTGGAGGCGATCAGCGAGGCGGTCTGGGAGATCGAGGTTCCGGTGAAGGGGCTCTGAGCGCTTCCCCCAGCCCGATCCCGTCTCCCCGGCGAAAGCCGGGGCCCAGATCTCAAGGCGCTTGGGCTGACTGGAAAGGCTCGGCGCTCCTAGAACCCACCCCAGCGCTCTTCCATCTGGGTCCCGGCTTTCGCCGGGAAGATCGGGTGTTGGTATGTTCCCCTCGCGTAAACATTGACGCCTCCAACCAGCGGCGCATGCTTCCTGAACAACGATAAGTCGCTGGCTCACCGGCGACGGGAGGAAGCTCGATGGCCGACGGCTCCGCCGCCTTCGCCCTGCCCCGGGTCTGCGTCATCGGCGCGGGCAGTTCGGGCATCGCCACCTGCAAGCAGTTGTACGCGGCGGGCATACCGTTCGACTGCTTCGAGGCCTCGGACCGGATCGGCGGCAACTGGGTGTTCCAGAACCGCAACGGCATGAGCAGCGCCTATCGCTCGCTGCACATCAACACCAGCCGGGACAAGATGGCCTATTCGGACTTCCCGATGCCGGCCGACTATCCGGACTATCCGCACCACAGCCACATCGCCAAGTATTTCGACAGCTACGTCGATCACTTCGGCTTCCGCCAGCACATCACCTTCCAGTGCGCGGTGACCTGGGCCAAGCGGCGCGACGATGGGCTCTGGGAGATCACCCTGGAGACCGGCGAGAAGCGGCTCTACGACGTCTTGTGCGTCGCCAACGGCCATCACTGGGATCCCCGCTGGCCCGACCCGAAACCGCCCGGCAAGTTCGACGGGCTGGAGATGCACAGCCACTACTACATCGACCCCGCCACGCCGGAGAACCTGCGCGGCAAGAAGGTGGTGATCGTCGGCTTTGGCAATTCGGCGCTGGACCTGGCCTGCGAGCTGGGTCGCAAGGAGAACGCCGACGCGGTCTATCTGTCGGTGCGCCGCGGCTATTGGGTCGTGCCGCGCTATTTCGGCAATGAGGTGCTGGACCACTTCAACAACCACCCCAGCCAGGATCCGCCGCTGCTGTCGCGCATCCTGCCCGGCAAGATGGTCGCCCGAATGCTGGAGAAGAAGATCGCCGCCGTGCACGGCCGGCCCGAGGACCACGGCCTGCCCAAGCCCGACCACGACTTCGGGGCCTCCCACCCAGCCATCAGCCACGAGCTCTACAACCGCATCGGCTCGGGCGACGTGGCGATCAAGCCCGACATCGAGCGATTCGACGGCAAGCAGGTGTTCTTCAAGGACGGCAGCGTGGTCGAGGCCGACGCGGTGATCTGGTGCACCGGCTACAAGATCACCTTTCCGTTCTTCGACACCCTGACCCTGGACGCGCCGGACAACGACATCGCGCTGTGGAAGCGGATGGTCGATCCGCGTTTCGACAACCTGTTCATGGTCGCCCTGGTGCAGCCGCTGTGCGCCATGATGCCGATCGCCGAGGAGCAGTCGAAACTGATCGCCGCCTACCTGACCGGCCGCTACGCCATGCCGGACGCCGCGACCATGGTCGCCGAGCGCGACGCCATGCACCGGGCGGTGAAGTCGCACTATGTCGCCTCGGCCCGCCACACCATCCAGATCAATTGCGGAGAGTACGCCTACGACCTTCGCAAGGAGCTGAAGCGCGGGATCAAGCGCGCGAAATCCAAAGGTAATCCCCTGCCGATTCAACCGCGCGCCGCTAAGGTATTGCGTGTTGCCGCAGAGTAAGGCTGTGATCGTGACGGGGCGTCATCATCGTCCCGCTCTTGAGTCGCGCCCCATGTCGAATATCGCCTATTTCCCCAAGCCCCATGTCGACCAGCGGCCGGGCAAGCGGGAACGGACCAAGACCGCCAATCGCCAGGCGATCCTGGACGCCGCGCGCGAGGTGTTCGGCGAACTGGGCTATGACGCGGCCACGGTGCGCGACATCATCCGACGCACGGGTTTGGCCTCGGGCACCTTCTACAACTACTACAAGTCCAAGGAGGAGGTGTTCGACGCCCTGGCCGACGACGGCGCCCGCCGCTTCCGGCCGCTGCTGCGCGAACAGTCCGAGAAGGCCACCGACTTCGAGAGCTTCGTGCGCGGGGCGATCCTGGCCTATTTCAACTTCGTGGCCACCGAGCAGGAGGCCTGGCGGATGGACCGTCCGCCCGGCGAGCAGATCCCGCACGCCCGCTCGACGCCCGAGGTGGTGGCCGTGTTCGACGAGGTGCGCGAGGCTTTCGCCCGGGTGCTGGAGCGCGAGCACGCCCCGCCCGTCGACCTCGACTACCTGACGACCGCCTGCATCGCGGTGGCCCGCGAGATCGGCGACAAGATGCTGGAGCGGCGGCCCGTCGACACCGAGGGCGCGGCGGACTTCGCCGTCAAGCTGATCCTGGGCGGGCTGCCCGCCCTGCCGAGACTGTAAGAAACCAAAGAAAACAACAAAGAGTGGGGAGTTAGCATCATGGCCTCGGACGCCGCCCAGAAGACCATCCTGAAGCTGATCCTGTCGCTGCCCAGCCCGGTCCTGCGGGCCATGTCGGGTGGCGGGGTCGTCTATCGCGGCGGCCGCACCCTCGACCCCCGCTTCCAGTTCTTCGCCCACGCGGCCAAGAAGCTGCCGCCGATGAGCAGCGTGTCGCCCGCCGAGGCCGTGGCCGGCAGCGCCAAGGGCCTGGCCGCCGTCCAGGGTCCGCTGGAGCCGGGCGTGCGCACCGAGAGCCTGTCGATCGAAGGCCCCAATGGTTCGATCCCGGCCCGCGCCTATCGGCCGGAAAACCAGGACAGCACAGCGCCCTTGATCGTCTACGCCCACATGGGCGGCGGGGTGATCGGGGATCTCGAGACCTGCCACGCCTTCTGCTCGATCCTGGCGCGGATCGTCCGCACGGCGGTGATCTCGGTCGACTACCGCCTGGCGCCGGACCACAAGTTCCCGGCCGGCCTCGAGGACGTGCTGGCCGTCTATCGCTGGGGGCGCGACAACACCGGCCGCTTTGGCGCCGCGGCGGTCCCGCCGGCCATCGGCGGCGACAGCATGGGCGGCAACTTCGCGGCCATCATCGCCCAGGAGCTGCAGCGCAAGGGCGAACCGCAGCCGGCCGCCCAGATCCTGATCTATCCCGCCGTGGACGTGGCCAGCGAGACGCCGTCCATGACCACCTATGCCGATGCCTACCCCTTGAGCCGCGCGACCATGGACTGGTTCATGGGCCACTACATAGGCCCCGACGCCGACCCGGCCGATCCGCGCCTGTCGCCGGACAAGACCGCCGACCTCACAGGCCTGGCGCCCGCCGTCATCGCCACCGCCGGCTTCGATCCGCTGGTCGACCAGGGCGAGGCCTATGCCAAGCGGCTGCAGGCGGCGGGCGTGCCGGTGCTGTACCGCTGCTACGACAGTCTGGCGCACGGGTTCACGGCGTTCACCGGCGCGATTCCGGCCGCGGATGGGGCGTGCCGGGAAATCGCGGGGCTGGTGCGGGAGACGTTTGAGAAGGCGAAGGTCTAGGCCGGTGTGCGCCTACCGTCTCCCTTCCCCCTTTGATGGGGGAAGGGCGGGGATGGGGGTGACGCCGCCAGACGATTTCGCGCGGCCGAGCCAAATCCTGAAACGCTGTCACCCCCATCCCCAACCCTTCCCCCATCAGAAGGGGAAGGGGGCATGATGGCGAACACCATGCGCGCCCTCGTCGTCGAGGACCTGGCGCCCGACTTCGCCGGCTGCGCCGTCCGTGACGTTCCGTTCCCCACCGTGAACCCCGGCGAGGTCCTGGTCCGCGTCCGCGCCGCCAGCGTCAACTTCCCCGACCTGCTGATGACGCGCGGCGAGTATCAGTTCAAGCCGCCGCTGCCCTTCACGCCGGGCCTGGACATCGCCGGCGAGGTCGCGGAGCTGGGCGAGGGCGTCACGAGCCTGCAGGTCGGCGACGCCGTGGTCGGCGGGGCGCGGCTGGGTGGGTTCGCCGAGTATGCGGTACTGTCGGCCGAGGCTCTGAAGCCCAAGCCCGCGCGGCTGTCCTTCGCCGAGGCCGCCGCCTATGGCGCGGCCTACCTCACCGCTTATGTCGCCCTGGTCCGCCGCGCGCGGCTGGAGCCCGGCGAATGGGTGCTGGTCCATGGCGCGGCCGGCGGGGTGGGGCTGGCGGCGGTGGACCTGGCCAAGGCCCTCGGCGCGCGGGTCATCGCCGCCTCGGCCTCCGACGACAAGCTGGCGGCCGTGCAGGCGCTCTACGCCCCCGACGCGGTCGTCAACGTCACCCGCGACGTTTCTGGGGGCTTCCGCGAGCAGGTGAAGGCCATCACCGGCGGCCACGGGGCCGACGTGATCTACGACCCGGTGGGCGGCGACGTGTTCGACGAGAGCGTCCGCTGCATCGCCTTCGACGGCCGGCTGCTAGTCATCGGCTTCACCTCGGGGCGGATCCCGACGGTCTCGGTCAACATGCCGCTGATCAAGGGCTTCTCGGTCATGGGCGTGCGGGCGGGTGAATATGGCCGCCAGTTTCCGGAGAAGGGGCGGGAGAACGCGCAGGCGATCTGGAAGATGGCCGACGAAGGGGTGATCCGGCCGCATGTGCATGCCGAACTGCCGCTGGAGCGGTGGCGGGAGGCGTTTGAACTGCTGAACGAGCGGAAGGTCGTGGGCAAGGCGGTGATTGCGCCGTAAGGCTTCCCCCCACCTGACCGCTTCGCGGTCGTCCGCCCCCAAAGGCGGGCGGAAGGAGCGCACCGCCTCTTTCTTCCCCCTCCGGGGGAGGAGCGCGCAGCGCGGAGGGGGCAAGTTCTCTAAGTCCCTGAACCGACTCAGGTTGACATCCCTCGCCCGTTCTTTTATCCACCGCCCCTCACTCGCGGGGACCTAGTCACCGCGTTCAACGTTTTGCATTTCGGAGCCACGTCGTGAAGCGCACCTTCCAGCCGTCGAAGCTCGTGCGTGCTCGCCGTCACGGCTACCGCGCGCGTATGGCCACCAAGAACGGTCAAAAGATCGTTGCGCGTCGCCGCGCCAAGGGCCGCAAGCGCCTGACCGCCTAATTTCTCTTCCTCCCTCGGGAGGTAAGACGATGATCAAAGCCGCCTTTTCCACAGACCTGGTCTCAGGTTCTCGCCGGAAAGGCGGCTTTTTTCATGGCTGAAGCCCAATCCGCGCTGAAGTTCGAGCGGCTGCGCAAGCGCCCCGACTTCCTGCTGGCGGCCAAGGCCCCGGCGCTTTCGCGCGGCGCCGTCTTCATCCAGATGCGCAAACGCCCCGACGAGGACCCCACGGTGCGGGTCGGCTTCACCGCCACCAAGAAGATCGGCGGGGCCGTCGACCGAAATCGCGCCAAACGCCGTCTCCGGGAGGCCGCTCGGCTGGTCCTGCCCCTTCTAGCGCGCCCTTCGCACGACTATGTGTTCATAGCGCGTGGAGGAACCACGACGCGCGAATGGGGGCGTTTGCTTGACGACGTCAAAACCGCGCTGATAAGCCTCGCCGCCGAGTACGATCGCGGGGGACCCAAGGTTCCCAAGCCCCCATCCTCCAGATCGCCTGGCGCATCATCTGAAGTCGCCTGTTCCCAACCACCCGATCCCAGAGTTTCCGGTTAAGCGCTCCATGCAGAACGACAACAAAAACACGCTGATGTTCATCGTCAGCGCGTTCGCGATCCTGATCGGGTACCAGTTCTTCGTCCTGGGTCCGCAGCAGCGCAAGGCCGAGGCCGAGGCGCGCGCCAAGAAGGCCGTCGCCGCCCAGGTCGCGACCCAGCCGGGCGTGACGCTGGACGCCAACGGCAACCCGGCCCCGCTGCGCCTGTCACGCGACACGGCCAAGGCCGCCAGCCCGCGCGTCGTGGTCGACACCCCGGCCCTGTCGGGCTCGATCGCCCTGAAGGGCGGCCGCATCGACGACCTGTTCTTGCGCAAGTACGCCGAGACCACCGACAAGGGCTCGCCGCCGGTCGAGCTCTTCCGTCCGGAAGGCGCTGAGCACGCCTGGTTCGCCGATTTCGGCTGGGCAGGCGCCAACCTGCCGGGCCTGCCCGACAGCCGCACCGTCTGGACCGCCGCGCCGGGCCAGGTGCTGCGTCCCAACACCCCCGTCACCCTGACGTTCGACAACGGCGCCGGCCTGACCTTCACCCGCGTCATCGCCGTCGACGACCAGGCGATGTTCACCGTGACCGACAGCGTCAAGAACAACGGGACCGCCGCATTCCAGCTGGCCCCCTACGCCACCGTCCAGCGCCAGGGCATCACCGACCACCTGGGCAAGACCCAGATCGTCCACGAAGGCGCCATCGGCGTGCTGGGCTCGGGCAAGGACCAGAAGCTTGAGCTGAACAAGTACGGCAAGTGGAAGAAGGACAAGCCGCTCACGACCTTCGACTCGGTCGGCGGCTGGGCCGGTATCACCGACAAGTACTGGCTGGCGGCCCTGGTCCCGAGCCAGGACCAGGCCATCAAGGCCCAGTACCGCATGACTAATGTCGGCGGCACCGATGTCTATGACGTCAACATCGTCGGTCCGACCCAGGCCCTTAACCCGGGCGCGACCCTGACCCAGAAGACCCGCCTGTTCGCCGGCGCCAAGACCGTGCCGCTGCTGCGCAAGTACGAGTACAACGGCCAGGCGCCCGAGTGGTGGAAGTTCTGGGACAGCCGCAAGGCCGAGATCCCGCGTTTCGACTGGGCCGTGGACTGGGGCATGTTCTCCATGTTCACCCGTCCGATCTTCAACATCCTCGAGATCTTCTACAAGCTGGTCGGCAACTTCGGCCTGGCCATCATGCTGCTGACCGTCGTGCTCAAGCTCGTTCTCTATCCGATGGCGGACAAGAGCTATGAGAGCATGGCCAAGATCAAGAAGATCCAGCCCGAGGTCGAGAAGCTCAAGGCCAAGCACAAGGACGACCCGGCGAAACAGCAGCAGGAAATGATGCAGCTGTACGCCAAGGAGAAGATCAACCCGATGATGGGCTGCCTGCCCATGCTGGTGCAGATCCCAGTCTTCTACTCGCTGTACAAGGTTCTGACCGTCACCATCGAAATGCGCCACGCGCCGTTCTTCGGCTGGATCCACGACCTGTCCGCGCGCGACCCGACGACGATCTTCAACCTGTTCGGCGCGATCCCGTGGGATCCGGCGACGGCCCCGCTGATCGGCGGCATCCTGGGCACCAGCCTGCACATCGGCGTCTGGCCGCTGCTGTACGGCTTCACCATGTGGCTGACGACGGCGATGAACCCGCCGGCCGGCGATCCCATCCAGCAGCGCATCTTCCAGCTGTTCCCGATCATCTTCACCTTCACCCTGTCGCAGTTCGCGGTGGGCCTGGTGATCTACTGGTGCTGGAGCAACATCCTGACCATCATCCAGCAGTACATCATCATGCGCCGCTACCAGGTCGAGAACCCGATCGACAAGATCATCGCCCGCTTCAAGGGCAAACCCGCTAGCGCGACCTGATGACCGACGAACCCATCATCACTCCCGACTTCTCGGACAAGTCCGAGTTCTCCGAGGAGCAGATCGAGACGGCGCGGGTTTTCTTCGCCCAGCCCGTCTCGTTCATGATGGGCGCCGTGCGCATGGACACCATGCCCGCGCCCGACCTTCCGGAAGTGGCCTTCGCGGGCCGCTCCAACGTCGGCAAGTCCAGCCTGATCAACGGGCTGGTGGGCCAGAAATACCTGGCCCGCGCCTCGAACGAGCCGGGCCGCACGCGGGAGATCAACTTCTTCCTGCTGGCCGAGCAGGTGCGCCTGGTCGACCTGCCCGGCTACGGCTTCGCCCGCGTCTCGCGCTCGATCGCCGACAAGTTCCAGGATCTGGGGCGCGCCTATCTGCGTGGTCGTCCGAACCTGAAGCGCGTCTACGTCCTGATCGACGCCCGCCATGGCCTCAAGAAGGTCGACCTGGAGGCGCTGGACGCCCTGGACGTCTCGGCGGTCAGCTACCAGATCGTCCTGACCAAGGCCGACAAGATCAAGCCGCATGAAGTCGACAAGGTCGTGGCCGAGACGCTGAAAGCCATCGCCAAGCGCCCCGCCGCTTTCCCGCGCGTGCTGGCAACCTCGTCCGAGAAGGGCTTAGGGATGCCGGAACTGCGCGCGGAGATCGTCCGGCTGTGTATCGACGAGTGAATTAGAGTCCTCACCAACCCGTCATCCCGCGCTTTATGCGCGGGACCCATCGTTCAGCTTTCACGTGAGAGCGTCGTTCTGCTCCGCACCTGCAGCGGACAAATGGGTCCCGCGAACAAGTCGCGGGATGACGGAGCTGGGGATATGTTTGAGCCATTAACAGTGCGCTAGGGTTCCGCAGCCAGAACCCCTGCCTCCCATTTCCAGATTGAAGCCCACCATGAACCGCCACGAACTCAAGACCTGGCCCAAGTATTTCGCCGCCGTCCGCTCGGGCCAGAAGCGCTTCGAGATTCGCCGCAACGACCGCGAGTTCAAGGTCGGCGACATCCTGGTGCTGCGTGAGTTCGATCCGGAAGACGACGCCTACACCGGCCAGGCCGAGGAGCGTCAGATCACCTTCCTGCTGTCGGAAGAGGACTATGGCGGCGTAATCCACGGCTTCGTGGCCATCGGTTTCGGCGAGGTTGCCCCGCATCCGGACGCCAACGCCGAAGTCACCGCCGAGAGCCTGGCGACCTGGCACGAGACCGCCGCCTCCAACGCCGCCCTGCGCGCCCAGGAGGCGCGCAAGGTCTCCGAGAGCTACGCCGCCAGCAACATGGGCGTGGCCCGCGACCGCCACGGCGCCGTGGCCGACCTGGCCGCCGCCGAAGCCGGCTTCCACGCCGCCGCGGCGCGGATCGTCCGCAAGGGCTGAGCCCCCGGAAACCAGACAGAGAAAAGGCCGCCGAGGGAAACCCCGGCGGCCTTTTCTTTTAATCTGCTCCCCTTCTGGGGGAACTGTCGGCGAAGCCGACTGAGGGAGCATCGCCGACCTACGCCGAGCCGTCCCCTCCGGCCCTCTGGGCCACCTCCCCCAACGGGGGAGGAGAAATCAGGATCAAGCCGCTTCGCTGACCACGGTCGGGAACACATCGTCCATGCGCAGGTAGGTGATCAGGCGGTTTTCCATCGAGATGATCGCCTGGATGTAGCGCAGCTCTTCCACGCCGACATCCGGGGCCGGCTGCAGGCTGTCGCGCGGCACGGTGAAGGTTTCCGAGACGGCGTCCACGAGAATGCCGGCCAGGCGGTCCTGGCACTCGACGACCACGATCACGTGGCGGGTTTCGGGGATGGTGACGCCCAGGCCCAGACGGTTGCGCAGGTCGATGACCGGCATGATCGCGCCGCGCAGATTGATGACGCCGCGCATGTAGGCCGGGGCGTGCGGGATCGGGGTGGCCGGGGTCCAACCGCGGATTTCGCGGACCGTCTTCACGTCGATGCAGAATTCCTGCTCGCCGATGCAGAACGAGATCAGCTCCAGAGCGGGTGCGGTATTGTCGGTCATGGTGTTCCCCGGTCGATGACTGGCCCGGAGCGGCGGTCGACGCGCTCCCGTGGCTGGATGCCAGAAGAACCCGGCGGCCCTTTAACAAGCGTTAAGGCTGAGCTCGAAAGGGGCGCGCTGGATTGTCGCGCCCCTCGAACTGAGTCGGCTCAGGGCTCCGACAGTCCCTCGTCGCCCTCGTCCGACAGATTGAACTCGTACCAGATGCCGTTCAGCACGCCGAAGGCGACGGCCAGGCCCAGGCCGAGGATCCAGGTGAAGTACCACATGGGTTTCTCTCCTCAGTACAGGTCAGGGTTGGTGGCGAGGGCGCCGGTGGTGCTGCGCCCCCACAGGACTTTGTAGACCCAGGCCGTGTAGAGCAGGATCAGCGGCAGGAAGACCGCCGTGACGATCATCATCACGAACAGGGTCAGGTGGGTCGACGAAGCGTTCCACACCGTCAGGCTGGAGCGCGGATCGAAGCTGCTGGGCAGGATGAACGGGAACATCGACAGGCCCACGGTGGCCACGATGCCGACAGTCGAGGCCGACGAACCGCCGAACGCCGCCCAGGCCTTGTTGAACCGCATGCCATAGAGGGCCAGAGCGGCGCCGGCGAAGCCCAGCACCGGGGCGATCATCATCCAGCCGTGGCGGCCGTAGTTGTCCAGCCAGGCGCCGGGAGCCCGCACGGCGGCGGCGCCGCGCAGCGGGTTGGACGGCCCGGCGGCGTCGGCCAGCCCCTCGATCCGGAAGCCCATGCCGCCGAACGCCACCCAGAAGCCACCGGCCGCGAACAGCACGATGCTGGCCAGGGCCGCGATCTCGCCGAACAGGCGGGCCCGCTCCGTGACCGGCCCTTCCTCGGCCTTGATGGTCAGCCAGGCCGCGCCGTGCAGCACCAGCATGGCCACCGACAGCAAGCCGCACAGCAGGGCGAACGGCGAGAAGAGGCCGATGAAGCTGCCCTCGTAGAAGGCCCGCAGATCGCTATCCAGGCGGAAGGGCGCGCCTTGCAGCACGTTGCCCAGGGCCACGCCGAAGCACAGCACCGGCACGAAGCCGCCGACGAACAGGCCCCAGTCCCAGAACGAGCGCCAGCGCGGGTCCGGTCGCTTGGAGCGGTACTTGAAGCTGACCGGCCGCATGATCATCGCCGCCAGCACCACGAACAGGGCCAGGTAAAAGCCCGAGAAGCTGATGGCGTAGACGAACGGCCAGGCCGCGAAGATCGCGCCGCCACCCAGGATGAACCACACCTGGTTGCCTTCCCAGGTGGCGCCGACGGTGTTGATGACCATGCGCCGCTCGGCGTCGGTCTTGGCGACGAAGGGCAGCAAGGCCCCCACGCCCATGTCGAAGCCGTCGGTGAGGGCGAAGCCGATCAGGAGGATGCCCACCAGGGCCCACCAGATGACGCGAAGGGTGGCGTAGTCGATAGGGAGTTCCATGACTCAGCGCTCCTTTAGGCCACGGCCGGTTCGGGTTCAGCGGGCTCACCGTCCGGGACGGGATCGTGCTGAGCGAACGGGCCTTTCTTGATGGCGCGCAGGATCAGGCCGACCTCGACCACGGCCAGCGCGCCGTACAGCAGGGTGAACGCCGCGATGCTGATCAGCAGCTGCGGCACGGAGAGACTGGACGCGGACAGGAAGGTCGGCAGCACGCCGTCGACCGCCCAGGGCTGACGCCCCACCTCGGCCAGCACCCAGCCCAGCTCCGTGGAGATCCACGGCAACGGCAGGGCGACCACGGCGATCCAAAGGAACCACTTGGTGTCATGCTTGCGCATCGTCACCAGCACGAAGGCCGTGGCGAACATCGCGATCATCAGCACCCCGATCCCGGCCATGATCCGGAAGCTCCAGAACATCACCGGCACGTTGGGCACCGCGTCCCAGGCGGCCGTCTTGATCAGCTCGGGCGAGGCCTGCCGCGGATCGGCGACATAACGCTTGAGCAGCAGCGCATAACCCAGGTCGCGGCGGTGCTGCTCGAAGGTCGCGCGGGCGGCGGCGTCCCGCGGATTGACCTTCAGCGCTTCAACGGCTCCGTAGGCGATGACGCCGCTCTCGATGCGATCCTCGGCCTTGGCGACCAGCGAGAAGATGCCCTCCACCGGCTTGTCGAAGCTGCGGGTGGCGATCAGGCCCAGGACGTAGGGGATCTTGATCTCGGCGTGGGTCTTGCGAGCCCGTAGATCCGGGATGCCGAAGGCGGTGAGGCCGGCGGGAGCCGCTTCCGTCTCCCACATGGCCTCCAGGGCCGCGAGCTTCATTTTCTGGTTGTCGGTCAGGGCGTACCCGCTCTCGTCGCCCAGCACGACGACCGACAGCGAGGACGCCAGGCCGAAGGCCGCCGCGACGGTCATCGACCGCTTGGCCACGCCGATGTGCTTGCCCTTGAGCAGGTACCAGGCCGAGATCCCCAGCACGAACACCGAGGCGATCACGTAGCCGGCGCTGACCGTGTGCACGAACTTGGCCTGGGCCACCGGGTTGAACAGCACGTCGCGGAAGCTGGAGACCTCCATGCGCATGGTGTCGGGATTGAAGGTCGCGCCGATCGGGTTCTGCATCCAGCCGTTGGCGACCAGGATCCACAGCGCCGACAGGTTGGTGCCCAGCGCCACCAGGAAGGTCACGAATAGGTGCCCGACGCGGCTGAGCTTGTCCCAGCCGAAGAACATCAGCCCGACGAAGGTGGCCTCCAAGAAGAACGCCATCAGCCCTTCGATCGCCAGCGGGGCGCCGAAGATGTCGCCGACATAGTGCGAGTAGTAGGACCAGTTCATGCCGAACTGGAATTCCATGGTGATGCCAGTGGCCACGCCCAGGGCGAAGTTGATGCCGAACAGCACGCCCCAGAAGCGCGTCACCGTTCGCCAGATTGGCCGCTTGGTCATCACATAGATGCTCTCCATGATGACCAGCATGAAGCTGAGCCCAAGGGTGAGCGGCACGAACAGAAAGTGGTACAGGGCGGTCAGCGCGAACTGGAGGCGCGACAGATCTATGACGGCGGGGTCCATGGACAGCTCCGAGACGAACGGCCGAAGATCACGCCGATCGAGAGCCAAAGCTCCTAGACCGCCGCAACCGCCCGGTCCTTGATCAGGATCAAGGCTTCCGGATGAACCGACCCTACACTCAACCCATGGGCGCCCGCATAGTACAGATTGATCACATATCCGCGGGGAAGGCCTGGCTGGACCGCATTGAGCGCTCCGGGAGCCCGGCGGGCCGGCGCGCGCGGCTGTTCACGCTGCTGGACGGCCTGGCCGCGATCGCCTTCGCGGCGGGGCTCGCATTTGGCGTCGACGCGATCGCCGGACATCGCGCCCTGGCCCCGTGGCTGGCTCTGACGGTCGCGGCCATGGCGATTCGCGGGTTGCTGGCCCGGCTGGCCGCGGCCGCGGGCGCGCAAGCCGCCGCCGAGGCCAAGACCGGGGTCCGCGCCGAACTGACCCTCTCGATCTTCGGCAAAAACACGTTTGGCGGCCCGCGTCGCCCCACCGGCGAGGCGGTCACCGCGCTGGTGGAAGGCGTCGAGGCCCTGGACGGCCATGTCGCCCGCTTCCTGCCCGCCCGGTTGTCGGCCGCCGTCCTGCCGCTATTGATGATCGCCGTCGCCGCGATCGCCAGCCCGATCTGCGCCGTCATCCTGCTGGCGACCCTCATTCCCTTCATCGTCGCCATGGTCCTGGCCGGCACGGCCGCCGCCGCCGAAAGCCGCGCCCAGTTCCTGGCGCTCGAGCGATTGTCCGGCCTGTTCCTCGACCGGGTCCGCGCCCTCCCCGTGGTCCTGGCCTTCCAGGCCGAGGCGCCAACCACGGCCGCCCTCAAGCGCTCGGCCTCCGAGTTGGCCGAGCGCACCATCCGGGTGCTGCGCGTGGCGTTCATCTCCTCGGCGGCCCTGGAGTTCTTCGCGGCCCTGTCGGTGGCGCTGGTCGCGGTCTATTGCGGCTTTAACCTGCTGCGCCTGCTGCCCTTCCCGGTCCCCGAAACCCTGGATCTGAAGCGCGCTTTCTTCGTGCTGGCCTTGGCGCCCGAGGTCTACGCCCCGATGCGCCGCCTGGCCGCCGCCTATCACGACCGGCAGGCCGCCCAGGCCGCCAGCGCCAGCCTCTCGACCTTCGTCGCGCCCGAGGCGAGGCCGGCCGCCACGCCACTGGCCAAGGCTCCGACCATCCGCTTCGAGGGCGTCACGGTCCGGTACCCCGACGCCGACGCGCCGGCCGTGGAGATCTTCAGTCTCACCGCCGAAGCCGGGACCATCACGGCCCTGGTCGGCCCCAGCGGCGCGGGCAAGAGCTCGCTGCTGAACCTGCTGCTGGACCTGGCGCCCCTGACGGGTGGCCGGATCCTGGCCGACAGCGCCGCGCCCTCCCCCGCCGACATCGCCTGGGCCGGCCAGTCGCCGCTGATCCTGCCCGCCTCGATCGCCGACAACATCGCTTTGGCCCGCCGCGACGCCACGCGGGCCGAGATCGAGGCGGCGGCCGGCGCCGTGGGCCTGGTTCTCGATCGTCCCGGCGGCCTGGACTTCATGCTGGACGAGCGCGGCGGCGGCCTGTCGGGCGGCGAGCGCCGGCGCCTCTCCCTGGCCCGAGCCCTGCTCAAACCCGCCCCGATCCTGGTGCTGGACGAACCGACCGCCAACCTGGACGCCGCGTCCGAAGCCGCGCTGCTGCCCGCGATCCGCGCCGCGGCCCAAGGCCGCACGACCCTGATCGCGACGCACTCGGAGGCGGTCGCGGCGGTCGCGGACCAAGTGGTGCGACTGTGAGTCCGCTCGACGCCCTGATCCGCGCCCAGAAGCGCGAACGCGCCGGGGCCCTGCGCCTGGCCATCGCCAGCGCCGTCGTGCTGGGCGTGGCCTCGACCGTGCTGATGGGCCTGTCGGGGTGGTTCATCGTCGCCAGCGCCATCGCCGGGGCGGCGGGCCTGGGCGCCGCCCATACGTTCAACGTGCTGCTGCCCAGCGCCATGATCCGCTTCCTGGCCATCGGCCGGACCGCCGCCCGCTACGGCGAGCGCCTGTCGGGCCATACCGCCGCCCTGCGCGCACTGGCCGCCATCCGCCCGGCGGTGTTCGCCGGCCTGGCCGCCGCTCCGGCTTCGGAATCGCTGGCGATGTCGCGCGGCGAAGCCTCGGCCCGGCTGGTGCAGGACGTCGACGCGATCGAGACCCGTTTCGTGCGCCTGTCCGCTCCTTGGAGCGCCGTGGCGGGCATGACCTCCGCCATCGCCTTGGCCGCCCTCGCCGGCTGGGCGCCCGCCGTCGTGATCCTGGGCGCGGCCCTCGCCGCGATCCTCACCGCCCGCGACCTGGCCCAGCGTTTCTCGACCCCGGCCCGCGCCGCCATCCAGGCGCGGGTCGGAGCGCTGAAGGAGACCGCCGCCTCGCTCGTCGCCGCCTCGACCGAGCTGCGCGCGTACGGCCTGGAAGCCTGGGCGGGCCAGGTCCTGGACGCCAAGGCCGCCGAGCTCGACAAGGCCCGCATCGCCGCGGCTCGCGCCCAGGGCCTGATCCTCGCCAGCCAGGCCGTGATCCTGGGCGCGGCGGTCGCCTCGGCCATCGCCTGCGCGGCCTCCGCTGGTCCAGCGCTCGCCGCGCTGGCCGGGCTGGCCGCGGCCATGGGTGTGGACGCCTTGGCGGGCCTCGCCCACGCCTTCGACCAGGACGGCGCGGCGCGGCAAGCGCGCGAGCGGCTGGACACGATCCTGCGCCACCAGCCCCAGCCCGCGGCGACGCTCGAGAGCGTTCCAGCCCTCACCATCCTCGGCGAGACCCTGAACCCCGGCGAGCGCCTGGCGATCGTCGGTCCGTCCGGCTGCGGCAAGACCACCGCGATCGAGACGCTGCTGGGGCTTCGGGGTGAAGCCCCACGGTCCCGGTCAGCCTTCGCCTGGCTCCCGCAGGACGCCAGCCTGATCGCCGGCACGGTGCGCGAAAATCTCCGCATCGCCGCGCCCAAGGCGACCGACGAGCAGCTGTGGGCGGTGCTGGAAGACGCCGCCCTGGCCGACCGGATCCGCGCCGCGCCACTGGGCCTCGCCGCCTATCTGGGCGACGACGGCGAGCGGCTGTCGGGCGGTGAACGCCGCCGCCTGGCTCTCGCCCGCGCCTATCTGAGGAACGCTCCGTGGCTGCTGCTGGACGAGCCGACCGAGGGCCTCGACGCGGCGACAGAAGCGCTCGTGGTCGCCCGCCTGGAGCAGCGCCTGGCCCGCACGGGACAGGGCCTGGTGGTGGTCAGCCACCGCGCGAAGCCGGCGGCGGTGTGTGGAAGGCGGGTGGACTTCTCCGCCCCCGGCGCCCCGGACGACGTCATCCCGCGCCCTGTGCGCGGAACCCATCCATCCGCCGCGAGCGCGCGGTGAGGTTCGCTCTCCCAGGAAAGCTGGACCAGGGCCCCGCGCATAAAGCGCGGGATGACGGTGAGGGATAGAGCTGAAAGCCCTACTTCATGTTCACCCGGATGTAGGTCACGAACAACACCACGGCGAACGCCGTGAATGCCGCCACCACCAGACCCAGATACGCTATTTGCCCGCCCGACATCGGACCGCTCCTTCTGCTTGAGGAAGGCAGCCTCCGACCTACGCAATGACCGCGCCTTGACCTGGCTCAAACCCGGCCGGCTATAAGGACTTCACGACTGGGAAGACCCATGAAGCCAGCCCGGGGCCTGTCCTCGACCCTGTTCAGCGATCCGCATCCCACCGCCTACCTGGCCGCCTTCGCGGCGGTGATGGCGACGGCGGTGGCGCGCCTGTACCTGCCCGAGGCCTTCACCGCGCCGTCGTCATTCCTGCTGTTCGTGCCGGCCGTGTTGGTCAGCGCCGCCCTGGGAGGCCTCGGCCCGGGCGTCTTCGCCACCACCTTCGCCTGGGGCTCGGTCTGGTGGGTGACCCGCCACATCCCGTTCGACATGGTCAGCGCCCTGTCGGCGGCGATCTTCCTGTCCGTGGGCTTCGGCATGGCCGTGGGCGGCGGCTGGTTCCACGCCGCGCGACGGCGGGCGGCGGCGGTCAACGACCACCTGCGCTCGATCCTGGACACCGTGCCCGACGGGGTGGTGGTCATCGACCGCGCCGGGATCATGACCTCGTTCAGCCCCGCCGCCGAGCGGATGTTCGGCTGGAAAGCGTCCGAGGTGCTGGGCAAGAACGTCAAGCTGCTGATGCCCGAGCCGAACGCGGCCGCCCACGACAGCTACATCCAGCGCTACCACCGCACGGGCGAGAAGCGGATCATCGGGGCCGGCCGCGTCGTGGTCGGCCAGCGCAAGGACGGCTCGACCTTCCCGATGGAGCTGGCGGTCGGCGAGACCAAGGGGCCCGTCCCCTCCTACACCGGCTTCATCCGCGACCTGACCGAGACGCAGGAGACCGAGACCCGCCTGCAGGAGCTTCAGAACGAGCTGATCCACGTCTCGCGCCTGACGGCCATGGGCGAGATGGCCTCGACCCTGGCCCACGAGCTGAACCAGCCGCTGTCGGCCATCGCCAACCTCTTGACCGGCTCGCGCCGCCTGATCGACCGGGGCCGCGAGGCCGACCAGGCCAAGGTGCGCGACGCGATCGACCGCGCCGCCAACCAGGCCCTGCGCGCCGGCGAGGTGATCCACCGCATGCGCGACTTCGTACGCAGGGGCGCCAGCGAACGGGCCGTCGAGAGCCTGTCCAAGCTGATCGAGGAGGCCAGCGCCCTGGCCCTGATCGGCGAGAAGGACCGCCAGGTGGACGTCCGCCTGTCGCTGGATCCGGCCGCCGACGCGGTCAATGCCGACCGGGTCCAGGTGCAGCAGGTGCTGCTGAACCTGATCCGCAACGGCATCGACGCCATGCAGGACCAGAGCAGCCGCCGCCGCGCGCTCTTGATCACCACCGACGTCACCGAGGAAGGCTGGTCGCGGGTCAGCGTCGCCGACACCGGTCCCGGAATCGCCGATGCGGTGCGCGAGCGCCTGTTTCAGCCGTTCATGACCACCAAGCCGCAAGGCATGGGCGTGGGTCTCTCGATCTCGCGCTCGATCATCGAGGCGCATGGCGGCCGCATCTGGGCCGAGGCCAATCCCGGCGGCGGGGCGCTGTTCCGCTTCACCCTGCCGCCCGCCGATCATCAGAAGGATATCGCCGATGACTGACGCAGCTGTCGTTCACGTGGTCGATGACGACGAAAGCGCCCGCGAGTCCCTGGCCTTCCTGCTGGAATCCGCGGACTTCGAGGTCGTGGCCTATGCCAGCGCGCCAGCTTTCCTGGAAGCGCTGCCGGCCGCCAGGCCGGGGGTGATCATCACCGACGTCCGCATGCCCGAGATGAGCGGCCAGGAGTTGGTCGCCCGGCTGGCGGCGCTGAAGATCCGCATGCCGATCATCATGATCACTGGCCACGGCGACATCCCGATGGCGGTCGAGGCCATGCGTTCGGGGGTCGTGGACTTCATCGAGAAGCCGTTCTCCGAAGCCCGCATGCTGGACGCCCTCGAACGCGCCATGAAGGCCGCCGAGACCGCTCCGGTCACCGACGACCAAGCCGCCATCCTGCACCGCCTCGAGACCCTCTCCGAACGCGAACGCCAGGTGCTGGACGGCGTCGTCGCCGGCCACGCGAATAAGGTCATCGCGCGGGAGCTGGGGATCAGTCCCCGGACGGTGGAGATCTATCGGGCCAAGCTGATGACCAAGATGCAGGCCGACAACCTGGCGGCCCTGGTGCGGATGACGCTGTCGGCGCGCGCGGGCTAGGCCCGCGCAAGCACGGCGGCCAACCGTTCGCTCAGCACATCGCCCAGCAGCGGCTTCTCCACCAGCGACACGCCACTCACGCCACGGCGAAGCAGCCGCTCCGCGTCGCCGGTCAGGATGATGGTCGGCAGTCCTTCGACCGGTCCGGGCCAGGCCTCGTCCCCGTCGTCGATGACCACCGCCGCCACGGGGCGCCCATCCGGCCGAGTGGCCACGCGGTAGCCCTCGGTCTCCAGCGAGAAGCGCAGGGCCTCGCGGAGAGGCTCGTCGGCGACGAGCAGCAGGATCAAGGAGCGGTCGGACATAGCGGCACGATGCCCCTCCTCCCCCGCCAAGGCCTTGATCCGCCTCAAAACCGCGAGGGTCATTGGGCCACCCGCGTCCCCGCGTAAGGGGGTTTCCTTAGGCGCGGCTCCCGAATGGTTCGCGCATGGAAAAAGGCGCAAGACCCTACCAACAGAAGGGTCTTTTCATGCTGTCCCCGCTTCGCGTCGACGCCGCCACCATCGCCCTGGATGGGGCCTTCGATCCCGTCCTAGCCATCCCCGGTGCCTGCCCGCATTTCACCCGCGACGAGGAGATCTTCGGCGAGGGTGAGACCGCCACCCACGTCTATCAGGTGGTGTCGGGCGCGGTGCGCACCTATCGCATCCTGCGCGACGGCCGCCGGCAGATCGACGAATTCCACTTCGCCGGCGACTATTTCGGCCTTGAGATGGGCGAGACCCACCGGATCACGGCCGAGGCCATGACGGAGGCCAGCATCCGCATGATCCGCCGTGGAGCGTTGAGCGAGCTGGCCGCCCGGCGCGGCGACGCGGCTCGCGCTCTGTTCCGCCTGACCGCCGAGGGTCTGCAGCGCAGCCAGGACCACGTGCTGATGCTGGGTCGTCGGTCGGCCCAGGAGCGCGTCGTCGGCCTGCTGCTGGACATCGCCGAACGCACCCACGCGACCGCCGAGCTCGACGTGCCGATGGGCCGCCAGGACATGGCCGACTATCTGGGCCTGACCATCGAGACGGTGTCGCGGACGCTGACGACCTTGCAGGACGAAGGGCTGATCGCGCTGCCCACGGTGCGGCACGTGGTGCTGAAGGATCGGCCGACGTTGGAGCGGATGGTGGATTAGACCCCGCCCTCATCGCTCCGCTCCAGCCCCGCGATCGTCGCCTCGTCGCGGGCCTCGCGGTCGCCGGCCGCGCGCAGCATGGCCTGTCTCAGCGCGTAACCCAGCAGCGCGACCAGGATCACCGCGTTCAGCACGAACGGCCCCCAGCCGATCTTCTCGTAGAGCAGCACGAACAACGGGGCGACCACGACGTTGAGGCCGTTGATCGCGGCGATGGCCCCGGCCGCGCCGGCCTGGTCCTTGGCGTCGACCGCCAGCGAGGCGCCCGCCGTGAAGCCCGGCCGGGCGAAACCGTAGCCCAGGCTGGCGATGGCGTAGCCGATGGCGACGGCGGCATAGTCCGGGGCGAAGGCCACGACGATGTTGCCCAGGGCCGCGCAGCCGACGCCCCAGCGCATCAGCTCGCGCGGACCCATCTGGAACATGCGGATCAGGCCCCACTGGGCCAAGAGGCCCGCCACGGCGCCGGCGGCCATGGCCAAGGTGATGAAGCCCTGGGCCTTGACCGGTTCCAGGCCCAACTTGTCGATAATGAGAAAGCCCAGGGTCTGGGTCTGGGCCGTCTGACAAGAGGCGACCAAAAAGCCGAAGATCAGGAACGGCTTCAGGCGTGGGTCCTTCCATAGCGCCGCCCCCTCGCCGCGCCACGGCGCACCGAACCGACGGCGCGGTGGGGTCTCGCCGCGTCCAGGCTTGAAGGTCTCGGGCAGGCCGCGATGGACGACGGCCATCATGACCGCGGCGATGATGGCGAAGGCGAACATCGGTCCGGCCAGACCCACGCCCGGCAGCACG
Source organism: Caulobacter sp. ALps2 (assembly GCF_058681635.1). NCBI lineage: Bacteria > Pseudomonadati > Pseudomonadota > Alphaproteobacteria > Caulobacterales > Caulobacteraceae > Caulobacter > Caulobacter sp. ALps2. The sequence continues at coordinate 684,089 of NZ_CM178743.1, forward strand.
AACAGCGGGGCCAGCAGCGGCCCCACCACGGTGCCCAGACCGAACGCCCCCGCCAGGGTCGCCATGGTCTGGGTGCGTTCCTCCCGGGTGGTGCGCTCGGCCATATAGGCCTGGGTGGCCGGATTGGCCGCCGAACCGAAGCCGCCGAACAGCGCCCGGCACAGCAGGAACAGCACGAAGATCACCATCGGCGGCGCCAGGTGGTGAAGGCCTGCCGACACCACCAAGGCGCACAGCAGCATCGAGATGGAAAAGCCGGCCAAGCCTAGCAGGATCAGCGGCTTGCGGCCTCTTAGGTCCGACTGCCTGGCCCACAACGGCGAGGTGACCGCCCAGAGCACGGCCGACAGCGAAAAGATCGCCGCGACCATGGCGTCGGGGATGCCGATCTGGCGGCCGATCGCCGGCAGCACCGACAACATGCCGGTATTCCCCATCGCGGTCGCGACGGACACGCCGAAGAGGATGGCGAAAGCGCTCCGGTGGTCCCGGGCTGGCTTGATCTCCCCACTCATCAAACGACTGTTAGGCCCCCTCGGGTTCTGATGGAAGCATCAGAACCCGAGATGTTCGATTTTTAGTCGGAGCGTGGCGGGCGCCGAAAACCGCTCACACTTTCGGCCGCCACGCTCCGGTGAGGCCGCCGCGCGATGTGTCGCAGGTCACAGCGCGGCGCCCCAAACGCGTGAGAACCTTGGATTAATGATTAACTCGGATGATGCGCCGTCATTCTAGGGGTCGGGCCACCACATGTTCCAGATCATCGGCATCGTGCTGCTCTTCGGCCTGGTGTTCGGCAGCTACATCATCTCGGGCGGCAAGATGGACGTGATCATTCACGCCGCGCCGCACGAACTGATGGCCATCGGCGGCGCCGGTATCGCCGCATTCCTGATTTCCAACTCGATGACGGTGATCAAGGCCACCCTCGGCGGGTTCGGCAAGATCTTCGCCGGCCCCAAGTGGAAGCCGCAGGACTATCGCGACCTGCTCAGCCTGCTGTTCCTGCTGACCAAGACGATGAAGTCCAAGGGCGTCATCGCCCTGGAAGCCCATATCGAAAAGCCGCACGAGAGCACGATCTTCGCCCGCTATCCGAAGATCACTCACGACCACTTCGCCGTCGACTTCATCTGCGACACGCTGCGGATGATGACCATGAACCTGGAGGATCCCCACCAGGTCGAGGACGCGATGGAGAAGCAGCTCGAGAAGCACCACCACGAGGCCCACCAGGCCGCCCACGCCCTGACCATGCTCTCGGACGGCCTGCCCGCGCTGGGTATCGTCGCCGCCGTGCTGGGCGTCATCAAGACCATGGGCTCGATCACCGAGCCGCCGGCCGTCCTGGGCGGCATGATCGGCGGCGCTCTGGTCGGTACGTTCATGGGCGTGTTCATGGCCTATGGCCTGGTCGGCCCGATGGCCCAGCGCCTCGGCTCGGTGCTGGACGAGGACCACTCGTTCTACAAGATCATCCAGGCCGTTCTGGTCGCCCACCTGCATGGCAACGCCGCCCAGATCTCGGTCGAGATCGGTCGCGGCAACGTGCCCAGCAGCGCCCAACCCAGCTTCGCCGAGCTGGAAGAGGCGCTGTCCCAGATCCCGAACGAATAGGACGACTCGTCTCTGACGAGGCAGGTTAGCGCGTCGTAACTTGCACGCGCTTTCGAACCGGTATTCCTTGCCGTCAACGGACGCCAAAGGGCGGACAGCCCATACCGCCGCAAGCAGGGGAAACCTCATGAGCACCATTCGCAAGCTGCTGATCGCCAGCATCGCCGTCTCGGCCCTGTCGCTGGCCGCTTGCGGCGGCAAGGAGGAAGAGGCCCACGGCGACGACGCCGCCGCCAAGGCCGCCGCCGCCGACGCCAGCACCGTGACCGACGCCGCCTCGGCCCAGGACCAGGCCACCGCCGACGCCAACAAGGCCGCCGCCGACGCGGCCGCCGCGCCGGTCGATCCGGCCGACACCGCCGCGGCCGCCGCCGCCCAGACCGCGAGCGACGCCGCCGCGACGGGCGCCACGAGCGCTCCGGCGGCCGAGGCCGCGAAGCAGGAAGAGAAGAAGGCGGCTCACTAAGCTCCGCTGCACAACAACACCCGTCATCCCGCGCTTCATGCGCGGGACCCATGGTTCAGCCTCTACGTGAGAGCGGTCTTCCGCTCCGCACCTGCGGCGGACGGAATGGGTCCCGCGAACAAGTCGCGGGATGACGGTTCGGGATTGGGTCGCTCTCCAGAAATGGAGCGGCCCTTTTTCGTTGACGCTCCCCCCCGCCGGCGCTCTAGCAGCGCCATGGATCCCACCGCCCCATCCCCCCTCGTCTGGCGCGAGGACGGCCTGCCGCAGTCCAGTCTGTACGGCGACGTCTATTTCTCCAGCGTCGACGGCCTGGCCGAGACGCGGGCGGTGTTCCTGACGGGCTGCGGCCTGCCGGAGCGGTTCTCCAGAGACACCGTCGTCGGCGAACTGGGCTTCGGCTCGGGCCTGAACATCGCCGCCCTGCTGGACCTGTGGCGGCGCGAGAAGCCCGCGAACGGCAAGCTTCACATCTTTTCGATCGAGGCGCATCCGCTGGAGCGCGAGGAGGCCTCCCGCATCCTGGCCCATTGGCCCGAGCTGGGTGACGCCGCCCAGGTGCTGCTGGATCACTGGCCCGGCCGCGCGCGCGGCTTCCACCGCGTCGACCTGCCCGGCTTCGACGCCGTGCTGGACCTGGCCATCATGGACGTGGTCGAGGCCCTGAAGGCCTGGGACGGAGCGGCCGACGCCTGGTTCCTGGACGGGTTCTCGCCCGCCCTGAACCCGGCCATGTGGCGCGACGAGGTTCTAGCCGCCGTCGCCGCGCGCTCGGCGCCAGGCGCGAGGGCGGCGACCTTCACCGTGGCCGGGGCCGTGCGACGCGGGCTGCAAGCGGCCGGCTTCGAGATCGCCAAACGCCCCGGTTTCGGCCGTAAGCGCGAGCGGCTGGAGGCCTGGCTGCCGGGTGAGCGTCAGATCGCCCAACGCCCCGAAACCCTGGCCGTGATCGGCGGCGGCATCGCCGGGGCCTCCCTCGCCCGCGCCGCCCGCGCCGAGGGCCTCGCGGTCACGGTCATCGACGATCCGGACAGCGTCGCGGCCTCGGGCAATCCAGCCGCCTTGGTCACCCCGGCCCTGGACGCCGGCGGCGGCCCTCGCGCGGCGCTCCACGCCCAGGCCCTGGCCCGCGCCGCGACCCTGTACGAGGCCCAGCCCGGCGCGGTGATCGCCCGTGAGGTGCTGCAACTGGCCACCACCGAGCGCGACCCCGTCCGCTTCGCCAAGGTCGCCGAGCAGGACCTGTTCGAACCCGGAGCGATGCGCGTCGTCGACGCCGGTCTGGCCATGGCGACTAGCCTGGTCATCGAACCCTCGATCGTCACCTCCGCCTGGTCCGGCGAGGTCGTCCGCCGCCGCGTCGCTCAGTTGGAGCGTGACGGCGACGGGTGGCGCCTCCTGGACGCCGGTGGCGACCTGATCCTCCGCGCCGACCGCGTGGCCCTGGCCGGGGGTATCGCCACGGCCGACCGCCTGCCCCTGCCCCTGAAGCCCGTGCGCGGCCAAGCCAGCTGGACGCGGGCCCAAGCCCCCGCCCCCACGGCCTTCGGCGGCTACGCGATCCCCACGCGCGCGGGCGTGCTGTTCGGCGCCACCCACGATCGTGGCGACACCGCGACCGACGTCCGCTCCGAAGACCATGCCCGCAATCTCGACACGCTGAGCAAGGGCCTGCCGGGCCTGGCGTCGGCGCTGGCGGACAAGGCCGTCGAGGGTCGGGCGGCGATCCGCGCCACCACACCAGACCGTATGCCGCTGGCCGGGATCGGCGGCGACGGGGTGCTGGTGCTGACGGGTCTGGGCTCGCGCGGCTTCTGCCTGGCGCCGCTGTTGGCCGAGCACCTGGTCGCCAAGATGCTGAACCGCCCCTCGCCGCTGCCGCGCATTTTGTCGCACCTGGTTGAATCTCGGCGTTTCGACTCGCCTGAGACGGGCATCGGCGTATAGTCGAACATGGTTATCGGAGCGCGGAAGCGGTCCCCCTTTCCCGCGTCCCACTCCCATCTCCAAACGTGGCCGGACGCCCCTTCATGCCGGTCACGCGACGGCGGCCCTCCGCCCTCTTGGTCCGCCGGATCGGACGCTCCCGACGCCCCATCGGGAGCGTCTTTTCTTGTGGCCATGGACCAAGAAAAAGGGGCCGACCCTAAGGCCGACCCCTTCCCCACCATCTTAGTCTTCTTATTCGCTTAGAACGTGATCGACACCGTCGAGCGGCGGTTCAGCGGTTCCTTGACGCCATCACCCGTGGCGACGGCCGGAGCGCTTTCGCCCTTCCAGTCGACCGACAGCGAGGTGGCGGCGACGCCCTGGCTGACCAGGCCATCGGCCACGGCCTTGCCGCGACGTTCCGAGAGCTTCTGGTTGTAGGCGTTCGAGCCCGAGGTGTCGGTGTGACCCGTCACCACGATCTTCGAGGCGCCGCCGGCCTTGGCGTATTCAGCGGCCTGCTGGACCACGGCCTGGGCTTCCGGCGTCAGCACGTACTGATCGAACGGGAAGTAGACCACGAACTCGCGCGACTCATACGCCGGAGCGGCCGGGGGCGGCGGCGGGGGCGGAGGAGGCGGCGGAGGAGGCGGGGGCGGCGGGGGCGGCGGAGGCGGCGGGGGCGGCGGAGGCGGCGGCGACCCGAAGGTGTAGCGCAGACCCAGGGTCACCGAGGTGTCCTTGTAGCGGCCCGAGAACGTGCCGACGTCCGTGATCGAACCCGGCGTGGCGCTGGCGTTCTGCGTCACCGAACCCCAGTCCAGCTTGGACGTGCGCAGGTAACGGCCGGTCAGGTCCATCGACCAGTTGTCGGCGAAGTTCCACGCCACGCCGATCAGGCCTTGCAGGGCGAACGCCTGATCGACGTCGTCGAAGCTGGTGTTCTGGTAGGGCGCCGCGCCGGTCGGGACGCCCGACAGCTGGCCATAGACCTTGTTGTGCACCCAGGCCGTACCGACACCGGCGCCGATGAACGGGCTGATGCTGGAGCTCGGGGCCATATCGTAGATGAAGTTGGCCATCAGGGTGGTGGCCTTCAGCTCACCTTCCGGCTCGCCGCACGTCGGAGCGGCGGCGGTGCGACCGACGCCGGCGGTGCAGAGACCGAACGGCTGACCCGTGGCGCCGCCCGAGACGCCGCTGGCGCCCACGCCGCGGACGCTCTTGAAGTCGCTCGGGCGATAGCCGTATTCGCCTTCGATGCGGAAGTTCGGCGTGAAGCGATAACCGAAGCGGCCAAAGGCGGCCCAGTCCTTATCGGCCGAGAAATCCCACTGATAGTTGTTCGTGGATGTCGCCTTGACCGAGTCCGGCTCATGGTAGCCGGCGTCAGCCGCCACATACCAACCACTCGTGGCGCTCTGGGCCAAGGCGCCCGTGGCGGCGCTTAGCGCAACCGCCGCGACGCTGACCAGCAACCGCATTTTCATGTTGTACCCTCTTCAATCGAAATGTCGCGGGCCCGACTTGCCCGGCTCAGCACGACAAACGCGCCATGTTCGAAAACGGGTGTGGCCGATGCGCCACACAACTGCCTAGAATGGAAAAATTGTGGCGGCCGGCGCCATGATCCGGCGACGCTTAGCTTGGCCGGAGAACTGCGCGCACTTGTCGCAAGTAACGGAGATTGCAGGAAAAATCAGCTTTCCCCATACTTCCTGCGAGTGGCGCGTGGAGTACGATCGTGAGCGTTGAACCCTTCCCTCTGGCGACGGACGATTTTTCGGGAACGCCGGGATCGATCTCGGGCGGCGAGCAGCCGAACGCCTTCGTCAACGCTGACTCCCGCGCCGGGGTGGTGGCCGGCAAGACCAGCCTCACGGTCGACCAGGCCGCCTCGCAGCTGATCCGCGGCGAGCCCGGCTGGGGTCCAGCATTGCAGAAGGCCGCGACCGTCAGCTACGCCTTCCGCGCGACGGCGCCGACCACCATGCCCAGCGACACCGCGTCGTTCTCGCAATTCAGCGCCGCCCAGATCATCCAGACCGAGAAGGCCCTCGCCGCCTGGTCCGACGTGGCCAATGTCGTCTTCCAGCGCGTGGGCTCGGGGACCGGCGCCGAGGCCTACAGCAACAACGCCGCCATACTGTTCAGCAACTACAGCAGCGGCCAGTCCGGCGCGGCGGCGTTCGCCTACTATCCCGGCAGCACCTCGTTCAGCAGCATCTCGGGCGACGTCTGGATCAATTCCACCCTGGGCTACAACGCCAACCCGAGCGGCACGAACTATGGCGGCATGGTGCTGGTTCACGAGATCGGCCACGCCATCGGCCTGGCCCACCCGGCCGACTACGACGCCGACAGCAGCACGCCCCTCAGCTACGCGGCCAATGCCGAGTATTACGAGGACAGCCGCCAGTACACGGTGATGTCCTACTTCAGCGAGGCCAACACCGGCGGCTCGTTCTCCGGGATCTATGCCTCCTCGCCGCTGCTGGACGACATCGCCGCCGCCCAGCTGGCCTATGGCGCCAACATGACCACCCGCACCGGCGACACGGTCTACGGCTTCAACGCGAATGCCGGCCGCGACTGGTTCAGCTCGACCTCATCCTCGGCCAAGCTGATCTTCGCGGCATGGGACGCCGGCGGGACCGACACCTTCGACTTCTCCGGCTACAAGGTCGCCCAGACCATCGACCTGCGCTCGGGCTACTTCTCCAGCGTCGGCGGCCTGACCGGCAATGTCACCATCGCCATGGGCGCGACGATCGAGAATGCGATCGGCGGCACGGCGGCCGACACCATCAATGGCAACGCCGTCGCTAACCGCATCGTAGGCGGCGCGGGCAACGATATCATCGACGGCGGCCGGGGCGTCGACACCGCCGTCTACGTCGGCAAGTTCTCGAGCTACGCCATCAGCGCCAAGGCCGACGGCGGCTGGCAGATCAAGGACAATGGCGGAGCCGGCGAAGGCTCCGACAGCGTCATCAACCTCGAGAGCCTGATCTTCTCGGACCGCACGGTGTCGATCGTCGACAGCCGCGTGGCGATGGCCATGACCAACGTGCTGCGCGTCGCCCCCTTCTCGGTCGGCGGCGACGCGACCACCAAGGCCTTCGCCGCCAGCATGGCCGGGGGAACCAGCTATGCCGACACCATCACCCAGGTGACCAAGGCGGCGATCTCGACCAGCGAGGTGGCGGTCCTGGCCTACCAGTTCTTCACCGGCAAGACGCCGACGGCGGCGGGCATGGACTATCTGGTCAACCCCGACGGCCCGAACGCCAACAACCTCAACAGCGCCTACTACCAGTCGTTCAACATCGAGAACCGCTACATCAATTTCGCGGTCAATCTGGGCAAGGTCGGCGAAGGCGCGGCCAGCTTCGCCGCGACGTATGGGAGCGCCACGCTGGAAGACGTCACCAGCGCGGCCTACGCCAGGATCTTCGGTACGGCTCCCACCGCCGCCAAGGTCCACGACCTGCTGGACACGACCTTCAGCTTCGGCGGTCAAACGATCACCCGGGCCCAGTACTTCGCTTACTACGGCCAGGACGGGATCAACGGCCAGGGGACCAAGGCGGCCATGGTCGGCTGGCTGATGGCCGAGGCCGCCAAGGCCGACATCGGCCTCTACGCCAAATCGGCCGACGCCCTGTTCGCCGACCAGGTCAGCCACAACGTCTTCGGCGTCGACCTGATCGGGACCTACGCCAAGCCGGAATATAACTTGGTCTGACGACCGTCCGCGGCGAATCCAATCGCGCCGCCAGGCGTTGTGCGGGGGCAGGAGACCGCCATGCCCTTCACCGTTCGCGCCCACGGCCGCCACGGCCGCTCCATCGACGAGCCCAGTCCGGAGGCGGCCGCGCTGGCCTATCTCGAGGACGTCGCGCACGACGCCGATGAGGACGAGACGGTGGCGGTGATCGTTCGCGACGACGACACCGGCCGCGAGCAGTGCTTCCGCGTCGATCTGATGACGGGCGAGACCGCGCCCTGCGGCTAGGGTTTGGACGGCTTGCCCGGCCTGGCCTTGAGAATGGCCAGGGCTTCCCATGGCTTGCCCTTGACCGCCACCCCGGCCGCCAACCCCGCGACGAAGGCGCCGCTGGGATGGGCCTGGATCAGGTCGACGATCCGCTGCTCGACCGAGGGTCGCCGATGGCGCGCCCGATGGCGCTTGTGCGCCAGGCTCCACACCGCGACCGTGACCCCCGCCAGAGCCGTGACGGCCACATAGGCCCAGGCTCGCCCCACATGCGGCGCGAGGAACGCGAAGATCGCCATGGCCCCCGTCACCGCCGCGATCGCCGCCGCCATGATCAGCCCGGCGCCCGTCATCAGCCGTGAAATCAGGTCATCGATGAAGTCGTCCAGCATTTGTCGAGCCTCCAGCCTTTCGGGGTCAACGCCGGAGATGGATTTTGGTGACGGGCCGACGATGACACCCCGCGGCGAGGAACCGCCACCGGCCTCAAGAGCTAAGCCTCCGCTTCAGGGAGGCCTTGATGACCGGAACCACGATCAAACGCGACCTCAGGACCGGGCGATCGCTTTGGGCCGATAGCCCCGGCCTGGGGGTTCCGACGCGTCCGCTGACCGCCGCGATCAGCGTCGATGTCGCCATTGTCGGCGCCGGGATCAGCGGCGCCTTCATGGCCCATGAACTCTCGAAGGATCGCTCGGTCGCTGTATTGGATCGACGCGCGCCGCTGATGGGTTCGACCCTGGCGTCGACCGCGCTGCTGCAGTGGGAGATCGATCTGCCGCTCACGGCGCTCGCCAAGACGATCGGCGCGGCGAAGGCCCGGCGGGCCTATCTCAGATCGCGACAGGCGGTGGACGCGCTGAAACGCATCGTGGCCGAAGAGCGGATCGTCTGCGGGCTGAAGGACAAGTCTTCATTGTACCTGACGGGCGACGCCCACGGCCATCGCGCGCTGGAAGCCGAGGCGCTGGCCCGCGCGGAGATCGGCCTGGATAGCCGGTATCTGGATGCCGCGGGCTTGCGCGAGCGGTTCAGCGTGGAGCGCACCGGCGCCGTCCTCTCAAGCGGTTCGGCCAGCGGCGACCCGGCTCGCCTGGCGGCGGCGCTGCTGAGGCGCGCCCATGCGCGCGGCGCGCGGATCTGGTCGCCTGTCGAGGCGTTGCGGGCCGTCAGCGATCCGGACGGGGTGACCCTGCTGACCGACACCGATCACGCGGTGCGCGCGAAGTCGGTGGTGTTCTGTTGCGGATACGAGTTTCCCAAGAGTGTCCCGACCTCGGGGGCGGAGATCATCTCGACCTGGGCGATCGCCTCGAAGCCGCGTCAGCGCTGTCCCGCTTGGCTGAGGGATGTCTTGGTATGGGAAGCCTCCGATCCCTATCTCTATCTGCGCATGGGGGGCGACGGTCGCCTGATCGTCGGCGGCGAGGATGAAGCCTCAGCGACCGCGCACCAGGACAAGACGAAACTGAAGCGCAAGTGCGAGATCCTCACCACCAAGCTACGGCGGTTGTTGCCGGACACCCCGTTCGAGATCGACTACGGCTGGGCCGGCGCCTTTGGCGAAAGCGCGACGGGCCTGCCCAGCATCGGGCCGGTCGAGAACATGGATCACACCTGGGCCGTGATGGGTTTCGGCGGCAACGGCATCACCTATTCGGTCATCGCCTCGCAGATCGTCGCGGCCGAGATCCGGGGTCAACACGACCCAGATGCGGATCTGTACAGGGCCTGACCCGAGGTGACGCGCGCGGCCTGGCGGCCGCGAGCGCCACCTCGCGGTGCGTTAGGCCAGGGTCCGCACCTTCGGCTCGCGATCCCAGAACCGCTTGGCCGCCGCCGCGATGAAATCGCCGCCCAGGTCGGTGACGCCGTCGTCCGGCTCGACGCCCGCCTTGTCGAGCAAAGGCTTGGCCTCGTCCGTGGCGCCGATGGCCTTCAGGTGGCCGAAGGCGTCCATGACGAACTGGACGGCGGCGGCCTCCTTGAGCAAAGCCGCGCAGCCGTCTTCCGATAGGACCAGCGCGATCGCGTCCACGGTCACCGAGGGGGTTCCGGCCAGCTGGCCGTCGGCCGGGATCAGCGTTCCGTCCGCGCCCTTGGCGCCGCCGATCTTCGGCGCGATGACCTTGGCTACCGCTCCGGCCTTCAGAAGCGCCGCCTTCAGCTTGTCGACCGCCTTGGCGTCAGAGCCGTCGGCGACCAGCACGCCAATGACATGGCCCTTGATGTCGGTGGGCTCCAGCGGGCCGTTGATGATCCGCAGGGCCGGCGACAGCTCCAGGTCCTGAACCGGAACCGCCGCCTTCGAGGCCTTGGGCACGGGCATGTTGAGGCCCGCGCCGACGCGCTTGGCCAGGTCGGGATCGACATTGACCAGGTTGGCCAGCATCCGCGTCCGCACCGCCTCGATGCCGACCTTGGAAAGTTCGAACACCAGGGCCGAGGCCAGGTGCGCCTGCTCGGCCGGGTCCAGCGAGCGGAAGAAAAGCCGCGCCTGGCTGTAATGGTCGGCGAAGCTCTCGGGCCGGACCCGCAGCTTCTCCGCGCCCAGGTCGGCGCCGACGCTGGTGGTCCGGAAGCCGGTCACTGGACATTCGCGCGGCCCGCCCTCCTCGCCGGCCGTCTCGGCCAGGCTGTTGGGCTCGTAGTTGGCGCGGCCCTTCGGCCGCAGCATCTGCATCATGCCGTCACGCTGGAAGTTCATCACCGGGCACTTGGGAGCGTTGACCGGGATCTGGTGGAAGTTGGCCGTGCCCAGCCGGCTCTTCTGGGTGTCGAGATAGGAGAATAGCCGCCCCTGCAGCAGCGGGTCCTCGGTGAAGTCGACGCCCGGCACGATATTGCCGGGGCAGAAGGCGACCTGCTCGGTCTCGGCGAAGAAGTTGTCCGGATAACGATCCAGCACCATCCGACCAATCGGCCGCACCGGCAGCACCTCCTCGGGGATGATCTTGGTCGGATCCAGCACGTCGAACGGCAGGCTGTCGGCGAAGGCCTGGTCGAAGGCCTGGACGCCCAGCTCCCACTCGGGGAAGTCGCCGCGCTGGATGGCCTCGAACAGATCGCGGCGCTGGAAATCGGGATCGGCGCCCGCGATCTTCACCGCCTCGTCCCAGATCGTCGAGGCCACGCCCTGCTTGGGCTTCCAGTGGAACTTGACGAAGGTGACCTTGTCCTTGGCGTCCACCAGCCGGAAGGTGTGGACGCCGAAGCCCTGCATGGTGCGCAAGCTGCGCGGGATGGTCCGGTCGCTCATCGCCCACATGATCATGTGGGTGCTCTCGGGCATCAGGCTGATGAAGTCCCAGAAGGTGTCGTGAGCGCTGGCGGCCTGCGGGTAGCCGCGATCGGCCTCCATCTTCACCGAGTGGATGAGGTCGGGAAACTTCATGGCGTCCTGGATGAAGAACACCGGGATGTTGTTGCCCACGAGGTCCCAATTGCCCTCCTGGGTGTAGAACTTCACCGCGAAGCCGCGCACGTCGCGGGGCGTGTCGACGCTGCCCGCGCCGCCGGCCACCGTCGAGAAGCGCACGAACACCGGAGTCTTCTCGCCGGGGCGCTGGAAGAGATCGGCCTTGGACAGTTCGGCGGCGCCTTCATAGGCCTCGAAATAACCGTGGGCGGCCGAGCCGCGGGCGTGGACGATACGCTCGGGAATGCGCTCGTGGTCGAAGTGGAAGATCTTCTCGCGAAGGACGAAATCCTCCAGCAGGACCGGCCCCCGTGCGCCGGCCTTCAGCTGGTTTTGGTTGTCCGAGACCCGGATGCCCTGGTTGGTGGTCAGGTGGCCTTCGGGGTTATGCGGGCCCTCGTCCGGAACGCGCTGATGGGTTTCGTCGCCCGCGCCGCGCTTGGTGATGAAGCCGTCGTCCATGGTCGCCTCCTAGGATCCCGCCTTTCGGGTCGAGGGCCAAACCCGCGCTGAACGGGGCGGTTCCTGAGGCGCCTTGAATGAGGCGTTAAACTTGTCGCGTGATCCGCGACCCTCCCGGGCGTTGCGGCGCTAGGTGGGCGCCGCCTCCTCCCAAACCTCGGGAAACTTCAGCGCGAACCCGGCGACAAGCTTGCTCATCGCCGTCTGGGACAGCCGCGGCGGCGCGCTGATCCGCAACCGCCCGCGCGGAGCGCCGCCGCCCGACGACGCCGCCGGATTTCGGCGTGGAAGGCCGATCGTCTCTGGCGCCCCGGCTTTCCCACAAGAATTCTTGACCACGTCCTGGGCGCCGGCCGCCCAGAAACCGTACTCGACATTCGATAATTCATCGCCTGATCAAGCCGGCCGGGGGCTAAACCCCAGACCCATCTCGCTTTTGCGAAAGCTATAGATACACTCTATCCATAGAACTAGTTTTATCAATTTGATTAATCGGAAACCGCTTGGCTACAAGGGCGCATCTTCTTCCAACCGGAGCGCCTCATGTCGCTGATCAACACCGAGATCAAACCCTTCACCGCCCAATCCTACAAGGACGGCAAGTTCGTCACGGTCAGCGACGCTGACCTGAAGGGCAAGTGGTCGGTGGTCTTCTTCTACCCGGCCGACTTCACCTTCGTCTGCCCGACGGAACTGGAAGACCTGGCCGACAACTATGACGTCTTCACCCGCCTGGGCGTCGAGATCTACGCCGTGTCGACCGACACGCACTTCTCGCACAAGGCCTGGCACGACAGCTCGCCGGCCATCGGCAAGATCAAGTACCACATGGTCGGCGACCCCTCGGGCACGATCACCAACAACTTCGAAGTGATGCGTCCGGGCGTCGGCCTGGCCGACCGCGGCACCTTCCTGATCGACCCGGAAGGCGTCATCCAGTTCACGGAAACGACCGCCGAAGGCATCGGCCGCAACGCCATCGAACTGCTGCGCAAGATCAAGGCCGCCCAGTACGTGGCTTCGCACCCGGGCGAAGTCTGCCCGGCGAAGTGGGAAGAGGGTGAAAAGACCCTGGCCCCGTCGCTCGACCTGGTCGGCAAGATCTAAAAGACTACCCGCGTCGCCGCCCGTCACCGGACGGGCGGCGCGCGACCCTCCGATCGTTCGCCGCGTTCGATCCTCCCCTCACAATCGAACGCCTAACCTTTCTCCCCTCGGCTTTTTTGGGAGCGCTCCATGCTGGACGCCGGTCTGAAGACCCAACTGACTCAGTATCTGCAGAACCTGCGCCAGCCGATCGAACTGGTCGCCTCCCTCGCGGAAGACGCGGGCTCGAAGGAGATGCTGGCGCTTCTGGAAGACGTCGCCGCGACGTCGGACAAGGTCAGCCTGAACCTGGCCGGCGACAACGCGCGCAAGCCCTCCTTCGCCATCACCCGCGCCGCTGGTGACGCGGACGTCCGCTTCGCCGGCCTGCCGCTGGGCCACGAATTCACCTCGCTGGTGCTGGCCCTCCTGCACGTCGGCGGCCACCCGCCGCGCATCGACGCGGACGTCATCGAGCGGATCAAGGCTCTGGACGGCGACTACCGCTTCGAGACCTATTTCTCGCAATCCTGCCAGAACTGCCCCGACGTGGTGCAGGCGCTGAACACCATGAGCGCCCTGAACCCACGCATCAGCCACGTCGCCATCGACGGCGCCCTGTTCAAGGCCGAGGTCGAGGCCCGCGAGGTCATGGCCGTGCCGACCATCCTGCTGAACGGCGTCCCGTTCGGCCAGGGCCGCATGGACGTCGAGCAGATCCTGGCCAAGCTGGACACCGGCGCCGAGGCCCGCATGGCCGAGAAGATCAAGACCAAGGACGCCTTCGAGGTGCTGGTCGTCGGCGGCGGTCCGGCCGGCGCGGCCGCGGCGATCTACGCCGCCCGCAAGGGCATCCGCACCGGCGTCGCGGCCGAGCGCTTCGGCGGCCAGGTGTTGGACACCATGGCTATCGAGAACTTCATCTCGGTCCCGCACACCGAAGGCCCCAAGCTGGCCTCGGCCCTGGAACAGCACGTCAAAGAGTATGAAGTCGACGTGATGAACCTGCAGAAGGCCGTCGGCCTGGTCCCGGCCAAGACTCCGGGCGGCCTGCACGAGATCAAGCTGGAGAACGGCGCCAGCCTCAAGGCCCGCACCGTCATCCTGTCGACCGGCGCCCGTTGGCGGAACGTCAACGTCCCCGGCGAGGCCGAGTACCGCAACAAAGGCGTGGCCTACTGCCCGCACTGCGACGGCCCGCTGTTCAAGGGCAAGCGCGTGGCGGTGATCGGCGGCGGCAACAGCGGCGTCGAGGCGGCCATCGACCTGGCCGGCATCGTCGCCCACGTGACGCTGATCGAGTTCGACAGCCAGCTGCGCGCCGACGCCGTCCTGCAACGCAAGCTGGCCAGCCTGCCGAACGTCAAGATCGTCACCTCGGCCATGACCACCGAGATCCATGGCGACAACGGCAAGGTGTCGGGCCTGTCCTACAAGGACCGCAACCACGACAGCGTCCATCGCGTGGACCTGGAAGGCGTGTTCGTCCAGATCGGCCTGGTCCCCAACACCGAGTGGCTGAAGGATAGCGGCGTGGCGTTGTCGAACCGCGGCGAGATCGAGGTCGACTATCGCGGCGAGACGTCGATCCCCGGCGTCTTCGGCGCGGGCGACGCGACCACCACGCCGTACAAGCAGATCATCATCGCCATGGGCGAAGGCTCCAAGGCTTCCCTCTCGGCCTTCGACTACCTGATCCGCCAGGTCCCGGCCAACGAGGAGCAGGAAGCGGCGTAAGCGGCCGACTTCAAACCTTCACATAGCGCCGCTAGGGCGAAGCTCTGGTCTCCGGAGTTTCGCCCATGCTGTCCCTGCTCGCCGCCCTGGCGGTCGCCGCCGCCCCCTGCCCTGCTTCCGACGAGAGCCCGACTTGCGTCCGTGAACGGATGGATGCCCTGCGGATGACCGACCTGATGGCGGTTGGCACGCACAATTCCTACAAGCAGGCGATCCCGGCCGACGAGATGGCGGCCATGGTCGCCGCGAAGGGCCAGCCGGCCCTGGGCATCGACTACGGCCATCGTCCGCTGGCCGAGCAGCTGAACGCCGGCGCCCGCCAGCTGGAGATCGACATCGTCGCCGACCCCGAAGGCGGGCGCTACGCCAAGCCGCTGACGGTGTTCGGGCGCGGGACGGTGATGACCCCCGAGGTCGCCGCCGCCATGGCCAAGCCGGGCTTCAAGACCATCCACATGCCCGATGTCGACTTCCGGTCGTCGTGCGTGACCTTCGTGGCCTGCCTGAAGGAGGTTCGCGCCTGGTCGGACGCTCATCGCGACCACGCCCCGATCCTGATCATGATGAACGCCAAGGAAGGCGCGGCGACCATCCCCGGCGGCGTGGTCCCGCTGGTCTTCACCGAGAAGCTCTATGACGACCTGGACGCCGAGATCCGCTCGGTGTTCGGCGACGACCGCCTGATCACGCCAGACCAGGTGCAGGGCAAGGCCAAGACCCTGCGGGAGGGCGTCCTCGCCGGTGGCTGGCCGAAGCTCGGCGCGGCGCGCGGCAAGGTCTTCTTCGCCCTGGACGAAAGCCCCGAGAAGGTCGCGATCTATCGCGGCAAGCGCGCCTCGCTGGAAGGCCGGGCGGTGTTCATCAACACCGATGAGGCCTCGCCGGCCGCGGCCTACCTGACCCTGAACGATCCGATCGGCCAGAAGGACCGCATCGCCGCCGCCGTGAAGGCCGGCTTCATCGTCCGCACCCGCGCCGACGCCGACACCTGGGCCGCGCGGACCAATGATGTGCGCCAGCGCACGGCCGCCCTGACCAGCGGCGCGCAATATGTCTCGACCGACTACATGTGGGCCGACCCGCGCCTGCCGGGCGGCTACACCGTGCGCCTGACCGGCGGCGACGTCGCCGTCTGCAATCCCGTCCGCGCCGCGAAAGCCTGCGGCGGCCTGGCGATCGAGGCCCTGCCCGGCGCGCCCCTGCGCGGCTATCTGCAGCCCGCCGCCCGTCCGGACCTGACCAAGATCCTGGCCCAGCCGCCCGCGCCCGGCTCGCCCCGAGCTCTCGCCGATGCCACGATCTTCGACCAGAGCCGCAGCTTGAAGGACACCCCGCGCTGGAAGCTGGCCACCGACGACGTCAAGGGCACGGCCTTCCACCATTTCGGGACGGCGCTGGGCGTGACCCTGACCCCCGCGAATGCCCCGATCCTCAACGCCCTGCTGGAACGCGCCGGCGACGACCGCTCGGTGGTCGGCGTGGCCAAGACCCACTGGGGCACGCAACGTCCCTATGTCGGCAAGGACTCCGCGCCGGTCTGCGAGCCCAAGCGCGCCGACCTTACGGCCAATCCCGACTATCCGTCCGGCCACTCGGCCTTCGGCGAGCACGTCGCCCTGATCCTGGCCGAGGTCGTCCCCGTCCGCGCCGACGCCCTCTACGCCCGCGGCCGCGACTATGCCGAGAGCCGCTGGATCTGCGGCAGCCACACCGTCAGCGCCACCGAGGCCGGCGTGATGTCCGGCGCGGTGATCTACGCCGCCGAACACGCCTCGGAAGCGTTCCTGCGCGACATCGCCATGGCGCGGGCCGAGGTGGCGGCGGCGATGACGATGGCGGCCAAATGACGAAAAACGCCGCCCAGGTCATCCCTGGGCGGCGTCATCATTTCTAGCGACGGGCGCCAGCCTTAGGCCGGCTGCAGCGCCTCGTTGCGGACCAGGGCCGCGTAGGTGTCCATCAGGTCCAGAGACAGCTTGGCCGGCGTGAACTTGAACTCGCCGATCTCCGAGACCGGGGTCACCTCGGCGGCGGTGCCGACGATGAAGCACTCGGTGAAGGTCGAGAGCTCTTCCTTCTGGATGTGGCGCTCGATGACCTCGACGCCCTTGCCCTTGGCGATGTCGATCACCGTGCGGCGGGTGATGCCATCCAGGAAGCAGTCGGGCTTGGGCGTGTGCAGCGCGCCGTCCTTGACGAAAAACACATTCGCACCCGTGGCTTCGGCCACATAGCCGCGATAGTCGAGCATCATCGCGTCGGCATAGCCATCCTTCTCGGCGGCGTGCTTGGAGATGGTGCAGATCATGTAGAGGCCGGCGGCCTTGGCCGCGACGGGGGCCGTCTTCGGATCCGGACGCTGGTACTTGGCCCAGGTCAGGCGGATGCCCTTGGCCTTGGTGGCCGGATCGAAGTAGCTGGGCCAGTCCCACACGGCGATGGCGACGTGGATTTTGGTCTGCTGCGCCGAAACACCGATCATTTCGCTGCCGCGCCAGGCGATCGGGCGAACATAACAATCTGTGAGATTGTTCTTGGCCGCCGTCGCCTTGCAGGCCTCATCGATCTCGGCCACGCTGTACGGGATCTTGAAATCGAGGATCTCCGCCGACTTGAACAGGCGTTCGGTATGCTCGGTCAGCTTGAAAATCTCGCCGCCGTACATCCGCTCGCCCTCGAAGACCGAGGACGCGTAGTGAAGGCCATGGGTCAAAATATGCACCTTCGCCTCGCGCCAGGGTACGAACTGGCCATCCAGCCAGATCCAACCGTCACGATCGTCGAAGGGAACCAGAGACATCGGCCCAAGACCTCCTTATGGGAAACCCGGCCCTTAGACGCCCCGAGGGCGAACGCGTCAAATAAAATGGACTCTTGGTGATGATAGCCCCGCTGCAGCCCGGTTCGGACGATCCCCGTCTGATCCTCCGCGAGGAGGAGCTGGACGGCGGGCTGGAGCTGATCCTGCTGGCCGAGGCCGCGCTTTGGGCCGCGGTCGACGCGGCGCTGGAGAGCGAGACCCTGGGGCTGGGCCGCTCGCACTGGCGCGCGGCCTTCCTGCTGCGCCGTCGACCGGGCATCGGGGTGCAGGATCTGTCGAAACTGACCAGCCTGTCCAAGCAGGCCGCCAGCCGCACCCTGGCCGACCTGCAGAAGGCCGGCCTGGTCGAGCGCGGCTCCGGCGACCTGGACGGCCGCCGCCGCCCGGCGACCCTGACTCCCGAGGGCGTGGCCTTCGAGCAGCGCACGGCCGAACGCTTGCGGGCGCTGCTGGCGCGGGCCTATCGCACGGGCGGGCTGGACGGCGTGGCCGGCACGCGGCGTATTCTGGCGGCCCTGGCCGGTTCTCGGCAGGGTGTGGGCCCGGGCCGGCGCCAAACGACATGACGGGGACGCGATGACGCCGGAAGAGCGCCGCGAAAGGCACATCCTGGTGGTCGACGACGACGACCGCCTGCGCAAGCTGATCAAGGAATTCCTGAGCCGCGCCGGCTTCCGGGTCACCGCCGCCGCGGACGCGGCCGGGGCCGACCGCCTGTTCGGCGCTTTGGACTTCGACCTGATGGTGCTGGATGTGATGATGCCGGGCGAGGACGGCTACGCCTTCACCAAGCGCCTGCGGTCCAAGGGTGGTGAGAGCGGCCGCACGCCGATCCTGATGCTGACCGCCCGCGACCAGACCAGCGACCGCATCGAGGGTCTGTCCAGCGGCGTCGACGACTATCTGGGCAAGCCGTTCGAGCCGCAGGAACTGCTGCTGCGCATCGAGGCCATCCTGCGCCGCTCGCAGGCCCGGCCGACCGGCAGCAAGGCGCTGAGCTTGGGCAATTGCGCCTTCGACGGCGATCGGGGCGAGCTGACCTGCGATGGCGAGGCCGTGCGCCTGACCGAGGCCGAGGTGACGCTGCTGCGCCGCCTGGCCCGCTCGGCCCACGAACCCGTCGACCGCCTGGAACTGGCCCGCGACACCGCCGACGCCACCGGCCGGGCGGTGGATGTCCAGGTCACCCGCCTGCGCCGCAAGATCGAGCCCGACCCGAAGAACCCGCGCTATCTGCAGACGGTCCGGGGTGTGGGGTACAGACTGGCGCCGGATTGATGCCGCTCTCTACCCGCTTCCACATTCCCCGTCCGATCAAGCGCCTGCTGCCCACCACCCTGTTCGGGCGCAGCCTGCTGATCATCATCCTGCCCGTGGCGGTGATGCAGATCGCCGTGACCTGGGCCTTTTTCGACGCCCACTGGCAGGCGGTGACCTCGCGCCTGTCGGAAGGCCTGGCCGGCGACATCGCCTGGGCGGTGCAGTCCTACGAGGACGACCCCAGCCCCGCCGCCGTCGACAAGCTGGCCAAGCGGGCCGAGGACTCGATGTCCCTGTCGATCGCCTTCCAGAAGGGCAGGAAGCTGCCGACGGGGCGCCGGCCCTCGCTGTTCGCGGCTTTGGACCGCTCGCTGGACCGGGCGCTGGAAGACCGGCTCGACAACCCGTTCTGGTTCGACACCACCCGCTACACCGCCTATATCGACATCCGCGTGCAGGTGCCGGACGGGGTGCTGCAGATCTACGCCCTGCGCGACCGGGCCTACGCCACCCAGGGGCACATCTTCATCCTGTGGATGGTCGTGGCGACCATGCTGCTGACAGCGATCGCCATCCTGTTCATCCGCAACCAGGTGCGGGCCATCGAGCGTCTGGCCGATGCGGCCGACGCCTTCGGCCGGGGCGAGGATCCCGACTTCAAGCCGCACGGCGCGCGCGAGGTGCGCAAGGCCGCCTACGCCTTCATCGCCATGAAGGCCCGCATCGTGCGCCACATCGAGCAGCGCACCGCCCTGCTGGCCAGCGTCAGCCACGACTTGCGCACGCCGCTGACCCGCCTGAAGCTGGAAATGGCCATGTCCGAGCCCAGCGAGCAGCTGGAGGCGATGAAGGGCGACCTCTCCGAGATGGAGCACATGATCGACGAGTACCTGGCCTTCGCCCGCGGCGAGGGCGGCGAGGACGCGCGGGTGGTCGATCTGTCGGACCTGGTCGAGGGCGTGGTGGCCCAGGCCGAGCGCGGCGGCGCGATGATCGAGACCGAGATCACCCGGGGGCTGGAGGCAAGGCTGCGGCCGCTCGCGTTCCGCCGGGCCTTGGCCAACCTGGTCGACAACGGCGTCGCCCACGCGGATCGCGTAAAGGTCACCGCCACGGCGAGGCTCACCGGCGGCGTCGAGATCGCCGTCGATGACGACGGGCCGGGGATCCCCGAGGACCGTTACGAAGAAGCCTTCAAGCCGTTCTCGCGCCTGGATGAAAGCCGGAACCAGAACGAGAAGGGCGTGGGCCTGGGCTTGGCCATCGCGCGGGACATGGCGCGGGGGCTGGGCGGGGACCTGGTGCTGTCGCGCTCGACAATGGGGGGGCTGAGGGCTCTGATCCGGCTGCCGGGTTAGAAGCCAGCCCCGAGCTTTCCCAGCCGCTCGGCCATCTGTTTCAGACGCTTGTCCAGCTCGGCCATGGTGCGGTTCAGGGCGCCTTCGTCGTCGCGCCAGACCTGGACGACGCGGGCCCAGACGGCGGTCATGGCGATGAGGCGCGGCGGGATGGCGGGGACCCCGGCGGCTTCCAGGATCGCGCGGGCGATGCGGGGGAAGCGGGCGGCCGAGGCCAGCGGACCTTCGGACTTGGCGATCGCCAGCAGGGCGGCGCGGTGGGGTTCCATGGCTTCCAGGCGAGCCATGGCGGCGTCGAACAGGCGGTCGTGCGGCTGCGAGTTTTCCGGATAGTCGACGGCCAGGGCCGCGCGGTCGAAGCGGGCCGAGAGGTGGGCCAGGACGGCCGGCTTGCTGGACGCCGCCGCGTAAAGGTCGGCGAACGCGACCTCGGCGCGGACGGCGATGTCGCGCAGGGAGACGTTGGGCCAGGCGCGATCAGCGGCGAGGGCCAGGGCGGCGTCGGCGGCGCGGTCTAGGGTTTCGTCGGTCATGGCGAAGAGATGAGCCGAGGCGGGCCTTGAGACAACCCTATCCCATGCCGTTTAGCCCCCCAGCGCCTTCGACCGCGCCACCGCGGCCTCTAGCGCCTTGGGCAGCAGGTCGCCGAAGCCGCCCTCGCCCATCAGCACCGACAGCGCCGCCGCCGTCGTGCCGCCCGGCGAGGTCACCTGCTTGCGCAGTTCGGCCGGCTCCTCACCGCCCTTTTCCATAAGCGCCGCCGCGCCGATGATCGTCGCCCGGGCCAGCCGCGCGCTGTCGGCCGCGTCGAGACCCTGGGCGGCGCCGGCAGCCTCCAGCGCCTCGACGAAGGCGTATAGATAGGCCGGAGCCGAACCCGAGACGGCGGTGGCCGCGTGCATCAGGTCTTCGGTGGGCAGGTCGATCACGGTGGCGACCGGCGCGAACAGGGCGTGGGCGGCGGCGCGGGCCGCGTCGTCCTCGGCGAAGATCGAGGCCGTGCCCCGGCCGATCGCCACCGCCGTGGTCGGCATGACTCGCGCGACACGGCGGCCGCCGAAGGCTTCGGCGATATCCGCCGCGCGGACGCCGGCGGCGATCGAGACGATGACGGCGTCGGGGGCAAGGTGCGGGACGATGTCCCTGACCGCCTCGCGCCAGATCTGCGGCTTCACGGCCAGCAGCACGGTCTTGGCCGCTTCGAGCGCTTCCAGCGCCGGATTGACCACCGCGCCCTCGAAAGCGCCGGCGTCGACGTTCGGATCCCGGATGATCAGGTCGGCGGCCGAGAAGGCCCTGGCGTCGCGCCAGCCCTCGGCCAGGGCCCCGCCCATGCGGCCGGCGCCGAGAAGGAGAATGGGGGTCATGGAAAGGCTCCGACGAATGACTTTCGCCGTCGCCCTTAAGCCCCCCGGAAGCCTTGGCCAAGGGCCAAGGCGGGGATCAGGCCTGGCCCACCGTCTCGAACATGCAGGCGGCCATCGCCTCGTCCGGGGTCTTGGCGCCTTGCAGCAGGAATTCGAAGGCCGGGAAGAAGCGGTCGGCGGCTTCCACCGCCGCGTCGATCATCGAGGCGGCCTGGGCCATGGTCGGGCGCTCGCCGGCCGGCAGGGCCAGGGCGTGGCGGAACACGACTTCGCCGTCCTCGGTCCAGACCTCGAAGTGGCCCAGCCAGACACGCTGGTTGATCAGGGCCAGCAGTTCATAGGCGTTGGAGCGCTTGGACTTGGGCGCGCGCAGGTCCAGCGACAGGCACAGCTGCAGGCAGTCGGCCTCGGGCCGCCAGGCGAACCACAGCTCGTAGTCCTTCCAGTCGCCTTTCAGCGCGAAGGCCAGGTCGCCGTCCTCGGTGCGATCGAAGGTCAGGTTTTCGGCCGACAGCACATGCTCGACCACCTCGAGGGGATCGAGAGCCATCAGGACGTCGTCGTCTTCCGGTTGGGTATCCATGAAAAACCTACGTCCCCGCCCGCGACGGCGGGGGTTACCCCCGCCATGAATCGCTCACGTACCAGGGGACACTAATCTGCTTCGTTGCGTTCGTCTCAACCCGCTTCACGTCCGAAGCGAGCGGCGATTCGGCTACTCGCCTGAAGCCGCGGTTTTTCCCGAGGCTTTTTGGGCGGGCGATTTCTTGGCCGCTTTCAGGCTGGCGACCTCCTCGCGCAGCGCCGCCACCTCGGCCTTCAGGGCCTCGAAATCGTCGCGGCGGATCAGGTCGAACTCGGCGGCCAGACGGTCGGCCTGGGCCCGCATCGCGGTCTTCGCCTCTTCGCCGGCCGTCTGGGCGATGCCCATGGCCGCCTGGGTCAGCTTGGCGAATTCGTCGAGGAAGGGGTTCTGGCTGTGCATCGTGGTTCCGAGTGGCCCGACGGTGGGCGACAGCTCTTATATGGGAAACGGTGGATGAAAGCGAAGAGTGAAGGCTATAGGAGTGCGACCATGTGTCCCGCAGGGAGCCCCAGCGCGTGATCTTCCCCGACATCGACCCCGTCGTGCACATCGGCCCATGGGCCCTGCAATGGGGACCGCTGGCCCTGCGCTGGTACGCCCTGGCCTATGTGGCGGGGATCCTGCTGGGCTGGCGCTTCGCCATCCGGCTGACGCGGACCAACAGCCTGTGGGGCGGCCGCGCCCCAACCGCCACCCCGCCGCAGATCGACGACCTGGTGCTATGGATCACGCTCGGCATCATCGTCGGCGGGCGGTTGGGCTACATCCTCTTCTACATGCTGATGAACCAGGACCAGCGGATCTGGCTGGCGGCCCACCCGCTGGATGTCTTCAAGGTCTGGGAAGGCGGCATGTCGTTCCACGGCGGCTTCCTGGGCGTCTGCGCGGCGATCGTGCTGTTCGCCCGCCAGAACAAGATCGACATGCTGAAGCTGGGCGACCTGATCGCCCCGGTCGCGCCGATCGGCATCTTCTTTGGCCGCCTCGCCAACTTCATCAACGGCGAGCTGTGGGGCCGTCCCACCGACGGGCCGTTCGGCATCGTCTTCTGCAACGCCACGATCCAGGCCAACCACCCGCAGCACATCTGCCCGGCCGGCCCGCTGCCACGCCACCCCAGCCAGCTGTACGAGGCGGGGTTGGAAGGCCTGCTGCTGTTCGTGATCCTGGCCTTCTGCGTCTACCGCCTGAAGTGGCTGCAACGGCGCGGGGCGATCGTGGCGACCTTCCTGATCGCCTACGGCCTGTTCCGGCTGTCGCTGGAGAACGTCCGCAATCCCGACCTGGGCATGCCCGACTTCCCGCTGGGCCTGACCATGGGGATGCTGCTGTCGACCCCGATGATCCTGGTCGGCGGCTGGTTGATGTGGAAGGCGCTGAAGGAACCCGTCGAAACTCATGAGCCTGCTTGATCGCCTGAAGGCTCAGATCGCCCAGGACGGACCGATCGGCGTCCCTGAGTTCTTCACCCGCTGCCTGCACGACCCGCGCGACGGCTACTACGCCACCCGCCCTGCCTTGGGCAGTCTTGGGGGCGCCGGCGGCGACTTCATCACCGCGCCGCTGGTCAGCCAGATGTTCGGCGAGTTGATCGGCCTGTGGGCGATCGAGACCTGGACGCGGATGGGCCGACCGTCGCCGTTCCGCCTGGTCGAGATGGGGCCCGGCGACGGCACGCTGATGAGCGACCTGCTGCGCGCGGGGCGGCTGGAGCCGGCGTTCCTGGATGCGGCGCAGGTGTGGCTGGTCGAGGTGTCGGCGCCGCTGAAGGCCAAGCAGGCGGCGAAGCTGGGCGATACGCCGCGCTGGACAGAACGACTGGACGAGGTCCCCGGCGGCGCGCCGATGATCCTGGTGGCTAACGAACTACTGGACTGCCTGCCCGCCCGCCAGTTCGTGCGGACCAAGGATGGCTGGGCCGAGCGCGTGATCGGGCTGGGCGAGGATGGTCAGCTGGCGTTCGGGCTGCGGGGCTTAGGTAAAACCTCCCTCCCCCTTGGTGGGGGAGGGGCGGAGGTGGGGGTGAATGCCGCGCTAGATGAAGCGCGCCATCGCCAAGCGTCCGACGCCGAGATCACCCCCATCCCCAGCCCTTCCCCCATCCCCAGCCCTTCCCCCATCCCCCCCCCTTCCCCCATCGAGGGGGAAGGGAGCTTTCCGCCCGGCGCCATCGTCGAATCCTCCCCCGCCCAGGCCGCCCTGGCCTCGGACATCGCCCATCGCCTCGCCGCCGACGGCGGCGCGGCGCTGCTGATCGACTACGGCCGGGCGCGGCCCGAGGCCGGCGACACGCTGCAGGCGATCCAGGGCCACCAGAAGGTCGATCCGCTGAAGACCGCCGGCCTGGCCGACCTGACCGTCTGGGCCGACTTCCCGGCCGTGGTCGCCGCCGCGCGCGAGACCGGCGCCAAGGCTGGCCCCATCCTCACCCAAGGCGAGTTCCTACTGGCGCTGGGGATCGAGGCGCGCGCCCAGGCGTTGGCTAGCGCTCGCCCCGATCGCGCCGACCAGGTCGCAAGACAGCTTGATCGTCTGGTCAACGAGGCGCAGATGGGCGTTCCGTTCAAGGTCGCGTGCCTTTGCGCGCCCGACCTTTCGCCCCCCCTCTTCGAGGACGCGACATGACCATCAAGACGCACGACCTGCCAACCATCCAGTCGCCGCTGCTGTCCAGCCTGCCGGGGGTGAAACACGCTTTCTTCACGCGCAAGGGCGGGGCCTCGACGGGCATCTACGACAGCCTGAACGTCGGGCGGGGCAGCAAGGACGATCCGGCCGACGTGGTCGAGAACCGCGCCCGCGCGGCCGCCTGGTTCGGCGGCGATCCGGAAGACCTCAACACCTGCTACCAGATCCACTCGACCATCGCGATCAAGGCCGACGGCTCGTGGGGCGATGCGCGCCCTGAAGGCGACGCCGTGGTGACCAAGACGCCGGGCGTGATCTGTGGCGCGCTCGCGGCCGACTGCGCCCCGGTGCTGCTGGTCGATCCCGAAGCCCGGATCGTGGCCGCCGCCCACGCCGGCTGGCGCGGGGCCCTGGACGGCGTCGTCCAGGCCGCCGTCGACTGCATGGTCGAACTGGGCGCCCGCCCCGAACGCATCACCGGCGTCGTCGGCCCCTGCATCGGTCCCAAGTCCTATGAGGTCGGCCTTGAGTTCCTGCACCGGTTCGAGGCCGACTGCCCGGGCTCTGGCCGGTTCTTCAAGCCGGGCGAGACGCAGGACAAGCGCTTTTTCGACCTGCCGTCCTTCGTGCTGGACCGCCTGGCGACCGCTGGCGTCGAGCGCCGCGAATGGGTCGGCCGCGACACCCGGGCGGAAGAAGAATGGTTCTTTTCCAACCGCCGCGCCTTCCTGAACAACGAGGGCGACTACGGCCGCCTGCTGTCGGCGATCTCGCTCGAGGCCTGAGGCTCAAAGGACACGGAGCCGTTGCTCCGCGTACGGAAGCGAAAAAGTCTGGCCGTTAACACTTGTGCCGGGGGCGATCACTGCTAGAAGGCCCGGCAACAGCCGACCCCCACCCCCGAGATATCCCCATGAAGCTGCTGTCCGGCAACTCCAACCGCCCGCTGTCCCAGGCGATCGCGGAATATCTCGACATGCCGCTGACCCGCGCCCAGGTGCGCCGGTTCGCCGACCTCGAGGTGTTCGTCACCATCGACGAGAACGTGCGGGGCGAGGACGTCTTCGTCATCCAGTCGACCAGCTATCCGGCCAACGACAACCTGATGGAGCTGCTGATCTGCATCGACGCCCTGAAGCGCGCGTCGGGCAAGCGGATCACCGCCGTGCTGCCCTATTTCGGCTATGCCCGCCAGGATCGTAAGACCGGCGGCCGCACGCCGATCTCGGCCAAGCTGGTCGCCAACCTGATCACCCGCTCGGGCGCGGACCGCGTCCTGACGATGGACCTGCACGCCGGCCAGATCCAAGGCTTCTTCGATATCCCGACCGACAATCTGCTGCCCTCGCGTCTTATGGCCGAGGACATCCGCAAGAACTATCCGATGGGCGACGACCTGATGGTCGTGTCGCCGGACGTCGGCGGCGTGGTCCGCGCCCGCGCCCTGGCCAAGCGCCTGGACGACGCCGACCTGGCCATCGTCGACAAGCGTCGCTCGGGCCCGGGCCAGTCGGAAGTCATGAACATCATCGGCGACGTCAAGGATCGCCGCTGCATCCTGTTCGACGACATCGCCGACTCGGCCGGCACCCTGTGCAACGCCGCCCAGGCTTTGATGAGCCATGGCGCCAAGTCGGTCAGCGCCTACATCACCCACGGCGTCCTGTCGGGCGCGGCGGCCGACCGCGTCGCCAATTCGGTCCTGACCGAGCTGGTGGTCACCGACTCGATCGAAGCCTCGGACCAGGCCAAGGCCTGCCCCAAGATCCGCTACGTCTCGTGCGCCCCGCTGATCGGCGAGGCGATCCGCCGCATCGCCAACGAAGAGTCGGTGTCGAAGCTGTTCGACTAAGGTGGGAACCTCGATGGGCGAGCGAAGTTCGCCTCTCGCACGGTCACGCTTGTAAAAGTCTGGTTAACGGGGCGACAGTCACAATCTCGCCGGCCCGGGCTGCTATGCGCGCCGCCCAGGGACCTGCCGGCCGCCAAGACTTGATGGGGAAGTTTCGAGAATGCGTTCCTTTTCGCGTACGCGCGTCGTCCTGACGACGACCGCCGTGGCGCTGGCCGCCCTGGTAGCGGCCTGTAGCTCCCCGCCGCCCCCGCCGCCCCCGCCGATCGTCCAGGCCCCCGCGCCGCCGCCGCCGATCACGCTGTCGTCCAGCCTGGTCGAGCGCGCCAGCGCCTTCCGCGGCTACATGGCCCGCGCCGGCGCCGTCTCGCCCGCCTTCCAGAACGGTGAGCAGATTCAAGCCTCGCTGAAGGTCGGCGCCGCCTACGAAAACAAGTCGTTCATGCACGGCGCCGTGGCCTACGCCGCCGTCCTGGCCCTGCAGGATCCGACCTTCGTCGCCTCGGTGCGCGAAATCGCGGCCAACCCGACCCAACGCCAGGAGATGATCAACAACATCATCTCCAACCCGTCCTACGCGGCCGTGTTCAAGGGCGCCGACAGCGCCGCCGGCCTGATCATCGACCAGATCGGCGGCGACGGCCTGAAGGTCTACATGGCTGGCAAGGCCGTGAAGCAGTCGGCCTACGACGTCCAGAAGTCGTCCTGGTCGAAGGCCTCGGTGGTCGATCGCGACGGTCGCCTGGCCTCGGCCAAGACCCTGTCGACCACGCCGGCCCTGGCCGAGAGCGCCGACGTGGCGATGCTGCGGCAGGCCTCGACCGGTGGCCAGTCGCTGGGCCTGACGCCGCGCGCGGCCCCCGCTCCATATCAGCCCGTCGTGATCCGCGGCCTGGCCGTGGCCGCCCTGGCCGCCCTGGGCGCGGCCGGCGACAACGACCTCGCCACCGTCGACGCGATCAGCAACGACCCGGGCACGGCCAGCTGCCTGAACATGGCCAAGCTCAACCTCTACCAGTGCCTGGCCGTGTCCAAGCCGCACTACGAGGACATCTTCTGCCTGGGCCAGCACATCCTGATCGACACGGGCGCCTGCATGGTCAAGGCGGCCGGCGCGACCCTGCCGCCCGAGCCGCCCCGCGCCCTGCCGGTCAAGGAGTCGATCGCCGTGAAAGGCGCCGGCTCCAACTCGCGCAAGGCCAAGACGGCCGCCAAGAAGAAGGGCTGATTTCAGCCTCCACACGACCGAAAGGGCCGGGCGTTGCGTCGCCCGGCCCTTTTGTGTATGTAGCGCGACCCTAAAAAGACGCTGGCGAGCGTGGCAATACAGCCATAGGCGCCGGGTCGCAGCGGAGAGCATACGGCTCTCCAGAAAGACAAGACCATGGCCGAGATCATTCTGAACGTTGAAGTCCGTGAAGGCGCCGGCACCGGCGCGGCCCGCGCCGTCCGTCGCGAAGGCAAGGTCCCGGGCACCCTGTACGGCGGCGGCAAGGCCCCGGTGAACATCGCCGTGAAGGTCAACGAATTCCGCAAGTCGCTGTACACCGGCAAGCTGCTGGGCCACCTGGTCACGCTGCAACACGGCGACGAAAAGCAAGCTGTCATCGCCAAGTCGATCCAGTTCCACCCGGTCACCGACGAGCCGGTCCACTTCGACCTGTTCCGCGTCAGCGAGCACCAACTCATCAAGATCGAAGTGCCGGTTCACTTCAAGAACCAGGACATCTCGGTCGGCATGAAGAAGGGCGGCTCGCTGGAAGTGATCCGTCACACCGTCGAACTGGCTTGCCCGGCCGACAAGATCCCGGAAGAGCTGGTCATCGACCTGGCTAACCACGACATCGGCGACACCATCCGCATCTCGGAAGTGAAGCTGCCGGAAGGCGTCAAGCCGGCCGTGGACCGCGACTTCGTGATCGCGACCCTGAAGGCCTCGTCGGCCGCCCAGTCGGACGCCGGCGACACCACGACCGAAGCCTAATCGCTCGGTCGGGTCACCGAACCGATCTACAGAGCGGGCGGGCCTTCGGGTCCGCCCGTTTTCGTTTGAGCTGCTGAGCACCAACCGATGCTGATCCTCGCCGGCCTGGGCAATCCCGAGCCCAAGTACGAGAAGAACCGCCACAACGTCGGCTTCATGGCCGTCGACGCCCTGGCGCGGAAGTGGGGAACCGCCCCGTGGCGCGCGCGCTTCCAGGGCCTGGCCTGCGAAGGGCAGGTCTCGACCCCCGATGGTCCGGTCAAGCTGCTGCTGCTCAAGCCCAAGACCTATTACAACGAGAGCGGGCGCGCAGTCGGCGAGGCGATGAAGTTCTTCAAGCTGGCGCCGTCCGACGTCATCGTCTTCCACGACGAGATCGACATGGCCCCGGGGCGCTTCCGGATGAAGGCCGGCGGCGGGGCCGCGGGCAACAACGGCATCCGCTCGGTGACCAGCCAGGTCGGCGACGCCTTCCGCCGCGGCCGCATCGGCGTGGGCCATCCAGGCCACAAGGACGCGGTCATGCACTATGTGCTGGGCGACTTCCACAAGGTCGAGCACCAATGGCTGGACCCGATGCTGGACGCCCTGGCCGACGCCCTGCCCTTCGCCGCCGTGGGCGACGACGAGCGATACCAGGCTGAGGTCATGCGCCTGGCGCCCGCGCCGAAGGCGGATCCGCGCAAGCCTTCCAAGGAAGATTGACGGAAAGCGGCCGGCGAGAGAAAGAGCCAGACATGTTCTCGCTCCCCCTGCCCTTGCTGGGCCTGTCGATGCTGTTCTCGATCGCTCTGTGCGTGCACGCCGTGCGCTCGGGCCAGCAGATGTATTGGCTGTGGATCATCCTGGCGTTCCAGCCCGTTGGCGGGGTCGTCTATCTGGTGGCCGTGCTGGGCCCGCGGTTCTGGGGCGGCAAGACCGTCCGGAACGTCGGCCAGGCCGCCCGCAAGGCGCTGGACCCGCAGCGCGAGTACCGCCAGGCCGCCCAGGCGGTCGATGACGCCCCCACCGTCGCCAACCGGGTCCGCCTGGCCGTGGCCGCCACCGAACTCGGCAAGCACGCCGAGGCGGAAGCGCTCTACGCCGACAGCCTGGCGGGCATGTACGCGGACGACGCCCAGCTGCTGCTGGGCCGCGCCAACGCCCTGATCGAACTGAACCGTCCCGGCGAGGCTCTGCCCCTGCTGGAGAAGCTGGGCGAGCAGCCCAACGCCGGCCGCACGCCCCACACCATGCTGGCCCTGGGCCGGGTCTATCACGCCCTGGGCCGCGAGGAGCAGGCCGACACGGCGCTCAGCTGGGCCGCCGACCACTATCCGGGCTTCGAAGGCATCGCCCGCTACACCGTCTTCCTGGCCCGCACCGGCCGCAAGGACGAGGCGCGGGCGAAGCTGGCCGAGATCGACAAGCGCCTGTCCAAGACCCACAGCCATTTCCGCAAGGAAGCCAAGACCTGGCGCGACTTCGCCGCCCAGTCGGTGGGATAAGTCGGTGGGAAGCTAGTCGAACGGGTCGTCGCCTCGCCGCCAAGCGCGAAAGGCCAGGCCGACGCCCCACAGCGCCGCCAGGATCGCCGAGACGATCAGCCCCGCGTTGAAGCCGCGCTCGATCACCAGGCGCGAGTCCACCGCCTGGATGGCGGGCAGGACAGGGCAATCGCCAGCGGCGCTCTTCGGTGTCGGCCGGCGTAACACCTCGCGGCGCGCCAGGCGCTCGCTGGTGGCGCGGATCTCCACGCACCGCGACCAGTCGCCGCCGGGGACGATGACGTAGGACTTCAAAGGCGGGTCGCGCAGGAGATCCCCCACTGAAATGCCGATCGCGCCCACATACGCCGTCGCGCACAGGCCCATCAGAAGGTTTCGGCTGATCACCCGCTAAGCCATCGACATTGAAAAAGGCTCGGCGACCACCACCGCCGGCGCGGGTTCGTTGGCGACGACCTGGGTCCGCAAATGGGCTTCCAGGATGTCGAGGATTTCCGCGTCGGCCTCGGCGTCGAACTTGCGCGCGAACAGGTCCGCGCTGGACGTCAGCATGGCCGCGTCGGCCGCCGTGAACGTACGGGGACGCAGCTTGATGCCCCCGTCGGGCACCCAGTCGATCATCCGCTTGTCGTCGTTGACGATCTCGCCGTGCGCGGCGGTGTTCATCATCACGGTCTGGAAGAAGCCCTCATCGGCGATGAAGGTGTTGCGGTAGAAGGCTTTGTAGCGCTCGACCGACGGGTCGTGACAGACGAAGTCGCAGAACGTCCGGCTGACGATCTTCCACTGGTTGCCGATATAGGGCGTGGCGTCCTTCAGGAAGAGCCGGGTCACCAGGCTGTCGACGATGCGACCGCCCTGTTCGACGACGTGCCGCAGAACCCGCCCCATGGTTTCGGGCCGAATGCTGGCCTGGTCGAGCACCCGGATGAACTCCCGGCCCCGGTTGGCGTCGAGGAAGCCCCGGATGCGTTCCTGGGTCGCCAGCGGAAAGTCCTGACCGCTCAGATTGATGAAGTAGTCCCACTGGGCGTCCATCTCGAGCAGCCGGGCCATGCCCCGCAGTTCGGCGTCGACCAGACTGTAGCCACCCCACAGGGCGCGCTTGCTCTCCAGGACGGCGGCGTTCGGATAGGCGGCGAGGAACCCGCGAAGGTCGCTCTCCAGCTCCGGGCCGGCGTTCTTGTCGACATGGACGAGATAGTGGTTGGCCGGATCGTGGATCGCCTTGAACAGCCGCTTGAACTGTTCGGGATAACGATGGACCAGGATCAGGTAGGCGATGGTCGGCGGTGCGCGGCGCGGGGCGTGGATCAAGACTTTGTACCTCGTAGGGCGTCGGGATCGATGGGCCGCGGCTTGACGGGCTGACCGCCGGTCGAGCGCGGATCGTTGAAGCCCTTGGGAGCCGAGGGGCGCGTGCCCGGGTAGGTTTTCATGGTGTGGCCTCTGGTCGAGCACGCCGGTCCGCGGCGCTCGGTCTTCTCGAGGTTTGGCCGCTACGTCTTGCGCGGCGCCAGGGTCTGCGAGAGCGTCGGCGGCGCGGCGGCGATCACCTTGGGCTTGGCCGACTTGGGTTTGCGGACTTCACGATTGCCTTTGGACAAGGGCGTTCCTTCTGGAGGGAGGGGGAACGTCGGCCAAGGGCGCGGAGCGGGCCAGGCCCGAACCGTTGCTGTCGCCCGTCGTGGCCGACTTCGAATTTGATGATGTCTGGGCGCCCCGGCTTCGGGGCCTAGGGACCTTCCGCCTGGCGGACCGGTCCGAATGGCGTGACTGCGCGCCTCAAGGAAAACCTTAGCACGACGGCGGCTCGACGGGGAAATGATTGCGTCGCTGAGCGCTAGAACGCCTTGCCCCGTCGCGCGTTAACATCCAGGCGTCGCTCGCGGCGTTCGCTGTTGCGTATTCCACCGACGACACGGACGCCCCCATGACCCTCACCCAGCGGATCGTCATCCCCAGCGACAGCGGCCGCGGCGTCATGGCCGTGGCGCTGGCCGCTCTGATGCTGGTGGCCGTGATCGCCGTCATCGTCTTCTTGGGCGTACAACCCGCGCCGGTTCAGGCGTCCTCTGCCGCGACCTCGCCCATCGCCAACGCCGATCGGCCCGCCTGCGCGTCGGCCCTGGCCCACGCTCGAGACACGCGCGGCCTGTCGGCGGAGGACGCCATCGCCGCTTCCACGGCGATGCTGCGCGCCTGCGAGATCCACTGAACGGACGCTCCGAAATAACAACAGGCTAAGCTGTTGGAACGATTAGGCGATTCGCTAGCTTGTCTTTCAGAGAACAACTGGGAGGCCGCGATGGCTTTGCAAAACGAAACTTCGACGAAGTCCAAGCGTGGCTTTGCCGCCATGTCGCCGGAAAAGCGGCGCGAGATCGCGGCCAAGGGCGGCGCGTCCGTGCCGGCCGAAAAGCGCAGCTTCTCGCAGAGCCGCGACCTGGCCGCTCGCGCGGGCCGCGCTGGCGGTTCGGCCTCGCCCCGCCCCCGAGACGACGCCTGAGGCCGCGCGACAAGAATGGTTTGGAACCGACCACGCCTCAGCGATTTCTCTTAAGCGTCCGGACAGCGCCCATCGTGGTCCTTCCGGACGCAAGCGGCCCGGCCACACGCCCCCCCGACGAACGCCGGGTCGCTTTTTCTTTTTTCCTCCCCAGCTTTTGCCGAGGCTAAACCGCGTCTCGCGCGTTGTATGGGGATGGCAAAACCCCCCAAGCCGCCGCACACCGGCCAAGGCGAACTGACGATCGCCCGCCAGGTCCATCCGGTGACCTTCTCACTTCACTATCTCGACAACCGAGGAATGCGCTCGGCCAAGGGCGGCCTCACCGGCGAACCCGAGACGATGCGCGAAGCCTTCCGGCGCGGTCGTGTCCATTTGGCCCTCGACGACGGCAAGACCTTCGAGGTCGCGATCGTCGCCCACGCCGAGGGCAGCCCCACGGCCTATTTCGAGAGCGCGGTCGACATCCGCTAGGGCCTAAAAGCGCCCGCGCTGGAAGTCGTCGAACGCCTGCACGATCTCCTCGCGCGAGTTCATCACGAACGGACCATGCCAGACGACCGGCTCCTGGATCGGACGCCCGGCCAGCAGCAGCAGGCGCGCGTCGGTGACGGCCTCGACGCGGACCGTGTCGCCCGTCCCCAGAAACACGCCTGACAGCGCGTCGACCGTGTCGTGCGCGACCCGGACCTGACCTTCATAGACGGCGAGCATGGCGCTGCGGTCATCGCCGACCGGTTCCTCGAACGTGGTCCCGGCCGGCAGCACGACGTCGAAATAGAGCGCGTCGACCGCGCCGCCGCCAATCGGACCGGCCATGCCACTGTCCGTCACGCCCGAGATCACCTTGACCGTGACGCCGCCGTCGCGAGCCTCGACCGGGATCGCGTCGCTCTCGAACTCGCTGTAGCCGGGCTCGGACATCTTCAGCTTGGCCGGCAGGTTGACCCACAGCTGGAAGCCGCGCATCCGGCCCTCGGCCTGTTCGGGCATCTCGGAATGGACGATGCCCTTGCCGGCCCGCATCCACTGGATGCCGCCCGGACCAATCACGCCTTCGCGGCCGGTGTTGTCCTTGTGACGCATCCGGCCTTCCAGCATGTAGGTCACGGTCTCGAAGCCGCGATGCGGATGGTCGGGAAAGCCGCCCATGTAGTCTGAAGCCTGGTCGTTGTCGAAACAGTCCAGCATCAGGAACGGGTCGAACATCTGGGCCTCGGGCGTGCCCAGCATCCGGGTCAGCCGCACGCCGTCGCCGTCCGAGGCGGGAATGCCCTTCACGATCTTCAGGACGGGTCGAACGCTCATGGGAAGCTCCTTTGCGCCTTTGATATCTGATGCGGTTGCAGTTCTTGCAAGACCCCCTCGCCGGTTCGCCTTTCCCGCCCATCCGTGGTAATCGCCCGCCCAACGAAATCCACGAGAGTTCCATGGCCTTTAAAGTCGCCATCGTCGGCCTGCCCAACGTCGGCAAGTCCACCCTGTTCAACGCCCTGACCCAGACGGCGTCGGCCCAGGCCGCGAACTATCCCTTCTGCACGATCGAGCCCAACACCGGCGAAGTCGCCGTGCCCGAGCCGCGCCTGGACGCCCTGGCCAAGGTCGCCGGCTCCAAGGAAATCATCCCGGCCCGCATCACCTTCGTCGACATCGCCGGTCTGGTGCGCGGAGCCTCCAAGGGCGAAGGCCTGGGCAACCAGTTCCTGGCCAACATCCGCGACTGCGACGCCGTGGCCTTCGTGGCCCGCTGCTTCGAGGACGGCGACATCGTCCATGTGGAAGGCCGCATCGACCCGATCAGCGATCTCGAGATCATCGAGATGGAGCTGATGCTGGCCGACCTGGAAAGCCTGGAAAAGCGCGTCCCCGCCCTTGAGAAGCGCGCCAAGGTCGGCGCCGACAAGGAAAGCGCCAACACCCTGCGCCTGGCCAACATCGCCCTCGCTTTGCTGCGCGAAGGCCGCCCGGCCCGCGCCGCCAAGATCGACCCCGACGACGAGAAGGCGTGGCACATGCTGCAGCTGCTGACCTCGCTGCCGGCCCTCTATGTCTGCAATGTCGACGAAGGCTCGGCCGACAAGGGCAACAAGTACAGCGACCTCGTCGCCGAACGCGCCGCCAAGGACAACGCCAAGTCGGTGGTCATCTCGGCCCAGATCGAGAGCGAGATCGCCTTGCTGGACTCCGAGGAACGCGCGGAGTTCCTGGAAACCCTCGGCCTGGAAGAGCCGGGCCTGAACCGCCTGATCCGCGAGGCCTATACGCTGCTGAACCTGCAGACCTACTTCACGGTCGGTCCCAAGGAAGCCCGCGCCTGGACCATCCACGTCGGCGACACCGGCCCGCAGGCGGCCGGCGTCATCCACACCGACTTCGAGAAGGGCTACATCCGCGCCGAGACCATCGCCTTCGACGACTTCGTCCGTCTGGGCGGCGAAAACGGCGCCAAGGAAGCTGGCAAGATGCGCGCCGAGGGCAAGGAATACGTCGTCAAGGACGGCGATGTGATGCACTTCCGCTTCAACGTCTAGTCTGGTGCGGCGCCTCGACCGGAACGAGGCGCCGCATGATGCTCTGTATGGGCGGGCGGATGATGCCGGCGCCCTCGGGCTGGCGTGAGGCCACAAGCCCGATAAGCGGTCGGTCGTCGCTACCGGCGCGCGACACGGGGCTCGGCGGCTTCCAGACGCCACGCGTCCTACACGCCCTATCGCACTAAAGTTGAGTCTCGACGCCGAGTGTCGCGGGTGTAATCTGCGTGCATATGCAGAGGGGCTGCACATGAAAAAGACCATCGTCCTATCCATCATCCTGACGCTGATCACCGGCGACGCCATGGCCCAGGTCATGGGCTTGCGCGAAGTCGTCACGGGCTACACCACCGGCCGCGCGCGCGCCGAGAACGAAGGCGGCAAGTTCATCGAGCCGAGCAATCCCTTGCAGCAGAGAGCCGCCGTCTTGCTGGCCGCCGAAGCCGGCGTCACCTGCGACGCGACCAGCGCGGCGGTGCTGAACGAAAAGCACAAGGGCAACGCGCGGGACGTCACCTACGAACTCGCGTGCAAGAACGATCTCGGCTGGATCGTCAGCAAGATTGGCGGCAAGGTCAGCGCCTACGACTGCGTCGCCCTCGCGGCGTCTGAAAAGGTCGCCAAAGGCAAGCTCGCCGTGTGTCGCCTGGCGGACAACCTCAATCCGGCTTCGGGCCTGACGACCCTGGCGCAGAAGGCCGGACTGTCTTGCAACGCAGTACAAGGCAACTATCTGGGCGGCGGCGGAACGCCCGCGATCTCGCGTTACGAAGTGCTGTGCGATAACGGCGCGGGCTATATCATCGACGCGCCGCAGCCAAAGTCGACAGCGGGCATGCTGGCCATGTCATGCGCTCGGGCCAAGGCCGTCGGCATGGGCGCCTGCGCCCTGAAGCCGGAGAAGGGCTGAACGCGTCTCGATCAAGCTGAACGACGGCCCGCGGATGCCCCGCGGGCCGTTTTTCGTTGATCCCCGCCGAGGCCGGGCGTTTAAACCTCCCACGCCGTTCGAGGAGCCTCATGTCCGAGACCATCAGCCTGACCGCCGCCGTCGACGGCTTTGCCTTCCAAGCGCTTCACGCCCAGCCCGAGGGGCCGCGCAAGGGCGGCGTGGTCGTGATCCAGGAGATCTTCGGCCTCGACCAGTATGTTCAGGCCGACGTCGCGCGCTGGGCGGCCCGGGGCTTCGAGGTGCTGGCCCCGTCGATCTTCGATCGCGCCGAGCCAGGCTTCGTGGCCGAGCACGATCCCAAAGGGTTCCAGACCGGCGTCAGCTACGTTCAGAAGGTCGGGATCGACGCCATGCTGTCGGACATCCAGGCCTGCATCGATGAGCTGGCGGCGCGCGGCCCGGTGTTCGCGGTCGGCTACTGCCTGGGCGGATCGCTGGTCTGGCTGGCGGCGGGCAAGCTGACGGGGCTGGCGGCCGGCTCGGCCTATTATGGCAGCATGATCGCCGCCAATGCCGAGCTCTCGCTGAACGCGCCCGTGGTGGTGCACCTGGGCCGCAAGGACAGCCACATCCCCGCCGAGGACGTCAAGGCCGCCATCTGGGCCGCCCATCCCGAGGTCCCGATCCATGTCTATGAGAACAGCGGCCATGGCTTCAACAATGACGGCCGGCCCGACAGCGACCTGGCCGACGCCGAACTGGCCCGCCAGCGGACCGTGGACTTCTTCGCCGAGCATTCCGCTTCGGAAGGGGGAGCGGCCTGATGGGTGAACGCATCGCCCTCGCCTGCCTTGAAACAGGCGCGCCGTTCGCCGCCTATCACGCACCGCCCAAGGAAGCCCGACGCGGCGGCGTCGTCATGCTGCACGCCATCTGGGGCGTCACCCCGCACATCCGCGCCCTGTCAGACAGCCTGGCCGAGCAGGGCTACGAGGTCATCGCCCCCAGCCTGATGGACGCGGCCGACGCCTACTTTCCGGCCCTGGACATCACGCCGGCGATCCTCGACGCGCGCATGGCCATGGGCAAGGCCACCGGCTGGGGGGTCTCCACCCTGCCGCGCGTCCAGGCCTGCATTGGCGCCATGGAGGGCCCGGTGTTCGCCATGGGGTTCTGCTATGGAGGGACCACGGCCTGGTTGGCCGCCTGCCGCTGCGAGGGCCTGTCGGCCGTCTCGGCCTTCTACGGCGGCGACATCGTGGCCTATCGCGACGAGACGCCCAAGGTCCCGACCATCCTGCACTTCGGCAAGACCGACAGCCTGATTCCGCTGTCGGACGTCGAGGCGATCCGCGATGCGCATCCGGAACTGCCGATCCACCTCTACGACGCCGGTCACGCCTTCGTGGCGCCCAGCGGTCACCACCCCGACAGCGCTCGACTGGCGATGCTGCGCACCTTGCAGCTGTTCCAGCGTTCCGGCGGAAGCAAGGCGGAAGCTTAAGGCGGCCTACTTCGGCGGGATCGCGCCCGCCGTCGGCCACGCGCTGTCGCCGACGCGCTTCAGGGTCATCTCGAAGAACTGAACCGGGGCTTGGCCCGGCGCGATGCGCTCGCCGATCTCGTGCAGGACGCCGTCCTTGATGACGGCCGTGTACTTGATCGTCGCCGGCCCCGCGGGGATCTCCCAGGCATAGCCGTCGGGCGTCGGGGTCAGCTTGAAGTCGCCGGCGCGCCCCATCGCGTACGAACGCATGGCGTAGGCCCCGGTCGTGGGCTCGAAGGAGATCACCGCGAAGGCGTTGAAGCCGGTCGAGCCGTCGGCGTTGTAGCCTCGCCCCTCGACCACCTTGATCGAACCGCCCAGCAGCGGCCCGATCCGTTCGGTCTGAGTGACCTCGTGGCGACCGGTCGGGGTGATCGTCCAGGCCGGGCCGCGCCAGACGCCGTCCATGCTGGCCAGCTTGCCCATCGCCGCGACCTGGGCGGCTTGGCGCGCGGCGGCGTCCGGCGGGATCTGGGCCTGCGCCGCGCCCGCGCAGAGGGTCAGGGCGACGACGACGTAAGGCATGCGACTCATGACGAGGCTCCTTCGGGAACGATCTTGCGGGTCAGCAGGCGGCCGATCGGTCCGCGCAGGGCTATGGCCAGAGGGATCAGCCAGTAGGCGCAGCCGGGCAGCCACGGCGCGGCGGCCATGGGTCCGAAGGTCAGGCCCGCCGACACCAGGCCGGCGACCGCGGCGATCATCCAGATGTCCCGGCTAAGGCGGATCGCATCAAGGCTTTCAGGCTCGACGCCCAGGCGGTCGGGATGGCGCAGGGCGCGTTGGTAGAGCGCGACGAACAGACCCGCCAGGATCGCGAAACCCGCGCCATAGATACGGAAGAGCGCGCTCAGATCCCCCAGGGTGCGGATGATGTCGGCCCCTGGCAATCGCCGGCCCGAGATCCAGACGAAGCCCGATTCGAGCAGCATCCGCAGCGGGAAGACATAGACCAGCACCGTGAACACGATGGCCAGGGCGTTCAGCGTCGCCAGGGTGTCCCGGCGCGCGACTAGGCGGCCGTATTCACGATAGGCCAGCCAGAACATCGTGATCAGCGCGAAGGCGCCCAGTGAGGCCGGGATCTTGCCCAAGGCCCGCCAAAGGGCGGCGACGCTGGTCGTGGGCTCGGCGCCGGCGATGATCAGCAAGGTGACGGCGAAGGCGAAGGCCGCGTCGACGAAGGCGTCCAGGCGCCTGCCCGCCTCGCGCTCGGAATGATGCTCTTCGGCCATGCTCGCCCTCCGCCCGACACGCAGAATGAACGCTGTTCTTCGATGCTGTCGAGCCCATCGCGCAATGGTCACGGCTGAGCTAGGCTGACATGATGCATCGTCGCGCGCCCAGCCTGGTTTTTGCCGCCGTCCTCTGCGCCGCCGGCGCCGCGAGGGCCGGTGAGACGGCGTGCTGGTTCGAGAACGGAGCCATCGTCGCCCCGGCGGTGATCGGCGACATGGCCGGCGACTATGTCATCGACCTGTCGGCCCCGCGCACCCTGCTGCACGAGACCAAGGCCCAGATGGCCGGCATCACCGAGCCGGAGCTGCCTCTGTCCGTCGAGATCGCGGGTTTGAAGACGGCGGCCGTGGCGGTCAAGGTCGCCGACCTGGACGCGCGGGGGGCCGGCTTCGTCACCCCGATCGCCGGGGTGATCGGCATGGACGTCCTGGCCGGCCACAGCGTCGAGATCGACTTCGCCCACTGCCGGGTGCGTATCGACCAGCCCTGGCGGGCGCGCCGGCAGGTCGTCCTGCCGGTCGAGGTGGTCGACGGCCTGCCGACCATCGTCGCGGGCGTCAGCGACGGTCCCACGGCGCTGCGCGGCGCTTTCGCGATCGACACGGCCTCGAAGGCCATGGCGCGGCTGTCGACGCGCGGAGCGACCGCCACGGGCAAGCTGGACACCAGCGCGCGGCACAAGGCGCCCGCTCGCCTGCGCGCGCTGTCGATCGGCGGGGTGCTGGCCCAGAACGTGCCGGCCAGCCTGGCCGACGACCTGCCGGAAGGCGTGGCCGGGACCCTAGGCACGGGCCTGTGGGGCCTCCACCGCCTGCGCCTGGCCGCCGACGCCCGCACCCTGTCGGTCGCGCCGTGATGCTGATGGGAGCCAAGACCGCGGACCTCGCCGCCCCGCCGCGCGGCTAGGCTCCCGCTCGTTATCGGCTGCGCGACAGCCCCCTAGCCCCACCGGAGGTGCTGGCCATGCTGGCTGGGCTGGCGTTGGAGCTGTAGCGTTCAAAGAAGAAGGGCCCGGTGTTTCCACCGGGCCCTTCGAACTTCAGCTCTGAAGATCGGGTCAGTGCGACTCGTTCTTCCAGACGGTCTTGTAGCTGGCGTACAGCAGACCCGAGAGTAGCAGCAGGTAGATCAGGACGGCGAAGCCGGTCTGCTTGCGTTCTTCCAGCTTGGGCTCGGCGGCCCACATCAGGAAGGCCGAGACGTCCTTGGCCTGCTGGTCGAGGGTCGGCTTGGTGCCGTCGTCGAACGTCACCAGGCCGTCCTTCAGCGGCGGGGCCATGGCGATGAAGCCGCCCGGCGGGACGTGCTTGTGATCGCCGTGCCAGGCCGAGGTCAGGTCGCCCGGGAAGTACGGGTTGTAGTGGCCGCCCGTCGGGACCGTCAGGCCGGCCGGCGGATTCACGTAGCCGGTCACCACCGAATAGATGTGGTTGGGACCTTCTTCGCGGGCCTTGGCCAACAGCGACATGTCCGGCGGCAGGGCGCCGCCGTTGCTGGCGCGCGCCGCGGCTTCGTTGGCGAACGGCGACGGGAAGTGATCGGCGCTGGTGGCCGGGCGCTTGATGGCGTCGCCGGTCTCGCTGTCGATGTCGGCGACCTCGTAGTCCTTGGCGATCGCCTTGACCCACGGGTTGTCGTTCGAGTTCGGATACTTCTCGCTGTAGAACGGGCCGCCCTTGTCACCGAAGTTCCGGAACGAGACCAGCTTCAGCGAGTGGCAGGCCGAGCAGACTTCGCGATAGACCTTGAAGCCGCGCTGCAGCTGCGCCTGGTCGAACTTGCCGAACGGGCCTTCGAACGACCATTGCACTTCCTTGGCCGGCAGGGCCCCGCCGTTGGCGAGGGCCGGGCCGGCGGCGCCGACGACCAGGAGACCCGCCGCCGCCGCGATAACCGAGAGTTTGCGGAGCATCGGGATCAACCCTTGTGAGCGTCGGCCGAGAGGGCCGGCGAGGCGATCGAATCCGGCACGGGCAGGGTCTTTTCGACCAGACCCAGGACCGGGAGCACGACCAGGAAGAAAGCGAAGTAGTAGAGCGAGGCCACGCGGCTGAGCCACACGAAGCTGTTCAGGTCCGAACCGCCCAGCTGGAACGTGGTCAGGTGCGGGATCACCGGATCGTCCGGCAGCTTGGCGCCGCAGAAGCCCAGGATGATGCAGGCCACCAGGAAGAACATGAAATAGATCTTCGCGGTCGGGCGGTAGCGCATCGAGCGAACCTTCGAGGTGTCGAGCCACGGCAGGGCGAACAGGCAGGCGATGGCGCCGAACATGGCCAGCACGCCCATCAGCTTGTCCGGCACGGCGCGCAGGATCGCGTAGAACGGCAGGAAGTACCATTCCGGAACGATGTGCGACGGCGTCACCAGCGGGTTGGCCTCGACATAGTTGTCGGCGTGGCCCAGCGCGTTCGGCATGTAGAAGACGAAGAACGCGAAGAGGATCAGGAAGACGCTCATCGCGAAGCCGTCCTTCACCGTCGCGTACGGCGTGAAGGGAACGGTGTCGGCCTTCGACTTGGGGTCCACGCCCGTCGGGTTGTTCTGGCCGACCACGTGCAGGGCCCAGATGTGCAGGATCACGACGCCCGCGATCATGAAGGGCAGCAGGTAGTGCAGCGAGAAGAAGCGGTTCAGGGTCGGGTTGTCGACCGCGAAGCCGCCCCACAGCCAGGTGGTGATGCTCTCGCCGACCAGCGGCAGCGCGCCGAACAGGTTGGTGATCACGACGGCGCCGTGGAACGACATCTGGCCCCAGGGCAGGACGTAGCCCATGAAGGCGGTGGCCATCATCAGCAGATAGATCACGCAGCCCAGCAGCCACAGCACTTCACGGGGCGCCTTGTAGGAGCCGTAGTACAGGCCGCGCAGCATGTGGATGTAGACGGCGATGAAGAACATCGACGCGCCGTTGGCGTGCATGTAGCGGATCAGCCAGCCGTAGTTCACGTCGCGCATGATGTGCTCGACGCTGGCGAAGGCGCCTTGCGCGCTCGGATTGTAGTGCATCACCAGGATGATGCCGGTGATCAGCTGGGAGGCCAGGCACAGCGACAGGATGCCGCCGAAGGTCCACCAGTAGTTCAGGTTGCGCGGCGTGGGGTAGTCGACGAACGAGTCGTAGCCCAGACGCACGATCGGCAGACGGGCGTCGAGCCAGCGCTCGATACCGGTCTTGGGTTGATAGGTCGAATGTCCGCTCATTTCGCTTAGCCGATCTTGACCTTGGTGTCGGTGAGGAAGGCGTATTCCGGAACCACCAGGTTCGTGGGCGCGGGGCCCTTACGGATACGACCCGAGGTGTCATAGACCGAGCCGTGGCACGGGCAGAACCAGCCGCCATACTCGCCGCCGCCGAAGGTCGGCACGCAGCCCAGGTGGGTGCAGTT
Source organism: Caulobacter sp. ALps2 (assembly GCF_058681635.1). NCBI lineage: Bacteria > Pseudomonadati > Pseudomonadota > Alphaproteobacteria > Caulobacterales > Caulobacteraceae > Caulobacter > Caulobacter sp. ALps2. The sequence continues at coordinate 726,253 of NZ_CM178743.1, forward strand.
GCCGCCGACGATCAGCCAGTTGGACTTGCCCGGCTTCACGCGCGAGGCGTCCGTCGCCGGATCCTTCATCGACGCACTGTCGTCGGCCACGGCCTTGGCGATCTCGGCCTTGGTGCGGTTGCGCACGAAGAGCGGCTTGCCGCGCCACTTGATCGTGACCTGTTGGCCCTCGGCGACCTTGGTCAGGTCGAACTCGGTCGAGGCCAGGGCCCGCGTGTCGGCGGACGGGTTCATCTGGTCGATGAACGGCCACACCAGAGTCGCGGCGCCGCCGGCGGCGGCCGCGATCGCGGCGATGTGAATAAAGTCGCGCCGGGAGGGATCGCTCCCGTGTTCCGGCTCGGTCGTTGCGCCCACGGCGGTGTCGGCCACCTAGTCACCCCTTAATTCCGCTGGCCGCGGAAGCGACCGGCTTGGAGAAGCGCCTTTCGACGCCATATCTTGCTCGACCCGCATGCGGATCTCCGCCACAAGGCAGCGGTCGGATCGTCGTATCGGACGCGCGGACGAAGTCCGCAAGCCCTTTCGATTCCCGGCAAAGCCCCTGCTGCCCTTGTGGTTGGTTCGCTTATTATGCGTATCGCACTTTTTCAACCAGGCATTCCCCAAAACGTCGGGGCGGCGATCCGGCTTTGCGCCTGTTTCGGCGTCGGGCTGGACGTGATCGAGCCCTGCAGTTTTCCCTTGGACGATAAGAGCTTGAAGCGCGCGGCCCTGGATTACGGGCCTTTGGCGCACCTCAAGCGCCATAACAGCTGGGATGCTTTCATCGCCGCGCCCGAGCGGGCGGAGGGTCGCCTGCTGCTTTTCACGACCCGCGGCGCGACGCCTTTCCACCAATTTTCGTTCGAACCCGGAGACACCTTGCTGTTCGGCAACGAGAGCAAGGGCGCGCCAGAAGAGGTCCACGCCGCCGTCCAGGGCCGCATCGTCATCCCGATCCGCCCCGAAACGCGCTCGATGAACCTGGCCACCACGGCCGCCATGGCCTTGGGGGAGGCCCTGCGCCAGACCGGTGGCTTTCAGACTGGCGGCTTCCCGGACGCCTGAGCTTGCCTAAGATCGACCCATGATCGATTCTCAGCGCGCCGGCGCCGACATCGCCTATCTGAGGTCGCGGCTGGACTGGATCCAGCTGACGCCGCTGCGGCTCCAGGACGCGCTGGAGCCCGTCCGCTACCAGTTGCTGATGCAGGCGGCGCGGGATTTCTACTTCCAGCGCTTCCAGCGCATGAGCGAGACGATGGCCGTCGCACGGCGGGTCTTCGGGATCGAGGGGGACCAGGGCGTCACGCTGTCGGCGATCGGCCTGGCCGCGGTCGGCCTCGGCGACGTCTCGGCCGCCTTCGAGGCCTTCAAGCAGGCCCGCGACAGCTGGCCAGACATCGCCGAGCATCACTTCAACTGCGGCGTCATGGTCCTGCGCTACAGCCGCGACCTGGGCGTCGCCGAAGCCTGTTTCGTCGGCGGCCTGGAGAAATATCCCCGGCACGGCCCGTCGTGGCTGGCCCTGGCGGTCATCCGGCTCGAACGGGGCGACTATGAGGGCAGCGCCCACGCCGCCCGCAACGCCATCGTGCTGGAGGCCTCGCCGGACGCCGTCGCCGAGCTGTGCCTGGCCGCCGCCCTCGAACGGCTGGGCCGTCCCGTTGAATGGCCCGATCAACCGCCGGACGCCAAATATTCCTCGCCAGAAGCCTTCGACTTCGTGGCGACGAGCGCCCCGCGGACCGTCATCAGCGTCGCGCTGGGCGATCGTGAGGCGGAGGCCGCGATGCGGCTGGCCGAATCACTGGAGGCGGTCGCGCCCGACTGGAGCGTCCACCTGCACCTGTGCAACGCCTCGCCCGCGATCGCCGAGGCCGCCACGGCCTGGACCGGCGAGCGCGCCGGACGCGCGACCGTCTCGACCGAGACGCTGGTCACCGATCCGCCCACCAGCCTGGCCGAGCGCTTCGGCGTGATCCGGCTACGCACCTTCGCGGCGCTCGGCGCGGCGCTTAACGAGATGGGCGGCGGCGACCTGATCCTGGTCCATCCGCGCACGGTCTTCGCCGAGGCTCCCGACGCCCTGCTGCCTGACGCCGACCAGGGCGTGTCCCTGGCGATCCGCGAGGGCCTGCTGTGGGACCAGATCGGCCAGGAGCTGATCGGCGTGCGCTCCGGCGACGCCGCCAGCGCGTTCCTCGCCGAGATTCGGACGGCCGCCCTGCCCTCGCCCTGGCGCAAGGCCCCGATGACCGCCGGCGTCAGCCTGTGGCGGGCCTGGGCCGCCTGTCCCGGCGCCAGGGCGTTGCGCCCGGGGGAGCTGGCCATGGCGCCCCTCGCCGACGAGACGCCCGAGCCGGAGGCCCCGCCGCCCCGGAAGGATTTCAACGAGGTGGCGCCGTCGCGCTTCGGGCCGATGCTGCTCAATCGCAACGACCTCTACATCTTCAACGGCATCCGCGAGACCGGCGTGTGGTCGGGCGACGAGCTGGACCTTCTGAGCCAACTGATCACGCCAGGCCAGACGGTGCTGGACGTCGGCGCCAACATGGGCACCCACACCCTGGCCTTCTGCAATTTCGTGGGGCCGACCGGGCGGGTCCATGCGTTCGAGCCGCAGCGGATCATGTACCAGGCCATGGTCGCCAGCGTGGCCCTGAACAGCTGGGCCAACGTCCATACGCACATGAAGCTGGTTGGGGCCAAGAAGGGCGCGATGCGCCTGCCCGGCGTGCGCTACGACACGCCCAGCAACTTCGGCATGATGACCCTGGCGCCCGATCGCGACCGCGCCGAGACCCTGACCTATCTCGACGACGAGCCTGGCGAAACGGTCGAGATGATCACCATCGACAGCCTGAACCTGGCCGCCTGCCACCTGATCAAGATCGATGTCGAGGGCATGGAGATCGACGTGCTGCGCGGCGCGGCCAAGACCATCAAGGCCCACCGCCCGCTGATCTACATGGAATGCCAGCCCGACGAGCGCAGCAAATCGGCGCTGAAGCTGCTCAAGTCGATGGGCTACGCCACCTGGTGGCACGGCGACATCGGCTCGCCCAACATCCTGGGCTCGCCGCTGGAACGTCCGCTGTCGGTGATGGGCCTGAAGCTGGCTTAGTTTTCGCCGAAGTCGACGTCGCGACGCGCCGCGACGATGGTGACGATGAAGCCGGCCAGCACGTCCAGCAGCACCATCAGGGTGACCAGGAAAAAGGTCGAGGTGGCGAAGGCTGGGAAGAGCAGGAACTCGACCAGGCACAGGATGAACAGCACCATCGACAGCGAATGGTTGATGATGGCGATGCGGCGGCTGGTCGTGGACTTCAGCAGTTCGACGAACAGCACCACCAGCGAGGCGGCCAGCAAGAGGTCGCCCAGGCTGACGCCCCACTCGGCCCGCGAGGTCATGTGGATCGTGAACAGCTTCTCGCCCATGCGCACGCCGGCGTCGGCGGCCCTGAAGCCTCCGGCCAGGGTCAAGGCGACAAGATTGTAGATGATGACCGGCAGCGCCAGCAGCGGAATGGCCGCAAACATCGAACTTCCCCCTTTGAGCCTGCCCGTTTCAGATAACATCTGAAACGGATAAACAGGCTCAAGCTAACCTTCGAGGCGTGACGGACGCCGAAACCGGCTTCCACTTTCGGCTGTCACGCCTTGGCGCGAGCGTTCAGTCTCATGCCATGGTTAAGGCGTAGCGGGAATTTTGGTTTCGGTGAAGCTGTCTCGCCTCTTGGGCGTCAGGCTTCGTCCACGCCTTGGGGATTGCGCGACCGCGACTGCAGCCACATCACGCCCAAGAGGTCCGAAACCGAGGCCTTCAGGCGGCCGAAGTTCGTATATTTCGACACGCCGCTCTCGCGGTGACGGTGGTTCACCGGCTCGAACGCCACCTTATAACCCTCGCGCAGCATCAGCGCCGGGATGTAGCGGTGGATGTGATCGAAGTACGGTAGGCGCAGAAACGCCTCGCGGCGGAAGGCCTTCAGGCCGCAGCCGGTGTCGTTGGCGGTGTCCTTCAAGAGACGCTTGCGCACTCCGTTGCCGAACTTGGACGCGAAACGCTTGGCGTTGCTGTCCTGACGCTTGACCCGCTCGCCGCCGACCAGGGCCAGCACGTCGGGACCGGCCTGGAGCGTTCTGGCCAGCCGCGGAGCGTCGGCCGGGTCGTTCTGGCCGTCGCCGTCCAGGGTGACGATGATCGGCCCGCGCGCGGCCAGGATGCCGCTGCGCACCGCGCGGCTCTGGCCGGAGTTCTTGCGATGGCCCAGCACGCGCAGCTGCGGGATCTCGGCCTTCAGGGCGATCAGGCGGGCCTTGGTGTCGTCGCGGCTGGCGTCGTCGACGAAGATCATCTCGTAGTTCTCGCCGGCGAAGGCCTGGGCGATCTCGCGAGCCAGTTTCGGCGCGGCTTCGCCCTCGTCAAAGACGGGCACGACGACGGAAAAGTCGGGGACGGCGTTCATCGCCCTCTAATACCGGAAAAATTTCCACACGAAAGGATCGTGCTAAAGCTGCGACCATGACGCTTGAATCTCGCCTGGATGATTGGAGCCGCGGTTGGCGCGGCCCTCTGTTCGCCGCGCTCGTCGCCCTGATCGCGGGCCTGCCCGGCCTGTTCGCCATGCCGCCGCTGGACCGCGACGAGTCGCGCTTCGCTCAAGCCACGTCGCAGATGCTGGAAACCGGCGATTACGTCGTTATCAAGTTCCAGGACCAGCCGCGCTTCAAGAAGCCGGTCGGCATCCACTGGCTGCAGGCCCTGAGCGTCAAGGCGTTCTCCGACGCCGAGGACCGGCGGATCTGGGCCTATCGCCTGCCTTCGCTGCTGGGCGCCATGCTGGCGGCGGCGGCCTGCGCCTGGGGCGCGGCGGCGCTGTTCGATCCGCGCACTGGCCTGATCGCCGGCGCGATCCTGGGCGCGACCTTCCTGCTGTCGACCGAGGCCTTCATCGCCAAGACCGACGCGGCCCTGTGCGGCGGCACGACCCTGGCCATGGCCGCCCTGGCGCGCGTCTACGCCGCCCACCTGAAGGGCGAGACGTCGAGCAAATGGACCAAGCTGGCCTTCTGGATCGGCTTGTCGGTCGCCGCGCTGATCAAGGGCCCCGTCGGTCTGCTGGTCGCCTTCTTCGCCCTGGCCGCCCTGGCCATCTGGGACCGCAAGGCCGCGTGGATGAAGGACCTGGGCTGGACCTGGGGCCTGATCCTGTTCGCCGCCATCTGCCTGCCCTGGGCGATGATGATCACCGTCGCCACCGACGGCGCCTTCTGGGGCGCGGCCGTGGGCGGCGACCTGGCCCCCAAGCTGGCCGGCGGTCAGGAAGGTCACGCCGGTCCGTTTGGCTACCACACCCTGCTGGCGCCGTTGCTGTCGTTTCCGGCCACCCTGCTGCTGCCAGCGGGCCTGGTTCTGGGCTGGACCCAGCGCAAGGAGCCGGGCGTGCGGTTCGCCGTGTGCTGGCTGGTCCCGACCTGGCTGATGTTCGAGATCCTGCCGACCAAGCTGGTCCACTACGAACTGCCGGCCTATGGCGCCCTGGCCCTGCTGATGGCCGCCGCCGTGCGGGAACCGCTGGCCAGGTGGCCGCGCTGGATCGGGGCGGCGTTGTCGGTGCTGATGGCCGCCTTGCTGGCCGGTGTCGCGGTCTATGGCCAGACGACGTTCGGCACGACGCACGACCTGGCCTGGACCCTCCTGGCCGCCGGCCTGGCCCTGGCCGCTGGCGTCGCCGGCGCGGTGCTCTTGCTTCGCCACCACTCGGTGCGCGCCCTGGTCACGGCCGGGGTGCTGGGCGTCGGCGCCCACATCGCCCTGACCGCCGGCCTGATCCCGCGCCTGGAGCCCTTGTTCCTGTCGAAGGACATCGCCGACGCCTTGGACCGCGCACGCCTGTCGCCGCGCTCGGGCGCCGCCGGCCCGGTGGCCCTGACCGGCTATTCCGAACCCAGCCTGATCTTTCAGCTAGGCACCGCCACCGAGCTGACCACCGGCGAAGGCGCGGCCGACGCGGTCGCGGAAGGTCGTCCGGCCGTGGTCGAAGGCCGCGAGGAACTGCCCTTCCGCCAGGCCCTGACAGCCCTGGGCCTGACGCCGCGTCCGGTGGCGGTGATCGAGGGCCTGAACTATTCCGACGGCGACGACGAGAAACTGACGATCTATCGCGGCGCACCCCAGGCCGTTGTCGAACCCGAGGAGCCCGCCCGATGAGCCGCTTCATCCAGATCGTCGAGGTCGGCCCGCGCGATGGCCTGCAGAACGAGAAGTCCATCCTGTCGGTCGCCGACAAGCTTGACCTGATCCGCAAGCTGGAAGCCGCCGGCGCCAAGCGCACCGAGGTGGTGTCGTTCGTCAATCCCAACCGCGTGCCGCAGATGGCGGGGGCGGAAGAGATCATGGACGCCCTGCCCACTGACCGCGTCCGCTCGCGCATCGGCCTGGTGCTGAACATGCGCGGCTGGGAACGCTGCGTCTCGACCGGCTGCGACGAGGCCAATGTCGTGGTCTGCGCCTCGGACGGCTTCGGCGTCGCCAACCAGGGCGCCACGGTGCGCCAGCAGATCGACACCCTGGCCGCGATCGCCGAGCGCCAGGCCATCGACGGCGGCCCGCCGATCACCGCGACGATCTCGGTCGCCTTCGGCTGTCCGTTCGACGGCGAGGTCAGCCAGGACCAGGTCGTGGCCATCGCCCGCGAGGCCGCAGCCCTGGGCGTGCCCGAGATCGCCATCGCCGACACCATCGGCGTCGCCGACCCTTGGGTCGTAAGCAAGCGCATCGAGGCTGTCCGCGCCGCCGCGCCGGACGCGCGCCTGCGCATGCACTTCCACGACACCCGCAACACCGGCCTGGCCAACGCCTATGCCAGCGTCCAGGCGGGGGTCGACGTGCTGGACGCCTCGGTCGGCGGCCTGGGCGGCTGTCCGTTCGCGCCGAACGCCACGGGCAATATCGGCACCGAGGATCTGGTCTACATGCTGGAACGGGCCGGCTTCGAGACGGGTTACGACCTGGCGGCGCTGATCGAGATCGGCCGCGAGATCAGCGCCAAGTTGGGCAAGGCCCCCGCCTCGTCCCTGGCCCACGCCGGAGGCTTCCCCGCATGATACGCCGCCTGCCCGTCCTGCTGTTTCCCCTGGCCCTGGCCGCCTGCGTGTCCGCCCCGCCGACGGAAGCCTCGGGCGGAGTCGCCCGCTGCGACGTGACCATCAAGTTCGCCAGCTATGGCGCGGGCATCGACCAGGAGCTGTCGGAAAAGGTCGCCGCGACCGTGAAGGCCGACCACGATCTGGCCGACTCCGAACGCAAGCCCTGGGGCCGTGAGGGCGAATACGATCTCTGCCTGACCGCCAAGGCCGGTCGCGGCCAGGCGGTCTATGAACGTTACAAGGCGATGCTGCCGGCCAAGAGCTTGAAGGCCCCCACCTCGATCGTCGGGCCGAATGGCGAGCGGTTCGAGTCGATCGGACCGATGTGACGAAAATCCCTCTCCCCTTGCGGGAGAGGGAAGAGCGCCCTAGATCGGCCGTCCCGTCAGCTTCCACAGCAGCGGGCGCGAGATCGACATCAGCATGATGGCCGGGGCCAGAAGCACGGCGGCGGCGAACAGCTGCAGGCTGTCGGCGCGTTTGATGAAATAGCGGGTCAGGCCCACGCCCTTGTGGAACTCCACCTTCAGAGGATGTTCCTGGCTGGTGTGGCCCAGGTGGATGACCTCGGCCTTGGGCTGGAACAGCACCTGGCCGCCGGCGCGCCGGGCGCGCCAGCACAGATCGATGTCCTCGACGTGCAGGAAGTAGCCTTCGTCAAAGCCGCTCAGGGCCTCGAAGTCACAGCGACGCATGCCAAAGCAGGCGCCCGATATGGTCGGCATCGGCACCGGCTTGCCCGGCAGCGGCTCGTTTTCGCGATGGATCTCGAAGCTGGCCAGATTCGGGTGGCGGCGGGTGAACTGGCCAAAGCTCAGGACCGTGCTCATCGGCGTGACGTCGCCGCGACGACCGCCACGCTGCTCGGTGCCGTCGATGTTCATCACCCGCGCGCCGACCACCGTCGGGGTCGGCTGGCCCTTGAAGGCCGTGACGAGGGCGGCCACGCAGCCGGGCTGCATATTGGCGTCGGGATTGAGGAAGACGATGTACTCGCCGCCGGCCGTCGAGGCGCCGAGGTTGGCGCCGCGCGCGAAGCCGATATTGCCGTGGCCCTGCTTGAGCACGACGCGCGGCTCGGTCAGGGCCAGCGACCGCAGCATGTCCTCGTCGCGGCCGCTCGAGCCGTTGTCGACGATGACGAACTCATCGACCAGCGGCTCGGCCAGCACGTGCTTGATGCTCTGGGTCAGCGCTTCTCCCGTCCGGTACACGACCATGACCACGGACACGTTCGGACGAGCCGGACGTGCGCCCACGGCGAGGGTCGAGGCGGACGGGAGAATGCTGTTCATCAGGCGCTCACGGCCTCCCGAGCAGGCTGCTGCGCGACGCCTTGGGCGCGCGCGACGTCAGGCGGCGTGGCGTCGGCCTTCAGGACACGCAGGGCGTCCTCCAGCGACAGCACGCTCTGACCCTCGCCACCCAGGCGGCGAAGGGCCAGTTGGCCCGTCTCGGCTTCCTTACGTCCAACCACCGCGATCACAGGCACCTTGGCGAGGCTGTGCTCGCGAATCTTGTAGTTGATCTTTTCATTACGCAGATCCACTTCCGCGCGCATCCCCAGTTTCGTCAATTTCTCGACGACCTCCAGGGCGTATGCGTCGGCGTCGGACGTGATCGTGGCCACGACCACCTGCGTTGGCGCCAGCCAGACCGGCAGCGCACCCGCGAAGTTTTCCAACAGAATGCCGATGAAACGCTCGAAGGACCCCAAGATCGCACGGTGAAGCATCACCGGACGCTTCTTCGAACCATCCTCCGAAACGTACTCGGCGTCCAATCGTTCCGGCAAAACGAAATCAAGTTGCAGCGTGCCGCACTGCCAGACTCGACCAATGGCGTCCTTAAGAGAGAACTCTAGTTTCGGACCGTAGAAGGCGCCTTCACCTGGCTGCAGGACCAAGGTCTCGCCCGCTGCCTCGGCGGCTTCGGATAGAGCGGCTTCGGCCTTGTCCCAGACTTCATCGGTACCGGCGCGAAGGTCCGGACGCGTCGAGAACTTGGTGTCCGCCAACGTCATGCCCAGATCGCTATAGACGCTGCGCAACAGTTCGATGAACTTCGCGCTTTCCTCCGTGACCTGCTCTTCGCGGCAGAAGATGTGGGCGTCGTCCTGCGTGAAGGCGCGCACGCGCATGATGCCGTGCATGGCGCCCGAGGGCTCGTAGCGGTGGCACGCGCCGAACTCGGCCATGCGCAGCGGCAGCTCGCGATAGCTCTTCTGGCCGACATTGAAGATCTGGATGTGGCCGGGGCAGTTCATCGGCTTGACCGCCAGGACCTCGCCCTCGGCGCTCTCGCACATGAACATGGCGTGGCCGAACTTCTCGGCGTGGCCCGACTTTTCCCACAGGCTCTTGTCGAGGATCTGCGGCGTCTTCACTTCCTTGTAGCCAGCCGCGTCGAGGCGACGGCGCATGTAGTCCTCGAGCACGCGATACAGGGCCCAGCCCTTGGCGTGCCAGAACACCATGCCCTTGCCCTCTTCCTGGATGTGGAAGAGGTCCATCGTCTTGCCCAGCTTGCGGTGATCGCGACGCTCGGCTTCCTCGATGCGCTTGAGGTGCGCCTCAAGGTCGGCTTCCGACGCCCAGCTCGTGCCGTAGATGCGCTGCAGCTGGGCGTTGTTCTGGTCGCCGCGCCAGTAGGCGCCGGCCAGCTTCGTCAGCTTGAAGGCCTTGCCGACATGCTTCGTCGACGGCAGGTGCGGGCCGCGGCACAGGTCTTTCCAATTGCCCTGGCGATAGACCGTGATCGTGTCCGCGCCCGGCAGGTCCCGGATGATCTGGGCCTTGTACTGCTCGCCGATGCCGTCGAAGTGGGCGATGGCCTCTTCGCGATCCCAGACCTCGCGCGTGATCTTCTCGTCGCGGTCGACGATCTCCTTCATGCGCTTTTCGATCTTCTCCAGATCGTCCAGGCTGAACGGCTCGTCGCGGGCGAAGTCGTAATAGAAGCCGTCCTCGACGTTCGGGCCGATCGTGACCTGGGTGCCGGGGAACAGCTCCTGCACGGCCTCGGCCAACACGTGAGCCGTGTCGTGGCGGATGGTCTCGAGGGCCTCGGGGGCTTCGCGCGTCAGGATCTCGAACTTGCGCTCGCCGGCCAGCAGGTCGGGCGTCAGGGCGCGGTCCAGGTCCAGAACCTGGCCGTCCAGCTTGATCAGCAGCGCCTTCTTTTCCAGCGACTTGGAGATGGCGGCGGCGACGTCACGTCCCGTCGCGCCATCGGGGTACTGACGAACCGAGCCGTCGGGGAAAACCAGATCGATCATTCTTCACATTTCCACTTGCGTGGCTGGTGTCGCGGCGGCGGCGGGTCAAAGCCCGAACCACCCAACGGATTGCAGCGGCAAATCCGTCGCAACGCCAACCAGGAACCCTTGAGCGGGCCATGATCCTTGAGGGCGGCCGCCGCGTACTCCGAACAGCTCGGCGCGAAACGGCACTGCCGCCCGATGAGAGGCGAGAGCGTCAACTTGTAGGCCCTGAGGCCCAAATCGACGGTGCGTTCGTAGAAGGTCATGCCTGCGCGCGACGCCTGTTAGTCCAGTAAAGTACTAACCCCCTTGGAGGGGCGATCAAGCCGCGCCGGCGGTGCTAGTTCGCGTTTCACCGACGCCTGTGGCCTTCCGGACAGCCTCCACCGTCGCCTCGAACGCCAATAGCGTCGAAGCGTGACGGGCGGGATAGTCCTTGACCGGCTCCAGCACGGCGAGCTCCGCAAACCGGCCCGCGGGAGGCGAGCCGTTCGCCTTCAGCATAGCGCGCAGAGAGTCGCGCGCCAACTCGATGTCGGAAAGTTCCGCCCCGACCACGTTGGCGCCCAGGATGGCGGCCGCCGCCTGGCCCAGAGCGCACGCCGAAACCTCCTGGGCGTAGTCGACGATCTTTCCGTCCTCGACCACGACGTCGACGACGATCCGGCTGCCGCACAGCTTGGCCGTCTTCTCGGCGCTGGCCTGCGGCGCGGACAGGCGCCCCGCGCGCGGCATGTTGGCCACGAGCGTCAGGATCTTGGCGCTGTAGAGGTCGTCGATCATCGCTGGCCCAAAAACGGTAGACTTAAGATGGGGTCTTCTGACGTTCCGACCAGATGGCCTCGGCCCGGTCGCGCACCGCCTCGCCCATTTCGGTGAAGGCGGCCTTCAGGCCGCGGCGCTCGTCACGGCTGATGAACCGCAGCAGGAGGCCCATGAACAGCTCGCCGTTCGAGAAGGTCGAGCTGGCCGCGCCCATGTTCTCGATCTCCAGATAACGGATCGCCGTGACGAACCCGCCCAGGCGCGTGGAGCGCCAGTGCAGTTGCTCGTACGGCACCCAGTCCTGGACGACCGGCGCAATGACCTTGGCCGGCTCGCCGGTCAGGTGCTGCTCCAGCGTCAGGACCGTGCCGATCTTCAGCTGTCCCTCGGCCTTGCGGTAAAGCGGGTTCCACTGATGCCAGGTCTCGAACTCGGACACGACCTCCCAGACGATCTCGGCGGGGGCCTGGACCCCGATGCGGTGCTCGACGGCGCGCTTCATCTGCTCGCTACTCTCAGTCCTTCATCCGCCACGTCGCGCCGGCCGGGCCGTCCATGACCACCACGCCCAGGGCGTCCAGCTCGGCGCGGATGGCGTCGGCGGCGGCCCAGTCCTTGGCGCCGCGAGCGGCCAGGCGCTTGGCCAGCAGGTCCTCGACCTGGGCCTTCAGCTCGTCGGAGGCGTCGCCTTCGAACCAGCTATCGGGATCGGCCTGCAGGAAGCCCAGCAGGGCGCCGGCCTCGATCAAACGGGCCTTGTTGGCGGCGATGGCGACCTCGTCGCCAGCCGTAACGGCCTTTTCGATCAGGCTCGACACTTCGAACAGGGTCGAGGCGGCCAGCGGCGTGTTGAGGTCGTCCAGCAGGGCCGCGAGCGTGTCGGCCGGGGCCTCCATCGCCTGGTCCATCGGCACGTCCTTGGCGCGGCGCAGGGCGCCGTACAGACGGTCCAGCGACTTGCGGCTCTGCTCAAGCAGCTCCGGCGTCCAGTCCAGCGGCTGGCGGTAGTGAGCCGAGAGCAGCGCCCAGCGGATCACCTCGCCCGGCGTGGTCTTCAGCAGTTCGTGCGGGATGATGACGTTGCCCAGGCTCTTGGACATCTTCTCCCCGCTCATGTCGAGGAAGCCGTTGTGCATCCAGTAGTTGGCCAGCACTGACTGACCATGAGCGCAACGGCTCTGGGCCACCTCGTTCTCGTGGTGCGGGAAGGTCAGGTCGATGCCGCCGGCATGGATGTCGATGGTCTTGCCCAGCGCCTTGTCGATCATGGCCGAGCACTCGATATGCCAGCCCGGACGGCCCGCGCCCCAGGGGCTGTCCCACTCGGGCTCGTTCTCTTTCGACGGCTTCCACAGCACGAAGTCGGCCGCGTGGCGCTTGTAGGGCGCGACCTCGACGCGGGCGCCGGCGATCATCTCGTCCAGCGGCCGGCCCGACAGCTGGCCGTAGTCGGCGAAGCTCTGCGTGTCGAACAGCACGTGGCCCTCGGCGGCGTAGGCCGAGCCATTGTCGACCAGCTTGCCGATCATCTCGACGATGGCGTCGATGTGGTCGGTGGCCTTGGGCTCCAGGGTCGGGCGCAAAGCGCCCAGCGCATCGGCGTCCTCGTGATAGGCGGCGAGATAGCGGTCGGTGATGACCTTGATCTCGACGCCCTCGTCGGCGGCCTTCTTGTTGATCTTGTCGTCGACGTCCGTGACGTTGCGGGCATAGACCACCGCGTCCTCGCCATAGAGGTGGCGCAACATGCGGAACAGCACGTCGAACACCACCACGGGCCGGAAATTGCCGATGTGGGCGTGGTTGTAGACCGTCGGACCGCAGACATACATCGTCACCCGCTGGGGATCGGCGGGAACGAAGTCGCGCTTCTCGCGCGCCATGGTGTCGTGGATCTTCAGGGTCATTGGGTCGCGGCAACCTAACGTAACGGAGGTGTTGCCCCGCGAAGGGGCCGGCCCCATATAGCTAGGACGCGCTCCGATCACCACGTCTGTTTGGTGCGGAGGGCGTGACGGGTGGCACGCGTAATTCCGGAGCGACAGGCGCTTCGGCGCAACTCAGCCCGGGAAGAACCCCTTCAAAACATGGACGCACTGACCCGCGAGCGAACCCTGATCGGCCCATATTCCTCCTACGAGGAAGACAATGCCGCTCTTGATCTTGAACCCGCCCAGCGCCCCACCCGAGACGAGGCCATGGCCGCGGTGCGGACCCTGCTGGCCTGGGCCGGCGACAATCCCGACCGCGAAGGCCTGCTCGACACGCCACAGCGCGTGGTCGACGCCTATGGCGAGTGGTTCGCCGGCTACAACGGCGATCCGGCCAAGGAGCTGTCGCGCACCTTCGAGGACGTCCAGGGCTATGACGACATGGTCATGCTGCGCGGCATCGACGTGCAGAGCCACTGCGAGCACCACATGGCGCCGTTCCTGGGCAAGGCCTGGATCGCGTACATGCCGACCGGCAAGGTCGTCGGCCTGTCCAAGTTGGCCCGCCTGACCGAGATCTTCGCCAAGCGTCTCCAGACCCAGGAGACCATGACCATGCAGATCGCCGACGCCATCGAGGACCACCTCTCGGCCGCCGGCGTGGCCGTGCTGATCGACGCCGAGCACCAGTGCATGAGCACCCGCGGCGTCCACCATCACGACGTCTCGACGATCACCACCCAGTTCCGCGGCGTGTTCAAGACCGACAAGGTCCTGCAGCAGCGGTTCATGGACCTGGTGCGGAAGTAATCAGGCTGCCGCGCGGATCCCTTCGCGGATCCGCGCGACGCAGGCGTCCACCGGGCGGTGGACCAGCGTCACCAGCACGAAGCTGATCAGCATCAGAAGATACCAGGCGCCCATCTTCTCGATCGGCACCAGATGCCAGCCCCGCGCCTGGCTGGGATAGATCCAGGCCCCGGCGAAGGTGCCCAGGTTCTCGGCGAACCAGATGAACAGCGACACCAGCACGAAGCCCATCAGCATGGGCATGCGGCGCGCCGTCTGGTCGGGCGTGAACACGAACCAGCCGCGCCCGAATAGCAGCGCCGACAGGGCGAACAGACCGACCCGGAAGTCGACGATGTAGTGGTGACTGAAGAAGTTGGCGTAGGTCAGCACCGCCAGGATGTGGGTGCTCCAGAATGGCGGATAACGCACGAAGGTGATGTCGAAGAGCCGCCAGATACGGGCGATATAGCTGCCGACGCAGGCGTACATGAAGCCCGTGAACAGCGGCACGCCGGCGATCCGCAAGACGCTCGGCTCGGGATAGATCCACGAGCCATGGGCGGTCTTGAACAGCTCCATGACCGTGCCGACCACGTGGAAGATGAAGATGACCAGCGCCTCTTCCCAGCGCTCCAGCTTCAGGGCCAGCAGCGCGGCCTGGATGGCGATGGCGGCGATCACGAGGAAATCGTAGCGCGCCAGCGGCGCGCCAGCCGGCCATAGCAGGTGCGTGCCGATCATCAGGGCCAGCATCAGGCCGCCGAACAGGCAGGCCCAGGCCTGCTTCAGCCCGAACAGCAAGAACTCGTAGGCATAGCCGTTCCAGCGCGATTGGCGCGCCCAAGGCCGTGCCCTCTCGTCCAGCGCCGCCACGCCGGCCTTGATGCGGTCTTTCAGGTTCATCTCGTCCCCCGGAGCGCGACGCCGCGCTCCAGCTTCCCCATGACAAAGCCCGCTAATGCGGGCTTTGGCGCGGCGCGGAAACTAGCGCAGGCTTAAAGCCTGCGCCATATGTGGCGCCATGAGCACCGACCTGTTCCCCCAAGCCCACACCAAGCACGATCTGGAGCGGGGCTCGGCCCTCGCCCCGCGCTTCAACGCCGACGGCCTGGTCGTGGCGGTGGCGCAGCACGCCGACACCGGCGAAATCCTGATGCTGGCCTGGATGAACGATGAAGCCCTGAAGCTGACGGTCGAGACGAACATCGCCCACTACTTCAGCCGCTCGCGGAACGAGCTCTGGAAGAAGGGCGAGACCAGCGGCCAGTTGCAGGACGTCGTCGAGCTGCGGGTCGACTGCGACCAGGACGCGGTGTTGATCAAGGTGCGCCCGCGCGGCGACGGCGGCGCCTGTCACGTCGGCTTCCGCTCGTGCTTCTATCGTGTCTGGGAAGACGGGAAGCTGATCGAACGGGAACACCCTCTCCATGACCATCCCTGAAGCCCTGGTCGCCTTCACCCTGGCCGCGGGCCTGCTGACCCTGACGCCGGGCCTCGACACGGCGCTTGTCATCCGCACCGCCGCCGCCGAGGGTCCACGACGGGCGGTCGGCGCCGCGATCGGCATCGGCCTGGGCTGCATGATCTGGGGCGCGGCGGCCTCGTTCGGGGTCGGCGCGCTACTGACCGCCTCGGAAGTCGCTTACACAGCGCTGAAGTGGGCCGGGGCGCTGTACCTGGCCTGGACCGGGATCCGCATGATCCTCAAGCCCCGCGACCAGTTCGAGCCCGGCGAAATGAAGGCCGTCGACGCCGGCCCGATCGCGGCCCTGCGCCGGGGCCTGCTGACCAACCTGCTCAATCCCAAGGTCGGGATCTTCTACGTCTCGTTCCTGCCCCAGTTCATGCCGGCCGGCGTCGATCCGGCGCGGTTCGGCTTGCTGCTGACCGGCATCCACGTCGTGGAGGGCCTGCTGTGGTTCGCCGCCTTGATCGCGGCGACGGTGCCGATCGCCGGCCTGCTGCGCGAGGCCGCCGTCGTGCGTTGGCTCGACCGGATCACTGGCGGGGTGTTTATGGCGTTCGGGCTGCGGCTGGTTTTGGAGCGGCGCTAGGCGCCAGAAATCCGCTCCCCTTCTGGGGGAGCTGTCGCGAAGCGACTGAGGGGGCATCGCCGGCCTAGGCCGAGCTGCCCCCTCCGACCCTCTGGGCCACCTCCCCCAGAGGGGGAGGAGAAACAGTCAGCCCTCCTTCAGCGCCTCGACCCCGCCGCCGCTCGACGGCGTCACGACGAAGCGCTTCAGCACGCTGGTCTCGTACTTGGTGTCCACGATCGTCGACACCGCGATCAGCTCGCCGGTCGCCTTGCCATGTTCCAGGGTCAGCAGCAGGTAACCCTTGGCGCTGGGATGGGCGTATTTCACTTCCTTGTTGCGCTGGGCGAACGCCTCGCCCAGCGGCACGCCGGGCAGGATGTCGCCATAGCCCGGCGAGGTCACGGACGTGGCGCCGAACTCGGCCGCCACGCGCTTGTCGCCAGCGTCGTTCCACAGCTCGTTGACCCAGAACATGTGGCTGTCGCCTGCCAGCACGATCGGCCGGGCCTTGGCGGCGGTCAGGATGTCGTAGACCCGCTGACGATCGGCCGGATAGCCGTCCCAGGCGTCCAGGTTCGAGGGAATGTCATAGGCCGACATCGCCACCGACTGGGCCACGCGTTTGGCGGCGTATTCCGGCAGCTTGGCCAGCAGCCCGGCGAACCGCGCATCGCCCATGGTCGCCTTCAGGTTCGGCGGGGCGACGCGCGCCATGACCACCTGGTTGCCCAGCACCTGCCAAGCCGTCCCGGCCTTTGTCGAGGCGCCGACCTGACCGGCCAGCCACTGCTCCTGCTTCTCGCCCATCATCCGGTGGGCGGGATCCTTCCACTTGGCGGTGAAGGCGGCGAGGTCGGGCTTGCCGTCGACGATCGGCATGTCGACGTCATAGTCCAGCTCCTGGGTCCGCGCGGTCAGGCGGGTCTCGACCATCAGCAGACTGGCGACGTCGCCAAACTGGAAGTCACGCCAAGCGGCTTCGGGAAGCGTAGCGTGCGCGTCGCGGATCGGCATCCATTCGTAATAGGCCTTCAGCGCCGCGGCCTTGCGGGTCGCCCAGTCTCCTTCGGTTTTAGGATCGTGGTTCTCCGCCCCGCCGATCCAGCTGTCATTGGCGGTCTCGTGGTCGTCCCAGACCACGATCCACGGCGCGCGGGCGTGAGCGGCCTGCAGGGCGGGGTCGGTCTTGTACTGGGCGTGGCGGGCGCGATAGTCGGCCAGGGTGACGATCTCGTGCGCCGGTTCGGGCGCGCGAGTCTTGGCCGTCGGCGCGTTCATGCCGTAGTCCTTGGGACCACCGCCGTACTCGTAGATGTAGTCGCCCAGGTGCACCACCGCGTCGACACGATCCAGCTTGGCGATGGCGTCGTAGGCGTTGAAGTAG
Organism: Caulobacter sp. ALps2; assembly: GCF_058681635.1. Classification (NCBI taxonomy): domain Bacteria; kingdom Pseudomonadati; phylum Pseudomonadota; class Alphaproteobacteria; order Caulobacterales; family Caulobacteraceae; genus Caulobacter; species Caulobacter sp. ALps2. The sequence continues at coordinate 743,563 of NZ_CM178743.1, forward strand.
CCGTTCGGATAGAGGCTGCACGAAGCCACCGCCAGGACGACGTCCTTGGTCTTGCCGGCCGGCAGAGTCCGCGTGCGGCCGATCGGCGACGTGACCCCGTTGGCCTTGAAGCGGTACCAGTACTCCGTCCCCGGCTTCAGCCCCTGACCGTCCAGGTCGTGCTTGACCGTCCAGTCGCGGCTGGCCCGGGCGCGCAGGCCCCGGCTGGAGGTGACCAGGGTCTTGAAGTCCGGATCGGCGGCGATCTCAAGATCGACATCGATGTCGCCGGCCGGCTGCTGCTTGGGCGTCACCCGGGTCCAGAGGATCACATAGGTCAGGCCGGGATCGCCGCTGGCGACCCCATGCTCGAAGGCCACCGGACCCTTGTAGTAGCTTAAGGGCTGGGCCACGGCCTCGCCGGCGGCGGCGCCCGACAGGCCCAGCAGGCCCAGAACCTTACGACGGTCGATTTTCATGACGGCCTCTCCGGTAAGCGTACGAGAGAATGGAAAACTTACCGTCATCCCGCGACTTGTTCGCGGGACCCATTTGTCCACCGCACGTGCGGAGCAGAGTGAAACACCCACGCGGCGGCTGAACCATGGGTCCCGCGCATAAAGCGCGGGATGACGGTTTGGGTTAGCGGCGGAACGTCACGCCCACGCCCATGAAGCGGGGCTTGCCGGCGATGAAGGTCGGGATGCCGAAGCTGTCGCCGGTGTTGCCGGCGTCCTTCAAGTAACGTTCGTCGCCGAGGTTCTCGACGAAGGCCTCGACCTTCCAGCGGTCGTCGACGGCGCCGAAGCCCAGGCGGACGTTCAGCAGGCCGTAGGCGTTCTGGAATTCGTCGACCTTGGTGTCGGGGAACAGGCCCGCCGATTGCAGGTCCGAGCGGTCGTTGTCGTCGTCGAAGAACATCTTCGAACGCCAGGTGTAGGTCGGGGTGAAGGTCAGCTTGCCGCCCAGGGCCTCGCGGCTGAACGCGGCGCCGACCGAGAAGGTCTGGTCGGGCGACAGGCGGAAGTGGTTGCCCTCGCGCAAGCCGCTTTCGAGGCGGGCGTGGTTGTAGGCATAGGTGCCGAACAGGGTCCAGAACTCGCCGGCCTGGACGCGGGCCTCGCCCTCGAAGCCGTAGGCCTTGGCCTTGCCGGCGTTCAGGGTCACGACCTGCGCGCCCTGGCGGAAGCTGGTGGCGAAGTTGTCGTAGTCGTAGCGGAACACCGAACCCGACAGGAACAGGCGGCCGTCCATCAGCTTGCCCTTGGCGCCGGCCTCGTAGCTGTCGACCGTCTCGGAATCGACGACGTTGAAGCGGGCCGCGCCCAGCGGGGTGGCCGGAGCGCTGGCCGAGATCACGTCCGGACGACGGCCGCGGGCGAACGAGGCGTAGAAGCTCAGGTCTTCCGAGGCGGCGTAGCGACCGACCAGGCGCCAGGTGACGCCGCTGTCGTCGATCGCCCGGCGGAAAGTGTCGCCGTTGTTCGTCGTCGGCTGGGCGATCAGACCCACGGTCGGCAGCAGCGGGTTGTTCACCGCGTTCGGCTGCGCGGCCAGGAACAGGTTGGTCGGCGTCGGCGCCGCCAGCAGGATGCCCAGGATCGAGCGGCCGTTCTGCACCGTCGAGCGATAGGCCGCCTCGCGATCCTCGCTGGTGTAGCGCAGGCCGGCGGTGATCTCGAACTTGTCGGTCAGCTTGAACGTACCGTCGGCATAGACGTCATAGGCGGTGTTCTCGCCGTAGTTGGCGAATTCCTCGCGGTGCACCGGCTTCAGGTTCGAGACCAAGCCCGGCGCCAGGGTCGCGGGTATGCCGAAGCCCAGCTGCAGCACGGTGGCCAGATAGGCCGGGTTGGTCAGCACGGCCAGCGGCTGCGGGTTCGGGCGGCTGATGCCCAGCGGCGTATTGCCGGCCAGCAGGGCCAGCACCAGGCGCTCGTCGAACTGGCCCGGGATCCGCCACGAGCCGGTCTCGTGGAAATAGTTCGCGCCGACGAAGCCCGAGAAGCGGCCGCCGTTGTCGTAGCGCAGACGCAGCTCCTGGCTCTGCTGGCGCCCCTGGGCGTCCTCGGCGAAGGTCAGGATCGGCAGGCTCGTGCCGTCCGGATCGAACACCTCCACCGAGTGGAAGGCGCGCGTGGCGGTGATCGACGACAGGGTCAGGCTGTCGTTCAGGCGCCAGTCGACCAGGGCCGTCACGCCATAGACCTTGCGGTCCAGGCCCAGCGGCGCGCCGCCTTCGAAACCCGCGCCCGGCGACAGGGTCGCGGCCGAGCCGACATCGGTATTGCCCAGCACCGCGCCGGTGACCGGGTTGGTCGGGTTGAAGGTGTGGCTCTTGAACGAAGTGCCGCTGGTGTCGTCTTCCTGGTAGTTGCCGATCAGGTCGATCGTCAGCGGACCCGGCTCCAGGTGATAGGCCAGGCGCACGGCCTGGGTGTCGGTCGAGTTGTAGGCGTCGCCGCCGGCCGCGTCCTTGACGTAGCCATCGACCTGGCGCGTGCGAGCGGCGATGCGCAGGGCGCTGCCCTCACCGAACGCGAAATTGACCATGGCCTCGCCGACCGCGTAGCCGCCCGTGCCGCCCTCGGCCTTGGCGGCCCAGTCGAAGCTGGCCGGGTTGGCCTTGTTCTGCACCAGGTTCACCGCGCCGATCAGGGCGCCGCGGCCGAACAGGGTCGACTGCGGGCCCTTGGCGATTTCGACGCGCTCCATGTCGAACAGCTCGACATACGAGCCGCGCGAGCGCGAGATCGGCACGCCGTCCTGGTAGATCGACACGCGGGTCTCGTCGGTGGCCGAGCCGGAGTCCGAGGTGATGCCGCGCATCACGAAGCCCGAGTTGTTGTTCGACTGGTTCTGGACCAGGAAGCCCGGGGTGAAAGCCGACAGCTCGTCGAACGCCTTGACGCCGATGGCCTCCAGGAACTTGCCCGAATAGGCGGTGACCGCGATCGGCACCTCGACCGGATCCTGGGCGCGCTTCTGAGCGGTGACGACCAGCTCGCCCAGTTGGGTGTTCTGCTCGTTGTTGGCGGTCGGGTTGGCCGCCGGCGTCTCTTCAGCGGCGAAGGCCGGAGCAGCGGCGACCAGGGCCAGAAGGCTGGCGGTCAACAGCGTGGTGGTGCGGAACGTGCGCATGGACTATCCCCCGAGATACAAAATCGACCTCGGCCGTAGGCATGGCCCGTGTCGACGACGCGACGAGCGTATGACGGAGCGATGAAACCCCCGGTGAATGGCGCGGACGACACACTGGATGACGACGTCCTGGACGGGGATGCCTCGCCCGTGGGCGACGGACACAGCCTGACCGCCGACCTGCCCGACAGCCTGGCCGGCCAGCGGCTGGACAAGGTGCTGGCCCCGCTGTTCCCCGACATCTCCCGCGCCCGCCTGCAGGCCCTGATCGGCGAGGGCCGCCTGAGCCTCGACGGCCAGCCGGTGAACGACGCCTCGCGCAAGGCCAAGGCCGGGACCTACGTACTGGAGGTTCCGCCGCCCGCCCCGGCCGAGCCGGAGGCCCAGGCCATCCCGTTGACGATCCTCTACGAGGACGAACACCTGATCGTGGTCGACAAGGCGGCCGGCATGGCCGTTCACCCGGCCCCGGGCACGCCGGACGGCACCCTGGTCAACGCGCTTTTGCATCACTGTGGCGACAGCCTGTCGGGGATCGGCGGCGTGGCGCGGCCGGGCATTGTCCACCGCCTGGACAAGGACACCTCGGGCGTCATGGTCGCGGCCAAGAGCGACGTCGCGCACCAGGGCCTGTCGAAGCTGTTCTCGACCCACGATATCGACCGGCTGTACGTCGCCCTGACGCGCGGCGCGCCCTCGCCCGCCTCGGGCACGATCGACACCCAGATCGGCCGCTCGCCCGGCGACCGCAAGAAGATGGCCGTGCTGCGCGCTGGCGGCCGGCGGGCGATCACCCACTACCAGGTCGAGGCTTTCTTTGGACCGCTGGAGCGGCCGCTGGCCGCTCGCGTGGCTTGCCGGCTGGAGACCGGCCGCACCCACCAAATCCGCGTCCACATGGCCAGCAAGGGTTCTCCGTGCCTGGCCGACCCCGTCTATGGCGCCAGCCAGCCGGCCCAAGCGGTGCGTGAGATGATCGCGGCGGCGGGCCTCGGGCGCCAGGCGCTGCACGCGGCGGTGCTGGGTTTCGTCCACCCGGTCACGGGCCAGACCTTGCGTTTCGAGACACCCCCGCCCGCCGACATGGCGGCGCTGCAGGCCGACTTGGAAACCCTCTGATCACGGCCCATATCCTCGGGATGGGCCAAGCTTGCCACGTGGCAACAAAAGCGCCCTAATTGCGCTGGCATGGCGCTCTAGGGTGCCAGCCTCGTTATCGTGGAGCGTACCATGCGGCCCTATCTCGCGATCATCGCTTTCGCCGCTACGCTCGCTGGTCCCGCGCTGGCGGCGACGCCCGACGACGAAGTGATCGCCACGGCCCAGGCCAAGCCCAGCGCCGAAGCCCTGGCCGCCCAGGCGCCGCCGGCGCCGGTCGCGACCACCACCACGCCGCCGCTGACCACCCAGCAGCAGATCGACAATTTCATCTACGCTTCGCCCCCGATGGACGACGGCCGCCGCGGCCTGCTGCCCGCCGCCCTCTCGGATGACCGCGACGAGGACGGCAAGCGCAAGGTCCACGGCTCGATGGGCGTGTCGGTCGGCACCGGCGGCTATCGCAGCGTCTACGCCACGGGCCTGTTCCCGGTCGGCGAGAACACCACCGTCGGCATCGCCGTCTCCAAGACCGACTTTGGCAAGCACGGCGGCTACTACGCCGACCCGTACTATGGCGGCGGCTACTACGGTGGCGGCTATGGATCCGGATACGGCTACGGCCCCGGCTATGGCCGCGCGCGCGGCGGCTCGCGGCAGTCGGTCGCCCTGTCGGTCATGTCGGGCGGCCCAGGCCGTGGCGACTCCACTCCGGACGGCTGCGCTCCCGGCTTCCGCGACGGCGGCCGTTATGTCGAGCCGCTATGGGTCGAAGGCCTGCGCGACGGGGCCCATCCGTGTTCGGCCGCCGGTATCCGCTAGTCGGTCGCGAATTCGTCGAAAGCGGCGCCGCTGTTCGCGGATGTTTAACGGCTTGGCCGTCATGTTGCCGGCCTTGGGCGCCCGAGGCTTTTTGATGCAGCCGGAAATCACCACATATCGCCATCCCGCGACGGGGACGGTGACCTATCTGATCGTCGATCCGGCCACCTTCCTCTGCGCCATCGTCGACCCCGTGCTGGACTTCGATCCGGTGACGGAAGCCGTCGACACCAGCTTCGTCGACCAGATCATCGCCGACATCCGCGCCAAGGACCTGGGTCCTACCTGGATCCTCGAGACCGGGCTGCACGCCAACCACGTCTCCGCCGCCGGCCACCTGAAATACGAGACCGGCGCCTCGGTCTGCATCGGCGCCGGCGTCGTCGACAGCCTCAAGCGCCTGGCCCCCAAGTTCGGCGAGACCATGGTCGACCTCGACGGCTGGGACTTCGACAAGCTGGCCCAGGACGGCGAGTCCTTCCCGATGGGCGGGGTCGAGTTCACCCCGATCGCCCTGACCGGCCGCCTGCCCGGCGCCGTGGCCTATCGTATGGGCGACGTGCTGTTCACCGGCGACCTGATGCTGTCGCCCGGCGAAGGCGCGGGCCGCTGCGACATTCCCGGCGCCGACCCCGGCAAGGCCTGGGACGACGCCCGCAAGTTCCTCAGCCTGCCGCCGCGGACCCGCGTGCTGCCGGGCGTCTGCGTGGGCGAGACCTGCGAGTCGACCATCGCCGAGGAAAGGACCGCCAACATCCAGCTGAACGACAAGATCGACCGGCTGGACTTCATCGCCCTGCGCACCGCCGCCGACGCCTTCCTGCCCGACCCGGTGCTGGCGCCCGCCGCCCTGCGCGTGGCCATCCGCTCGGGCAAGCTGCCGTCCGAGCCCGAGAGCGGCCCGCGCTTCCCGCTGGTGGACCTCAACAAGCTTTAATATCCGTTTTCTTTGGGAACGCACTTGGCGCCGCCGCGCCCGCCCCATAAGCTTCGCGTGCGAAACTTAGTGGAGATGACGCGTGGCCGAGGATTTCAGCGAAGCCCTGACCGCCGGCCAGGCCGGCTCCCTGCCCGACCTGCTGGGTCTGCGATGGCTGGAGGCCAGGCCGGGCCTGGTGAAGGGCCGCTTCGACGTCGACAAGCGGCACATGGCCCCCAATGGCTTCCTGCACGCCGCCAGCGTCATCGCCCTGGCCGACTCGGCCAGCGGCTATGGCTGCATGATCTCCCTGCCCGAGGGCGGGTCCAGCTTCACCACCATCGAGCTGAAGTCGAACTTCCTGGGCACCGCCCGCGAAGGCGGCGTGGCGGTCGAGGCCAAGCTGGTCCATGGCGGCCGCAACACCCAGGTCTGGGACGCCGTGGTGACCAACGAAACCACCGGCAAGACCATCGCCCTTTTCCGCTGCACCCAGATGATTCTGCGACCAAAAGGCTGATCCGAAAAAAGCGCGACGGAAGGGCTTGCGTCCCGGCGGCGACGCCGTTAGACATCGCGCCCTCGACCTCGGGAGGCCCAAAAGCCTCCTGGACCGGCGGCCTGGAGAGGTGGCAGAGTGGTCGAATGTACCGCACTCGAAATGCGGCGTGCCTGGAAGGGCACCGTGGGTTCGAATCCCACCCTCTCCGCCAGCCAACCCCGTCCAGCACCATCAAGAGACGTCCGCCGAAAGCCGGGCGGTCAGGATCAGGAATCCCGCCAGGAAGCGGTTGGCGGTCGCGATCTTCGACCGCGCCGACAGGAGGAACACGACCAGCAGCAGGCAGACGCAGGTCGAGACTAGGCCCAGGCCGTTGACCATCGTCTCGCGTGTCATGCCAAACCGTAATCCCGCCCCGCCGTCACCTCCAATCTTCACCAACGCGCCGCCACCGCAAAGGGTCAAACGTCGGCACGAGCTCGGCTCGGCCCGGTAGCCGTCAAGTGCGCAGCTCGCCATGCGGCACAAGTCGGGAAGTATTTCGCGGCCGGGCAGCGCCACTAGCCGACATTGCCTGTCTTCCGGCAACTAGACATCCGCGGCTGTTAGCTACCATTCCAATTCGGGAGCTTCGACGATAGAATTCTAAAGGCTGTAAAGGCGGAGCGCATTGCCGTGCAGGACATTGCGACGCTCTTCCGGGCTCAAGAAATCGGTCGCCTCAAAGGCCATCCGCGTCTTCTCGGCATAGGTCCAGCGCATGCTTTGGCCGATATCCGACCCCCACATCAGGCGGTCGGGTCCGAAGCTGTCGACCATGCGTCGGACGATCCGCGCGGCGCGCACGTCCGCGGCGACGCAACGCTCGAAATTGATCTCGGTGAACTTGAAATGGACGTTTGGGACCTCCTCGAAGATCCTGATCGTGCGGTCAATGCCGAAGTCCGGGGCCGGCGGCATGACCACCGTCTCGCCCGCCTCCTCCGCCAGCTTGACCTCGTACTGGGTCATACCGAACGGCATGGCGCCGTGGTCCAGCAGGATCGGCAGGTCCGGGAACCGCCGGGCGATGATCTTCACCAGGGGCAGCAGGTACGGCAGCTGATTCATGAACATGATCATGGTCATCGGCGTGCCGAGATCGGCGCAGGCCTTCCAGACCTCCATGGCCGCTGGCGAGCTCATCCAGGCCGTGTCCAGCAGCCAGGGCCGGGCGTTGGCCATCCGGAAGCCACGGCAGTGGTGATCACGGACCATCTCGCGATAGAGCGCCGGGGTCTGGGGGTCCTGAGTGTCCAAGATGACGACGGGGTGCAGCCGCCCGGGATGCTCGTGCGCGGCGTCCAGGATATAGCTGTTGTCGTAGCCGTAGACGTGGCCGCGCTGGACGAGGCAGGCGCGCTCGACCTGGTGCGCGTCCATCATGCCGATCAGGGCGTCGACCGTGACGCTGTAGCTCGGGCGATCGGGGACCGGCAGGTCAGGCGTGAACGGCCGGGCCGGATAGCGCGTCCAGTCGTCGGCGATCAGATGGGCGTGGGTGTCAAAAAGCTTGTCCATCAGGCCTGACCGTCGAAAGCCTCGCGCGCGGCCAAGGCGCCCTGGCGCAGCAGGCCTTGGTCGGACGAAATCAGGAAGCCGGTCACCCCCGCCTCCCCTAGCCGGGCCACGTCGGGATCGGCGCCCGAGCCGACGTGGGCGATCAGCGGGACGTTGTGTCTGCGCGCGGCCTTGGTGATCCGCGCCACCACCTCGGCGATTATCGGATCGCTGACGGTCGGCGCGCCGAGCCGCGCCGACAGGTCGCCGCGTCCGATGAAGGCCGCCGTCAGGCCCTCGACCGTGAAGATCTCGTCCAGTTGCTCGATCGCCTCGGGGTCCTCGATCATGGCGATGATCGACGTTGAGGCATCGGCGTTGGCCATGTGGTCGGAAAAGCCCCTCGCCCCGAACTCCCCCGCCCGCGGCGAGTTGGAAAAGCCTCGCGCGCCGCCGTGATAGCGGCAGGCCGAGACGATCTCGCGCAGCTTGGCGGCGCTGGTCACATGCGGCGTGAGCACCCCCGCCGCGCCACAGTCCAACGCCTGCAGCAGGTGGTGCTCGTCGCTGGACGCCACGCGAACCACGCTGGGGATACCGGCCGCGCGGGCGGCCAGCATCATCAGGTCGATGTCGCTCGTCGAAAACGGCGCGTGCTCGGCGTCGACCACCACGAAGTCGAAGCCCGCGCCGCCCAGGATCTCGGTGGCGTGGCCGGTGGCGGTCTTCAGGAACGTGCCGAGCAACCGTTCACGGCCCTCGAGACGCTGGCGGAACCGACGCTGGATCTCACTGTGAGGGTGCATCAGGCTTCCGTCGGCGCGGGGTAATCTTCGGCGTTCAGCACCCATCCGGCCATGTCGGAGAAATCCTTGCGCGGCGGCGAGAAGATGTCGACCAGCAGATTGCCCATGCCTGGCGCGACCGAGGCCGAGGTGTGGATCGCCCTGGCCGGGATCACCGCGATCGATGGCGCCGGACACGTCACGTGCTCGTCATCGCGCCAGTCCGACAGCTTGGCGGTCCACGGCCAGCGCAGGTGATGGACGAAGCTGCCGCCCAGGGCCAGCGACCCCTGCTCGAAGTCGTCATGGAAGTGAGGCGACAGCTTGTTAGGATCACGCGGCGCGGCCGGCTCGAACACGTTGATCATGAACGTCGTGCAGCGCCAGATGCGGCCGAAACGCCCCTCCTTGGCGGGGACGTTCAGCGAATACTCGCGAACCTTGAAGCCGCCCGGCGGATCGGGCCAGCGGACCAGCGGCGGGATGTGCGGCGCGCCGTTCGCGTAGGTCTCGACGTTCGAGCAGAGGGCCACGAGGTCCTCCGAGGCCGTGGTGAACAACCGCACGATCTCGCCGCCTTCGGGCAGCTCGATGCGGCTGTCGCCCGGTGGGATGAAGGCGATGTGCTCGCCCGTCATCTCGACCGTCTCGCCGCCGGCCTTGATCAGCGCCCGGGGCTCCGGGGACTCGATCAGCAGCACGTACTCGTCGACCTGGTCCTTGCGCTCGAGCATCGCGCCTGGCTTGGCCAGGGTGTAGGCGACGATGAAGTTGGCCCCGCGCGTCAGCCAGGTGCGGCCGGTATCGTCGTCGATCTGCGGCGGGTTTTCGCCAAACAGGGCATAGGACGAGGCGCCGAAGCCGTCGGTGTTGGTCGGCGGGGCGGCGGCCGTAGCGGTCGCCAGTTTCGAGCGGGGATCCGCGTCGGCGTACATGGTGGACATCGGTCGACCTCTCTTCTGGGGCGCTGATCAGAGCTTGGGGTTGGTGATGGGCGTGTCGCCCTCGAACCAGTGCTCGAACCGGCGATAGGTGCAGAGCCAGCGGTCGCCGACGCGCTGGTACTTGTCCGTGGCCATCGAGATCGAGATGGGCGGCTCGCTCCGCAGGGTCTTCTCGCCGTTGGCGGCGTACAGGAAGAGGTAGCAACTGCTCTCGGCCGTATCCTCGCCGGTGAACCAGGCGCGGAAGTTGGTGAAGCTGTGGACGGCCAGGCGCGGCCCTTGGGCGATGCGCCAGTCGTAGAAGGCCTGAATCTTGTCCTTGCCCTCGTACGACGCTTTCTGGCCGTGGAATACAGCGTCGTCGGTGTAATAGCCGTGGGCCTGGCGGCCGCCGTTGGTGTCGATTTCGTGCCAGTAGTCGGCCAGCTGCTGTTGCAGCTCAAAGGTCAGTTCGGCAAGCTTGGGATCGTACATCTATCGGGTCCTTAAGAAAGGTCTCAGCCGACCGTATTGGGCGCGGGGACGGCGTCTTGCTCGACAGGGCGCTGTTGCTTGCCCGCCGCCTCGGCGGCGGGGTCGTCATCCAGGCTGTGCAGTTCGCGCCCGACCGTTTCGGGCAGCAGCAGGGTGGTCAGGAACGAGCCGGTCATGGCGAGGATCGCCAGCACGGCCATGGCCACGCTCAGCGGCAGGGTCTTGGCCAGGATGGCCACCCCGGTGATCAGCAGCGCGCTGCCGCCGCGGCCCAGGTTGTAGGCGAAGGCCTGGCCCGTCGCGCGCACCTCGGTGGGGAAGAGCTCGGTGAAGTACGGGCCGAACGAGGCGTAGATGCCGAATTGGAAGAAGCCGTAGACGAAGCCGGCCGGGATCAGGAAGGCGGCGGCGTCGCCCACCGGGGCGAACAGGTAGATCGCCGCCGACAGGATGAAGCCGACGCCGAACAGGCGGAACGCACCGCGGCGTCCGATCCGGTCGGAGATATAAGCGTTGACCAGGAAGCCGAAGAATCCGCCGGCGCTGTTGATCATCACGCACGTCCCGGCCAGGGAGACGCTCATGTGGCGCTCCAAGGTCAGGAAGCTGGTCAGGTAGGCGCTGATGGCGAAGGCCGCCCCTTGCGTGCCCAGCGACAACAGCGAAGCCAGGACGGTGGTGCGCAGGACGCGCTTGCCGAAGATGTCGGCGATCATCGGCTTGCGGCCGGTCTCGGCGGCGCGCCGCTGGGCGGCGCGGTAGATTTCGGGATCGTCCGAGCCCCGACGTACGAAGAACACCAGCAGCGCCGGCAAGAGGCCGATCCAGAACACCGCGCGCCAGCCGATGTCGGCTGGGAACATGGCGGCGAACGGGCCGGCCAGCAGCGCGGCGATCCCCGAGCCGATCGCCGCGCCACTATGCACGACGCCCAGCGCCTTGCCCCGATGCTTGGGCGCGATCATCTCGCCCAGCAGCACAGCGCCGACCGCCCACTCGGCCCCGAAGCCGATCCCCTGCAGGATCCGCGCGGCGAACAGCTGCTCGTAGTTCTGGGCGAAGCCCGAGACGAACGAGAAGAACGAGAACCACAGGATGGTCAGCTGCAGGATGCGGGCCCGGCCGAACCGGTCGCTGAGCCAGCCGCCCAGCCAGCCGCCCAAGGCGGCGGCGATGTAGTTGGCCGAGGCGATGTAGCTGGCTTCGGCCAGGGTCATGCCGAAGGCGGCGACCAGCACTGGGATCATGTACTGGAAGACCAGGCCGTCGGCGCTGTCCATCGCCCAGCCGGCGCCGCACGTCCAGAAGACGCGACGGGTCTTGCGGTCCGCCTCGCGGTACCAGGCCATCATGGGCGTTCCATCCTCTGCTCCGCGCGGGAGGTCCCGCGTCTCTTGTTGGTCAGGACCGTATCCGATCCAGCGTATCGCGCGAGCGTCCGGGAACTTGTCTTGACGGGCGCCGAAATTTGCCGCCTCAGGCGAAGTAGAACCGCAGCGCCGTGTCCGAGAGCGCCCGCCGTGTCGCCGGGTCGGGCGCCCAGGCCTGAAGCTGGGCGAGGGCGCGGTCGTAGGTCATGCAGCCCTCGTAGCCAACGAATGGCGCGTCGCTGCCCCACAGCAGGCGCTCGGGCCCGACGCGGCTCATCAGCTCGGCGGCGGCGGCCTGCGCGATGGCCTCGGCGCGCGGCAGGTCCGGCTCGCGCCAGGCGTCCGGTCCGCCTAGGCGGAAACCGGCGGCCAGCTTGATCCAGGCCTTGCCGCGCTGCACGGCGTCGATCGCCGACTGGAAGCCCGGACAGGCGACGCCCTTGTCAGGCTCGGGATGGGCGAAGTGGTCCAGGACGAGCTTGACGCCGGAGGCTTCCAGCGCCGCCAGGGTTGGCTGCATCCGCTCGCCCTCGATCGCGAGATGGACGTGCCAGTCCAGATCGCGCACGCGACGCAACAGCAGGCGGTAGGCCTCGTCGGTGAAGTCGGGCGGCGCGGCCTTGCGGACCAATTGGAAGCGGATGCCGACCACACCGTCGTCGCGCATCTGACGCAAGACGTAGGGATCGGCGCCGGGCTCCACGATCGCGGTCGCGCGCAGGCGCGGACTCAGCTTGGCCGCGGCGATCGTGTACGCGTTGTAGGTCCCCGAGATGCTCAGGCCCGACAGGACGCCGAAATGGACGCCGTGGTGGTCCAGCGCGGCCAGATAGTCCTGAGGCGTGTAGTCATAGGCCGGCGCGTTCCAGGCGTCGGCGATCAGCGGCAGATCCCGCGTGAAGACGTGCGCGTGGCAGTCGACGATGGGCGCCTCGACGGTCACGGTCAGCGCGCGCCCGCGACTTCGATGTTGGCGGCGGCGACGTACGACGCCGCCTCCGACACCAGGAACATCACGGCGGCGGCCACTTCCTCGGGCGTGCCTTCACGCTTCATCGGCAGGGAGTCGCGGATCGCCTCCAGGCGGCCCGGCGCGTGGATCTCAGTGGCGATCGGGCCTGGCGAGACGCAGTTGACCCGGATCCCCTCGCCCGCCACCTCGCGAGCCAGGCCCAGATTGAGGCTGTCGACCCCGCCCTTCGAGGCGGCGTACCACAGGTGCTGGTTCGGCGAGCCCAGGGTCGCGGCGCGTGACGAGAGCAGGACGATCGCGCCGCCCTGCCCGCCCAGCCGTGTCGACATCCGCTTCACAGCCTCGCGGCAGCTGATCAGAGCGCCGGTGAGATTGACCGCGATGACGTGCTCCAGGGTCTGGTCGGTCTGGTCGGCCAGCAGGCCCACGCCGCCGGTGATGCCGCCGTTGTAGACCAGGGTCGAGAGCCGGCCATGCTGATCCGCCGCCTCGAACATCCGGGCCACGTCGGCCGGGACACCGGTGTCGGCCCGCACGGCGTCGGCCTGGCCGCCCGCCGCGCGGATGGTCTCGACCACGCCCCGCGCCCGGTCGGCTTGGCCGACATAGGTCAGCAGCACGAAATAACCTTCCGCCGCCGCCGAGCGGGCGATGGCCTCGCCGATCCCGCGGCTGCCGCCGGTCACCAGGAAGACGCCCTTGTCCGTCATGATCGTGTTCCTTCCAGTGTCGTTCTAGAAGCCGACCGCGTCGCCGCCCTTGAGGTCCAGCATCTGGCGGGCCTCGTCGGGTTTGGCGACATCCAGGCCCAGGGCCTCGATGATCGTGCGGATCTTGGTCACCTGCTCGGCGTTGGACGTCGCCAGCTCGCCGCGGCCGATATAGAGGCTGTCTTCCAGCCCCACCCTGACGTTACCGCCCAGGAGCGCGCTCTGGGTGCAGAACGGCATTTGGTGACGGCCGGCGGCGAAGGCGGAGAACACGTAGTCGTCGCCGAACAGGCTGTCGGCGACCGTGACCATGTGGGCCAAATTGCGCACGTCCGGTCCGATGCCGCCCAGGATTCCGAACACGCCCTGGATCAGGAACGGCGGCTTGATCAGCCCGCGCTCGGCGAAGTGCGCCAGTGTGTAGAGATGGCCGATATCGTAGCACTCGAACTCAAAGCGCGTGCCGAGGCCCTGGCCGATCTCGCGCATGATGCGCTCGATATAGGCGTTGTCGTTGTACATGATCCTGCCGCGCGAGGTTTCGACGTACTCGCGCTCCCACTCATGCCGCCAATGCTCGACGCGTGCGCCGGCGCCGCTGAAGTCGAAGATCAGCGGGCCCATGTTCAGCGAGCAGACCTCGGGTTTGAAGGCGAAGGCCGCCTCCAGGCGCGCATCAAGGGTCATGGTCGAACTGCCGCCGGTCGAGATATTGATCACCGCGTCGGTGGCTTGCTTGATGCGCGGCAGGAAGGCCCCGAAGTGCTCGGCCGAGGGGCTGGGGCGACCGTCGACAGGATCGCGCGCGTGCAGATGCAGGATCGAAGCGCCGGCCGCCGCCGCCTCGATGGCCGCGTTGGCGATCTGGTCTGGGGTGATCGGCAGATGCGGCGACATCGACGGCGTATGGATCGAGCCGGTCGGCGCGCAGGTGATGATGATCTTCTTGTTCTGACGCATCGTCGACACTCCCCCTGGCCTTAAAGGCCAGCCTGGCACAGATATTTGTAGTTCAGATACTCCGAGAGGCCGTGGTGCGAGCCCTCGCGGCCAATCCCCGACGACTTCACCCCGCCGAACGGCGCGGCGGCCGTCGAGATCAGGCCGGTGTTGATCCCGACCATGCCGGTCTCCAGGTCGCGTCCAGCCCGGGCGATGGTCTCTGGCCGGGTCGAGCAGACATAGGCGGCCAGACCGAAGGGTGTGTCGTTGGCCCGGGCGATGGCCTGATCATAGGTCTTGAACGGGATCACTCCGGCGAGAGGGCCGAAGGTCTCCTCGCGGGTCAGCAGGGCGTCGCTGGCCACGTCGGCGACCAGGGTCGGCGGCGAGAGCAGGCCCGACTCGGCCTTGCCGCCCGTGACGCGGCGGGCGCCGCCGGCCACCGCCTCGTCGAGATGTCGCTCGACCTTCTCGACCGCGCGGGCGCTGATCAGCGGCCCGATGTCGGTGGCCGGGTCGAGGCCGTCACCGACCCTCAACGCCTCGATCCGGGCCTGGAAGGCCGAGAGGAAGGCGTCGTAGACGCCGCGCTGGACATAGATCCGGTTGGCGGCGATGCAGCTCTGGCCGCCATTGCGGAACTTGGCGACCATGGCCGTCTCGACGGCCGCGTCGAGGTCGGCGTCGTCGAAGACCAGCAGCGGCGCGTTGCCGCCCAACTCCAGCGACAGGCGCTTGATGGTCGGGGCCGAGGCCGCCATCAGCCTGGCCCCAACGGGCGTGGAGCCGGTGAAGGTGATCTTGCGCACCACGCTCGAGCTGGTGACGATGTCGCCGAACAGCGCCGGGGCGCTGACCAGCACGCTGAGGACGCCCGGCGGGATCCCGGCCTCCTCGGCCAGGGCCGCCAGGGCCAGGGCGGTCAGCGGGGTCTCGCTGGCCGGCTTGCAGACTATCGTGCAGCCCGCCGCGAGGGCTGGCGCGATCTTGCGCGTCAGCATGGCCATAGGAAAGTTCCACGGCGTGATCGCCGCGCACACCCCGACCGGTTCGCGCTCGGCCATCAGCCGGCGGCCAGGAGCGTTGGGCGCAAGGATTTCGCCCAGGACGCCGGCCGCCATATCGGCATAGACCTCGATGAAGCTGGCGCCATAGGCGACCTCCGCCCGGGCCTCCTTCAGGGGCTTGCCGTTTTCCAACGTGATCAAGCGGGCCAGGTCTTCCTTGTCGCGCTCGATCAGTTCCAGCCAGCGACGCAGCAGCAGACCGCGGTCGCGGTTCAGGGTCCGCGACCAGGTCGCGAACGCGGTCTCCGCCGCCACGATGGCGGCTCGGATTTCCCGCTCGCCGACGCAGGCCACTTCGGCCAGGGTCTCGCCCGAGAACGGATCGGTCACCGCGACCATCTCGCCGCTCTCCGCGCTCCGCCATGCGCCCGCGTAATAGGCCCGCGAGCGGAGCAGCTCCGGTCGCGCAAGAGAGGCCCGGTGGACTTCCATCGTAGTCAAGCTCAACCCCATGTCTGTACGTTGCATCAGGCCGCGCGACGCGTCCGCGCGCCGAAGGCGCCGCCCTCTTCCTCCAGCTTCAGCCGACGGTACTCGCGCGGCGGGAGACCGAAGCGGTCGCGGAAGGTGCGGGTGAAGTGCGGAGCGCTGTTGAAGCCCCAACCGAAGGCGATCTCGGTCATCGAATGGCCGCGCCAAGCCGGGTCGGCGATCTGACGGGCGCATTGCTCCAGCCTTCGGCGCAGGATGTAGGCCGACACCGTCTCGTTCTCGCTGGCGAAGATCATCCGAAGATAGCGCGTCGAAAGCTTCGTGCCCGCCGCCACCCCGCATGGCGTCAGCTCTGGATCGCGCAGATGCTGCTCGATATAGAGTTTCACCGCCGCGCAGCGGCCGCTGACCACCGATGAGCGGGCGTTGGAGGTGTCGAAGGCCAGGGCGTAGGCCGTGGCGACGATGTCCAGCAATTGGCGCGCGACCCGGTCTTGGTAGTGCAGCGACAGACCCGCCTCCAGGCGACCGAACAGGTTCAGCGCCATGGCGGCCGCGGCGGCGGTCAATCCCTCGTCGGCGCGCAAGGCTCGGCCGCAAAACCCTTCGGGCGAAGGCAGATAGTCCCGCAGGGTCGAGGCCGCGACCTTCAGGATCAGGGTCTCGACATCGCCCGAGAAGCGGATTTTCAGCGGTGCGCCGCTGTCGCAGAGGACAAAGTCGCCCTCGGCCAGGGTCGTGGTGTTGCCATAGTGGCTGACCTCGGCCTCGCCGCGCACCTGCAGCATCAGCAGGTAGGTCGAAGCGCCTTTGTGGGCGATCTGCGCGGCGCCGCGCTCGACGGTGGTGCGACCGCAGGTGAGCCGCGCGATGTGCAGCGGCCCCAGGTCGCTGCCGGCCAGCTCGGCCATGAAGGCGTCGGGCCTGGCCGGCTTGAATTCCATGGCCTCGATCTGGCTGGCGAACAGGCCCGCCCAGCCGCCGGGCGCGGCGCGCCCTGTCAGATCGTTGGTGTTGAAGACGTTCATTCAGCGCCTCCCCTAGCCGGGAGTGTGCCCTCCCTGACCCCTTTCCTATATCATATAGGAAATATGAGAAGCGGCATTTTCGACGCTTTCGTATTGCGGCGCTTTTTGTGCCGCTACAGGCATGTGCGAACGCGCCGCGCGAGCCGCGGGGCCCGTCGACGAAAAGCACTAGTCGATTGTAATTCTTCCTTTTGTTCGGGACCTATTCGTCCGCGAACGGCACCACCCGGGCATAGGAGCGCTGAATGTGCTCGCGCATCGCCTTTTCGGCCGCGTCGGGATCGCGTGCGGTCAGGGCCGCGATCAGGTCCGCGTGCTCGTTGACCGCTTCGGTCGTCACCTCGCTGTGGAAGCGCAGGCGGAAGATGTGCAGGTGCGAGTGCAGGCGCGACAGGGTGTCGCGGATGATCGGATTGCCGCTGCCGGTCGCGATCAGGTCGTGCAGCTCAGAATCCTGGTCGGCGAACTTGTCGTAGGACTGGCGCGACTCGCCCGGCGTCATGGCGTCGGCCAGGGCGACCAGGTCGGCCATCGCATGGTCGTCCATCTGCTCGGCCGCGCGACGGGCGGCGAAGGGTTCGATCAGCAGGCGCACCTCGTAGAGCTGGTCCAGCTCGCGGCGGTTCAGCTGCGGCGCGCTGCAATAGCCGACGAAGTGGCGCTTGGTGACCAGGCCGATGGCTTCCAGCATGCTGAGCGCTTCGCGGATGGGTGTCTGGGAGACGTCCAGACGCCGCGCCAGGCTGTCGATCGAAATCCGTGTGTCCGGCGGGATGGCCAAGGACATGATATCGGCCCGGATGACCTCGAAGACCTCCTCGACGAAGCCAGGCGCGCGCCGGATGCGCCGCCGGCCAGCCTCGGCCCGATCGAGCACCTCGCCTTCGGGCGCCAGGGTGTCGTCACCGTGCCGGACAGAAGATCGGCGAGCCACGCGGGCCTCCTCGAGAGATCACGACGTTGAGTATCATGCCTGGAACGTCCTCGCGAGAGAACAGCCGCTCCCCGTAAACCGCTTCTGGCGCCAGGCCTTGCCCTCAACGGCGCCAATCTTTCCGCGCGGCGACACCGGTGGTTTTTCAAGGCGTTGGCCCGGCCCGGTGCAAGTCGGGCTGCCTCTATGAGCAAGTCCCGGCCCCTGGCCGGTCCTACTCCTTTTCCAAACGGACAACAGGAAAGCTTGCGTGATGGGGTCGGGGAAACAGAGGCTCGTGAGCATGGTCAATGTGGGCGCGCTCACGTTCGGCCCCGGAGCCTTGGCGAAATGCGCGGCGGATCTTGTGAGCCGCGGCGCGCGATCGGTGTTCATCGTCACCACCCAGCCGACCCTGTTCCTGTGCCGGCCGTTGGTCGAGGCGCTGGAGGCCGAAGGCGTCTGCGCCACGCTCTGGCGCGATCTGGCCGGCGAGCCGACCCTCAAGGAATTCGATGCGGCCCTGGCCGCCGCCCGCGCCTGCGCGGCCGACGCCGTCGTCGGCCTGGGCGGCGGCAGCGCCATGGACGTGGCCAAGTTGGTCGCGGCCCTGTTCGACGGCCGCCAGGGCATCATGGACGTGCTCGGAACTGACCTGGTCGCAGGTCGGCCGCTGTGGCTGGCCTGCGTGCCGACGACCGCCGGCACCGGCAGCGAGGTCACGCCGATCGCCATCCTGGGCGACGAGGACGAGGACCTGAAGAAGGGCGTTGTCAGCCCCCACCTGGTGCCCGATGCGGCCTATTTGGATCCGGCCCTGACCGTGACCATGCCGCCCTCGGTGACAGCCGCGACGGGCCTTGACGCCCTCACCCACTGCATCGAGGCCTACGCCAATCGCTTCGCCCACCCGATGATCGACGTCTATGCCCTGGGCGGCATTCGTCTGATCGCCCAGAACCTGGAGCGCGCCTGTAAGAACGGCGAGGACCTGGACGCCCGATCGGCGATGATGATCGCCGGCTATTACGGCGGCCTGTGCCTGGGTCCGGTCAACACCGCGGCGGTGCACGCCCTGGCCTATCCGCTGGGCGGCGAATTCCACATCGCCCACGGCGTGGCCAACGCCTTGCTGCTGCCGCATGTCCTGCGCCTGAACATCGAGGCTTCTCCCGCGCGCTACGCGGCGATCGCCGAGGCGTTGGGCGTCGCATCCTCCGGCGATCCGATGGCCGACGCCCTGGCCGGCGTCGAGCGCGTCATCGCCCTGGCCGACGCCTGCGGGATCAAGCGCCGGCTGTCGGACTTCGGGATCGCGCGCGACGCCATCCCGCGCATGGCCACCGCGGCCATGAAGGTCACCCGCCTGTTGGATCGCAACCCCCGGGTCCTCACCGAAGCGGACGTCCGGACCATCTACGAAGCGGCCTGGTAGCCTCGCCAGACCCTATTTCCCCACTCCAGCGCCCGCCCTTGCCGGCGGGCGCTTTTTTGTCGCCCGCGTCCGCCGCGCACAAAGAAACCCCGATGCGGTAGGGCCGCATCGGGGTTGGAAGAGAAGAACAGCGCCGCCCCGGGGAGGAAGGAGAGTAGCGCCGTCTTCGAGCGGGCCAGCGCCTACCAGGCGGCCCGGACGCCGATACGGAACGCGCGGCCGACCGTGTCGTACTGCAGCGGGTTGCCGAACAGGCGCAGCTCGGGTGGCTGGGCCTCGTCGAGCACGTTGGTGATCCCGCCGTAGAGCTCGGTCTTGCTGCTGCCGAACAGCGACGGCAGCTGGGCCGAACCCGAGAGGTCCAGATAGAACCGCGAGCTGACCCGGTTGGTGGTGACGCTGGTGGCCAAGTTGACGTTGTAGCCCGCGTCCTCGGGCCCGACCTTGGTCGGGTCCAGGATGCTCTTGGGGATGTAGCGCAGGTGCGCGGCCAGGCCCCAACCCGGACGGCTGTAGGCGACCACGCCGTCCACCTTGTACTTCGGCACGCCGGCGATGCCGGCCAGCGAACCAGCGTTGCCCGTGACGCCGTTCATCCGGGTGACCAGGCCCGTGCCGCCGATCGACTTCAGATCCTTCACATAGTTGGCGTTGAGCTGGAAGGTCATGATCCCGCCCACGACGTCCGGGATCGTGTAGTCGGACTGGAACTCGTAGCCCTCGGCGTGCAGTTCGGCGACGTTCTGGAAGTTGGACAGCACCGACGTCACCGGGCTGGCCTTGGCCGCGCCGCTGAAGGTGATCAAGTTGCAGAGCAGGTTCTTGCTGGCGCACGCCGACAGGATGTTCGGGGCCGAGACCGAGTCGATCGCGTTGCGCACCGTGATGTCGTACCAGTCCACCGAGGCGTGGAAGCCCGACAGAAACTCAGGCTTGAGCACGACGCCAGCCGTGGTGGTCTTGGCCCGTTCCAGCTGCAGGTTGGGATTGCCGCCGGCCAGGGCGCCGATCAGGTGGTTGGTCCCGCTGAACGGGTCGTTGAGCGGCAGGAAGGTCTGTACCGTGTTGGGATTGGACTCCGCCGCGGACGGCGCCCGGATGTCGGCCGAGCGGGTGACGCGCACCAGGATCTGGTCGCTGGGCTGATACTCGACGCCGACCTTCCAGGGCTTGGCGTTGCCGAAACGGCTGTAGTGGGTGGCGCGGCCGGTCAGGTCGACTGACAGACTCTTGGCCAGCGGCAGGTCGGCCAGCAGCGGGATGTTGGCCTCGACATAGCCTTCGGTGACCTTGCTCAGCACCGCCGGCAGGGCCGTGACCTGCGGCGCGGCGAACTGTCCGGTCTTGGTCAGCGTGTCGACGTCGCCCGACACCTCGTCGCGACGGAACTCGCCGCCGAACGCGACCTGGACGGGGCCGGCCGGCAGGCTGAACAGCGAACCGCGCACGTTCAGCATGACGTCATGCTGGGTGATCTTGCGGGTCATCCATTCGTCTTTGAAGTACTTGGCCTTGGCGTCGGGGCTGAGGTTCGCGCCGAACAGGTCGACCGGCAGGCAGCCGTCGGCGGGGTTGGCCACGGACGAGGCGCAGATTACCGGCGCGCCCCAAGGCGTGCGGTAGATCGTGCCGGTATAGCCGGCCGGCGGCGTGATGGCGTTGGTCGCCTGGGTGTCGAACGAGGCCAGGCGCGTGTTCTTGACGACCGTCTCACTGTCGGTCTGGCCGTATTCGTACGATGCGTCCCAGCGCCAGTCCTTGAAGAGCTCACCCTTCACGCCGGCGACGAAGCGATAGATGTCGTTGGTGCTGGACGCCACCACCGTGTCGCCGCCCTGGGCCACGGCGGTGTTGACGTTGATCGCCGTGATGTTCGGATTGGCCGCCAGGATCTGGGCCCGCACCGTCGGCGAGATGAACGGGTTGTTGATATCGATGCCATTGGCGCCGCCGGCCGGAGCCTGCAGCAGCACCGAGGTGCGCACCGGGCCACCCTTGGTCTGGCTGTAGATGAACTCGCCGAACGCCTGGACCTTGGGGGTCAGGTCGTAGTCGACATGGACCATCCCCGAGGCGTGCGAGGTCGGCGCGACCAGCGGCGGGTTGCCCCAGCCCCAGTTGTTGCTGGCGGCCGCGTCGCCGCCCTGCATGAATGTGCCGCTGAGGTAGTTGCCGAACTGGAACGGCACGAGGGCGTCGCCGGCGGTGTTGAACTGCAGGCCGCGCAGGGCGGCAGGAAGGGCGGTGGCGCCGGTGTTGTTGACCTGCTGGCCCAGGGTCGTCTTGACCCCGCCCACGGTCTGGACGGCGCTCAGCAGCACCCCGGTCGGGGCGTAGACAAAGTAGACGTTGTCCAGCACCAGGGTGGCGGGCAGGCCGTTGGTGCTGACGCCCCCGATATAGCCCGGGTTGGGCACGAAGTTGGTCAGCTTGGCGCACCAGTCGCGGGTGAAGCAGTTGCCGACGCCCTCGTCCTTCCGGTACTCGAAGCCGCCGATGATGTGGCCGCGGTCGCTGGCGAAGCCTTTGCCGCCCGCCGCCGAGAAGAAGTAGTTCTCGCCATCGCCGTGCTCGCTGCGGCCGATGCTGGCGTCGGCCTTGAAGCCGTTGAACTTGGTGTCGAGGATCAGGTTGACCACGCCGGCCACGGCGTCGGCCCCGTAGGCGGCCGAGGCGCCGCCGGTGACCACTTCCGAGCGCTTGACCAGGGCGTTGGGCACGCTGTTGAGGTCCACGCCGCCGGAGTCGAGGCTGGGCACGAAGCGACGGCCGTCGACCAGCACCAGGGTGCGGCTTGTCCCCAGGCCGCGCAGGTCGGGCGTATTGCCGCCGATCGCCCCATTAACGCGGAACAGGATCGTCGAGGACGAGGCCGTGGCGCGGAATGACGGAATCTGGTTCAGCGCCGTGGCGACGTCCGGGATCGCCAGCTGCTGCATGCGCTCGGCGCCGACCACGTTGACCGGGGTTGGAGAATTATAGGTCGTGCGCACCCGCGACCCGGTGACGACCACCTCCTCGACCGAAACGGCTTCCGGGGCCTGGGCCGCGTCACTGGACGTCGTGGTCTGGGCCGAAACAGCCCCGGCCGCCAGCAAGGCGAACAGAGATGTGGAAACGAAACTCGTGATCCTAGGCAACTTCCCCTCCCTTTTTATGTGTAGCGGTAGGGTTACGCGGGGATACTCGCCAGCACTTGCTTGCAGCGGCACGACCTTTTCCGCCGCACGGCCCCTAGCAAGCTGCCAGGCCGTGTAGTTCCCGCGTGTCGAGACGCGGGTCGCGCCGCCATCGATCGGGATCACCGTCCCGGTGATGAAGCTCCCCGCGGGCGAGGCCAGCAAGAGCGCCAGACCCTTGATTTCATCGACCTGAGCTAGGTGTCGTTTCCAAGAAGGTTGTTCACACGCTGCCAGGGGGTGAGGCCTTTGATGCCGGCGTGTGGACGCTTGAGGTTGTAGGCGTCCGTCCAGGGCTTGATGGCCTTGGCGCGGTCGTCCGAGCAGGCGTAGGGCCGGCCATAGGCCCACTCGCGCAGGCTGGTTTGGATGAAGCGCTCGGCCTTGCCGTTGGTGCGAGGGGTGTAGGGCCGGGTTCGCACGTGCCTGGCGCCGGCGGCCTGGAGGGCCTTGGCGAACAGCTTGGAGCGATAGGCCGAGCCGTTGTCGGTCATCACCCGCTGGACGGTGACGCCGTGGCGGGCGAGCCAGGCCAGGGCGCGTTGGAGGAAGGCGGTCGTATCGTGCTGGCCTTCGGACGGCAGGACCTCGGTATAGGCCAGGCGCGAGGCGTCATCGACGCAGACGTGCAGGAAGTCCCAGCCGGCCTTGCGCGAGCGGCCCAGGCGAGGGTCGCCGGTGACGCGGTGGCCCTGGGTGTTGAACTTGCCCAGCTTCTTGATGTCCAGGTGGATCATCTCGCCGGGCGCGGCGCGTTCGTAGCGGACGATCGGGACCTTCGGATCCAGGGCCGTCAGCTTGCCCAGGCCCAGTCGCCGCAGGATCAAGCCTACCGTCGAGCGGGCCAGGCCCAGGGCCTGGGCGATGGCCGGACCAGTCATCCGCTGGCGGCGCAGCACCCCGATCTGCTCGACCACCCCGGCCGGCGTCTTGCGCGGACATCGGCGCGGCGCCGAGCTGCGGTCGTGATGCCTTCGCTCGCCGCCCCGCCGATGCCGCTGCAGCCACTTGCTGGCCGTGCGCCGGGAAACACCCGAGGCCTCGGCGGCCCGCGCCACCGACCAGCCCTGGTGTTCGATGCGGAAAATCATCAGGGCTCGACCAACAGGCGTCAGCCGAGCATTCTTGTGCATGTTCATCCGGGGTCTCCCGGCTTGGAGGTTGGAGCGTCGCAACCCCAGCTTCTCAGCCCGACCCCGGGTGAACAACCTTCATAGCTTCGACAGCTAGGCGTCCCAGGGGGACCATGTCCGAGAACAGCGTCCGCAGCTCTGGGCGCTGTTTCAGCCGGCCCTCGCCGATATTGGTCAGGAAAGGCCCCGGCGCGATGGCGTTGATCCGGATGTTGAACGGAGCCAGCTCCACCGCCCGCACGGACTTCAGGCAATGAGCTACCTACCAGAATGGCCTCGACTTGCTTCAGGCGGCGCTTTGTTATGCGAAGATCATGGTCTCGTCGGCGCCAGTAGCGGACCCTAGCACCGCCCCGGAAACAGGCCCTTCGCGCGAGCGAAATCTTACCGCTCCACGTGCGGGACCTTCGCTGTTGGGCAAACGGAGAGCGCCACCATCCGTTCTTGATCCTACGTCACCGACCTGAGTTCAGTGACCCCGACAGGCGCCGTTCGCGTGACGAGCGCGCAAATTCACAATATGCCCGCCGGCCAAGAGTAAGCCGCCGATAACGGTGATGGGGCGCTCCCAGGCCGCGCTTGGAACGTCCAAGGCGCCCGCCGTCATCAACGCCAACCCGCCAATGGCCAGGGCCAAGCCTCGCCACGATGCGGGACGGCGGGTCGGCCAATCGATCATCGCCGATAGCGCCAAGGGTGCGGCGAGCATCACGAATAGGACATGGACCCATTCGGCCGCCGCCCATGCGGCGAACAACGGCAGCGCCAGAGCCAGCACCGGCAGGGCCAGGCAATGGACAAGGCAGATCGCGCTCAGGCCGATCGCCGACAAGTCCAGGGTTTTGGCGACAGTGGGGTGCATAACGGGTCCTTACGGAGCTTGAGATATTGGCGCCGGCGTCGCTCGCGGCGACGAGGTTGCAAAGCCGCGCCCAGACCTCTTGATAGTTACGTTATAACATTGCATAGCGTCATCAACTTTCTCGGGGACGCTCATGCCATTCAAATCCATCGCCCTGGCCGCTACGGCCCTGTCGGCCACCCTGGCGCCCATGACCGTCCAGGCCGACGAGGCCTCGGGGGTGGACCAGATCGTCGTCACCGCCAACCGCGCCGGAACAAAAATCCAGGACGTCGCCTCCTCGGTCGAGGTGGTGACCCAGGCCCAGATCGAGGCCACGGTGGCGGCCAACTTCACCGACATCCTCAAGAAGAACGCCGGCGTCGACCTCATCCAGTATCCCAACGGCCTGGCGGGCGTGGGTCTGCGAGGTCTGCGGCCAGATTTCGAGTTCTCGATCAATCCCCGCACCCTGACGCTCGTCGATGGCCGCCCGTCGGGCTCGACCAGCTTCACCACCATCGCGCCGGAAGGCATCGACCACATCGAGGTCCTCAAGGGGCCGGCCTCCTCGCTCTACGGGGCCTCGGCCATGGGCGGGGTGGTCAACATCATCACCAAGCGCTCGAAGGGGTCGGCGACGGGCCTGGCCTCCATCGGCTTTGGCAGCTTCAATACCTGGCGGGCCGACGTGTCGGCCGGCGGCTCGATCACCGAGCGCGCCGACTTCGACGCCTCGCTGGGCTATGCCGACCAGGGCGACGACTTCAAGACCGGATCGGGCGCCAAGCGGGCCAACAGCGACTATGACCGCCTGTCGGGCCGGATTCGCCTGGGCGCGGACCTGTCGCCCATCGTGCGCGTCGATGGCTCGATCGACGGCGCGCGCCTGCGCAACAGCGCCCCGGGACCTATCTCCTTCAATCCCCAGACCCCCAACGACACCCGCCTGGAGCGGCTGGGCGGCGACCTTCGCCTGACCGTGAGCCCCGCCAATCACCGCGTCGCCCTGGTCGGCTACGCCAGCCACGACGCCTACGACTACCTCACCATCGTTCCGGCGACCGCCTCGGTCCCCTCCAGCCGCTACCGCTCGGCCAACACCCAGACCGACTATGCCGGCGCACAGATCCAGGACACCTGGTCGATCGCGCCAATGCTGGACCTCACCTATGGTTTCGACTGGCAACGGATCGAGCTGGGACGCAAGGCCTTCACCGCCACCGGCGCGGCCAAGGCGCCCAGCAGCCCCAACGAGGTCCGCGACAGCAAGGCTTTGCTCGCCGAAGCGGTGTTTCGGGCCTTCGACGATCGGCTGATCGTCACGGCCGGCGGCCGCGAGGACTGGATCACCGCCAAGACCCTGGCCACGCCGCTATTGACCAGCTTCAAGCCCGGATCGAGCGAGTTTTCGGTGTTCAATCCGCGCGGCGGCTTGGTGTTCAAGCTCAGCGGCGCCTGGCGCGCGCACGGCACCGCCGGGCGCGCCTTCGCGCCGCCGCAGGGCAACCAGTTGGCTGGCCAGAGCGAGGAGATCGCCGGCGTCCAGCGTCGCCTGACCGACGGCAATCCCGACCTCAAGCCCGAACGCAACACCACCTACGATTTTGGCCTGGGCTACGCCGATCGGCGGCTGGCCTTCGACATCACCTATTTCGACAGCAAGACCAGCGGGCGCATCACCTCGGTGATCCTCAGCAACACCGCCACCCTGCGCCAAAGCACCTATGTCAACGCCAACCAGTCGCGCTTCCGGGGCTTTGAGGGCTCGGCCAGTCTCGATGCGGGGTCCTATCTGGGTCTGCCCGGCGGCCGCTTTGGTCTCTCGGCCAGCGCCACGCGCATCCTTAAGGCCGAGGACGTGGTGGCCGGCCTCGCCTCCCCGATCCGCAACGTCGCCGACTGGAAGGCCAATGTCTCGGCCACGGTCTCCGACGGGGGCAGCCTCTCGACCACCCTGACCGCGCGCTACAACGGCGAGCGTTGGGACAGCGACAACAGCCAGGGCTATCTCTACACCGGCGGCAAGGGCGGGACCTTCCTCTACGACACCTTCACCGTCGTGGACCTCAGCGGGCGCTGGGCGGTGACCCCGCGCGACGCCCTGCGGCTGGAGGTCTCCAACCTGCTGGACAAGACCTATTACGAGAAGGGCGACTATCCGATGCCCGGCCGCGCGGTCTATGCCCGCTACGCCCGGAGCTTCTGATCATGTGGGCCAAGACCCTTCTCGGCCAACTGGCCGGCGTCCTGTTCATCCCCGTCACCCTGGCCCTGCTGGCCATCGTCGCCTGGCTGCTGGTGCAGCTGGGCGTCACGGCGCGCGAAGCCGTGCAGCGCGCCCGGCGACGGCGCGTGCGCCTGCGAGGCCCGCTAGACGCGTTGGCGATCGAGACCCAGGATCCCAGTCGCGATCTCGAACTGCGCTTGGAGACGATCGTGCTGGGGGCCGAGGCCCGGGCCCAGCGCGGTTTGAACGGTGTGCGCTTCGCCGTGAAGGTCGGCCCGTCCCTGGGTCTGATGGGCACGCTGATCCCGATGTCGGCGGCCTTGAACGGCCTGGCCCAAGGCGACCTGCCGTCCCTGGCCGGCAACATGGTCATCGCCTTTTCCAGCACCGTGGTCGGCATCGCCGTGGGCGTCGTCGCCTATCTGCTGACCCTGGTCCGGGAAGACTGGACCCGGCGCGATCTGGACGACCTGCGCTTGGCCAGCGAGCGCGTCCTGTACGAGGCGGAGGCCAAGTGGTGAGGCGACGCGGTCTGCGGTTCGCGCGGCGGCCCGCCGCTCCCGTCCATGACGAGGATCCATTGTCGGGCGTGGCCAACCTCTTCGACGTGAGCCTGGCCTTCATCGTCGCCATGAGCGTGGCGCTGTTTTCGATGTTCGGGGCCAAGAGCCTGTTCGACGAGAAGTCCTCCTGGACCCTGACCCACACCAGCGCCGACGGCCGCATGGAGGTGGTCCAGAAAGACGGCAAGCAGATCACGGTCCAGAAGGTCACCGACCGCCAGCTGTCGGGCGACGGCGATCGGCTGGGCGTGGCCTACAAGCTGGCCGACGGCAAGGTGATCTACGTGCCCGAGGACAAAGCCGCCGGAACCTCGTCCGCCAAGCCCGCCGCGCCCTCCGCGCCATGATCGCCCGCCTGCTGACCTTGGTCGCCTGGCTCGCCGTATTGGCGACGGCGGTCCATGCCGCGCCGGCCGACGACCAGCCGCGCAAGCCGCGCGTCGCCATCGTCTCCATCGAACTGGCGGCCGTGCCGAACCTCGCCCAAGGCGCCGCGCGGGACGTCGCTCCCCGGATGCAGGTGGATCTCTATGGCCTGGGCGGCGGCCTGCTGCCCAGCGTCGAGAACGCCGAGCTGGCCGCCTATGATCTGGTGCTGCTGGAGGGCGTGGGGCCGCAACTCTTGAACTTCAACGACCAGATCGAGGCGGCCAAGGCCCGCACCAAGGTCGTGGTCGTCAACGGCGAGCGCTGGATCAAGGGCAATGTCGATCCGGCGAGCTTGCCGGACCTGCAGGCCTATTGGACCAACGGCACGCGGGAAAACTATGCGCGGCTGCTCGACTATCTGGCCGTGCGCCTCCTGGGCCAGGCCGGGACGCCACAGCCGCCGGTCGTCTATCCCGTCTCGGCCTTCTATCATCCCGCG
Source organism: Caulobacter sp. ALps2 (assembly GCF_058681635.1). NCBI lineage: Bacteria > Pseudomonadati > Pseudomonadota > Alphaproteobacteria > Caulobacterales > Caulobacteraceae > Caulobacter > Caulobacter sp. ALps2. Next base: position 771,450 of record NZ_CM178743.1, read on the forward strand.
GCCGACAAGCCGTTCTCGACCCTGGCCGACTACGTGGCCTGGGAAAGCGCGCGCCTGCCGGACGCGGCGGCCCGACCCCGCATCGGTCTTCTGTTCTATCGCAGTCTGGCGCTGGCCCGGAACGCCAAGGTCATCGACGCTCTGATCGCCGAGATCGAGCGCCAGGGCGGCCTGCCGATCCCGCTGTGGCGCAAGGATAGCGCCGAGTCGTTCAGCCTGCTCACCCAAGGCGGGGCGCCCGCGCCCGGGGCGCTGATCCTGTGCTCCAACTGGATCGACTATCAGGACCACGCCGCCGGCGCGGCCGCCGCCAAGGCCCTGGATTCGGCGGTGCTCAACTGCACCAGCGACTATTCGCGCACCCCGCGAGAATGGGAGGCGGCGATCGGCGGCTTCGCGCCCAGCCGCTCCAGCCAGCTGGCGATGGGTGAACTGGAAGGATTAGTCGAGCCGATGATGGTCGGAGCTCGCGCGCTCGATGAGACCGGCGCGGCGGTCAACACGCCTCTGGAACATCAGGTGCAGTGGCGCGTGGCCCGCGCCCTGCGCTGGGCCCGGCTGAAGACCTTGCCCAACGCCGAAAAGCGCATCGTCATTCCTTACCATAGCGAGGCGCGCGACACCGCCGACGTCGGCTCCGATCCCGACAGCTATCTCGACGCCCAGGGCAGCCTGATCGCTCTGCTCGGCCGGATGAAGGCCGAGGGCTATGACGTCGGTTCCGCGCCACTGCCCGACAAGGCGGGGCTGTCGGCCATGCTGCGCGACAAGGGTTCCAATCCAAAAACCCAGGCCGAGATCGACGCGCGCGTGCGCGACGGCTCGGTCGCGCTCATTCCCGAGGCCGTCTATCGCCGCTGGTGGGACGGCCTGCCCGCCCCGGCGCGGCGGAGCCAGCAAGCCCAGTGGGGCCCACCGCCCGGCGACCTGATGGTTCACACCGCGGCGGACGGGGCACGATCCCTGGTCATTCCGCTGATCACCTTCGGCAAGATCGCCCTGGCGCCGCATCCGATCTGGGGCATGCAGGACGATCGCGGCCTGGCGTCCAAGGGCGCCCTGACGCCGCACCACCAGTATGCGGCCTTCTATCTCTGGGCTCGGCAGATCTGGAAGGCCGACGCCTATCTGCCGCTGTTCACCCAGCTGAGCCTGATGCCCGGCAAGCAGGAAGGCCCGTCCAGCACCGACTGGATCGGTCTGCTGATCGATGACCTGCCGCATATCCAGCCCACGCCCCTGCAAGCCAATGGCGGGGTGGCCAACAAGCGTCGCGCCAACGCCGTGCTGATCGGGTTCATGCCCGAACTGGTCCGCGCCGGCCTCGCGCCCGATCTGGAAGCCTTGAAGCGCGACCTAAACCGAGCCGAGGCGGATCCGGCCGTTCAAGAGAGCGTGCGTCGCCAAGCCGAGGCCCTGGGCCTGGGGCGCCCCCTCGATCTTGATCCCGCGACCGCGCCTTGGTCGGCCCTCGCGCCGGCGCTGCGATCCTATCTGGACGAGATCGCCCGCGCGCCCATGCCTCACGGCGGCCATGTCCTGGGCGTCGCGCCTGATGAGGTGGTCGTGGCCAAGATGACCCAAGCCATGGCCGGCGATGGCGCGACAGCGCCCTCGTTGGAAACGGTCCAGGCTGTGCTCGCGGGCGAGACCACGTCCCTGGACGCCAGGGACGCCGCCCGGCTGATCGACTATGCCGCCCGCATTCGCGCCGCGCCGCGCGAGCTGGACGCGGTGATGGCCGCCCTCTCGGGCCGCTTCATCGAGCCGGGTCCCAACGCCGACGCCATCCGAAATCCCGACGCCCTGCCCGGCGGGCGCAATCCCTATACGCTCGACACCCGCGCCCTGCCCTCGCCCCAGGCCTGGGCCAGCGGCGTCAAGCTGGCCGACGACATGATCGCGACCTATCGCGCCAAGCATGGCGCGCCGCCCCGCAAGGCCGCCTTCGTCCTGTGGTCGGGCGAGACGGTGCAGAACGGCGGCGTGCTGGAGGCCCAGATCCTGCGGCTGCTGGGCGCGCGCCCGGTGTGGAACGCCAAGGGCCAGGTCGTCGATGTCGTCCTAGACGACCGTGTCGCCCTGGGACGCGGCCGCGTCGATGTGCTGGTCACCACCTCGGGGACCTATCGCGATCACTTCGGCGACAAGCTGGCGCTGCTGGACAAGGCCGTGGCTCTGGCCGCGGCCAGTGCGGAACCCGACAACGCCGTGCGCGCCGCCGTCCTGGCGACCGAGGCGGACCTCGCGGCCAAGGGCGTCGCGCCCGAGACAGCCAAAACCCGCGCCCTACGGCGGATCTTCTCCACCGCCCCGGGCGCCTATTCGCCGGTCACCGAGTTCGCCGTCCAGGCCGATCCGCGCTGGAGCGACGAGAAGCTGGCTGGCCTCTATGCTTCGCGCCTGGCCCACGCCTATGGCCAGGCCGACGAGGGCCAGAGCGACGGCGAGGCGTTCAGCGCCAACCTCAAGACCGTCGACGCCGCCGTCTTCAGCCGCAGCTCCAACGCTTACGGCCTGCTCGACACGCCCATGCCCGCCGCCTATCTGGGCGGACTCAACATGGCGGTCCGGCAAGAGACGGGCCGGCGGATCGAGACCTATGTCGCCCAGCTGCAGTCGCCGGGCAAAGCGACCCTGGAGACCGCCGACAAGACGCTCAATCGCGAACTGCGCAGCCGCTATTTCAATCCGGCCTGGATCAAGGCGATGAAGGACGGCGGCTATAACGGCGCGCGCTACATGTCGGAATTCACCGCCAACATGCTGCTGTGGGATGTGACCACGCCGGACCTGATCCAGGATCGCGACTGGAACGAGGTCGCCGACGTCTATGTCCGTGATCGCTACAAGCTGGGCCTGAAAAGCTATTTCGACCGCGAGAACCCGCAGGCCCGCCGCAACCTGCTCAATACCATGCTCGAGGCCGCTGATCGCGGACGCTGGAAGGCCGATGCGGCGACACTGGACCAGTTACGCGCGGAGCTCGGTATTGGAAACTCCCCCACCCCGCGGAACACAAGCGCGGCCGCGCCAGGGCGTGGGAAGTCGTCGAGCGGCGGACCAACCCCATCGATCGGACCGTCCCTGAGAGGTTTTGAGATGCGGACCATCGTTCCACCACAACCCTCGATCGCCGTCGCCGGACCCGGCTCTCCGAAGGCCTGGTGGCTCCTCTCGGCGATCGCCGGGATCTGCGTGACGGTTGGTGGGCTGATCGGACCAAGACCGCGACTGATGACGTGAGATTAGGTTAGTCGCATAAGGCTGGCGCCAGCCGTTCAACCGGTGTGCTTCAGCGACGAGGTCGCGCCAGAAGCATGCGTAATCGGGCGGGCCCCGGCCGCTAGATCAAACGAGCTTGACCCCGATGCCCGATTAGAGAAGCCGACATTTATTGGGATGCGACGCCACTCTAGCCGCGCCCCCGCCCGGCGACCTCTTCCGGACGAGCAGAAGCATGACCTCGCCGTCAGCGAGGCTCGCCGCTGCTGGGCTCGCCCAGAGTGCGAAGGAAAAAGAGGGCGACGTCCCGCTGATAATAGAAGCCGTCCGGACCACCCGAGTTGTGGTCCATGCCGGGGATCAAAAGCAGCTCGAACTGCTTGTCGGCGTCCACCAGAGCCCTGGCCATCCGCATCGTCGTGGAGAGCGACGCGCTGACGTCGCCGGTCCCGTGCATGATCTTCAAGTGCCCTCGCAGGTTGCCAGCTAGCGGCATGTTCGAGGCGGCGGCGTAGCCGCCCGGATTGTCCGACAACAAACCCATATTAGGCTCAATGACGCCCGCTTCCTCCTCCAGAGCGCCTGGAGCGCCCGCGTAGCCCGCCTTGAACATCTCCGGCGCCGTCAACATGCCCCGGAGCGCGAAGTAGCCGCCCCAACTGTGGCCAAAGATGCCGACGCGATTGATGTCCATCCAAGGCCTGTCGGCCGCGACCTGACGCAGCCCCGTCACGTAGTCGGGGATCTCGGTCTGGCCCACCTTCCCGTAGGTGGCGTCCTGAAAGGCCTTGCCGCGGCCAGCAGACCCCCGGACGTCGAAGGCCACGACGACGAAGCCCGCCTGGGCGAGGCTGTTGGCCCAGAGCGACATGGCGTTGATGTAGCCGCCGCCGAGGACGGTGACGAATGGTCCGCCATAGATATAGGCTACGACAGGGTAGGTCCTGGACGGATCGAAGTCATGCGGCTTGAAGACGCCTCCGTGGATGGGCGTCACACCGTCCGCGGCGAGCACCTCGACCATCTCCGGCGGCCGCCAGCCCATGGACCTGACCGCCGCGTCATCGCTCGCCGTCAGACGACCGCGTTCACCCGTTTCGACAGAGACCACCTCGCGGATACGAGGCTGTGTCGGGGAGGACCAGCTGTCGAGCAGGAAGCGGCCCGTCGGAGATGGGCTCGCCCGGTGAAAGCCCCGCTGGTCGCCGAGGGGCTCGAGCGGCCCGCCTGACAGAGTGGTGCGATAGAGATGCTGGTCGTAAGGTCGTTTCAGGTCCGTCGCCGCCGAAACCACCACAACACCGTCGTGGCCTACGGCATCCACGCGCCGGACCGGGAAGTCGCCACCGGTGAGGCGGCCGATCAGCCCCCCATCGCGGTCGTACCGATAGACGTGTCGCCACCCGTCCCTCTCGGACATCCAGAGGAAGCCTCCGTCTAGGAGCGGGGTGACCTGAGACGTCCACTCCTCGGCGATGAAGTCGAGATCCGCGACGTTCGTCTCCGCCCTCTCTTCGCGAAGCAGCAAGCGTCGCCGACCGAACAGGTCGACCGCGGACAGGTCCAACCGCTTGCCGTCGCGACCGAGATGGAGGACCAGGGCCGATCGACCATCGGGCCGCCAGCCGGCGAACCAGTCATACCCTTCGCCATCCGCCGGTTCGACGAGAACGGTCTGACCGGTCGCCGGGTCGAGCAGATGCAGTTCCTGTACGGGCAAGGACGTTCCCGTCTTCGGGTAGGGGAACATCGTCACCCGTTCCAGGCCGCCGTCGTAGTCCACGATCGGAATCCGATGTAGCGCCCGCTGGTCCGTGCGCCACATCGCCAGTCGCGCGCCGTCCGGCGACCACGCCTTGTCCGGGAGGGTCCAGCCGTAGTCGGGCTCGCCAGCGCGTTCGAACCGCGCCGCGCCCGAGGCGTCACGCACCTTGATGGCTCCGCCTTGAGCGAGCGCCACCCAGTCTCCGCCAGGCGCCGCCGCCCCACCGGCCAGGACAAGGGCCTCAAGGGCGCTCGCCTTCTGAACCCGGCGATCCCTCAATCCGAGCCGGAAAGGCCGGTCGCCGGCGGTGAACAGGATCGCGTCCTGGTCGGGCGCGACCACGAACCGCACCTGCGACAGCCGGTCGATCGGCTTTCCCGTGAGATCGGCCAGTTGGCGGCGCAGATCGTCCGGCGGAAGGATGGGCTCGCGTCGCCCGTCGCCGGGTTCGACCAGAACCCATGACCCGGCCAACGGCCCGGTTTCGTCCCAGAAGACCAGTCGATCCCCGTCGCCCAGCCATCGTGGCGTGACCAGACTGTCCCGCAAAAGCGTGGGCATGCTCAGGTACCGAGCCGCCAGATCCAGGCGCGCTTCGAGCGCTGCGTCGCGCGGGGCGTTGGGCGATGGGCTCTGAGCCGCCGTTGGGAGGGGCGAAGCGCACAGGAGCGTGGCGAGGAACAATGGCGCGAGGCGATGCATGCCGCGATGGTAGGGACCCGGATCAGGCGCTACCAATATATCTTTCATGCGCAATCGAGACGGAGATCGTCTGGATGGAATTTCGTCAATTGCAGCTCTTCGTCGCCGTGGCCGAGGAACTTCACTTCGGCCGGGCCGCGCTACGGGTAGGAATGGCCCAGCCGCCGTTCAGTCAGCAGATTCGCCGCCTGGAAGGCGAGCTGGGCGTCGCCTTGCTGACCCGCACGAGCCGGCGGGTGGCGCTGACAGCCGCCGGCGCCCAGGTTCTGGACGGCGCCCGCGAACTCCTGTCGCGGCGCGCCGACTTGAAGGCGGCCGTGACCCGCGCCGCCCGGGGGGAAACCGGCGTGCTGCGTCTGGGCTTCGCCCCCTCCTCGGCCTTCGGCATTCTCCCCAACATCATACGCCGATTTCGCGAGGAATTTCCGGGCGTCTCGCTTCAGATCGAGGATCGTGAAGGCATCGACATGGGTCTAGCCTTGACGACGGGCGATTTGGATCTCGCGATTGTCCGCGGACCGTTCCGTCGCCCCGGAGTGGATTGCGAGACCCTCCTCCTTGAGCCCTTCATGCTGGTTCTGCCGGCGGAGCATCCCCTCGCGTCGTCCCGGCGCGTGGCCTTGTCGACCCTCGCCGAGCAGCGCTTTATTCTGTTTCCGAGACCGTCGGCGCCGGGTCTCCACGACGCCATCACCAGCATGTGCCTGGCCGCTGGGTTCTCGCCGACCGTGGTCCAGGAAGCCGCCTCGTGGTCGTCGGTCGTCAGCCTGGTGGAGGCCGGCCTTGGCGCCAGCATCGCCCCAGCATCGGCGCGCGCCCTCTGTCCCCGGGGCGTGGTGTTTCGCGACCTGGAGGGCGCCGATGGCCGAGCCGAGATCGCGCTCGCCTATCCCAAACGCCCCCTGCCGCCGGCGGGCGAGCGTTTCAGATCCATCGCCAGGAGCACGACATTTAAACTGGAGCCTGTGCATTTTGCGGGGTGAAGAAGCGCCATGTCTGGGCGGCTCACCGCGTGGCCCAGCTCAGTCAGCCGGCGCCCCCAGTGATGTGCTGCCGCACGACCACCTGCCCGCGGCATCGACTCCGTGGACCTGAAACACCGACTTGGCGATGTCCAATCCCACCGTGACCACCTCTTCCTGGCGCTCCCCCATTACGGCCGCGGATAGCCCGCGACCTGGGTGGGGAGCCGTCCACGGCGTCAACAGCGGACATTGAGCCCTGGTCCGAACTCGGGCTATCTAATTCCCAGAGAACGCCTGTGATCCAGCGCCGTATGCAATGACATATTGTGTACGACGCAGCTTCAGCATTCTGGTCGATCGCCTATCGTGCGGCGAGCACATCAAGCCAAACGGCCAGCCTGAAGGTGGACCCCACCATGCCGACCTGGATCAGCCTCGCGTTCGTGAACCGCGATCGAAAGCTCCGGAACGGGTGGTGGTTGGCTGCCTTCTTTCTTGTTCTCGCGATCCTTCTGTTTCCAGCTATCCTCGCCGCTGCTCATTTCAGGCGCGAGGTAACGCTCTGGGAGCAGCTCGCGTTGATCGCGATCGCGACCGCAGTGGTCCAGATGCTGCGCCGCAAGCCCGTGACCGAGGTCATCGGCGCCATGGACGGGCGCTGGGTCATCGGCTTTGCGATCGGCGCGGCGTTAGGCGGCCTGCTGATGGCGCTTCCCGCGCTGGGCCTCGCCGCCGCCGGTCTCGCAAGGTTCGAACTCTCGACCGCTGCGCCTCGGACGCTCGCCAACGCGATCGCACTCATGCTCGCGGTGGCGCTGGCCGAGGAACTGCTGTTCCGCGGCGTGCTCTTCCAACGCCTTATCGATGGGCTCGGAGTCTGGCCGGCCCAAGTGCTGACCGCCCTGCTCTTCGTCCTCACCCATCTCAACAATCCGGGCATGGAGGGCGCCACCAGGGTCTGGGCGGGCTGCAACATCTTCATGGCCTCGATGCTTTTCGGATTGGCCTTCGTGCGCACGCGAAGCCTGGCCATGCCGATCGGCCTTCACTTCATGGCCAATGTCACACAGGGCGTGATCCTGGGCTTTGGCGTCAGCGGCGAGAGCGAGCCTAGCCTGCTGACCCCGCGCCTTCGCGACGCACCAACCTGGCTCACCGGAGGCGCATTCGGCCTCGAGGCCAGCCTTCCTAGCCTTCTCACGCTCTTGGCGCTGCTGGCCTGCCTCGTGCGCTTCCCGCGCCCCTGGACCGCGCCCGATCGCGAGAAGGTCTAGATCGCCGGATCGGCGCAGACCTCGCGCACCCGCCCGCGCAACCAGCGATGCGCCGGATCGGCCTCCATGCGCGGGTGCCAGAGCAGCGACACCGGAAAGGTGGTGGCCGGCATGGGAAGCTCGAAGCTGACCAGCCCTTCCCGCAGCCCTTGCGTATGGCGTTCCGGGACCGTGGCGACCAGTCCCGACGACCGCGCGAGCGAAATCGCCGTGGCGAAGCCCCCCACGACCGTTGCCACTTCGCGCACGATCCCGTCCTGGGCCAGCGTATCGTCGATCAGGCCCTTGGCGAGCGCATCGCGCGACACCGCCACATGGCGCTCGGCCGCATAGCGCGCCGGCGTCATCGCCCCTGTCGCCAGCGCATGCCCCGGGCGCACCACGCCGACATAGCGGTCGTGAAACAGGACCTGGGTCCGCAACTCCGGGCCGGTGTCGCCTTCCACGACGCCCGTTTCCAGGTCGATCAAGCCGTCGCGCAGCGGCTTGCTGTCCTTGTCCGGCTTCTGGACGAAGCGCAGTTGGACGCCAGGCGCCTCGACCGCCAGCCGTTCGATCAAGGCAGGACCAAAGGTCTCCACGAAGCCCTCGCTCGTGCGCAGGGTGAAGACACGCCGCGCCTGTCCAAGGTCGAGGGTTTCGACCGGCCGCAGCACGGCCTGAGCGTCCTGGACCAATTGGGCGACCCGCTCTCGAAGCTCCATGGCCCTCGGCGTCGCGACCAGCTCGCGCCCCGCCCGGACCAGCAGCGGGTCGCCGGTCACCTCGCGAAGACGCGCCAACGCACGGCTCATGGCCGAAGGGCTGAGCTGAAGGCGTTTGGCGGCCCGCGTGACGCTGCCTTCGGCGAGCAGCACATCCAGCGTCACCAACAGGTTCAGGTCAGGGATCTGCATTTCCACAGCCTACCACGCCCACGACATATGGCGTCAAACGCAATGAATTTGTGAAAACCGTGCGCGTTCCGCCACATACCGCCTGTCGCTAGCTTTCATCGAACGCCGTCCTTCGGCGCGAAAGGAAAGCAGATGTATAGGAACTCGCTCCAGACCTTCATCGCCGACGTCCGGGCCAGCTGGGGCCCGCTCTCGAGCGACCTGATCGCCGACTGCCGGGGTCACCTGCGCGCGCTTCTTCAAGCCGCGCCGACGGAAGACTGGCTAGCCTCGCTGCTGAACGAAAAGCCGGCGAGCCGAGAGCTTTACCGCGACCCCGACCACGGCTTCGTGCTCCTGGCCCACACCGAGGCGGAAGGCCTCTATCGGCGACCGCACGACCATGGTCGCAGCTGGGTGCTTTACGGCGTCCAGAGCGGCGAGTCCGAGATGGGCGGCTATGCGCGGCACATCGATCCGGACGGGCAGGTCCGTCTCGTCAAGCGCGACGCCACCCTGGTCCGTCCGGGCATGGCCATGGCCTACCTGCCCGGCGACATCCACGACACGCACTGCGAGTCCGGCCCCGCCCTGTTGTTCCGCTTCACTGAACGTGACCTTCAGGTGGAGGACAAGCGGGAAGGCCGGATCACGCGCTACGTCGATGAGGACGGGGTGTTTCGGGTCGCCCAGCGATGAGCGGCGGGGTCCGCCCGCCGGCCCTGGCGATCGCGTCGGTCCTGACGGCGCTGATGCTCGTGGTGCTGGACGCTTCGATCGTCAACGTCGCGCTGCCTACCCTGGCCAGCGGCCTGCGCGTCTCGCCCGCCTCGGCGGTCCTGATCGTCACGGCCTACCAGGCTGGCCTCGTCATGGCGCTCCTGCCGTGCGGGGCGCTGGGCGAGGGTCTGGGCTATCGCCCGGTGTTCATGGTCGGCGTGGCGCTGTTCACCCTGGCGTCCTTGTTCTGCGCGACGGCGCCAAGTTTGATCTGGCTGATCACCGCGCGCTTCGTTCAGGGTCTGGGCGCAGCCGCGGTGATGTCGCTGGGCGTGGCGCTGCTGCGCACCGTCGTCCCCGCGCAAAGGCTGGGTGTCGCCATCGGCTGGAACGCGCTCGTCGTCGCGCTCACCTCCGCGGCCGGCCCGACGGTGGGCGCGCTTGTCCTGTCGCTTGCAAGCTGGCCCTGGCTATTCGCCATCAACCTGCCGCTGGGCCTGCTCGTGCTCGGCGCGGCAACCGCCCTTCCTCGCGCGCCGGGGTCGTCTCGTCGCATCGACCGGGTCAGCGTGGCCTTGAGCATCAGCGGCTTTGGCCTGCTAATCATCGGCGCCGAGACGCTCGTGAAGGCCCCAGCGGTTGCCTTCGTCGCGTTTGCTGGCGGAGCGATCGGCCTGTCGCTGCTGATCCGGCGCGATGCGCAACAAGACGTTCCGCTCCTACCGCTCGACCTCCTTCGCGAACCCTCGTTTCGGCGATCGGCGGCCGCCTCGGTCTGCTGCTTCATCGGACAGGGCGCGGGTCTCGTCGCTCTGCCCTTCTATCTCCAGCACGGCCTGGGCCTCCCCCCTCTGGAGGCCGGGCTCTACATCACGCCCTGGCCCCTGATGGCGGCCATATCGGCGACCCTGGCCGGGCGCTTGGCCAAGCCGTCCTCGACGGCGCTACTGTGCGCGGCCGGCTGCGCGCTGCTCTCGGCCGGGCTCTTCGCGGCGTCGGCCTGGCCGCTGGCCGAGGCGCCGGTCACGATCATGCCCATCGTCATGCTCTGCGGCCTCGGCTTTGGCCTCTTTCAGGTGACCAACAACCGCAACCTGTTCCTGTCCGCGCCGATCGAGCGCGGCGGCGCGGCCGGCGGCCTGCAGTCAATGGCGCGGCTGACCGGCCAGACGACCGGGGTGGTGATCATGACGCTGCTATTTAGCGTCCTTACCCTCAACGCCGCGCCGCGGATCGGCCTGGCGATCGGCGCCTTGCTGACCCTGGCGGCCGGCCTGCTCAGCACATTCCACCGCCCTGCGCCCTGCCCCGAAGCGGCATGAACGCCATCGCTCCCATCGAGAGGAACCCGCCATGAAGATCGCGATCGCTGTTGGACTGATCCTAGCCAGCGCGGCGCTGTCCGGATGCACCACACCGGCCCCAAGGCCCTGAACGAACCCGGCGGCCTCCAGGCGCTGGAAACCGGCAAGGCCACCAAGCTCCAAGTCTACCAGGCACTGGGCCAGCCTCATGCGGTGATCCAGGTCGATCCGACCGGATAGCGACGCAGGGCCTCCTCGGGGTCGAACATCGAGACGCCGCTGACAGCCGCCTGGACCTCGTTCTGCAACACGTCCCAGTGCTCGGCCAGTTTGCCGCCTTCTATCCGAAAGAGGTCGACCACCACCTGCGGGGCGTCGGCCCACCCCCGGATGCGGCCGTGAATGGCGACGAGATCGTCTTCCGCGACGATCAGACCAGGCTCGTAGAACACGGCCGGTGACAGGCCGGCGACGAGCGCCCGCAAAGGCTCGCGCCCCTGCGGGATGCCGGGATTGTGCTGGATGTAGTCCGGCGCGTAGAGGCGCTCCACCGCTGACGCGTCACGACGCTGGAACAGCGACGTCATCGCCTCCAGCACCAACGCCTTGTTCCTCTGGGGTGTGTCGTCGAAGGCCCGGCCCGCCGGTCGCGTGATCGTCGTCGGCCCGCTCATCCGCAGGAACCGACCGTCCGGCAGGGTGGCGAAGGAATGGACCACGCCACGGTCGTAGTCCTGGACGTTCGTGACGGTGGCGCCGTCCTTCTCCTGCCAGCTGACGGCGAAGAGGCTATTGCCGAGCGACACGACCTGGATGTCGACGACCTCGGTCCGGGCATACGGGCCTTGCTTGATCTCGAACCGCAGTTGGGTGTCGGACAGCAGGGTCAGGCTGACCTGGAAGTTCGGATAGGAGACGTCCATCTCCAGTCCGACGGGGAAGCGGGCGATCGTCATTCTTGCACTCTCCATGGGCAGGTCGGACGCGTTGACGGGACGGCCCATGGACCGTCCCGTCCTCCACGCGGTCGCGTGAGGGTTTAGGCGGCCGGTCCGGCGCGGCTCGTCAGCAGCTGCAGTTCCCAGGCGAAGGCCACGCCGCTGCCGCCGCCGTGATCGAGCAGGACCTCCGAGAGGCCGGCGGCCGACTCTTCGCGCGCCCAGTCGCGCTGCCATTCGGCGAGTACGGCCATCCAGGTGATCGGCACGGCCCCGGCGGCGACCATCCGGCGCACGGCCATGTCATGGGCCTCGACCGAGACGCCGCCCGAGGCGTCGGTGACGATGAACACGTCATAGCCCTCGCCCAGCGCCTGGATCGTCGGCATGGCCAGGCAGACCTCGGTCCACAACGCCGCCAGGATCAACTGCTTGCGTCCGCTCTTCTTGACGATGTCGGTGACCTTCGGGTCCTGCCAGGTGTTGATGAACGTGCGGTCGATCGGCTTCTGGTCGGGGAAGACGTCCTGCAAGCCCTTGATCAGGTAGCCGCCCCGTTCCTCGATCACCGTGGTCAGGAGGGTCGGCACGTCGAAGACCTTCGCCCCCTTCGCCAAGCCGATGACGTTGTTGACGACCATCGTCGGCTCGTGGCTGTTCAGGTTGGCGAACTGGTAGGGCTGGTGGTCGATCAGCACGAGGAAGCTGTCTTCGGGACGCAACAGGGCGTCGAGACCGGTCTTGGACATGGATACTCCTTGAGAAAGCACGCTTCGACGCCTCAGGCGCCGGCGGGGTCGAGAAAGACGTGGAGGGTCTGGATCCGGCCGTCCCCAAAGCGGGCGACGTCGGTTCCGGTGACGGCGACGGGACCGTTCGCGGGGCCACAGGACCAGCGAAGACGGCCGACTCCGTGATGGGCGGCGGCGGGGCCGACCGCGACGAAGGCGAAGGCGGGCGGCAGGCTGGACAGCAGCACCTCCACCGCCTGATTGATGGCCGAATGGCCGGTCGCCACGGCGTGGGGTTCGAGGAACGAGGCGTCCTCCGCGTACAGCGCCTGGATCGCGGCCAGACGGCGGACGCCATCGCGCTCGCCGAAGACGCGCTCGAGATTGGCGTGCAGCAGGCCCGCCCCGTCGGGGCCGGTGGTGGTCAGGTTGGACATGGGCGTGAACTCAACGGCGGCGGCGGCGTGTTGCCGCGATATGACCGCGCCGGACCTGTTCGCTGTAGTCATCGATAGGTGGAACCAGCTTCAAGCGTTTGTATAAAGCGAGCATGGAAACCCTCGCCAACCTGGAGTCCTTCATTCGCAGCGCCGAGTGCGGGAGCTTCTCCGCCGCCGCCCGCCGGCTGGGCGTGACGCCCGCGGCGATCAGCCGGAACGTCGCCAATCTGGAACGCGGCCTGGGCGTGCGGCTGTTCCAGCGCAGCACGCGCAGCCTGACCCTGACCGAGGACGGCGAGCGCTTCCTGAAGTCGGTCTCGGACGGCGTTCAGTCCATCCAGTCGGCGATCGCCCAGGTGACCGCGCAGGCGGGCAGACCGGCCGGGGTGTTGAAGGTCAGCATGCCGTCGACCTTCGGCCACGATCACGTGATGCCGATGCTGCCGGCCTTCCTGGCGCGCTATCCCGACGTCCAGCTGGATTTGGGTTTCGAGAACCGTCAGGTCGACCTGATCGGCGAGGGCTTCGACGCGGCCATCGGCGGCGGCATGGAATTGCCTGCGGGTATCGTCGCCCGGCGCCTGGCGCCGCTGCATGTCATCGCCGTGGCTTCGCCCGACTACATGCGAGGCCGCCCGCCGCCTCAGGCGCCGCAGGAGTTGGCGGCGCTGGACGGGCTTTCGATGCGTTCGGCCCTCACCGGCCGCGTGCGCGTCTGGCGGATGCGCAACCGCGAAGGCGTCGAGACGACCCTCGAGCACAAGGCCAGCATCGCGGCCAACGACCCGGAGGCCCTATGCCGGGCGGCCCTTATGGGCCTGGGCGTGGCGATGATCGCGGTGCCCTATGTCGAGTGGCATCTGGAAAGCGGCGCGCTGCTGCGCCTGGCGCCGGATTGGTATGCCGACATCGGCGCCATATCGCTCTATTTCGCGGGCCAGAAACTGCTGCCCGCCAAGACCCGCGCCTTCATCGACCATGTGATCGCCGGGTTTAAGGAGCTGAACTTGGCGCAACGGTTTTCAGCGGAGCGAGGCCACACTCTATAGACTCGCCCCCCAAGCCGGCGCGGCTAGGTTTCCTGATCGGGGCGGAACCTGACCTTGGCCGGATGCGCCACGCTCTCTGTCACCTGGCGCGTGGATGTTCGCGCGCCGTGGGTTAGGCACGGATTCCCCTCGCAAGGCCGACCAAGAGCAGACGGCTCGCGCCGCGACTAATAGAGCGCAAGGCTATTTCGCGCCCATGCTGGGGGAAGCTGGGGAGGCGCGTGAAATCGCGCAAGAATCGCATCGCCCGAAAGCGATTCAACGATTTGAGTCTAAAGAAGAAAGGAGAGGATGGTGGACGCGACAGGGATTGAACCTGTGACCCCTACGATGTCAACGTAGTGCTCTCCCGCTGAGCTACGCGTCCGCCGAAGCGATCCGAACCGTCTTCGAGAAGACGTCCCGGCCGGGAAGGTGTGGGGGTATAGCGGCGGCTTGGCCGGTGCGCAAGCCGCCAAAAAGAACTTTTTAGGCGGCCATCATTTTTTCCACCTCGGCGACCAGGTCGCGCAGGTGGACGGGCTTGGACAGGACCTTCGCGCCGGCCGGCGCGCGGTCCTGGGCCGAGAGGGCGACGGCGGCGAAGCCGGTGATGAACATGATGCGCAGGGACGGATCGCGGGCGGCGGCCTGGCGGGCCACCTCGATACCGTCCATGCCCGGCATGACGATGTCGGTCAGCAGCAGGTCCCAGGGATGTTCCAGGTGCTGGACGGCTTCCTCGCCGTCGGCGCAGGCCTGGACTTCGAAGCCGGCGCGTTCCAGCGCCCGGGCCAGGAAACCACGCAGGGAATCGTCGTCTTCGGCAAGGAGGATGCGGGCCATGAGGTCACGTGTCCGGAAGGATGTGCGTCGCTAGAGGAGCCACCTTACCGCGCGGAGCGTAAATCGGGGATGAACCTAATCGTCGCGGCCACGATCGCGCTTGTGGACGGATCGCCTCATCGCGCGACGCCAGGGTGATTGGTGTTTGACCCCGGCCCGCCTGCCTTCGATGATGACGCATGAGCGCTTGGCGGCCCATTTCGACCGACCATCCGGCGACCGCGCCGCTGGAGACCTTCAGCGGGCCGGCGTTCGAGGTCACGCGCGCCGCCCCGGCCGGCGCCCCGCCGCCGACGGCCCTGGTGTTCGCCTCGCCACACTCGGGCGACGTCTATCCGGAGGACATGACCGCCGCCGCCCGCCTGCCGGTCGAGACCTTGCGCGCCTCGGAGGACGCCTTTGTCGACCGGATCGTGGCCGGGACGCCCGGCCTGGGCGCCAGCCTGATCCGCGCCCGCTTCGCCCGCGCCTATGTCGACCTCAATCGAGAGCCGTGGGAACTGGACCCGGCCATGTTCGACGGCGACCTGCCCGAATACGCCCGAGGCCGCACCGCCCGGGTGGCGGCGGGCCTGGGGACTATCCCGCGCATCGCCGGCGAGGGCCGGCCGATCTACGCCCGCAAGCTGACCTTCGCCGAGGCCAAGGACCGGGTCGAACTGGCCCACCGCCCTTATCATGACGCCCTGGACCGCCAGCTGGCGGCGGCGCGGGCCGCGCACGGGGCGGCGATCCTGATCGACTGGCACTCGATGCCGGCCGCCGCCGCGCGCGGCCAGCGGGCCAAGGGCGGCGGGCCGTGCGACATCGTGCTGGGCGACCGCTTCGGCGCGGCCTGCTCGCCCAAGCTGACCGGCCTGGTCGAGCGCGAGCTGGAGGCCCTGGGCTACCGCGTCGTCCGCAACGCGCCCTATGCCGGCGGCTACACCACCGAACACTACGGCCGCCCAGCCAAACGCACCCACGCCCTGCAGATCGAGATCAACCGCGCGCTCTATATGAACGAGACCACGCGCGAGCCGACGGACGGGCTGGCGAAGCTGACGGCGGACGCCGAGGCGCTGACGCGGGCGCTGGCGGGGCTGGACGTGGGGGAGTTGCGGTAGGGGGTGTCGGGCCCCCTCGGAACGTGATTGCACCAGAGCCGCTCGTGGTCACGATCTGAGCCGACCTAGGCAATGTCCGCGACGGGGTGGATGTCGGACACGCTTTGCGTCCTTCGTGGCTCGCCTTCGGATCACACCTCGGGATGAGGACCTTGTTGCTTCGAACGCCTCATCCTGGGGTGCGCGCTCCTGAGCGCCTCGACGCTGAGCGCATTCGCGCCTCGGAACCGGAACGACGGTGATCAAGGTCTCGCGGCCCCCGCCGGCGGCAAAGCGAAGCGAATCGTGATTCCCGGCATGCGCCGCGACACCTGCGCCGCGTTCTCCCCGGAGACGTCGACCTGGTAGTAGGTCATGGCGACCAGGGCCGCGCCGCCGAAGCCCAGGCCTTCGGGGTTTTCGCCTCTGACCACGCAGTCGCCGAACGCGCCGTCGCGGCGGATCACGCATTCCAGAGTCGCCGCGCCTTCCACGCCCGCGCGACGGGCGGTGGCGGGGAAGAGGCCGGCCAGGACTTCCGGCGACGGTGATTTCAGGATCCGCGGAGGCGGCAGGCGCTGCTGGGCCGGTGTCATATTGGCGACACCCATGAGGATCAGAACGGCCGCGGCCAGCGTTATGGGTCGATTCAAAAGCTTACCCCCCGGTTCGCTTCGACCTTCCTAGTGAGATCTGGGTCGCTGTTCGTGTCAAACGGACGCGCGCGGCGCGGGAGCGGAGGCGGCTCGCGACCTATACGGACGCATCGCGGCCACTGGGGCCAAAAAAAAGCCCGGCGAAACCGCCGGGCCAGTTCATTAGGGAGGAAACGCCCAGGAAGGGCAGAAGCGGCAGCGCCGCCTCACAGGATTGTTTATAGGGTGCGGCGCAAAATTAGGCAAGAAGAAATTTGGACTTCAATGTCGATTTTTTGACAGGGGATTTACGCAACCCTTTGCAACGCAAGGGTTACGTAACGGCGCTATTTGGAATTGCCTTAAATTTATGCATGTTGCAGTGCACAATTTGTTGCGTTTGAAACGGTCTCTCGAGCAAACATCGCGCAAAGCCAAGCGCGGCAAGGCTTTGGTGATGACACCGGTTACCTGCGACAAGTGTTTCATAGCGTCAGGGCTAGATAAATCGAGCGCAGTCGCGTAAAAGCCGCGCGCCTGACGCGTGCCGTGTCATCCCCTATTCCTCCCGAAAGTCCGTCCGTTCCCATGTCCATGCGAAATATCGCCATCATCGCGCACGTCGATCATGGCAAGACCACCCTCGTCGACCAACTGCTGGCCCAGTCGGGCGTCTTCCGCGCCAATGAAGCCACGACCGAGCGCGCGATGGACTCCAACGACCAGGAGCGTGAGCGCGGCATCACCATCCTGGCCAAGTGCACCAGCGTGCTGTGGAACGGTGAAGCGGGCGAGACCCGCATCAACATCATCGACACCCCCGGCCACGCCGACTTCGGCGGCGAGGTCGAACGGATCCTGGGCATGGTGGACGGCTGCGTCCTGCTGATCGACGCCGAGGAAGGCGTCATGCCGCAGACGAAATTCGTGCTGACCAAGGCGCTGAAGATGGGCCTTCGCCCGATCCTCTGCATCAACAAGGTCGACCGCGCCCACGCCGATCCGGACCGCGTCCACAACGCCGCCTTCGACCTGTTCGCCGCCATCGGCGCCACGGACGAGCAGTTGGACTTCCCGCACATCTACGCCTCGGGCCGCGCCGGCTGGGCCACGCTGGACATGAACGTGCCCAGCGACAACCTCGCCCCCTTGTTCGACCTGATCGTCCGCCACGTGCCGGAACCCAAGCAGATCGCCAAGAAGGATGAGCCGTTCCAGATGCTGAACGTGCTGATCGAAAGCGATCCGTTCCTGGGCCGCCTGCTGACCGGCCGCATCGAGAGCGGCAAGGCCGTCCCTGGCATGGCCATCCACGCCCTCGACCGCGACGGCAAGGAAATCGAGCGCGGCCGCATCACCAAGGTGCTGGCCTTCCGCGGCCTGAAGCGCCAGCCGATCGACGAGGGCGCCGAAGCCGGTGACATCGTCGCCATCGCCGGCATGTCCAAGGCGACCGTGGCCGACACCCTGTGCGCCATGGACGTCACCGACGCCCTGCCGGCCCAGCCGATCGACCCGCCGACCATCTCGATGACGGTCTCGGTCAATGACAGCCCGCTGGCCGGCCGCGAAGGCGACAAGGTGCAGTCGCGCGTCATCCGTGACCGCCTGCTGAAAGAAGCCGAGAGCAACGTCGCCATCAAGGTGACCGAGACCAGCGAAGGCGACGCTTATGAAGTGTCGGGCCGCGGCGAACTGCAGCTGGGCGTTCTGATCGAGAACATGCGCCGCGAAGGCTTCGAGGTCTCGATCAGCCGTCCGCGCGTCGTGTTCCAGACCGATCCGGAAACCGGCAAGCGCCTGGAGCCGATGGAAGACGTCATGATCGACGTCGACGACGAGTTCTCGGGCATCGTCATCGAGAAGCTGTCGCTGCGTAAGGCCGAGCTGAAGGACATGGGTCCGTCGGGCGCCGGCAAGACCCGCATCCAGCTGACCGCCCCCTCGCGCTCGCTGATCGGCTATCAGGGCGAGTTCCTGACCGACACGCGCGGTTCGGGCGTGCTGAACCGCGTGTTCAGCCACTACGAGCCCTACAAGGGCGCCATCGACCAACAGCGCAAGGGCGTGCTGATCTCGAACTCGGACGGTGAGACCGCGGCCTACGCGCTGTGGAACCTGGAAGAGCGCGGCGTGATGTTCGTCGGCGCCGGCGAGAAGACCTACCTCGGCATGATCATTGGCGAGAACGCCCGTTCGGACGACCTCGACGTCAACCCGATGAAGGCCAAGCAGCTGACCAACGTCCGCGCCTCGGGCAAGGACGAGTCGATCCGCCTGACCCCGCCGCGCAAGATGACCCTCGAGCAGGCCATCGCCTATATCGAGGAAGACGAGCTGGTCGAGGTGACCCCGAAGAACATCCGCCTGCGCAAGCAGATCCTGAACCCGTCGTTCCGCAAGCGTCGCGTCAAGGAAGAGTAGGCCTTACGGGCTTTCCGAGATTGGGCCGCCGTTCGCGAGGACGGCGGCCTTTTTCGTTTCTCTCGGGCTCCGCTCCCCCGGCTTTCGCCGGGAGGACGGGCGATGGCTGTTCATCTGAAGCGGAAGAGACGAATACCGCCGGCCTACTCATTTCACCCCTCAATTTACTCGGCGAAAACGCGAACTTAACCGCAGGTTTACCCGGGCGAACGATGGTCTTGGCCGGGGGAATTTCACTCCGGAAGACCAGAGGCACGCGTCGTGCGCATCGCCGCCAGCACGCTGATCAATCGCGGCGCGTCAGCGCTGCATGACCGCCTTCTGCCGCACGTGCCCGAGGCCATGGCCGGCCGCGTGCGCATGGAGCAGGTGCAGAGCATCCTGCGCATGACGCCCGTGATGATGGGCGCCAACATCGTCATCGCCATGCTGGTCGGCCTGGCGGGGCTCCATAGTCCGCACAGCACGCCCCTCACCCTCTGGGCCGCCATCGTCGTCAGCTACGCCCTCCTGGGCCTGCGCGGCTGGGTCGCCTCTCAACGCCGCAAGAGCGCCAAGAACTCGGTCTCGGCCCGTGGCGTGCGCCGCATCACCTGGCAGGCGGGCCTGCTGGGTTGCCTGTGGGGCGTGCTGCCGATCATGACCATGCCCAAGGAGCAGGGCTTCGCCGGCGCCATGCCGATGCTGGTCGCCTCGGTCCTGGCCGGCATGATCGGCTGCGGCGGCTTCGCCATGCTGACCCTGCCGGCCGCCGCCATCGCCTATTCGACGCCGATGGTCATCGGCGCCCTTTATGTGCTGGCCACCAGTAACGACCCGATCCTGTACGCCCTGGGGGGCCTGCTGATCTTCTGCCACATGGTGGTCAGCGTCTCGTGCCTGTCGCACGCCAAGATCTTCGCCGACCGCCTGGTCGCCGCCGACGAGCTCGAGCAGCAGAAGCAGGTCGTGTCCCTGCTGCTGTCCGACTTCGAGGAAGGCGCCAGCGACTGGCTGTGGGAGGTCGACGCGTCCGGCGCCCTGACCTATGTCTCCGATCGCATGGCCGCCGCGGCCGGCGTCGACAAGGCCGCGCTGATCGGCCAACCGATGTCGGAGCTGTGCGGCGCGGCCGAGGGCCCGATGGGTTCGGTCGCCGCCCTGGCCCCGCTGTTCTTCGACCAGAAGGCCTTCCGTGATGTCGTCGTCTCGATCGGCGTCGGCTCCGAGACCCGCTGGTGGTCGCTCTCCGCCAAGCCGGTCCATGACCTGAACGGCGTCTTCATCGGTTTCCGGGGCGTGGGCGCCGACATCACCCAGGCCCGCGAGGACCAGGCCCGCATCTCGCGCCTGGCCCACTACGACGTGCTGACCCAGCTGCCCAACCGCCTGTCGTTTCTGCAGGCTCTCTCCAAGGCCTGGACCGAGCACGGCAAACGGGGCGAGACCGGCTGCGCCGTCCTGTGCCTGGATCTCGATCACTTCAAGGGCGTCAATGACAGCCTGGGCCATCCGATCGGCGATGATTTGCTGATCCAGGCCGCCTCGCGACTGCGCGACTGTGTCGGCGACCTGGGCCTGGTCTCGCGCCTGGGCGGCGACGAGTTCGCCGTCGTCATCGCTCCCTCGCCCGGCCACGAGGCCCTGGCCGAGCTGGCCCGGGCCATCGTCGCGACCCTGTCGGATCCTTACGACGTGCGCGGCCACAATGTGCTGATCGGCGCCAGCGTCGGCATCGCCGTGGCCCCGTTCGACGCGGACGATCCCGACGGCTTGCTGAAGAACGCGGACCTGGCCCTCTACCGCGCGAAGGGCGACGGCCGCGGCGCCTATCGCTTCTTCGAGACCGCCATGGACGTCTGGGCGCAGGAGCGCCGCGCGCTGGAACTGGACCTGCGCGACGCCCTGGCCAACCACGAACTGAAGCTGTTCTTCCAGCCGCTGATCGGCAGTGCCGAGCACGAGACCACCGGCTTCGAGGCCCTGCTGCGCTGGCAGCATCCGCGCCGGGGCCTGGTGCCGCCGGCCGATTTCATCGAGTGCGCCGAACAGTGGGGCCTGATCGGCGCCATCGGCGAATGGGTGCTGCACGAGGCCTGCCGCACGGCCGCGACCTGGCCCTCGCACCTGACCGTGGCCGTCAACCTATCGCCCAACCAGTTCGCCTCTGGCGAGCTGGTGACCCAGGTCCGCGCGGCGCTGAAGGCCTCGGGCCTGGCCCCGCGACGGCTGGAGCTGGAGATCACCGAGGGCTTGCTGCTGCACGACAGCGTCAAGACCCTGGAGCAACTGGCGGCCCTGAAGGCCCTGGGCGTCAAGATCGCCATGGACGACTTCGGCACCGGCTATTCCAGCCTGGCCTATCTGTGGCGGTTCCCGTTCGACAAGATCAAGATCGACCGCTCGTTCGTGGCCGAGATGCAGGACAACACGGCCATCGCCGACATCCTGCGCACCATCGCCCTGCTGGGCCAGACCCTGAACCTGGAAGTCACCGCCGAGGGCGTCGAAACCCAGGCCCAGGCCAATCTGCTGTCGGAAATGCGCTGCGACACGTTCCAGGGCTTCCTGTACGGGCGTCCGATGCCGGTGAGCGATATTCCGAGCTTCCTGCTGTCCAACCTGGCGCGGCAGATGCGGCGCGGCGACGAAACGGACGCCGCCGACGAAGAAGCGGTTACGGGATAGAGAATCTGCTCCCCCAGAGGGGAGCTGTCGGCGAAGCCGACCGAGGGGGCATCGCCGGCCCAGGCCGAGCTGCCCCCTCCGGCCCTCTGGGCCACCTCCCCCAGAGGGGGAGGAGAGCTTCCGAGCTAGTCGCGGCCCTTCACCAGCCCCAGCAGCCACAGCAGCACCACCGCGCCCAGGGTCGAGATCAGCAGGCTGCCGATCCAGCCCATGAAGTGGATGCCCAGCATCCCGGCGATGAACGCGCCCAGCAGCGCGCCGACCAGGCCGACGATCAGGTTGGTCAGCAGGCCGTGGTCCCGCTTCATGATCTTCTCGGCCAGCCAGCCGGCGAAGATGCCGATGATGATGGCCCCGATGAAACCCACGCCGTTCATGTTGATGTTCTCCTGTTGAAGCTGCGCCGCAGGAAATGCGCGAGCGGTGCTTTGGGTTCAGTGCTAGGCAGCGAACATGGCGCATCCCGTCTTCGACAACCTGTCGACCACCATCTTCGAGCGCATGAGCGGCCTGGCCCGCCAGCACGGCGCGATCAACCTAGGTCAGGGTTTTCCCGACGACCAGGGCCCCCTGCCCGTTCGCGAGGCAGCGGCGCGGGCGCTGATCGAGGGCTCCAACCAGTATCCGCCGATGCGTGGCCTGCCCGAGCTGCGCGCCGCCGTGGCCGGGCACTATGGGCGGACCCAGGATCTCCGGCTCGATCCCGACACCGAGATCGTCATCACCTCCGGGGCCACCGAAGCCCTGGCGGCGGCGTTCACGGCGCTGATCTCGCCCGGCGACGAGGTGGTGCTGTTCCAGCCGCTGTACGACGCCTACCTGCCGCTGGTGCGACGGGCGGGCGGAATCCCCCGACTGGTCCGCCTGGCCCCGCCGGAATGGCGCTTCACGCGCGAGATGCTGGAGGCGGTGTTCAGCGACAAGACCCGCATGGTGGTGCTCAACAGTCCCCTGAACCCGGCCGGCGTCGTCACGCCCGACGAGGATCTGGCGCTGCTGGCGCAGTTCTGCGTGCGCCACGACACCATCGCCGTCTGTGACGAGGTTTGGGAGGCCGTGGTCTTCGACGGCCGCAAGCATCGGCCCCTGATGACCTTCCCCGGCATGCGCGAGCGGACGGTGAAGATCGGCTCGGCCGGCAAGCTGTTTGGCATGACCGGCTGGAAGGTCGGCTTCCTGATGGCCGCGCCAGCCCTGACCCGGCCCCTGGCCGCCGCCCACCAGTTCCTGACCTTCACCACCCCGCCCAACCTGCAGACCGGCGTGGCCTGGGGCCTGGACCACCACCGCGCCTGGTTCGACGAGATGCCCGAGGGCTTGCAACGCTCCCGCGACCGGCTCACGGCTGGGCTACGCGCGGCGGGGTATGTCGTGCTGGAGAGCCAGGGGACCTATTTCCTGAACGTCGACCTGACGGCGTCGGGGATCACGTTGGACGACGTGACCTTCTGCGAGCGCTGCGTCGTGGAGTTCGGGGTCGCGGCGATCCCGGTATCGGCGTTCTTCGCGGAGGATCCGGTGCGAAACGTGGCGCGGCTGTGCTTCGCGAAGACGGACGAGACGCTGGATGCGGCGTTGGAGCGGTTGGCCGCGGCGCGGGCGGCTTTTACCTGAAATCTGCTCCCCCGCTGGGGGAGCTGTCGGCGAAGCCGACCGAGGGGGCGTCGCCGGCCTATGCCGAGCTGCCCCCTCCGGCCCTCCGGGCCACCTCCCCCAGAGGGGGAGGAGAGATCAAAGCGCGCTCAGACCCGCCATCAGGTCACGCGCCGTCCCGCGCGCCAGGCAGCGGTCCATCGCCGACAGCAGGTTCCGCAGGTCGATCGGCTTGGCGACGTGCGCATCGCACCCCGCCTCCAAACATGTCTTGATCTGCGACGACATCACGTCCGCCGTCAGAGCCACCACCGGCAGGCGGGCGAAGCGCGGGTCCTCGCGCAGGCGCCGGGTGGCCTCCAGGCCGTCCAGCACCGGCATGTTGACGTCCATCAACACGATATCGATCGGCTGGCCTTTCAGGGCGTCCAGGGCCTGCTGGCCGTTCTCGGCCTCGACCAGCTCGCAGTCGAACGGCTCGAGGAACAGGCGGATGACCCGGCGGTTGACCGGATGGTCGTCGACGACCAGCACCCGGCGGCCTTGCAGCGCCACGAAGCCGGCCTCCTCGTCGCGCGTATCGTCCTTCCAGACCGGGACCTCGGACGGCTCGGCCGCGTCGACCAGCATCTCGATCGTGAAGACCGAACCCACGCCCTCCTCGCTCTCGACGCGGATCTCGCCGCGCATCATCTCGACCAAGCGGCGGGTGATGTTTAGGCCTAGGCCCGTGCCGCCGAAATTGCGGGTGGTGGAGGCGTCGGCCTGGACGAAGGGTCGGAACAGCTTGGCGATCGTGGCGGCATTCATGCCGATGCCGGTGTCGGCCACGCGCAGGCGCAGGCGGACCCGGCCAGATCCATTGGGGCCATCGTCGGTCGGATAGCAGGCCAGGGCCACCTCGACCTTGCCTTGGGTGGTGAACTTCAGGGCGTTCGAAACGAGGTTCGTCAGGCACTGGCGCACCCGCACCCCGTCGAACATCAGCGGGCCGGGCGCCTCGCTCTCCAGCTTGAACGTCAGGGCCACGCCCTTCTCGCGGGCCGTGGGCTGGTAGGCGCCCACCAGGCGCGAGCAGGTCTGGACCAGATCGCCCACCGTCGGGGCGATCTCCAGCTTGCCGGCCTCGATCTTGGAGAGGTCGAGAATGTCGTTCAGCAGCACCAGCAGGGTGTCGCCGCTGTCCATGATCAGGTCGACCTGTTCCTTCTGTTCCGAGGTCAGTTTGCCGGCGCGCAGGGCCTGGCCGACGCCCAACATGCCGTTCAGCGGCGTGCGCAGCTCGTGGCTCATCACCGCCAGGAACGAGGACTTGGCCTTGTTGGCGGCCTCGGCATGCTCCTGCGCGTCCTTGAAACGGCGCGAGACGCGGCGCTGGTGCGCGGCCCAGGCCACGCCGCCGGCGACGAGCACGCCCAGCAGCACGGCGATGACCACGGACGCTCTCGCCAGGCTGCGGCTGAGCCGCACCTCCTCGGTCAGGCGGCGGCTCTCATCGCGCTTGGCGCGCAGCTCGCTGTCCAGGGCCGAGGACATCTCGGCGACGCTGCGCGAGTGGGCGCGGTCGGCCTCCAGGCGGTCCAGGCGGCGCCAGGCGTCCAGCTCGCGGAAGGCCCGCGCGCCATGGCCGTCGGCCTGATCGATATAGGCCTCGATCAGGTTTTCCTGGTGCGGATCACGCGGGGCCAGGGTCTCGGAAATGGCCCGCAGGCGGGCGAGGTCGGCGCGGGCCTGGTCGGCGCGGCCCAGTTGGGCCAGGGCCAGGGCGCGCTGCCCCAGCATCAACACCCGCAGGCGTCGGTCGGGCTCGGCCAGGTTGGCGGCGGCGGGCGCCAAGCAGGCCAGCACTCCTCGCGGCGCGTCGCGCAGGGCCGCGATGCGGGCGCACAGGAAACGGTCCCAGGTCTGCAGGTCCTTCTCACCATCCGACGTGGTCATTTGGTGGTGCAGGGCCGCGAAGCGCTCGGCGGCGTCCAGCTCGCCCAGCTCGGCGGCGGTATAGGCGATGTCGTAGATCCGCTCGATCTTGCGGATATAGAAGGCGTCGCGCTCGTCCAGCCGCGCGGCTTGGGCCATGTGATCCAGGGCCCCTTCCTTGTCCCCGATGTCGGACAGGGTGTAGCTGTGCACCTGGTGCAACTCGGCCAGCAGCGGCTGGCCCATGCGACCGCGTTTTTCCAGGTCGGTGGTCAGGTCCGCGGCCAGGCGGGCGGCCTGGGCCCAGCGCCCGACCTGGCCCAGGTGGCGCACGCGCTCGATGCCGGCCATCAGGCGGATGTCCGGCCCGGACCTGTCCATGAACCGCCGCCAGTCGGCCTCGGTGAAGGCGCGGAAGCCGCGCGTCTCGTGGCGATAGGCGATCGTCTCCAGGTCGGCCAGCGCCGCCAGGGACGGATCCTTGTCACGGATGGCGGCCTCGCGGGCCCGCGCCGCCCAGGCGTCGAAGCGGCCGGGGATCTGGTTGCTCTTGTAGGCGTACAGCACGCGCCACAGGCCGTAGAGGCGAACCTGGCCCGTCTCGCGCAGGGCCCGCTTGCCGGCGCGCTCGATGTCCTCGTTGGCGCGCGGCGGATCGCGGACCTCGTGGGCGCCGATCTCCTGGCTCAGCTGATCCAGGCGCTGGCCGAGCGGAATGCTTGTCTGCGCCGCGGCGACGCCAGCGGCGAGACTTGCGATCAGGACAAGGGACGTGAGCAAGCGCCGCATTGGCCATAAGCCTTCGCGGGGATTGATGTAGGACCAGTTAAGCTTACCGCCGAGGTTGCGGGCTTCTAGATCGTCGCCCCCCCGTCCACCACCAGAGCTTGCCCCGTCATGAAGCTGCCAGCCCGCGAGGCCAGATAGATCGCAGCCCCGGCCAGTTCGTCAGGCTCGCCGATCCGACGCAGCGGCACGCCCTTGGTCGAACGCTCCAAGGTCTCGGGATTGTCCCACAGGGCCTTGGCGAAGTCGGTCTTGATCAGGCCCGGCGCGATGCAGTTGACCCGCACGTTGTCGGGGCCGAATTCGTGCGCCAGGTTTCGCGCCAACTGGAAGTCGGCGGCCTTGCTGATGTTGTAGGCCCCGATGATGGCGTTGCCGCGCAGGCCGCCGATCGACGACACGATAATGATCGCCCCATCCTTCCGCGCCCGCATCTCCGGCGCGACCATGCCGATCAGCCAGTGATTGCTGATGATGTTGTTGTCCAGGATCTTGCGGAACTGGTCGTCGCTGATCCCGGCCAGCGGGCCGTAGTAGGGATTGCTGGCGGCGTTGCAGACGCAGATGTCGACCTGGCCGAAGGCCTTGCGGGTCTCGTCGACCAGGTTCTGCAGGTCGTCCTTGGAAGCGATGTTGGCCGGGACCGCGATAGCCGTCCCCGCGCCGTGCTTGGCGTTGAGCGCGGCGGCGACCTCTTCGCAGGGCGCAAGCTTGCGCGACGAGATCACCACCTTGGCGCCGTGCTCGGCCATCCGCTCGGCGATCGCCTTGCCGATCCCGCGAGAGGATCCGGTGATGATCGCCACCTTGCCGGTGAGGTCGAAGAGGCCCATGGCGCGCTCCCTAAACGCTTGTTTGAATGTACTGTGCGGCGGGGAGGGTTGGGGGTCAAGGGTTGGGGCTGAGTGCGCGCCCCCTCCGTCACGATGTATCCGCATCGCGCCACCTGCCTCGCTTGCGGGGGAGGTTGATCGGCGCCGACAGGCGACGAGACGGGGGGGGCGCTACCGATCTCTATTCGTGCGGATGCGCTCGCCCAATCGGCTCGGCCGCCGCGTCGTCCTCGTCCTCATCTTCCGTGACGATCTGAGCCGGCTCGGCCTGGCGGGCCAGATCGCGAGCGCCGACCCCGCCGCCCTGCTGGATGTTGCGCTCGACCTCGACACTGGTCGGTTCGTAGGCGTCTTCGCGTTCGGGCATGAGGGTCGCTCCTTCGATGGGTGTCGAAGGCCAACGAGCCCCCACGAAAAAAGTTTCGGCCCCGATGTCGGAGGGAGTGGATGCGCCCCGTCCTTGAGGCGAGAGTTCACTCCAACCGACACAGGAAACGCCCCCATGGCCCTCGACACCGCCAACTTCCCCGCCGACAATTTTCCTGAAGATAGGGAACTCGTTCTGGACCGCGTCCTCGACGCTCCGGCCGACAAGCTCTACAAGTGCTGGACCACGGCCGAGCTGATGCCGCGGTGGTTCTGCCCCAAGCCCTGGACCGTCTCGGACGTGAAGCTGGACGTGCGCACCGGCGGCAACAGCTACCTGGTCATGAACGGCCCGAACGGCGAGCGCATGCCCCAGCCGGGCGTCTATCTGGAAGTCATCCCGAACAAGAAGATCGTCTTCACCGACGCCTTCACCGAGACCTGGCAGCCTTCGGCCAAGCCGTTCATGGTCGCCATCGTCACCTTCGAGGACCTAGGCGACGGCAAGACCCGCTACCGCGCCGTGGCCCGCCACTGGTCCGCCGAGGACAAGGCCGCCCACGAACAGATGGGCTTCCACGAAGGCTGGGGCATCGTCGCCGGTCAGCTGGAAGCGCTGGCGAAGACGCTGTGATGGCTATTCCCTCTCCCCTTGCGGGAGAGGGTGGCCCACGAAGTGGGTCGGGTGAGGGGTCTCGCTCCGCTATCCGGCCAGGCCTATCGACCCCTCATCCGGCGCTGCGCGCCACCTTCTCCCGCAAGGGGAGAAGGACCTCTAGGAACACTTGTTCCACCCGCTCATGTCGAGGTGGAAGTGGTCGCGGTGCTCGGCGTTGTAGTCCGGGCTTAGCGTGGTCAGGAACACCCGGCAGGCGCCGTCGCGCGTCCGCCGCAGGAACTGGCCGCGCGGCCCCGGATCGGTCCAGTCCGACGCCACGCTGATCACCGAGCCGTCGGCCAGCCGGAAACCGGCGACATCGATGGCGTCGGCGGTGGCGTGCTCGCTGACCGGCCCCTCCCGCAGACCGTACATCCGCCGGCAGGCGTAGCTGCCGTAGTGGACCAGGGACGAGACGCCCTGTCCCAGCAGTTCGTCGGCGGCCGGCTGCACGACCTGGCGCTCCCAAATGGTCAGGGCCAGGGCTTCCTTGCAGACCAGCGGCGCCTCGACCGGCTCGAACCTGGCCAGGCCGCCTTGCAGCTGGACGGCGTCGCGCAACTGGCAGAACTGGCCCTCGGTGCGATCGGGAACCTCGGCATAGGTCACGCCGGCCCGCGCCATGATCCCGCGACACAGCTTGGGATCGGCCCCGGCCCGCGCCGCCTTGACCCGCGTGGCCAGCCCCACCGGATCGACGACGCTGAGCGGCTTCCACGGCAAGTGCTGGTCGGGGATCTTGCGCTCGGCCACGAAGGCCATCAGCAGCACGATCAGCCACAGGATCACCAGGCCGGCATAACGGGCCAGGCGGGCGCGATGACGGACCTCGTGCTCGATGCGCGGGTTGTGCGGAACGCGATAACGCATGGGGCGGGGGAGCGCCTTACAACGGAAGGGCGACAGACGGGAAATGGTTAACGCCGCACCCAAGCACGACCATGGCGACAGGTTCAACCTTCCGCACGGTCCTCAGCGGCAAAGACTGTAACCGGCCGGATTCAGGTGCAGATGGTCGGCGTGGGCGGCGTTGTAATCGGGGCTCAGAGTGACGCCGAACACCCTGCAGGCTCCGTCGCGCACGCCCCGAATGAAACGGCCCTCGGCCGTGTCCTTGCGAAAGTCCTTCAGCACCGTGACCCGCCGACCGTCGGCGGTGCGGAAACCGGCGACGTCAAGGGCGTTGGCGCGCGCGTGCTCGCTGGGCCGCTCGCCCGGGCGACCATAGATCGTGCGGCAGGCATAGGTTCCCAGCTGGTCGATCCGGATCACGGGCGCGCCCAGGATCTCGCGCGCTTTCGGAGCCACCACCTGCCGTTCCCAGAGGGCGTAGCGCAGGGCCAGCGGACAGGTCATGACCGGGGCTTTCGGGACCAGACGGCTCCGAGCTCGGACGGTGTCGTGGTTGGAGCAGAAGCCCTGCTCCTTTTCCGGCTGGTCGACAAACCCGATTCCGCCCGCCGTCAGCGCCGCGCGACACTTGGCCGGGTCGGCGGTGATCACCGCCAGCTTGCCCGCCGTCGCCAAGCCGATCGGCTGATTCAGCGAGAACGGTTTCCACGGCAGGTCCTGCGGCGGCGCCAGGCGATCGACCAGCATGAAGGTCAGCATCCCGGCCAGGGCCAGGTCGACCAGGACCGACCACAGCTGGGCCAGGGCGAGGGCCAATGGGGAGATGCGCGGGGAGACGAGCTTCACCCGGGACCAACGAAGCATCGCCGCCTGGGTTCACTGGGGCGGGTTCACTGGGGCGGGTTCACTGGGGCGGGTTCACTTGCCCCCCGCATCACCCTAGATGGAGACGTAAGAGGGGACGACATGGCCGCCGGACTGAAGATCGACAAAGCGCTCGCGCCGCGGTTCGCGCTGCTGTGCCTGGGCATCTGGCTGAACGCCGCCGACACCCTGGTCACCGCCACCATCATGCCCAGCGTCGCCCGCGAGATTGGCGGCTACCAGTATTTCGGCTGGTCAGTGGCGGCCTATCTGACCGGCTCGATCGTCGCCGGGGCCTGCTCGGGCAAGCTGTCGATGGCCATGGGGCTACGCGCCGCCACGGCCCTGACGGGCCTCGTCTACGCCATCGGCTGCGCGATGAGCGCCCTGGCGCCCGAGTTCGTCACCTTCATCCTGGGCCGGCTGATCCAGGGCCTGGGCGCGGGGGCCGTGGTCGCTCTGTGCTACGTGGCCATCACCGCCCTCTTCCCCGAGCACCTGTGGCCGCGCGTCTATGGCGCCGTGGCGGGCATCTGGGGCGCGGCGACCCTGCTGGGCCCGTTGCTGGGCGGCCTGTTCGCGGCCGCCGGCTTCTGGCGCGGGGCGTTCTGGATGTTCGTGGTCCAGGCGATCATCTTCGTGGCCGCCGTGCTGGTCATGCTGCCGGCCGGAAACCGTGATGCGGGCCGGGGCCGGATCCCCACCCTGCAACTGACCTTGCTGGTCATCGGCGTCAGCCTGATCGGCGGGGCCGGCGTCGTGGCCTCGCCGCGATGGGCCGCCGCCCTGGCGATCGGCGGCGTCATCGGCATGGCCGCCATGCTGGCCGCCAACACCCGCACCCACGACCGCCTGCTGCCCAAGTCGGCCGCCGACCTGCGCTCGGCCACGGGCCTGGGCCTCTTGACCATCTTCGCCTGCGAGGCGGCGGTGATCGGCTTCACCGTCTACGGCCCCGCCTTCATCCAAGCCCGCCACCACGCCTCGCCCCTGACCGCCGGCTATGTCGTCGGCGCCATCGCCGCCGGCTGGACCCTGTGCGCCATGGTCTTCGGCAACACCCCCGCCGAGAAGGACGGCCGCCTGATCCGCATCGGGGCCGGCGTGATCGCGCTGGGCGCGGCGCTCAGCGCCTGGACCGTCGCGCGCGGCGACCTGTGGGAAATCGCCGCCGCCTTCCTGGTCATGGGCTGCGGCTTTGGCCTGGCCCACGCCTTCATCGCCCGCCGCGC
This sequence comes from Caulobacter sp. ALps2, assembly GCF_058681635.1. Lineage (NCBI taxonomy): Bacteria > Pseudomonadati > Pseudomonadota > Alphaproteobacteria > Caulobacterales > Caulobacteraceae > Caulobacter > Caulobacter sp. ALps2. The sequence goes on from NZ_CM178743.1 coordinate 802,175, forward strand.
CATCGCCGGCGCCCCGGCGGACGAGCAAGCCATGGCCTCCGGCGCGGTGCCCACCGCCCAGCTGATCGGCGGCGCGGCGGGCTCGGCCGGCGCCGGCGCGATGGCCAACCTGCTGGGCTTCAGCCACGGGATAGACCTGAGCCTGGCCCCGACGCAGGGGCTGGTGCTGTTCGGGGCCTTCCTGCCGCTGGCGGTGGTCGGGTTTGTGGCGGCGTGGCGGTTGGGGCGGGGTTAGGCCGCCTGGATCCGAGCGATGATCCGCTCGACCGCCGCTCTCAGCCCTGGCAACTCGACGACCACAACCGACCAGACGATTGTGAAGCTGATGCTGCTGTAGCCGTGCGCGATGCGATTGCGGAGATCGATCGCCGCACGCCAATCGATGTCTGGTTCCAGCTCCCGCACCGAGGTCGGCAGGCGGGCTGCGCTCTCACCGACGACAAGCAGGTTCAAGGCAACCGCATCGCGCCGCATCCTGTCGGCGACAAAACCATCCTAATCAACGCCGGCAACATAGGCCTCGATTTGTTCGATAGCCTCCAGAAGCTCGGACAGATAAGTGCGAACCGAAGCCTCAGGCAAAGACGACCTCTCGCAAGACAGGGTCCTTTATGAGGCGATGCAGGCCGTCCTCGGTCACCAGATCGACGGGCCGCCCCAGCAGCTCGACGAGCTCTCGCTCGAGCCTGAAGAAACCAAACCCCGGTAGAACTTTCGGCGCGAACTCCACCAGCACGTCCACGTCGCTGTCCGGCCCCGCCTCGCCCCGCGCCGTCGAGCCGAACACGCCCACCCGCGCGACGCCGTAGCGATCGAGCAGCGGCTTGGCCGCGCGCAGTCTAGTGAGGGCCTCGTCGAGGGTCATGGCGTCATCCTAGCACAGAATGTGCTCACGCCCGCTCCAGCGCCGTCGCTTCCACCAGCCTCACCACGTCGCCCATGATCTCGGTAATCTTGAAGTCCTTGGGCGTGTAGATCCGCGCCACGCCCATCTGCTTGAGGATCAGGGCGTCCTCGGGCGGGATGATGCCGCCGGCCACGACCGGGATGTCACCCAAGCCCTCGGCGCGCATCACGCGGATGACTTCCTGCACCAGGTCCAGGTGCGAGCCGGACAGGATCGACAGGCCAACCACGTGGGCGCGGCTCTCTTTCGCGCGCCGGACGATCTCTTCCGGGGTCGAGCGGATGCCGTCGTAGACGACCTGCATGCCGCAGGCGCGGGCGCGGGTGGCGATCTGTTCGGCGCCGTTGGAGTGGCCGTCCAGGCCGGGCTTGCCGACCAGGTAGGTGAGCGTGCGGCCCAGGATTTCCGAGACCCGTTCGACCTCGGCCTTCACCGCCTCGACGTCCTCGGCCTCGCCGGTCGAGACCACCACCGCCACGCCGGTCGGGCCGCGATATTCGCCGAACACTTCGCGCAGGGCGCCGGCCCATTCGCCGGTGGTGACGCCGGCCTTGGCGGCGGTGATCGAGGGTTCCATGATATTACGGCCATCACGAGCGGCGGCTTGCAGGTCGGCGAGCGCGGCCTGTACCGCGCTCTCGTCTCGGGCCTCCCGCCAAGCCTTCAAGCGGGCGACGACGTCCGCCTCGAGCTTGGGATCCACCGTCTCGATCGAGCTCTCCCCCGCCGACAATGGAGACACCTCGCTGTCGGTCCAGCGGTTGACGCCGACGACGGTCATCTCGCCGGTCTCGACCGAGCGCACCCGCCTGGCGTTCGAGGCCACCAGCTCGCCCTTCATGTAGTCGATGGCGCGGGACGCCCCGCCCATCTCGTCGATCAAAGCCAGCTGTTCCAGCGCCCCCTTGGACAGTTCGGCCACCTTGGCCTCGACCACGTGGGAGCCGTCGAACAGGTCCTCGTATTCCAGCAGGTCGGTCTCGTAGGCCAGCACCTGCTGCATGCGCAGGGACCACTGCTGGTCGAAGGGACGCGGCAGGCCCAGGGCCTCGTTCCAGGCTGGCAGCTGCAAGGCTCGACAGCGCGCGTCCTTGCTGAGCGTGACGGCCAGGGCCTCGATCAGGATGCGGTAGACGTTGTTCTCGGGCTGCTGCTCGGTGAGACCCAGGGAGTTGACCTGCACCCCGTAGCGGAAGCGCCGGGCCTTCTTGTCCTGCACGCCGTAGCGCTCCAGCAGGATCTGGTCCCACAGCTTGGTGAACGACCGCATCTTGCACAGCTCGGTGACGAACCGCACGCCGGCGTTGACGAAGAAGCTGATCCGCGAGGCGACGATCTCGAAGTCCTCGTCGGGGACCTGGCCGCCGGCCTTGACCGTGTCGAGCACCGAGATGGCGGTGGCCAGGGCGAAGGCCAGCTCCTGCTCTGGCGTCGCGCCCGCCTCCTGCAGGTGGTAGCTGCAGACGTTCATCGGGTTCCACTTGGGAACCTCGCGATAGCACCAGGCGATCATGTCGCCGATTAGCCTTAGGGACGGACCCGGCGGGAAGATGTAGGTGCCGCGCGACAGATACTCCTTGATCAGATCATTCTGCGTCGTGCCCTGCAGCAACGCCCGGTCGCCCCCCTGCTCGTCGGCCAGCGCCACGTACATCGCCAGCAGCCAGGCGGCCGGCGCGTTGATGGTCATGGAGGTGTTCATCTTCTCCAGCGGGATCTCGCTGAAGAGCGCGCGCATGTCGCCCAGGTGGCTGATCGGCACGCCCACCTTGCCAACCTCGCCGCGCGCCAGGATGTGATCGGGGTCGTAGCCGGTCTGGGTGGGCAGGTCGAAGGCCACCGACAGGCCGGTCTGTCCCTTGGACAGGTTGGCCCGATACAGCGTGTTGGACTTTTCCGCCGTCGAGTGACCGGCATAGGTGCGGAAGATCCACGGCGGATCCGGCGCATGCTGGTACGGCGTCGAGGACATGGCGGGCTCCCGGGCGGCTTTATTGATCTTGCTTACCGCCGATCATGAGCCTGGTTTTGCTGCGATGCAATATGAGGCTCGCGGGTGCGGGAGAGCCCATGGGCCCCGACCGCCAGCGGCCTCGCCGACGTCCAGAGGCGCATGCGCTGAAGCCATTGGCGCCGGCCAGGACGCAGAAATCCTCAAGTGATTTTCAGTCGCGGAATCCGTAAAATGAAATATTAGTTCGCATGACATCGATATCCGTGCCAGTATCCAAAAATCGAATATCGACTTGGCTACGGTCGCTCTCCAGGTTTCAATCTCAGGATTGAGCTTCCGGGTCTGTCTCCGCTCCTCTCCGAATTTGACCTCACGCCTCATTCGAGGCGCGAGAACATTCGCACCTGAAAGGTGTCCCCCATGACGACCGGTACCGTGAAGTGGTTCAACTCGACCAAGGGCTTTGGCTTCATTCAACCTGACAACGGCGGCCCGGACGTGTTCGTCCACGCTTCGGCCGTCGAGCGCTCGAGCCTTGGCTCGCTGCAGGAAGGTCAGAAGATCGGCTACGAGCTGGAGCAAGACCAGCGCAGCGGCAAGACGTCGGCCGGCCAGCTTCAGGCGGCCTAAGCCTCGAGGCCTCCGAGCCGCCAGGCTCGGGGGCCAACGCCCTCCCCTCCCATCAGAAAGACTTCGTGCAGAACACACCCAACGACGGCTTCGCCGACCGCCTCAAGACCGCCGCGGCCGCCCGCCAGGCGCTGCTCTCCCGCTTCAAGCCGCAAGAGGCTCGCCCCGCGCTGGAGCGCATCGACAGGACCTTGGAGCGCAAGGCGATGCTGGTTCAGGTTCGCGCCGACCGCTCCCTCGCCAAGACCGCCCGACAGGACGCCGCCGCGGCGACCCTGGCCGCCGAAGCCCAGGCCGTGGCCGATGCGGAAGCCGCCGTGCTCGACGCCAAGCGTGGCGAACGCAAGGAGCGCAAGGCGCTGTCCGCGCTCGACGCAAAGGCGAAACGCGACGCCCGCTACGCGGCGCGCCAGGCGCGCCGGTAGCGTTTCACCGCCCCTCGAACACCGCCGGTCGCTTGCCGATGAACGCCGCGCGCGCTTCGGCGTGATCGACGCTCGCGGCCAGGCCCGGCGTCTCCGCCGCCGTGGTCGAGACGCCTGACGCCACGCGCTTGGTCGCCTCCACAGCCAACGGCGCGCGGGAGGCGATCACGGCCGCCATGGCCAGCGCCGCATCCAGCAGGGCCTCGGCCGGATGCACCTCCGCCACCATTCCATCCGCGAGCGCTCGCGCGGCGTCGAACGGCGCCCCCGTCAGCAGATGCGGTTTGGCGCGGCTCTCACCGACCAGCGTCGTCAGCCGCCCCGCCGAGGCGGTCAGGCCCATTCTCACCGCCGAGCAGGCGAAGCTGGCGCGAGCGCTGGCCAGGCGGATGTCGGCCGCCAGGGCCAGCTCCAGCCCGCCGCCGATACACCAGCCGTCGACCGCCGCGATCACCGGCACGCGACAGGCGGCCACCTGGTCGCACATCTCCAGAAAGTGCAGGATCGCCGCCGCCTGGGTTTCCACGTCGCGCGACAGGGACTCGGCCAAATCATCGCCCGTGCAGAACGCGCCGTTGCGGCCGGTCAGCACCACGACCCGCACCGCGCGGTCGGCCTCGACGGCGGCGAAGGCCTCCAGCAGCCGCGCCCGCTCGGCCATGGCCAGGACGTTGGCTGGGGCGGTGTCCAGTTCGACGAGGGCGATGTTGGCTTGAGGATGCGACAGGTGGATCATGGTCGCCACCGTGGCTCGCCCGTCCGATCCCGACAACCTTCCGTAGCGCGATGCTGCGATGCACAAGATTTCCCTTGCCAGTTTCAAACAGTTGTCTCAGCCTCGCTGGCGAGACCCGAAAACAAGCGGGCGCGCATAGCCGAGTTTGGCCCTCAAGCGTTGTTGCGATGCGAGAGAACGGCCAAGGGAATGGGGAGTGACATGGCTGCTGAACCAGTCCTGAAGGACCTGTACGAGATCGGCGAGATCCCGCCGGCCTTCCACGTGCCCAAGACCATGTACGCCTGGAGCATCCGCAAGGAGCGCCACGGCAAGCCGACCCAGGCCATGCAGGTCGAGGTGGTCCCCACCTGGACGATCGGCGAGGACGAGGTGCTGGTCCTCGTGATGGCCGCCGGCGTCAACTACAACGGCGTGTGGGCCGCGCTGGGCGAGCCGATCAGCCCGCTGGACGGCCACAAGCAGCCCTTCCACATCGCGGGATCCGACGCCTCCGGCATCGTCTGGGCGGTGGGCGCCAAGGTGAGGCGGTGGAAGCTGGGCGACGAGGTCGTCATCCACTGCAATCAGGACGACGGCGACGACGAGGAGTGCAACGGCGGCGACCCGATGTTCTCGGCGAGTCAAAGGATCTGGGGCTACGAGACGCCGGACGGCAGTTTCGCCCAGTTCTGCCGGGTGCAGTCGCGCCAGCTGTTGCCGCGTCCCAAGCACCTGACCTGGGAAGAGGCCGCCTGCTACACCCTCACCCTCGCCACCGCCTATCGCATGCTGTTCGGCCACAAGCCGCATGAGCTGAAGCCCGGACAGAACGTGCTGGTCTGGGGCGCGTCCGGGGGCCTTGGGGTCTTCGCCGTGCAGCTGGCCGCCGTGGCCGGGGCCAATGCGATCGGCGTGGTCAGCGACGACGACAAGCGCGACTTCGTGCTGTCGATGGGCGCGAAAGCGGTGCTGAACCGCAAGGAATTCAACTGCTGGGGCCAGCTGCCCAAGGTCAACGGCCCCGAGTTCACCGACTACATGAAAGAGAGCCGCAAGTTCGGCAAAGCCATCTGGCGGATCACCGGCAATCGCGACGTGGACCTGGTGTTCGAGCACCCCGGCGAGGCGACTTTTCCGGTCAGCGTGTTCGTGGTCAAGCGCGGCGGCATGGTCGCCATCTGCGCCGGCACCTCGGGCTTCAACCTGACCATGGACGCCCGCTTCCTGTGGATGCGCCAGAAGCGCGTGCAAGGGTCCCACTTCGCCAACCTGATGCAGGCCTCGGCCGCCAACCAGCTGGTCGTGGACCGCCGCGTCGACCCGTGCCTGTCGGAGGTGTTCCCCTGGAACGACATCCCCGCCGCCCACGAGAAGATGCTGGCCAACCAGCACTTGCCCGGGAACATGGCCGTCCTGGTCTGCGCCCAGCGCCCTGGCCTGCGCACGTTCGAGGAAGCGCAGGAGCTGGGCGGGACCGCCTAGCCCGTTTTCAAGACGAGCGGTCCATGCCATGCTCCACTCAAAGATGCGGAAGGATGTTCGCCATGATCTCCAGACTGCTCGCCGCCCTGGTCTCGCCCCTGGCCGTGACCCTGTCGCTGACCTGCGCCGTTCCCGCCATCGCGGCGCCTCGGACGGGTGTCGAAGGCGCCCGCCTGGAAGGGACCTGGGGCCAGTGGATGACGTGTCGAACCCACGACAACAACGTCAAGTTTTACAACAAGATAAAGATCTATCGCAACCGCGAGGGCCTGCGCTTCGTCGGCAACGCGCCGCTGCCCAAGGTCAGCGACTCGACCCGCGACGAACTCTTCGCCGGCAACTATTACGGCGCCGCCCGGCTGGACGGCGACGTCCTGACCCTGCGCGTCAGTGATCGTTACAAGCGCGACTTTCAGGACAAGCGGCTGGTGCGCTACGGGACGATGATCGCCCAGGACGCCATCTATCGCGTGACCCCGGACGGCAGGCTTATCGCCCAGGAGCCGGCGATCAGCGTGAAGCAAGGCGGCTGCGAAGGAACGCCCCTCAAGAAGGGCTAGTCCGGAAAGCCGTCGGCCAGCGCCTGATCTTGTCGCCTCCGCTCGAGCCGCCCGCGGTCCGAAGACTGTCAGCAGGCGGCTCGGCGATGTGTGACGGCGTCCCTACCCCTCCCGCGCCGCGCGCCCGGCTTTCACCGCCGCCGCCAGGTCGTCGAGCACGCGCACCGAGGTTTCCCAGTCGATGCAGGCGTCGGTGACCGACTGGCCGTAGGTCAGGGCCTGGCCGGGGACGATGTCCTGGCGGCCGGCGACCAGGTTGCTCTCGATCATCACGCCCATGACCGGCGAGGTCCCGGTCGCCACCTGGGCGCGGAGATCGGCGGCGACGGCGGGCTGGTTCTCGTGGTTCTTGCCGCTGTTGGCGTGGCTGACATCGACCATGATCCGTGGCGGCATGCCCGCCTTGGCCACGGCCTGGGCGGCGGCCTCGACACTGGCGGCGTCGTAGTTGGGCGTCTTGCCGCCGCGCAGCACCACGTGGCAGTCGGCGTTGCCGGTGGTCGTGGCGATGGCCGCGCGGCCCTCCTTGGTCACGGCCAGGAAATGGTGCGGCTGGCTGGCGGCCATCACCGCGTCGACCGCCACCTTGACGTCGCCGTTGGTGCCGTTCTTGAAGCCGACCGGGCACGACAGGCCCGACGCCATCTCGCGGTGGATCTGGCTCTCGGTCGTGCGGGCCCCGATCGCGCCCCAGGCCACCAGATCGGCGATGTACTGCGGAGTGGTCACGTCCAGGAACTCGCAGGCGGCCGGCAGGCCCTGGGCGCAGACGTCCAGCAGCACGCGCCGCGCCAGCCGCAGGCCCTCATTGATCCGGAAGCCGCCGTCCAGGTCCGGGTCGTTGATCAGGCCCTTCCAACCGACCGTGGTGCGCGGCTTCTCGAAATAGACCCGCATGATGATCTCCAGTTCGCCGGCGTGGCGCTCGCGCTCCACGGCCAGGCGGCGAGCATATTCGAGGGCGGCCTTGGGATCGTGGATCGAGCACGGCCCGATCACCACCACCAGGCGGTCGTCGCGACCGTTGAGGATCTCGTGCACGGCCCGGCGGCCCTCGCCCACGACCTCGGCGACCTGCGAGGTGGCCGGCGCCTCGCCGATCACCTGGGCGGGCGGGCTCAGGGTCTGGAGGCGCGAGATGCGCAGGTCGTCGGTCGGGATGGGCAGCGAGACGAGATTGGCGGCGGAAGGCATGGCGTACTCCGGAAAGGCTTGGCGCGGGGTCCGGCGGCCATGAAAAAAGCCGCCCGGGAGACCCCTGGCGGCTGGTGAAGGTGTTCTTTGTGGCCTGACGTCAGGCCGAACGATCCCCTCCCGGCGCCAGAGGCGTCGGATAGCTAAAATACCAAAACAGCTGTTGGCTGGCGGCGAGGGTCATCGTCGAAGAGCTTAGGGCGAAGTCTGGCGGGAGTCGAGGGGGGCGAAACGCGCCCTCCAAACTCGGCTTTACGAAAAACTCAACTTCGGCTGGCACCTTGCCGGCCACGCCCACTAGGGGGCGACGGGGGATTGGGACATGACGAAGAGAACCTTGGCCGACCTGGTGGCGATCGCGACGTACGGCGGCGGCTTCGAGCTCAGCGCCACCGACTACACGCTGGAAGAGCTGATCAAGACCGCCGACGCGCTGTGCAACGGCGCCGTGCTGCGCCTGCTGAACACCGACGCCCTGACCACCGCCGACCTGAGCGTGATCGCCCAGCACGGCGGCCCGGGCGGCGTCCAGTTCGTGTTCACGGCCTAGATCATAATCGCCCGCGTCGGCCGCCCTTGAGCCTGTCGAGCGCCCTGGCCGGGCGCGCTTCAGGCTCGGAGGCGGCCGATGGGAACGGCGTCGCCGCCGCCGGCTTTCGCGCCGGGACCATCGCCGCGATCTTGCGAGCGGTGGCGGCCATCACGCCGCAGACCCTGGCCTTTTCGCGGGCCTTGCGGATCACGACGGGGTCGTCGGTGCTCTCGATCGAGGCCCAGACAGCGTCAAGCATCGCCATCAGCTTGGCCTGCGTGCCTTCACACCAGTTTTGCGCGGAGATCTGTGTCATGTCGCCAGCTTGAGGCTGATCGGCGGACCGGGGATAAGAAACCTGCGTTTTCTCATAAGCCTTTGAATTGGTTCATGGCAGCCCTAAAAAGTACGGGGATTGAGATCTCCTCCCCTGCTGGGGGAGGTGGCCCGGAGGGCCGGAGGGGGCAGCTCGGCATAGGACGGCTCATCCCCCTCGGTCGCGGAGTTTATCCTCGGGCCGGCAAAGCCGGACCCCGGGGGCGACAGCTCCCCCGGCAGGGGAGCAGATTACACCAGACCCTGTGGATAACTTTTCCACCTCACTCCGTATCGTGATTGTCGCGTATCGAAATTCGACGCACAGTCCGCCAAACGCGTGTTCGGGGAGATGAGTGATGGGTGTCGGGGGCAAGGTCGCGCTGACGGCCGTGGGTCTGGTTCTGGCCGTGACGGCCGTGGTCGCCGTGCGCACGGCCACCTTCAAGGCCCCGGCCCAGGTCGACCCCGCGTCCGTCAAGCTGGCCTCGGCCCGTCCGGTCGACGTCGCCAGGGCCGCCGATCACCTGGCGCAGGCCGTGCGTTTCCAGACCATCAGCCACCAGGACAAGGCCGACGACCAGCCGGCCGAGTGGGACAAGCTGCACGCCTGGCTGCAGGCCACCTACCCGCAAGCCCACAAGGCGATGACCCGCGAGGTCGTGGCCGATCACACGCTCGTCTACACCTGGCCCGGCTCCAACCCCGCCCTGCCGCCGATCGTGCTGATGGCCCACCAGGACGTGGTGCCCGTGACGCCCGGCAGCGAGGGCCAGTGGAGCCATCCGCCGTTCGACGGCGTCATCGCCGACGGCGCGGTCTGGGGCCGCGGCGCGATCGACGACAAGGGCTCGCTGGTCACGCTGTTCGAGGCCTTGGACACCGTCGCCGCCAGCGGCTTCAAGCCCGTCCGCACCGTCATCGTGGTCAGCGGCCATGACGAGGAGGTGCGCGGCGTCGGGGCCCGCGCCGCCGCGGCGCTGCTGAAATCCCGCGACATCAAGGCCCAGTTCGTGCTGGACGAGGGCATGGTCGTGGTCGCCGACCACCCCATCACCGGCAAGCCCGCCGCCATCATCGGCACGGCCGAGAAGGGCTACGCCACCATGAAGGTCGTGGCCCCCGCCGTCGGCGGCCATTCCTCGGCGCCTCCCAAGGACGGCGGCGGCGTCGTCACCCTGTCCAAGGCCGTCGCGGCGATCAACGACCACGCCTTCCCGATGAAGTTCCAGGGCCCCGGCGCCGACATGCTGGGCGCCATAGCCCCGCACGCCAAGCCGGAGGTGAAGATCTTCGCGGCCAACACCTGGTTGTTCTCGCCCCTGCTGGTGAAGGTCACCGCCAAGACCCCGGCCGGCGCGGCCATGCTGCACACCACGATCGCGCCGACCATGCTGAAGGGCTCGCCCAAGGAGAACGTCCTGCCGCAGGACGCCACGGCGTGGATCAACTATCGTATCGCGCCGGGCGACACCTCGGCCACGGTGATGGCGCGGGCCAAGGACGCGGTCGGCAAGCTGCCGGTCCAGCTGGCCTGGACCAAGACGCCGGACGAGCCCTCGCCCGTGTCCTCGACCAGTTCCGACGCCTGGAAGACCATCGCCGGCCTGGCGGGCGACGAGAGCCGCGCCCCGGTCGTGCCGGGCTTGGTCACCGCCGGCACCGACAGCCGCTACATGGGCGGGGTCGCTTCGGACGTCTACCGCTTCCAGCCGCTGGTGCTGAAGGTCGAGGAGACCAAGATCATCCACGGCACCGACGAGCACATCAGTCTGGACAATGTCGCGCGAATGGTGCGCTTCTATCAGCGCCTGGTGGAGACCGCCGCGTCGCGGTGACGTCTTCCTCGGGCAGAGGCGTGTTCGGGGGAACACGGTCGGGGGACTTGGCGGAGGCAATCCGCCCACAACTTTGGCTGTCGCTTTTCCGAACTTGAAACGGCTGTCGCATCCGCATGTGACACTGCGCCTCAAGTTACAGTGTTCATTGAACCGCTAGAAGCGCACCCATGCCCGCCGACGACGCTCCGCTGATCAAGGCCAAACCGACGGCCAGTCCCATGACCGACAAGTTCGGCGAGGGCTTCGTCTGGGACGCCTGGTACGTCGCCTGCCTGTCGCCGGAGATCAAGCCGGGCAAGGCCGAGAAGCGCGAATATCTGGGCGAGCCGATCCTGCTGGGCCGCACCCGCCAGGGCGAGGTCTACGCCATCCGCGACATCTGCCCCCACCGCGCCGCCGCCCTGTCGTCGGGCCGCGTGCACCGCGAGGCCGATGGGACCGACAGCATCGAGTGCCCCTATCACGGCTGGCGCTTCGGGCCGGACGGGGCCTGCAAGTCGATCCCGTCCCTGACCGGCGACAGCGACTTCGACATCTCCAAGGTGCGAGTGCGCAAGTATCCGACCGTCGAACAGCAGGGGATGGTCTGGATCTGGATGTCCTCGAACCCGCGCTTCGACGGCCAGCCGCCCGAGCCGCCACCGACCATCCCTGGCGTCGTTGGCGGCAAGCCCAAGCTGGTCGATCATCTGGACTACGACATCCATATCGACCACGCCGTGCTAGGCCTGATCGACCCGGCCCACGGGCCGTACGTCCATCAGCAATGGTGGTGGCGGACCAAGACCAGCCAGCACGAGAAGAACAAGCGCTTCGCCCCGTCCGAGGCCGGCTTCACCATGGTGCGGCACGAGCCGTCCAAGAACTCCAAGGCCTACGCCATCCTGAGCGGCGAGCCCCTGACCGAGATCACCTTCCGCCTGCCGGGCCTGCGCTGGGAGCATGTGACGGTGGGGACCAAGCAGGTGCTGGCCCTGTCGGCGATGACGCCGATCAACGCCACCAAGACCCGGATGAACCAGATCATGTGGTCGGATCACTGGGCCTTCACGGCCTTCTATCCGATCATCCGAATGGCGGCCCGCGCCTTCCTGCGCCAGGACGGCAAGATCGTCGCGGCCCAGACGCCGGGCCTGCGGTGCAATCCGCCCCTGATGTGGGTCGGCGACGCCGACCAGCAAGCGCGCTGGTACCACCAGTGCAAGCGCGAGTGGGCGGCGAGCCGGCGTGAAGGGCGGGCGTTCGTGAACCCGGTGAAGGACCAGACGCTGCGGTGGCGGACTTAGAAATTCCCCTCTCCCCCTGCGGGAGAGGGTGGCCCGCGAAGCGGGTCGGGTGAGGGGTCGCGCTCCGCTGTCGGATAGGCCTATCAACCCCTTGTCTGTGGGCGATTGTCGTAAGGTGTTGCGGTCTTCCGGGACGCCCGCCTGGCGCGCCAACGCCAAGCGGGCAGTCGGCGGAGGGGCCGATAGCCCCTGAGCGTTGGGCGCTGAGGGTGAGCAGGGCCGCCGCCGACGTTTCATGACCCGGATGGTTGCAGGGACGGATGGGTCCGAAGCCACAAGGATGGGTCGATGGAACGGGTGCAGCGTAACACGACAATCGCCGGGATCGATGTGGGCAAGTCTTGGCTGGACGTGGCGATCCACGGCCAGGAGGAGGCGCGTCGGTTCGGCAACGACGAGGCGGGCCTGGCGGCGCTGATCGCCTGGCTGGTCGAGCAAGGCGTGGTCCGGGCGGGGTTGGAGGCGACGGCCGGCTACGAGCGGGCGGCGCGGTCGAGGCTGGAGGCGGCGGGCTTTGAGGTGATCGTCCACCAGCCGCTGGAGGTTCGGCTCTTTGCTCGGCTCAAGCGCTGGAAGGCCAAGACCGACCGGCTGGACGCGGCCCTGATCGCGGCGGCGACAGCCCAGGTCGAGGCGGTTCGAGCCGCCCAGGACCCGCGCTTGGTCGAACTGGCCCAACGCTTGACCGCCTATGAGCAGATTACCGACCAGGCCGCCGAGCTGAAGACCTTCATGGAGCACGTCGACCTGCCGGATCTGGTCGAGGCGATGGGCGAGCAGATCCAGAGCCTGTCGCGTCTCAAGGCCAGACTGGCCGCCGAGATCCTCGTTCGGATCAAGGCCCGCGCCGATCTTCTGGCGCGCTACCGCCTGCTGCTGTCGCTGCCCGGCGTCGGGCCGATCGTCGCCGCCAGCCTGGTGATCCGCATGCCCGAGCTTGGCGCCATGCGGCGCGGCCAGCCGGCCGCCTTGCTCGGCGTCGCCCCGTTCGACCGGCAATCGGGTCAATGGAAAGGCCAGAGCTTCATTGGAGGCGGTCGAAACCGACCCCGCCGAATGCTCTATCTCGCCGCCATCGCCGCCAAGCGCTGCGACCCAGGCTTCAAGGCCTTCGCCAGCCGCCTGCTCAAGGCCGGCAAGCCCCCAAAGGTCGCCATCGTCGCCGTCATGCGAAAGCTCATCGAGGCCGCCAACCTCGTTCTGGCCAGACAGCAGCCTTGGACCATGCAAACCACATCAACAACATAGTTGCTCATCCGTCAGCTACGCTGACACCTTCTCCCGCAAGGGGAGAAGGGAATGACCGGGGAATGCCGCTGAGCTTCGCGACCTACCGCCACCGCCTCCTCACCGGCCTCCGCACCCTGCCCACGCCGCGCGGCTGGCTGTTCTGCCTGGTCGTCTCGGCCATCACCCTGGCGACCATGGCGCTGATCGGGTTCGCGAGCGGCCTCTACCACCTGACGCCTACCCAGCCCGGCCTGCCCCTCCGCATGCTGGTGGTGTTCTTCATCCCGGCCCTGGGCGAGGAGATCCCGTTCCGGGGCCTGCTGACGCCGGGTCCGAACGAGGGCCGCCGGCCCCGGCTGGAGATCGCCATCTCCACCGCCCTCTACACCCTGTGGCACGTGGTCGAGGCCGTGACCTTCCTGAAGTCCGCCGCCTCTGTCTTCCTGCGACCCGACTTCCTGCTGTGCTGCGCGGTGCTGGGCCTGGGCTGCGCGATCACCCGGCGCGTCACCGGCTCGATCTGGCCGGCGGTGCTGCTGCACTGGGCCCTGGTGGTGATCTGGCAGACCTGGCTGGGCGGGGTCAGCGCGCTTTCCTGAGTTCAAATACGAAAAAGCCCGCCCGGTCCTAGGGGGAGGACCGAACGGGCTCTCTTTTCGAAGCGCGGCCAGAGGGACGGAGCGGACGCGCTCCGAAACTCGCGAGGGTGACAGCCGAAGTGGAAGCCGGTTCCGGCGCCCGTCACCCTCGAAAGCAAAGACTCCGCTTAAGCGCGGTAGACGTAGGCGCTCGAGACGTAGCCGACGCCGACGCCGTTCTGGCCGACCAGGATCCACTTGCCGTCACCGGTGCGGCCCAGGGCCTGGAAGGTCGAGCCCGAACTGACCGAACCCAGGCGCTCACCGCGGGTGGAGGCTTCGGCCCGCAGGTTCACGGTCGAGCGGGTGACGTACTTCTTGTCCATCTTGACCAGGGGCGCGGCTTCGACGGTCTGGGCGTAGCGATAGCCGCCCGACTTGTAGATGCCGCCGACCTCCTTGGCCGCGTCCTTCTTCTGCACGCCGCAGCCGATGGCCGAGCCGGCGCCCGCGCCGACCACGGCTCCGATGGCCGTGCCCGCGCCGCGATCGCCCTTGCCGGCGATCTTGTTGCCGGCGACGGCGCCCAGCAGGCCGCCCAGGACGGCGCCGACCTCCTGCTTGGAACCCGAAGCCTTGCAGCCGACGACGCCGGCGCTGGCTTGCGGGGCGGCGGCTAGCGACAGAGCAGTGGCGGCGGCGCCCAAGGTCAGGGTGATGGTCTTGATCTTGCCGATCGTCTTTTGGGTCGAGATGGTCATGGTCTTTGTCCCTTTGAATGTCTCCGGGGTCAGCAACCCCGTGAGACAGACCATGACAGGGCGAAGCTGAACGGTTGCGCGGACCGATTCAGCAGATTTCGTTCATGTTGAAAAAAGTTGGCCTCAAGCCCCCAGCGCGTAAGGCCCGCTCTTCTCCAGCGCCGTCTTCCACGCCGGCCGCCCGTGCATCCGCTCGATCCAGGCGGCCATATGCGGGTAGTCGGGCAGCTTGCCCATGGCCTTGGCGACCTCGGGCACGAAGCTCATCTGGATGTCGGCGCCGGTCAGCGTTTCGCCGACGAAGAATTCGCGGCCAGCCAGGCTGTCATTGACGAACGACAGGTGGTTGGCGATCTCGCCCTGGATGCGCGGGTGCAGCGGCGCGCCAGCCTCGCCCAGGCGGCCGACATACATGTTGAGCATCAAAGGCAGCATGGCCGAGCCCTCGGCATAGTGCAGCCACTGCTGGTAGCGGTCGAAGTCGACGCTGGCCGCGTCGGGGGCCAGGCGGCCGCCACCGTGGCGGCGGATCACGTAGTCGATGATCGCCCCGGACTCGATGACGGTCAGTTCCCTATCCACGACGACCGGCGACTTGCCCAGCGGATGCACGGCCAGCAGCGACGGCGGGGCCAAGCGGGTCTTGGGATCGCGGGTATGGGCGACGATCTCGTAGGGGAGGTTCAGTTCCTCCAGCAGCCACAGGATGCGCTGCGAGCGCGACTCGTTCAGGTGGTGAACCGTCAGCATGTCTCTTCCCTTTTATGGTTTTACGCTGCGCCGCGGCATTGCTCGCAAATGCGAAAAGCGCCAGGGTGAAAGAAAACGCCTGTTTGGCGCAGGGGAGCAAGCATGACGCATACGGCAAGCCCGTCCGAGACGTTGATCCTGCCCGGCCTGACCGGCCTCCTGCGCGAGGCGGCCGACGCCGCCCAGCTGTTCGTCGCCGAGGCCAAGCCGCGGGTGCTGGTCCATATCTCCGGCGAAAACGGCAAGGTCGACCGCAAGCTGGCCGACGCCCATCAGCACCGCGTCCATGGCTATGGCTGGTACGCCGCCTATGCCGAGCTCTTGAACCAGGTCGCTGGCTGGGCCGAGCGGCTACAGGACGAAGGCCGGTTCGGCGAGATCGAGGCGCTGCTGGCCCAGCTGCTGTTCAGCGAATACTGCGCCCAGCTGGTCGGCGGCGTGCCGATGAACCAGGGCGAGATCGTCCGCCCGGCCCACCTGGTCGAAGACCGCGCGGTGTTGAACCGGCTCTATTCCAACGGCCTGATGAAGCTGATGGTCGAGGGCGGCACGCAAGCGGTGAAGACCCGTATCGCCCAGCGGCTGGCCGAGGCGCGCGGCCGCCCGACGCTCGAGCACACCGGTCTCGACGAGACCTTCGAGATGATCCGCGACCAGTTCCACGCCTTCGCGGAAGAGAAGGTCACCCCTTTCGCCCACGAGTGGCACCTGAAGGACCAACTGATCCCGATCGAACTGGTGGAAGAGCTGGGCGCCCTGGGCGTGTTCGGCCTGACCATCCCGGAGGAATTCGGCGGCAGCGGCATGGGCAAGACCGCCATGTGCGTGGTCTCCGAGGAACTGTCGCGCGCCTGGATCGGCGTCGGGTCCCTGGCCACCCGCTCGGAGATCGCCGGCGAGCTGATCCTGACCGGCGGCACTGACGCCCAGAAGCAGTACTGGCTGCCGAAGATCGCCAGCGCCGAGATCCTGCCGACCGCCGTCTTCACCGAGCCGAACACGGGCAGCGACCTGGGCTCCCTTCGCACCCGCGCCGTGCTGGAGGGCGACCAGTACGTCGTGACCGGGAACAAGACCTGGATCACCCATGCCGCCCGCGCCGACGTCATGACCCTGCTGGTCCGCACCGACCCGGCGACCACCGACTATCGCGGCCTCTCCATGCTGCTGGCCCCCAAGCCGCGCGGCGGCGACGGAGACGACTTCCCGGCCGAAGGCATGAGCGGCGGCGAGATCGGGGTGATCGGCTACCGCGGCATGAAGGAATATGAGCTCGGCTTCGACGGCTTCACCGTGCCGGCCGGGAACCTGCTCGGCGGCGTCCCGGGCCAGGGCTTCAAGCAGCTGATGGCCACCTTCGAGAGCGCCCGCATCCAGACCGCCGCCCGCGCGATCGGGGTGGCCCAGTCGGCGTTGGAAACGGGGCTCGGCTATGCCCTGGACCGCCAGCAGTTCGGCCAGGCGATCTTCGAGTTCCCCCGTGTGTCCAACAAGCTGGCGATGATGGCCGCCGAGATCATGGGCGTGCGCCAGCTGACCTACTACGCCGCCCGCCAGAAGGACGAGGGCAAGCGCTGCGACCTCGAGGCCGGCATGGCCAAGCTGATCGCCGCCCGCGTGGCCTGGGCGGCGGCCGACAACGCCCTGCAGATCCACGGCGGCAACGGCTTCGCCATGGAATACACCGCCAGCCGCCTGCTGGCCGACGCCCGGATCCTCAACATCTTCGAGGGCGCGGGCGAGATCCAGGCGCAGGTGATCGCCCGGCGGCTGCTGGACGGAGGCAACTGACCCAAAACCGTTCAGGGGTGTTTCTTGCGCTCTTGTCCGCATACTGAGGCTCAGCTTAGCTTCGCGCCTTCCATTCGAAGGATCGCCCATGCTCGCCACGACCCGCCGCTCCGCTCTCGTCTCGGCCCTGGCGACCACGGGTCTGGCGGCGTTCGGCGGCCGGGCCTTCTCGCAAGAGGCCGGGTCGGTCGCCGCGGCGGTGGACAGGCTGGCCCAGGACGTCATGGCCGCCTTCCCCGACCAGCCGGGCCTGGGCGTCACCGTGGTCGAGAAGGGCAAGGTCACCCTGGCCAAAGGGTACGGCGTCAAGACGCTGGGCCAGCCGGACCGCTGCGACGAGAACACCGTCTTCGGCATCGCCTCGAACACCAAGGCCATGACCGCCGCCCTGCTCGCCATGCTGGTCGAGGAGGGCAAGGTCGCCTGGGACGATCCGGTCATCAAGCACCTGCCGGCCTTCCAGATGAGCGATCCGGTCATCACCAGGCTGATGACCGTCCGTGACCTCCTGGTCCACCGCAGCGGGCTGACCCTGGGCGCGGGCGACCTGATGATCTGGCCAGCCCCGACCCACACCCGCGCCGACATCGTGGCGGGGCTGAAGCACCTGCCGATCGGCGGTCAGTTCCGGGGCGGCTACGCCTATGACAACGTCCTCTATGTCGCCGCCGGGGCGGTGATCGAGGCGGTCGCCGGCCAGCCGTGGGAAACCATGATCAAGAGCCGGATCTTCGATCCACTGGCCATGACCAGCACGGTCTCAAGCCCCGCCCTGGTCGACAAGACCCGCCGCGCCGCCCCTCACGCGCGCCTCGGTCCGCCGGTCCGCGGCCTGGGCCCCCAGACGGTGCTGCCGTTCGACAACAGCTTCGACTCGGCCGCGCCGGCCGGCGGGGTCAATTCCACGCCCAAGGACATTGGCCAGTGGATGCTGGTGCAACTGGGCCTAGGCATGCTGCCGAACGGCAGGCGCCTGTGGACCGAGCCCTCGGCCCGCGAGATGTGGAAACCCCAGACCATCACCAGCTGGACCGACGGCCCGATCGACGAAAACCCGGTCCGCCCCTCGATGCAGGCCTATGGCCTGGGCTGGTTCGTCCAGGACCACCGTGGCGAGCGGCTACTGTGGCACACCGGCGGCCTGGCTGGCTTCATCTCGTATACGGGCCTGCTGCCGGGCCGGAAGTCCGGCATCATGATCATGACCAACGCCGAGGAGGCGCCGGTCCTGCGCACCCTGCGCTTCGGTGGTCCCGACCGGCTGCAAGGCCGCGACGACTTCGACTGGATCGCGTCGTCCAAACGCGTGCAAGCCGAGGCCGACGCCAACACGATCAAGGACGCCGCGCGCGCCACGGCGACCGCGACGCCCGGCGGGGCCAAGCCCAGCCTGCCGCTGGCCGCCTATGCCGGGGTCTATCGGGACCCCTGGTATGGCACGGTGACGATCGGCCTGGTCGGCTCTCCCAAAGGAAAAGGGGGCAAGAAGCAGACCCTGACCGTCGCGTTCGACAAGACCCCGGCCCTGCGCGGCAAGCTGGAGCCGTTCGACGGCGAGATGTTCAAGACCACCTTCGACGACCGCACCCAGGAAGACGCCTTCATCACCTTTGATCTCAAGGACGGCAAGGTGGTCTCGGCCCTGGTCAAGGCGGTCTCGCCGCTGGCCGATTTCAGCTACGATTACCAGGACCTGCGCCTTTCGAAGGTGAGCTGAGCCCGCGAAGGCGAAGCTTCGGAACCCACCCTCAACAGCCGCGTTGTCGATTGAGTTTGGGGGTGGGTCTGCTCTAGGCGTCGTGGTCCCTGTCCGGCCGTCGCCGCCTCACCCCCAAACCCAAGTCAACGCACGTGGGGGTGCCAGGAAATGCAAGGCGTTTTGGAGCGGTCCGCCAGCGGCCGCGAGCTCGACGGACATCAGCTTCTGGCGGCCTTGCGCGCCTTCCGGCGCGGCGACTTCTCGGTCCGCCTGCCGACCGACCTGTCTGGCCTGGACGGCGAGCTGGCCGAGGCCTTCAACGACGCCGTCGACCTTAACGACCGGATCTCGAAAGAGTTTGAACGGCTGCGCGACGTCGTTGGCCGCCAGGGCAAGATCAACCAGCGCGCTCAGCTGCCGGGCGCCGTGGGCGCCTGGGCCGAGAGCGTCGAGGCCGTCAACAGCCTGATCACCGACATGGTGCATCCGACCGCCGAAATGGCGCGGGTGATCGGCGCCGTGGCCAATGGCGACCTGTCCCAGACCATGGACCTGGAGAACGAGGACCGCCCTCTGCGCGGCGAGTTCCTGCGCACCGGCAAGGTCGTCAACACCATGGTCGGACAGCTGGGCTCGTTCGCCTCGGAAGTGACCCGCGTGGCCCGTGAAGTGGGCACGGAAGGCAAGCTGGGCGGCCAGGCCCAGGTCAAGGGCGTGACCGGCGCCTGGAAGGACCTCACCGACAACGTCAACCTGATGGCCGGCAATCTCACTGGGCAAGTGCGCAACATCGCCGAGGTGACCACCGCCGTCGCCAATGGCGACCTTTCCCGCAAGATCACCGTCGACGTGAAGGGCGAGGTGCTGGAGCTGAAGAACACCATCAACACCATGGTGGACCAGCTCAACAGCTTCGCCTCGGAAGTGACGCGCGTGGCGCGCGAAGTGGGTACGGAAGGCAAGCTGGGCGGCCAGGCCCAGGTGAAAGGCGTCACCGGCGCCTGGAAGGAACTGACCGACAACGTCAACCTGATGGCCGGCAACCTCACCGGCCAGGTCCGTAACATCGCCGAAGTGACCACCGCCGTGGCCCGCGGCGACCTCTCCAAGAAGATCACCGTCGACGTGCGCGGCGAAATCCTGGAGCTGAAAGACACCATCAACGTCATGGTGGACCAGCTGAACGCCTTCGCCAGCGAAGTGACCCGCGTGGCCCGCGAAGTCGGCACCGAAGGCAAGCTGGGCGGTCAGGCGCGCGTGGAAGGCGTCACCGGGGCCTGGAAGGATCTGACCGACAACGTCAACTTCATGGCCGCCAACCTGACAGGCCAGGTGCGGAACATCGCCGAGGTGACCACCGCCGTCGCCAATGGCGACCTGTCCAAGAAGATCACCGTCGACGTGAAAGGCGAGATCCTGGAGCTGAAGTCGACCATCAACGTCATGGTCGATCAGTTGAACGCCTTCGCCTCGGAAGTCACTCGCGTGGCCCGTGAAGTGGGTACGGAAGGCAAGCTGGGCGGCCAGGCCAACGTCACCGGGGTCGGCGGCACCTGGAAGGAGCTGACCGACAACGTCAACCTGATGGCCGGCAACCTGACCGGCCAGGTCCGCAACATCGCCGAGGTGACCACCGCCGTCGCCATGGGCGACCTGTCCAAGAAGATCACCGTCGACGTGAAGGGAGAAATCCTGGAGCTGAAGAACACCATCAACACGATGGTGGACCAGCTCAACTCGTTCAGCTCGGAAGTGACCCGCGTGGCCCGCGAGGTGGGTACGGAAGGCAAGCTGGGCGGTCAGGCCCAGGTCAAGGGCGTCACCGGCGCCTGGAAGGATCTGACCGACAACGTCAACTTCATGGCCGCCAACCTGACAGGCCAGGTCCGCAACATCGCCGAGGTGACCACCGCCGTCGCCAATGGCGACCTGTCCAAGAAGATCACCGTCGACGTGAAGGGCGAGATCCTCGAACTGAAGTCGACCATCAACATCATGGTGGACCAGCTGAACGCCTTCGCCTCGGAAGTCACCCGCGTGGCGCGCGAAGTCGGCACCGAAGGCAAGCTGGGCGGTCAGGCCCAGGTCAAGGGCGTGGGCGGCGCCTGGAAAGAGCTGACCGACAACGTCAACCTGATGGCCGGCAATCTCACTGGGCAAGTGCGCAACATCGCCGAGGTCACGACCGCCGTCGCCATGGGCGACCTGTCCAAGAAGATCACCGTCGACGTGAAGGGAGAAATCCTGGAGCTGAAGAACACCATCAACGTCATGGTGGACCAGCTGAACTCGTTCTCGTCGGAAGTGACCCGCGTGGCGCGGGAAGTCGGCACCGAAGGCAAGCTGGGCGGCCAGGCCCAGGTCAAGGGCGTGACCGGCGCCTGGAAGGACCTCACCGACAACGTCAACTTCATGGCCGCCAATCTGACCGGCCAGGTCCGCAATATCGCCGACGTGACGACCGCCGTCGCCAAGGGCGACCTCAGCAAGAAGATCACCGTCGACGTGAAGGGCGAAATCCTGGAGCTGAAGTCGACCATCAACGTCATGGTCGATCAGCTGAACGGCTTCGCCTCGGAAGTGACCCGTCTGGCCCGCGAAGTGGGTACGGAAGGCAAGCTGGGCGGCCAGGCCCAGGTGCCCGGCGTGGCCGGCACCTGGAAGGACCTGACCGACAACGTCAACATGATGGCCGCCAACCTGACCGGCCAGGTCCGCAACATCGCCGACGTCGTGACCTCCGTCGCCCAGGGCAACCTCAAGCGCAAGCTGACCCTGGACGCCAAGGGCGAGATCGCCTCGCTGGCCGACACCATCAACGGCATGATCGAGACCCTGGCCACCTTCGCCGACCAGGTGACCAACGTGGCCCGCGAAGTGGGTTCGGAAGGCAAGCTGGGCGGCCAGGCCCGGGTGCCCGGGGCCGCCGGCCTGTGGCGCGACCTGACCGACAACGTCAACGAACTGGCCGCCAACCTGACCACCCAGGTCCGCGCCATCGCCGAGGTGTCGACGGCCGTGACCAAGGGCGACCTGACCAGGTCGATCACCGTGGAAGCCTCGGGCGAAGTGGCCGCGCTCAAGGACAACATCAACGAGATGATCCGCAATCTGAAGGATCAGACTCTGAAGAACACCGAGCAGGACTGGCTGAAGACCAACCTGGCCCGGTTCAGCCGCATGCTGCAGGGCGAGCGCGACCTGTCGACCGTGTCGAACCTGGTCCTGTCCGAGCTGGCGCCGCTGATCAACGCCCAGCACGGGGTGTTCTACGTCTCCGACACCAACGAGAACGGCGAGGCGGTGCTGACCCTGGCCGCCAGCTACGCCGGCAATCGTCGCAAGCCGCCGGCCGGCCAGCTGCATCTGCGCGAAGGCCTGATCGGCCAGTGCGCGGCCGAGAAGGAACGCATCCTGCTGACCAACGTCCCCAAGGACTACGTCAAGGTCAGCTCGGGCCTGGGCGAAAGCGCCCCGCGCAGCATCATCGTCCTGCCCGCCCTGTTCGAAGGTGAGCTGAAGGCGGTGATCGAACTGGCCAGCTTCGGCGAGTTCAACGAGACCCAGCAGGCGTTCCTGGACCAGCTGATGGAATCCATCGGCATCGTGCTTTCGACCATCGCCGCCAACATGCGGACGGAAGGCCTGCTGGAGCAGTCGCAGTTGCTGACCTCCGAGCTGCAGGCCCAGCAGGAAGAGCTGAAGAAGACCAACGACCGACTGGAACAGCAGGCCGCCAGCCTCCGCCAGTCGGAAGAGCTGCTGCGCTCCAAGCAGGAAGAGCTGCAGACCACCAACGCCGAGCTGGAAGACAAGGCCGTGCTGCTGTCGGCCCAGAACAAGCAGGTGGAAGCCAAGAACGCCGAGGTCGAACAGGCCAAGGCGGCGCTGGAGGAGAAAGCCGAACAGCTGGCCCTGACCTCCAAGTACAAGTCCGAATTCCTGGCCAATATGAGCCACGAGCTGCGCACGCCGCTGAACAGCTTGCTCATCCTGTCAAAGATGCTCAGCGAGAATGCCCAGGGCAACCTCAGCGACAAGCAGGTGGAGTTCTCCAAGAACATCCACTCGGCCGGCGCCGACTTGCTGGGTCTGATCAACGACATCCTCGACCTGTCGAAGATCGAAAGCGGCACGGTCACGCTCGACATCGGCCAGATGCCGTTCGCCTCCCTGCGCGACCAGACCCAGCGCACCTTCGCCCAGCTGGCCCAGGACAAGCGGCTAGACTTCGGCATCGACATCGACCCGGCCCTGCCGGCGGCCATGTACACCGACGACAAGCGCTTGCAGCAGGTGATCAAGAACCTGTTGTCCAACGCCTTCAAGTTCACCCAGGCCGGATCGGTGAGGCTGTCCGTCCGCCGCGCCGAGTCCGGCTGGGCTCTGGGCAACGACCACCTCAACAAGGCCGGCCAGGTGCTGGCCTTCGAAGTGGCGGACACCGGCATCGGCATCCCCGAGGACAAGCAGCGGATCATCTTCGAGGCCTTCCAGCAGGCCGACGGCACCACCAGCCGCAAGTACGGCGGCACCGGTCTTGGCCTGTCGATCAGCCGCGAGATCACCCGCCTGCTGGGTGGCGAGCTGAAGGTCGTCTCCACTCCCGGCGAGGGCTCGACCTTCACCCTGTATCTGCCGCTGAACTTCAGCCCGGCGGCCCAGCCCGCCCCGATCTCGTCGCCGCGCGCGCCGGTCGCCCCGTCCTCGACCTTCACGTTCTCGACCGCCGACGCCCCGTCGTACGAGCCGGTCGAGAACGTCATCGACGACCGCGACTCGGTGACCGCCGAGGATCCGACCGTGCTGATCGTCGAGGACGACCCGCGCTTCGCCTCGATCCTTTTGGCCCTGGCCCGCGACAATGGTTTCAAGGGCGTGGTCACCGCCGAGGGCTCCAGCGTGCCCTCCCTGGCCCGTCGCTTCGCGCCCGAGGCCATCCTGCTGGACGTCGGCCTGCCCGACATGGACGGCCTTGCGCTGCTGGACCTGCTCAAGCGCACGCCCGAGACCCGGCACATTCCGGTGCAGGTGATCTCGGCCGACGACCGTGGCGGCCTGTCGCTGTCGATGGGCGCCCTGGGCTTCACCAGCAAGCCGGTCGAGCAGGAGGCCGTGGTCTCCACCCTCGACCGCGTGCGGCGCCTGGCCGACCACCCCGAACGCACTCCGATCCTGGTGGGCGGCGACAGGACCACGGCCGAGCTGCTGAAGTCGGTGTTCGGCGCCGTCCGCCCGGAGACCGAACTCGAGACCTTGCCGCCCGAAGCCTTCACCGGCGAGCAGGGCTGCCTGGTCATCGCCATCGGCGCCGGCAGCGGCGGCGTGGTCGGCGCGACCCTGGATACGCTGCGCCAGCGCGGCGCGGCCTCGGCTTCGACGGTGCTCTACGCCGTCGGCGACCTGGACGCCGAGGACGAGCGCCGCTTGCGCCTCGCGGCCTTCACCGGCGCGACCCGCCTGGCCCGCACGGCCGAGCAGTTGATCGACCACGTGGCCCTGATCCAGCACGCCCCGGTCGAGCGCCTGCCCGACACCGCCCGCGCCATGCTGACCCGGACCAAGCACGCCGACGCGGTCCTGACGGGCCGCACCGCCGTGGTCATCGACGACGACATCCGCAACATCTTCTCCCTGGCCAGCGCCCTGGAGGAATACGGCATCGAGCTGCGCTACGCCGAAAGCGGCCGCGCGGGGCTGGAGCTGCTGGACAGCCTGCCGGCCGTCGACATGGTCCTGGTCGACATCATGATGCCCGACATGGACGGCTACGAGACCATGCGCGAGATCCGCGCCCGGTCGCGGTTCGCCGACCTGCCGGTGGTCGCCGTCACCGCCAAGGCCATGAAGGGCGACCGCCAGAAATGCATGCAGGCCGGGGCCTCGGACTACGTGTCCAAGCCCGTCGACCTGGACCAGCTGATCTCGGTGCTGCGGGTCTCGGTGCAGCGGGCCGATGCGCGTAAGCTGGCCGGCGACAACATCGTTTCCCTGAGCAGCATCGCCCAAGCAGGCGCCCTTCAGTGATCACCATGTCGACGCCCGCCGTCCAGTTCCCGCCTGAGCCCGTCCCGGTCGACCGACCGCGGGCCAAGGTGCTGATCGTCGACGACGACGAGCGCAACGCCTTCGCCGCCAGCCAGGCGCTGGAAGCGCTGGGCCAGGAGCTGGTCATCGCCCGCTCCGGTCCGGAAGCGCTGCGCAAGCTGCTGCACGACGACTTCGCGGTCATCCTGCTGGACCTGCACATGCCCGGCATGGACGGCTACGAGACCGCCGCGCTGATCCGCGAGCGGCGGCGCACCCGCGACGTGCCGATCGTGTTCCTGACGGCGGTGTTCCGCGACGAGGGCCACATCTTCAAGGCTTACTCAGCCGGCGCCGTCGACGTGGTGTTCAAGCCGGTGGACCCTTTCATCCTGCGCTCCAAGGTCCAGGTGCTGGTCGACCTGCACCTCAAGCGCGTCGAGTTGGCCAATGAGCTGGAGATCCGCCAGCGCCTCTTGGAAGAGAACGCCCGCGTCCAGGCCGAGAAGCTGGAGGCCGAGCGCTCGCTGCAGGCGTCCTTGCGTCGCCAGCAGGCCATCCAGCGCGCCCTGCCGATCGTCTTCTATTCGCGGATGGCCGATCCTCCGTATGCGGCGCTTTCGGTCAGCGACAGCATCAAGGGCCTGACCGGCTACGACGCCGCCGACTTCACGGGCGACGCCGAGTTCGGCTACGGCCAGGTCCACCCCGACGACCAGCATATCGTCGCGCGGGCCCAGGACGAGGCGCGCCGGGCCGGGTCCTATACCTGCGAGTACCGCTGGCTGTGCGCTGACGGGACGTACAAGTCCCTGATCGACCAGGGCATTCTCAGCGAGGACCCCGACACTGGGGCCGCGGTGGTGTTCGGCACCCTGCTGGACAACACCGAGCGCCGCGCCCTCGAGGAAGCCCTGGGCCACGCCCGCAAGATGGAGACGGTCGGCCAGTTGACCGGCGGCGTCGCCCACGATTTCAACAACCTGCTGACCGTGATCCTGGGCAATGTCGACCTGATCCAGCGCCGCTGCGGCGAAGGTTTCGCCTTCGACCGGCAGGTGCGGGCCGTGCGCCAGGCCACCGAGCGCGGCGCGGCCCTGACCCGGCAGCTCTTGGCCTTCTCGCGCCGCCAGCGCCTGGACCCCGCCGCCGTCGACCTGAACGACCTGGTCCGCGACTTCTCGCCCCTGATCAAGCAGGCGGTCGGCGAGGCGGTGTCGGTGCAGTGGGAACCGGCCGACGCCCCAGCCTTCGTCCATATCGACCCGGCCCAGATGGAAAGCGCCCTGCTGAACCTAGCCGTCAACGCCCGCGACGCCATGGATGGAGCCGGCGGCATCACGATCCGTGTCCACGCCACGCCCGGCGGCGCCCATCGCCTGGTCGTCCGAGACACTGGCCCCGGCATGGCCGCCGATGTCGCCTCGCGGATCTTCGAGCCGTTCTTCACCACCAAGGACGTCGGCAAGGGCTCGGGTCTGGGCCTGTCGCAGGTCTATGGCTTCGTCCAGCAGTCCGGCGGCGAGATCACGGTGGTCACCGCGCCAGGCGAAGGCGCGGCCTTCGAGATCACCCTGCCCGCCATCGCGGCCCCCGCTCCCGCCCCGGTCGCGCCCAGCGCGCCTTCGGAAGACGCGACGGGCTCGGAGCATATACTAGTGGTCGAGGACGATCCGGCCCTGCTGGCCCTGGCGGTCGATACGCTGGAGTCGCTGGGCTATCGCGTCACCACCGCCAACAACGCCGCCAGCGCCCTGCGCCGCTTGAAGGGCTCCACCGCCTTCGAGATGCTGTTCTCGGACGTGGTCATGCCCGGCGGGGTCAGCGGCCTGGATCTGGCGCGCAAGGCCCGGGTGGGCAATCCGGCCCTGAAGGTGCTGCTAACCTCGGGTTTCATCGGCGAGGAAGCCATCGACTGGGCGGACGAATATCCGATGCTCGACAAGCCGTATGACTCCCCGTCGCTGGCGGCCAAGGTGCGGTCGGTGCTGGACGCCTAGGGACCTATTCCGCCGCCACCGGGGCCCGCAACGCTTCGACATCCCGGGCCGGCGGCAGGCCGTACAGCCGCCGGTACTCGCGGCTGAACTGCGAGGGGCTCTGGTAGCCGACATTGAAGCCGGCCGCCCCGACGTCCAGGCCCTCGACCAGCATCAGGCGGCGGGCCTCATAGAGCCGCAACTGCTTCTGGTACTGCATCGGCGTCATGCCGGTGACGGCCTTGAAGTGGTGATGCAGCGAGCTCTCGCTCATGCCCACATGGTCGGCCAGGGCCTCGATGCGCAGCGGCTGGTCGAAGCGCTCGCGCAGCCAGGCGACGGCGCGGGTGATGCGCTGGCCCTGCCCCTCGGCCATGGCGATGTGCAGCAGGCGCGCGGCGCACGGCCCGCTCAGCAGGCGGTAGAGGATCTCCTGCTCGATCAGCGGCGCCATGGCGGCCACGTCCCGCGGCCGGTCCAGCAGGCGCAGCAGCCGCAAGG
Organism: Caulobacter sp. ALps2; assembly: GCF_058681635.1. NCBI lineage: Bacteria > Pseudomonadati > Pseudomonadota > Alphaproteobacteria > Caulobacterales > Caulobacteraceae > Caulobacter > Caulobacter sp. ALps2. The sequence continues at coordinate 829,335 of NZ_CM178743.1, forward strand.
TGGCGTCCAGCAGGTCCGGCGAGGCGGCGCTGACCGCCACGCCGCGCATGCCGCCCGGCGGCGGCGTCGCCTGCCGCGGCAGCCGGCCGATCAGCTCGGCCAGCCGGGCCGGGTTGATCGCCACGCCCACGCACAGGTGGGGATCGGCCTCGCTGGCCTGGGTGATCCGCGCGGTCGCCGGCAGATCCAGGGCCACCAGCAGACAGTCGCCAACGCCATAGTGCAGCTCCTCGTCGCCGATCGTCAGGCATTTGCGCCCGCCGGCCACGAGCCAGAACGAAGGCCGCTGATCGATGTGCAGCTTGCCGCTGGGCGAGCAGCGGCGGGTGACGAACAGGCCGTCGATCGCGGACTCCGGACTGTCGTCCTTGGCGTGACGAGCGCACAGTTCGGCGATTTCGGCATAGGTCTCGGCGGTGGCGGGGGCGGTCAAGGGCTTGGTTTTCCGGGCTTTCGGACGCTTGAAGCTCTACGCCGTCGCGATATTCGCGAAAACCATCTCCGCCGCCTTTTGCAGGATCGTGCATGAGCTTTGCAGGATCGGCGTAACGCCGTCGTCTCGGCGCGTGGCAAATCTCCCGGCGTCCGGTCCCTCCCCGATCGGCCTCCCAAATTTCAAGGAAAAATCCGAATGGCCACCGCTAAAGGCTACGCGGCGCAAGCCGCCGGCGCGCCCCTGGCTCCGTTCAGCTTCGAACGCCGCGAACCCAATCCCGACGACGTCGTCATCGCGATCAAGTACTGCGGCGTCTGCCACTCCGACATCCACATGGTCGACAATGGCTGGGGCCAGAGCGTCTATCCGATCGTCCCCGGCCACGAGGTCTCGGGCGTGGTCACCGCCGTCGGCGCCAATGTCACCCGGTTCAAGGAAGGCGACCCCGTCGGCGTCGGCTGCTTCGTCGACAGCTGCGTCACCTGCAAGGAAGCCCGCGACCTGGACCGCGAGCAGTACCAGCCGGGCCTCGTCCTGACCTACAGCGCCTTCGAGCCCGGTTCGGACACCCCGACCTATGGCGGCTATTCCGACCACATGGTGGTCAAGGAAGACTACGTCCTGTCGATCCCCGGCAACCTGGCCCTGGACGCCGCCGCCCCACTGCTGTGCGCCGGCATCACCCTGTACTCGCCCCTGCGCCACTGGAACGCCGGCCCCGGCAAGAAGGTCGCGATCCTGGGCATGGGGGGCCTTGGCCACATGGGCGTCAAGCTGGCCCACGCCATGGGCGCGGAGGTCACGGTGCTGAGCCAGACCCTGTCCAAGCGGGAAGACGGCCTGAGGATGGGCGCGGCCCACTATTACGCCACCAACGACGCGGCGACCTTCGAGACCCTGGCCGGCGAATTCGACCTGCTGATCTGCACCGTCTCGGCCGGCATTGACTGGGGCGGCTACCTCAACCTGCTGAAGGTGGACGGGACCATGGTGCTGGTCGGCGCGCCGGAAGAGCCCGTGCCGCTGAACGCCTTCGCCCTGATCCCCGGCCGCCGCACCCTGGCCGGCTCGATGATCGGCTCGATCAAGGAGACCCAGGAGATGCTCGACTTCTGCGGCGAGCATAACATCGTCGCCGACATCGAGGTCATTTCGATCGACCAGATCAACGAGGCCTACAAGCGCATGGCCAAGAGCGACGTGCGCTACCGCTTCGTGATCGACATGGCGACCCTTTAGGGCGACGCCGCGACGCCGCGAGGCGCGTAGCGCGCCGAGCCGGGACCGTCGGTCCCGGCTCCCTCCCTGCGGCCGGGATGACATGGATTTCGCGTCTGGCTGGGACGACCGCGACCTACCGCGGCTTCCAGCCCTCGGCGATGACCGCGATCTGCTTGTCCATCACCGCCGACATCTCGGCCGCCGGCAGGTTCCCGCCGGCCGCCGCCGCCATGCGATAGTTCCAGGCATAGGCGGCCTTCAGGGTCTCGACGACCAGCTGAAGGTCCATGTCGGCGCGGACCTCGCCCTTGCGCACGCCGTCGTCCAGCACGTCGAGCAACATCTGGTTAAGGCGCGGATTGCGGCCATAGGGCGTGACGCCCGGGTCGTTGTTGGGATTGTACGAGGCCGCGACGTGAGCCAGGAACAGCTTCACCCGCCGCGTCTCGAACTCGTAGTGGATCGCGAAGATCGAGCACAGCCGGTCGGCCGTGCTGCCGCGCAGGTACGGCACCACCCGGTCGAACTCCGCATAGAGCTCCGACAGGCGATGCGTCATGACATGGCTCAGCACCTCCGCCTTGGAGGCGAAGGTGGTGAACACGCTACCGACGGAGACCCCCGCGCGCTCCGCGATGGCGCGGATGGTGGTCTCCTCGTAGCCGACCTCGTTGAAAAGGTCCCTGGCGGCGTCGAGAACCTTCTCTCGAGTCGCGGCCTTCTGGTCGTCTCTCACGCCCACGCACGTCCCCCTCGAACACGCTAGCGTCATTGTTCAATCGCAGGTCGCCCCGTTCCCCCGAACGGAGCGACCTCCGGGCTTGGTTAGGCGCGAGCACCCGCGAAGATGACTTTCAGTTGTTCCGAAAGCCGCGCCAGCAGAGCCTCAACCGACCAGCCGTCATAGACGGCGCGACGGTAGTTGGCGACATACACGTCCCAGGTGATCTCAGCCAAGAGCTTGGCGTCGATATCTTTCTTCAACTGGCCTTCTTCGACGCCGCGCTGCAGGGCGTCGGCGATCAGGCGGAAGATGTGCTTGAGGTCGGCGCGGGCGCGACGCTCGGCGGCTTCCGAGCGGGTCCAGGACACCGCGATGCTGGCGCGCAGCAGCGGCAGTTGCTCGACATGGAAGCCATAGGCGATGCCGAACAGGCCCAGCAGGGCTTCGTCGATCGTCTTGGCGGTGCGCGAGGCCTGGGTCATCTGGGCGCAGATGACTTCATAGTCGGCGGTCAGGATTTCTTCGAACAGCTCCGACTTGTCGGCGAAGCTGGCGAACACGGCGCCGGTCGACATGCCGGCGGCCTGGGCGATGTCACGGATGGTGGCGCCTTCATAGCCGCGCTCGCTGAACAGACGGCGGGCGGCGGCCAGGACGCGCTCACGGGTGCGCTGCTTGGCGAGGGCCCGGCGCGTCAGCTTCACCGGCGAGTCGGTGGCCGACTCGATATTGACGGACACAAAGCTCATGCGGCGGCCTCCAGACGGGCGAGAGCCGCTTCAGCGCGCTTCTCGAATTCAATGCAGTACTCGTCGACGACATTTTGCAGGACGTCGGCATAGCGGCGGGCCAGCTGGCGGCCGTCTTGCGCGGCGTCGCGCAGGTCGGTGATCAGTTGGCGGACTTCGGCCATGGCCTCTTCGCGATCGGTCGCGGAGAGCGCGGCGTTGGTCGAGAGCAGTGCGCTCTGGGCCATTGCGGTTAGCTCCTACCCCCGCTGGGGTGAGTGAAAAGCGTTGAACCGATCCGCGGTGGGGGGAGGTTGATCATGTTCAACGAACGCGCACTGAAAATAGGAAGGCGGCGCAATAACGCCAGGGGAAGCGCTTTGCAACCGCGAAAACGAACTCAAATCGCCGAACTTTGGCGTGCCGCATAGATATGGGAGCGCTCTCAAAGCGTCACTGCGACAAAAACGCTCACCGAACAGGTTCGCCGAATTGACTCAACGGACAGTGGTCATCGAACCGAGTCACTAACCTGAGGGGGCGAAAACGCGTCAGGCCCCTTACGGCTCCGGGCTCTATGGCTAAGCCGGGCGTCGCGGCCTATCTTCCGGCGCCATGAGCCACCTCTTCGATTTCCTCGTTCCCGCCGCCCTGCTGGCGGTGCTGATCGCCCTCGGCGCGGGCCTCTACGCTCTGTTTCGCGGCGGCGACTTCGGCCGCTCCTATTCGAACAAGCTGATGCGTCTGCGCGTGCTGCTGCAGTTCATCGCCATCATCGTCCTGGTGGCCGCCGCCTTCTGGTGGCGTAAGGGCGCCTAGACACTAATCCGCTTCGCCGAACGGGAGTCCGGGACGCATGGTCACGCTGAACCGCATCTATACTCGCACCGGCGACGCCGGCGCGACGCGCCTGGCCACCGGCGCGCCAGTCAGCAAGGCCTCGCCGCGGGTGGAAGCCTATGGCGGCGTCGACGAAACCAACGCCGCGATCGGACAGGCCCGGCAGCATACGGGCGTTGATCCCGTGCTCGACGCGATCCTGGAGCGCGTCCAGAACGACCTGTTCGACCTGGGCGCGGACCTGGCCACGCCCGAACAGCACGGCAAGCCCGAATGGGAGCCGCTGCGCATCCTCGACAGCCAGGTCGAGCGGCTGGAGCGGGAGATCGACCTGCTGAACGGCGAGATGGAGGCTTTGACGTCGTTCGTGCTCCCCGCTGGGTCGCCGGCCGCCGCCGCCCTGCACGTGGCGCGCACCGTCTGCCGCCGGGCCGAGCGGACCTGCGTGGCGCTGGCGGGCATGGACGGTGAGATCGTGGGCGCGCCGGCGATCAAGTACCTGAACCGACTGTCGGACCTCTTGTTCGTCGCCGCGCGGTGGAGCAACGACAAGGGCAAGGCGGACGTGCTGTGGAAGCCGGGGGCGACGCGGTAGGTCGCCTGCCGCCGCCCTCGAAATACAAACCCGTCATCCCGCGACTTGTTCGCGGGATGACGACTCTTTTTTACTTCTTTTCAGGAGCCGCCGCAGCAGGCGCCCCCTTCTCCCCATTGATCGGCGGGGTCCCCGCCGGCCGCCGCGTCATCGTCTCGATCGGATAGACCGTCGCGCACTTCAGCCACTTGCCGGCCCAGGCGCCGCCGCGGGCCTCGCAGCGTTCCTTCGGCCAGACCCACAGGCCGTGATAGGCTAGCACCCCGGCGCTGCCGAGCAGGAACAGGCCCAGGAAGATGTACTTCAAGCGGTTGATGGTCTTGTTCATGCGCGGCCCCTTAGCGCCTTTCCGTCCTTAAGGGAATTGGCGCCGCCGAAGCGAGACCGGCCCGAACCCGCAGGAAATCGTACAACCGTTTGAACGGAACCCAGATTTACCCATTACGCTTACGCAAAGGGAAACTTGCATTGCGGCGCACAAGCGGTAAGTCGGATGCCAAGCAGGATAAAAAGCAGCCTGGAGGCGGTGGAAACCGATGAAGGTCCTAGTCCCGGTCAAACGGGTTATCGATTACAACGTCAAGGCCCGCGTGAAGGCGGACCAGACCGGTGTCGACCTTGCGAACGTCAAGATGTCGATGAATCCCTTCTGCGAGATCGCGGTCGAAGAAGCCGTGCGTCTCAAGGAAAAAGGCGTGGCGACCGAAGTCGTCATCGTCAGCATCGGTCCGGCGCAAGCTCAGGAAACGATCCGCACCGCCCTGGCGATGGGCGGCGACCGCGGCATCCTGATCGCCTCGGACGCCGATCTCGAGCCGCTGGCCGTGGCCAAGCTGCTGGCGGCTGTCGTGGCCGAGGAAAACCCGAACCTGGTGGTCATGGGCAAGCAGGCGATCGACGGCGACAACAACGCCGTCGGCCAGATGCTGTCGGCCCTGCTAGGCTGGCCGCAAGCCACCTACGCCTCGGCGATCGAAGTCTCGGGTTCGACCGCCAAGGTCACCCGTGAAGTCGACGGCGGCCTCCAGACCCTGGATGTCGACCTGCCGGCCATCATCACGGCGGACCTGCGCCTCAACGAGCCGCGCTACGCCTCGCTTCCCAACATCATGAAGGCCAAGAAGAAGGAGATCGCCCAGAAGGCGGTCGCCGACTATGGCGTCGACGTCGCGCCGCGCCTGAAGGTCGTGAAGGTCACCGAGCCCGCCAAGCGCTCGGCCGGCATCAAGGTCGAGACCGCCGCTGACCTGGTTTCCAAGCTCAACACCGCGGGGGTGCTGTAATGGCTGTTCTCGTCGTCGCCGATAACGACAACGCCCACCTGCGTGACGGCACCCACAAGACCGTCACCGCCGCCCTGAAGATCTCGGGCGACGTGGACGTGCTGGTCCTGGGTTCGGGCGCCAAGGCCGTGGCCGACCAAGCCGCCAAGATCGCCGGCGTCCGCAAGGTGCTGCTGGCCGAGAGTGACTCGCTGGGGCATGGCGTCGCCGAAGCCCAGGCCGACGCGGTGCTGGCCATCGCGGGCAATTATGACGCGATCCTGGTTCCAGCCACCTCGGGCGGCAAGAACTTCGCGCCGCGCGTCGCCGCCAAGCTGGACGTCGCGCCGATCTCGGACATCGTCGAGGTCGTCTCGGCCGACACCTTCACGCGCCCGATCTATGCGGGCAACGCGCTGGAGACCGTCCAGTCGTCGGACGCCAAGAAGGTGATCACCGTCCGTCCGACCGCCTTCGCGGCGGCGGCTGAAGGCGGCTCGGCCTCGGTCGAGACCGTCGGCGGCGCCGATGCGGCCAAGACCCGCTTCGTCAGCGAAGAGATGGTCAAGTCGGACCGCCCGGAACTAGCCGCGGCCAAGATCGTCGTCTCGGGCGGTCGCGCCATGGGTTCGGCCGAGGAGTTCCAGCGCGTGATCGAGCCGCTGGCCGACAAGCTGGGCGCCGCTGTCGGCGCCTCTCGCGCGGCCGTCGACGCCGGCTACGCCCCGAACGACTACCAGGTCGGTCAAACGGGCAAGGTCGTGGCGCCGTCGCTGTACGTCGCCATCGGCATCTCGGGCGCCATCCAGCACCTGGCCGGCATGAAGGACTCCAAGGTGATCGTCGCGATCAACAAGGACGCCGACGCCCCGATCTTCCAGGTGGCCGACTTCGGCCTGGTCGCCGACTACAAGACGGCCGTCCCCGAACTGATGGACGCCCTGACGGCGGCCGGGAAGTAAACCCGGCCCCTACAGGCTTCTGGATAATGGGAAAGGCCCGGAGGAAACTCCGGGCCTTTCTTGTTGGGCTCGTCATCATGGAGGCGCTCAGCGCGCCGTTCGGATGATCTTGGCCCATTGAGCGTCCGGATCGGCCAGGGCGGCGGAATTGGTCACGGCGCCAGTGGCCAGGGCGAGCACCAGGGCGCCCGCGAGAAGCAGGGTCTTCATCGTCATCTTCCTTTTTAAGAGCGCTTGGTTCGGTTCGGGCCGGAGCAGCGCGTTCCCGTGATCAGGACAATGCCGAAACCACCTGGGCTTTACGAACGATGGTATCTGCGGGAACTTGTGAGCTGGGCTAACATCCCTAGATCTTGACCATGCGCCTGCCACCCTTTTCGTCCCTGGTCGCCCTGGAGGCCGCCGCCCGCCACCGCTCCTACAGCCGGGCGGCCGACGAGCTGTTCGTGACCCATGGAGCGGTCAGCCAGCAGGTCCGCAAGCTGGAGGAGGAGTTGGGAGTCCAGCTGTTCGCCCGGCGCGGCAACCAGATGGAGCCCACCCCGACAGGCGCCGCCCTGGCGGCCCAGGTCGGGGAGGCGCTGAGCGTACTGCGCCAGGGGGTCGACTCGGCCCGCCGCGCGGCCAGCGGCCCGATCGTCCTCTCCGCCGGCCCGGCCTTCGCCACCAGCTGGCTGTCGCCGCAACTGGCCCGGCTGTCGGTCGAGACGGGCGAGCTGGACCTGACCATCCGGGTCGAGGATCGGGTCTCGGACCTGGCCACCGACGGGGTGGACGTCGCGCTGCGCTACGGAATCGGCCCCTGGGCCGGCCTGGAGTCGGTCCGGTTGATGGACGAGCGCATCTTCCCGGTCTGCAGCCCGGCGCTGCTGACGCGCCACCCGATCGAGAAGCCCGAGGACCTGCTGTCCGCCCCGCTGCTGCGGCACACCGACCTGCCGTGGTCGATGTGGTTCCGGGCCATGGGGATCACGCCGCCGGAGCTGCGGCCGGCGCTGGGCTTCGACGGCTCGGCCATGATGCTGGACGCCGCCGCCCAAGGCCTGGGCTTCGCCCTGGCCCGAGGCGGCTACGCCAAGCGCGACATAGACGAGGGCCGCCTCGTCCGCCCCCTGCCCGGCGAGATCGATGTCGAGACCGGTCACAACTTCGTCTGGCGCCAGAATAACCCCAAGCTGCCCAGGATCCTGAAACTGCGCGACTGGTTCCTGGCCAAGACGGATGGGGAACGATCGCGGTGAGTGGGCCGCCCTCTCCCGCGAGGGGAGAGGGATGTCAGGCCTACGCCGCCCGCGCCAGGCGCGGCGCCGGCGCGCAGAATAGGAAATACAGTTTGAACTAAACACGTTTCCACCTAGAGTGGCGGTTAACGAATCGCCGCCCGGAAGTTGGCGGCCCATTCGCCATGCGCCCTCGAAGGGGGAACGCCCGGCGGCTCTCGAGTTCGGTGCGCGCGCATGGTGGCCATCAATTCCGATACGCCGGCCCTCTCCAGCCTGACGACGGCCAAGATCGCGACGCTCAGCGCCGCGGACCTCGCCAACGCCCCGCCTTCGGAGTTCGCCCGGCTCACCCGCGCCCAGGTGTCCGCCATCTCGGTCACCGCGATCAGCGGCCTCACCGCCGAGCAGTTCGCCCAGTTCAACAAGAACCAGCTGCCGGGCCTGACCGCCGCCCAGCTGCCACGCCTGTCGAATGGAGTGAGCTTCAGCTACACCCAGATGACGATGCTGAACCAGGACCAGGTGAAATCCCTGTCCGTCACCCAGGTCGCGAGCCTGAGCACCCAGGCCCTGGACGGTCTGAGCACGTCCCAGATCTCGGTGCTGAGCGCGACCAGCTTCTCGGCCCTGACCCAAGACCAGGTGCCCAGCCTGAACCTGGCGCAGGTGCGCGCCCTGGCGCCGTCGCAGCTACGCGTGCTGCCGCTCGGCGACCTGGCCGAGTTCACGACCGAGCAGATCAGCAGCCTGACGGCCGCCCAGATCAGCGTCATGAGCCCGACCCAGGTCCAGAGCCTGTCGGGCGAACAATTGCAGGCCCTGACCGCCACCCAGTTCACGAGCCTGTCGGCCGCGGTCCTGCGCGGCTTCTCGGCCGAGGACATCGCCCTGACCACGCCCGAGCAGTGGTCGAAGCTCACCAACCCGCAGCTGTCGGTGCTGAACGGCGAGCAGTTGAAGGCCCTGGCCGGCAGCCGCACCGCCAGCCTGCTGCCCACCCAGATCCGCGCCCTGTCGGCCATCGAGGTGGGCAAGGCCGGCGCGACGTTCCTGGAGGCCCTGACGCCGACCCAGATCGCGGGCCTGGCCAGCAACCAGACCGCGACCCTGTCGCTGACCGCGATCACCGGCCTGCGGCCCGAGCAGATCGCCGCCATGGATCCGGCCGCCCTCAGCGGCCTGTCGGCCACCGGCTTCGCGGCTCTGGACGCCGAGCAGGTCGGAGCGTTGAGCGCGGCCCAGATCGCCCGCCTGCGTCCCGAGCAACTGAAGGCCCTGGACGGCGATGACCTCAACGAATTCACCCGCGTCCAGCTGAAGGCCTTCACCGCCGCCCAGCTCAAGGAGCTGCCCCCCGAACGGCTGGCGGCCCTGTCCGACGAGCAGTTCGCCGCCTTCAGCCCCACCCAGCTGCGCGGCCTGACGCCGCTGCAGCTGAAAGCGCTGTCGACCACCGACATCGCGGCCATGACGCCGGAGCAGACCACCGCCTTCAACGCCGCCCAGATCGGCGCGTTGACGGGACCCCAACTGGCGGCGCTGCGCGGCGTCGCCGAGCTGACCCGCACCCAGTGGACGGGCGTGACGGCCGCTCAGCTGAAGACCCTCTCGGCCACCGAGGTCGCGCGGCTCAGCACGGCGGAACTCAGCGGCATCAACCCCGCCCAGATCAACGGCCTGACGCCCGAGGCCCTGTCGGCCCTGAGCCAGACCCAGTCGGCCATGCTGACGACGCAGCAGGTCAAGGGCCTGACGACGACCCAGCTGACGGGCCTGTCCGACACCGACGTCGCCGAGCTCTCCACCGCTCAGCTCGGCGTCCTGGACGGGCCGCAGGTCGGCGTGCTGATCCCGCACCTGTCGGCCACCGCGGTCAGCAAGCTGGGCGGGACCCAGATCACCAAGATACCGCTGGCCGCCTTGAGGTCCCTCTCGGAGACGCAGATCGCCGCCCTCACGCCCGCCCAGGTGCGGGGCCTGTCGAACGAGCATCTGGCCAACATGCCCGTGACGATGCTCGAGGCGCTGAGCCCGACCCAGATCGCCGCGCTGTACCCGACCCAGATCTCGGCCATGTCGACCACGACCCTGAGCCGCCTGCCCAGCGAGAGCCTGGAACAGCTGACCCTCGCCCAGGTCAAGGCCCTGACCACAACCCAGATCAAGAGCTTCTCGGCCACCACCTTCGGCATCCTCGGGACCACCCAGGTCGCGGCCATGAGCGCCGCCCAGGTGGGCGCGCTGTCGCCGACCCTGATCGCGGATCTCAGCCCCACTCAGTGGGCGGGCCTGACGCCCAGCCAGGTGCAGGGCCTGTCCACCACCCAGATCGGGGGCCTGGGCGCCGACGATCTCGACAATCTCAGCACGTCGCAGTGGGCGGCCTTGCGTTCGACCCAGATCGCCGGCCTGTCGCTCACCGCCGTGACCGCGCTGGAGCCAGAACGACTGGCACTGCTGTCGTCCAGCCAGCTGTCGGGCCTGTCGGCCACGGCGTTCTCGGCCTTGGACGCCGAGCATGTGGCGGCGCTGTCGACCCAGCAAATCCGAGGCCTGACCACCGCCCAGCTGGCCGGCCTGACGCCCACGGACATGGCCGAGTTCAGCACGACCCAGATCGGCGCGATCGGGACGACCCAGCTGGCCGCCCTGCCGCCCACCGACATCGCCGCCTTGAGCTCCGACCAGCTGGGCGCGCTGAGCACGACCCAGGTCAAGGCCCTGGTCGCCTCGCAGATCACGGCCCTGCGCCCCACCCAGGTGGAGGGCCTGTCGGCCGCCCAGCTGGCGGCGCTGAGCTCGGCCCAGCTGGGCGCCCTGGCCAGCGACGTCCTGCCGGCCATGACCGCGACCCAGGTGGCGGGCCTGACCTCGGGCCAGCTCGCGGGGCTATCGGTCACCCAGGCCGGGACCCTGACCGCCTCGCAGCTAGCTGCTCTGGCCGAGACCCAGGTCGGCGGCCTGAACACCACCTTCCTGTCGTCCCTGTCGACCACCGCCCTGTCGGCCCTGAGCACCACCCAGGTCGCGCGCCTGTCGGCCACCCAGGTCCAGGGCCTGTCGACCACCCAGGTCGGCAGCCTGTCCAGCACGGACTTCGCCGAGCTGTCGGCCACCCAGGTCGGCTATCTGACCGCCTCCCAGCTGGGCGCATTGTCGGGCACGAACCTGGGCAGCCTATCGACCACCGCCATCTCCAGCCTGTCGGCCACCCAGTTTTCGGGCCTGTCCTCGACCCAGCTGGCCGGCCTGTCCGACAGCCTGATCCGCGGCCGCCTGAACCAGCTCAGCGCCACCCAGATGGCGGGGCTTTCGACCACGCTGATCGGCGGCCTGGACGCCACCGAGTTCGCCAGCCTGGGCCCCAGCCAGATCGGGGCCCTGTCGCCCTCGGCCTTCGCGGCCCTGGGGACCTCGCGCCTGACCAGCATGAGCACCACCCAGGTCGGTGGCCTGTCGACCACCCAGGTGGCCGGCCTGGACGCCTCCAGCTTCGGCCTGCTGTCGGCGACGCAGGTGGCGGTTCTGTCCTCGGCCCAGATCGGCGCGGTGCGCGGCGAGATCCTTTCGGCCCTGGACGCCACCCAGTTCGCCCGCCTGACCACCAGCCAGGTGCGAGGCCTGACGGCCGCCCAGATCGAGCAGTTCAGCGTGCAGGACATCGGCGACTTCACCGCCACCCAGGTCGGGGCCCTGGGCGCGGCGCAGCTGGAAGGTTTCTCGGCCGCCGACATCTCGGCCCTCAGCGTCACCCAGGTCGGCGCCCTGTCGCCCGCCCAGATCTCGGGACTGACGCCGATCCAGGTCCGCGGCCTCTCGGCCAGCGACATGGGCGAATTCAGCAAGACCCAGCTGGGCGCCTTTACCGTCGGCCAGATCAGCGCCCTGTCGCTGCCAGCGCTGAACGGCATGAGCGAGGACTATTTCAACAGCTTGTCGGCCACCCAGGTGCGCGGCTTCTCGGGCGAGCAGCTGGCGGCCTTCGGGGCCGACGGCCTGGCCCGCCTGTCCGGCGCCCAGCTGGGAGCCCTCACCACCACACAGGTCGGGCAACTGCCGAACGTGGCGGTCCAGAGCCTGAACGCCACCCAGATCGGCCAGATCATGCCCAGCCAGATCCCGGGCTTCACCAGCGAACAGATCGCCGCCTTCGCGCCCGGCCAGCTCAGCCAGCTGTCGCGCGCCCAGGTCAACAAGCTGACCTCGTCGCAGCTGGACGCCATGAGCCGCGCCCAGTTGGAAGCGATCGGGCTCTAAATCAAAAAGCCTGGACTGGCCGGCGCGTGGACAGACCAAGAAAAGGCCCGGCGGAACGATCCGCCGGGCCTTTGTCTGTTCGAACCCGAAAGGGCGCTTAGTCCTTGGCGCGTTCCTGGTAGCTGTTGTCTTCCGTCAGGATGATCACCTTGGTGCCCACGGTGATGTACGGCGGCACGGTGGTCTTGACGCCGTTGCTGAGCAGGGCCGGCTTGTACGACGACGAGGCGGTCTGGCCCTTCACCGACGGTTCGGTCTCGACGATCTCGAGGACCACGGTGCGCGGCAGCTCGATGGCGATCGGCACGTCGTTGTGCGTCGACAGCTGCACCGTCATGTTTTCTTGCAGATAGGGCGCGGCGTCGCCGATCACGTCCTCGGTGGCCACGAGTTGGTCGTAGGTTTCCGGGTTCATGAAGTGGAAGCCGTCGCCGTCCTGGTACAGGAAGGTGTGGTTGCGCTGGTCGACGAAGGCGCGCTCGACCTGCTCGGTGGTGCGATAGCGCTCCGAAACCTTCACGCCGTCCGAGATGCGGCGCATGTTCAGCTGGGTCACCGGCGTGCCCTTGCCGGGGTGGATGTTGTCGACCGTCAGGACGACATAGAGCTTGCCGTCCATATCGACGACAGCGCCTTTGCGGAGCGAGCTGGCAGCAACCTTCACGTACTTACCGTCCTTGGAAGAAAGCGCGCGCGAGGCCGCGGGCGCGATCATGCTATTGATCTGTGCCCGCCCTCGTATAGCGAACGGGCTCAAATCTCCAGCCTCTTCGGTTTTCCTAGCCTTGCCAGACTCTTCGCACGAACCCTCCTCCGCCTGGTGGCGCGCCGAAGTCCACGCCGACCGCCGGCCGTTCCTGCTGGCCCGCAACCGCATCACCAAGGCCTTCCGCGCCTGGTTCGAGGCCGAGGGCTTCGAGGAGGTCGAGGTCGCCGCCCTGCAGGTCTCGCCCGGCAACGAGGCGCACCTGCACGCCTTCGCCACCCAGGCCCTGACGATCTCGGGCGAGGCCTCGCCGCTCTATCTGCACACCTCGCCGGAGTTCGCCTGCAAGAAGCTGCTGGCGGCCGGCGAGGAGAAGATCTTCAGCCTCTCCAAGGTGTGGCGCAACCGCGAGCGCGGGCCGCTGCACCATCCGGAATTCACGATGCTGGAGTGGTATCGGGCGCGGCAGCCCTACCAGACCCTGATGGACGACTGCGCCAGCTTGCTGGCGTTGGCGGCCGAGACGGCGGGGACGAAGCGCTTCGACTTCCGGGGCATGGTCTGCGATCCGTTCGCGCGGCCCGAGCGGCTGTCGGTGGCCGAGGCCTTCCAGCGCCACGCCGGCGTCGACCTGCTGGCCAGCGTCGCGCCCGACGGCTCGACCGACCGCGACGCCTTGGCCGCCGCCGCTCGCGCCGCCGGGATCCGGGTGGCTGACGATGACGGCTGGGCCGACGTCTTCAGCCGCATCATCGTCGAGAAGGTCGAGCCCCGCCTGGGCGAAGGCCGCGCCACGGTGTTGTGCGAATATCCGATCAGCGAAGCGGCCCTGGCTCGTCCCAAGGACGCCGACCCACGCGTGGCCGAACGCTTCGAGCTCTATGCCTGCGGGGTCGAGCTGGCCAACGCCTTCGGCGAACTGACCGACCCCGCCGAGCAGCGCCGCCGCTTCATGATCGAGATGGACGAGAAGGCCCGCATCTACGGCGAGCGCTATCCGATCGACGAGGATTTCCTGGCCGCGCTGGAGCACATGCCAGAGGCTTCCGGCTCGGCGCTGGGCTTCGACCGCTTGGTGCTTTTGGCCACCGGCGCGCGACGCATCGAGGATGTCGTCTGGACGCCGGTAGCGGGCTGAGCATTTTAACAGGGAACGGATCGTCCACGGCAGCGTTTACGCGCCTTGGGGCGGCGCGTCAGTGGGAAGCGCCAGAGTTGGGCGTTTCTTCCATGTCCTTGGCGTGTTGCGCGACGATGCGGCCGAAGTCGGCTGCCCGACTATCTCTTTTCCCGAATCCTGAGTTCTATCGCGCCGCGCGGTCCTATGCCCGCCGAGGACCTGCTGCTCATGCCTAACCGACTGAAAGCCACACAAGTGGCCTCGCCGAACAAATCGGCATTCCTGGACCCGAAGACCTTCCTGGGTTTGGGGCTGGCCATCCTGTTCTTCGTCGGCAGCGGCATGGTGGCCCACCGCAACACCAACATCCTGCGCGACGACGCCCGGATGATCTTCCACTCGCACGAGGTCATCGTGGCGATCGGCGAGCTGCGCTCCAGCGTCCAGGACGCCGAGACCGGCCAGCGCGGCTTCCTGCTGACCGGCAACGAGCGCTACCTGGAGCCCTACGAGGCGGCCGTGGTCAATGTCGAGCGCCAGGTCGAGAAGCTGACGACCCTGACCAGCGACAACGCCGCCCAGCAGGATCGCATCATCGGGCTGCAACGCCACGTGACCGCCAAGCTGGCCGAGCTGAAGAACACCATCGACGTCCGTCGCAGCCAAGGGGTCGCGCCCGCCCTCGCCATCGTCAATTCCGACCGTGGCAAGGCCGAGATGGACGCCATCCGCAGCCAGCTGAGCGTGATGCAGCAGGAAGAGGCGCGCCTGCGCCGCGAACGCCTGACCGAGATGGACGCGGCCTACCAGTCGGCCCTGCTCAGCGGCCTGCTGTCGGGCGTGCTGGGCATCGTCCTGACCCTGGTGGTCGGCGTCCTGATCCGCCGGGCCGCGGTCGCCAACGAGCGCCGTCAGTGGCTGGCCTCGGGCCAGGTGGGCCTGGCCTCGGCCATGCTGGGCGACCAGGGGTCGGAGGAACTGGGCGACAATATCCTGACCTTCCTGACCAAGTTCGCAGGGGCTCAGGCGGGCGCGGTGTTCGCCGCCGAAGGCGAGCGCTACCACCGCGTCTCCAGCTATGGCGTGCCGGGCGACGCCCAGATCGTCGAGCGCTTCGGCCTGCGCGAAGGCCTGCTGGGCCAAGTCGCCGCCAGCCGCGAGACCAAGGTCCTGGCCGACGTGCCGGAGGGCTATCTGACCATCGGCTCGGCCCTGGGCCGCGACAAGCCGCGCCACCTGATCCTGTTCCCCGCCGTCGCCGAGGACGGCGTCCATGGCGTGGTCGAGCTGGGCTTCCTCAACGCCATCGACGATCGCGTCCTGGAGTTCCTGAACGACGCCTCCGAGGCCGTCGGCATCGCCCTGCGCTCGGCCCGCTACCGCGCCGAGCTGCGCGAGCTGCTGGAAAAGACCCAGGCCCAGGCCGAGGAGCTGCAGGTCCAGAGCGAGGAGCTGCGCGTCTCCAACGAGGAGCTGGAGGAGCAGGGCCGCGCGCTGAAGGAATCCCAGGTCCGCCTCGAGCAGCAGCAGGCCGAGCTGGAACAGACCAACAGCCAGCTGGAAGAACAGGCCCAGATGCTGGAAAACCAGCGCGACGACCTGGAGCGCACCGGCGCGGCCGTCGAGCTGAAGGCCCGCGAGCTGGAACAGGCCAGCCGCTACAAGTCCGACTTCCTGGCCAATATGAGCCACGAGCTGCGCACGCCGCTGAACTCGCTGCTGATCCTGTCCAAACTGCTGGGCGACAACCCGGCCGGCAATCTCTCCGACGAGCAGGTCCAGCACGCCCGGACGATCCAATCGTCGGGCAACGACCTGCTGACCCTGATCAACGACATCCTCGACCTGTCGAAGATCGAAGCCGGCCACCTGGAGATCCGCCCGGAGGCCGTGTCGCTGCAACGCTTGGCCACCGATCTGCGCCAGATGTTCAAGCCTGTCGCCGAAGAGCGGAAGCTGGACTTCGAGATCACCATCGCCGACGATGTCCCGGCCTCGCTCCACAGCGATCGCATGCGCTTGGAGCAGGTGCTGAAGAACCTGCTGTCTAACGCCTTCAAGTTCACCGAGAAGGGCGGCGTGACCCTGTCCGTCGAACGCGACGGCGATCACATCGCCCTGTCGGTGAGCGATACCGGCATCGGCATCGCCGAGGAGCAGCAGCACAGCATCTTCGAGGCCTTCCGCCAGGCCGACGGCACCATCAGCCGGCGCTATGGCGGCACGGGCCTGGGTCTGTCGATCAGCCGCGAACTGGCCCGCCTGCTAGGCGCCACCATCACCCTGACAAGCGTCCACGGCCAGGGCAGTCGCTTCACCCTGTCCATGCCGCTGACCTACGATCCCGCCCAGGTGCCGCAGCGCGACGAAAGTCCCGCCCCGTTGCCCGCCGCCGCCAAGGCCAAGCCGGCCGAGGAGCGCCGCTACGTCCCCGCCGGCCCGCCGGTCGACGACGACCGTGACGTCCTGTCGGGCGGCCAGCGCATCCTGCTGGTGGTCGAGGACGATTCCAGCTTCGCCGGCATCCTGCGCGACATCGCGCGGGAGTCGGGCTTCCAGTGCCTGGTCGCCGGCTCGGCCGAGGAGGCGCTGGTGCTGGCCCGCAAGCACCGTCCCAGCGCCATCGTGCTGGACGTCGGCCTGCCCGACCAGTCGGGCCTGGCGGTGCTGGAACGCCTCAAGCGCGACGTCGACACCCGCCACATCCCGGTCCACGTCGTCTCGGCCGCCGACCACACCCAGACGGCCCTGTCGCTGGGCGCCATCGGTTACCTGGTCAAGCCCGTGAAGCGGGACGACCTGGCCAGCGCGCTCGACGCCCTGACCGCCAGACTGTCGGCCTCGTCGCGCCGCGTGCTGATCGTCGAGGACGACAAGGTCCAGCGCGAGGCGGTCGGCAAGCTCCTGGCCTCCGGCGATGTCGAGACCGTCGGCGTCGCGACCGCGGCCGAGTGCCTGGAACGGCTGAAAACCGAGACCTTCGACTGCATGGTCCTTGATCTGAACCTGCCCGACGCCTCGGGCTTCAGCCTGCTGGAGACCCTGAGCCACGAGGGCGGCTACGCCTTCCCGCCAGTCATCGTCTATACGGGCCACGACCTGTCCCAGGCCGACGAGCAGCGCCTGCGCCGTTACTCGGACTCGATCATCGTCAAGGGCGCCCGCTCGCCCGAGCGCCTGCTAGACGAGGTCTCGCTGTTCCTGCACCAGGTGGTCACCGAGCTGCCGCCCGAGCAGCAGTCGATGATCAAGAAGGCCCACAACCGCGACGCCGCCCTGGAGGGCCGCCGGATCCTGGTGGTCGAGGACGACGTCCGCAACGTCTACTCCATCACCAACATCCTGGAACCGCGCGGCGCGATCGTCGAGATCGCCCGCAACGGCAAGGAAGCCATCGAGGCGCTGGAGAAGTCGGCCAAGGACGAAGGCGGCGCCATCGACCTCGTGCTGATGGACGTGATGATGCCGGTGATGGACGGCCTGACCGCCACCGCCGAGATCCGCAAGGACACCCGCTGGAAGAAGCTGCCGATCATCACCCTGACCGCCAAGGCCATGCCCGACGACCAGGCCCGCTGCATCGAGGCCGGGGCCAATGACTACATGGCCAAGCCGCTGGACGTCGACCAGCTGCTGTCGCTCGTCCGTGTCTGGATGCCCCGCTGACCGCCATGCGTGACGACGTCGAGGACATCGAGATCAGGTTGCTGCTGGAGGCGCTGTACCAGCGCTACCACTACGACTTCCGGCGCTACGCCAAGGCGTCGGTCAAGCGTCGCCTGAAGCAGGCCCGCGAGCAGCTGGGCTATGCCAGCTACTCGGCCATGCAGGACGCCCTGCTGCGTGATCCGGACATGCTGGAGCGACTGCTGGGCTACCTGACGGTGCAGGTCAGCGAGATGTTCCGCGACCCCAGCTACTTCAAGGCTCTGCGCGAGACGGTCCTGCCGCATCTGAAGACCTATCCGTCGCTGAAGGTCTGGGTGGCGGGCTGCAGCGAGGGCGAGGAACTGTACTCCCTGGCCATCCTGTTCCGCGAGGAGGGCCTCGAGGACCGAACGCTGTTCTACGCCACCGACATCAACCCGGACGCCTTGAAGGCGGCCGCGCGCGGCATCTATCCGATCGATCGTCTGAAGCTGTTCACCGAGAACCACCGCCGTTCGGGCGGCAAGTCGTCGCTGTCGAACTATTACACCACGGGCTACGGCGGGGCGGTGTTCGACAAGAGCCTGCGCGAGCGGGTGGTGTTCTCGGACCACAGCCTGGTCACCGACGCCGTGTTCGGCGAGATGCACCTGATTTCGTGCCGCAACGTACTGATCTATTTCGATCGCGACCTGCAGGACCGCGCCATCGGCCTTTTCCGTGACTCCCTGACCCGCAAGGGGTTCCTAGGATTGGGCGCCAAGGAGAGCCTGCGCTTCTCGAGCCACGCCGGCGCCTTCGCCGAGTTCGACCGCGACGAGAAGATCTACCAGAAGCGCGAACCATGAGCGGAACAGCCGCCCAAGCCGTCGTGATCGGGGCGTCGGCCGGCGCCGTGCAGGCGCTGTCGGCGCTTCTGCCGCCGCTGCCGGCCGACTATCCGCTGCCGGTGATGGTGGTCGTCCATGTGCCCCCGGACCGCCGCAACGCCCTGACCGAGCTCTTCCGGGGCCGCTGCGCGATGACCGTGCGCGAAGCCGACGACAAGGAGCCGATCGAGCCGGGGGTGATCTATTTCGCGCCGCCGGACTATCACCTGCTGGTCGAGACGCCAGAATTCCTGTCGCTGTCGACCGACGAGCCGGTGCTGCACTCGCGGCCCTCGATCGACGTGCTGTTCGAAAGCGCCGCCGACGCCTTTGGCGCGGGCCTGGTCGGGGTGATATTGACGGGCGCCAACCAGGACGGGGCCGAGGGCCTGAAGGCCGTCGCCGAAGCCGGCGGCGTGGCCGTGGTCGAGGATCCCGCCAGCGCGGCGGCCTCGGCCATGCCGGAAGCAGCCTTGGCTGCCTGGCCCACGGCGCGGACGATGTCACTGGAGGACATCGGCGTCTATTTGCGGAGTTTGGGGAATAAGCGATGAGCGCTTTGCGGCCTGTGCATTTCCTGCTGGTCGACGACCTGGTCGAGAACCTCGTCTCGCTGGAGGCGCTGCTGCGCCGCGAGGACCTGGTGCTGCTGAAGGCGCGCTCGGGCGAGGAGGCGTTGGAGCTGCTGCTGCGCCACGACGTCGCCCTCGCCTTGCTGGACGTGCAGATGCCTGGCATGGACGGCTTCGAGCTGGCCGAGTTCATGCGTGGGGCCATGCGCACCCGCCACGTGCCGATCATCTTCCTGACCGCCGGCGCCGCGTCCGACGCCCAGCGCCGCTTCCGGGGCTATGAGGCCGGAGCCGTCGACTTCATCAACAAGCCGATCGAGCCGGACGTCCTGCGCAGCAAGGCCAACGTCTTCTTCGACCTCTATCGCCAGCGCCAACAGCTGGAGCGCCAGCGCGACGAACTGGAGGCCGCCGCTCAGGCTCTGCGCCGCGCCGACCGCCACAAGGATAGCTTCCTGGCCGTTCTAGCCCACGAGCTGCGCAATCCGATCGCCGCCCTGGCCGGCGGGCTCCACCTGCTGGGCAAGGACATTCCGGCCGAGCGCTCGACCGACATTCGCGCGCGCATGGACCGGATGCTGTCGCACCTCTCACACCTGGTCGACGACCTGCTGGACGTCTCGCGGGTCAACGAGGGCAAGATCGTCCTGAAGAAGGAACGGATCGCGCTGGGCGAGATCCTGACCTCCGCGATCGAGGCCAGCCAGCACCACATGGAGCAGGCCGGCCACACGCTGGTCACCGATATCGACACCGGCCCGATCTGGCTGGACGCCGATCACACCCGCCTGGCCCAGGTGGTCGGCAATCTGCTGAACAACGCCGCCAAATATACGCCGCCGGGTGGCGTGGTGACCCTGTCGGCCCATCGCCACGGGGCCGTGGCCGAGATCCGGGTCACCGACACCGGCGTCGGCATCCCGTCCGAGATGCAGGCCGGCATCTTCGAGATCTTCGCCCAGGTCGAGGACCATCTGTCGAAGTCGCAAGGCGGCCTGGGCATCGGCTTGGCGCTCTGCAAGCAACTGGTCGCCCTGCATGGCGGGTCGATCGACGTGGCCAGCGCCGGACTGAACAAGGGCAGCACCTTCACGGTGACCATTCCGCTCGCCCGCGATCCGGAGTAACGGCGGCGCTGATTTGCCTCGGGGCCTGAAATCCCGCATATCCCCGCCCCTCATGCCCCCCGCCCACCTAAGCCAGGAAGCCAAGACCCTCCGCGACGCCCGGTCCCTGACCGAGGCCGGACTGGTCCCGCCCGAGCGCTTGCCGGCGCTGGAGACGGTGGCGGCCCGCTACGCGGTGGCGATCACCCCGGCGATGGCGGAGCTGATCGATCCGGCCGACGCCAACGACCCGATCGCTCGCCAGTTCATCCCTTCGTCCGAGGAGTTGGTCGGCAGCCCCGGCGAGGACGGCGATCCGATCGGCGATGTTATCCACAGCCCTGTGGATGGAATCGTCCATCGGTATCCCGACCGCGTGCTGCTGAAGCCGACCCACACCTGCGCGGTCTACTGCCGGTTCTGCTTCCGCCGCGAGATGGTCGGGCCCGAGGGGCTGTCGAACCTTTCCCCCGCCCAGCTGGACGCGGCCTTCGCCTATATCGCCGGTCGGCCGGAGATCTGGGAGGTCATCGTCACCGGCGGCGACCCGTTCGTGCTGTCGCCCCGCCGCCTCGCCGACCTGATGGACCGGCTGGAGGCGATCGACCACGTCAAGATCGTCCGCTTCCATACCCGCGTGCCGGCTGTTGATCCGCAGGCCGTGAACGACGACCTGGTCGCGGCCCTGAAGCGCACGACCAAGACCGTCTATGTCGCGCTGCACGCCAACCACGCCCGCGAACTGACCCCGGCCGCCCGCGCCGCCTGCGCGCGGATCATCGACGCTGGCGTCCCGATGCTGAGCCAGACCGTGCTGCTGCGCGGCGTCAATGACGACCCGGCGGTGCTGGCGCGACTGATGCGGACCTTCGTCGAGACGCGGATCCGGCCCTACTACCTGCACCACCACGACCACGCCCCAGGCACGGCCCACCTGCGCACCACCTTGGCCGAGGGCCAAGCGATCATGAAGGCCCTGCGCGGGACCGTCTCGGGCTTGGCCCAACCGACCTATGTGCTCGACATTCCCGGCGGCCACGGCAAGGTCCCGGTCGGCCCGACCTATCTGGATGGCGACGCGGTCGAGGACCCGAATGGGACCGCTCACCCCTATCCGCCAAGAGCCTGAACCTAGCCGGCGCAAGGCTTTGCGGCGCCGCTCGCGCTGCATCGCAGCAAAGCCTTGGCGAGTGCGGGGTTTCTCGTGCTAGAAAAGTCGGCATATCCAAGGGTCTGGGCGCGAAAGCCTGGCTAGATTTCAAGCGAAGGCTTGGTTTTTATGAGTGAAATCAAGACGGTCGGCGTAATCGGCGCGGGCCAGATGGGGTCCGGCATCGCGCATGTCGTCGCCCTGGGCGGCTACGACGTACGGCTTCACGATGTCTCGCGTGAGCGGATCGACGCCGGCCTGGCCCTGATCGAGAAGAACATGGCCCGCCAGGTCGGCCGTGGGATCATCGACGACGAGGCCATGAAGGTCGCTCTGGCCCGCATCCAGCCCGCCGAGGGCCTGGACGCGATCGGCGCCACCGACCTGGCTATCGAGGCGGCCACCGAGAACGAGGAGATCAAGAAGTCGATCTTCCGCAGCCTGCAGCCGCACCTCAAGCCCGACACGTTGCTGGCCTCGAACACCTCGTCGATCTCGATCACGCGCCTGGCCTCGTCCACGGACCGTCCCGAGCGGTTCATCGGCCTGCACTTCATGAACCCGGTGCCGTTGATGAAGCTGGTGGAGATCATCCGCGGCATCGCCACCGACGTCCCGACCTATGAGCGCGCCGTGGCCTTCGCCCAGTCGCTGGGCAAGATCACGAGCAACGCCGAGGACTTCCCCGCCTTCATCGTCAACCGCGTGCTGGTGCCGATGATCAACGAGGCGATCTACACCCTCTACGAAGGGGTCGGCACGGTCGACGCCATCGACACGGCGATGAAGCTGGGCGCCAACCATCCGATGGGCCCCCTGGAGCTGGGCGACTTCATCGGCCTGGACACCGTGCTGAGCATCATGAACGTGCTCCACGAAGGTCTGGCCGACAGCAAGTACCGTCCCTGCCCGCTGCTGGTGAAGTATGTCGAGGCCGGCTGGCTTGGCAAAAAGACCGGTCGCGGCTTCTATGACTACCGCGGCGAGGTTCCTGTACCGACGCGGTAGGGGCTACCAGACCGTCTCGACATCATAGGCCAGGAACGCCGCGTCCTTGGTCATGATGGGACGCTCGCTTCGCGCGGCCTGAGCAATCAACAGCCGATCCCAAGGATCACGATGGTGTCGGGGCAGCTTTCCCGCCGCGATCGCGTCCTCCGGCGATATGACCTGCCAATTGAAGCCTTCAGCGAATACCGCGTTTGCAAGGTCGATAGACATTCGTTGCAGCAGCGGATCTCTAGCGCGCTTTAGCTCGATCTCGTAGCCGCTGACGGCGCTTACAAAGACTTCGGAATCATCGGCGCCGAGGACGTCCAGACAACGGGACGAAAGCCGCGATGGCTCTGTCAGCCACCAGATCAGCACATGCGTGTCGATCAGAAGCTTCATGCCTCTGGAAAGATCGGCCCGTCTGCTGCTTCTTCCAACTCGGGATCGGGGCGCAAGAAAAGATCAGAGTCTTGAAGCTGGCCAAGGTGAGCCCAAGCGCCCGGCGTGCGCTTGCGTACGGGTGTTGGCTCAGGCGGCTTGGCGATAGCGATCGTCTCGCCGTCGGCCGTCAGCACAACGTCTTCACCCGCGCGCACGTGGGCGACGAGCTCGGCCAACGCGTCCTGCTTGGCGATGTCCACCTGGATCGTCATGTGCTGAGCTTAACACGGAACACAACCAGAACAACCCCTACCCCGCCCCCAGCGCCACGGCGATATGATAGGTCGCGAACGACGCCAGATAGGCCAAGCCGGTCATGTACAGGAACATCACGGTCGGCCAAGTCCAGCCGTTGGTCTCGCGCTTGACCACGCCCAGGGTCGCCGCGCACTGCGGGGCGAAGATGTACCAGGCCAGGAACGACAGGGCCGTGGCCAGCGACCACTTGCCGGCCAGCAGCACGCCCAGCTTGGTGCCGGCGTCGTCGTCGCCGCCGACCGCGTAGACCGTGCCCAGCGCCGCGACCGCCACCTCGCGAGCCGCGAAGCCCGGGATCAGGGCGATCGTCATCTGCCAGTTGAAGCCGATCGGGGCCATGACCGGCGCGATCAGGTGGCCGATCCGGCCGGCGAAGCTGTAGTCGATGGCCGGGCCCGTCGCGCCTTCCGGCGGATAGGGAAAGGTCGACAGCACCCAGACCAGCACCATCAGCGGCATGATGATCCGGCCGGCGCGGGTCAGGAAGATCTTGGCGCGGGTCCACAGGTTCATCAGGACGTTGCGCGGCTCGGGCCAGCGATAGGTCGGCAGCTCCATCATGAAGGGCTCGACCGCGCCACGCCAGAAGACGCCGCGGATCACGAACGACACCACCAGGGCGCTGACGATGCCGCCGGCATAGAGGCCGAACATCACCAGGCCCTGCAGGGACAGAAAGCCCCACACGGTCTGCTGCGGGATGAAGGCGCCGATGATCAGGGTGTAGACCGGGATCCGCGCCGAGCAGGTCATCAGCGGGGCGACCAGGATGGTGGTCAGGCGGTCGTGCTTGTTGTCGATCACCCGCGTCGACATGATGCCGGGGATGGCGCAGGCGAAGCTGGACAGCAGCGGGATGAAGGCCCGCCCGTGCAGGCCGGCGCCGCCCATGATCTTGTCCATCAGGAAAGCCGCGCGGGCCATGTAGCCGCTGTCTTCCAGCAGCAGGATGAAGAAGAACAGGATCAGGATCTGCGGCAGGAACACCAGCACGCTGCCCACGCCGGCGATCAGGCCGTCGGCGATGAAGCTGCTGACCAGCCCCTCCGGCAGGGTTTCGCCCACCCAGCCCGCCAGGCCGGCGAAGGCCCCATCGATGGCGTCGGCCGGAACCGTGGCCCAGGTGAACACCGCCTGGAACATCACGAACAGCAGGGTGAACAGGATGGCCAGGCCCGCGACCGGGTGCAGCAGCACGCCGTCGATCCTGCCCGTCACCGTGTCGGGATGCTCGGGCGGCTTCACGCAGGCCTTGAAGATGCGCTGGGCCTCGGCGTGGGCGGCGCGGATCTCGGCCGAGGTCGGCTCATGCCAGACATTCTCGGCTTCCACGGCGCGGGCGGTGACGATGGCCTCGACCTTTTCCAAGAGCTCGGGCAGGCCACGCTTGCGGGTCGCCACCGTGGTGACGATCGGCGCGCCGATCTCCTGGCTCAACCTTTCCAGGTCGATGCGCAGGCCCTGCCGCTGGGCGATGTCGAACATGTTGAGGGCCAGCACGAACGGGCGACCCACCTGCTTCAGTTCCAAAACGAGGCGCAGGACCATGCGCAGGTTGGTGGCGTCGGCCACGCAGATCAGGCACTCGGGCGCGGCCTCGCCGGACAGCTTGCCCAGCACCGCGTCGCGGGTGACGACCTCATCCGGGCTGCGGGCCCGCAAGGAATAGGTGCCCGGCAGGTCCAGCACACGCATCTGGCGGCCGGCGGCCGTGGTCAGCACGCCCTCCTTCCGCTCGACGGTCACGCCCGCGTAGTTGGCGACCTTCTGACGGCTGCCGGTCAGGGCGTTGAAAAGCGCGGTCTTGCCCGAGTTGGGATTGCCCACCAGGGCGATCCGGGTCGAGTCCGTGAATTTCGAGGGGGTGTCGGAAACGTCGACAGCGGTATCTAGCGCCAAGATCTTATCGTCCGTCGAACTTCACGCTGACAGCGCCAGCTTCCCGCCGACGCAGGGCCACGCGGGTGTCGTCCACCCGCACGGCGATCGGATCGCGACCGAACAGGCCCTCGTGCAGCACCTCGATCTTCGCGCCTTCCACGAAACCCATCTCCAGCAGGCGGCGCTCCAGCTCCTCGGCGGCGACGGCTTCTTCCGCGCCCGAGACGCCGGTCACGCGGGCGATCACGCCACGGTCGCCGCGCCGGGCCGAGCCCAGGGGGCGCGGACCGCCGGAATCGCTCTCGGCCGGGTTGAATTCAGGGGACAATGCGAACGCTTCGGACATAATGGCTCCGATTAGATTGCGAACGATTATCAGTCGAAGACGCCAATGTCGATTCAACGATCCTGACGTTCTGGGTTATGATCAACGCTTAAGGGCTGTTGGGACCGAATGGCGCAGGGTCGTTAATAGATTCGACTCTTCGACCGCCGCTCGGTCTGATTACGTGTTTCGATTCGTGTGGGCGAACTATGCGTAGGCTGATGCTGGGGCTCCTGACGGGGGCCTATCTTTGTCTGGCTCTGATCGTCTCCCTCTTCCTCTGGAGGATGGGCGCCACCCCGGCTGTCGGCGTCTCGGCCTTCATCGGCACGCTGGGCCTGTGCTTCGCCTTCCACGGCCTGCTGGGCCAGACCTTCCTGGCCGCCGCCCTGCGTGGCGACATCGACACCGTGCGCGAAGCCCATGCCATCCTCCTGGACCAGATCGAGAAGGTCGACGCCCGCGTGTCGGATCTCGTGGAGTCAGTCGCCGCCGACGCCCAACGTCGCACCGAGGAACTGTCGACCGAGGTTCACCAGCTGGAAGACCTGATCGGCCAGATGAACGACAGGCTGGAGCACCAGCTCAGCCACCAGGTCGCCGTCGCCTCGGCGCGTAGCCACAGCGGCCTGGGCCGCGAACGCGCCCCGCAGGCCAGCCACATGCTGCAGGTCGTGCAGGACGCCCTGGCCGAGAATCGCGTCGACCTCTACCTGCAGCCGATCGTCAGCCTGCCCCAGCGCCGGACCGTCTTCTACGAGAGCTTCTCGCGCCTGCGCGACGAGACCGGCCGCGTCATGATGCCGGCCGAGTACCTGGCCGTGGCCGAGCCCGAAGGCCTGATGACGGCCATCGACAACCTGCTGCTGTTCCGTTGCGTGCAGATCGTCCGCCGCCTGGCCAAGCAGGACCGCAAGATCGGCATCTTCTGCAACATCTCGCTGGCCAGCCTGGGCGACGAGAGCTTCTTCCCGCAGTTCCTGGAATTCATGCAGGGCAACAAGGACCTGGCCGGCGCGGTGATCTTCGAGCTGGGCCAGGCGGCGTTCGAGCGCCGCGGTCCGGTCGAGGCCCGCCACATGGCTCGCCTGGCCAGCCTGGGCTTCAGCTTCAGCCTGGACAAGGTCAATGACCTGGACCTGGACTTCCAGGACCTGGCGCGCGCCGACGTCCGTTACCTGAAGGTCGGCGCCCAGATGATGCTGGACCAGTTGGAAGAGCAGGACGGCAAGCTGGTCATCGCCTCGCTGCCCGACCTGAACGCCACCGACTTCGCCGCCCTGACCCGTCGCTACGGCATCGAGGTCATCGTCGAGAAGGTCGAGGCCGAGAAGCAGATCGTCGACATCCTGGATCTCGATATCGGTTACGGCCAGGGCCACCTGTTCGGCGAACCGCGCGCCATCCGCGACGCCGTCCTGGCCGAGGCCGAACCGCCGCAGGACTTCATGCGCGGGGCTCTGCGCCGCCGCGCGGTCGGCTGGTAAGCTCCTCACACTGCTGACGCTTTTGGGCGCCGGGCCGCAAGCATCGGAATGATTGCTTGCGCGGCCTGGCGCATGGTCTCCCCACGAAAGGAGACCTAACGATGACAGTCTACCTCAACGACGATGCGCGCTGGGACGCCATGCGCGCCAAGGACCGCGCCGCCGAGGGCGCCTTCTACATCGGCGTGCGCACCACCGGCGTCTATTGCGTCGCCAGTTGCGGCGGTCGTCCGCTGCGCAAGAACGTCGCCTTCCACGCCACCCGCGAGGACGCCCGCGCCGCCGGCCTGCGCGCCTGCCTGCGCTGCAAGCCCGACATCAATCGCGAGACCCTGCGCTGGGCGGTCGGCGAGACAAGCCTGGGCCTGGCTCTGGTCGCCCGCTCGGACGCCGGCCTGCGCCTGGTCACCCTGGGCGACGACGCCGAGGCGCTGCAGGCCGACCTGGACAAGCGCTTCAAGCACGCCCGTATCGTGCCCGACACCAAAGGACTGGCGGCGGACCTAGAGGCGGTGGCCGAGCTGGTCGATCACCCCGACCGCGCGCCCGGCCTGCCGCTGGACGACCAGGGCACCGAGCTGCAGAAGGCCGTCTGGGCCGCCCTGCGCGAGATCCCGGCTGGCCAGACGGCGTCCTATGCCGACATCGCCCGCGCGATTGGCCGCCCCAGCGCCTTCCGCGCCGTGGCCCAGGCCTGCGGGGCCAATCCGCTGGCCGTGATCACGCCCTGCCACCGCGTGGTCCGCGCCGACGGCGGCCTGTCCGGCTATCGCTGGGGCGTCGAGCGCAAGCGGGCCCTGCTGGCGCGGGAAGCCGCGTGACACCAACCCTTTATAAAGTGGACTGGACCCGCATCGCCGCCGAACTGGACGCGCGCGGCTGGGCCCTGACCGGGCCGTTGCTGAAGCCCGAGACCTGCGCCGCCATCGCCGACCTCTATCCCCAGGACGCGGGCTTCCGCAGCCGGGTGGTCATGGCCCGCCACGGTTTTGGGCGCGGCGAGTACAAGTACTTCAGCTATCCCCTGCCGGAGATCGTGCAACGGCTCCGGCAGGGCCTGTATGGTCCGCTGTCGGCGATCGCCAACGCCTGGGCCGAGCGGTTGGGCGAGGAGCGGCGCTTTCCGCAGGCCTTGGACGACATGCTGGCGCGGTGCCGCGAGGCGGGCCAAGTGCGGCCCACGCCGTTGCTGCTGTCCTATGGGCCGGGCGACTACAACTGCCTGCACCAGGACCTTTATGGCGAGCACGTCTTCCCGCTGCAGGCGGCGTTCCTGCTGGACGAGCCGGGCCGCGACTTCGACGGCGGCGAGTTCGTGATCGTCGAGCAGCGGCCGAGGCAACAGAGCGCGCCGCGGGTCGTGCCGCTGAGGCAGGGCGAGGGCGTGATCTTCGCGGTGCGCGAACGACCGGCGGAGGGCGTGCGGGGCGTGCACCGGCGGGTGCTGCGGCATGGGGTCAGCGAGGTGAGGTCCGGACGCCGGCGGACGCTGGGCGTGATCTTCCATGACGCGACGTAGATGCTTCCGCGCGATGCGGGGAGCATCTTCACCCCAACGGCGACACGCCGAACAACACCCGGTGCAGGAAGAACACGAACACCGCCCACAGCACCGTCCCCGCCACCACCGCGATGATGTCCGCCCTGGGCCGCACCACCACCGGCGCGGGTTCCTTGCGGCCAAGGGCCGAGATCAGGTCCAGGATCGCCCACACCAGGAAGGCTCCGAACAGCGCCGCCGAGGCCTGGTCGCCATTGGCCAGCAGGTGTCCCGCCGACCAGAAGATCACGCCCAGCAGCATCGGATGGCGCACCGTGGCCTTGATCCTGCCCGCGGGCGCATTGGCGGTCGGCAGCAGCACGAAGGCGATCCAGACCAGCAACCAGGCCGCGTGGCGGCCCCAGGTCGGCGGGTCGTAGAGCTGCGGCGCCATGGGCAGGGCCAGGATCCAGCCCCAGATGATCAGTCCTAGCCCCACGAACGAGACCAGGGTGTAGAGCCCCTTCCAGCGTTTGGGATTGGCGGCGATCTGCGCGTCGCGGAACGGTCCGGCCAGGATCCGCGCCGAGTGGACGCCCAGGAACACCACGAGCCCCAGGATCAGAATGGTCATCGGCCCCTCCCCTTGTTGATCGGAGGATAATCATGGAACGCCGGTCTTCGAAAGGTTCAGCTTCAGACCCTTGAATACGCGACGTCAGACGACAGCTAAGGCCCAGGGCGAGATTGACGCCCCGCCCCTGGATCGTTACCGCCCTCGCCATGATGGACTTCCCCGCCGGCCTTTCCGCCCTTTCCGACCGCTACGACGTGGTGCTGTGCGACGTCTGGGGCGTGATCCACAACGGGGTGGAGAGCTTCCCGGAGGCCTGCGACGCCCTGACCAGATGGGGCCAGACCAAGGGCCCCGTGGTGCTGATCTCCAACTCGCCGCGCCCATCCTATGACGTGGTCGCGCAGCTGGATGGCCTGGGCGTGCCGCGCTCGGCCTGGCAGGGTTTCGTCACCTCGGGCGACGCGACCCGGGCGCTGCTGACGCCGCACACCGGGACCAAGGTCTGGAAGGTCGGTCCCGAGCGCGACGGGCCGCTGTGGGCCGGGTTCGACCTGACCCTGGCCGGTCCCGAGGACGCCGACTTCATCCTGTGCTCGGGCCTCTATGAGGACGAGAAGGAGGTCCCCGACGATTATCGCGACCGCCTGCGGGTGGCCGCCGATCGTGGCCTGCTGTTCATCTGCGCCAATCCCGACCGCGTCGTGCAGCGCGGCGACCGCCTGATCTTCTGCGCCGGCGCCCTGGCCGATCTTTATGAGAGCCTGGGCGGCAAGGTGGTGATGGCCGGCAAGCCCTATGCCGCGATCTACGACCTGGCCGTGGCCGAGGCGGCGCAACTGCTGGGCCGTCCCGTCGACCGCGACCGCGTGCTGTGCATCGGCGACGGCGTCATCACCGACGTGAAGGGCGCTCACGACCAGAAGCTGGCCTGCCTGTTCATCGCCAAAGGCATCCACGGCGAAAAGGCCATCGGTCCCGACGGCCAGCTCGATCCCGACGCCGTCCACGCCCTGCTCGACGCCGAGGCCGTGGGCGCGACCCATGCCGTCGGCGATCTGGTCTGGTAAGAGGGGCGTCATGCAGGGCAAATTTCTTGAGGATCTGAGCGTCGGCCAGTCGGCTGAACTGGTCCGCACCGTCGGCGAGGCCGATATCGTCGCTTTCGCCGAGGTGACCGGCGACACCAACCCCGTGCACCTGGACGCCGACTACGCGGCGACGACCAGCTTTGGCCAACGCATCGCCCACGGCATGCTGTCGGCCGGCTACATCTCGGCGGTGCTGGGCACGCAACTGCCCGGGCCGGGCGCGGTCTATCTGACGCAAGCCTTGCGCTTCCGACGCCCGGTGAAGATCGGCGACGCCGTCACCGCGATCGTCACCGTCACCGAGATCAACGAGGCCAAGGCCCAGGTGACGCTCTCGACCGTCTGCAAGGTCAACGGCAAGGCCGTCGTCGACGGCGAGGCCACCGTCATGGTTCCGCGCAAGGCCGCCTGATGACCCTGAAGACCGTCAACGCCTGGAAGAACCCGCCGCCGGAAGAGCGCGGCGCCGCCGTGGCCCTCGGTAATTTCGACGGCGTGCATCGCGGCCACCAGCAGGTGATCGCCCAGGCGGCGAAAGCCGCCCTGGCCGGCAAGACGCCGCTGGGGGTGATCACCTTCGATCCGCACCCGCGCCGCCTGTTCCGGCCGACCGAGCCGGCCTTCAAGCTGATGACCCATGGCCAGCAAGCCCGCGCGTTGGGCGGCCTGGGCGTCGACCTTTTGTACCTGCTGCCGTTCGACTTCGAGATGGCCAGCTTCGGCGACCGCGAGTTCGTCGAGAAGGTGCTGGTCGAGGGCCTGGGCGTGAAGCACGTCGCCGTCGGCTTCGACATCTCGTTCGGCCGCGGCCGAACTGGCAGCCCGGAGCTGATGAAGGCCTATGGCGCGGAATACGGCTTCACCGTCTCGGTCGCCGAGCCGGTGGAGGGCGGTGACGGCGAAAAATTCTCGTCGACCGGCGTGCGCGACGCCTTGCGCGACGGCCATCCTGAGCAAGCAACCCGCATCCTGGGTCGCCCCTTCGCCATCGAGGGCGTGGTGCGCCGGGGCCAGCAGTTGGGCCGCCAGCTGGGCTTTCCGACCGCCAATGTCGAGGTCGAGGACTATGTGGTGCCCAAGCTGGGCGTCTACGCCACCCGCACCCGCCTGCCCGACGGCCGCGAGGTGCCGGGCGTGGCCAACCTCGGCAACAACCCCACGACGGGCATGGTCGAGACGCGGCTGGAGACCTGGCTGTTCGACTTCGACGAGGACCTGTACGGCCAGATCATCGAGACCGACCTGATCGCCTTCCTGCGCCCCGAACTGAAGTTCGACAGCCTGGAACTGATGATCGAGCAGATCCACAAGGACGAACAGGCGGCCCGGGCGATCGTGGCGCCGGGGTTTTAGTTTCCCTCTCCCCTTGCGGGAGAGGGTGGCCCGCAGGGCCGGGTGAGGGGTCGCGCTCCGCTATCCGGACAGGCCTTTCAACCCCTCATCCGTCAGCTTCGCTGACACCTTCTCCCGCAAGGGGAGAAGGGGTTTCCTCAAAACCCCCATCCCGTTAACCTTGTTGAACGGCAGGGGTGGGGACCGCATGCTCAAGGGGCGCAAGTACCAGCAGTTCGCGCGGGCGCGGCACGGGGCGACCACGCGTCATCACGAGATCCTGGCCTATCCGGACAGCGCCCAGTTCGTGTTCGACACCGGCAAGGCGGTCGAGGTCGAGGGCGGCTATTGCGCCCTGCCCGACGGCGATCTGCTGGACGCCTATTCCAACGCCGTGGTCCGGGCGGTCGAGCGGGTCGGCCCCAGCGTGGTCCGCATCCACCCGATGCTGGAGGATCCGCGGATGTCGGGCGTCGGCTCGGGCTTCGCGATCGGTCCGGACGGGCTGATCCTGACCAACAGCCACGTGATCCAGGGCGCCGGCCGCTTCGTGGTCATCACCGCCGAGGGGCGCAGCCTCACCGCCCGCTGCATCGGCGACGATCCCGACACCGACCTGGCGATCATCAAGCTGGACCAGGCCGCCGCCATCCCGGTGGCCAAGATCGGCGATTCCAAGAAGCTGCGGCGCGGCCAGCTGGTCATCGCCATCGGCGCGCCGCTGGGCTTCGAGGCCACGGTGACCACCGGCGTGGTTTCGGCGCTGGGTCGCAGCCTGCGGGGGGAACGCGGCCGGCTGGTCGAAGACCTGATCCAGACCGACGCGGCGCTCAATCCCGGCAACAGCGGCGGACCCCTGGTCAATTCCACCGGCGAGGTCGTGGGCATCGCCACCGCGATCATCGCCGGCTACCAGGGCCTGTGCTTCGCGGTGGCGGCCAATACGGCCAGGTTCGTGATCGGCGAGTTGCTGGAGCACGGCCACGTACGGCGCGGTTCGATCGGCCTGATCGCCCAGCAGGCCCCGGTCCCGCTCGCCCTGGCCCGAGCGACCGGCGTCCACCAGCCCTATGCGGTCTATGTGGCCCACGTCGATCTGGGTGGCCCGGCGGCCAAGGCCGGGCTCAAGGAAGGCGACCTGCTGATCGCGGCCGCGAACCAGGTGCTGACCGGCCTGGACGACCTGCTACGCGCCCTGGACCACCACAGCATCGGCCGACCGACCGAGTTTCTGATCATCCGCAACGCGCGGCTGATGACGGTGACCGTGACCCCGAAGCTGCGCAAGCCGGGGGCTTAAGTCACTCACTTACCCCCACCTGACCGCTTCGCGGTCGTCCGCCCCGGAGGGGGCGGAAGGGGAAACGCGACCTTCTTCCCCCTCCGGGGGAGGAGCGCCGAAGGCGCGGAGGGGGCAAGTACTGGCGCCACCTCGCCCTCTCTGCTATCCCGCTGGCCCATGAGTTCCGTTCGGAAGATTTCGCGAATTATCCGCCCGGCGTGACGCCGCCGGACGATTTTCCAGCGCGCGCCGGGTTTTCCCGCCCTCTCTTCCGACACCTTTCAGAGCCGGACACCTTTCCATGGCCGACGACGCCACGACCGCCCGCGACTATCGCGAAACCGTCTTCCTGCCCGACACCCCGTTTCCGATGCGCGGGGGGCTGCCCAAGAAGGAACCCGAGATCCTGGAGGGCTGGGCCGCCCTCTCCGATAAGGGTCTGTACGGCGCCGTCCGCGCCAAACGCCAGGCCGACGGCGCGCCGCTGTTCGTGCTGCACGACGGCCCGCCCTACGCCAATGGGGCCATCCACATCGGCCACGCGCTGAACAAGACGCTGAAGGACTTCGTGGTCCGCTCGCGCTTTGCTTTGGGCTTCGACGTCGACTACGTGCCGGGCTGGGACTGCCACGGCCTGCCGATCGAGTGGAAGATCGAGGAGCAGTTCCGCGCCAAGGGCCGCCGCAAGGACGAGGTCCCGGCCGAGGAGTTCCGCCGCGAGTGCCGCGCCTATGCCGCCGGCTGGATCGAGGCCCAGAAGACCGAGTTCCAGCGCCTGGGCGTGCTGGGCGACTGGTGGAACCGCTACGCCACCATGGACTTCACCTCGGAAGCCACGATCGTGGCCGAGTTCCACAAGTTCCTGTCGACCGGCCAGCTCTATCGCGGCTCCAAGCCGGTGATGTGGAGCCCGGTCGAGCGCACGGCCCTGGCCGACGCCGAGATCGAATATCACGACCACGTCTCGCCCACGATCTGGGTGAAGTTCCCGGTTGTCGAGGGCTCGGACGCCGCCGTCGGCGCCAAGCTGGTGATCTGGACCACCACGCCGTGGACCATCCCGGCCAACCGCGCCGTCTCGTACAACCCCGACATCCCGTATGCCGTCTATGAAGTCACGGCCTTGGAGGAGAACCTCGAGTTCGCCCCCTGGTCGGCCGTCGGCGATCGTCTGATCGTGGCCGAGAAGCTCGTCGACGACGTCATGAAGGCGGCCAAGGTCGCGGCCTTCAAGAAGGTCGAGGCCGTCGACTGCGAAGGCATGGTCCTGGCCCACCCGCTGGCCGACCTCGACAGCCACTACGGCTACGCCGTGCCGATGCTGGCCGGCGATCACGTGACCGACGACGCCGGCACCGGCTTCGTTCACACCGCCCCGGGCCACGGCGCCGACGACTACAATGTCTGGCTGGCCCACGGTCATCGCGAGATCCCCGACACCGTAGATCCCGACGGCGCCTATTACGCCCACGTGCCGATGTTCGGCGGCCTGAAGGTCATCGAGACCGAGGGCAAGAAGGTCGGCAAGTTCGGGGCCGCCAACGGCGCGGTCATGGACAAGCTGATCGAGGCCGGAAACCTGCTGGCGCGCGGCCGCGTCGAGCACAGCTATCCGCACAGCTGGCGCTCCAAGGCCCCGGTGATCTTCCGCAACACCCCGCAGTGGTTCATCCGCATGGACCACGCGGTCGACAGCCTGGGCGGCAAGACCCTGCGCGAGACGGCCGTGCAGGCCATCGCCGACACCGCCTTCCACCCCGACGCCGGCCGCAACCGCATCGGCGCGATGGTCGAGACGCGTCCCGATTGGCTGGTCAGCCGCCAACGCAACTGGGGCACGCCCCTGGCCATGTTCGTGGACAAGCACACCGGCCATCCGCTGAACGACCCGGCGGTCAACGCCCGCATCCTGGACGCCATCCGCGAGGGCGGCGCCGACGCCTGGTTCACGCGTCCCGACACCGACTTCCTGGGCGTGCACGACCCGGCCCAGTACGAGAAGATCACCGACATCCTCGACGTCTGGTTCGACTCGGGCTGCACCCACGCCTTCACGATCGAAGGCCGCGGCGACAGCGCTTGGCCCGCCGACCTCTATCTCGAAGGCTCGGACCAGCATCGCGGCTGGTTCCAGTCGTCCCTGCTCGAAGGCTGCGGTTCGCGCGGCCGCGCGCCGTACAAGGCGGTTCTCACCCACGGGTTCACCCAGGACGAGAACGGCGAGAAGATGTCCAAGTCCAAGGGCAACACCGTCGAGCCGCAGTCGGTCACCAAGGAAAGCGGCGCCGAGATCCTGCGCCTGTGGGCGGCGATGGTCGACTATTCGGAGGACCAGCGGATCGGCAAGACGATCCTGGCCACCACCACCGACGCCTATCGCAAGCTGCGCAACACCACGCGCTACCTGCTGGGCGCCCTGGCCGGCTTCGACGAGGCCGAGCGGGTCACGAGCTACGCCGACTTCCCGCCGCTGGAGAAGTACATCCTGCACCGTCTGTGGGAGCTGGATCGCGACGTGCGCGCCGCCTACGAGGCCTATCGCTTCAGCGACGTGGTCCGGCCGCTGATCGAGTTCTGCCAGGGGGATCTCTCCACCCTGTTCTTCGACATCCGCAAGGACAGCCTCTATTGCGACCGCCCCGACGCGATCCGTCGCCGGGCCTATCGCACGGTGCTGGACCATGTGTTCGAGCGCCTGACCATCTGGCTGTCGCCGCTGACCAGCTTCACCATGGAAGAAGCGTGGCAGACGCGCTTCCCCGACGCCGGCTCCAACAGCCTGCGGGTGATCCCGGTGACGCCGGCGGAATGGAAGAACGACGCCGAGGCCGCCCGCTGGGCCAAGGTCGAGACGGTGATGTCGGTGGTGACCGGCGCCCTCGAAGTCGAGCGCCGCGAAAAGCGCATCGGCTCGGCGCTGGAGGCCGCGCCGGTGGTGTTCGTCGCCGACCCCGATCTGCTGGCCGCTTTCGAGGGCCTGGACGCCGCCGAGGTGTTCCGTACATCAGCCGCGACCCTGGTCGCCGGTGAAGGCGGCGCGTTCACGACCGACGAGGTCAAGGGCGTGTCGGTGGATCCGAAACTGGCCGAAGGCGCCAAGTGCGCCCGCTCGTGGCGTATCCTGCCGGAGGTGGGAACCGACGCCCGCTATCCGGAGCTTAGCCTTCGCGACGCTGAAGCCGTGGCCTACTGGGACGCGCAGCGGAAATAGCCCCCTTCCCCCTTGATGGGGGAAGGGTCGGGGATGGGGGTGACGCGGCGACGGCCGCGCTTACGATAACCGCCGCATCACCCCCACCAACCCTCCCCCATCAAGGGGGAGGGCGAGAACGGAGAGGGCCTTGAAAATCACTCGCCTGGGCTGGACCGCCTACGCCGTCGCCGCCGCCACCGTGGTCCTGGACCAGATCAGCAAGCTGTGGGTGCTCTCCGTGCTGGGCCGCGAGCCGGGTTCGTCCCTGCCGCTGCTGGGCCCGCTGCACCTGACCATGGTCCATAACTACGGCATGAGCTTTGGCCTGCTGCGGGGCAACGACTGGGGCCGCTGGCTGCTGATCGGCTTCTCGATCCTGGTCGTGATCGGCCTGGCCTGGTGGGCTCGCAGGGCGACCAAGCCGCTGCCGACCCTCGGTGTCGGCATGATCATCGGCGGCGCCATCGGCAACAACCTGATCGACCGGGTGATGTACGGCTATGTCGTCGACTTCATAGACGTCTCGCGGCTGTACTTCCCGTGGGTGTTCAACGTGGCCGACTCGGGGATCTCGATCGGCGTGGCCCTGCTGCTGCTCGACAGTTTCCTGTACGGCGAGAAGAAGCTCGCCGACCAAACCGAGTAGGTTTGGTTCGCCAAGGACAGACTGAATGACGCCGCATTCGCGTGGGAGATTGGCGCCCGCGCGATGATGTCGTATCGAGAGCGTCCGAAAATTTGGCCGGGGGTCGGCCGCTGGAGCATGGTTAGATGAGTTTCAATCGGGTCGCGACCGTGAGCGCCCTGACCGCCGTGGCCGCTATCGGCATGGCCGGCTGCACCTCGACCCAGAAGGCCCTGGGCATGAGCAAGGTGGTTCCCGACGAGTTCCGCGTCGTCAGCAAGGCCCCGCTGGCCGTGCCGCCGGACTACGCCCTGCGCCCGCCGGCGCCCGGCGAGCCGCGTCCGCAGGAACTGCAGCCGGAGAGCGCCGCTCGCGCCGCCCTGATCGGCCAGAGCAACGCCGCGAACCGTTCGGAAGGTGAAAAGCTGCTGGTGTCCCGCGCCGGTTCGGAAAAGGCCGATCCGCTGATCCGCTTCGTCGTCGATGACGAAAACGGCGACCTGGCTCACAAGGACGAGAGCTTCGCCAGCAAGGTGATGTTCTGGAAAAAGGGCCAGGCCAAGACGACCAGCGTGGCCACCGCCGCCGAAGCTGGCGCCAACGCCCCGGTGGAAGTCGACGCCGCCGCCGAGGAAGCCCGCCTGAAGAAACTGGTTGGCGCGGGTGGCGTGGTGATCAGCCGCGACAAGAAGACCGGCATCAAGCTGCCGGGCCTCTAAGCCCTGCGCTCCTCTTGAGATTTCAAAACGGCCCGGCGCCTCGTGGTTCCGGGCCGTTTTTTATTTCAGCCGCCTCCCGGGCATGCGCGCCATGGCCTTATTCGGGCGCCGCCACGGTGAAGCCCTTGGCGCGCAGGCGGTCCAGCACGCCGCCCTCGGTGAGCAGCGAGCGCAGTTCGATCACGGCCACGGCCTTTCCAGGTTTCTTCAGGGCCGAGGTGATGGCGCCGACGGCGTCGTCCTGGCCGTCCTTGAACTGGCGGGCGATCCAGGGCGTGGAGGCCAGGCACCGCTGATAACCGCGCTCGGCCGCGACGACCTCGCGCACCTGCCCCTCGGCCCACTGCTCGGCGGTCTCGCGAACGCTGGCTAGGCCGTTGTCGGCCTCCTTGAGGCCGGCGTCCAGGCAAAGCTCCTGCAGCGGCTGGGGCGCTTCGGCCAGCGACTTGACCATGCCGATCAGGTCATAGTCGTCCAGCTTCTTGACCCGAGGCTGGATAGCCACCGCCTTGCTCTTGGCCAGGTCGCGGATGCGGTCGGTCAGGCTGCCCAGGGTGATCGTGACGCCGCCGCCCCGGTCGTTGGCGACCACGAAGCCCGCCAGCGCCGGCTTGAGATCGTCGTATTCGCTCAACGGCTCGCCCTGAGCCTTCAGCCGCGCCTCCAGCCGCGCGCGGAGGTCCGGCGACAGGGTGTCGCGCATCGGCTTGCTCATCACGAACTGTTTGCCCTTGCCGGGGATCAGGCCCAGCAGGCTCAGGATCCGGACTTCCGGCTCCTGGCCGAGGATCAGCACATTGGCTCCATCCAGCCGGCGGCGCAGGACCGAGTCGTCGAAATCCAGCTTCTTCGGCGCGAAGGCCGGCATGCCCATCACATAGACCGTGGTGTCGCCGTCGGTGACCTTCCACCACGCCGGACCCGGCAGGCGGGCGTTGACGATCAACTCCTCGACGAGGTTGGCCTGACTGTCGACCGGCGTCAGGTCGACCGGCCTGGTCTGGTGGATCGAGACCTCATTGCGCGCCTGAGCCAGAGCCCCGCCTCCGCAGAACAACGAAAGCGTCAGGCCGGCGACGGCGAAACGGGTCAGGGTCACTATCTGTGTTCCTCGAACGACGGCGGAATCGAGCTAAAGTCGTCCGTCACCCCTCGTTGGCCGATCAGCGCTCGCCCGGTCAACTTAAGGAGTCGTCATGTCGGTCGTGATGACCGGCCTGCCTCGCGAAAGTCCGCCTGATGCCTATCCGCCGCCTGCCGCCCGAGACCGTCAACCGCATCGCCGCTGGCGAGGTGGTCGAGCGCCCGGCCAGCGCCATCAAGGAACTGGTCGACAACGCCATCGACGCCGGCGCCAGCCGCATCGAGGTCGAGGCCCATGGCGGCGGCCTGACCCGGATCCTGGTGGCCGACGACGGCTGCGGTCTGTCAGCCGAGGAACTCCCCGTGGCCATCGAGCGCCACGCCACCTCCAAGCTGGCCCCCGACGAGGACGGCCTGTGGGACCTGTTGCGCATCCACACCATGGGCTTCCGGGGCGAGGCCCTGCCGTCGATCGGCTCGGTGGCGCGGCTGTCGATTTCCTCGCGCGCCAAGGGCGGCGCCGACGCCTTCTCGATCCTGGTCGAGGGCGGCCAGGTCGGCGATGTCGCGCCGGCCGCCTTCCCCGGCCCGCACGGGGCGCGCATCGAGGTGCGCGACCTGTTCTACGCCACCCCCGCGCGCCTGAAGTTCATGAAGTCCGAGCGCGCCGAGGCCCTGGCGATCACCGAGGAGATCAAGCGTCTGGCCATGGCCAATGAGAGCATCGGCTTCTCGCTGGACATCGACGGCCGCCGCATCCTGCGCCTGCCGGCCGAGCATCCGGGGCCACAGGGACGCCTGGCGCGCCTGGCCAACGTGCTGGGCCGCGACTTCCAGGACAACGCCATCGAGATCGACCAGGTCCGCGACGGCGTGCGCCTCTCGGGTTTCGCGGGGCTGCCGACCTACAATCGCGGCAACGCCGCCCACCAGTATCTGTTCGTCAACGGCCGCCCGGTGCGCGACCGGCTGCTGCAAGGCGCCCTGCGCGCCGCCTATGCCGATTTCCTGGCGCGCGATCGCCATCCGACGGCGGCGCTGTACGTGACGCTCGATCCGACCGAGGTCGACGTCAACGTCCACCCCGCGAAAGCCGAGGTGCGTTTCCGCGACCCAGCCCTGGTGCGCGGCCTGATCGTCGGCGCCCTGCGCCACGCCCTGGCCGGCGCCGGCCACCGCGCCTCGACCACCGTGGCCAACCAGGCCCTGGACAGTATCCGCGCCCAGCAGAGCCCGTTCCCGGGGTATCAGCCGGGCCCGTCGCCCGCGGGCTTCTCGGCCTGGCGCGACGGGGGTTGGACACCACCGACGCAGCGGCCGATGGATCTGCCGGGGCTCAACGAGGTCTCGGCCCGCGTCGAGCCCAGCTTCGGCGGCGAACTGGCTGAAGTCGTGCGCGAGGCCTACACGTCGGTGGCCTTCGAAGATCGTCCGATACCGGACTATCCCGCCGCCACCGCGCCGTTCGATCCCGTCGACTTCCCGCTCGGCGCGGCCCGCGCCCAGGTGCACGAGACCTACATCGTCGCCCAGACCCGCGACGGCATGGTCATCGTCGACCAGCACGCCGCCCACGAGCGCCTCGTTTATGAGCGCATGAAGGGCGAGATGGCCGCCGGCGGCGTGGCCCGCCAGACCCTGCTGCTGCCCGAGGTGGTCGACCTCGACCCCGCCGAGGCCGAACGCGTCGTCGCCCGGTCCGAGGAGCTGGCTAGCCTCGGCCTCGTCATCGAGAGCTTCGGCCCCGGCGCGGTGCTGGTGCGCGAGACGCCCGCCCTGCTGGGCAAGACCGACGCCGCCGCCCTGATCCGCGACATCGCCGACGACCTGGCCGAGAACGGCCAGGCCCTGGCCCTGAAGGAGCGGCTGGAAGAGGTCTGCTCGACCATGGCCTGCCACGGCAGCGTCCGCGCCGGCCGCCGCCTGAACGGCGCCGAGATGAACGCCCTGCTCCGCGAGATGGAAGCCACGCCCCACTCGGGCCAGTGCAACCACGGCCGCCCGACCTATGTGGAACTGAAGCTGGCCGACATCGAGAAGCTGTTCGGGCGGCGCTAGAACCTATCGCGCCGCGAGACGTTCGGGTCCAAACCCGGAGGTGCTCCCATGGAAGTTCATCGCGGCCGACTGATCGACCACATCCAGCTGCGCGCCAAGGACCTGGAGACGACCAAGCGCTTCTACCGGGCGGTGCTCGACGTGCTGGGTGTTCCCTACAACGAGGACGACCCCCACCTGGACGCCGACGAGATCTGGATCGACCAGGGCGAGCCGGCCACCCACATCCACCTGGCCTTCCAGGCCAAGGACCGCGACACTGTCGAGCGCTTCCACCAGGCGGGCCTGGCCGCCGGGGGTCGCGACAACGGCGGACCGGGCGAGCGGCCCTATCATCCTGGCTACTACGCCGCGTTCCTGTACGATCCGGACGGCAACAATATCGAGGCGGTGTTCCACGGCCCCAGCGAACGCTCGGCCGACAGCGTGATCTTCACGTTCGAGATGCCGAAAGCCTAGGCCGCGTTAGGCGGCGTTCTGGGCCAGGGCCAAGGGCGCGCCGTCGGGGCCGCCGACGGGGACGTCCAGCAGTTCGGTGACCGCCAGACCCTGGACCAGGTTGATGCCGCCGGCCTTGGCCGCTTCCAGTTCGACCAACGAATTCACGCCGGCCAGGGCCTGGACGAAGTCCTTGGCGGCGTAGGCGGCCTTGCGCTCGACGAACTTGAGAATCTGCTTCAGGCGGTCGTGTTCGGTCTCGCCGTTGAGGACCAGGGTGACGGTGTCGACCAGTTCGGGCGGCAGCCCCTGGATCGGGAAGGTCGGATCGCTGACCCTTACGTCGAACCTGGCGAAGCTGCCCTTCAGGAATGCCCGCATCTGCTGCAGCATGCCCAACGAAGCCTCGCGCGGCGTGGCGTAGACCGTAGCGACCAGGCGCGGCTGCTGGTCCAGCGGATAGCGTGACAGGCGGCTCTTGTAGGCGTCCTGCGACGAGGGCGTGGTCAGGTTCCAGAAACCGAACGGCACGTGGATTTCGCCGAAAGAGGCGGTCTTGAGCTGGCCTTGCGCGTCGGTCAGGGCGATCAGGTCACGCTTGAGCAGCTTGGAGTCGTCTTCCGGCGGCGGCCCGATCAGGTCCGCGCGCATGCCGATGGCCGAGCCGACGAAGGCGCCTTGGGCGAGATCGTAGATCCCCCACCAGCCGGTCTCGGCCGGCGGCGGCGGGACCTCGGCCTTGGCGGCGAGCTTGGCGGCCAGGGTCGGCTGCGGCTTGGTCTTGGCGGATCCGGGCATGACGACGGGCGGGCCGGTCTCGACCGGCTTCTCGGCCTTGGGTGGCTCGATCACGGGAGCGGCCGGCGCCGGCGCGGCGGCGGCCTTGGACGGCGCCGGTTCGCGCGCGATCGTGGTGGCGGCCGCCAGGCCGGACTTCTTCGCGGCGGCCTTCTCCTCGGCGTGGACCTTGGCTTCCGCGCGCGTGGCTGGCAGCGGTTCGATGGAGTCGGCGGTGACGACGTGAACGCGGCCTGGCTCGCCGCTGTAGCCCTCGCCGTTCAGCAGGCCCTTGAGAGCCTTCTGCGACAGGGCGGCGAACTTCAGCACCGCCTGCTCGTCGCCCTCGAAGGTCATCAGGGCGATCTGGCCGATCGGGCGGCCGGGGAACAGGACCTTTTCCAGCTCGGCGGCCAAGCCCTGCACCTCGGTGGGATCAAGCTGCTCGACATTGTGGTCGGCCACGACGAAGGCCAGGGGCGCCACGGCCCCACATTTGCGCGGCGCGCGCCAGCGGGCCTTCAGAAACGCGTCCGCCACCCCTTGCGCCTTGTGCTTGGGGATATCGCCCGGCGCGCTCTCGCCGTCGGCGGTAAACAAGATTCGCAGGCAGGCGATGGCCGTCATGCACGCAACATGCGTAGAATTCCTCGCCAATTGGTTAGGGCGCTGCTCATCTATCCGCGACGTTTTGGCCTGAGGGCTTCGATTGTCGTCCGCTGAAAGGCTCGCAGCGGCACGCCAAGAAACTCTAAGCATTTCTCCTTGAGAGCGCGTTAACCCCCGATACGGGGACTTCAGGTCCGTAGCGGCAGCTCCGCCAGTGAGA
Source organism: Caulobacter sp. ALps2 (assembly GCF_058681635.1). NCBI lineage: Bacteria > Pseudomonadati > Pseudomonadota > Alphaproteobacteria > Caulobacterales > Caulobacteraceae > Caulobacter > Caulobacter sp. ALps2. The sequence goes on from NZ_CM178743.1 coordinate 871,620, forward strand.
CTTCCTGCTCACTCACCGGGGTCGCGAACAGCGCGCTGACCAGCGGTCCTTTTACCGTGTGCGCTCCCATCCGCCGCGCCAGCTCCAGTTCGCGAGCGCTGCGCACGCCGCCCAGCCCCAAACGCAGACCCCGACTGACGTACTGCGCCCGCGCCGACAGGAACTGATGAGCCTTCTGGAGACGTATCTTCTCGTCCTCCTCAGGCAATTGCAGCACGACGGCGTGCGCCAGGCCATCCGGAACGGCCTGGACATAGAAACCAGGGTCGCTCACCCGCAGCCCGACCCGGGCGAAGTTGTGTCCGACGATATCGCGCAGCGGCGCGAGCGCCGAGAATGGCAGGTCGCGCGGCACGTCGTAGACCATCGCCGCGATCCGGTCGCGCATCGCCAGGGGGATGGCCGCGAACCGGTCCTGGCAGATCTCGCGCAGACCGGCGCGCGCGACGCTCCACAGGCGCACGCGGACCCAGACCCGCAGGCTTGGATCGCCCTCCAAGGCCGCCACGGCGCGATCCAGCATCGCCAAGTCACGATCTAGATGATCGGCGTCCTCTTGGGGTTTGGCCTCGCCGGCCCTGACATAAGGTTGGATCTCGCTGCTTTCGAACCGTTGAGTGGCGAGACTGTAGATTGCCCTCCAGCCCAGGCGGATCGGCGCGACTCCGTCGACGTTGGACTTCTCGGTCACCGTGCGAGGCGTCGAGCCCCACGGCGCCAACTCCCGCACGCCGTCGCGATCGACCAGCCGCGTGCGTCCCGCCGGCGGCGGCGGCTCGCCCCCGCGCATGGCCAACAGCGCCTCTTCCGACAGGGTCGAGAAGCGCAGCACGTCTTCTTCCTCGCCCTCGAAAATCACCATGCAGAGGTCGTCCCGCCCCTGGGTGCCGAAAAGGCGAAGCTGCAGCTCGGCGGCCATCTGGCGCATTTCCTCGCCGTCGAGAAACTCCGCGACCGGGTCGATCAGGACGTAGGCGCCGGGCGCGACGCGCCCATGGCGCCGGGGCGAACGCCAGCGCTGATCGATATAGCCCGACGCGGTCTTGTCGATCTTGGCGGGCGAGATTCCCTCCAAGGCCGCCCAGCGCGCGCCGTGTTCGATGCATATGCGTAGACACGCCATTCCAGCCATGAGCGCCATTCGCCACGGCCAAGCTTTAGAAAGTCTTGTTATCCAATGGCCTGCGATGAACGGTCGCAAGCGCCACCTTGGGCGCTCTAGACGAATGTCTCGCTCAGGCGGAACTCCAGCCGTTCGCGGATCGCCGGCCAGTCATAGTCGGTGATCGAGAAGACGGCGGTGTCGCGCACGTGGCCGGTCCAGGTGACCTTGTGATTGCGCAGCACGCCTTCCTTGGTCGCGCCCAGTTTCTGGATCGCCGCCTGGCTGCGAGCGTTGCGCACGTCGGTGACCAGCTCCACCCGGATCGCCCCGGCCTTTTCGAAGGCGTGCGACAGCATCAGGCGCTTGCTCTCCGGATTGATCGGCCCCGAACGCACCTCCGGGTTCAGGAACGTCGAGCCGATCTCCAGTCCGCCGTGCAGTCGGCGGATGTTCATGTAGCTGGACGTGCCGACGACCTTGCCGTCGGACAGGCGACGGATGGCGAAGGCGATGCGTTCGCCACGGTCGGTCTCGCCCTGAAGGGCGCCCCAGAAGTCCTCGAAGCCCTCGCCGCAACCGTTGACCGACATGATCTCCCAGCTATCGGGATCGCAGTCGATGGCGGCCTTCAGCTCGTCGCGGTGATCGACGGTGATCGGTTCGAGCCGGACGTAGCGGCCCTGCAGGGTGTCGGCGGTCAAGGTCAGCATGGCCCCGTTTTCGAACAGGAGCGCCCCGATGACAACCCAGGTTCTGGGCCAGGTTCGGACAGGACCGCTTGCCGCCCGCGTAAAGCCGGTCTACAACCACTTCAAACAAGCGTTTGACACATAAGACAGCGGGCAGAGGGAACGGCCATGGACTTCGATATCTCCCCCACGCAGCGCGCCTTCCTGGATCGCGTGACCGCGTTCATGGAAGAGCACATCTATCCGGCGATCCCGGTCTACGAGGCCGAGATGAACGTCCTTGGCGCCGAGCGCTGGAAGGTCGTCCAGGTCGTCGAGGAGCTGAAGGCCAAGGCCAAGGCCGCCGGCCTGTGGAACTTCTTCATGCCGCCGCACAGCGGCCAAGTGCATGTGGATGATAGTTTCCAGTTCGAAGGCGTGCAGCTGACCAATCTGGAATACAGCCTGATCGCCGAACAGCTGGGCAAGGTCGGCTTCGCTTCGGAGGTGTTCAACTGCTCCGCGCCCGACACCGGCAACATGGAAGTGCTGATGCGCTACGGCACGCTGGCGCAGAAGGAGAAGTGGCTGCGCCCGCTGATGAACGGCGAGATCCGTTCGGCCTTCCTGATGACCGAGCCGGCGGTGGCCAGCTCGGACGCCACCAATATCGAGACCCGCATCGAGCGCGACGGCGACCATTATGTGATCAACGGCCGCAAGTGGTGGTCGTCGGGCGTCGGCGATCCACGCTGCAAGGTCGCCATCGTCATGGGCAAGACCGATCCCGACAACGCCAGCCGCCACCAGCAGCAGAGCCAGGTCCTGGTCCCGCTGGACGCGCCGGGCATCGAGATCGTCCGCATGCTGCCGGTGTTCGGTTATGACGACGCCCCGCACGGCCACGCCGAGGTCATCCTCAAGGACGTGCGCGTGCCGGTCGAGGACGCGCTGCTGCTGGGCGAAGGCCGCGGCTTCGAGATCGCCCAGGGTCGCCTGGGCCCCGGCCGCATCCACCATTGCATGCGCACCATCGGCACGGCGGAAGTCGCGCTGGAAAAGATGTGCAAGCGCCTGATGAGCCGGAAGGCCTTCGGCAAGTACGTCTCGGACCACTCGGTGTGGGAAGAGCGTGTCGCCGACGCCCGCATCGACATCGAGATGTGCCGCCTGCTGTGCCTGAAGGCCGCCGACATGATGGACAAGGCCGGCAACAAGTCGGCCCGTCTGGAGATCGCCATGATCAAGGTCGCCGCGCCGCGCCTGGCTTTGAAGATCATCGACGACGCCATCCAGGCCCACGGCGGCGGCGGCGTGACCACCGACTTCGGGCTCGCGAAAGCGTATGCCGGCATCCGCACGCTGCGCCTGGCCGACGGTCCGGACGAAGTGCACCAGCGCACGATCGCGCGGATGGAATACGGCAAGTACGGCGACCTGGTCTTCAAGCAGAAGGCCGAGAAGGAAGCGGCCCTGCACGTGCCGGGGATCCGGTGATCTAGCGCCTCACTTGCCCCCACCGGACCGCTTCGCGGTCGTCCGCCCCGGAGGGGGCGGAAGATGCTTCTTCCCCCTCTGGGGAGGAGCGCGAAGCGCGGAGGGGGCACGTGATCGCATATTCCGGGCGGACAGTCTCGCCTCTCCCGGCGACACTCCCCCCATGAGTCGTCCCGCCCGCCTTATCCTGGACCGCGCGCCCTCGCCCATCGGCGAGTTGCTGATCGTCACCGATGAGGCGGGCCTGCTGCGGGCCATCGACTTCCATGACTACGAGCCCCGGCTGGATCGGCTGCTGAAGACCCACTACGGCGCGCCGCGGCCCGACGTCGGCGCGGCGCCGGCCACGATACGGTCAGCCTTGGTCGCCTATTTCGCTGGCGACTTCGCGGCTCTGAACACCATCCCCTGGACGACCAACGGCACGGCCTTCCAGCACGCGGTGTGGACGGCTCTGACGGAAATTCCGGCCGGCCAGACCATCACCTATTCCGAGCTGGCGCGCCGCGCCGGTCGTCCGGCCGCGATCCGCGCCGCCGGCCATGCCAATGGCTCCAACCCGCTCAGCATCGTCGCGCCCTGCCACCGCGTGATCGGCATGGACGGAACCTTGACCGGCTATGGCGGCGGCATCGAACGCAAGCGCTGGCTGCTTACCCACGAGAAGGCGCTCTAAGCCAGCCTCGCCGCCCCGTGCAGGACGACCTTGCCGATCTGGAAGAACGGCAAGCTGAGCGTGACACCGATCAGGGCGTTGAACACCATCGCGCCGCGATTGTAGCGCCCAGCCTCGCCGTCCAGCGCCGCCGACAGCGCCCGGCCCGCGGCCGCGCCCAGCCAGGCGACGGCCAGGGCCAGGGCCATGGCCGCGCCGATCCGGGGCTGGTAGCCGAGATACAGGGCCGCGACTCCGTGCGCGGCGATCAGCACCCCGCCCAGGGCGCGCCCCTCGGCGAACAGCGGCGCCTTTGGCGTCTCTTCGTCGGCCAGTCCCGCCAGGCCCAGCATGGTCTGCGGCCGCGCCAGGATCATGCCGCCCAGGGTCCCGCCTATGACGCAGGCCAGAACCGCCAGGAACAGCGACAGGACGTAGCTCGACATGGGCCTTGTTGCTCCTGCTATTCTCGACGCTACTCTGGCGCGCGGCAGACGGCCTCGACGTTGAAGCCATCCGGGTCCAGAACGAACGCGCCGTAATAGTCCTTATCGTAATGTGGGCGAAGTCCGGGCGGACCATTGTCTTTTCCACCGGATTTCAGCGCCGCTTCGTAGAAGGCGTCGACCTGGGCGCGCGTCTCGGCCGCGAAGGCCACGTGGAGCTTGCCCTGGGTCGCGTCCTGCTCGGAAATCCAGAACATCGGCCGCGTGACGCCATAGCCGACGGCGTCCACCCCACCGGTGAATTCCTTGGGCACGACATACAGTTGGCGGATCCCCAGCGGGCGCAGCGCGGCGTCATAAAAGACCGCGGAACGCTGGAAGTCGGCCACCCCGAACCCCACATGATCGAACATCGAACCCTCCCGCATTAACCGCGCCGCAAAAAGTTCGCGGTCGTCGTCCTTGACTCCCCCGAGCGCCCTGCCTAACTCACGCTCGGCGTTGGCACTCGACGGTAGTGACTGCTAACAGCAGCGCTCCTCGGGTCCAGCGAAGCCTTTACACAAACCGTTCCGACGGAGAACCACAATGAAATTTCGTCCCCTGGGCGACCGCGTCCTCGTGAAGCGCGTCGAAGAAGAAACCAAGACCAAGGGCGGGATCATCATCCCCGACACCGCCAAGGAAAAGCCGCAGGAAGGCGAAGTCGTCGCCGTCGGTCCCGGCGCGCGTAACGACAAGGGCGACGTCGTCGCCCTGGACGTCAAGGCCGGCGACCGCATCCTGTTCGGCAAGTGGTCGGGCACGGAAGTGAAGGTCGACGGTCAGGATCTCCTGATCATGAAGGAAAGCGACGTCCTGGGCGTGGTCGAGGGCTAATCCCTCCCGCCTCCTAGACACTTTCTTCCTCGAAATTCCTATTTCAGAAAGGCGCCCTCCATGGCCGCTAAAGACGTTTATTTCGGTTCCGACGCGCGCGACAAGATGCTGCGCGGCGTCAACATCCTCGCCAACGCCGTGAAGGTGACCCTGGGCCCCAAGGGCCGCAACGTCGTCATCGAAAAGTCGTTCGGCGCCCCGCGCACCACCAAGGACGGCGTCTCGGTCGCCAAGGAAATCGAACTGGCTGACAAGTTCGAGAACCTCGGCGCGCAGATGATCCGCGAAGTGGCCTCGAAGACCAACGACAAGGCCGGCGACGGCACCACGACCGCCACGGTCCTGGCCCAGGCCATCGTCCAGGAAGGCCTCAAGTCGGTCGCGGCCGGCATGAACCCGATGGACCTGAAGCGCGGCATCGACAAGGCCGTCCTGATCGCCGTCGAGGACATCAAGAAGTCCTCGAAGAAGGTCACGACCAACGCTGAAATCGCTCAAGTCGGCACCATCTCGGCCAACGGCGACAAGGAAGTTGGCGAGATGATCGCCAAGGCCATGGACAAGGTCGGCAACGAAGGCGTCATCACCGTCGAAGAAGCCAAGACCGCCGAGACCGAACTCGACGTCGTCGAGGGCATGCAGTTCGACCGCGGCTACCTGTCGCCGTACTTCATCACCAACGCCGACAAGATGGAAGTTCAGCTGGAAGAGCCGCTGATCCTCCTGTTCGAAAAGAAGCTGTCGTCGCTGCAGCCGCTGCTGCCGGTGCTGGAAGCCGTCGTGCAGTCGGGCCGCCCGCTGGTCATCATCGCCGAAGACGTCGAAGGCGAGGCCCTGGCCACGCTGGTCGTCAACAAGCTGCGTGGCGGCCTGCGCGTCGCCGCCGTCAAGGCACCGGGCTTCGGCGATCGCCGCAAGGCCATGCTGGAAGACATCGCCATCCTGACCGGCGCTCAAGTCGTCAGCGAAGACCTGGGCATCAAGCTCGAGAACGTCTCGCTCGACATGCTGGGCAAGGCCAAGAAGATCTCGATCACCAAGGACGACACCACGATCGTGGACGGCATTGGCGAGAAGGAAGCGATCGAAGCCCGCATCGCCCAGATCAAGCGCCAGATCGAAGACACCACGTCGGACTACGACAAGGAAAAGCTGCAAGAGCGTCTGGCCAAGCTGGCCGGCGGCGTCGCGGTCATCCGCGTCGGCGGCTCGACCGAAGTCGAAGTGAAGGAAAAGAAGGACCGCGTCGACGACGCCCTGAACGCGACCCGCGCGGCCGCCGATGAAGGCATCGTCCCGGGCGGCGGCACCGCTCTGCTGTGGGCTTCCAAGGCCCTGGCCGGCGTGACCGGCGACAACGACGACCAGACGGCCGGCATCGCCATTGTCCGTCGCGCCCTGCAATCGCCGATCCGCCAGATCGCCGAGAACGCCGGCGTCGAAGGTTCGATCGTGGTCGGCAAGATCCTGGAAAGCGACTCGAGCGCGTTCGGCTTCAACGCCCAGAGCGAGCAGTATGTCGACCTGGTCGCCGACGGCGTCATCGACCCGGCCAAGGTGGTCCGCACGGCTCTGCAGAACGCCGCCTCGGTGGCCGGCCTGCTGATCACCACGGAAGCCGCGATCGTCGAAGCCCCCAAGAAGGGCGGCGGCGCTCCGGCCGGCGGCGGCATGCCGGGCGGCATGGGCGACATGGACTTCTAAGAAGTCCACGTCGGCTCACGAGCTGAAAAAGATGAGGGCGGGGCCGCGAGGCTCCGCCCTTTTTCTTTCGCCGTGACGCGCGTGCGAATGACGCCCGCCTCACCTTCCCGTGACAGGCGAAAATCGTCCGCATCCAAATTTCGCCACAGGCGTTAACGGCCCCATAGCTCTTGAGCATGGAGGCGGTTGATGGCGTTCGTGCGTGAAATTCCCACCCATCGTCGGCGTCGCGTTTCACGGCCGACGCTGGTGATTGTCGCTCTATCGGCCTGGCTCGTGCTGGGCCTGCTGAGCCAGGCGGCGTTCCAGCTTATCGGCTGAGCCCTTTCCGCGAGGCTCGGTCAGGGCTACATGCGGCTGATGTTCCGCCAGCGCCCCGACGCCGATCTGATCGTTCAAGGCTGGGTCATCGGCGTCATGGTCGAGGTTCCGGGCGAGCGCATGCCCGTCCGCCACTACTTCGCCGTCGGCAAGGCCGACCGCGCCCAGGCCGAGTGGGCGGCCGTCGACTTGGCCATGAACGCCGGCTCGGTCGCCTCCAGCCCCGTGGGCGGCAAGGAACCGGTCGAGGCCTTGCGCGAGATCGTCGCCTTCCGCATGCGGGACCTAGGCCTCAAGCCCGGCGAGGCGCGCGCGCTGGGCGACAAGAACCCGCGCCGCTGGCTCTCGCTCTGACCTAGTGGCGCTTGCCGCCGCCGCAGTTGCAGCCACCGCCGCCGCCGCGTCCGCCGACGCGCACCGAGACCGACGACGACGCCGAAGCTGACGCGCTGGCCGAGGACGACGCCCGGCCCGAGGCGTAGCCGCCAGCCCATCCGCCGCCGCCCACCAGGCCATAGCCGCCATAGCCGCCGCCACGCCCGCCCGATTGCGCGCCGACATAGCCCATCGGCAGCGGCGGCGGCTCGACATAACCACCCCAGGCCTGGGCCGGGGCCGAGCCAGCGTTCCAGCCGCCGCCCGAACCGTAGCGCGAGCCCGAATAGCTCGAAGACGACGAGCTCTCCTCGTAGCGTTCGGTCTCGCGGGTTTCCTCGTAGCTCTCGACGGCGCGCTCCTGGTAGCGAGCGGCTGGACGATCGACATAGACGGGACGATCCACATAGACCGGGCGGTCGATATAGACGGGCTTTTCGACGACCCGCTCGACCTTGACGATCTTCTCGACCGGCACCTGGACGATGCGTTCGACCGGCACCTCGACCCGCTTCTCGACCACCACCGGCCTCTCGATGACCCGGTCGACGGGGCGGTCGACATAGATCCGCTTCTCGACGATCCGCTCGACGGGGACCTCGATGCGCTTTTCGACGACGACCGGCTTTTCGACCACCTTCACGATCGGCACTTCGACGCGCTTCTCGATGATGACGGGCCGGTCGATGACCTTCTCGACGATCTGGGTGGTGGGACGGTCGACATAGACCGGCACGCGCTTTTCCACGACGACCGGGCGGTCGACATAGACGACCTTGGTCCGGGGCCTGGGCTTCGGAGCGGCCCGTTTCGGCACATGCTCGCCCCGCGCCGGCGCGCCGGGGAAGCCGTCGGCCAAGGCGGGCGAAACCGCCGCCGCGCTGGCGAAAGCGGCCGTGGCGCCGACAAGAAGAAGGGTCCGGAGAGTCATCGCCGACCTCGTACGCAAAGCTCTGCCGTCCCGGGGCGGGACGACTCTCGCCTATCCCCGCAATCCCGGCGCCAAAGCCTCTTGGCGACCGGTGATCTCTGTGGTCATGCTCCGCGCCAAACGGATGTTTGAGGGAAGACGACGGATGGCGAAGACTCTGGCCGCGATGGCCCTGACCCTGGGCTTGGCCCTGACTGGCGCGGCCTGCGCGCAAGGCCCGGCGAACGTCGCGCCCAACGACTACGGCAACAAGGACAGCTGGCTATGCTGGCCCGGCCGAGCCGACGCCTGCGCGGTCGACCAGACGACGACGGTTGTCCTGGCCGACGGCAAGACCTCCATCGAGACGTTCAAGGCCGCCACCGCGCCGAGCTATGACTGCTTCTACGTCTATCCAACCGTCTCGACCGATCCGGGCGGCAACAGCGACATGGTCATCGACGAGGCCGAGCGGCGGGTGGTCGAACAACAGCTGGCCCGCTTCGCCAGCAAGTGCCGGGTCTTCGCCCCGATGTACCGCCAGGTGACCCTGGCGGCCCTGCGCTCGGTGATGATGGGCCAGCCCTCGCCGGGCAACGGGGTCCTGGCCTATGGCGACGTGCGCGACGCCTGGCGCTGGTATCTGGCCAACGAGAACAAAGGCCGCGGCGTCGTCCTGATCGGCCACAGCCAGGGCTCGCGCATGCTGCTGGACCTGCTGAAAAACGAGATCGATGGCAAGCCGGCCCAGAAGCAGATGATCTCGGCCTATGTGCTGGGCATGAACACCCCGGTGGCCGACGGCGAGTTCGGCACGATCCCGCTGTGCGCGAAGGCCGACCAGGCCGGGTGCCTCGTCACCTATGTCTCGTTCCGTGAGGCCGCCCCGCCGCCGGCCAACAGCCGGTTTGGCAAGACCGACGAGCAGGGCCGCCGCGCGGGCTGTGTGAACCCCGCCGCTCTGCTGGCCGGCAAGGGCTCGACCGACGAGGCGACCCTGCACGCCTATCTGGGCAGCAAGCCGTTTCTGTCGAGCCTGCCGCCGAAGCCCTTCGCCAAGGACGTAACGGTGTCGACGCCGTTCGTGTCACTGCCCGGCCTGCTATCGGCCAAGTGCGTCAACGAAGGCGACTTCAGCTATCTGGCGGTGAAGGTGAATGCCGACCCGGCCGATCCGCGCACCGACGAGATCACCGGCGACATCGTCGTGCCCGGCGGCGTCCTGAAGGACTGGGGCCTGCACCTGATCGACGTCAATCTGGAGATGGGCGACCTGGTGGCCCTGGCCGATCGTCAGGCCGAGGCGTACGCGGGACGCTAGGACCCACCCACGGGTCCTAGCGCCATCTCATGCCGGCGGCGGGGTCGACTCCGCTCCGGCCCGCGCAAGGCGTGCGGAGGCTTATTTCGGGCCGGTCGCCGCCTTGAACACGGTCGCGCCCAGCAGCATCACGATCACGAAGCCGAGCAGGAACAGGAAGAACAGGATCTTGGCCACGCCCGCCGCCGCGCCCGCGACGCCCGTGAACCCGAGCGCGCCAGCGATCAGGGCGACAACGGCGAGAATGATGGCCCACTTGAGCATTTGCGTTTCCTTCCAGGGGCGCGCGAGCGGCGCCGTTGGGAAAACAACGCCCCGCTTGAGCACGCCGTTCCTTGTTTTCGCCGCTCGGCACCGCTAACTCGAAGCCATGGCCTCCAAGCCCGAAAGCCCGACCGAACCCTTCAAGCGCGCCCTGGCGCACGCCGCGCGCTCGCTCGCCGAGACGCCGGACCTGGAGGTCGTGTTCTCGGGCGACGGTCCCCAGCTGCTGGGCAAGCGGGCGATCTTGCCGCATCCGCCGCGCGACCTGTCCTCGAAAGAGGCCGCGCGCATCCGGGGCCTGGCCGACCAGATGGCCCTGCGCCTGGCTCACCACGACCCGATGGCCCACGCCCGCGCCCGCCCCGCCTCGCCCGACGGCCAGGCGGCGTTCGAGTCGATCGAGCAGGCCCGGCTGGAAGCCATCGGCGCCAATGCGCTCGGCGGCGTCCGCCAGAACCTGACCGCCGCCCTCGAGGCGCGGTTGGAGAAGCAGGGCCTGACCCGCGCCGTCGCCACCGACCGCCAGTCCGCCCCCATGGCCGAGATCCTGGGCCTGATGGTCCGCGAGCGCCTGACCGGCGACGCGCCGCCCGACGGGGCCAAGGCTCTGGTCGACATCCTGCGCAACGACATCGAGATGAAGGCCGGCAAGGACCTGGACCGCCTGGCCGCCGCCATCGACGACCAGGCCGCCTTCGCCCGGGTGAGCCGCGAGATCCTCCGCGACCTGGATCTCGGCGAGGAGATGTCCGAGGCCACCGAAAGCGCCGACGAGGACGACGGCGAAGACGAGGGCGCGACCGAGAATTCCGACGAGGATCAGGGCGAGGGCGAAGGCGAACAGCCCGAGGGCTCTTCCCCCCAGGAAAGCGAAGCCTCCGACCGCGAGACCGAGTCCGGCGACGAGGAGATGGTGCAGTCGGACCAGGAGGGCGAGCCCGAGGAGTCCGACGAGACGCCGGACATGGGCGACGGCGCCAAGGCCGCGCGTCCCGACACCAGCCAGGCCCAGGGCGGCGAGCCGCTGTACAAGATCTTCACGACGGCCCACGACGAGGTCGTCGACGCCGAGGACCTGTGCGACGCCGAGGAGCTGACGCGCCTGCGGGCCTATCTGGACCAGCAGCTATCGGCGCTCTCCAGCGTGGTCTCGCGCCTGGCCAACAAGCTGCAGCGTCGCCTGCTGGCCCAGCAGAACCGCGCCTGGACCTTCGATCTCGAGGAGGGGATGCTGGACGTCGCCCGGCTGACGCGGGTGATCATCGACCCGACCGCGCCGCTGTCGTTCAAGCAGGAAGAGGACCAGGAGTTCCGCGACACGGTCGTGACCCTGCTGATCGACAATTCCGGCTCGATGCGCGGGCGGCCGATCATGGTGGCGGCGATCTGCGCCGACATCCTGGCGCGCACGCTCGAGCGCTGCGGGGTCAAGACCGAGGTGCTGGGCTTCACCACCCGCGCCTGGAAAGGCGGGACCAGTCGCGATGAGTGGATCAAGGCCGGCAAGCCCGGCGCCCCGGGTCGCCTGAACGACCTGCGACATATCATCTACAAGGCCGCCGACGCGCCCTGGCGGCGCGCGCGCAAGAACCTGGGCCTGATGATGCGCGAGGGGCTCCTGAAGGAGAATATCGACGGCGAGGCCCTGATGTGGGCGCACCAGCGCGTCATCAACCGGCCCGAAGCCCGCCGCATTCTGATGGTGATTTCCGATGGCGCGCCGGTGGACGACTCCACCCTCAGCGTCAATTCAGGCCACTATCTGGAGCGTCACTTGCGCCAGGTCATCGGTGAGATCGAGGGCAAGAGCCCCGTGGAGCTGATCGCCATCGGCATCGGCCACGACGTCACCCGCTACTATCGTCGCGCCGTCACCATCGTCGACGTGGAGCAGCTGGGCGGGGTGCTAGTCGAGCAGTTGGCCGCCCTGTTCGAGGAAGAACCGCGCCAGATCGCCCGCGCGCGCGGGCTGCTGGCTCCGCCCCCGGTGGTCACGCCTCAGGCGGCCAAGGCCCCGGGCAAGGTCCACGCGTGATCGGTCCGCGTCTCGCGCTGATCCTGGGCCTGGTCGGCGGCCTGGGCGGCATGGCCACCCAGTGCACACCGCGCAGAGCCCCGCCCGCCCCCATGGTCCCGGCGGCCCCGGTCAAGGCCGGCCCCGAGATCGGCGTCATGGCCACGCCCGTGCCGCTGGACGCGGCCAATCCGGCCAAGGTCACGGTGGAGGGCGGCTTCACCTATGCCGGCGGCCTGGTGCTGACCAGCGCCGACACCACCCGCCTGCACGGCCTCTCGGACCTGTCGGTCACGATCGACGGCCGGCTGACGGCGATCAGCGACGACGGCGACCTTTTCGAGGCCAGGCTGCGGCTGGACGCCACCGGCCGCCTGATCGGCGTCACCGACGGCAAGCTGCAGCCCCTGAAGGGCCTGGACGGGCAGCCGCTGCAGAACAAGCAGCATGCCGACGCCGAGGGCCTGGCCGTGCTGCCCAACGGCGACCGCCTGGTCAGCTTCGAGCGCGACCACCGCATCTGGCGCTACGCCGTCAGCTCCGACGGAACCTGGAGCCGTCCCGCCCCCGCCCCCAAGCCCGCCACCATCTTCCCCGACAACGAGGGCATGGAGGCGATCTCGGCCTATCCGGCCGCCGGCCCCGACGCCTACATCGTCGGCGGCGAGGAGGGCGAGGCGTGGCTGTGCCGCCTGTCGACCGACTGCAAGGCGCTGCCGCCGCAGTCGGGCCCGGACTTCACCTGGGGCCTGACGGGCTTCGCGCCCTTCTCGGGCGCGGCCGTCGCCACCCTGCATCGCGGCTATGACCCGGTGCGCGGCTGGCGCTCGGTGGTGCGCTTCATCTCCGACCCGACCAAGCCCCTGGCGCAGCAGCGGACGTCCGCCGCCTTGCGCATCGAAGGCGCCATGCCACGCGACAACTTCGAAGGCGTGTCCCTGACCGGTCCGCCTCCGGGCGCGCCCGCCGGCTCCACGCGGATCTATCTGATCTCCGACGACGGCGCGGTCAGCAACAACCAGCGCACCCTGCTGCTGGCCTTCGACTGGGTCGCCCCGCCCATGCCAGCGCCGCTGCCGCCCAAACCCGCCCGGAAGCCCGTTCGCAAGCGCTAAGACCGTTTCGTTTCGAACGAGACAGTTTCATATCCAACTATATGATTATATTGAACTTTTGTCCGGAAAATCTAATTTCGCACTTGCAATAGGTACCGGTACCATCTACCCATGTCCTCGACGGACGACGAGGCGAGATCCTGGGGGCCGTCAGAGGAACGCACCTGGAGGCGGTTGAATCCAACCTCCTTTCCGGGACTATCAAAATGATCCGTCTGCTCGCTATCGCCATCGCCGCCCTGATGTCCACCGCCGCCGCCACCTCGGCCAGCGCCGGTGAAATCACCATCAAGGTCGCCGGTCGCGCCACCCCCGAAGTCCACGCCGATATCGTCGGCGCCGCCAAGCAACTCTGCCAGGACGACCTGGCCGGCAATCCGAACGCTTCGGACCTGGCCCCCTATTGCGTGCGCGAAGTCACCCGCGACGCCGTCCTGCGCACCAAGAGCCGCGAACTGGTCGCCTACAACAAGGCCCAGGGCCGCAGCGTCTACTTCATGCGCGTCGCCGTCCGCTAAACAAGCGCGGCGACCGAAAGTGTGAGCGGTTTCGGCGTTAGGCCACGCTCTCACTAAGGAATCGATCCTGTCCGAACGACAGGCTCGGGACCGTACGCCTGAGAATAGGCCCACGAGACTCCGGTCTCGTGGGCTTTTTCATGCCCGTTTTCTGGCCTGCGATCGGTTGTTCGCACGCGAAGCACTCACGCGCTCAAGCTTAGGGTGCAATGCAATATAATCGTTGATAACCCAAGAGAACGTCGCTATATGCAACGCGACGGCCAAACAGGCGACAGACCGGAAACGGACCGTCAGGGGAACGCGTCTGGAGGTGGTTGATCGCAACCCCCTTTCGGAACTTTCGAGATGATCCGCTCCATCGTTCTGGCCGCTTCGGCCATCGTCCTCGCCGCCGCCGCTCCCGCCTCGGCCGCCGAAATGCGCGTCAAGGTCGCCGGCAAATCGGCCGCCGAAGTCCGCGCCGAAATCGTCAAAGCCGCCTCGACCGTGTGCTGGCAAGACATCCGCGGCGAAGCCCTCGCCGGCTACCTGTATCCGGCCTGCATCCGCGCCTCGGTCAACGACGCCGTGTCGAAGATCAACAACCCGGCTCTGTCGGCCTACAACACCGCCAACCCGGCCTCGGGCGCGGTCGTCGCTCGCTAAGCGACCTCCCACTACAGTACAAGCTTCCAAACCCGCCGCGGCTCGGTCGCGGCGGGTTTTGCTTGTCTGGATGGAGGCTTGCGCCGGCGCGATGCGTCCGTGGCGCTTCGGGCCGACCTGTGTCTGGGGACAAACAAATTCAGGCCGAGAATTCTTGGCCCGCCCATTGTGGTCGGATTACCGCCCCTGGTGAACGAGGAGCCTTGGCCGCCTCCGCGGAGACAGGGCCGGCGAAGGCGCTCGACCGCTGGTTCGGATCACCGGCCCAGGCCTAGGCCTCACGCACGACGAAAAGCCCGCCGGGAGCGATCCCAGCGGGCTTTTTGTTCAGTCGAGAACCGTCTTGAGCCTTAGGCGGCTTGAGCGGCGGCCTTGGCCTTGGCCTTGACCTGCGACTTGATCTTCAGGGCGCGCGGCGACAGCTGCTCGTCCTTGGCGCCCAGCAGAAACACGTCCAGGCCGCCCTTGAAGTCCAGGGTGCGCAGGGCCGCGTTGCTGATGCGCAGCTTGAAGCTCTGGCCCAGCGACTCCGACTGGAGCGTGGCGGGCGACAGGGCCGGCAGGAAGCGGCGCTTGGTCTTGATGTTCGAGTGGCTCACATTGTGGCCGACCATCGGACCGATACCGGTAAGTTCGCAACGGCGCGACATGGTGGTTACCTTGGCTTGGGCGAAACCGCTGGCTCGGTGAAGAGCCTGGCTCCGATAAGATATGAATTCGGACACACGGTTGGACCAGGCCGACCGCGCGAGAGCGGGCGATATAGGCGAAGGCCCATGCATGAGTCAAGGCTGTCGGCCGCCATCCGTGAAGGAACCGGACGCCTCACCCCCGCCTTCAAGCACGGTTCATATCGCACTCTATATAGGGAGCTGCATGAAGGAGACCCGTCGTATGCGTTCCACCGCCCTCGCCGCTTCCGCCCTGGCCCTCTGCGCGGGCGTGGCTATCGCCGGTTTCAGCCTGGCCCAGCCCGCGGCGCGCGCCTCCGCCCATTCGACGATTCTGCCTGGCCAGTGGGAGTACGACTACAAGATCGGCATGATCCCGGTCAGCAACGAGACCAAGTGCCTCAAGCCCGCCGACACCGAGCAGTTCTCACGCGGGATCTGCACCAAGCGCTATCGCTGTGAGTACACGACCAATGTCGTGCGCGACGGCAAGATCCAGCTGAAGGGCACCTGGACCGACAAGAAGGAGCGCGTCTCGCCGGTCACGGCCGACGGCGCCTACTCGCCCGAGGCCTTCAAGATGAACATCCACATCAAGACCATCAGCGGGATGCCGCTGGCCGGCAGCCTGACGGCCAAGCGCCTTTCGGCCGAGTGCCCGCCGGAAGAAACGGCCGCCAAGTAGGCGCGCTTCCTGAAGCCGATTTGTGGTTAATCCGCTTTAAGCTACAATAGCTTGTAGGGAACAAACACTGAATCGGGAAACGTCGCCGATTCGGTCCTGATTCGTTTCGCCCCTGTTCGGAGAAGCGTTAGCGCGCGTTAAGCGTTGCGTCTCCGTCACTCTCGCCCTTGTGGCGGAATGACGGGGTCAGGGGATGCGCGGCGGCGCGACCGAGAATTCCAAATCGAACAGCGTCGGCGTCTCGCTGGTCCTGGCCTTCTCGATGGTCAGCAGCTTGGCCTTGGTCTCCGCGCCGCCGGGGGCCGAGAAGCCACCCATGTGCCCAGAAGACCCCAGCACGCGGTGGCAAGGCACCACGATCGGCCACGGGTTTTCGCCCAGGGCCTTGCCGACGGCCCGCGCCGCGCCCGGTTCGCCCATGGCCTTGGCCACCTCGCCATAGGTCGAGGTGTCGCCGGGCGTGATCGCCCGGGCGATTTCGTAGACCCGCAGGTTGAAGGTCGACTGGCCGTCCAGATCCAGGGGAATGTCCGACAGGTCGTCGCGGCCGCCGGCCAGCAGGTCGCGGATCCGCTCGATGACCATTTCGATTTCGACGGAGGGCTCGGCCTCGACCGCGTCCGGGAATCGCCTCCGCAGCCTTGCCCAGGCCGCGCCCGGCGAGCTTTCCGGCAATTGCACGCCGATCAGGCCGCGTTCGCCCCAGGCAAGGCCGCAGCGCCCGATCTCGGTGTCGAAAAGGGTGAAACCCTGGGCGGTCATGCGAGAAAAATAGCAGGCCTGTTGCGAGTTGGGAGGCGCCGCCCTTACGATTTCCGGAACTTGCTCTCGGAGGCCGCTCTTGCGCCCGATTCTTCTCGCCCTTCTGGCCGTCCCAATGGCCTTGGCGCCCCTCGCGGGCGGCGCGAACGCCGCCGACATCCTGATCCACGGCGGTCCGATCCATACGGGAGTCGACGCGGCGCCCACCGCCGAGGCGGTGCTGATCCGCGACGACAAGATCCTGTTCGTCGGTCCGCTGGCCGCCGCCAAGGGCAAGGCGGCCAAGGACGCTCGCGACATCGACCTGAAGGGCGCGGCCGCCTATCCCGGCTTCGTCGACGCCCACGCCCACCTGGTCGGCATCGGTCTGCGCGAGCTGACCCTGAACCTGGACCAGGTCCAGTCGGTCGCCGACCTCGTCGCCACCGTGAAGACCTATGCCGCCGCCCATCCCGAAGGCGCGATCTTCGGCCGGGGCTGGATCGAGACCCACTGGCCCGAGAAGCGCTTTCCGACCAAGGCCGACCTGGACGCCGCGGCGCCGGGCCGGGTGATCGTGCTGGAACGCTCCGACGGCCATGCCAGCGTCGCCTCCAGCGCCGCACTGGCCAAGGCCGGGGTTACGGCGACCACCGCCGCCCCAGCCGGCGGCCAGATCCTGAAAGGCGCCGACGGCCAGCCCGACGGCATGCTGATCGACCACGCCCAGGGCCTGGTCGAGGGCGTCATCCCGCCGCCCTCCGAAGCCCTCAAGCGCGAGGCCATCCGCAAGGCCGGATCACTGTACGCCGCGCGCGGCTGGACCGGGCTCGACAATATGAGCGCCATGGGTGACGACCTGGCCCTGCTGCGCGACGAGGCCGCCAAGGGCGCCTTCAAGATCCGGGTCGACAACTACATGGACCCCAGCGGCGCGGCCGAGGTGCTGGCCAAGGGTCCGCAAACGGACGCCACGGGTCTCATTCGCGTACGCGGCGTCAAGCTCTATATGGACGGCGCCCTGGGTTCGCGCGGCGCGGCACTGCTGGAACCCTATAGCGACGCCGAGAGCCTGGGCCTGCAGCTGACCCCGCAAGACAAGGGCCTGGCTTTGATGAAGCAGGCCAAGGCGGTCGGCGCGCAGGTGGCCATGCACGCCATCGGCGATCGCGGCAACCGCATGACCCTGGACTGGTTCGAGCAGAGCCTCGTCGGCGACAAGGCCGCGCGCTGGCGCATCGAGCACGCCCAGATCGTCGCCGACACCGACGTGCCGCGCTTCGCCAAGCTGGGGGTCATCGCCTCGATGCAACCCAGCCACGCGATCGGCGACCTCTATTTCGCTCCCGCCCGCCTGGGCCAGGCGCGCCTGCACGAGGGCTATCGCTGGAAGGACTTCCTCACGGCCGGCGTCGTGGTGGCCGCCGGTTCGGACGCCCCGGTCGAGGTCGGCGACCCGCGCATCGAGTTCTACGCCGCCGTCCACCGCCACAGCCTGACCGGCTTCGCAAACGCCGACTGGCACTTGGAAGAAGCCGTCACCCGCGCCCAGGCCCTGAGGATGCTGACCCTGGCCCCGGCCTACGCGGTGTTCCGCGAGCAGGAACTGGGCACGCTGGAAGCTGGCAAAAAAGCCGACGTCACGGCCTTCGACAAAGACCTGATGACGGTGGAGCCCAAGGAGATCCTCACCGCCCAGCCGGTGCTGACGGTGGTGGATGGCAAGGTGGTGTTCTCGCGGCCGTAGCGCCGCACCGCCTTGCCTCCCCACGATTCCCGCCCCACCTTCCAGATATGAGTGACCGTTCGACCGGCCTGGCCCCTTCGAAGCTGACCGCGGTCCTGGGGCCCACCAATACCGGCAAGACCCATCTGGCCGTCGAACGGATGCTGGGTCACGCCTCCGGGATGATCGGCCTGCCGCTGCGCCTGCTGGCGCGCGAGATCTACGACCGGATCGTCAAGCTGCGCGGCAAGGCCGCCGTGGCCCTGATCACCGGCGAGGAGAAGATCACCCCGCCCCGCGCGGCCTATTTCGTCTGCACGGTCGAGGCCATGCCGCTGGCCCGCGAGGTCGATTTCCTGGCCGTCGACGAGATCCAGCTGTGCGCCGATCCCGAGCGCGGCCACATCTTCACCCACCGCCTGCTGCATGCGCGCGGCAAGTTCGAGACCATGTTCCTGGGCTCGGCGACCATGGCTCCGCTGGTGCGCCGCCTGCTGCCGGACGCCGAGATCGTCGGGCGCGAGCGTTTTTCCAACCTGTCCTATGCCGGCTCCAAGAAGCTGACCCGCCTGCCCCGGCGGACGGCGATCGTCGCCTTCTCCACCGACGCGGTCTACGCCATCGCCGAGCTGATCCGCCGACAGCGCGGCGGCGCGGCCGTCGTGATGGGGAGCTTGAGCCCCCGCACCCGCAACGCCCAGGTCGCGCTCTACCAATCTGGCGAGGTCGACTTCCTGGTGGCCACCGACGCCATCGGCATGGGCCTGAACATGGACGTCGACCACGTGGCCTTCGCGGGCCTGCGTAAGTTCGACGGCAAGCGCACCCGCTGGCTCTATCCTCAGGAGGTCGGCCAGATCGCCGGCCGCGCGGGCCGCTACACCCGCGACGGCACTTTCGGCGTCACCGGCGACTGCGAGGAGATCGACGAGGACCTGGTCGAGGCGGTGGAGAGCCACACGTTCGAACCCATCACCCAGGCCGAGTGGCGCAACGCCCGGCTGGACTTCGGCTCGCTGCCGGGCCTGCTGCGGTCTCTGAACGAGACACCCAAGCGCAATGGCCTGTCGCTGTCGCAGGAGGCGCTGGACGAGCGGACCCTGCGGGCCTTGGCCAAGGACGAGGACGTCATCAAGCGCTGCAAGAGCGACCGCTCGGCCCTGCTGCGGCTGTGGGACGTCTGCCAGACGCCGGACTTCCGCAAGACCACCGACGACGACCACCAGCGCATGGCGCGCACCCTGTTCGACGACCTGACCACCGGCCGCAAGCGCTTGCCCGAGGATTGGATCAACAGCCAGTACAAGGCGCTGGACCGCACGGACGGCGAGATCGACAGCCTGGCCGCGCGGCTGTCGGGCGTGCGCACGCTCAGCTACATCGCCAACCGCCCCGACTGGGTGGCCAATCCCGCCCACTGGCAAGGCCTGACCCGCCAGCTGGAAGACCGGATCAGCGACACCCTGCACGAAAAGCTGATGGCCCGGTTCATCGACCGCCGCACCAGCGTGTTGATGAAGCAGCTGGGCGAACGCGAGACGCTGTATGCCGGCGTCGGCCAGGACGGCGAGGTGACGGTCGAGGGCCACGTGGTCGGCCACCTGTCGGGCGTGGCCTTCACCCCGGTCAAGGCCACCTCCGCCCTGGAGGAAAAGGCCCTGCGCAACGCCGCCCAGCGCGCGGTCGGGCCCGAGATCGCCCGCCGCCTGGGCGTGCTGGCCAGCGAGCCCGACGACGCCTTCGCCCTCACGCCCGACGGCGCGATCCTGTGGCGCGGCGAGGCGGCCGGCGCGGTGCGCCACGGCCTGCCGCTGCTGTCGCCCCGCGCCCGCCTGCTGGGCGAACTGGGCGCGGCGGCCGTGCGCGAGCGGGCCGAGCGACGGTTGGACGCCTTCCTGGCCAGCGAGGTCGACAAGCACCTGGCCCCGCTGCGCAAGCTGGAACGCGCCTTGGCTGGCGGCGAACTTCGGGGCCTGCCGCGCGGCGTCGCCCACCGCCTGCTGGAGGCCGGTGGGGTGCTGGACAAGGGTCCGGTGGATCCGGAACTGAAGGCGCTCAGCCAGGCCGAACGCCGCACCCTGAAGAGCCTGGGCGTGCGGATCGGGGCGTTCAGCCTCTACTGCCCCGGCGTGATCAAGGCCGAAGCCATCGCCTGCGCCCGCGCCCTGAACCCGACCGGCTGGCGCGGGGCGCTGACGACGCTGGAGCCCCTGTCCTCGCCCGAGCCGTCGGCCCGCGAGCTCTCGGCCAGCGGCCTGCGCGCCGTGGCCGGATTCAGCATCCCGGTGGACGCGCTGGAAGAACTCGACGGTCTGCTGCGCGCCGAACAGCACCACGGCGGCGTCATCTTGACCGACAAGGCGCTGGAAAAGCTGGGCTGGACCGCCAGGCAGGCCTCCAACGTATTGCGGGCCCTGGACTACACCCCCGCCATCCGCGCCAAGCCCGACCAGCCGATCGTCTGGAAGCGCCGTGGCGCCGCCAAGCTAGAGCAGAAGCCGGTCAAGGCCCGTCCGGACTCGCCGTTCGCGGCGCTGGCCAAGCTGACCGAACCGCCGCCCCGGCGGAAGAAGCCGCGCCGCCGCAAGCCCGCGCCCCAGAAAGCCGCGTCATGACGGACACCCATGGTGAGTCTGTCCGGGCCGACGTCTGGCTGTGGCGCGCCCGTTTCTTCAAGACCCGTTCCCTGGCCGCCAAGTTCGTCGACGAGGGCCGCATCCGCCTGACCCGCGCCGGCGCCGAGACCCGTATCGACAAGCCCTCGCGCACCGTGAAGCCCGGCGACGTCGTGGTGTTTGGCCTGGCCGGCCGCCTGATCGCCGTTCGCGTGCTGGACTGCGGCGAACGCCGAGGCCCAGCCACCGAGGCGCGTGGACTCTACGAAGCGGTCGAGCCTTAAGCCTCCGAGACCGCCACCGGCGGCCAGATCCGCGCGCTGACGCCGCCGCCTTCGCGGTTGGTGATAGCCAGTTTGCCGCCGAAGCGCTTGATCAGGCGCTCGGCCGTCGGGATACCCAGGCCAAAGCCGCCGGTGTCGCGCGCCCTCGCGGCGTCGCCTCGGAAGAAGGGTTCGTAGATGCGGGCCATCGCCTCGTCGGTCAGGCCCGGCCCCTGGTCCAACACCTCGATCAGGGGCCCATCCGAACCATCCGCCGTCAGCCGCACCTTGGCCTGGCCGCCGAAGCGCACGGCGTTGTCGACCAGCCGGATCAGGGCCTGCTCCAACGGACCGCGATGGGTGGTGACGATCAGGGTCTTGCCGCCCTCGTAGCGGACCTTGTCCGGCCAGCGCGCCATGACCCCATGGATCAGGGCCGGTAGGTCGACGGGCTCGGGCGCGCTGGCCGAGTGCTGGGCGCGCAGCCAGTCGGCCAGGGATCGCAGCATCTCGTCCAGTTCGCCGACATTGCCCTCGACCAGGGCCTTGATGTCGTCGGGCTCGATATAGTCCGCGGCCAGGGTCAGGCGGGCCAGCGGGGTGCGCAGGTCGTGGCTAAGCGCCTCCATGGCCCGCGCCTGGTCTTCGATCAGGCTGGCGATGCGGCGCTGCATGTCGTTGAAGGCTCGCCCCAGCTCGACGATGTCATTGGGGCCCTCGATCAGGATCGGCGACGGCGGGCTCTCGCCCACGTGGCGCGAGGCCTCCGTCAGGCGGCGCAGGGGCTCGCCCAGCTGGCGCAGGGCGTAGGCGCCCAGGCCCAAGCAGCCCAAAGAGAAGACCAGGGTCGTGGCCACCGCGCGCAGGGCGATCGGCCAGGGCCGGGGGAAGTTGCGCGAGCGGAAGGTCAGCCAGCGACCGTCCTTCAGCCCCATGACGCCGACCAGGTCGCGGCCGCCCTCGGGCCGGCTCTCCGACCACAGGCGCAGCGGCTGCTTGGCCAGGGCCGGCTCCCAGCGGCGGACATAGTCGGCGATGGCGTTCGCCTCGCTCGTCTGGGCCCGTGAGATCGGCGGCCCTTCCGGCGGCAGGGCCACCACCTCGGCCTGGAGGTAGTGCGAACTCATCACCTGGTCGAAGTCGGCCTGGCCCAGCTTGCTGACCCGCTCGCCGACGACCAGCAGCTCGGCGATCCGCCGGGCGTGGTCCTCGCGCAGGGTCTGGCGGTCGATGGCGCTGTAGAAGGCGACGCTGGCCGTCAGTTGCACCAGCACGATGGCGACCACCACCCAGATGGATCGCCCCACGAAGCCGCGGGATCGCCGCAGCACTTTGCGCACCGTCAGTGTCATGGCCAAAGGCTATACGAAGCGCGAGCTTCTAGGCCACTAAGGGTTGGCCCCGAACCCCTTCAGGAAGCCGGCGACGGCCCCCGCCGGCATCGGGCGGCCGAAATGGTAGCCCTGCACCTGGTCGCAGCCGTAACGATCCAGGGCCGCCAGCTGTTCGGCGTCCTCGACGCCCTCGGCGACCACCTTCATGCCCATGGAGGCGCCCAGGGTGATGACGGCCTTCACGATGGCCTCGTCCTCGGCGTTCTGGACGAAGGACTTGTCGATCTTCAGGCGGTCGATCGGGAACTGGCGCAGGTTGGCCAGGCTGGCGTAGCCGGTGCCGAAGTCGTCCAGGGCGATCATCACCCCGGCCTCGTGCAGCCGGCGGACGGTGTCGCTGACTAGGTCGGAGCCCCAGCCCATATAAACGTTCTCGGTGACCTCGATGGTTAGGCGCTCGCACGGCACGTTCCAGCGGGCCAGGCGCTCCTGGATCTCTTCGGCCAGACGGCCCGAGCGGAACTGCGCCGAGCTGATATTGACGGCCACGCGGCCGAACTCGACGCCCTGGTCCAGCCATTCGCGCATCTGGCGCAGCGCCGCCTCGAAGGCCACGTCGCCCAACTTCAGGGACAGCTCCTGGTCCTCGAAGGCCGGCATGAAGCGGGCCGGGGTCAGCACGCCCTGCTCGGGGTGGACCCAGCGCATCAGGGCCTCGAAGCCGGCGACCTTGCCTTCGCGGATGTCGACGACCGGCTGGTAGAACAGGGTGAACTCGTTCTCCGACAAGGCCAGGCGGACGTCGCGCAGCAGCTCCAGCCGCTGCTCGACCTCGGACCGCATCGACGGCTCGAACAGGATGCTGCGGTTCCGGCCGGCCTCCTTGGCGCGATACAGCGCGATGTCGGCATTCTTGATCATGTGGGCCGGATCGGCGTCCGGGTCGCCGTGCAGGGCGGCGCCCATGCTGGCGCTGGCGGTGAAGCTGCGGCCGCCGTGCTCGATCGGCTGGCGCAGCAGATCCTGCAGCTTGGCGATCGGTCGCAGCATGTCGGCCTCGCCGTGCAGGCCGCGCAGGATCACGGCGAACTCGTCGCCGCCCAGGCGCGCGACCGTGTCGTTGCTGCGGAAGGCGCGCTGCAGCATGCCGGCCAGGCGCTTGAGCAGCGCGTCGCCCGCGTCGTGACCCAGGCTGTCGTTGATGTCCTTGAAGTGATCAACGTCGATCATGATCAGGCCGAACATCTCGCCCAGCGTCTCCGACGCCGTCACCGCCTCCTGGAAACGGTGCTGGAACAGGGCGCGGTTGGGGAGGGCCGTCAGCGGATCCTTGAAGGCCAGGGTCTCGATCGCCTCGGTCTGCCGGCGGCGGTCGGTGATGTCCTTGAACAGGTTGACCAGCTTTTCGGGCTTGCCGTCGGCGCCGACGAACACCTTGCCGACCGAGCGGACCCAAGTCTCGATGTCGTCGTCGCGGTTCAACTTGAACTCGAAGACGCGGGCCTCGCCCAGCTTGCGGGTGGCCACGAGGTCGGCGCAGCGCTGGCGGTCGTCGGGATGGACGATCTCCAGCGGGTCGTCCTTGAACACGCACCACTTCTGCAGCTCGGGCGCGGTGCCCGAAAAATAGATCTCGCGGGTGCGCAGGTCGTATTCACGGACCAGCAGATCGTCGAGTTCCAGCGCCATCTTCAGGCGCTGCTGGTCGCGCTCGGCGCGTAGAACGCTCTCGGCATAGCCGGTGACGTCGCGGGCGGTGATCATCACCGCATAGGTCTCGCCCGCCTCCTGGCAGGCGCTGAACTCGGTGCGCCACACATGCCGCGCCCCCGCCGCGTCCAGCGTCGGCAGATAGCGCGAGAACGGAACGCCCTCCTCGGCGCAGGCCAGCAGCACGGCGGCGTCCTCGGGAGCCACCAGCCCGCCGGCGCCCGCGTCGCCGCCGATCGCCACGCCCGCGGCGATGCCCTGCTCGGCCCATTCGCGGCTGACGGCGACCAGCGTCAGGTCGCGGTCCAGCAAGGCCGCGGCGAACGGGATTTCGCGTACGAATTCGCCGAACACGCGCGCGCGCGCGCTGGCCAGGGCGCGCGTGGCGGTATCGGCCTCCAGTGTGGGTTGGACAGCCAAGGCTTCAATCTTCATTGTGTCGGCTTTCCGACCTTGTTTTTATTGGGCGTTTCCTGGTCGGCATAATCGCGTTCGTTCAATAAGAAATGGTTTGCGTCCAGACGGCCCGATGCCGCGCGACATCACCCCACGATCTGGCCTAGGGTTGCAGAAAGTCGTCGCGCCCTGGCCACGCCTAGAGAATTCCTGAGACCGCGCGCGGCCAAGCCGCATTGACAAGAAGGCCTGGGACTTCGAAAACGCCCGCGCCTAACTCCGTCCGATCTCATCAGAGTTTTCGATGACCTATATCGTCACCGACGCCTGCGTCCGCTGCAAGTTCATGGACTGCGTGGAGGTGTGCCCGGTCGATTGCTTCTACGAAGGCGAGAACTTCCTCGTCATCAATCCCGACGAATGCATCGACTGCGGCGTCTGCGAGCCGGAATGCCCGATCGACGCCATCAAGCCGGACACCGAGGACGAGGCCGACGGCAAGTGGCTGAAGATCAACGCCGACTACGCCAAGATCTGGCCGAACATCACGGTGAAGGGCGAGCCGCCCGCCGATCGCGAGGCGTTCGAGCGCGAGACCGGCAAGTTCGAGAAGTACTTCAGCGAAAAGCCCGGCAAGGGCTCCTGACCCAGCCTGCCCGTTTCTGATGAACATCAGAAACGGACGAGCAGGCCCGGTTTCTATCTTGTGGCGCCTGGCAAACGCCGAAACCGCCCACACTTTCGACCGCCACGCTCCCACCTTGATTTCTCAAGCTTGAGAAGACGTCAGGCCGCGAAAGCTTGACGGCGCGTCCCGCATGCCGGGATGCAACCCTTTCATAGGGCTGAATTTTATGCTATTGTCGTCGCCGACGTGACGGCTGCGGCTATTCGCGACCGTCTGTCTTGTCGAAGAAGCTGGTTCGAGAAGCCAATTTGAACCGGCTCGCCCGATCGAAGGCGAAGGGTGTCTTAGAGATCTATTCCAAATCCTGACAGGCCTGGCCCCGCGCACCTTATTCCGCGGAGCAAGAACCTGTCGTTTTTGATTTGATCTGGAACACGGCGTTCGGGCCCCTCGGGCCCGCATACATGAGGACGAACATGAGCAAGACTGGTCTGGAATTCTCGGTCGGCGATCACGTCGTTTATCCCGCGCACGGCGTGGGCACCATCCAGGCGATCGAGACCCAAGAAGTGGCCGGCATGTCGCTCGAAGTCTACGTCATCACCTTCGACCATGAAAAAATGACGCTGCGCGTCCCGACCAAGAAGGCCAAGACGGCCGGCCTGCGTCCGCTGGCGGAAGGCGGCACCGTCTCGCAAGCCCTGACCACCCTGAAGGGCCGCGCCCGCGTGAAGCGCACCATGTGGTCGCGTCGCGCTCAAGAGTACGAAGCCAAGATCAACTCGGGCGACCTGATCTCGATCGCCGAAGTGGTCCGCGACCTGCACCGCGCCGAGAACCAGCCGGAACAATCCTACTCGGAACGCCAGCTGTATGAATCGGCCCTCGACCGCATGGCCCGCGAGGTCGCCGCCATCGAGCGCATCGACCGCGAAGCCGCCATCGGCATCCTGACCAAGTCGCTGGTCAAGGCCGCCTAAGCGGTTCTTCACGGTTCGGAACGATCAAGACGCCCCCCGCTCAGCGGGGGGCGTTTTTGCTTGGGGATCGGAGGGCGCGCTCGAGCGAAACCACCCCGCCCGGCGCGACGATCAGCGCATCACGGGCGTCCAGGCGCAGGATCGCTACCGGACGTTTCCCCTCGGCGATCACCCTGCCCAGCCTCTGCTGTCCAAGCTCGAAACGGTCAAGAGGCCAGGGCATCGGCTTCAGCGGTTCATCGATCGGCCGCATGAAGTTGTCCCAATGGACCGGGATCATGGTCCAGGCTCCGACCGCGCCGCCGACCTCTCGCCAGTAATCGGCGATCTCCGCTCGCGACCGCTTGCCCAGCCGCCCCGCCCCCAGGAACACGACCTGTGCGGAGACTCCCGCATAGGCGCCCGGTGTGAAACCCGCGCTGGGATGCACCAGAATCTCCCGGCCGCCGTGCCGGATGAGGTAGGAGAAGTTCTCCTGATCCTTCAACCGCCAGAAACGGGCCGGCAGAGCCTGGTCGGGCGGAGTGGCGCCGGCCAGGGCCCAGGTTAGCAGACGCCCCGTATCGCCATGCGGCGCTTTGAAGACCTCGACGTCGTAGGGCCCGAACGAAAAGCGCTGACGATCGTGAACCTGACATCGACGCTCCGGCCCAAGCTTGGCGGCAACGCCCAGGTTCACGGTGGAAAGGCCGCCGACCAGCACCGTCTCCTTGCGCAGATCCGCGATCATCGGCGCGTCCATGGCGTGGTCGTGGTGGGCGTGGGCGACCAACACGGCGCGCAGGTTCTCGATTCCCAAGGTCTCGAGCCGCCGTTCCAGCGCGCCCCGATCGGGTCCGATGCGCCTCAGGACCGTGTCGCCGAAGTCGGGCCGCGTGAAATAGCCGTCGACCAGCAACTGGCTTTCGCCGTCGTCGAAGAGCAGCGTCGAGACCCCCAGGAAAGTGATCCGCAGGGGACCGGCGGGCGCGGCCTCGGCAGCGCTCGCCTTGGGACAGCCGTCCGCCAGAGGGCTTTCCGACCATGCGACGGCCGGCGTCGCGAGCAACGCCAGACCCAGGCTCGCGCTGATTAGCACGCCGCGAATATGACCCACCTCGCCGCCCCCGCCAAAGGTTGACGGAACGATGGTTTTCGAACTTGACGAAGTCAACCTCAGGTCATGAGATGCGCGCATCTCGCTCGTGAAATATTCGCGCTCAGGGGGGCGGTATGCGGAAGACGATCGCGGTCTTGACGGCGTTTGGCCTCGGCCTCATCGGCGCCCCCGCCCTCGCCGCCTGCGCGGACAACCCGCGGATCGACTGGAAGGTCGCCGGCGGCTTCACCCTGTTCAACAAGACCGAGGCTGGCCGCCAGGCCGGCGACGCGCTTCTGGACGACCTGGCCGCCGCCAATCCGAGCTCGGCTGGCGTCTCCATGGAACAGGCCTATGAGACGACCATCCGCCATCTCGTGGAAACCGACCTTCCCGATGGCCGGCGTCTGTACCAGGCCACCTTCTACGATCGGGCGACCGAGTCCTACGGCGAGAAGCAGGCATTCCTGAAGCCCACGCACCGCCGGATCTGGGTCCGGGCGCCGGGCGAGGCCGGCGACTGCGTCTGGCGGGCCGGCGACCAGGCCAGCATTCCCCGCGCGTGCGCCGAGGCGACGGCGCTGGAGGTCGCCGCGGAGAAGGACGTCACCGTCACCGCCGAGATCGCCGGCGCTCCCGCCGTGACGACCTGCGTCAAGGTCGAGGACACGCTGGTGCTGGCGCTGGGCGACTCGTTCGCGGCCGGCGAAGGCAACCCGGATCGCCCGACAGACTGGTCCAAACTGTCCTCGACGGGTCGAGCCGCCAAGCGGGACGGCATCGACTGGTGGTCTTCCAAGCCTTTGCCGCCCGGGGCCTCCGCCGACTGGTGGGACAACACCTGCCATCGCTCGCTCCTGTCGCAGCACGCCCAGGTGGCCCTTAGCCTGGCGGCGAAGAACCGGCGGCGCTCGGTGACCTTCGTTTCTTTCGCCTGCTCAGGCGCCACCATGCTGGACGGCTTTGTCGCGCCCCGCACCTCGGCGCCAGGCGGCAAGCGCTGGCCGAGCGGCGAGTGGAAGTCGGTCGCTTACCGCAAGTCCCAGATCAACCAGGCGGTCGAGCTGCTGTGCCAGGATCAGGCGCCCCAGTATCAGCGCTTCCGGCTAGAGCAAGGCCTGACCTACTGGAATACGCTTTCCAGCCACACGGTCCGCGAGCCCGGACAGAAACGAGACGAGGTCAGCATCCGAACCTGCTCGACGTGGTCGCGGCGGCCCGACGTCGTCCTGAACACGCTGGGCGGCAACGACATCGGCTTCGCCGGCGTCGCCGGCTGGGCCGTGATGCCAGCGGGTGGCCGCGGCCCGATGAGCCCCTTCTTCCTGATCAACGCCGCGCTTGAACCCAACCGCAATCCCGACATGGGGCTGGTCTGCCCCCTGAAGGTCCCTGGGCAATGGCGCTGCGAGACGACGATGGGCAAGCTGCTGCCTGGTCCGCGCCTCTATTCGCCCTCCGCCGAGGACCTGGCGCTGGTCGACCTGCCCAAGATGTTGGACCTGGGCGCGCGCGCCTTCCAAGCGTCCGGCCTGGGCGCCGAGGCGAAGGTGAAGATCCACACCCTCTACCCCAGCATCCTGCGCGACGACGCCGGGCGGCTTTGCGGCGAGGCCTGGACCCAGCCTCCAGGCGCGCGCGTGGTTCCCGCGAAGGACGAAGGCCTGCGGATGCAGCGCGAACCTTGGCTGGCCCAGTTCACCCGCGTGCCCCTGCTCAAGCCCGATCGCTGGAGCTTCGGCATCGCGAACGCTCCGGATGGCAAGGACTGCCTGGTCGGTGTGCCTGACAACATCGCCTACTACTCCAGCTGCGTGCTCGAAAAGCGCGCCTGGACCCACCTGAACCGCAATGTCGGCCAGGTCATGGCCCGGAGCGGCTGGACGGTGGTCGACCAGGCGAACGTGACCACGCGGCACGGCGTGTGCGCTCGCGACGGCCGGGAAGGCCTGGGCTATGAGCGTGAATTCGGCTGGCCTCGCTGGACCGCCTCCGGCTGGGATCCGAAGTACGGCGCGCCGACCGACTGGCGCCCCTACGCGCCCCGGGCGGGCCGCTGGTTCCGCACGGCCAACGACTCGGCTTTGACGCAGTACGTCGTGTTCAAGGGCGGCGAGGGTCGCGGCGAGGCCGTGAGCGGCACCATCCATCCCACCGCCCAGGCCCACGCCGTCATGGCCGACCGTATCGTGCAGGCGGCCGCCGCCGCGGACTGAACGACATTCCGGCGCCGCTTGCCCGCCGTCGCGATCCGCCGTCATATACGCGTGCGGTCGCACGGACGCCTGCCGGGGGGCGGGGTCGAGGGCGATCCGGAGTTCGAAGACCTCGTGCAGTTCGGCCCACTCAAGCGCTTCGACGGCGCCACCACCTTGGCCCAGCGCCTGAGCCTGCTGACGGTGCTGTTCCTGGCGCCGCTGGCCATCCTGCTGTCGACCCTGACCGTCTATGCCCTGCACGACATCGCCTTCACCGAGCGCGAGGTGCGCGGCGCGGGGCTGCTGCGCGACATCTGGCCCAGCGTGGTCGGTCCGGCCCATCGCGAGAAACAAGCCCTGGAAGGGCCCGCCCGGGACCTGGGCGTCGAAGCCCAGCTTCACGCCTTCGCCACCGCTCAGCCCGCCAACCAGCCCGAGGCCGGCGCGGTGCTGATCGGCGCGATCGCCGACGCCTCGAACCTGACTCTGGACCGCGACCTGGCCCGCTTCTATCTGGGCGACACGGCCGCCGTGGGCCTGCCCGGTCTGTGGACCGCGATCCATCGGCTGGGCCAGGTCTCCGCCTTGCCCGATGGCGTGACCGGCCGACGCCAACGCGTGTTGTCGGCCTATGAGCGGCTGAACGCCCAGGCCGAGATTCTGGACCTGTCGCTGGCCAAGGCCGCGTTGAACCACCCCGATCCCAATGTCCGCGCCGCGTTGGCCGCGCGCCGCGCCGAGCTGAGCCTGGCGCGCGGCGCCGCCGTGTCGCGGCGCGACGCCGTCGCGGCGGGCGCGACACCGGACCTGGATCGCCTGCGCGCCGCGACGATCGCTGCCTGGGACACCAGTGCTCGCCACCTGCACGCCTCGGTCAAACAGGAGCTGGACCTCCTGATCATCCGCTTTGGGGTCAGCCTGTTGGTCGTGGCGGTTTCGGTGGCCGGCGCCTTGGCTCTGGCGTTCACCATCCACCGCGGCATCACCCGACGGATCGACGGCCTGATCGCGGCCATGTCGCGGCTGACCGCCGGCGACCTGAATGTCGAAATCCCGCACCTGGACCAGCGCAACGAGTTCGGCCGCATCGCCGAGACCGTCCTGGCCTTCCGCGAGAGCCAGTTGGAGCGCGCCCAGCTGGAACAGGACGCCGCCGCCGCCGACCGCGCCAAGTCGATGTTCCTGGCCAATGTCAGCCACGAGATTCGCACACCGCTGAACGGGGTGATCGGGGCCAGCAGCGCCTTGTCCCAGACCCCCCTCGCGCCCGAGCAGCGACGTATGGTCGACCTGATCCGCGCCTCGGGTCGTGACGTCGAGCGGCTGATGTCCGACATCCTGGACGTGGCCAGCCTAGACGCCGGCGACCTGAAGCTGGAACTGGCCGCCTTCGACCTGGTCGAGACCATCGAGGACGCCATCGCCCCGCTGCGGGCCCGCGCCGCCGACAAGGGCCTAAGCCTACGCCTGGATCTCAACGCCCAGACCGAAGGCCGCTTCGAGGGCGATCCGACCCGCCTGGCTCAGGTGGTCGGCAACCTGGCCGCCAATGCCGTCAAGTTCACGGAAACCGGCGAGGTCGTGGTCTCGATCGCCACCCTGCCGACCGCCTCGGCCGCCACTCGCAATCTGACCGTCGAGGTGCGCGACACCGGCGTCGGCTTCGACGAGGCCCAGTTGCCCGAACTCCTGCGACCCTTCACCCAGGCCGACGGCTCACTGTCGCGGCGTTATGGCGGCGGCGGCCTGGGGCTGCCGATCTGCAAGGCCATTGTCGAGATGCTGGGCGGAACGCTGGAGGCGCGGTCCAAGCGTGGGGCTGGCAGCTGCTTTCGCTTCACCGTGCCGCTGCGGGTGGCGACCACGGACGCGCCGGTCCCCGCCAACGCGCCGGCGGAGCGGCCCGCCCGCGTGCTGCTGGTCGAGGATCACGAGGTCAACCGCGCCGTCGTCGAGCTGCTGCTGGCCCCGCTGGGCGTCGAGCTGGTCATGGCCTGCGACGGCCAGGAAGGGATCGAGGCCTTCGAGAGCGACCGCTTCGACCTCGTCCTGATGGACATGCAGATGCCTCGCGTCGACGGCCTGGCCGCCACCCGGCGCTTGCGCGACATCGAGGCCAAACGAGGCGAGGGCCGCACGCCGATTGTCATGCTGACCGCCAATATCGGCCCCGAGCACCAGCTGGCCGCCCTGGCCGCGGGCGCCGACGCCCACCTGGCCAAGCCGATCGACCGCGAACGGCTCTGGAGCGTGGTCATGGGCGGCGCCGAGGCCGCCTGAAGTTGCCCCCGATAAACGAAGCGGGCTAGCTGAAGGCGGGCCCCTTTAGGGCGAGAAGGGAAACCGCGCATGGACGAACACGCCAAACAGGGCGCGGTGACCCGCTTTCTGACCACGGCCCCGCCCTGGCTGTTCGCCCTGTATGGCGGACTGTCGTCTTTCGCCGTCTATTTCGCCATGTTCGGCTATCGCAAGCCCTTCACGGCCGCCGCCTTCAGCCATCCGGAAGGCTGGCCTTTCGCCTTCGACTTCAAGATCGCTCTCGTCATCGCCCAGGTCGCCGGCTACGCCACGGCCAAGTTCATCGGGGTCAAGGTGATCTCCGAGATGCGGGCCAGCAAACGGGCCATGGGTATCCTGACCCTGATCTTCGGGGCGCAGATGTCGCTCTTGCTGTTCGGGACACTGCCGACGGTGATCGGGCCGATGGCCATGTACCTGAACGGCCTGTGCCTGGGGATGATCTGGGGCCTGGTGTTCGGCTTCCTGGAAGGCCGCCGCCTGACCGAAGTGCTGGGGGCGATGCTGTGCGCCAGCTTCATCCTCTCATCCGGCGTGGCCAAGTCGGTCGGCAAGATGCTGCTGCTGGCCGATGTCGACGAGAAGTGGATGCCGGCCATTTCGGGCCTGGTGTTCGCGCCGCTGATGCTGGTCGCCGTCGTGGCCCTGGCCCAGCTGCCGCCGCCCAACGCCGCCGACGAGGCCGAGCGCGTGCGCCGCGCCCCGATGAGCCGCCAGGACCGCGTCGCCCTGTTCGCCGCCCACGCCCCGGCCCTGATCCTGCTGATCGCGGTCTATGTGATCCTGACCGCCCTGCGCGACTTCCGCGACAACTTCTCGGCCGAGATCTGGGCCGAGCTGGGCTTCAAGAACGCCGCCTCGATCTTCACCCTGTCGGAGCTGCCGGTGGCCGCGATCGTGCTGGTCGGCCTGGCCGCTCTCATGGGGGTCAAGGACAATCGCCGCGCGGTGGCCTTCAACATCGGCTTCGTGGCCTTGGGTTTCGCCCTGCTGGGCGTCTCGACCCTGGCCTATCAGCTGCACGTGCTGCCGCCGGTCTGGTGGATGATCCTGGCCGGCGCGGGGCTCTACATGGGCTACACCCCGTTCAACGCCATGCTGTTCGACCGGATGATCGCCGCCACCGGCAAGGTCGGCACGGCGGGCTTCCTGATCTATGTCGCCGACTCGTTCGGCTATATCGGCAGCATCTCGCTGCTGCTGGTGAAGTCGTTCGCCAAGCTCGACATCGAATGGGGTCAGTTCCTCGCGGGCGGGGCCTATATCGCCTGCGGCCTGGGCCTCGTCGGCCTGTTCTTCGCCAACCGCTTCCTGAGGACGCTCTAAGATGGCGCCGCGGACGATCAGCCCGCGCGCCCTCTAGACCGGCACGCCGAGCCCGACCTTGGTCCGCTCCATCACCACCGAGGCGCGGAAGCGGCGGACATCGCCGTTCTCGAAGAACAGGCGATGGGTCAGGGCCTCGAAGTCGGACTGCCCACCATGCCCTCGGGCGCGGCCAGCTTCGCGGCCCTGCTGGCCGCCGCCCCGCCGTCCGACACCCGTTCTCTGATCATCCTGACCGAAGGACCGCTCGCGTGAAGCTGCTTTGCCAGACCCACTCGCCGTTCGCCCGCAAGGCCCTGGTCTTCGCCCACGAGGCCAGGCTCGCCGATCGGATCGAGGTGATCCACCATGAGACCAGCCCCACCCTGCGCAAGGAAGAGGTCTTCGCCCTCAACCCGCTGAAACAGACTGGTCTTTAGAAACAGACTGGCCTTTAGAAACAGACCGGCCTTGAGCCGGCCACGCTTGCGCGCGAGGATGCGAATGGCGGGCGCCACTGGGAGAGTTTGATCATGCGTGTCCTGATCGGATCCGTCGTCTTGGCGGCGCTGCTGTCGGCCGGTCCCGCCCTCGCCGCCCCCGCCAAGCCGGAGCGTTCCAAGAGCGCGTGCTTCCGGCCCGACGACGTCAACGGCTTCACCGTCATCGACGACCGCACCGTCGACGTCACCATCAGCCCCAGGAACGTCTATCGCTTGACGCTGTTCTCCCCGTCGCCCGACATCGACTGGTCGCTGCGCATCGGCATCTATTCACGCGGGCGGTCGTGGGTGTGCTCGGGCTATGACGCCGAGATCATCGTGCCGGACGCGACCGGCCGGCGGCGCTATCCGGTGACCGACGTGCGCAAACTGACGCCGGAAGAGCTGGACGCGATGAAGACCGCGAAGAAGAAGTAGGCCGCCCCAGCTCGCAACTCAGTTCGGGCGATGCCTGCGGGCGGCGTCCGACAGCGAGCGGTCGCGATCGTCGGCCGTGCGGCCGCCTCCCGCCAACAGGCGCACGCCCAGCACGAAGCCGGCGACGACGGCGGCCATTTTCAGGGCCACCACCAAGGCCGAGCCGGCGAGCAGGACCGAGAGGATGTCTTCCAGCATCAGTCTCTCCTCCTAAGCGGACAGGTCGGTCGAGGCGTTGCGCGCCTCGGCGGCCAGGCGGCGCCAGCTTTCCAACACGTCGACCACCGAGCCGCTGGCCACGAACGGCTGATCGCGCTCGGCGCAGCGCAGCACCTGGGCGGCGCCGGCCCGCAGGTCCTCGGCGATGGCGGCCCAGTCGTCCGACAGCCGGGCCAGACCGCCGACCTCCAGGCCGTGGATCGCGGCCGGGGCGACGACGTCGTGGAAGATCAGCTCCTGCCGCGAGCGCAGAGGCGGTTCGAACGCCCAGCGCTGTGTCGAGCCGCCGCGCTTCAGGCGGGTGACCACGGGCGCGCCGTGCCGCCAGCCGCCCTCGCCCGGGCACTCCAAGGCCAGGGTCTGGTAGCTGACGTTTTGCAGATAGAGGTCGGACGAGACCGAGACGAGGAACCGCGCGGCGTCGACCGGCGTCGCCTCGCGGCGCGCCACGCGCGGACGTGGCCCGCGGTCAGCGAAGGTGAACGGCGGCGGCGTGCGGGTCAGCGGGATCAGCTCTTCGTCCTGGTCGACGATCAGCACCAGACAAGGATCGGCGGCGCTGACCAGGACATGGGCCTCGCCGCTGGGTTCCAGCACCCAGAACTGACGCTTGTCGAAGATCGCCATGTCACTGGCGCAAGCGTCGCCATGGTCGTCATAAGCCAGGCACAGCCCCGGGACGTGGGGCAGGACGATACGGACGGGCGGATTGCGTTCGCGGCCGGCGAACACCGCGCCCAGGCGAGTCGCGGCCTTGGCCAACGGAGCGACGGCGTCGCCCAGGGCGCTGGCGCGACGAGCGCGTTCCTCGGCGGCGCGGCACAGGGTCTCCAGAATCGCCTGGCAGGCCCGGGCCTCCTCCAGGGACGGCGCCCGCGTCTTCAGCGGCGCCAGCAGGGCGGCCAGCCGACGGTAGAGCTCCGGAGTGTCCTTGGCGTAGCTGACAATATCCTCGGCCAAGGTGCGGGCCTTGCCGCGCATGCTGGCGTCACAGGCCCGCGCGGCGGCGGTGAAGTCGTTCCAGGCGTTCAGCAGCGAGGGGTCGGCGAACCAGGTGACCCGCGCGATGTCGACGGCGGGGGCGGCGCGACGGCGGCCCTCGGCCGCCATCAGGCACAACAGGCGCCAGGCCTCGGTCTCCAGCGCCGACAGCGGTTCGACCGGAGCGACCGCCGGCTGAGGCAAGGCCTCGCCGCCGGCGACTACGCTCCGGGCCCGGGCGAAATCGCCCCCACGATCGGCGAAGAGCCGCAAACTACGCACCGGTTCGTCCGTAGCGGCCGTCCAGGATCGTCGTCGCCGCGTACCGGAAGACGCCGTCGATGAAGACCGGCACGTCGGCTTCGGGGACGCCCTGCTCGCGGGCCCACACCTTCAGCACATGGCGCAGCAGGCGGGCGGCGGCGTCGTCGGCCGGCGGGGCGGCGTTGAGGACGGCGTTGGGGGCGTCAGGGGAGAAAGACTTTTCGAGAAGCATGGTCGGCTCCTTTGGCGTGGCGGGGGCCGCGTCGCCGCGACCTGGGGAATGGCGTTTCGAAAAGAAGGGCCCGACCGGCGGGTGGCCGGGCCCTTTAGTCGGTTCACGCGGCCGGCGACGGGCTTGGACTTGGGGCGGTGCTCAACCACCCCGCCTCCCCGCTCGTCGCGGTCGACAGCTGAACCATGGAAAAAAATTGCGATTTCAGATGTGCCGATCTGCACACCGGGCGCGGATCACATACCGCGGGTCGGTAAAACGTGCTGAGCGAGCAATCGATTGCCAGCACGCCTTGAGGGTGCGCCGCCCTCTAGGGAGCCCTGGCCAGGCTGAAGATGGGGGTGGCCGGAAAGCCCTTGCGGCCCTGGGTGCGGCCGACATAGCCGCAGGCGACGGCGTCGCCGTGGAAGGTGGCCAGCGCGCCGGCCAGGGCCTCACTGACGCCCGCCGAGCCGGGGGCGACATCCGGCTCGATCCGGGCGGCGACGACCACATGGGCGCCGATCACCGCCGGGGCGTATGTCAGGGGATGGCGACGCAGGTGCACCGGACCGTAGTGCCCGGCGACCCGCAGGCCCAGCGTGCGAGGCAGGCCCAGGGCCTTCAGGTCCAACGCCTTGTGCCCTTCCAGCAGGGCCAGGGCGGCAAGGGCCGCGTCGATCGGCCGATCGAAGACCAGAAAAAGGCCGTCGCCCCAGGTCTCGATATGGCTCGGTGGGGCGGCCAGCCATTCGATCGCCTTGGCCATGCGCCCCATCACCGTCTCGATGAAGGCCGGGATCTGGTCGTCGCGCAGGGCGCCGAAGCCCTGGACGTCGGCGAACAGCATCGCCTTCATGGCGCGCTTGGGCGGTTCGTGCCGGTTGGCGGGCGGACGGCGGACGGGCGCGGGGCGCTCGATCGGGATCACCGCGCGACGGCGGCCGCTGCGCGCCCAGTAGTTCAGGTCGTAGGCGACCCCGGCCCGTCCGCCGGTCTCGTGGCCGTCCCACACCGCCAGCTGGATCGCCTCGGTCGACAGGGTCTGGGCCCGCAGCACCGCGCAGCCCATCGCGAACTGGCTGGAATAGGCGAAGACCTGCTCGTCGCCCAAATAGGGGTCTTGCGAGCCATAGCGGATCGAGGTCGCCCGCCGCATGCACTGCTCGAACCGATCGATCCATTCAGCGCCGAACGGGGCCACGGAGACCTCGACGAACGACGCGCGGCCGACGGGCAGCACCACGTGCAGTTCGGCCCCGGCCGCCAACAGGGCCTCGGCGAAGATGATGTCGGCGCCGGCCGCGAGACTGCCGTAGCCGAAGCCGACGCGCTGGTCCTTCAGCAGCTGGTCGACCTGGCGGCGCAGGGCGCAGTCCGGCCGCGCCCCGTCCTTGTCAGGCCCCAGGATGTGGCCCGTGAAGTGGGCGCAGACCGGCGGGCGGAACGGGGCCAGCCAAGCCTGGTCGACGCCGGTCTCGCGGCACAGCATGTCCAGCTGGCGCAAGGTCGAGGCGTGGGCGGCGTAGGCTTGCGGCGCATGGGCCAGAGCGGCGGCCAGGGTCTCGCGCGCCGCGGCGAGGTCGCCCATGAGGAAGCGGGCTTCGGCGCGGCTGGCGGCTTCGTAGTAGGCGGCCTCGCCCGTCAGACCGGAGGGAGGCGGGATCTCCAGCGCTACGGCGGCGCGAGCGCGGGCGCCTTCGTGATCCCCGGCCACCAGGGTCATGGTCGCCGCGTTGATCGCGCCGTAGAGGCCGCCAAAGCGCTGGAACAGCGCCTCGTAGCGCCGGATCGAGGCGCGCGCGAAGGCGGCGCGGCGCGGACCGCGGGTGGCCAGGGCCACGTCCTTGAGAAGCCGCGCCCCCAAGGCCACGGCGTCCGAGTCGTCCGCCTGGTCCAGGCCCAGGCGGACATATTCGGATCGCGCGAAGTCGATGGCGCCGGACCGCGCCAGGCACAGCACGGCGGCATAGGCGACGTCACGCGTGATCTCGCCCGCCTCGAGAGCGGCGCGAGCGATGTCGTAGGCGGCGAGGATTTCGCCGCGCTGGATCAGCGCGGCGATCTTTGCCTTGTCGAACACCGCGTACGGGATCAGGGAACCCGGCCGATGCCGTTCTCGATATCGGGATCGAGATCGATCTTCTGGCCGTGGCCGTCCAGCATGAACAGGCTGTAGGTATATTCGCCCATGCGGGCGTCCTCATAGATGACCTTGAAGCGCGATCGCGGGTTCGGATCGCCGCCGTCGATCGAATACGGCACCCAGACGAAGCTGGAGAAGTTGACGCCGTAATCGCGATCGAACTCGATCGGACGACGCTGGAACATCCAGCCGGCGTTGATCAGTTGATCGCTCAGCGTGAAGACCAGCTCGCAGCGTTCACTCAGATCCAGACTCAGCCGCGTGGGCCGTTCCGGATGCAGGAAGTTCATGAAGTTGAAGTTCTTGTCCAAGCCGATCACCAGCTCGACAACCTTAGAGGGTGTAGGTTCCGTCATTCGTAAGCCTCCCGACCGAAGATTCCACCTACGGGGGAATCTCGCCAAAAGGCAAGAAAGCCGGGATGAGCGTAGCCGTGTTTTTTCAACTCACGCACGATGTTCTCGGCTTGGTTGAAATCTCCTGCGGCAAGATAGGCGCGGGCCAATACATCACGACTGCTGGGCGGGAGGGATTCACGCCGCCCCGCCAGGGTCGACACCGCCTCCTTGGCTCGGCCGGCCTCCAGCATTGCGAAGCCTCGGAGCGCCGAACGGTCGGCCTCGGCGTCGCGTGAGCCCGGCGTCATGGCCAGGCGGTCCAGGATGCCTCGGGCCAGGCTCCTGGCCTTCCCCAGGTCGCCGCCACGCCGCGCCAGCACCACCGCCTGCAGGTCCATCCGCCCGTCCAGGTCGATCCGCCACCCCTTCCCCCCTTGCTCGGCGCGTAGCTTGGCAAGATCCGCGGCCGCGGCGGCATGCGCCTTCCGCGCGCCGTCCAGATCACCCGACCAGCAGGCGAGGTCGACCGTGTCCAGCTGGCCGACTAGCAGATATTCGCGCCAGCGGGCGTTGGTGGGATCCAGCGCCGCCAGCTCACGCAACTTGCGCATGCCGTCGTCCGAACGCGCGCGCGCCGATGCGACCCGCCCCAGGTCCAGTTCCAGTCGCGCCAGGGCCAGGCCGGTCGCCACACTGCGCGCGGCCAGGCGCTTGTCGCCAGGATTGTCCGCCGCCGCCTGGGCCAGCAGCTTGGCCGAGGTCTCGCGTTCGACCCGCGCCTCGCTGACTCGCCCCAACTTGAGCAGGGAGTCGGCGATCCAGGCGCGCGAGTCCGCCGTATCGACGATGCGCGCCTTGTCCTTGGGCGCGCGGACGCGCTCGGCGTCGAACACGGCCAACGCGTTGCGGAAGGCGGTAAGAGCTTCGGCCGGCCGCCCCTGTTCGAACATCAGGGTGCCGAGGTTGTTCTGGGCGTAGGCGACCTCGACCCGCCAATCGGCGCGGTTGGGATCCAGCTTGACCAGGGTCCGGGCCAGTTCGCCATAGCGCTGGAACCCCCGCTCGGCCCCGGCGACGTCGCCGCGCCGCCATTCCATATAGGCCATCCAGAACACGTTCTGGGCCTCGTCGAAGATGCGCTCGCCGTTGTTGGGGTCACGCTCGACCAGGGCGTGGGTCGTGGCGGTCGCTTGCGAGAACGCGTCCTGAGCGCCGGCCAGGTCGCCTCGCTGCTCGCGGATCGTGCCCAGCAGGGTCTGGGCCTTGGCGCGCTGAGCCAGCGCCTTGTCGTCCAGCCGGTCGGTGCGGGCCTTGGCGTAGTAGGCCAGCACCCTGGCGCTGACCCCGTCCAGTACGTCCAGGCGGCCGACGGGCTCCAACTGCTCGCGCAGGTCGCCCAGCATGTAAGCGACCAAGGCTTCGGTTTCGTCGCGCTGCTCGCGGGCGATCTGGCGGGACTTGAGCGTGGCGATGGTCATCGCCCCCATGCCGACCGTGACGACGGCGGCCAGGGTCGTGAAAGCGGCCATCATCCGCAGGCGGCGGCGCGCGTCGCGCTGCACCAGCTGGTCCAGGCTGACGTCCAGCAGACGAGCGGCGATCTTCAATCTCGCCAGACGCTTGCCGTCGGCGTCGCGGCGCAGGTCGACGGCCAGGGGCTCGACGCCCTCGGGCAGGGCCGCGCGCAGGGCCGGCGGCATGATCGCGTTCAGCGAGGCGCCGCCCGGCGTGGCCGGGGTGATCACGCAGAGCACCGCGCTCGGACCACGATCCTTCAGGAAATAGGTGAGTTCCTGGTCGACCCAGCGCGAGGTCGCCGCGGTCGGCGAGCACAGGACGATCAGGGCGTCGGAGCGGTCCAGCGCGTCACGGATCGTCTCGCCCAGG
Source organism: Caulobacter sp. ALps2 (assembly GCF_058681635.1). NCBI lineage: Bacteria > Pseudomonadati > Pseudomonadota > Alphaproteobacteria > Caulobacterales > Caulobacteraceae > Caulobacter > Caulobacter sp. ALps2. The sequence goes on from NZ_CM178743.1 coordinate 911,657, forward strand.
TCGGCGGCGGCGCTCAGTTCGTCGCGATCGCGAAATATCGGCCGAAGCCCACCCGCTATACTAGCGCCGCTTTTCGCCGACAACTTGGACGGGGCTCGATAGTTCTCTAATGCGCGATGAAGCCATTCCGCGGCTTGGCGGTCATGGTGACTATAGCTGATAAAGGCCTTGTAACGCTGTCGATTATCCATTCGCCGCCCCCCAGTACGACTGGGTAGGACCGTACCTGATGACCGTGATTCCACCATCATCTCAGCGCGCCCAGAGATCGGCGCCGATCGCGGTCGCGGCCGAAGACTATCGCGCCAACAAGCTATTCCGCCACATGACCCGCGAGGAGGTCGAGGCGCTCGCCCAGCAAGTCGAGCACCTGCGTTTCGGCAAGGGCGAGATGATCGTGCAGCGCCGCGACGAGGACGGCGGCATTTACCTGCTGCTGGAGGGGGCGTTGCTGGCCAACCTCTATGCCCGCTCTGGACGCGAGGTCGGCTATCGGCGCATAGCCCCCGGCGGCTATTTCGGCGAGATCGCCGCCATCGACGGCCTGCCGCGCTCGGTCAATATCGTGGCGCTCGAGGACGTGCGGATGGTGCGCCTGCCCCAGCGGCTGGTGCTGCGCCTGTTCGAGGAGTCGCCGCGCTTCATGCGGGCTCTTTTGGAAGACATGGCCAGCCTGACCCGCGCCCTGACCGACCGGCTGTTCGAGCTGACCGCCGTCTCGGTGGCCTGCCGGGTCGACATCGAACTCTTGCGCATGGGCTCGGCCACGGCTGGCGACGGCAACGAAGCGGTGATCCACCCCTGCCCGACCCACGCCGAGCTGGCCGTCCTGGTTGGCAGTCAGCGCGAACCCGTGACCCGCGAGCTGAACCGCCTGGCCAGCCTGAACATCGTCCGCCAGAGCGGCCGCACCCTGAAGATCCTCGACATGACGGCCTTGGCCGACGAGGTCGAGCGGATCGGAGGCGAGCTTTAGGCTACCTGAACGCCGATTGTAGAAGCTTCGCCTCCACGGAGGAAATCTCGGTTTTAATCTCCACTGACGCTGCACGGCCGCGACACCACCGGCGGCGCGATCAACTTCATCACCAACCGCCCGACCAACACCCTGTCGGCCGGCGTGACCGCCAAGTACGACAGCGACGAAGAATTCAAGGCCGAGGGCTTCGTCCCTGACCGCCTTCGCGCGCGATGTCTTCGACACCAAGTACGACCTGACGCGGAACTTCTTCCTGCCGCTGATCGACATCGCCGCGCCGGGCCAGCCGGCGACCTATGGCCTTCGCGCCCAGTATCGCTTTTAGTCACGACCGTCGGGGAGACCGTCCATGTTGAAGACCCTGGTGCTGATCCTGGGCGGCCTTCTGGCCGTGGCGGTGCTGGCCGGATTCGTCGGCTGGCTGCTGCTGCGCGGCCCCGACATCCCGTACGAAAAGCTCGAGGCCAAATACGCCAACAAGGCCTCGCGCTATGCCGACCTGCCCGGCGGCGTGCGGCTGCACTACAAGGACCAGGGCAAGGCCGACGGCCCACTGCTCGTCCTGGTCCACGGCTTCGGCGACTCCCATTTCTCGTGGGAGGGCTGGGTCGCTCGGCTTTCCGATCGCTACCGGATCATCACCGTCGACCTGCCCGGTCACGGCCTGACCCGCGCGCCGGCGGGCTATGTGGCCTCGGCCGACGGCTTCGCCGACCTGGTCGAAGCCCTGGCCGCGAAAGAGAACCTTCCGAAGTTCGCCATCGCCGGCAATTCGATGGGCGGCGGGGTGGCCTGGCAGGTCGCCGTGCGCCATCCCGAGCGCCTGAACGGCCTCGTGCTGGTCGACGCCGCCGGCTGGCCCGCCACCACGCTGAAGAAGCCGCCCCTGGCCTTCAAGCTGCTGAAGTACTCGTGGGGCCGGGCCTTCCTGCGCTCGATCGACAACACCCCGCTGATCCGCGCGGGCCTGCGCGGCGAGGTCGGCGATCCGGCCGTGATCACCGACGCCTTCATCGCCCGCTGGGCCGAGCTGCAGCGCGCCCCCGGCCACCGCGCCATCCTGATGTCTATACAGCCGGGCAAGCACAGCCAGGCGACGGCGGAGGTGCTCTCCACGATCAAGGTTCCGACCCTGGTGCTGTGGGGCGAGATCGACCCGCTGATCGAGGTCGCCGCCGCCCACAAGTTCGCCGAGGCGATCCCGGGCGCGAAACTGATCATCTATCCCAAGGTCGGCCACCTGCCGCAGGTCGAGATCCCGCAACGCACGGCTGACGATACGGCCGCCTTCCTCGCGCAGGCTAGCGTCCGCTAGAGTACCCCGCATGCTTACCGACTATCTCGGCAACCCGGTCAGCCCGTTGTCCGACGCCGCCCTGGCGGCGGTCGACGGGTTCGTCGATGGCTTCCTCGGCTACGAGACCCGGGCGGCCGAGGTGATCGGCGCCGCCGAGGCGCATCCGGACAGCGTGCTGCTGAACGCCTATGCCGCGACGCTGTGGCTGCTGCTGGAAGCGCCCGAGGCCGCTGACCGCGCCGCGCCCTATCTGGCCCGCGCCCAGGCGGCGGCAGAGCAGGCCCATCCGCGCGAGCAGGCTTTCGTCGACTTCGTCGCCGCCTGGTCGGCCAACGACATCCCGCGCGCCCAGGAGATCGCCGACACGATCCTGGCGGCCTGGCCGCGCGACCTCTTGGTGCTGAAGCTTCGGCACTATCACGACTTCAACCACGGCGACTTCCCGGCCATGCTCCGGGCGGCCAGCGCCGTCCTGCCGGCCGCCGGAGACGTCGCCGAGCTGCACGGCATGCTGGCCTTCGCCTACGAGCAGTGCCACCTGCTGGACGAGGCCGAAGCCGCCGCCCGCCGCGCGCTGGGCCTCAAGCGCAAGGAGCCCTGGGCCCAGCACGCCCTGGCCCACGTGATGCTGACCCAAGGCCGCATCGCCGAGGGCGTCGCCTTCCTGGAAGGCGTCCGCGACACCTGGACGGGTCTGAACTCGTTCATGGACACCCACCTGTGGTGGCACCTGGCGCTGTTCTATTTGAGCCAGGGCCGGTTCGAAGACGCCCTTGCCGCCTATGACGACCACTGTTGGGCGCAGGCGAAGGACTACTCCCAGGACCAGGTCGGGGCGGTGTCGCTGCTGGCCCGGCTGGAACTGGCCGGCGTCGAGGTCGGTGACCGCTGGTCCGATCTCGCCGACCACCTGGCCGTCCGCGCCGACGACGTGGTGCAGCCGTTCCTGACGCTGCAATATCTCTACGGTCTGGCCCGCGCCGGTCGGCCTCAGGCCGACACCCTGCTGGCCGCCGTGCGCCAGGCGGCGCTGGACGCGCCCGACCATGTCCGCGAGACTTGGCGCGAGGTGGCCCTGCCCGCCGCCGAGGGGCTGGTCGCCCATACGCGCGGCGAGTATCCGGCGGCCCTGCGCGGCTTGCGCGCCGCCCTGCCCCGCCTAGCCGAGATCGGCGGCAGCCACGCCCAGCGCGACCTCTTCGAGCAGCTGATCCTGGACGCCCTGATCCGCGCCGACCGCCTGTCGGAAGCCCAGCAGGCGCTGGAGCTGCGGCGCGGCTTCGATCCCGACGGCGTGCCGTTGAACCGCGCCCTGGCTGGCGTCTATGACCGCCTGGGCCTGCCCGGCGAGGCCGCCAAGGCCCGGGCGCGCATCGCGTGAAGCTCCGCGCCCTTCTTGCTCTGGCGGCCGCCTGCCTGCTGGCGTTCGCGCCGCTCGCCCAGGCCGCGCCCAAGGACAGCCTGACGGTCGCCCTGCAACTGGAGCCGCCGAACCTCGACCCGACCTCCGGCGCGGCGGTCGCCACCGACGACGTGGTCCACGCCACCGTATTCGAAGGCCTGGTCCGCCTCGACGCCCAAGGCGCGGTCAAGCCGCTGCTGGCGACCTGGTGGGAGATCTCGCCCGACGGCCTGACCTACGTCTTCCATCTGCGCGACGGGGTGCGGTTCCAGGACGGCGCGCCGTTCGACGCCAGCATCGTCAAGTTCAGCCTGGAGCGGGCGATCGCCCCGGCGTCGACCAACGTCCAGAAGCAGGCGCTGAGCGTCATCCGCCAGGTCGAGGTTGTCGATCCGCGCACCGTGCGCCTGCGTCTCTCCGCCCCCGACAGCAACCTGCTCTACACCCTGGCCTGGGGCGACAGCGTGATGGTTTCGCCGAAGTCGGCGGGAAGCCTGGCGACCGCGCCAATCGGCACCGGTCCGTTCAAGTTCGTCGGCTGGCGACGGGGCGACACGGTGAGCCTCTCCCGTAACGACGCCTATTGGGGCCAGCCCGCCAAGCTGAAGTCGGTGCGCTTCAAGTTCATCGCCGATCCGGCAGCGGCCTATGCGGCGATCAAGACCCACGAGGTCGACGCCTTCCCCGACTATCCGGCCCCGGAGAACCTGGCCCAGTTGCGCGCCGATCCGACCTTGAAGGTGGTCACCGCCTCCAGCGAGGGCGAGGTCATTTTGGCGATGAACCAGCGCGTCGGACCGCTGGCCGATGTCCGCGTGCGTCGCGCCCTGCAATACGCTCTGGATCGCCGGACGATCATCGATGGGGCGATGTATGGCTACGGCGCGCCGATCGGCAGCCACTTCCCGCCTCAGAACGCGGCCTATGTCGACCTGACGGGCCTCTACCCGCACGACCTCGCCAAGGCCAAGGCGCTGCTGGCGCGGGCCGGCTACCCGAACGGTCTCGACCTCACCCTGAAACTGCCGCCGCCCAACTACGCCCGCCGCGGCGGCGAGATCGTCGCCGCCCAGCTGGCCCAGGCCGGCGTGCGGGTGAAGATCGAGAACATCGAATGGGCCCAGTGGCTGGACCAGGTCTATGGCCGCCACGCCTTCGACCTGACCATCGTCAGCCACGCGGAGCCGATGGACTACGCGATCTACGACAAGGCCGACTACTATTTCGGCTACCACAGCGACGCCTTCCACGGGCTGATGGAAGCCCTGAAGGGCGCGACCGACGAGGGCCAGCGCACGGCGATCCTGGGCCAGATCCAGCGGCGGATCGCCGAGGACGCGGTCAACGGCTTCCTCTTCCAGTTTCCGCGCCTGGGCGTGTTCGACGCGCGGCTTAAGGACTTCTGGGTCAATTCGCCGAGCCAGACCATCGACCTGCACGCGGCGTCGTTCGATGGGGTCGGCGGCGCGGAAGAAGGTGTGGTCGCCAAGTCCGGACCGGCGGGCGCGATCTTCGGCGGCGCCCTGGTCCTGGCCGTCGTTGCAGGCTTGGCCGTGCTCGCCGCCCGCTTCGGCGCGGCCTGGCTGGGCGGTCGGGCGGCGGTGATGGTCGCCACCCTGCTGGCCGCCAGCGTCGTGGTCTTCGCCATCATCCAGGTCGTGCCGGGAGACCCCGCCGCCTACATGCTGGGCTTGAACGCCAGCCCCGAGGCGGTGGCCAACCTCCGCCAACAGATGGGCCTCGAAGGCCCGGCAGCTTCCCGCTACCTGGCCTGGCTGGCCGGCATGCTGCACGGCGACCTGGGCGTCAGCTACACCTACCAGACTCCGGTCGCGGCCCTGGTCACCGAGCGTATCGGCGTCTCCCTGCCGCTGGCCCTGCTGGCCATGGCGCTGTCCATCGTCATCGGCGCGCCGATCGGGGCCCTGGCCGCCGCGCGGCGCGGCAAGGCGACCGACACCGTGGTCATGGGCCTGACCCAGGTCGGCGTGGCCATACCCAACTTCTGGTTCGCGGTGCTGCTGGTCATGGTGTTCTCGATCGGCCTGCGCTGGGTGTCGGCCGGCGGTTTTCCTGGCTGGGAGGCGGGCCTGGCTCCCGCCTTCAAGGCCCTGGCCCTACCCTCGCTGGCCCTGGCCGCGCCCCAGGCGGCGATCATCGCCCGCGTCACCCGCTCGGCCCTGATCGACACCCTGGCAGAGGACTATGTGCGCACCGCCCGCGCCAAGGGTCTGACCGCCAGCCAAGCCCTGTGGCGTCACGGCCTGCCCAACGCCCTGATCCCGCTGCTGACCATCCTCGGTTTGCAGTTCCCCTTCCTGCTGGCCGGGGGCGTGATCATCGAGAATGTCTTTTTCCTGCCCGGCCTGGGGCGTCTCGTCCTGCAAGCCATCACCCAGCGCGACCTGATCGTGGTGCAGGGCGTGGTCATGCTGCTGGTCTTCGCCGTGGTCGCCACCAACTTCCTGGTCGACGTGGCCTACGTCCTGGTCGATCCCCGGCTGCGGAGGCGCGGATCATGAACCGGCCGCGCCTGCCCGCTCGCCTACCCCTTGGCCTGATCGTCGGCGGCGTCATCAGCGTCGCCTTCATCGCGGCGGCCCTGCTGTCGCTGGTCTGGACGCCCCATGACGTCACGGCCTTCGACATCGATCACCGTTTGCAAGGTCCTTCCGCCGCCCACTGGCTTGGCCTGGACCACTTTGGCCGCGACGTCGCCTCGATGATCCTGCTGGGCGCGCGCAACGCCTTCTCGGTCTCGCTGGTCGCGGTGCTGTTCGGCGCCGGCGTCGGCGTGCCGCTGGGCCTGCTGGCCGCCGCGCAACGCGGCTGGGTCGACGAGTTGGTCATGCGCGCCTCGGACGTGGTCTTCGCCTTCCCGGCCCTGATCCTGGCCATCCTGATCACCGCCGTGCTCGGCCCGAGCGCGCTCAACGCCGTCATCGCCATCGGCGTCTTCAACGTGCCGGTCTTCGCCCGCCTGACGCGCGGCTCGGCGCTATCCTTGTGGACCCGCGACTACATCCTGGCCGCCCGCGCGGCGGGCAAGAGCCCGACGCGGATCTCGATCGAGCACATCGGCCCCGGACTGCTCAGTATACTGATTGTCCAGGCGACCTTGCAGTTCTCGCTGGGCGTCATCGCCGAGGCGGGCCTTTCTTATGTGGGCCTCGGCGTCCAGCCGCCGGCCGCCAGTTGGGGCAGGATGCTGGCCGACGCCCAGACCCTGGTCGCCGTCGCCCCCTTGCAGGCGATCTTCCCGGGCCTGGCCATCGTCATCACCGTGCTGGGCCTGAACCTGCTGGGCGACGGCCTGCGCGATCGGCTCGATCCGCGCCTCGATGAGGAACGCTGAGATGCTGGAGATCCGCGACCTCAAGCTCACCCTCGGCGACGAGCCGATTCTCAAGGGCCTGTCCCTGACGCTCGAGCCCGGCCAGGTGCTGGGCGTGGTCGGCGAGTCCGGCTCGGGCAAGTCGATGACCGCGCTCTCGATCCTGGGCCTGCCGCCGCGCGGCGCGACGATCAGCGGCCACATCCGGTTCGGGGACCGCGACCTGATCGGCATGTCGGACGCCGAGCTGTCGCGTCTGCGCGGCGACCGCATCGGCATGGTGTTCCAGGAGCCGATGACGGCGCTCAATCCGGTCATGACCATCGGCGCCCAGGTGGCCGAGGTCGTGCGCCTGCACCGCAAGGCCTCGCGCGCCGACGCCACCGCCGCCGCCCGCAAGACACTGGACCGGGTGGGGCTGCAGGACATCCCCCTCACCCGCTATCCGCACGAGCTGTCGGGCGGCCAACGCCAGCGGGTCGCGATCGCCATCGCCGTCGTCCTGTCGCCGCGGCTGCTGATCGCCGACGAGCCGACCACCGCCCTGGACGTCACCACCCAGGCTCAGATCCTCGACCTGCTGCTGCGCCTGGTCCATGAGGACGGCGCGGCGCTGATCCTGATCAGCCACGACCTGGCCCTGGTCGCCCAGGCCGCCGACCACGTGGCGGTGATGAAGGACGGCGAGATCGTCGAGCAGGGCGAGACCTCCGCGCTGTTCGCCAATCTCACCCATCCCTACACCCGCGCCCTGGCCGCCAATGCCGAGCGCATGCCGGTGCGGACCCGCACGCCGGACACCGAGGCCGCGCCCGTGCTGGAGGCGCGCGAGGTGGTTCGCGACTATCCGGGGCGGCCCGGCTTCCCGCGGACTGGCGCGCCGATCCGGGTGCTACCCGGCGTCTCCCTGGCCATCCGTCCCGGCGAAATCGTCGGCCTGGTCGGCGAGTCCGGCAGCGGCAAGTCCACCCTGCTGCGGGCCTTGCTGGCCTTGGACCCCGTCCAGGGCGGCGAGGTGCGGCTGGCCGGCGAGGTCTTCACCCCGACCTCGCCGCGCCGGAGCCGCGGAGCGATTCAGCTGGTCTTCCAGGATCCGAACGGCAGCCTGGATCCGCGTTGGACGGTCGAGCGACTGGTGGCCGAGCCGCTTCACCTGCTGGACGAGAAGCTCGCCCTCGCCGAGCGCCGCGCCAGGGTCGAGGCCGTGCTGGCCAAGGTCGGGCTCCCCGCCGACGCCGCCGATCGTTATCCGCACCAGTTCAGCGGCGGCCAGCGCCAGCGCATCGCCATCGCCCGCGCGCTGATCATCGAACCGGACGTCATCGCCCTGGACGAAGCGGTTTCGGCCCTGGACGTCACGGTCCGCGCCGAGGTGCTGGACCTGCTGGCCAGGCTCTCGGACGAACTGGGCGTCGCCTATCTGTTCGTGACCCACGATATGGGCGTGGTGCGCGGCCTGACCGACCGGGTGCTGGTCATGCGGAAGGGCGAAATCGTCGAGGCCGGCCCAACCGCCGAGGTCTTCGCGGCGCCAAAACATCCGTATACGGCACAATTGATCGCCGCGACGCCGAACCTGGCCCGCGCACTGGCCGCTCGCGCCTAGCTCCGAGCCGCGTAGACCCCCCGCGCGATCGCCCGCGCCAGACAGTCGCCGGCCGCCGAGCCCAGTCGCGCCAGGCGCTGCTGGCGGCCCTCCTCGCCCAGGCTGACCGCGCCCGAGGCGGCGGTGAAAACGACGTCACCGTCGAACGGGGTGTGGGCCGGGCGAATGGCGCGCGACAGGCCGTCCTGGGCCATGATCGCCAGCCGCAGGCACTCGCCGGGGGTCAGGTCGGCATTGACCGCGACCAACGCCAGGGTCGTGTTGGCGCCCGGCGTCAGACGGCCCAGGCCCGCCAGGCGGGAGTCATGGGGCAGCGGCTCGACCGCGCCGGCCGGGCCGCTCGGAACGCGCCCGCCGAACTCGCCGTCGATCTCGAACGGCCAGGCCCAGAAGGTTTCGCCATCGGGCATGAACACCGATCCGACCGGATTCACGGCGGCCAGGGCGCCGACGACCAGGCCCTCGCCAAGGTCCAGCGAGGCCGAGCCCAGGCCGCCCTGGGTCACCCCGGCCCTGGCCCCGCGTCCGGCCCCGACCGCGCCGAGGTCGAAGCTCGCGCCGGTCGCCTCGAAGGCCCGCCGGCCAAGGCCTTGATAGGGCGGGTCCAGACCCCAGGCCTTGTCGCCGCCATTGGCCAAGTCGTAGAGCACCGCCCCAGCCACGATCGGCACGCGCGGCGTCTCGGGCCGCACCTGGAAACCCTCGCCGGCCCGCGACAGAGCGGCGGTCACGGCGTCGGCCGCGCCGAGGCCAAAGACCGAGCCGCCGCTGAAGGTCAGGGCGTGCAGCTTGGCGTAGCCGTTCTCGGGCGACAGGGCCGCGGTCTCGCGCACGCCCGGCCCGCCGCCGCGCACATCGACCGCCGCCGTCCAGCCGCCGGGGAAGCGCACCACGGTGACGCCGGTCCTGGCCGCCTCGTCCGTGGCGTTGCCGACCGTCAGGCCAGGCACGTCGGTGAGCAGATTGCGCGGACCAGGTCGAAGCAAGGCGATGTCCCTTTTGGATTCGCCGCACTCTAGCGAAGCCGCTCCTGGGCGTCCTAGTCTCCCTCCATGAACGAGCTTCCCGATCTGACGGCGACCGAACTTTCCCGGCTGTATCGCGAGCGCGGCGTGTCGCCCGTCGAGGTCACGCAAGCCGTGCTGGCGCGGATCGACGCCTGGGAGCCGGACCTCGCCGCCACCTGGGCCCTCGACGCCGACGCGGCGCTGGACGCGGCCCACGCTTCGGAGGCTCGTTGGCGAAACTGCGAGGCGCTGAGCCCGCTGGACGGCGTTCCCGTCACCATCAAAGAGCTGATCGCCACGCGGGGCGCGCCCAAGCCGATCGGCTCGGCCGCCTCGGACCTCGCGCCCGAGCCCCTCGACGCTCCGCCGGCCGCGCGGCTGCGCGAGGCGGGCGCGGTGATCCTGGCCAAGACCACCAATCCCGACTTCGGCATGCTGTCGTCGGGCCTGTCGAGCTTCCACGCCCTGTCGCGTAATCCGTGGGACCTGGCCAAGACCCCCGGTGGCTCCAGCGCCGGCGCGGGATCGGCCGCCGCCGCGGGTTACGGGCCCTTGCACCTAGGCACCGACATCGGCGGCTCGATCCGCCTGCCGGCCGGCTGGTGCGGGATCTATGGCTTCAAGCCCAGCAATGGCCGCATCCCGATCGACCCGCCCTATATCGGCCGTTGCGCGGGGCCGATGACCCGCACGGTCGAGGACGCCGCCCTGGCCATGACCGTGCTCAGCGGCCCCGACTGGCGCGACTATATGAGCCTGCCGCCGGAGCGCCTGGCCTGGGACGACCTCGATATCGACCCGAAAGGCCTACGCATCGGCCTGATGTTGGACGCCGGCGTCGGCCTGCCGGTCGAGCCAGACGTCGCCGAGGCCGTGACCGCCGCTGCTCGCGCCTTCGAAGCCGCCGGCGCCGTCGTCGAGCCGTTCGCGCCGTTCCTGACCCGCGAGATGCTGGATGGCCTGGACCTGTTCTGGCGCACCCGCTCGTTGAGCGACCTGGACGCCCTGCCGCCGGAACGGGCCGAGCGCGCCCTGCCCTACATTTTGGAGTGGGCCCGGGCGGCGCGGGGCGCGGACGGCCTGTCGGTCTATCGCGGCTTCAACCAGATCCAGCGCATCCGCGAGTTCGGCGCCAAGGCGTTCCAGCCGTTCGACTTCGTGATCTCGCCCACCGCGCCCATGCCGGCCTTCGACGCCCATCTGCCGTCGCCGACCAACGATCCCGCGCGGCCGTTCGAGCACATCGGCTTCACCGTCGCCTTCAACATGACCGAGCAGCCGGCGGCCTCGATCAACGCCGGCTACACGGCCGATGGCCTGCCGATCGGTCTGCAGATCGCGGGTCGGCGTTTCGACGACCTGGGCGTGCTGCGCCTGTCCCGCGCCTGGGAACGCCTACGACCCGCGCAACGCCCTTGGCCCGCCGCGCCATTCAAGGACAGTCGTTAAACCGTCATCCAATGGGGATAGTCGGCGCTTCCCATGAAGACGCGCCTTCCGCTCCTCCTGGCCTGCGCCCTGCTGGCGACCGCATCATCCCCTGTCCAGGCCGCCAGTTCGGCGCCCCTCGCGGACCTGCCTCTGAAGCAGAACGGCGGGACCTGGGCGTCCGGCCACGTGCAAGGCATCGCCGTCGATGTGAAGGGCGGCTACGTCTATTACTCGTTCACCAACCTGCTGGCGAAGTACGACCTGAAGGGAAACCTGGTCGGGACCCTGGTCGGCTGGACCGGGCACTTGGGCGACCTCGACTTCAACCCGGCCGACGGCAAGGTCTACGGCTCGCTGGAGTACAAGAAGGACAAGGCCTTCTACATCGCGGTGATCGATGTGGCGCGCCTGGATCGCGTCGGCGTCGAGGCCGGCGCCAGCGAGATCTTCCGCACCGTCTACCTGCCCGAGGTGACCCACGACTACGCCGCCGACATGAACGGCGACGGCCAGTTCGATGGCGATGTCGGCAAGACGGCCGACCACCGCTACGGCTGCTCGGGCATCGACGGCGTCTCGTTCGGTCCGGCGTTCGGCCGCGCCGACGGTCCGCGCTACCTCACCGTGGCCTACGGGATCTACGGAAACACCGAACGGACCGACAACGACCATCAGGTGCTGCTGCAGTACGACGTGTCGGACTGGGGCCGCTACGCCAGCCCGCTGACCGAGGCCGCGCCGCACCACAACGGTCCTGTCTCGCCGACGGCCAAGGTGTTCATCCGCACCGGCAACACCAGCTACGGCGTCCAGAACCTGGCCTATGACGACGCCCAGAAGCGCTGGCTGATGGGTGTCTATCTGGGCAAGAAGACCGGCTTCCCAAACTACGGCCTGTTCGCCGTCGAGGCGCGCGAGAAGCCGGTGACCGCCGACCTCGTGGGCGTGCCCGGCCCCGGCGGCTGGGAGAAGGGTCAACTGCTGGCCCTGGCCGACGGCGGCCTGAAGGACCCCGCCACCGGCGTGCGCGGCTGGAACCAGAAGGCCGATGTCGGCCTGCAACCGGTCGGCCACGGCCGGGCCTATCTGGCGGTCAACACCAAGGTCGACGGCAAGCAGACCGCCGACCTGACCCTGATGCGCTGGACCGGCGATGCGGCCGCGCCGTTCGCGCCCGCCACAGCCGAAGATGTTGCCAAGGTTGCACGCTGACCACCGCTAAATCCTCCGCGTGCGGCCTGATCGGGCTGTCACAAACGGCCGCTAGGCAGGCGGCCTCACGCAGTGTCCAGCCAGCGAGTCCGAGATGAGCGGCGCCGACAGGGAAAGAACACGGTGGTTCTTGCGGAACATCCTTCCGCACGAGCCGGCGCTGAAGGGGTGGCTGTCCCGCGGCGCGCCAACGGGCGTGGATCCCGACGACATCATACAGGAAGCCTATACGATCCTGGCCGAGCTGGAGAGCGTCGACGACATCCGCCATCCGCGCGCCTACCTGTTCCAGGTGGCCCGTTCGGTGATCACCCGCCACGTGCGCCGGGCGCGGATCGTGGCGATCCACGCGGTCGACGACCTGGAGCGCCTGGAGCATCCCGACGACGCGGCCTCGCCCGAGCGGCGGACGATCGACCGCGACGAGCTGCGGCAGCTGGCCAAGGCGATCGCGGCCATGCCGCTCAAGACGCGCGAGGCGTTCGTGCTGCGAAGGGTCAAGGGCCTGCCCCAACGCGAGATCGCCGCCCGCATGCGAATTTCGGAAAATACCGTGGAGACTCACATCTCCCGAGGCATTCTCTTCCTGATTGATTGGTTCGGTCGTAGCGGAAACACCCCACCCCAAACCTCTAGGACTACGGAAGCAGAGATCGCCCCGATAAATGGCCAAACGAGACACCAGTCGCGACATTGACCAGACGGCGTCCGAATGGACGGCGCGGCTGGATCGTGGGCCGCTGTCGCCGGAGATGGACGCGGTCTACCAGGCTTGGCTGAACGGGGATCCGCGCAGCAAGGGCGCCATGTTGCGCGCTCGCGCCCTGTCGATGATGAGCGAGTCGGCCCAGGCCCTCGGTCCGGAGTTCGACCCGGCGGTGTTCACCGAAACGCGTCGGCCGCGCCTGTCGCGTCGCCAGGCCCTGACCTGGACGGGCGCGGCCGCGGCCGCCGCCTCGCTGGCCGCCCTGGGCGTGACCTCGGCCGCGGCCGGGACGGTGATCAGCACCGAGCGCGGCGAGATCCGCCTGACCCCGCTGAAGGACGGCTCGACCGTCCTCCTGAACACCGACAGCCGCATCCGCGTCCGCTACGACAAGGACCAACGCGTGGTCGTCCTGCTGAAGGGCGAGGCCTATTTCTCCGTGGCGCGCGACGAAAAACGGCCCTTCGTCGTCGAGGTCAACGGCCGGCGGCTGCGCACGGTCCAGGCCGGCTTCCGCGTCCGCAAGCTGGACGAGAAGCCCGTCGACGTGCTGGTGAACCTCGGTCAGATCGACGTGTCGGCGGCGCCCCTGATCGGCTCCGCGAAGATCGTCGCCGTGCTGGCCAATACACGCTTGGCGCTGTCGGATCCGGCCCATATCTCGACCGAGCGTCCGCTGCCGATCCCGCCGCAGATCGTCACCCGCGAGCTGGCCTGGCGCGAAGGCAAGCTGGCTTTCGAAGGCCAGACCCTGGGCGAGGCCGCCGCCGAGTTCGCTCGCTACAGCGACACTCGCATCCAGGTGCGGGACGCCGAACTGGCTCGCGAACCGGTCACCGGCCTGTTCGCCGCCAACGATCCAGTGGGCTTCAGCCGGGCTATCGCCCGGGTGTTCGACGCCCGGCTGGAACAGGGCGCCGACAAGGTCGTACTGACCCGCGCGAACGCCGCCCAGGCCGCCGCGCAATAAGAAGTTTTTGCAACATATAGCGGAAGACCCCGGGCCGACGGCTCTCAACCGGCAACGTCGCAAACAACGCGATCATCGGGGGCCGTAAAGCCAATGACTTCTCGCTATTCCCGCCTCGCCTACGGGGTGTCCGTCGTCGCCATGGCGATCGCCGCGCCCGCCTTCGCCCAGGAGCGAGTGTTCGACATTCCGGCCCAGCCGGCCGTGCGCGCCATTCCCGAACTGGCTCGCCAGGGCCAGGTGCAGATCGTGGCGCCCGCCCGCCAGCTGGACGGCATCCAGACCCCGGCCGTGAAGGGTGTGATGGACGTGCGCACGGCGCTGCGCCGCCTGATCGTCGGCACGCCGCTCACGATCGACAGCGACGATGGCCAGACCATCACCCTGCGCGCCTCGACCACGGGCGTTTCGCGCCCCCAGGCCGGCGTCGGTAGCGGGATCGTTCGGGGCCGCGTCCTCAACACCGCCACCGGCGAATATGTCCGCAACGCCGAAATCCGCGTCGAAGGCGCGTCGATCGTCGCCTATTCGGAGGACGGCGGCGACTTCCGCCTGTCCGGCGTTCCGGCCGGCGATGTCAGCGTGCTGGTCAAGTATGCGGGCCTGCAGGAGTCGCGCACGGTCGTCACGGTCACGCCCGGCCAGGCCTCCACGATCGAGGTCGCGCTGAACCCTGGGGCCCATACCGCCGCGGCCGGTGAAGTCGAGGCGGTGACCATCACCGCCAAGCGCGAGGGCCAGGCGGCCGCCATCATGGAGCGCCGCGCCTCGACCAACGCCAAGACCGTCGTGGCCGCCGACAATTTCGGCGCCCTGACCATGGGCGACGTCGGCGAGTTCATGAAGAACATGCCCGGCCTGTCGCTGGACTATACCGAGGTCGACGCCACGGCCGTCCGCATCGGTGGCTTGGACCCGAAGTACTCGACCTTCACCACCGACGGCGCGCGGATGGCCACGGCCACCTCGAACAACAACGCCGGGCGCCAGAACTCCTTCGAACAGATGTCGATCACCGGCATCGACTCGATCGAGCTGAACAACACGCTGCAGGCCAACATGGACGCCGACAGCCCCGGCGGCGCCATCAACCTGCGCAGCAAGTATGCCTTCCAACGCAGCAGCCGCCTGCTGCGCTTCCAGGTCGGCGGCGTCGGCACCTCGGACAGCACCTTGTCGCGCCAGTACCTGCCCGACGACAAGAAGCATTCGACGATCTATCCGTCGGCCCAGCTCGGCTATGCCGACGTATTCCTGGACGGTCGCCTCGGCGTGGCGTTCAACGCCAGCTACAACGCCAACTTCGTCCAGCAAGACCGCATCCAGACCGACTGGTCGTATCTGGCTAACGGCCGGGTCATTCCCTACCAGTTGATGTACCGCCCGGGTCCGAAGCTGACCCACCGCAAGGCGGCCAATCTCAGCCTCGATTACAAGATCACCGACAAGCTGGCGCTGTCCCTGCGCAGCAGCTACTCGTTCTACGACGTCGAGTACTTCAACCAGTACACCTACCTGATCTTCGGCACGACGACGGCCAGCCAGACCACGGCGGACTCGACCGGGACCCACATCGTGGTGAACCCGAACGGGACCAGCACCCGCCTGCACACCCAGTACTCGCACCGCTACGCCGGCACCCCGGCCTGGGTGTTCGCGCCCAAGCTGGAGTATCGCGGCGATACGTTCGAGGCCCTGCTGCGGACCAGCTATTCCAGTTCGGAATTCAATTTCGAGGACAATGATCGCGGCTTCTTTCAGCGCACCGACAGCTACCTGACCCGCATCGGTTTCACCCTGGACCGCGCGTCGGAAGACTCCAACGCCTGGACCCTCAAGCAGACGGCGGGCCGTCCGTGGAGCGATCCGGCCAGCTTCAACCGCGACGACGACATCGGCAACAACATCCGCACGTCGCAGTCGAACGCCAACAACCAGATGTACAGCGCCAATCTGGACCTGAAGAAGAAGCTGGCCTTCGGCAAGGTCCAGCTGAAGGTCCTGGGCGGCGCCAGCTACCGCACCAACGCCTGGAAGACCGTCGAAGGCTCGTACAAGCAGTTCCAGTATGTCGGCCCGACCGGCGACCTGACTCAGAAGGCGCCGGAAGCAATGATCCCGGCGACCCAAAACTACGCCTTCAAGATTCACGGTTTCGACGCCGGCAACCTCAATGACCAGCACTGGCGCGCCGACAGCAACTACGGCGTTTACGATATTTACGCCCAGCATCCCGAGTATTTCGTGCCCGACACGGTCGGCAACGTGAAGCGCCAGCTGGATAACAACAAGAAGATCGGCGAAGAAGTCAGCGCCGCCTATGCCGAGATGCAGCCGCGCATCGGCAAGGCCCAGTTCGACCTTGGCCTGCGCTACGAAAAGACGAAGACCCAAGCGCGCGTCGCCGACATCCGCTCGGCCAAGGAAGTGACCGCCGCGGGCCTGTCGACCAGCACCGTCGCCGGTCTGTTGTACCAGTACCGCAACGGTACATATACGACCCGCGAGGGCGAGTATGACGACTGGTTCTGGAGCGGCGGCGCCAAGTACGAGCTCTCCAAGAAACTGGTCGGCCAGCTGGCCTTCAGCCAGTCGATCCTGCGCCCCGACTACGGCAACCTGGGCGGCGTCGTGGCCGTCGACGACAACAACCTGATCGTCACGGTGCCCAACCCGCTGCTCAAGCCCGAGCACTCGACCAAGTACTATGCCAGCCTGCAGTACTACCTCGAGCCGTCGGGCATCATCGGCATCTCGGCCTATCAGCTGGACGTCCAGGACATGCAGGTCACCGGCATCACGGTGAACCCGGAGGACGTCGGCTACAACCCCGCCGACTACGCCGGCTACACATTCCGCAGCGCCCAGAACCTGCCGGGCACCAGCACCAACAAGGGGATCACGCTGGAATACGACCAGCAACTGACCTTCCTGCCGGGCGCGCTGCGCGGCCTGGGCCTGCGGGCCTCGGTCACCAAGGTCGATCCCGACGGCGTGCGCGTGAACCTGCCCAAGACCTCGGCCAACTGGGGTCTGCGTTACAGCTACGGCAAGTTCGACCTGCAACTGACCGGCAACTACCAGTCGTCGGCCCGCACCAGCGCGCTCAGCAACACCCCGACCACCGCCAACAACGGCACCCTCTACCGCGCCGCCCGCGAGCTGTGGAACGTCAGCGCCAGCTACAAGATCAACAAGCAGTTCGAGGTCATGCTGGCCGGCCGCAACATCTTCAACGCGCCTGACGTCGTTTACTCGAACGTCCGCACCCGGGTGCAGCAGTACAGCATCTACGGCTCGATGTGGAACGTCGGCATCAAGGGCACCTTCTAGTTTTCCCCTGAGCAACTTCACTCCCGCGGCCCTCCAGCCGCGGGAGTTTTCTTTTATGCGGAGGACCTCATGGTTCTGAAGATCGATCGTCGCGGCCTGGTTCTGGGCGGGCTTGGCCTGGGCGCCTTGATGTCGCCGGCCGGCCAGGCCGTCGCCCGGCAACTGCTGGGCGCCAGCGGCTTCACCCACAATGTCGCCAGCGGCGAGCCTGGCCCCGACGCCATGCTGCTGTGGACGCGCTACGTCCCGCTGGCTGGCGACGGCTTCGTGCGGCTGGAGGCCGAGGTCGCCCTGGATCCAGACTTCGCCAAGGTGGTCTCCGGCGGCGTCGTGCGCACCGGCGCCTATCGCGACTGGACCGTCAAGATCACCGTCGACGGATTGAAACCCGGGACCGTCTACTGGTACCGCTTCATCGCCCCGAACGGCGAGCGCTCGCCCGTCGGCCGCACCAAGACCTTGCCGCGGGGGCCGGTGAATCGCTTCAACCTGGCGGTCTTCTCGTGCTCGAACCTGCCCCAGGGCCTGTTCAACGCCTACGGCCACGCGGCGGCGCGCAAGGACGTGGACCTGTGGCTGCACACCGGCGACTACATCTACGAATACGGCGTCGCCTCGACCCGTGAGGCCGATTGGGCGCAGGGCCGCAAGGAGCAGTTGCTGCCGGTCACCGAGATCCTGGCCATAGCCGATTACCGCCTGCGCTACGCCAGCTATCGCGCCGATCCCGACCTGCAACGCCTGCACCAGCTGGCCCCGATGGTGGCCCTGTGGGACGATCACGAGTCGTCCAACGACAGCTATGAGGCCGGCGCCCAGAACCACCAGCCGGACAAGGAAGGCGACTGGAACGTTCGCCGCGCGGCGGCCATGCAGGTCTATCGCGAGTGGATGCCGGTCTCAGACGAGCCGTGGAAGGCCTATCCGATCGGGACCTTGGCCACCCTGTACCGCACGGAATCGCGCCTGCTGGCCCGCACCAAGCCCGCCGACATCGGCGCGACCTTCAAGGCCGCCGATCCCGACGCGGCTCTCAAGACGTTCCGCGACGGCGTTTGGAAGGATCCGTCGGCGACGATGATGGGCTCCACGCAGGAGAGCTGGCTGGCCCACCAGATGAAGGCCACGAAAGACACGTGGCAGTTGGTCGGCATGGGCACCATCCTGGGACGGACGGTCATGCCCAAGGAGGCCGTGGATTGGCTGCGTCCCGAGGTGAGCGAAAAGAAGGTCGCGGGCTACAAGAACAACATCCGCGCCGCGCAAGCAGGTCTGCCGATGTGGATGGACCGCTGGGACGGCTACCCCGCCGCCCGCTCGCGCCTCCTGAAGTCAGCCCAAGCCGCCGACGCCAACCTCGTCATGCTGTCGGGCGACAGCCACAACGCCTGGGCCTACGGCCTGGTCGAGGACGGCCGTCCCGCCGGCGTCGAGTTCGCCGGCCAGGCGGTGACCTCCAACGGCATGGAAGGCGACATGGGGGCCGATCCCAAGGTCGTGGCGCGCGGCTTCATGGCCGCCAATCCCGAGCTGAAATGGGCCGACACCAGCCAGCGCGGCTACATGATGATCGAGGTCACGCCCCAGCGGATCACGGGCGAGTGGCTGTTCCTGCAAACCATCAAGGCCCGCTCGACCGCCCTCTCCGGCTCGCACCGGATGTCGGTGGAGCGCGGACGGAAGGTCTTCACGGGCTGACCCGCGACAGTCGGGTCATCACCGACGTGGCAGCGTGGTCCGCGCGAAGGCCGTCTTCGAGACAGCCTCCGTGCCGATCACGGCGCCCTGGGCAAAGTCCAGGCGCGCTGGCTTGCCGGCCGTCTCGAAGGCCAGAACGTTGGTCCCGCTGCCTTCGACATACTTGCCGGCCTGACCGTTGACCGAGACCAGCTGGGGCGCGCCCTTGACCGTCACGAGACGATCGAAGGTCAGGCGCGTCCGGCCGCCCTGCTCGGCGACGCCGGTCACGCGCGGGCCGTCAACGCGCTCGGGATTCCAGGTCCCGGCGAAGGTCCAGGCCGCGTCGATCTTGGCCGCCTGGGTCTTGCCCAGATTGTCGGCCATCCAGGCGTAGTCGCCGCCCGCGCGGTGGCTGTTGTGGAAGTAGCGCCGCTCGCCCCACTGGGTCTCGGCGGCCGCCACCCGATTGCGCTCGATGTCCGCCGGAGTCGGGGTCCCGCCATCCAGCGGATAGACCACCTGGTAGGTCGGCTTGTCGCGCATCCGCTCGGAGAAGGCGCAGTCGATGAAATAGAACAGCGCGTCGCGGTGATGGCGGCCCAGATAGAAGTTCGGCGGGCCGTCGAACGTGCAGCTCTTCATGACGAACTTCTTGTCCGCATTGCCCTTGCCCTCGTGCCAGACGGCGGCCTCGGCGCGCGGATAGACCTGGACGATCTCGGAGTCGGCCATGAAGCACCAGCCGCGCGGGCAGACGAAGTCCACCGCCCCCGTCACGCGCAGACCAGTGTGATAGTAGCGCCCGCCGTCGGGGCTGAGCGGCGTCGCGCCCGGCGCTTCCGACAGGCCGGCCTCGGCCTTGGACTTCTCGCTCCGCCACAAGGCCAGGGTGTCCGCGCCCAGGCTGAGGAGGTCGGCGTCCTGGATGATCGTGCGGTCGGCGCGGCCCAGCACCGCGAAGGCGTGCGGGCCGGCGACGGTGACGGTGTTGTGCACGGTCATGTGCTCGAGGACGAAGTCGTGGGCGGTAGCGGCGATGTTGAGCACGCCCTGGCCGATCTCGTCCTTGATCTCGTTGGCCGGGCGGTTGGCCCGCAGCCGCGCGCCCAGCCGGCTTTCGCCGCGCAGGGTCACGTAGGGCGCGTCGACCCGCACGGCCTCGTCGTAGAAGCCGTTGCGGACCAGGATCACCTTGCGCTCGCGGTTGTCGGTCGGGATGGACTTCAGCGCCGCCTGGATCGAGCTGAACTGGCCCGAGCCGTCCTTGGCCACCACGATGTCGGGGGACAGGGCGTAGGCCGCCGGCCCAGGGCTCGTGGCCCGCGCGACGGCAGGCAGGGCCGACAGTCCGGCCAGCGCCGCGCGGCGCGTCATCGCGTTGGAGTTCATGCCTTCTGGGTCCGCAGATAGCTGATCAGTCGCGCCATGTTGTTGATATAGGCGCCGGTGGAAATGCCCATCGGGCCGCTGGGCAGGGTGAAGGGCGAGGTGTCCCAGGCGTCGCCGACCTGGCCGGCATCGACGAAACCTGGCGGCGGCGCGGCCGGGCCGGGTCCCTGGTAGGGGTGGCTGGTCGTCCGCAGCTCCACGGGCCAGTAGCCCTCGGCGTTCAGGCCCGCGACCAACTCGGTCACGGCTGCCGCGCGCTTGCCATCGGAGACCGTGACGTTCAGGTCCGAGCCGCCGACATGGCTGACGATGTAGGGCGGCGGCAGCGACGGACCACGCCCCATCAGGACTGAGTTCTTGGTCGCCGCCTCCGGCGACATCGTCGCGACGCGGTCGTAGCGGGCCCGCAGGGCCGCGACGTTGATGTGCTTTTCGGCCCGCGTGTCTTCGGTGTTGAAGTCGGCCCAGAAGGTCCCGTTCTGGCTGTTCGAGCCCTTGCGATGGCCGCCCAGCAGCTTGCCCGTCGCCGGATCGTAGTTGCGGTAGAAGTTGCGCCCGTCGGGGCCGCGCTTCCCCGGCGGGATCTCGACGCTGGCCAGCCAGTCGAGCGCCTCGGGGATTCGGACCAGATATTTCCGCTCGCCGGTCTGCTGGTAGTAGTCGAGCAGCTGGATCACCGCCGCGGCCGTGCCATGCGGCGTGATCGACACTGGCTCATAGGTGCGCCCCGTCGCGGGCTTCAAGTCCAGATCGTACTGCATGGCCCAACCCGGCGCGGGCTGGGGTTGTTGCAGGGCGATGATCAGTTCCATGGCGCGCTTGACGGGCTCGCGCACTCGCTCGTCCTTCAGCTGTTGCAGCACCAGCAGCAGGAAGCTGATGTTCTCCTCGGCGACCTCGTCGTTCAGCGTGATGAAGCCGGTATAGTCGGGCCGTCCCTGCTTGGAGAACGCGCCCATGCGCGGCCAGCGCTGGGGCCAGCCGCCGCTCGGGTACTGGCTCTTCAGAACGAAATCGACCGCCTTGTCGACGGCGGCGCGATACTTGGGATCGCCCTTCTCCAGGTGCAGGCGCAACAGGAAGCGGCCGCACTCGACCGTCACATGGTCGTCGAAGGTGGCGTTGCCGTAGTAGTGCTGGAATTCCTCGAGCCGCCAGCCGTTGGTCCCGATCGTCTCGTACCAACGGCGCAAGCTGGCCTCGCCTGCGAAGTCGATGATGTAGTTCCAGCCGCCCGACGGATGCTGTCCGGCGATCAGGGCCGAACCGGCCTGCTCGGCGGCCTTGTAATAGGTCTCGTCGCCGGTGGCATGATAGGCGTCGAGGAAGATCTGCCCCATCTCCGGCGTGCCTGGCGCCTGGGTCCAGACCATGGACGGATAGGCCTCCATCTCGCCCCAGCGGCGCGAGAAGTCCGCCAGATAGGACCAGACATAACCGCCGTGGACGGCGACCTTGTCGGTCATGAAGCGCGTGGCACGGGCCATGGTCGCCTTGACCTCCGCGACCGACGGCCCCGTCGCCGCTTTGGCGGCGCGTCCCAGGAAAGGCAGGCCCGTGACCGAGCCCAGCAAAGTGCGTCGCGAGAACATCCCACACTCCGTCCCAAAAAGGACGACGCCGGCGAGAGGTCGCCGGCGTCGCTCTGGACCCGGGCCGTTGGAGGCGGCCCGGGGATAAGAGGAAGTCAGCCTAGAACTTGTAGCGGACGCCCAGACGGTAGTTCGGACCGCTGGCGCCGTACGACTGGATCACCGGATCGGTATAGCTGTAGCGGGTCGCCTTCTCGTCGGTGATGTTCAGCGCCTCGAAGGTGATGCTCACCTTCTTCAGCGGCGACCAGCGCACCGACATGTCGACATTGGTCGTCGCCGCCGAGGAGCCGAACTCGTTGATCAGCGGGCTGTCGCACGCCGCGCCGCTCGACTGCAGGCCGGGATCGCAGTTGCCCGAGGTGAGCGGATAGTTGGTCTTGTAGGCGTCGCGCTTGGCCACCGAGACGCGGGCGTTGAACTTCTCGGTCTCGTAGTACAGCGTGAAGTTCAGGCCCTTGGGAGAAGCGCCGAGCCACGGGCCCTTGCCATAGGTGGGCGGCTTGGTGACCGTACCGGCGCCGGCCACCACGGTGCCCGGATCCAGGATATAGGTCAGTTCGGTGTCCAGCTTGGTCATGTTGAACTGGACGCCCAGGTTCTTGAAGTACCAGGGCAAGAAGGTCAGGTCCTGCTGGAAGTTGAACTCCCAGCCCTGCAGGTAGCCGCCGGGCGCGTCGCGGACCTGGCGCGCCAGGACCGGGTTGTCGGCGTCGATATAGGCGCGGCGGAAGACGTCGCCACCGGTCGCCGCCGGGTACTGCAGCTTGAGGGCCGCCAGGGCGTCGGCGTCCAGGAACTGCGACAGCGGCGCTTCATAGAAGACCGTCTGCGGGAAGCTGGAGATGTCCTTGCGGAAGTAGCCCAAGCTGATCAGGCCGCCCTTGTTGAAGTACCACTCGGCGGCGACGTCGTAGGCCTTGCCGCGGAACGGCGAGAGCTTGGTGTTGCCGACCGTCAGCGTACCGCCAATATTTGAGCCATCGCTTGGGATGCTGACGCCGGTGATGGCCGGCGACAGATTGCCCAGCAACGGCCGAGCCATGACCTTGGCCGCGGCGAAGCGGATGTAGAGGTTGTCGTAGGCTTCCCAGGTCAGGTTCCCCGACGGCAGGGTGTCGGTGTAGTGGTTCTCGCCGGTGATGCGGCGGCCAGCGGTCGTCTCGCCATAGGCCAGGACGTCCGTTTCCGCTTGGCGGACGCCGACGTTGCCGAACAGGCGACGACCGTTCCAGACTTCGTAGTCGAAGTTGAACTGCGCGTAGTACGACAGGTTCTTTTCCGTCACGCCGAAGGTGGCGGTGCGGTTGCGCTTCCGGGTGATCGTGAAGTCGCCAAACTTGTTGATGCAGTTGCAGTCGAAGCCGAAGACGTTGCTGAACGCCTCCATGTTGGGAACGATGAAGCTGGTCGTCGAACCGGCCGGCACATCGAGGCCGTTGCCGAACTCGATCACCTGGCTCAACGACGCCACCGAGACCTTGGCTTCCTTCTCGGTCGGGTTCAGCAGGTCGTTGTTGCGTTCGTACTGGTCGGTCGAGAACTGGAACTCACGCTTGGTGATGCCGGTCTTGATGGTCCAGTGGTCGTCGAGCTCGTAGGTGACGTCGATCTTGCCGCCCTTGTAGTCGTTGACCGTCGTGCGCCGATAGTGGCGCATGCCCGAGAAGCCCTTCACGATGCCCCAGTTGTTCGGGTCAGCGGCGTTGAAGCCCGCGTCGAACTTGGGCATGCCGGTCGCGCCGCGCTCGTCGAAGACGAACGGGGCTTGGACGTCCATGGCGTTGAACTCGACCAGGGTGCCGACGTTGACGTTCTCCGAACGCGAGGCGCCGACCGAGGCCGTGGCCTTCAGCTTGTCGCTGAACTCGTGGTCGACATTGACCGAAACCTGGCGGAAGTCGGTGGTATAGGCGCCGCGGTCGGCGGCTGAACGCCAGTCGACATTGCTCAGCTTCAGATATTCCGCGTTCTGGCCCACGACGTCGGCGTCCAGCACCTTGACCGCCGGCCGGCCGATCAGCTGGCCGCGGAACGGCAGAGAAGCGGCCGGACCAGCGTAACCGGGCGACGCTGGGTTGGTGTAGTACTCATAGGCGTCCAGGTTGTTGGGGTTGTAGCTGTAGGTGTAGCCCGGCAGCGGACTCGTGCTGTTCAGCGACTGGCCGCAGTCGGTGCCGGGGGTAAGCTCGGTCTCCGCGGCGAAAGTGCAGGTGCCGGGATAAAGCGCGCGGCGCTGGGCGTCGGTGTAGGCCGTGCCCGCGCGCGCCGTGGCCGTCGGGACGTTGGCGCCGTACGAGTAGCTGGCGTTGGTGTTGTTGCGGTTCAGGCCGACGGGACCCAGCTGGTAGTTGGTGCTTTCGCTCTCGAACTTTGAATAAAGGCCGTCGACGGTCAGGCGGGTGCGCTCGGCCAGTTGCAGCTGGAACGAGCCTGTCAGACCCAGGCGCTCGGTCGTGACATTGCGCTGCTGGATCGACGGCAGGGCCGGGAAGCGGACCAACGAATTGTTGCAGCCCGGCGTCGTCGGGGTCAGGCCCGCGACCGGCGCCGACGTCACCGCCGCGCAGCCTGGATAGAGCTTGGCGTAGGCGGCGGGGTCCGAGCCGGTCATCGCCGCATAGGCGGCCGGGTTGGACAACGGGTTGTAGTAGTTGGCCGGGTTGGCCTTGTAGGCGTCCAGAGCCGAGCCGGTCAGGGTGGTCGGGATCAGGGCGCTGAACACCGTGCCCGTCGGGGCCGCGAAGCCGGCGCGGCCGGGCAACTCGTCGCCAGTCCAGGTCGAGCCGCGATAGACATAGTCCGACGAACCGGTGCCGCGGGCATAGTTGTCATCCTCGGAATTGCGCTTGGCCCAGGCGGCCGAGACCAGCACGCCCATCTTTCCGTCGAAGAAGCGGTCGGAGAACAGGCCGGTGACGCGCGGCGAGTGCTTCTTGCCGTTCTGATAGTAGGAGTCCTCGGCCGAGAAGGCCGCGGCGCTGCGCTTGTAGTCGAACGGGCGTCCGGTGATCAGGTCGACGGTCGCGCCCAGCGAGCCTTCGTCGGCCTCGGCCGAAGACGACTTGCGCACGCGCACCGAGCTGAATAGCTCCGAGGCGAAGGCGTTGAAGTCGAACGCGCGCGAGCGGTTGGGGCTGGAGCCAGCGTCGTTGGCCGCGCCGGTCGATAGCGCTTCCATGTTGTTGATCCGTACACGGCTGAAGTCGCCCGACAGGCCGCGCACGCTGATGGTGCGGCCTTCGCCGTTGTCGCGGTCGATCGAGATGCCCGGCAGGCGCTGCAGCGACTCGGCCAGGTTGGAGTCGGGGAAGTCGGCGATGTCCTCGGCGTTGATGGCGTCCATCATCACGTCCGAGTTCTTCTTCAGCGTCAGGGCGCTTTGCAGCGCGGCGCGGTAGCCGGTGACGACCACTTCAGTGACGGTGTCGGGCGAGCTGGCCGGCGCGGCCGCCGTGTCCTGAGCGGCGGCGAAGCCCGGCGCGGCGGCGACGACCGCGGCGGTGGAAATGCCGGCCAGCAGCCAGGCCCTCTTCTTGTTTTGGTCTCGATGGATGGTCATTGGTTTCCTCCCCAATCTGATGTCGGTGTGGGCGGCGGGCTTCTCTTGAGTCCGTCCCTCCGCCGGGTGGCGGCCCCTAGTCGGCCGTGGCTTTGCGGCGCGCGAAGACGCCCTGCGGCATGTTGCGGTCAGGCGACATCGTGGTCCTTCCCGGCGGCGTTCAACTCGCGCACCAGGGTCCTGTCCGGTCGAAAAAGGATCGTCCGTTCGCCGCCCAGCTCACGGGTCTGGCCGCTGGTCGGGTTGACGAGAGCGCGAGGGCGCGACTGATGGATGGTCAGCTCGCCGATCCCCGGCACGTCCAGGCTGAGGCCGTCCAGCAGCGCCTGGCGCATGCGGCCCAACAGGGCGTGGACCAGCACGTCGCTGACCTCGCGGTCCATGCGCGAGTAGTCCACAAAGGATTGTACAAAGGCGCCGTCAACGCGCATGGGCGCCTCGTCCGTTCGAGGCGATCCGCGCAAGGCGATCAATATCGCTCGGGGCTCGCAACTGGCCCGCCTCCCCTTCCCTAACCGGCGAAAACGCCGCTTTCCCGGTTGGACACCGGTGTCACTTGTTGCGACATAAACATGCCGAATTTAAATTCGAAAGAGAAAAGTTACCGGTCACATGCGATTTACAGGGCAAATACTTGCACAAAATCGCCATCAAACCTTATTCAACGAATGAGCTGAGCCGATCCGCACAACAAAACCATCGCGCCCGCGATTTTTTTGTCGGCGCATTGAATGGAACGCCGCAAACCCGCATCGTCGGCGGCATAAACGGCGCGAGAGAAGATGGGAGGGGCCGTGGCGAAACCGCAGCGGCCGAGCGCCGATAACGACGTGCGAACGTGGAGCGGCCAGATGGCCTTCCGCGAGAGCTACTGCGACGACTGGGAGGACCTGCGCCGTTTTCTTCGGGCGCGGTTCGGACCCGGCCCTCCCGAGCCCGAGGACCTGGCGCAACAGGCCTTCGTCAAGCTCGGCGAGCGACCGGCGAACCAGGACCACGAGAGCCCAAGGGCCTTCGTGTTTCGCGTAGCCATCAATCTCGCGCGCGACGCCCTGCGACGTCAGAAGCTGGCTTCTCGCCTGGTGTCGGCCTCCGCGCCGACCCTGGAGGCGGACGCCGAACCGGACGCCGAGCGGATCATCATCGCCAAGCAAGAGCTGGGCGTGTTGAGCCGTGTTGTCGAAGGCCTGCCCCCGCGCCACCGCCGCTTCCTGGCGGCCAATCGCGTGGCGGGTCTCAGCTTTGCCGAGATCGCCCGCCAGAACGGCGTTTCCGAGGCGCTGGTGCGCAAGACGGTCGGCGAGGCCGTCGCCGCCTGCCAGCGCGCGGTCGCCGGCGGACAGATAGACTTTCGAGGATTGTCTCGTGAACGCAACCGCCGCGCCTGAGGGCGACATCGCAGGACAGGCCCGCGACTGGGCCCTGACCGTGTTTGGCGAGCGCCTGCCGCCCGAACGCGCCGACGCCCTGCGCGACTGGCTGGCCGCCGATCCACGCCACACCCAGGCCTATGACGAGGCCGAGCGGTTGATGCTGGCGCTGAGCAGCGTCGATGTCCTGGCCCGCGAGCAACGCCAGACTCGCGCGCCGGCCTGGCGCTGGGCGGCGGCCGCCGCCCTGCCGCTGGCCGCCTGCCTGGCGATCGGCATCGGTTTGGCCACGCGCCCGCCCGAGATCCTGCAAAGCGACCGCGTCGTTCGGACCGCCACGCTGAGCGATGGCAGCGTCGCGACCCTCGCGCCCGAAACGCGGCTGCGGAAGACCGGCTTGTTCGGCGGCCGTCACTATGTGCTGGAGCGCGGCGAGGCCTTGTTCGACGTCCGCCACGCGCGAGGCCGTCCGTTCAAGGTCGAGGCCGGCCAGACGCAGGTCACGGTCCTAGGGACCCGCTTCGAGGTCCGTCGCGCCCCGAGCGGCGAGATCGGCGTCTCGGTCGCGCGCGGCCGCGTCGCCGTGCATCGCGACGAAGGCGGACCGGCCTTCGACGCCGTTCTGTCCCGGGGTGACAGCGTCACCCTGGACACCCGCGGCGCGCACCGGGCCAAGCTGGCCGATCCGGACGCCATCGCCGGCTGGCGTCGGGGCCGCCTGAGTTATGTCTCGGCCCGCTTGACCGACGTCGCCGCCGATATTGGTCGCTTTTCGGCCGTGCGCGTGGTCGCGGCGCCCGCCGTGGCCGAGCTGCGCGTGACCGCCAGCTTCCGCGCCGACCAATCCCGGACCTTCGTCGCCAGCCTGCCCACCGCCTTGCCGGTCGACGTGCGCCCGCGCGCCGACGGCGTCCTGGTCGTCACGCCGCGCGCGACGCGCTAGCCAAGACTCTAGAATTCGCCGAAGCCCAGCTCCACGCTGATGCTCGCGGCCGCCGCGCGAACGCGGGGCGACAGCCTGCGCATGCGGTCAGGGTCCATATATCGCGGCGTGCTCGACAGGCTGATCGCGGCGACGATCGCCCCGCTCGCTTCGCGGATCGGCGCGGCTATGCAGCAGATGTGGTCGCGGCCATCCTCGCGGTGCAGGACACAGCCCTCGACGAACGCCCAGGACGTGTCGAGAAACATGCGCTTAAGCTGAACCTTGCCGACATCGGCCAGCAGCGCTCGCCCCAACGCCGTGTCGGCGACGAGGTTACGATCGCCGATGCTGTGGCGCACCGCGACCCGCCGCTGGCCCGGGACCTGAGCGACATAGACGATCTCGTCGCCGTCCCGGACGGCCAGGTTGGTCGCCTCTTCCGTCTCGGCTGTCAGGTCGGCGAGGAAAGGCCTCGCGATCGTGATCAGGTCGCGCTGTTCCTGGGCCTTGAAGCCCAGATGGATCAGCCCAGGCCCCAAGCGGTAGCGTCGGTCCGTCACCGCGAGCAGTTGTCGATCAACCAGCAGACTGGCCAGCCGGTGGACGGTGCTGCGAGAGAGGCCAAGCTTGGCCTGCAAGCCCTTCAGGTCGCGCGGCCCCTCACGCAAGGCGTCGAGCAGGTCCATCGCCCGCACCAAGGTCTGGCTGGAGGAGATCTTGGACGTCTCCATCATGGCCGCGGGACCGATGAGCGCGCGGACCAGACTCGGCGCTTCATTATCCGAACTCCCACGAGAGCCTTGGAAGGGCGAACGGGCTCGTCCGAAGACGAGCCCGCCCACGCCCACGCGATCAGAACCGTGCGTTCACGCCGACCGTGAAGGTTCGCCCGATCCGCGTCTGGAACAGCGTGTCCTGACGCTTGCTGTCGATGTAGAGGCGGTTCTGCTCGTCGGTCAGGTTCTGCGCCTCGACGATCACCTTCCAGTGGTCATTGATCGCGTAGGAGGCCGATGCGTCCAGATAGAAGGTCGCGTCATTGCCTTGCAGATCACTGCCCGGCGAGGCGGGGATGCCGCGGATGTACTTGCCGCGATAACTGCCGGTGGCGCGGACGCTGAAGCGGTCGTCCTCATAGTAGAACGTGCCGCTGGCGGAATCGCGCGACAGCCCCGTCAGATCCGCTGTCGTCGAGGCCGTCACCGCGCCGTTGACGCTGGCCAGGATGTAATTGATCTCCGAAGTGACGTGCGTGTAGTTCGCCAGCACGCCGAAGTGGCTCCAGATTCCGGGCAGGAAATCCAGCTGCGCCTGCAGGTTCAGCTCGACGCCCGACAGCGGGCCGCCGGGCGTATTTTCGATGCGGCTGACCGTGAAGACGTCGGTGGGCGCGGCGCCGGTATTGGCCAGCAGCGCGTCCGGAAGGCCCAGCTGGTTGAACGGCACCTGGCTGGTGACGCGCTGGATGAAGGTGTCGATCTTCTTGTGGAAGTAGGCCACCGAGACCAGCGAGCCGGGCCGGAAGTACCATTCCAGCGCCGCGTCGTAGGTGTCGGCGCGGATCGGGTCGAGGAACGGGTTGTTGATCGTGCCGGTGCGGGTGATGCCGTTGACGCCGCTGGACGGGGTCAGTGACGCCAGTTCCGCGCGCGACATGACCTTGGCCGCCGACAGGCGTCCCAGCAGGCTGGGGGTGAACTCCAGCACGACATTGGCCGAGGGCAGCCAGTCGTCGTACGAACGATCGACCTCGTTACGCTGGCCGACCGTCGGATAGGTCGAGCCAGCCGGGGCCGCGATCGGGATGTGGCCCATCGCCAGCTGTTCGGTCTTGACGTAGCGCACGCCGACATCGCCGCGGACGGGCACGGGCAGCGCGTCCTCGATGTGGAAGTCGGCCATGGCGTAGCCGCTCTTGATGGTCTCCTTGATCCGCGACGAGCCCGCGCCGCACTCGACCCCGCAGTACTTGAAGGAGTCGAAGCCCGTGGCCTGGCGCCACTTGGCCGGATCGATCGCGGCCCAGGCGGCGGGCGCGCCATCGCCCCACAGCTTGTCCAGGCCGGTGATCCGCCGAGTGACGCTCGCGAGTGTCGTCCCCGCCGGCAGCGCCACGACCGCCGTGCTCGTCGGCACGATGTTCAGTTGATAGCTCGTGTAGTCGCTCTCGCGGAACTGGCCGCCAAACTTCAGCGTGACAGCGTCGAACAGGTCCCACTTGCCGTTCAGCTCGGCGGTCGAGCTGATCGTCTTGTTGAACTGCGGCCGCCCCTGGGCCGTGAAGCCGCCCAGCACCGTGCCGTCCGCCAGCGCCGGCCCGTAGGCGAAGTTGCCCGGGTTGGCGACATCGAAGCCGTACGAGATCTTCGGCGTGTCGCCGCCGTCGCGGAAGTCGATGCTGAAGTTGTCGACGTCGATCGCGTCCATGAAGGTCTGCAGGCGCAGCGTGCCGTCCCACTTGGAGACCGAGCGCCCGACCACGCCGCTGACCTCGAATTTGTCGTTAAAGCGATGGCGGAAATCGAGGTTGGCCTGTTTGAACTCGGTGGTGAAGCGGTCGACCAGGCCCTCCGAGCGCACGTCCACCCCGTCGAAGAGGCCGTAGACAAGGGACCCCTGGGAATCGAACTGGATATCGCGCACCGACACCATCGGCTGGCCGTTGTTGTTGACGTTCCGGCCGAAGGCGATGGCGGCGATGTAGTTGTCGCGGCGCTCGACCTTGAACTTCGAATAGATCAGGTCGAGGGCGACGTCGGTGTCGCTGCTGGGCCTCCACTGGAACGACAGCGTGCCGCCCAGGCGCTTGGCGTCCTGCTCGGAGTTCACATAGCGCGGCAGGCGCGGCAGGAAGGCGCCGCTGCCGGGGATGTTGGGCAGGTCGCTGCGACGCAGGGCGGCCACGGCGTTGTAGGCCGCCAGCGTGCTGGTCCGGGGATTGTTGGTGCTGCAGTTGGCGGCCGTGGCGCCCTTGCCGGCCTGAGCGATGGGCGACGGGCTGGTCGTGGCGTAGCCGATCGGCGTGCAGAACGGATGGACGACGCCGTCGACCGTCAGGCCGTTGGTGTTCGCCGACAGGATGTCCACGGCCGAATAGCCGACCTCGCGGATGTTCCGGTCCTGGTAGGCGATCGAGCCGAGCACGCCGAAGCTGTCGGTCAGCTTCTTGGACGCCAGCAGCGAGAACCGCGGGTCCGTGCTCTTGGAGACGCTGTTGTAAACGCCGCGCGCGGTCGCGGTCAGCACCTGGTCTTCCTTCGAGTCGAACGGACGCGGCGCGCGCAAGTCGATCGTCGCGCCCAGCGAGCCTTCCTCCACGTCGGCGGAGGCGGTCTTGCGCGCCGCCAGCGAGGAGAAGATCTCGGTCGGGAAGACGTTGAAGTCGAAACTGCGGCCGTTGTTGCCTGCGCCGTAGATATCGGACGAGCCGGTCTGGGCCGCGCCCTCCATGCCGTTGATGCGCACGCGGGTGAAGCCTGGGCCAAGCCCCCGCACCGAGATGTTTCGCCCCTCGCCGCCATCGCCGCGCGACAGGGTCACGCCAGGGATCCGCTGCATCGACTCGGCGAGGTTGCTATCGGGGAACTTGCCGATGTCCTCGGCGACGATGCTGTCGACGGCGGCGTTCTCGGTGCGCTTCATCGCCAGCGCATTGTTCAGTGAGGCGCGAAAGCCCGTGACGACGATCTCGTCGACGGTCGCGGCGTCCGTCGGCGGTGTCTGGGCCTGGCCCCAAGCGGCGGGCGCCGCGGACAGAAGGGCGATCGCCAGGACGCTCGTGGAGGCGGCGGTTCGAAGCGACCTGACGGGCGCGCGGAATGCCTTGTTCTGCATGTTTCCCTTCCCTCGGGCCGAACTGCGCCGGCTCCGTCTTGTCGCTCAGGGACCAAAGGCGCGCATAGACACCCAAGCTCCCACATGTCGGAATAATACTATTTATATTGGGATAACATTGCTATCGATGGCAAGAGGCGTCATGCCGGAAATGAGCGCCGCGGCGCCGTAAGGCCGCGCGGGGAAAATTTCTCGCGTCCACGAGTTGTCGAATGTCAGCGGTTTCACGGCGCCAGGACGGCCTTCGGCTTCGTCCAGACACGATCAGTCGGCTCCGCTCGCGCGGGAATCGCCTGTATGACTGCGGTTCAGTGCGCCTTGGTTCCCGGCGCGGGTGGCCCTCCGCGAACGGGCCTCTTGGGACCTCGTTTCCCTTATCGGCCCGTCGCGGCGGACAGACGATGATCGCCGCCGGATCCCGATAGAGATATCCGCCGCGCCAGCCGCGCCTGGATCCGCTCCCAGGTCTTGAGCTTGATCGGCTCGCCCCTGCGCAGCTTGATCCAGGTCGTCTCGCTGATGCCGTAGACGTCGGTCAGGTGCTCGCGCGTGATCGCCGGCAAGGCGGCCTTGAGCACTTCGAAACGCTCGAGGCTGATGGTGATGGTCTGGACCAAGCCGAACTCCAATGGACGCCCAAAAAAGGTGCGCGGCCGGCGCCCGGGAAGGACGGCGCCGGCCGCTGACGATCGCCGGGGGAAACGATCGTTATTCGCGACCCGCCGAGGCGGGCTTGCGGTAGTCGAGCGCCGGCGGACGGTCGCCCAGCATGGCCTTGTAGGCGAAGTTCGGACCGCGACGCTGGTCCAGCTCGGCCTTGGCCTTCTTGACGACGTCTGGGTTGGAGAACAGGTCCGCGCCCGTCAGCGCCAGGGTCTTGGCCGCGTTGACGGCGCCCTTGACGCCGATCGACGAGCCGGCGGCGGCCACGTTCTGCCAGCTATGGCCGGCCGAGCCCGGCACGAAGGTGGCGGTGCCCAGACCCACGGTCGGGGTGACCCAGCTGATGTCCGAAACGTCGGTCGAGCCGCCGCCGCCTTCCAGTTCGACCTTGTAGGGCTCGATCGTCTTGACGGTGTCGATCGACGGCGCGCCGGGCAGGCTCTCCTGCATCTTCTTGGCGAAGGCCTGCTCCTCCGGAGTCCAGGTGATTCCGCCGACCTTGCGCAGGTTGGCGTCCATCACGCGACCCAGGGTGTCATTGGGCAGCAGGGCGTAGACACCGCCGGTGATTTCCTTTTCGACCGTGGTGCCGGTGGCCATGGCTGCGCCCTCGGCGGCCTTCTCGACACGGGCCCAGACATCCTTGACCACCGCCGGATCGGGGTGACGGACGTAGTAGTAGACCTCGGCGAAGTTGGGCACGACGTTGGGGGCCGTGCCGCCCGCCGTGATCACGTAGTGGATCCGGGTCTTGTCCGGGGTGTGCTCGCGCAGGAAGTTGGTGGCGACGTCCATGACCTCAACGCCGTCCAGGGCCGAGCGCCCCTTTTCAGGCGCGCCGGCGGCGTGGGCCGAGATCCCGTGGAACCGGAACTTGCCGCTGATATTGGCCATCGACACGCCCTGGACGGCCGAGTTCTCGTTGGACGGATGCCAGTGCAGCGTGGCGTCTACGTCGTTGAACAGGCCGTCGCGGACCAGATAGACCTTGCCCGAGCCGCCCTCTTCGGCGGGCGTGCCGAACACGCGCAGTTCGCCCTTGATGTTGTTCTTCACCATCCAGTCCTTGATGGCGACGGCGGCGCCGACCGAGGCGGCGCCGAACAGATTGTGGCCGCAGCCGTGGCCGGCGACCTGGCCAGGGATGCCGGTCTTCACGGGCTCAGCCGTCTGGGCCAGGCCCGGCAGGGCGTCGAACTCGGCGAGGATGGCGATGACGGGGCCGGCGCCGTTCTTGAAGCTGCCCACGAAGGCGGTCGGCTCACCCGCGATGCCAGCCTTCACGTCGAAGCCGGCGGCCTTTAGCTGGCCTTGCAGCAGGGCCGAGCTCTTGACCTCCTGGTAGCCGACCTCGGCGAAGCCCCAGATCTTCAGCGCGGCGTCCTGGATCTGCGGGGCGTCGGCGTCGACGGCCTTGAGGATCTGGGCGCGGGCGGCGTCGTTGAGCGGCGCGGCGTGGGCCTGGGTCGCGAGCACGCCCGTCGCCATGCTGGCGGACAGAAGGGCGAGCTTCAGAGCGGAAAGCTTCATGGAACGGTTTCCCCGGGTAGCGAAGGACGACGCCAAGCGGGCGCCCACCTATATGACGTAGGGCCGCGCCCTCACCTCACCTGGGTCCGCAAATTTTCTCAAGATCGCGTCGCGCGTTAGGCGCGAGGGCGCACCAGCTCGACCCGCTTGTCGTCGGCGCGGCCGACATCGGCCAGGCCATAGGTCTTGAGCGCCGCGACAAAGGCGTCGATCTGGCCGGTCTTGAAGACACCGCTGACCGGCGTCGCGCCCAGGGCTGGATCGGCCAGCGACAGCTTGCGCTCGGAGAAGCGGTTCATCTCCGCGACAACGGCCGACAGCGGTTCGCCGTCGAAGACCAGTCGCCCCTTCAGCCAGGCGGATTCCTTGGCGGTGTCGACCGCGGAGATCAGCCACTCGGCGGGATCGGCCGCCACGAAGCGTGAGCCCGCCGACATCTCGACGCGCCGTTCGCCCCCCTGTCCATTGGCGGCCGCGTCGGCGGCGATGCGCACACGGCCCTCGACCAGCGTCACCGACAGCTTGCCCGGCTCCATGCGCACGTCGAAGGCCGTGCCGACCGCCGTCACCCGCTTGTCGCCGGCCGCGACCACGAAGGGCCGCGAGGGGTCCTTGGCGACCTGGAAGAAGGCCTGACCGCGCAGCAGCGTCAGCCGGCGCTCCTTGCTCCAATGGTTCACCCGCACGGCGGAGTCGGTGCTGAGCGTCACGACCGAGCTGTCGGCGAGACGGAAGGTCGAACTTTCGCCAACCGCCGTGCTGAACACCGGTTCGTCGGCCGGCGGGGCCAGCGCGCCGCCATCGCTCAGCCAGCGCTTGCCGACGATGGCGCCGCCGACCGCGGCGACCAGGCCGGCGGCGGCTAGGCCCAAGGCGCGGCGATCCAGATGCGGGCGCTTGTCGCCGCCCCCTAGTTTATCGGCGCCCAGCGCATCGGCGCGCAGGGCCGCGAAGGCCGGGTCGTCCTCGATGTCGGCAAGACCGTTCCAGGTGCGGTCGAGACCTTCCCACGCGACAGCGTTCCGGGCGTCGGCCTTCAGCCAGCGCTCGAACGCCCGCCGATCGCGCGGCGCCACGTCATCGCCTTGCAGTCGCGCGAACCAGAGGGCGGCCGCGCTATCCGGGTCGTCGTGTATCTCTTTGCCCGACGTGGTCGACGTCATCCTGGTCTCGCAGACGCGCGTGCAGGTGACGCAGCGCCTTCATCACATGTTTCTCGACAGCGCTGACGGAGACCCCCAGGCGCTGGGCGACGAGCTTGTAGCTCATCTCCTCGAAGCGCACGAGAATGAAAACCCGTCGCGTGCGTTCCGGCAGCTCGTTGAGGGCCGCCATGGCGCGCGCCATCTGCTCACGTCCCTGTAAGACGCGTTCGGGCGATACTTCATCAACAGGATGATGAATTTCTTGCAGTTCGCAGTGATCGGACCGTCGGCGGGTGCGGTCGCGGCGGCCGCGATCGATCAGGACGTTGGCCGCGACCTCGAAGAGATAACCCTCGACATTGTTCACGACCGCGCCCGGCTGGCGCTTCTGGATCCGGAGCAGAACCTCTTGCACCAGGTCCTCGACGTCGTTGGCGTGCGCGCGGCGTGAGAAGAAGGCGCGCAGCGCCGGCGTGAAGCGCGCGCCGCTGTCCGACAGGTCGCGGACCTGCTCGGGAGGCTTGGCGGGCTTGCGGCCCCAGATCATTGTTTACGCCCCGACATGGCAGTCAGGTGAAATCGTGCTCTCGCCCCTGTCAAGGGAGGCCGTCCGAGTGAAGTCGTGGCGACGCAACCGCTGGCCGGTTGCCTATTGCCTATGCAACACGCGATCTTGAGGCGTCAGGGCACGCCGCGAAGCACGGCGGCCGACGAAATAAGGCATGGTGCGCGCCCTCGACGGCATGACGTTCCAGGCCGCCAGGGGAGATCGGGATTCGTTGTTGTTCAGGCCCAGAGGCTCGGAAGCGTCCGGACGGCGCGGCGCCGTCTTGGCTCTGCTTTGCGCCACGGCCCTAAGCGCCGCGCCGGCTGCCGCGGCTGTCGCCGCGCCTCGGCGTCCGGACGCCGCCATCCGCTTCGACATTCCCGCCCAGCCCTTGAGCCAGGCCCTGAATCAGCTGGCGCTGCGCAGCGATCGCGAAATCCTGTTCTCGCCCGCCCTGACCCAGGGCAAGCGCACCGCTGGTCTGTGGGGCGTGTTCACGGCGGAGGCGGCGCTGCACGCGCTGCTGGCGGGGTCGGGACTGACCGTCCAACTCGAGGGCCGCAGCTTCCTTGTGGTGCCAGCCCCACGCCCGGCCAAGGCCTCCATGCCGGACGCGCCGCCGTCTCAGCCGTCTCAGCCCGTCGCGATCGACTCCGTTGTCGTGACGGCCCTGAAGCGCGCCAGCCTGGCGCGGCAGACGCCGATCAGCATGACCGTGATCTCCGGCGAGCAGTTGTCGCGAGCCGGCGTCGTCGACCTGGAGAAGGCCGCGCCGCTGCTGCCGGGACTGAAACTGATCTCCACCGCCTTTGGCCGGCGCCTGGTGCTGCGCGGCGTCTATGGGGCCGGCGAAGCGACGACCGGGCTCTACTACGACGAGACGCCGATGACCGGGCCGGTCGGCACCACGTCCGATCCCGGCGTGATGGCGCCGGAACTGGCCCTGGTCGACGTCGAGCGCGTCGAACTTCTGCGGGGACCGCAGGGCACGCTGTACGGCTCCGGCGCGATGGGCGGGGCGCTACGGATCCTGTTCAAGCGTCCGGACCTGTCGGAGGACTCCGCCGCGATCGGCGCCTCGCTGTCTTCCGCCGCCCACGGCGGGCAAGCCGGCGGGGCGAACGCCGCGTTGAACGTCGTCGCGATCCCCGACACCCTGGCGTTCCGGCTGACGGCCTATGACCAACGCCAGCCCGGCGTGATCGACAATGCGCGGCTGGGCCTGAAGGACGTCGACGCCTCCCGCGTGCGCGGCGCGCGGGTCGCGGCGTTCTGGGCGCCGGCGTCGCGGCTGTCGGCCCTGCTCTCGGCCACGCACCAGGCCAGCCACCGCGATGACATCTCGGCCTGGAACGACACCGCCGGCCCCTGGCGGACCGTCCATGCCGGCCGCGCGCCCTTCGACGGCGACATCGACCTGGCGGCGGCGACCGTGAAATGGCGAGGCGACGCCGTGGACCTGACGGCCGTGTCGTCCTGGTACCGCTGGAGACTGACCCGCCGCTC
The DNA here is from genome assembly GCF_058681635.1 of Caulobacter sp. ALps2. Classification (NCBI taxonomy): domain Bacteria; kingdom Pseudomonadati; phylum Pseudomonadota; class Alphaproteobacteria; order Caulobacterales; family Caulobacteraceae; genus Caulobacter; species Caulobacter sp. ALps2. Next base: position 948,677 of record NZ_CM178743.1, read on the forward strand.
AGACTACAGCGGCGTGCTGCTGGGCGAGCGGACCAACGCGGCCGGCTGTCTGCGGATGTTCAGCCAGGCCCAGACCTGCGACGCCACGCAGATGGCCAGCTACACGGCCTATGTCGACAGCGTCTATCCGGCGATTTTGAACCAGCCGGCCGAGCTGACCGCCGAAATCCATGAAATCCGGGCCTCCTCCGTCGGCGAGGGTCCCCTCACCTGGACGCTGGGCGCGTACCGGGAGGTACGCGGCGACTCTATCGACAGCCAGGTTCGGCACGTGGATCCCGATACCGGCGCTCTCGTCGAACCGCCGGTGCTGATCGGCCGCCGCGACATCGAGAACCACCTCTCCCAGAGCGCGGTCTTCGGCGAGGTTTCCTACGCCGTCGCGCCTTTGACCCAGCTTACCCTGGGCGCGCGACGTTTCGACTACGTCAAGCGGGACCGAGGCGCGGTGCAGATCGCCAATGTCGTTTCCGGGACCTGGGCTGACTATGCGATCGACGCGCGGACACAGGAGCAGGGTTGGAGCCTGAAGGCGCTGGCCAGCCGCGAATTTGGACCTGGATTTTTTGGCTACGCTCAGGTCTCCCAGGGTTTCCGCCCCGGCGGCGTCAATGTCGTACCCGGACTGCCCGAGACCCTGGCGGTCTATCGCTCGGATCGGCTGAACAACTATGAGCTGGGCCTGAAGCTCCAGAGCGCCGACCACCGCTTCACCGGCAATGTGGCGTTTTACCGGATCGCCTGGCGGGACATGCAGTACGCCGCCCAGACCCAGAACCGCGCCTTCACCTACGTCACCAATATCGGCGCGGCGCGCATCCATGGACTGGAGGTCGAGGCCGCCGCGCAGCAGGTGCTGGGATGGACCCTGGCCGGCGCGCTGACCGTGACCGACGCGCGCCTGACCGCCGACCAGCTCACCAACACCGCGATCGGCTTGGGGCTCGAGGGCGATCGCTTGCCAGTCGTGCCCCGGATGACGGCCTCGGCCTCGATGGAGCGCCGCTGGACCCTGCCCGGCGACCTTGCCGCCCGTTTCCGCCTCGACGGCTCCTATGCGGGGCTGGCCCGTTCGGCCTTCAACGCCGGCAACAGCGACTATCTGAAGATGGGCGGCTACGCCGTCTTCGGCGCCAGCGTCGGCCTGGAGCATCGCGCCTGGATCCTGGACCTGTCGGTCGACAACCTGCTGGATCGGGCCGGTCGCGCCACCGCCTCGCGCAACACCTCGGGCCCGATCGAGTACTTCGGCGTGGCGCCGCGCACGCTGCGCGTAGGCATCGAACGCCGCTTCTGATCCGGGCCTGTCTTTTTCGCCCACATCGGGTGAGGGAGCGTGTGGCCCTTGCGTCTGATCCTACAGGCCGCCGTCGAGCGCGCCGCAAGAGGGGATCAACAATGATGCAATTTCGAGGCCTTCGCGCCCTGGCCCTGGGCGCTAGCGCGCTAACGAGCCTGGTCGCCGGACAGGCGTTCGCCCAGTCCAACGACGCCGGCACGATCGAGGAAGTGGTCGTCACCGCGCTGAAGCGCTCCACCACCGTCCAGACCACCCCGATCAGCGTCAGCGCGGTCACGGAAAAGTCGCTGCAGGCCCTGGGCGCGTCCGGCATCCAGGACTATTTCCGTACGGTGCCGAACCTGCAGGTCGACGGCAACTCGCCGACCAGCCGGCGCCTGACCCTGCGCGGCGTGCGCAGCGCCGGTGAAGCCACCGTCGGTCTCTACTACGACGAAACCCCGCTGACGGGCCCGGCCGGCACGACCGCCGACGCCAGCTCGACCAGCGCCGACGTCAACCTGTTCGACGCCGAGCGCATCGAGGTCCTGCGCGGCCCGCAAGGCACGCTCTACGGCTCGGGCTCGATGGGCGGCACCCTGCGCGTGATCCTCAACAAGCCCGACTCCAGCCGCTATGCCGGCGCCGTCGAAGCCCAGGGAACCAGCACCAAGGGCGGCAGCAACGGCTATTCGGTCAAGGGCATGGTCAACGTGCCGCTGATCGAGGACAAGCTGGCCGCGCGGCTTGTGCTCTACAAGACCGAAGGCGGCGGCTATGTCGACGACGTCCTGCTGAAAAAGAAGGACATCAACGACCAGCACTCCAGCGGCGGTCGCCTGATGCTGGGCTTCACGCCCACCGAAAACCTGACGATCAACGCCACCGGCCTGTACCAGAAGACCAACCTGGACGGTCAGAACAGCTGGTATCCGGCGCTGGGCAAGGACGCCTATTCGACCAATGCCCGCGTCATCGCCCCGACCAGCGACAACCTGCGCCTCTACAACGTCACGGGTAAGTGGGACCTGAGCTTCGCCACGGTCACGGCCACCTCGTCCTACTACAAGTGGACCCTGCTGCGGAATTCCGACTACAGCCCCACGCTGTCGGGCAGCCGCGCCAACGCCACCTCCTGCCGCAACTACATCGCCGGCGGTCCGGCTCCGACGGGCTCGACCAACCCGGCCTGCACGGCCGCGCAGCTGACGGCCTACACCGCCTATGCCGACAGCCGCACCCCGGGCGCGCTGTACCAGCCGATGGGCCTGACCTCGTGGAACCACGAGCTGCGCATGACCGGCGCGCTGTTCGACGACAAGGTCAACTGGACTGGCGGCGTCTATCTGGAAAAGCGTGAAGACTACATCGAGAGCAAGGTGGCCAAGGGCGACGCCACCACCGGCGTCATCAACCCCAACGACCTGACCGCCTGGCGCCACGTTGGCACCGACACCAAGCAGACCGCTTTCTTCGGCGAAGTCTCCTGGAAGCCGATCGAGAAGCTGACCCTGACCGGCGGCGTGCGCCGCTTCAAGTATGACAAGACCGTCTCGGGCCAGGTCCTGATCAGCAACTTCATCACCCAGTCCTATGTCGGTCCGGCCGCCCAGGTCGACGCCGGCGCCGATGGCTGGGTCAGCAAGCTGAACGCCTCCTACCAGGTCACGTCCGACGTCATGTTCTACGCGGTGGCGGCCAAGGGCTTCCGCCCGGGCGGCGCCAACAACGTGCCTGGCCTGGCCAGCGCGCTGCTGGGCTACGCGCCCGACAGCCTCTGGAACTACGAGGGTGGCGTGAAGAGCCAGTGGTTCGACCGTCGCCTGACCCTGAACGCCGCCGCCTACCAGATCGACTGGTCGAACATGCAGATCTCGGCGACCAGCGCCAACGGCGCCTTCAGCTATTTGACCAACGCCGGCAAGGCCCGGATCAAGGGCTTCGAGATCGAGGCCGTGGCCCGTCCGATCTCCGGCCTGACGATCAGCGGCACCGCCGCCGTCGTCGACGCCAAGCTGACCGAGGACCAGGCCAACTCGACCATCCTGATCACCGGCTCGACCGGCCTGCGCGGCGACAAGTTCCCGAACGTGGCCAAGTTCAGCGGTTCGGCCGCGGTCGAATATACCTGGCCGCTGAAAGGCGACCTGAACGGCCTGATCCGGGCCGACTACGCCTATGTCGGCGAGTCCGCCTCGCAGTTCCGCCCGACCTACGTCTACTACGAGAAACAAGGCGACTACGGCTACGCCAACGTCCGCGTCGGGGTCGAAGGGGCTGACTGGGGCGCCTATGCCTTCGTCAACAACGTGGCCGACGAGGTCGGGCTGATGAGCGTGACCTCGGCGGTCAACAACGCCAAGCAGGTCGTCAGCATCAGTCCGCGGACGGCCGGTATCCAGGTCCGCAAACGCTTCTAAAAAAGAACGACGGGCGAGCCATCGGCTCGCCCGTCGCCTTCGATCACATGGATGTCCAGAGCTCGTTCCGCCTCGGCCCCGCGCTGTCGGGGGTAGGGTGAGATCCAGTTGGTTTTCACGGACTCGAACCGACCGACCCTCGAGCGCCTCGCCCAACGGGCCGGAACCACACCCCGTAGTGACCTCAGTTCAAGACCTCGGAGTCGCTGGGCCCGCGTCCCTGTCTGAACTCCCGCGGCGAGAGACCGTATTGCTCACGAAAGGCTCGGCTGAAATGCGCCGAGCCGTTGAAGCCCCAGCGGAAACAGATCTCCGAGATCGACAAGCGGGCGTGCTGGGGGCTGGCCAGGTCGATCCGGCAGCGCTCCAGGCGACGTGAGCGCAGATAGTGGCTGAAGGTCTCGTTGGCCGAGGCGAACAGCTTCTGCACATAGCGGGGCGAGACCCCTTCCTCGTTGGCGACACGCCGCAGCGACAGCTCCGCGTCCGGCAACAGGGTCTCTATGGTCTGGCAAAGGCGCTGCAGGTGGGCGGTAGGCGTCGCTGTGTCATAGGCGTCGGAGACCGCGCCCCCCCGTTCAAGCAGGCACTGGGCCAGGAACTCCGTGAAGGCCAGGTCCACCGGCCGCAGCTGGTCGACGGACAGGTTCTCCAGCTCCTCGGCGGTGGCGCGCAGCAGGTCGGAGAGGATGCGCGGAACGCCCTTGGAGCCGTCCAGCCATCCGACCCGAAGGTTGAAGGGCCTGATCAGGCGATGGTCCAGCGCCACGCGCGGCGCGCGTACGAACAACAGGCGCGATCGGGTGTCCAGCCGCAGGGCCGCCGCCTGCCCCGTCGGGCCAAAGGCGATGTCGCTCGAAGCGACGCTGACCGCCAGCTCGTCGGTGACCAGCGTCGCCTCGCCGTGCAGCAGGACCGCCAGCCAGACCGCCGCCGGTTGCGACGTCAGACGACCGGCGATCGTCTGGGCGCCGGCCTCGACCAAGGCGAACTCGATCCCTAGCGGCGAGGTCAGACAGGCCACCGAAGCGGCCGCCGGTTCGCCGTTCGCCAGGCCCTCGATGGGCAGGCCCAGGCGGCTCATCGCTTCGCGCCAGGCCTCGGCGCGTTCGGCGCGGGGATGGCTTTCAGTGCTGAACGACCAGGCCTTCATGCGTCACACCTTGAGCTTCGGGAAGATGTCGCGCGGGATGCGCACGTGGCAGCCCTGGGTGCCGTCGACCACCTGGGTGACGCCGAAGTCGGCCGCCACGCTCATCAGCGAATAGGCGTCGTTCTTCGACAGGCCGACCTGGTCGCTGAGCAGACTCAGCATCTTGGTCGAGGCGTCGCGCATGGCCAGGTTCAGATCCTCGTTGAAGCCGTGGACGATCCACCACTTGGGGGTCTCGAGAAGCGGACCGGGAGTCTGGATGTCCTTACGCAGCACGATCTGCATCAGGACGTTCAGCGAGGACTCGATGGCCGTGCCCGATAGCTCGCCGTCACCTTGGCTGACATGAGGATCTCCGATCGAGAACAGACCGCCGTCGACCTGCACCGTGTAGTACATCGTGGCTCCCGCCCCGATGCGCCAGTTGTCGATATTGCCGCCGTGCTCGCCGGGCGGGATGGTGCTGACACGGCCATCGACGGCGGGCGCCACGCCGGCGGTGCCCAGGTGCGGGCGGGCCGGGATCCGGATCCCCTTCAGGGCCGGCTGGCGATCGCATTCCGGGCAATTGGTGATCGTGCCCGGGATCAGGTACTTGCCTTCGAAGTCGTAGGCATAGAGCGCGCTGGCGGTGTTGGTGTTGGGATCCAGCTCGTAGATCGTCACCCGCTCCTTCTCGCCGAACTCCTTGTAGAGATAGCCCCAGTTGGCCGCGAGATTGGAGCCGTAGTTGTTGCGTGGAACCATGCGCAGGTAGCGCACCTCCAGCACGTCGCCGGGCTTGGCGTCCTCGACATAGATCGGGCCGGTCATGATGTGGACGCCGGGGTTGCGGTCGTCCTCGGGAATCTCCTTGAAGATCCGCGTAACGCCTTCGTCCATCATCAGCTCGGGCGCGTCGCCTGCATGGTGGGTGATGGCCTCGGCCTGGACCAGGTCACCGCTCTTGATGCGCAGCGATGGCGGGGTCGAGGGATCGAAATAGCCCCAGTGCACGGTTTGGGGCGTGGCCTTCAGGGTGTGCAGGGCGCCGGGGACGACGTCCGGGCGGGTCTGGCCGGGTTCGCAGATGAAGGGCATCGGGATCTCCGGTTCAGGCGCTAGCGAGCGTGACCGAGGTCATGCTCAGCGAGCCGTGCTCGATGTGGTCGGGGGCGAAGGTCGGGACGTCGCCGGGCAGGCGCGCGCCCAGCACGTAGAGCAGCGGCCAGTAGTGGTCGGGCGTCGGAACCGAGCGCTGGGCGTCGTGGCCCTGGCTCTCGAAGTCCACGGCCCGCTCGGGCGCGTCTTCGACGATCGCGGTCTTGATGTAGTCGTTGAACCGCCGCGACCAGTCGTAGGGCGCGCAGTTGCGGTCGCCCCAGTCCATGGCCGGCAGGTTGTGGACGATGTTGCCGGTGCCGACGATCAGCACGCCCTCGTCGCGCAAAGGCGCCAGGCGTTGGCCGATCTCGAAGTGCCAGGCCGGCGGCTTGGTCGCGTCCATGCTCAGTTGCACCACCGGCACGTCGGCGTCGGGAAAGGCCTTGCCCAGCACCGACCAGGTCCCGTGATCCAGCCCCCAAGCCCGCTCATCCAGGGTCACGGGCGTGGGCGCCAGGATTTCCGCGACCCGCGCGGCCAGTTCGGGCGAACCGGGGGCGGGATACCGCTGATCGAACAACGCCTTCGGAAAGGACGCACCGAAGTCGTGGATCGTGCGCGGCTTGGTCATGGCCGTCACCGCGACCCCGCGCGTCAGCCAGTGGGCCGAGACGCACAGAATGGCCTTGGGCTTGCCGATCGCGTCGCCCATGGACTTCCAGGCGCGCGTGGTGTCGTTGGTCTCCAGTGCGATCATCGGGCTGCCGTGACCGAAGAAGACGACAGGCAGACGGCTCATGCGGCGGCCTCCGAATTGGCGGGCGCCGGTGCGTCACCGTCGCTCCCTTGGGGATCCTTCATCGCCGCCCAGGCCTGCTGGTAGCGCGGCGCGAGCCAGCGGTTGAACTGCACCTGCGCGCCCTCCTGCCAGGAGTAGCGGCCCCGGATGGCGAAGCGCGAGCGAAGGCCTTGCTGGACCAGTTCGTCGACATGCATGTCCTGGGCGATGATCTTGCCGGCCGAGGTCATGATCATCTCGAGCCGCTCCTCGAAACCGGGGCTCTCCATGGCGCCGGGCGCGACCAGGATGCCGGTGTCCTGCTCCATGGTCTCGGGACCGGTGGGGCGCAGGATCAGGTAGATGACCATGTCGCTGGTCATCACCAGCGACAGCGTCGGCGGGATGTTGGCGAAGGTGGCGCGGTTGCGGTCTTCGTCCGTCAGCTTCGGGAAGATCGGCAGCACCGCCTTCTGGGTCGGGTTGAAGCTGGCGTCCGCGTGCAGCGTGCCGTTGTAGCGCAGGAAGCCGGCGTCTCCATCCTCGGCTTCCGGGAAGCTGCACAGCTCGCTGGGAATGAAGTCGTGCAGCGGCCCCCGATGCAGCTTGCTGGCGTGGTAGCCGTCGTTGTTGTTCTCGAACATCACCTTCCAGTTCCAGGCGAACTGACCGGTCATCGGCGGCGACAGACCGTCGGCGTTGTCGAGGTCATAGTTGGCGACAGCCGCCTCGACCGCCGTCAGACGCGGCGCCAGCGGCGGGGCCTCGGCGTCGAAGTTGATGAAGATGAAGCCCAGCCAGATCTCGACCTTGAAGGTCGGCAGCTTGATCGCCTTCTTGTCGAACTCGCAGGTGCGCTCCATGGCCGGAGCGTTCACCAGGTCGCCATTCAGCGAATAGACCCAATGGTGATAGGGGCAAACGAAGCCGCGCGTGTTGCCACGGCCCTCGGCCACCAGCATGGCCCGGTGCTGGCAGACCGCCGACATCGCCTTGATCTGATTGTCGCGGTTGCGAGCCACCACGATCGGCTCGCCGATGATCCGGGTGGTGAAGTAGTCGCCAGGTTCCTTGACCCAGTCGACGCGCCCCACGCACAGCCATTCGTGATTGAACAACGCCTCCTTCTCGAACTCGTAGAAGTCGGCGTCGACATAGCAGGCCGGCGGCAGGGTCTCGGCGGCCTCGACATCCCGCATCGAGCGTGAAAGGCCTTCGAAGAAGACGTCGCTGAGAAAGGGCGGGCGCGGGTTCATCGGGAAGCGCTCTGAAATGTCGGAGGTCGACCATCACGCTAGGACCGCACCGTGGACCGGTCTTGCCTCAGCGCGCACGAAGAGTTGGTCATCGAGCGCTCCGCGCGGCGCGACGCCGGATTTGCGGGCGCTGGGCGCCCCGACAACGCCTCCGGCGCCCAATCGGGGATCACCTCCGACACCGACGAGAAAGCTGTCGTGCGCGTTGAGACAAGACCGCCGCCGTCGGCGCGCCTAGATTTCCATCGTGGACATCGCCCCACGGAGGACGCCATGACGCTGACCGCCGACATCGCCATCAAGGACCTGAAGCCGGGCTTCGGGGCCGAAATCTCCGGCATCGACCTGGCCTCCGCCCCGGACGCGGCCCTGGACCACGTCGTCGACACCTTCCACCGCCATGGCGCCATAGCCCTGCGCGATCAGAAGATGACGCCCGACGACCTGATGCGCTTCATCGGGCGGTTCGGCGATCCCGAGGACCACACCCAGACCCGCTTCACCCTGCCGGGCTATCCGAAGATCTTCATCCTCAGCAACCGCATCGTCGACGGTAAGCCGATCGGCGCGCACAATGACGGCGTGGGCTGGCACACCGACTACAGCTACAAGCCCGAGCCGGTGATGCTGACCATGCTCTACGCGGTCGAGGTCCCGGACGAAGGTTCCGACACCCTGCTGGCCGACGGCTGCGCGGCCTGGAACGCCCTGCCCGCCGACAAGCAGGCGATGCTGGAAAAGCTGCGGCTGCATCACAGCTACAAGCACTTCATGGCCACCCGGCAGTTTGGCCAGCAACAAAACCTGTCGCCCGAGCTGGAGGCGGCCAACCCCGATGTCGAGCATCCGTTGATCCGCACCCACCCCGCCGACGGCCGCAAGGCGCTGTGGCCCTCGACCGGTACGGTGACCGAGGTCATCGGCATGCCCGGCCCGGCGGGCCTTGCCCTGCTGGACGAGCTGGTCGAGTTCATGACGGAGGAGCGGTTCATCTATCGCCACAAGTGGAAGGTCGGCGACCTCCTGATGTGGGACAACCGCTGCACCCTGCACACTGGCACGCTGTACGACGACACCAAGTACATCCGGACCATGCACCGCCTGTGGGTCAAGGGCGACAAGCCCTACTGATCATGACCAGGACCTGGATGATCACCGGCGTTTCGGGCGGCCTGGGCCGAGAGATCGCCCGCGCCGCCCTGGAGCGCGGCGATATCGTCGTCGGCACGGTGCGCAAGCCCGAAGCGGCGGCCGCGCTCGAGGCTCTCGGCGGCCATGCCGTGATCCTCGACGTCACCGACGAGGCAGCGATCAAGGCCGCCGTCGCCAAGGCCGAAAACGTCACCGGGACCATCGACGTCCTGGTCAACAATGCCGGCTACGGCTTGGTCGGCGCGGTCGAGGAGGCCTCGCTGGACGAGGTTCGCAAACAGTTCGAGGTCAACGTCTTCGGCCCCTTGGCGGTGCTGAAGGCCGTCTTGCCCGCCATGCGCGCGCGCCGTGCGGGCCGGATCATCAACATCACCTCGGTCTCGGGCCTGGCTGTCTGGGCCGGCACAGGCGTCTATTGCGCCAGCAAGTGGGCGCTGGAGGGCCTGACCCAGACCCTGGCCCAGGAAGTCGCCGAGCTGGGAATCAAGGTCGTCAATGTCGCCCCTGGCGGCCTGCGCACCGACTTCGCCACCGGCTCCAAGGTCATCGTGGCCGACAAGCTTTCCGACTATGACGGTCTGGCGCGGGACGCCGAGCGGATCATGGCCGACCACGCCGGCCAGGAACCCGGCGATCCGGTCAAGGCGGCCCAGGCGATCCTGACGATCGCCGACGTCGAGGATCCGCCGATGCACCTGCTGCTGGGCGAGGACGCCCTGAAGTACGCCGGCTACGCCGCTCAGGGCCTGGCCGCCGATATCGACGCCTGGAAGGCCCTGTCCCTCTCCACCGGCTTTGACGCCTGAACCCCGAACGCGAGCGCACGCCTTGACCAACACCCTGATCTTCGTCGACCTGGCCTCCGAAGACCCGTCCAAAGCCGGCGACTTCTACGCCAAGGTGTTCGGCTGGCAGAACGACGCTCGCCCCGAAGGCGTCTATCACCGCATGGTGCCCGGCGGCTTCTTTAAGAAATCCGACGGGACCGACAGCGAGATCGGCAATCTGCACCTGGGGATCTTCAAGGCCGCCAACGCCCGTCCCCACCCCGAGCCCGAGGGCGTCGAGCCGCGCGCGCTCAGCACCGACGGCCGCAAGCCTCGAATCTGGGTGCTCATCAGCGACGACGACAGCGCCGATCGCATCCTCGGAGCCGCTGAGGCGCTGGGCGCGACGATCCTGTGGCGGAACCATTACTGGAAGGAATTCAACGGCTACAACCACGCCTTCCGGGACCCCTGGGGCAACGAGATCGTGTTGTGGGGCAAGGCTGGCGCTGATCCGCGGGTCCCGGCGGACTTCACGCGGGAATAGTCAGTCGACGCGCGAGGGATCGCCGACGAAGTCCTTGGCGCAGTACCAGCCGCCCTGAAACGGGACGGCGGCCGGGTCCTCGGGCGGCCCGGCCATCATCTCGGCCGCCCAGGCCTCGGCGTTGTCACGCGGCGCATAGCCCAGAAACGCGACAGCCGAATTGTCCCAGAAATTCCGTGTGTTGGCCGAAACGCCGTACACGGTCGCATAGCCGAAGCTCGGCGCCTCGATCCCGCAGCGGACCAGCTCGACCATGTCGCGCGGGCTGATCCAGACGGCCAGCTGGCGTGGATCGGACGGCCGTTCGCGATAGGCGCCTATGCGCAGGGACAACACCTGCAGGCCGAACTTGTCGGCGTACATCCGCCCGATCGCCTCGCCGAACACCTTGCTGACGCCGTAATAGCTGTCGGGGCGCGGGACCAGGGTCTCGACAGTCGGGGTTTCGCGGCGATGGAAACCGGCGGCGTGGTGCGACGAGGCGAATAGCACGCGCTTCACCCCAGCGATCCGCGCGGCTTCGAACAGGTTGTGGACGCCGACGATATTGGCCGGCAGCACCCGCTCCCAGGCGTTGGTCTCGGGCTCGACGGGTACGCCGGCCATGTGGACCACGCAGTCGATCCCATCCATCGCCGCGGCCAGCGACGCCATGTCCAGCAGGTCGGCGCGGATGCATTGCTCACCCTCGCCCGCCCGCGTCAGCGGAGCGATGTCCGCCAACCGCATCAGGTCGTAGCGGCCGGCCAGGCCCGATCGGATCGCCGAGCCGATGCCGCCGGCCGCGCCCAGCAGGAGAACTTTCAAACCGGCTTGTCGCCGGCGACGGTCACCCGATAGCCCGTGCGGGTGTCGGGGAAATAGTCCCAGATCGCCTGGTGCCAGGTGCAGCGGTTATCCCAGAAGGCCACCGAGTTCTTCTTCCAGCGGAAGCGCACCTGGAAGTCCGGGTTTTGAGCGTGCTGATAGAGAAAATTGAGGATCGCCGTGCTCTCGGCCTTGGACACGCCGGCGATGTGGGTCGTGTAGGACGGGTTCACGAACAGGCTCTTGCGACCGCTGACCGGATGGGTGCGCACGATCGGGTGGGTCGAGCAATTGTACTTGCGGTCGATGTCCGGGAAAATCGCCTTGTAGACCGGATTGGCGTCGTGCACCGCGTGCAGACCTTCCAGATAGGCCTTCATCCGGTCAGACAGCGTCTCATAGGCCCAGTACATGCTGGCGAAGCAGGTGTCGCCGCCATCGTCGGGCAGGACCTTCATGTAGAGGATGCTGCCAAGAGGCGGTTCGGGATCGCAGGTCAGGTCCGAGTGCCAGTTCTCGCCGGCCACGAACTTGGAATTGGCGTCGGCGTGGATGGCCACGATCTCGGGATGGTCGGCCAGCCCCGGCACGCCCGAGTGGATGGCCAGATTGCCGAACTTGCGGCCGAAGTCCTTGTGGGCGTCGTGCGACATCTCCTGGTCGCGGAAGAAGATCACCTGATGCTGGGTCAGGGCCTGATGGATTTCCTCGAACTGGCGGTTCGACAGGGGCTTTCCAAGATCGACGCCAAAGATCTCCGCGCCGATCCGGCGGGTCATGGGCTTCACGTCGAGCACGTCGTAGGCCATCCGGCCGCCTCCCTAAGCGTTCAGGAACCCGCCGCGCACATAGACGAGCGGCGTCTTGGTTTCGTCGGTCACGACGCGCAGGACACGTCCGACCAGGATCTCGTGGTCGCCGCCGTCGTGAGCGGCATGCAGCTCGCATTCGATCGCGGTCACGCAGCCAGCCAGCAGCGGCGCGCCGCGGACACCGGCCTCGACGGCGGTCAGGGCGAAGCGATCGTCGGCACCGCTCTTGGCGAAGCGGTAGGCCAGGTCGCCCTGCTCGTGGGCCAGGATGTTGACGCAGAAGGTCCTGGCCTGGTTCAGCGCCGCCAGGGTGCGGCTGTCGCGCTTGAGGCAGATCATGACCAGCGGCGGGTCCATCGACACCGAGCTGAAAGCGCTGACCGTCGTGCCGACCAGGCGGCCGTCGTGGCACGCGGTGACCACCGTCACCCCGGCGGCGAAACTGCCCATGGCCCTGCGGAAGTCCGCCGGCTCCGGCGTCTGGGTTTGGGCCGCCGCGCTCATCACTCGTTCCCGAACGGGTTGTCGGGATAGACCGCCGAGGCCGGCCGCTTGGCGCCCTCCTCGGGGCTGGCGCGGCCGCAGATGGCCAAGGCCGTCAGGGCGTAGATCAGGGCGCTGTCGACCAGGTCCTTCGGCGTCGGACGCCAGCGGCGGAAGCCGGTGGTGATGGCCGGAATCCGGTGCATGTTGAAGACGTTGTGGTCGCGCCACATGCTGGAATAGACCGGATTGGCCAGGGCGACCGGGTGGCCCAGACCCAGCTGGGTGGCGATGTCCACGGCGCCGACCAGCGGAGCGACCTCGGCCGCGTCGGCCTCGAAGCCGTGACGCACGACCACCGGCTCGATGTCGATCCGGCCCAGACCCGCCTCGCGCACCATGGCCTCCAGCGAGTGCTGGAGGTCGGCCACCCGCTGCTTGGGCGTCAGACCCACTTCCAGATAGAGGTTGACCAGCTCTGTCCCCGCCCCGAAGGCGAACGGGATGCCGCCGCGCACCGAGGCGATCTGCGACTTGGGTTGGGCCACGCCGCCCGGGCTGTCGTAGCGGCTCTTTTTCTCGTACTCGCCGCTCCAGGCGTGGATAGCCTCGGTCAGCTTGCCGATCTTGTAGATGGGATTGGGGTGTTGGGCCGCCGTCGCCGGATGCTCCAGCAGCGGGGTGAAGACGCCCTCGCCCCAGACCTGGAAGCGGAACACCGCGTAGCCGCAGCCGACCCAGGTCAGGCCGAAGTCACAGCCCTCGGCGGCGATGGCGTAGTCGGGCGCGACGCCGCCGTGGTGGAACAGGTAGTGGGCCCCGATGTCCTTGCCCATATAGGCCACGCCCCGGTGCTCCTCGATCGGCTCGGGGCCGATCTCGCCGGGACAGGCGGTCAGGTACATCTTGCCAGCCAGCTCATAGCCAGCCTTCTTCAGCGCCTTGGCCGCGATGAGAAAGCAGCTCATCGGTCCACGATCATTGGCGATCGGGTAGCCGTAGAGCTTGCCGTCCTCCAGCCAGCACTTCTCCCACTCGGGATTGGCCATGGTCTCGGGGCTGTACTTGTAGGCGTCGAGGTCGGGGTTCCAGGTCGGCGCCTCGGTGTCGAGGTGGGCCGTGAACAGCAGGTTCTTGCCGACACCCTTGCCGCCGTGCGTGCCGATGATGTTCGGGCGCTCGGGCGTGGCCCCGACCTTGCGCGGGGAGAAGCCCTCGCGCGCCATCCAGTCGTGGACGTAATTGGCGACCTCCAGCTCCTTGCCGGACGGCGCTGGAATGTTGCCCAGGGTCAGGGCCAGCTCGACAATCTCGGTCTCGTCGATGGCGGCGGCGATCGCGGCGCGGTCGGCCTCGGTGACTTGGTACGGCGCGCTCGCGCCCAGGTTCGGAAATCCATCGGCCATGGGTCAGGCGCTCCAGGCGGCGGCGACCTGGGCCGTATCGGTCAGGATCGCGCTGTTCAGTTCCATCACCTTCAGCGAGGCGGCGTGGATGTCGGGCTCGTAGGCGGCGCAGGCGTCGGCGACGACGAACACGTGATAGTCCAGGCTGAAGGCGTCGCGGACGGTGCTGTCGACGCAGCATTCGGTGGTCAGGCCCGCCACCACCAGGGTGTCGACGCCCGAGGCCTTCAGCCACGCGTCCAGCTTGGTGCCGACGAAGCCGCTGTAGCGGGCTTTCTTCACCACCAACTCGTCGGGCGCTGGCTGGGGTCCGTGGAAGTTCGAGCCGACCTCGCCCTCGCGGCACAGGGCGCTCTCGTTGTCAGGGTCGCCGCCACGGCGGCGCATACGCTCCTTCCAGGACAGCGAGTCGGTTTCCGGCGCGGTGAAGAGACCCACGAAGACCACCGGCGTTCCGGCGGCGCGCGCCGCGTCGACCAGACGTTCGGCGGCGGCCACGGCGGGCTGGACCGCGGCCATGTCGACATACTGGGCCAGCACGCCCTCGGGCGAGGCGAAGTCCACCTGGATGTCGATGACCAGCACCGCCGTGCGCGACGGCGCGATCCAAGCGGCCAGCCCCTCCCCGGCTCCCGCGACGGTCGTCATCGCATTCACGAGAACACCGCCCGCAGGCCCGGCAGGATCTCGGACCCGAACATGGTCAGTCCCTCGACATAGTCGGGGAAGATCATCATCAAGCCGTCCAACTCGCAGTAGCGCAGATATTCCTCGATCTGCGCGCTACAGGTCTGGGGCGAGCCGACCACGGTGTGGGTCATGAACGCGCCCTGGGCCTTGGCGACGGTCGAGAGCTTCTCGGCCGGCACGCCCCAGCTTTCCAGCATGGCCAGGATCGCGCCCATGTCGGCGCCGTCCTTGTAGTGCTCGACCTTGGCCTCGGCGTCCGCGTCGGTATCGCCATGGACGACCGTGCACATGGCGAAGGTCTTGATCGACTTACCCATGCCCTCCGCGGCCTGCTTGGCGCGCAGCGAGGCGTCACGGCGCTCGTCGGGCGTGCGGCCGCCGATGAAGCAGATATCGGCCTCGCGCACCGAGAACTGGAAGCCCCGGTCGCTCATGCCCGCGCAAACGAGATCCGGGCGCGGTTTGGACAAGGGTTTGGGCTTGGATTGGCAGTCCTTCATCTGGAAGTACTTGCCGTCGAAGTCGACGCTGTCCTCGGACCACAGCCGCTTGACGATCGTCGTCCATTCCTCGGTCAAGGCGTAGCGATCGTCGTGGCTCAGGCTGTCGTCCCAGGCGCCCATCTGGTCGAATTCGCCGCGATAGGCGCCGGCGACGATGTTGAGGCCCGCGCGGCCGCCGCTGATGTGATCCAGGGTGGCGATCATCTTGGCCGCCACGGCCGGATTCTGCAGCAGGGGGTGGATGGTCGCCCAGATCTTCACGTTCTTGGTGGCCTCGGCGATGCCGGCCATCATGGTGACGGACTCCAGGGCCGTGCCCCAGTGGTCGGTCTCGCCGCCGAAGCCGCGGAACTTGCCCATCGACATCACGAAGTCCATGCCGACCTCGTCGGCCTTCACGGCCGCCGCCTTGTTCTGTTCGTAGAGGCCGTCGAGGACAGGGGCGGTCTTCGAGATGATCCAGCCGCCGTTGGCGACCGGCAAAAAGACCCCGAAGTCCTTGTGTTGGGAAGGACGGTGGAACATGGCTGTACTCTCCGGACTCTAGGCCGCGTCGCGCAGCAGGGCGGGCGTGGGCGCCGGGACCGGCGCGACGGTGTTTTCCTGGACGGACTTGCGCGGCGGACGCATGAACAGGGCCGCGACGAAGATCACGCCGATCACGGCGGCGAAGACCTGGAAGGTCGGGGCGAAGCCGCCCATGCGGTCACGCATGAAGCCGCCGATCACCGGACCCAGCGCCGAGACAGCCCCAACCAGGCAGACCATCGAGAAGAGCTCAAGGTTGTTCTTCCGGCCATAGTAGTTGAGCAGCAGGATGCTGACGGCAAGCACGGTCATGCCGAAGCCGACCCCGACCCCGAGGGCGAAGATCACCATCATCGGCCAGGTCGCGGCGCTGGCCAGCGCCAGCAGGCCCGCGGCCATCATCCCTTGCGCGCCCGCCAGCAGCCAACGCGGATCGATGCGATCGCCCAGCAGGCCGCCGCTCATCCGGGCCACGACCTGCATCAGGGATTCCAGGCTCAGCGCCGCGACCGCCACGGCCGAGACCACGCCCATCTCGCTGAAGTGGCTGGGCGCCAGGCTGACGGCGGTGACCCCGCCCAGCAGGTGGGCGAAATAGGCCGCGACGATCACGTAGAACTGCGGGGTGCGGATCGCCTCCTTGACCGTCCAATCGACCTGGGTGCGGTAGACGCGAGCATCGGCGGGCTGAGCGGCCGCCTCCTCGGCCACGGCCTTGTCGGTCTCGACCGCCGCGCTCTCCAGCCAGGCCTTGCCGCCCACCAGGGCCGCGGCCAGGGCGCCGACGACCGCCGAGGCGACGGCCTGCCACGCCCAATACGGCCGCCAGGCGCCGCCCGCCATCTCCATGCCGACCAGCGCCATCCAGGGACCGGCGACGCCGCCCAGCGAACCGATCGTGAAGTAGACCCCGAACGGCAGGGCGCGTTTCTTGAACAGCATCGACAGCAGGTGCGTGCCCGGGATCAACGCCATCATCTGGTAGCCGACGCCCAGCAGGGCCGTGCCGGTCAGGTAGACCGGTAGCCCGTGGGCCATCGTCAGGCAGAGGAAGCCGGCGATCATCACGGCCGAACCGGCGATGATCGTGGCCCGCACGCCGATCTTGCGGATCAGCAAGGCCGGCAGCCACGACGAGCCGCCGCAGAACGCGCCCAGCAGGGTGAAGCCCAGGAAGGCCGAGGCGAAGCTCCACTGCTGGTCCTTGATCATGGCCGGCAGGACCACGCCCAGCGACGAGAACGTCGAGGCCGTGATCAGGAACAACAACAGGGAAAGCGCGCCCAGGAGGGTCCAGGAACGCCATTGGATCGTCGACATCGCCATCGAGCCTCCATGCAAGCTCGCGGCGCGTCCCTCGCGGGGACGCGCCGCGCGGGGAACTAGAATTTACGGGACAGGGTCATGCGCCACTCGCGGCCCTTGCTGGGCAGCGCGCCGAGGTTGGCGTAGCTGTCCGCGTCGGGCGTGAAGTAGAGCTTGTCGAACAGGTTATCGACGTTGAGCGTGGCCGTGTACGGACCGAATTCGTAATAGACGCTGCCGCTGGCCACCCAGTAGGCGGGATAGGTCACGGCGTTCTGGACGGTGCCCGCGGTCTTGGTCACGTGCGTGACGCCCAGCGTGCCGCCGACCTTGCCCCAGTCGTGATCGTCGCTGGTGTAGGCGCCGTACAGGCTGACCACCGACTTGGGGATCAGGGTGTAGTCGTAGTCGCCCGAGCGGCCCGGCAGGCTGCTGAACGCCCACACGACATAGGTGCCGCCATAGGCCTGGGCGCCCGGCACGCCGGCGGTGTAGGCCGGGATGTACTGGAACGAGTTGTCGGGTCCCTTCACGGTCGTGTGCTGGGTGTTGCCCGAGAAGGTGAAGCTGAAGTTCTCGCTGGCCAGCCAGCGCACTTCCAGCTCCACGCCCTTGGCGCGAGTGCCGGTTGGCGTGCCGGTGATGCCGGTCAGCTGGGTGCGGTTCTGGCGGTACCCCGCCAGCGAGCCGACCAGCGTGCCTTTCAGCCACTGGAACTTGAGGCCCGCCTCGGCCAGGTCGCTGTTGGACAGCCAGGCGTCGCTGGCGTCCGCCACCAGACCCGGGGCGATGTCGCCCGCCTGGCTCATCTCCAGGGCCGAGGCCTTGGCGTAGGTGATGTAGGGCATGATGCCCGCCGGCGCCTTGTAGGTCGCGCTGGCGCTGTAGGTGAACTTGCCCTTGCTGGCCTTCTGCTGGCCGGCGATCTGGTAGCTGAGGAAGCCCGTGTCGTTCGACTTGACGTCGTAGTCGTCGTAGCGACCGCCCAGCATCAGGTTCAGACGCTCGCCGACCATGATGTCGGTCATCGCGAAGACGCCAGCCTGGTTCCAGGTGCTCTTGTTGTCGTTCTCCCACTGCAGGCCTTGGACGCCCGCGCCGGTCTCGGTCGAGAAGGGGCTGTCGATGATGTCGGTCGGCGTGGCGCCAAAGCTGATGTCGCGACGGTCCAGGGCGATCAGGCCGCTGTTGTAGCTCTCGCGACGACGCCCCTCGAAGCTTCGATACGAGGCGCCGACGAACGACTTGGAAGTGATGATCCCCGTGTCGTAGGCGAAGTTGTAGGTGGCGCGCGCTTCCCACACCTTGCTGTCGAACCAGGCTGGGTAGCCATAGCTGACGAAGCGCTTGTTCTCCTGATCGTCGTAGAACAGCTGCAGCTTGAGCGCGCTGTCGGGCGACAGCTCCTTGGCGAGGTCGAAGTAGAAGGTGTTGGTGTTGGTCTTCGAGAAGTCGGCCCCGCTGATATAGACCGTGCGGGGGTCCAGCTTGGTCGTGCCGACGCCGACGTCCAGCGTGTGCAGAGCGTCGGTCGAGGGGAAGCCGTAGTACGCCTGGTACATGGCGCTGGAGTACGGATAGAAGCCGATCTCGTTCGGCGTCAGGCGGCCGTTGCCGTCGGTGTCCCTCAGCGTCGTGTCGCGGCCCGTGACATAGGTCTGATTGTCGATCAGGTTCTGGGTCAGGCGGTTCCAGCCCGGCGTCTGAACATCGCCGTCCGAGTGGTACAGCATGCCGCCGAAGGCCGTCGTCCAGCCGTTGCCCAGGTCGAAGTCGGCCGAGACCTCGCCGGTCTGCCGGCGCGGATAGATCCCCTTGTAGTAGCTGTGGGAATCCTCGACCTCGCCATAGAGGTAGACCCCGCCGGTCACCGCGCCGAAATTGGCCGGCAGGCCCAGCTGAGCCGTCGCGTTCTTCTTGTTGTACGAGCCGTAGGTCAGGGTGACCTCGCCGGTCGGCTCCGTCAGATAACCGCCCTCGTTGCGGCCCGACTTCGGAATGAAGTTGAGCATGCCGCCCACCTTGCCCGAGCCGTAGATCGGGGTCGGCGGGCCACGCACGATCTGGATCTGGTCGGCCGCGCCGATCGGAGTCGAATAGGTGCCCCGGTTCTCGATGCGCTTGAAGCCGCGGAAATAGTTTTCGGCCAGGGTGCCGCGAATGTTCAGCGCGCCAGGGACGCCGTAGAAGCTGGCCGTGTAGGTGCCCGGCGACACGGCGGTCAGGCCGTCGATCGTCTCGATGCCGTAGCGTTGCAGCGTCACGTCGCTGACGAAGCTGGCCGAGCGCGGCGTCTCCAGCAGCGGCTTGTCGATGCCGAAGACGGTATTGTTGGGCTGCTTTTCGATCAGCCCGGCCTTGTCTCGCGCCTTGACCACGATTTCGTCGACGGTGTCGGACGGCGTGGTGTTTTCGTCAGCGAAAGCAGCCTGCGTGTGCGCTAGCAGGACTAGGGCGGAACAACCCGCCATCAGTAGCCGATAAGTCGACATGCGGTCCTCATTCGAGGCCGTCGCGCCCACCGCCTGCGGCGGTTATCCCCAGGTCGACGCCTCGAGACGATCATCCGCCTGTCTCGGCCGGCTTCGAGGCGCGGTTCGTGACATTTCACTGAAAATGTCGCGCCCGCATGGATGTTGAGCCATCAGCGCTCGCAAAAGCCGCTCGATGACCATGAAACTTGCCTGAAGGCGAACCACAAGCCCCTCAAAGCGTCCACTCGACCGACGCGCTCGCTTAACGCTTCCGCCGTCGAGGCGCCGGTCACGCGAGCCGGAGCCGACGCCCAGCATTGACCTTAAGGTCCATCCACAGCCGAAGGGCGCGCCGGTTCCGTCGCGGGATCCAGCCCGGTCAGACCCCGCTCGTGCGATGCGATGGACGCCGTCCGCGAGAGTGTCGCTTCCGGACGGTCGACCGCGATACGGCGCAGGCCCGCCGCCAGCGACGCCAAGACCGCCATCGCCGCGATGACGGCGCTCGCCGCGCCGGCGACGTGTCCGACGATCAGCCAGGCGTCGCGGGTCATCACGCTTATGGCGATCCCGCCGATCATGAAGGCCGCGCTGATGATCAACAGGCGGCGCGCCAGGGCTCCAATGGTCATGACCCGTTCTCCGCCGATCGGCTTTCGGGCCTGACCTGGGCTGGCCGCGCGCCCCTTCGACGTGGTCGCGTCCAGGCACGCGCGAGGGCATGGTAGAGGGGCGTCGGCGCGACCGCCTCCGAACAACGCCGGGCGATCAGGGCGCACAGCAGCAAGGGCCCCACCAAGCCCGGATCGCGGGTCATCTCCATCAGAATGACCGCGCTGGTCAGCGGCGCCTGAACCACGCCAGCCAGATAGCCGGCCATGCCCAGGGTGACCGCTTCGCGGCTCCCGGCCCACGGCGCGACGTGAGCGAACAGCGCGCCAAGACCAGCGCCCGTGGCCAGGGACGGCGCGAAGATGCCGCCTGGGGCGCCGCTCGCGGCCGCCGACAGGGTCGCCAGCCATTTGCCCACCGCCAAGCCCCAACCCGAGGCGAAGCGCCCAAACAGTAGCGATTTGGCTTCCGCATAGCCCGCGCCGTAGGTCACGCCGTTGCTGAGCACGGCCGCGCCCGCCGCGACGAGTCCGCAGATAGCGGCGAAGCGGATCGGGCGAGCCTCCTTCCAGCGGCGGACGGGATTTTCGCCGACCAGTACGGCGGCCATCAGCCGTGAGAACAGTCCGCCGGCCAGGCCCGAACCGACGCCGATCAGCGCCGCGCTCATCCAGGCATTCCAGCCCGCCGAGCCCGACATGTCACCGAAATAAGCGTAGTTGCCGCCCAGGCCGTAGGCGGCCACGCCGGCCGAGACGACCGCGAGAATGACGACGGTGTTGGCGCGCTTGTCGAAACCGCGCGCGAGCTCCTCGACGGCGAAGACGATGCCGGCGATGGGCGTGTTGAACGCAGCCGACACACCCGCCGCGCCGCCGGCGATCAGCAGGGTGCGTCGCCCCGGTCCCCCGCGAAGCCAGCCGGTCAGAAACACCATGACCGCGGCGACCACCTGAACGGTTGGCCCTTCGCGGCCAATCGAGCCGCCACAGACCAATAGCAGCGCGGCCAGGGCCACCTTGACCAGCGCCGTTCGGATCGAGACGCGTTCGTCGTGGATCTTCTCGCCGTCCAGGCCTCGCCCCCGGCCGATTTCGCCGGCGGCGATCACCTGGGGAATGCCGCTCCCGGCGGCGGCCGGCGCCAGGCGGCGCATGAGAAAGACGCAGAGCGGCAACCCCGCGACCAGTAACAGCGGGCCCAGCCATGGCCGCCCCGCGATCAGGCTCGCATGCATCGCCATCGCCGCGTCGCAGAGCTTGGCGAAGCCGACCGCCGCCGCGCCCGCCGCCACCGCCGCCGCGACCACCGCGCCCGTACGCATGGAGCGTCGCGCCCGCAGGCTGACCAGCTTGCGCTGACGGCCAAGGGTCTCGAAGGGCAAGTTCATGGGCAGCGACTTTCGGCGCGTGCGCGCCAGATTGGTGAAGGCGAAAGACGATTACATCGCCTTACGATGCTTCAGGCCGTAAAGGTGGCGGCGATCCGGGTCAAGCCAGGCCCAAAGGTCGTGGGTCGGGAAGATCAGCAGATCGGCGACCAGCAGGAGATTATTGAGGGCGAAAAGCGAGAAGCTGATCGCGCATCACAGCAACAACCTCCCCCTCGCGCGGCGATAGGCCCGCGCCAGTAGCCCGGCG
Organism: Caulobacter sp. ALps2; assembly: GCF_058681635.1. Classification (NCBI taxonomy): domain Bacteria; kingdom Pseudomonadati; phylum Pseudomonadota; class Alphaproteobacteria; order Caulobacterales; family Caulobacteraceae; genus Caulobacter; species Caulobacter sp. ALps2. The sequence continues at coordinate 970,372 of NZ_CM178743.1, forward strand.
CGAACTAGGCTGGTCGCCAGACAAAGGAGATAGACGAGCTTGGGCGCCAGGAGGCTCATGGCGCCTCGTCCCGCAACCGGAAGGCGTTGGCGAGATCGCGAAGCACGCTTTCGCCGCGACCGATCATGCTGATCATCGCGAACGGCTTTTGCCGATAGGCGCTTTCGGCGCGCGCGCAAAGGCTGTCGAGATCGGAGGTCGCGGGCCGATAGGTCCAGTCCTCTCCCTCGCGCCCGATCAGCCGCAGGATCTCCAGCCGCCGAAGAATGTCCTCGACCATCGGCAGGCTGGCCCGCAATTCTCCCGTCAGCGCCGCCGCCGTCCAGATCTTCTCCGGCCCGCCGCGCATCAGAAGCAGGAGCTCGAGCGTCCAGACCGTGCGAAGGTCCTTCAGGACGAACCGCACGACGTCCTCGTCGAACCCCGGATTTTCGCGACGCGGCATCTAGAATTCCGCGCCCGCGCGGACACGTTGATCCCGGCGTGAAGGCGCGATTTGAAAAGAGGGCGTCCCGAGATCCGCGAAGGGCTGGCCCAATCCCGCCGGATGGTCGCGGCATGGGTTGGCGCCGGCGCGCTGACGCCCCAGACCGCTCACGGACGCAACGACCATCTCGCGCGCGTCCACCCGATCAAGATCGCTCATCGGCGGTCTTTCCCCAGATGAATATCGCATCACGATGCTTTTCGGTTACCGCCGCCTTCCGCGACATCGCCACCCGCGTCCAGCCGCAGGGCCGCGACGAAACAATCGCGCCAGGCGGCGACATCGTCGCGGAGAACCCCATCCATGAGCCGCCGCCACCGCGTGATCCGTTCACGTTTCGGCATGGCCAGGGCGCGGCCAAGCGCTTCGGAAGTCTCCTCCCGGCTGAACGGATTGACGATCAGGGCGTCTTCCATCTGCTCGGCCGCGCCAGCGTAGCGCGATAGCACCAGGACGCCGGGATCTTCCGGATCCTGGGCCGCGACATACTCCTTGGCCACCAGGTTCATGCCGTCGCGAAGCGGGGTGACAAGGCCGACCTGAGCGGCGCGATAGATCCCCGCCAGTTCATCGCGCCGATGAGCGCGGTTGACATAGCGGATCGGCACCCAGTCTATCGTGGCGTAGGCCCCGTTGATCCGCCCCGAAACTCCGTCGAGCCGGGCGCGGATCTCCTGATAGGCCTGGACGGCGTCCCGGCTGGGGGTGGCGATCTGCAGCAGGAACACCCGCTCGGCCCAGTCGGGATGATCGGCCAGCAGCTGTTCGTAGGCCAGGAACCGCTCTTCCAACCCCTTGGAATAGTCGAGACGATCCACGCCCAGGATCATCTTGCGGCCCGCTTGGCTGAGGCGGATGCGCTCGAAGGTCTCGCGGGCCACATCCTGAGTCGCGAGCTCGGCGAAGGCGGCCGCCTCGATACCGATCGGGAAGGCGCCGATCCGCGTCCGGCGGCTATCGTGGATGATCGCGCCGTCATGAATGATCATCTCCAGCTCGCGGCTGATATAGTCTCCAAAGGCCTCCAGGGCGTCGCGGCTCTGAAAGCCGACCAAGTCGTAGGACAGCAGCGATTCCACCAACTGGCGGTGCTGGGGCAAGGTGGTCAGCTGCCGGCGACCCGGCCAGGGAATGTGCAGGAAAAAGCCGATGCGATTGGCCACGCCCAGGCGGCGCAATTCCGCGGCCAGCGGGATCAGATGATAGTCATGGATCCAGACCACATCCTCTGGACCGATCAACGGCGCCAAGGTCTCCGCGAACCGGCGATTGACCCGCTCATAACCCTCGCCGAACGACCGCTCGTACGCGGCTAGGTCCGTCCGGGAATGGAACAGAGGCCACAGCGTGCGATTGGCGTAGCCGTCGTAATATTCCTCCCGATCCTGCTCTTCCAGATCGACGAGAGCGACGGTTACGCCGCCGATCTTCTGCATCGAGATCTGCCCCGTGAAGGTCTCGATGGTCTCGCCGCTCCAGCCGAACCAGACGCCGGAATATTCCCGCAAGGCCGCGGCCAGGGCCATGGCGAGTCCCCCAGCCGTACCCACGCCCGCGTCGCTTGGCGGATTGACACGATTGGAGACGACGATCAGCCGGCTCACGAGGCGCGCTCGGCGGTCGCCGCCTCCAGCCAGTCGAGCACCGCCGCCACATCGGGCAGGCGATGACGCGCGACGGACGAACGCCCGGGACGGCCGACCAGCACCCCATAGCCACCGGCCGCTTCGGCGGCCAGGAAGCCGTCCTCGTCGGTCAGGTCATCGCCAACGAAGATCGGCCGCGCGCCTCTGAACGGCCACTCGGCCATGAAAGCGTCCACCGCCTGGCCCTTGTCGGCGCCCGCCGTGCGCAATTCGACGACCATGTCCCCCTCCTGCATCACCAGGCTGGTGGCCGCCTCGAGACGGCGCGCGGCGTCGCGCACCGCTTCGCAGGCGCTCGGCATGGCGCGATAATGCAACGCCACGCTCAGACCCTTTTCCTCGACCACCAGCTGCGGCTGGGCCCTTGCCAGGGCCTGGAAGACGGCGGCGGCTTCGCCGAGATCCGGATCGGGCGGGACGGTGATTTCATCGCCCAGGACGGTGCGGCGCTGCAGGCCGTGCACGCCGGCCAAGGCGGCGACAGCGTCCTCGGTGATGGCCGCGATCTCCGATAATGTCCGGCCACTGACGATGGCCAGGCGCCGGTCCAGGCGCTCCGCCAAGCGCCGCAGGATGAAGGTCCGACGTGGGTCAGGGCGCACGTCCTGCGGTCGCGCGACGATCGGCGCCAAGGTGCCGTCAAGATCCAGGAACAGCGCGCATCGCGCGGTCTCGATCAAGGGCGGCGGCGAAAAGGGGTCGGGAAAGGGAATGATCTGGGCCGTCATGGCGATCTCCATGGCAGGCGCCGAAAGCGCAGGTTCGGACGCAGCGGCACGCTCGCGCCGAAAGGCGCGGCGGCGTTGAGCGACGGGCGGGCCGTCGGGCGATGATGCGGCTTATCGGCCTACGGTCGCGGCGGACTTGCGGCGCGGCTTGGCGCGGTGAGCGCGAGGACGGCGAGGTTCGCCGGACGGGATCGGTGATCGCATGAACAGCCCCTGACAGGTTTGACGCCGTGCGCGGCGTGAGGAGGTCTCCAGATTGAAGGATCGGCCGTCGAGAGGACGGCGAACCCTGTCGCCCGATGCGACGGGAGCCAAGGGCTCCAAACCGGTGTGTTGGACTCCGGGTGGGCTGAGCCTAGCAGGCTAGACGGCCGATGGACGCCGGGTCACGCGATAGTGACGCTGGAGTGAGCGTCGCCGCCGGAGAGATCCGCAGGCGCGGCCCTCTCAAAGGCTGTAACTCCCCTTCGTCGAGCTTGATCTGGGCGCCGGCCACCGCGCCCGCGAGCGCCATGGCGCCCGCGCCGGCCAGCGTCAACCAGAACCGCCGCGTGCGAAGCGCCGGCGCGAGCCGGACCCGAAAGGATCGCGCCGGCGCCCCCGCGCCCCTGGCCAAGTCGTCGTCCAGAACAGCCATCGGTCATAAATATCGTTTCACGATACATTCGTCAAACGACCGACGGTCGCACGACTCGCCAGCCGTGATAGAACGACGACGTCGCAGCCTCCGCGACGCAGGATCAAACTCGTTGCCGCCTCGTTCGACGACCGCCAAGCCCCTCTCCGACGACGAGGCGCTCACGCCCGAGGACTATCGGGCCTTGGGCGAGTTTCGGCGGGCGATCCGCCAGTTCCTCGCGTTCAGCGAAGAAGGCGCCAGGACCTATGGCCTGACGAGCCAGCAGCACCAGGCCTTGCTGGCGATCAAGGCCCATCCCGGCCCTGATCCGATCTCGATCGGAGACTTGGCCGACAGCCTGATGATCAAGAACCACAGCGCCGTCGAACTCGTCGCCCGGCTCGTCGAGCACGACCTGGTCGCGAGGCGCGACTCCGAGGCCGATCGCCGGCGCGTGGTCTTGGAGCTTCGGCCCGAGGGCGCCGAGGCGCTAGAAGCCATCTCGCGCCGCAACCTGGCTCGCCTTGGCCAGGGCGCCGACATCCTCTCCGACATTATCGCCGCGGCTCGACGCGCGGCGCGGCCCGTCCGCTAGCGCTTCGACTGACCAGGGCGGAACGCTAGCGAATGCCCCTGGAGTTTCGGCGAAATTCGCACCCTCCGCCGCCCGCACTGGTAAAAGGCCGCGCGCCATCGTCTGGATGACGGCGGTCGACGCCGCGCCCTACGGAGCGAGCTTGGAGACGATGGTCCTCATCTTGGTGTCAAAGGCCTCGAAGGCGCGCTCCAGGCGCCACTGATCGCGCGCCTTGGGGCTGGTTTCCAGCACCGCCGCGCACGCCGCCGAGGGCGTCGGGCCGCGGGCGCCCGCGCACGGACCATCCCACAGGCTCGCGCCCTGCAGGAACGAATAGGTCAGGCTGTCGCGAGACATCTGTTTCAGCTGACCGTAGCGCACGCCCTGCTCCACGACCGCGCGCATATACTCGTGGGTCAAATCGCTTCGCGAGACGCCCAGGTCATCGGTCGACAGAGTGACGGGCACACCGGCGGCCAGATACAGCGCCAGCGGATGGTCCTTGCCCTTCACGCCCAGGATCACGTCGTTGCTGGTCAGGTTGATCTCGACGGCGATCTTGTCGTGGGCCATGCGCGCCAGCACCTTCTCGGCGTCGTCCTCGTAGGCGATATCGACGCCATGCCCGATGCGGCGAGCCCCGGCGATCTCGACCGCCTCGGCGATATGGAAACGCAGGTCACGCGGCGGAGTCAGCCCCATCGCCAGCTCGCCCGCGTGAAGGGTAAGGGGCACATCGGGATACAGCGTCTTGAAGAAGGCGAAGAGGCGCATGTGCAGCCGGTAGTCTCGCAGCGACACCGGGCCGTCTTCGGGCTCAAGGATGTTGATCCCGACATAACGCGGATCGGCCTTCACCAGGGCGAAGGCGGCGGCCATCTGGCCGAACACGACCTCGGGCGGGCGCTGGCGCGAGATCGACAGCAGATAGCGTAGCGTTACGTCGCAGGCTGGTTCGGGCCTCGCGGTCCCGCAGCGATTGAGGGCGGCGATGGCCTTGTCATTGGCGTCAGCCCCCGCGGTCGCCGCCGGCATGGCCTTGGCGATCGCCGGCTTCAGCTGGTCGAGGCGGTGCTGCAGGATCTTGGCGTCGAGGCGCTGGGGCGGCGAGCCGTCGGCGGTCTGGACCCACGGATCGGCCCACGGGATGGCGACCGAGGCCTCGACGACCGCGCGCGAGGCGCTCGAGCCGGCCATCAGCTCCAGATACAGCGTATTGTCCAGCGCGGCCTGGCGCAGGGCCTCGGCCTGGATCCTCACGCCGCGATCCTCGCCGCCGCCCCGTCCCGAGCGACCAAAGGTGCGGAAGAAACGACGGTGGCCGGAGATTTGCGGATCTCCCACGCCCTGCTCGAAGCGGCGGGTGGAGAGCGCATCGACGATGTCGCTATAGAGGTCGGGGTCGCGCTCGGGCAGACCCTTCAGCGGGACCCGATCGGCGTCGGCTTCGCCGGCGCAGGGAGCCGACACCAGGGATTGGGTCGACCTGGAGAAGCAGCCATCGGCGGCCGCGGCCCAGGCGATGAAATCCTCGGCATAGGTGCCGCCGCCCGCGTGGTTATGCAGGTCCGCGCCCTTTGGCAGCTTGGTCAACAGGATGCGCAGCAAGGGTGGAGAGGCCGCCGCCTTGGCGAACAGGGCGTCCAGCTCGGCGTCCACGGGCGTTTCCGCCATGGCCGGACAGGCGGACGCCAGGCAGCTGGCGGCGAACAGGGCCGCGACGCCCCTCATGGATCCGGACATCATGCGCTGCCCCCTGATATGGAATCGGCCTCGGCGAGAACGCCGAGGCCGAAGCTTAAGCGGTAAAAACTAGAACTCGAAGCGGGCCCCGAGGCGCACGCGCCAGACGCCCAGTTGGGCGTTGGCTTGCAGGGTGGGTTTGGTGAAGGCCGTGTACGAGTACTGGTTGCAGCTCGTGCCAGCCTGCTGGGCGCAGGCGACGTTCACCACCGAGGTCAGCGGGTTGTAGGTCCGGTAGGAACCCCAGTCGCTGTTGATCAGGTTCAGCAGATTCTCGACGTCGCCGAACAGCTTGAAGCGGGCCGAGCCGAGGAACGGGGCGGGGATTTCCTGTTCGACGTGCAAGTCGACCTTGAAGTAGTCCGGGGATTTCTCGGTGTTCTTGCCGATGATGCCCTGGCTCAGGTCGTTGGCCTTCACGAAGTCGCGGAACGCTTCATAGACGGCCGTTGAGGCGTAGCTGACCTTGGAGTCGGCGGTGATGCTGGAGACGTCCGGCACGTACAGCAGGTAGCGGTTGGTGCCGCCGGTCGTGCCGAACAGGGTCGAGCGGCTGTTGGACGAGGTGGTGTTCATCGTCAGGCTGTAGGGCGAGCCCGAGCGCAGTTCGCCGAACAGGTTGAAACTCGTCTTGTAGTCACCGAAGAAGGCGTGGGCGTAGTCGATGTTGAACTTCCAGTTGTCCCGAACCTCGTAGCTCGAGGTCCCGTACGCCGGCTGGTTCGGATCGCCCATCGGTTGGCCGCCATAGGTGCCGCTGGCGGTCGAACCGCCCGAGGCGTAGCTGCCCATGTCCGACAACGACTTCACGTCCGAGTAGGTGTAGCTGACGCCGGTATCCAGGCCGAAGTCGAAGGACTTGCTGGCCCGGGCGACGGCGATAATCGACTTGCCCTTGTCGGTGCTCAGCATGGCCAGGTCGCTGTTGGCCGTGTTGGTGTAGGTGTCGGCATAGATCGGACGGCCATCTGGCGCCGTCCCGACCTTGGTCAGACGCAGGTCGGTATAATAGGCCGCCGAGTCGGCGTGACCGTAGAACAGATCGCCGCCAAAGCGCCACCCGTCGCCCAGGCGCTCGCCCAGATCGGCCACGTAGTCGACCGACAGGTTGGTTTTCCACTGCGCCGGCAGCTTGAAGCTCGGCAGGAAGAACGAGGTCGGCGAGGCGCCCAGGGCGGCGGTGTTGGTCTGCAGGTAGCCCGACACCAGCGGGTCGATCTTGTTGCCCTGCACATTGTTCAGGGCCGCCGCGCAGATCGCCGCGGCGTTGGTCACCGTGACCGGAATGGTGCAGCCGGTGGCGCTGACGGCGCGCCCGATCGTCACCGTGTTGGTGAAGACGCCGGCGTTCGAGAAGCTGTTGCCGACGAAGACGTCCGGTGAACCGCCGTTGAACAGGCCGAAGCCCCCGCGGACCGTCAGACGATCGGTCGCCCGCCAGGTCACGCCGACGCGGGGTTGGACAACCAGGTTGCCGTCGATATTGGCGTTGTTGGCGAAGCCGTAGCGATTGACGAACGAGGTCTTGAGCGGCGCCTTGTCCTTCATCTCGTAGCCGTCGAAACGGAAGCCGGCGGTGACGTTCAGGTCGGGCGTGATGTCCCAGCTGTCCTGGGCGCCGAAGGTCAGCTGGTCATAGTCGAAGCTGGCGCTGACATCCGCCAGCGAGCCGGTGATCGAATACTGGTAAAGAAGCTGGCCGGCCTGGCGGCCCTGGAAGTCGGCCAGGGAGTCGAAATAGTAGGTGCCCAGCGAGTTGGCCACGAAGGTGTTGGTGATCTTCAGCCGGCTATACGACGCATGCACCTTGAAAGCGTGGTCGCCGAGGTTGTAGCGGGCGACGAACTCGGCGCCGTACTGCTTCTGCCCGACGATGTCCGCCTGGCTGAACGCTTCGGTGCCGAAGACCAGTCGCGGCGTGCCCGTCTGGGTGCACTGGTTCAGCGAACCGACCGTGACGGGGTCGAGGCAGACGGTGATGTCGCTATAGCCCGGCGAGCCGAACGAGATCGGCGCCTTCATCGAGTCGCGATAATTGACCCGCAGCTCGGTGCTGAAGGCGTTGGTCCAGCTGGAGTTCAGCTGCAGGGCGTGGGTCTCGACCCGTTCCGGTTCATGGGTGGCGTAGGAACCCAGGCCCAGGCCCGGCGAGGTGATCGACGAGCTGCCGCCGCTCAGCGCGATCGTCTCACCCTTGTTCTGGATGGTCGAATACGACAGGCGCTGGTTGTCGTTGATGTTCCAGTCGAGCTTCAGCGTCCACTTCTTGTCCTTCTCCGGACGGCTGGTGAGGACGCCCAGCGTGTCGTAGCCGTAGACCGACTTGGCGATCGAGGTGACCTGATCGACCTGGGCCTGGGTCAGGTTCGGCACGGCGTTGCCCGAGCCGGGCGGGCCGAAGACCGACGGGACGGTCTCGTCGAGCTTCTCGTAGGCGAACGCGAAGAACAGCTTGTCCTTGATGATCGGGCCCGAGATGAACGCGTTGCGCGTCTTGGAGGTCATCTCCTGCGAGAAGGTGCTGCCCTTGGACTTCGTCCCCATCAGGCTGTCGTCGGAATAGGTATAGCCGGCGGCGCCGGTGAACTTGTTGCCCCCCGAGCGCAGGACCACGTTGATCGAGCCCCCCTGGAAGTCGCCTTCGGAGATGTCGTAGGGCGCGATCTTGACCGACAGCTGCTCGACGGCGTCCAGGGGGATAGGGCCCCGCGCGCTGGGCAGGCCGCCCTGGTTCAGGCCGAAGTTGTCCGAGAAGCGCACGCCATCGACCGAGAAGCGGTTGGTCCGGCCGTTCTGACCCGCGATCGAGACGCCACGGGTGCTGGGGTTGAACGAGGCGAACGGGTCACGACGGGCGATGTCACGGATATCGCGGGAGACCGAGGCCACGCCAGCGATGCTATCGCGGTCGAACACGGTGACCAGGGGACCGCTCTTTTCCGCCCGCGTGGCGGTGACCACCAGTTCGTCGACCTGGGTGTCGCCCACGCTGATCGGCAGGACATAGGGCTGACCGACGCTCAGGAACAGGTTCTGCGAGGTCACCGGCGCGAAGCCAGGCGCGGTTACCGTCACGGTGTACGGGCCGCCCGGACGCAGGCCGGTCAGGTTGAAGGCGCCGGCGCTGTTGGTGGTGGCGTTCGCGGTCGTGCCCGAGGGTTCGTGCACGGCGCTGACGCTGGCGTTGACGGCGGCCGCGCCGCCGGCGGTCACCGAGCCGCGGATCGAGGAGGTCGTTTCCTGCGCGACGACCGCTGTCGCGGTGGCCGACAAGGCGAGCGCGATGGCGCTCGCGGCATAAAGATGTCGCATGTGGGTCCCCTTGTGGTGGTGCGCCGCGGTCCCCCCGAGCCACACCGAACTGAAGCCGTTACGTCCCCGCCCCCCTCGCTTCGCCGACGCGCCGGAGCGCACGGCGAGCCGTGAGGTCGGAACCTGCGGTGTTTCCCCCAACGGTCGGGACGCTTGGCGCGTCCTCGCGGCTGAACCGACCCGCGAGGGGGCGGTCCGCCGTCTCAGGTCTTCACTTCCCGTCGCCGGGAATCTTGTCGCGATACTTGACCCAGTCGCCCGAGAGCTCGTCGACGACCTTGCCGGCCACGACGCGCGCGGCGTAGGCGGCGGCGTCGCCGACCCCGGCATAGGGGCGGTTCATGCTGTCGACCGGGCTCTCGCCCGGGGCCTGCTGTGAATAGTTGCTGGCGGTGCGCAGGACGATCAGCCGATCGTAGTCGGCCTTGCCAACCGCGGTGAGCCGCCGCAGCGCGTTGGCGACGCCGGTGTCCTCCATGGCGGTCATCACGAACCGGCTCTTGCCGCCGCTGAAGTCGGTGGTGAGCTTGGCGTAGCGCTTGGTCAGCATTTCGCCGTGCCAGTAGGCCTGGCCGGAGATCTCATCCCCAGTCAGCACGAACGGCGGCTTGGAACCGTTCGGATAGCTGGAAAAGCGCGCCCGCGCCGTCTTCAGAGCTTCGGTGTCTGGAAGCGGAACGTCTTTCGTCAGGCCGTAGGCCCAATCGCGCAGGCCGATGTTGAGCGGATAATAGACGCTGCTCGGACGGTCGGCGCGCGGCGCCTGGAACGGTGGATAGCCGCCCGTCCATTCCGGCGGGGCCTCGCGCGGATCGACCCACTTGCCGAAGTCGACGTCGATGACATTGCCGATCCACGCCGCCGATCCCGGCGAGGCCTCGCTCGGATTGACCCCGGCGATGGCCGCGATCACCCAGTAGGCCTTGGAAAGGTCGAAGCGCGGATCGGTCGCCAGCGCGAAGGTGGTGATGGCCGCATGGTTGGTGCCCACGCCGGTGCGCAGGATCAGCACGCCCTTGGCCGGGTCGTAGCCCAACGGCGCGACACCGTTAGGGAAGTCGAGCGTCTGGGGAGCCTCGGCCATCCAGGCCTTGTCTTCCAGCGCATAGGCCGTCACCACGACGACGCGGATCGGAATGGGCGCGGAGGCCACGGCCGGCGCGGGCGACGAAACGGGCGCCCGGGCCAGAGCCGACGTCGTCATCGCCCCCGCGAAGGCCGCGGCCAGAAGGAATCGGCGCGTCCAGACGGACAGGTTCAACATGCTCGCAAATTCCCCAACCGGCCCCAGCAACACCGCACATAGATCCCGACGCCGCAGCGTATCGCCGAAACATCTGTTCCGGCCGGAAGCAACTGCGTCGGACGCATACCGGTCAAGCGAGCGCGAGGTGGGAAATAAAATCTTACTTCAGTGTGACGCCGGACCGGGCGCCCCCGTGCGCGCCCTGCTGCTTCGGGCGGCGACAAGATGAAGCTGCTCGCCCGTCGCGACGCCGCCAGGCCCGATACGCTGGTCATTCAGCCGCCGGCGCGACAAGCTCCGAATCTTTTCCAGGCAAGGCGCGATGCAAGGTCGAGGTTTTTCGCGGGCGCTTCTTCCGGCGCTTCTCCTGCTCACGGCGGCCGCGCCTCCGCCATCGGCCTTCGAGGTGGTCGCGCTGGGCGTCAAGGGCGGCGTGGAAGAGCCGACCAGCGCCTACCATATCGTCGCCCGCGGGGCCCGGTCCGGCGTGATGTGCGACGCGGGCACGCTCGCGTCTGGCCTTGATCGGGCCGTGCGCGCGGGGCGCTATCCAGGGTCGAACTCGCGCGAACAAGTGATGGGCTCGATCGCCGCCTACCTGATCACACACGCCCACCTCGACCATGTCGCGGGACTTGTGCTGGCGTCTCCGGACGACACCAGCAAGGACATCATGAGCCTGCCACAAGTGAACCAGGCGCTTGCCGATCACTATTTCAACTGGGTCGCATGGCCCAACATGGGCGACCGCGGCGCCCCGCCACGCATCGCCAAGTATCACTACAAGGACCTGGAACCGGGCGGGACGCCCGCGCCGATCGCCGGAACGGGCATGACCGTCACCGCCTACCCGCTTTCCCACGGAGGCGTGACGTCGACCGCGTTCCTGCTCCGAAGCGGACCGGACGCCTTTCTCTGCCTCGGCGATACCGGGCCCGACGCGGTTGAGCACTCCACGAACCTGGAAGATCTTTGGCGCGCCGTGGCCCCCTTGGTGCGGCAAGGGCGGCTGAGGGGAATGCTGATCGAGGTCTCCTATCCCGACCCCGTTCCGACCGCCAGGCTCTACGGGCACCTGACCCCGATGTGGCTGAACAACGAGCTTCAGACCTTGCGCGGCATGACAGACGACGACGCGCGCATGAGCGCTCTGCCCATCCTCATCACGCACATAAAGCCTTCGGGAGCGCCGGGATCGAGCCGCGGGTCGGTCAAGCGACAACTCGAAAAGATCGGCTTCTTCAACTTCGTCATCGCGGAGGAAGGGCGCCGATACGCGCTTTAGCACGCCCGTCGCGAAAAAGGCCCGGCGCAAGCCGGGCCAGTTGGATCTCTCAAATACGCGTGGCCAGAAAGCCTCGCACGCCTCGTTCTCGGACCATGCCAATCGTATCCGGAAGAGAATAAATCGGGATCGGACCGCCAAGAGCGCCGTGCGATGGCATTGAGCGAACTCAAGGCACGGGTTGAGCGACGGACTGGCATTCGGACGCCTGGCGATTTTATCCCGCGAGAGTTCTGGCGAGACGCCCCCGTCAGACCCGCGCGCAAAGCGCGGGTCGTTTCCCACGAATCCCAATCGTGAAGCTGAAGGGCTTGACCAGCTCTATCGAAGGTACTGCAGCAGGCTCGAGGAGGAGAGAGTGCTGATCGTCGAGTAGAGGGCTTCCAGCTGGGTCTGATAGTTGGTGACCAGGACGGCGGCCTGGGCCAGGTCCGCGCCCCGCAGCTGGGAAGCCAGGTCATCCAGCGTGCCGATCTTGGCCTCGTTGCGGCTGACCAGGCTGGCGAGCTGGTCGGCCTGGACGCCGAGGGCGGCCTGGCTTGCGCCGATGTCGGTCACCGCCTGGCCGACCAGGTCGAAGGCCGAGGCCAGTGTCGTCTTGTCGTCGGGATTGGCGATGATCGCCGAGAGGGCGCGCGCCAGCGCCTCGAAGCCGGCCGCCTGGGCGGTGGTCGAAAGGGCGATCTTCGTGCCGTCGACGCTGGTGAAGGTCCGAGCCGACGAGGATCCCTGGTAGTAGCCCGTGTCGCCGTCCGTGGTCGGATCATAGTCCGGATCGCTAACGTCCACGGGGGCGCGGTCGACCGCCTCGCCGCCGAACAGATAGACCCCGCCGACCTGGCTGTTCAGCTGGGTCTGCAGGTCATCCAGCCAGCCTCGCGCATAGGCGGCCAGACCGCTGGCGTCGAGGTTCGAGCCGCTGATCTGGGCGGCCAGCTGGGTCTTGATGGTCGAGGCCAGGTCGGCGATGTCGCCGACCGCCGCATAGGCCGACTGCACATAGCTGGCCGCGATGCCGGCGGCGGCGTTGTCGGCGGTCAGGCGCGAGGACTGGCTGGACAGGCGCAGCAGAGAAGCGGCGTCCGCGCCAAGTCCGCCGAACGAGGTCGACTTGAGGCCGGTGGCCTCCTGCGTCTGCTGGTTGGCCAGCTTGGCCTGGGTGCGCAGGCTGGCGGCGATCAGGGCGCTGGAATGGGCGAAGGAGCCGATCCGGGTGATCATCTAGCTCACCATGCTCATCAGGGCGTCGAACAGGTCGCGGACCATCGACACCAACTGGGCGTTGGCCTGATAGGCTTGCTGGTAGATCTCCAGCTGGGCCAACTCCTCGTCCAGATTGACGGCGGTCAGGTTGGAGAGCCGCGTGGTCGCCGACGTGTAGGCGTCGCTGGAGGTCGTCGCCTGGGTGGCGGCGTTCGAGACCAGGGTGGCGGCGGCGGAGACGAAGCCGGCGGCCCGGTTGATCAGGCTGGACTTGCCGGCCGCCAGCCCGCCGGCCGAGGTGAACGACATGTCCGCCGAGAGCGCCGCCGAGATCGCGTCGGCCGTGGTCGAGGCGCCTGAGGCGATGGCGACATCTCCGACGCCCAGCGTCCCGGCGGTGTCCAGCCTGGCGGTCGGAAAGGTCGAGGAGTCCGCCGCCAGGCTCGACGAGACGGCGATGTCGCTGGCCGAGGATCCGCTGAAGACGTTGTTAAAGCCGAACCAGTTCGAAAAGCCCTGGCCCGATATCGAGGTGTCGATGTCACCCAGGGCCACGCCGTTGGGCGAGGTCGTGGCGATCACCAGCTTGCCGTCGGTGATCGTGGCGTTGAGCCCGCCAACGGTGTTCAGTCCGGTGACCAGGTCGTCGATCGTGGCATAGGCCGAGAGATCCAGGCCCTCCGTCGCCGTGACCTTCCCGCTGGAGTCGGTCACCGCCACGCGCAGCGATCCCGAGGCGCTGAAGGCGTCCGAACCCGAGACCGTCGACGCGCTGGTCAGGCTGGACGCCGCCGGGCTGCTGGAGCCCGTGTTGGCTGCGGCGTTGACCTGGGCGATCAGGCTGGCGGCCAATTGATCCAGGCCGGCCTGCTCGTCGACCAGGGTGTCGTCGCGCAGGGCGATCAGCCCGCCCAGCTTGCCGGTGGTGATCGATGTGGTGATGTCCTGGCCGTTGACGGTGATCCCCGAGATCGAGCCCGGATAGGTCGCGCTGGCCGACAGGGCGCTGGAGGCGTCGTAGGACAGGGTCGCCGCCGCCGTCCCCAGGAGCTGCTGGCCGGCGGTCGTGTAGACCATCACCCGGTTGTCGGAGGTGGTGTAGGTCGTCACCCCGACCAGCGAGGACAAGGTGGTGACCGCCGCGGCGCGCTGGTCCAAGAGGTCGCTAGTGTCCCCGCCCGAGGCGGTGGTGGAAACGATCTGGTCGTTCAGGGTCTTCAGGGTCGAGAGCGTCGCATTGATCGTGTCGACCGTGTCGGCGATGTCGCTGTTGGCCTGGGTGCGCAGCGACTGGATCTCGCCCGACAGCGCGCGGATCGACGAGGCCAGGCCAGACGCCGCCGAGACCGTCGCCGCCTTGGTCGAGGCGGTGCTGGAGGCGGCCAGGTTGGTCAAAGCCGTCTGGAAGGTGGTCAGCAGGCTGGAGATGTCGTCACCGCCGCCCACCGAGCCCAGGCTCGCGTCATAGGCCTGCAGGTAGGTGTCGATCACCGCGTCGCGGCCGTTGGCGGCGGCGGTCTTGTCGACGGTCTTGCCCAGGTAGGCGTCCGCCGCCCGCGTCACCGTGGCCGAGGACACCGCCAGGGTCGTGGTCGTGGCGGTGGCGGCGACGGTCTTGCGGCTGTAGCCGGCGGTGTCGGCATTGGCGACGTTCGTCTGCGAGACCGCCATCTGGTACTGAGCGGTCGTCAGGCCCGCGCCCGCCGAGACCAGGATGGAGGTCAGGGACATCGGCTCTAGCCTCCCCGCCGCCCGGCATAGCCGTCGATCGCGCGCAGGCCCTGGCTGACCGCCGTGAGGCGTCCGCGCCGCTCGGCCATGTCGGCCTCCAGCCGGGCCATGCGGCCATCCAGGGCGCGGCGCACCTCGTCCAGGTTCGACAGCATCAGCAGGCGTTCGTCGCCGGACAGGTCGTCCAGCCGCTGGGACACCGCGCGCGCCAGGGCGATGGCGTCGGCCACCGTCTCGACGACCGGCGTCTCGCCGCCGCTGGCCCGCGAGGCCCGGACCCTGGCTTGGAGTTTCTCGACCACGGCCATGGTCAGCGCACGGCCTGCATCAGGGTGTCGAACATGTCGCCGGCCGTGCTGACCACCTGCGAGGCCGCCGAGTAGGCCTGCTGCGCGATGATCATCTTGTTGAACTCGCTGGCGATGTCGGTGGTCGAGCCTTCCAGCGCGCTGGCGACCAGCGAACCGGCCCCACCCTCGCCGGGCAGGTTCAGGTGCACCTGGCCGGCGGCGGTGTTCTCGTCATAGGTGGTGCCCGAGACCAGGGTCAGGCCGTTCGGGTTGCTGAAAGTGGCGATCGGGATCTGGAAGATCGCCAGGCTGATGCCATTGTCGAAATTGGCGGTGACCAGGCCGTTGGAGTCGATGCTGATGCCCGACAGCTCGCCATAGAGGGCGCCGTCCTGCTCGGTGGAGACGTTCTCCAACCCCAGGGTCGACGAGGTCGAGGCGTACTGGGTGACCCCATCGGTGCCGCCGATGTCGCCGATGTCCAGGGTGATGGCGCTGTCGGCCGCGCCGCTGTCGAACCCGGTGATCGAGAAGTCGAGATCCGGCGTGATCGAGCCCAGCGAGCCATCGGTGTTGAAGCTGACCGTATAGGGCCCGCCGCTGATCGTGCCCGAGGTCGTGACGCCGTCCGAGGTCAGCACCGGGTCCGACAGCGATAGCGCCCAGGTGTTGCTGGCGGTCTTGGTCCAGGTCTGGCCGACCGTGTGGCTGACGCCCAGGGAGTCGATCAGCTGCATGCTGGTCGTATAGGAAGCGCCCGTCGCCGCGTCGGCCGGGACGTTGGCCGTCATCTCGATGGTGGTGGTGGCCTTGGCCGTGCCGCCGATCGAGGACAGGTTGATCGCCGACAGGCCCGTCAGGTCGTTGGTGTTCGACGCCAGAACGTCGCCGTCCGCGTCGGTCGGCCAGCCCATAAGGTAGTAGCCCTCGGTGTTGACGAGGTAGCCGTCGGCGTCCTTCTCGAAGCTGCCGTTGCGCGTGTACATGTCCTCGGACGCCGCGCTGCCGGGGTTGGCGGTGACGACGAAGAAGCCGGCGTCCTGGATGGCGACGTTGGTGGCGGTGCTGGTCGAAGAGATCGTGCCCTGGACGCTCATGCCTTGGGACGATTTGGCGGTGACCGCGCTGGTCGAGGTGGCCGAGCCCTTGGAGCCGCTGACCAGGGTCTGGAAATAGACGTCGGTGGTCTTGTAAGCGGTGGTCGAGGAGTTGGCGATGTTCTCGGAGATCGCCGACAGGGCGCGGCTCTGGGCGGTCAGGCCCGAGACGGCGGTCGAGAGGGCGGCGGAAAGCGACATGGATCAGCCCTCCGACGACATCAGCTGGACCTGGGTCAGCAGCGACGAGAGGCTGTCCGACATCGTCGTCAGCGTGTCGTTCATCGAGATCTGCTGCTCGAGCCCCGAATAGGTCGCCAACTGGCTGGTGAATTCGGTGGGGTCGCTCGGATCCAGCGGGTTCTGGTTGGTCAGCTGGGTCATCAGCAGCTGCAGGAAATCGGTCGTGCCCAGCTTCAGCGAAGTCGACGCCGTGGTGGCGGTCGTCGTCGCGGCGCTGGTCGTGGAGGTGATGGCGGTCATCGGACGCCTCTTGGTTCGAGCGGTGCGACGCCCTGCCGGCGCCGATGACCTGTTGAACGGAGGCTCCCCGACCCATGGGGCGCAGAAAATTCGAGAAAAATTCAGGCCAAGAAAAACCGCCCCATCCTCGTGGGACGCGCCGTTCAAGCCTTCGAAGCACGCTTGCGAAGAACCGCGGGCGTCGCTTTCCGGTCGGGATTTCCCCGACCGGCGTCCGAAGAGAAGCGGATTAGAAAATGCCTGTTATCTCGACCAACACGGCGGCCAACACCGCCCTGCGCTATCTGAACAACAATTCGACGGCGCAGAGCGAATCCCTGGCCAAGCTGTCGAGCGGCTCGCGGATCGTAAGCGCGAAGGACGACGCCTCAGGCCTCGCTATCGCCACCTCCATGAACGCCGACATCACCGTGCTCAACCAAGCCGCCACCAACGTCACCAGCGGCACTTCGGTGCTGAACACGGCCGACGGCGCGCTGTCCAACGTGGCCGACATCCTTCAGCGCATGAATTCGCTGACGGCCCAAGCCCAGTCGGGCAGCTCCAGCGCCGACGACCTCGGCTACATCGACGCGGAGTACCAGCAGCTGCTTGAGGAAATCGACGACATCACCAACACCACGAACTTCAACGGCGTGGCCCTGTTGGATGGCGCGAGCGATTACTCGACGGGCGTGGACTTCCTGGTCGGCACCGCCAGCACCGACACCATCACGGTGAAGCTGGACGGCGCCACCACGTCGGACTTGTCGCTGAGCGGCACCGCGATCACGGACGCGGCCTCGGCCGCGGCGAACATGGACCTCATCTCGGCCGCCATCACCCAGGTGTCGGAGATGCGGGCCAATGTCGGCGCGACCCTGTCGCGTTTCGAGTTCCGGGGCGACGTGATCAGCACCTCGCTGGAGAACCTGCAGTCGGCGGAGTCGGCGATTTCGGACGTCGATATCGCGACCGAGCAGACCAACTTCACCAACTACCAGACGCTGACCAGCGCCGCGATTTCGGCCCTCTCGCAGGCCAACTCGATGAGCCAGTCGCTTCTGAAGCTGCTGCAGTAGTCGGCTCTTCCTCTTGGCGGGAGGGCTTAGGCGTCCTCCCGCCGCTTCTTGGCGCCCCCAATGACCTCCACCAGTTCCGTCTCGACCAACGGGTCGACCAGCTACATCAGCGGCACGATCTCAGGCATGGACACCGCCTCGCTGGTTTCGGCGGCGGTGGCCCAGAAGACCGCGCGCGCCGACACGCTGGACGCCAAGGTCACGACCAACACGACGAAGATCAGCGCCTACCAGAGCCTGCGGTCGCTGCTGTCGAACATCACCAGTTCACTGTCTTCGCTGAAGTCGGTCGCCTATTCCAGCCTCTCGGCCGACGGCAACGCGTTCAACGAGAAGGCGGCCTATCTCACGGCCTCCGACGGCTCGGACGCCACCGACGTGATCGCCGTGGCGGCCGACGACGACGCCGTCGCCGCCTCGTATGAGATCACCGTCACCCAATTGGCCAAGGCGATGAAGGTCGCCTCCACCGCCCAGGACGCCGCGGCGGCGCTGGGCGCCAGCGGCGACTTCACGATCGGCGTCGAGGGCGGGACCAGCGCGACGATCGCCCTGACCTCGGACATGACGCTCACGGGCCTGGCCGCCGCGATCAACGCCCAGAGCGGAACGACCGGCGTCAACGCTTCCCTGCTGAAGGTGGCCGACGGCGACTATCGCTTGGTGCTGTCGGCCGACGACACCGATGTCGACATCCAGGTCAGCGACACCAGCGGCGCGGCCCAGGCGATCGGCCTCACCAACAGCGACGGCGCCTTCGCCAACGTGCTGCAAGCGGCCCAGCCGGCCGTCGTCACCATCGACGGGCTGGAGGTGACCAGTTCCGGCAACCAGCTGACCGACACCATTCCGGGCCTGTCGATCTCGCTGCTCCAGGCCACTTCCGGCCAGACCATCACGCTGGATATCGAGCCCAACTACGAGGACGTGAAAACCGCGATCACCGGTTTTGTCGACGCCTACAACGCCTTGCGCGAATTCGTGGACACCAACCAGACGGTCTCGGCCGACGGCGCGGTGGCCGACGACGCGGTTCTGTTCGCCGACTCCATCCTGCGCGGCGTCACCAAGCAACTGTCGGACCTGCTGGGCGAGAGCCCCGCCTCGGCCGACGACACGGTCGGCGCCCTGGCCTCGCTGGGGATCACGCTCAACGCCGACAATCAGCTGGAACTCTCGGACGAGACCACGCTGGACAACCTGCTGCTGGAGAACCTGGATAGCCTGCGGAGCTTCTTCGAGACCAAGTTTTCGAGCAGCGACAGCGCTCTTAAATGGCTGAAGAACGACACCTCGGCCTCGCTGGCGTTCACGATGGACGTCACCGTGGTGGACGGGGCGATCACCGACGTGACGGTGGGCGGGCAGAGCGATCTCTTCACCGTCTCGGGCAACCGCATCGTCGGGGCCAGCGGCACGATCTACGACGGCTTGTCGTTCGCCCTCGTCGCCACTCAGAGCACCTCGATCGACGTCAGCCTGCGGCAGGGTTTCGCCGACCTCGTGACCACCCTGCTCAACAGCTACGCCGACAGCGCGACAGGCATGATCCAGCAGCAGATCCAGAGCCTGAACGACGCCAACACAACCCTCTCGGACAAGTCCGGCCAGATCCGTGACGACGCCGAAACCTACCGCACCAAGCTGGTCCAGAAATACGCGGCCATGGAGCAGGAGCTGTATGCAGCCCAGGTACTACAGCAGCAAATCAAGGCCATACTCGGGAGCTCAAGCAATGACGATGAATAGCGCTCTGAGAGCATACAACGCTTCTCGGCAGCTAAATCAAAACCCTCGTGACATTCTGGCGAATGTCCATGCCGACCTATATCGCGCGATTATCTCGGCAAAAGATGCCCATGAGCAAAAAAGACTCGATGTTATGTGCGATTACGTCGTTCGCTCGGTACGCATACTTACTATTCTTATTGCAACTTTGAATTTTTCCGCAGTCGGACGAGATGGAGCGGCGCTCAAAGCCTTCTACCAAAGATTGCTGAACCTGATGAATGGTGGCGATCGTGGCGAAAATGCATCCAGATCATACGAAGCAGCTATCCAATTGCTTCAGCCCCTGTGCAAAGAGTTTCACAAATCTACTCAGGGATAACTCGCAGAATATTATGATAGATTGTCGCTTGAATCGCCGGTGAATACATATTTCTGGCACGGTCGTTGCTCTGAGGAATTCGCACAGAACTGCGGAAATTCTCATGTCGACGCACACCGCCACCGATCATGCCCAGACGCTTTCCGTTTTGCCGGACGAGGCTCTGTTCAAGGCCTGCCGCGATGGTGACGAGCTTGCCTTTCGTGTGCTGGTCGACCGCCACGCCGGCGTCGTGCGGCGGTTGGCGCTCAACATCCTGGCCGACGCGCACGAGGCCGAAGACGTGGCGCAGGAGGCCTTCGTCGCCGCCTGGCGGGCGCGGGCGACCTGGACCCAGGAGGCGCGGTTCACGACCTGGCTGCATCGGATCACGGTCAACAAGGCCATCGATCGTTATCGGGCCCGCCGCGCGATCCCGGAATCGCATGAGACCATCACCCGCCTGGCCGAGGCGGCGCCGGCCGGCGACGTCGAGAACCAGCACCAGGCGCTGGAACGGCGCGAGCGCGCGATCTCCCTGCGCGACGGCTTGGCCCGGCTGCCCGACAGTCAGCGCCGGGCGCTGACAATGTTCTATTTCGAGGACCAGGACGTGGCTAGAATAGCGCGCGCACTGGACACAACCGAACAGGCCGTGCGCTCGCTCCTCAAGCGGGGCAAGCAGAGCTTACGGACCCTCATCCAAAGGCAGAAGAGCCTCAGCGGTCATGGATCTTTCCGACTTTCGACGACACCTCTCGGCGCTCGGCCCTGACCTCTCGGCCTGGACCGACCGCGATGACGCGATCGAGCTCCTCGCGCGCTGCGACGAGGCCGTGGCTCTGCTGGCGGCGGCCAGCGACAACGCGCGCGCCGATCAAGACCTGACCGAGATGATCGTCGCCGCCGTTCGCGACCATCCCTGAGCAGCGCCGCCGCCCAGCGCTTTCTCCCCCCCCCTCACGCCGCCCTCTACAACACCTTCAACACCCAACCTCATCTGATCAGCCGCCCAACGCTTCGGCGCTTCCGCGCGCAGGCCCACGCGGCGTGGGCGACAGCTACCGCCCGAGGCGGTCAAGTATTCACCCTTCGCGACTTGGCGCGGTTAACGTGACAGCCCCCACGTTACATAGAGCCGGATCAAGTCTGGGCATCGGTACAGACCCGAGCCTACCAGCGCGAGACAGAGCGGCAGCGCCAGCTCGTCAAGCGCGCCTCGCTCACCCAGAGCCGGCTCATGTTCGTCGATGCCCTGATCATGGACCAGCCAGTCGAGCATCTCGGCCGTGCCGTAGGCGGTGTCGGCGGCCAGGCGCTCGGGATAGAGACCAAGGCGGTCGTTGGCCCGCTCGATCATGGTGCGACAGGCGGCCAGCTCGCCCTGGCGCACCGCCGTCGAGGGCTCGACATCGACGATCACCGCATGATCCAGGTCGATGAGGTAGTTGGTGCAGTAGGCGAAGCTGGCCGGCCCGGCCTGGGCGGTGGTCCAGCGCGAGGCCGGATCCGACAGCGAGATGTATTTGGGCGTGACGGGCGTGGCCGCGCCGAAGGCCGCGTCGTCCAGGACCGCCAGATACTCCTCGATGGCCCGCCCGGCGGCCTCTGCCGGCAAGCCCGCGGCGCCGTCGACGGCGGTCCTGTGCCGGCTGGCGTCGGCGCGGATGATGCTGGCGTCGACGGCGAAGCCCTCGCCGCCGACCAGGCCCTCGGCCATGCAGCGGCGCACCACGCTCTCGAACAGTTCGCGCAGCAGGTCGCTGTCGCGGAAGCGGCCGTGGCGGTTCTTGGAGAAGGTGGAGTGATCGGGCACGTCGCCGTCCAGGCCCAGGCGGCAGAACCAGCGGTAGGCGAGGTTGAGGTGGACCTCCTCGCACAGTCGGCGCTCGGAGCGCACGCCCATGCAGTAGCCGATCAGCAGCATCCGGATCATCAGCTCCGGATCGATCGAGGGCCGGCCGATCACGCTGTAGAACGGCGCCAAATGGGCCCGCACGCCTTCCAGATCGACGAACCGATCGATGGCGCGCAGCAGGTGATCCTGGGGCACGTGCCCATCGAGCGAGAACTCGTAGAACAGAGCCGGCTGCTCGATCCGACGCTCGCCCATCATGGCCGCGACCTCCTGCTACAACAGGAGTGAATCAGGCCGCAGGCGCCGCCTCAACGGCCTTTTTCAACACAATCAGTCAATTGCTGACATTGCCTTCGCTCCGGGAAGCGGATGTTCGCGTGGGCCCATTGGGAACGCCGCAATCTGGCCGATCAGACTGGCATTCCAATATTTGCATCGAACAATGCGCATGACGAGGTGGCACGCTTCACGACCATGGCCTTTTTCTGGGCTTTGGAATACGCGTCAGGAAATCGCAGGACATGCCTCGCTCTCGGAAAATCGTCATCACACAGCGCTTCTTCGACGATAGGACTCTGGCTTATCTGCGCGCCAACGGGATCGAGGTCGAGATCGCGTCATTGCCGACGGGCAAGGCCGACGGCGACCTGGATCATGACGCCTTGGTGGCGATGCTGGCCGGCGCGTCGGGCTGGATCGTCGGCCATGCGCGGGTGACGCGGGCGCTGCTGGAGGCCCTGCCGGATCTGCAGGTCGTCTCTCGGCGGGGCGTGGGCTACGAGCGGGTCGATCTCCAAGCCGCGCGGGATCTAGGCCGGGTGGTGGCCATCGCGGCGGGCGGCAACGACGCCTCGGTCGCCGACCATGTGATTGGTCTGATGCTGGCTGTCGGCCGGCGCTTCCGCGAATCTCAACAGCGGATGCTGGACGGCGACTGGTCGATCCTGATGGGTTCGGACCTCTGCGAGAAGACCGTTGGCGTCGTGGGCCTGGGCCGGATCGGCAGGAGCGTGGTCAAGCGGCTGTCCGGGTTCGATTGCCGGGTGCTGGTCTGCACGCCGCGCCCCGATCCAGACTATGCCAAGACCTCCGGTGTCGAGGTCGTCGATCTTCCCGAGCTGCTCGCGCGCAGCGACTACGTCACCCTGCACGCGCCGCTGACGCCGCAAACCCGGTTCCTTATCGACGCCAGCGCCATCGAGACGATGAAGCCGGGCGCTATCCTCATCAACACCGCGCGCGGCGGCCTCGTCGAGGACGCACACCTGTTGGACGCCCTGCGCGCGGGACGGCTAGGCGGAGCCGGCCTGGACGTCTTTGCCAGCGAGAGCGACCCAGCCTACAAGCCCATCTCCCAGGCGCTGCTGGCGCTGCAAAACGTCGTCGGCACGCCGCACGCGGGAGCTTCGTCGCGCGAAGGCCTGGACCGCACCAACCTGGTCGCGGCCCGCTCGATTGTAGCCGTCCTTGACGGTGGCGATCCCGCGCCAGAGTGTGTTGTCGCCGACGGTCGCCCCGGCCGCTCCGGCCACTGATCGACAAGGACCGCGGGTGAACCGCGGAAAGCACCGCGCCTCATGGAACTGGACTGGCTCGAAGACTTCCTAACGCTGGTCGACCACCAGCATTTCGGGCGCGCGGCCGAGGCGCGCAACCTCTCCCAGCCCGCCTTCAGCCGCCGGATCCGCCTGCTCGAGACCTGGCTCGGCGCGCCACTGTTCAACCGCGACACCCATCGCGTCGCCCTGACCCCGGCCGGCGAGCAGTGGAAACCGACCGCCGAGGACCTGCTGCGCCGCCTGCAGCTGGGCCGCGAACAGACCCGGGCCATGGCCGAGGATTTCGTCTCGACCTTGCGCTTCGCCTCGACCCACGCCCTGTCGATCACTTTCTTCCCGCAGTGGCTGGAGGCGATAGAGACCGAGGCCCCGCTCAGCTCGTCCGTTAGCCTGGTGACCGACAACATGACCGGGTGCGAACGGCTGATACAGCAGGGCCAGGCCCAGTTCCTGCTTTGCCATCACCATCCCTCGACGCCGGTCTCGTTCCGGCCAAACTACTTCACCTGGATCGACATCGGTCGCGACGTCTTGGTCCCGGTCAGCGCGCCGGCCCTCGACACCCCGATGCGGCCGCGGTTCTCCCTGCCCGGGCGGCCGGACGCGCCTGCGCCATACCTGGCGTTCGGCGAGGTCTCGGGCATGGGTAGAATCCTGGCCTCGACCCACGCGCTGGATGGTCCGTCAATGTGGCTGACGCCTCGCTTCACCGCCCACGTGGCGACGGTGCTGGCGGCGATGGCCCGGGCCGGTCGTGGACTGGCGTGGCTGCCCACGAGCCTGATCGCCCGCGACTTGGCAGACGGCGGCCTCGTACGGGCCGGCGACGAGACGTGGGACGTGCCGATCGACATCCGGCTGTATCGCCCACGCGCGCGTCAGACGGTCGCCGCCGAGGCGTTTTGGGTACGCCTGAAGACCCGGGCCGAGGCGACCTGAAAAGAAAAGAAAGACCGGGCGCGCCACAGGGCATCGACGCGCCCGGTCCGAGTCGCCCCTGCGGCCAACGCCTCGTCCACGACGTGCAAGAGGACAAGGTCGGCGCTCCCCAGAACCGGAAGGGACGAGCGGCTCAGCGAGGTGGGAACCAGTCTTCGACTGACGACGGATCCTAGCCCGGCCGCCTGGTTCCAAGGGCGATTTTCCAACTTTGCGCCAAGCATGGTTCGATGCGGATTTTCTATCGCCCTGTATGCTCAGTCGCGAAAGGTCGGGTCGATCCGGTCCAGCTTGCGCAGCAGCGCCGGCCAGGCGAACTGCTCGGAAATCAGCTTGGTCGCCGGGCCGCTGACCTGTCGCCTGATCACCTCGGCCACCCCGGCCTGTGGCGAGTGAATTCCCCATGCGCCAGCGCCGGGCATCATCACTTGGGCCTGGCAGGCGCGTTCAAGGAAGTACATGCGCAGGAAGGCCTGCTGGATCGTCTCGCCCACCGCCATGGTGCCATGGTTGCGCAGGATCATGGCGTTCTTGGCGCCGAGGTCTGCGACCAAGCGCTCGCGCTCGGCCATGTCCTCCGCGATGCCCTCGGATTCGTGATAGGCGACCTCGGGGTGGATGATCATCGCCGTCTGGGTCACCGGCAGCAGGCCATCAGCCGAGGCGGCCACGGCCTGGCCCTGCGGGGTGTGCAGATGGATGACGGCGTTGGCGTCCTCGCGGGCGCTGTGGATCGCCGAATGGATCACGAAGCCCGCCCGGATCACCGCACCGGGGCAGTCCATGACCTTGTCGCCATTCAGGTCGATCTTCACCAGGTTGGAGGCGGTGACCTCCTCGAACATGTTGCTGTAGGAGTTGATCAGGAAGTGGTGCTCTGGTCCGGGGATCCGCACCGACATATGGGTGAAGATCAGATCGTCCCAGCCATAGAGCGCCGCCAGGCGGAAGGCTGCGGCCAAGTCGACCCGCAGGGCCCATTCCGCCGACGAGACCCGTTCACGCACACCAGGGGCGACTTTCAGGGTGGCCGTCATATCGATATCCTCCGTTATGTTTGACGCGAAGCTAGCACCCGGCCGAGAACGAGATTGTCGCGCCCGCGACAATCTCGTCGGAAGACCTCGCTAGAATACCGCCATGCGCCCCACTATCGAGCATCGCCGCATCCTGGAGACCGGCGGTTGGTTCGCCGCCCTCCCCGCCGAGCGACGCGCACTGATCCTGGGCGAGGCCAGCGTCACGCTGGCGCCCGAAGGGACGCGACTCTACGGGGCCGGCGATCCCCCCAACGGCCTGTGGGCGGTGCTGGAGGGCCAGGTGCGGCTCGTCGGTTATCCAGCTAGCGGCTTGGAGATCCTCGTGCGGATCCTGGGCGCGGGCGCCTGGTTCGGGGAGCTCTCGACCCTGGACGGAGGGCCCAGGCCGCACGACGCCATCGCCTTTGGCGCGGCCAGCGTGCTGCACCTGTCGCCAGCTTCGGTGACGCGGCTGGGCGAGCAGGCGGCCGTCCTATGGCGGGACCTTGGACTACTGGTCTGCGCCAACCAGCGCGCGGCCCTGGCCTTCATCGAGCAGCGCGCCGCCCAGCCGACCGCCGTGCGTTTGGCCCGCGCCCTGGCCAAGGCCGCCGCCGAGGCTGGCGCGCCCGGTCCGCTCTGCATCCGCCAGACCGAACTGGCCAGCGTGGTCGGCGTCAGTCGCCAGACGCTGAACCGGGGCCTGCGCGCGCTGGAAGATGCGGGTGTCGTGGCGCTGGGCTACGCCAGCATCACCATCCTGGACCAGACGCGCCTGACCCGGCTGGGCGAACCCGGTGGTTCCTGGGCCTGAGCAGAAAGCATCCACATTCGACCATTTTGGATCCAGTTATTGATTAAATAGAATCCTTGAGGCAAGAAGCTCTGGCTCAGGATCGCGTGCGTAAGACTTGTCCACGACCGACGAAAAAGCTCCGCTCGCCCATCCCGCGCCGGCTGCAACGCGGCTCCTCGAAACCTACCTGGCGCGCCAGGACGAGTTGCGAGGCTTTTATCGCGCGCGCCTTGGCCCGCAGGCCGATGTCGAGGACCTGGTCCAGGACCTCTATGTGAAGATCCGCGGCATCGAGGAGCAGGAGGTACGCAACGCTCCCGCCTTTCTCTACCGCCTCGCCCACAATCACATGCTGGACTGGCTGCGGCGCGGCCGCCGCAGCCGTGTCCGCGATGACGCCTGGCGCCAGGCAAGCCACAGCGCGTCGGGCCGGGTCGACGTGGCCGAGGATCCCGACGCCGAAACCGCCCTGATCGCCCGCCAGAGACTGGAGCGGATCGGCGAGGCCTTGCGAGCCTTGCCCCTCCGTACGCAAGAGATCTTCCGCCTGCACAAGATCGAGGGCCTGTCCTACGCCGAGACGGCCCAGCGCCTGGGCCTCGCGAAGAAGTCGATCGAGAAGCACATGAGCGCGGCCCTGGCCCATCTCTACGCAAAGGTGGGACGATGAACCTCGTAGGGTGGAGGGCGGACCGCGGCGTCTTTGTGGCCGAGCCCCGCGCCGACCAAGGCCGGGCCGTGGGCGGATGCGCATGACCAAGCCACAGATCAGCGCCGTGGAGCGGGAGGCCATCGGCTGGTGCGCCCGCGTGCGCGGCGACATGGAGGTCGACGACTGGCGCGTCTTCACCGCGTGGCTGGACGCCTCGCCCGGTCACCGCGAGACCTATGACGCGGTCGAGGCCTTCTGGGAGGACCTTGAGTCGCCGGCGGCGGAGCCGATCGCCCCCGCCGCGCGGCGGGTCCGGACATCCGCCCGGCCACGCAGGCGGGCATGGCTGCTCGGCGGCCTGGCTGCGGCCGCCGCGATCCTGGCAGCCGTGCTGATCGCTCGGCCGCCCTCTTCGTCCTGGAGCGACTATGCTACCGCACCGGGCCAGTTGCGCACGGTGGTGCTGGAGGACGGCTCACGCCTGACCCTGGGGCCGGCGACGCACGTCCGCGCGCGCCTCGCCCGAGGCTTACGAGAGGTACAGCTGGTTGCCGGCGCCTCGGCCTTCGACGTGGCGCATGCCCCCGATCGCCCGTTCGTGGTCACCGCCGGCGATCGGAGCGTGCGGGTGCTGGGGACCGAATTCGACATTGTGCGCGCAGCCGGGCAGACGACCGTGACCGTCCGGCGCGGCCTGGTCGCCGTCGGCGATCTCGATGGCCGGAGCATTGTCCGGCTCGGCAAGGGGCAGCAGCTGGCGCACCGCGAGGGCTCGCTCGCCCAGGCCGTTCGCGCCGCCGATCCAGACCAGGCCTTCGGCTGGACGCGCGGCCAGCTCTATTACGACCGCACGCCCCTCGCAGAGGTGGCCGCCGACTTCAGTCGTTATGGCCCGCGCAAGGTGCGGGTGGAGGTGGGTGTCCTCTCCGTCAGAGTGACGGGCGTCTTCAAACAGGACGACCAGGCGGCCATGGTTCGCCGCTTGGAAGCCTTCGCGCCGATCCGGGCGCAGTTCGGTCGCGATGAGATCATCCTTAAGGCCCGCTAAGGCCGCCCGCTGGATCCTGGCGGCGGCAGTCGCGGCGATGCTTATCCCCGCCCCGGCCCAGGCCGCCGCGCCGGCCAAGGTCCGCCTGCGCCTGGCGGCTAAGCCGGTGCGCGCCGCCCTGCTGGATTTGGCGCTGCAGGCCAACCTCTCGCTGGGCGGCGATCTCGAACGCTGCGGTGGCCACGCGCCGCGACTCGCGGGCGTGATGCCGTTGGACGAGGCCCTGGACAGGGTCCTCGCCGGCTCGGCCTGCGCCTGGACGCGCATCGACGCCGACACCATCATCATCCGCCCCGTCGCGAAAGCCCCGCCCAAGCCCGCGCCCCGCGCGCTCAAGGCGACAGCGCCGCTCGGAGAGATCATCGTCACCGCACAGCGTCAGCCGAACCTGCCCGGCCGCACGCCCTTTTCCCTATCAGTGCTGTCGGGCGAGCAGGCCCGCCGCGACCGGGTCGCGGACCTGGGCGATCTGGGGGGCGAGGTCGCCGGCATGAGCACCACCCACCTTGGCCCTGGCCGCGACAAGATCCTGCTGCGGGGCCTGTCGGACGGCGCCTATACCGGCCAGACCCAGTCGATCGTCGCCCTCTATCTCGACGAGGTCCCGGTCACCTACAACGCCCCCGATCCTGATCTGCGCCTGGCGGACGTCGAGCGGGTCGAGATCCTGCGCGGACCGCAGGGCACGCTCTACGGCGGCGGCTCGATCGGCGGAGTGGTCCGCATCGTCACGCGCAAGCCCGACCTGGACGAGACCTCGCTCAACCTGATCGTCGGGGCCTCGGTCACGCGCGGTGCGGGCCTGGGCAGCGAGCTGGAAGGGACGGCCAACCTGCCGCTGCTCGCGGGCAAGGCGGCGGCGCGCGTGGTCGCCTACCGGGAGCGCAACGACGGTTACATCGCCAATCCCGCCCTGGGCCTGGCCCACGCCAACGACTCCGATCGCCACGGCGGGCGCCTTTCCCTGCGCGCCATCCTGGCCCAGGACTGGAGCGTCGACCTGGTGGTGACCCACCAGTCCATCCACAACGACGACACCCAGTATGGCCTGCGACGCCTAGGCCCCCTGCTGCGCGACAACGCCGTGCGCGAGCCCCATGACAACAGTTTTGATCAGGGTTCGCTGACCGTATCGGGCGAAGGCGCCTGGGGCCGACTGACCGCCAGCGCCTCGCGCTTGGGCCACCACTTCGCCAGTCGCTTCGACGCCAGTGGAGCCACGGCGCTGTATGGCCTGCCGCCGGTCACCGCCGCGTTCAACGAGGCCAGGCGCACCAACCTGACCGTCGCCGAGGTTACCTACGCCACGCCAGTCGGCGGACGCCTTCAAGGCCTGGCCGGCGCCTTCGTCTCGGCGGGCAAGACCCGCATGGGCGCCGCGCTTGGCGGCCTCGATGCGCGCGGCGCTCAGACGGACGCAGCCTACGCCGAGACCCGCGTTGACGATATCCGCGAGGCGGCGCTCTACGGCGAGCTCACCTACGCCCTGGCTAGGCGGCTGTCGTTGACGGCGGGCCTGCGATGGTTTGACTACGGCCTGGACACGGCCTCGCGGGTGACGCAGGGCGGAGGCTTGCGCGCCTTCTCTGGACGCATTGACGAGAACGGTCTGTCGCCCAAGCTGCTGCTGAGCTACGCGCCCTCTCCCGACCTCCTGCTCTACGCCCAGGCCGCCGAGGGCTACCGCGCGGGCGGCTTCAACACCGCCGGTCGCCTGGGCGCCGCGGCCGGCCGCTACCATCCCGACGAGCTCTGGAACTATGAGATCGGCGTCAAGGCCGGGTGGCTGAATGGGCGTCTGCAGATGCGCGCGGCCCTGTTCGCGGCCGACTGGACCTCGATCCAGAGCGACCAGTACCGACCCGACGGCTTGGCCTACACGGCCAATATCGGCGCGGGCCACAATCTGGGGCTCGAGCTGGAAACCACGTGGCGCGTCACGCCAAGCCTGGACGTTCGGACGGCGGCGCTGATCAGCCAGCCTAGCCTCAAGCGGCGCGACCCGGCGCTGGACCCGGCGGGCGTGGCCCTGGCCGGGATCAATGGCGCCACAGCGAGCGTCGCCTTCGACTACCACCGGTCCCTCGCCGCGGAGACGACGATCCGTCTCCAGGGCCGGGCACGCTATGTCGGGCACGCCGTCCTGAACCTGGAACCCCAGGCGCCCCCCGCGCCCGACTTCATCGAGGCCTCGGCGAGCCTTTCGTGGGAGACCCCACGCTGGACCCTGACGGCCTATGCCGACAACCTGTTTGACCGGACCTCCGACAGCTTCGCATTCGGCAATCCGTTCAATCGCGCCGACGCCGAGGTGACGCCGCTGCGACCCCGGACGGCGGGCGTGCGGCTGTCGGCGCGGTTCTAGTCGCTCGTCTCGATGGGCGCCTGCGTCCAGCGCGCCACCTGACCCGCCGCCCACGGACCGACCATCAACACCAGGATGATCCGCATGACCTGGGCGGCGAGGATAAACGGCAGGTCGACGGGCGTGGAGGCGGCGATGATCAGGATGGAGTCCACCCCGCCGGGACTGGTGGCCAGGTAGCCGGTGAGCGGATCGACGCCGCACATCCGACTGAGCGCCAGACCCGAAAGTCCGCAAAAGGCGATCAGAATCAGCGTCGCTGCGATGATCCTGGGCAAGGCGCGGGCGCTATGGGCCAGGGTCGGGCGGGTGAAGCTAAGACCGATGTTCCAGCCGACCACGGCATAGGCCGCCGCGCCCAACAGCGGCGGGGCCTGGAGATGCAGCCAGCCCGCCGCGATCAGTCCCGCCCCCAGTAGGCCGGGGATAAGGAAAATTCCGGCGGGGAACTTCAGGACCTTGGACAGGACGGCGCCGATCAGCGCGAGGCCGAAGGTCTCGGCCAAGCCCAGCCAGTGGATTGCGCCCAACCAGTCGCGCGCCGGCGCCGCGTGCGTCGCCGGAACCGCCAGATGAGCCAGACCGATGGCGGCGGCCGCCACCAGCAGCACTCGAAAGTACTGCATCATGGCCACTGTTCGGGCGTCCGCGCCCATGTCCTGGGCCAGGGCGATCATACTGGCCGCGCCGCCGGGCGACAGGCCCCAGACCGAGGTCGCGCCCTCGAACCACCCCACCTTCGCCAGGAGCCAGCCCAGGCCGAGGCTCAAGGCGAGGGTCGAGACGTTGATAGCGAGGAAGGTTGGCAGGTGGCCCAGCATGGCCGGTCCCATCGCCGCGCCCAGCGACACGGCGACCAAGCAGCCGATCAGCGCCGAACTGCCCATTCGCACCAGCGGCGGCGGCCGGATGTCTGCTCCGGCGACCCCGAAGGCGATCCCGATGGCTAGTGGACCCAGGAGGAGCGCCGCCGGCGCGTGAACGGCCGCCAGGACGGCGTCGGCGAGAGCGGTGGCGACGACCAGCAGCGTCCATTGTACCCAAGGACGTCTGAGATGATCCCGCAGGGTCATGGCGCGACCTTATCGGCCGAGGTGATCGCCAGCGCTCCTGGCATAAGACGGTTATAGGCCTGGGCCGCGCCAAGATCGGCCACGACCTCCCGATGCCCCTCCCACATCATCCGGCCGGCGACGCACACTACGACCACAAGGCCGGCATAGCCGATCCAGCGGTGACGACGCAGGAGCCCGGTCACCAGGTTGGCGGCCAGACCCATCAGGAGCACGGAGATAAGCAGGCCCGCAGCCAGCACGCCGGGATGCTCCCGCGCCGCGCCGGCCACGGCCAGGACGTTATCCAACGACATCGAGACGTCGGCGACCAGCACCTGCACGAAGGCGGCGCCGAAGCTCTTTGTCGGCGCGACCTTGCCTGCCTCGGCCGCCGCCTCGCCGGCGCGCAGGTCGCGCCACATCTTCCAGCACACCCACAGCAGCAGGAGCCCGCCAACCAGCAGGAGGCCCACGACGCCGAGCAGCCATGTGGTGACCAGGGCGAAGCCGATCCGCAGCGCGACCGCAACGGCCAGGCCACAAGCGATCACCTGGTGCCGCTGGGCCGCCGGCAAGCCTCCGGCCGCCAAGCCCACGGCCAGCGCGTTGTCGCCCGCCAGGACCAAGTCGATCATCAGCACCTGGCCCAGGGCCGTCAATTCCGCGATCGCGCTGGCCGGCATCACGTCAAGCCGGAGCGACGAACCGAGCCAGGGTTGGCTTGGGCAGCCGCACCGGCCGGTGGCTCTGGCGGTCGATGCAGCACCAGAGGCTGGTGACCTCGGCCAGTAGCTCATCGCCGCGCCGGATCAGGGTCTGGAACTGGGCCTTGGCGCCGGCCGCCGCCTCGATGCCGGTGGTGGCCACGATCGCGTCGGTCAGGAAGGCAGGGCGGCGGTAGGTGATCTCGTGCTTCAGCGCCACCCTCAGGTGGCGGGCCACTGCTTCAGCGTCGGCGACCCGTTCCCAATGGGCGATGACGGCCGCCTGCACCCATTGCAGGTAGACGGCGTTGTTGACGTGGCCCAGGTGATCGATGTCCTCGAGCCGGATGGTCACCGGATACTCGGTCAGCGGTCCTGGCGGCGGAGCCCCAGGGGACGCTCGGCGAGAAGAGGACATCGAGACCGGATCAGTCGAGCTTGACGTCCAGCAGCCGGACGAACTGCTGGCCGCAATGCATGTCGCGTTCGACCACCCCGCCCTGGGCGCTCGTGCGCGCATACGAGATCTTGACCACATTGAGGTCGGGGACAGGGTAGTGGCGGACCAGCGACGGGTCGGCCCCGAACAGGCGCTCGAACAGCTTGGGTCCTAAGGCCTCGCTGCCCTGGTACTTCTCGAAGGTCTCTGCCCCGTCGAAGAAGAGGTCGAACGTCACCCAGTAGGGGCCGGCGTTCTTGGAGCGCACGTGGCGGCAAACATCCCTGAGCGTCGTCATCACGCCGCTTCCTTCTTCTTCAGGTCGACCCAGACGGTGCGGACGAGGGCCATCGGGTCATCGACCTCGACGACGTGGTTCAGCTTGAACTCGTAGACCGCGCCGCGCTCGATGTCGGCAGGGGTGAAGGCAAAGCCATAGCTGGGCAGTTCCTCGTCCTCGACGATCGGGAAGTGGAAGAACCAGGCATTGCAGGCCTTGGCGATCTGCGAGGCCATCTCCTGGGTCGCGGCGGTGGCGACGAACATCACGCCCACTTCGCGCGGCGCTGGCGTGCCCTCGGGCGGACGATCGCCCGAAACGGCGTTCCAGCCATAGATCCGCAGCGAGATATTGAAGTCGCCGGCGGCCTCGCCGATCGTCGTGCGCACCCGGTGGTACATCGCCGCCAGCATCTTGTCGTGAAACTCATTCAGTCGCGACAGGACCTCGGGATCCTGGATGCCGATCAGCATGATCGTCTGGAAGCCGCCCGAGCCGGCACCTTCCAGTTTCATCGTGTAAGGCTTTTCGTCCCAGGCCGAGCCCGTCACCCGCACCCTGCGATCGTCAAGCGCGGCGTAGTGCGCCTGCGTGACGTCCAGCACCCCGCCAGGCTCGGTCAGCCGGAACGGGTTGGCGTTCTCATAAAGCATGTGAGCCGAGACGCTATGCGGGTTGCAGTGGTTTTCCAGGCTCAGCGTCTCTACCTCGAAACCGTCGGCGTCGATGCTGATCAGCACGCCCGCGCCCTTGGTCCGGTAGACAGCGCATTGGCTGCCGCATTCTGCGATCTTGGCGGCGTGCCAGGACGGTCCCCACGGCGCGCCCTTCATCAAGGCAAAGCTGGACAGCACGGCGGTATCGGTGGTGCGCCCGCCCAGGATCAGGTCCGCGCCGGCCTCCAGGGCCGCGACATAGGGCTCGGCGCCCAGGACAGCAACGATGTGGTCGCAGGCATCGATCGTCGTATCCGCCAACGGCCCAAGCGGCGGCAGCGGCTTGATCGCGCCAGCCGCGTTGCGGGCCTTCAGGGATGCCTTGTCCTGCTCGGAATAGAGCAGCGCGATCCTGGGCTTGAGGCCCAGCTCGCCGGCGATCTCCAGGGCGATGTCGCGCGTCCAGTCGACGTTCTTGTCTCCCCCGGCCTGGCCACTGGTCCCGACGATGACCGGGATGCCGGCCCCGGCGCCAGCCTTCATCAGGATGGCCAGGTCGTGTTTGACCGAGGCGCGGTTGTTCTTCGAGACACCGAGCGCCAAGTAGGCCGCTCCGCTGTCGGTCGACCCTGCGTCCGTGGCGATGGCGTGTGCGCCCATCGCCAAGCCCCGGCGGACCTCGTCCTCGTGAACGCCCGCGCCAAGCGACCCGCACGGAACGATGATCTTGATCGGACCTTCCAACATTGACTTCACCAGCAAAGGGCGCGGCCTAGTCAGCCGCCTCATGAGAGTGCCTAACGTCTTAGGATCCACTATGTCAACAAATTGGATCCAATTTGTTGATTGGAGCTACATCCTCAGGCCCGCAGCGGAAACGCGCCGAAGACCAAGGCCGCGCACAGCACGACCAAGCAGATCATCAGCGCCCACTTCAGGCTAAAGCGCTGGGCGTCGGTGACATCCACGCCCAGCAGGCCACAGGCCAGGTAGATTGGGGCCAGCAGCGGGCTCATCGAATGGACGGGCTGGCCGATCAGCGAGGCGCGGGCGATTTCCACCGGCTCGACGCCGAAGCTGGCGGCGGTCTGGGCCACGACGGGCACCACGCCAAAATAGTAGGCGTCGTTGGACATCACAAAGGTCAGGGGCATGCTCACCAGGGCGGTGATCGGCGCCAGGTACGGCCCGATATGCGGCGGGATTACCGACAGGGCCGACTTGGCCATCGCGTCGGCCATGCCCGCGCCATTGAGAATGCCGGTAAAGGCGCCGGCGGCGAACAGCAGGACCACGATGTTGACGACGTTCTCGGCATGGGCCGCGATGCGCGCCTTCTGGTCTTTCAGCGAGGGGTAGTTGACGGTCATGGCGATGGCGAAGGCGCTCATCATCAGCACCGGCAGCGGCGCCAGGCCCGAGACCATGCCCAGGATCAGCACGAGCGTCAGGGCGAGGTTGAACCAAAAGAGCTTGGGTCGGCGGACCTCGCGCTCGACTTCGATCGCCTGAACGGCGGCCAGGACCGCAAGGGATGGGACGTCGTCTGCGGACACCGCACCGCGTCCGGCCAGCCGGCGCCGCTCGCTCCGCCCAAAATGCCAGGCGAGGCCAAAGACGGCCAAAAGGCCTACCCCGGCGGCCGGCAGCATTGGGCCGACGACAGCGCCCAGGTCGACATGCACCGCCGCCGCCGCGCGCGCCGCGGGTCCGCCCCAGGGCACGTAGTTCATCAGGGCGTTGGTCAGGCCCAGCAAGGTGGCCAGGATCAGCGGGTTCATGCCCACGCGCCGATAGACCGGCAGGAAGGCGGTGATGACGATGAGGGCCGTGGTGGTGCCATCGCCGTCCAGCGACACGGTCGTCGCCAGGATCGCTGTGCCCAGGCTGATCCTCATGGGATCATCGCCGACGATGGAAAGCACCTTGCGCACCAGGGGCTCGAAAAGGCCCGCGTCCATCATCACGGCGAAATAGAGCACCGCGAACGACAGCATCAGCGTCGTTGGCGCCACCTGCAGCACGCCCTTGATGATCATGTCGCCAAGGCCCGCCCCGGCGCCCGCCAGCAGACCAAAGACGATGGGCACGATCAGCAGGGCGGCGACCGCCGACATTCGCTTGGTCATGATCAGCGTCATGAAGGTCACGACCATCAGGAGGCCCAGCACGGCGGGCTGGCGCAGAACGTCGATCACGAAGCGATCTCCATTGGGGGTGCAGGCCAAAGACCAGAATGAATCCAGTCTTGGCGATTGATGTTACCGGTGACTTGCGCGGTCGCGGGCGGACCGGTGTAGAGAAAGAACGGCGCGCCTTGATGCGCGCCGACGAGCGCATCGATCAGGGGACGGACATGGCGGCGGTTGAAGCGGGGCAAGAGGCGGGCGTGATCGACACGCCGCACACCGAGCCGGCCACCCATACGGTGCTGACAAGCCTGCGCGAGCGCATCGTTACCGGCGAGATCGCGCCCGACACACGCCTGCGCGCCGAGGGACTGGCGGCCGAGATGAACGTCTCGCGCACGCCGATCCGCAGCGCCCTGGCGGTGCTCTCGGCCGAGGGCCTGGTCAGTTATAGCGTCAATCGCGGCTACACCGTGCGGACCATGTCGCTGGGCGACATCTTCGATGCGATCGAGGCCCGCGGGGCCCTGGAAAGCCTGGCGGCGCGGGCCTCGGTGGACCTGGGCTGGGCGCCAGAAGCGCTCGAGCGCCTGGAGGGCCTTGCCCGCGCCGGCCGCGAGATCGTCGAGGCGGGCCAGTGGTCTGAGGCGATCGAACTGAAATGGTACACGATCAATCGCCAGTTCCATGCCCAGATCCTGCACGCGGCCCAGAACACCGCTCTCCGCAACGCCATCCGCATGACCCTGGTCTATCCGCTGTTTGGCGATGCGGCCCGCCTTTGCCCCACGGTCTCGGCCTGCGTACCGCCGCGCCTGCGCCAAGTGCCCGCCACGCCGCCCGACCACATCCGCCAGTCGCAGGACGATCACGAAAAGATCCTGGCGGCGATCAAGGCCGAGGACAGCATCGAGGCGGGACGTCTCATGTCGGACCACGTTCTCGCTACACGGACCCGCTTGCATGCTCTCGCCATTCGGCGATGAGCCACGGCCCTCCCAGGATTCGTCATAGACACATCCAAACAACATATCAATTGCATCCATTTTATTGACCGATGTGATCCACCTCTCTTAAGGTTGCTCGACGGCGAGGCATGACCCGCGCCGCAAGAACAACAATTGGGGAGTTGAAACATGCCGGTCAGCCGCAAAGCCTTGACCTATGCGCCGGCGCTCGTAGCGCTGCTTGGCGCCTCGGGCGCCCTAGCCCAGGCGATACCCGCGACCACGTCCGAGGTCAGCCAAATCGAGGAGGTGGTCGTCACCGCCCAGCGCCGCAGCGAAAGCCTGCAGGCTGTGCCGGTGACCGTGACGGCCTTCGGGGCCGAGCAGGTGCAGCAGGCCCGCATCCGCCAGATCGACGATGTCGCCGGTCTCACCCCCGGCCTCCAGTTCGACGCCTTCCCCGCTTCGCAACCCCGCATCTCGATCCGCGGCATCGGTTCGTCCGACCGGGGCGCAGCCGGCGATCCCAGCTCGGCCGTCTTCCTCGACGAGATCTATCTGGGCCGCCCCGCCGCCGTGGCTTTTGACGCCTTCGATGTCGAGCGCGTCGAGGTGCTGAAGGGCCCGCAAGGCACGCTCTACGGCCGCAACGTCGTGGGCGGGGCGATCAACATCGTCTCCCGCAAGCCTCAGTTGGGCGCCTTTGACGCCGCCGCCGAGGTCACCGTCGGCAACTACAGCCGCCTGGAAGGCGCGGGCGTGATCAACGCGCCGTTCGCCGATGGCAAGGCCGCGATCCGCGCCAGCGGCGCCTGGCGCACCCACGACGGATACGTGAAGAACACCTTCACCGGCAACGATGTCGAGGACCAGGACACCCGCAGCGGCCGCGTCTCGCTGCTCGTTGATCCTGGCGAGGGCCTGCGGGTCCAGGCCACGGTCGACGGAACGCGTGACAGGGGCACGGGTCCCGCCCAGCACGTCCTGGACCTGGACACCAGCGATCCGACCTCGGCGCTGTGGACGATCAATCGCGACCGCAAGCACACCGCCGGTTCCGACGACGGCTACCAAGACCGTGACACCTGGGGCTTGCGGCTGCAAGCCGATTGGGACCTGCCGTTCGCCACCCTCACCTATCTGGGTTCGTACCGCGACCTCGACTATCACGCCGCCTATGACTTCGACGGCGGCAACCCGTCCTTCAATCCGGCCGGCATCTCGGGCGGCAACGACGAGGCCAGCGACTTCTCCAGTCACGAGCTCCGACTGTCCTCGCTGCCAGGCGAAGGCGTGCGCTGGGTTGCGGGCCTCTACACTTTCAAGAGCGACACCGACCGCAAGGACTCGCTGGTCATCAACCTGGGACGGCCAGGCACGGAGATCTACACCCAGTCGGCCAACCTCAAGAGCTACGCCGCCTTCGGCGACGTCACCGTGCCACTGGGCGACAGGTTCTCCCTGATCGGCGGCCTGCGTTACTCCAAGGACGACAAGGACTATCGGGTCGACAACCTGGCCGGCAACACGCTGTTCCGCGCCGGCGAGCGCTTCAACGTCTCGGTGTCCGACACCTACAAGGCCTGGACCTGGCGGGCCGGCCTCGACTTCAAGCCCGTCGACAACCACATGCTCTACGCCATGGCGTCGCGCGGCTTCAAAAGCGGCGGCTTCCAGGACACTCCGGCCAGCGCCGCCGACGCGGCCGACGGCTTCGAGCCTGAATACGCCACCCAGTACGAGATCGGCCAGAAGAGCACGTTCCTGAACGGGACTCTGGTCTGGAACAACACCGTCTACGTAATGAAGTACACTGACCTGCAGACGCGGCGCACCCTGCCCAACCTGTCGGTCGTCACCGACAACGCCGGCAAGGCCACCATCAAGGGCTACGAGACCTATCTGGCCTGGCGTCCGTTCGCCGGAGCCCGCCTGGTCGCCAGCTACGGCTACACCGACGGCAAGTTCGACGAGTTCAGCCCCGAGCCGGGCGAGGACTATTCCGGCAACCGCATCTCGCGCACGCCCAGGCACAAGCTGGTGCTCTCGCCCTCCTACGACCTGGCGCTGGCCGGCGGCGGCGATGTCCGCTTCGCTGTCGATTATCACTACGAGAGCATGATCTTCGACGACAACTCCAACGACGGGCCCGAGCGCCGTCCGCCGACCAACTTCTATGACGCGCGCATCGTCTACAGCGCGCCGGGTGACCACTGGTCGGTGTCGCTGTGGGGCAAGAACCTCTCCAATGAGGTGACCCGCACCTTCCAGGCTGTGTTCCTCGGGGCCAACTTCGGGGCCTACAACCCGCCGCGCACCTTCGGCGTCACTCTGAACTGGAAGCATTGAGACTCTCTCGCGCACGGATCGGCCGCCCCCTCGCACGGGCGGCGGCCTTTCCGGTCCGGGGGTTAAAAGCGGTAGCCGACGGCGATGGCGGCGCTGAACTGGTCAGCCGAGCCCTCGCCCTTGACCAGTGGGCTGTCGGCGAAGTCGCCTGTCAGGCGCTTGTAGTTTCCCAGCAACTGGAGGTTCCAGCGCTCGGTGAGGGCGTAGGCGACCTTGGTGCTGAGGGCGATGTCGCGCACGCCGCCCTTGAGGTCATAGGCCGCCAGGCCGCTGAGGGCTGCCTGGGATGGCGTGACGCCGAAATAGGCGCGGGCGTACTTCCTATCGACGATGTCGATCTTGGCTGAGCCGCCGATCGACCAGCGGCTGTTGAGGCGCCGGCCATAGATCACCGACATGCCGCCGACCGCGCCATCGAACGTGTCGGACGTGTCGACCATGTACGAGCCCATGAAGGTCAACTGGTCTTGCTCGGACAGCACGCCCCGGCGCGAGTAGGCGATGAAGCCGCCCGCCTCGAGCGCGTCGTCCAGCTTGGGCAGCTTGGCGACGCGCAGGCTTTTGACGTCATCGTCGCGCTTGTTCTCCACGTCGATCATCGGGCCGAACGCCACGCCTTCGAACGGCGAAAGGTTCAGCCGGACCTGCTGGCCCTGGAAGTCCAGGTAGAATGCGCCGTAGTTGATGCGGCCGGCGATGTAGGGCGTGGCCTCCAGGTCGTCCGAGCCCACATAGTCCGGGCGCACGCCGGCCCCGACGGCGATGTCGCCCGACCAGGCGCGCGGCTCGCTCTTGCCTCCCGCGACCTGGGCCGCGACAGGCGTGGCCAGCAAGGGAAGAAGCGCGAGCATGGAGCCCAAGGGTAGAAGCCGCATCGATATCTCCTGACGGGAGACGCCCGGGACATCCAGGCGCTGGGATACGGCCAAGACGCCACCCGTCGAAGATCACCCTCTCAGTTTTGCGTCCAAAATCTCACTTTCTTGCATCGAGCCTGTTAGCGGCTCGCCGCGATCGCCTCGGCGATGGCCCGCCCGCAGGCTTCCGTACCCAGGGGTCCGCCCAGGTCGCGCGTGCGCAACTCGGGCCGAGCCAGAACCGTCTCTATCGCAGCGACCACGGCGGCGGCGGCCTCGTGCTCGCCGAGGTGATCCAGCATGAGCGCCGCCGACCAGATCTGGCCGACCGGATTGGCGATTCCCTGCCCGGCGATGTCCGGCGCCGAGCCATGCACCGGCTCGAACAGCGACGGGAAGGTCCGCTCGGGATTGATGTTGCCGGCGGGCGCGATGCCGATGGTGCCGGTGCAGGCCGGTCCCAGATCCGAGAGGATGTCACCGAAGAGGTTCGAGGCGACCACCACGTCGAACCAGTCAGGATGCTGCACGAAGTGCGCGGTGAGGATGTCGATATGGTACTTGTCCCACCGCACACCCGGATAGGACGGCGCCATGGCTTCGACTCGTTCGTCCCAGTAGGGCATGGTGATCGAGATGCCGTTGGACTTGGTCGCCGAGGTCAGGTGCTTCTTCTCTCGCCGCGCGGCCAGCTCGAAGGCGTATTTCAAGATCCGGTCGACACCCACGCGGGTCATCACCGTCTCCTGCATCACGACCTCGCGCTCGGTGCCCGGGAAGATGCGGCCGCCGATCGAGGAATATTCCCCCTCCGTGTTTTCGCGCACGACGTAAAAGTCGATGTCGCCCGGCTGGCGGCCCGCCAAAGGGCTGGGCACGCCAGGCATCAGCTTGACGGGGCGCAGGTTGACGTACTGGTCGAACTCACGCCGGAACTGAATCAGAGAGCCCCAGAGCGAAACGTGGTCGGGCACGCTGTCTGGCCAGCCGACCGCGCCGAAGAAGATGGCGTCGTGGCCGCCGATCCGGTCTTTCCAATCAGCCGGCATCATCGCCCCGTGCTCGAGATAGTAGTCGCACGAGGCAAAATCGAAGTGGTCGAAGGCGAAGCGGCAGCCAAAACGCGCCGAAACGGCCTCCAGCGCCCGTAGCCCCTCGGGCACGACCTCCTTACCGATCCCGTCGCCTGGTATGACGGCGATCCGATAACGACGCTGGCTCATGCGAACTCTCCTAGGGGGCGTCGATCAGGATCGCCCGGAAGTCGTTGACGTTGGTGCGGGTCGGGCCGGTGACCACGAGGTCGCCCAGAGCAGCGAAGAAGCCGTAGCCGTCGTTATCGGCCAGGCGCTCCGCGGCGTTCAGGCCCAGGGCCGTGGCGCGCGCCAGACTGTCGGGAAATAGCAGGGCGCCAGCATTGTCTTCCGAGCCGTCGACGCCATCGGTGTCGGCGGCCAGGGCGTGGATCCCGGGGCAGCCGTCCAGCGCCGTCGCTAGCGCCAGCAGGTATTCGGCGTTGCGGCCACCCCGCCCCTTGCCCCGCACGGTCACCGTCGTCTCGCCACCCGACAGCAGCACGCAAGGACCACGCCGTTCTCCGGCGACCTTAAGAGCCAAGTGGGCGTGCTCACGCGCGACCTCGCGCGCCTCGCCCTCGATCGCGTCGCCCAGGACGATGGGCGTGTATCCTCGGGCAGAGGCTTCGCGCGCCGCTGCCGACAGGGCGTCGCGCGGCCGGGCGATCAGCATGGCCTCCGCCCCGGGGACCTGCTTTGGCGTCTCGCTGCGCGGGTCGTTCAGCCAGACCCGGACAGCCTCGGGGACGGCGATCCCCCGCTGCTCCAGGATCGCCAGCGCGTCCTGGCGCGTCGTCGGATCGGGCGCGGTCGGGCCCGAAGCGATGGTCGAAACCTCATCGCCGGGCACATCCGAAATCGCCAGCGTCACCACCCGGGCCGGCGCGGCCAGCAGGGCCAGCTGCCCGCCCTTGACGGACGACAGGTGCTTGCGGACGCAGTTGATCTCATCGATGGGCACGCCGCCGCGCAGCAAAGCCCTGGTGACCGCCTGCTTGTGGATCAGGGTCAGGCCCTGCGCTGGGGCGGCCAGTAGCGCTGAGCCGCCGCCCGACAGCAGGCATAGCACTAGGTCGTCGGCGGTAAGCCCTCGCAGCCGATCGACCATGGCTGCGGTCCCCGCCGCCCCCGCCGCGTCGGCGATCGGATGGCCCGCCTCGATCACGGCGATCCGCTCGCAGACCGCGCCATGACCATAGCGGGTGATGACTACCCCTTCGAGTGGCCCTTCCCAATGGGCCTCGACCGCCGCAGCCATGGCGGCGGCGGCCTTGCCCGCCCCGACCACGACGGTGCGGCCCTTGGGTGGCGTGGGCAGATGCGACGGCAGGCAAAGCGCGGGCGAGGCGACGGCGACCGCGGCTTTGAAAAGCGCCTCCAGAGCCGCCTGGGACTGTTCGTTGGTCACGTCGCCTAGCCTTTCGTTTCCGCCCAGGTAGGCTGGCGGCGATCGTTCATGCCAATGCGCAAAACGCATCAAATCATCGGCCAAGCGCACATCGCAGCTTCAAGAATGGAATTCGCGAAGCTTCTCGGGGGCCAAGCAGGCATAGTCCGAGATGTCGCCGCAATCGCATGGCGCCCTCGGCCAAGCGCCCGCGCTGTGTAGATTTGGCGGGGTCATCTCGCGCCATGAGGAGACGTTGGTGCCGCTCCAGAAACTAGACATTCAGCACGACATTGAGAAAACCAGGGTAAACCTACCGTCTTAGGTCATGGAGAAGGCCCGAGATGGCGACGAGGCCTGCGACGAAGCCAAAGCACCCGCTCGAACTGGCGGCCAAGCGGCTCCGTGCCGGCGGAACGCTCTCGGTGCCTTGGGTCTTGCCACTGGATCAATTGCCCTTCCGGACTTTCGAGTCATTGCAAGAATGGCTTGAGGCCCTGGTCTCCCTCGATCTTGACCAGTCTTCAGCGATCCCAACTGTCGTCCGGGAAAAGTATCTGCGCGCCCTGAAGGTCTATCTCGCGGCGTGGGTCGACGCAGACATACTCGTAATCGCTGAAGCCGCCGCTTATGGCGCCATGGAACTGGCCGTCCGCGACCAGTACGGGGAGAGGGTCCGAGCGCTTCAGCTCGATCGCAAAACTCAGGCCGCAATTGGCAAGTCCCATCCCGCACCAAAGTGTGCGCCCAAGTCGCCGCCGCCCGAGGAGGCCCTTCCACAATTCGCTGACGAACCCCAACCGCCGCCTCTATCGGCGCTCTTGGACTACATGATTCGACACGATGGGCTCTCGGACGCCAAGGCTCGTGTCGGTTCGATTCCGATCGCCCGCACCATTCCAGCATCGCTCAGTCTTCCGCACACAAAGGCGGCGCCTCCGTTTTCTGGGCTGGCGCGTGGCGTCGTGAGGCGTGACAAGCGCTTCGGCGCGGCTCTATCGGCGAAATCGCTCTTCAGCGACGGCCTGTCCGTTCGCCTTCGGTCCCGCCAGAGCACGAAGAACCCGCCCTTGAGGGGCGGGTTCAGGCTTTCGCGTAGACTGGAGAACCGAGATCTGGGGATTAGACCAGACTGAAGTCGCCCGCGTTGATCAGCGATGCGGCGTTGGCCAGGGTCAGGCCAACGAAGGTGACCATCTGGGTTTGCAAGGCGCCGTTGGCGGTCGCGTCTGCGCTGAAGTCCGTATAGAGCGACAGTTGTAGATCCCCACCGTCAAGTTGCCAGATCACGATGGCCTCGGCTGCGTTGTCGTTGTTGCCGAAGAGCGAACGGGCCGCGGTTTGGGCCGCGTTGGCGTCTGCGTATGTGTTAACATCCAAGACTAGGATTTCCGTACCCGAGGCGGCGGTGATGCCACTGCTGGCGGTGCCGAATCTTATGGTGGTGGAGGTGAGGTCGACGCGAATCTGGTCGACGGCGGTGGTTGCGGTCCCGAAGTTGAAGTCGGTGTAGCTGTCCGTGCCATTGGCCGCTTGCGTAAGGTTTGTGACGACAAAAATGTCGGCGCCATTTCCGCCTGTGAGGGTGTCGTTGCCTCCACGACCGGTGAGGATGTCGACGCCATCCCCCCCGACGATGGTGTCCGCCTGTGTTGTGCCGGTGAGGGTGTTGGCCTGGGTGGCCGAGCCTTTGAGGGTCAGGCCGTTGCCTGTGGCGGCCGAGGCGTTGATGGTCACAGTCCCGGTCGCCGCCGAGGCGTCGATGGTCGTGGCGGGGTTCACCGCCAGGGCCCCGGTCGTCAGGTTGAGCGCCCCCGCCCCGGTGACCGCGAGCTTGGTGAAGCCCGTCAGGCCGGCGATCGAGGACAGCGTCAGGTTGTCGGTGAGGGCTAGGTTGACGGTCTCGACGCTAGCGATGTTGAGGTTTGCCACGCTCAGGGTGTTCACCGCCGCCAGGCCGTCGTTGACAGTGATGGACACCACGTCGGTCCCGCCGGCAGCGTTGGCCAGGGCAAGGGTCGGGGCCACGGTCTGGGCGCCGCTGATGGTGATCGCACCCGCCTGGGCCACGCTGAGGTTCGTCACCGAATAGCCGTCGCCGGCGGAGTCGGCGCCCAGGACGAACGATTGGATCCCAGCCATCAGTGAGGCGTCGAAGGTGTCGAGGGCGCCGTCGTTGTCGTCGGCCAGGGCGATGACCTCGAAGCCGGTGAGGTAGAGGGCGGTGGTGGCGGTCAGCGCCGCTTGATCGGTGAAACGGACTGTGTCGGTTCCGTCGCCGCCAACGGCGGTGATCGCCGGGTTGTTATAGACCAGGGCGTCGACATAGACGCCGTCGTTCCCCGCTCCGCCGGTGAAATTGGTCAGCGCGCCGACCTTCACGATGAGACCGCCCGCCGTCTGCGCCGCGGAACTGATCTGGCTGAAGTTGGTGCTGAGGGTCGCGGCGGAGAGGTCGACCTGACCCGCGCCCGTTACCGTCAGGGTGGAGGCGGCGGCGTAGTCAGCCGCGAGCGCGCCGGTCAGGTTGGTCGTGGCGTTGATGGTGAGGCCGCTCAGGGCGGTGG
Organism: Caulobacter sp. ALps2; assembly: GCF_058681635.1. NCBI lineage: Bacteria > Pseudomonadati > Pseudomonadota > Alphaproteobacteria > Caulobacterales > Caulobacteraceae > Caulobacter > Caulobacter sp. ALps2. The sequence goes on from NZ_CM178743.1 coordinate 1,014,651, forward strand.
CTGTGTCGAGGTCGATTACGCCGACGGCATTGGCGCCGCCGGTGGAATTGATCTCCACCGTGGCCGCGCCTGTCTGGTTGCGAGTGATGTTGGCCCCGCCCTTCAGGCCGCCCTGCAGGTTCAGGGTCACGGCGTTGGTGGCCGCGGCCATGGTGAAGGTGGTGGCCCCGTTGGTGACCGCCCCGTCGCCGACGATGCTGAGCGACGCGCCCGTGCCGATGTTGTTGAAGGTGACGGCGTCAGTACTCTTGTTGTTGACCACAGAGGTCTCAGCAGAGACAGCGGCGAAGTCGTAGACGCCGTCCGTGCCGCCGGTCTCGTTGATCCTGAACACCTCGATGCCGGTGATGGTCGCTGCGGGGAAGGCGCCCGCGCCGGCCCCGTCCACTGTCAGGACCAATGTGTCGGTCCCACCGCCGCCTTTGAGGACGTCGGTCGCATTGAGCGTGCTGTTCGGGCCGCTGGCGGAGATATAGGCGGTGAAGGTGTCGTCGGCGCCGCCGCCCGTGATGGTATCGGCGGCCGTGGTCAGGGTGAAAGACTGGCTGACCGGCTCTTCCTCCTCGGGCGGCGGCGGCGGCGGCGGCGGCGGCGGCGGCGGCGGGGGGACGTTGTTGTTGCCCATGCCGCCGCCGAGCGAGGAATAAACCGTGGTTAGGTCGACGCCGTACTGGGCGTTGCCTGTCACGAGGGCGTGGATGAAGTTGTTAGCGCCGGCGGCGTACAGGCCCACGTCGGCCTTTACCCCCTCGCCCATCAGATAGCCGATCAGCGCCGCCTTGACGGCGATGTCGACCTGGGCCGCGGTGGAGGTGGCGCCAATCACGCCGGCCTGACGGGCGATAGCTTCGAAATTGGCCTTGCGGCTGGTGATGTCTGCGATGGCGGCGGCGGGATCGATTCCGGCGGCGATGGCGTAGCTGGAGCCGATTATGGCCTGGTAGGCGGCGGTGACGAAGGCGTCGAAGGTCAGACCGCCATAGACGGCGCTGAAGTGGGAGGCGCCTTCACCCAATACGCCGAGGTTGAGCGCGAAATTGATGTAGCGGTCTTCCAGTCCGAACTTCGCGTAATAGGAGTCGTTCAGGTCGTTGGGGTTGGCGGGAGAGTTGACCAGATAGTCGAGGCCGGCCTTGGTCGGGGTTCTGGCGGTGAAGAACTGGTAGACTTGGACCGCGACGGAAACATCGTTGTCGGCGCTGTTGACCACATAGGACATGGCGGTCTGGTCTGTGATCCAGCCGGTTAGCAATCTGTGGGCGATCACCTGCAGCTCGACCGAAGCGGCTGCGTCGGGCTGCACGCCATTGTTGGCGGCCCGGTAGGCTGCGGTTAGTTGGTCTAACGTATAGGCCATTGCCGGTGCTCTCTTATGAAAAGCAGGACCTCTCATAGGCCTCTGCGACCAAGATAATCGCGACACCTATCTCCGTTCGCGGGGCAATCGAACGGATATTCGTGTCTTTGTGCACAATCTAGTAGATTCCGTGGATTGCCAGAATTGGCCGGCGGTCTCGCCGATGGATTGGCCGGGCGCTTAGTTATCGCTCAACTGATTAGATTGTCGCCACCGGCATCGTCCAATGTAAAGCCTAACTCGAAGAATAGATGCTTTGTTGACTCATGCATCAAGCCAAAGATGTCGTCGTAACCGAGTTCCCGAGCGGCCTTAGGACTAGAAGCGAAATGGCCTGTAAAGTCGACGTTAGCAGCCTCCAGCACCGCAACGTAAGCATGAACCTCTTCGTAGGTGAGAGGGGTCTTGTACTCATGCGCAATCCTGTTGCAGATCGTTTAGTGACCGTAGCGCGGTGACGTGACCCCCATTTCTCATCCAGCCATAACGAGAGTCCTGGGTTGATTTGAGCCTTGGTGTTGGTGGGTGGCAAGAGGCCGGCGCGCGGAGCTATCAGCCTGCGCAGCGTGCCGGCCGGTCTCTCCGCAGAAGGCGCTGGCGTACTCCCTGGGCGTCATCCAGCCGAGCTTGGAGTGCGGCCGGCGCTCGTTGTAGTCGCGCCGCCAGGTCTCCAGTACGGCGCGGGCGTGCGGCAAGGACCGGAACAGGGTCTCGTTCAGCAGTTCGTCGCGTAGCCGGCCGTTGAAGCTTTCGTTGTAGCCGTTCTGCTGGGGCTTGCCCGGTGCGATGTAATGCCAGCCCACGCCGCTGTCGTCGGTCCAGGCCAGGATGGCGTTGGAGGTGTATTCGGTCCCATTATCGCTGACGATTGTGTCGGGCCGCCGCCCGCGCTGGGCGATGATGGCATCGAGCTCGCGCGCCACTCGCCGGCCTGACAGCGAGGTGTCGGCCACCAGGGCCAGACACTCGCGCGTGCAGTTGTCGATCACCGTCAGGATCCGGAAGCGGCGGCCGTCGGTCATCTGGTCGGAGACGAAGTCCAGGCTCCAGCGCTGGTTGGGCGTCAGCGGGACCTCCAGAGGCCGCCGCGTGCCGATCGCCCGCTTGCGCCCGCCGCGCCGGCGCACGGTCAGCTTCTCCTCGCGATAGAGCCGCTGGATCCGCTTCTTGTTGACGACATGGCCCTCGCGTTTGAGCAGCACGTGCAGCCGGCGATAGCCGAACCGGCGGCGTTCCTGGGCCAGGGCCTTCAGCCGCTCGCGCAGCACGCCGTCGTCGGTCCGCGTGGCCGCGTAGCGCACGCTCGTCCGATCCACGCCCAGAACCCGGCACGCCCGCCGCTCGCTCATCTCGTAGGCCGACCCCAGATAGGCGGCGGCCTCCCGATGCGCGGCGGGCGTCACCACTTTTTTCCCAGCAGATCCTTCAGCGCGACGTTGTCGAGCATCGCCTCGGCCAGCATCCGCTTGAGCTTGGCGTTCTCGTCTTCCAGCGCCTTGAGCCGCCGCGCCTCCGACACGTCCAGCCCGCCATACTTGGCCTTCCACTTGTAGAAGGTCGGCGAGCTGAGCCCATGCTTGCGGCACAGGTCCGCCACCGGCACGCCCGCCTCCTGCTCGCGCAGGATTCCGATGATCTGTTCTTCCGTGAACCGTGATCGCTTCATTCGTCCGTCCCTTTCCTGGGGCGGACTCTAGTTATTTCTGGAGGAGTTTCAGGGGGTCACGTCAGCGTCTACGCATTCTTCGACTACGACGGCGAGCCTATCTATGTTGGTCAGACGAACGAGCGACTACGCACGCGTATTCGACGCCATCTGACCAACCAGCGCACCGACGCCGTGGCGATGTCGGTACTCGACCCCTTCGAGGTCTATGAGATCGAGGTCTGGCCGCTTCCAGAGTTCCAGGGCTTTGACAAATCAAACAAGGACGCTCGGCTTCACCTCGACGCCCTTGAACGCCGCATCACCCAGGCGGCCGTTGAGGGCTCGCGATTCAAAGCCATTCTCAACGAGAAGGATCCACCTCCGGGCGATCTCGCCGTGGTCGCGCCGCCATCTCTTCGGGGACGGATCGTTTCAGATCGGGTTTTCGAACTCAGATCCCATCCTGACTTTCGAATTGCTCGTCGGTCTCAGATCATCTCAAGGCTCGCGCAAGTGATCTCGGAACGGAAGGTGCAGGGCGGGCTGAGACGAGTACTACTTGCGCAATCGAAACGGCTCCAGTGGCTTGCCGAGCGGCGCTACGAAGCGCTTGGCGGAGCAGCATCCGTTGCCGTCGAGGCTGAGGACGAAGGATAACTGATCAACGCGATCGCAAACTTGTCTGGGGGAGGCGAGCAAAGATCCGTCGTGCGCTGACGCGGCGCGAGGACCTCGAACAGTACATCAAGGACCAGATCCGGCGGGTTCGTTATCAGCTGCGCTGAGCAGGGCCCCGGAACGTCCAGTTCCTGGAGATAGTCCAAGGACCGCTTCTGGCGCGTCGCCGCCCCCGGAGCCGGAGGCGGCTAAGAATGGCGCGGCAGCCCCGTCTATGCGCCGAATATGAAGTCGGCCCTGTAGTAGCCCTTGGCCGGATCAAGGATGTCGATCGCGAACGGCGCCGCGCCGTCGGCCAGGTCAGTCAGCCAGGCGTCATTGGACTTGGCCATGACGCCAACGTCGGCCTTCACCGCCTCGGCCAGCAACCAGCCGACCATCGCCGCCTTGGTCCCTTGTCCGCTCGGGCCATCGCCGCCATAGCTGACGAAGTAGTCAACTCGCGCATCGATCAGGGCGTGCACCTTCGCGTCGGTCGGCGTCGCGCCGAAGATGGCGGCGTAGGCTTTCCGGGTGGCGTCAAACAGCGACAGGTCGCCATAATCGGCGGAGAACTTCGCGCTGCCCTCGCCGACCTTGCCTAAGTTGACCGCGAAGTTGATATAGCGGTTCTCCAGATTGAAGCTCTGGTAGTAGGCGCTGTTGAGATTGTTGGCGTTCGGGCCGGTGGACGACACCAGATAGTCGACGCCCGCCTGGCCGGGTATCTTGCCTGTGAAAAACTGGTAGCTCATCGAGGCGACGGAGGTGGTCGCGTCGGCCTTCGCGACGATCTCGCCGACAGCAGCCTGGACCGTCAGGGTCCCGGCGCCCACCTTTGACGACAGGGCTGAGGTCATCACTGGATCGATCGTTCGCAGGAGCAAGCGTGTCGCCTGGCTAAGCTCGGGCAGGGACATGCCCGGCGCCGGGGCCGTGTTGATGACCGTGTAGGCGGTAAGCTCCGCCGGCTCTGTGGTGGGCCAGCGGTTGAAGGGCGTCTGGACCGTCCCGATGAAATCGACGCCGCCAGATTTGTCGATATCGATCGGGAAAAGGCGCGCCAGGAAGTCGCGCTGCTGGAAGGGTTCGGCGCTTTCGAAGCCGGTCAACTGGAAGCCTTTGATGTCGGCGAACACGGTTTGCGGGAGCCAGGTGAAGACGCCCTTGCCGTCGTTGACCGCCACCGCCACGCCACCGCCCACGATCTTGCCCGAGCTGTCGTAAGTCCAGTCCGTGCTGTGGATGAGATCGACGTCGCCGTCGCCGTCGATATCAACCATGTCCAGTTGGCCTTCGCCGTGCCACTTGTCCCGCGGCGCGTTGTCAATGCGCGCGGCTGTCTCGTCGGCGAACTTTCCCTGGCCCTTATTGACCAGGACCTGCAGAGCCGCGCCCTGATAGTAGGGCTCCGCGCGCGTCACCCCCACGATTATATCAAGCAAGCCATCGCCATTGACGTCGGCGACGGCGGCGTCGTTGGGCTTGGTGTTGGCGCCGAACAGCGGCGACGGACCGGCTGCGACCTGCCACCCGCTCGCGGCCCCGTTCCACCGCGATAGGGCTATGTACTGGGTCCCGTCCAAGTATGCGGCGAAGATATCGGCCTTACCGTCGGCGTCAAAATCACCCATCGCCGATGCGGTGAGGATCGTGTTCGTGGGACGCACCTGGCTCGGGAGCGCATTGGCGGCGTTCGCGAAGTTAGCCTTGCCGTCATTGAGGAACAGGATCTTGCCGCTGAACAGATCAAGGTCGCCGTCACCGTCGACGTCGCCGAGCGAGATCTCGTGTCCCACGCCATATCCCGCCGCCGGGCCGCCGGTCTCCTGGCCCTGGATCTTGGCCGTGCCATTCAGCAGCTTTCCGCCAGGCGCCGACAGCAACATGACGATCGGATCGTATTTCGTCGTGTAAGTCCCGTCGGCGTTGCGCTGGTTTAGCCCTTCGCTGGCCTGAACGATGTCGTCGATCCCGTCGCCGTTGAGGTCGCCGACAGCGAACCTTTGGCCTTTGGTCACGATCGGGATCGTCTCCACCTCGGCGGCGGTGGCCAGCCGAAGACCGCCATGCTGGTCATTGAGGTAGATCGCTGGCCGGATCGCGGTTTGATGCGGCACCGTATGAGGATAGACCGACCAACTGACGATCGCGTCCTGAAAGCCATCGCCGTTGAAATCGCCAACGGCGCTGTAGGTCATGTTGGCGGTGAAGATGCCCGGTTCGTGGCGATCGGCGGCGGTCGGATAGTAGTAGACCCCATAGTCTTCCCGGATGGACACCGTCTGAAGGCCGAACTGCTCCACCTTGTAATAGGCGGTCGAAACCGGTGGCTTTTGCGTGCTGAGCGTGACGGGCAAGGTAATCTCCACGGTGAGCCGGAGGTCGACTCCGTCGCCGCTCAATTCCATGCCCAGCGCGCGCGCGCATCGCCGATTGTAGGGTCACGGCGCGCATAGCCTTGCGAACGAGGGTGGCGTTGAGCGCTGCGTTCATGGATCCACTTCGCGGGCGCGCCGTGGCGATCTTCATCCGCCTCCGAAGATGAAGTCCGCCTTGTAGTAGCCCTTGGCCGGATCAAGGACGTCGATTGCGAAAGGGGCGGCGCCGTCGGCCAAGTCGGTCAGCCAGGCGGCGTTGGATCTCGCCATGACGCCGACATCCGCCTTCTCCGCCTCGGCCAACAACCAGCCGACCATCGCGGCCTTGGTCCCTAAGCCGTTCGGGCCGTCCCCGCCGTAGCTGGCGAAGTAGTCCACGCGAGAGTCGATAAGAAGGTGGACCTTCGCGTCGGTGGGCGTTCCGCCGAAGATCGCCGCGTAAGCTTTCTTGGTGGCGTCGAAGAGCGTGAGCGCTCCGTAGTCGGCCGAGAACTTGGCGGCGCCTTCGCCGACCTTGCCGAGATTGACGGCGAAATTGATGTAGCGGTTCTCGAGATTGAAGAACTGGTAGTAGACGCTGTTGAGGTTGTTGGCGTTGGCGCCGGTCGGCGAGACAAGATAGTCGACGCCCGCTTGGCCCGGGATCTTGCCGGTGAAGAACAGATAGCTGAGCGTCGCCACCGAGGTCGTCTGATCGGCGGCCTTCACCACCTCGGCGATGGCGGCGGACGGGTTCAAGGCGCCGGCGGTGATCTTGGCCGTCAGATCGGCCGTAAGAGTTCCGCCGGCGCCCGCCGCTGCGCTGACCCGCAGCAGCGAAGCGATCGCCAACCCCACCGTGGCGTCGCCCAAGCTGATGGTCTTGTCCGCGAAGACCAGGTTCTCGACATTGATCAGGGTGTCGGCGCCGTCGCGCGGATTGGCGCGGGCGTCGGAAACGGTCCAGCCGGACGCGGTGACGCCGATCGCGTACTCCGACGCCAGGCCGCCATAGCGCGCCTCGTCGACGTCAGCCCCGCCGTCGATCCGGTCCGCGCCCGCGCCGCCGACCAGGATGTCGGCCCCGTCGCCGCCGTTCAGCGTGTCGTCGCCCGCGCCGCCGAACAGCACGTCGCTTCCGGCCAGGCCGCTCAAGGTCTCGGCCCGCGCGTCGCCGACCAAGGTGTCGGCCGCGGCGCCGCCGCTCACCGAGACGCCGGCGTCGCCGGAGAGGTGCGTGGTGATGTGTTCGGCCCCTTCCCAGACCCCGCGCCAGGCGATCACGTCCGCGCGGCCGTCGCCGTTCACATCGGCCGCCTGCAGCCGGTCGTACTGCGAGATGTTCAGCCAGCCTTCCGGCAGTTGCACGAAGCGGCCGGCGCCGTCGTTCAGGAACACCGCCTGCTTGTGGCTGTTCGAGGCGAGGAGGTCGACATAGCCGTCGCCATTGATGTCGACGAGCTGCGTGCGGGTGTACCAGTCCTCGGTGGTCTGGAGCGGCAGGCGCTTTGCCGTCTCGTTGGCGAAGCCGCCGTAGCCGTCGTTGATCCAGACCTGGGTCGTGCCGGGCTTGAACAGATCGACGACCGTCGTCATCACCAGATCGAGCTTGCCGTCGCCGTTGATGTCGGCGGCCTTGGCGTCGATCACGGCTTCGGACGCGCCGTTCTTGGGCATGGCGAACGAAGACAGGGCCGTGAAGTTGCCCTTGCCGTCGTTCTTCAGCAGGCGAGCGCTCTGGGTCTGGGTTTCGTTCGGTGTCAGCAACAGGTCGAGGTCGCCGTCGCCGTCGGCGTCGAACAGCAGGCTGGCCGGCGAATTGTACTGGCCCGCCACGAGGTCGGCCGGCAGGCCCGCGCGGCTCAGGGTGAAATTGGCGGCGCCATCGTTAAGCAGGACATACGGCGCCTCTTCGGTTCCGCCGTTGTAGTTGCCGACATAGAGGTCGATGTCGCCGTCGCCATCGACGTCGCCGGCAGCGGCCGAGTGGCTGTAGTCGGCCAAGGTCGGCAGGCGGGTGGTGGCGTTGATCAGGCCCGCGGCGTTGGATGACAGGAAGAGGGCGTTGCGAGCCCCGGGGAAGGGCGCGGCGTCGTAGCCATGGTCGGCGAAGAAGGCGTCGCCGCGACCATCCTTGTTGAAGTCGGCCACCACGATCTGGCGCCCGTGCACCGTCACGGGCGGCTGATCGCCGAACAGCGCCGTCGTCGAGTCGACGAATTTGCCCGCGCCGTCTCCGGTGAGCACCCGGATCGGGACCGCCCGGTCCTCCAGCGGATAGAGGAAGTAGGCCAGCGCGATGTCGACCTTGCCGTCTCCGTTGAAGTCCGCGACGGCGATCTCGTGAACGGACGCGGTCGTAAAGCCGGCGCGCAGGTTGAGCGCCAGATCCTGGGTTTGAAAGGTGATGGCCATCGAACTTCCCTCAGGCGCGGCGAAACGTGCGCCGGCGCGCGGCCTCAGCTAATCCACCGCTCCGCCAGCGGACATCGCCGTTTGTAGGGTGCCGCCAATGTTCTCTGGACGTCGGGCCTGGCCCGCTCCAAGGTTCAGTCGAGCGTGACGGTTCGATTGCTCGGCGACATGCGTTGGTGATGGCGGCTTCGGGTTCAGTCCTTGGTTGAAGGTGGCTTTCCGTCGTTCTTGCAGGCGGTCCTGGAGGATGCGGACGCCGTCCTCGCAACGACCCAATCCTCGCCCGCCGCCTTGGCGAACTTGATCGAGACGGATGCGGCCCAGGCCCGTTTCCTGCCCCTACTGGACGCCCAAAGCATCGCGGCGGCCGTGCTGGACGCTCATGGCGCGGTTAAGATGGCCTCGCGCGTTTTTTCCGAAGAGCGCGGCGAACGCTACATCGACGCCGCGCTGGCCGACCGCGCGCTGCGGTCGGCCAAGCCGGTCGTGGTCCCGGTCGCGGTGGAAAACGACACCGGTTCGGAGTCGGCCATCTTTGTCTACGCCTCCGCTGCGGCGGCTTTCCCGCTGTGGCATCTGCCGCCTGAGCTCACCGCCGAAGCGCCGGCGGGCAAGGTGGTGGTGCTGACGACCCTGGCCGCGCGCGCCGGGCCGATCGAGCGCGCGTGCGCCGCTTTCGGCCTAACGGGGGCGCAGATCCGGGTCGTGTCGGCGGTGATCAGGGCGGGGTCGATCAAGGCGGCGGCCGCGAAGTTGAACCTCTCCCACGTCACGGCGCGGGAGACACTGTCGGAGGTCTATCGCCGGACGGGCGCACGCAGGTTGCCGGAACTCGTCGGGCTCCTCTCGAGCCTAGCGTTCGGACTGTTGCCGTCGCGCGCCGACCACAGCGAGTTGCTGGTCGATGTCTGGGGACTAACCCAGAAGCAGGCCTCGATATCGCTTCTTGTCGCCAGCGGCGCCTCGCGCGAGGAGGCCGCTCGGACGTTGGGTCTTTCGGTCTCGGTCGTGCGCAAGGATCTGGAGCAGGTCTTCGCCACGTTGCGCTTGACGTCGGCCAGCGAACTGGCGCGCACGGTGTCGACGATGAGCATGCTCGGCGCGCTGCTGGGTGCGACGCGCGGGCAGTTGGGGTTCTCCGATCCCCGCGCCGAACCGTTGCGACTACTGCCTCGGGCCGACGGAACGCGCATCGCGTGGAGTGACTACGGTCCGGCGGGCGGACGCCCCGTCCTGATCGTGCACTCCAGTATGACGTCGCGACTGGCCCCCTCCGGTCTGGTGGCAGCGCTGCAGGCCGAAGGTTTCCGAGTTCTGTCGATCGACCGTCCGGGCTTTGGAATGAGCGATCCGATTCCGGGGCTGCGCGCGGGCGAACACGACCCCTTCGACGCAGCCGCCGAGGACGTCGTCACCTTGCTGGACGCCCTGCGTCTGCCGACGATCGACGTCGTCGCCCGGGGCGGCGCCCAGGCAGTGCTCGCCATGGCCCGGCGCGCGCCCAAGCGCCTGGGCAAGGTGGTGCTGGTCAATCCTGACCCGCCCACGAGCGCCGACGGCCGTCGGCATGGGCCGTTGGGCGCGTTCAAGGAGGCCTATTTCCGCCGTCCCGAACTGATCGCGACCTTCGCGCGCCTCCTGGCCGGCAGCCTGACGCGGGAGCATTTGGACCGCATCATGAGACAGTCGATGCGCGGCAGCCCGCCCGATGAGGCCGCCGCCGCCGACCCGCGTATCGCAGAAGACTATTGGCGGTCGGTGCGCATGTTCGCCACGGGGAGGATCGAAGGCTATGTCAACGAGCAGGTTGCGATCGCGCGCGGCGGCGAACACTCACGCATGGGCGGTCTCTCGCAGTGGTCGATCCTGATCGGCGGACACGACACGATGCATGATCCGCGGCATGTCGAGCGCTATTGGCGCGACGTGCTCCCAGACAGCAACTTCGAGCTCGCTCTGGACGCGGGGCGCTTCTTGGCGATGACCCATCCCGAACGCGTCGCGCGGGCTCTAGGGCGCTGATGCGCGGGAGGCGGCGACGCCTGCGTCACCGTCGGTAAGCGCCCGGAGCGCCATCTATGGCAAGTGTTCCGCTTGCCAGTCGTTGCCTTCTGGCGTTTCGGCATCGAGGTCGACGACGTGAAGGAAATCTCCGAGCAGATCGACCTCTAGCGTATCAATCTGACAGCTTTGACGCGGTCCAGAGCACGACGCGCCTAAACCGAACGTCGCGTTTCTGGAGGTGCGTCAAGGTCGGCTTCTGGCGCCACCCAGACCGCGCCTCGCCCGCGGCCCGCGCCAGAAAGCGGACGCAGCAATGGGCTGAGAAGGGTGGTCAGCGGACGCTCCAGAACGACTTGTCGACGCCTCTAGCCCAGACCGCCGCGAACTCCTCCGACGTGATCTGTTCGGCGTCGACACCGTCAAACCCCTCGGCGAGCGAGCAATCAATGAGAGAGGGACATGGCTTCCCGTCGCGCTCTTCTATCTCGATACTATTTCGAACGACGCTTCCGTCTGCAAACACCTCGGCAGAGCGAACGACCGCGTCTACCTGGTCGTCCAATTCGTAGAGCAGCCACGTCGGCTCGCCGGAGGGGACAACGATCTCAGGCCAGCGTGCGCGGAGGTGTTTCAACATCGGAGAAGGATAACTGACCTTTTCGAAGGCCGGCCAGGGTGGATTGCGAACCCCAACCCCAATTGCCACATTCAGTAGATGAGTGAAGATCGAAACCCCGATTTTGAGGTTACCCTCACTGACGATGGCGGCGTCAAAATCACCGGCGATTGGGCCGTCCGCATGCTCTTGCGTATTGCCCTAAATGCCAAATTCCAGACCGAGCTGAACGCCGAGATATTGCTCAGCCCACACCTGAACACGCTGATCACGGAGTTGACGCGCGCGTCGCCGATCCTGCCGACCGACTGGACCAGTCCGGGCGTGATGACGCCACCGGCCTTCACGGAAGCGGTCGATGTAATCCGCGAGTTTCGCGACCTGCATCAGCCTGACGAAACGCTGGAGGATCTCGTTCAAAAGGCCCTCTATCCTCATAGCGTGCCAATGACCCGATTGGGCCTATCCAGCTAACGTCCGCTCAGGGTCGGAAGCGGAAATGAAGGCCGGGCCCGAAACCGGACCTTGCCCGCTGCCTTGGCCAGAACTGGCCCGGGCGCTGAAGGTCCGGAGTCCGGATGGAGGCCAATGTCTGCATTTGGCGCGTTGCCCCACGCAATCGCCGAAGCCTTGCAGCCGCGTCGCATTATTGACTGCCTCAGTTGCGACAGGGGCAGTTCTACCCTGCAAGGACATCCCGTCGGCGCAGGTTTGAGCTGTCGGGTTTGGCCGTGCTGGTTGGCGATCGTAACCTCAGGTATCGTTGGCCAGAGGTCCCCGATGACAAAGTCGAACTTTGCCTTTCGTTTCCAACCCAGTCTACGCGCCAACGCCGAGCGCCTCGCCCAGATTCACGGTGTGAGCCTGGATCAATATGTGAACACCGCTATCGCCGAGAAAATTGCGCGAGACGAGACTACCGCCTTCTTCGCCGAGCGGGCTCGAGGCGGATCGACCGATGACCTGATCGCTTTTTTGGATGCCGCGCCTGATCGCGAGCCGATCTTAGAAACCGACACTCTCCTCGGAGACGCTGCGCCATAGTCGCTTGAGACAGCGTGCCCTTCGGTCGCCGATCAAGCTGGGCTTAGGCGCGGTCGATAGGCAAGTGGGTAAAGCCCGCCCGGCGATGCGGCATTGAAGCGAACCCCGTTGGGCGGGCCAACGGTTGGGTCTCAGCGCCGAAAATCGAGAACGTACACAGAACCTGGTGCGGGACTATTGCGGGGAATCGAGTCCCGCACGCGGGACTTTTACCTGTTTTGTTCCATTTTCACCGCTCGCCCGTCGGGCGAGAGATTCCACCAAGGCATTATTTTAATTGAGAAGTTTTGGCGGCCCAGGAGGGACTCGAACCCCCGACCTTCGCTTTAGGAAGGCGAAGGGCGGCAGGCAAAAAACCGTTACTCTTCAGCGCCCTTACGCTGTCGCGTCCGGCCAGGTTCGGGACTATTGCGGGACTTCCCGGCGCCGTCGCCCTCCTCCAGCGCCCGGCGAAGATCCCTCTCCAGGGCATGCGCGTACCGCAAGGTTGACTTGATATCGGCGTGGCCGAGGAGCTGCTGGGTCAGCTTCAGGTTCCCGCTGTTGGCCAGCATCACCGTGCCGGCGTGATGGCGGGCGCCGTGGATGATCCTCGGCATGGCCAGGCCGGCGCGCTGCGCCGCTGATCGTAGTCGGGCCTGAAGGCCGTAGTAGGTAAGCGGGATCAGATCGACCCGCTCCTCGCGCCGCCCCACCGCCGGGATCACCCGCTCCTCGAACCAGATCGTCTCCAGCTCGGCTGCCTGGGCCCGACCAACGCGCGCGGCGATGTCTCGTCCGTGGTCCTGGCGCAGCGGCAGCATCAGGGCGGCTCGCTTGCGCTTGTTGATCACGACGCGCGGGCCGGACGGGTCGAAGGCGGACGGCGGGAAGAACAGCTCGTTCAGGCGCAGACCATAGGTCAGCAGGATGTCGAGGGCGACCCGCGCCACGGGGTCGCATTGGTCCATCCAAGCCTGGCGCTGCTCCGGCGAATAGACGCGAAGTTCCGGCTCCGGCTCCGCCAGGGACAGGGCCTTCCAGTCGATCTTGGGGATCGGTTTCACTTCCCAGACCGTCTCGGCCCGGGTCAGGATCCGGCGCAGCATCCCGACGATGTCGGCGTTCACCGTGGCGTTCTTCACCAGATAGCGCTTGGCCGGCTTGCCAGGCTTGTCCGGAGCCTTCTGGTAGGTCTCCCCTCGCCTCTTCTCGATGGCGATCGAGACCTTGCGGGTGGTGAGGTCGACGAGACGCGTGTCCTTGCCGAGCAGGCGAATCATGATGTCCAGGCGACGCTCGACATCCTTGGCCGTCCGCAGGTGCTTGCCAACCTCGGCCCACCACTGCCCGGCGCCCTGGTCGAGAGTCATGCCCGCCTGGTCGTCGTAAAGGCCTAGAGCGACGTCGCCGCGCACCTTGCGCTCAACCTCCTCGGCCTTGCGCACCGTCTCCACGCCGGTCGAGCCGGTGTAGCGCTTCCCCTTGTACTGGAAGTCGTACTGGTAGAACCGGCTCCTGGCGGGCTTGTAGACGCTCATGGCGCCGTCCTAGCGCCTGCCGGCGGCGGCGCGCTTGGAAAACGGCACGACGCGACCGCGTGACGCGGCGACGACTTGCTTCGGCTTTCGTTCGCGCGGCGGCGCATCGGGGCCCTCGAGGAGATAAGCGCGGAGGTCATGTTCGGTGTAGCTGCGCAGGCGGCCCTTCCGGACAGCCCTGATCACGCCCTCGTCAGTCATTTCCGAGAGGGTGTCTGTGTCAAGGCCGACGAGGCGCGCGGCGACCTTCGCCGGGACCAAGGCCGCCTCGCTGAAGGCCTCGACGAAGCGCTTTTCGGTGACAGGACCAAGCTGGACCGTCATGCTGCTCTCCGTTCAGGGAGGGGTAGATGGCTGGCGGATCCTACGAAGGTGACGCTGCGCAAGAGCGCAGCGACAAAATCCCTTGGGGCTGGATAATCGCATGCGCCTATGCCTTCGCCATGCCTCTGACGATCAGCGTGCTGGCCAATTGGCGAAATCTTCCGACAGTCGCTCGACGGTTGTGGTCGGAAGAGGCGGCAGGCTGGGCGCAAGCGCTCGGGAGCCTGCTCGCACTCGGAATAGCGATTATTGTTCCCGAATGGCAGCGGCAGAGGGCGAGCCGAACCGAGAGGCGCCAAAGACGGCTTGAGGGTATAGCGCTCGTGATTGTTGCCTTCGAACGGCTTGAAGGCGTAGCGGACTTGCTGGGCGACGTCCTCGACACCGCTGTTGTCCAGAACCCGGCTGCAATACGCGCTGCCGATGCGGCTATTAGTGCCTTTCCAGCGCACACGATGGGCGATCCAATTGGTATTGTGCAGATGTCGCACGTCAGCGGCATCTTGGCGGGTGCCATCGGCGTAGCTGATGAGCTGGCCGCTGCGCGCCTCGATTCGGAGGTCAGTCCTGAAGATCTTCGAAAAAAAGCGGGCGTGTGCGCCGATATCCTCCGCGCATTCGCGGACCAGCTGCGTCAAAAGGCTTTGGACCTGGTCGAGCACTACGACTTCTCGTCTGCGGAAGTAGCGCCCCTGCGGTCTGCATGGTGAGATGATGTCGGCCACCTACGCGGCCTCCAGCGCGACAACTCGCTCATGTCTGTCGTGGCCACAGCCACAGCCGCCGTCGTCAGCCGGGTCGAAGGAGCGCCGGATCGCGTACTCCTCGCCAGAAATCTCGCGGTTCCAGACGACCAGCGGCACCAGGGCGCTACAGACCTCGCACGACACGCCATCGACGTAGTTCTCCAGGTCGAAGCCGTCCTCGCCCTTCACCGTGTCGTTGCCTTCAACGATGGGGAACGGGCAGGACTCGCTATGAACCCGGAGGTGCACGGCCTCGTCGCAGAACGGGCAGGGGCGCTTGATGCGGGGATCGGTCATGGAGCGCTGTTCCGGACGCTAAGCTTCGCTGCACGGAGAACGGGAATCGTGAGAGCGTCGTGCGTATGCGATGGGGTAACGTTCTTATTTGGTGCTGCTGCGCATTGTTCGTCGGCGTGATGCTGACGCCCAGCGGCGTATATCTCGGCGCGTGGAAAATTTTCAGCGGCGACAAGGCAGCCGACTGGGTTCAGGCGATCGGTTCCGTAACTGCGATCCTGTCCGGATTTGCGGTTGCAGGATGGCAATCCGAAAGAGGTATCAGAGAAGCCCGTGCGGCAGAGCTTAGGATGCTCGAAGGACGCTTGCGAGCGGCAACCGCAACCATCCATGGCTGCGAGACTGTGGTTAAGAATTGGTTGGCCGCATTGAACGAGGCCAAAGACCCGGCCGCTTACGCTCGCTTCAGGCAGGCCTGGCGAGTTGGTGATTACGCCCTCCGCGCAATAGAAGAGATCGATATCTTCCAGCTGGAGCTGCCAGTCGCAATTGATCATGTCCTCGCAACGCGAAGCTTGCTCGCGGCTACTGAGTCCGCATTGGCGGAGATCGCTGCTGGCGAAGGGGGAGATAAACTTGAGTTTTTTAGCGTCGCCGCTGAAAAGCTCCACGAGATGCGCCGCGAGATGGCCGATATCGTAAATGAGGTCGCACTGGAGGCTGAGCGTCAGTGTCGCATGTGGCCATTTGCCGGGGCCGTTAGTTGGAACCGGCTTAAAGGAACTGGAGCGATCGACAGTAAGGCCGCTCACGACGCCGCCTCGTAAATCTGCGCGCGGGTCGCGTGTTCTCCGCCTAGGCGGAGAAACGTCAGTCGCGCCGCCCCTTCGACCATCAACGCAGCGTCGAGGCAGCCCTGTGCGGCTTCGCGGTGTTGGTCGGCGAGTTCTGCTAGGCGCTGTGCCGGGAGGTCGCGCGCCTCGGTGTAAACGCCGGCCAGGAACTCGACCTCGCGCTCGATGCGCTGTTCGGGCGTCGGGCCGTCCATCAGACGAACCCCACGCGGCTCTTGGCGGGAACGAAATCACCGCAGAACTGAGACATCCTCGTTACCGGCCAGAGCGTGCAATGCGAGGTCCAGTTGCCGACGTCGATCGGGTGAGAGCCCGCCTCTTGCGGTCCGTACTCAAGCGCTCGGGCGGCGAAGACCATGGCCTCGAACGTCGGCGTCGGGGCGTGCCGGCGGCACTGACCGTAGGCGGCGGGCGAGTGTTCCTCGCCATCGTCCACCCGCGCCCAGAATTTACAATCGGAGCACTTCATTCGCCCGGCCCTTCAGCGTTGGGCAAGCGGGACAATTGGATCTCCGAGGCGCACGAATGGATGGCGGCAACGTCGGTCCAAAGCTCTGACCGACTGGGATCTGACCTTGCCGTCTTCCTGTTCTCGGCCGCCATGCGGGCGTGATGGATCGCAGCCTCTATTGGCTCGCGAATTGGCATCAGCGCCTGCAAGCCCTCGGCCATTTCGAGATGGGTGGTAGACATGCGATTCTTTCCTCGGTGGTCGGAAAGCTGATTGTGGGGCCTGCTGAGGAGCCTCAGGCGGGAGCTAACGCCGCCGACGAATACGCCGGCGGCGCGGCGGCGATGGCTATTCAGCTGCGAGGAGTTGTCCGGCCGAGGTCACGTCAGCAACGCGGCGCTCGTGGTGTTCCCGCCAGGCCCTGATCCGTTCATCCGGCCTGGACCCGTAGTGGGCGGGTTTGTCGAACGGCTCGTACACGGTCGCCGACAAGGCAGGGCTGTCGATACCCGCGAGGCGAAGCAGGCTCAGATACGTCCCCGCGATCGTCGCCTTCTCCCCATCGTCGACTAGGAGATCGGAGATCGTGTTCGGGCAGTTCGCGTCCTGGTAGCCGTAGTCCAGGAAATAGGTGTTGATCTGGACGCGGAGCAGGTCGGCAAGGTCGCCGATGCTCGGAGGCGTCAGTTCCTCCCAAGCGCTCAGCGCCGCCCGCCATTCATTCCAGATCGGCGACCCGGCTTTATCGTCGGCCACGTCGTCGCACGCCTCGTGGGCGGTGTTCGCGGCTTCGTAGCGGGCCTTGGCCGCCTCCCAGGCCTCCTGCGCCGTTGCACCAGCCTCCGGCCGATGCGTCTTCTTGGCGGCCGGAACCAGTGCCCAGCGGAAGCCGCGCGGAGGCGGATTATTGCGCATGCAGTCGGCGGCGTCGGCAAGGGCGCTGGTCACGTCGATCGTCAGCTGCGCTTCGACTTCGCGCGGAAGCACCGTCCCGTTTCGATAGTCCTCGGCAACGAGGGCCATCTTGGCGATGACGTCGTCGATGGTGGAAATCTCACCGTCGTAAACTGTGTCGTCCGATGCGACCAAGACGTCGACCTCCTCGTCCGTCAGGTCACGCGGGAGGCCATCCATCTCGTCGTGAAGACGATTTCGCTCATCCAGCAGCTCGGCCAGGGACCGCGCCTGAGCCTGAGCCTGAGCGGCTCGCATCGCCTTCGAGGCGGTCGACGGCAAAACGCTGGCCGCAGTGTTGTTGCGTTGCTCGGTCGTGGTAGTTGCCTTGGTCATATCTGGATCTCCAAATCAGGGTTTCGGATAGACGGGCGCCGTACTTTCTCAGGGCGTGGCGTCCGTCGCTTTCAAAGAACACGGGTGTGGACGGCTATCGAGTGCCTCCGTCGCCGGCCAAGCGGACACGGTCCGGCGCGAGCACCACGCCGACGTGTCTGTTGATCAGGTGGTCGATGACGGTGAGGAGGCTTTCCTTGGGGAGGCGCTCCAGCGCGGTGTCGTAGCCTTGCTCGCCAAGGATCGGGTCCAGCAGCTCGGCATAGGCCGTGATCTGAGCCTTCAGCGCCTCTCGCGTCGTCGCCGGCAGCTTCAAGGCGCGCTCCGCGACTGACAGGAAGTGGTCCAGATGGTCGAACCAGGCCCGCTCCAGTTGGTACTTTCGCGCGCCGAGTGCTTCGTCTCGTTCCGCGTCGGTGCTCGTGACCCAGGCTTCGTCGGCCGCGTCGAAAGCGTCCTGAGCAGGGGCGATGTTCGCCGCGTACGCGGTCGCTTCGGCGACGATAGCGGCGAGCGGGGCGCCGGCTACCTCGACGCGCCGCCGCGCCGGGCTCTCAGCGAGGGCAATTGCCAGGCCGACCATCATTCAGCCGCCAGCAGGAAAAAGGGCTCCACCTGGGCGACAGGCGCCACGGCGGGCGCGGCGAGGCGGTACAGGCGCTCGCGGCAATTGCGGGAATAGGTGTCGAAGCGGTCGAGCTGCCCGCGCTGGGAGCGGACGACGACCTTGTCGCCGGTCTTGAGTGCGGCTTGGAGCGTCCGGCGCGCCGTGGCGGCCTGGGCCTCGTTGCGGGCCAGCATGGCGGCAACAACACCAACATCACGCTCGTAAGTCGCCGGGTAGAGGTTGCGCGCCTTCCGCGCCTCTAGGCCTTCAGCCCAACACCTCTTCGGATTGATCGTCGTGCCGGCCATGGCCAAGCGCTCCATCGGGTTTCGATGGATGAACGCTACGAATTTGTAGCGATGCCGTCAAGCGCTACGATCGGGTGTCGTCAGTCACCCGAATCGATTTTGTCGGGCTCGTATATCGACATGCTCGTGTTCCAGCGGGCGATGGTCGATGATGATCTTTCGCGCTGAGAATACGCTGCAAGCACAACGCCATAGATGAAATACTGATCGACGGCCTGAGTGTTGTGTTGAGGGAGCGGCGGGAGGTACTCGTGGGCGCTATCTTTGGCGAGTTTTGAGAGGCGCCGCGCCGATGTCGCTTTGAAGATCGCCTCTGCGTACGCAAACCCTGGTGTATTCTGATCCGCGATTACGCGCCTCTCATCGCGCCAGTCCTTGACGATGTCCGCAATTTGGATCGTTCCGACCACGGCGTCTGTGCTCGTCCTTGCGTCTAGCGACGTGAGGACGAAATCGCGATCGCTGAAGGATATGCCTCGGACGGTTGTCTCAACCAAATTAGAGTTTGCTCGCATCTTGCAGACCACGACGTGATCTCCCTCCCTTAGGTCGACGCCATTCGGGGGAGCAGAAATCACATAAGTTTTGGGAGAATATACGCGTGACGCATGCAAATCTTGCACTTGGAAGGCGCTAATATTTAAGCGCTCGTGACGTTGGACTTGTAGCGATAAGAATGCAGACGCGTATGAAAGTTCTTGTGGTGGTAGCTCCAGATAGGCCCCCTGGCGCGCGTCCTGCCAAACTGGAACACGGCGAACGGCCGGTGATAAGCCGGTAGCTACGACGCTGTTGGCATAGTCCAAAAGGTCGTCGTCAGATCGTTCAGTCCCGTACAGCAGCCACTCGGCGCTGACGTCCAGGGCCGTCGCGTACTTCCTTGCCTTGCCCATGCTCAGGCCGTTTTGCCCGTTCTCGTGGGCTCGGACAGTGACGTCCTTCATCCCAATTAGGCGCGCCAGCTCTGACGCGCTGGAGAACTTTGCCTGCCGAGCGCTCTTCAGGCGCGCTGCGACCGCGTCACGGGAATATCGCTCAAGATCGTCTGCCATCACTGCATCATACATCCGTGGGGCTTGACGCGAACCGCTACGAAAACGTAGCGTATGGATATGGTGGCTCGTCCCAAAGATATCGTCCTTGCGCTCGGCGGGAGCGCCGCCGTCGCACGGCAACTACACCTTGGTGTTGGAGACCGAGCTGCGAAGCGGGTGCGCGCTTGGGTGGCGCGAAACAAGATCCCTGCTCGCTACTGGCAAGCGCTTTCGGAGGTTCAAGGGCCGGTGGGAATGATTTCGGTCGAGGCGATCGCTACGGCACACGTCCCGAGGCCAAAATGAAAGCAGAAGAAATTCAGTCATCGTTGGCCGCCCCACCATGGGGCGCGTCGTCCTCGTCGACACGACCCAAAAAGTCGAGAGCGGCTAGGACGGCTCGGCCCCTGAGCCAATCCCGCGTTTCCTCGATCGTCGCGGCGACGGACTCGTCCGCCAGTTCTTCCTCGATCAGCCAGCGGAACGGGTCGAAGCCCGTGTCCTCGCAACGGTGCAGGTCGAAGTCGAGGAGCCGATCGAGCACGATCTTCAGCATCGTGATCTCGACCAAGACCGGGACGATCACCTCCTCAAGTCGTTCGATGCGCTGGCCGTGCGTCTCCCTAGGCGCCACGACGGCGACCGCCGATCGCGCGCATGTAGGCGGCAAGCGCCGTCTGGGCCTGGCGGCGCTTCGCCTCGGCGACGGCGTTCCAGGTAGCCTGGGCGCTAGGGTTCAGGCGGCCGGCCAGGCGGCAGGCGCCGGCGCCAACGGCGTGGTCGATAGCTTCGGCGAGCAGCTCGCCCGGGCCCGAAACGCAGAACGGCCGGGCCTGACCGCCCGACCGCTCCAGATCTTCATCCCAGTACTGCTCGGACCGGCAAGTCCGATCGTCTTTCATGAGCCCTCCCGCCGTCCCGCGGCGGCCCAGCGCCACCACCAACGAGGTTCTTCATGACTTCGATTGGAGCGCATTGCATGCGGGACGATCCGCAACTTTTGCAGGGGCGGCTGGCCTCGTTCGTTCGACAGCGCGCCGACGCCAAGACCTTGGCCCGGATGATCGATTGCGACGTCCGGACGGCGGAGAACATCCGTCGTGGCCATTGGCCGACCGCGCGGCACTGGCTCGGTCTGATTGCCGCGTTCGGCGCCGACGTGACCGAAGCCGTCTTCCATCCAGATCAAGCCGCGGCCCGCCTAGAGGCCGAAGTGAGGGCTCTTGAAGAACAACTTGAAGAGCGGAAGGCCGCGCTTCGTGAGACTGCGGGCCCTGGTGCTCGCGCTCCGCAAGCTGTGGCTCCGGTTCTGGACCGGGCCGCCGTGACCGACAGCCCGGCTTCGGCCGGCGAGGGGGTGACAGTTGTCACCCTCTACAGCGGCCGACAGTCCGGACAAATGTCCGGGGCGAACCAATCCCACCCCTCCGCCACGATGTTGGCCAAAGGAGAACCGCATGAACTTGGCTGATCGCCTGGTGGCTGCCTACCGCATGGTCGAAGAGGGCGCTGCGAAGCTGGTCGTCGGCAACGACGTCGCGTCGGGCTACTCGATCATCATCCATGCCGCCACGACCTGCATGTGCCGGCTGAACCCGGTCGCGGCGAGGGCTCTCCTGACGCGCTGCCTGAAGCAGGCCGAAGACGAACTCGACAATCGCCGGGCGATCAAGGGCCTGGAGGTCCAGTAGCCGGCATGTCGGGGGCCAATCTGCATATCCTGCGCCCTGACGCGCACGACGCGCGCTTGCTCGGCTACGACGCCGAGTTCGCCGTGCTCGGCCAGTGCTTATACGAGCCCAAGGTCATCGCGACCCTGCCGCATCTGAGCGCTGACCTGTTCGGGGATGCCCTGAACCGGCGCATGTTCGAGGTGATCGAGCAGCACCAGACGATGGCGGGAAACGCCGTGGGCATCCTAGTGATGCAGCGCCTGGCTAGCGATCCTGCCTTCATGGAAATGGGCGGGCCGACGCTGGTGTTCGACCTCGTCGACAAGGCGCCCCCGATTGCCTGCATCGAGGACATGGTCGCCGTGCTGGTCGACCTCGCTGGACGCAGAAAGTTGGTCGAGGCGGCTGAAGGCGCGCGCGCCGCGGCCTACGACCAATCGATCCCGTTCCTGGAGGCGACCTCCATTGCCGAGCAGGGCGTCGCAGCAGCCGCCCGGTACGCAGAACTCGACGTCACCCACGAAATGGATGCAGGCGACATGATCGCCGACGCCATGGACGCAGCGCGGGCGCGCTCCCACGGCATCGACTTCCCGATCGGCTTGGCCGAGGTCGACAACATGACCGGTGGGCTTACCGCTGGTGAGATGGCGGTCCTGGGCGCCTACACCGGCATGGGCAAGACCATGGCCGGGATCCAGGTCGCCAAGGCCAACGCCGCAGCGGGCCTCGGCACGATCTTCTACAGCCTGGAGATGGGCAAGGAGGCCATGGCGATCCGCCTGGCCTGCGATGTGGCGTTCGACCGCTTCGCCCGCGCTTACTCAGGCCGAACCACGAACCCGACGCTCAATGCCACGCTGAAGAACCAGGGCGTGACCGACGACCAGTGGGCCCGGCTGACAGAAGCCCAGCAGATCGTCGCCCGGTGGCCGCTGAAGGTGGATTGCCGGCCTGGCCTGACGGTTGCCCAGATGGAGGCCGGCGCGCGTCGCCAGCATCGTCTGTGGCGCCGCCAGGGTATCAAGCCCGGCCCGATCTTCGTCGACCACATTGGCAAGGTCCGCCCGGCGCAGAACCGCCGTGGCGATAAGACCGCCGAGATCTCCGACATTTCGAACGACCTGACCACCATGGCCAAGCGCCTGAGCGTTCCCGTGGTCGCGCTGGCCCAGATCAACCGCGAGGTCGACAAGCAAGGTCTCGATGACCGCCGGCCGCAGCTCTCCCACATCAAGCAGTCCGGCGCGATCGCCGAGGACGCTCGTCTGGTGATCCTGCTCTACCGGCCGGAATACTATTACCGCGAGCCCATGGAGCACGAGGACGCGCTGAAGAAGGCCGAACGCATCGACAAACTGCGGAAGGTCGAGCGGCACTTCTATTGGATCGTGGCGAAGAACAGCAACGGGCCGCAGGGCCAAGTGCTGACCTTCTGCCAGGCGGAGTGCTCGGCGATCCGCGACTGGAATCCGGAGGGCTACCGTTGAGCCTGTCCCCCGCAGTGATCGACGCCATGGTCGCCAACGGCGCGACGGTCGAAATGATGGCCGCCGTCATGAAGGCGGAACTAGCCGACATCGCCAAGCAGCAGGCAGAGGCGGAGACCGCCACGCTGGCCCGTCGTGCGAACGCGGCGGAGAAGAAGCGCCGCCAGCGTGCCGAGCGCGCGCCCGGCCGTCCCGACGCGTCCCCGGGACGTCCCCCGATGTCCCTCGATGTCCCCGGGACAGATGGGGACATGCCGGGACGTCCCGGGACATCCCCTGAGACAAAGGTTTCCCCCACACCCCCTTCTAAAACTCAAACCCCTGAGTTTACCCCCCCTATAGTCCCCCCCAAGGGTGACGATGGCGACGAGACGGATGGCCTGTTCGGGCAGCCAGCCAGCCCGAAGGTCCGGCGCAAGCAGGCCAAGGCCCTGCGGTTGGCCGGTGACGTCGAGTTTGCCCAGCTGTGGAACGTCGCCACGCCGCTGATGCGGCGTCGGGGCAAGAGCCAGGAGGTGGTCTACGCCGCCTGGGAAGCGGCCAAGGCTCGGCAGTTGCCGGCGCTGATCGTCGCCGCCCTCCGCCGGTACGTCACCGAGGACGAGGACGTGAAACGCGACATGGGCCAGCCTGGCCTGCAGCGCTGGCTGGCCGACAAGGCCTACGACCAGTGGCTCGCCACGTCCGATGGCGTGCCGGGCATCACCGACGACCGGTGGCGGATGATGGTCGAGTTCTTCCACGAAGGCACGCCCTGGCCGCCTGATCTCGGACCGCCGCCCGGGGAGCCGGGGTGCCGAGCACCGCCCGCAATCCTCGCCGAGTTCGATCAGCAATTCAGCCACAGGAGCGCCGCATGACCACGCCCGCAATCAGCCAGCGGCAGGCCATCGCCGCCCAGTCGTACGCCCGCCAATGGCGCGCTGTGAACGAGAGCGAACGTAGCCCTTTGCGCCGGCTCCATGCCCAGGACGATCTCAAGGCCGCCCGCGCGGTGCTCACCGACCAGGAGGTTGCGATCCTCGATCTCTGCGCCGGTCGCGGGCGGAGGATCGGCGAGGTTGCCCAAGCCGCCGGCCGTCCTGTCGCGGTAATGGCTGAGCTCTTCCTCGCCGCCGCGACCAAGCTCGCCGATCACTACGAAGCTCGCCCTGCCGATCGTGGCTGAACCATCAATGTCGGGGAACCACATGTCGACCACCAGCCTCCCGCGAGACGAGACCCTCGACGCGTCGGGCTCGCTGCCCAGGCGCGCGATCGACATCCTGGTCGGCGCGACAGAGCTGGTCGGCGATCACCTCGGCATCGCCCCGGAGAAGATCGCCGGGAAGCGGAAGGGTTCGCCATCCGTCGCCTTCGCGCGCCAGGTCGTGGCCTATCTCCTCCACACCGAGGCCCGCCTCGACAAGCAGCAGGTCGGCCGGATGCTCCAGCGCCATCGCTCGACCATCGGCCACGCGATCGAGGTCATCGAGGACCGGCGTGACGACGGTGTCCTCTCGGCGGCCCTGGACGCCATCGCGAGCAGCTTCCGCGCCGTGCTGCCTGTCCAGACGGCTGTGGCCGCCCCTACGTCGCAACGCCTGTCGGATCCCTTCGTCAGCGACCTTGTCTCGACCCTGACCGAAGGCGGCCTCTACGGAGAGAGCGACAGCGTCGAGCTGGACCGAACCGAGGACACCATGACCGTCCACGTCATGCTCAAGGCCCAGACCGCCTTCGCCCAGACCCTGGAGGCCGAGCGCGCCAGCCTGGCCAAGAACGTCCTGATGGAGATGGGCCGCGCCGCTGGCTGGTGGCCTAGGTTCTCCGACGCCCTGTGGTGCGAGCGCGGCGCCAAGGGCTGGCGGGTGACCTGCAAGTTCCGCCGCCAATCCGCGCCCTGACCCTCTGGCCCAAGGTGATGGTCGACATCACTCCAGCCAAAGGGCCAGCACATGGCTTCGGTTAAGCAGAAGATCCAGGGCCAGGCCAAAGCTGGCAAGATCCTATTCTCCAAGGAGATCACCCTGACCATGGTGGCCGGCGCTACCGCGTCGGACGTCATGGATCTCCCCCTGGGCTCCCACATCCACGGCATCCGCGCCGTCAACACCACGGCCTTCACCGGAACGCCTACCAACATCAACGCCCGCGTCGGCTCGGCCACCACTGGTCAGCAGTTCGTGGCTGATGTCGACCTGAAGGCCGCCGCCTCGACCGCGTTGACCGTCCTGGCCTCCGCCGCCGTGCTGAACCTGGCCACGTCGCTGTACTTCCAGGTCGCGGCCAACGGCGGCACCAACCCCGCCGGCGCCATCACCTTCATGGTCACCTACACCATCCCGCAGTAGGCCCATGACCACGATCGCCTATCGGGACGGTGTGCTAGCGGCCGACACCATGACCAGCAGAGGCTACACGGCCATCAATGGCGTGGTGAAGATCGCGCGTGGCCCCGATGGACGGCTTGGCGGCGGCTGCGGCACCGCAGCGTTCATGGGTGAGTGGTTGGAGTGGATCAGCGGCGACCGGTCTGATCCGCCTTTGGCGAAGACAGAGGGCGACAATTCTGACTCCGGCCTAATCGTTTACCCGGATGGAGCGTTAGAGCTTCATGAGGCTGGCGGCAAGTTTCGCCTAGACACTCCCTACTTCGCGATGGGTAGCGGGCGCGATCAAGCACTCGGCGCAATGTTCATGGGCGCTGGGCCTGAGGCAGCAGTGCGAGCCGCTATTGCGCATGACGTCTACACCGGCGGCGATGTCACCGTTCTGAGGCGAGATCAATGAACGCGCCTGGCCGCCCGACCCTGCACACCCCCGAGATCGAAGATGAGATCGTCGCCGATATCAGCAAGGGCATTCCCTTGGCCGAGATCTGTCGACGCGAGCACATGCCAGATCGCAGCACGGTCTACGACTGGCGTAAGGAGCGTGAGGCGTTTTCCCAACGGTTCGCGCGCGCACGCGAGATCGGCTTCGACGCTATCGCCGAGGAGACGTTGGCCATCGCCGACGACTCCTCGAACGACTACGTAACGCGCCAGCGCCCCGACGGCTCTGACTACGAGGCCTTCGACGCCGAGCATGTCCAGCGGTCAAAACTGCGGATCGAGACCCGGTTGAAGCTCCTCGCGAAGTGGGACCCGAAGCGCTATGGAGACAAGGTCGCGCTGGTCGGCGGCGGGCCTGACGACGCGCCTATCCAGTACAGCGACACGCAGGCAGCGGCGAAGATCACGGCGCTGATGGAAGCGGCTCGCCAGCGCAGAGACGCCGAGGAAGGCTGATGCGCACCGACGAAGTGGCCGACCTGCTGCCCTACCTCACGGAGGAGGAGCGCTCCGAACTGACCAAGCTGCTGGCGGCAGACAAGGCGATCTGGCGCCCCCTCCCCGGCCCTCAGTCCATGGCCTATCACTCCAAGGCCGACATCATCGGCTATGGCGGGGCGGCCGGCGGCGGCAAGACGGACCTGGCGTGCGGGCTCGCGGTCACGGAACACACCGTGTCGGCCATCTTCCGACGCGAGGGCACGCAGCTCACGGGCGTGATCGACCGCCTGACCGGCCTGCTGAACGGCCGGGACGGCTACAACGGCCAGGAACGCATCTGGCGGCTGGGCGCGAGGCAGATCGAGTTCGGCTCTGTTCCGCACCCCGGCGACGAGACCAAGTACATGGGCCGCCCCAAGGATCTGCTGGTCCTGGACGAGGCGGCCAACTTCCTCGAGGCCCAGGTCAGGTTCCTGATGGGCTGGGTTCGCACGACGAAGCCGGGCCAGAAGTGCACCACCCTGATGACGTTCAACCCGCCGACCACGGCGGAGGGGCGATGGATCATCCCGTTCTTCGGACCCTGGCTCGACAGCAAGCACCCCAACCCGGCCCAGCCTGGCGAACTGCGCTGGTTCGCGACGATCGCGGGCAAGGACATCGAGCTACCGGACGATCGACCCTTCGTGCTGGTCGACGGCGAGCGCCGGTACGAGTTCGACCGCCGCCGCTACACGCCGCAGGAAATCATCACGCCGCAGTCGCGGACGTTCATCCCGTCCAGGCTCAGCGACAACCCCTATCTGACCGGGACCGGCTACATGACCCAGCTGCAGGCCCTACCCGAACCACTCCGCAGCCAGATGCTGAACGGCGACTTCAACGCCGGCATCAAGGACAGCGCCTGGCAGGTCATCCCCACGGCCTGGGTCGAGGCGGCCATGGCGCGGTGGCAACCGCGCGACGCCAAGGGCCCCATGGACAGCATGGGCGTTGACGTCTCGCGCGGCGGGGATGACGAGACCGTCGTCTCGCGGCGCCACGGGTTCTGGTTCGACGAGCTGCTAGTCCACACCGGCGCCGAGACCCCGAACGGCCCGGCCGCCGCCGGCCACGTGATGGTCGCCCGCCGCGACCGCGCGCCCGTCCACATCGACATCATCGGGATCGGCTCGTCGGCCTACGACTTCCTGATCTCCAACGACATCCACACCGTCGCCTGCAACGGCGCCGAGGGTACCGACGAGAAGACCAAGGACGATCAGCTCAGGTTCTACAACGTCCGCGCCCGTGACTGGTGGCGGATGCGCGAGGCCCTGGATCCCGAGAACCCCGAGCCGATCTCGCTGCCGCCCGACTCCGCGCTGAAGGCCGACCTCTGCGCCCCTCTCTACAACGTCGGGCCGCGCGGGATCCTGGTCGAGCCCAAGGAGCGGATCATCAAGCGCCTGGGCCGCTCGCCCGACCGGGGCGACGCCGTGGTCAACGCCAACCGCCACACCCGCAAGCGTTCCACGGCCATCGACCGGTTCGAGGTGAACATCGGGGGGATCGCGTGAGCCGAACGGATCATGCCTTGCTGATCGGCCAGGTTGAAGAGGATGAAAAAGCCCGCCTGGTGTGACGGACTAGCTGGAGGCGGTATTGACGGATGGCGCGCTAGAGGGCGCTGGGCTTATCGAGTTCCCGTATTGTGGCGTGCTCGATCAAGTCGACCGCCATTCGGACGGCCCCATGAGCTTGGATGAGATAGCCCGCCGGATCGCGCCCTTTGACGGCGTCGACTTCACCAAACGCTACGTGGAGCAGCAGGCCTATCTTGAGCTTACGGTTCACCGGAGGGGGGGCGCGCACGATGACGTAATCATTATCTGGGCTGCCGCTGGTCAGGATGAGCCCGGAGGTATCGCCGCTGGTATCCATAAGCCTAGCCGCAGGACTGGGCACGATCAGGCGAGTGTGGTCCTTCGCGTTCCGGAGCTTGTTCAGACTCCAAAGCAGCCAATTCCCAGTTTCGTGTGGTTTAATCGCCTCGAACATCACTTTGAAGACGGGAGCGGGGACGTGGTCGCAATAGGCCATGAAATTCTGTTCGAGCGCCGCCGCCGTGTCACCGAACGGAAATTTTGCCTTCGCGGGATCCGCCCGGCCGGTGATGGCTTTGGTTGCGGCGTAGACGCTGTGGTCGAGCGCGGAGCGCAACTCGGTGACTACGTTGAAGACGCGGGTCGCGAGTCGAATGGGTACGGGCGTTCCGAACACGACCTTCACAAGCATATCTCCGGTCTTCGGATCCAACTCGTAGGCGAGGGACGCCCATTCTGGGTCGAATATCCCGGTCAGGGTCTCGACGATTTCCTGGATGTGACCCTCTGCACTATCGAGGAGGTCGCGTGGCCCGGCGAACAGATCGGGGACGGTCATTCACCCCTCCTGGGGGTAGGGGAGCCGCTAATCGGACAAGGGCACATGAAGGCGCGGGATCTCAGATCCGCGTAGCAAGGGGCCTCCGCCAACCAGCATGCTGCCATGCCGGTTATAGTCGGTAGCCACTTGCTCTGCATGGATTAGCGTAGCGCTTGGCAAAAGTTTGAAGGCTTCCCTTGTGGGCTCGGGATCATCAACGACCTGTTCAGTAACAATGTACGCGTTGCCGTCGTCGTCGAGCGCGCCGTAAGCAATTGATCCGTTAGCATCCATGCGGCGCGTCATGCCGTTACCGTCCAAGACGGTGTCGTCGACAGTCCAGTAAGGGGTCGGGATGATCTCTAGTCCTGGCGAAGTCTCGATGGCTTCCTTAGTCGCTAGCCGCCTCGATTGCACGGCCGAGCCACCAACGACGTCAAAGCCTTTGAAGCGATAAACCCTCACCATCGTCATCTAGAATCTCCTCGCTCCGAAAAGCGCAAGGCGCAGCTTTGCACGCTGTCAGGCAGGCATCAATCAATCGCAATCTTTCCGGGTGAGAACGCGCGCTGCTAATCTCGCAATCCGCAAAAACACCAGCGGCCCGACCATGGCGATATGGCCGAATATGACGACGAACCCGACGACATCGCGGTGGCGGAGCCTGCCGAGCTCACCGACGACGACTTCCTGGCCCTGGTCGCCGAGGAGCGCCGCCAGTCCGTCGGCTTCGAGCACGACGAGGAGCTGAGCGAGAACCGGGAGCGGTCGCTGAACTACCTCAAGGGCGTCATGACCGACGTCCCCGCGCTGGCCGGCCGCTCCGCCGCCATCTCGACCGACCTGTCGGACGCCGTCGAGACGCTGATGCCCGACCTGATGGAGATCCTGGCGTCGGGCGACGACATCGCCACCTTCCGCCCCGTCGGCGAGGAGGATGTCGACGCGGCCCGCCAGGAGACCGACTACGTCAACCACGTGATGTTCGTGGAGAACCCGGGCTGGCGGAATATCTACGTCCACTGCCAGGACGCGCTCTTGTCAAAGATCGGCGTGCTGAAGGTCTCGACTGAGCAGTACGACGAGGAGGCCGAAGAGCATTTCCAGGGTAAGACGGCCCTCGAAATGGCTATCGCCGACCAGGCAGGCGAGCTTGAGATCACGGCGGAGTATCCGGCCGAAGACGGTGGCGAGCCCACCTATGACTTCGTCCTACGGCAGTCCAAGCAGCGCGGCCGCACCTGCGTCGTCGCCTGGCCGCCCGAGGACTTCACCGTCGCCCGCGACACCGTCGAACTGGCGAAGACCACCTACTGCGCTGCTCGCTCGCGGCCTCGCGCCCAGACCTTGATCGAGGATGGCTACGACCCCGATTTGGTGGCCGAGCTGAGCCCTTACGGGGTGCGCAACGACACCGGCGAGGAGACCGCCCGCGACAACGCCGGGGAGCACAACAACGCCTCCACCGCGGGGATCACGTCCTTCAACCTGCACCAGGTGGAGATCGTCGAGCACATCGTTCGCGTTGACGCCGACGGTGACGGCATCCCGGAGCTGTGGCGTGTGGTGACCGGCAACGGCGAGGGGGTGTTGCTCAAGCGCGAGCGGATCGACGACGTACCTTTCGCCGTGTCGACGCCGTTCATCGTCGCTCACCGCCTCTACGGGCGCTCCCTGGCCGACATGGTCATGGAGATCCAGAAGATCAAAACCGTACTGCTCCGCATGGCGCTGGACAGCGGCTACTTCGCCATGAATCAGCGCTCCGAAGTGGCGATGGATCGTGCGAACGAGTTCACGCTGTCGGATCTGCTCAACTATGTCCCCGGCGCCCCGATCCGGTCCAAGACAGGCGACGCGGTGCGCTCGGTCAGCGCTGGTGCCCTGGATTTCGACGTCTTCGGCGCGCTGGAGCAGGTCTCGGTGATGGGCGAGCAGCGCTCGGGCGTGGTTCGCAACGCCCAGGGCCTCAACCCTGACACCCTGCACGACACCGCCAAGGGCGCGATGGCCATGGTCAACGCCGCCCAGAAGCGTGTGCGCATGATCGCCCGAGTGTTCTCGGAAACTGGCCTGAAAGATGGCCTGCTGCTGGTCCACGCGTCGACCCGCAAGCACCCGTCGGCAGCCGAGAAGGTCCGACTTCGCGGTAAGTGGGTCGAGGTGGACCCTTCGACCTTTGGCAGCCGCAAGGACATGGTCGTCGAGATCGGCGTGGGCTCCGGCGGTCGCGAGCAACAGCTTCTGGCCCTGCAACAGGTGATCGGCGCCCAGGAAAAGGTGATCAGCCTCCAGGGCGGCTCGGCCGCGGGGCCAGTAGTCACGATGCAGAACGTCTACGATACCGCCCAGCGCCTGGTGATGGCCGCTGGCATGAAGTCGGTGGATCCGTTCTTCACCGACCCGTCGAAAGCCGCCGCCGGCCAGGTCCCGCCCGGCGCCGAGAAGATCGATCCCGATCAAGTCCAGGCCCAACAGCAAGCCGAACTGGACAAGTACAAGATCGACCAGGACATCGCCTTCAAGGACCGGCAGCTAGAGGCGGAGATCGGTCTCAAGCGCTACCAGATTGATGTCGAGGCAAGGATGAAGGCGGCCGACTACCTCGCGGGCGGTTCGGGCGGCAGCGCCGTACGCTTCGGAGGAGAAGCCGGATGATCGAAGATCGGGAAGTCACCATCAACCGTGGCCACCAGGCCGCCGGCGAGCTGACAGTCGTGGAGGGCGCCATCGAGCAACTTCGCGCCGGCATGCTCGAAAAGATCGCCGGTTCGACCGTGGCGCAGCGTGAGCTTCGCGAGGCGATGTACTTCGGAGTGCAGGCCCTGGACGCGGTCAGGAAGGCGCTGCTGGACACCGTGGCCTCTGGAAATCACGCCGCCGCCCTCGACGAGATGGCCAGCATCCTCGATCGCACTTAGGCGACGCAATCCGCGCGGGATTGGGAGGGGGGCAATCTCTGCGGCATGAGCCTGCAAAGCACCTCCGACACCTCGACGGGCGCCCTCTCCATGGACGACGCCGTCTCCCTTCTGTCCACGACACGGGAGGCCGCCGCGCCCGACCCCGTCGAGGACGATGACGAGGTCGATCCGGAAGGCGACCAGGAACAGGAAGATGTGGCCGGTGACCAGCTGGCCGACGAAGGCGACGCACCGGACGAGGATCCGGCAGGCGATGACGACGTC
Organism: Caulobacter sp. ALps2; assembly: GCF_058681635.1. NCBI lineage: Bacteria > Pseudomonadati > Pseudomonadota > Alphaproteobacteria > Caulobacterales > Caulobacteraceae > Caulobacter > Caulobacter sp. ALps2. The sequence continues at coordinate 1,046,137 of NZ_CM178743.1, forward strand.
GAAGACGAGGTGGAGGAGCCGGCCCAGCCGGTAGTCGATCCGCCTGCGTTCTGGAAAGCCGAGGAAAAGGCGCTCTTCGCCACGGCTACGCCCGAACTCCAGAAGGTGATCGCGGCGCGGGACGAGGAGTACGGGCGCCAGGTTTCCTTGGCGAAGGAAGAGACCGCGACCGCGCGCAAGGAAGCATCGGCGATCGGCGAAGTCGTCGCCATCGTCGACAAGCAACTGGAGCGCGCCGCCGAGGTCTTCAAGAGCCAGTGGGATGGGATCGACTGGGCCAGATGGGCCCAGGAGGACCCCGCTGGCGCGTTTGCCGCCAAGGTCCAGTTCGAACAGGAGCAGGAGGAGCTTTCCAGGCTCACCCAGCTTCGCGAGGCCACCGAGAGCGAGCAGCACCGGCAGTTCCTTCGTGAACAGGCCGGCAAGCTGAAGGAGCTCTCGCCGGAACTCGCAGACCCGAAGACCGGCAAGGCCGCGAAGGCGGAACTCGTCCAGTACCTGACGGATCAGGGGCTCACGCCTCAGGACCTCAAGTGGGCGGGCGCCGTCGAGTTGACACTGGCTCGCAAGGCCATGCTCTACGACCGCGCGCAGGCCAACGTCGCCAAGAACCCCCCGCAGGTCAAACCCCTCACGCCCAAGGTGAAGGCCACGAGCGCCGGCGCGGTTCGCCCCACGGCCACGCCTTCCCAAGGTTCCCAGAAACGCCGCGTCATCGAGAGCGCCCAGGCCCGGTTCGACAAGGACCCCAGCCAAGAGAACGCCCTCGCCCTGATGCGCGCCAAGCGAGGCTAGTCCCATGGCTGCACCCACCAACACCGTCACCACGCTCAACAGTGTCGGCAACCGCGAAGACCTGGAAAACATCATCTACCGGGTCGAGCCGGAGAAGACGCCCGTCATCTCCACGCTCGGCAAGGTCAAGGCGACCGCGACCGCCCACGAATGGCAGACCGAAGCGCTCGACGCGGTCAACGCCGACAACGCCCAGCTGGAAGGCGACGACGTCGGCACCGTCGATGCCGGCAACCTGACCACGCGCGTCAAGAACATCTGCCAGATCTTCCGCAAGACGGGTTCGGTCGCCGGCACCCAGTCGGCGGTCAATTCGGCTGGTCGCGAGGACGACTACGATCGCCAGGTGATGCTCAAGGGCTTGTCGATGCGCCGCGACATGGAGGCCGCGTTCCTCCAGCCGCGCGCCTCTGTGCTGGAGTCGGGCGCCACCACCCGCAAGGCTGCTGGCCTAGCCGCGTGGCTGACCTCGAACGTCTCCCGCGGCGCGGGCGGCGCCAACGGCGGCTATTCGGCGGGCATCGTCGCCGCGCCGACCGACGGCACGCGCCGGAGCTTCACCGAAGACCAGGTGAAGACCGTCTGCCAGGCGATGTTCACCGCCGGCGCCCAAGTCGATGGCGCGATGATCGTCCTGGGCCCCAAGCACAAGGGCGAGTTCTCAGGCTTCACCGGCATCGCCGATATCCGTGTCGACGTGAAGGGCAACAATCAGGCCACGATCGTCGCCGGCGCCGACGTCTACGAGGGCGACTTCGGCAAGCTGCACACCGTGCCGCACCCGTACGGCCTGACCCGCTCGTCCACCGTCCGCGAGGCCCTGATCGTCGATCCCACCATGGCCAAGGTCGCCACCCTCCGCCCGGTCAAGACCCAGGAACTCGCCAAGTCCGGCGACAACCGCAAGTTCATGATCCTGACGGAAGCGACGCTGCAGGTCGGCAACGAGAAGGCCCACGGCGTCGTCGCCGACCTTCTCTAACCACTCCCACGACTGGGGCGGCTGTCATGGCCGCCCCATCTTTTCGAGGTTCACATGCCCGATACCGACATCCCCAACATCGAAGAGATGCCGAACTTCGACGACGAGCCCGAGGCCGTGGCCGAACCGGCTCTTGCCGTGGGCGCCACCATGCCCCCCCCGGCTGAACCGCCCAAGTCGAGGGGCAAGTCCACGTCCCCGACGAGCGCCAAGCCTGGCCAAGTGCTGAAGGCCGGCAAGGCCCCGCCGAAGCTGGCCGATCGCTCCGGCGACGCCCACGCCCTGGTTCGGATCACCAAGACCGGCCACGGGCACGTCCACGACGGCAACGACGGCTTCTACGACTGGGGCACCGAGCTGGTGCTCGAGAACTCGGTCGCCCAGGCCCTGGAGGATCGCTCCTACGCCGAGATCATCGGGTGAGCGATCTGCTGCTCCACAGCGCGTCCGACGACGGGCTCAAGCGCTACTGGCGCAGCAATGGTGACGGCACGCACGATGTCGTCACCGTCCAAGACCTGACGCCTGTGGTCGATCGCTGCAAGGCGATGGCGACCCACAACGACGGGTACTCGAAGACACGCGAGTTGCGCCGGGTCGGCTTCATCCCCGCCATCCTCATGGTCAAATGGCTGAACGAGGAAGGCTGGTGGTGGTACGATCCGGACTGCGAGGCCAAGCGGAACCAGAAGCTCCGCGATCCTGACTACGCCTATCTGCGCACCTCGCCGGGAGCTGTTTGATGGCGCTCTCGACCTACGGCGAACTGAAGACGGCCCTGACAGATTTCGCGGCGCGCAACCTGGCCAAGTGGACCAGCAACATCCCGGTGTTCGTGGCCTACGCCCACACCGAGATGATGCGAGACCTGCGCATCCCGCTCTTGGAAGCCTCTGCCGACTTGGTAATCGACGCCGAGCGTGTGGACCTGCCGGCCGACTTCCGCGCCGTGAAGAGCCTATGGATCGACACCGATTGCGACGCGCCACTGCGCCCAGGCTCGATTGAGCAGCGCTTTAAGATCATCGCTCAGCGCCCGACGGGCCGGCCAGCGGTGTTCTCGCGCGAAGCTGAGCAGCTGGCCTTCGGCCCTCGGCCCGACACGGCCTACGCCGGAAAGCTGATCTATACCCGCCAACTGCCCGACCTGGTGCTCGACACCGACACCAACACCCTCTTGAAGCGCTACCCCTTCGCCTACTTCTTCGGCGCCCTGGCTTCTGCCGCCTCGTTCGACAAGAACACCGAAGAGGAAGCCAAGTACGAGGGCAAGTTCCGCGCCCAGCTCGCCACCATCAACGCCCGCGAACAGGCCGACGCCATGGCGGGCGGTACGATGGTCCCGTCCTTCGGAGGCGTGGTTGCATGAACTGGATTCCTGCCGCACTGCCGCCCTCGATCATCGCCCTGGCCAGAGCCATTGATCGCCGCTTTCAGCTCCTGAACCCGGAAGCGCCGGTGCGCCTGCCGGTCCTGGACAGCGTGTCCGACCTGCCACCGGCCAGGGGCTGGGAAGGCGGTCTGATCCATATCCGCGACCTGGGCGCCGGCGAGGCGTGTCCAGTCTTCTCCGACGGCGCTGTCTGGCGCCGGGTCGACACCCGAGGGATTGTCTGATGCCCAGCAGCTACACTCCGCTTGGCCTCGTGCTTCAGGCCACGGGCGAAAACGAAACGACTTGGGGCGGCGTTCTTAACAGCAGTGCGCTGGCGCTGGTCGACGAGGCCATTCGGGGTCGCGTCGCCTTCTCGCTCAGCGGGGTAAAGACCCTCACGTCGGCTAACGGCGTCGACACCGAAGCTCGCAAGATGATCCTCCACGTGACCGGCGGGACTGGTGGGACCATCATCGTCCCGAACTACTCGAAGAACTATTTCGTCATCAACGAGGCAACCGGCGACGTCACGGTATCGGCCGGTGGGACTCAAGCGATCGTCCTTGAGGCCGGTGATGCGACATGGGTTTCGTCTGACGGTGCGAACGTGCGCTCGACGCAGATCGGCGGCATGTCGCTCAAGGCCTACATCGAAACGATGACCTGGGAGGCCAATGCCGGCATTTTGCCGGGGCAGCCAGGAAATGCCGGGAAATATCTGCGGACAGACGGCGCAACGCCCTATTGGGATGACGTCGTCAACGACCTGGCCCTGTTTGGCGATGGGGCGGACGGAGATGTCATCATCTCGAGCCCGGTCACTCTGACCCGTGACATGTACTACAACAACCTGACCTTAGCGGCAGGCGCCGCCCTGGTGACCGCTGGCTGGCGCATCTTCGTCAAGAGTGTGCTCAATTTGACCAACGCTCCGGCCGGCGCGATCCAGTGGGACGGCGGCGACGGTGGCGACGGCGTGGGTACGTCGCCGGGCAGCGGCGGCGCCTCACTGGTTACGGGAGCCTTTGCAGGCACCAATGTCGCAGCCGCGCCCGCTAACACTGGAGCGCCGGGCGCGGCGGGAACCGCCGTCCGCAGCAACGGCGGCAAGGGGGGCGACAGCGGGGCCAATGGCGCCTTCCCGACGACCCCGGTGGCAAGCCAGTCGCCTGTTCCAATCCGATATGCTGGTGTCTTTTCCCCGCTGGTCCTGACCGCGGTCACCTCGGTTGGCGCCATCATGGGCGGCGGCACCGGGTCGAGTGGCCACGGCGCGGGCGGCGGGGCTTCGGCCGGCGGCGGAGCGCCAACCGGTGGCGGCGCGGTTGCCATCTACGCCCAGACCATCCAACGAGGCCCCTCGACCACGCCAGCAGCGATCAGGGCCCGAGGAGGCAAGGGGGGCAACGCGGAGCCTGCCAATTTCGGAGGTCAGACCGGAGGAGCTGGCGCCGGCGGCGGTGGCGGCGGTTGGATCTACCTCGTCTACCGCTTCTTGGTTGGTGCACCTGTTGTTGGCCTGATCGACGTTACCGGGGGCAATGGCGGCGACGGCGGAGCTGGCGGGGGCACAGGTTCCGTCCGAGGCGGAGACGGAGGCTCTTCCGGAGAGGGCGGCCGCGTACAGATTTTCGACCTATCCGCGAGCACGTCTGTTGAGCTCACACCTTTGGCCTCTGTGCCGGGTGGAACGACTGTCACTGCGAGCAAAGCCTTGGGTGCGATCGCGGCGCCAGCCAGCATGACGCTCTAGGGAGCAATCCGCCACCTGCCTGAGAGGCTCATGGTGGGAGAATGTCTCGATACCCCCTCGACACGCCTCCTGGCCTAGTCACCGGCGAGAGCGCCTTTGCTTCGAACGGCCGGTACATTGACGGCGACAAGTTTCGCTTCGTTCAGAGCGACACCGGCATCCCACCTCGTCCGGAGATCATCGGCGGTTGGGAGTCTCTGACCTTGTCGACTTTGGACGGCGTCACTCGGAACAGCTTCACTTGGACCGACCTGGAGGGCCGCCTTAACATCGCCTTTGGCACTCACAAGAAGCTCTATGTCTGGCGTTCGGGCGTCCTCACCGACATTACCCCAACGCTGGCCCTGCCCCCCAAGGTGCTCCCTCTGGATCCGCTGTCCGTCGCCAGCGGCTCTCCCACGGTGACGGTGAACCACAATGGCCATGGCTTAGGGACCGGCGAGTCCGTGGTGGTGTCGGGCGCGACGGCGATCGGCGGCATCACGCCCAACGGGACGTTCCCGATCACCGTGACGACGGATGATGCCTACACCTTCACGTTCGGGTCGAACGCCACCTCGACGGTCACGGCGGGGGGCGGCGCAGAGGTGAAGATCACGCCGCAGCGCGCGTTCGCCGAAGGCAAGGTCCACGGCACCGCCGGGCGGGGCTACGGCACCAGCACCTACGGCACGGGCTTCTACGGCCTTCCCAGCGTCGACGACACCTTTCCACGGACCTGGAGTTTCGACAGCCTCGGCGAAGCCCTGGTGGCCTGTCCGCGCGGCGGAACGATCTTCCTCTGGGAAAATGACATCGCGCTCAACGCGGAGCCCATACTCAACGCGCCGGCGATGGTCACGTCGGCATTGGTGACGGACGAACGCGCCGTGGTGGCCGTGGGCTGCAACGAGGAGACCTCCGGCCACTTCAATCCGCTCTGCATCCGCCACAGCGACCTCGACGACTATACGGTCTGGACGACCCAAACCGACACGACGGCGCGGGAAAAGGTGCTCGCCGGCGGAGGTCGGCTGATCGGCGCCAAACGCGCCGGGTACGGCGTCTTTCTCTGGACCAACAGCGGCGTGTTCCAGGGCAGCTACATCGGCGCGCTGGACGAGGTTTATCGCGTTGAATCGCTCGGAACAGGCTGCGGTCTGCTTGGAGCGAACGCCATGGCCGTGAAGGGCCAAACAGCCTGGTGGCTGTCGCCAGATTTCCAGCTCCAAGCTTGCAGCCTGGGCGGTGCTCCGTCGGTGGTCACGCTGCCGTTCCGTAGCGAACTCGACGCTCATCTGTCGGTTTCGCAACAGGACAAGGTGGTCATCTCGACCCTGGGCGCTTTCGAGGAGCTGTGGATTTTCTATCCTGACGCACGTGATGGTCAGGAAAATAGCCGGGCTCTCAGCCTGAACCTCAAGCACGGCTCTCCTGCTCGCCACCTCCTCGCCCGGACCTCGTTCATCGACGCTGGCGTGGCCAGCTATCCGGTCGGCGTGACGCCGCAAGGCCAAGCCTATTGGCATGAACGTGGCAGGACGGCCGATGGCGCGGCGATCGGCGGCTTTCTGACCGCTGGCCCCCAAGCGCTCGACAGCCGCGGCTCGATGCTGCTGCTCACTAGCTTCTGGCCAGACTTCCAGGTCCAGGCCGCGCCCGTGAGCATCACCTTCCTGTGCCGGGAATACCCTCAGGACGAGACCTACGAGGACGGGCCGTACGTCTTCACGCCGGGCCAATCCAAGCTCGACCTCCACGTCCAGGCGCGGTTGATGGGATATCGCCTGGACTTCTCTTCCGGCCCTGCGGAACTGCGCCTTGGGACACCGGTTTTCGAGGGCCGCACGACGGGCCAGCGATGATCGACGATGGCCGTCTGGCGGAAATGGACCGTCGCCGTGATCTCATCGAGTCCGGCCTAGGGCCTCTCCATACCTTCGATCATATCCGGGATCTGGTGGCGCGAGGCCTGGTGCAGGTCTGGTTCGGCGAGCGATCCGTGATGCTCACCGAGCGCCAATCCTACGAGGAGATCGAGGCCATACAGTGCTTCTCGGCCTCGGGAGACCAAGGGGAGATTGAAGCGGTGATCCGACCGGCGGTCGAAGCCTGGGGGAAGGCGCAAGGGTGCAACCTGGCCCTGGTCGACGCATCGCGGCGCGGTTGGGAACGGGCGCTCAAGCCCGCCGGCTACGAATTCTGGTCAATCACGCTCGCCAAGGTGCTCTGATGTCGTCGAAGACGAAAACCAATACGACGAGCAGCTCGAACACGAACAGCGCCTCGACCTCGACGCCGATCAATCCGGCATGGGTGACCAACTCCGTCCAGGGCCTCCAGGGCAAGATCGACAACCTGCTCAACACCGATGCGCAATCGCTGGTGGCTGGGCCGTCGAGCCTCCAGACGCAGGCCTTCGACCAGGCCGGGAAGCTGACGACCAATCCGCTGTACGGCCAGGCCGCGACGGCCGCGAACGGCGTTCTAAACACCGCCGCGCCGACCGTGGCCGGCACGACCGTTGGGCCGACGAGCGCCGCCACCGCGCGGACGCTGCTCGACACTGACCTGTCGGGCTATCTGAACCCGCAACTCGACGGCTACGTGAAGGCCACGCTCGACAACTTCGATAACCAGGCGGGCATGACGCGGGCCCAGCAGACGCTGGATATCGCCCGAAACCAGAAGTTCGGCGGTTCGGGATCGGCGATCACCAGATCCCTGACCGAGCAGCAACTGGGTCTAGGTCGAGCTTCGACGGAGAGCGGTTTGCGCTCGGCTGCCTATGATCGGGCTGTCGCGGCCGCGATGGCCGACAACGACCGCCTGGCGAGCGTCTCGACCTTCAACGCGGGCCAATCCAATTCCGCCTCGGCGCAGCAGGCGCAGATCGACGCGGCGCGTCGACAAGCCGATGCGGGGTTCGTCGACAGCGCGGCGGGAAGGAACCTGTCGGCGGCGGGCCTGCTAGGCCAACTGGGCAGCGCCGAAAGCTCTGACACACGGGCAAATATCGGTCTCCTCGGAAGCCTGGGCGACACTCAACGCGACATCGAGAGTGACAAGCTGGGCGCTGATACCGAGCTGCTCAAACTGATCTCGGCGCTGAACGGCGGCCAGAACTACGGCCTCTTCCAGGGACAGAGCGCGACAGGCACGGGGTCTACGACCGGCACGTCCTCGTCGGTCACCAAGACCAGTGATCCGATGGGCGCGATCAGCGGGTTGCTGGGCGCCGCGGGCGGTCTTGGCACCGGTCTTGGCGCGGTGGGGGTGAGCTTCTCCGACGCCCGGTTGAAGGACGATATCGAGCACGTTGGCCACGATGGCGAAGGCCGGAAGGTCTACGACTTCAAGTACAAGTGGGATCGTCCGGGCATGAAACGCCGTGGCTACATGGCCCAGGACATCGCGCGCACCGATCCTTCCGCCGTTCGCCGCCACCCGAGCGGCGCCCTGATGGTCGACTATGGTCTTCTGGGGGCTGGGTGATGAATCTCGATTTCCTACGCCAGCTGGCTCAGCAGGGCGCCGATGACCAGGCCGGTGAAGTTCCGCCGGGGCTCTTCGGATCATCGGCGCGACAGGCGATTGCAGCTGCCCCATCCACCTCCGCCGCACCTGCGCCGAACCCCAATCCGGTCCGCTCCTATCTTGGAGGCCTGATCAAATACCAGCGTCCGGAGGGGCAGACGGGGGCCCAGCGCATGCAGCTCCTCGGCGCGACGTTGTCCGACGCCGGCGCGGGCCTGGCGGGTGGTCGCGGCGGTCGGGTATCCGCGCTTCAGGACGGGTTCCGAGAAGCCGACATGTCCGCCAATGTCCGCCAACAAGCCGAAGAGGACCGGGCGCGCGCCAATGCCGACCGCGAGTCCCGCGCCCGCGCCATGTCGGTGGCGCTGGACGAGACCGGCCATTTCAATGCGGGTAAGTATATGCAGGCCTTGGCGGAAGCCGGCGTGCCCCTGGACGTGGACGACATCGCCGATGCCCGCCAGGCCCAAGGTGGCCGAAAGGTGCTCAACACCGCCGACGGCCCGTACGGCTACGACGAGACAACTGGCGAGGGCGATTACATCCTTGGTCCGTTCGCGGACAAGCGCGCCGAACTGCTCGACGCTCAGATCGCGGCCGCGCGGGCCCAAGGAGCTTTGCGAGGCAGTCAGGGCGACTACTACGATGCTCGCGCCAAGCAGCCCTATGCGCCCCGCGCCGCGCCCAAGCCAAGCGCAGCCTCAACTCTGGACGCGATCGCCGCCGAACTGCGTCGCCGTGGAAAGCTGCCATGATGAACGATCTCTCCCACCTCTCCGACGACGAACTCCTGGCGATGTATCAGGCCGAGCGATCCAAGATCGCCGGTGGCGGCAGCATCCAGGACAAGGCGCGCCAGCGCGCGATGGGGGTGGATGACGCCAAACGCCTTAGCGAGGCTCGGGATATGGTCCGCAATGCCGACGGCATCATCGCCACGGCCGGCGAGGCGCGTCGCCTTCTCGATGACGGAGCCCCGACCGGCTTCGCGGGCGACTTTCGCACGGGCCTCGGCAAGGCGATCGGAGGCTTTGCCGGCAACCTGCCGTTCGTGCCTAACCAGCGCGAGACGGACAACCTGCAGCGCTTCCGCCAAGTCTCCAACCAAGCGACCCTCGGCGATACGAGCAAGCTGCGCGGCCCCTTGTCGGACAAGGACATCGCCTTCCTGAAAGAGGCGCAGATCAACATCAATGTCAGCCCTGAGGCCAACCGCCGCGCACTGGCCGCCCAGGAATGGGCAGCGATCCGCATGTCGGCCTACGAGAGCGCGATGCAATCCTGGTCCAAGCATCTTGGAGCGCCATCGGCCCTCAATCCTCGCGGTCAAAGCTTCGATGCCTGGTTCTCGTCCTATGCCAACAAGAAGCTCCCGCCGCCCTACCTGAAACGACCGACGGCCGCGCCCAAGGGCTCGCCGACCGCCAACGCACCGCGCAAGGCGGCTCCCGGCGCCTATCGGATCCTGGAGGAGCACTGACGATGCCGGTGTTCAAGATTCAGACGCCCAGCGGTCGCACCGTCACGATCGAGGCGGCGACGCGCGAGGCTGCGCTGGCCGGCGCTCAGGAGTGGGAAACGACCCGCAAGCGCGGCGTCGGCGAAACGATCTTGAACGCCACCCAAGCCTTCAATCGCTCCATCCCGGGCTTCGATGAACTCGCCGATGGCCTACAAGCCGGCTCTGACCTGATCACGGGCAAGGCCAAATCGTTTCCGGAAGCGTGGTCTGGCGCCCGCACGCGGTCGAAGGCTGGCGCCGAAGACTTCGAAGGACGCCATCCGGTCGCGGCGGCGGGCGTCAACGGGCTCGGCCTGGCCGCGCAAGTCGCCCCGGCCCTGTTTACCGGCGGAGCCTCGGCCGCGCCAGCTTCCGCCCCTGCCGCGAAAGGCCTCTTCGGCGCTGCGGCGCGGGCGTTCAACAGTCAGACGGCCAAGTCGGCGCTGGCGGGCGGCATCGGAGGCTTCGCTGGCGCTGCCTCTGGCGAAGGCAATTTGGGCGAGCGTCTCTCGGCCGGCAATCAGGCCATCGTGCCGGGCGCGGTTCTCGGCGCTGTCATCCCTGCCGTGGCTAAGGTCGCCGGCAACATAGTGAACGCGGCGGCGGCCCGACGGGCCTCGCCTGCCACGCGCACAGCGGCGCGGGCTGGTCGGATCCTCGCGGGTCGGGTCCCCCAGATCGAGCAGGCGATTTCCGGCTCGGCCGACGATATCCGGTTGCCGTTCGAGCGCATGGGTCGCGGCGGCAAGGGCCTGACCCGTGCCTTGGCCAATGTACCTGGGCCTGGTCAGGAGATGATCGAGGGGGCCCTGACCCGACGCCAGGCCCGGGCTCCGCAACGCATGTTGGCCAGCGCGTCGCGCGAACTCGGTGACGACGGCGCGGGCTTCTATGAGGGCCTGGACACGCTCGACAAGGCGCGGAAGACCGCCGCGGCTCCGCTCTATGAGGAGGCCTACAGCAGGCCGGCGCCGCAGTCGGACGCGCTCGACGCGCTCGGAGCCCGCCCCTCCGTGAAATCGGCCTATGGCAGGGCGGCGCGGATCGCGGCCGAGGAGGGGCGCGACCCGAGAGGCCTGGGGTTCGCGTTCAACGAAGCCGGGGACGTGACGCATATCCAGACGCCGACGATGCAGACCTACGACTACGTCAAACGCGGCCTCGACGACGTCCTGGAAGGCTATCGGGACAAGACCACGGGGAAACTCGTCCTCGACGAAGAAGGGCGGGCGGTCCTCGGGACGCTCAACGAGCTGCGGTCAAAGCTGACCCAGATGAACCCGAAGTACGGCGAGGCCTTGGCTTCGTACGCCGGGCCGACGAAGCAGATGCAGGCGCTTCGGCGCGGGCGCGAGATTGTCGGCGGCCGGCACGATGCCGAGATGATCGACGACATGACGGGGGCGATGTCGGCCGACGAGGCCACGGCGCAGCGTCTGGGCATGGCGCGAGGCTTGGCCGACAAGTTTCGCAGCGGCAATCCGCAGAAGGCCTTCCGCGATATCGCCAACAGCCCGATCACCCAGGACCGCATGCGCGCCGGCTTTGGCAACAATGGCGCCTTCGAACGCTTTCTGCGCGACGTCGAGGCTGAAGCTGGGGCGCAGAAGTCGTTCAACGAGATCCTGTCGGGCTCTCGCACCACGCCGCTGGCCGAGGACATCCGCTCGGCGACTGTCGGCGCCGAGGACATGGGCCTTGGCGACCATCTGGCGCAGATCGGCGCGCGTCGAGTCGGCGGTCAGTCCTTCCGCACCCAGGCGGCGAACGCCGTGCTTGGCGCGTACGAGCGGGTCCGGCAGCCGGGAATCTACGATCCCGACGTCAATCGGACGCTCTCTGAGATCATGGTGGGACGCCAGAACCCGCGAAATGTGCTGTCGGCCATGGACGAGATCCAGGCTGTTCGTCCGATGCGCAATGTGACGCCTAAGGCCGCCGCCGCCGGCGTCATTTCGGGTGAGGGAAATCAGCCGCGACGCAGCGTGACGATCGAGCTCGAGGATGGCAGCGGGATCGACGAATACGGCCGCTACATCCCGCCTCGGGTCGGCCAGCGCTAGCGCAGCAAGCCGATCGCGTGGAGGACGTTGACCACGCCGCTATTGACCCAAACGCCGATGATCGGCGCGAGCAGCAGTGCCGCTGCGGTTCCCACGAGCACCACCAGGCCGCCCAGGGCCTCGGTGGCGATGATGAACAGTCGGTCGCCTCGATCGCGCAATCCGCACTCTCCGCTGCGGGAACAGTCTGAGATCTGCATCAGACCAGATTTCGGCCTGAAATAACAGCGCGCGGACGATCACATGACCCATCGCAACGATCTCATCCCTTCGGACGCCGCCGCGATCGCGCCGTCTGACACGGACGCCGGGAACTACTGCGGTTTCTGCGTTTCGGTCGCTGGCGATGTGAAGGTCAAGACCGCCAAGGGAAGCGACGTAACGTTCACGGACTGGCCCGCCGGCGCGATCGTGCCGCTCGCGTTCACCCAGGTCTACCTCACCGGGACAACGGCGACCGGCATCATCGGCTTCATCGCCTGATGACCGCCCTCGCGCTCGCTCTGGGCCTCGGACTCGCCCCTCGAAAGGGTGTGGGGGCCAATGTTCTGCGCTCGCGCGTCGATGGCGCTCCGCTGCGTAGCCGCATCAATGAACAACCGCTCGTATCGAGGGCTGCATAATGGCTGGACCCTATGTCGTTGCGGTTGACGTTGCCTACGCTTCAACAGCGCAGGCAATCGACGTTTCGTCCCACGCCACCACGCTGAGCGAGGCCGAGGGCTCCGCCGCCGAGATCGTCTTTTCCGGCGCACTGGCTGGGAACACAACGTTCACGTTGGGCGGCCCGGCGCGCATCCAGCGCCTGACCAACAACGCCACTGGCGCTTTCGATCTGTTCGTCCAGCGCGGTTCAGGCGCTGCCTACTTCATCCCGCCTGGCGAAAGCATTGAGGTGCGCTGATGGCTGAGATCTACGTTCGCACAACGGGCAACGACAGCACGGGCGATGGGTCGACCGGTAACCCCTACAAGACCATCGTCAAGGCGCTGGGCGTAGCGGTCTCCCAGGATCAGATCATCATTGGCACGGGGACTTATGCTGAGGACTCGCCCCTGGGCACGGTCACGGGTTCGATCAGCGGTACGACGTTGACAGTTTCGAGTGGGACGCTCCTGGCGGTCGGTCGCACCGTCACGGGCTCGGGCGTCACGGCGGGGACCACGATCGTCTCGGGTAGCGGCACCTCTTGGGTGGTCAACCAGTCCCAAACGGTCGCAAGCACCACCCTGACCATCGGGGCGGGCGCGCTTCAGCTCACGGCCAACCCGGCGAACTTCGTCTATCTATCGCCTGAAAGCGGCAACTTGGGCGACGTGGTGATCACGGCGGTCAGCGGCAATTACGGCCTCTATGTCGCAGCTTGCTCCTTCCTGCACTTCAAGAACCTGACCTTCAGACTGCCGTCATCGTCGGCCGTGGGTGTCATCCGGTTCTTGGGGGCGAACATCAACAATCTGCGCTGGGTGAACTGCCGCCTCGAAGTGCTGGGCAGCAGCAACTGGGGGAGCCAGACTAACAGCGCCGTCGTGTCAGCCTGGACGAGCGGGTCCTTCACGGTCTCCAAGGTCTCGTTCATCGGCTGCGAAATCCGCGAGATCGGCCCCTATCCAATCGCAGGCTTTAACTTGGATAACCAGACCGGGACCGTGTCGGATATTCAGATCCTGAAGTGCAAGGCGCACATCGGCTACTTCCCCGCGCGCCTCAAGGGCATCTCCAACATTCAGATCAGCGGAGCCGATTTCATCGCGTTCTCGCCGCTGCTCGCTGGCACGTGCCTCCAGCTAGGCGAAGACGCCTCAACGGCTACCGGAAACGCCGTTACGGGGAAGGTGACCAACAGCAGCTTCGTTGCGATCACCGGCCACGGCGTGGTGATCGGGGCGGGGTGCTCGGACCTCCATTTCGACAGCAACGCGGTCGTGGGCGGCAGCAATAGCTCGAATGGCCAGGGACTTGTAGTGAAGAACGCGACCGGCGGGCGTGTCACCAACAACACGGTCCTCGGCGGCTACAATAGTGCGCTGTACTTGAAGGCCTGCAAGAACATGCTGTTCGAGGGCAACAAGGTCTATAATCGGTTCTCGACCTCGCCGGCCCTGCGCGCTGGTGTGAACGATGAGACGACTGGCGACCTCAGCAAGATCAGCCGCAACACGCTGCGGATGAACGAGTTCTACACTGATGTCGGGACGCTGGTTTCGTGGTCTGATGCGACCGGCGACCTCGGCGGCAACATCGTCGACCAGAACGTGTACAACGTGACTGGCGCAGCAGCCTGGGGCACGGTGCGGGGCGGTTCCATCGCGAGCCTTTCGGCCCTCAAGTCTGCCTGGGCTGGCTACGACCGACCGGGCAATGACCAGAACAGCCGCTCGGGCCTTTCGGCCGTCCGCCATCGGGGCAACCGGGAACTCGCCCTCTAGACCCCACCACCCCTACATCAGATGTGCCGTTTATTACGACCTCGGCTTGCCCTTGGCAGCGATCCGATGGGCCTCTTCGACAGCATCGAGAAGCTGTTCGGTGGCCTTGCGGACGAAGGCGGCTCGGCCCTTCTCGCCAACCAGCGCGTCAAGCCGTTCCAGGGTTTCCGACCTGAAACTGATGTGCGTGCGGATCATGTTGAGGGCGGGACGGCCCATGTCGCTCTCCGAGTTAGGGCGGCATCCTAGCGGTAAACCGTAAATAGACGGCGCCATCTATCGATCGCATAGTTGGGGCGGTTTATGGCCCATAACTTGCGCTCCAACCTTCGTGTTCGACCACGGAGTGCCGGAAATGCACACCTTCCAGGAAGCCGCCGAGTCCTACGTCCAGCATGGCGGCGAGGCCCGTTACCTTCAGCGCTTGATCGAGCGGTTTGGCACAGAGGAGGTCTCAACCATCACGCCGCTCACGGTCCGCGCCGCGGCGTTGGAGATGTACCCCAACGCTCTGCCGTCGACCCGCAATAGGCACGTCATCACGCCGGCTCGCGCGGTGCTCTACCACGCGCATGAACTCGGCTGGCGTATGCCCGCTAGGATTCGACTGTTCCCGGCGCCGAAGACACGCAAGACGGTTCCCGCCGGCCGGCGCTGGCTGGAGACGTTCATCGACCAGTGCGACGCCGACGGGCTTCCGCATCTGGCCGCCCTGGTCTTGCTGATGAATTTATGCGGCGCGCGTGTGAGCGAGGCTGTCGCCCTGCTCGGCGAGCATGTCGACCTTCGCCAGCGCACGGCATTGTTGGTCAAGACGAAGACCGACACCATGAGCCTGCGCTATCTGCCCGACCACCTCGTCGAGCGGATCCGCGACCTGGGCCTGGTCGAAGGCGAGAGGGTGTTCCGCTATCGCAGCCGGTTCTCGGTCAACGAGCGGATTAAGGCGGTCTGCGCCAGGGCTGGCCTGCAGTACAAGTCCTCGCACACCGTGGGGCGTCACGCCTTCGCCACCAACGCCTTGAACGCCGGGGTGAGCGTGCGCGTCGCCATGGACGCGGGCGGGTGGAAGTCGTCGAGCATATTCCTCGAGACCTACGCTCACAGCCTCAACGCCGGTCGCGCCGTCGCCGACCGCTTCAATCTGATCCACCAGCAAGACCAGTGCTAGGCCGCGCAACCCGCGCCGCCCGCGACGGCTCCACATTCAATCCGGAACGCACCAAGGGAGGGCCCATTGCCCTGGAAAGATTCCGACCTGCTCGCGCGGTACGGCATGGCCGCGGCAGGGGCGGGCCTTTACGGCCTCTACCTGTTCGCGATCAAGACCCGCTCCGGCGGCCAGCTGACCCGCAAGGATCTAAACTGGCTTGGCCTGAACGTCGTCTGCGCCGTGCTGTCGGGCCTGATCCTGACCCACGTCTTTGCCGATCGGGTCGTGACGCTGATCCCGTGGGCCTCGTTGCGCGACGCCGGCCTGATGTCTTTCGCCTTTGGCGTCTTTGGCTGGGAACTGCTGCCGCTCCTTTTTCCGAAGGCCCTGCGCTGGGCCGAGAGCGCGGTCGACAAGGCGGGAGAACCGCAATGACCACGATGGATCTCGTCGCGGTCGTGGCCGCCAGCTTGGCGAGCGGATGGCTGGCGATCCGCGCCTACATGCTCAAGCCGTCCTTCGCCAGTTGGTGCAGCGCGCCCGGCGTGGTCTGGGCATCGATACTGGTCCTATCGGTGATCTGCGGCGTCATCGCCCTCTCGATCGTGCGGACGGGCGTCCATGCCACAGAGCGCGAGACCCTGCTCCTCCTGGGTTTGGCGTGGGTCTCCTTCGTCATGCTGGTGAACCTGCACCGGCAAGCGCCAGGGAGGACCGCGCGTGCTGCTGACCGTCCGGAGGGGATCGCATGACCTGGACCTGGGACCAATCGGCCGGCGAGCTCTACCGCGCTGGACGGCTCATCTCGCGCGGCTACAGCGGCAATGGCCGAGGCAAGAACAATCCCGCCCTGGAGGGCATGGCTGGTATCGGGCCGATCCCGGCCGGCCGCTACAAGATCGGCACCCCCTACAACAGCCAGAACGTCGGGCCCTATGCCCTGCCGCTGGACGCGGTTGACGCCAGGCCCGGTGACGATGTCGAGCAGCGCACCGGCCGCTCTGCCTTCCGCATTCATGGGGACAGCATCCGGGCGCCAGGCACGGCCTCCAGGGGCTGCATCATCCTGCCGCGCACCATCCGCGAGCAGATCTGGAAGTCCGGCGACCATGAACTTGTCGTCGTCGCATGAACCGCGCCCGGCGGTACCGGGCATCCTGGAATGGAGGCTTCCCATGAAGCGCGCCATCGTCTCTGCGAGTGCAGCACTCGCGTGTCTGTCGCTGCCGGCCTGTTCGAGCCTGGACGCCGCCCTCCAACCCGGTGGTGTCGGCGAGAAGGTTTTGACCAATCTCGAGGGCTGCCACCGCGAGTATAGCGGCGCTCTGGGCGCGGGCGTAACCGGATCGTTCCGGATCATCTGCGACCCGGCTCCCGCCAAAACTATACCGCCCACCGAACCCACCGCACCGCCGGGCGGCACCTGACGCGACTCGCCTGACGCTTGACCGCTCGCCTTATGGCTAGAGCTACAACGAGGCCTCGCCGGTTCGTCCAGCGGGGCCTTTCTTGTTATGGTGGTCCTCCGAGAGGGACGCATGGCCAACAACCCATCCGAGACACCGCTGACGCGCGGCGAAAAGTTGGTGCTGAGCATCGTCGCTACCGTTTTCGTCTCCGGCCTCGTCACCGTCGGGCTGTTCTTCTGCCTGAGCCTTCTAGGCCCGCGTCCGAAGCCATGGATGATTGGCACGGCGTGCGTTCTCGGGGTGGCGGCCGGCGCGCTATGGGTTCGACCTTGGCGCCCACAGCCACCGACGGCGCGATGACGAAGGAAAGCCCCGCGGTTCGCTCCGGCGGGCCGATTTGCTATGGTGGGCCCATGATCACCGTCGCCCAACTCATCGCCGAGCTGGAGAAGCTGCCACTGGACATGCCGGTCGTCACGACCGCTGACGACGGCCACTTCAAACAGGATCCTCAACCGGCCCGCCGGGAACACGTCATCTATGGCGGCCTGGCCAACAACCCGCACTGGCATGGAAACCCCGACGATCCCGCCGCGATCGAGGTCGTCTGGCTCTAGGGCCGGCCGTTGCCCAGGCTTCAACCGCGAGAGGCCGCGCCGCCGCAGACGGGACAACGACGCACGCGCCTGGGAACCCGCCTGACCATCCGACGGCCAGGCCCAAATGAAAAGCCCCACCTAGCTAGGGTGGGGCTGGGATCTAGGGGGCGAAGAGTGGGCCGCCGATTGCTTCAGTTGGCGTCAGGATGCTCAACGGCTTGCCGTCGCGTCGGAACCATGTGCCGTGGCCCTTCAAAAGCGCTGCATCCTGACTGATCAGCTGATCGACGTTGTAGTGAATGGCGCAGGCGAGGTGGATGGCGTCTGGCGTCTTAAGGGCGAATGACCGCCTAAGGGAGCGGGTGCGCTCAGCGATGGAGCGGTCCACCTGGACCATAATCAGGCGCTGGTGATCAAAGATCTCGTCGAAAGCGTGCGGATCATCCCAGGGCCTGGGCGATCCATCGGCAGGCTTCACCAGGACCTCAGATATGGTGATCGCGGAGAAAAGGAGCTCAACCGAGCCCTTCTCCACGGCTGTCCAAAGTGTTCGGCATGGGCCAGCTGGCGGGCCGGGCGGCTCATTGTATAGGCCGATCCACGTGGTCGTGTCCCAGTAGTGACGTTCAGTCAATGGACCTCGCCCCAGTCATCATCTGAGAACGCAGTTCCGGTTCGCGACAGATCAGAGAATGATCGCGGCGGGCTGCCGATAACACGAAGATCATCGGCTTGGATCAGTGTCACGCGACCAGACGTATCGTAGTTAATCTTGCCAAAAACAGCCACGCGCTTGCCGCCCCATACTTCGGCGAGCGAATGTTCGGAGCCGATTTGATCAATAGCGTCCTTGCTGAACACGCAGGTTATTTCATCGCCTGTCAGGAAGGCGCTCAACTTGAGCGCTGGCGAGCCATAGTACGTGGTCGCGGTCAGGATCTGCCCTTCGATCGAGCCAAGTTCCGGTCGCCGCTTCCGCGGACTAGGCGCGATTGCGGCGATCGTCGCTCGGGCGTCCGCGCTCGTGATCACTCGCTCTGAGTGGCCATCGATCTCTATCTTGATCACCCCTCCGCTTTCCCGTAGGGGCGCGATTAGAAGGCGGAGCCGCTTGCGACTTTCGTCGGTCAGGCGCGCGACAACCCGGTCACGATCATTGTCATTCGTGGCATCAAGGACGCTGAAGGCTGCGGCTGCAGTACCTTTGGCAAGGGCATCGGCAACAGGAGCGCCCTCGTCGTCAAAGGCGCTCACCTGCGCGCGTAGTGGCGAATTCGTCGAGATCGATGTCAGCCGCCAGTCTAGCTTCTTGTCCTGCTCTTGAAGGCCCTCAAGCAGCGCAAGGAGCTGGCGCACGCTGTCTGTCGCTGGCGGGGCGCCCGCAGCGTCAAGATCAACGACAAACGTCACCGTGCTAGACATGCGCCGAGTTCCCTACAGAACATCGTAACATATTGCTAACGCCGATGCGCAGGCGATGAACTCAAGCTGGGCTGAAACCAGATCGCCCCTCCAGGGGTAAGGGGCTCGAACGATATCAGTGGATTCCGGGAAGTAACTTCCGGCGGGTTCGGCTCGACTCGCGTATCGCCGCGCCATGACCCTCGAAGACATCGACCACCTGTTCGCGATCATGGCCGCTGAGGCGGCGGAGAAGGGCGACGATAGCCTTCTGCCCGGCGCCGTCATGCTCTCGGCCGATAGCTTCTGCCGTATTCCCCACGGCAGCCCAATCACCTGCACGAACATCCTGCTCGGCATCCGCTATCGCGGTGTCCGGACGAACGTCTCGCGCGATTACCAGGACCAGGTGCTCAACCGCGCAGAGGCCGGAGAGCGCGGCGAGCCGTACTTTGACCTGGAGCTGAAGGCCTAGAGCAGGGTCGCTTCAGCTTCCTTCGGCGGATCCTGCTTCTGGCCCATGCCGCGGCTCACGATTATCAGCTGGTCGTCAGGCAAGGGGCGTTGGAGGGCCTTGGCTTCGTCCCACGGCGCCCGCATCCAGACGCCGCGCTCCTCGGCCGTCGTCAGGATCACCGGCATGGCCTTCGAATGGACCGGGGCGACGACGCCGTTCGCTTCGGTCGTGAAGAAGGCGAAGACGTCGCAAGTCTCGAAGCCGGTCTTCATCTTGCGAACGCAGGTGTGCTGCCGGGTCTCTATGCCGGCGAAGAAGGCGAGCGGGCGATCCTCTCCGAGGGCGAACCAGACGTTCTCGCCGGCCTTCCCCCAGACTTGGTTGGGCTCGGCGAACGAGGTCATCGGGACCAGGCAGCGATGCTCCGGGCCAAGCCATTGCGTCCAGAACTTCGGCTGCCGGATATTGGTCGTGCCTGCGTCGGGCTCCTTCTTCAGCAACTCCTCGAACGCCGCCTCGTCAATCACCTGCCCCTTGAGGCGCAGCTTCTCGGCGCGGTCCTCGGCGGCCTTCCGGCGGGCAAAGAACGGCGAGGGCATGCCCCAACGAGCCATGACCAGCTCCTTTCCGGCGCCGTCGGCGGCGTGGCGGACGATCGGGGCCGGGTAGTCAGGGAAGATGCCCGGCAGCGGCGGCAAGTTGCCGACCCCGTCGATCGCCTCGATGAAGGCCAGAACCTCGGCCTGGCCTCTCCGCATGCTGTAGAGGTTGCACATCCGGTCAGGCTTTGAGCCAGAGCGAGGCCGACCAGCAATCGCCGGCCGAGTCGTCGCCGATCAGCTGCTGCACCTCGGCGTGCTCGACGGCCGGATGAGCGGACCAAAACCCGAGGTCGGTCTTCCATTCGCCTGTCAGCGTCATGTCGGCGGGGCGATCGGGGCGCGTGGTGTCCTCTGCGTCGGGCATGTCCAGGCCAGTGAGGAAGATCCGAACGGTTGCGCCGTCGGCCGTCGACGTCTCGAGGGCCTCGGCGACCAAGGGGTGCTTATTCCAGAAGCCGTGAGGTGCGCGCGTGCCGGTGGCGATCAGCGCCGCCCCGTCTTCGTAGAAGCGGCGGGCCTCATTCGTGGCTTGGTCCACGATCTGCCAGGAGAAGGGCTCGGAGGTGACGGTCATGTTGGTCTCCATGGTCGCGAAGCTATCGGCGGGCAGGCGCGGCGCCTAGACCGAACCAGGCAGGCCCTTCGTCTCGCCCTGGAGAGCGGTCGAGGTCATGCCACGGCGATTGTAGTAGTCCTCGACGGAGGGGCGGGCCCAGATGTCGCCGTCCTTGCCGCTCGCCCCGCACTTCGAGCAGGTCGCCACGCGCTTGATCTGGGCATAGGTGGCATGGACGCCAAACATACCGACGGCCTTGGCGGTTTCGAGCAACTCGCGGCGTCCGCATTTGCAACATCCGATCTCCAGGCGTTGGCGGGCGGGAGCGAGGTCCCCCAAGGTCGGGGGAGGCGCAGAACTGGCGTGCGTCGTCGCGCTCTGTCCCGAGCGTTGAACGGACATGTGATGTCTCCGGGGCGAACAGGACGCGAACATTATCCGGGACTATTCCGGGGATTCGAGTCCCGAACTACCCGATTTGACCGGTTTTGTTCCGATTTTGGGTCAACCAGAGCGCCCCCAAAAATCGACATAAGTATTTGTTTTTATTAGATAAAATTGGCGGCCCAGGAGGGACTCGAACCCCCGACCTTCGCTTTAGGAAAGCGCTGCTCTATCCTGCTGAGCTACTGGGCCACGCGGCGCGCGGGTCAGGGTCAATAGCGCAAGATGGCGGGCATGCGAACCCCGCCAAATAGCTTGGGCGAAGCCCCGGGGACGAACGCGGTGCGGCATCTGAAATCGATCTATGTCCAGGTCCTGATCGCCATCGCGCTGGGCATACTGGTCGGGGCGCTGTGGCCCAGGATCGGGGTGGCGATGAAGCCGCTTGGTGACGCGTTCATCAAGCTGATCAAGCTGGTGATCGCGCCGGTGATCTTCTGCACCGTGGCCGGCGGCATCGCGCGGATGGGCGACATCAAGGCGTTCGGCCGGGTCGGCGTCAAAGCGCTGCTCTATTTCGAGGTCGTGTCGACCTTGGCCCTGATCCTGGGCCTGGTGGTCGGGCGCACCCTAAGGCCCGGCGACGGCTTCAACATCGACCCGGCCACGCTCGACCCGTCGATCGCCGCCGGCTATGTCGAGAAGGCCAAGCACGG
The DNA here is from genome assembly GCF_058681635.1 of Caulobacter sp. ALps2. Lineage (NCBI taxonomy): Bacteria > Pseudomonadati > Pseudomonadota > Alphaproteobacteria > Caulobacterales > Caulobacteraceae > Caulobacter > Caulobacter sp. ALps2. The sequence goes on from NZ_CM178743.1 coordinate 1,067,829, forward strand.
CGAGGGCCTGGTCGCCTACCTGCTGCACCTGATCCCCGACACCTTCTTCAGCGCCTTCTCCGAGGGCAATCTGTTGCAGGTGCTGCTGATCGCCATCCTGACGGGTTTCGCCTGCACCCGGCTGGGCGATTTCGGCGACAAGGTCGCCAACGTGCTGGAGGACGCGGCCAAGCTGTTCTTCGGCGTCATCCACGTGGTCGTCCGCCTGGCGCCGCTGGGCGCGTTCGGGGCCATGGGCTTCACGATCGGCAAGTACGGGATCGGGGCGCTGATGCAGTTGGGCGCGCTGGTGGCGACCTTCTACATCACCTCGCTGCTGTTCGTGCTGGTGGTGCTGGGGACGATCGCCTGGGCCAGCGGCTTCTCGATCCTGCGTTTCCTGGCCTATATCCGCGAGGAGCTGCTGATCGTGCTCGGCACCAGTTCGTCGGAGTCGGTGCTGCCGCAGATGATGGAGAAGCTGGAGAACGCCGGCGCGCGGCGCTCGGTCGTTGGCCTGGTCATCCCTACTGGCTACAGCTTCAACCTGGACGGCACCAACATCTACATGACCCTGGCCACCCTGTTTCTGGCCCAGGCGACCAACACCCACATCACCTTGGGCCAGGAGCTGGCGCTGCTGGGGGTGGCCATGCTGACCTCGAAGGGGGCTTCGGGCGTTACCGGCGCGGGCTTCATCACCCTGGCCGCGACTCTCGCGGTCGTGCCCGATATCCCGATCGCGGCCCTGGCCGTGCTGGTCGGCGTCGATCGGTTCATGAGCGAGTGCCGCGCCTTGACCAACCTGGTCGGAAATGGCGTGGCCACCCTGGTCGTCGCCCGTTGGGAAGGCGCCCTGGACCGCGACAGGTTGTCGCGCGTCCTGCGCGGCGAAACCGAACCCGCCGAGCTCCCCGCCACCTAGGCGCGGCGCGCTGGCAATCGCGCCATATCTCGCCAGAACGTTGATTCAGCGGAGGTCTCGCGCGCGCCGCGCAATATTCGTGGTCGCCCGACCACGAGGCGCTAGAACCTCAACCTTGACGCATGTGCAAACGATCACACCGCGCCGTGGCGGCTCCGCTTGTCCGGCGCTGCCCGCGTGTTAGGATTCCGGATACAACCGAAGTGCGATGCTCAACCGATGCTGGACCTTGCCTCCAAAGACGACGTCGTGACACCGGAAACGGACCTGCTGACGCTCATCGAAACGATCGAGGCCCTCTCAGCGACTCGCACCATCAGCGAAGTGGCCGAGGTCGTCCGCAAGGCCGCGCGGAAGGTCTCCGGCGCCGACGGCATCGCCTTCGTGCTGCGCGACAATAGCCAGTGCTGGTATTTCGACGAGGATGCGATCGGCCCGCTGTGGAAGGGCAAGCGCTTCCCCCTGACCGCTTGTATCTCCGGCTGGGCGATGCTGAACCGCCAGACCGTGATCATCCCCGACATCTATCTGGACGATCGTATCCCGCACGACGCCTATCGCCCGACCTTCGTCAAAAGCCTGATGATGACGCCAGTGCGACTGGAGGATCCGGTCGCCGCCATCGGCGCGTATTGGGCCCAGGAGCACGTCCCCTCCCCCGAGATCGTCAGGAAGCTACAGGTGATCGCCCGCGCCACGGCCTCGGCCCTGGAGAGCGGTCGGCTGCACGACAGCCTGGTCGACGCGCGCCATCATGGCACGTTCCTGCTGCAGGAGCTGGATCACCGGGTGAAGAACACCCTGGCCATTGTCCAGTCGATCTCGCGTCAAACCTTGCGCTCGACACCCAACCCGGAAGCCTTCGCCGAGACCTTCGAGAACCGGATCCTGGCCTTGTCGCGGGCGCACGAGCTCCTGACCCGCCGCGCCTGGGGCCGCGCCGAACTGCACGAGATCCTGGAAAAGGCCCTGGCCCCGTTCAGCCCCGACCTCGCCGAGCGCTTCGACATCATCGGCCCGGCCCTGACCTTCAGCGCCGAGACCTCGGTGTCGGTGCACATGACCCTGCACGAGCTCGCGGTGAATGCGGCCAAGCACGGCGCGCTCACAACGCTGGAAGGCCGGGTGGTGATCCGCTGGACCGTCGACGACGCCGCCACGCCCCCGATGCTGTCCCTGACTTGGCGCGAGATCGGCGGTCCGGAGCTGTCGGGCCACCCCGGGCGCAAGGGCTTCGGGACCCAGATGATCGAGCGGGGCTTGGCGCGCGACCTCGGAGGCAAGGCCAGTCTCGACTTCACGCCGCAGGGCGTGGTCTACAGCCTCCGCGCCCCGCTGTCGCAGCGGATGAGTCTCGCCGCATGAAGGCCAGCAAGGTGATGATCGTCGAGGACGAAGCCCTGGTGGCCATGATGGTCGAGGACATGCTCGGCGACCTGGGCTGCGAGGTCGCCGGTTCTTTCGGCGCCGTTGGCGAAGCCCTGGCCTGGCTGGACAGCGGCGAACAGACGCCGGACGGCGCGGTGCTGGACGTCAATATCGGTGGCGAGATGGTGTTTCCGGTCGCCGAGGAACTGCGCGAGCGCGGCGTGCCGTTCGTGTTCGCCACAGGCTATGGCGACCTGCCGCGCAAGGGCTTCGAGAGCATCGAGGTCCTGGCCAAGCCGATCAATGTCGGCGCGCTGCGCAAGGCCGTCGACAAGTTCCAGCCCGAATAACCTTCCTCACCCGCCTTCGCGGATGAAGTCGATGAAAGCCCGCAACGGCGCGGGCGCGCGGCGGCGGCTGGGATAGTAGAGGTAGAAGCCGCTGTAGTAAGGGCACCAGTCCTCCAGCACCCGCACCAGCTTGCCGGCCGCGATCAGGTCGGCCACCTGCTCCTCGAAGGCGAAGGTTACGCCTAGCCCGTCCAGGGCCGCGCGGATCGTCAGGTCGTGGTCGTTCAGAGTCAGCGGCCCGTCGACCTCGATGTTCAACTCGATGCCGCCGCGCTCGAACTCCCAGTGATAGAAACGACCGCTGGCGAAGCGGAAGCGGATGCAGGGGATTTCCTTCAGCTGCTCGGGCGTGGTCGGGTTGGGGTACCTTTCGAAGAAGGCCGGCGCGGCGACAATGGCGGTGCGCTGGCGGCCGCCGATCGGCACGGCGACCATATCCTGGGCGATGGTCTCGCCGAAACGGATGCCGGCGTCGCAGCCCTCGGCCACCATGTCGACCAGGGCCGAGTCGGCGACGATCTCGACCTTCACGCCGGGCTGCTGGGCCATGAAGCGGGTCACCGCCGGCAGCAGCACCAGCTCGACCGCGCCGCGGGGAGCGTTGAAACGCAGCGTGCCCATCGGCTGGCCGCGGAAGTTGTTGAGGTCGTCCAGGGCGTCGTCAATGTCGCGGAAGGCCGGCGACACCCGCTCGAACAGCCGCTCGCCGGCCTCGGTCAGGGCGACGCTGCGGGTGGTGCGATTGACCAGGCGCAGATCCAGCCGCTCCTCGATGCCGCGCAGGGCGTGGCTGAGCGCCGAAGGCGTGCAGCCCAGCTCGTCGGCGGCCCGTCGGAAGCTCTTGTGGCGAGCGATGGCCAGGAAGCTGGCCAGGTCGGCGGGCGCAACGGGACGCATTGATGAGATCAACTCACTGACTTTCGGAGAAATGCCATGATTATCTCATCTAAAGCCGAGGTCTAGATATTCCTCCGTCGCCGCGACGCTCCCCGCCACGGCCAATCGGAAGGAAACGAGACATGCGTACATGGTTCATCACCGGCGCCTCGCGCGGCTTTGGCGCCCTGATCGCTCAGAAGGCCCTGGCCGCCGGCGACGCCGTCGTCGCCACCGCCCGCAACCCCGCCTCGGTCACCGAGCGCCTGGGCCAGCATCCGAACCTCCTGGCCGTCGCCCTGGATGTCACCGACGAGACCCAGGCCCACGCCGCCGCCAAGACCGCCGTCGAACGCTTCGGCCGCATCGACATCCTGGTCAACAACGCCGGCTATGGCCTGCTGGGCGCGGTCGAAGAGGCCACGGGCGCCGAGGTCGAGGCCCTGTACCGCACCAACGTCTTCGGCCTGCTGGCCGTGACCCGCGCCGTGCTGCCGCACATGCGCCGCCAGCGTTCGGGCCGGATCCTGAACCTTTCCTCGGTGGGCGGCCTGCGCTCGGGTCCGGGCTTCGGGGTTTACTGCTCGACCAAGTTCGCGGTCGAGGGCCTGACCGAGGCCCTGGCCGCCGAACTGGCCCCGCTGGGTATCTTCGCGACGGCCGTCGAGCCCGGCTATTTCCGCACCGACTTCCTGGACGCGACTTCGCTGAGCGTCAGCCCCGCCAGCATCGCCGACTATGACGCGACGGCCGGCGCCGTGCGGGGCCACGCAGCGGCGGTGAGCCACAATCAGCCCGGCGATCCCCAACGCCTGGCCCAGGTGCTGATCGACTTCGTCGACGCTCCGAACCCGCCCGTCCGCCTGCCGCTGGGCAGCGATACGGCGGCGGCGACCGAGGCCGTGGCGGCCGCGCATCTGGCGCTGCTCAAGGACTGGCGCGACGTGGCTGTCTCGACGGACTTCCCGGCCGAAGACGCGGCCGCCTAAGGAACGACCCGCAGCACCAGGATCTGATTGATCTGGTTGGCGTCGTAGTTGTCGTCCGAAGCCAGAACGAGCGTGCGGGCGCCGCCCTTGAGGCGGGGGCCCCACGCCATGGCTTCCAGATTGTCGATCCGGACGCCAAGGCTGTCGAAGTTCAGCAGCAGCCGCTTCTCGACCGCTTGCACGGGCGTGGCCGCGAGGCTCTCGACCTTCGCCACGTCCTGGGCCTTGGCCAGATCGGCCACGTACAGGCGGATGTGGTAGCTGTAGCGACCATCCGCGCCCTTGATCCCCGAGCGCTCCAGCACCAGCAGGCGGTGCGTGTCCAAGGCCAAGATCTCGCTGACCCCGTTATCGCCGACGCCGACCGGCGAGGCGGCCTGCACCGGATCGACGCGATAGGCGTACTGGGCCAACACCTTGCCCGCGCGATCGAGCCGCGTCAGGCGCGTCAGCCCGCCATCGGCCACCGAGGGGATCGGGCCGTCCTGAGCCAGCGGCCATTCCATCGACAGCCACAAGGACCGTCCGTTAGCGGACCAACTCATGCCTTCTGTCGTGGCGTTCTCGCGCGCGCCGGTCTTGCCGCCGTCGTGGAAGGTCAGGGCCTCGGGCACGACCAGCCGCGCGACCGGCGTACCGTCGACCTTCATGCGCCGCACCGATGGCGGATAGCCGTGGTCGAAGTCGCCTTCCGTGGCCCAGACCAGATCGTGGCTTCGCGGGTCGAAGCGGATCGACTCCCCGTCGGCGGCCTCGGCCCCGGCCTTGCGATCAGGGAAGGTCTGGCCGTCCTCGCGGCGCAGCGAGACCATCGTCTCCAGAATCGGACCACACGGCTTGCCCGGCCGCACGTCGAGACGACCCAGGAAGGCGTGGGAGGGTCCGCGTTCGGACTTGTCGTCGCTGATGAAGGCCCATCGTCCCGTGCGCGGATCATGGTCGATCCCCGAGATCCCGCCATAGCCGCCGCCCTGGAACGCGATCCCCTTCGGCGTCTCGCAGGTCTTGAGCAGCGACACCCGCTCGGCCGCGGCGACCGGGGTCGCCAGCAGCAGGGCCAGGGCCAGCGCCTTCACAGATCGAAGCTCGCACGATAGCCGGCGCGGGCGACGATCGCGCCGGTCAGGCGCTCGATCGCGTGGGCCGTGGTCCCGTCGATGCGGCCCAGCTCGGGCTCGAACCCGATCTCGGCGTCCGGCAAATCCGACAGCGGCGCGAAGGCTTCGGTTCGTCCCCAGAACATCGAGCCGGCCGCGAACGGCATATCGGGCGTGGGCTTCAGACCCATGCGGGCCGACAGGCGCTCGACGCCGGCCGCATTGTTGGCCATCACGTCCGGATCGCCGATATGCATGCGGGCCTTGGATGACGCCAGAAGACCCAGCTTCGGATCCTGGGCGAAGGCGCGCGGGGCCTGGTTCAGCGCCTCGCCGCCCAGCAGGCCGTCGAACAGCTCCGCCCTCCATTCGTCGCCGTTGGCCAAGTGCGGCGAGCGCTTGGAGTGCAGCTTGCAGAAGGTCGAGTAACCCAGGGCGCGCGCCCGGCGCAGGGCCTCGACGAACGGCCTGATGTCGCGGCCGCGGTTCTCGGCGATGGCCAGGTGCGCGGCCGGGAAGGCCGCCTGGACGCGGACCAGATCAGCCTCGCTCCAGCGCTCGGGCACGGTGATCATCAGGTCCAGGTCGCCGGCCGTGACGGCCAGGCGTTGGGCGAACCAGTCGATCAGGTCCGGATAGAAAAGGTGCAGCAGCACGACGGCGTCGGCGCGCTTCTCGAACGCCGATTGAGCCCGCGCCACCAGCGGATGGGCGTTGGTCAGGCGCGGAACATAGGCCCCCAAGGCCGTGCGGGTGGCGTGTAGATAGCCGTGGCCGAACCACCGGTCGGGCTCTAGATAGGCCCCCTCGCCCCATTCGTTCCAGGCGTTGACGAAGACCAGGCCCTCGCCCTTCGGATGCCTGGCCTCGGCGTGCTTCAACGCCCCCGACAGCCAGGCCAGGTAGCTCTCCGGATCCGCGTTGTGAAAGGCGTGGCCGGCCCACGGCTTGCGGGCCTGGTTGTCCCAGCCCGGCATGACGCCCGGCACGAAGGCGTCCGGGGCGGTCGACAGTTCATCCAGCTTGCGCCGCACGACCGTCGGATAGTCGAACACCTTGCCAGTGAAGTCCGGGTGTAACGGCGTCACCGACCGGGTGATCTCGCCCTCGACGATGGCGTGCGGCGGGAAGTCGATGATCCCGTCGAAGCCGTGCGACGCGTGGTCCTCGAAGCCGAACGCCGTAGTGCACAGCAGATGCAGCTCGCCCAGCCCCATGGCCCGCGCCTGTTCGCGCCAGCGGTCGGTGGTCGCCTTGGACTCCGGCAGGATCTCGGGCCGATACAGCACCAGCACCGGCTTGCCGCCCACCTTCAGGTAGCGCGGGTCGCGGATGTAGCGGGCCATGTCCTCGAACACGGCGCGATCGTCCTCGGGCGAGTGGTCCTGGCCCATCAGGACGTTGCTTTCGTCGCCGTCCCAGCGCCGGGTCCAGTTCTCGTTCGCCCAGCACAGCGCGAACGGCAGGTCCAGCGTCGGGTCGGCCAGGAACAGCTCGCTCGGCCGCTCCAGCAGGCGTTTGCCGGCGAACCAGTAGTAGTGGAAGCAGAAGGCGTGGACGCCGGCGCCCTTGGCCAGGTCGATCTGCTGGGCGATCACCTCGCGCTGGCGCAGGTCGTAGAAGCCCAGGTCCGCCGGCAGGCGCGGCTGATAGTGGCCCAGGAACTGCGGCTGGGCCTTGGCGACGTTGGTCCACTCGGTGAAGCCCTTGCCCCACCAAAGATCGTTCTCCGGGAACGGATGGAACTGCGGCAGATAGAACGCCACCACCTTCGGCGCGTCGGCCGGCAGCACGATCGGCTCGGCGATCGGGGCGGCGAAGTGGGGGCTGCGTAGGTTCTTGGCCACCGAGATAGCGTGCGTGTAGGTCGCCCGGACCGGCCCGGCGTCGCCCGTGACCGCCCCGCGCGAGCGCCGCAGCATCGCCCGCCCCCGCCGCCAAGCCGCGCCGACCGGCGGACCCAGCGGACCCAGAACCGGCTTCAGCGCCTGGATCACCGCGCCCCTCAGACCGCGCGGATCCTTGCCCAGATCGCCGATCCGCGTGACCTTGAACTCGCCGACCGTGAACGTGCAGGCGCTTTCGGACGGATCCAGCCGCACGCCGTTCAGCTGCCAGCTGCGGGCCGGCAACGACGCGAACCAGCCGTTCGGACCGGCCTTCAGAAGCGTGCGGGCGCCCTCGGAAAAGCCGTCGCCCCAGTCCGCATGGAGGGCCGGGCTGACCAGCTGGCCATCGATGACTTCCAACCGCACGTCGATCCGCACGGCCTTGGCCGCCCGCAGGCCGGCCCGCTCGGCGCGGGTCGGGCTCCAGAGCACCTGCGCGTCGCCGCCAGCCGCCAGGATCGTCCGCCCTTGGGCGTCGACACCCCGAGCCGTGACGTCGCGGCCAAGCTTCAGGCCTGGCGGCAGCCGGCTCATGCGGCTTGGGAGTCGCGGTAGGCGAGCCAGTCCTCGGTCGTGCCCAGGAAGGCGATCTTGCCCGCCTGCAGTTCGCACACGCGGTTGCAGACCCGGCGGACCAGGTCGTGGTCGTGGGTGGCGATGACGACGATCTTGGCGTCCTCGACCATCTGGTGCATGCGGTCGGCGGCCTTCTGCACGAAGGCGGCGTCGCCGGCGCTGAGCCACTCGTCCAGCACCAGGATGTCGGCCTCGAACTCGGTGGCGACCGCGAAGATCAGGCGCGCCAGCATGCCGGCCGAATAGGTGCGGACCGGCAGGTGCAGAAAGTCGCCCAGGCCCGAGAACTCGGCGATCGCCTCGACCCGGGCGTCGATGGCCTTGCGCGACAGGCGACGCATCAGGCCCAGCTTGTGGATGTTGCGCAGGCCCGTGGCCTCGGCGTCGATGCCGGCGTCGATGGCGATCATCGAGGTGATGTCGCCGTCGATGTGCAGGTCACCGCGCGTGGGGTGATAGATGCCCGCGATGACCTTGAGCAGGGTCGTCTTGCCCGAGCCGTTGTGACCCACCAGGGCGATGCGGTCGCCCTCGTTGATCTCCAGGTTGATGTCGTGCAGCGCCTTGACCGCGGCGACGTCGCCGGCGGCCTTGTACATCTTGCCGCCGACCGCGAGGTTGAACACCGCGCTGCGCAGCGACTGGGAGCGCATGCTATATACGAAATAGTCGAGGTCGACGTTCGTCAGCTTGATCTGGTGCGCCATCGCCGCCTCCTACAGCCAGAAGACCACGCGCTTGCGCAGCATGGCCAGCAGCGCGAAGGCGATTACGGCCAGGACGCCCGCCGCGCCCAGGGTCCAGATCCAATCGATGGCCGCCGGCGCATGGCCGGTCAGCGGCGCGCGCAGCAGCTCGACCTGGTGGGCGAAGGGGTTGAGCTCGACCACCCAGCGGTGCTTGGCGGTCACGTTGGCGGTCATCCAGAACACCGGCGTCACGTAGAACAGCAGCTGGACGACGTAGCTCATCATATAGGCCACGTCGCGGAAGCGGGTCGACGGGATGGCGATGATGAAGCCCTGGAAACACACGACCAGCAGCATCAGCGCGACCGCCGGGATCAGCGTCCAGTGCGGCACGGCGAACCGGCCGATCACCAGCATCACCGCCCAAAAGGCGATCAGCTGGAACAGGAAGTTCGTCGCCGACTTCTGGGCGTGCAGGAAGACGTAGAAGCTCAGCGGCAGGCGTTGGCTCTGCATCAGGCCGGCGTTGTAGAGGAAGATCGCCTGGGCCTCGGCCATGGTCGTGCCAACCAGCGACCACGCCAGTAGGCCCGCCACCACCTGGGGATAACTCTTCGACATGTCCACGCCCATCAGGGCGGAGACCAGGAAGGCCAGGGCGAAGGCGACGACCAGCAGATTGCAGGCCATCCAGAACGGACCCAGGATCGATCGCTGGAACCGCGAGGCCGTCTGATCCAGGCCCAGCCGCCACCACAGGGGGGCCAGACGGACGCCGTCTCCCACATCCTTGAGCGCCGCCATCACGGGACTCGGCATGCAGTACCTTCCTTAGCGCCCATGGGGCGACCAACAAGGCGCTTGCTTATAGAGCCCCGAGCCCCCCGACAACGTCTAGGAAGGTCCCCGAGCGCGGGTTTGCCAACTCGCGCCCGGAGTGTTGCGTAAAAACTTTAGTCGAGCGCCCTAATCGAGAATCTTGAAGCGCACGGCGGCGCCGCCGCCGGGGGCCATGTCGAGGTCCAGGCTATCCTTGGCGGTGACGACCTTCTTCTCGACCGTCAGGGCGGCGGGATTGGTGCGGAAGTCGGCCCACGGACCGTCGCGATAGATCTGGGCCTCGTAGCGCTTGCCGGGCGCCAGGAAGTCCAGCTTCTGGCTCAGCTTGCGCGGCTGCTCGTCGGTCAGGGCGCCCAGGAACCAGTCCTTGGCCCCGCGCTGCTGGCGGGCGACGACGACATAGTCGCCGACCTGGCCCTGCAGCGTCTTCGACGTCTCCCAGTCGGTCGGCACGTCGCGGATGAACTGGAAGGCGTCCGGACGGGCCTCGTAGTTCTCCAAGAGGTCGGCGGCCATGTGGATCGGGCTGTAGAGCACGACATAGAGGGCCAGTTGGGTGGCGATGGTCGACTGGCCGCGGCGGGTCAGCTCGGTCTTGCCGTGCACCACGTCGAAGACGCCCGGCGTGAAGTCCATCGGTCCAGCCAGCATGCGGGTGAACGGGATGATCACCGTGTGCTCGGGCGGATTGGTTGGGTCGCCCCAGGCGTTGAATTCCTGGCCACGCGCGCCTTCGCGGCTCAGCATGTTGGGCCAGGTGCGGCGCAGGCCGGTGTCCTTGACCGGCTCGTGGGCGTCGATCGAGATCCTGTGGCGGGCCGCCACCTCGGCGACGTGCAGGTTGTGACGGACCATGTATTGGCCGGCGAACCACTGCCGCTGGCCGTCCTGGTCGAGGATCGTGCCGCTGTGCCGGACATAACCGGTCTTCACCTGACTGACGCCGACGCTCTCGTAGAGCTTCATGGCGTCCTCCAGCTGGGCCTCGTAGTTGGGCACCGCGCCGGCCGTCTCGTTGTGGCCGATCAGCTTGACGCCCTTGGCGCGGGCGTAGTCGGTGATCGCCTTGATGTCGAAGTCCGGATAGGCCTGCGTAAAGCTGAACTTGTCGCCGTTGGCGATCCAGTCGCCGTCCCAGCCCTTGTTCCACCCTTCCACCAGCACGCCGTCGAAGCCGTACTTGGCGGCGAAGTCGATGTAGCGCTTGGTGTTCTCGGTCGTGGCCCCATGGATCGGGCCGCTACCCCAGGTCGATTTCTGCAGATGCATCTCCCACCAGACGCCGACGTACTTGCCCGGCTTGATCCAGGATGTGTCCGCGAGCTTGCTGGGCTCGTTGAGGTTCAGCTCGATGCGGCTGTCGGCCAGGGCGCCGGCGGTGTCGCCGATCAGCACGGTGCGCCAGGGCGTGGTGAAGGCGCCGGTCTTCTTGGCCAAGGTCCCGTCGGCCCAGGGCATCAGCTTGGCCTTGTAGGTTCCCGCGCCATTACCGGCCAGCAGCATCGACGGGAAGTCGATCAGCGCCGCCTCATGGAACGACAGGTGCAGGCCTCCTTTTTCGCGCATTGTAAGCGGCGTCTCGGCCAGGGTGATGCGGCGGGCGTCGGTCTGCTTGTAGAGGTACTCGTCGCGCTCCTGGCCCAGGGCCTCGTACCACCAGGCGTCATAAGCCCCGACGGGCTTGAACTCGGTGCGGTCGTCGGTGACCGCCACGGCCTGGCCGGCCGGGATGGCGGTGTAGGCGTAGCGGAAGCCCAGGCCATCGTCGAACAGCCGGAACGTGACGTCGAAGCTCTTGTTAAGCGGCGTATCGCCGGCCAGCGAGACGGTCAGTTCGCTGTGATTGTCGCGGATGATCCGCTGCTCGCCCCAGGGCTGTTCCCAGCTGGTGTCGCTGGCCGCCCGCTTGGCGGCGGTAATCCCCGTGTAGCGCGCCTGCGCTTCGCCGGCGAAGGAAAGGCCCATGCCCCCCGGCGCCAGCACGACCTTGCCGCCCTTGCTCACCTCGTAGAAAGCCTGACCGTCCTTGGTGAAGACGCACACCTCGATGACCTTGCCCGGCGACTGGGCGCATTCCCGTTCCGCGGCCTGAGCAAGCACCGGCGAGGCCAAGGCGGCCAGCAGGGCCAGGGTTCGGAAGCTCATCGAACAGTCTCTTTCGAAAAGGGCGCCCCGGCTCCGCGGGACGGGAGCCGGAGGCGCAGGGGGAGGACATGGATCGGCCCAATAAACGGGCCGACCGAACACAGGACAGGCTCGGCGACGCGCGCGATTGCCCGCGCCGGACGAAGATCAGAAGACAGGGTTGAACCAGAGGCGGCGGTTATCCGGACTCCACCGCCTCGACGAAACCGTTGGCCGTCAGCCGGCCCGTGGCGGGATCGGCCGCTCCGCCGCCCCGGCCCAGCAGGCCGGCGTGGAGAACGTGGCCGCGATAGACGATCAGCCGATTGAAGACCGGCTCGACCTCGTCGATCAGGTCGTAGCCAGGCGTGTTCGCGCCGGCGAAGGCGGTCCGACCTTGCGCGTGTTCGGCCTGGAGCGCGGCGGCGTAGGCGGCGGTGCGCGCGGCGTCGACGGACTCGAAGCCCGTGGCCGTGTGACGGAAGAAGCCGGTGCCGCCGAAGCCGCCTTGGCAGAAGTAGTGGACCATCGCCAAGCGATTGGGGTCGGGCCCATCCAGGTGCGGCAGCGTCTGCACCGGCGTCGCGCGCTCGACCGGCGTGGTGGCCACGGCGAAGAAGCCGAAGAACTTCAGCACGGCGCTGGCCGAAACCCCGAAAGCCGCCTCGATCGGACCGCGCAGGGCGGTGACCACGGTGCGGTAGTAGGCTTCGGGCAGGTTGGCGTTGAGGCCAGGATAGTTGGTATGCGGCGGCCGGTAGAAGTCGGCGGCGCGAGCGGTGTCGACCATGGCCCACGGATCGGCCAGCACGTCGTCGACGACCAGAAGCGGCTGCCGCTCCTCGCCGACCTTGCGCAGGCGGACGCTGATGGCCGGTCCCAACGTCAGGGGTTTGACGGCGGCCTGGACACTCATGTCGGCGACCTCAGCACGGCCATCTTCAGCTGCTGCTTCAGGGCCGAGCGTTGCGCGGGGCTCAGCGTGCCCAGCGCGCCGCGCAGGGCCTCGGGGATATGGTCGGTCGCCTCTCCGCGATCACCGAAGACATAGGTCGCGAACATCTCGCGCCAGTAGGCCCTCTCGCCGGGCGGCAGGTCCTTCAAGGCCAATAGCGCGATCTGGAAGACGTCGACCGCTCGCTCAAGCCCAACGGCCGTATCGCCCCACCAGTAGTTGACCATGGCGTTGTAGGGCTCGAGCGAGGTGACGTGGTGCCACCAGTGCTTGGGCATGAACAGCGCGTCGCCCGGCTCAAGCCACGCCACGCGGGCGGCGGCATGGGCGTCGCGGTAGCGGGGGAAGCGGGCCAGGTCCGGCGCTTCCGGATCGACCAGCGACAGCGGCGGCGGGTTCTCCAGCGGACCGACATAGAGGTTCGACACCTGCTCTGGCGGGAACAGCACGAAGCGACGGCGGCCGGCGAGCACGCAGGCCAGGTTGTGGTCGCGGTCGTTGTGGGTCTGGGTGCGCAAAGGACCGCCGACCCACAGGCGCGGCGCGACCTTGGGCGAGACCAGCGGCATCGGGTTCTGGCGCACGAACTCGGGCATGTGGGTGGCCAGCGGCAGCATCTGGATGGCCACGAACGGCGCGTCCTTCTGGCCCAGCAGGGCCTCGATGCGGTCCAGGGTCTGGCTGATCCCCGCGTTGCGTTTGGAGAAGCTGAACTCGCGCAGATCCGGGCCATAGGCGTACCAGCCGTTGGTGCTGGCCGGGGCCTCCATGACCGGGCCCGGCAAGCCGCTGTCCATGGCCTTGAGGTAGGCGTTCATCGTCCCCGGCGAGCGGCCGGCGGCCAGGGCCGGCCAGGCGTCGATCAGGCCCTTGATCACCACCGGGGCCTCGGCGGCGACGACCCGCTCGAAGGCCTCCGGCGACGGCGCGGCGACGGCGGCCACGCGCGGCAGGGCTTCCAGGCTCAGGCCCGGGTCGATGGCCAGGCCGCTATCCATGGACAGGCTCCCGGCCGCAGAAGCTCTCCAGATAGAGGTCGTGGGTCGGCTGGCGTTCGACCTGGTCCTTGATGAAGGACAGGATGCGGCGGAACTCGTGCTTCATCAGCTCGGGCGACGTCGCGTCGATGATCGGGGCGTGGCTGTCGGGCGTGACGCCATGGCCGACGAACATCGCCCGCCAGCTGTCGGCCTGGAAACTGTCATGCTCGAACGGCGCGATCTCGCCGCGCGCCTGGAAGGTGGCGATGCGATGCGCCAGATCGGCCGAGATCGGCACCTGGCGCGCTCGGGTCCAGAAGTCCGAGGCGCCGTAGCGGTTGACCGCATGGTGCAACTGCTGGAAGTCGCGCACCCGCTCGTACCGCTCGGCCATGGCGCGGTTGTAGGCGGCCTGTTCGCGGGCCCAGTCGCCGGAGGCCGGGAACAGGGCCAGAAGCTGGACCAGGCCCATCTGCACCGCGTGCAGGTCGACGCCATGCAGCGGGTCGAACACGCAGGCCGCCTCGCCGATCGCGACGACATTACGATCCCAGGCCGACAGGCGGCGGCCGGGCGCGACGACGCGCACCGAGGCGTCCTGGATCGGCAGACCAGACGCCGCCGAGGCCGCTTGCAGCGCCTCATCATCCGTACACAGATCCGATGCGTAGGCCTGGACGAGGTGAGTGGCGTTCTGGGTCGGATGCAGGGCCGTCCAGCCGCGCGCCCAGGCGCGGGTCTCGGCATAGGCCGGGATCGACGGGAAGGCCGGGGCCAGGGCGGTCAGCACGCGATCGGCGGGGAAGGTCCAGGCCTCCCGCGCGCCGCCGACAAGCAGGCCTTCGGTGGCGTCGATGAAGATGTCGCCCGTGATGCGACGATCCTCGCCAAGGTCGAGGACGGCGATGTCGCCGGTTTCGGGGCGCTCGACCGACACGTTCAGCGCCTGATGGTCCTCGACGCCCCGGCGGATTGCCAGGCTCTTCAGCGTTCCGGCATAGGCCAGGGCCGGCAGGTGGTAGCCATAGTCGGCGCGACCAAAGACCTCGGTCTCCTCGTCGGGCATCACGAACCGGCCGTGCTTGGCGGCGGCGGCCGTCAGCGAGAAGTCGGCGAACTCGGCGTTGAGACCCAGGCCCCGCGCCTTCAGCCAGAACGGGAAGAAGTCGCGGCCATCGATCGGCGCGCCATGGGCGCCGTGAGCGTGGAAGAAGGCCGGCGCCTGACCGGTCAGATCGACGAAATTGCCGCCCAGCGAGAAGGTCCCGCCAACGCCGCGCATCAGCGCCGACTCGTCGAGGCCCAGGAGATTGTGCAACGCCTCCAGCGTCGGCAGGGACGCATGAACGCTGGCGGTGGTCAGGCGGCTGGGCAACTCCACCGCCGTGACCGCCACGCCGGCCGGCTCGAGCGCGACGCGCAGGACGGCGGCCGACAGCCACAGCGGCGCGTCACGACCCACGATCACGACGTGGTTCGGGGCGGCGCTCATTGGGCCGCCGCCTTTCGCGGCGCTTCGACCGCGCCCGGCGCATAACGGCCGATGAAGTCCGCATGCGAACTCATCGCCGCGACATTGCTGTCGATCCGGGTCTTCAGGTCGGCCAGCTTGGCGCCCAGTACGTCCAGCGGCATAGCCTCGGCCAGACGATCATAGGCGCGCGGCGTCAGCCCCTGCCCTTCCAGCACCGACAGCCAGCTGTCGCGCGAGAACAGACCGTACTTGTAGTCCGGCAAGCCGGCCCGCCCCTCGAACAAGGCCAGCTTCTCTTCCAGGCTGGCCGGGATCTCCATGGTCCGCACATGGTCCCACAGCGGCTGCCCGACCCGCTGGTTCAGGCGGTAATGCAGAATGAGGAAGTCGCGGACCCGGTCGTACTGGATCTCGAACAGGCGGTTGAACTCGGCCGCCAGGCGCGGGTCCATGCCCGTGCGCTTGGTCGGCATCAGGTTGATCAGGTCGACCACCGCCGCCTGGATCAGGAAGATGCTGGTCGACTCCAGCGGCTCCAGAAACCCCGAGGCCAGGCCCATGGCCACGACGTTCTTGCGCCATCCATCCTTGCGGCGACCGGCGGCAAAACGCAGCAGCTTCGGCTCCATCTGGGCCGGGGCGTCGAGCTGGGCCAGCAACGTGTCGCGGGCCCGCTCTTCGTCCATGAAGGCGCTGGAGAACACATAGCCGTTGCCGGTCCGGTGCTGCAGCGGGATGCGCCAGATCCAGCCGCCCTCCTGGGCGGTGGAGCGCGTATAGGGGCTGAAGTCGCCAGCCCGGCCACAGGGCGCGGCCAGGGCGCGGTCGCATGGCAGCCACTTGGCCCAGTCCTCCCACTCGGCCTTCATCAGCCCGCCCAGCAAGAGCGAGCGGAAGCCGGTGCAGTCGACGAAGAGATCGCCGACGACGACCTGGCCGGACTTCAGGGTGATGGCGGTGACCTGACCGGTCTCGCCGTCCTGGGCGATGTCGGTGACCATGCCCTCGACACGGGTCACACCGCGCGCGACCGACCACCGCCGCAGGTAGGCGGCGTAGAGGCCGGCGTCGAAATGGTAGGCGTAGGCATAGGTCGAACGGATGGACTTCTGATCCTCGTTCGGAAATTCGAAGGCGTTCGCGCGGGCCGCGGTGACGGCGTAGGAATAAGCCTGCAGCGACGCCGGACCGAGGCCGGCCAGCTTGGCGCGCGCCCAGTGGTGCTGGAAGTCGACCCCGGCCCACGGCTCGCCGAACGTGCCGAACGGATGGTGGTAGAGGTCGCCCGGCGTGCCCCAATCGCGGAACTCGATGCCGAGCTTGAACGTGCCCTGGGTCTCGCGCAGGAACGCGACCTCGTCGACGCCCAGCATGTCGTTGAAGGTCTTGATGTGCGGCAGGGTCGCCTCGCCCACGCCCACGGTCGCGATCTCGTCGGACTCGACCAGGGTGATGGCGTAGTCGCGCGAGTCCAGAAGCCGCGACATTCCCGCCGCGCACATCCACCCGGCTGTTCCGCCGCCGACGATCACGACCTTGAAGGCCGCTTCTTGGTTGCCTGTCCGCATGGTCGGACCCCGAATTGGTCCGGCGCCGCGACGGTGATCGCGGCGCCGTTCCTCTAGACTAGTACTTCACGCGGACGCCGAACTGGATCCGGCGATCGTTGCGGATCCAGCCCGTGTCCTTGACGACCGGCTTGGCGTTGGGCGTCAGGCCGCTGTCGCCGAACACCTGCTGCTGGAACACCGAGGTGGTGTTGAGCAGGTTCGACGCTTCCATCGACACCTCGACCTTGTCGTTGACCGACCAGCGGATCGACCCGTCCAGATAGCCGGCGGCCTTCTGGTAGATCGGCATGCCGATGCAGCAGTCGAGGTTGTTGGTCAGGAACTTGGACCGCCAGTTGTACGCCAGGCGCATCGCGATCGGTCCTTTCTCGTACAGGCCCACGATGTTGTAGGCGTTGTCGGAGATGCCCGCGAGGCGGTGGCTGTCCATCACCTGGCCGTTGACCTGCAGGCCGCCGCCGAAGGCGACGGTGCCGCCCGCCGCGTAGCCCGGCTGGTTGGCGAGGTTGGAGTTGCTGATCCCCGACTGCTTGGTGTGGGTCCAGTTGGCCTGGACGCCCAGACCGCTCCAGATCCCCGGCAGGAAGTCGAAGAAGGTCTGGTAGGCCAGCTCGAAGCCCTTCAGGTCGCCGCCGCCATTGCCGTTGCGCGGGCCGCGCACCAGTACGTTCTGAGTCGAACCGTTGTTGGTGAACTCCCGCAGGAACTCGCCGTAGGCGATGCTGCCGTTCAGCTTCTTGTAGAACAGCGCCGCGGTGAACGAGCTCGAGGGCGTGAAGTAGTTCTCGTAGGTGATGTCGAACTGGTCGGCGGTGATCGGCTTGAGGGCCGCGTAGCCGGAGTCCGCGTTGAACTGGAAGTTATAGCCCTTGACGTTGGCCGCGGTGTGCGGCCCGTTCGGGTCGTTCCAGATGACATAGGGCGAGTCCGGGCCGGTGTTGATGGCCGGGCTCTGCACGCCGACATAGTTGCGCAGCAGGCCGAAATCCGGACGCGACAGGGCGCGCGAGGCGGCGAAGCGGACGAACTGCTTGTCGGTCAAGCCGAAGCGAACATTGAAGCTTGGCAGCCAGTTGTCGTGCTTCTGGCCGTAGTCGTTCAGCGACGAGCCACCGTTGGAGAAGGCTAGCAGGTCAGGCTTCAGCCAGCACGAGATGTTGGTGACGTTGTTGCCCGACAGCGGCGTGGAGCACGGGATCGCGGCCGCGGTCGCGTACCAGGTGTTGACCGGGAAGGCGACGCCGCCTGAACTCGACACGTCGGTGCGCACGAAGCGGATGCCGACATTGCCCTGAACGGTGAACCCGCCGATCGTCTTGTCGTCGCCGCCGAAGCGCAGCATGGCGTAGGCGGCTTGCGTCTTCTCCTGCACCTTCAGCATCTCGGGCGGAATGAAGCAGCCCTCGGTGTTGGTGGCGCGTTCGCACAGCGGGGTCCACTGCATGGGCGAGTTGGTGGTCTTGCCCGACAGCGCCTTGATCAACCCTTCGCGGTCGGCCAGCGTGTCCTTGCTCAGGAACACCATGTCGCCGTTCGGGAAGACCTTGCCGTTGTAGAAGTCGCCGAGCCCGGTCGTGGTCCAGATGCCCGCGCCGTAGCCCTGGAAAGTATCGGTTCGACCGCAGGCCGCCGGGTACGGCGTCGGGGTGGTGTTGTCGATATTGAAGCCCGGGCCGTTGCAGTTCCACGGCGCGGCCACCGGCGACCAGTTGTAGGTCGAGTAGCGGACGTTCTGCTTCCGGTCGGCGTAACGCACGCCCACCTTCAGCGAGTTCAGCCAGCCACCGCCTCCGAAGCTGTATTCGGCGTCGGCGCGCAGGGCCAGTTCCTTGGCGTCGTTGTCCTCGTAGTGGTCCTGGATGAACGGGATCCAGTAGTTGTGCGGGTTGGCGAAGCCGCCCGGCGCGTAGTTGACGTTCGAGCCCGGCAGCAGAGTGATCTTGGGCGTGCCATCGCCGTTCACCTCGTACTTGGCGTCGGCCATGGTGCGGTTGGCGACCAGGATGTCGTAGTTGTCGGTCGTGGCCTTGATGTACTGGCTGTCGAAGCTGGTCTTCAGGTTCTCGCTGACATCCCAGTCGAGATGCATCGAGAAGTCCTTGGTGCCCTCGGAGTGGTTGAAGTTCCGGGCCTGGTTCTCGATGTAGAGGCCTTGGCGCTGGGTGGCGCAGGTCGCGCCGGCGCCGCAGTAGTTGACGAACGGCAGGCCGGCGACGGCCGAGCCGCGCGCGATGTTGTCGGCCGTGCTGCCGCCCCAATCGCCGGTCGGCTGGGTCAGGACACCCGAGGTCAGCATGCCGTCGGCGCCGAAGGTGAAGGCGGACGTGCCCGCCGCGGGCGCGAGGAACGCCGTGGTCTGCGGCGAAAAGGCCGGCGAGGCCCACAGGCCAAAGCCCACCACGTTCACGCTGCGCTCGAGCCAGGCGTTCTTGTAGTAGCTGTCGTTGTACTGGGCCGAGAAGCGGACGTTGCCTTCGTTGTTCTCGTACTGGAAGGCCAGCGCCGTGCCGTGGCGCTTACGGTCGTAGACGACCTGCGAATAGTTGACCTGGTCGGGGATGAACACCCAGCTCGACCCACCGTAGGGATTAGCCGTACAGGCGATCGTGCCGTCCGACTTGACGATCGCCTTGCCGCTGGCGTCCTGGTAGCCGGCCGAGCAGAACGTGCCCAGGCGCTGCATGACCACGCCTTCGGTCTGGGTCAGGACGTGCGAGTTGGCGTAGTTGGCCATCAGGCCGATGCGGCCGATGCTGGTGTCCCAGCTGTCGGAGATGATGCCCGAATACTCGTAGGTGACCTTCTCGGACTTGTCGCCGTAGTTGGCCTTGCCCGTCAGCGAGATCACCCGGCCCTTGCTGTCGAACGGCAGGCGGGTGCGCAGGTTGACCGTGCCGGCGATGCCGCCCTCGATCATCTCGGCCGTCTGGTTCTTGTAGCTGTCGACGCCCGCCATCAGCTCGGGCGAGATGTCGTTGAAGTTCAGGCCGCGATTGGCGTCGGCCGAGAAGCTGTCACGGCCGTTGAACTCGGTGCGCACCTGGGTCAGGCCGCGGATCAGCACGCTGGCCGGCTCGGCCGAGAAGTGCGAACTGTCATCGCTGGACTGCAGACGCGAAACGGTGATGCCGGGGACGCGCTGCAGCGCCTCGGCCACGGACTTGTCGGGGAACGCCCCGATGTCGGTCGCGGTGATCGAGTCGACCACCGTGTCGGAATTCTTCTTGATGTTCTGCGCGGTCTCCAGCGACTTGCGCACGCCGACCACGACGACCTCGTCGACGGTGTCGGCCGGATCGCTCTTGGCGGCTTCCTGCGCGTAGGCTTGGCCGGCCATGCCGAGAGCGCATAGCGCCGCCAGCGAAACAGTCCCCCGCAGGACGGACTTCCGGCCTGGGCCGAAATCGAACTTCCTCATCCCTCTGCTCCCTAACGTCTTGATCGCCCGCGCCTGAACCGCGGGTCGTTTTGTGTTCGGTTCACGCCGGTCCCACCGATCGGGCCGACGTTGGTTGCTCTTGTGATGTCGATGATCCGGGCCGCGTCTCGTGACCGCCGACCGGACAGGCGCCCCGCGGCGCCGCTCCCTCCTCCGTTTCCCCCGCGAGAGGTTTACGCAATTTTTGCGCAATTTCGGGCAATCCCGGGGACTGCCGCGCTCTCTTGTTGCGCCGTTTTTGCGCCAATTTGCGCGCCTTGCAAGAGCGATGTTACGGAAATTTACGCAAAATGCCGCGCAATGACACGCAAAATCGTTGCCCAATAAGGCATTGCGACCTGCGTTACGCAAAATCGTTGCGCAATTTTTGCGTTGGGTGGATAGTGAGGTTCGATGACGGGGCGTTTCGCAAAATCAGGCAGGCCAGAGTCCGCCGACGGGCGAAGAGGGTCAGCCGCGCTCCGCGTGGTCGCGAATGGTCAGGGCCATGACGGCCGCGATGGCGAAGGCGCCGCCGGCCAGGGCCAGGGCCAGGATCGCCTGGCCGCCCAGCACGCGGGCCACCAGCGGCCCAAGTACGGTGGCGGCGACCATTTGGGGGATCACCAGGAACAGATTGTGGATGCCCATATAGACGCCCATCTTGCCCGGCGGCACGGCGCTGGAGAGCATGGCGTAGGGAGCCGACATGATCGACGCCCACGCCAGGCCGATACCGACGATCGGGATCCACAGCAGCACCGGATCGTCGATCAGCACGAAGCCGGCGAAACCCGCCGCGCCCAGGGTCAGACAGATGGCGTGGCTGGCGGGACGTCCGACCCGTCTGGCCAGCAACGGCAGCGCCAGGGCCGCGATGGCCGCCACGCCGTTGTAGCCCGCGAAGAGCACCCCCACCCAGTCCGCGCCGGTGTTGTAGGCGGCCGAGGCGGTGTCCACGGCGCCGTAGTGACGCGCGGTCACGGCCGGAGTGGCGTAGATCCACAGGGCGAACAGGCCAAACCAGGTGAAGAACTGGACCACCGCCAGGCGCTTGAGCACCCGCGGCATATGGACGATATCCTCGACCACTTCGAGGAGACCAACGGACGTGCGACCCCGATCACGCTGCCAGCTGGTCGCCAATTGAGCCGCGCCGAAAATCAGACCCAGGATCGCCAGCACATAGATCTCACGCCCCCAGCGGCCGAGGAAGGCGCACAGGGCCACGATCGCCGCGCCCGCCATCCACAGCAGGCCGCTGTTACGCATCCAGACGATCGTCGCCGGCGACGGTGTGCGAGCCGCGACGGCCGGCGCGCCGGAAGCCAGACGCTCGGGCGGGGTCTCGGTGGTGCTGAACACGGTCCACAGCACCGCGACCATCAGGCCGGCGGCCCCGACATAGAAGGCCGCATGCACGGACCGCGGCAGGACGCCCGGCGCGGCCTGGCTCGAAACGCCAAAGCCGTGCGACAACAGCCATGGCAGGGCCGAAGCGAACACCGCCCCCGCGCCGATGAAAAACACCTGCATGGCGAAGCCGGCCGTGCGCTGCTCGTTGGGCAGGGAATCGGCGACGAAGGCCCGGAACGGTTCCATGGCGACATTGATCGAGGCGGTCAGCAGCCACAGGGCCAGGCTCGCGGTGATCACCGTCGGAGCGTTGGGCATCAGCACCAGGGCGATGGCGGTCACGATCGAGCCATACAGCAGGTAGGGCCGACGGCGGCCCAGTCGCCCCCACGTTCGGTCGCTGAGATGGCCGACGATCGGCTGCACCAGAAGCCCCGTGATCGGCGCGGCGATCCACAGGATCGCCAGTTCGTTGACGTCCGCCCCCAGGGTCTGGAAGATCCGGCTGGTGTTGACGTTCTGCAAGCCCCACACGATCTGCACGCCGAACAGGCCACAGCACATGTTCCAGATCTGAAGGAAGCTGAGATTGGCCTTCGGCGGCGCGGTCGCGACCACGCTTCGGAGGTCTTGCGGCTCTCCTGGCAAAGGCTTCCTTTTCCCCCGGCCTTACGGCCTCTTATTCTTATTACTTGAGCGCGATGGTCAACGATAACAGCAACAACATCACGCTTGAAGACCTCGCGGCGATCGCCGGCGTCTCGGTCTCGACGGTCTCGCGGGCGCTGAACGATCACCATTCGATCAGTACAAAGACAAAACAGAAGATCTGGGCCCTGGCGAAGGAGCGCGGCTACTCGTTCCGCCGCTATATGCCGGCCGCGCCGATCGGGGCCGAGGGGGCGATCGCCATCGTCATGCCCCGCACCCACGGCCGGCCGCTACCGCTGTCGCACCCGTTCTTCCTGGAATTGCTGGCTAATATCGGCGAGGCCGCGCGCGATCGCGGCTGCGACTTCACCGTCAGCCATACCGCGCCGGCCAACTATGACGACCTCTATCTGGCCGCCACCGCCAGCCGGGCCAACGGCACGATCTTCCTGGGCCAGGGCGACCTGCACGAGGCCTTCAACCAGCTGGCCGCCACCGACGCCCGCTTCGTGGTCTGGGGCGCCCAGCTGCCGGGCCAGAAATACTGCTCGATCGGCTCGGACAACTTCCTGGGCGGCCGCCGCGCGACGCTTCACCTGGCGCGCCTGGGCCGCAAACGGATCGTCTTCCTGGGCGAGACCCACCCCGAAGCGGCCCAGCGCCGCGAAGGTTATCTGGACGCCCTGCGCGAAAGCGGCCTAGAGCCGGAGCCGTCCCTGGTGCTGCCGGTCGATTTCGAGATGGAATCGGCCGAGGCCGCCGTCAGCCGCCTGCTGCGTCGCGGCGCGACCTTCGACGCCATCTTCGCCTCGTCCGACCTGGTCGCCCTGGGCGCCATCCGGGCCCTGCGGCGCGCCGGCCTGCGCGCGCCCGAGGACGTCTCGGTGGTCGGCTATGACGACATGCTGCTCTCGCGTCTCTCGACACCGGCGCTCAGCACGATCAAGCAGGACACCTCCAAGGCCGGACGCCTGCTGGTCTCCCGCATCCTGGACCAGGACGGCGACCACGACCCGGAGACCCTGCCGACCGACCTGATCGTGCGGGAGTCGTGCGGGGGTTAGAACCAGCCCGCGTCCTTCAGCACCGGCGCATAGGTGCGGCTGACGGGCGCTTCCAGACCGCTAGCCAGGCGCACCTCGCCCGCGCGCGCCGCCAGCGCACGCCCTCGACCGCCTCGGCGGCGACCCACCACGAGCGGTGGACCCGCCAGCCATGGACCTTGGCCAGTTCGTCCAGCGCGTCGGCGAAACGTAGGGTGACCAATTCCTCGCCGGCGTCGGTGTGAACCTTCAGGTAGTGGTCGTGAGCCTCGACAGCGATCAGCCGGGCGCCGCGCCGCCTGGCCGATAGCCGCTTGCGGAAGGCGGCTTCGGCCTCGGGCAGGGGCGGTTCGACGACGGTGCGGGTCTCGACCCTGTGGGGCCTCGGGATCCAGACCAACGCCCGCACCACCATCACCGCCAGCGAGATCGGCAGCACCTGGCGCTGAAGCCACCAATAACCCGTCCAATTGAAGCGACCGTCCAGAAGCAGGTGCTCGGTGGTCATGACATGCAGTGACACCAGGGGCGTCATCAGCGTCGAGACCAGCAAGGTTCGCCGCCAGATCGAGCGAACACGCCTCTCCATCAGACGGTCCAGAACGACGCCGATAAGGCCGCCGCCGACCATGCAGATCATCCAGTAGACATAGCGCCATAGCGTGGGGACACGCTCGGAGGCGAACGGACCCAGAAACCCCATCAGCAGGCCGATGGCGACCAGCATCGCCAGGTCGATGGCCCATCGCCGTGTCTTGTTGACCGCTTCGCCCATTCCGATCCCGTTCGCGAAGCCCTGGCGCCGTTCGCGAAGCAAGGCCTAGCGAGCCGTGGCGATCGCCGCAACGAGGTTCGACGAGACCACGCCGAGGACCCGACTTGACCACCCCTGCCCTGATCCCCTGGCCCACCCGCGCCTTCTGGCTGCTGGCCGCCCTGCTCTGCATCGGCGTCGCCGGCTATTCGGCCCGTTACCTGCTGCATCCGCCCACGACCCCGGGGGAGGCGCTGGGCAATCCGCTGGGCGTGCCCTGGTTGGTCGTCCACGTCGCCGGCGCGGTCACCGCCCTCCTGCTGGGCTCGCTGCAGTTCCTGCCCGTCCTGCGCCGAGCCGGAGCGCATCGCTGGATCGGCCGGACCTATGTGCTGGCCTGCCTGGTCGGCGGCGTGGCGGGACTGATCCTGGCGCCCGGCTCCCATGCGGGCCCGATCGCCTCAGCGGGCTTTGGGAGCCTGGCGGTGATCTGGATCGCCGTGAACCTGCTGGGCTGGCGGGCGGCGGCGCGGGGCCGCTTCACCGAGCATCGCCGCTGGATGATCCGCTCCTGGGCCCTGACCCTGGCGGCCGTCACCCTGCGACTCTACCTGCCGCTGGTTCTGATGCTCGACCTGCCGTTCCTGCCCTGGTACCGCGCGATCTCGTTCCTGGCCTGGGTCCCGAACCTGGCGATCGCCGAGGTCTATCTGCGCGGGCGATAGAGACCCGCGCCATGGGGCGGCGGCGTAGCCTTGTTCGACGCCGCGACCGCCCTGGTCCCCACGGCCGTCGGCGTGGCCGAGGCGCTTGAGATCCCACGACGGCTGGGTCCGCTCATCCCTCCCCTCTGAGTTTCTTGTTCAGGGCCACGCTGGCGTCCATGCGCGCCAGTTGCTCGGGCGTCGCGGGCGTCTGGTGGTTGGCCTTCCACGCCGACATGGGCATGCCGTATACCGCCTCGCGCCCGGCGGTCTTGTCCAGCGCCCCTTCCGAGGCCTCGCTCACCCAGTCGCCCAGGCAATTGCGACAGAAGCCGGCCAGGCCCATCAGGTCGACGTTCTGAGCGTCAGTGCGCATCCGCAGGTGCTCGACAAGCCGGCGGAAGGCCGCCGCGGCGATGCGGTCGTCGATGTCGATCATGCTAGGTCCTGCCGGATTCGAAACAGCGGGAACTGTGAGCGCGACCGCGCCTCGGAGCAACGGCGCCCATCCGTCGACTGGCGCGCTTAACGGTCTTTTCAGCCAAGCATGACCCTATGCTGGTCCGGAAGTCGCAGGCGCTTAATGTCGCAGCCAGAATCTGAACCCGATATCCGCGCGCCTTCCGAGTCGACCCGCGCCTACGGCTATCTGAACATCCTCGAAGCCAACCAGGACAGCGCCTGGATCCTGCGCGCCGACGGCGTCGTGGAACACGCTAACCAGAGAGCCCTGGCCCTGTTCGGGGAACCCTCCGGAGTCGCCGCCGACTGGCGCGCCCTGTGGCCCGAGGAAAGCCGCTTCTCGCTGGACCGCTCATTCAATCTCGCCGCCGACGGCACGGTCGCTCGCTTCCGCGCCTTCCTGGGCGGAGCATCCAAGGCGCGGGTCTATTGCGACACCACCATCGCCCCGGTCCACGACGCGCAAGGCCGCATCGTCCGTCTGCTCGCCACCGCCCGCAACGTGACCGAGGAGGTGGAAACCCAAGGCTTCCTGCGCACCGTGCTGCAGCTCCTGCCGCTGCCGCTGACGGTCAAGAACGTCGAGGACCGCCGCTACGTCCTGATCAACCGCGCCGCCGAGGACGCCCTGGACCTGGTCGCCGACGAGGCGATCGGGCGGACCGGCGACCAGGTGCTCCTGTCCGCCCGCGCCGAACGGGCCCGCGCCGTCGAGGCCGAGGTCCTGCGCAGCGGTGAGATGCAGGTGCTGGACGAAACGCTCGAGATCGGCGGCGAAACCCGCCACCTGGTGATCAAGACCCTGGCGACCTACGACGATGTCGGCGCGCGCCACCTGATCACCCTAGGCGAGGACATCACCGCCCGGAAGGCCGCGACCGACGCCCTGGGCGCGGCCTTGGAACAGGCCAAACAGGCCAGCCAGGCCAAGAGCGCCTTCCTGGCCAATATGAGCCATGAGATCCGCACGCCGCTGAACGGCATCATCGCCGGAGCGGACCTGCTGTCGAAGGTGTCCACCGATCCCCGCGCGCGCGAGCTGGTCGACATCATCTCGGCCTCTGGGCGCAGCCTAGAGCGGCTGCTGTCGGACGTGCTGGACCTGGTCCGCATCGAGGCGGGCCAGATGATGATCGAGGCCGCGCCGTTCGAGTTGGGCGACATGGCCCGCTCGGTGGCGGCGCTGTGCGCCCTGCGCGCCGACGAGAAGGGCGTGCGCATGAGCGTGGCGGTCGAGGTCGGCGCCGACCGGACCGTCGCCGGCGACAGCGCCCGCCTGCGCCAGGTGCTGACCAACCTTCTCAGCAACGCCGTCAAGTTCACCGACCGGGGCGAGGTCGCCCTGACCGTCACCCTGGACGACCAGGGCCGCACACGCTTCGCGGTCACCGACACCGGTATCGGCTTCGACGAGACCACCAAGGCTCGTATCTGCGAGCGCTTCCAACAGGCCGACGCCTCGTTCACCCGCCGCTTCGGCGGCACGGGCCTGGGCCTGGCCATCTCGCGCGAGCTGATCGAGCTGATGGGCGGCGAGCTGGATTGCGACAGCACCCCCGACGTCGGCTCGTCCTTCTGGTTCGCCCTGCCACTGGCCACGAGCGAGCAGGCCGCGTCCCAGAACGACGATGTCGCCGCGGCCCCCTCCGGCGCGCCGCGCGTCCTGGTCGCCGATGACCATCCGACCAACCGCAAGGTCGTCGAGCTGATGCTGGCCGAGGTCGCCGACATCGTCTGCGTCGAAAACGGGCTCGAAGCGGTCGAGATGTACGGCCTGTCTCCGCCCGACCTGGTCTTGATGGACATGCAGATGCCGGTAATGGACGGCCTGGAGGCGGTCCGGCGAATCCGCGCCCTGGAGGTCTCGATGGGGGCGCCGCGCGCGCCGATCATCATGCTGACGGCCAATGCCCGGCCCGAGCACGTCCACGCCAGCCGCGAAGCCGGGGCCGACGTCCACTTGCAAAAGCCGATCACCAGCGCCGCCCTGTTCGCCGCCATCGGCGAGGCGATGGAGGTCCGCACCGACCATGACCAGGCCGCGGCGGCCAGCGCTTAGAGTCTAAATTTTCCGCTGATCTTTACCGCCCCTTCGCACATCCGCGCGATAGTGGCGGCCGAGAAAAACAATCGGCGATTTCATGGGCTTGTCAGCAGAAGCGACGGTCTCGCAGACCACGGCCCCGTCCAGCGAGGGCGCACGGATCAGCCAGCGTCTGGAATCCGCTCGTCAGGTGGTCGAAGGTCGCTTCCTGGAAGCCGGCGACGTGCTGTCGCGCGCGGTCGACGGCGTCAGCGCCCTGATCGCCGGCCTGGACAGCATGCGCGGCAATCTGGACGCCGAGACGGTGTCGAGCACCGCCGCCGACCTGGCCCGCGCCGCCGAGTCCCTGAAGTCCCTGCCCGACAGCCTGGGCGCCCGCCGCGAGCGGGTCAGCGAACTGGTCAAGTTCGGCGACCGCCTGGGCGCATGCATCGAGGAGATGCGCCAGCACCTGGCCTATCTCCGCGTCTTCGCCATCAACATCAAGATCACCTCGGGCGGCATCGCCGCCGCCGGGCCGGAGTTCGCGATCTTCGCCCAGGAGATCTACGACTGCATCGATATGGGCCGCACCCAGCTGGACGCGTTCGCGGGCGAGCTGGCGGGCCTGGACCACACCCTGCGCGGCGCCCTGACCCACGAGCATGAGCTGGCCCGCGACTGCGTGGCCTTGCTGCCGGCCGTGCCGGACGCCCTGACCGCCAGCGCCGGCGCCATAGCCGACCACCATGCCAAGATCGCCCAGGTCGCCACCAGCGTCGCGACCCTGGCGCGCGACGT
Organism: Caulobacter sp. ALps2; assembly: GCF_058681635.1. Taxonomy (NCBI): domain Bacteria; kingdom Pseudomonadati; phylum Pseudomonadota; class Alphaproteobacteria; order Caulobacterales; family Caulobacteraceae; genus Caulobacter; species Caulobacter sp. ALps2. The sequence continues at coordinate 1,095,723 of NZ_CM178743.1, forward strand.
CCAGAAGAAGGTTGGCTCGGGCCTCGCCGCCCTGCAGATCGGCGACATCACCCGCCAGCGGATCGAGCACGTCCAGGCCGGCCTGAAGTTCCTGGACGAGTCGCGCGAGATCGCCGCCCTGGACGCCGAGCCGCGCGCGCGCGCCCACGCCTTTGTCCACCGCCTGCTGGGCGCCCAGACGAACGCAACGGCCGAGGACTTCCACCGCGAGGTCTCGCGTATCGGTCAGAACATTATCGGGATGGCCGCCGACGCCACTGAACTGCTGCGCCTGCGCGACCTGGCCTCGGGCCAGAGCTCGAATAACGCTGGCGGCGCCGAGACCAACTTCCTGCGCAACCTGGAAGGCAATGTCGGCCAGGCCCTGGAACTGGTCGGTGACATGACCGCGGGCGAGCAGGCCGCTGAAGACGTCAGCCGTTCGGCCGCCGTCTCGGCGCGCGAGCTGACCGAACGCATCGCCGGCATCCAGAACATCCGCGCCGACGTGCAGATGATGGCGCTGAACACCACGCTGAAGTGCAGCCGCATCGGCGAGACCGGCAAGCCGCTGGGCGTCATCGCCATCGAACTGCGCCAGCACGCCATCCACCTGGAAAAGTCGGCCGGCCACACGACCAGCGCCCTTGAAGGTCTGTTCAACGCCGCCGAGGCCCTTGGCCAGCGAGAAGCCGCGCAAGATGGCGAGGCGTGCAAGGCCGCCGCGGCCGCGAATGTCCTGAGCGACGCGGTCACCCGCATCGGTAAGGCTGGCGACGGCGTCGAAACCGCGCTCAACGCCGTCGCCCGCCAAGGCGCCGAGGTCGTCGACATGCTGCGCCGCGCCTCCCAACGTTTCGACTTCCACAAGCAGATCGGCTCGGTGCTGGACGACGCCGCCAACCAGCTCCTGGACCTCGCCGGCGACGGCGAGATCGCCACCGACGATATCGCCTCGGCCCTGCGCCCGCTGACCGACAGGCTGGCCAAGCAATACACGATGGCCCAGGAACGCGAGGTGCACCGCGCCCTGACGGACGCGTTGGGTGAGACGCCGGCGGAGGCCGAGTTGGCCGAAGTCGTCGAGGACGACGATCTCCTGTTCTAGGCGCTCGCCTCTAGCCCCGAACTTCCGTCATTCCGCCCTCGTGGCGGGAATGACGTATGTATCTGTTGCGACCCTCGCGGACCCGGCCTACCGGCTCGCGGCCCGCAGCATCTCGAGCGTCAGGTTTTGCAGCGGAACCACGCGGTCCACGCAGCCCAGCGCGATCGCTTCCTTGGGCATCCCGAACACCACCGAGGTGGCCTCGTCCTGCGCGAGCGTGAACGCCCCGGCCTGCTTCATCTCGGACATGCCGCGCGCACCGTCGTCGCCCATGCCAGTCATGATCACCCCGACCGCGTTCGAGCCGGCCGAGCGGGTGGCCGAGCGGAACAGCACGTCGACCGACGGCCGGTGGCGCGAGACCAGAGGGCCGTCCTTGACCGTGACGTAGTAGCGGGCCCCGCTGCGCTCCAGGAGCGTGTGCTTGTTGCCCGGCGCGATCAGCACCCGGCCGCGACGGACCGTGTCGCCGTCCTCCGCCTCCTTCACCTCGACCGCGCACAGGCTGTCCAGGCGCTTGGCGAACGAGGCGGTGAACTTCTCGGGCATGTGCTGGACGATGACGACGCCCGGCGAGTCCGGCGGCAGGCCTTCCAGCAACACGCGCAAGGCCTCGGTGCCTCCGGTCGAGGCGCCGATGCAGATGATCGACTCCGTCGTGCGCGCCATGGCCTTGGTCGCTATGGGCGGCGGCAGCATGGCGTCGGCGGTCAGCTTCTTCTGCGGCTCATGGTCCGGGCGCGCGATCTGCGGGATCACGCGCTTGGAGCCCGCGATCTTGGCGCCGGCCGCGGCCTTCACCGCGTCGCAGATGCGGATCTTCGATTCCAGCAGGTGGTCGGCGACGCCCATCTTCGGCTTGAGGATGATGTCGACAGCGCCGGCTTCCAGGGCCTGTAGCAGGGTCTCCGACCCCGCTTCGGTCAAGGACGAGCACATCACCACCGGGATCGGTCGCTGCGCCATCAGCTTGCGCAGGAAGGTGATGCCGTCCATGCGCGGCATCTCGACGTCCAGGGTGATGACGTCGGGGATCTCCTCGGCGATGCGCTTGGCCGCCACGAAGGGATCCGACGCCACGCCCAGCACCTCGATCTGCGGATCCTCCGAAAGGATCGAAGCCAGGGTCTGCCGCACGGTGGCGGAGTCGTCGATGATCAGAACTCGGATCTTCCGGGCCGCGGCCATGGAGGCTCCTACCGCTTCTGGAACACGGTGTTGGCGATCTGGACGACCGGCAGGTCGATGCCGACGATCGATTCAGAATGCCCTAGGAACAGGTACCCGCCAGGCGACAGATGGTTGCACAGACGCTTGAGCACTTTTGCCTGGGTGGCCTTGTCGAAATAGATCAGGATGTTGCGGCAGAAGACGATGTCGAGGTCGTTCTCGATCGGATAGGCGTCGTCCATCAGGTTCAACCGGGCGAACGAGAGCTTGCCGCGCAGGTCGGCGCGGATCCGCACCTCGTTGCGCGAGGCGTCGCGGTTGCGCATCAAGTAGCGCTGACGGCGGGCCATCGAGACCGGCTCGATCATCTGCTCGGAGAAGCGGCCGGCGACGGCCTGGTCCAGAACCTCGGTGCAGATGTCGGTGCACAGGATCGAGTAGTCGACGCCGCGATGCTTTTCGCGGAACTCGTCCATGACCATGGCGATCGTGTAAGGCTCGGCGCCCGTCGAGCAGGCCGAGCTCCAGATCTTGATCTCGCGTTTGCCCTTCGCCGCCAAGGCCGGAAGCCCCTTGGCGATCAGGAAGTCGAAGTGGGCCGGCTCGCGGAAGAACTCGGTCTTGTTGGTCGTCACCGCGTCGATCAGGTGGATCGTCTCGGCGGCCAGGCCGTCTTCCTCGAACAGGAAGCGACAGTACTCGTTGACGTCGCCGATCCGGGTGGCGCGCATGCGGCGGCGCAAGCGCCCTTCCAGCATGGTGCGCTTGTTGGCCGGCATCTTGATGCCGCTATAGTCCTGGATGAACGTCGCCAGCCGCTGGAAATTGCGGGCGCTGAGTTGTTCGGTTTCGGGCGCCTGAAGCGCGGCCGCGGCTCGTCTCGACACGGGGTTCTCCGTCGCGGCGTCTACGCGCCGTACTTTGCGGGCAACCTCTCTCGGGTCGCCGGGAGTTGCGTCAGGCCGCCTGGCTGAGCACGGCGGCGTCCTGGGCGGTCAGTAGGCGGGCGAGGTCGAAAATCACGACAAACCCCCCATTTCCCGTGGAAGAGTCGCGCCGTACCACGCCCTGAATGTATTCCGACCGCCAGGGCACGCCGATGTCCGGCGCGGCTTCGATCTGCCCCTCCGAGAAGGCGACGACCTCGATGACGCGGTCGGCGATCAGGCCAAGCGACAGCACGCGATCCGCCAGCGGCACGTCCAGCACGAGAATGCGGGTCGCGCCGTTCGGCGGAACGGGCGGCAGGCCCAGCTTCATGCGCAGGTCGATGGTCGGGGTGCCTCGGCCGCGCACGTCGGTCAGGCCCATCAGGTAGCTGGGCCCGTCCGGGATCGCGAACGGCGCCTGGTAGTCCAGGATTTCGCGCACGTGCGAGACCGACACCGCGAAGACCTCCGCGCCCAGGCCCAGGGTGACGAACTGGTGGTCGGACGCTCCGGCCATCAGGCGTACTCGCGGAAGTCGGCGTCGTCGGCGTCCGGACCGCCGTTGGTCAGGTCCAGGGCGAAGCCGGTGGCCCGGGCCTGCTGGGCGGCGACCGTATTGCGGGTCGGCGCGGCGGGCTTGCGCGCGGCCGCGCTGGCCGGACGCTTGGCCGCCGAATGGACGCTGGGCCGGGCGGCCGGACGACGCGGAGCGGCGTGGCCGTTGGCGCTGGTGCGGAAATAGGCGATCGAGGTCTGCAGCTCCTCGGCCTGGGCGGCCAGTTCCTCGGAGGTCGCCGACATCTGTTCGGACGCCGAAGCGTTCTGCTGGGTGACCTTGTCCAGTTGCTGGATGGCTTCGTTGATCTGGCTGGCGCCGATGTCCTGCTCGCGGCAGGCGGCGCTGATCTCGGAGACCAGCTCGGCGGTCTTGCGGATGTTGGGCACCAGGGTGGTCAGCATCTCGCCCGCCGACTGGGCGGCCTTGACGGTGTCGGACGACACCGCGCTGATCTCCGCGGCGGCGGTCTGCGAGCGCTCGGCCAGCTTGCGCACTTCCGAGGCGACGACGGCGAAGCCGCGGCCGTGCTCGCCAGCCCGCGCGGCCTCGACCGCCGCGTTCAGGGCCAGCAGGTCGGTCTGGCGCGCGATCTCCTGCACGATGGTGATCTTCTCGGCGATCGTCTGCATGGCGTCGACGGCCTTGTTCACCGCCTGACCCGAGGTTTCCGCGTCGATCGCCGACTGGCGGGCGATCTTCTCGGTCTGGGCCGCGTTGTCGGCATTCTGCTTGATGTTGGCGGCCATCTCTTCCATCGAGGCCGAGGCCTCCTCGGCCGACGAGGCCTGTTCGGTCGCGCCCTGGCTCACCTGTTCCGAGGCGGCCGAAAGTTCCTGGCTGCCCGCCGAGACGTTCTCCGAAGCCGAAATGGCGTCCGAGACCACGCCCCGCAGGCGTTCGATCATGATGTTCACATGGCCCAGCAGGTCGGCGATCTCGTCCTTGGTGGTGATCTCGATGGTCTTGGTCAGGTCACCCTCGGCCACGGCGCGCACGGCGTCCGAAGCACGGTTCAGGCCCTTGCTGACCATGGTCGAGATATAGACGGCGGCGGCGGCGGCGATCAGCAGCGAGACCACGGCCAGGCCGATCAGGCTGTTGCGCACCTGACCAAAGTCGGCGTCGGCCTTGTCGGTGGCGGCGTTCAGTTGAGCCTGCGACAGCTCGACCAGTTCTTCCACCTGGTCGGCGGCCTCGGTGACGGACTTGCGGCCCTCGCCCATCGAGACGGCGGTGGCGGCTACGTCGTTGTTGGTCAGGGCCAGGCCGTAGACCGTATCATGCGCGGCGATCAGGCGCTCGAACGCGTTGCCCAGCGACTGCCACTTCGGCTTGCCCTCGGCGGTGGCCAGGCCCTCGGCCTTGGCCAGCAGGGCTTCGAACGTCTTCTTTTCCTTCTCGACCGAACCCTCCAGGGCTCTCACCTCCTCGGCGGTGTCGACCAGGATCATGTTCTTCTCGGACCGAACCACGTTCAGCAGGTGAATGTTGAGCTGCTGGGCGGCCTGCAGGCGCACGGCCGGGCCATTGACCATCGCGTTCATGTCGCGATTGGTCGAGGACAGGCTGTTCACGCCAAACAGCGTGGCGGTGATGAGCAGGGCGATGATCAGGCCAAAGGCCAGACCGAGCTGTAACTTAATCGTAAAACGCATGGTCTGGATCCTTCGGCGCGGTTGGGTCGAGGCTCAGTATTCGGTGAATTGGCGGTCGTCGGCGTCCGGGCCGCCCTGGCTCAGGTCCAGGGCGAAGCCGTTGGCGCGGGCTTGCTGGGCGGCCACGACGCGCGGCGCGGCCTTGCGGCTCGCGGCCTTGCTCGAGACCGGTTTGGCGGCGCGGGCCGGCAGACGGACGACCGGAGCCGACGATCGACTCGCGGTCGAAGCACTGTTCGACAGGCGGAAATAGGCGATCGAGGTCTGCAGCTCCTCGGCCTGGGCGGCCAGTTCCTCGGAGGTCGCCGACATCTGTTCGGACGCCGAAGCGTTCTGCTGGGTGACCTTGTCCAGTTGCTGGATGGCTTCGTTGATCTGGCTGGCGCCGATGTCCTGCTCGCGGCAGGCGGCGCTGATCTCGGAGACCAGCTCGGCGGTCTTGCGGATGTTGGGCACCAGGGTGGTCAGCATCTCGCCCGCCGACTGGGCGGCCTTGACGGTGTCGGACGACACCGCGCTGATCTCGGCGGCGGCGGTCTGCGAGCGCTCGGCCAGCTTGCGCACTTCCGAGGCGACGACGGCGAAGCCGCGGCCGTGCTCGCCAGCCCGCGCGGCCTCGACCGCCGCGTTCAGGGCCAGCAGGTCGGTCTGGCGCGCGATCTCCTGCACGATGGTGATCTTCTCGGCGATCGTCTGCATGGCGTCGACGGCCTTGTTCACCGCCTGACCCGAGGTTTCCGCGTCGATCGCCGACTGGCGGGCGATCTTCTCGGTCTGGGCCGCGTTGTCGGCATTCTGCTTGATGTTGGCGGCCATCTCTTCCATCGAGGCCGAGGCCTCCTCGGCCGACGAGGCCTGTTCGGTCGCGCCCTGGCTCACCTGTTCCGAGGCGGCCGAAAGTTCCTGGCTGCCCGCCGAGACGTTCTCCGAAGCCGAAATGGCGTCCGAGACCACGCCCCGCAGGCGTTCGACCATCCTCTCCAAGGCCTGACCCAAGGTATCCCTGTCCGACAGGGGCTTGGGTTGGACGGTCAGATCGCCATCGGCCACCTTGTCGGCCAGTTCGGCGGTCTCGCGCAGATTGGCGGTCATCACGTTGAGGCTGTCCATGAGGTCCTTGACCTCGTCATTGCTGACGGCCTCGACGTTGTTGTTCAGATCGCCGATCGCCACGGCCTTGGCCAGGCCGATGGCGCGCGACAGGCCTCGCGAGACGTTGAGCGAGATCCAGACACCGGCCGCGGCCGAGATCGCCAGGATCAGGCCCGCCGCCGTCAGCAGCATCAGCCGCGCGTTCGCGTATTGCTTGTTGGTCTCGGCATCGACCCGCTTGACCGCCTCGTCCGCGCTCTTGGTGATGACGTTGATCGCCTCGACGATCTTGCCGTAGTGCTCGCGGCCCAGCCCCATCGACAGGTCCGCGGCTCGCGCGTTGCTCTCGGGCGTGTTGATCTTGGCCAGGGCGCGCATTTCGTCCTGAACCGCGACGTATTGCGGCCAAACCTCGTCGATCTTGGCCAACTGCTCTTTGATTTCCGGACTGGCGATGGGCAGCAGTTCGCGGCGCTGGCTGTCGACCCGGACGCGATACGCCAAGATCTTGGAGTCATAGTCCGCGATCTTCGCCGTCTCGGTGGTCATGATTATGTTTTTCTCGTTGCGAAGGACGGCATTGACGTCGTCGACGAGATCATTGGCGACCCGCGCCTGCGCGACAGGCCCATCCATCAGCTTGGTGATGGCGGTGTTGAGCGAGGCCAGTTCCGCGACGCCCATTAGCGCCATCACCGCGGCCAGCAGCGTCACGAGACCGAAAGCCAGGCCGAGCTTGAGTTTGATCGTGAAGCGCATGGTGGGATTCCGGCTCAGGCTTGCAGCACGTTGATGGGGGTGACGGTGGCGGTCGACTGGCCGCGCGCCGCGAAGATTTGGGCAAGGTCGGGAATGACGATCACGTCGCCGTCGCGGCGGGCCAGCAGACGGATGAAGTCCGCGCGCCATCGCAGGCCGACGCGGGGGGCCTCTTCGGTGATGTCGCGGTGGATGGCGGTGACCTCGTGCACCTTGTCGGCGCGCAGGCCGATCAGGGTCGGCTCGCCGTCCAGGGCGTGCTCGATGACGACGATGCGGCTGTCGATGGTCGGCTCACGGACGTCCATGTCGAAAGCCACGCGCAGGTCGATCAGCGGGATGATCCGGCCGCGGAAGTTGATCACGGCGCCGACGAACGCCGGCGCGCCGGGCACGCCGGTTTCGGGCAGCAGGTCCAGCACCTCGCGCACGAGACTGGCCTCGAGAGCGAAGGTCTCGCCATGGAGGTCGAAGGTCAGGGCTTCGATCGGACCGGCGGAGAGTTCGGTGTTCATGGCCTGGAGCCCTCTCAGCTGGCGGCGCGCAACTGCGCGTCCTGGCGTTGACCGGCCGCCACCAGGCAGCCGATGTCGAGGATCAGCGCCACGCCCCCGTCGCCCAGGATCGTCGCGCCCGAGAAGGCGCCGACATCGGCGTGGAAGGGCGACAGCGGCTTGATGACGGTCTGGTGGTCGCCCAGGATCTGGTCGACGACCAGGCCCACGCGCTCCTGGCCCGTGGAGACCACGACGATCTTCTGGTGCGGATCGGGCGCCAGGCCCGTGGCGAACATCTGGCGCAGGCGGATGAACGGCACCAGCTGGTCGCGCAGGGTGATCAGGCTGCGGCCCGCCGAACGCAGGTCCTGCTCGACCGGCAGCTCCACGCATTCCTCGACCGAGGACAGCGGGATGACGTAGCGGCTGGAACCGACCCGCACGAGCAGGCCGTCGATGATCGCCAGGGTCAGCGGGATGCGCAGCGACACCACCGAGCCATGGCCCGGCGTGCTGCTGATCTCGATCGCGCCGCGCAGGCCCTCGATGGTCTTCTTGACGACGTCCATGCCGACGCCGCGACCCGACAGGTTGGTGATCGCCGCCGCGGTCGAGAAGCCCGGCGCGAAGATCAGCTGCAGCAGCTCGTTGTCGTTCAATACCTGACCCGGCTGGATCAGACCGTTTTCCTCGGCCTTGGCGCGGACCCTCGCGCGATCGACGCCGCGGCCGTCGTCGGTGATGGTGATCACCACCTCGGCGCCCGACTGGCGGGCGGCCAGCACGATGTGGCCGGTCGCGGGCTTGCCAGACGCCAGCCGCTGCTCGGGGGTCTCCAGGCCGTGGTCGGCCGAGTTACGGATCAGGTGGATCAGGGGATCGGCCAGACGCTCGATCACCGTCTTGTCCAGCTCGGTGGCCTCGCCCTCGGTCGAGAGCTCGATGGTCTTGCCGGTGTCGCGGGCCAGGTCGTGGATCAGGCGGCGAAAGCGGCCGAACAGCTGGGCGATCGGCACCATGCGGACGACCATCATGGTGTCGCGCATCTCGGCGGCCAGGCGTTCGATCTCCTCGGCGACGGCGCGCAGGGCGATGTCGCTGCTGCTGGCGGCCAGTTGCTTGAGGCGCGACTGAGCGATGACCAGTTCGCCGACCCGGTCCATCATCTCGTCCAGGCGCTCGGCCGGGACGCGGACGGTGTCGCCGCCGGCCTTGGCCGCGCGGCCTTCGTTGGCGGCCTCGGGCGCGGCGACTTGCGAGACGACGGCGGTCGGAGCGGCGTCGACGACAGCCTCGGCGACGGCCTGATCGACGGCTTCAGGCGGCGCGGCGGTCAGATCCTGGATCTCCAGGGTCATGTCGTCGATCACGAAGATGAAGACGTCCTCGATCGCGTCGCGACCGTGAGGAGTGACCAGGGTCACGTCCCAGGCCAGGTGACACTCAGTCGGGACCAGGACGTCGAAATCGGGAACGGCGTCGGTCAGCGCGACGACCGTGCACTCGCCCAGCTCGCGCAGTTCGTCCAGCAGCGGCAGGGGGCGGGTGCCGTTGACCAGGGCGTCGGCCGGCAGGCTGAACGTCACGCGCCAGGTGTTGAGGCCCGGCGCGGCGGGCGCGACTGCGGCGGCGGTCGCGGCGGCCGGGTCGCCAGCGCTGGCGACCACACGGTGCAGCTCGGCCAGCAGGGCGTCGCCCGTGGCTTGCTCGGCGGGACGGCCCTCGGCCAGGGCGCGCATATGATCCTGGCAGGCCAGGACGGCGCCGACCAGCTCGGTCGTGGCGGCGACCTCGCCCTTGCGGACGCGGTCGAAGGCGGTTTCACAGTGGTGAGTGAAGGCGGCCAGGGCGTCGAAGCCGAACATGGCGCCCGAGCCCTTCAGGGTGTGGAGCCCGCGGAACACCGCGTCCACCAGATCACGATCCCCAGGACGGTGCGCCAGGTCCAGCAGGCCCTGCTCGATGTCCTCGAACAGCTCCTGGGCTTCCTGGCGGAAGATCTCGACGGGATCCTGGCCGCTCACTTGGCGAGGACCTTCTTGACGACCCGGACCAGCTGTTCGGGGTCGAAGGGTTTGGTCAGCCAGCCGGTCGCGCCGGCCGCCTTGGCCTGCGCCTTGATCTCGGCGTCGGATTCGGTGGTCAGGAACAGGATCGGCACGCCCGCGCCGGCCGGGCGCTGGCGCAGCGCGCGGATCATGGCCAGGCCGTCCATGACCGGCATGTTCAGGTCGGTGACGATCAGATCGAAGCCGCCGGCGCTGCCCTTGTCCAGGCCGTCCTGGCCGTTGACGGCCTCGGTCACGGCGTAGCCCTCGCCGCTCAGGGCGATCTTGATCGCCTGGCGGATGGAGGCGGAGTCATCGACGGTGAGGATGGCGGTCATTGAGCAGCTCCTTGAAGCCAGAACTTGGCGCGGTCGGAGGTTTCGTCATCAAGGAACCCGCCGCGCCGCAGGACTTCCAATAGAGCGCCGCCCGCCGGCTTGTTCAGCGACAGGCCGACCCCGGTTTGGCGCGCCTTGAGACGCGCGGATTCCAAGAGTTGAACGAATGCCAGGTCAGTCTCCGCCAGGTCTTCGACGTTGATGACCACCGCATCCTGCTCGCGCAGCAAGCCACTGATCTGCTCGTGGGCATCGCCGATATTCGAAATCGTTACCTCACCGGCGAACGAAATCGTTCCTTCTTCGACCTCAGACAATACAGTCGCCCCCGCCGCAAATATATATCGCCGTTATGCGAAATATTCGCTTGTGGAAACTTTGTGAGCTTCAGCCTTAAATTAGGGTAAATGAGACAACCTGAGGCGGAGCGGCAATTTGCCGCCCCGGCGCGCTCAGGCGCGGTTTGAGAACCTCTGGGACCGCCGCCAGCAGGAAACACCCTCGACGGTTGTGCTTTTCGCCGGATCGAGTGCGGCGGAATGACGCATCGATGGCGAACGTGAAAAAGGCCGCATGAACGCGCCCAAGCCCGGCGCCCGAGGGGCTGGACCAGGCTTAGTGCGCGGCGGCGGGTCGCCCGGGCGTCTTGTCGTGAACGCCTAGCCGGGAGACCAGGGCCAGGCCGCTTTCGTCCAGGCCCATCACATCCACGCGCGCGCCTTGCCGGCGATAGCGGAAGATCACCTTGTCGAGGGCCGCGACGCCGGTCACGTCCCACAGGCGAACGCCGCTCATGTCGATCTCGACCCGCTCGGGATGACCGTGGAACTCGAAACCCGCCACGAACAGCTCGGCCGACACGAAGAACAGCTGCCCCTCGACGACATAACGGCGCGCAGCCGCGTCGCCCTGGTCGACCTCGTTGACCGCGATCATCTTCCCGACCTTGCGGGCGAAGAACAACACGCTCAGCAGGACGCCCAGCACCACGCCCTTGGCCAGGTCGTGAGTGGCCAGCACGGTCAGGGTGGTGGCCAGCATCACGATCGTCGACTGCACGGGCGTTGAGCGCAGCTTCAGCACCGAGTTCCAGTCGAAGGTGGTGAACGACACCATGATCATCACCGCCACCAGGGCGGCCATCGGGATCCGCGCGACCCAGTCGCGCAGCGCCAGGATCAGGATCAACAGGAAAAGCCCGGCCCAAAAGGTCGACAGCCGGCCGCGTCCGCCCGACTTCACATTGATGATCGATTGGCCGATCAGCGCGCAGCCGGCCATGCCGCCCAGCAGCGGTGAGACCAGGTTGGCGATCCCCTGGCCGCGCGTCTCGCGGTCCTTGTCCGACGGCGTGTCGGTCAGGTCGTCCAGCAGGTTGGCGGTCAGCAGGGATTCCAGCAGACCCACGAAGGCCAGCGTCAGCGAAACGGGCGCGATGATCGCCAGCGTCTCCCAGGTAAGAGGCACGGCGGGAATGTGGAAACCCGGTAGCACCGTCGGCAGGCGGCCCATGTCGCCGACAGCGCGCACCGGCAGGTCCAGGACGATCGCCAGGGCGCTCAGCGCCAGGATCGCCACCAGCGAGGACGGCACGGCCTTGGTCAGACGCGGGAACAGATAGATGATCGCCAGGCCCGTCCCGACCATGGCGAAGGTCTGCCAGTTGGCGCCGATCAGCTGCGGCGTCTGGGCCAGGAAGATCAGGATCGCCAGCGAATTGACGAAGCCGCTCATCACCGAGCGCGACACGAACTTCACGTAGCGGCCCAGCCGCAGCACGCCGATGACGACCTGGATCGCGCCGGTCAGCAGGCTGGCGGCGAACAGGAACTCGACCCCGTGATCACGGACCAGCCCGCCCATCAGCAACGACATCGCCCCGGTCGCGGCCGAGATCATCGCCGGTCGGCCGCCGACGAAGGCGATGGTCATGGCGATGATGAACGACGCGTACAGCGTCACCGAGGGATCGACGCCGGCGATGAAGGCGAAGGCCAGGGCCTCCGGGATCAGGGCCAGGGCGACCACCGTGCCGGCCAGCAGGTCGCGACGCGGATTGGCGAGCCACTGCTCACGCATCGAGGCAAGAAAGGTCATGAACGTCTGTCGGTCTTCGAACGGCGCGAGCAGGGCTCAACGCCGATCCAGTTCCCCGGGGGATCGGCGCCCAGGATAGCCATCCGACAGCGCCGGATCCGTTGTGTGTCGTGCCCATGCCGGATTTGATCGTAGCGGACAAGCCCCTCGGGCGACGGCGGGGTCTGGCGCGGCCCGCACGCGCCCCCACCTAAGAAGCCATGGCTGTCTGGGTCCAATACCTTCTCGCCGTCGTCGCGTTCTTGGCGCTGGCGCCGCTGGTCGCCTGGCTCGCCCGAGGGCTCGGCGCCAAGGCCAAGGGTGGCTTGATGCTCGCCTCGGTCCTGCTGGGCTTCGGCGCCGTGATGGATCCACCCGCCAAGCACGCCATCGAGGCGGCCGAGCCGGTGAAAGGTTCGCCGGAGAACGACGAACCACCGCTGGCCTAACCGCCCGCCGCATTGCCTTTCCCGCGCCTATGCGGGAGTCTCCCGCTTCGGCTTCCGTGTCTGTTCGGAGGTTCTGCGAGGCGACCTTGGCTCCGGACAGCTACCGTTTCGACCGCTTCACGCTGGACCTGGCCGACCGCCGGCTGGTGCGGGACGGCGTCGTCCTGGCGCTGAACGCCCGTTATTTCGACGCCCTGGCGCTCCTGGTCCGCGAGCAGGGCAAGCTGGTCACCAAGGAAAGGTTCCTGGACGAGGTCTGGCGGGGCGTTCCGGTCACCGACGAAGCCTTGACCCAATGCGTCCGGACCCTGCGCAAGCTGCTGGACGACGACGCCGGCGCGCCCCGACTGATCCAGACCGTGCCCAAACATGGCTACCGGTTCATCGCGCCGATCGAGGCGGAAGGCGCTCCGGTCCCGGATCGTCCGGTGGCGGACTGGCGACTCGTGCTGCAACTTGGCGGCGCTGGGACCCTGGGCGCCGTGGCGGCCGGCGCGATCGGCGGCCTGGCCTATGGTTTCGCCAGCGCGACCCATGCCGGCGCCAGCGCCGTCTCGGCCCTGACGGTCCTGCTCTGCGTCACCGTCGTGGTCGCCCTGCTGGGCGGCGCGGGCGTGGCGTTCGGCATCGCCCTGGCCGAGTTCGCGCCCGGTCGCCCCTGGTGGCGCGCGCCGTTCGGCGGCGCGGTCGGTGGGCTGCTGGTCGGAGCCGTCGTCAAGATGCTGGGCCTGGACGCCTTCACCTTGCTGCTGGGCCATGCGCCGCAGGGCGTCACCGGCGGCGGCGAGGGCGTGCTGCTGGGCGGCGCGGTCGGCCTCGGCGCCTGGCTGGCCGGCAAGACCTCGGGCGGCCGCCGGATCGCCGCGGCCGCTGGAGTCGGCGGCGTCGCGGGCCTGGTCATCCCTTTGTTGGGCGGACGGCTGCTGGGCGGCAGCCTGGACCTGCTGGCTCGCAGCTTCCCGGACTCGCGCCTGAAGCTGGCCACGATCGGCGGCCTGTTCGGCGAACCCGGCTTCGGCCCGCTGAGCCAGGCCGTGACCGGAGCCCTGGAGGGCGCCCTGTTCGCCGCCGGCCTGGTCGGGGCGATGCTGTGGGCGCGGCGGCGGAGGACTTAAGACAGCTTTGGAAATCCGGAGAGACGTCGTGTCGCGCTCGATCGTGCTGGCCGTGGCGGTGCTGATGGCGCCCTGTTCAATCGCCCGCGCGGCCGTTCAGTCGGACCCGCCGCCGGCCGACGCCACCGCGCACAAGGCCAGCTTCATCACCACCAGCGACGGCGTGAAGCTGGAGGTGCTGGACTATGGCGGCCAGGGATCCCCGATCCTGCTGATCTCCGGCGGCGGCCGGACGGCGCATGACTTCGACGCCTTCGCTCCGCGCCTGGCGGCCCACCACCGGGTCTTCGCCGTCACCCGGCGGGGGCTGGGCCAGTCGGACACGCCGCCCAAGAACCCCGAAGCCCACACCCTGTGACCCGCGACGACGTCGAGGTGCTGGACGCCTTGAAGCTCCAGAAGGTGACGCTGGCCGGCTGGTCGCTGGGCGGCGCGGAGCTCAGCGGCGTCGCCCGCCACTATCCCGACCGCGTCGCGGCCCTGGTCTATCTGGACGCGGCCTATGGCTACGCCTTCTATGCGCCGGCCAACGCCAATCCGGACGCCTACAATGTCGAGGTCGACCTGACGGAGCTGCGCGACAAGCTGCAGGCGGCGCGATTCGGCTCCAAGGAAGACGCCGCCCGAATCTACGACCAGGTGCTGACCAAGGACCTGGTCGATCTTGCGACCGACATCCGCACGGCGGCCGAGCGGCGGCGCCTGCTCTCCAAGGGCCTGGCGGAGGGCCCGCCCGCTCCGCTCTCCAAGCTCATGACCCGCCAGAACATGGAGAAGTTTCCCGCCGTTACCGGCATCCCGGTCCTGGCCATCTTCGCCCTCCCCAGCCCCGAGCCGAACCTGACGCCCGAAGAGCGCGCCGACGAGGCCTTGAAGCTTAAGTGGCGGCACGAGCAGATTGGCCGTTATCGCGCCGCCCATCCGGCGGCCCGGATCCTGGAGATCGACGGCGCCGACCACGACGTGTTCAATTCCCACCCGGACATCGTATCGCGGGAAATCGAGACCCTGCTGTCTCGCGCAAGTCCGCTCGCGCCCTAACCTGTTTGGTCAGGCAGACCGCCGTATCCGCCGACGGGATCACGGTAGCCGCTGGAACGCTCGAAACCCGCTACTTCCCAGCGTTCTCGATCGCCGCGTCGATCTCGGCCAGAGCGTGGTAGCCCGGCTCCATCTTGCGGCCGTTGATCTCGAAGGTCGGGGTGGCGTTGACCTCGTGGGTCTTGGCGTTGTTCTGGACCCGCGTGTTCAGAGCCGTCATCTGGGCCTCGTCGCTGACGCACTTTTCGAACTGGGCCTCGCTCATGCCCACCGACTTGGCGATGTCGGACAGGGTCTCGCGCGGCGAATAGAAGATCGCCGGCTGGGCGGCGAAGATCGCGTCGTTGACGGCGAAATACTTGTCCTTGCCCGCGCAGCGCGCCAGCAGGAAGCCGCCCGCGGCCACGGTCACCTCTTCGGTCCCCCCGACCAGCATCTCGCGGAACACGTATCGGACCTTGCCCGTGTCGACATATTTGGCCTTGAAGGCCGGCCAGACGTCCTTCTGCCACTGGGCGCAGATGGGACAACCGACCGAGGCGTATTCGACGACGGTGATCTTGGCGTTCTTATCGCCCATCTCCATGTCGTCCGGCAGCGCCTGAAACGTCTTGGGCTGGCCGCACGCCGCCAGACTCAGGGCCATCACCGTGGCCACCGCGAACTTCACACCGCGCATCAGGTCAGCTCTCCCAGGACAGAACGCCACCATACGAAACGTTGCATCCGCCGCAAGCGCGCGCCCTTGGCTTAGCCGGCGACCCGCGCCTTGACGATCTTGCATTCCCATCGATCCCACGGCCCATCGGCCCGGCCCAGGTCGATCGCGGCGAAGATCAGCTGCCCCCCCGCCGGCACGGTCTCGCGGATCACGGCCGAGACGGTCCCCGGCGACACGTCGCCGCTCAGCATCAGGCACGAGACCTCGGGGTCGCGGATCGGCAGGCCCGTGGTGTTGGTGGCCGCCCCGGTGGCCAGCACGGAGCCCGTCTTGCTTCGGATGATCGTGACGCGGCCCAGGGTCAGGTAGCTTTCGGGATGGGCGCGGACCAGGATCGGATCGGGCAGGTTCGCGGGCCGCGCGACCTGGGCCGGCTTGGGCGGTGGCGCATCGCCTGGCCGCGTCACGGCGGTCAGCGAGCCGCCGGCCAGGAACACCGACACGAACACCAGCAGCGCCCGCGCCGGCGTGGCGACGACCGGCCAGCGCGACTGCGGCTTGAACACCAGGAAAAACGCCCCGGCCGAGGCGATCAACCACAAAAGCGGCACGGCGTTGGTCAGCAGCGTCATCAAAGATCCCCCGGCCCGCTTCTAGATCGCCCGGGCTGTTTCCACTAGGGACGCTGGCTGACCCGCACCCAGTCGACTTCCATGGTCGCCGGCAGGGCCGTCTCGTCGATACCCTTGGCGTTGGCGCCCTCGGGCCAACGGCCGCCGAAGGCCAGGTTCAGGATCAGGTGGAAGGGCTGGTCGAACGGCGCGGGACCGCCTCCCTTCTCTTCGGGCTCCTGGTCATCGCGCTTCCAGTCGGCCGCCTTGGCCTGAGCGTATTGTTGTCCGTCCACGAACCAGGTGATCGCCTCGGGCGTCCACTCGACCCCATAGACGTGGAAACCGTCCGCGGAAGCCGGCATCGGCGCGCCCGTGCTGACTTGCTTATGGGTCCCGGCGGCGTCGCCGGCGAAGTGGATCGTGCCGAAGATCCGGTTCTCGCGGCCGCCCTCACAGCGCTCGCAGGGCGCGCCCAGGTTCACGGTCTCCAGGATATCGATCTCGCCCGACTTGGGCCAGCCGCCATAGGTCGAGAGTTCGGGCATCATCCAGATCGCCGGCCAGACGCCCTGGCCGGCGGGGACCCGCGCCCGCGCCTCGAACCGCCCGTATCGCCAACTGGCGAGGCCCTGGGTCAGGATCTTGCCCGAGGCATAGTCGCCGGTCTTCATCGGCCCGGTCGGACCGGCCCACGGATTGGCCAGGCCCCGCGTCTTGCGCTTGATCGTGGTCAGCCGCAGCAGGCCGTCCTTGACCCAAACCGTCTCGGGACTGACGTCGTAGCACTGGCGCTCGTCATTGCCGCCACCGCCACAGTCGGCGGCACGGGTCCACTTGGCCGGATCCAGACGATCACCGTCGAATTCGTCGGACCAGACCAGCTTCCAGCCGTCTTGGGCAAAGGCAGGCGCGGCGACGGACAGCAGGGCGATGGCGGCGAGGAGGGCTTTGAGGGTCATGACCCGGGATGCTCAAGCGCCTCCCACCCTACGTCAAGCCAGGCCGGGACCAGCCGCCGCGCGCCGGACGCGCTGAGGTGGTCGTCGTCGAAATAGATCGGCTCCCCGTCCATCATCGCCAGGCACCGGCCACTGGCGCACAAGGTCTGGGACGGGAAGACCGCCGCCACGCGCCGGCGATCCTGGATCGCGGCGCGGATGGCGTCCTCGGCCGGCAAGGCCCGCGACAGCGGCGGTTCCGCGGCGACGCTGGCGCAGAGCCCCCGCGGCAGGCGCAGCTGAGCGGACTGGCCCAGGCACTCGGGCGCGCCCAGAGTGAGCTCCGGAAACGGACCGACGATCAGCACGCGGATGTCGGGTCGGCGTTTGGCGATGGCGCTCAGGGTGCGCCCGAGCGGCGCGCCCAGGCTCGTGCGCCTGCCGCCGAGCCGCATGGTCACGCGCGGCGAGTTGACGTCGTAGTACGGCGGCGCGTCGCGGTAGAGCGGCCAGCGGGCCGACAGCACCAGCAACTTCAGCCGCTTGTCGCCGGTGATGCGAGCGAGGACCTGATCGGCGGCCGCCTCGCACTCCAGCTTGAAGCGGTACATCGTCCGGACCGTCACGCCGACCAGCGGCGGGCAACCGCCCCGCGCGACCTCGCGGACGCTCCAGCCGCGCGCTACCGCCCAGGCCACGACGCCGGGGGTCAGGGCGTCGGCGTGGGAGTCACCCCAGACGAGAACGTCGTCGCCCTCCACCCCAAGGGCCGCACCGAAGCGGCAGTCCTCGGGCTTGGCCGTGCGAGCGTTTTCGAAACAGGCCTCGCGGGCCGGATTGACGTCGGTCTCCTCCAGGTCGGCCAGGGCCTTGGCGGCGGGGGAGAGCCGGCCCGGCAGGCCGTGGCTGAAGAACAGCAGCGCGCCCACGGCGATCGGGGCCAGCAAGGGCAGCAACATCAGGCCCAGGCGCCGCCAGGGGCGATCGGTCGGGCCGCGCCGGAACGGCTGCTCGACGAACCGCCAGCTGACGATCGCCAGGACCAGCGCCGCGCCGACCAGGCCCAGGCGCTGGAGCCCGCTCAGCGGCTGCTGGGCGACATCGGCCGCCAGGACCAGCAGCGGCCAGTGCCAGAGATACAGCGAGTAGGAGATCCGCCCCAGACCGACCACCGGCGACAGGCGCAGCACGGCCAGGCCCGGCGTCGCGCCCGATCCGCTCCAGACCAGCAGCGCCGCGCCGAGGCAGGCCGGGACCGCCGACAGTCCCGGAAAGACGCTGGCCTCGCTCAGCAAGGCCAGGCCGCCAGCGATCATCAGCCCGCCAATGACACCCGCGAGATTGGCCGTGGTCCGGTCCTGCGGCGGCTTGACCAGGCCCAGGGCCAGCACCCCGCCGGCCAGGAACTCCCAGGCCCGCGTCGGCAGGCCGAAGAACGCCCAGGTGTTGGCCACCATCGCCTGGGCTAGCGCCAGCGAGGCGATCAGCAGCACCAGCGCCAGGGTCGCCCGCGCCCCGCGCAGACGCTTCCACGACAGCAGCGCGATCAGGGCCGGCCAGACCAGGTAGAACTGCTCCTCCACGCCCAGCGACCACAGGTGCAGCAGCGGGTTCTGCTGGGCGCCCGGCGCGAAATAGCCGGCGGTCTGGGTGAACAGGATATTGGCCAGGAACAGGCCCGACGCCGCGGTCGCCGCGCCGGTCATGGCCAGCAGGCGCGGCATCTCGATCACCGCCGCCAAGGCCGCCGTGACCAGCACCGCCAGCACATAGGCCGGCACGATCCGCCGCGCCCGCCGCAGATAGAACCCGCCCCACGAGAAGGTCCCGCCGTCCCGCGCGCCGGCGATCAACCGCGTGATCAGATAGCCCGAGATCACGAAAAAGACGTCCACCCCGATGAAGCCGCCCGGCAGCAGGCTCGGAAAGGCGTGGTGGATGACGATGGCCACCACCGCCACGGCCCGCAGCCCGTCGATGTCCCGCCGATAGCCCAGCTCGCTGCTCATGCCCGCCCCACTGATTTACACTCGTAATCAGCTGAACCGTGGAGGCGCGTGGCGTCAAGCGTAATTATTACGTGCGTAAACTTCTTTTCCGGATCATCGAACGCGCCTAAACAGCGGCCATGCGCGCCGGACCCGACATGATGCTGGAACTGGCCTGCGGACCGGGACCGGTCTGCGGGGTGGACGAGGCCGGGCGCGGCCCCTGGGCCGGACCGGTCAGCGCCGGGGCGGTGATCCTGGATCCCGACCGCGTGCCCAAGGGCCTCAATGACTCCAAGAAGCTGACCGCCAAGGCCCGCGCGGCCCTGGAGGAAGAGATCAAGGCCGTCGCCATCGCCTGGGGCGTCGGCATGGCCTCGATCGAGGAGATCGCGCGGCTCAACATCCTGCACGCGGCCGGCCTGGCCATGTGCCGCGCCATCCAGGACCTGTCGGTGACCCCGACCATCGCGCTCGTGGACGGCAACTACGCCTTCAAGCTGCCTTGCCCGATCAAGACCGTGGTCAAGGGCGACAGCCTGTCGTGCTCGATCGCCGCCGCCTCGATCCTGGCCAAGGAGGCCCGCGACCGGATCATGGTCGAGATGGACGCGGTCTATCCCGGCTACGGCTTCGCAGGCCACAAGGGCTATCACGCCCCCATTCACGTCGAAGGCCTGCGCAAGCTGGGCCCCTCGCCGATCCACCGCATGGGCTGGGCCCCGGTGAAGGCCGCCCTTGCCGGCGAACTGATGTCGGGCGACGCGCTAGAAGCCTGATTGCCCACAGGTTTTGAGTCCGATTAGACTCAAATGGACGCTTCGGGCCCTAGTTAACGCCTCGCTAACCACGTCTGCTCACGCGGCATTTACCAGCAAGACTCATGATTCCGTTCTCTTTTATTGGGACGCGGGACCATGAAGTTCGGGCCGGAAACCATCATCCTGGGCGACTGCATCGAGCAGATGAACGCCCTGCCGGAGAAGTCGGTCGACCTGATCTTCGCCGATCCGCCCTACAACCTGCAACTGGGCGGCGACCTGCTGCGTCCCGACAATTCCAAGGTCGACGCGGTCGACGACCACTGGGACCAGTTCGAGAGCTTCGCCGCCTACGACAAGTTCACCCGCGAGTGGCTGAAGGCCGCTCGCCGCGTGCTGAAGGACGACGGCGCGATCTGGGTGATCGGCAGCTATCACAACATCTTCCGCGTTGGCGTGGCCGTGCAGGACCTGGGCTTCTGGATCCTCAACGACATCGTCTGGCGCAAGTCCAACCCGATGCCCAACTTCAAGGGCACCCGCTTCGCCAACGCCCACGAGACCTTGATCTGGGCCTCCAAGAGCCAAAACGCCAAGCGCTACACCTTCAACTACGACGCCTTGAAGATGGCCAATGACGAGGTGCAGATGCGCTCGGACTGGACCATCCCGCTGTGCACCGGCGAGGAGCGCATCAAGGGCGCCGATGGCGCCAAGGCTCATCCGACCCAGAAGCCGGAAGCCCTGCTCTACCGGGTGATCATGTCGACGACCAAGCCGGGCGACGTGATCCTGGATCCTTTCTTCGGCGTCGGCACCACGGGCGCGGCCGCCAAGCGCCTGGGCCGCAAATTCATCGGCATCGAGCGCGAGGCCGAATATCTCGAACACGCCAAGGCCCGCATCGCCAAGGTCGTGCCGATCGCGCCCGAAGACCTGGACGTCATGGGCAGCAAGCGCGCCGAGCCGCGCGTGCCGTTCGGCACCATCGTCGAGAGCGGCCTGCTGTCGCCGGGCGACACCCTCTACTGCTCGAAGGGCAACCACGCCGCCAAGGTCCGCCCCGACGGCTCGATCACGGTCGGCGACCTGTCGGGCTCGATCCACAAGATCGGCGCCCTGGTGCAATCGGCCCCGGCCTGCAACGGCTGGACCTACTGGCACTTCAAGACCGACGCGGGCCTGGCGCCGATCGACGTCCTGCGGGCCCAGGTGCGGGCGGGGATGAACTAGAGCAGCCGCTCGCCCGCCAAGGCCGCCTTCAGGAACACGCTGGGCAGCGCGCCCAGCCCCTCGCGCGGCGTCCAGACGAAATCGCCGTCGTTGGCGCCTTGGGCGGTGAACACCCTCAGGGTCAGGGAGAAGTGGGTGAAGACGTGCTCGACCGCGCCTAGGTCACGCCAGACGGCGGTGACGGGCGCGGCGGCGATCGCTTCGGCGTCGGTCCATAGCGTCGCGCGCCAGTCGCTGGTCGGCAGGCCCAGCATGCCGCCCAGCAGGCCCTTGGGCGGACGACGGACAAGGGCCATGTCATCGCCGCGCACCAAGACATAGGCGACACCGTGGCGGCGCGGGCGCTCGGCCTTCTTGGTCTTGCGGGGATAGGTCTCGGGCGCGCCCGTGGCGAAGGCCGCGCACCAAGTGGAGATCGGGCAGCGGTCGCACAGCGGGGCCTTGGGCCTGCAGACCGTCGCGCCCAGGTCCATCAGCGCCTGGGCCCAGTCGCCGGGCCGCTCCTCGGTGACGAGATCGCCGGCCAGGGCCTTCAATTCCGGCTTTGAGTCCGGCAGTGGGGTCTCGACGGCGAACAGCCGCGACATCACCCGCTCGACATTGCCATCGACCACATTGGCGGTGCGATCGAAGGCGATCGCGGCCACGGCGGCGGCGGTATAGGCCCCGACACCCGGCAGGGCCCGCAGGCCCTCTTCGGTGTCCGGAAAGACGCCGCCGTGCTCGTCGGCCACCGCGCGGGCGCAGGCCAGCAGGTTGCGAGCGCGGGCGTAGTAGCCCAGCCCCGCCCAGGCGGCCATCAGGTCGCCGTCCGGGGTCGCCGCCAGATCCGAGACCGTCGGCCAGCGCTGGGTGAAGCTCAGGAAATACGGCGTGGCGTGCGGCACGGTGGTCTGCTGCAGCATCACCTCCGACAGCCAGACGCGGTAGGGATCCGAACGCACGCCCGCGCGGCGGTCGGCGGGTCCCGTACGCCAGGCCAGGTTACGGGCCTGGGCGTCGTACCAGGCCAGCAGGGCCGAGCGGATGGCGTCACGACCAGAAAGGGGGTGGGGTTTCATCTTCCCTCGCCTACCGCGAACGGCCCGTCGCGTGCTAGCCTTCGCGCATGCGCCGTCCCCTGCCCACGCCGGAAGAAGCCCTCGCGATCCTGCGGCGCAAGCGCACCAAGCCGCAGTTCCGCACCCCGCCGCCGGCCGGCAAGAACCTGGCGCCGCTGTTGAAGGATCTGGAAGCCCGCTTCGGCCAGGGCCCTGGCGTCCTGCAGACCCGCTGGCGCGAGATCGTCGGCGACACCCTGGCGCGTCGCACGGAGCCGGTCCGCATCATCAAGGGCCGTAACGGCGAAGGCGGCGCGCTGGAGCTGCGAGTCGACGGCCCGGTTGCCTCGCTGATCCAGCATCAGGCCCCGCAGATCACCGCCCGCCTCGACATGCTGCTGGGCAAGGGCGTCGTCACCCGACTGCGCATCGTCCAAGGGCCGGTCAAGGCCGCCGCCGCGCCCGTCTCCCAGGTGCGACGCCGCAAGCCGCCGCTGGACGCCGCCCAGGAAAAGCAGCTGACCGACAGCCTGGCCGACCAGCCGGACGGCGAGCTGAAACAAGCGCTGCTGAAACTGGGTCGCGGGGTCCTGCAATCGGAGCGCTGAGCCGGTTGACAAGCGCTTCTTGGTCAAGCTCATGCGCTAGTCACCGTTGCGCCTTTTTCGCTCGCTAGCGAGAATCGCGTTTAACTTCCCAATCGACCGCCGAAGGGCCATTTCATGCGTTCGCTGATCACCCGCGTCACCCTCGTCGCCGCTCTCGCGGCCAGCCTCGCCGCCTGCGGTCCCAAGGGCGCCAAGGTCACCGCCGAGGACATGACCCTGGGCAATCCGAACGCCAAGGTCACGGTCGTCGAATACGCCTCGGTGGCCTGCCCGCACTGCGCCAAGTGGAACGAGGAAGTCTTCCCGGCCTTCAAGGCCAAGTACATCGACACCGGCAAGGTCAACTACGTGGCGCGCGAAGCCCTGACCGGCGAGCCGACCCTGGCCAACGCTGGCGCCATGCTGGCCCGCTGCGCCGGCAAGGATAAGTACTTCCAGGTGACCGACGCCCTGTACAAGGCCCAGAACACCATCTTCCAGACCGGCGCCATCCGCGACGAGCTGCTGATCATCGCCCGCTCGGCCGGCATGAGCGAAGAGCAGTTCAACAGCTGCCTCAGCGACGAGAACGCCGCCAAGTCGGCCGAACGCCTGGAGAAGCAGATGAAGGCCGACAAGATCCAGGGCACGCCCACCTTCATTGTCAACGGTAAGAAGGTCGGCGGCGAAGAGGGCGGCGAAGCCACCCTGGCCCAACTGGACGCCGCCATCGCGGAAGCCTCGAAGTAATGAGCTTGGACCGGCGCGCGCTGATCGTTTCAAGTCTGGCTGTGCCAGGTCTTGTGTTTGGGGCCAGCGCCTCGGCCGCGCGCGCCGCGCCACTGCCGCCGGTTCCCGGCGAGATGGTGCTAGGCTCGGCCAAGGCGCCGATCCAGCTGGTGGTCTACGCTTCGGCCAGCTGCCCGCACTGCGCCCATTGGTGGACCACCGTCCAGCCCCAGATTCGCAAGGCCTATATCGAAACCGGCAAGGTGCGGCTGGTCTTCCGCGAGTTCCTGACGCCGCCCGTCGAGTTCGCGGCGGCGGGCTTCATCCTGGCGCGGCGAATTCCCGGCAAGTACTTCGAGGTGCTGACCACTGTCTTCCAGAAGCAGGAAGAGATCTATCGCAGCGACAAGCTGTTCGAAGGCCTGCTAGCCATCGGCAAGCAGTACGGCCTGACCGAAGACCAGTTCAAGGCGGCCCTGAGCGACGACGCGGCGCTGAAGGCGGTCAACGACCGCTTCGCCAAGGGCGTCGACGACGGCGTCGAGGGCACGCCGACCTTCTTCGTCAACGGCGCGCCCTACGATCACAGCGCCGACTTCGCCGTGCTCTCCAAGGCCTTCGCCGCCGCGGCGAAGGGCTAGGGCCCGAGGGGACCGCCTCGTGCAGTTCCAACGCCTTCGCCTTTCGGGCTTCAAGTCCTTCGTCGAGCCGACCGAGTTCCGGATCGAGCCCGGGCTGACGGGCATTGTCGGCCCGAACGGCTGCGGCAAGTCCAACCTGCTGGAAGCCCTGCGCTGGGTGATGGGCGCCAACTCCGCCAAGGCCATGCGGGCCGGTGGCATGGACGACGTGATCTTCGCGGGCAGCGGGGCGCGGCCGCCGCGCAACCACGCCGACGTGGCCTTGACCATCGACAACGCC
Source organism: Caulobacter sp. ALps2 (assembly GCF_058681635.1). Classification (NCBI taxonomy): domain Bacteria; kingdom Pseudomonadati; phylum Pseudomonadota; class Alphaproteobacteria; order Caulobacterales; family Caulobacteraceae; genus Caulobacter; species Caulobacter sp. ALps2. The sequence continues at coordinate 1,120,010 of NZ_CM178743.1, forward strand.
GACCGCACCGCGCCGGCCCAGTTCAATGACGACCCGGTGCTGGAGGTCGTGCGCCGCATCGATCGTGGGGCCGGCTCGACCTACAAGATCAATGGCCGCGAGGTGCGGGCCCGCGATGTCCAGCTCCTGTTCGCCGACGCCTCGACCGGGGCCAACTCGCCGGCCCTGGTTCGCCAGGGCCAGATCAGCGAGCTGATCGGCGCCAAGCCGCAGAACCGCCGCCGCATCCTGGAAGAGGCCGCCGGGGTCTCAGGGCTGCACACCCGTCGCCACGAGGCCGAGCTGCGCCTGCGCGCCGCCGAGAGCAATCTCTCGCGCCTGGAGGACGTGGCGCGCGAGCTGGAGACGGCCCTGAACCGCCTCAAGCGCGAGGCTCGCCAGGCCGAGAAGTACAAGCGCCTGTCGTCGGAGATCCGCGCCGTGCAGGGCGCCGTGCTCTATGCCCGTTGGACCGAGGCCCGCGACACCCTGGAGCGCACCCAGCGCGAGGCCACCGAGGCGGCCCGCACCGTCGAGGAAACCGCCCGCGCCAGCGCCGCCGCCCAGGTCGCCATCACCGAGGCCGAGGCCGCCATGCCGCCCCTGCGCGAGGAGGCGGCCATCGCCCAGGCGATCCTGGGCCAGCTGGCCATCCAGAAGGACCGCGCCGAGCGTGAGGCCGAGGCCGCCGCCGCCGAGTTCGAGCGGCTGAAGAACGATCTGGCCCGCATCGACGACGACCGCGTTCGCGAGAGCCAGGCCAAGGACGACGCCGCGGCCGCGCTCGCCCGCATCGACGCCGAGCTCTCGGAAGTCCGCGCTTTGGTCGCCGCCGCGCCCGAGCGGGGTCCGGAGCTGGCCGCCGCCGCCAAGGCCGCCGAGGAGACCCGCGCCGCCGCCGAGACCCAGGTCGAGCAGCTGGCCGCCCGGGTCGCGGCCGAGGAGGCGCAAGGGCGCGCCGCCGCCGCGCGCCTGGCCGAAGCCGAGGCTCGCGCCAACCGCACCAACCGCGCCCTCGACCAGGCCAGGGCCGAGCGGGCCGCGATCGGTCCCGAGGTCGACCCGGCCGCCGCCGACGCTCGCCAGCGCTTCGCCAACGCGGAAGCCGCCCTCGCCGCCGCCCGCGCGGCGCTGGAGGCGGCCGAAAACGATCGCGTGAAGGCCGCCGAGCAGGAGGCCCAGGCCCGGCAACTGGCCCGCAATGTCGAGGATCAGCTGGGCCGCCTGCGCACCGAGGCCCGGGGCCTGGCCCAGCTGACCGCCCCGCGCGGCAAGAGCGGCCACGCTCCGGCCCTGGACAGCGTCTCGCCCGACAAGGGTTATGGCGCGGCCCTGGCGGCGGCGTTGGGCGATGACCTGGACGCGGCCTTGGACGCCAAGGCTCCCTCGTATTGGGGCGGCGCCGAAGCTCCGGCTCCGACCTGGCCGGAAGGCGCCCAGCCGCTGGCGCCGCTGGTCAGGGCCCCGCCCGCTTTGGCCGCCCGCCTCTCGCACGTCGCTGTCGTGGCCCGCGCCGATGGGGACCGCCTGCGAAAGGACCTCAAGCCCGGCATGCGCCTGGTGTCCAAGGACGGCGACCTGTGGCGCTGGGACGGCTTCGTGGCCCGCGCCGACGCGCCCAAGCCCGCCGCCGTGCGGCTGGAGCAGCGCACGCGCCTGGCCGAGGTCGAGGCCGAGATCGATGTCATGGCTCCCCGCGCCGAGGCCACCGCCGCCGCCCTCAAAACCGCCGCCGACCGCATGCGCGCGGTCGAGGAGCTGCTGCGCGACAAACGGCGCGGTCCGCCCGACGCCGAACGGCTGCTGAACGGCGCCCGCGAGCAGGTGGCCAAGTTCGAGCGCGAGCAGGCGATGCGCGCCGCCCGCGCCCAGTCGCTGGACGACACCATCGCCCGCTTCGAGGCCGAGAAGCTCGAGTCCGACGCGGCCTTGGGAGAGGCCCGACAGGCCCACGCGGCCGCCCAGACCTCGGGCGACCTGCAGCCGCAACTCGCCGCCGCCCGCCAGGCCTCGGCCCAGGCTCGCGAGGCCGCCAGCGCCGCCCGCACCGCCCTGGACGTCGAGACCCGCGAACGCGCCGGCCGCCAGCGTCGCCTGGAGAGCCTGGAGCGCGACCAGGCCGACTGGGCCAAGCGCGCCGAGACCGCCGGCAAACGCACGCAGTCCCTGGACGCCGACCGCGTGAAGGCCGCCGCCGCCTTGGAAGGCGCGCGCGAGGCGCCGGCGGCGCTGGGGGAGAAGCTGCTCGCCCTGCTGGACGAGTTCGGCGCCGCCGAGGCCCGCCGCGCCAAGGCCAGCGACGCCCTGGAAGCCGCCGAGACGCTGCGGCTCAACAACGACCGCGCCGCCCGCGCCGCCGAGCAGGCCGCCAGCGAGGCCCGCGAGAAGCGCGCCGCCCTGGTCGCCCACCTGGACGGCGCCCGCCAGCGCTTCGCGGAGGTCGCCTCGGCCATCCGCGAGCAGGCCCGCATGGAACCCGAGGAACTGGGCCGTCACGTCGCCGGCGAGGCCGTGGCCGTGCCCAAGGACGCCGCCGGCGTGGAAGCCCACCTGTTCGCTCTAGAACGCGAGCGCGACGCCATCGGCCCGGTGAACCTGCGCGCCGAGGAAGAGACCCAGGAATATGCCGGCCGCCTGGAGACCATGCGTATCGAACGGGCGGATCTCTCGGGCGCGGTGACCAAGCTGCGGGCCGGCATCGAGGAGCTGAACGCCGAGGGCCGCGAGCGCCTGCTGGCCGCTTTCGACGTGATCAACGCCAACTTCCAGACGCTCTTCCAGGCGCTGTTCGGCGGCGGCCAAGCCGAGCTGAAGCTGATCGAAAGCGATGACCCGCTGGAAGCTGGTCTCGAGATCTTCGCCTGCCCGCCCGGCAAGCGCATGGCCAGCATGAGCCTGATGAGCGGCGGCGAGCAGGCCCTGACCGCCAGCGCCCTGATCTTCGGCGTGTTCCTGGCCAATCCGGCCCCGATCTGCGTGCTGGACGAAGTCGACGCGCCGCTCGATGACGCCAATGTAGACCGTTACTGCAACATGCTGGACGAGATGCGCCGGCGCACCCAGACCCGCTTCATCGCCATCACCCACAATCCGGTGACCATGAGCCGGATGGACCGCCTGTTCGGCGTGACCATGGCCGAGCGCGGCGTCAGCCAGCTGGTCAGCGTCGACCTGTCGACCGCCGAGAAGCTGGTCGCGGCCTAGAAGCCTATCGCTTGCCGGATGGGATTGGCGGGATCGGCCAGCAGCTTGATGGCCATGGCGCACGAGATCACCACCAGCAATGGCCGGATCAGCTTGGGCCCGAAACGCATCGCCAAGCGCGACCCTACCTGGGCGCCGATGAACGCCCCGGCGGCCATGGCCAGGCCGATCGGCCAGACGACCGCGCCCTTGATGATGAACAGGGTAAGGCTGCCCAGGTTGCTGGCGGCGTTGGCCAGCTTGGTGTGGGCGGTGGCCTTCAGGACGCCGTAGCCCAGCAGGGTGACGATCGCGACCATATAGAACGCCCCCGCGCCCGGCCCGAAGATCCCGTCGTAGAAGCCGACCAGCGGCGTGACGAAACAGGCGAACGGGATCAGCGCCAGGCGCGGCGCGACGTCCTCGGTCTTGAGGGCGCGCGAGAAGCCGAAATAGAGGGCGATGGCGATCAGCAGCACGGGCACGATGGCCCGCAAGAGCTGCGGCGACAGCAGGCTGGCGCAGAGGGCGCCGCACAGGCCCGCGATCGCGGCCGCGCCGGCGACCGGCAGGGCGGTCTTCCAGTCGATCAGGCCGCGGCGGGCGAAGGCCGTCGTCGAGGAGAGCGCGCTGATCGCGCCCTGCAGCTTGTTGGTGCCCAGGGCCTGGACGGGCGAAAGACCCGCCAGCAGCAGCGCCGGCAGAGTCACCAGTCCGCCGCCGCCAGCGATGGCGTCGACCGCGCCCGCGAGGGCGGCGACCACGAACAGGGTGGCGAGAACGTCGAGATGGACCATGAGCGGCTCATGATCCGGTTCGACGCATCAGGCAAAGAAAAAGGGGCCCCGAAGGACCCCTTGAGCCTTAGCCGAGCAGGTGGCCCCATTGCTGGGCCCGCGACTGCTTGCTGTTGGTCGTCTTGCCCAGGGCGCGAAGCTCGTCGCGTTCCTTGGCCTTCTCTTCCTTGCGGACGCGCATTTCGGCGGCCTCGGCGGCCTTGCGTTCCTTGCGCTCGGCGCGCTTGACGGCCATCACGGCTTCCTGGCGAGCCAGGGCTTCGAGGCGGGCCTGTTCCTTGGCTTCGGCGCGGGCGGCGCGGACAGCTTCGAGTTCGGCGGCGCGAAGCTCTTCACGCTTGTCGAAATCGGGATCCTGGACGGTCGGCTTGGCCTTGAACTTGGCCAGCATGGCCTTCTTGGCTTCCTGCTGCGAGGAAATACGATCGGCGAATCCGGTGTTCTTCAGGTGCGACATGAATCTTCGTGTTGTTAGGAGGCGGCGGCTCTAAAGCCCAGATTTACGCAAAAATCAATGCGTCATCGGGCCCGTCGCCCCTTGCCTAGTGGGGGTGACGCCTAAAGAGCACGCCCTACATAGGGACGGTTCCGCGCTTTGGTAGTCCTCTTAACCCTTCCAGAATGGGGACAGTTTTGGCCGCCCTTGAAGCCGGCGGCTAAATCCTTAAGTATTCCCGTAACTTGCCCCGCGATGCGGTCACCTTGACGCACCGCAGCGAGGTCTATAGGTTCCGCGCCGATCAAGCCGGCCGGAAAAGCGCCTTGTTTTGGCGCGCCCGCGGCGTTTTCGGACCTGCCGCTTCCCATGCCCAAGGCCGACGAACCGAACGACAAGGCTCTGGAGAGCCTCGACGCTCGGCTCGATGCATTTGAGGCGCGGAAGGCGGCGGAAAAGCCCGCGAAAGCGGCGACCGAGAAGGCCAACCAGGACGGTTACCGTCTGCTGGCGGATTTGATCGGGGGCGTATTGGTGGGTCTCGGCTTCGGCTGGCTGCTCGATCACTACGTCCACACGAGCCCCTGGGGCATGGTCGGCGGTCTGCTGATCGGTCTGGGACTCGCGATATTCTCCATCGTCCGCAAGGCGATGAAACTAAGCGCGCAGGCGTCAGTGCAGACTGGCGAAGACACGGGAGACGGATCAACCGTCCCCAAGCAGAAGAGAGACTAGGGCCGATGGCCGATCCGATGCACCAGTTCCAGATCACGAAGATCGTGGAACTGCCCACCGTGACCGTTCCCGGCCTCGGCGCGATCGACCTGTCGATCACGAACTCGGTCGCCGCGATGATGCTGGCCGCCCTGCTGGTCATGGCCTTCTACACCGCGGCCGCGCGCAAGGCCGTTATCCCGGGCCGCCTGCAGGCGGTGGGCGAGATGCTCTACGGGCTGGTCGATGGGCTCGCGGAGTCGATCATTGGCCACGAGGGCAAGAAGTTCATGCCCTTCGTCTTCACGCTGTTCGCCTTCGTGCTGTTCATGAACATCCAAGGCATGTTCCTGGTGTTCACCGCGACCTCGCAGCTGGCCGTGACCCTGACGCTGGGCCTGATGGTCATCCTGACCGTGGTCGCCGTCGGCTTCGCCAAGAACGGCCTCAAGTTCTTCAAGCTGTTCGCGCCGTCGGGCGTTCCCCCGGTGCTGTACATCCTGCTGGTGCCGATCGAGATCCTGTCATTCCTGATCCGTCCGATCACCCTGGGTCTTCGTTTGTTCGGCAACATGCTGGGCGGCCACGTGGTGCTGAAGATCTTCGCCGGCTTCGTGATCGCCCTGGGCGGTCTCGGCGCCCTGGGCTGGGCCGGTTCGGCCCTGGCCCTGACCTCGGTCGTCGCCCTGACGGCCCTCGAGTTCATGGTGGCCTTCCTGCAGGCCTTCGTGTTCGCGGTGCTCGCATGCGTCTACATCAACGACGTCGTGCACCTCGACAGCCACTGATCAACCTTTAGTCTTTCCAACAAATACCCTTCCAAGGAGTCTCTATCATGGACGCTGCTGCAGCTAAGTACATCGGCGCTGGCCTGGCCATGCTCGGCATGATCGGCGCGGGCGTTGGCCTGGGCGTGATGTTCGGCAACTACTTCCAAGGCGCTCTGCGTAACCCGACCGCCGCCGCTCAAGAGCGCCCGATGCTGTTCCTGGGCATGGCTCTGACGGAAGCCCTGGGCATCTTCGCCCTGGTCATCGCCTTCCTGATCCTGTTCTCGTAATCCGATCCCTGGAGCGCGGCGCTTCAACGGAAGCGACGCGCTCCAGTTCTGTTTTCTCGCGTCCTCTTGACGCGGGCCGGTTTCCGGTCCGCTCGCGGACGCTCTAGCTGAGAGGCGCCCTCGCCCATGGCGACGGAACATCACGGCACGGTCGAAACGACTGAAACCCCCAAGCACGAAAGCGGCGGCCTTCCGCAGCTGCAGTTCGAGCACTGGGGCGGCCAGATCGTTTGGCTGCTGCTCATCTTCGCCGTCCTCTACGTGGTGCTGTCGAAGGTGCTTCTGCCCCGCGTCAGCGGCGCGATCGACGAGCGCGGCGGCAAGATCGCCGGCGACATCGCCGACGCCCGTCGCCTGAAGGACGAGGCCGAAGTGCAGGCTCGCGCCGCCGCCGCGGAAGTGGCCGAGGCTCGCGCCAAGGCTCAGAAGACCGCCGCCGACGCCAAGGCCAAGGCCACGGCCGAAGCCGCCGAGCGTCAGGCCAAGGAAGAGGCCGTCCTGGCCGCGAAGCTGGCCGAGGCCGAGGCTTCGATCCAGGCCGCCCGCGACCAGGCCATGAGCCAGGTCCGCGTGGTCGCCGAAGAGACGGCCGGCGCGATCGTCCAGAAGCTGACCGGCAAGGTGGCCACCGCCGCCGAGCTGAAGTCGGCCCTGGCCTAAGGAGCTGACGATGGAACACGAATCCCTGTTCAGCTTCTCGAACCCGGAGTTCTGGGTTCTGGTCGCCCTGGTGATCTTCTTCGGCCTCCTGGTCTTCCTGAAGGTCCTGCCGGGCGCGCTGTTCGGCGCCCTGGACGGCTACGCCGCCAAGATCAAGGCCGAGCTCGACGAAGCCCAGCAACTGCGTGAAGAGGCCCAGGCCCTGCTCGCGGACGTGAAGGCCCAGCGCGAGGAATCCGAACGCCAGGCCGCCGCGATGATGGAGGCCGCCAAGGCCGACGCCAAGCGGATGGCCGAAGAGGCCAAGGAGAAGCTCGAGGAGCAGATCAAGCGCCGCGCCGAGATGGCCGAACGCAAGATCGCTCAGGCCGAGGCTCAAGCCGCCGCCGACGTGAAGGCCGCCGCGGTCGATCTCGCCGCCCAGGCCGCCGAAGCCGTGCTGACGGCTCGCCTGGCCGGCGCCAAGACCGACCCGCTCGCCGACGCGGCGATCGGCCAGCTGAGCGCCAAGCTGCAATAGCGGCGGGCTCCACGACAAGACAAAGAGGGCGCGGACCGCGAGGTCCGCGCCCTTTTCTTTTGGCGGCGGCCGCGTCGCCGGACTAGATCGCCTGGATCGAGAAGCTTTGCTCGATCAGCGTGGCCCGGCCGAAGATGGTCATGAACGCGATGTCGGCCGCGTCCCGCCCTGTCGCGACCCGCACCAGGCCGTCGATCGGCGCCAGACCGGTGGCGTCGATCAGCCGCCAGCGGCCGCCCAGATAGACCTCGGCGATGGCGTGCAGGTCCGGCGGCTCCAGGCGCCAGGCATAGGCGCTGACCGCCCGGGCCGGGATGTCGGCGGCGCGGCACAGGCCGATCGCCAGATGGGTGAAGTCGCGGCAGACGCCGGCCCGGTCGACCAGGGTGTCGACGGCGGTCGTGGCCGCGTCGCTGACTCCGGCGCGGTAGTCCAAGTGCTGGGCGATCCAGTCCAGGATCGCCATGACCTTGCGGCCGCCCGCCAGGTGGCCGAACTCGCGCTCGCAGAACCGCTCCAGCCGGTCGGAGGGCGCGTAGCGGCTGGCGCGCAGGAACGGCAACACCTCGCTGGGCAGGTCGCGGATGGCCATGGCCGAGGCGTCGGCCAGGTCATGGTCGCGATACATGACCTCGACCTGGGCCCGATAGAGCGCGTTGACCCGTCCCGACGCCGTGAACACCGTCCGGCGTTCGTGGGTGACCGGATCGTCGACCCGCGCGGCGTCGACATTGGGCCAGAAGGTCAGGGCCTCGAAGCCCACGGCCTGGTCGGGTCCATGCGCCGCCTCGACCAGCAGCAGGACCTCGCAGGGGCCCGCGAAGTCGTAGGTCAGCGAGGCTTCGACTTCGAAATGCATCGATTTTTCCGGGGTAGGCCGCGCGACCGGAAGGCCGCGCCGGTGTAACAATCCCCATGGCCCAAATGGGTTCAGGCCTTGGCCATCTTCCGCTCCACATAACGCTTCACGCGCTTGCGAGTCTTCTTGAGCAGCCGCCAGCGGGCCCGGCGCAGGACCAGCTTCTCGGTGCGGAGCATCTGTTGCCAGACGACCAGCAGCACCTCCGGCTCGCGGCGCATCAGGCGGCGAATCGGGAAAACCAGCTTGGGGTGGCGCCTCTGCCAGCGGATGAAGGTCTTGCGCGCCTGGAACGAGTAGCGCAGCACGATCATCAGACCGATGACCAGCAGCGGCAGCCCCACGTGGCCCGGCAGCGGCGTCAGCACCGCGCCGGCGACGATCACCAGCGCGCCGAAGCCGATGGCGATCCAGCGGAAAGCGCGGGCGGCGGACTCGCGCAGCAGCAGCGCCAGCCGCGCGCGGCGCCGGACCCTGTGCTTGATGTCGATCGTCGAGGCGACCGCGTTCACCGACCGGGTTGCTTCGCGGCGGCGCGACGCTTGGCCGACTTGCGCCAGCGCACGGCCACCCGCCACTTGCGCGGCACCACCAAGCGCTCGACACGCAGGGCCTGCTGCCAGGCCACAAGCACGACTTCCGGCTCGCGGCGCAGCAGGCGACGCAGCGGGAAGATCAGCTTGGGGTGCGCGTGCTGGAAGCGGACGAACTGCTTGCGGGCCTTGAACGAGTTGCGCAGCACCAGCATCAGGCCGATCACCGTCAGCGGCAGGCCCATCGGGCCGGGCAGCGGCGCGATCACGATGCCGCCGATGATCAGCAGCGCGCCTAGCGACACCAGGATCACGCGCAGAAAACGCGAGATGAGCTCGCGGGCGAGGTCATCTGCGGTGCGGTGGGCGCGCGACATGGTGAGGGCGAGAGCAGTCATTGGGAGGATGAAACGGACCTGCGCTCCGCTCGCTCCCTGGAAAAGCCAGATCGCCCCGACGCGCACCCCCGATATGTGGAGGGATAAGGGCGCCGTAAAGGCGCCCTTCCGTCGCAAGGGGGGTATGGAATTTGCTATTCAGCCGCTAGTGGCGCTTCTGCCACAGGTTTCCACCTCAACCGGGGCTTGCGGGCCGCCTGGGTCTCGTCCAGACGCCTCAGCGGGGCGTGGAACGGCGCGCCCTTGAAGCGTTCGACCTCGCCCGCCTTGGCCGCGCCGGCCAGCAGGCGAAGGGCTTCGATGAAGCGATCCAGCTCCTGCTTGCTCTCGGTTTCGGTCGGCTCGATCAGCATCGCGCCGTGGACGACCAGCGGGAAGTACATGGTCATCGGATGGAAGCCCTCGTCGATCATCGCCTTGGCGAAGTCGAGCGTGGTCACGCCGGTGCCTTCCAGCCAGCTGTCGTCGAACAGGGCTTCGTGCATGCACGGACCTTCGGGGAAGGCCGGGCTCATCACGTCCTTCAGCTGGGCCTTGATGTAGTTGGCGTTGAGGACGGCGTCCTCGGCCACCTGCCGCAGGCCGTCGGCCCCGTGGCTCAGCATGTAGGCGTAGGCGCGGACATACATGCCCATCTGGCCGTGGAAGGCGCTCATGCGGCCAAAGGCGGTTTCCGCGCCCTCTTCGCCGGCATGTTCGACCAGGGCGAAGCCATCGTCGCCATGGACAAGCCAGGGGGTCGGCGCGAAAGGCGCGAGGGCCTCGCTGAGCACCACGGGGCCCGCGCCCGGCCCACCGCCGCCGTGGGGCGTCGAGAAGGTCTTGTGCAGGTTGATGTGCATGGCGTCGACGCCCAGGTCGCCCGGACGCACTCGGCCGACGATGGCGTTGAAGTTGGCGCCGTCGCAGTAGAAGTACGCGCCCGCCGCGTGGGTCAGGCGGGCGATCTCGACGACGTCGCGCTCGAACAGGCCGCAGGTGTTGGGGTTGGTGACCATGATGGCGGCCACATGATCGCCGAGCTTGGACTCCAGGTCGGCCAGGTCGACGCGGCCGTCATCGGTCTGGGCGATCTCGACGACCGTGTAGCCGACGAAGGCCGCCGTGGCCGGGTTGGTGCCGTGGGCGCTGGTCGGGGCCAGGACGGTCTTGCGGTGGCCATTGCCGGCCGCCTCGTGCGCGGCCCGGATGGCCAGCAGGCCGCACAGCTCGCCATGCGCGCCGGCCTTGGGGCTCAGGGCGACGGCGGGCATGCCGGTCAGGGTCTTCAGCCAGTGGGCCAGACGGTCCATCAGCTGCAGCGCGCCCTGCACGGTCGACCGCGGCTGCAGCGGGTGGATGTCCGAGAAGCCCGGCAGGCGCGCCATCTTCTCGTTCAGGCGCGGGTTGTGCTTCATCGTGCACGAGCCCAGCGGATATAGCGCCAGGTCGATGGCGTGGTTCTTCTGGGACAGGCGCACGTAGTGGCGGACGGCTTCGGGCTCGGACAGGCCCGGCAGGCCGATCGGCGCGTCGCGTAGCAGGCCGGCCAGGTCGCTCGACGGGGCGGCGGCCTCCGGCAGGTCGACGCCGGTCTTGTTCCAGCCGTCCAGTTCGAAGATCAGGGCTTCGTTCTGGAGCAGGCCGCGATTGCCGGTCAGGGTCTCGTGACCCGCCGGAGTGTCATTGGCGGCTTCGGGGCGCGTGGGGCGGCCGACGTTGTTCATGCTCATTGGCCCACCACCTTGGTCAGCAGCTTGGCGAAGAAATTGATGTCGATGTCGAGCGTGGTCTCGGTGGCCGCGACCAGCAGCACGTCGTCCAGGCCCGCGCCCGCGTCGAGGCGCGAGAACGGCACGCCAGCGATGACGCCGTGGCCGGCCAGGGTTTCGACGACCTCGTCGGCCTTGCCCGGCACGCGGATGGCGAACTCGTTGAAGAAGCGCGGGGTCAGGATCTCGACGCCCGGCACCGCCTTGAGGGCGTCGCGCAGGGCGACAGCCTTCTGGTGGTTCAGAGCGGCCAGCTGGCGCAGGCCCGTCTCGCCCAGCAGGCTCATGTGGATGCTGAACGCCAGGGCGCACAGGCCGCTGTTGGTGCAGATGTTCGAGGTCGCCTTGTCGCGGCGGATATGCTGCTCGCGGGTCGACAGGGTCAGGACGAAGCCGCGCTTGCCGTCGGCGTCAACGGTCTCGCCGCACAGGCGGCCCGGCATCTGGCGGACGAACTTTTCCTTGCAGGCGAACAGGCCGACATAAGGACCGCCGAAGTTCAGGCCGTTGCCGATCGACTGGCCCTCGGCCACGGCGATGTCGGCGCCCATCTCGCCGGGCGACTTTAGCAGGCCGTACGAGACGGCTTCGGTCGTCACCACGATCAGCAGCGCGCCGGCCGCGTGGGCGGCTTCGGCGATCTTCGTGACGTCGGTGACCGTGCCGAAGACGTTCGGGGTCTGGACAACGACGCAGGCGGTGTCGGCGTCAATGGCGGCGATCACCGCGTCCTCGGCGTCGACGGCTGGGGCCATGGCCTGGGTCGAGACGCCGGCCGCGTGGGCCAGGGTCTCGATGGTCTCGACATAGTGCGGATGGACGCCGCCCGACATCACCGCCTTGTTCCGGCGGGTCACGCGCTGGGCCATCATCACGGCCTCGGCCGCGCCGGTCGAGCCGTCATAGAGCGAGGCGTTGGCCACTTCCATGCCGGTCAGGGCCGCGACCTGGGTCTGGAACTCGAACAGGACCTGCAGCGTGCCCTGGGCGATTTCCGGCTGGTAGGGCGTGTAGCTGGTCAGGAATTCCGACCGCTGGATGATGTGGTCGACCGTGGCCGGCACGTGGTGGCGATAGGCGCCAGCCCCGCAGAAGAACGGTCCCTCCCCCGCGGCGCGATTGCGACGGGCCAGGCCCGCCATCTCGCGTTCGACTTCGATCTCGCCGGCGTGCGGCGGCAGGTCGACGGTTCCGTCGCGGCGGGCCGAGGCCGGCACGTCGACGAACAGGTCGTCGATCGACTTCACGCCGATCGCGCCGAGCATCTCGACGCGGTCTTCGGGGGTCAGGGGGAGGTAACGCATGATCTGCTTTCGCGAGGAGGCGGAAGTTTAGAGGGTGCTCAGGAACGCTTCGTACGCGTCGCGGTCCATCAGGGCGTCGACCTCGGCCGGGCTGCTCAGCTTGATCTTGGCGAACCAGCCGCCGCTTTCCGGCAGGGCGTTGACGGTTTCCGGTGCGTCGCCCAGCTCGGCATTGCCTTCGACAACCTCGCCCGACACCGGGGCGTAGACGTCCGAGGCGGCCTTGACGCTCTCGACGACCGCCAGGTTCTCGCCCTGCTTCACGGTCTTGCCGGCTTCCGGAACCTCGACGAACACCACGTCGCCCAGTTGCTCGGCGGCGTAGGCGGTGATGCCGACGGTGGCGACGTCGCCTTGGACGACGACCCATTCATGATCTTTGGTGAAACGCATCTCTTGTCGGCCCTTGATTAGAGTTTGCGGACGTAACGGTTCGGAACGAACGGGCTCGCCACCACTTCGGCGGCCGCCTGCTTGCCTCGCACGATGACTTTCAACTGGGTCCCGATCGCCGCATAGGCCGGCGGCGCGAAACCGATGGCGATGGGGAAGCCCAGGCTGGGCGCGAAGCCGCCGCTGGTCACCTTGCCGATGACATTGCCCGCTTCGTCGGCGATCTCGGCGCCTTCGCGGGCCGGAGCGCCTTCCAGCACCTTGAGATTGACGCGGACGCGCGACAGCTCGCCGGCCAGTTCCTTGGCGATCCGGGCCGCGCCCAGATAGTCGCCAGCCTCGCGGCGCGACTTGCCGACGGCGAAGTTCAGCCCGCCTTCGATCGGCGAGACGGTCTCGTCCAGGTCGTGGCCGTACAGCGGCAGGCCGGCCTCCAGGCGCAGGCTGTCGCGGGCGCCCAGGCCGATCGGCTTGACGCGCTCGTCAGCCAGCAGGGTGTTCCACACGCGCTCGGCGGCGTCGGCCGGGACCGAGATCTCGTAGCCGTCTTCGCCCGTATAGCCCGAGCGCGAGATGATCGCGTCGACGCCGAAGGCGGTCAGGGCGAGCGTGTCCATGAACACCATGCCGGCGGCTTCCGGCGCATGAGCGGCCAGCACGGCGGCGGCTTCCGGACCTTGCAGCGCCAGCAGCGCGCGGTCTTCCAGGCGGGTCACCGTCGCTTCACCCGCCAGGGCGTCGGCGATGATCTTGTAATCGTTGTCCTTGCAGGCGCCGTTGACCACCACGAACAGGCCGTCGTCGTCGGGACGCGCGGTCATCAGGTCGTCGATGATGCCGCCGTCGGCGTTCAGCAGCACGCCATAACGCTGCTTGCCGGCCTTCAGGCCCTGGTAGTCGGCCGAGACCACCTTCTCGAAGCTCTTGGCCGGGTTCTGACCGCGGATCCGGGCCTGGCCCATGTGCGAGACGTCGAACAAACCGGCGTGCTCGCGGGTCCACAGGTGCTCCTTCAGCACCCCGTCCTTGTACTGCACCGGCATCGAATAGCCGGCGAACGGCACCATGCGGGCGCCGAGCGCCACGTGGGCGTCGAACAAGGGGGTCTTCTTGAGGTCTTGATCAGACACTGGGCAGGCTCCTAGCGGGGTCGGCGAGACGACCGGCGTCCGCCGGTTGGTCGCGCCCCCGCTGTCCCTTGGACCTGAGAGATTCCGGCCTTCCCCCTCTGCTGTTTGGGGTCGGCCTTGCTCCTTCGGCGAGCCGCCCTTTCGGGAGACTACTTTCCAGCGTTTCTAAACCCGAGCGGTCCTTTTGCCTGAGCGTTTCCGGGGCGGTTGCGCCTTCGGCCTCGGGAGCGAATCCCGATGTCTCCCGCTGGGGTCGTCGGGGTCAATGCGGGAGGGGCGAGGCGGAGTCAAGCGGAGCCTACCAGCCTAAAGGGACAGATCCCCGAACCAATCGGTTTCGCCGATCGGCGGACCGGGCGGGGTGACGACCTTGGCCTTGCCGTCCTCGACCAGAGCCGCCAGACGACCGCCGCTTTCATCCGTGACGATCCCCGCCAAGGCGCGAGCCTGGGCGCGGTCGGCGGCGTCGCCGGTCGTGACGGCTTTAAGCCCCTTGCCCCAGTCGGCCAGGCGCGCGCGGATCACGGCGGCGGCGGTCGGCGACAGGCTCTTGTCGGCCAGGGCGTCGGCCAGGCTGACCACCATCCGTTGGCGGACGCGGCGGGCGAGTTCGGCCTGGCGACCGGTGGCCTTGCCGTCGAAGGCGGCGAAGGCCAGGGCCTTGTCCAACAGGCCCTCGACACCCGGCTGAGCCGGATCGCGGCGCTTGGCCTCGACCAGCCGGTTCAGACGCGCGGCCGCGAACAGGTCGCTCCAGACCAGGTCGGCGGCGACCTCGGCCGTCGCCGGCAGATCGAAAACGGGGCCGGCGCCAAACGTCTCGATCTCGTAGGCGTGGTCGGTCCCCTGCGACTGGCCCGAGGTCAGCACGTCCAGGGTCCTGTCCGAGAGGTCCAGCGCGGCCGGCGTCACGGTGCGCAGCAGGGCGTCGACGGCGGCGGCCTGACGGGCGGCCGGCACGATCTTGGACGCCTCGTGGCCGTCGCCCTCCGCGCCGTAGGTGAAGTCGATCCCGCCGACCAGCTTGGCAGTCGCGTCGACCTGATAGCGATGGAAGATGTAGATCGGCACGACCATGCGGCGCAGGTCGGCGACCGACGCGCCCTTGGGCAGGTTGGCCAGGCCGAAGCGGTCCAGGGCGATCTTGCGCACGGCCATCAGGTGGTCGAGCTCGGCGACCGGATCGGTCCCGTTGTCCCACACAGCGCCCAGCGGATGCGGGGTGTCCGCAGCGCGCGCGTCCTCGTCGGAGACGTAGCGCAGGCCGTCAGCCTGGCTCTTGTCGGCCTTGGCCTTCAGCCAGGTCTTCTCGTCGGTCCCGGCCGGGGCGGGCCCGTACAGCCAGTCGATCGCGAACTTGTCCCACGCCCCGACGCCGCGCCCATAGGCGTCGGCGAAGTCCAGCTGCCCCTCCTTGATGGCGATCCTGGGGGCCGGATAGTCCATCACCGAGGCGCGGTCGCCGTAGGTGCTGGCCGCGAAATTGTGCTGCAGGCCGATCGAGTGGCCGATCTCGTGGGTCGCCAGCTGGCGCAGGCGGGCCAGGGAGATCTCGATCGGGTCGTTGGGACCGCCCTTTCCGGTGGCGGCCGCGCCTTCCAGCCCCTCGAAGATCAGCCGGTCCTGGCGAATGCGCTGCGAGCCCAGCAGGACGTCGCCCTTGACGATCTCGCCCGTGCGCGGGTCGACCACCGCATGGCCGTACGACCAGCCGCGCGTCTGGCGGTGCACCCAGTTGACGACATTGTAGCGGGCGTCCAGCGGGCTCACCCCATCGGGCAGCACCTCTACCCGGAAGGCGTCGACATAGCCGGCCGCCTCGAAGGCCTGGTTCCACCAGCGCCCGCCCTCGATCAGGGCCGAGCGCACCGGCTCGGGCGCGGCGCGGTCGACATAGAAGACGATCGGTTTCTTGACCGGCGAGCGGGCGGCGGTCGGGTCGGTCTTCTCCAGCCGGAAGCGGTGGACCAGGCGATAGACCAGCGGCGCGTTCAGCGGCGCGGAGTAGTCGGCGACCGTGTGGTCGATGACGCCGACGCGCGGATCGTTCTGGCGCGGCGTGTAGCCAGGCTCGGGCAGGGCCACCAGCGAGTGGTGCAGCACCAGGGTGACGTTGCGCGGGTCGGGGACGATGCCGCGAACCTCCGGGCCCGGATCGTCGCCGACAAAGGTCTCGACCGCCTCCAGCTCGACGTTCAGCGGGAACACGTTGACCTCGCCGGTGTCGGCATAGGACAGGCCGTCGTTCAGGCGGAAATCGCCCTGCTTGCCGCGCTTGAGGGTCTTGGCGACGCCTTGCGCGTCGCGGACCAGGAAGCTGGTCACATCGACCAGCGGACGGCCGTCGGGGTTCTCGGCCTCGATGGCGTTGGACCAGACGCTGGAGATCGGGAACGAGTCCGCCACCGCCTGCTTCTCGTCGGCCGAGCCGCGCGCGGCGGAAAAGCCCCAATTCTCGAATTGGGCGATGACCTTCCCGCCCACGCGGCGGAAGGCGATGATCTGGGTGTCGCCCGGCGCCGAACGGTCCAGCCCCGTGGGGTTCGAGCCCAGGCCGGCCCGCAGATAGGTCTGGTAGAGATAGCGCCCCGCGATCCCGTCCGGACCAGGCTTGGGCAACAGCAGGAAGACCTTGCCGTCCTTCTTGTCGACGAAGACCGGAACCAGACCGTCCTTGCGCTCGAGCCCCGCGGTGGCGTCGGCGAACTTGTCGGTTTGCTTGGGCTTGTCAGCGGCCAAGGCCGGCGCGGCGATCGCGCTCGCGCAGACGCCCGCCATCAACATGGCGACCACGGACAACTTCATGACCCCTCCCGAACGCATAGAAGCGCGGGGACTGTCCTGCGCCCTCGCGGCGATTGCAACGCCGGAGGGCGCGAGGGAGGTTACATCCGTTCCGGCGCTTCGATGCCGAGCAGGTCGAGCGTGAGCTCAAGCTGCCGCAGCGTCGTCTCGGCCAGCGACAGGCGCGAGGCCCGCAGCTCTTCGGTGTCGGCGCTCATGATCGGGCAGGCGGCGTAGAACTTCGAGAAGGTCTGGGCCAGCTTGTAGGCGTGTTCGGCCACGAAGTTGGGAGCCTTCTTGTCGTAGGCCTCCTGCAGGGCGCCCTCGAAGGCGTCCAGCAGCATGGCTAGATCGCGTTCGGCCGGTTCGTGGATCACGATCCGGCCGGCCGTGGCGCCGGCCTCGGAAGCCTTGCGGAGCACGCTCTTGATGCGCACCGACTGGTACAGCAGATACGGGCCGGTCTTGCCCTCGAAGCTGGTGAAGCGGTCGAGGTCGAAGACGTACGAGGTGCCGCGGAAGTTCTGCAGGTCAGCGAACTTCAGGGCCGCGACGCCGACCTTGTGGGCGGTGTCCTCGAACTGTTCTTCGCTGAGTTCGGCGCCGAGACCGGCCTCATGCAGGCGCTCACGGGCCTTCTCGCGGGCCATCTCGATCAGGTCGTGCAGCTTCAGGACGCCGCCGGCGCGGGTCTTGAAGGGCTTGCCGTCCGCGCCGTTCATGGTGCCGAAGCCGATATGCTCCAGCGCGCCGTCCTGAGCGTAGCCGGCCAGATAGGCGGCGCGGAACACCGTCTCGAAATGCAGCGCCTGGCGCTGGTCCACGCAGTAGAGGATCAGGTGCGGATCGAACGACTTGCGGCGGTCCAGGATGGTGGCCAGGTCGGTCGTGCCGTACATGGCCGAGCCTTCGGACGAGACCACTAGCAGCGGCGGCACGTCCTGCTTGTCGCCCTCGCGGGCCACGCGGACGATGCGCGCGCCCTGGTCGTCGACCAGCAGGCCCTGGGCCTCCAACTGATGGACCATCGGCTCGATCAGGTCGTTGACGTCGCTCTCGCCCTTCCACAGGTCGAAGTCGACGCCCAGGGCATGGAACTCGCGCTCCAGGGCCACGCGGCTGACATTGACGAAATGACGCCACAGCAAGCGGTAGCCGAAGCGACCGTTCTGCAGTTCGGCTGTGGCCTTGCGGGCGCGCTCCTTGAACGCGGCGTCTTCCTTCTGGCGCACCGAGGCGGCCGGGTAGATGCGGTCGAGATCGGCCAGGGTGATCCGGCTCTCGAACTCGGCCATGACCTTGGCTTCGTCGGCGGCGGAAAAGCCGCGCGGGGCTTCGGGCAGCTTGTCCATCAGGGCGCGGATGAAGGCGTCCTCGTCGATGATGGCAGAGATGAGCAGCCCCATCTGGAAGCCCCAGTCACCGAAGTGGGCGTCTCCCACCACGTCGTCGCCGCGGAAGCGGTACAGGCGCTTGACCGACTCGCCGATGATCGAGGCGCGCAGATGGCCCACGTGCATCGGCTTGGCCACGTTGGGACCGGCATAGTCGATCAAGACCCGGCGGGGCTCTTCCAGCAGCTGGGCGCCGACACGGTCGTCCGAGGCGATCTCGCGGACGCGGGCCGACAGGGCCTCGTCGCTGACGCGCATGTTGATGAAGCCGACCCCGGCGATCTCCACCGAGGCCAGGCGCGGGTCGCCCTTGAGGATGTCGACGACCTGCACGGCGATCTCACGCGGATTGCGCTTGGCGCTCTTGGCCGCCGCGAGGGCGCCGTTGCACTGGAAATCGGCCAGGTCGGGTCGGTCGGAGGCGGTGACGCGTCCGAACTCGGGAGGAAGTCCGGCGGCCTGGAAAGCGGCCGCGGCCGCCTCGCTCAGGGACCGCTTCAAATCGTTCATTGCTTGGTAGTCGTCCCTGCTTGAGCAGTCTGGCCGGCATTGACCCGGAAGCGCTTGCCCTCACGATTGAAGGCCGCCATTTCCGGCGTCACGTCGAAGCCGATCAGCACCTCGAAGTTTCCGCCGCTGACCTTCGCGTCGGCGCGCGGAATGGTGATCTGCTCGATGGTCTCGCGCGCATAGGCGCGGTCCTGGCCGGCGGCGAAGGTCACCGGCAGGTCGAAATATTCCTTGGCGATGACCGCTTGGTTCCGCTCGGTCACCGCCACCCAGTAGCGGTAGACGTGCTCGTCGCCCTGGGCCTGCGGGCCACGGCCCAGCTGGAACAGGACCTCGGCGCGAATCTTGATCGGCTCGTCGCTCTTGTAGGCGCAACCCGAGCTGAGACTCTGGATCTCGCCGGTGAAGCCAGCCTGGCCGGCCGATTCCTTGGCGTCCTTGAACTCGACGTAACGGCTGGCGTCGTACAGCACCTTCACATAGGGGCACGGGCCGGCGTTACGCAGCTGCGGCAGCGGCGCCTTGGGCTGGTTCCACTCCGCATCGCGCTTCTTCTTCTTGGCGGCCTGGTCACCGTCGTCCTGGCCGCCGCCGCCGGGGCCTTGGGCGTGAGCGATCGTCGCCGTGGTCGCGGCGATCGAGACGGCCATCAGGGCGCTGAGGGCGAACGAGAAGGTGCGGCGCATGAAACGTCCGGTTCCAGAAAAAGAAGAGCCAAGCGGGACCATGGAGCCCCTTCGGCGTCATGCAGCCTGATAAAGGCATATGCGTGACGTCGCAACGACGCAGACTCCTGGCGCCAGGCCCTTCGAGAGACTAGTTTCCGCGCATGAACGCCCATACGCCCGCCCCTATGCCGGTTCGTCGCCCGATCTCGCTCGTGCTGGCCAGTCCGCGCGGCTTCTGCGCCGGCGTGGATCGCGCCATCCAGATCGTCGAGCGCGCCGTCGAGAAGTTCGGCGCGCCGGTCTATGTGCGTCACGAGATCGTGCACAACCGCCATGTGGTCGACCGCCTGAAAGCCCTGGGCGCGGTGTTCATCGAGGAACTGTCCGAGGCTCCCGACGACCGCCCGGTGGTGTTCTCGGCCCACGGCGTGCCGAAATCGGTGCCGGCCGAGGCCCAATCGCGGCGGATGATCTATCTGGA
Organism: Caulobacter sp. ALps2; assembly: GCF_058681635.1. Taxonomy (NCBI): domain Bacteria; kingdom Pseudomonadati; phylum Pseudomonadota; class Alphaproteobacteria; order Caulobacterales; family Caulobacteraceae; genus Caulobacter; species Caulobacter sp. ALps2. The sequence goes on from NZ_CM178743.1 coordinate 1,139,564, forward strand.
CGCCACCTGCCCGCTGGTCTCCAAGGTCCATGTCGAGGCCCAGAAGCACTTCGACGCCGGCCGCGAGATCGTGCTGATCGGCCACGCCGGCCACCCCGAGGTGATCGGCACCATGGGCCAGCTGCCCGAGGGCTCGGTCACCCTTATCGAGGACATCAAGGACGCCGCCGCCTGGACGCCCAAGGACGTCTCCAACGTGGCCTTCCTGACCCAGACCACCCTGTCGGTCGACGACACCGCCGACATGATCGCCTTGCTGCGCGAGCGCTTCCCCGACATCGCCGCCCCGCACAAGGAAGACATTTGCTACGCCACCACCAACCGCCAGGACGCGGTCAAGCACCTGGCCGAACAGGCCGAGCTGGTGTTGGTGGTCGGCTCCAAGAACTCGTCGAACTCGGTGCGCCTGATGGAGGTCGGCTTGAAGGCCGGCGCCACGGCGGCCCATCTGATCGACGACGCCAGCGGCGTCGACTGGTCCTGGTTCGAGGGCGTCTCTCGCGTGGGCCTGACCGCCGGCGCCTCTGCCCCGGAAGACCTGGTGCAAGGCGTGATCGACGCCATCTCGGCCCGCTTCGACACCACCGTCGAGGAACTGGTCGAGGCGCGCGAGACGATCACCTTCAAGCTGCCGCGGCTGCTCACCGCATAAGGGCGGCTTGACCGAAGGCCTCGCGTCGAGCATCCCCGCGCCATGGCCGTCTATACCGACATCACCGACCAAGAACTCGCGACCTTCCTGGAAGGCTACGACCTGGGCGCCGCTCTGGCGTTCAAGGGCATCGCCGAGGGCGTGGAGAACTCCAACTTCCTGCTGGAGACGGAGAAGGGTCGCTACATCCTGACCGTCTACGAGCGGCGGGTGAAGGCCGACGACCTGCCTTACTTCCTCAACATGCTGACCTGGCTGGCTGATCGGGGTTATCCCAGCGCCCGGCCGATTCCGGACCGCGAGGGTTCCACCCTGGCCAGCCTGCGCGGCAAGCCGGCGGCGATCGTCGAATTCCTGCCGGGCCTGTCGGTGCGCAAGCCGAGCCCCGCCCACTGCCGCGAAGCCGGCGAGGGCCTGGCTTGGCTGCACCTGGCCGGCGAGGGCTATCCGGCTCGCCGCGCCAACGATCTGGGCCAGGCCGCCTGGGCGCCGCTGTTCGCCAAACACCGCAAGGCCGCCGAGGACCTGAAACCCGGCCTGTCGACGACCATCGACCAGGACCTGGCGCAGCTCTCCTTGATGTGGCCGCGGAACCTGCCGTCGGGCGTGATCCACGCCGACTATTTCCCCGACAACGTCTTCTTCCAGCCGAACGGCAAGTTCGCCGCGGCGATCGACTTCTATTTCGCCTGCGAGGATGCTTACGCCTACGACGTGGCCGTGACCCTGAACGCCTGGTGCTTCGAGCCCGACGGCAGCTTCAACATCACCGCCGCCAAGGCGCTGCTGAACGGCTATGAACGCCGTCGCCCCTTGAGCCCGGCCGAGAAGGAAGCCCTGCCGATCCTGGCGCGCGGGGCGGCCATCCGCTTCTTCCTGACCCGCCTGGCCGACTGGGGTTCGACACCCGCCGGCGCGCTGGTTCGGCCCAAGGATCCGCTGGAATACGAGCGCAAGCTAGCCGTCCACCGCGAAGGCCTCGTGCTGTTCTGATGACACCCAAGGTCACGATCTATACCGACGGCGCCTGCAAGGGGAATCCCGGCCCGGGTGGCTGGGGCGCTATCCTGTTCTATGGCGACAAGAAGAAGGAAATCTCCGGCGGCGAGCCGGCGACGACCAATAACCGCATGGAGCTGATGGCGGCGATCCAGGCGCTGGAGCTGCTCAATCGTCCCTGCAAGATCGAACTGCACACCGACAGCCAGTACGTGATGAAGGGCATCCAGGAGTGGATCCGCGGCTGGAAGGCGCGCGGCTGGAAGACTGCCGACAAGAGCCCGGTGAAGAACGACGACCTGTGGAAGCGTCTCGACGCCGCGCGCGAGCGGCACGACGTCGACTGGCGCTGGGTCAAGGGTCACGCCGGCCATCCGCTGAACGAACGCGCCGACGCCCTGGCCAATGAAGGCCTGCGCAAGGCCAATCCGCGTTTCGTCTAGGCGGCGGCCTCTGGGTTGCCGGGCTCCGAGCCCGTGGCGAACGGCAGCCCCTCGTCCTCCCAGCCGGTGACGCCGCCGATCATCAGCTTCACGGGCCGGCCCAGCCTGGCCAGCTTGAGCGCGGCGCGGTCGGCGCCGTTGCAGTGCGGGCCGGCGCAATAGACGACGAACAGCGCGTCGGCGGGCCATTCGGCCATGCGCTCGGCGGTCATGTCGGCGTGGCGCAGGTGGATCGCGCCCGGCACGTGGCGGCGGGCATAGGCTTCGCGCGAGCCGACGACGTGCAGCAGGACGAAGTCGACCTCGCCCGCCTTCATCGACGCGGCGACGTCGGCGCAGTCGGTCTCCAGCGACAGGCGGGCGGCGAAGTGGGCGGCGGCGTCGCGGAACGACGCGGCGGGGATCTCGGACACGTAGCTCATGGCGCTCTCCAGCGGTTGTTGCTGGAGACTTGCCCGAAGCGCCTTGGCCACGTTAGCTGGCGAGATCGACACCTGACGTAAAGATCATGCCAGAATTAGCCCTTGGCCCGCTCGTCGTCGCCCTTGCCTATGACGGCCTCTGCACCTTCGAGTACGGCGTGGCGGTCGAGCTGTTCGCCCTGCCTCGGCCGGAGATGGGACCGGACTGGTACCGCTTCGCCACCGCCGCCGTGGAGCCGGGCGACCTGAAGGGCCTGGGCGGCGTGCGGATCGTCGGCGACGGCGGGCTGGAACTGCTGGAAGAGGCCAGTGTCATCGTCGCGCCCGGCTGGCGCGGCATGGACGCGCCCGTCCCCGCGCCGCTGGTCGAGGCTCTGCGCGCGGCCCATGCCAGGGGCGCGCGGCTGCTGTCGATCTGCTCGGGCGTCTTCGTCCTGGCCGCGACGGGCCTGCTTGATAACCGGCGGGCCACGACCCACTGGCGCTATGCCGACGCCCTGCGCGAACGTTATCCGGCGATCCAGGTCCAGCCGGACGTGCTGTATGTCGACGAGGGCGACCTCCTCACGTCGGCCGGCAGCGCGGCCGGCATCGACCTTGGCCTGCACCTGATCCGCCGCGACTTCGGGCCCGAGGCCGCCAACACCGTCGCCCGCCGCCTGGTCGTGCCGCCACATCGCGACGGCGGCCAGGCCCAGTTCGTCCAGCGGCCGGTGCCGGTCGCGCACGAGGCCTCGCGGCTGGGACCGACCCTGGACCGCATGCGCGGCGACCTCTCGCGCGCCCACACCATCAAGGCCCTGGCCGCAGCGGCGGGAATGAGCGAGCGGACCTTCCTGCGGCGGTTCGAAGCCGCCACCGGCGACACCCCGGCCCGTTGGCTGCTGGCCGAACGGATGAACCGGGCGCGGGACCTGCTGGAGACCTCGCCCGCCGGCATCGACCAGATCGCCGAGGCCGTCGGCCTGGGCGCGCCGGCGCTGCGCCACCACTTCCGACGCCAGTTCTCGACAACGCCAGGAACTTACCGGGCTCGTTTCGCGAGGACTTAAGGGACCAAGCCTCCTCCAGCATCCGCACGCCGCCCAATACCCTGCGCTGTGCTGAAGCGGCCGAAGACGCCCGGCCAGGAAGCTGTGGGCGGCTGGCCGGGCGCGACCGAAAGTCCTCGCCAACCGCCAGCCGGTTTGCCAAGCACCCAGGATGAAAATCGTCGGCTACTACCGCGTGCCGCCCGTGCGCGGGATCTTCTTCAGCCCCGCCCAGGAAGAACGACTGCTGCTGCTGGGCTGCGAGGAGGTGTTCAGCGACCGATGCCTGGCCTCGGGCGTCGTGCGGCCGGGCCTGGCGCGGGCCCTGGACGCGCTGGGGGAGGGCGGCGCCTTGGCCGTGCCCAGCTTCCACGCCCTGGGCGGCGACATGGCCGGCCTAGTCGATGCGGTGCTGAAGCTCAAGGCGCGCGGCCTGCATCTGGTCGTGCAGCATCCAGAGGTCGACACCCGCAGCGATCCCGGCTTCTTCGAGACCTGCCAGATGCTGGCCGGCTTCAGTCGCGAACGGCCGATGGTCCGCGCCGCCGAAACGGCCCTGATCGCCAAGGGCGGCAAGGCCGGCGGCATGAAGGGATTGAAGGCGGAGGCCCCGGCCGAGACCGAAGTCGCAGCCGAGGCCGAAGACGCCGAGGACTAGACCTTCAGCCGATACCCGGTCTTGAAGATCAACCATACCGCCGTCAGGCAGATGGCCAGGAACACCGCCGTCATGGCCAGGCTGACCCCGACGCCGACGTCCGACTGGCCGTAGAAGGCCCAGCGGAAGCCGCTGATCAGATAGACCACCGGGTTGAACAGGGTGATCTTCTGCCAGATCGGGGGCAGCATCTTGATCGAGTAGAAGCTGCCGCCCAGGAAGGTCAGCGGCGTGATGATCAGCGCCGGCACGATCTGCAGCTTCTGGAAGTTGTCGGCCCAGACGCCGATCACGAAGCCGAACAGGCTGAAGGTCACCGCCGTCAGCACCAGGAACAGCAGCATCACGAACGGGTGGGCGATCTCGAACGGCACGAACAGCCGGGCCGTGGCCAGGATCAGCAAGCCCAGGCAGATCGACTTGGTCGCCGCCGCCCCCACATAACCCATCACCGTCTCGACCCACGACACCGGGGCCGACAGCAGCTCGTAGATCGTCCCGGCCCACTTGGGCATGTAGATGCCGAACGAGGCGTTGGAGATGCTCTCGCTGAGCAGCGACAGCATGATCAGGCCCGGAATGATGAAGGCGCCGTAGCTGACGCCGTCGATGGCCTGCATGCGCGAGCCGATCGCCGAGCCGAACACCACGAAATACAGCGAGGTCGAGATGACCGGCGCCAGGATGCTCTGCAGCAGGGTGCGGAACCACCGCGCCATCTCGAAGCGGTAGATGGCCTTGATCGCGTGGACGTTCATTGCGGAGCCCTCACCAGGCTGACGAAGATGTCTTCCAGCGAGCTCTGGTCGGTCTTCAGGTCCTTGAAGTCGACGCCGTGCTCGGCCAGGCGCTTGAGAAGATCGGCGATGCCGGTGTCGTCGGCCTGGGCGTCGAAGGTGTAGACGAGGTCGGCGCCGTCGTTGATCAGGCTCAGCGAGGGCTCGTTCAGGCCGGCCGGCAGGGCGGTCAGCGGCTCGCGCAGGTGCACGGTCAGCTGCTTCTTGCCCAGCTTGCGCATCAGGACGGTCTTGTCCTCGACCAGGATGATCTCGCCCTTGTTGATCACCCCGATCCGGTCGGCCATCTCCTCGGCCTCCTCGATATAGTGGGTGGTCAGGATGATGGTGACGCCGTTCTCGCGCAGCTGGCGGACCATCTCCCACATGTCGCGGCGCAACTCGACGTCGACACCGGCGGTGGGCTCGTCCAGGAACAGGATGGTCGGCTCGTGGCTCAGCGCCTTGGCGATCATCACCCGGCGCTTCATGCCGCCCGACAGCGCCATGATCTTGCTGTCCTTCTTGTCCCACAGGGAGAGGTCGCGAAGGATCTTCTCGATCAGGGCGTCATTGCGCGGCTTGCCGAACAGGCCGCGCGAGAAGCTGACCGTGGCCCACACCGTCTCGAAGGCGTCGGTGTTCAGCTCCTGCGGCACCAGGCCGATCTTGGTCCGGGCGGCGCGGTAGTCCTTCACGACGTCATGGCCGTCGGCCAGGACGACGCCCAGGCTGGGATTGACGATCCCGCAGATGATGCTGATCAGGGTGGTCTTGCCGGCCCCGTTCGGACCCAGCAGGGCGAAGATCTCGCCCTTGCGGATGTCCAGGTCGATCGTCTTCAGGGCCTGATGGCCCGACGCATAGGTCTTGGTCAGACCCTTTACCGATATGATTGAAGTCACGCCGTCTCCCCTAAACGCGACGATGCCCAGAAAAGGTCGGGAGCAGCGTCGCGCGCGCCCCGCAGGTGGCCGATGCGGGCGTAAATGGTGTCGCTGCCGGCGGATAACAGGGGAGTCGCCGCGTTCTGTCAGCAGGTTTCCGTCAGGTCGGGATCTTGCGGACCTTCAGCACCGCGCCATCGACGCCGATGACGACCACTTCCTGGCTGATCGCCGGGATCGGCTCGTCGGTCTCGGCCGCCCAGTCCTTGCCGTCGACGAACACCCGGCCGCGGCCCTGCTCGAAGGTCGACAGCACCTGGCCGCGCTGACCGACCAGCCGTTGGGTGGCGTCGTTGAGATCGGGACTGGTGGGCTCGAGCACCGGCCGCAGATAGCGCCGGGCCAGCAAGGTCGAGGCGATGGTCAGCGCCGCGAACATGCCGATGTCCGCCAGCAGGCCCGTATGCAGGAGCTGGGCGATCACGCCGACGACGAAGGCGCTGGCCGCCGGCCACAGCAACCAGCCCGTGCCGGTCGAGACCTCGACCGCCAGGAACAGGGCCGCGACGGCCAGCCAGACCCAGAACGGATGCAGCGCGTAGAAGCTTGCCAAGCCATCCATGATGTCAGGCCCCGCGCTTGCCGCCGGTTGGCGTATTGGTGGAGGCGGCGCCCGAAGACGATGAAGCCGAGGACGACGCGCGCGGCGCCGGCGCCGGGCGCTGGGAGTCCGCGCCCAGGCTCTTGATCAGCTCGCTGACGCCCGCGACGGTCCCGGTCAGGCCGGAGAAGTCGGCCGGCACGATCACCGTCTTCTGCTGTGGGCTGCGCGCCAGCTCGCCGAATGCCTCGACGTATTTCTGGGCGATGAAGTAGTTGATCGCGTTGACGTCGCCCTTGGAGATGGCTTCCGACACGAAGGCCGTCGCTTTCGCCTCGGCCTCGGCTTCCCGCTCGCGCGCCTCGGCGTCGCGGAAGGCGGCCTCGCGGCGGCCCTCGGCCTGCAGGATGGCCGACTGCTTCTGCCCCTCCGCGCGGGCGATCTGGGACTGTTTCTCGCCCTCGGCCTCGGTGATGACCGCGCGGCGCTCGCGCTCGGCCTTCATCTGGCGGGCCATGGCGTTGGTGATGTCGGACGGCGGCGTCAGATCCTTGATCTCGATGCGCGCCACCTTCACGCCCCAGGGGCCCGTGGCGTGATCGATGGTCGAGAGCAGGCGGGTGTTGATCTGGTCGCGCTGGCTCAGCACCTCGTCCAGCTCCAGCGAACCGACGACGGTGCGCAGGTTGGTCTGGGCCAGCTGGGTGATGGCGTAGATCAGGTTGTCGACGCGATAGGCGGCGGCCGCGGCGTCCATCACCTGGATGAAGACGATGGCGTCGACCTTCACCGAGACGTTGTCCTTGGTGATGACCTCCTGCTGCGGCACCTCCAGGACCTGCTCCATCACATTGACCTTGCGGCCGATGGACTCGAAGAACGGGGTCAGGATGGTGATGCCGGGCTTGAGCGTGCGCGTGTAGCGACCGAACCGCTCGACGGTGAATTCACGCCCCTGCGGCACGATCTTGATCGCGCTGAACAGCAGCACGAACGCGAAGCCCAGGAAAATCAGAACGACGATACCGCCCAAGGCCATGCTCCCCAAGGTAACTTTGGGTGGAGCTTAGAGCGTGCTAGCCGAAAGTGTGAGCGGTTTCGGCGGCTATCACGCTCCTATGTTTAGAGGCGAGCCCGCGAAGCGGGCTCTAGCGCGCGCCCTCGTCGTCCGCCATGGAATCCGGCGCCGCGTGGGCCTGGCGCACCGATTGCGAGAGCTTCTGGGCCTGGGACTGGCCCTTGCGCGAGACCTGCTGCTCGGCCTTGCGGCTGGCGTCGTCGCAGGTCGGATACTCGCTGCGGCGCGAGGCGAAGCCGGTGTTGAACCGCTCGCGCATCTGAGCGTCAAAGGCCTGGTCGGCCTGCTCCACCTCGGTCAGGCGCACCATCCGCGAGCGCCAGTACTGGTCGCTCTCGCCCAGGCAGACTTGGCGCAGGGCGTGGCTCTCGCCCAGCGTATAGGCCAGGTCGAGCAGGCGCTGGCGATCATGCGCGTCCCTCTCCTGAGCCAGGACGGGGGACACGACAACGGCGGAAAGCACCAGCGCGACTTGGGCGACGCCGACGAGGAACGGACGCGACATGCCGTCAGTTATCATCAAAGCCCCCTCTCCTGTCACGAGCCCGCGCCCAAAAGGCGAGCGACGGCCCGCCAAAGCGCGGCGGGCGTCTGGGGACAGAATGTCTCCCGGTGTCAAAAAAGCTTTTCCAATAAAGGCCTTGTGATCGCCACGGTTCGGGTCTTTCCTGTGGATACTGCAAGGAGGTCGCGCTCATGACTGAGGTGCATTACGGCGTCGTGCGCGTCGGAGACCATTGGTCCATCATCGGCGAAAATCTGCGTTTTGGCGCCTACGAGACGCGTGGCGAAGCCAGCGCCGCCGCTCACCGCTTGGCCGAGCATCCGGCCGGCCTTGGCCTGTCCGTGATGATGCACGAGCAGGAAGATGACTGGGTGCTGCCACGCCCCACTCAGCTTAGCTAGGTCTCGACCGCCTCTTCATCCTCGCCGTACAGCAGCGGCTTGATCACGCGCCACACCTGCAGGGCCGAGGCCACCGCGCCGACGACCGAGGCCACGACCTGGAACGCCCGCCAGACGAAGCCGATCAGCGGATCCTCGCCCAGCATGGCCGCTAGCGGGTAGATCAGGTGGCTGACCGTGATGCGAAACCGCGCGTAGGCCTGCGAATATTCGACCGACGCGCCGGCGATCGCGGCCGTGACCACCACAGCCAGGACCGGCGCCCACAGCAGCGGCAGGATCAGCAACAACGCCAGCGCCGTGATCAGCGACTTGGTGGTCAGGCCGATGTCCTTGACGACCGTTATCCCGACCCCGGCGATCACCGCCAAGCCCAGCAGGGCGAAGGCGATCGGCAGGGTCAGGTCGGCGGTCGGCGCCACCGGCATGCCGACGGCGAACACCATCATCGCCATCACCAGCAAGGTGATCACGAACGCGCCCAACCACAGGGCGCCATATTGGCTGAGCCTTCGCCTCAGATGCCGCTTGGCGATCATCGCTTTTCTCCGATCGGTCGAAGGGTGCTTCGGAAGAGTCTTGTCGTCCACGGGAAACTAAGCCGTGCGCCGCGCGCTTAACCAGGCGAGCTTCACGGGAGATCCGCATGACCGCTTTCGCCCGCATCACCCGCAGCACCATCGAAGGTGACGCGGCTCCGCCCTATAGATCGAACCGGCTGCTGGCCGCGCTGCGTTCGGACGCGCTGAACGCCCTGACGCCTTATCTCGTCCTGGTCGACCTGCCGCCCGAGGCCGTGCTGTTCGACGCCGGCGACGATGTCGAACATACCTATCTGCCCTGCGGCCCGACCCAGGTCTCTCTGCTGGTGGTGACCTCGGACGGTCAGGAGATCGAGGCCGCCAGTATCGGATTCGAGGGCGCGATCGGCGGCGTCGTGAGCGCAGGCTTCAAGCCCGCCTATGGCCGCGCCGTGGTCCGCGTGCCGGGGCACGCCTTCTGCGTCCCCACAGCGCGGCTGGAGGAGGTGAAGACCCAGCATCCGGCCATAGCGGACCTGTTCGATCGCGCCGCCGACGTCTTCATCGCCCAGATGATGCAGGTCGCCGCCTGCAACGCCCTGCATCCGATCGAGCAGCGCGCCTGCCGCTGGCTGCTGTTCGCCCACGATCGCTCGGCCGACGAGCCGATCCGCCTGACCCAGGAGACCCTGGCCCAGATGCTGGGCGTGCAGCGCACGACGATCAGCGCCGTCGCCCGGGTGCTGCAGGACGCCGGGATCATCCACATTGGCCGCGGCCGGGTCGAGGTTTTGGACCGCCCGGGCCTGGAGAAGCGCGCCTGCGAGTGCCACGACGCGGTCGAAAACCATTTCAAGCGCGTGCTGCCAAAGTTCGAGGCCGACTAAAGATCCTCCCCAGCGCGGGGGCTCGAGGAGACGACGGAGGAGGACGGGCGGGATCGGCGGAACTTCCCCCTCCGGTCCGTCGGACCACCTCTCCCGTCAGGGGAAGGATCACCTAGGTCCGATATGCCGACGCTCGATCCAGCGCCGCTTCCGCCTCGCGGACCAACCGCGCGACGATCTCGCCGGCCGGCAGGACCTCACGCACCCCGCCGGCGCTCTGGCCCATGGCGAAGCAGGACTTGTCGGGATCCAGCCCCTCGACCTGTCCGCCGATGCCGCCCATGGCCCCGGCCTGGATCGAGATCATGGCCTGCTGAGGGAACGGCTGGATGTCGGCCGGCCGCGCCTCCCAGTCGTCGACATAGGCGTTCTTCTTCACCCGCATCGGCTTGCCCGAGTAGCAGCGGGTGCGGACGGTGTCCTCGTCGGCGGCCTGGACCACCGCCTGGCGATAGAGGTCACCGGCATGGGCTTCGGTCGAGGCGATGAACCGCGTGCCCATCCAGACGCCCTGGGCGCCCAGGGCCAGGGACGCGGCCAGGCCGCGGCCGTCATGGAGCCCGCCGGCGGCGATGACGGGGATCTTCACGGCCTCGACCGCCTGGGCCACCAACGGCAGGGTCCCGACGAGGCCCGTGTGGCCGCCGCCCTCGCCGCCCTGGCAGATGACCGCGTCGCAGCCGGCTTGCTCGGCCTTCACCGCGTGCTTCACCGCCCCGCAGACGACCATGACCTTGAGGCCCGCCGCCTTCAGCCGTTCGATGATCGCCAGGGGCACGCCCAGGCCGGCGATGAAGGACGAGGCGCCCTCGGCGATGATGACCTCGACGCTGGCGGTCAGGGCGTCCGGCGTGGCGGCCAGCAGGTCGACGCCGAACGGTTTGTCGGTCAGGCCTCTGACCTCCCGCATCTGCTCGCGGATGAAGTCCGGCGAGGTTCCGGCCATGCCCAGTACGCCGTAGCCGCCGGCGTTCGACACGGCCGCCGCCAGCGGCGCATAGGACACCCCGCCCATGCCGGCCAGCAGGATCGGATGCTCGATGTCCAGAAAATCGCAGAGCGGCGTGCGCAGACCCATGACCATTCCTCCCATGTTTTCAGGGAGGATTTCCGGCGGCGCCCACCGCGGCAAGTATGCCGCGAGGTTACTCGCGCCCGTTAGTGTGTCGGGCCAGCTCGGTCTCGGCGTCCGTCTCGGCGGTCCAGAAGCAGCTCGCCATGGCCGTCAGGACCAGGGCGACCAGCATCAGGAAGCCACGCGGCGGGGCCAGGCTGACAACGTCTTGGGGCGTCATCGTTCTCGTTTCCTCGTCGGCGCCCGGATCTGATGTCCGGGCTGCCTTCAAGAAACTGTCTCATCGCTGGAGCGGTTCCGCAAGACCCTGTTTTACATGAACTTTTATTGGACTTCAGAGTCCAAGAAACGCCCCTTTAGAAGATCGAGTATCCGCCGTCGATGACGATGGTCGTGCCCGAATGGTAGCTGGACGCGTCCGAGGCCAGGTAGACGGCCATGCCGCCGAAGTCCTCGGGTTCGCCCCAGCGGCGGGCCGGCACGCGGGGGATGACCTTCTCGGCGAAGGCGGCGTTGCCTTGCGCGCCGGCCGTCATGTCGGTGGCGATCCAGCCGGGCAGGATGGCGTTGGCGCGGACGCCATAGCGGGCGTGCTCGACCGCGACCGACTTGATCATCGAGATCACCGCGCCCTTGGTGGCGGCATAAGCTTCGTTCCGCGCCGCGCCCTCGATGGCGGCCAGCGAAGCGATGCCGACCAGCGAGCCGCCAGCGTCACCGGTCTTGGCCCGCTCGACCATGTGGCGGCAGGCCTCGCGCAGGGTGAAGAACACGCCGTCCAGATTGACCGACAGCACCTTGCGATAGGTCTCGGTCTTCATCTCGACGAACGAGGGCGAGCCGTAGCCGATCCCGGCATTGGCGAAGACGCTGTCGACCCGGCCCATGGCGGCGACGGCCTCCTCCATGCCCTCGCGGACCTGGTCCTCGTCGGAGACGTCGACGGTCTGGGCCTTCACCCGGACGCCCAGGCTGGTCAGCTGCTTTTCGGCCTCGAGATTGCGCTCGGGGTTGGAGCCCCAGATGACGATGTCGGCGCCGGCTTGCGCCATGGCCTTGGCCATGCCCAGACCGATGCCGCGATTGCCGCCGGTGACCAGGGCCACCTTGCCAGCCAGATTGAACGGCGCGTAGGCCATGGCGAACCTCCCTCATTCTTCTTGAAACGCTTGTTTGAAGAAGAAGCGGTCAGGCCGTCGCGGTCAAGAGCCCCAGAAGTGGAAGGCCTGCCAGCCGCCGGCGATCGCCCCGCGCGGCACGGCCATCAGGTCGGTGATCGTCAGGGCCGCGGCGAAGATGAAACGGCTGGCGCCCGGGACCCAGAAGATCAGCGCGAACAGGATCAGGAACCCGACCCGCTCGACCTTGACCATCGCCGCGCGGACGCTGTCGGGCAGGAACGGCCGGATGACGCCATAGCCGTCCAGGCCCGGGATGGGCAGCAGGTTCAAGACGAGCGCGCTAGCCTGCAGGAAGGCCAGCATGGACAGGGCGTTGCGCAGCGGCTCGGAGACCACGAACGGCAGGCTGACGGCCAGCACGACCAGCACCAGCAAGGTCCCCAGCGGCCCGGCCAGCGAGGCCAGCGACCGCCAGCTCCTGGACCGCATCAGGTCCTCGCGCAGATAGACCGCCCCGCCGGGAAAACCGATGCCGCCCAGGGCCAGGGCGATCAGCGGGAAGATGATGGTGGTGACGAGGTCCGAATATTTGAGCGGATCGAGGGTCAGGTAGCCCTTCTCGACGATGGTCGTGTCGCCAGCCTTGTGGGCGGTGAAGGCGTGGCCGAACTCGTGGATCCCGACGCTGAGGATCCAGGCCGCCACCACGAAGGCGAAGGTCAGCGGCCCCACCGGCGGCAGCTGCGCCGCCACCGCCCAGCCCAGGCCCACGCAGGCGGCGATCAGGATCAGCGCGTTGGGACTGATGGGAGTGCGCGGCGCGCGGGCTTCGATAACGGTCATCGGTGATGATGTCGTGCAGCTAGACCGGGAGCGCAAGCGTCCCGAACGTCGCGAACGTCTCGGCGATCACCCGCCGGGTCTCGTCCCACTCCACCAGGGCCATGGCCTCGTCCAGCGAAACGAACCTGGCCTCGGCCGCGTCGTCGCCGGCCACCGGCTCGCCGGCGGTCCAGCGAGCGGCGTAGTCGATCATCACGTAGTGGCGGCTGATCTCGCCGCCGGGCCTGGCCGGAAACACGCCGTCGACCACGTCGAGCAGGCCCAGAAGCTCAGCCTCGACGCTGGTCTCCTCCTTCAGCTCGCGTAGGGCGGCGACCCGCAGGGTCTCGCCCCATTCCAGCCGTCCGCCCGGCAGGCTCCACTGGTTCAGCCGAGGCGGCTGGCCGCGCCGGATCAGCAGCACTTGGTCGCCCTTCAGGCAGACGACGCCGACGGTCGGCACGGGGTTGCCGCTCATGGGAAACCGACCTTCAGATCGACCGAGGACTTGACGCCGATACAGGTTCCGCAGTCGGCCAGCCAGGCCTCCGCCGCCTTCCGGCCGCGCTCTTTCAGGTCGCTCAGGAAGCTCCATTCGGTGTTGAACTTGGTGGACATCGACAGGTCCGCCAGCGGCTTGTCGGCGGTGATGGCGTGGACCAACATCCGACGATAGCGGCCCCTGGCGTTGTCCTTCAGCAGGCCCTCGTCCAGCAGCTTTTGCACGAAGCCGATCGCCCGCAGTTCCGAGGCCAGCGAGGCGTTGAAGGTGATCTCGTTCAGCCGGTCCATGATCTCGCCCGGCGTCTTGGGCGTCTCTTCGCGGACGAACGGATTGAGGCTGACGATCAGAATGTCGTCGGGGGTGTCCTCGTAGAACAGCGGCCACAGCGGCGGATTGGCCAGGAAACCGCCGTCCCAATAGGGCTCGCCGTCGATCTCCACCGCCTGGAAGACTTGGGGCAGGCAGGCGCTGGCCATGATGTGGCGGGACGTCAGCTCGGTCTCGCGGAAGATCACCGACTTGCTGGTCCGCACCGCCGTGGCGGCGACATACAGCTTGATCGGGCTGTTCTCGCGGATCTGCTGGAAGGTGATCTCGGCTTCCAGCGTGTCGTGCAGCGGGTTCAGGTTGAACGGGTTGAACTCGTAGGGGCTGAGCGACAGGGCGAAGGTCTCGGCCATCCGCCAGCCGGGCGTGTTCTTCAGCCAGTCGGCCCCGCTGCCGAAGGCGCCCCCGAAGGCGGTGGTCCAGATCGAGGTGTCGCCGAAGACGTTGCGGCCGCCCTGCCGGTTCACCTGCCGCCAGAACGAGTCGAGGCGTTTGCGGGCCCCGGCCTTGCCGTCGTCAATCAGCCCTTGCGCCAGGCAGACCGCGTTCATCGCTCCGGCCGAGGCGGCGGTGACGGCGCGGATCTCCAGATCGTCTTCCTCGAGCAGGCGATCGAGGACGCCCCATTCGAAGGCGCCGTGCGAACCGCCGCCCTGAAGGGCGAGGCTCAGGCCCTTGGGGCCGGACTTCTTCTTGGTGAAAGGCGGTATGGGCATGCGGAGAAGCTCTCTCGAAAGGGAGCCCTTGGGCAAGCGCGCTTCCTCTGGTCGGCTTATTGAGCGACCCAGCCGCCGTCGACCTGGAACGCCGCGCCATTGGCCGAAGCCCCGGCGTCGGAGACCAGATACAGCAGCATGCCCGACAGTTGGTCGAAGGTGACGAACTGCTTGGTCGGCTGGGCGGCCAGGATCACGTCCTTCATCACGGCCTCTTCCGAGATGCCGCGCGCCTTGGCCTGGTCGGTGATCTGGGCTTCGACCAGCGGAGTCTTCACGAAGCCCGGGCAGATGGCGTTGCAGGTGACGCCGTTCTGGGCGACCTCGAGGGCCACCGTCTTGGTCAGGCCCATGATCCCGTGCTTGGCGGCGACATAAGCCGCCTTGAACGGCGAGGCGACCAGGGCGTGGGCCGAGGCGATGTTGACGATCCGGCCGCGCCCCTGCTCCTTCATGATCGGCACCGCCGCCTTGGTGGCGTGGAAGGCCGAGGACAGGTTGATCGCGATGATCAGGTCCCACTTGTCGTCAGGGAACTCTTCGATCGGGGCCACGTGCTGGACCCCGGCGTTGTTGACCAGGATATCCAGCTCGCCGAACTCGGCCTTGGCCGCGCGGACCATGTCGGCGATCTCGATGGGCTTGGTCATGTCGGCGCCGTGGTACAGCACCTCGACGCCGTGCTTCTCGGCCAGCTCGGCCCGGGCCCGCTCGATGGCGTTCATCTCGCCAAGGCCGTTCATGACGATGTTGACGCCCTGAGCGGCGAGCGCGTCGGCCAGGGCGTGGCCGATGCCGCTGGTCGACCCGGTGACGATGGCGACCTGCCCCTGCAAACCGAAATCGACGGCCATCACGCGCTCCTGGATAACGCCCCAACGATATTGCAATGCAACATATAGCTCGCCCTTGCGAGAGGCGAGCGCTTATAAATTCATCACTAGATGAATTCAGGGCTGCGGGCGAGCGAAAACCCAATCGGACGGCGTCGAAAGCGACGGCTGGAAACGATAGCCGTCCAGGTCGAAGCCCTTCAGCCCTTCCGCGCGGTCGACGCGGTTGTCGATGGCGTAGCGGGCCATGCGGCCGCGCGCCTTCTTGGCGAAGAAGCCCAGCACCCGCAACTCGCCGTGCTTCTCTTCCTTGAAGTGGCAGGTGACGACCGGCAGCTTCAGCGCCTTGGCGTCGACGGCGCCGAAATATTCCTGGCTGGCGAGGTTCACCAGGGTCGGATCGGTGTGGCCCTCGGCCGCCTGGTTCAGGGTCTTGGAGATCGTCTCGCCCCAGAAGTCGTAAAGGTTCGAACCCTTCTTGGTCTTCAGACGCGTGCCCATCTCCAGGCGATAGGGCTGCAGCGCGTCGAACGGGCGCAGCACGCCGTACAGGCCCGACAGGATCCGCAGGTGATCCTGCGTCCACTCCAGGGCCGGGCGGTCCAGCTCACGCGCGGCCAGACCGGCATAGACGTCGCCGTTGAAGGCGATCACGGCCTGCAGGCCCTCTTCCACCTGGGCGTCGAAGGCCTGGAACCGTTCGCGGTTCAGCTTGGCCAGGGCGTCGGAGATGTGCATCAGCCGCTTCAGGTCGGGCGCCGTGAGCTTGCGCGTGATCTTGGCCAGTTCGGCGATCTGGGGTTTGAGCTCCGGCGTCGTCAGGGGCAGCGCCTGGGCGGGCGCGGTGAAGTCCAGCGACTTGGCGGGCGAGATGACCATCAGCATGGGCGGGGAGATAGAGGGTTCGGGTGAGCTTCGCTAGCCGGGAGGCGCCGGAGTTGAACGGTCGTGATCCTTTCCCATGGCCGCCGCTTTCCATATTGGAAAGTTTTTACTTGCCAACTCGGAAAGTCATGCGGCATAACTTTCCGCGCTGGAAAGTAAGGATATCCCATGACCCGAGACGAAGACGCCCTGCGGATGCTGGCCGAGGTTCAAGCCGCCAATACCGACATGGCCGAACGCGCCAAGGCGCCGGTCTGGTATCATCCGGCTCTGGGTCTGCTGGTGGGCGGGCTTGCCGCCGTACAGGCCGCGCCGCTCGCCTGGCAGTACGGCTACTTCATCGTCTGCGGGATCAGCGTCTGGGCGCTGGTGAAGACCTATATGCGCAAGACCGGCATGTGGGTGCACGGCTACCGCGCCGGCCGCACGCGGATCGTCGCCGTCGCCCTGGCGATCCTGACCGGCGGGGCCATGGTCACTTCGGCCTGGCTGTTCCACGTCAAGCACATCACCCAAGCGCCCCTGATCGCCGCTGGCGTCATCGCGGTGGCCGCCACCGTCGCGGGCTTCGTCTGGGAAGCCGCCTTCCGCCGCGACCTGCGCGATGGCGGTTCGCTGTGAGCGCTGATCTCGACCCGGTGATCCACGCTCCCAACCGCCTGCGGATGTGCTGCATGCTGGCGGCGGTCGACACCATCGACTTCGCCACGATCCGCGAGTCGCTGGACGTCTCGGAGTCGGTGCTCTCCAAACACGTGAAGACCTTGGAAGAGGCCGGCTACGTCAAGGTTCGCAAGGCCGCCTCGGACGGTCGGCAAAGGACCTGGCTGTCGCTGAGCGCGCCCGGCCGTAAGGCGCTGAAGGGCCATCTTTCGGCGCTGAAGGCGCTGATGGCCGGCGTGCCGGACGCCTGACTGGCCTCAGACCAGCGTCAGCACCAGCGGTCCGTTGCGCGTCGCGACCAGCGTATGTTCGTACTGCACGGTGGCTTGGCGCCGCGGCGGGCGCAGGGTCCAGCCGTCGTCCAGTTCCTCGACCCGGTCGGCGCCCAGCGACAGGAACGGCTCGATGGTGAAGACCAGGCCTTCGGGGATGGTGCGGCGGTCGCGCGGTTCGTACCAGGTCGGGATCTCGCGCGGGTCGTCGTGCAGCGAGCGGCCGACGCCGTGGCTGGCCAGGTTGCGGACCAGGCTGTAGCCGTTCTTCTGGGCGAAGGCCTCGATGGAGCGGCCGACCTCGTTCAGCCGCGCGCCAGGCTGAACGGCCCGGATGCCCGCCCACATCGCCCGACGGCCGTCGCGGCACAGGCGCTCGACGCGCTTGGTGACCGGCGGCACGGCGAAGCTGGCGCCGGTATCGCCGAAATAGCCGTCCAGCTCGGCCGAGACGTCGATATTGATCAGGTCGCCGGCCTTGACCACCGTGTCGTCCGGTATGCCGTGCGCGCAATCGGGCCCCACCGAGATGCAGGTCGCGCCCGGGAAGTTGTACGTCAGCTCCGGAGCCGAGCGCGCGCCTTCCTTCTCCAGCAGGGCGCGGCCGAAATCGTCCAACTGCTTGGTGGTCATGCCGGGCTCCAGCGCCTTGCCCATGGCCGCCAGGGTGCGGGCCACCAGATTGCCGACGACGCGGAGCTTCTCCAGCTGGTCTTCGTTCTCGATGGTCATGGCGGAGGTCTCCTTAGGCACGCGAGGCGCACGATGTCGGCTTCGACGGGTTGGCGCAACGCCCGCCTCCCGGCTATCAGCAGCGGATGAACCAGACCCTAGGCCTGCTGGCCGCCCTCGCCTGGCCGATCCCGATGTTCGCGGCCGTGTTCTTTGTCCTGCGTGACGGGGGCCTGAAATACCGCATCGTGTGGGCGGTGACCTGTTTTGTCGGGGTCGGAGCGTTCTGGATGGAGCAGTCGACCGGCAAGTGGGGCTTCATCCCGGTGGCGATCAACCTGCTGCCCAGCTTCCAGCCCGGTTTCTACCGGGCCACGATCCCGGTCGGGGCCTTCGCCGTGTTGTTCGTGCTGTACCTGCGAGCCCGCAAGCGCGCCGCCGTTAGAACAGCGCCCTCCTCAGAATAGGACCCTGGGATTCATGATCCGCCTGGGGTCCAACGCCCCGCGGATCGCCCGCAGCGCCGCGACCTCGATCGGGTCCTTGTAGGTCAGGGCTTCGGCCGTCTTCATCGCGCCCAGGCCGTGCTCGGCGCTGATCGAGCCCGAGAACGTCGCGGTGATGTCGTGGACGATCTTGGCGCCGGCCTCGCGCAGGGCGTCGTGGGCGTCGTCGTCGACGCCGGGGGCCTTCAGCACGTCGTAATGGACATTGCCGTCGCCGACATGGCCGAAGGCGACGATGCGGGTTCCCGGGAAGGCCTTGTCGATCGCGGCGTTGGCTTGGCCGATGAAGTCGGGGATCTTGGAGACCGGCACGCTGACGTCGTGCTTCCACACCGCGCCCTCGGGTTTCTGGCCGGCCGAGTGGCCCTCGCGGATGCGCCAGAAGGCCTTCATCTGGGTTTCGGTCTGGGCCACCGCCGCGTCGGCGATCAGGCCGCGCTCCAGCGCGCCGGCCAGCAGGCGTTCCAGCGCCGCCTCGGCCGCGCCGGGCTCGCCGCTGGCGATCTCGATCAGCACATACCAGGGATGCTCTTCGGGCAGCGGATCGCGTAGGCCGGGCACGTTGCGGACGGTGAGGGCGAAGCCCAGCCGGCCCATCAGTTCGAAGGCCTCGACCGCGCCGCCGGTCTCGTCCTTGGCGCGGGCCAGCAGCTGGATGGCGTCGGCCGGCGAGGCCAGGCCCACGATCGCCACGGCCCGCGAGGCCAGCGGCGCGTGCAGCTTCAGAGAGGCCGCGGTGACCACGCCCAGCGTGCCCTCGGCCCCGATCAAGAGCTGCTTGAGGTCGTAGCCGGTATTGTCCTTGCGCAGGCGCTTCAGGCCCTTCCAGATCTCGCCATTGGGCAGGACGGCCTCGATGCCCAGCACCTGCTCGCGCATCATGCCGTAGCGCAGGACGGCGGTGCCGCCGGCATTGGTCGAGACCAGGCCGCCGATCGTGCACGAGCCTTCCGAGGCCACGCCGACGGTAAAGCGGCGGCCGACCTTGGCGGCCTGCTGGTGGGCCTCGTACAGGGTGACCCCGGCCTCCAGCACCATGGCGTCGTCGATCGGGTCGACGTCGCGGATGGCGGTCAGCTTCTGGGTGGACAGCAGGATCTCGCCGTGCGGGATCTGGCCGGCGACGAGGCCGGTATTGCCGCCCTGGGGCGTGATCGCCACGCCCTCGGCCGCGCAGATGCCGACCACGGCGGCGACCTCGGCGGTCGAGCGCGGCGTGACCAGCAGCGGCGTCTCGCCCGTCCAGCGGCCCCGCCACTCGACGAGCTTGGGCGCGATCACGTCGGGATCCTGGCTCCACCCGCCCTCGCCGAGCACGGCTTTTAGGCGGGAGACGACATCGGCGGGGACGGGCTTGGTCATGGCGCCGAGGATACGCTTTCGAGGGGGAGGCTGTCAGTATATACTGAAGGCTATACGGAGGCGCCGCCAAGGAACCGCGATGGGCATCCTGATCAAGAACCCCGAGGCCGAACGCGCGGTGCGCGAGCTGGCGGAACTGACGGGCGAGAGCCTGACCACGGCGGTCGAGGTCGCGGTCAAGGAACGACTGGCGGCCAAGCGGGGCGAGAAGCCGAAGCATGCGCCGCGCAGTCCCGAAGAGATGAAGGCGCTTACGCGGAAGTTCCTGACGCCCAAGGCGCTGGCCGGACTGACCTCGCCGCCGACCAAGGCGGACTTTGACGAGCTCTGGGAAATCCCGGGCGTTACTGACGTCGATTCGTGAGCAGGGTCGTCATCGACACCTCCGCCCTGGTCGCCATCGCCTTCGAGGAGCCGGGATGCGACGCGTTCATCGGCGTTCTTGAAACCGCGACTGACCCGCTCATCTCGCCGATGAGCTACGTCGAACTGGGCACGGTGCTCATAGGACGCGATCATTTCCCTAATCGCCATGTTGTGGACGAGTGGTTGGCCATCTATCGGATAGAGGTCGCTCGGGAGCCGGTCATCGACGCGGCGGCGCTGGACGCCTACCTGATCTATGGCAAAGGCTGGCATCCCGCGCGACTGAACCTGGGCGACTGCTTCTCATACGCCTTGGCCAAGGCGCTGGACGCGCCCCTGCTCTACAAGGGCAATGACTTCAGCCAGACCGACATCCGCTCGGCGCTCTAGCCGACGAAACCCGCGGCGCGACGCAGGCGGTCGTTGATCGCCTCGCCCAGGCCGTCCTCGGGGATCCGCGCCACGGCGATGGCCGAGGGGCGGAGACGGTCGGCGGCGCGCAGGTAAGCGAAAAGGTTGGCGGCGGCCTCGGCGAGATCGCCGGCCGGACTGAGGTTGAAGACGCGCGGACTTTCCGGCCCCATTTCCTGTGGGAGGGGGCCGAACGCCAGATAGGCTTCGCCAGCCTCCGGCGCCTTGGCGTTGATCCGCACCGGCGCGTCGGGCGCGTAGTGCAGGGCCAGGCGGCCCGGCGAGCGCCTGGCGTCGTCGTCGGCTTCCGCCAGCGGGCCCACGATCTGCTGCAGCTGGACGCGAGTGACCGCGCCGGGCCGCAGCAGGCGCGGATAGCCGTCCAGCACCGAGACGACGGTGCT
Organism: Caulobacter sp. ALps2; assembly: GCF_058681635.1. Classification (NCBI taxonomy): domain Bacteria; kingdom Pseudomonadati; phylum Pseudomonadota; class Alphaproteobacteria; order Caulobacterales; family Caulobacteraceae; genus Caulobacter; species Caulobacter sp. ALps2. The sequence continues at coordinate 1,160,365 of NZ_CM178743.1, forward strand.
CTCCAGGCCCACGGCGCACGGTCCGCCGTCCAGGGCGGCGGCGGCCTTGTCGCCGGTCTCGGCCATGGCGTCGGCGAAGGTGGTCGGGCTGGGCCGGCCCGAGCGATTGGCCGACGGGGCCACGACCGCGCCGCCGAACGCCTCCAGCACCGCGTGCGAAATCGGATGACCGGGCACGCGGATGGCCACGGTGTCGAGGCCGGCGCGGGCCAGGTCGCAGACCGCGGCCGTGTCCTTGATCGGGGCCACGATGGTCAGAGGCCCCGGCCAGAACTCACGGGCCAGGGCGTAGGCGCGGTCGTCCAGGTCGGCGATCCGCGCGGCGGTCGCGAGGTCGGCGACATGGGCGATCAGCGGGTTGAAGCGCGGGCGACCCTTGGCCTCGAAGATCGTCGCCACGGCCGTCGGGTTCGCGGCGTCGGCCCCGAGCCCGTAGACCGTCTCGGTCGGCAGCAGAACCAGCCCGCCGGCGCGCAGCGCGTCAGCGGCCGCCGCTATTTCTTCTTGGCGGTGATCGCGAAGCTGACCTTCACCTTCGCCGCGATTTCGTCCGTCGACGCCCATTCGCCCTGTCCAACTCCGAACGTCGTCCGGTCGAGGGTGGTTACACCGCGCGCGGTCGCCGTGTCGCCGTCGATCTTCAGGGTGAACGGCAGGCTGAGCGGCTTTTTCACGCCACGAAGGTCCAGGGTCCCATCGGCGACGAACTTGCCCTCGCCGGTCTTGCGGAACCTGGTGGCGGTGAAGGTCGCCTTCGGGTGCTCGGCGGTGTCGAAGAAGTCGCCGCTGGGCAGGCTCTGGTCGCGCTGGTCGTCGCCGGTGGCGGCCGAGGCCATGTCGATGCTGACGCTGACCTTCGAGCGGTCCAGGGCCTCGGGCGAGAACAGGATGTCGGCGCTCCAGGTCTTGAACCGGCCGTCGATGCCGCTGCCCGACCACGTGGCGGTGAAGGTCAGGGTCGAGCTCTTCTGGACGGCCCAGGCGACCGGGTCCTTCAGGACGGATTCGGCCGGCGGCGCAGCGGTTTCAGCGGCGGGGGCCGGCGTGGTCTCGGCCGGCGCGGCGACCGGAGCGGGCTCCTCGACGGGCGCGGGCGCCGGGGCCGGAGCCTTCACGGCGGGCATGTAGAGGTAGCCGGCGGCGATGACGGCGACGAGGCCCGCGGCGGCCAGCCACAGGCGCGGCTCCTTGATCCCCGGCTTGGCGCCGGCGGCCATGTGGCTGAACACCGCGTCGCGATCCAGGATCTGGTGCTTGGCCACCGCGCCCAGGTGCAGGAGCAGCAGCAGGTAGGTGGTCTTGACCAGCACGCCGTGACCCAGCTCACCGGCCTCGTGCCAGGCGTGCTTGGCCCCGGCCGCCAGCTCGGGCAGGCCCGGGACGTGCGGCCACGGCACGGCCCCGAACAACAGGGTCGGGATCGGCACGCGGCTGGTCGAGACGATGATCCAGCCGGTCAACGGCAGGCCGATCATGATGACGTAGAAGCCCCAGTGCACGACGTGCGAGGCGATCCGCTCCCACTTGGGCTGGCCGACCGGCGGCGCGGGCGGCTTGTTGAACAGCCGCCAGGCCAGCCTCGCCAGGCTGAGCAGCAGGATGGCGATGCCGATCGACTTGTGCAGCTGGAACAGGGCGTAGGTGGTCGGCCCCTTCGGACCATCCCCCATCCGCCAGCCCAGGATGATCTGGAAGATGATGGCCGCGGCGATCAGCCAGTGAATGATGATCGCCACCGTCGTGTAGCGCGTACGGCTCTCGGCCATGGACATCTCCCAGATTCCTGAACCAGGTACCGTCTACTTCTTCTCGAACTCGACCTCGATGTTCAAGGTCACGTCGTCGCCGATCAGCGGGACATACTTACCGACGCCGAAGTCCGAGCGTTTGATCGTTGTCATGGCCGAGAAGCCCGTCCGCGTCTGCAGCGGGTTCATGCCGGAGCCGACGCCGTTGAAGGTGACGTCCAGGACGACGGGCTTGGTCACGCCGTGGAAGGTCAGGTCGCCGGTCACCGAGCCGTGCTGGCCGTCGCCCACATTGACGCCGGTCGAGACGAAAGTGATGGTCGGATACTTGGCCGCTTCCAGCCAGCCGTCGCCGGTCAGCTCCTTGTTGAACTTCAGGCCGAAGGCGTCGGCGCCCGTGGCGGTGTCCAGCGAGGCCGGGTCGATCGTGACATTGATCTTCGAGGCCTCGGGGGCCTTGGGATCATAGTGGAAATCCGCGTCCAGCTTGGTGAAGCGCAGGGTGTAGTTCGAGAAGCCCATGTGCTTGAGCTTGGCGGTCAGCACGGCGTGGGTCTTGTCGAGCACGTAGTGACCGGCGGGCAGATCGGCCGGCTTGGTGGAGGAGACGCCCGGCGCGGCCAGCGCGGCGGGGGCCGTCAGGAGGGCGACGGCGAGCGCGCCATAAGCGAGCTTGGAAACGGCGAACGGACGGGACATCGGGGAGGTTGCTCCAGAGAAACTAAAACAGCACCGGTTACGGTTTTCCCGACTTAAGAACTCCACCTTGCGATTGAAGGGGCTCGCGATCACGAGGTCGTGATCATGCGCGGAAAGCCGCGGTCGGCTTGGCGACGTAACGTCACCCCGCCTAAACAGGTCGCCGACAGTCTGGAGTTCTCGGCATGACCTATCGCGCCCCCGTTCGCGACCTCGCCTTCTCACTGCGCCATGCGGCGGATTTCGGGCGGCTGGCCGACGCCTTCCCCGAGGCCGACGCCGACACCGTGGCGGCGGTGCTGGAGGCGGCCGGCGCCTTCGCGGCCGATGTGCTGGCCCCGCTGAACCGCCAGGGCGACCTGGTCGGCGCCAAGCTCGAGAATGGCGTGGTCCGTTGCGCCCCTGGCTTCGCCGACGCCTACAAGCAGTTCGCCGAAGGCGGCTGGGCCAGCCTCGCGGCCCCGCCAGAACACGGCGGCCAGGGCCTGCCCAAGACGCTGGAAGTGGCGGTGCTGGAGATGGTCCAGGCCGCCAACATGGCCTTCGGCCTGTGCCCGATGCTGAGCCTCGGCGCGATCGAGGCGCTGGAGCATCACGGCACGGACGGCCAAAAGCGCCTCTACCTGCCGCGCCTGGTCTCGGGCGAGTGGACCGGTACCATGAACCTGACCGAGCCCCAGGCCGGCTCGGACCTGGCCGCCTTGACCACGGTGGCCACGCCGGATGGCGACGGCGGCTGGAAGATCACCGGCCAGAAGATCTTCATCACCTGGGGTGACCACGACGCCGCCGACAACATCGTCCACCTGGTCCTGGCCCGCACCCCCGACGCGCCTCCCGGCGTGAAGGGCGTCTCGCTGTTCCTGGCCCCCAAGGTGCTGGTCCATGAGGACGGCTCGCTGGGCGAGGCCAATGGCGTGCGGGTCGGCGGACTGGAACACAAGCTGGGCATCCACGGCTCGCCCACCTGCGTGATGCTGTTCGAGGGCGCCAAGGCCGAGCTGGTCGGGGGCTTGGGCCAAGGCCTGCCCAACATGTTCACGATGATGAACGCCGCGCGCCTGCAGGTCGGGACGCAAGGGACCGCCATCGCCGAGCGGGCTTACCAGCAAGCCCTCGCCTTCAGCCAGGAACGCGCCCAGGGCCGCTCGGCCTGGACCGGCGCCTATCCGTCGCGCCTCTTCGATCATCCGGACGTGCGCCGCGCGCTCGTTTTGATGAAGGCCCATATCGAGGCCGCGCGGGGCATCTGTCTGTCGACCGCCGTCGCCGCCGACCTGTCGCGCGCCGCGACCGACGAGACGACCCGCACCGCCGCCAAGCTGCGTGAAGAGCTGCTGACCCCGATCGCCAAATCCTGGTCGACCGACGTGGGCGTCTGGGTCGCCTCGCAAGGACTGCAGATCCATGGCGGCATGGGCTTCATCGAGGAGACCGGCGCGGCCCAGCACTATCGCGACGCCCGCATCGCCCCGATCTACGAAGGCACGAACGGCATCCAGGCCATCGATCTGGTGGGCCGCAAGCTGATGCTGGGCGAGGGCCAGGCGGTCGGCGACCTGATGGACGACATCCGCGATACGATCGAATTGCTGGTCGGCAGCGACCTCAAGGCCGTCGGGCTGCGCCTCGAAGCGGCCCTGGACGCGGCCGCCTCGGCCACCGCCTGGCTGATCGAGCGCCGGACCAAGTCGATGCCGGACGCCCTGTCGGGGGCCACGGCCTATCAGAAGCTGCTGGGTGACGTCGTGGGTGGCTGGATGCTGGCCAAGGGGGCGCTCGCGGCGGCTGGCGAGGCGGATGCGGCTTGGGCGGAGAGCAAACGGGCCTTGGCGCGCGTGTTCGCCGAGTCGGTGCTGGCCCTGGTTCCGGGCGCGGCGGCTGGGGTTATGCTGGGGGCGGCGGATCTGGAGGCGATGACGCCGGAGGTGCTGGGGGCTTAAACCTCCTCACCAATCCAAACAGCCGTCATCCCGCGCTTCATGCGCGGGACCCATTTGTCCGCCGCGGGTGCGGAGCCGGATCGAGCTCTCACGTGAAAGCTGAACCATGGGTCCCGCGCACAAGGCGCGGGATGACGGGTTGGGGTTAGGTTGAAACCTACGCCTTGAAGAACGCCAGCAGGTCCGCGTTGATCACCTCCGGATGGGTCGACGCCATGCCGTGCGGCAGGCCCGGATAGGTCTTCAGCGTCCCCTTCTTCAGCAGCTTGATGGCCAGGTGGGCGCTGTCGGCGATCGGCACGATCTGGTCGTCCTCGCCGTGCAGGATCAGCACCGGCACGTCGATCTTCTTCAGGTCATCGGTGAAGTCGGTTTCCGAGAAGGCCTTGATGCAGTCGTAGTGGGCCTTGGCGCCGCCTTCCATGCCCTGGCGCCACCAGTTGTCGACCAGGCCTTGGCTGACCTTCGCGCCGGGACGGTTGAAGCCGTAGAACGGACCGGCGGCGACGTCGCGATAGAACTGGGCGCGGTTGGCCACGAGCGCGGCGCGGAAGCTGTCGAACACCTCGATCGGCAGGCCGCCCGGATTGGCGGCGGTCTTCAGCATGGTCGGCGGCACCGCGCCGATCAGCACGGCCTTGGCCACGCGGCCCGGCCTGGCGCGGGCGACATAATGGGCGACCTCGCCGCCGCCGGTCGAGTGGCCGACGTGGATGGCGTTCTTCAGATCGAGGACTTCGGCCAGGGCGATGACGTCGGCGGCGTAGGTGTCCATCTCGTTGCCGGTGTCGGTCTGGGTCGAGCGGCCGTGGCCGCGACGATCGTGGGCGATGACGCGGTAGCCTTGCAGGCGGAAGAACATCATCTGGGCGTCCCAGTCGTCGGCGCTGAGCGGCCAGCCATGGTGGAAGACGACCGGCTGAGCGTCCTTGGGACCCCAATCCTTGTAGAAGATCTGGACGCCGTCCTGGGTGGTGACGAAACCGCTCTCGGCGCGGGCCTTGCCCGAGGCCTTAGGAGTCGCGGGCTTGGAAGTCGCGGGCTTGGAAGTCGCGGGCTTGGAAGTCGCGGCCTGGGCGGCTTGGCCCAGCGAGGCGGCCGCCACGGCGGCGAGACCGAGGCCGGCGGTCATGACGCCGCGGCGGGAAGCTTGGTTCGACTGGCTCATGGATCAACCTTCATTTCTTGGCCGCGATAATCGTTATCGCGATAACGAGACATGACCTAGACCGTCGCCGCGACGCTGTCCACCATTTTCTTTATCGCGATATCCTTTTTCGTGATAAGAAGGATCCATGACAACGAAGAGCCCTTCTCCCCGCCCGCTGGATCAGCAGATCTGCTTCACCCTGTACGCCACCAGCATGGCGATCACGCGGGCCTACAAGCCCCTGCTCGACGCCCTGGGCCTGACCTATCCGCAGTATCTGGTGCTGAGCGTGCTGGGGGAAAACGACGGCCTGACGATCGGCGGGATCGCGGCGCGGCTGGACCTGGAGTCCAGCACGGTGACGCCGCTGGTCAAGCGCCTGGAAGCCGCCGGCGTGGTGGAACGCCGCCGTGGGCTCGAGGACGAGCGCAAGGTCGAGGTGACGATGACGGACGCGGGACGCGCCCTGCTGGAGCGCTCGGGATGCCTGGGCGACCTGATGCTGGAACGGTCGGGCATGGACGGCGAAGCGCTGGGCGCGCTGAACCAGCGGATCCAGGCGCTGAAGGCCGAGATCGTGAAAGCGTAGATGGACGCGGCGGCCAGGCCGCCGCGTCCCTTGAACTTACAGCTGTTCCAGTAGGTACTCGGCCGACGAGACCTTGAACTGGCCGGCTTCCTCGATGTTCAGCTGGGTGACGACGCCGTCCTTGGCGATCAGCGAATAGCGCTGCGAGCGGCCGCCCATGCCGAACTTCGAACCGTCGAAGTCCAGGCCGATCGAGCGGGTGAAGTCGCCGTTGCCGTCGGCGAGCAGCAGGACTTCGCCGTCGATGCCCTGGTCCTTGCCCCAGGCCTTCATCACGAAGACGTCGTTGACCGAGACGCAGGCGATCGTGTCGACGCCCTTGGCCTTCAGCTCGTCGGCCTTCTCCTTGAAGCCCGGCAGGTGCTTGGCCGAGCAGGTCGGGGTGAACGCGCCCGGCACCGCGAACAGGGCGACGGTCTTGCCCTTGAAGATGTCGTCGCTGGTGATCGGCGCCGGCCCTTCGGCCGTGCTGGTCATGAAAGTCGCCGCCGGGAGCGTGTCGCCAACCTTGATCGCCATGGGCCGTGTTTCCTCGTGTGTGCGATTGAATTGCGTCTGATCGCATATCCCTCGCCGAGGCGGTCGCCAAGCACGCTTTGATGCATTGATCGACTTGAAACCGTCACACCGAAAGCCAATGCTCTGATCATGGCCAGCTTCATCGACGACGAAGATGACGACGCGGACTTTCTCACGGGGCGACTGCTGGTCGCCATGCCGGGAATCGAGGACCCGCGTTTCGAGCGCACGGTCCTGTACCTGTGCGCCCACGACGAGGAGCAGGCCATGGGGCTGGCGGTCAATCGCCCGGTCGACGGCCTCTCGGTCTATGAACTGCTGGAGCGCCTGGGCGTGAAGTCCGAAACCCAGACGCCCAGCGATCTGGTGCTGCTGGGCGGACCGATCGAACGTGAGCGGGGCTTCGTTTTGCACACCGACGACTTCAACTCGCCGGACTCGACCCTGCCGGTGGCCGACGGCCTGGGCCTGACCGCCACCCGCGACGTGCTTGACGCCATGGCCAGCCGCATGCGCCGGCCGCGTAAGGCGATCCTGGCGCTAGGCTATGCCGGCTGGGGTCCGGGACAGTTGGAACAGGAGTTGCGCGACAACATCTGGCTGATCTGCGACGCCGACGAGGGCATCCTGTTCGACGAGGACCACGAGCACAAATGGACCCGGGCTCTCGCCAAGCTGGGGATCACCGCCGACCACCTTTCGGCGACGGCGGGTCGGGCCTAACCGCGCGCCTTCACCGGGGCCGCGCCGTCGACATAGGCCTCGTTCAGATAAACCTCGGCCTCCTGCGGCGACAGGGCCGGCGCGTAGCCGAAGCCCTGGCCGTAGTCGCAGCCCAGCGATTGCAGGGCGCGAGCCATCTCGGCGTTCTCGACGCCCTCGGCGACGACTTCCAGGTCCAGGTCCTGGCCCAGCTTGACGACCGAGCGGACGATCTTGGCCGAGCCGGCGTTGCCGCCCATGGTGCGGACGAAGTAGCGGTCGATCTTCAGCGTGTCGAAGGGCAGGCGCGTCAGGTACGACAGCGACGAGAAGCCGGTGCCGAAGTCGTCCAGCGCCAGACCGGCGCCCGCCTCGCGCAGGGTCTTCAGGATCACGGCGGCCCGTTCGGGGTCGCGCATGATGTCGCTTTCGGTGACTTCCAGCTTCAGGGCGCCGCGTGGCAGGCGATTGACGCGCAGGGTCTCGGCGACGTCCGCCACCAGACCCGGACGATCGATCTCGCCCGTCGACAGGTTGACGCTGACGGTCAGGGCGCCCATCGCCGGGTGGGCGTCGCGCCAGGTCGCCAGTTGCTTGGCCGAGGTGTGCATCATGTGCGCCCCCAGCTCGCTCATCAGGCCCATCTCTTCGATCAGCGGCAGGAATTCGTCCGGCGGCAGCATGCCCCGGCGCGGGTGGATCCAGCGGGCCAGGGCCTCGAAGCCCGACAGCGCGCCGGTGGACAGGCGCACGACGGGCTGGAAGTAGGGCGTGATCTCGCCACGGCCGATGGCGCCGCGCAGGTCGGCCTCCAGGGCCAGGCGCGAGAGGCCGTCGGTCTCCATCGAGCGGCCATAGGCGGCCGCGCCGCCACGACCGGCGGACGAAGCGACCTCGACCGCCAGTTCGGCGCGGCGCAGCAGCTCGGCGGCGTCCGGCGCGTCAAGGCCGCCCTCGGCGTTGACGGCGCCGATCGACAAGGTGGGGTGGATATCGAAGCCAGCCACGCGTAGCGGCTGCTCCAGGGCCTGGCGCAGCATCTCGGCCGGCTCGTAGCCCCGCGGCTCGCACAGCACGGCGAACTCGTCCTCGCCGATCCGGCCCAGCAGGGCGTCGGACGGGAAGGCGGCGGCCAAGCGCGAGCCCAGGGCGGCCAGCACCAGGTCGGCGCGCTCGTGGCCCAGGGCCTCGTTCAGGCGGCGCAGGCGGTCCAGGTCGGCCACGACCAGCTCGTGCACGCCATCCTGGCCCAGACGCTCGCGGGCGCGGGCGATGAAGCTGCGGCGGTCCAGCAGGCCGGTGAGCTCGCAACGCTCGGAGGCGGTGAATTTCGTTTCGGGGGCGACGACGCCGGCGGCGCGGACGCCCTCTTCCAGCCAGACGCCCCGCCAGAGGCAGGTATCGCCGCCGCGCACGCGGAAGCGGGCGACGACTTCGCAGCCGGGTTCGCGAACCTTGAGAACTTCCTCGGCCTGGGCGCGGTCTTGCGGCAGGGCCAGCGCGCGGAAGGCGGCCGACGAGCATTCCGGGGCCAGCGGACCCAGGCCCAGAGCCCGCGCCGCGCCGTTCAGGCGCAGCCGGTCGGCTTCGGGTTCCCAGATCCACAGCGCGACATCGGCCCCGCCCAACGCTTCAAGCGTGGCGGTGGTGTCCCAGATCCGTCGCTCACCGGTACGAAAAGACATGCCCATCCCGACTTGCCGGCGTGCGCTTACTCGGGCGCGACCATGCCGAACAGACGATGATCTCTCCAACCGCCGTTAATTTTCAAATAAGCGGGCGCATATCCTTCCTCGGAAAAGCCGCATTTCAGCAGAAGCGCGGCCGAAGCGTGGTTTTCCGGCATGCAGGCGGCTTCAAGTCTATGGAGGCCAAGGCCCTTGAAAGCAAAGCGGATCACGGTCTCCACCGCGTCGCGCATGTGTCCTTGGCGAGTAAAGGGCTCACCGATCCAGTAACCGACCGATCCGGTCTGGGCGACACCACGCCGCACATGGAACAGACGCACCGCGCCGACCAGTGCGTCGTCCTCCCGACGGAAAATGAAGAACGGATAGGCCTCGCCCAGCTCCAGTTCGCGGGCATAGGCCGACAGCCGCGCGCGGAAGGCGGGACGGGTCAGGTCGTGCTCGGGCCAGCTGGGCTCCCACGGCTCCAGGAAGGGCCGGGACTTGGCGCGCAGGGCGGCCCAGGCGCGATGGTCGCCGGGACGCGGCGGCCGCAGATAGACGGCGCGGCCCTCCAGGCGCAGACGGGGCCGGGTCTTCAGGAACGGCAGCAAGGCGGACAAGGGCGACGCTCTGACTCGATCACGGCCGCACCTTCCGATGTCAGGCCTTGGAGGACAACGCTTTGGAGAACGCCTCACCGGCCTTCAGAGCCGACTTGGCGCCCAGGACGGCGGTGGCGGGCGGACCGCTCAGCAGGCGAGCGCCCAGGCGGGCGACGTCGGCGTGGGTGACCGCATCGACCTCGGCGGCCAGTTCCGACGGCGGATACAGTCGGTCGAACAGCAGCACCTGCCCCGCTCCCTGCTCGGCGCGAGAGAGGGGTTGTTCGCGGGCCATGAACATGTGGGCCTTCAACTGGGCCTTGGCGCGGGCCAGTTCGGCGTGGTCGATCGCACCGATCAGCTTGACCAGCTCCTCGGCGCAGACCTTGGCGGTCTCGACCGCGTCGCCGGCCGCGCAGCCGGCATAGATGCCAAGCGCTCCATGATCAGCGTAGGTGTCGGCATAGGCGTCGATATTGTAGGCGAGGCCGCGCTTCTCGCGGGCTTCCTGGAAGAGGCGCGAGGACATCCCCCCGCCCAAGGTCTCGGCGAAGATGCGCAAGGCGAAATAGTCGGTGTGACGCGAGCCGCAGGCCGGCAGCATGAACACCAGGTGCGCCTGTTCCAGCTTGCGGGCCTCGGCTCGCGAGCCGCCGATGAAGGTCGCCGGCTCGGGCACGGTCGCGCCCGGCGTGGCCGGCAGGTCGCCGAAGGCGCGCTCGGCGGCGGCCATCAGCTCGGCCTCGTTCACCGCGCCGGTGGCGCTGACCACCAGGTGGTCGGCGGCGTAGAGCTGAGCGCGCCAGTCCGAGAGGGCGTCGACCGTGGCGGCGTTGACCGTATCGTCGCCGCCCAGAATCGGCCGGCCCACCGGGTGGTCGCCCCAGCTGGCGCGCTGGATCAGGTCGAAGACGTAGTCGTCGGGCGCGTCGGCGGCCTCGGCGATCTCCTGGGCGACGACCTGTTTCTCGCGGGTCAGGTCGGCGGGATCCAGCGTGGGACGGCGGACCAGGTCGGCGATGACGTCCATGCCCAAGTCCAGCCCGCCCTTCAGGGCGCGGACCTGGAAGCTGGTGCGCTCATAGCCGGTGGCGGCGTTGATCGAGCCGCCCTGGTTCTCGATGACCTCGACGATGTCGCGGGCCGAGCGGGACCCCGCGCCCTTGAACACCATGTGCTCGAGCAGGTGCGACCAGCCCGACCGCGCCGGATCCTCGTAGGCCGCTCCGCGTCCCGCCACGACCGTCAGGGCCAGGGTTTCAAGGCCCGGCATCGGGTCACAGACGACGCGGACGCCGTTGGGGAGGGTGCGGAGAGTGGTCGTCATAAGGGGCGGTATCTAGGACGCCGCGCCTCTAAATACCAGTCTCGCCTCAAGTATTGGCCGCGAAGGTCCGCACGAAGGCCTTGATCGACGAGCCGTCGGCCGGCAGGCGCTCGAACTTCTCCGGCTTCTTGGAAAGGTCGGGCGTGGCGCGCGGGGTGGTGGGCGCCAGGCCCGTGGCGGCCAGGACGGCTTCCGGGAACTTGGCCGGGTGGGCGGTCGACAGCACCACGACCGGGATCGACGGATCGACACGAACGCCCGCGGCGGCGGCGAGGCCGACGGCGGTATGCGGGTCGACGACCTCGCCGGTCTCGTTCAGCGTCGCCAGCATGGTCTTGGCGGTGTCGGCCTCGCTGACCGAGGCGCCGCGGAACAGCTCGCGCATCCAGCCATGAGCGCCCGGCGGGATGTCCAGCAGGCCCGTGGCGGCGAAGGCGCGGAAGGCGCGGCCGGTCTCGGCGCCGTCGCGGCGGACGGCCTCGAAGTACAGGCGCTCGAAATTGCTCGCGACCTGGATGTCCATGGCCGGGCTCTGGGTCGCGGCCACCGCGCCGCGCGCGTAGCGGCCGGTCTCGATGGCGCGGGCCAGGATGTCGTTGGAGTTGGTGGCGGCGGTCACCGAATGGATCGGCAGGCCCAGCTTCTTGGCCACGAAGGCGGCGTAGGCGTCACCGAAATTGCCGGTGGGGACCACGAAGGCCACTTCCCGCTCGGGCGCGCCCAGCGCGACGGCCGCAGTGAAGTAGTAGACGCTCTGGGCCGCGATCCGGGCCCAGTTGATCGAGTTGACGCCCGAGAGATCGACGGCGTGGCGGAACTGGTCGTCCTGGAAGGCCTGCTTGACGATGGCCTGGCAGTCGTCGAACGAACCCAGCACCGAGATGCAGGCCACGTTGCCGTCGACGGCCGTGGTCATGAACCGGCGCTGCACCTCGCTGATGCGGCCTTCCGGGAAGAGGGCGACGATGCGAGCGTTCTTCCGGCCCCGGAAGGCCTCGACGGCCGCGCCGCCGGTGTCGCCCGAGGTGGCGCAGATGATGGTCATCTTCCGCGACTGGCGCTCCAGCACGTAGTCGTACAGGCGACCCAAGAGCTGCATCGCGACATCTTTGAACGCCAGGGTCGGACCGTGGAACAGCTCCAGCAGATAGCGGTTCGGAGCCAGCTGCTTGATCGGGACGACGGCCGTGTGGGCGAAGCTGGCATAGGCCTCCTCGCACATGTGCCGCAGATCCTCGGCCGGGATGTCGTCGCCGACGAACTTGCCGACCACGGCGGCGGCGACTTCCGCATAGGGCTTGCCCGCGAACGCCGCGATTTCCGCCGGCTTGAAGCTGGGCCACTCGTTCGGCACGTACAGGCCGCCGTCGGGGGCCAGGCCGGCCAGCACCGCATCCAGGAAGCCGATAGGGGCGGACTCGCCGCGGGTCGACACGTAGCGCATCAGGGTCTCACTCTCCGCCAGAGCATGGCGGCATAGATAAACAGCAGGGTTACGGCAAGACCGAACCACGTCAGGGCGTATTCCAGGTGTCGATTGGAAATTTCTGCCGGCAGCGGCGCGGGCGTGATTTCGGTCGGCGCCGGGGCCTCGCGCTCGGCCATCAGCACCAGCGGCGCGGGCTCGCGGCCGGGGTAACGAGCGAAGACCTGGGCGCGGTCGCCGCCCAGCTGCTTGATCGGGGTCAGCACGCCGACCACTCGGCGCGGGGCGGCGAAGGCCTTGGCCGGGGCGCTGACCTGGCCGGTCAGGCCGGGCACGACGCCGCGATCGACCAGGATCAGGTCGTAGCCGCCCGCCTGGATCCCGCAGGCCGCCTGGGCCCGCCAGACCATGTCGCCGTCGCGCACGCCATAGGCCAGCGGCAGGGGCCCGCCAGGGACGTCGGCGCAGTCGACGCTGACTCGCTCCCAGGCCAGGGCCTCGGGCTTGGCGCTGGCGGTCAGCACGCTGGCCAACGGCACGGCCGGCGCGGTCTTCAGCTTCTCGACCCTGGCCAGCAGGTCTTCCTTCCAGCGCAGGCGCTGCATCTGCCAGCCGCCCAGGCCGCACAGAATGGCGAACGCGATGCCCGTCGCGATCGTCAGGCCGATCGGGAAGCCGGGTTTCTTTACTTGAGGCTCAGACATCGCCACGTCCCGCTTCCGAGGCCTTCTGGGCGATCTGGGCGGCGACCATCAGGCCCTTGGCCGGGCGCATCAGTCCCAGGGTGATGACCAGCACCGCCGGCAGCCAGATCAGCAGCAGCAGCCACACCGGCCAGTTCCAGGCGAACATCGAGAACAGCGCCCCGAACGCGCAGACCGTCCCGGCGATCAGAATGACGAAGGTCGCGGCCCCGTCGCCGGTCTCGAACTTGCCCAGCTCGAAGCCGCACGCCTCGCACCTCGGGGCCACCTTCAGGAAGCCCTCGAACAGGTAGCCCTCGCCGCAGTGGGGGCACAGGCCGCGCGCGCCGGCGGCGTAGGGATTGGTCTTGGTCATTCGAAGCGGGACCTAAAAACGAAAAAGGCCCGGAACGCTGGTCTGCGTTCCGGGCCCCTTGGATCCTCTGGATCCGAGCGCGAGGCCGCGCTCATCCTTTGTGAGCTAGAGCCCTCTAGTGAAGGCTCTAGTGGGCCGAGGCCCCGAAGATCACGTAGATGAACGCGAACAGGAACAGCCAGACCACGTCCACGAAGTGCCAGTACCAGGCGGCCGCTTCGAAGCCGAAGTGCTGCTTGGGCGTGAAGGCTCCGTTCATCAGGCGGATCAGGCAGACGATCAGGAACAGGGTGCCGACGAACACGTGGAAGCCGTGGAAGCCGGTGGCCAGGAAGAAGGTCGAACCATAGAGGCCCGAGTTCACCGCGGCTTCCGAGTAGAACAGCTGCTCGTGGTTGATGTGGGCGTATTCGTAGAACTGGATCGCGGTGAACAGCGCGCCCAGCAGGACGGTCAGGATCAGACCCCACTTGGCGCCCTTGCGGTCGCCGACTTGCAGCGCGTGGTGCGCCCAGGTGACGGTCGTGCCCGAGAGCAGCAGGGTCAGGGTGTTGACCAGCGGCAGGTGCCACGGCGAGACGGTCTCGACGCCGGCGGGCGGCCAGGTGGCCCAGGCGGTGCGGACTTCCTCGATCGCCGACAGCGTGCGGTGGTGATGGAACAGCGCCATCTCGAAGAACATCCAGAACCACGCCACGAAGAACATCACTTCCGAAGCGATGAACAGGATCATGCCGTAGCGCAGGCCGATCGAGACGACCGGGGTGTGGTCGCCGGCGTTGGCTTCCTTCACCACGTCCGACCACCAGCCGAAGAAGGTGTAGAGCACGCCCGCGAAGCCGGCGGCGAAGATGGCCCAATTGCCTTTGTCGATGCCGAAGACGCCGCCCTTGATCCAGCCGATCAGGCCGATCGCCATGACGGTCGCGGCCATCGAGCCGACGAACGGCCACGGGCTGGGCGGAAGGATGTGGTAGTCGTGTTTGACGGCGCCGGCCATGTTGCTGCTAACCCTTATATCCCTCTTGATCACATCGCCGGTTCCCCCCGCGACATGGTCGTTGTGAACGCTATAGCCCTCTCGACGGTGCGCCGCCAAGGGGTTCCACGATACGAGGCGTCGCCTCGGCGGCGACTTTTTCGTTCTTTCCGCCCTCGACGGCCGGGAAGAACGTGTAGCTGAGCGTGATCTCGTTCTTGCCCTTGGTTTCTGGATCGTCCGCGAACTGGGGATCCACGAAGTAGACGACCGGGAACTCGACCGTCTGGTGGGGCTGGATCGTCTGGCTGGTGAAGCAGAAGCACTCCAGCTTCTGGAAGTACGGACCCGCCGATTCCGGCACCACATTGTACAGCGCCCGGCCCGTCTGCGGCTTGTCGGTGGGGTTGGTGACCTTGAAGAAGGCCAGGCCCGTGTCGCCGATGCGGATGTCCTGGCTGGCCTGCAGGGTCTGGAACCGCCACGGCAGCTCGCGGATGTTGGCGTCGAAGCGGATGGTGACCTTGCGGTCCAGGATCCGGGTCGGTTTGGCCTCGGCCTTGCGCACCGTGCCGTCGAACCCGGTGGCCTGGCAGAACAGCTTGTACAGCGGCACGGCGGCATAGGCCGCGCCGATCATGCCGAAGAAGGCCGCCGCGCAGATCAGGGCCACCTTGCCGTTGCGGCGGGCGGTCAGCTCCCCCGGCGTCAATTCGCTATCGGGCTTCTTAGTGCGGGTGCGCGACATTGCCGCCGAGCCTCACGAGGGTGACCACGAACACCAGGAGCACGAAGCCCACCAGGCCCAGGGCGAGCGCGATGTTGCGCCCGTCGCGCGCCTTCTTGGCGGCCATTTGGGCGGCCATTTGGGCGGCGGCCTTCGGATCCAGGGCCGTCTTGTCGTCGACCGGTTGATTCACTTGAGCAGCTCCAGGGCGTGCACGTTCGCCACCGCCTCGCCCAGCAGGGCGGCGAACAGGGCGAAGAGATACAGGATCGAGAAGGCGAACAGGTTGCGCGCGGCCTTCGAGCCGGCGGCCTTATCGTCCTCGGTGACTTCGTAGAGGGCGCGGTCGGCCACGCGTGGATCGGCCGCGTCGCCGGCCTTGCTGGCGAACACCCGCCAGGCCAGGACCAGGAACACCGCCCCGCCCAGGGCCGCCACGGCCAGGTAGATCGGGCCGCCCAGGCCGGTCAGGACCGGCGTCAGGCAGATCGGGATTAGCAGCAGGCTGTAGAGCAGGATCTGCTTGCGGGTTTCCTTGGCGCCCTTGACCACCGGCAGCATCGGCACGCCGGCCTTGGCGTAGTCGGTGGTGACATACAGCGACAGCGCCCAGAAGTGCGGCGGGGTCCAGAAGAAGATGATCGCCACCATCAGCCAGGCGTTCAGCGGCGCCGAGCCCGTGGCCGCGGCCCAGCCGATGGCGGGCGGCAAGGCGCCGGCCAGGCCGCCGATGACGATGTTCTGCGCCGTCCAGCGCTTGAGCCACATCGTGTAGACGACGGCGTAGAAGACGATGGTGAAGGCCAGCAGGCCGGCCGCGAACCAGTTGATCGCGAAGCCCAGGAACATCACCGACAGCAGGCTGAGGACGACGCCCAGCGAGGCGGCCTCCTCGGCCTTGACCTTGCCGGCGGGCACCGGGCGGCCGCGCGTGCGGCGCATCCGCTGGTCGATGTCGGCGTCGTACCACATGTTCAGCGCGCCCGAGGCGCCGGCCCCGACGGCGATGCACAGCACCGCGATCGCGCCCAGCACCGGATGGATCGGCGCGCGGGCGGCCAGCAGGCCCGTCAGGCCCGTGAACACCACCAGCGACATGACGCGCGGCTTCATCAGCTGGAAGTAATCCTGCCAGCGAGCGGTCTGAGTCAGATCAGACTTTGGCGTGTCCGGCTGAACGCTGTCCGGAGTCATGGCGGCGATCTTCGACATGGTGGTTGGTATATATCGGTCTTCAAAGGGCGAAGGGCGCGGCCCAGACCCTTAAGGATCCCGGCCACGCCCCTCTTTTTGGTCCAGTGTCGGAGGATCAGCCTTAGTGGTGGCTGTCTTCCTTGATCACCGGCGGTTCGCTGAACTGGTGGAACGGCGGCGGCGACGACAGGGTCCATTCCAGCGTGGTGGCGCCTTCGCCCCACGGGTTGGCCTCGGCCGGACGGCGACGGATCGCGGCTTCCAGCAGCACCAGCAGGAAGATGCCCACGCCGGCGACGGTGATCATGTAGCCCACCGACGAGACGTAGTTCCACTTCGCGAAGGCTTCCGGATAGTCGACATAGCGACGCGGCATGCCTTGCAGGCCCAGGAAGTGCTGCGGGAAGAACACCAGGTTCACGCCGACGAACATCACCCAGAAGTGGGCGCAGCCGAGGAACTCATTGTACTTCACGCCCCACATCTTCTCGAACCAGTAGTAGAAGCCGGCGAAGATCGCGAAGACGGCGCCCAGCGACAGCACGTAGTGGAAGTGGGCCACCACGTAATAGGTGTCGTGCAGGCTGTAGTCGATGCCGGCGTTCGACAGGACGACGCCCGTCACGCCACCGACGGTGAACAGGAAGATGAAGCCGATCGCCCACAGCATCGGCGTCTTGAAGTCCAGCGAACCGCCCCACATCGTGGCGATCCAGCTGAAGATCTTCACGCCCGTCGGGACGGCGATGATCATCGTGGCGGCCACGAAGTAGGCGCGCAGGTTGATGCTCATGCCGACGGTGTACATGTGGTGCGCCCACACGACGAAGCCGACGAAGCCGATGGCGACCATGGCGTAGGCCATCGCCAGGTAGCCGAAGACCGGCTTCTTGGAGAAGGTCGAGACGATGTGGCTGACGATGCCGAACCCGGGCAGGATCAGGATGTACACTTCCGGGTGACCGAAGAACCAGAACAGGTGCTGGAACATGACGGGGTCGCCGCCGGCGGCCGGGTCGAAGAAGTGGGTGCCGAAGTTGCGGTCGGTCAGCAGCATGGTGATGGCGCCGGCCAGGACGGGCAGCGACAGCAGCAGCAGGAAGGCGGTGATCAACACCGACCAGGCGAACAGCGGCATGCGATGCAGGGTCATGCCCGGCGCGCGCATGTTGAAGATCGTGGTGATGAAGTTGATCGCGCCCAGGATCGACGAAGCGCCGGCCAGGTGGAGCGACAGGATCGCCAGGTCCATGGCCGGGCCCTTGTGACCGATGGTCGACAGGGGCGGATAGATCGTCCAGCCGCCGCCGAAGCCGTGGCCCGGGCCGCCGTCGACGAACATCGAGGTGACCAGCAGGATCCAGGCGGCGACCAGCAGCCAGAACGAGACGTTGTTCATCCGCGGGAAGGCCATGTCCGGCGCGCCGATCATGATCGGGACGAACCAGTTGCCGAAGCCGCCGATCATGGCGGGCATGACCATGAAGAAGATCATGATCAGGGCGTGGGCGGTGACGACGGCGTTGAAGCCGTGCTTACCCTTGAAGATGCCGAGCTGGGCCAGCAGGCCGTTGTCGGTGAACACCTGGATGCCCGGGTGCATCAGCTCCCAGCGGATCAGGCCCGACAGGGCGCCGCCGACGATGCCCGCCATGATGGCGAACAGGATGTACAGCGTGCCGATGTCCTTGTGGTTCGTCGAGAAGAACCAACGGGCGATGAAGGGCGGCTTGTGGTCGGCGTCGTCGTGACCGCCGTGGCCGTGAGTGTCTGCGGCGTGAGCCATCGGACTTCTATCCTACGATCGTATTCTTAGGCCGCCGGCGCGGCGGGAGCCGCGGCCGGAGCGGAAGCGGGGGCGGCGGGAGCCGAGGCGGGGGTCGCCGCGGCGTCAGGAGCAGCAGCCCCTGGCGCGGCGGGCGCGGCGGCCGGAGCCGGCGGCGCGACCTTTTCCTTAACCCACGCGTCGAACTGGGCCTGGGTCACGACCTGGATCTCGATCGGCATGTTCGAGTGATCGACACCGCACAGTTCCGAGCACTGGCCGTAGTAGACGCCGACCTTCTCGGCCTTGAACCAGGTTTCGTTCAGGCGGCCCGGGATGGCGTCGGTCTTCAGACCGAACGCCGGCAGCGCGAAGGCGTGGATCACGTCGGCGCCGGTGACCTGCACGCGGACCACCTGGTTGACCGGGACGACCATCGCCTTGTCGGCGGCCAGCAGGTACGGGACCTTCTTGGCGTCGGCCTGTTCCTTGGTCAGCGGCAGCGACACGATCTCGCTGATCTTCTGATCCGGATACTCGTAGCCCCAGTACCACTGATAGCCCGTGGCCTTCACGGTCATGTAGGGCTTGGGCATGTCGTTGTAGTGGAACAGCAGACGGAACGAGAAGATGGCGATGACCATCAGGATCAGGACCGGAACGAGGGTCCAGATGATCTCGACCGTGGTGTTGTGGCTGAACTTGGCTGGAACCGGGTTCGCTTTCTTGTTGTAGCGCACCACGATCCAGATCAGCAGGCCCAGCACCAGCAAGGTGATGAGCGTGATGATCGGCATCAGGACCAGGTTATGGAACTGGATCGCGTGGTGCTTCAGCTCGGAAGCGGCCGGCTGAAGGTCGATCGCCCCCGGCGTCGGCTGGCCCAGCAGATCCTCGGCGAGGGCGTTCCCCGCGAACATCATCGTGGCGGCGAGCGCGGACGCGCCCGACATGATCCGCCGAATCCCCGAAAATTGCGCCTTCATATCCCTCACGGCCCGTTTCGGCGGCGATTTGGCCCTGGATCCAAACGGGAATCCAAGACCGCGCCGCGCCGACTTTGCGTATTACGACCCCCGGGCCGGCCCTCTGCGATCGATGCTGCTCACAGGTGAGTCGCGCGTCGACGCCCAGTCCGCCCGATGGTCGGTCCGGAGGCTGCATACGCGCATCGCCAGCGGTTGCCAAGCGCCAGAGACCACGTGTGCGACATGGGATTGTCCGGTTATCGCCACAAGGGCGGGCCCAGTTGCGAGCGCCTCTCAACAGGATCCGCGAAGCGGCGCCGGGACGTGCGTCGGAACCGCCCGAAACATTACGCATCGTTCATTGATAGGTACCTTGTGATGCACAGTACCTGGCGGTACAAGGGCACATCAACGGAGGCAAGGACGCCGTGCCGGAAACGATAGAAATTCAACTGAAGAAAGGCGTGCTGGCGCTGTGCGTGCTGGCCCTGCTCTCGCACGCCGACAGCTACGCCTATGAGATCGCCAGCAGGCTGACGAGGGACATCGATATGGGGGAAGGGACGATCTATCCGCTGATGCGTCGCATGCAGTCGGATGGCCTGGTCGAGACCTATCTGGTGGAAAGCCAGAGCGGTCCGCCGCGCAAATATTACCGCCTGACCGCGGTGGGGCGCCAGAGCCTGGAACAGCAGAAGGCCGAATGGACCGCCTTCTCGAACGCGGTCAACGACATCGTGGGAGCCGCCGCATGACCCGCGCCGAGTTCATCACCCGCCTGCGTCGTGGCCTGGCCGGCCTGCCGGTCACCACCATCGCCGACATCGTCGCCGACCACGAGGCCCACTTCGCCGACGCGCAAGCCGCCGGCCGCAGCGAAGCCGAGACGGCCGCCGCCCTCGGCGATCCCGACCGCCTGGCTCGCGAGATGCGCGCCGAGAACGGCCTGAAGCAGTGGGAGGAAAAGAAGAATCCTTCCAACGCCATGGCCGCCGTCATCGCCCTGATCGGCCTGGGCGCCCTGGACGTGATGATCCTGCTGCCCCTGCTGATGGGCGTGCTGGGCGCGCTGTTCGGGTTCCTGGTCGCCGTGGTGACCATGTTCATCGCCGGGGGCTTCGTCTTCGCCGCCGGCCCGCTGACCGGGCCGCCCGGCGGCCCGATCGTCGCCTTCCTGGCGGGCCTGGGCCTGATGGGCCTGGCGACCAGCCTCGGCGCCCTGCTGACGCTGGTGACCATCGGGGTCTTCAACGCGGTCGTCTGGTACGCCCGCCTGCACTACCGGCTGCTGAAGCCGGCCATCGAACAAGCCTGAGCGGCTGAGGAGGGGACCATGTTGATCCGCAATACGCTCATCGTCGCCGGGGCCAGCTTCGCGCTCGCCGTCGGCTGCTTCGCGGGGGTGGCGGCCATCGCCGGCCCGGAGATCATGAAGAACGGCTGGACCTTGCCGTTCGACGGCGGCGGCGAGACCGTCGTCGTCCGCGACAACGGCCAGGTGATCCGGTCGACTCGCCGCGTCACGATCGCCGGCCAGCGCCCCGCGCCAGGCGTCGACCGCACCTTCCCCTGGACGGGCAAGGACCAGTTGGTCATCGACCTGCCGGTGGACGTCGTCTTCGTCCAGGGCGCCGAGGCCAAGATCGTGGCCTCTGGCCCCAAGGACTATATCGACCGCCTGCGCGTCGACGGCGGCCACGTCCGGCTGGAGGGCAGCGACGACATCGACCATGATCGCCTGACCATCGATTCCTTCGGCCTGCGAGTCGAGAGCGACTCCGATCGGGTGAAGATCACCGTCGTCGCGCCGGACGTCACCAAGTTCGACGTGCGCGGCTCGGGCGATCTCGATATCCGAAAGTACGACCACCCGTCCTTCGCCGTATCGGTCAGCGGCAGCGGCGACGTCGACGCCTCCGGCCGGGTCGAGGCCATCGCGGTCGACAATTCCGGCTCGGGCTACGTCAATCTGACGGAACTGAAGGCCAAGGACGCGGTCGTCGACGTCTCGGGCAGCGGCGGCGGCGCGATCTTCGCCACCAACAAGGCCAAGGTCGACATCTCCGGCAGCGGCGACGTCGAGCTGCGCACCGAACCCAAGTCGGTCAGCAGCGAGATCACCGGCTCGGGCGAGGTTCGCCGCGAGTACTGATCCGGTCGCGGAACACACGCGCGACAACGGGGCGGGGTGACGGATGCGCTCGGAAGTCCTACCTGTAGGACCATGAACGCTCCCATCTCCGCCCCTTCCCTTTTGGACGCCGCCGGCGTCGATCGCGACCGCGCCCAGTCGATCCTTGGCGAGGCCCTGGCCGGCGCCGACGACGGCGAGCTGTTCCTCGAACGCTCCGAGAGCGAGGCCTTCGTCTTCGATGACGGTCGCCTCAAGAGCGCCTCCTACGACAGCGGCGAGGGTTTCGGCCTGCGCGTGGTGGCCGGCGAGACGGCCGGCTACGCCCACGCCGCCGAGATCTCCGAGGCCGCCATCCGCCGCGCCGCCGATTCGGCCAGCCTGGCCAAGCGCGGCCACGCCGGCGTCTCGGCCGAAGGTCCCCGCTCCACCAACGAAAAGCTGTACGGCGAGGACAACCCCGTCAGTTCGCCCGACTTCTCCGACAAGGTCAGCCTGCTCCAGGAGATCGACGCCTTCGCCCGCGCCCGCGACCCGCGCGTCGTCCAGGTCATGGCCTCGATGGCCGGCGAGCGCCGCGTGGTCGAGATCCTGCGCGCCGACGGCAAGCTGATCCGCGACGTACGCCCGCTGGTGCGGGTCAATGTCCAGGTCACCGTCGAGAAGGACGGCCGGCGCGAAACGGGTTCGTCCGGCGCCGGCGGCCGCGCCGGCTTCTCGGCCTGGATCAGCCCCGACAGGTGGCAGGGCCAGGTCGAAGAGGCCCTGCGCATGGCGCTGGTGAACCTCGACGCCGTCGCCTGCCCGGCCGGCGAGATGGACGTGGTCCTGGGCCCGGGCTGGAACGGCGTGCTGCTGCACGAGGCCGTCGGCCACGGCCTGGAAGGTGACTTCAACCGCAAGGGCATCAGCGCCTTCTCGGGCCGCATCGGCGAACGCGTGGCCGCCAAGGGCGTCACCGTGTTCGACGACGGCTCGCTGGCCGGTCGCCGGGGTTCGCTGACCGTCGATGACGAGGGCACCCCCACCGAACGCACCGTGCTGATCGAGGATGGGATCCTGGTCGGCTACATGCACGACCGGATGAGCGCGCGCCTGATGGGCATGAAGGCCACCGGCAACGGTCGCCGCCAGTCCTACGCCCACATGCCGATGCCGCGGATGACCAACACCGGCATGCTGGCCGGCGACGACGATCCGCGGGAGATGATCGCTTCGCTGAAGCGCGGCCTGTACTGCGCCAATTTCGGCGGCGGCCAGGTCGACATCACCAACGGCAAGTTCGTCTTCCAGTGCACCGAGGCCTATCTGGTCGAGGACGGCAAGATCACCGCGCCCGTGAAGGGCGCCACGCTGATCGGCGACGGTCCGTCGGCCCTGACCCGCGTGACCATGATCGGCAACGACTTCGCCTTCGACCCCGGCATCGGGGTGTGTGGCAAGTCCGGTCAGGGCGTGCCGGTGGGTGTTGGCCAGCCGAGCCTGAAGATCACCGGGCTGACCGTGGGCGGGACGGCGGTTTAACCACTATCCTTTTCCCCGGCGAAATCGGAATTAGAGAAGGCGCTCCAGGTAGGTGACCGTCTTCTTGCCGCCATGGATCGCCGCCGCGCCCACGGTCACGAACCCCAGCGCCGCGTGGAACCTGTCCGACGCCGGGTTGGGCGGATCGGAATTGACCTCGCAGACGATCCGCTCGTGCCCCGCCGCCTTGGCCGCCACGAACAGGTCGTCATAGAGCGCCCGCGCCAGACCCCTGCCCCGCGCGCTGTCGGCCACCACCACCCGGTCGACATAGACGAAGGCGGGGTAACGCTCGCGGAACCACAGATAGTTGACGCTGTCGTAGTCGGCCGCCTGGTCGAAGGTCAGCAGCAGGGCGTCGGCCACGCCGACGCGGCGGGCGACGAAGGCCTGATCCACCAGGTGCGCCAGGCGCTCGGGCTCCAGCCACGACAGCTCCACCGCATGGGCGTTGTTCAGCGCCAGCAGGGCCGCGCCGTCCGCGCCGGCCAGGTCGTTCGTCGTCAGCGACGTCACGGTCATGTCGGTCTCCCCAAGGGATGAGCACCTAGGGCTGCGCGAGCCTGGCCGCAAGCCGGCCCGCGACAGTGATCACTGGCAACGTGTCCGCGATTTAATCCACATTTCACGCTTGTAACTTTCAACGCGCCGCGCCCACGGCCACGTTGCCCCGGCAGAACGAAGGCCCTGGGGAGGGCCTCCAAGGGGACGACCGCGATGCTGGCAAGCGTGCTGATCATGGCCTTGGCGAGCATGGCCCCGCTCGATGCGGATCCGCCGGTCGCGACCGCCGACCTGGCCGCCCCCATCCCGGCGGCGCAGGACGCCGACCCGACCCAGCGCGGCGTCATCCCCTATGCGCCCGAGTTCTTCGCCGCCGCCCAGCCCAGCACGGCGCTGGACATGATCACCCGCCTGCCAGGCTTCAACCTGGAGCAGGGCGACAATGTCAGGGGCTTCGCGGGCGCGGCCGGCAATGTGCTGATCAACGGCGAGCGCCCGACCACCAAGAACGAATCGCTGGAGGACATGCTGCGCCGCATCGCGGCCCCGACCGTCGAGCGCATCGACCTGATCCGCGGCGGCGCGCCGGGCGTCGACATGCAGGGCCGCACGGTGATGGCCAACATCGTGCTCAAGCGCACGGTCCAGGTGCAGAAGGTCATCAACGTCCAGACCTATGTCTATCCGGATGGCCTGTTCGGCCCGATCATCGAGCTGGAAGGCTCGCGCCGCGAGGGCGACCACGCGCTGGAAGGCTCGCTGAAGGCCACCCAGGACCGCACCGACAACACCTTCGACGGCGGCGTGCGCCTGCGCACCGACGGCAAGGGCGCGCCGACCGCCAAGGACGCCCTGAAGGGCTACGACACCATCTACAACTACGTGCTGCGCGGCGCGGCGCAGCGGCCGAGCCTGGGCGGCAAGGCGCGGGTCAACGCCAAGCTCGAATATTTCGGCTACGATCGCGACGTCACAGCCACGCGGGTGTTCCCCGCTCCCGGCCGCGAGGTCACCGGCGAGAAGCTGCACAACTGGTCGGGCGAGTTCGGCGCCCGTTTCGACCGCGGCCTGTCGGCCCGCTCGGACCTGCAGCTGGTCGTGCTGCAGAACATCAACCGCGAGATCTACGGCTCGACCTTCGAGGATCCGCGCCTGTTCGTGGACTACAGGTCACGCACCGACACCGGCGAGACTATTCTCCGCTCGGAACTGCGTCATCGCCGCGGCGACAGCCTGTCGTTCGAGGCCGGGCTCGAGGGCGCCTACAACGTCCTGGACGGCGACACGCGCTATTTCGAGAACAGCGTCGCCATCCCCTTGCCCGCCGCCCAGGTCAAGGTCGAGGAGCTGCGCGGCGAGCTGTCGGGCAAGGCGATCTGGCGGGCCAGCCCCAAGCTGAACGTCGAGGCCGGGGCGCGTCTGGAGGTCTCGAAGATCAGCCAGAGCGGCGACACCGACCTCTCCAGGCGGTTTTTCTATCCCAAGCCCCGGCTGCTCGCGACCTGGTCGCCGACGACGACCGACCAGCTGCGGGTGCGGGTCGAGCGCGAGGTCGGCCAGTTGGACTTCGGCGATTTCGTCTCGTCGGCGGGCGTCGAGACAGGCACCGTGGACGCCGGCAATCCCGACCTGGCGCCCGAGCGCAAGTGGGTGCTGGAGACGGCTTGGGAAAAGCGCTTCTGGGGCGGCGGCGCCCTGGTGCTGCTGTGGCGTCACGCGCAGATCCAGGACGTGGTCGACGTCATCCCGATCAACAAGGTGTTCGAGGCGCCGGGCAATATCGGCAACGGGACGAGCGACTTCTACCAGGTCAACCTGACCCTGCCGACCGACAAGCTGGGCGTCAGCGGCGGCCAGTTGAAGATGCGGGCCTCGTGGGCGCAAAGCGAGGTCACCGACCCCGTCACCCACGGCAAGCGCCGCATCTCGGCCCAGACGCCGTTCACCTGCGACGTGCGCTTTACGCGCGACATGCCGGGCGGCAAGTGGAGCTGGGGCGTGATCACCTTCTGCCCGAACGAGCAGCGTTACTACCGCGTCGGCGAGGTGCGCACCTTCCGGTTCGAGCAGTGGGTGGAAGGCTTCTTCGAGTGGCGGCCGCGCAAGGACCTGACCATTCGCACCGAGCTGGCCAACTGGACCAGTCGGCACAAGATCCGCACGCGGGAGATCTATGCCGGCGGCCGGGGAACTGGCGTCGTCACCCAGGTCGAACAGCGCGAGCTGCCGTTCGAGCCGTACCTGTTCATCAAGGTGCGCAAGAGCTTTGGGTAGGGAACGGAAACGGTCTCGGGCGGTTTGAGCCACCCCCGAGACCGTCCCACCCGAAGGTGAGGCGTGGCCCCTCCACGCCTCGTGAAGGGCCCCGGGCAAACCGCCGGGGCCCTTCTTTCATTTGGGCCTGGCTTAGGCCTGACCCGTGACCGTCGAGTCCGCGATCGGTTGCGGATCGGTCTCGTCGGCGCCGTGCGACCATTTCTTCAGGAGCGGAGACAGGATCAGGAACACCACGCCCAGGCCGATGGCGGCCAGGCCGATGATCTTGAAGACCAGCAGCGACTGAGCCATGGCGGCGGCGGGGTTCAGGACCTGCCCGCCGATCGTCTCGGTGGCGGCGATGGCGGCGATCCAGCCGCCGAACAGATTGGCCATGGCCAGCGCCATGTACCAGACGGCCATCACGAACGAGACCATGTGCAGCGGCGACAGCTTGGTCATCTGCGACAGGCCGACCGGCGACATGCACATCTCGCCGCCCGTGTGCAGCATGTACATCAGCACCAGGAAGATCAGCGGCATCTTGAAGGCGCCGTCGGCGAACTGAGCCCCGACCAGCAGGATCAGGAAGCCGGCCCCGACCTGGATCAGCGACAGGCCGAACTTGATCATCGGGTTCGGGTTGATCCCGCGCGCGGTCAGAAGCGTCCAGAGAGCGGCGAAGACCGGAGCGAAGATCAGGATCCAGCCGGCGTTGATGGCCTGGGTCTGGGCGGCGTTGAAGTCGGTGTTGACCCAGAACTTGCCGACCGTCGAGATGCCGGCGGCGGTCAGCTGGGCGGGTGAGCCCAGCACCACCGAACCGCCGAACCATTCGATCGGCTTGGAGATCAGGGTCAGGTTGACGTTGGTCGCCGCGAACAGGTTCAGCGAAGAACCGGCCTGTTCGAACAGGGTCCAGAACACCACCGCTCCCAGCACCAGCACCGTGGCCAGCAGGAGACGTTCGCGTTCGACCTTCTCGCACTTGGCGAAGGCGACCCACAGGATATAGCCCAGCGAGCCGAACATGCCGGCCAGCAGGGTGACATTGACCACCGGCGTGCGCTGGACGACCAGGAACACCGCCGCCACGGCCAACAGCGAGACGCCATAGATCACCACCTCGCGGGTGATCGGGCCGGCGACCTTTTCCTTCAGCTTCGCGCCTTCCGGCGGCTCGCCACGACCCAGCAGCCAGGGCTTGCCCAGCACGAAGATCACGAAGCCGGCCAGCATCCCCAGACCCGCCGCGCCGAAGCCGGCCCACCAGCCGACGTTGACGCCCAGGATGCCGCACAGGATCGAGGCCCAGAACGAGCCCAGGTTGATGCCGAAATAGTAGAGGGTGAAGCCCGGATCGCGGCGCGGATCGCCCTGCGGATAGAGCTGCCCGACCAGGGCCGCGACGTTCGACTTCATGAAGCCGACGCCGACGATGATCAGCGACAGGGCCAGCCAGAAAATGTTCAGGTACATCGGGTCGCGGTCTTTGACGTCCAGCTTGTACGCGCCCTTGGGCAGCACGGCGGGCAGGCCCGCGTCGGCCGGCAGGTTCTTGACCGTGAAGTCGCCCGCCTCGGTCGCCGTGACGTCGTAGGGCTTGCCCGCGACGATCATCTTGGCCACGCGCGTCTCGCCCCGGCCCTCGGCCTGGAACTCATAGGTCTGGCCGGCATAGGTCAGGGTCTGAACGGCCGGCTTGCCCTCGACGGCCATGGCCAGGTGGCCGGCCACCAGCAGGATCGCGCCGAACGCCACCGCCTTGCGGGTGCCCAGATAACGGTCGGCCAGGAAGCCGCCCAGCAGGGGCACGATATAGACCAGCGAGGTGTAGGAGCCGTAGTGGCCGCTGGCGACCTTGGGGTCGAACAGGAAATGCTGGGTCAGGTAGAAGATCAGCAGGCCCCGCATGCCGTAGTAGGAGAACCGCTCCCACATCTCGGCCAGAAAGCAGATGATCAGGCCGCGCGGGTGGCCTCTGAGCAGCTGCACAAGGACGGGAATGCCGGTCACGAGCGTGACCAGGATGCCCGCGGCGATAACGATGTTCATACGCTAGCCTTGAAACGTAACGAGTGGCGCGGACGGACCCCCCAGTGGTCAAATCATCCCCGCCGGCCCCAATTTGGCGGGGAGAAGATCACGCGCACGGCGGTTTCACAAGCAACGGCTTGCCGGACAGGTTTCGCGTTCCGATCTAGGGCATGAAGCTTGGCGGTCGCCTCGTGCGTTTGCATGGCGAACCCTTTTCTGGCGGGAGCGCCCCATGAAGATCCCCGACGAGAGCCACCCCATCACCATCACCCGCGCGCCGAACACGGTGCGGGTGTTGTTCGAAGGCCACGAGATCGCCGACAGCGACGACGTGCTGGTGCTGAAGGAGGCCAACTATCCGGCCGTCTTCTACTTCCCGCGCGACGACGTGCGCATGGCTTTCCTGCGCCGCACCGACAAGGTGACCCACTGCCCCTACAAGGGCGACGCCAGCTACTTCACCATCTATCGCGACGCCCAGCTGATCGAGAACGCGGTCTGGTCCTACGAGGACCCGTATCCGTCGGTCGGCCAGATCGGCGACCGCGTGGCCTTCTATCCCGAGCACGTCGAGTTCCAGCTGGGCGAGCGCACGGCGGCCGAGACGGAAGCCGTCAACGTCGACGACGTGGTGCGCCATACCGACAGCGGTTCCGGGTCCAGCCAGGCGGAGCGATGGCCGCCCAATGTCGACATGCCTGATCCGGATCAGATCGAGCCCGATGTCGACCAACCCTACCGCGGCACGGGGTCGCTGTAGGATCAAGCTCGGGCTTAAGCCCGCGTTAACCGCTGGGAGCGTGACCATACCGGTCTAGCTCCCATCAGAGGGGCGCGGAGGAAACCATGGCCTACGTCTCCTATCGGACGGACGCTGTTCACGCGACGACGACCCAAATCCAGGTTCCTTTGGCCCAGCGCAAGCTCGCCTGGGGCCGCCTGTTCGCCTTGGCGGCGACCATCAGCCTATGGGTCGGCATCATCGCCGGCGTGCGGGCGATCCTTTAGGTCCGCCCGCCTGCTCAGTAGGCGCAGTCGGTGAAGACGCGGCTGATGTCGCCCCGCCATTCGCCGTTGTAGAGCGATAGCAAGCGCTCGGCCGGGGTGATGCCGCTGTCGGCGATCTGTTCCAGCTCGCCCAGATAGATGGTCTCGTCCAGGAAACCGCCATTGATATGAGCGCGGTTCTTCAGGCCGGACTTGGCGATGGCCACGAAGTCCTTGGCCACGTCCCGCACGGCGCGGCCAGCGACCTTGGCCTTCAGGCCCAGCTTGGGCACGTCGCGGCGCAGGCCCTCGCGGTCCTCGAGTGTCCAGTGCTTGCAGAGGTCCCAGGCCGAGGCCAGGGCCGCGTCGTCGTAGAACACGCCGGTCCACAGCGCCGGCAGGGCGCACAGACGGCTCCAGGGGCCGGCGTCGGCGCCGCGCATCTCCAGATAGGTCTTCAGGCGTACTTCCGGGAAGGCCGTGGTCGTGTGATCGGCCCAGTCCTTCATCGTGGCGATCTCGCCGGGCAGCTCGGGCAGCTTGCCCTCGATGAAGTCGCGGAACGACCGGCCGGCGACGTCGATATACTTGTCGCCGCGCTTGACGAAATACATCGGCACGTCGAGGGCGTAGCGAGCATAGCGCTCGAAATCGAAGCCGTCCTCGAACACGAAGTCGAGCAGGCCCGTGCGGTTGGGATCGGTGTCGGTCCAGACGTTGGCGCGAGCCGACAGGAAGCCGTTCGGCTTGCCTTCCGTAAACGGAGAATTGGCGAACAGCGCCGTGGCGATCGGCTGCAGGGCCAGGCTCATACGGAACTTGGCGACCATGTCGGCTTCGCTGGAGAAGTCCAGATTGGCCTGCACCGTGCAGGTGCGCAGCATCATGTCCAGGCCAAGGTTGCCGACCTTGGGCATGTACTCGCGCATGATCACGTACCGGCCCTTGGGCATGATCGGCACGTCCGCGCGCTTCCACACCGGCGAGAAGCCCAAGCCCAGGAAGCCCAGGCCCAGCTCGTCGGCGACGGTCTTGACCTCGTCCAGGTGCTGGCCGGTCTCGTCGCAGATGTCGTGCATGGTCGCCAGCGGCGCGCCCGACAGCTCGAACTGGCCGCCCGGCTCCAGGCTGACATTGGCGCCGTTGCGCTCGAGGCCGATGATGACCTCGCCTTCCATGACCGGCTTCCAGCCGAAGCGCCGCAGCCCCGTCAGCAGGGCGTGGACGCCCTTGTCGCCGTCGTATGGAACGGGGGCGTGAGAGCCCAGGTAGAAGCCGAACTTCTCGTGCTCGGCCCCCACGCGGAAGGCCTCCTTGGGCTTGGACCCTTGGGCGAAATAGTCGGTCAGATCGGCGAGCGTCAGTTGACGCTCTTGGACGCTAGCGGTGTCGGCCATGCAAGCCGTCCCTCCCCAGGGGTTGCGATGCTGAGGGAGGAGAGGGCCCATTCTCTCCACCGACGGCTATACTAATCGGTCACGCCCAGTTGGGCGTTTTCTTTACGAACCTCAAGGGGTCACCTTGAGCATATATTTCTATCGCCAGTCTCCGACGGCCGCCTGCCACAGCGTCATGGCCGAGATCGCGGCCGTGTCGGCGCGCAGGATGCGCGGCCCCAGAGACACCGGCGTGACGAAGGAAAGGCCCCGCAGGCGCTCGCGTTCCTCGGGGGCGAAACCGCCTTCGGGACCAATCAGGATGGCGGCCGGCGCGCTGGTCCCGGCCACCGCCTCGATCACCGGCTTGGCGTCGCCGCCCTCATCGCAGAACACCAGGCGCCGGGCCGGATCCCAGTCGTCCAGGATCTTGTCCAGCTTCTCGGGGTCGGCGACCCGCGGCACGTCCAGGCGCCCGGTCTGCTCGGCGGCCTCCATGGCGATGGCGTCCAGGCGCCCCAGCTTGACGAAGTCGACGTTCGTCCGCCGCGTGATGGTCAGCCGCACCCGGCGCGCGCCCAGCTCGGCGGCCTTCTCGACGATGGTCTCGACCCGGCCGCGCTTGACCATGGCGACGATCAGGTCGAGGTCCGGACCGGCCTCCATCGGACGGGTCTGTTCCTCGGTCTTCAGCAGGCAGCCACGTTTGGTGGCCTCGACGATGGTCGCCCGCCACTCGCCGTCGCGGCCGTTGAACAGCAGGAGCTCGGCTCCGACGCCCAGGCGCATGACCGAGGTCAGGTAGCGCGACTGGTCGACGGTCGGGACGACGCCGACGCCGGCGGAGAGGTCATTGGGAACGAAAAGGCGGATCATTTCGTCCTTCTAGCGCAACTCTTCTTTCCGGGGGTAGGCTCAGCCAATGAGCAAGCACGACGATTACGACAACGAACTCATGCAACTGCAGCTCGCCCTGATCGCGATGCAGCAGAAGGCGATCAAGGACAATTGGAAGATCCTGGTGATCTTCGAGGGCCGCGACTCGGCCGGCAAGGACGGCACGATCGCCCGGGTCACCGAGCACCTGTCCAAGCGCGCCACCACCGTCGTCGCCCTGCCCAAGCCGACCGAGCGCGAACGCAGCGAGTGGTACTTCCAGCGTTATGTCGACTATCTGCCGGCCTGCGGCGAGGCGGTGATCTTCAACCGCTCCTGGTACAACCGGGCGGGGGTCGAGCGCGTGATGGACTTCTCTAGCCCCGAGCAGCAGGAGCAATTCCTGCGTGACGTGCCGGCTTTCGAGCGGATGCTGGTCGAGAACGGCCTGCGCTACGTCAAGTTCTGGCTGGATATCAGCCGCGAGGAGCAGGCCCAGCGCCTGAAGGCCCGCCGCGAGGATCCGCTGAAGGCCTTCAAGACCAGTGATCTCGACAAGGTCGCCCAGGACAGGTGGGACGACTACACCAAGGCCCGCGACGAGATGCTGATGCGCACCCACAGCGACATCGCGCCGTGGATCTGCGTGCGCGCCGACCACAAGAAGGCCGCCCGGCTCAATGTCATCCGCTGGCTGCTGCACGCGGCCGGCGACAAGAAGCTGGCCAAGGGCGTGGCCAAGCCGGACCCCAGCGTCATCTTCTCGTTCGAGCCGGCGGCGCTGGAGGACGGGCGACTGGCCCGCTAACGCTTCTTCCGCGCCGCGCGCTCGGCGGCGATCTCCAGGTTCTCGGCGATGCGATGCTGGACGATGTCGCGGATCAGGTCCGGCGGCAGCGGCGCGTCGGGCTGGAAGCGGATCGTGCCCTTGGCGGTCTCGAAACCCTTCAGCCGATCGGCGAACTGGCTGATCAGCGCCCCCGGATAGAAGGCGCAGTGCTTGGCGGCCGCGCCGAAGTGGACCAGGTTCCCCTTCAGCTTGAAGGTCGGCAGGCCGTAGCTGATCGCCTCCTCGGCCTCCGGCGCCAGCGCCTGGATCTGGCCGCGCAAGGTCTCCAGCGCCGCGCGCTGGTCGGCCGGCAGCTTGGCCAGGTAGTCGTCGATCGAGGCGGCGGGCGGCTTCATCATCGCGAGATCCTCCGAGAACGCGGCCCATCCGGCCACGAAACCAGGACGTTCGAAAAGTCCCGATCCCGACACGCAGCTTCACAACGGTGCGTTAGCATGGTGCTGTCCCCGAAACGGAGAGAAACGCCCGCATGGACGCGACTGACGCCAAGACGGTTCGCACCGCCGCCGTGACGCGACTGGCGATCGGCCTCGCCCAGGGCGTGCTGCTGTTCCTGCTGCACCATGCCGACGACACCAAGACCTGGCCGGCCACCCAGCCGCTGCTGTTCGCGCCGCTGCTGGTCTGCGTGCTGATGGTCCCGCTGATCGCGTTGGGCGGGCTGTCGGCCATGCGCCGCCTGCCGCTGATCGTCTGGAGCGGGATCGCCGTTGTCCTGGCCGCCGTGCTGGCGGTCCACGCCGCCTGGACCGGAGCCGCGCCCGGCCGGATCGGCGCGGGCGCCCTGTCGCCGGCGGTGTTCCCCGCCGTGGCGGCCCTGCTGTTCATCGCCCACCACCTGATCCAGCCGGCCGAGGCGGCCCGCAAGCCGGTGGCGCCTTACGCGGACTACTTCGACCTGGCCTGGATGCATGGCGTCCAGTTGGCGCTGTCGATCGCCTTCACCGGCGTGTTCTGGATCGTGATCGCGCTGGGCGGAGCCCTCTTCAAGCTGATCGGCATCGACGCCATCCAGAAGCTGACCAACGAGGCGGCCTTCGCCATGCCGGCCACCTGCGTGATGTTCGCCGCCGCCGTGCAGCTGACCGATGTCCGCGCCGGCCTGGTGCGCGGCGTGCGCGGCGTCGCCCTGACCCTGCTCGCCTGGCTGCTGCCGCTGATGACCCTGATCGCGGCCGGCTTCCTGGCCAGCCTGCCGTTCACGGGCCTCGCGCCGCTCTGGAAGACCAAGGCCGCCACGGCGCTCCTGCTGTCGGCCGCCGCCCACCTGATCGTGCTGATCAACGCCGCGTACCAGGATGGGACCGAGCCCGGCCCCGTCGTGTTGCGCTGGGCCGCGCGGATCGCAGGGGCGCTGCTGATCCCGATCGCCATCCTGGCCAGCTACGCCCTCTATCTGCGCGTCGACCAGTACGGCCTGACGCCCGAGCGGGTGTTCGCCGCCGCCTTCGTCGTGGTCGCCGCCGGCTACGCCCTGGGCTACGCGGTCGCCGCGATCCGTCCCGGCTCTTGGATGAAGACGCTGGAGCCGACCAACCTGGCCATGGCGGTGGTCGCGGTCGTGCTGCTGGTCGCCCTGTTCACCCCGATCGCCGATCCGGCCCGCCTGTCGGTGAACAGCCAGGCCCAGCGCCTGGAGGCCGGCAAGGTCGCGCCCGACAAGTTCGACTATCAGTTCCTGCGCTTCGACAGCGGTCGCTACGGCCGCGAGGCCCTGGACCGGCTGAAGTCCGACAAGAACCCCGACATCGCCAAGCGCGCCGCCGACGCCGTGGCGATGAAGGAGAAGACCTACGCTCCCGCCAACCGCGGGCCGGACTTCGGCAACATGAAGGTCTATCCGGCCGGCAAGGCGCTACCCGACAGCTTCCGCGCCCAGGACTGGACCGCCAACGACTCCGACGCGGTCTGCACCTTCGCCGGCATGCAGTGCGCGGCCCTGGTGCTGGACATCGATGGCGACGGCGCCGACGAGGTGCTGCTGGCCAGCGGCGGCAGCTTCGACGTCTTCAAGTCCACCGACCACGGCTGGCGGCGGATCGCCCAGGCCGGCTCGTCCTGCCCCGGTCTCGACATCGACGCGGCGCTGAAGGCCGGCGCCGTGCGGACCGAGGAGCCGACCGCGCGCCGCGACCTGCTGGTCGGCGACCAGCGGCTGGTGCTGGCCCCCACCGGCGACGGCTGCAACGGCAGCGTCACCAACAAACCCGGCGTGTGGCTGCCGACGGATATCCGCCCGCCGCGAGCGCGTTAGCGCGCTCAATCTTTTTAACTGTAGAGCCTGTTTATCAGGCTCTACGCCACCCCGGCGCTGATGGCGTTGAGCCTGGCATAGACTCCGCCGCTGGCCGCCAGTTCGGCATGGCGGCCTTCCTCGACGACGCGGCCGCCCTGGAAGACCAGGATGCGGTCGGCGCCGCGCACGGTCGACAGGCGGTGGGCGATGACGATCGTCGTCCGGCCGTCCATCAGCGCCTCCGCCGCGGCCTGCACCTGGCCCTCGGTCTCGACGTCCAGCGACGAGGTCGCCTCGTCCAGGACCAGGATCGGCGCGTCGGTCAGGAAGGCGCGGGCGATGGCCACCCGCTGGCGCTCGCCGCCCGACAGCTTGACGCCGCGCTCGCCGACCAGGGTGTCGTAGCCCTGGGGCAGGCGCAGGATGAAGTCGTGGGCCTTGGCCTTCTTCGCCGCCGCCTCGACCTCTTCGCGCGTGGCGCCGGGGCGGCCATAGGCGATGTTCTCGAGCAAGGACCGATGGAACAGGGCCGGGTCCTGCGGCACCACCGCGATGGCGCGGCGCAGGGACGCCTGGCTGACCCGCGAGACGTCCTGGCCGTCGATGACGATCGCGCCGTCCTGCAGGTCGTGCAGCCGCTGGACCAGCTTGACGAAGGTCGACTTGCCCGAGCCCGTCGGCCCGACCAGCGCCACCCGCTCGCCGGGCGCGATCTTCAGGGAGAAGTGGTCGTACAGGGGCGCTCCCGCCGCCTTGTAGCGGAAGGTCACGTCCTTGAATTCAATGCTGCCGGGACCCCGCTGGAAGTCGGGCGCATCGGGAATGTCGGCGATCTGCGGCTGCAGGCGCGTCCAGGCCGCGACGTCCTCGGTGTCGTCGATGCCCTTCTGCAGCATGCGGATGTTTTCGCCCAGGTTCCGCAGATAGCCGCTCATCAGCATGAAGGCGGTGATGGCGAAGACCACGTCGCCGGGCGTGGCCGTGCCCTTGGCCCAGCCCCAGACCATCGCGCCCGTCAGCCCGGCCTGCAGCACCACCAGCAGCAGGTTCTGGCCCAGCCAGACGTCGGTGAAGCGGCTCCAGGTGACCATCACCGCGTCGCGCCATTGCGCCGTCACCTCGGCCAGACGCGCGGCCTCGCGCTGCTCCGCGCCGAAGCTCTTGACGGTCGGGTTGGAGGTCACGGCGTCGGCCAGGGCCCCGCCGATCCGCGAATCCAGGGCGTTGGAGCGCAGGTTGCTGGGCCGGACGTACCGCTCGGTGATCCACAGGTTCACCGACAGATAGGCCACCACCACGATCAGCGAGATCGCGCCCGCCAGGGGCTGGCGCAGCAGCATGCCGATCGACAGGCCGATCAGCACGATGATCCCCGGACCCAGCCAGATGGTCACGGCGTCCGTGACGCTGTCATAACCCCACATGGCCCGGGTCAGCTTGCGCACCGTCGCGCCGGCGAAGCTGTCGGCGTGCCAGTCCGACGAGAAGGCCTGCACCTTGGCGAAACCCTCGTTGGTCATCTCCTCCATGTTCCGGGCCGCCAGCGGGATCCAGAACCGGTGGGCGATGTTGCGCACCACCGCGAAGGCGAAATAGACGCCGACGAACACCCCCAGCGCCCGCCAGGCGGCGACGTCGCCGCGCGGCCTGCTGCCGATGATATCCACCAGATGGCCCGAGGCGTAGGGCAGGGCCAGGTCAAAGGCGATGGCCACCAGGGTCAGTGAAACGCCGAGGCCGAACAGCACCGGCCGCCGCTTCCAGAAACGGGCCACGAAGGCCAGCACCTGGCGGTTCGACAGCGCGCGCTTGCGAGCGCCGGTTTCGTCTTCATCCTCGATCGCGTCGGTCATGGGCGGGGAGATAGTGCTTTAACGGCCCGCCGTCATCCCGCGCTGATCTTAGCCTTCCGCTTGCGCTTGCGCCCGCCGCCGAAGGGCCGCCAGCGCAGAAACCAGCGGATCGCCGGCCCGATCACCGGCACGCGCAGCATCGGCCGGACCGTGTGCGGGCGGGTCTTGAGGAAACACAGCACCGCGCCGATCCAGAACACCGTCGTCGGCATGTAAGGAACGACCAGGCCTACCGCGCCCGTGGCGAACAGCGTACCGCCCAGGCCGTCGAGCAGCCGGCGCTCCATGCGGGTCAGGTCGCGGCGCTTGCGGCGAGGCTTGAGACTCATTCTCAGACGCTAGCGCTTCGGCGCCGCAGCCGAAAGCCTCAGAACGCCTCGGCCACGCCACCGACCCGGCGCGGCGGACGGCGGTTCAGACCGCGCTCGACGCGAGGGCCGAACTTGGCAGCTGTGGTCAGGCGGCGGACCATCTTCTGGTCGCCGACGCGGGCGAACAGCTTGGCGGCGGCGGTCCACAGGGTGGTGGTCACCGGATGGGGCAGGACGATCCCGGCGCCGACGCCGGCGATCAGCAGGCTCCAGCCGGACAGACGAATGGCGGCGGTGGTCATCTGAATCGCTCCTGCGAATGGCTTGCAGGAGGACCTTCGCCTCACAGGCCGGATAAATCCAATTGATCGTTCCTTTCGGCAGGATTGGATTTCCCTATGATGGCTTTCCCGACCCGCTGATTGCGGGTTAAGCCTCGCCCCATGAACACCGCGATCCTGCCCGACGCCGCCGCGACCAACTGGGTCGACCGCCACGCCCCCGAGGGCCTGCGGCCCTGGCTGAAGCTGGGTCGGTTCGATCGGCCGGCGGGAATCTGGCTGCTGATGCTGCCCGGCTGGCAAGGCGTCGCCCTGGCCGCCGCCGAGCAGGGCCGCTGGCCCAATCCGCTGCTGCTGCTGGCGGTGTTCGTCGGCGCGGCCTTGATGCGCGCGGCCGGCTGCGCCTTCAACGACATCGTCGACCGCGACTTCGACGCGCAAGTCGCGCGAACGGCGATGCGCCCGATCCCGGCCGGCCTGATCACGGTCAAGCAGGCCTGGCTGTTCCTTGTGGGCTGCAGCCTGGTCAGCTTGGCTGTCCTGCTATGCCTGGGCTGGGTGGCGATCGGGCTGGGCGTGCTCTCGCTGGGCCTGGTCGCCGGCTACCCGTTCATGAAGCGGATCACCTGGTGGCCGCAGGCCTGGCTGGGCCTGACCTTCAACTGGGGCGCGCTGCTGGGCTACGCCGCCGCCGTGGGCCACCTGTCGTGGTCGGCCGCCCTGCTCTACGCCTCGGGCATCTTCTGGACGCTGGGCTACGACACGATCTACGCGATCCAGGACATCGAGGACGACGCCCTGGCCGGGATCAAGTCGTCGACGCGGAGGCTGGGCAACCATCTCCAGATCGGCGTGGCGGCCTTCTACCTGGCCTCGTTCTGCTTCGTGTTCGCGGCCGGCTGGGTGGGCGATGTCGGACCGCTGTTCCTGCCGCTGGCGGCGCTGTTCGCCTTGCACCTGTCGCGCCAGGCGGCCGCCGTCCGCGTGGACGACGGCCCCTTGGCGCTGAAGCTCTTCAAGTCCAACGCCGTCGCCGGCCTGATCGTCTTCGCCGGCCTGGTCGCGGGGCTGTGGAAGCCGGGGGTCAGGTTCTAAAACGGCCCCTGCTGGTAGATGCGCTGCATGCCGTTCTCCAGCTCGCCCAGCCGCTTGTCGTAGGCGCGGTTCAGGCAAGCCTTGTTGGCCCCGCAGGTGCGGCGATCACGCAGCCACTCCTGCTGCCGGTCGATCAGCGCGCCGCGCCCGCCCATGGCCAGGGTGTGGCGATTGATCCCGTAGAGCACATCCATCCGCACGTCCTTGTCGTTCAAGGACCGCTCGGCGCAGATCGCCTTCTCGTCGGCCGTGCGGGCCTTGCGGCAGTCGAAGCTGGCGGCGCTGGCCGGTAGCGCGCCAGAAACGAAGATGCCGGCGCACGTGGCGGCCAGAACGAGAGCGGGGATCAGTCGGCGCATGAGCGGCTCCAAATGTGACGTTGGGTCATCCTGTCAGGCCTAAGCTGAATGTGCGATGATCGTTCCATGGCCGTCGCACCCCGCGTCAAACCGCAGGACCTGTTCACGCCCGCCGAATGGACGCGGATTTCCGCCCGCTCGTCCTGGCGCGGCGTCGCCATGGTCGCCCACGCCTGGGCCGTGATCCTCTTCGCCGGGGCGCTGTTCGTCTTCTTTCCCAATCCGCTGACCTATGTGCTGGCCGTGATGCTGATCGGCGCGCGACAGCTGGGCCTGGCGATCCTGATGCACGAGGCCGCGCACGGCGGGCTGCACCCGAACCTCAAGGTCAATGACTGGCTGGGCGAATGGCTGTGCGCCGCCCCGACCGGCGCCTCGCTGGCCAAGTACCGGCCCTATCACCTGACCCACCACAAGTTCGCCCAGCAGGCCGAGGATCCGGACCTGATCCTGTCGGCGCCGTTTCCGACGACGCGGGCGTCCCTGCGCCGCAAGATCATCCGCGACCTGACCGGCCAGACCTTCTTCAAGCAGCGGTTCGGACCGCTGTTCGGGAAGATGAAAGGCGACGCCCCCAAGGGCGCGATCTTCGCCGGCGAGGTGGCGCGGCAAAAGCCGTTCCTGCTGTGGAACCTCGGCATCCTGGTCGTCCTGTCGGCGATGGGCCTGTGGTGGGCGTGGCTGGCCCTCTGGATCGTGCCGATGGCCACCTGGTTCCCGCTGGTCACCCGCCTGCGCAACATCGCCGAGCACGCCCTGGTGGCCAAGGACGAGCCCGACCCGTTCCGCCACGCGCGCACCACCCAGGCCAACTGGCTCGAGCGCGCCCTGATCGCGCCCTACCACGTCAATTTCCACGCCGAGCACCACATGTTCATGCACACGCCGTGCTGGAACCTGCCGATGGCGCACCGGCTGCTGGCCAAGAAGGGCCTGACGTCCGGCATGCTGACCGCGCCGGGCTATCTGACCGTGCTGAAGGCCGCGTCGAGCAAGACGGTCACCGCCTAGCCTAGGGCGTGCGCTCTGTTTGTTGGCGAGCCTGTTTTTCTGGTTCGGCTGTTTCACATCCGAACCAGACAGGCTCTAAGCGCGCCATGATCGTCCAGACCCTGGAAGGCCGCCGCGCCTTCATCCGCGACAACACCCGTTTCCAGCCGACGCCGCACGCGCCGGAGCTGTCGCTGCATCTGGCCGACGAGATCACCCCGATCTGGAAGCTGACCGAGGAAGCCCTGGAGGAGATCGGCCTGCCGCCGCCGTTCTGGGCCTTCGCCTGGGCCGGCGGCCAGGCCCTGGCGCGCTACATTCTCGACCATCCCGAGACCGTCGCCGGCAAGCGGGTCATCGACTTCGCCACCGGCTCGGGCATCGTCGCCATCGCCGCGATGAAGGCCGGCGCGGCCAGCGTGCTGGCGGCCGACATCGACGCCTTCTGCGAGGCGGCCGTCAGCCTGAACGCCGAGGCCAACGGCGTCGTGGTCGGCTTCACCGACATAAACCTGCTGGACGCCCCGCCACCGGCGGCCGACGTGCTGCTGGCCGGCGACATCTGTTACGAGAAGCCGATGGCCGAGGCGGTGATGGGCTGGCTGCGGCAGGGCCGGGCCAGCGGCTCCAGCGTGCTGATCGGCGATCCGGGGCGCACCTATTTCCGTAAGGACGACCTGGTGAAGCTGGCCGAGTACCAGGTCGAGACCACCCGCGAGCTCGAGGACTACGCCGTCAAGCGCACCTGCGTCTGGACTCTGCCTTGAGCGCCGACTAGAACATTTGCGGAACATCGTTTGAGGAACGACCCATGCGCGAAGACGGCAAGATCGACTATATCGAGTGGCCCGGCGGCGACCTGCCGGCGACGAAAAGCTTCTACGCGGACGCCTTCGGCTGGAGCTTCGTCGACTACGGTCCCGACTATGTCGCCTTCGAAGGCCAGGGCGCCGACGGCGGTTTCGCCAAGCCGCAGGAGGGCGCGACCGACCGACCGCTGGTCATCCTCTACGCCCACGACCTGGAAGCCATGCTGGACAAGGTGACCAAGGCCGGTGGCGTGATCACCGCCCCGATCTTCAGCTTCCCCGGCGGTCGCCGCTTTCATTTCACCGATCCGTCCGGCAATGAACTGGGCGTCTGGAGCGCGACCGGGGTCGAATAGAGCATGCGTCTGGCGAGCGTCTTGCTGTTGGCGCCGGTCATGATGGGGACGGGAGCGGCCACCGACAGGGCTCGCGCGGCCTGTGCCGCGAAAGGTCCCGGGCTGGAGCCTCTAGATCACCACCCTGGAGCATCTTGTCGATCCGTTCGGATCGGAAAATGCTCTAGAAGCGCGGGTGGAACTTGCGGGGGTTCCACTCGAAGTCCCGCATCGCGTCCGACGAGTCGAACGTCAGGTCCTGGCCCATCCGGCTGCCCATGGCCGTGGTCGCGCCGGGATAGAACGGCTTGGCCAGGCGCATGATCAGGGCGAACAGCCAGGTCGGCATCGTCAGGCTACGCGGGTGCTTACCCAGGCCCTCGAACACCCGGTCGACCATCACCCGATAGGTCACCGTCTCGCCGCCCACCAGGTCGTAGGCGCGGTTGCGCGTCGCCGGCGCGTGGGCCGCCGCCAGGGCGCCGGCGGCCAGGTCGGCGGCGTGCACCGGCTGGCGCAGGCCCTCGCCCTTGCCCGACAGCGGCATGAGGTGGAAGCGCTTCACCAGGCGGGCGATGCGGCTGACGTTCTCGTCGTGGCCTTCGTCATAGATCAGGGTCGGCCGCAGGATGGTCCAGGCCACGCCATGCTCGGCGCACCAGGTCTCGACCGCGGCTTCGGCGCCGGCCAGCTCCAGGGCCACGGCCCGCTCGCCTTCATCCGGCGAGTCGGTCTTGGTGAAGCGGCTGGTCGAGGAGAAGGCGATCAGGCGCTCCATCCCCCGCGCCTTCAAGGTCGGCAGGGCGTGGGGCAGCAGCCAGATCGGCGACAGCGAGAACACCGTCGCCGCCGGGGGCAGGCGCTCGTCCAGGTCCGGATCCTTGAGGTCGCCGCCGATCCAGCAGGCGTCCTGCGACGGCGGGCGACGGCTGAAGGCCACCGGGTCCAGGTCCTCGGCCTTGAGCCGCTCCAGCAGATGGCCGCCGATCAGGCTGGTCGCGCCCAGCACCAGGACCGGCGTCTTCAGGGTGTTGTCGGTGTCCATTCGCAACATATAGTCGCGGTTCCGAGGGGTTGCCCATGACATACGAAGACGTGAGAGCCTTCGCGTTCAAACTGCCCGGCGTCGAGGACGGCACGGCCTATGGCCGCCCATGCCTGAAGGCGCACGGCAAGTTCCTGACCCGCCTGTTCGAGGACGGCGAAAGCCTAGTCTGCCCCGCCGTGCCGTTCGACGAGCGCGAGATGCTGATCGAGGCCGAGCCGGACGTCTTCCACTTCACCGATCACTTCAGGAACTATCCCTACGTCCTGGTCCGCCTGCCCCAGGCCCATCCGGGCACGGTCGAGCGACTGATCACCCGCCAGTGGCGCGCCACGGCGCCCAAGAAGGTGTTGAGGGCCTGGGACGAAACCCACCCGACGGAGAGCGTATGAAAGCCTGGCGCATCCTGATCGCCGTCGTCGCCTGCCTGGGCCCGGCCCTGCAATATGGTCTGATGGTCCATGACGAGACCCTGGTCTCGGCCGCCGTGAAGTCGATCGAGTTCTTCAGCTACTTCACGATCCTGTCGAACATGCTGGCCGCCGCGGCCCTGGTCGCGCCGCTCGTGGCGCCGAGCAGCCGCTTCGCGATCTGGGCCGAGCGGAGCGGCCCGCGCGCGGCGATCGCGACCTACCTGGCCATCACCGCCGTGGTCTATCACACGATGCTGGCCAGCCAGTGGAACCCGCGGGGCCTGCGTCTCGTCTCCAACACGATCCTGCACACCGTCACGCCATTGGCCTACCTCGCCGACGTCGCCTCGCGCGGCGGCCAGGGCGCGGCGCGGTGGATGGCGGCGGCCAAGGCCATGGCCTTCCCGGCCCTGTTCGGCGCCTGGACCCTGGTCCACGGGGCGCTGTCGGGCTTCTATCCGTACCCGTTCATGAACGTCGCCAAGCGCGGCTACCCCGCCGTGGTGCTGACCATGGTCGAGATGAGCCTGGCCTTCGCCGCCGTGGCGCTGATCTTCATCGCCCTCCTGCGCGTTCGCACCAAGGTGGCGCTGGCCAAGCCAGAGCCCATATCGGCCTGACGCCTTTTCCGGAGTTCTCCATGTCCAAGCTCGTACCCGCCATCCGCTCGGGCGACGTCCTGATGCCCGCCCTCGGCTTCGGCACCTGGCAGCTGGAGAACGGCACGGCCGTCCCGCTGGTCGAGAAGGCGCTTGAGGTCGGCTACCGCCACATCGACACCGCCCAGATCTATGGCAACGAGCGCGACGTCGGCGCGGGCATCAAGAACAGTGGCGTCAAGCGCGACGAGATCTTCCTGACCACCAAGGTCTGGATCGACAAGTTCGCCGACGGCGACCTGCAACGCTCGGCCGAGAAGAGCCTGGAAAAGCTGGGTGTCGACCATGTCGACCTGCTGCTGCTGCACTGGCCCAAGCCCGAGGTGCCGCTGGCCGAAACCCTGAAGGCCCTGACCGAGGTCCGCGCCCGCGGCTGGACCCGCGCCATCGGCCTGTCGAACTTCCCCTCGCCCCTGCTGGAAGAGGCCAGCAAGCTGTCGGAAGCCCCCATCGCCACCGACCAGGTCGAGTACCACCCCTACCTGTCACTGAAGACCCTGAAGGCCAAGGCCGACGCCCTGGGGACCTCGATCACCGCCTGGTCGCCGCTGGCTCAGGGCAAGATCGCCACCGACCCGGTGCTGGCCCAGATCGGCGCCGCCCACGGCAAGACCCCCGGCCAGGTCACCCTGCGCTGGATCATCCAGCAGGGCGTCATCGCCATCCCGCGCACCAAGAACCCGGCGCGCATCGCGGAGAACTTCGACATCCTCGACTTCAGCCTCTCGGAAGACGAGATGACCCGCATCCACGCCCTGGCGCGGCCGGACGGGCGGCTCGGGGATTGGCTGGACAAGGCCTACGCCTGGGACGCCGAATAGGCTCAACTTGCATGCCAAACCCATCAGGTTCACAATCTTGAATTGACTTCCATGGGGTTGGCGAATGGTGATGGCGAAGGCGGCGGCCCTTATGGCCGCTTTGGCGGTGACGGCTGGTCCTGGACCGGCCATTTTTCCCGTCGCCGCCTTGGTGAAAGATCCCGCCGCCGCCCGTACCTTCGACTACTGGCGACTGCGTGGTGACGCCGGGCCAAAGGCGATCGGACCGCTGCGGACAGCGGCCTATGCGGCCATGTCGCTGAAGGAGGGCGAGCTTTCCGCCCGCTGCCTCACGGACGCCGAGGTCGAAGTCCTGGCGGGGCTGAAGGGCGTCGAGGCGGCGAACTCGCCGCGCCGATGGCGCGAGGACCGCGACGCGGCCGCCGCCGCCGTTCGCCGCTTCGACCGCGCCCTCTCCGCGTTGATGGTCGGCGGCTCCAGCGGCGATGCGACGCTCGACGGCCTCATCCGCCCCTTCCTCGTCCGCGCCAAGGCTGCCAAGACCGCGCGAAGTCGTGAACTGGCCCTACGTGTCGCCCGGGACCAGGCCATGCGCAGGGGCT
This sequence comes from Caulobacter sp. ALps2, assembly GCF_058681635.1. NCBI lineage: Bacteria > Pseudomonadati > Pseudomonadota > Alphaproteobacteria > Caulobacterales > Caulobacteraceae > Caulobacter > Caulobacter sp. ALps2. The sequence goes on from NZ_CM178743.1 coordinate 1,203,743, forward strand.
TCGAGAACGAGGCCATGCTGGGCCCCATGACCGCCTCGGCGCGCGACCTGGCGAACTGGCCATTGTGGAGCCGCGTCTGCCGGGTGGACGCCGACAATGTCGCCTGGATCAAACACGAAGTGCGAAGCCGCGGCTGGTTCGAGATCTCACGCTACGGACGAGAGGCCGAAAAGGACGCCTGGCTGCTGGTTCAGCACGCGGACGAAGATGCCGCCTTTCAGACGGAGATTCTGACCCTACTCGACAAGCTGCGGCGCCAGGGCGAGACCGATCCGAAGAGCTACGCCTACCTGTATGATCGGGTCGCCGCCAACGCCGGGCGACCTCAGCGCTATGGCACCCAGGGCGGCTGTCGCGACGGCCAGCGCTTCACGCAGCCGCTTGAGAACCCCGCCAAGGTCGACCAATTCCGGGCGGAGGTGGGGATGAACACCCTGGCCGAATACAACGCGCTGTTCACCTGCAAGCCCTGACCGCCACAGACAAACTCCATTCGTTTTCAGACGAACCCGGTTTCATCCGTGCCTGAAAGCGCCTAGGTAAGCCTCAACCTGAGCATATCCTTGCGCACAAGGGACCGAGGACAATGGACGACGCGGGCGCGAGCCTCCAGGCGACGATGGCGGGGATGGGCCGGACGGCTCGCGAAGGCGCGCGCGCGCTTCGTCTCGCCACGCCAGAGCAGCGCACCGCCGCCATCCAGGCCATGGCCGCCGCGATCCGCGAGGACGCCGCCGCCATCCTCGCCGCCAACGCCAAGGACCTGGCCCGCGCCGGCGCCAATGGCCTGACCGCCCCGATGCAGGAGCGTCTGCTGCTGGACGAGGCGCGCCTGGAAGGCGTGGCCGCCGGCGTGGAAGCCGTCGCGGCCATCCCCGATCCGATCGGCGTGGCGACCTCGCGCTGGACCCGGCCCAACGGCCTGGACATCGCCCGCGTGCGCACGCCGATCGGCGTCATCGCCATGATCTATGAGAGCCGTCCCAACGTGACCGCCGACGCGGCCGCTCTGTGCGTGCGGTCGGGCAATGCGGTGATCCTGCGCGGCGGCTCGGAGTGCATCCACTCCAACCTCGCCATCCACGCTTCGATTGAACGCGGCTTGAAGGCCGCTGGCCTGCCCGCCGCCGCCGTCCAGATCGTCAAGACCCCCGACCGCGCCGCCGTCGGCGCCATCCTGTCGGGCCTGGACAAGGCCATCGACCTGATTATCCCGCGTGGCGGCAAGAGCCTGGTCGCCCGCGTCCAGGCCGAGGCCCGCGCGCCCGTGCTGGGCCACCTGGAAGGCCTCAACCACGTCTTCGTCCATGCCGGCGCGGACTTGAAGAAGGCCGTCGACATCGTCGTCAACGCCAAGCTGCGCCGGGTGTCGGTCTGCGGTTCGGCCGAGACCCTGCTGATCGACAAGGCCGCCGCTGAAAAGCTGCTGCCGCCGATCGCCGACGCCCTGATCAAGGCCGGCTGCGAACTCCGTGGTGACGCGGCCGCGCGCGCCATCGAGCCGACGATGAAGAAGGCGACGGTCGACGACTGGACCACCGAATACCTCGCGCCGATCCTGGCCGTGGCCGTGGTCGACGGCGTGGCCGGCGCGGCTAAGCACATCGCCACCTACGGCTCGGGCCATACCGACGCGATCGTCACCGAGGACGCCGGCGCGGCCGACGCCTTCGTGACCGAGGTCGACAGCGCCATCGTGCTGGTCAACGCCTCGACCCAGTTCGCCGATGGCGGCGAATTCGGCTTCGGGGCCGAGATCGGCATCGCCACCGACAAACTTCATGCCCGCGGTCCGGTCGGGGCCGAGCAACTGACGACGTTCAAATATGTGGTTCGCGGGACCGGCCAGACTCGTCCCTGAGGCCGGCCGGCCCAACGCTCAGCGTCTTGGCTTCCATCTGGAGCCGGGCATGCGCGTCGGCCTGTTCGGCGGCAGCTTCAACCCGGCGCACGAGGGCCATGCCCACGTGGCCGAGACGGCCATGCGCCGCCTGGAGCTGGACCGCGTCATCTGGCTGGTCTCGCCGCAGAACCCGCTGAAGTCGTCGCATGAGACCCGCCCCGTCGCCGAGCGGATCGCCGCCGCCCGTCGCTGGGCGCGGGGCAGCGGCATGATCGTCTCGGACGCCGAGACCCGGCTGGGCTCGCGATACACCATCGACACCCTGCGGGTGCTGCGGGCGCGTTTCCCGGGCGTGAAGTTCGTCTGGGTGATGGGCGCCGACAGCCTGGCCACCTTCCACCGCTGGCGTGGCTGGACCCAGATCATGCGCGAAGTCCCCGTCGCGGTGATCTCTCGCCCTTGGATCTCGCTGAGGGCCCGCACCTCGCCCGCCGCTCGCCGCTTCGCCTTCGCCCGCTGGCCCGCCAGCGCCGCCGCCAAGCTGCCGGACGCCAAGTCGCCGGCCTGGGTCTATCTGACGGGACCGCTGAACTTCGCGTCCTCGACCGCTCTGCGGTCGAGGCAAAGGGAAGAGTCGACCGCCATGCGGTCGCGCGAAAAGGGCTAAAGGCGAAGCTTTTTGGCGTTGCTCGAACGCCTCAAGCGCCGGGTCGAATTGACGCCTCCGGCGCCTTTCTGGCGCGAACTCTCACTTTTCGCCCAATTCCATGCTATGGGGGATATCCACAGCGACCCCATAAGGAGCAATACGCTGCGTAGCGACCCCGCGCTTAATGCGCACGAAGGCCCGGCCGGCGCCGAGTCCTCGAACGAATCCCCGGGCCTGAGTCTGCCCCTGGACATCAAGGCGCTGGAGCGCCTGATCCTGGAACGCCTGGACGACGATAAGGCCCAGGACATCGTCCACATCGACCTGGCTGACAAGAGCTCGGTGGCCGATAGCCTGATCGTGGCGTCGGGCCGTTCGCACCGTCACGTCGGCGCTCTGGCCGACCACCTGCTGCGGGCGCTCAAGGAAAACGGTTACGGCAAGGCGCGGGTCGAAGGCCTGCCGCATTGCGACTGGGTGCTGATCGACGCCGGCGACGTCGTCATCCACCTGTTCCGTCCCGAAGTGCGCAGCTTCTACAACATCGAGAAGATCTGGGCGGTCGACGCCCCGCACCGCACCGCGGCGAACTGATCTATCGTGCTCGGCCGCCGCCCTGAAAGGGGTCGGCGGCCTTGAGCGCTTTTCCCCATGAAGATCACCATCCTCACCGTAGGGAAGCTGGGCCGCATGGCCGAGGCGCAGCTGGCCGTGGACTACGCCGCGCGCGCCACCGCCTCGGGCCGCGCCCTGGCCCTGGGTCCGGTCGAGATCGTCGAGGTCGAGGCCCGCAAGCCCGGCAAGGCCGCCGAGGCCGAGGTGCTGCGCCCGCACCTGGAGGGCGCCCACGTCATCGCCTGCGACGAGCACGGCAAGGCTTGGAAGAGCCGCGCCTTCGCCGACCATCTGGCTCGGCTCCGCGATGACGGCGCCCGGCGCGTGGTGTTCCTGATCGGCGGGGCCGACGGCCTGGACGCCTCGATCCTATCCTCGGCCAACGAGACCATGGCTTTTGGCGTCCAGACCTGGCCGCACGCCATGGCCCGGGCCATGCTGGCCGAGCAGATCTATCGCGCCGCCACCATCCTGTCGGGCTCGCCCTACCATCGGGATTAGGGCATCAAGACCCTGATGCTTCGCCGCCCCCTGGTCATCGGTCTGATCTTTGCCGCCCTCGCCGTTCCGACGGCCGTGGTCGGCTGGCAGCGCGCCGATCGCGCGGTGGAGATCCAGCGCGCCAAGGACCGCCAGCAGGCCGCCGACACTCGCCGCGAGATCCAGGACCTGCGGACCGAGCTGGACCGCCTGGACCACGCCCGCATCAGCGCCGGCGCCGATGTCGACGCCAAGCGCGCCCGGCTGGAGGCCCTGAACGCCCGCGAACGCTCGATCCTGGCCGATCTGGGCGTCAACCGGCAACGGCTGTCGCTCTTGCTGTCGGCCCTGCAGCTGTTTCGCCGCGATCCGCCGCCGGCCCTGCTGGTGGCGCCCGAGAACGCCCGCGACGCGGTGCGGGCCGCCATCCTGATCCGCGCCATGACGCCCGACCTGCAACGCCGCGCCGACGCCTATGCCCGCCAGGCCACCGCCATCGGGACCCTGCGCCGCGAGGCCGCCGCCGCCTCGGCCGAGCTGTTCACCGCCGAGAGCGTGGTCGCCGACCGCAAGGGCGAGATCGAGCGCCTGATCATCGAGAAGACCCAGCTGGAGCGCGCCTACGCCCACGAGGCCCTGACCGAGGAGAACGAGCTGCGCACGCTCGGCGTGCTTACGGATGGTCTTGGCCGGGTCGAGGCCACGGGGCCGCTGCACCTGCGCTCGCCCGCCGCCGGGGCCATCGTCCGGCGTTTCGGCGCCGAGATGCCGGCCGGCGGCAAGTCGCCCGGCCTGACCATCCGCACCGACAAGGGCCTGACCGTCGCCGCCCCCGCCGCCGGAACCGTCGAATATGCCGGCGCGCTGAATGGTTGGGGCGCGGTGCTGATCCTGCGCTCGCAAGGCGCTTACCACCTCGTCATGGCCGGCCTCGACCAGATAACGGCGGCGCCCGGACAATCTGTCGCGGCCGGCGCCCCCATCGGGAAGATGCCGGATCATGTATCTTCCGATCCGGAGCTCTATCTAGAGGTCCGGGAGAACGGCGAACCGGCGGACCCGGAGCGCTGGCTCAAACAAGAGTCGCGATAGACGACTTTTTCAGTAATGGTGGCCGTAATTCCACCTACGGCCGCCGTCAGTGTGTGGACGGGGCTAAACACGGTTTGCGACGCCGCGCGTCGCTAGGGAGCCTTCTGGGCCTTAATGCGCAAGTATCTGCTCATCGGAGTTTCGGCCTTCGTCCTCGGTGCGGGGGCCATGGCCTATGTCAGCCCGATCGCTCAGGCGAACAACGCCCCCAAGACCAAGACCTACAAGATGCTTGAGCTCTTCGGCGACGTGCTGGGCACCGTCGAGGACCAGTATGTCACCGAGGTCGACGACAAGAAGCTGATCGAGGCGGCCCTGGACGGCATGCTGACCAGCCTCGACCCGCATTCGGGTTATCTGTCGCCCGACAGCTACGAGGACATGCAGGACACCACGCGCGGCGAATATGGCGGCCTCGGCATCGAGGTCACCAGCGAGGACGGCGTCGTGAAGGTCATCTCGCCGATGGACGGCACCCCCGCCTCGCGCGCGGGCATCCAGGCCGGCGACTACATCACCGCCGTCAATGGCCAGAGCGTGCTGGGCCTGACGGTCACCGAGGCCGTCAAGCAGATGCGCGGTACGGCCGGCGAGGGCGTCACCCTGACCATCGCCCGCGACAAGACCGATCCATTCGACGTCAAACTGATCCGCGAAGTGATCAAGCCCAAGGCCGCCATCGCCAAGATGGAAGGCGACTATGGCTATGTCCGCCTGCCCGGCTTCAACGAGAAGGCCACCGACGCCCTCGTGTCGTCGATCAGCGACCTGAAGGCCAAGAACCCGAAGATGAAGGGCCTGATCCTCGATCTGCGGAACAATCCGGGCGGTCTGCTGGACCAGGCGGTCGGCGTGGCCGACGTGTTCCTGGACGGCGGCGAGGTGGTCAGCCAGCGCGGCCGCGACCCGCGCAACATCCAGCGCTACAACGCCCGCGCGGGCGACATGCTGAACGGCCTGCCGATGGTGGTGCTGATCAACCAAGGCTCGGCCTCGGCGGCTGAAATCGTCGCCGGCGCCCTGCAGGATCGTCACCGCGCCGAACTGGTCGGCCTGACCAGCTTCGGCAAGGGTTCGGTGCAAACCGTGATCCCGCTGCGCGGCGGAGCCGACGGCGCGCTGAAGCTGACCACGGCCAAGTACTTCACGCCGTCGGGCCGCTCGATCCAGAAGACCGGCATCGCCCCGGACCTCGAGGTCGCCCAGACCCGCGACCAGGCCCAGGACATCGCCAACCGCGTGTGGTTCAGCGAAGCCAGCTTCAAGAACGCGCTGAACGCCGACGAGGGCAAGACCCGCGTCGCGCCGCACGCGCCGGCCGAAGCCCCGCCGACCGCCTTCGACGACAAGAAGGGCGACTTCCAGCTGCAACGCGCCATCGCCGTGCTGCAGTCGGGCGGAGTCGCCAACACGCCGAAGCTGCCCAAGCCCGCGGCCAAGGTCGCCGAGGTCACCGCCAAGGCGGCCGCCGCGGCCGGCAAGGGCCCGGTGACCCAGAACAAGTAGGTTCGAGCGGCGCCGTCCGGTCATCCGGACGGCGCGTGGCTCATTTCTTCTTGGCGGGCGGCGGGGTCGTCGCCTTGCTCGTGGCCGCCTTCTGGGCAGGCGCGGCGGCGGCGGGTTTGGCCGTCGCCGTACTGGCTGCCGGAGCAGGCTCGTCAAACGGATCAGGCTGGGCCGCGCGTCGGCATGCCGCCTCCAGCTTCAGATCCTTGAGCGCGATACAGGCCTCCAGGTCTTCCGCCAGGGCCTTGTCGTTCTTGAGGAAGCGGTGGATGTCCATGCGCTCGAGGATGAACTCGCTGAGCTGGCCCGTGGCGCTCACGCCCTCGGCGATGGTCTTCAGCGCGCCCGCGTCGTCCTTCTTCAGCCGCTGGCTGTCGACGATGTTCCGATAGACGGACGGCGACCGAAAGCCGTGCGCCAGGACGGCGCGGAAGTGGCGGATGGCCGCGTCCTGATCGCCCTCGGCCTGAGCCAGGCCGCCGGCCACCAGCTGGACGTCGATCGTGGCCTTGATCGGTGACTTCAAAGCCACGTCGACCTGACGGCGCGCCTCGACCAGGTCTCCCCTGGCCAAGGCGGTCTTGGCCGCCTCGGTAGCGACATAGCCGTCGACCTCGGCGCCGATCTTCTTGAAGTCGACCTCCGGGATGGCGACCTTGTCGTCCTTGGGCGGCGGCGCGACGACGGGCGGCTTGGCCCCCTTCGCCGCCTCCGCCTCGGCGACCTCCGCGAACTTCGACATCGGCGCGGGCGCGTCACGCATCACGCTGGCCAGCCCGTAGAAGGCCTTCTGGTATTCCGTGACCAGATGTTCGCGCTCGCCCGGCGAGTCGTGCAGATGCGCCTCGACCATCATCCTGTGCTCCTCCAGCTTGCGCAGGGCGAAGCTGGCGGCGAACAGCAGAGCGGCGGTCTTCAGCTTCTTCTCGAACTCTTCTTTGTCGCCATTGATCAGGTCGGGCGCCACGGCGGCCATCAGCAAGGCGGCCTCGGCCGCCGTCTGCTTGGCCTCGTCGGACATCTGGCCGCTCTTGCGGACGTTTTCCTTGTTCTCCTTGAGGAAGATGTTCAGCCCGCGCACGCCGACGCCGGGATCGACCTTGGACCGCCGCAGGATGTCGACCGCCAGCATGTCGGCGTCGCGCTCGACGCCGCGGTTGAAGATCGGGAAGATGAAACGCGTGCCCTCGGTCGCGGCGATGTCGCCCGCGAAGCTTGCGGCCAGAAAGACGCCCGCCGACTTGCGTCCCTCGCGCTCCTTCTCGCTGTAGGAGGCCTTGGAATCGATCTTCATCTGGTTGATCACGGCGTAGGCGAGACCCGCCATGGCGATGGCCTGCCCCAGTTCCTGATAGTCCCGCGCCGCCTTCGTCTGCTTCTGCGGATGGTTCAGCACCAAGTGCGCGTATTCGTGAGCGATGATGAAGGCCAGGTACTGCTGTGTCAGCTTGTTGGCCTGGATCCTCTGCTCCTCGGTCTCGACGACAGGGGCCGCGCCCGGCGCGACCTTCGCATCGGCGTCGTGGCCGGCCATCTTCAGGCTCAGGTTCCGTAGGCTCTGGATCAGCTGGGTGGTCAGGATGATCACCCCGTCCCGGCCCCCGGGCTTCAGATAGACGGCGTGCGCCTCGGCCATGGTCAGGTTCGACATCAGAACGGTGGCGCGGACGGTCGGCCTTGGCCCGAGGTCGGCGATCGCATCGGCGACCTCCTGGAGCTCCGCCATCGAGATCAGCCATTCCGCCTGAACGGGTCCCTCGCCACCGAACAGGCCGACGGCCGAGCCGCCGAGGGCGTTGGGATCGGTGATCGGAAAGGCGGGATCCTTGAAGCGCGCCAGCACGCACGCTTCCGGCAGCTTGACCTCCTTCTTGCCGATCGAGCCTATCTTGCCCAGCAGGCCCTTCTTCTTCTCGGGTTTGACCGGCATGGCCTCGGGCAAGGGCGGGCCGCAGGTGATCTCGCGGGGCGGCGGCGGCTTGCGGGGCGGTGGCGGCGTCGCCGCCTTGACGACGGCGGCCTTCTTGGCCGGAGCCTTTCGCGCCTGCGCCGAGCCGACCTCCGGGGAGACCAGGACGGCCAGAACGATACCGAGGGCTGGCAACAGCGCCCGGCTCAGCGCCGGCATTGCGGCGCCTCGCGCTCGCAATAGACGGCGCCGCCCGCGCCGGGCGTTCCCAGGTCCGTAGCTCCGACCGGCGCTCGGCAACGGCAGCCCACATCGATCTTCGGCATGTTCAGATCGGACTTGCGGACCAGATAATGACTCTTGGCCAACGGGATCATCACGTAGTTGGCGTCACCGCAGTCCGTGGCGTCCAGTCGGGTCGGCAGGGACGCCTTGGGCGCGCGATCCACGGGCGCGCCCTGCAGGCTGAACAGCATCAGTCCATCGACATTGAGTTGCGCGGTGATGATCGACATCGACCGACAGGCCTGGGCGTAGGCCGCTCCCGGCAGGGCCAGCACCGCCATCGCGGTTAGGATCGTGATGAGCGGACGCTTCATGTTTCCCCTCCAGCTTTGCGACGGCGATGGAACTCGTCCCACGCCTCGGTGAAAATCTCGCCGCCCAGCGCGGCGGCCATCAGCTTGAACAGCGGCCAGTTGGCGAAGCAGGCGATCGCCAGGCCGACGCCCGCCACGCTCGCCCACACCCGCGCCTTCGTCGCCGCCGACAGCGGCTCGTCGGGCGCCGGGCCCAACCGGTGGATCCACCACAGCGCCATGAACCCCAGCAGCAACAGGCCCGCTTGGACCAGGTCGGCGTAGTCCAGCGCGGTCTCGCCCACGTCGTTCGGATAGCGGGTCGCGCTCGCGCCGTTCTGGATGAGATTGTCCAGCGCCATGGCGTGGACCATCACGCCCGGCGCCTCGCCCAACAGCGGCGTGCGCGCCTGGTCTCGCAGCCACGGCACGGTCGAGCCCACCAGGACCAGCTTGCCCCTCAGGCGGTCGCGCACTTCGGAGTCCGACAGCCAGCCGACCGACACCACATCGAAGTATGGACATGAGACCTCCAGGCGATCTCGCCCCTCCATGTCGGTGTTCAGCTGCGGCGCCACGGCCCGCCAGCCCAGCCAGAGAAAGCTGGCGAGTCGGGCCATGGGCTTTTCGGCGACACAGAACGCCTCGCCGGCGGCCAGGTGCGAGCGCATCCAGTCGGTGGCCCCGAAGCCCCAGTCCACCGAAAGGGTCTCCATCGGCAGGTTCAACTGCTCGACGGGGCGCCCCTTCCAGGCCGCGTAGAGCTGGACGGCGGCCATGGGACGGTTGTCGGGATCGCGCAGATTGTAGGCGAAGGTCTTGTCGCCGACCGAGGCCAGGCCCACCTGGCCGGCCGTCGCCGCCAGGGGCTGGAGCAGCGGCTGGTCCCCGGCCACGGGGCCGATGAACACCGGCGTCCCGGCCTTGCGCGCGTTGGCGAACGCCTCGGAAAGTCCCGCGATGCCCGCCACGTCGGGCCAACCCGAGCCGGCCACATGCGGGTGCCGATAATAGGAGTCCAGGAAGATCGCCTTGGGATGGGCCGCGCTGATCGTCTCGATGACGGCGCGCGTCTTGTCATAGGGCGGAGGCCAGACGCCGCCGGCTTCCTGGACGAAGGCGTCGTCCAGCGCGACGATCACGATCGCCTTCTGTCCCGGCCGGCTCCAGCCGCCATACAGCGGCCCGGTGATCAGGCCCGCCGCGCGGTTCATCGTGTCGTCGACGCTCCGCGCCATGCCGAACGAGCCCAAGGCCTGCACGGCGAGCCCCCCAAACAGCACGACACCCGCCGCGATGAACGGGGCCACGGGGCTGAGCCGTTGCGCCAGGGCGGTCGCCGCCGGCTGGAATGGCCGGAAAAGCGCTCGGGCTCCCCACCAGGCCAGGCCTAGGCAGAGCGCAGCAGTCGCCAGTGCCGCGAACATGAACATGAGCGCCCCGCCCCTGGATCCCCCGATCCAGAACGCTACTTTGAGTGGCCTTAGCCATGTTCGCAATCGCTATTCGAGAACTGGGGCCTCGCGGGCCCCGAAATGGTGACGCCACCGCGACGTCGCGCCGCGCCGCGATCCGTCTTCGGCAGCATCTCGTTAACCATATGTTCGAAGCTTCCCGACTAGCCTGAGCGGGTCATGGCCGTCACCTTCTCGCGCAAGCCCGCCTATGCCGCCGCCGCGCCCGTTTCGGGCGGGACCGGCGACCTGCGCGCCAAGCTGATGGCGGCCGTCAGCAATCCTTACATCGCCGCCAGCGGCGCGGCCGTGCTGTTCCTGGCCTCGCTGGCGACCGTGATCCTGATCACCAGCGACCCACACGCCGGTTCACCGGTGATTCGCCTGCCCCTGACCGAGATTGGCGCCACCAAGAACGCGCCCGACGGCTGGCGAGAGGCGCTGGGCGGCGATCCCGCCCACGAGGCCGAACTGGTTCCGGGCCAACTGGGCTTGTCGCGCAATCCCTTCGCGCCCCCGAACGCCGAGGCCGAGCCGCCGCCCGCCGAAGGTCTCCAGAACCTGCCGCCGGTCCAGCAGGGCCCTGGCCTGGCCCAGGCTCCGATCGCCGGCCTGACCGCGCCCGGTCCCGGCGGCGGTCCGCTGCCGATCATCGGCGCGGACGGCCGGACGGTCGCCGAGGCCTACGCCCGTCCCTTCCAGCCGAACGGCCGCCCCAAGGTGTCCGTGGTCATCGGCGGCCTCGGCCTCAACGCCCAGACCACCCGCGCCGCCATCGAGACCCTGCCGGGCGAAGTCACCCTGTCGTTCGCGCCCTATGCCGAGGGCCTGCAGGGCTGGATCGACCTGGCCCGCGCCCATGGCCACGAGGTGCTGCTCGAGACCCCGATGGAACCAGCCGACTATCCGGCCAACGATCCGGGTCCCTACACCCTGATCGCCGCCAACCGGCCGGAAGACACCGTGCGCAAGCTGGAATGGCTGATGTCGCGCGCCACCGGCTATTTCGGCCTCTCCAACTATCTGGGCGCCCGCTTCGTCGAGAACGACCAGGCGATGTCGACCTTCAACGCCGTGCTGAAGGCCCGGGGCCTGGCCTTCGTCGACGACGGCCTGGCCTCGCGCCGCGCCGGCCCGATCCCGCGCGCCTCGGCCGACCGTGTGATCGACGACGAACTTTCCGCGGGCGCCATTGATGCGCAGCTGCGGGCGCTGGAGAACGGCGCGGCCGGCCGCGGCCAATCGCTCGGCTCGGGCTTCGCCTATCCGGTGACCATCACCCAGGTGCGCATCTGGGCCGCCGGCCTGCAACAGCGCGGCCTGCAACTGGCTCCCGCTTCGGCCCTCGCTCACCGGTAAAACTGGCGCGCCACGACTAGTCGTGGAACAAAGCTCGGCATGACCGAGCGTGAGTATCCCAAGCATCGTCCCAATGTCGGCGTTGTCCTGTTCCACAAGGATGGCCGCGTCTGGCTGGGTCGCCGCTATCGCCAGGCGCCACCGTACAACTGGCAGTTCCCGCAGGGCGGGGTCGACGACGGCGAGGACCTGGAAGCCGCCGCCCGTCGCGAGCTGGCCGAGGAAACCGGCGTCAGCTCCGTCGAACTGCTTGGCCGCACCGAGGGCTGGATCGCCTACGACTTCCCGCCCGAGATCCTGGCCGACAAGAAACACTCGCGCGGCTGGCTGGGGCAGAAACAGGTCTGGTTCGCCTATCGCTTCATCGGCGAGGAGTCAGAGATCGATCTGGAAGCGGACGACCATATCGAGTTCGACGCCTGGAAATGGGGCAGGCTCGACGAAACGCCCGAACTGATCGTACCTTTCAAGCGTGGCGTTTACGAAGCGGTGGTCGCCGCCTTTGCGGGGTACGCGCGCGGCCTCTGAGTTTCAGGGTCCGTCGCGCTGGGGAGAAACGGTATGGCGGACACGGTTCTGCTGATTCACGGCTATGGCTGCGCGGGGGACGTCTGGGACCCCGTGGCCGCGCGCCTGCGCGCCGAAGGCTATCGTGTCGTGGCCCCGACGATCCGTTCGGCCGTGCGCACGGTCGAGGGTCCGCGCGCGGGTCTGGCCGGCCTGACCCTGGCGGACTATGTCGCCGAGATGAGCGCCCTGGCCCAGACCCTGACCAAGGACACGGGCGCCAAGCCCATCGTCATCGGCCACTCGATGGGCGGCCTGATCGCCCAGAAGGTCGCCGAGGCTGGCCATGCCGCCGCCATCGCCCTGTTCGCGCCGGGCTCGCCGGCCGACGCGCGGGGCAAGCCGAAGCTGACGCCAGTCTTCACCTTTTTGAACATGGCCCTGCAATCCAAGCCCGAGACCAAGGCGGGCAAGATGTGGAAGACGGGCTTCAAGTTCGGCGTGATGAACGCCGTGCCGGCCGAGCGCCACGACGGCCTCTACGCCAAGATGGTCTATGACAGCGGACAGGTGCTGGCCGACCTGGCCTGGCCGCACAAGGACCCCAACAAGACCGCCCATGTCGACGCCAGCAAGGTCACCGTGCCGGTGCTGGTGATGGCGGGCGCCCTAGATCGCACGACACCCGTCGAGGACGTGCGGCTCGTCGGCAAAAAGTACGCCGGCGCCGAGTATCGAGAATATCCCCACAACGCCCATTACCTCATAGACGAGCCAAACACGATGAAGATCCTCGACGACCTGATCGCCTGGCTGAGCGGCAAGAAGCAAACGACGGCCGCCCCCGCCGCGGCCGCCCCCACGCCCGCTCCAGCGCCCGCGCCCACCCCGGTGAAGACCCCGGACCCCATGCCCGCTCCCGCCCCGGCGGCGGAACCCGTGAAGGCGGCCGAACCGGCCCCGGTCGCGGCAGCCCCGGCGCCCGCCCCCGCCGCGAAGGCTCCGGCCGCCAAGGCGCCGGCGAAACCGAAGGCTGAAGCCAAGCCGAAGGCCGCCGCTCCGGCCAAGGCCCCGGCCGCGAAGGCTCCGGCCGCCAAGGCCGCACCGAAGGCCGCCGCCAAGCCGGCCGCCGCCGAGAAGGCCGCGCCGGCTCCGAAGGCCGCCGCGCCAAAGAAGCCCGCCGCCGCTCCGGCCAAGGCGCCCGCCGCCAAGGCTCCGGCGCCGAAGGCCGCCGCCAAGGCCGCTCCGAAGGCCGCCGCGCCCGCCAAGGCCGCTCCGGCCGCCAAGCCGGCGGCGAAGGCTCCGGCCAAGGCCGCCGCCGCGCCTAAGGCTGCCGCGGCTCCGAAGGCCGCTGCCAAGCCGGCCGCCGCCAAGGCCCCCGCGGCCGCCAAGAAGCCTGCGACAAAGACGCCCGCCAAAACCTCGCCCAAGGCGTCGAAGTAAGTGTAGGCTTAACCCCGCCGGCTGCTTCGTCGGCGGGGTTTATTAGTCTCGTTTTTTGGGGCGTCCATGCTCGCACCCGTGATCATGGTCCACGGCGCTTTTTGCGGTGGCTGGACCTTCGACGCTTTCCGTCAGCCCTTCGAGGCGGCGGGTCATCGCGTGCTGACGCCCGACCTGGTTGGACACGACGGCCAGAGCAGCGCCGCTGGCGTCTCGATGACCGACTATGCCCGCCAGATCTCGCGCCTGGCCGAGACCTGCGAGACGCCGCCGATCCTGGTTGGCCACTCGATGGGCGGCCTGGTCGCCCAGATGGCCGCCAGCCGCGCCAAGATTTCCAAGCTGATCCTGCTGGCCCCCTCGGCGCCCTGGGGCGTCTCCGGCGCGAGCCTGGAGGAGGCCGTCTCGGCCGTCAGCCTCTACACCTTCGGTCCCTACTGGCTGCAGGCCATCGCGCCCGACTACGGCGTCGTACGCCGCTACAGCGTCGACAAGCTGGCCCGCCCCGAGCGCAAGGCGATCTTCGCCCGCATGACGGCCGAGAGCGGGCGGGCGCTGTGGGAGACGCTGAATTGGTGGCTGGACCCGTTCATGACCACGTCGGTGTCGGCTCCGGGCTGCCCGGTGCTGGCGATCGCCGGCGGCCATGACGTGATCCACCCGCCGGCCACGGTCCGTCAGACGGCCGCGCGCCTGGGCGGCGGCGTCGAGGTGTTCCCCGAGATGAGCCACTGGCTGCCTGGGGAACCCGGCTGGGAGCAGGTGGCCCAGCGCTGCCTCGATTTCATCAGCGCTGAAGACCGCGCCGCCGCTTAGGCGGCCGGCGTGAACACCTTAAGCCCCAGGATGCCAGCCACGATCAGGCCCAGGCACACGAGCCGCGCGGCGGTCGCCGGCTCCTTGAACAGTATGATGCCGATGATCGCCGTGCCGACCGCGCCAACGCCCGTCCAGACCGCATAGGCCGTGCCCAGGGGCAGGGTCTTCACGGCCCAGCCCAGGAGGCCCATGGACAGCACCAGGCTGACGCCCGTGAGCACCGTGGGGACCAGCTTGGTGAAGCCCTCGGTGTATTTCAGGCCGACGGCCCAGCCGATTTCGAACAGTCCGGCGATGAAAAGAATGATCCAGGCCACGACGAGCCCCTTTTCCTGAAAAGGTGGGGTCGTCCCCTGCAAATCGACAATCGCCAAAGCAAAAGGCGCGGGGGTCGTCCCCCGCGCCTCGCCTAAATAGTTCCAGCGCCCCCGAGGGGCAAGCCGCTCTTCGATATCGCGCGACGGCCGCCGAAACCGGCGACCACTTTCGGATATCGCGTCTTAGCGGCTGGTCGTGCTGTACAGGATCTGGGCGCGCTCGAAGTTCTTGCCAAACGAGGACTCGTCCAGCTTCTTCAGACGCATGAACACCAGACCAGCGTGACCGCCGGCCCAGGCGTCGTCCCACGACACGGTGAAGCGGCGGTAGTCGCTGCCGACCGTCTGGTCATTGCGGATCAGGCGCAGCTGCGGGCTGTTTTCCCAGGTCGCGTAATCGTGCAGAGCGTTGGCCAGTTCCTGGGCCTGCTCGGCGGTCTGCGCGTAGTCGATGGTGACCGTGCAGACGTTCTTGTTCGAGCCCGGGTTGTCCAGGGTGATGTTGTAGGGCTTCTCGAGGGCGAGAACCCACTGTTCCTTCTTCTTCTTGAAGCCGTAGTCCTTGACCAGCTGGGCGAAGTCGCCGCCGGCGACCGACGGCTTGCAGACCTTGTCCAGCACGTCCATCAGGCGGACCGACAGCGGGTCGGTCGTGCGCGGACCACGGACCGGCGCCGTGTAGGCCTCGGCCGGAGCCTGGCCGGCGGCGGGAGCCGCGACCGGCGGGGCGGCCTGGTCGGCCGAGGCCGGAGCGGCTTGGTCAGCCGGAGCGGGAGCGGCCTGATCGGCCGGGGCCGGCGCGGCGGCCGGAGCCGGAGCGGGCATGGCGGGAGCGGTGGTTTGCTCCTGGGCAACGGCGGCGGTCGAGACCGCGCCGAGGGCGATCAAGGTGACGAGCGCAAGGCGCATAGGCTGGTTATCCCCAACAAGACGAGAGGTCGGCATTAAAACCGACAGACGGTCCCTCGCAACCCTTATGGCTACCGATTGAGGCGGAGATTGGGTCACAAGTGTAATTTTTTCACCCCAGACACGAAAGCGCCCTCGCTCCACAAGGAACGAGGGCGTTTCGTAAGCATGCGGGCGACCCGAGCCTAGGCCGCTTCGACGGCGTGCTCGGCCAGGATCGTCAGGCCTTCCGGACCGACGTCGGCGAAGCCGCCCTGGATGTCGAACACCTTGGTCGTCGCGCCGTCCTTCACGGTCACCTTGCCTTCGCGCAGGGTGGTCATGAACGGGGCGTGGCCGGCCAGGACGCCGAAGTCGCCTTCCGAGCCGGGAGCCTGGACCAGGTCCACGTCGCCGGAAAACAGTTCGCGCTCGGGCGCGACCAGGGAGAAGTGCAGCTTGGCCATCAGTTGAAAGTCTCCTCGACGCCGCCAAGCGCGGCTTCGATGTCTTCGTCGGTCTGGATCTCGGTCCCGCAGAACGGGCAGAAGTGGATCGTCGCCAGCATCAGGCCGGTCTCGCCCTCTTCTTCCCGCTCGCCGAGGTTCAGCAGGATCAGGCCGCTGTCATGCTCGATGAGGCCGGCGTTGGTGTCCGGGGACACCGCCTCCGCCAGTTCTTCGCAGCAGAAGCCGGCCAGTTCCGTTTCTTCGGTCATCAGGCTTCAGCCGCCATCTTTTCGGCCTTGGCGACGGCTTCCTCGATCGCGCCGACCATGTAGAAGGCGCCTTCCGGCAGGTGGTCGTACTCGCCGTCCACGATGCCTTTGAACGAGCGGATCGTGTCCTTCAGCTGGACGAAAGCGCCCGGCGTGTTGGTGAACTGCTCGGCGACGTGGAACGGCTGCGACAGGAAGCGCGAGATCTTGCGGGCGCGCGAAACGACCAGCTTGTCCTCTTCCGACAGCTCGTCCATGCCCAGGATGGCGATGATGTCCTTCAGGGCCTTGTACTGCTGCAGGACTTCCTGGACCGAACGAGCGACGTTGTAGTGCTCCTCGCCGATGACCAGCGGGTCCATGATCCGCGAGGTCGAATCCAGCGGATCGACGGCGGGGAAGATGGCCTGGGCGGCGATGTCGCGCGACAGAACGGTGGTGGCGTCCAAGTGGGCGAACGAGGCGGCGGGCGCCGGGTCGGTCAAGTCATCGGCGGGCACGTAGATGGCCTGAACCGAGGTGATCGAACCCTTGTTCGTCGAGGTGATGCGCTCCTGCAGGTTGCCCATCTCGGTGGCCAGAGTGGGCTGATAGCCCACGGCCGAGGGGATGCGGCCCAGCAGAGCCGACACTTCGGCGCCGGCTTGGGTGAAGCGGAAGATGTTGTCGACGAACAGCAGCACGTCCTTGCCTTCTTCGTCGCGGAAGTATTCCGCGATCGACAGGCCGGTCAGGGCGACGCGGGCGCGGGCGCCCGGGGGTTCGTTCATCTGGCCGTAGACCAGGGCGCAGCGCGAGCCTTCGGTCGAGCCGTTGTTGGCCTTCGGGTCGACGTTGACGTTGGACTCGATCATCTCGTGATACAGGTCGTTGCCTTCGCGGGTGCGTTCACCCACGCCGGCCAGAACCGAGTAACCGCCGTAAGCCTTGGCGATGTTGTTGATCAGTTCCTGCATCGTCACGGTCTTGCCGACGCCGGCGCCGCCGAACAGGCCGATCTTGCCGCCCTTGGTGTAGGGGCACATCAGGTCGATGACCTTGATGCCCGTGACCAGCACTTCAGCGGTGTTGGTCTGCTCGGCGAAGGTCGGGGCGTCGCGGTGGATCGTGCGATAGATGTCCGACTTGATCGGGCCCTGCTCGTCGATCGGCTCGCCGATGACGTTCATGATGCGGCCCAGGGTGCCCGGACCGACCGGAACGCGGATCGACTCGCCGGTGTCGCGCACGGGCTGGCCGCGAACGAGACCTTCGGTGGCGTCCATGGCGATGGCGCGGACGGTGTTCTGACCCAGGTGCTGGGCGACTTCGAACACCAGGCGCTGGCCGGTGGCGGTGTTGGTCGTTTCGACGGCGTTCAGGATCGCCGGCAGCGGACCGTCGAACTCGATGTCGACGACGGCGCCGATGATCTGCACCAGGCGGCCGGTGGCGCCATCCAGGTTGACGGCGGCGTTGGTCGGCGCGGCGACCTTGGGGGCAGCCGGCTTCTTGGCGGCGGGAGCCTTAGCGGCGGCCGGAGCCTTCGTGGCGGCGGCCTTCGGAGCCGCCGCGGCCTTGGGGGCGGCGGGCGTCTTGGCGGCAGGCGTCTGGGCGGCGGCGGTCGCCGGCTTTGCAGCGGGGGTCTTGGCCATGGCGTGCGGTCTTTCGGTCTCTGCGTGCTTGTGTCGTTAGGCTAGATCAGACGGCTTCGGCGCCGGAGATGATCTCGATCAGCTCCTTGGTGATCTGGGCCTGGCGGGAACGATTGTACTCGAGGGTGTAGCGCTTGATCATGTCGCCGGCGTTGCGCGTGGCGTTGTCCATCGCGGTCATCTGGCTGGCGTAGAAGCCGGCCATGTTGTCCAGCAGGGCCGACAGGATCTGAACCGTCAGGTTGCGCGGCAGCAGGGTCTCGAGGATGGCCTCTTCCGAGGGCTCGTACTCGTAGACCGCCGCCGGACCCGTCGGGGCGTCGACGCCCTCCACGGTCGCCGGGATCAGCTGCAGCGCGGTCGGGGTCTGGATGACCACCGACTTGAAGCGGCTGTAGAATAGCGTGACCACGTCGATGTCGCCGGCCTCGTAGAGGCGCGTGACGACGTCGGCGATCGGCTGGGCGACCGACAGGGTGAACTGGCGGTAGGCCGACAGGTCGAAGTTCTCGACAACCTTGTCGCCGTACGGGCGCTTCAGCTGGGCCGAGACCTTCTTGCCGACGCAGACGATCTTGACGTCCTTGCCCTGGGCGATCAGGCCGTCGATGTGCTGGCGCGCGGCCCGCACGATCGACGAGGTGAAGCCGCCGGCGAGGCCGCGATCGGCCGCCGCGACGACGATCAGGTGGCGGTCGTCGCGCCCCGTGCCGGTCAGCAGGGCCGGAGCCCCGTCGCCCGACACGCCGGCCGCGAGATTGGCGATGACCGAAGCCAGGCGCCGGGCGTAGGGACGGGCGGCTTCCGCCGCGTCCTGGCTCCGGCGCAGCTTGGCGGCCGCCACCATCTGCATCGCTTTCGTGATCTTCTGCGTCGCCTTGACGCTCGAGATCCGATTGCGCATTTCCTTCAAACTGGCCATTCGGCGCTACTCTCTCCGAGCGGTTCCGAGGGGGCTTAGGCGAAGGTCGACGAGAAGCTGTCGAGCGCGCTCTTCAGCGTGTTCTCCAGATCCTTGTCGAGGGCCTTCTTGGTGCGGATGCCGTCCAGCAGGTCCTTGTGGGCGCTGTGCAGACGGGCCAGGAACTCGGTCTCGAAACGGCGAACCGACGAGGTCGGGATCTTGTCCAGATAGCCGCGCGTGCCGGCGTAGATCACGCAGACCTGCTCTTCGACCGACTGCGGGGCGTACTGGGGCTGCTTCAGCAGCTCGGTCAGGCGTTCGCCGCGGGCCAGCATCTTCTGGGTCGAGGCGTCCAGGTCCGAGCCGAACTTCGCGAAGGCGGCCATTTCACGGTACTGGGCCAGCTCGCCCTTAATCGGGCCGGCGACTTGCTTCATCGCCTTGATCTGAGCCGACGAGCCGACGCGCGACACCGAGATGCCGACGTTCACGGCCGGGCGGATGCCCTGGTAGAACAGGTCGGTTTCCAGGAAGATCTGGCCGTCGGTGATCGAGATCACGTTGGTCGGGATATAGGCCGAGACGTCGTTGGCCTGGGTTTCGATGATCGGCAGAGCCGTCAGCGAGCCCGAACCGTTGTCTTCGTTCAGCTTCGCGGCGCGTTCCAGCAGGCGCGAGTGCAGATAGAACACGTCGCCCGGATAGGCTTCGCGGCCCGGCGGGCGGCGCAGCAGCAGCGACATCTGGCGGTAGGCGACGGCTTGCTTGGACAGATCGTCATAGATGATCAGGCCGTGCAGGCCGTTGTCGCGGAACCACTCGCCCATGGCGCAGCCCGAGAACGGCGCCAGATATTGCAGCGGGGCCGGCTCCGAGGCCGAGGCGACGACGACGATCGTGTATTCCAGGGCGCCGTGCTCTTCCAGGGTCTTGACGATCTGGGCGACGGTCGAGCGCTTCTGGCCGATGGCGACGTACACGCAGTAGAGCTTGGCGCTCTCGTCCGTGCCGGCGTTGGCGGCCTTCTGGTTCAGGATGGTGTCGATGGCGACGGCGGTCTTGCCGGTCTGACGGTCACCGATGATCAGCTCGCGCTGGCCGCGGCCGACGGGGATCAGGGTGTCGATCGACTTCAGCCCGGTCTGCACGGGCTCGTGCACCGACTTGCGCGGGATGATGCCCGGAGCCTTGACGTCGACGCGGCGACGCTCGGTGTATTGGATCGGGCCCTTGCCGTCGATCGGCTCGCCCAGCGGGTTGACGACACGGCCCAGCAGGCCACGGCCGACCGGCACGTCGACGATTTCGCCCAGACGACGGACTTCGTCGCCTTCCTTGATGGCCTGGTCCTGGCCGAAGATCACGGCGCCGACATTGTCGCGCTCGAGGTTCAGGGCCATGCCCTTCACGCCGGCCTTCGGGAATTCCAGCATTTCACCGGCTTGGACGTTGTCCAGGCCGTAGATGCGGGCGATGCCGTCACCGACGGACAGCACCTGGCCGACGTCCGAGACGGCGGCTTCTTCGCCGAAGTTGGCGATCTGCGACTTGAGGATGGCCGAAATCTCGGCGGCGCGGATGTCCATGGTCTTCTGGGCTCTCTGCGATCTAATTTTTCTGGCGCTTACTTAAAGGCTTAAGCGCGCTTCAGGGCGAATTTCAGGGAATCGAGCTTCGAACGGAGCGAAGCGTCGAAGAGACGCGAACCGACGCGCACCTTCAGACCGCCCAGCAGGGACGGGTCGACGCGCGTGGAAACTTCGGGGGTCTTGCCCAGGGCCTCGGCCAGGGCCGTCTGCACGCCCTTCAGCTGGGCGGGCGACAGGGCGATGGCCGAAACGACTTCGGCGGTCACGACGCCGCGGTGCTTGGCCGAAAGCTCGGAGAAGGCCGAGATGGCGCCCAGCAGGTCGCCGGCGCGGCCATTGTTGGCGACAACGCCCAGGAACTTGGCGGTCAGCGGCTGGAAGCCGGCCTTCGTGGCGATGGCGGCCAGGCCCTTGGCCTTATCCTCGGCCGAGAAGGCGGGCGAGGCGATCAGGCGGCGCAGATCGGCGCTGTCGGCGTACATCGCCTTCAGGCTTTTCAGGTCGGCTTCAACCTTTTGCAGGGAGCCGTTCTCGATCGTCAGTTCGAAGAGGGACTGCGCATAGCGCTGACCCGCATCCGTCGCCTTGGTTTCGTCCGCCACTTGGTATCCGCCCGGTGCGTTGCAAATGGCCGCGAACAAGAAGGTTAACTCTTATCGCGGCTTAAAGGCTTGAGCGCGCTTGTAAAAAGCACATGGACGGCCGGTGCAGCCGCACCGCCCCTTCCGAAGCCGCGCGCCTGATAACACGGGCCTTTCGCAGTCGCAACCAAAGGGGCGCGTTCAGTCTCCGGCGCGGCGGAACACGGCCGAGGCCGAAGCCGCCAGGGCGCCGTCCGGACGACGCAGCTCGCCCTGGGCGAAGACCAGGCTGCGGGTGGCCCGCTCGACCCAGCCCTTGGGCTCCAAGGCGCCGTCGCCGGGTTCGCCAGCATAGTCCACGGTCATCGAGGTCAAGGCCGTTCCATCGCCCGCGGCCTTGCGCAGAACGGATTCCAGCTGGGCGGCCAAGCTCGTGTCCATGACGCTCAACTAATCACGCGGGCGGAAAAGAAAAGAGGCGGCGGAACAAATCCGCCGCCCCGTTCAGGCGAATGCTCGAGGAAACAGCCAGACAGGGTCGGAGAAACGAAGACCCCAAAGCGTCCGGTACTTAAGGTAAAGCGATACGTGTTCTTACTTAGCCGAGGCCAGGGCGGAACCGCCCTTGGCCGAGGCGTTGCAGCGGGTCAGGTCATCGGCGTCCAGCGACTTGGTTTCGCCGCCGAAGGCCGCGACGCGACCCACTTCCTTGGCGAGGGCCTTGCAGGCCACCGCGGTGAGCGCCCGCGAGGGGGCTTGGGTCGAGACGCACTCGGCCCCTTCGCAGACGAAGACGGCGCCGCCGGCGACGACCTTGGTCTTGGCGGCGACCGGCGCGTCAAGCGCGGCGGCGATGCGGCCGTCGGCGAGGGCCGAACCCGCGAACATGGAGAAAGAGATGGCGGCGACAGCCGTCAGGGTGCGGAGCTTCATCAGAAAGCCCTCCGGTGATGGGGAAGTTGCGGTCAGATCGTTGATCGGTGATAAGCGGTACTGGCCGCCCGGACCTTGCCACTCCATCTGGGCCACCCCATCTGGATGACAGAACCGGTATCCCCACCGGTGCTTCGGATCCGAACTAAGCATCGCTTAGATATCAGTGATAAGAAATTGCGCAAGCGGAATTTCGCGAGCGCGCCGACTTTTCAGAAAACGGGGATTTCCAGCGAGATGCGGCGAACGCCGCGCGGAAACGGCGAGCTCAGAGCCCCAGGATCTTGTCGATCCGGCTTTCGGCCTTGGCGTGGATGGCGCGGTCTTCGATCATGCCTTCGGCGCGGGCGTAGCGGCCGTCCTTGCCGACGCGACGGCGGATGCCCTCGGCGCTGAGCACGGACTCGGCCTTCGGGTCGGTGATGGCCCCCAGCACGGCGGCCACCACGGCGCCGATCGCCGCGGCGGCGACCGGGCCGGCCATGTCGATGAGCTCTCCGCCGAAGATCGCCCGCAGGCGCATGATCAGCACCTCGCGGTTGGGCTGATGCGCCATCACCCCGATCGCCCAATAGACCCCGCCCTCGACGATCAAGGCCAGCAGGACCGGCAGCGCCACGCCCAGCAGGCGCGGACGGACGAACAGTCCGAGCGCGGCGCCGATGATCGCGAAGGCGGCCATGGTGATCATGGCGCTAACCGTACGCCCCGCCTGGTCAAGGACGAGTTAAGGCCGGTTCCTCTTCAGTTCCAGTTCCCAAGGGGCAGGTTGGCCGCGATCGCCCGTCGCGCTTAGTCTCCCGCGAAACGAAAAGATGAGCAGGGAGGCTTTGCCATGGACTTCCAACCGCCGCGGGCGCTGACCGCCTATCTGGGCGAGCTCGACGCCTTCATCGACCGCGAGATCGCGCCCCTGCAGGCGCGCGACGACAACGAACGTTTCTTCGACCACCGCCGCGAATGGGCCCGCACCGACTGGGACATGGGCGGCCTGCCCAGGCACGAGTGGGAGGAGCTGCTGGCCAAGGCCCGCAAGCTGGCCGACCAGGCGGGCTACTATCGCTTCGCCCTGCCCAAGGAATATGGCGGCCAGGACGGCTCCAACCTCTGGATGGCGGTGATCCGCGAGCACCTGGCGGCCAAGGGCCTCGGATTGTTCAACGACCTGCAGAACGAACACTCGATCGTCGGCAACAACCCGTTCGTGCTGATGCTGCGCGACTTCGGCCGGCCCGACCAGCAGCACCTGATCAGCGACATGCTGGACAAGGGCGCCTTCCGCCCGACGTTCGGGCTTACGGAGCCCGACCACGGCTCGGACGCCACCTTCATGGAGACCCGCGCGGTCCGCGAGGACCACAAGGGCGAGGCCGGCTGGCGGATCAACGGCGAGAAGATGTGGACCACCGGCATGCACGCCGCGACCCACTGCTGCCTGTTCGCGCGGACCAGCGGCGAGGACGGCGACGCGCGCGGCGTCACCGCCTTCCTGGTCCCGGCCCACGCGCCGGGCGTGAAGATCGAGGAGTACCTCTGGACCTTCAACATGCCGACCGACCACCCCCGGGTCAGCTTCACCAATGTCTGGGTTCCGGAAAGCGCGATGTTCGGCCCGGAGGGCGGCGGCCTCGCCATCGCCCAGCACTTCGTGCACGAAAACCGCATCCGCCAGGCGGCCTCCAGCCTGGGCGCGGCGGTCTTTTGCATCGAGGAGAGCATAAAGTACGCACGCGCGCGCAAGCCGTTCGGCAAGGCGCTGTCGGAGAACCAGGCCATCCAGTTCCCGATCGTCGAGCTGTCCACCCAGGCCGAAATGCTGCGCCTCTTGATCCGCAAGACCGCCTGGGAAATGGACCAGATGTCCAAGGTGGAGGTCGAAAAGCGCCTCTCCGACAAGGTCTCGATGTGTAACTACTGGGCCAACCGGCTGTGCTGCGAGGCGGCCGACCGGGCCATGCAGATCCACGGCGGCATCGGCTATTCCCGCCACAAGCCCTTCGAACACATCTATCGCCACCACCGTCGCTACCGGATCACCGAGGGGGCCGAGGAGATCCAGATGCGCAAGGTGGCCGCCTGGCTGTTCGGCTACATGGGTCCGCGCAAGCAGGCGCTCTCCCAGACCTAGGGCGCGGAGATGGACAAGGTTTAATCTGTCGCCCTCTCACGTGTACCGATAGGCTCGCTATCTAACAGCGATACGCGGGCATACATGTTCGCACCTGGAGGGATATCTTGATGAACCGTCTGGCTCGTAACGCAGCCCGCGTGGCCCTGATCGTCGCCATTCCCGCGACGCTGGCCGGCTGCGGGATCAACACCATCCCCACGCAGGACGAGGCGACCAAGACCGCCTGGGCCGAGGTGCAGAACCAGTATCAGCGCCGGGCCGACCTGGTGCCGAACCTGGTCGCCACCGTGAAGGGCTACGCGGCCCAGGAAAAGGACGTGCTGACCGCCGTCACCCAGGCCCGCGCCAGCGCCACCCAGGTCAAGGTCGACGCCTCGACCATCACCGATCCAGCCCAGTTCCAGAAATTCGCCGCCGCCCAAGACCAGTTGTCGGGCGTTCTGGGCCGCCTGATGGTCATCCAGGAGCAGTATCCGGACCTGAAGTCGAACCAGAACTTCCTGGCCCTGCAAAGCCAGCTGGAAGGCACCGAGAACCGCATCACGATCGCGCGGCGCGACTACAACGAGACCGCCCAGAAGTACAACACCACCCTGCGCACCTTCCCCAGCATGCTGTGGGCCAAGACCGTCTACAGCGGCCAGAAGCCGGCCCAGCTGTTCCAGGCCTCGGCCGCGGCGCAAAGCGCTCCGACGGTGGACTTCAGCACCCCGCCGACGGCCACGCCGCCGAAGGTCGACTGAGTTGCAACTCGCCTTGCCCAGGATCGGAGCGAGCGTGAAGGCGTGGACGCTGGCCCCCATAGTGGCGTTGGCGGCGGCCGCGCTCATCGCCCTGCCCGCCCTCGCCGCGCCGACCTTCCCGCCCCTGACCGGGCGCGTGGTCGACGAGGCCGGCATCCTGTCGCCCGACGCCGAGCGTGACATCGCCACCAAGCTGGAAAGCCTCGAGACCACGACCGGCCGCCAGCTGGTCGTGGTCTCGGTCCCGAGCCTGCAAGGCTATCCGATCGAGGACTACGGCTATCAGCTGGGCCGAACCTGGGGCATTGGCGAGAAGGACAAGGACACGGGCGCCATCCTGCTGGTCGCGCCCAATGACCGGAAGGTGCGGATCGAGGTCGGTTACGGCCTGGAACCGGTCCTGACCGACGCGCTGTCCAGCGTCATCATCCAGAGCGCCATCCTGCCGAAGTTCCGCGACGGCGACATGCAGGGCGGCATCATCGCGGGGACCGACGCCCTGGTCGAGCAGCTCAGCCTGCCCGTCGACCAGGCGAAGGCCCGCATCGCGGCGGCCAGCCAACCTCGGCATCAGAAGGGCCCAGGCTCGCTGTTCACCGGCGTTCTGATCCTGATGTTCATCATCTTCGTGCTCGGCGGCATGCTCGGAGGCCGGCGTAATCGGCGCGGCGGCCTGGGTTCGGCGCTGCCGTGGATCATCCTGGGCGCGCTGAACAACAGTGGCCGAGGCGGCGGCGGCTGGAGCGGCGGCGGAGGCGGCGGCGGCTTCTCCGGCGGCGGCGGGTCGTTTGGCGGCGGCGGTAGTTCGGGGAGCTGGTAAGATGGCGCGACGCATGACCCCGCAGGACCTCGACCGCATCGCCGCGGCGGTAGCCGAGGCCGAAAAGACCACCGCTGGCGAGATCTTCTGCGTCCTGGCGCCCGAGGTGTCGGACTATCGCGAGACGCCGCTGGCCTGGGCGGCGGTCGCGGCCCTGGTCCTGCCGGCCGGCGCCCTGCTGGCGGGTTTCCGGCCCGAGATGCTGACCCGCCTGTTCGGCGGTTGGAGCGTCGGCCACGCGGCGGCGCTGGACGGCGCGATCCTGTCGGCGCTGTCGACCTATATCGCCCTCCAGGTCGTGGTGTTCGTGGTCGCCGCCCTGGTGGTTTCGATCCCGCCCGTGCGCCGCGCCCTGACGCCCGGCTCGCTGAAGACCGCCCGCGTCCGCCGCGCCGCCATGGAGCAGTTCCTAAGCCACGGCCTGCACGTCACCCGCGACCGCACCGGCGTCCTGATCTTCGCCGCCCTGGCCGAGCACCGCGTCGAGGTCATCGCCGACGAGGGCATCTACAAGGCCGCGCCCGACACGGTCTGGGACGCGGTCGTGGGCGACCTGGTCGCCGGCCTCAAGCAGGGCAAGATCGCCGACGGTTTCGTCGCCGCCGTGGCCCGCGCCGGCGCGATCCTGGCCACCCACGTCCCGCCGCGCGGCGACGACCGCAACGAACTCCCCGACGGCCTGACCATCCTGCCGAAGCGGTAGAGCCAGACGTCGCGGGGAAACCTAAGCCGTCTCTCGCGCGCTTTCCTGACGACCAGCAGGAGAGCGCCGCCATGACCGATTTCGACACATTCCTGGAGATCCGCCGCCACGCCGCCCAGGCCTATGTGAACGGTCAGGCCGGACCGCTGGATCAGCTGGCCGCCACCGCCTGTCCGGCCAGTTTCTTTCCGCCGCGCGGCGGACGTGAGGAAGGCGCCGAGTGGGTGGCGAACGTCTATGCGCGCGATGCGGAGTCGTTCCGCGAGGGCGGCGAGAGCACGCTGGAGATCCTGCACAGCGACTCCGTCGGCGACCTCGCCTACTGGACCGGCCTGCAGCACGCCACCGTGCGCCTGAGCGGCCATGAAGAGCCGATCGAGATGCACCTGCGGATCACAGAACTGTTCCGGCACGAGGACGGCGCCTGGCGGCTGATCCATCGTCACGCCGACCCACTGGTCGAGACCAAGGCGGAATAGCGAAGCGGGCGGCCGCCGAAGCGACCGCCCTCTCACGGTTTAGAACGATTTGCGGATCGTCACGCCCGCCGTTCGTGGCTGGCCCACCGAATAGCCCAGGCGCGCCCGGCCGCCGCGTTCACGATCGAACGACAGCAGCGCGTTCTCGTCGAACAGGTTGTTGACGTAGAGGGTGATGTCCACGCCGTCCCGCATCTCGACCCCGGCGCTGAGATTGACGACCTCGTAGCCGGGCAGCTTCAGGTTCACGACCGTCGGCACCGTGCCCGTGGCCCCGCCGAACGGCAGGCCCGAGACGAACGAGCGCGGATTGTTCTCCTGGTCGCTGGCCTGGGTGAAGCGGCTGCCGATGTGCTGGACCGAGGCCTTCAGATAGCCGTTCGCGCCGTCCCAGACCTCGCGGCTGTAGGTGACGTCGAACGAGACCTGGAACTTCGGCACCGACGGCAGGCGGTTGCCCTCGCGGATGCCGCCGATCACCGCGCCCGTGCCGTCCTTCACCGTGGTGTCGAACTCGGCTTCCAGCAGGCTGCCCGACAGGCCGATGTCCAGGCCCGAGGCCAGGCGCGCGGTCAGCTCGCCTTCGACGCCCTTGGTGTGGGCCTTGGCCACGTTGAACACCACGCGCGACGAGCACGAGCCGGCGTCCAGGGTGGTCTGCAGGTTCTTGATGTCGGTGTAGAACACCGCGCCGTTGAAGGTGACGCCGCCGAAGCGCGACTTCACCCCGCCCTCGTAGTTCCACAGCGTCTCGTCGTCGTACTTCTGGTAGCCGCCAAAGATCGCCGCGTCCTGCGGGCTGCACAGCGGCAGGTTCAGCGGATCGTTGACACCACCCAGGCGGAAGCCCTTCGAAGCCTGGGCGTTGAAGGTGACGGTATTGCTGGCCTCATAGCTCAGCAGGAAGCGCGGGGTGAAGCCGTCCGACGAGGTCTTGTCGGTGCGGTTGTCGCCGTTGGCGAACAGGCCGCCGGACTTGAACTGCCGCGTCTCGCTGAAGTCGTAGTAGCGGCCGCCCGCCGTCGCCGTCAGCTTGCCCAGGGTGTAGTTGACCTCCCCGAACACGGCCTTCTGCTTGATGTTGTA
The DNA here is from genome assembly GCF_058681635.1 of Caulobacter sp. ALps2. NCBI lineage: Bacteria > Pseudomonadati > Pseudomonadota > Alphaproteobacteria > Caulobacterales > Caulobacteraceae > Caulobacter > Caulobacter sp. ALps2. Next base: position 1,231,523 of record NZ_CM178743.1, read on the forward strand.
GGGCAGGTAGGCGTTGTAGGGCGAGTTGGCCGCGAAGCCGTTGCGCACCGCGGCCGAGGTGCCCGCGCCCAGAACGGCGTCGGTATAGGCGTCGTAGCCGGGGGTCGGCAGGGTCTGCTCGTAGACGCGGTCGACCTTCGAATAGAAGCCGCCGAACACCCACTGCAACGGCCCCTCGCCGGTCGAGGCCAGGCGCAATTCCTGGGTGAATTGCTCCAGGTCCGTCGTGTCCACCAGCTTGGACGGCAAGGTCACCGCCGCCGCTGGGAAGCCCAGGTCGACCGAGACGCTGCCGCTCAGGGCGCTGGCGTCGCGGTTCACGGTGATGTCGCGGTCGATATAGCTGGTCACCGAGGTCAGGGTGGCCGCGCCCAGATCGAGATTGGCGGTCAGGTCGGCCAGCAGGGTGTCGTCGGCGAAGCTCTCGTCCAGCAGCAGGTACTGCTCGCGCTCGCCCAGGGTGATCCTGGGCCGGGTCGTGGTGTTGGGATTGGCGAAGAGGTTGAACTCTTCCTGGCGGTTGAAGCCGTGGGCGCGGATCTCCTGATAGACCACGCGCGGCGTGAAATTGAAGGTCTCGCTGGGCTCGATGTAGAACGCGACCCGGCCGCCGCGACGCGTGCCGTCATTGACGTTCTTCTCGATCTTGCCGCCTTCCTCGCGGGCGTCGATGAAGCCACCGTAGCGGGTCAGGTAGCCGACCGCGCGCATGGCCACCTTGTCGGAGATCGGCATGTTGACCGCCCCCTTCACGTGGCCGCCGAAGTCGTCGCCGCCGACCAGGCTGGCGTTGGCCTCGAACGTGCCTTCCTGCACGCCCAGCTTGGGCTGGTTGGTGATGTAGCGGATCGTGCCGCCCACCGAGCCCGAGCCGAACAGCGTGCCTTGCGGACCGCGCAGGGTCTCAACCCGGTTCAGGTCGAACAGGTCGATATCGGGCGTGAACAGCGACAGCGAGATCACGGATTCGTCGAGATAGACGCCCACCTGTTCCTTGACGCCCGGCTGATCGCGGACGACCTGGCCGGCCGAGACGCCGCGCACCGACACCTGGCTCTGGCCGGGGCCGAGGTTCTGGATGGTCAGGCCGGCGACGTTGCGCGACAGATCTTCCAGGGTGACCGCGCCCGAACGCTGAATGTCCTTCTCCGTCTGGGCGTTGATCGAGAAGGGGATGTCCTGAATCGTCGCGTCGCGCTTGGTGGCGGTGACGATGATTTCCTCGATGGCGGTGTTGTCCTGCTGGGCCGCCGCCAGGGCGGGCAGTAGCAGGATCGTCGAAAGCGCGCTGGCGCCCAGCAGCGCGCGGCGCGCCAGGCGGCGCGATGTAGCCTTGGTCATGGTAACCTCCCGAACCTCGTTTTTTCGCGGCGCGAGGTCGAGCTCGCGGCGCCACCGCAGCGTTCATCCCGGAAACGGGGAAAGTCAACGCGAAACGAATCCGAGGGAAATCAGCATTTTAGACACCGGTGTCGGGCCGGTTCGAACATGGCGTACGGAAAGTGGACCGATCTCACCTTTACGCGCACGTGATCTTTCGCACCGCGAAAAGGCGGTCTAGGGTGAGGGCAATTCAAACTAATGTTTTAACGGGGAGTGCGCCTCAATGCGCGAAGCGGTCATCGTCTCTTACGCCCGCACGGGCCTGGCCAAGTCCAATCGGGGCGGCTTCAACAACACCCACGGCGCCGCCATGGCCGGCCATGCGATCCAACATGCGGTGAGCCGGGCCGGACTTGAGGGTCCGGAGGTCGAGGACGTGGTCCTGGGCTGCGGCGGCCCCGAAGGCGCCACCGGCATGAACGTGGCCCGCAACGCCGCCATCTGGGCCGGCCTGCCGGTCACCACCTCGGGCCAGACCGTCAACCGCTTCTGCTCCTCGGGCCTGCAGGCCATCGCCACGGCCGCCAACTATGTCCGCAACGACGGCGCTCCGGTCGCCATCGGCGGCGGCGTGGAATCGATCTCGCTGGTGCAAGGCGGCGGCCACATGAACCGTTTCCACATCACCGAAGACAAGCTGATGAAGGAAAAGCCAGCCCTGTGGATGGCGATGATCGACACCGCCGACATCGTCGCCAAGCGCTACAACATCAGCCGCGAGTACCAGGACGAGTACTCCCTGCGCAGCCAGCAGCGCATCGCCGCCGCCCAGGCCGCCGGCCTGTTCGACAACGAGATCGTGCCGATGGCCACCAAGATGAAGGTGGTCAACAAGGAGACCAAGGAAGAGAGCCTGGTCGACTACGTCGTCACCAAGGACGAGTGCAATCGTCCCGAGACGACCCTCGAAGGCCTCGCCAAGCTCGAACCCGTCAAGGGGCCGGGCAACTTCGTCACCGCCGGCAACGCCAGCCAGCTTTCGGACGGCGCCGCCGCCGTGGTGGTGATGGAAGCCAAGGAAGCCGCCAAGCGTGGCCTGGAGCCGCTGGGCCTGTTCAAGGGCTTCGCCATCGCCGGCTGCGAGCCCGACGAGATGGGCATCGGCCCGGTCTTCGCCGTGCCGCGCCTGCTTGAACGTCACGGCCTGAAGGTCGACGACATCGACCTGTGGGAACTGAACGAGGCCTTCGCGTCGCAGTGCCTCTACAGCCGCGACAAGCTGGGCATCGATCCGGAGAAGTACAACGTCAACGGCGGCTCGATCGCCATCGGCCACCCGTTCGGCATGACCGGCGCCCGCTGCGCCGGCCACCTGCTGCTGGAAGGCAAGCGCCGCAAGGCCAAGCTGGGCGTGGTGACCATGTGCATCGGCGGCGGCATGGGCGCCGCCGGTCTCTTCGAGATCTTCTGATCTCGAAAAGACCGGAGGACGGCGCCCATCAACGAAAAGTGGCTGAGATCGCTTTCGCGATATCAGCGGGGCGCCGCCGGTCTCTTCGAGATCTTCTAAACCGAGCCCAAAAAGTTCCACAGCGACCCGCAAATAAGGCCGGGAACCGTGAAGGCGGTTTCCGGCCTTTCTTGTTGGATCAGGAGGTCTCGCGGCGCACTCAGAAACCCTGGATACGCGAAACTCTTGAACCCGGCGCGAGCGGGGCCATCTGTGGCTCCGTCAGCGTCCGCGATTGTCGCTTCACGACGCAGACCAGAGATCAGGACCATGGCCAGCAAGGCCTTCTTCGCCGTCGCCCTTCTCATCGCCGCCGCCATCGGCCTGGCGTTGCCGACCCCCAATGCGTCCCATGGGCCGCGGACGACCCAGTCGTCGTTCCAGACCATCGCCCTGAACAAGGGTTGATAGAAAAAGGGCTCCCCGGTTTTCCGGAGAGCCCTTCAAGGTCTCATCGATCGTTAGACGATCAGAACTCTTCCCAGTCTTCGCTGACCGCCACGGCGGTGTTGCCACGCGAAATCGGCGCGCTGGGACGCGATACCGGCTTTGCCCGGTTGACCACCGGCGTCGCCGGGCGTTGACCGGGACGGGCGGCCGGGGTCAGGGCGGCGTTTTCCGCGCCGACATTGAACCGCGAGACCATGCTGGCCAGCGAGGTGGCCTCGTTCTTCAACGAATGCGTCGCGGCCGTGGCTTCTTCGACCATGGCGGCGTTCTGCTGGACGACCTGGTCCATCTGGTTCACGGCGGTATTGACCTCGTTCAGGCCGGTGGCCTGTTCGGTGGTCGAGGCCGAGATTTCCTGCATCAGGGCGTCGATCGAGGCGACCTGTTCGACGATGCGGTTCAGCGCTTCGCCGGTCTGGCCGACCAGATCCACGCCGGCGCCGACCTGCTGGGTCGAGGTCGAGATCAGGGTCTTGATTTCCTTGGCCGCGTCGGCCGAGCGCTGGGCCAGCGCGCGAACCTCCTGGGCGACGACGGCGAAACCACGGCCAGCTTCACCCGCGCGGGCGGCCTCGACACCGGCGTTCAGGGCCAGCAGGTTGGTCTGGAAGGCGATTTCGTCGATCACCCCGATGATCTGGCTGACCTGGCTGGACGAGGTCTCGATCTCGGTCATGGCCGAGACGGCCTGACCGACGATCCGGCCAGAACGCTCGGCGTCCGAACGGGCGGCGGCCACGACCTGCGAGGCTTCCTTGGCGCCCGACGCGGTCTTGCGGACGGTGGCGGTGATCTCGTCCAGGGCGGCGGCGGTCTCTTCCAGGGCGGCGGCCTGTTGCTCGGTGCGGCGCGACAGGTTGTTGGAGGCTTCGGCGATCTCGTCGGAGCCGGCGTTGACGCCGCCAGTGGCCGCGACGATGGCCTTCATGGCCTCCTGCAGCTTGGCGACGGCCTCGTTGAAGTCCTCGCGCAGTTTCATGTAGCGGCCGGCGAACGGCGCGTCGATGCGGGCGGTCAGGTCGCCGCCGGCCAGGCGCGACAGCCCCGAGGCCAGGGCTTCGACCACTTCGGCCTGCTCGGCCTCGGCGGCGCGGCGCTCGTCGTCATTGGCGGCGCGGTCACGCTCGGCGGCGGTGCGCGTGGTTTCCGCCTCCTTCTCGACGCGGATCTTGGCGATAGCCGCTTCCTTGAAGCAGATGACGGCGGCGGCCATCTGGCCCACCTCGTCGGCGCGATCGGTGGCCGGAACCTCGATGGCGTTGTCCCCCGAGGCCAGGCGGCGCATGGCGGCGGTCATGGCCGCGACCGGCTTGGCGATCGAGCTCGACAGCAGCAGGCCGCCGCCCAGGGCGATCGCGGCGCTCAGCAGGATGCCGGCGATCAGCACGGTGTTCGACAAGGCCTGGGCCTGCTTCTGCGCCAGCGCTTCGGCGTCGATCTGCTTCTGAGCCCAGGCCTGGATGGCGTCCAGGGCGTCCTCGACCGGCGCCACGGCCTTGTCGGCGACGCCGTCGTTACGAACCAGTTCGACGGCTTGCGGACGGGTCGCCGGATCCGAACCCAGCGTCAGGCCCGGGTCGATGGCCTGCTGGCGATAGCCCGCGTAGGCGTCGCGGATCGCCTGCACCTGAGCCTTGTCGGCGCTCAGCTGATCCAGCTTGTCCAGCGCATCGAAGAACTTGACCTTGTGCACGGTCTCGATGCGCTGAACGTAATAGTCGTCGCCCGAGAGCAGGTAGCCGCGCAGCGAGTTCTCCTGGCGGGTCAGGCGGAAAGTGGCCGTGTCGGCCGCCTGCATCACCTTGTAGGCCCGATCGGTGCGCGCGACCGAATATTCCAGGACCTTGGAGTTAATGAACAACGCCACGCCCATCGTCGCGATGGTCGCCAGCAGCACGCCGAACACGACCAACAGCTTCGTAGGGATCTTGAAATTGCCGAACTTCACCGCAGCCTCCGAAGGTTTCGCAGGTCCGGTCGCGACGGAGGGGGACCGTGCAACCGAACACATCGCCCCTTTGTGCGGCTTACAAGGTTGCCGGGCTGTTAACTCTACTGTGACCGAACGTCGCAGGATTGTTTGAGATTCCGTCACAATCTCAAAGACTTGCTCAGAAGTTGCAAACGCTCGCCTGACGCCCGCGCGCGACCGGAGCGATGGCGGGCCTCACCATCACACACTCCGGACACGGATCAATTCCCTAGTGCGCCTCGTCCCAGTTCTTGGCGGCGCGGGCCTCGACGGTCAGCGGGATCGACAGCGCGACGGCCGGCTCGGCGGCGTTCTCCATCACGGACTTGATCACTTCGCAGGCGCGCTCGGCCTCGGCTTCCGGAGCCTCGAAGACCAGTTCGTCGTGCACCTGCAGCAACATCCGAGCCTCGAGACCCGCGGCCGTCAGGGCGGCGGGCATGCGGATCATGGCCCGACGCATCACGTCGGAGGCCGCGCCCTGGATCGGGGCGTTGATCGCCGCCCGCTCGGCGAACTGGCGCTGGCCGACCGACTTGGACTGGATCTCGGGAATGGTGATCTTCCGCCCGAAGATGGTCGAGACATAGCCGTGCTCGCGCACGAAGGCCTTGGTCGCGTCCATATAGGCCTGGATGCCGGGGAAACGCTCGAAATAGGTCTTGATATAGGCCCCGGCCTCGCCCTGGCCGATGCCCAGCTGGTTGGCCAGGCCGAAGGCCGAGATGCCGTAGACGATGCCGAAATTGATCGCCTTGGCCCGGCGGCGGATCATCGGGTCCATGCCCTCGATCGGCGTGTCGAACATCTCCGAGGCCGTCATGGCGTGAATGTCCAGGCCCTCCTGGAAGGCCTTCTTCAGCTGCGGGATGTCGCCGATGTGGGCCAGCAGCCGAAGCTCGATCTGGCTGTAGTCGGCGCTGATCAGCACCTTGCCCGGCTCGGCGATGAAGGCCTTGCGGATCTTGCGGCCTTCCTCGGTGCGGACCGGGATGTTCTGCAGGTTGGGATCGGACGAGGACAGGCGGCCCGTCGTCGTCGCGGCCAGGGCGTAGGAGGTGTGGACCCGGCCCGTGCTCCGCGCGATCGCGGCGATCAGGTTCTCGGTATAGGTGCCCTTCAGCTTGCTGAGCTGCCGCCAGTCCAGAAGGACGCGGGGCAGCTCGTGCTCCAGGGCCAGGCTCTCCAGCACGTCGCTGTCGGTGGACCACTGGCCGGTGGCGGTCTTCTTGCCGCCCTTCAGAGCCATCTCGCCGAACAGCACGTCGCCGATCTGCTTGGGGCTGCCCAGGTTGAAGGGACGACCGACCAGCTCCTGGGCGCGCTCCTCGAACTTGGCCATGCGCAGAGAGAACTCGTTGGAGAGCAGGCGGAGCGCCTCGGGATCGACGCGGACGCCGTTGTTCTCCATCATCGCCAGCACCGCCGGTAGCGGACGCTCCAGGGTCTCGTAGACGGTCGCCAGGCCCTCGCGCGCCAGACGCGGCTTGAGCACTTCCCACAGGCGCAGGGTGACGTCGGCGTCCTCGGCGGCGTAGGCGGTCGCCTCCGGCAGGGCCACGTGCTTGAAGCTGATCTGGCCCTTGCCCGTGCCGCAGACCTGCTTGAACGGGATCGGCTTGTGGCCCAGCCACAACTCCGACAGCTCGTCCATGCCGTGGCCGTGCAGGCCGGCCTCCAGCACGTAGGAGATCAGCATGGTGTCGTCGATCGGCGCGACCTGGATCCCGTGCCGCGACAACACCGCGATGTCGTACTTGGCATTCTGGGCCACCTTCAGCACCGCGGGGTCTTCCAGCAGCGGCTTGAGGGTCGCGATCACGTCGGCCAGCGGGATCTGCTCGATGTCGGCGGGCGCCTCGAAGGCCAGGCCATCGGCCTTTTCGCAGTGGCCCAGCGGGATGTAGCAGGCCTCGCCGGCCGCCACGGCCAGGGAAATTCCGCACAGACCGGCGGTCGCCGACCCCAGCGCGTCCGTCTCGGTGTCGAAGGCCACGACGCCCTTGGCCGTCGCCTTGGCCACCCAGGCCTTCAGGGTGTCGAGGTCGCGCACGCAGACATAGGTCGCGTGGTCGATCGTGACCGGCTCGGCCACCGCATTGGCGGCGGCGCGGGCGGCCGCGCCCATGTATGAGACGGTGCTGACCGGGGCCTTGGGCTGGCCCCCGCCTCCAAGACTGGGAGCGCGGTCGCCCGACGGACCGCCCAGCGTGCCGGGCGCCATGGCGGCCGAGCCGTCGCCGACCCGGCGGGCCAGGGTGCGGAACTCCATCTGCTCGAGGAAGGCGGCCAGCACCTCCTTGTCCGGCTCGCGCACCTTCAGCTCGTCCAGCGGCTGGGGCAGCGGCGTGTCGCAGTCCAGCTTGACCAGGGCTCTCGACAAGCGGATCTGGTCGGCGAATTCGATCAGCGTCTCCCGGCGCTTGGGCTGCTTGATCTCGCCAGCCCGGGCCAGCAGCGTGTCGAGGTCGCCATACTCGGTGATCAGCTGGGCGGCGGTCTTGATGCCGATGCCCGGCGCGCCCGGAACGTTGTCGACGCTGTCGCCGCACAGAGCCTGAACGTCGACGACCTTGTCGGGATAGACGCCGAACTTCTCGAACACCTGCTCGCGCTCGATGCGCAGGCCCTTCATCGGGTCGAACATCGAGACGCCGTCGCCGACCAGCTGCATCAGGTCCTTGTCGGACGAGACGATGATCGCCTCGCCGCCGACGTCGCGGGCCTTGCAGGCATAGGCGGCGATCAGGTCGTCGGCCTCGTAGCCGGGCAGCTCGATGGCCGGCACGCCGAACGCGAGGGTCGCCTCGCGCACCAGCGGGAACTGCGGGATCAGGTCCTCGGGCGGCGGCGGACGGTGGGCCTTGTACTTGTCGTAGAGCTGGTTGCGGAACGTCTTTTCCGAGTGGTCCCAGATCACGGCCAGGTGCGTGGGCGTGTCGCCCTGCATGTCGCGCATCAGCTTCCACAGCATGTTGCAAAAGCCCTGGACGGCGCCCACCGGCAGGCCGTCGCTCTTGCGGGTCAGCGGCGGCAGCGCGTGATAGGCGCGGAACAGATAGGCCGAGCCGTCGACCAGGAAGAGCCGGACAGCGGGACCGTCCTGGGTCAGTTCGGAAGCGTGCGGCAGCGGGGGATCGGCGACGTCGGTCATGGCCGGCAACATAGGGGGCGCGGCGCGCGTCGGAAACCCTCTGGCGGGCGCGGAATGACTGCCCTAATCTCCACCTAAGGTCGAGCTCCGAAGAGGTCGCGCGCCGGCCTCTGCTCAGGGTTTCACCGTGACGCGTAAGCTTCTGCCGGCGCTGCTCGCCGCGGGTCTGTCCTTCGCCTCCCTCCACGCCGCCTGGGCCGATGAGGACGACGACACACCGGCCAAGACCGGCGGCTGGAAGGCGGTCTTCGTCGCCGGCGCGCCCAAGGCCAAGATGAAAGCCGCCTATCCCAAGGGCGCGACCGTCACCGGCAAGGCGGCGCTCGACTGCGTCGCGGCCGAAGGCGGCAAGCTGGCCGACTGCGAGATCGCCAAGGAAGATCCGCCCGGCCAGGGCTTTGGCCAAGCGGCGCTGTCCGTGGTCGGCTACGAGCGGATCAGGGCCACCGACGACGCCGGCGCCTCGGTGGTCGGCCGTCCGGTGCGGACCTATCTGGAGTTCCTGGCGCCCGGCGACGCCAATCCCGACTGGCTGCGCAAGCCCACCGGCCAGGACCTGGCCAACGTCTTCCCGAAGAAGGCCATCGAGGACGGCAGGGCCGGGAAGGCGACGATCGCCTGCCAGGTGACGGTCGAAGGCTTCCTGCAGAACTGCAAGGTGACCAGCGAGTCGCCCAAGGACTACAATTTCGGCGCGGCCGGTCTGCAGCTGGCCCCGCAGTTTCGGATGACGCCCAAGATCCGCGGCGGCAAGGCCGTGCCCGGCGGCTCGGTGACCATCCCGATCAACTGGGGCGCCCCCAATCCCTCCTCGCTGATGAGCAGCACCACGATCGTCCTGGACCCGCCCTGGACCCGTGTTCCGACCCAGGCCGAGGTCGATGCGGCCTGGCCCAAGGACGCCGCCGGCCTCGCCTCGGGCCAGGCGGCCCTGCGCTGCGCCCTCGACAAGACCGGCGTGCTGCGCGGTTGCAACGTGATCTCCGAGAGCCCGCGCGGCCGGGGTTTCGGCAAGGCCGCCCAGGCGCTGGCCAGGGACTTCCGGATCACCTTCGCCCCCGACGACGCGAAGTCCGTGAAGAACTTCAAGATCGACGTGCCGTTCCGCTTCCGCGATCCGGCCCTGCCCGACGCGCGCAAGCTGACCAAGCCGCGCTGGATCCGCACCCTGTCGCCGGAAGGCATGGTCGCGGTCTATCCCGAGGCGGCGATCAAGGCCGGGGTCAAGACGGGCGTCGGCGCGGCCACCTGCACGGTCACGGCGACGGGCGAACTGACCGACTGCCAGGCCGCGCGCGAGGAGCCCGCCGGCCTCGACTTCGGCGCGGCGGCGATCAAGGCCGCCGCGGTCATGCGCATGAACCCCTGGACCAAGGAGGGCGACGCGGTCGAGGGCCTGCGCATCACCCTGCCGATCACCTTCACCCTGGAGGACCTGCCGCCCCCTAAGCCCTAAACGCCACGCCAGCTTTCCTCGCCTTGCGCCAACTGGGCATGAGGCGTACGGGAACCACGCTCCGCGCGGTACGCGGACAGAAGTTTCAGGAGAGCGCGATGGGTTACCGGGTCGCCGTGGTCGGCGCCACGGGCAATGTGGGCCGCGAGATGTTCAACATCCTCGAGGAAGTCAAATTCCCCGTCGACAAGATGCACGCCATCGCCAGCCGCAAATCCATCGGCGTGGAAGTCTCGTTCGGCGCCAAGATCCTGCACTGCGAGGATCTGGCGCAGTTCGATTTCTCCACCGTCGACATCGTGCTGATGAGCGCCGGCGGCGCCATCTCCAAGGAATGGGGCGAGAAGATCGGCGCGGCCGGTCCGATCGTCATCGACAATTCGAGCCACTTCCGGATGGATCCGGACGTGCCGCTGGTGGTGCCGGAAGTGAACCCGGACGCCGTCAACCGCATGCCCAAGAACATCATCGCCAACCCCAACTGCTCGACCGCGCAGCTGGTGGTGGTGCTGGCCCCCTTGCACGCCGAAGCCAAGATCAAGCGCGTCGTCGTCTCGACCTACCAGTCGGTGTCGGGCGCCGGCAAAGAGGGCATGGACGAACTGTGGGACCAGACCAAGGGCGTCTTCGTCCTGGGCGCCCCGCCGCCCAAGAAGTTCACCAAGCAGATCGCCTTCAACGTCATCCCGCACATCGATGTGTTCATGGAGGACGGCTACACGAAGGAAGAGTGGAAGATGATGATGGAGACCAAGAAGATCTTGGATCCGTCGATCAAGCTGACCGCCACCGCCGTGCGCGTGCCGGTCATGGTCGGCCACGCCGAAGCGGTGAACATCGAGTTCGAGACCCCGCTGGACGAGGAAGATGTCCGCGAGATCCTGCGCGACGCCGAGGGCGTGGAAGTCATCGATAAGCGCGAGGACGGCGGCTACATGACGCCGAAGGAAGCCGCCGGCGAGTTCCCGGTCTATGTCTCGCGCATCCGCACCGACCCGACGGTCGAGAACGGCATCGCGCTGTGGTGCGTGGCCGACAATCTGCGCAAGGGCGCGGCGCTGAACGCCGTGCAGATCGCCCAGCTCCTGCACGACAAGGGCCTGATCAAGCAGAAGACCCCCGCCTAAGATCCACGATCCGCAACAAGCGGGTGGAAATCAGGGCTCCCGGGGCAGACCTCCCGGGAGCCCTTTTTCATTTCGACAGCGAGGACGACACGCCATGACGGCGGATGTGAACGAGACCCGAGACGAGGGGCGCGCGGCCTTGCTCGCCGGCATCGGCTGCTACACCTTGTGGGGCTTTCTGCCGCTGTACTTCCACCTGCTGTCGACCCTGGGCGTCAGCTCCTGGGAGATGATCGCTCACCGCACCCTGTGGGCCGCGCCGTGGGCGCTTCTGATCGTGCTGCTGGCCCGTCAGGGCGGCCAGGTGATGACCGTGCTGCGCCAGCCCAAGACCCTGGCGGTGCTGGCCGCGTCGACCCTGGCGATCTTCATCAACTGGTCGATCTACGTCTTCGCGGTGAACGCGGGCCACGTGATCGAGACCAGCCTTGGCTATTACATCAACCCGCTGATGAACGTGGCGGCCGGGGCGCTGCTGTTTCGCGAGCGGATCAGCCGGGAGGGCGCCATCGCCATCGGCCTGGCCGCGATCGGCGTGGCCATCCAGACCGCCGCCCTGGGCCACCTGCCGGTGATCTCGCTGGGCGTGGCGCTCAGCTTCTGCGTCTACGCCATTCTGCGCAAGCAGGTGAAGGCGGACGCCCAGACCGGCCTGTTCATCGAATGCGCCTATCTGGCCGTGCCGGGACTGCTCTATGTGCTGCACCTGCGGTCCGCCGGCGAGGGCCACCTGGGGGCCGCCCCCGGCGTGACGCTCCTGCTGTTGCTGGCGGGTCCGGCCACGGTCGTGCCGCTGGCTCTGTTCGCCTGGTCCGCGCGCCGGATGCCGCTCAGCGCCATGGGCTTCCTGCAGTTCATCGCTCCAACCCTGCAGTTCGCGGTGGGCGTGGCGCTGGGCGAGCCCTTCACGCCGATGCGCGCCCTGTCGTTCGTGTTCATCTGGGCCGGCGTGGCGGTCTTCGCCCACGGCGCCTGGAAGCGGGCCAGGGCCCTGGCGCCCGCCTGAACGGCGGGCCATGGTCGCGGCCATGGATGACGCGACGATCTCCAAGGGCCGAGGCCGGCTGATCCTGGCCGCGACGGTGCTGGGCTCCAGCCTGGCCTTCATCGACGGCTCGGTGGTCAACGTCGCCCTGCCGACGATCCGCCAGGCCTTGGGCGCGCGGCCCGAGGAGATCCAGTGGATCGTCAACGCCTACCTCTTGCTGCTCGGCTCGCTGGTCTTGATCGGCGGCTCGGCTGGCGATCGCTGGGGGCGGCGCAAGGTGTTCGTCGTGGGCGTGACGCTGTTCGCCCTGGCCTCCCTGGCTTGCGCCCTGGCCCCGACCATCGCCTGGCTGATCGCCGCCCGAGCTCTGCAAGGCGTCGCCGCGGCCATGGTCGTGCCGGCCAGCCTGGCCATACTGGGCGCGGCCTTCGACGAAGAGCGGCGCGGGCCGATGATCGGAGCCTGGGCCGGGTTCGGCGCGGTGACCGGCGCGTTCGGACCGGTGCTGGGCGGCTGGCTGGTCGACGCGGTGTCGTGGCGCGCGGTCTTCCTGATCAACCTGCCGATCGCCGCCGCCACCGTCTGGCTGACTCTGAAGGCCGTGCCCGAGAGCCGAGATCCGGACGTCGAGCACCTGGACTGGCGCGGCGCGATCCTGGCCGCCGCCGGCCTGGGCGCCTTGACCTGGGGCCTGACGGCGGCCGGCGCGCGTGGCTGGACCAGCCCGGCCGTCTGGAGCGCCATCGTCGCCGGCGCCGCGATCCTGGTCGGCTTCGTCGTGCTGCAAGGCCGCGAAAAGCATCCGATGATGCCACCGTCGCTGTACCGCTCGCCGACCTTCAGCGGCGCCAACCTGCTGACCCTGGCGCTGTATTTCGGCCTGACCGGGGCGATGTTTTTCCTGCCCTACGAGCTGATCGCCCACCACGGTTACAGGGCCGCCGAGGCCGGAGCGACCCTGCTGCCGCTGTCGGCGGTGATGGGGACGTTTTCGGGATTGGCGGGACGGATCGCCAACAAGGTGGGGGCGCGAGCCATGCTGACGGTCGGTCCGATCACGGCCGGGATCGGCTTCGCCCTGCTGGGCGCGCCGTGGATCGGCGGCGGCTTCTGGACCGGCGTGCTGCCGGGCCTGCTGGTGCTGGCGCTGGGCATGACGATCAGCGTCGCGCCCTTGACCAGCACGGTGATGGCGGCGGTCCCCTCCAGTCACTCGGGCATCGCCTCGGGCGTCAACAACGCCGTCGCCCGCGTGGCGGGTCTACTGGCCGTGGCGGTGCTGGGTCTCGTCTATTTCGCCCCGGGAGGCGGCGGTTATCCCTGGGTCATGGGCATCAGCGCCGTGGCGGCGATCGTGGCGGGTCTAGTCGGCCTCGCCACGATCCGACCCAAGCCTCACAGCGAGGCGTAGGCCGCTTCGATCAGGCGCACGGCGCGGGGATCGCCGATCAGGGCGGCGCCCTGCTTGTTCATGACATAGGCCCCCGAGACGCCGCGCGTCGGATCGGCGAAGGCGCACGAGCCACCCCAGCCGGAGTGGCCAAACGTTTCGGCCGTGGGCCCATAATACATGTTGGGCTCATTGCGCATGAAGCCCGCGCCCCAGCTGATCTCGTAGGGCAAGACGAGGTCCTGGCCCCGGATACGCTCGGCGCTGGCGGCCTTGATCCCCGCCGGCGTGATCAGCGACCGGCCGTCCAGGCTTCCGCCGTTGGCCAGGGCCCCCATCAGGCGCGCCAGGGCCGGCGCGGTGGCGTGGCCGTTGGCCGAGGGGATCTCGACCCGCCGCCACTCGGCCGCGCTCTTGCCGCCTGGCGACGACCAGGGCTTCAAGAAAGCGGCGGTCAGGGCGGGATTGATCTCGCCGAACTGGGGCATCGCCGTCGGGCGCATCAGGTCGGCGACGCGGCCGTGCTCGCTGTCGGGCAGGCCGATCCAGATATCCAGGCCCAGCGGGCCACAGATGTCCTCGCGCAGGGCCGCGCCCATGGTCCGGCCGTCGACGCGGCGGAAGATCTCGCCGGCGATATAGCCGTAGGTGACGGGATGATAGCCGCTGGCCGAGCCGATCGGGAACAGCGGGGCCATGGCCGCCAGCTTGGCGCAGGTGGCGTCCCAGTCGAACCAGATCGCCGGATCTGTCTCGTCCAGGAAACCCGACAGGCCGGCCTGGTGCGACAGAGCCTGCTCGACCGTGACCTCGCCCTTGCCGGCCCGCGCGAACTCCGGCCAGACGTCGGCGACCGGCTGGTCATAGGCCAGGCGGCCCTCGTCGACGAGACGCGCGACCAGCAGGGCCGCGACGGCCTTGGTGGTCGAGAACAAGGCCGTCAGGGTGTCGGGGCCGAACGGGACCTCGCGCTTGCGATCGGCGAAGCCGCCCATCAGGTCGACGACGATCTCGCCGTCGATGGCGAAGGCGAAGCGCGCGCCCAGCTCGCCGTTGTTCGCGAAATTGGCTTCGAAGGTCTCGCGGACGCGGGCGAAGCGGTCGGGGCACAGACCGGTGATATCGACGCTCATCCTAGGCCAGCCGCTCGATGCGCACGGTCGGCGAGGTCTGCTTGATGCGCGCGCCCATGGCCACGATCGGCAGCTCAGGGGCGTTCCAGATGTTGGCGGCGGTGATCGTCTCGGCCACGCCGCCGACGGCCCGGGCCAGGCCGTACGAGAAGGTCTGCCCCTCCAGGATCGAGGCGGCGTACAGCGCGGTCAGCAGGTCGCCGGCGCCGTTGGGCGAGCGGTCGGCCTTGGCGTGGGCGGCCAGCCAGGCTTCCTTCTTGTCCGCCAGCACGGCGCCGATCTCGGCCCCGCGATGCACCGAGGAAACCAGGGTCGTCTTGCCCAGCAGCCGGGCGGCCTTCATGGCCGAGACCGGGTCGCGGGCGTCGGTTCCGGTCAGCTTCCGCAGCTCCCAGGAATTGCAGGCCACGACGTCGGCGCGCGGGATCAGGTCGGTGATGATCTCGTCGGCGGTCTCGGTCGGGATGTAGAGGCCCTTGCCGGCGTCGCCCATGGTCGGATCGACGATGACCACCGCCTTGCGGGTGGCCGCGCCCTGGCGGGGAGCCTCGCGCACGGCGTCGATGACCCGCGCGGCGGCCCGCACCTGGGCGGCGGTGGCGAAGTAGCCGGTGATGACCAGATCGACCAGGCCGAACAGGCCGTTGGCCTCGATGCCGTCCAGCATGCCCTCGAACACCTCGATCGGCACGGGCGCGCCGCCGGGCAGACCCCAGCCGGGGTGGCGGCCATACAGGACCGTCGGCACGACCATCGAGTCGATGCGGAATTGCGCCAGGGCGGTGGCTTGCGCCGTCGCGCCCACCTGGCTGCCGGCGACGTGGCTGGAAAGGATCAAGGCTAACGGCATGGAAGAGCGATTAGCCGAGCATTGCGGACTTGAATAGGGCGTGTTCGCGGGAGACGTGAAAAGAAAAGGCCCGCCATCGCTGGCAGGCCTTTCCCCTTGGAAAATCACGTGATTTCCGTAACGGAAATGTCGCGTTCTCCCGTAACGTCCGTCCGCTGCCTAGTAGCGATAGTGGTCCGGCTTGAACGGGCCCGTTTCCGGCACGCCGATGTAGTCGGCCTGGTCCTTGCGCAGGACCGAGAGCTTCGCGCCCAGCTTTTCCAGGTGCAGGAAGGCGACCTTCTCGTCCAGGTGCTTGGGCAGGGTGTAGACTTGGTTCTGATAGGCGCCCTTGTTGGTCCAGAGTTCGATCTGGGCCAGGGTCTGGTTGGTGAACGAGGCCGACATCACGAACGAGGGGTGACCGGTGGCGTTGCCCAGGTTCACCAGGCGGCCTTCCGACAGGACGATGATCTTCTTGCCGTCCGGGAATTCCACGTGGTGGACCTGCGGCTTGATCTCGTCCCACTTGAAGTTGCGCAGGCCGGCGATCTGAATTTCGCTGTCGAAGTGGCCGATGTTGCAGACGATGGCGTTGTTGCGCATCTGCCGCATGTGATCGACGGTGATGACGTCCTTGTTGCCCGTGGCGGTGACGAAGATGTCGGCGCGGCCGGCGACGTCGTCCAGGGTCTGGACCTCATAGCCTTCCATCGCCGCCTGCAGGGCGCAGATCGGGTCGATCTCGGTGACGATCACGCGAGCGCCGCCTTGGCGCAAGCTGGCGGCCGAGCCCTTGCCCACGTCGCCGTAGCCGCAGACCACCGCGACCTTGCCCGACAGCATGACGTCGGTGCCGCGGCGGATCGCGTCGACCAGCGATTCACGGCAGCCGTACAGGTTGTCGAACTTCGACTTGGTGACGCTGTCGTTGACGTTGATGGCCGGGAACGGCAGGTCGCCCTTGGCGGCCATCTGGTACAGCCGGTGCACGCCCGTGGTGGTCTCTTCCGACACGCCGCCGATGGCCGCGCGGATGGCCGAGTAGAAGCCCGGCTTTTCGGCCAGGTACTTCTTCATCACGGCGTAGAGGGCTTCTTCTTCCTCGTTCTGCGGGTTGTTCAGGATCGACGGATCCTTCTCGGCCTTGGGGCCGAGCACGCAGAGCAGGGTGGCGTCGCCGCCGTCGTCCAGGATCAGGTTCGGGTAGCCGCCGTCGTGCCACTCGAAGATCTTGTGGGCGTATTCCCAGTATTCGACCAGGTTCTCGCCCTTGAAGGCGAAGACCGGGATGTCAGCGGCGGCGATGGCGGCCGCGGCGTGGTCCTGGGTCGAGAAGATGTTGCAAGACGCCCAGCGGACCTCGGCGCCCAGGGCGACCAGGGTCTCGATCAGCACGGCGGTCTGGATGGTCATGTGCAGGCTGCCAGCGATGCGGGCGCCCTTCAGGACCTGCTTGGGGCCGTACTCGGCGCGCGTGGCCATCAGGCCCGGCATCTCGGTCTCGGCGATGGCGATTTCCTTGCGGCCGTAGTCGGCGAGCGAGATGTCCTTGACGATGTAGTCGGCCACGTGCGGCTCCTGCGTCGGATGAAGTCGTGTGAGTGAAGGTCTTGCGGCAGTCTATACAACCGCGAGCCCTTCCGAGCAATTAACGCATAAAGATATCTTTATGCGATGACCCCGCGCCTTGATGGGGCAAGGGTTCGCCGCTTGACAGGCCGCCCCGCCCAGCGCTTCCTTAAGTATGCTCTCTGGAGGGCTTGCTATGTTAGGTGGTCTTCTTTTCGCCGCCGCCCTATCGACGAGCGACGCGCCGCTGGACACGATCACGCTGAAGTCGGCCATGGAGGGCGCCAGGCAGGCGCGGGCCGCCCAGCCCGTGGGTCGAAAGTTCCGGATCGAGATCCCGTTCGTCAACGGCCGCAAGCGCAACATTCCGACCTTCCAGAGCCCGGCGCGCTGGGTCTATGACTACAAGCACGACCAGCTGGACCTGATCATCGGCCCCGGCGAGGTCACGCCGACCAACTACGATCAGTTCGCCCCCCAGGGCCTGGACAAGCTGCCGCCGCTGCAGAGCTTCGTCTTCGACTCCCACGAGGTCACCAACGAGACCTCGTTCACGATCGAGAACCAGACGAAGGCCCACAAGATGGAGCCGGGAACCCTTGCGGACGGGCGCGGCGACTCGGTGGATCTGGGCACGCGGTCGTGGCTGTACAGCTTCGCCATCGCCGTGCCTTACGCCGAAAAGGGCGTGTCGGGCCTGCCGGCCGGCTTCAAGCCGCTGAAGATCCACAAGGTCGAACACCTGCCCGAGCGCGAGCTGCGCCGCTATGTCAGCCGCATGACCCTGGTGCTGGAGGGCGAGATCACCGACCTTGGCCAGCGGCCGCCGACCTTCTGCGGCGGCTTCCGGGGCGCGGTGACGTCCAAGCTCATCACCGGCGACCAGTCCATTTCGATCCACGCCAAGCAGTGCTTCGTCACCGCGCGGATCGACAAGGTGACCGTGATGCGTGGCGGCGAGATGCTGGCTTCATGGCCCCAGGCGACGCCCAGCGCCGACTAGGACCGACGGGCTAGAACCCCAGCTCGGGCTGCATCGCGCCGGGCTGCTGGGTCTCGGGCAGATGGCAGGTGAAGGTCGAGCCGGCGCCCGGCTCGCTCTCCAGCGCCACCCAGCCGCCGTGGAGCTCGACCAGCGCCTTGACCAGGGCCAGGCCCAGGCCCGGACCGCCACGATCGCGGCCGACGAAACGGTCGAAGATATGGGCCTGGACGTGGAACGGCACGCCCCGGCCAGTGTCGGAAACATCGAGGCGGACTTCACCCAGAGCGCGGCGCGCCTGCAGCGTCACACGGCCGCCGGGCGGGGTCTGGCGCAGGGCGTTCTCGACCAGGTGGTCCAGGGTCTGGGTCAGGCGCTTGCGGTCGCCGCGGATGAGGCCGACGTCTTCCTCGCACTCGACGGCCAGGGTGACCGCGCCCAGCTGGGCGTCCTTCAGGGCGCGCTCCTGGGCGTTGAGCAGCAGGTCGGCGACGCGGATGTCCTCGATCTCCAGCGCCATCTCGCCAGCGTCGATCTGGGCCATGTCCAGCACGTCGTCGATCGAGCGGGCCAGCTGGGTGGCGGCGGCGCGGACGGCGGCCACATGGTTGCGGCCGCGCTCGGAGATGCCGTCGGCCCGCTCCAGCAGCTCCGAATAGCCGATGATCGTGGTGAGCGGCGTGCGCAATTCGTACGAGACGTTGCCGACGAAGTCGCGCTTCAGACGCTCGGCCTCGGCCAGGGCGGCGGAGCGGTCGCTCAGCGCATTCTGCAGGTCGCGGGTGTCGGTGACGTCGGCGAAGGCGATCAGGGTCGCGCCATCCGGCAGCGGCCGGCTCTGATAGACGACGATCCGGTCGTCCGAGGTGCGGACCTCGCCCGAGGTCGGGGCGCGCATCTGCGGATCGGGATCGGCCACCCGCCCCTTCAGCTCGCGCCAGAAGGCCAGGTCGTGCAGGCGCGGCACGCACAGCTCGACCACGCCCTCGAAGTCGCCAGCCGCTTCCAGCGAGAAGGCGCTGACGTTCCAGAAGGTCTCGAACGCCTCGTTGTGCAGGCGGAGGCGCCCGTCCGAGCCGAACACGGCGACGGCGTCGTTCAGCTTGTCCAGCGTGGCCTGCTGCACCTGAATCAGGGCGTTGTACTGGGCCTTCAGGCGCAGCTCGCCGGTGATGTCGGAATAGATCAGCAGCATGCCGCCCAGCGGGTGGGGCTGGCGCACCACCTTCAGGGTGCGACCGTCGGGCAGGTGCCACAGGTCGTCGGCCTGGGGCCCCAGATCCTCGTAGCGCGCCAGCTCGGCGGCCTTCCAGCCCGAATAGTCGATGCTCTCGGGCAGGCGACGGCGCTGGCGCAGGCGGTCCAGCACCTCGCCATGGGTCGGGCGCTCGGCCAGCCAGGCCGGCTCCAGGCCCCACAGCTCGGCGAAGGCGGTGTTGTGGTACGACAGGCGCCGCGTCTGGCTGAAGATCGCCACGGCCTCGGCGATGTGGTTCAGGGTTTCGTCGTGGGCCTCGACATGTTTGCGGAAGGCGTCGCGGACATCCTCGATCTCGGTGACGTCCGCGCAGAACACGCCCACCCCGCCGCCGTCCAGCGGCTGGGCCGACAGGCGGAACGCGCGGCGGCGGCCTTCCAGATTGATCCAGCGCAGCGCCTCGCGGCGCCCCTCTTCGCCCTTGGCGCCCTTCTCGGCGGCCTCGACGACCAGGGCGTCGGCGGCGCGGTCGAAGCTCTTGCCGGCCAGGGCTTCGGCCGAGGCCGAGGTCGCGCCGACCGCGCGGACGAAGGCGTCGTTGCCCCAGGCCGGCTGGCCGTCGGCGCCGGCGATCCAGGCGGGCTCGGCCACGCTGTCGATGAAGGCGGCGAAGCGGGCCGCCGACGGCAGGCCGGCGTCGCCGCCGCTGGCGGGGGCCAGGCGCAGCCAGGCCAGGGCGCCGGCGGTGCGGCCCTCGACCGAGATCCAGCCGCCGCTCCCACGCGCCTCGAACACGCAGGCCTCGCCGCGCTCGAACAGGGCCGCCAGCTTCAGGGCATGGCCCGGATCGCTGTCGCCCAGGGCGGCCACGACCTCGTCGACGCCGGCGGGCACGCCCAGCACCCGGGCGCAGGCCGCCAGGCCCTCGGCCCCGGCGGCCAGGCTGGGACGGCCGCCCTCGACCGCCAGCACGGCGGTGTCGAAGGCCTCGACCCAGGCGGGCGCGTCCAGGGCGTCGCCGCCCTGCTGCGTCAGTCGGCTCTTCAGCGCGGCGATACGGGTCTCGAAGCCTCGGCGCTGGCCCAGCGACCACAATGTGACGCAAATGGCGAGGCAAACCGCGCCAGCCGCCGCCGCGAGGATCAGGTCGTAGGAAGTCATCAGGCGCGTCGCTTACCCCAGCGGGTCCTCGAATCAGAATCCCAGATTAGTCGGGCCATGACCAGAGCGCGATCTAACCAGAGCGTGGCCGCTTGTCGCGATTTGATCTAGCCGCCGGCTGGTTTAACGCGCCAATCGCTTTATTTGGATGCCCATGACCTGGTCCGACCGCTCCGCGCCATCGCTCGACGACTTCGCCGTCCTGGCCAAGCAGGCCTTCGACGCCCTGCCCGACGACTTCCGCCAGCTTTCGGGCGACGTGGTCATCCGGGTCGACGACTTTCCGTCCGAGGAGGTGCTGGACAGCCTGGGGATCGAGGATCCGTTCGAGCTGACCGGCCTCTACCAGGGCGTCGACCTGGGCCGCCGCTCGGTGCTCGACTACGGAACCGAGCCCTCGCGGGTCTTTCTTTATCGCCGCCCGATCCTGGACGAGTGGTCCGAGCGCGGCGACGTCACCCTGGGCGACCTGATCACCCACGTGCTGGTCCATGAGATCGGCCACCATTTCGGCCTGTCGGACGACGACATCCACCGCATCGAGGACGAGGAATGAGCCCCAATCCCAGCCAAGTCTTCGACGTAGAGTCCTGGCGCGAACGCATGGACGAGCGCTGGTTCGACACCGGCGCGGCGATGGCCGAGGCCGGCGCCGTCGACCTCGTCTCGGTCGAGGACGAGAAGGTCACCGCCCATGTCACCGGCAGCGTCGGCGACCTCTATGTCGTGGAGCTGCGCGCCCCGGCCGGCGAGGGTTCGTGCACCTGCCCCGGCTTCGAGAAGTTCGGCGCCTGCAAGCACCAGGCGGCCGTGGTGACGGCGGCCAACGCGGCCGACCTCGGCAAGGTTCGCGAGCGCATGGCCAAGCTGCGCGATGGCCTGGCCCTGGACAGCAAGGACGCCCTGGTCGAACGCCTGGCCGAACTGGCGCGCGTGCAACCGGCGGTGCTGGCGGCGCTGGAGGGCCGTTAGCTAGAGGAAGTCGTCGAGCGCCTTGCGTTTGGCCTTCGGCTTGGGCCGCTCCCACATCACGCCGGGATAACCCTTCAGCGGGACCAGCTTGCCGCCGGCATAGGCCCAGTCGGGGGCCTCATCGAGCGCCGTGTGGTAGCGCGGTTCGCGGCCGGTGCGGCCGGCGAACAGGGCGCGGGGCAGGTTGATCATGGTCGGGGCGCGCTCGCGCTCCATGAAGATCGGCGTGCCGCAGCGGGCGCAGAACCCTCGGGTCGTGCCTTCGTGCTCGTGGCGGGTGACGAGCTCTTCACCGTCCAACCAGCGGAAGCGGCTGCGATAGCTGGCCGTGTAGGTGACATAGGCGCAGCCCTGGGCGCGGCGGCTGGCGGCCGAATGGTCGTGGAAGGACCACCGCGCCGGGACGCCGATGGCCAGACGCACCGCCCCGCAGGCGCAGGCGCCTTCGGCTTCCTCGGCGGGCGGTTTTAGGGGCTTGGGCATGGCGGGGCTCCTGTACTGTTCTTCCATATCCCGACTGCTGCCAATCTTCGTCAGGATCCCCTCCCCTCGATGGGGAGGGGTAGGGGTGGGGTGAGTACGGCGGTTGATCCAGGCGCGGCGCCAACCCAGCATCACCCCCATCCCCAACCCTTCCCCCATCAAGGGGGAAGGGGGCTATCTGAGCACCCGCTCCACCCACGCCGGCACGACCTCACTCGCCGGGCCATAGTGCTTCTCGTCGAACACATAGGCGTTGGCCGACGGCTCCAGATTGATCTCGCATGTCGCCACGCCCATCGCCCGCGCCTCGGTCACGAACCCCGCCGCCGGGTAGACCGAACCCGAGGTGCCGATCGACACGAAGAGGTCGGCCTCGCTCAGCGCCTCCTCGATCTCGTCCATGAAGAGCGGCCTCTCGCCGAACCACACGACGTGCGGCCGCGCGCCACCGTCCCGCCCGCAGGTCTCGCACACAGCCTCGGCCGTCAGAGACCCGACGTCCGGCCGTGTCGCCTCGCAGTGAGCGCAGCGGGTCACGGCCAGCTCGCCGTGCATGTGGATCACCCGCTTGGAACCCGCCTTCTCGTGCAGGTCGTCGACGTTCTGGGTGCAGAGCCACAGCTCGCCACCACGCGCTTCCAGTTCGCGCTCCAGCCGCGCCAAGGCGACATGCGCCGCGTTGGGCGCCGCGCCCGCCAGGTTGGCGCGGCGAGCATTGTAGAAGTCGCGCACCAGCGCCGGATCGCGCGCGAAACCCTCGGGCGTGGCCACCTCCGACAGGTCGTACTTGGTCCACACCCCGTCCTTGTCGCGAAAGGTCCCCAGGCCGCTCTCGGCGGAAATCCCGGCCCCGGTCAGCACGAAGATCCTCATTCCGACTCCAGACGACCGAAGGTGACGCCGCCGTCATTTTTCATTTGACCGACGGCGAGAGTTGAGTTGACAGTGTTTAGATAGCCGGAGACCCGCGCAAGACGGGCCCCGCTGATGGACGTCACCCGGCCGATAGGGAGCGCCGCGACATGACAGACCAAGTCACTAAAGACCGGAACATCACCAAGGACGCCATGTACGACGCGGTCGCGCCGGACGACTTCGAGTCGATGCTCGAACTCGACCGCTACGGCGCCCGCTCCAGCGCCTTCGACAAGATCATTTCCGCGACCCACGACCACTTCTGGGATCCGCTGGACAAGGCCTATATCGACTTCGACGAGCCGTTCGACATGGAGAACCAGGCCCTGGTGCCCGAGGATCTCGTGATCGCGCTGTCGACCGACTACGTCTCCAACCACCTGTCCGACCCCAAGCAGCGCATCCGTTTCATCAATCAGTCGGTGCTGCGCAGCTTCTCGTCGATCCTGCACGGCGAGCAGGGCGCGCTGAACCTGTCGGCCAGCCTGTGCCACGTGCTCAAGGACCAGGGCGCCCAGGAATACGCCGCCAACCAGACGCGCGAAGAGGCCCGCCACGTCACGGCCTTCGCCAAATATATCAAGGCCCGCTGGGGCAAGCCGGTCGAGTGCGGCCCGGCCTTGAAGACCCTGCTGGTCGAGATCATCGGCGCGCCCGAGGTCTACAAGAAGATCATCGGCATGCAGATGCTGGTGGAAGGCCTGGCCATGGGCGCCTTCGCCACCTTCTTCAACCAGATCAACGATCCCGTCGGCAAGAAGCTGCTGCAGCTGGTGATGACCGACGAGGCCTTCCACCACAAATTCGGAAAGATCTGGGCCGATCGCACGGTGCCCAAGCTGAGCCCCGAAGAACACGCCATCATCGAGGACTGGGCGGCGCACTGCTTCCAGACCCTGCTGTTCAACCTGGTTTCGCCGCACCAGCAGCTGGACCTCTATGCCGAGTTCGGCCTGGATCCCGACAAGGTGGTCGAGGAGTACGGGAAGATCATGACCGACGACCTGCGTCGGGAGAACATGAAGGAACAGACCAACATCTTCCGGGTGCTGGTCAAGACGCTGCTGAACGCCGGCATCATCACCGATCGCACGCGGGCCTTCTACGCCATGTATGTCGACATCGACGAGCTGAAGGCCGAGGGCGACCGGATGGTCGGCGACGACATCGCCGAGGAAGGTATCCGCCACCTGCAGGCCATCAACTTCAAGAACCGGCCCCTGGCCGCGATCGAGATCGCGGCCGAATAAGAGGTAAAGGGGCCGCGATCGAGATCGCGGCCGAGTAAAAGGTAAAGGGGGCCGGCGATCGAGATCGGCCGAATAGGCGGAACTTCACCGCGCCCTCCGCGTTTGGGCGAACCGAGGCAAAGGTTCGCCCATGCGCTTTTCCAAGATCGTCCTGGCGACCATGTTCGCCATGACCCTGACCGCCGGGGACGCCTTGGCGGCCGCGAAACCGCCGGCCAAGCCGGTCTCGGCCGCGTTCTATTCAGGCCGCTGGTACGAGATCGCCCGGACGCCCAACGCCGGCCAGCGCAATTGCGAGGCCCCGACAACCGACTTCACCACGACCGATACCCAAGGCGGGCGCTCCAGTTTCAGGGTTCGGCAGATCTGCCATCGCGGCTCGCCGCTGGGCGAGGAAAAGGTCTTCGCGACCACCGGCCGGGTCCTGCCCAACAGCCAGAACACCCGCTTCACGATGAGCTTCCTGGGCGGCCTGCGAAAGCAGGAGTACTGGGTCCTGGACTGCGCCGCCGACGGCTCATGGGCGATCATGGCGACGCCGGGCGGCAACTATGTCTGGCTGATCTCTCGCACCGCCGACATGCCCACCTCGACCAAGGCCGTCGCCCTCGAGCGGGTCAAGGAACTGGGCTATGAGAAGCTGGAGTTCCCGCAACATCCACCCGGAGCCGGCGCTTGAAACTTCTTCTCCTCGCACTCACGGCGGCGCTCGGCCTGTCGGCCTGTGTCGCCGGCCCGGTCGGCAACCCAAATCCGCCGCAACCGGCCAAGGCCGTCGACCTCGAGCGCTATGCCGGTCGCTGGTACGAGGTCGCCCGCTACGACATGCGGTTCGAGAAGGGTTGCGAGGGCGTCACCGCCGAATACTCCAAACGCCCCGATGGCCTGATCCGGGTGCTGAACACCTGCCACCAGGGCGCGGTCGACGGCCCCGTCAAGGTCAGCGAAGGCAAGGCCAAGGTCGCGGACAAGACCACGAACGCGAAGCTGAAGGTCAGCTTCTTCGGCCCGTTCTTTGGCGACTACTGGGTCATGGACCACGCTGACGACTACAGCTGGTCGATCGTCGGCGAGGGCTCGGGGCGTTATCTGTGGCTGCTGTCGCGCGAGCTCCCGACGGACGCCGATCGCGCGGCGCTGACGGCGCGCGCCAAGGCGCTGGGGTATGACGTCGCGATGCTACGGCCGACGAAGCAACCCGCGCCCTAGAACGAGGCCGCCTGGCGTTTCCGCAGGACGGGCGCGAACGCCACACCTCGGCTCGCTAAGCGACGCTTGATCCGCGAACAAAGCTGGAACATTATTCCGGCGATGGACGTGATCATCCAGCTTCAGCCCTCCCGCCCGGAGACGACCCTGACCGTGACGCGCGGCGCCGCGCGGCTGCTGATCGACCTCGGCTACGCGCCGCTGGCCGAGGTGACCTTGCCCAACGGGCGGCGGGCCGACCTGATGGCGCTGGGTCCCAAGGGCGACGTGCTGATCGTCGAGGTGAAGTCGGGGCTGGAGGATTTCCGGGTCGATCGGAAGTGGGGCGAGTACGCGCCCTATTGCGACGCCTTCTACTTCGCCGTCGCGCCGCATTTTCCGGAAGGCGTCCTGCCGGAGGAACCCGGCCTGATCGTCGCCGACGGCTTCGGGGGCGCGGTCGTACGGGAAGCGCCGCTCACGCCCCTGGCGCCGGCGCGTCGCAAGGCCCTGACGCTGGCGTTCGCCCGCCTCGCGGCCTTGCGGGCCGCGGGCGTGAACGCCGAGCGCCTGAGTTTGTAACTAGTCCAAATTCCGCGCGATCAGAAAACCCACGCCCAGGCCGATCGCGAACGCGCCGATGGCGACGCCCATGGGGTGTTCCTCGGCGGCGTGATGGGCCACCTGGGCCTTGTCGCGGGTCCAGGCGGCGCCGACCTTGGCCTTTTCGCTGGCGAAGGTGCGGGTCTGGGCGGCCACTTCGGTGGCGGTTTCGCGAGCCGACTTCACGGCCTTGCTCACCGCTTCCTTGGCCTGCTTGGTCTTTTCGGCGGTCGTCTTCTTCGCGCCGTCCAGCGCGGCGGCGGCGGACGAGGTGTCGGGGGTAAGGCTGCTGATGTCAGTCATGGGGGAGGCTCCTCGGCTTGACTGGGAGCTAACACCCCGCGCGCCGTTTAGTTCTCTCGCACGACCTTCAAAACCGCCTCGCCGTAGCGATCCAGCTTGCCCTGGCCCACGCCGCCGGCCTTGCCCAGCGCGGCCAAGCTCGCCGGACGCGCCGCGGCGATCTCGGCCAGGGTGGCGTCGTGGAAGATGACGTAAGGCGGCACGTGCTGGGCCTGGGCCTGCTCCTTGCGCCACGAGCGCAGCGCCTCGAACAGCACCTGGTTCTCGGTCGGGATGGTCAGGGCCTTGCCCTCGCGGCGCTTGCGGGCGCCGGTCGCGCGGCCGATCTCGGGGGCCTCGGCCATCTGGCGCAGGGCCACCCGGCGCTCGGCGCGATAGACCTGGCGCACGCCCTCGACGTCGCCCAGGCCGATCAGGGGCCGGCCGTCATTGGGATCCTCGCGCAGCAGGCCTTCGAAGATCAGCGTGTCGAACAGGTCGCGCCAGACCGGTTGGCTGAACTCCCGGCCGATGCCGAAGGTCGGCAGCTGGGCCTCCTGCGGGGTGACGTCCTTGGTCTTGCCCAGCAGGTGCTCGATCAGCCGGCCGCGTCCATAGCGGCCGCCCATGCGGTGGACCGCCGACAGGGCCTTCTGGGCCGCCTCGGTGGCGTCGATTCCCGTGGGCGGCGAGACGCAGACGTCGCACACCCCGCAGCGCGCCACGCCCTCCTCGCCGAAATAACGGCGGACGGCGGCGGCGCGGCAAGTGACGCCTTCCAGCATCGAATAGAATTGCCGCAGCTTGCGCGATTGGGCCTGCTTGACCTCGTCGGGCGCGTCCTTGGTCTCGATCCGGCGCCCCGCCCAGGCCATGTCGGCCGAGCCGTACAGGGTGATGCCCTCGGCCGGCTGGCCGTCGCGGCCGGCGCGGCCGACCTCCTGCCAATAGGCCTCGATGGCGGCCGGCGGGTCGGCGTGGATGACGAAGCGGACGTCGGGCTTGTCGACGCCCATGCCGAACGCGATCGTCGCCACCATCACCGCCGCGTCGGCCTCCAGGAAGTCCTCCAGGCGCTTGGCCCGAACGGCCTTGTCGAGGCCGGCGTGATAGGCCACGGCCGGGATACCCTCGGCGATCAGTTTCTCGGCCAGCTTCTCGGTGGAGTCGCGGCTGCCGGCGTAGACGACCCCGGCGCGGCCCGGACGCTCCAGAACCAGCTCGACGACACGATCGTGGCCCTTGCCCCGCTTGCGCTCGGCGCTGAGCGCCAGCTCCGGCCGGGCGAAGCTGTCCACGAACTCGGCCGCGCCCTGCAGGCGCAGCTCGGCGCGGATGTCGTCGCGTGTCCGGGCGTCGGCCGTGGCGGTGACCGCCAGGCGCGGGACGCCGGGGAACAGCTCGGCCAAGCGGCCCATCATCCGGTATTCAGGCCGGAAGTCGTGCCCCCACTGGCTGACGCAGTGGGCCTCGTCGACGGCGATCAGGGCCAGCGGCGTGCGGGCCAGGCGATCCAGCATCCACGGCTGCATCAGGCCTTCGGGCGAGAGGTACAGCATGTCCACCTCGCCGGCGTCGATGCGCCGCCAGATGTCGCCGCGCTCATCCATGGAGACGTTGCTGTCCAGCCGCTCGGCCGCGACGCCGGCCTGGCGCAGGCCCTGGACCTGGTCGGCCATCAGGGCGATCAGCGGCGAGATCACCAGGCCCACGCCGGGCCGGATCAGCGACGGGATCTGGTAGCACAGACTCTTACCGCCGCCGGTGGGCAGCACGGCCATGGCGCTGTGGCCGGCCAGGATCTCGTTGATCACCCCCGCCTGCATGCCTCGGAAGTCGGCATGGCCAAACGTGCGCCGCAGGACTTCGCGGGCGTGGTCGAGTTCGGGGGATTCGGGAGGGACGTACACGGGGGTCCTTTTGGCAGCCTCGGGCGGCGAGGCCAAGGAGTCCGGCGCGACTTGGGGGTCCTCAGATGACGAAGCCATAAACGTCCTGGTCGTTCGTTGTTTGTTTCCTCAATTATAGGTAGCGCAATGGCGCCGAGAAACCACCGCCACAAGAGCGCCGCAACGGACGTTCACTTCTCGTCAATCTTGTCGCGCGTTCTGTGGGCTTCGGCTAAACGGAACGCGCGTGAGCGCGTGTGATCGCGCGCCTCTCGGCGCACTTGGAACAGGACGACCATGGCGAACGGACCCTTCGGCGGGAACAAGGCGGCCAAGCCGCAGCGCACCCCGCTCCAGGCCCTGGTCTATTGGGGCACCGTCCTGGGCGTCTGGGGCCTGATCTTCGTCGTGGCCTTCTTCGCGGTGTTCGCCAGCGACCTGCCCGACACGTCCAAGCTCTATGACGTCAAGCGCCAGCCCTCGATCAACTATCTGGACCGCTCGGGCGCCCTGCTCGCGGTGCGCGGCAGCCAGTACGCGCCGCCGGTCGACATCGACGCCCTGCCCGAATACGTGCCGGCCGCCTTCGTCGCGATCGAGGACCGCCAGTTCTATCACCACTTCGGCTTCAACCCCTGGGGCATCGCCCGCTCGCTGGTCTGGAACGCCACCCATGACGGCGGCCCGCAGCGTGGCGGCTCGACCATCACCCAGCAACTGGCCCGCAACCTGTTCCTGAGCCCGGCCCAGAACTATCGCCGCAAGGCCCAGGAGCTGATCCTGGCTGTCTGGCTGGAGCTGAAGTTCTCCAAGAAGCAGATCCTGGCCCTGTACATGAACCGGGTCTATTTCGGGGCCGGCGCCTACGGCATCGAGGCCGCCTCGCAGCGATACTTCAACAAGCCGGCCAAGGAACTGACGATCGGCGAAGCGGCCCTGCTGGCCGGCATGATGAAGGGCCCGGCCCGCTACTCGCCGGTCTCGGCCAAGGAACGCGCCGCGCGCCGCGCCACGATCGTCCTGGACGAGATGGTGCGCATCAAGGCCATCACCGCCGAGCAGCGCGACGAGGCCTTCAAGACGCCGGTGCAGGTCTCGGCCACCCTGGCCAACCAGCGCGCCCAGTACTTCACCGACTATATCGACGCCCAGGTCCGGTCGCTGGTCGGCGAACCGACCGAGGACCTCGTCGTCGAGACCACCCTTGATTTGCCGATCCAGGTCTCGGCCGAGCGCGCCGTCAAGCTGGGCGTCGAGGGCCATGTGGCTCAGGGCGTGCAGCAGGCGGCCCTGGTCGCCATCGATGGCGAAGGCCGCATCCGCGCCTATGTCGGCGGCGCCGACTATACCGACAGCCAATTCGACCGCGCCACCACCGCCCGCCGCCAGGCCGGCTCGGCCTTCAAGCCGTTCGTCTACCTGACCGCCATGGAGGCCGGCCGCACGCCGGCGGTCATGGTCGTCGACGAACCGGTCAAGATCGGCAATTGGGAACCGCGGAACTACACCAACAAGTACCTGGGTCCGATCACCCTGCAGACGGCCCTGGCCCAGTCGATCAATACGGTCGCCGCGCGCCTCGCCAACGAGGTCGGCACCAGCAACGTCGCCGCCACCGCCCGCCGCCTGGGCATCACCAGCAAGATTCAGCTGGATCCGTCGATGGCCCTGGGCGCCGTCGAGGTGTCGCCGATGGAAATGGCCCAGGCCTACGCTCCTTTCTCGAACGGCGGCTTCCTGGCCAAGGGCTACGGCATCGAGCGCATCCGCACCGCCAGCGGCAAGGTCCTCTACGACCACGGGGTCGACAGGCAGGCCCGCTCGGCCGTGATCGGCTCGCCGGCCCTGCAGTACATGAACCAGATGATGCGCCAAGTCGTGACCTCGGGCACGGGGGCCCGCGCCAAGGTCGCCGGCTACGACATCGCCGGCAAGACCGGCACGACCAGCGACTACAAGGACGCCTGGTTCGTCGGCTACACCGGCGGCTTCGTCACCGCCGTCTGGACCGGCAAGGACGACAACACACCGATGAAGCGGATCACCGGCGGCGGCGCTCCGGCCGAGGTCTGGCGCACCTTCATGTCCGCCGCGCTGCCGCGCCTGAAGGCGACCCCGATCCCGGGCGGCGTGGTCGAGCCTCCGCCGGTCGAGAGCACCGACCCGATCGGTGACCTGATCAACCCGACGCCGACGCCGGAAGGCCCGGCGGCCGAGACCCCCGCGGGCACGACGCCGCCGGCGGACCAGCTGCCTTACTGAGGTTTGAAATCTCCTCCCCCTCTGGGGGAGGTGGCCCAGAGGGCCAGAGGGGGCAACTCCGCATAGGCCGGCGACGCCCCCTCGGTCGCTTCGCGACAGCTCCCCCAGAAGGGGAGCAGGCTGCCTGGCCGCGCCTTAAGCCCCGATCGCGTGCAGTTCCGCCGCGTGGGCCCGCAGCCATGCCCGGTGCGGCGCGGGGTCGCCCACCAGTTCCTCGCACAGCGCCCAGAACCTCGGGCCGTGGTTGGCCTCGATCAGGTGCGCGCACTCGTGGGCGACGACGTAGTCGGCCACCGCCGCCGGG
The DNA here is from genome assembly GCF_058681635.1 of Caulobacter sp. ALps2. NCBI lineage: Bacteria > Pseudomonadati > Pseudomonadota > Alphaproteobacteria > Caulobacterales > Caulobacteraceae > Caulobacter > Caulobacter sp. ALps2. The sequence continues at coordinate 1,261,916 of NZ_CM178743.1, forward strand.
GCCAGGATCAGCCGCCAGCTGTAACGGATCGCCGCTGGCGCGCGGGACGTGGCTGGACGGCACGAGCCCCAGCGCGCCTTCGGGTCGGCCACGGCCACCGAGGGCATGGGCCGGTTCAGGGCGGCGGCGTGGACGGCGGTGCGGTCGGTCAGGATCGCCAGCGCCTCGCGCTTGGCCAGGCGCACGACCTTCAGGCCCCAGTTGGCGTCGTCGGGGGCGACGATACGGTCACCATCGATCCGGGCGCGGCCAGGACCGACCTCCAGGCGATAGGCCCGGTCGTTCAGGCGCAGGATCCCGCCGGGCGCCAGGCTCATCCTTTCGGGCAAGGCCGCCAGCTGCTTGGCGATCCAGCCGGACTTCTCCTGGGCGAAGGCGACGGCCTCGTTCAGGCGCTTGGGGTTGGGGGCCAGGGCGACGACCTCGGACTTGGCCCGGTCGACGCGCAGCGAGATCCGCCGGGCCCGGCCGTCCACCCGCAGGCGAACCGGCCAGCCGCCGATCTCCAGTCGATCACCGTCGGAAAAACGTTGGGCAGCGCGCGCGAACATCAACGCCTAAGATCGTGTGCGCCGCGCCCGCCCGCAAGCGTCCGTGGCGTTACGCCTCTTCGTCGAAATGCGGGTCGCACTTGCGGATGAACTTGCGCACGCGCGGATAGATCTCCTCGCGGAAGCGGCGGCCGTTGAACACGCCGTAGTGGCCGACGCTGGGCTGCACATAGTCCAGCTTCAGGTCCTCGGGGATGTTCGAGCACAGGCCGTGGGCGGCCTGGGTCTGGCCGATGCCGGAAATGTCGTCGTTCTCGCCTTCGACCGTCATCAGGCCGATATCGGTGATCGCCTCGGGCTTCACGCGTGTCCCGCGATGCATCAGCTCGCCCTTGGGCAGCAGATACTGCTGGAAGACGATGTCGATGGTCTGGAGGTAGAATTCCTCGGTAAGGTCCAGGACCGACAGATACTCGTCATAGAACTCCAGGTGCTTGTCGGCGCTGTCGCCGTCGCCTTTCACCAGGTCGTCGAAATAGCGGCGGTGGGCTTCCTGGTGGCGCTCGGCGTTCATGCTCATGAAACTGGCCAGCTGGACGAAGCCCGGATAGACGCGCCGGCCCGCGCCCGGATAGGGCGGCGGCACGGTGTAGATCATGTTCGACTGGAACCAGGTGAACGGCTTTTCCTCGGCCAGCTGGTTGGTCACGGTCGGCGACAGGCGCGCGTCGATCGGCGAGCCCATGAAGGTCATGCTGGCCGGGCGCGAGGGATGGTTCTGCTCGGCCATCAGCGCGGCGGCGGCCAGGACCGGCGGGCCGGGCTGGCAGACGGCCACGACATTGGGGCGGGGCCCCAGCACCGACAGCATCTGGATGATGTGATCGATATAGTCGTGGAAGTCGAAACGCCCCTCCAGGACCGAGACCTCGCGAGCATTGACCCAGTCGACGATGAACACGGCGTGGTCGGGCAGGAAAGCCTCGACCGTGCCGCGCAGCAAGGTGGCGTAGTGGCCCGAAAGCGGCGCGACGATCAGCACGGCGGGATCGAGGCTGAACTTGCCGGCCCGGCGCATGTCGGCCATGTCGCGGTCGAACTGGATCAGACGCGCCCAGGGACTTTCCCAGACCACGGTCGGGCGGACCCGCACGTCGACCTGACCGACCTTGATCGTGTCGAGGTTCCACTTGGGCTTGCCGTAGCGCCGCGTGACGTTGGCGAACAGGTCCGCGCCGGCGTGCATGCGCCGGCCCATGGCCGAGTCGGCGGCCGGGTTCAGCGGCGATCCCCAGAAGTCCCGGGCCGCCCGCGCCGCGAGGCGCATGGGGGTGGAGGCGTAGTAAGCCGCCTCGTGCATGGCGTAGAGCATGGCGCATCCGCTATGTTGCGATGCAACATAGCACGCCAAAGCCTAAGAGAGTCTACCCCGCGAGGACTTTTTGCGGCGCGTCACAGCGTCGCCTCACGCCGAGATGGTAGCGCTCTCAACCTTCCCGCATCGCGTCGGAGATCCGGCGGGCGATTTCGTCCGGCGGCGTGCCATAGGGGATCACGGTCTTGTACCGGCCCTTGGGGTCCATCAGGTAGGTCACCGTCGAGTGGTCCATGGTGTAGCCGGGCCCCTCGCCGCTCTTGGCGTAATAGACCTTGTAAGCCTTGGCCGCGACCTGGACTTGCTCGGGCGTGCCGGTCAGGCCGATCGTCGATTTGGGAATGTAGTCGTTCGACAGATAGGTCTTCATCTGCTCGGGCGTATCACGGCCTGGATCGACCGAGACGAAGACGATCTGTAGGTCCTTGGCCTTGGGCCCCAGCTGATCGGTCGCCGCCGACAAGGCCTGCAGCGTGCCGGGGCAGACATCGGGGCAGTAGGTGAAACCAAAGAACACCAGGCTCCATTTATCCTTCAGCACCTTCTCGGTGGCGGGCTTGCCGTTCTGGTCGACCATCTGGAACGGCCCGCCGATCGGCACGGGCGGCTCGGTTTTGAACACGCCGGCGTTCCAGGCCAGACCCGCGGTTACCGCGAGGCCAATCACGCAGGCCAGGATCAGGATGAGGCGGTGGCGAGGCATGTGCATTTCATCCATTTGCGGCCGCCCGATCTTTTACTCTCGCCACGCGCGAGAATATGGACAATCTTGCGGACATGACTGACGTTTCGTTCGCGAGGACGCCCGACGATCAACGTCATAAAGGGCTCGATAATCCGGGTGACGAACCGGCGCAAGATGACGCCTGGTCCTGGACCGCGCCTGGGCTTCGCCGCGGACGCTTAAGGGTTCGCACCCTGCTGACGCAGCGCTGGGTGTCGGTGGTCGGGCAGACCGCCGTGCTGTTGGTGAGCGGCCTCGCCCTGAAGCTGCAGGTGCCCTGGGCGCTCTGTTTCACCCTGATCGCGCTGTCGGCCTGGCTGAACGTGTTGCTGGGCTTGGCGTCCAGCGGCCAAAGATTGGCTCGCGACGGCGAGGCCACCGCCCAGATCGCCTTCGATATCCTGCAGCTGTCCGGCCTGATCTACCTGACCGGCGGCGCGCACAATCCCTTCGCGCTGCTGTTGATCGCTCCGGTCACCCTCGCGGCGGCGACCCTGCCGGCGCGCTATGCGATCGCCTTGGGCCTGTTGGCCATCGCCTCGTCGGTCCTGCTGGCGCTGTTCCACATGCCGCTCCCCACGATCAACGGCCAGCCCATGCCGTTCGAGCCCAGCCCGTTGATGCTCTGGACGATCGTCGCGGCGCGGATCGTCGGCATCATCCTGACGGCCGCCTATGCCTGGCAGGCGGCGAGCGAGTCGGCGCGGATGGAGCTGGCCTTGAACGTCACCGAGACCGTGCTGGCCCGGGAGCAGCGCCTGTCGGCCCTGGGCGCCCTGGCCGCGGCCGCCGCCCACGAGCTGGGGACGCCGCTGGCCACCATCTCGGTCGTGTCGCGCGAAATGGCTCGCAACGCCGCCAGCGAGGAGATTCGCGAGGACGCCGAACTGCTGATCGGCCAGGCGGCGCGGTGCCGCGAGATCCTGCAACGCCTGACCGAAATGCCCGAGGCCAAGGACGCCGTGCACGAGCGCATGAGCCTGGTGCAGCTGGTCCAGGACGTCATCGAGCCGCACCTGGTGCATGGCATTCGCGTCGAGGCCGTGGTCAACGGTCCGTCGGGCGAGACCGCGCCGGACATTTGGCGGCGCCCCGAGATCATCCACGCCATGACCTCGATCGTCGAGAACGCGGTCGATTTCGCCCGCAGCGAGGTGATCGTCATCGCCCGCTTCGACGCCCGCTACATCGTCATCGAGGCCCGCGACGACGGCGCCGGCTTCTCGCCGGAAGTGCTGGCCAAGCTGGGCGAACCGTACGTCACCACCCGCCCCGGCGCGGAAGGCTCTCGCACGGGACATATCGGCATGGGGCTTGGCTTCTTTATCGCCAAGACTCTGCTGGAACGAACCGGCGCCACCGTGGATTTCCGTAATGGACGCCGTGGCGGCGCCGTGGTGTCGGCCCGCTGGCCCAGACCCGCGCTTGAAGCTCCCGGATTTATCGGGGCTTGAAGTACGGTGCGTATCCTGGAAACTATGGGTTGTTATTTGGCCTGTTGAGTATTGGCGCTGGGGAGGCGCGGACTTCATGGCGGATATTGGAGAGCTGGTCGCGGCCCTGCCGGACAAGACGCTGCTGCTTCTGGACGATGACGGACCCTTGCGGACCCGACTCGGACGGGCGTTGGAGCAGCGCGGCTTCGAGGTGACCCTGGCAGCTTCCGTCGCCGAGGCCCTCACCATCCTGCGCGGCGCCGCTCCGGCCCACGCGGTGCTGGACATGCGGCTGGAGGACGGGTCGGGCCTGAAGGTGGTGGAGGCGGTGCGCGACGCGCGTCCCGACGCCAAGGTCATCATGCTGACCGGCTACGGCAACATCGCCACGGCCGTGGCGGCGGTGAAGGCGGGGGTGGTCGACTACCTGTCCAAGCCGGCCGACGCCGACGACGTGGCCCGCGCCCTGCTGGCCGCCAAGGACGCCGCTCCAGCCCCGCCGGAAAACCCGATGAGCGCCGACCGCGTCCGCTGGGAACACATCCAGCGTGTCTACGAGATGTGCGGCCACAACGTGTCGGAAACGGCGCGCCGGCTGAACATGCATCGGCGCACCCTGCAGCGGATCCTGGCCAAGCGCGCGCCGCGGTAGGTTCTGAATCTGCTCCCCCTCTGGGGGAGCTGTCGCGAAGCGACTGAGGGGGCGGCTCGGCCTATGCGGAGCTGCCCCCTCCGGCCCTCTGGGCCACCTCCCCCAGAGGGGGAGGAGAACCCGTCGGCGCATCACATCGCCGAGATGCCGCCGTCGACCTTGATCTCGGCGCCGGTCATGAACTTGCTCTCGTCGCTGGCCAGGTAGAGCACCGCGTTGGCGATGTCGTTCGGCTCGCCGATGCGGCCCAGCGGCACCTGCCGCGCCAGCTTGGCGAAGGCCTCTTCCTTGCCGAACCGCGCCGAGAAGCCGTCCAGGATCGGGGTGTCGATGAAGGTCGGGTGGATCGAGTTCGAGCGGATGTCGAGCTTCATCTTGGCGCAGTACAGCGCGATGTTCTTGGACAGCAGCCAGACCGCCGCCTTCGAGGCGTTGTAGGCTGGCGAATTGCCGTTGGCGATCAGGCCGGCGATCGACGAGAGATTGATGATCGAGCCGGGCTGATGGGCCCGCATATGGGTCAGGGCGTGCTTGGCGCCCAGGAAGACCGAGTCGACATTGACCGACATCACCTTCTTCCAGAGGCCGAAATCCAGATTCTCGATCGGGCCGTCGCCGCCGATGCCGGCGTTGTTGACCAGCACCGACAGGCCGCCCATGGCCTGGGTCGCCTGTTCCAGGACCTCGATCCACTGGTCTTCCTGGGTGACGTCCAGCTGATAGGCGAAGGCCGTGCCGGCGCCGTGGGCGGCGTTGATCTCGTCGGCCACGGCTTGCGCGCCCGCCAGGTTGAGGTCGGCCAGCGCGACCCTGGCGCCTTCCTTGGCCAACATCCGCCCCGCCGCCGCGCCCAGCCCCTGGGCCCCGCCGGTGATGAAAGCCTTCTTGCCGGCGACCCGGCCCGTGCTCTGCGCCATCGAGGCGTCCTCCCGATTATAATTCAAACGGGAGTTTGAATTCTTCAGGCCGCGCTGTCCATGAACTTCGCGAGCTGGACGTCCAGCTCCGTCACCCCGTCGGCGTCGTGGGTGGTCAGCAGCACCTCGACGCGGTTGTAGACGTTGAACCATTCGGGGTGGTGGTCGAGCTTGTCGGCCATGATCGCCACGCGGGTCATGAAGCCGAACGCCTCGTTGAAGTCCGCGAACTTGAAGGTCTTGGCGATGGCGTCCTTGTGATCCGGCGCGGCGCTCCAGCCTTGCAGTTGGGCGATCGCGGCGGCGGCGCCGATGCGGGGACGGGACATGGAGGTCTCTCCGAAGGAACTTCGTCCCCTCAGAACGACAATCTCGTCGCTTCGGCAAGGTCGGCCAGCAATTGGGCCTCGGTCGAGACCTTGATGGCCTTCATGCCCAGCGCCGCCGCCGGCTTGCAGTTGACGCCCAGGTCGTCGAGGTAGACGCACCGCGCGGGCGCGACGCCCAGCAGCTCGCACATCATCTGGTAGATGCGGGGGTCTGGCTTTCGCACCCCGGCCTTGGAGCTTTCGATCACCGCGTCGAACAGGGCCATGATCTCACCGACCGCCAGCGCCTTGTCGGCGCTCTGGGCCATGCCGGGTCCGTGGCCGGTCGGGACATTGTTGGTGATGCAGCCGACCTTGAACCGCGCCTTGCAGGTCTTCAGCGCGTCCAGCACCCGAGGCCGCAGGTCGCCATAGAGCAGCGGAAGCACTTCGGCCCCGCGCACGGCGTGGCCCAGGCGCGTGGCTTCCTCCAGGAACAGGACGTCGAAGGCCGCCGCGTCGATCTCCGCGCGCTCGAACCGGGCCCAGGCGTTCACGTCAGGGTCGGTGGCGTTGACCGCGCGGATGAAGTCGGCGGGCAAGCCGCGCTGGGTCTCGTAGCGGCGGAAGGCCTCGAAGGGCGAGGTCGTGAACACGCCGCCGAAGTCCCAGATCACCGCCTCGATCGCCATGGCCGCCCTCAAACAATTGTTTGATCCACGCTAGCCGCGGCCCGCCGCCAAGGGAAGCCTCACTTGCGTGCAAGGCCACGCTCGCTTGCTGGGTGAAAAGGCGCTCACGGTCGCTCGGGAAATGTTTTGTTAACCTCCATGACCGCGTTCCGCCTCTTTCCCGCTCTGGTTCTGACCCTGGTCAGCCTCGCCGCGCCGGCGATGGCTCAGCCGCATCGGGGCGTGGGCCTGCCGCTGGATTCGGAGCTGCTGCCGCCGAACTCGGGGCCCGGCGACTGCGTCGCGCGCCGGGTGACCGGTCCGGGCGGCGCCTATCGCTGGGACCGTGTCGAGTGCGACGCCCAGCAAGGCTGGGCCGATCATGATCAGTGGGGCTACGGCGATCGCCGTCTGGATATCGAGACACGCGGCGGTTACGAGCCCTCCTATGGCGATCGTTACGCGGGCGACCGCTATGGCGAACGCCGCCACGACCGTCGGGTCGACCAGTACGAGTACGAACGCGTTCGCGCCTATGGCGACGGACACGACCAGGGTCGTGGGGACCCTGCCGTGAACCACCGTCCGCCTTATGTGCATTACGGTTATGTCGCCGCCGGGCGCGACGAAGCCGGTTATCTGATCTGGCCCGGAAAGACGCCCTAACCCAAAGCGGGTGGCGCCGCCCTTGCGCCAAGTGCGTCGAGTTGCACCAAAATGGGACGGGGGAACAACAGACCATGCGCACGCCAAGCCGGCCGTTTTTCAAGGCCTATGAACTCGTGGCCATCGCCGTATTTCTGATCGCGGGGGCGGTCGTCTGCCGGATCGGTCTCGTTTACTGACGAGGCCTTTCGAGGCTAACGCGCTTCAAATTGGAACAGTATCGCCGGCTCCACGCGTTGTGTGGGTTCAACCGGAGCCACGATCCTGTCCAACGTCGACGTCATGCCCGCGCCCAGGCCGCCCCGGAACCCCTTCCGAGGCCTTTCGCGACGCGCTCGCATCGGGATCGGCGCGGCCCTGACGCTGCTGGCGGCGATCATCATTTTCCTGGTGATCTTCGACTGGAACTGGCTGCGCGGCCCGATCGGGCGCTACGCCTCGGTCCAGTTGCAGCGCGAAGTGGTGATCGCCGGCGACCTGCGGGTCCACCCCTGGTCGTTCTCGCCCAAGGCCGAGGCCTACAACCTGCGCATCGGCCAGCCGGCCTGGGCCAAGTCGGTCGACAAGGACTCCGGCTCCGGCCAGATGGCCCAGGTCCAGCGCATCGCCGTGCAGATCAAGATCCTGCCGCTGCTGCGGGGCCAGGTGATCCTGCCGTTCCTGGCCATCGACAGGGCCGACGTGCGCTTGCTGCGCGACAAGGACGGCCGAGCCAACTGGACCTTCGGCGCGCCGCGCAAGGACGCGCCGCCGCTGAAGCTGCCGGCCATCCAACGCTTCGTGATCAATGAGGGCAAGCTGCGGGTCGATGACCGCCAGCGCGGCGCGCTGTTTGTCGGCACGGTCAACGCCCAGGAGCGCGCTGGCGAGCGCGGCGGCCGTTTCGTGCTGGAGGGCAAGGGCAGTCTGAACAACGCCGCCTTCGTGGCTCAGGTCACCGGCGGCCCGTTGCTGAACATCTCGCCCAGCCGCCCCTATCCGTTCGACGCCGACATCCGCGCCGGCTCCACCCGGATCACGGCCGAGGGCAACGTCACCAAACCGTTCGACCTGGGCCGCTTCGAGACCCAGCTGTCGATCGCGGGCGCCGACCTGAACCGGCTGCACGACCTGACCGGCCTGACCCTGCCCAACACCCCGCCTTACAAGGTCTCGGGCCACCTGGTGCGCAAGGGCGACCGCTACGACTTCGAGACGCTGTCGGGCCGGATCGGCGACAGCGACATCCGCGGCGACCTCTTCGTGCTGACCGGGCGTGAGCGGCCCTATCTGGAAGCCGCGCTGCGCTCGCGCCGGCTGGACTTCGACGACCTGGGCAGCCTGTTCGGCGCCGCCCCGGCCACGGGTCGCGGCGAGACCGCTTCGGCCGGCCAGAAGGTCGAGGCCGCCCAGCGCGACGCCGTCCAGCGCCTGCTGCCCGACGCCACCCTGCAGGTCGATCGCGTCCGCGCCATGGACGCCAAGGTCACCTATCGCGCCGACACGGTGAACGCCCCGAACCTGCCGCTGCGCAAGGTCAGCGTCGACCTGACCCTGGACAAGGGCGTGCTGACCATGGACCCGATCGCCTTCACCTTCTCGCGCGGCGATCTGCGCGGGAAGGTGCGCCTGGACGCCCGTCCGGCCGTGCCACGGACCGACATGGACGTGCGCCTGACCAACGCTCGCATCGAGGACTTCATCCCGCTGAAGACCGACGGCAAGCCGGCTATCGAAGGCGCTCTGATGGCCCGGGCCAAGCTGACCGGCGCCGGCAACAGCGTCCACCGCGCGGCCGCCTCGGCCGACGGCTCGGTGACCGTGGTCGCGCCGCGCGGCGAGATCCGCCAGGCCTTCGCCGAGCTCTTGGGCGTCAACGCCTCCAAGGGCCTGATCCTGCTGCTGTCCAAGAGCAACAAGGAGACGCCGGTGCGCTGCGCCGTCGCCGACTTCTCGGTCAAGAACGGGATCATGACCACCAACCACCTGGTGGCCGACACCGGCGTCGTGCTGGCGCGGGGCCGGGGCACGGTGAACCTGGCGACCGAGCGGATCGATTTCCGCATCGAGGGCGACAGCAAGAAGCCGCGCCTGGTGCGCCTGTTCATCCCGATCACCATCAAGGGTCCGATCATGGCCCCGAAGCCCGGCCTGGACGCCAGCAAGGCGGTCGGTCAGGGCGGCGTCGCCGCGGCCCTGGGGTCGATCATCAATCCGCTGGCGGCGCTCCTGCCCTTCGTCACGACCGGCGAGGCCAAGGACGCCGACTGCGCCGGCCTGGTCAGCGATGCTCGCCAACAGGGCGCGCCGGTCAAGGTGACCCAGACCACGCCCGCCAAGGCCAAGAAGTAGCGGCTACGGACACGGCGAGCGCTTGAGCTTCGCCGCGTCCTGCCCCATCTTCCCCACACCAACTTCTCTTGTGTGGTTCATGTCCGAGATTGTGCGCGAGGCGCGGGCCTAACAGGCTCCGAACCTCGGTTCGAAAGTCGATCAGGCCCGCTTCCGCCCGCGTATCCGCCGGCGCGGTGCGCGATCGTATGCCTCGATCCCTCGGACAATCCCTTGAACATTTCCAAACCGCAGCAACGCACGCTGCATGCTCTGGCCCAAGGCGGCCGGATCGAACTCGAACGTGACGACCACGGCAAGATCGTCGCGGCCGACTGCATCACCCGCGACGGCTGGGCGCTGACCGACTGTTCGGTCGGGGTCTTCCAGTCGTTGAAACGAAAGCGGCTGATCGCCAGCCAGGACGGCGGCCCTTACCGGATCACCCGGCTGGGACTCGGCAGCCTCCGCGCCCAGCTCGACAACCGGGTGGGCGCTAAGGCGTGGTGAGCCCCGCGTGACAGCCGAAAGTGGAGACCGGGTTCGGCGCCCGTCACGCGCCAAGCATCAAGTCAGCTTGTAGAACAGGACGCGCGCGGCGCCGTAGTCGCGCGCGTCGATCTGCTCAAAACCCTCGAGCACCGGGTCCGCTTCACTTCGCCCGCGCTCGAACATCAGGATCGCGCCGGGGGCCAGCCATTCGTGGGCGCGCAACTCGGCCACCGCCTTCTCGCCCAGGCCCTTGGCGTAGGGCGGATCCAGGAAGGCGATGTCGAACGGCGCGCCGGCGCTGGCCGGGCGCGGCCCGAGGTCGGTGGCGTCGCGGCGGTGCACGCGGGTGACGCCAAACAGGTGCATGGCGTCGATGTTCTCGCGGATCGCGCCGCGCGCGGCGTCGTCGGTCTCGACGAACAGGCAGAAGCCAGCGCCCCGCGACAGGGCCTCCAGCCCCAGCGCGCCCGACCCGGCGAACACGTCGATGATCCGCGCACCGTGCAGCGCCGGCGCCCAGGCGGCGTGCTCCAGGATGTTGAACACGGCCTGGCGGGCGCGGTCGGAGGTGGGGCGCGTGGCGCCACCCGGCGGCGCGATGATCGCCTTGCCGCGATACTGGCCCGAGACGATACGCATCAGGCCGCCTTCGACGTCAGGCGACGGCCGGCCAGGTTGAGGCCGACCACCAGCAGGATCATCAGGATCCAGCCCCAGGCATGGACCAGGCTGAACAGGGTCAGGCCACACATCAGGCCCGGCAGCAGCGCCACGCGCAGCAGCACGAACCAGGCCTCGCCGGCCGGCATCGGTTCGGTCAGCTTGCCGACGAAGGCGGCATAGGCCCAGACCAGGCCCATCGCCACGCCGATCAGGGCGACCAGCCCCAGATAGATCGGCACGGCCTGGCCGCCCCGCGATTCCCACAGCAGTTCCGTGGCCAGCGGCAGCAGGGCGATCAGGCCCAGCACCAAGAAGTTCACGAAGTCCAGCCCGCCATTGGCCCGCACCAGGCGCGCGAACACCCGGCGATGGCTGAACCAGCAGACCCCGACCACCGCGAAGCTGACGGCATAGGCGGTAAGCTTCGCGCCCATCTGCCCGAACAGGTCGGCCACGCCGTGCCAGTGGTGCGGCGGATGGATCTCGATGGCCAGCAAGGTGATGGCGATGGCGAACACGGCGTCCGAGAACAACACCAGCCGATGCAGGTGTCCGGGCGTGCTGTCGTGCCCCCCATTGCTCAAAACGCCGTCGCTCATGCCTGTCCCCTTACAACCGGTAACGGGATGTGTGCCGTCCCGAGCGCCCTGCGGCAAGCACGCGCTTTACAAGATCGCGGCCGTTCCCTCTTAGTCGCCCGAATGGTCGGATGGACGAGGCCAACACGCTGGGGAAAGGCGATCGGGCGATGCGCATGGGCGAGCTGATGGAGGCGATGAAGCAGTCGCGCTTCCTGGCCGACCTGTCGCCCTATGACCGCGACCCGTGGCGGACGGCATTCGCCGTGCCGATCGGGGTTCTGGCCGGGGCCGTGGGAGCCCTGCTTGGCGGAGCGGCGGCGATCCTGATCGCCGTGCTGGTCGTCAGCGGCCTGGACGGCGCGCCGGCCGCCGGCGACCTGTTCGCCGTATTCTCCGCCTCGCCCATGGACTATCCATCCGCCCGCGAGTCGCTGTTCCTGTTGACGGTGCTGGCCGGCGTGAACCTGGGCGCGGCGGTCGGCTTCGTGTTCGCCGCCGGCGCCATCCACCACCGCAAGATCACCGACTACGTCAATCGTGGCGAGGCCGTGCGCTGGCGCCTGCTGCTGGGCGGCCTCGTCCTGGTCGGCGTCGTGATGATCGCCGTCGTCGGCTTCGCGGCCCTGGGCGGCGAGGCGATCGAGCCCCCGCTGGCCCGCATGTCCCCCAACCTTGCCGGACAGGCGCTTTACGCGGCCTTGGCGATCGGCCTGCTGATCCTGGCGGCCGCCGCCGAAGAGCTGGTCTTCCGCGGCTGGCTGCTGAAGCAGAGCGCGGCCTACATCCACAATCCGGTCGCGTTGATGGCGCTGAACGGCCTGCTGTTCGCCGCCATCCACTTCGATCCCAATATCGACGCCTTCCTGGTGCGCGCGGCCATGGGCGCTGGCCTGACCTGGATGGCCCTGCGCCTGGGCGGCGTCGAGCTGGGCATCGGCGCCCACGCGGCCAACAACGCCGTCATCCTGCTGCTGATCCGGCCGATGACCACCCGCCCCGACGCCCCGCACGAGTTCAAGGCCGGACTGATCGCCAGCGCCCTGGTGGTGCTGGCCGGCTTCATCGCGGTGGCCGAACTGTCGATCCGCTGGCCGGCGCTCAGGCGGTGGACGGGGGTTCGGACCCCCGCCGCGGCCTAACGTTTACCGGGACCACCGCGCGGAGCGTTTCCACGCGGAGCCGGACCACGCGGCCCAGCGCCACCGCTCGGCTTGGACGCCCCCGGACGTGGCGCGGCCCGACCCGGCTTCTCCGACACCCGACGCGCCGCGCCTTCGGCGGGCTTCGCCCCCGGACGCGCCGCGGCTGGTTTCCCCCGCGCGGCGGGTTTGCCGATATCGATGAACTTGGTCTCCATCGACTTGGGCGCGCGCTTGGCCTTGGGCTGGGCGACGCCCTTGCTGGCGCCCTTGGCCGGGGCGTGGGGCGAGATCTTCTTCTTCGGCTTGGCCCAGCCGGCCTTGTAGACCGGCTTCTCGGGCTTCGCCGGCGCGTCGGGCGCCACCGCGCGGTCGGCGCGCGGCGCGCCCCGGCGCTGCAGGTCGCCGCCGCCGGGCGTGCCAGGCGCTTTCACGGCCGCGGCGACGCCACCGAACTTGGGACGATCGCCGGTCGGCATGTTCTCCTCGGAGACAATGCCTTCCAGCAACTCGCGGATCACCCGGGGGCCGACCTCTTCGATCTGGCCGGCTTCCAGGGGGCCCAGGGCGAACGGGCCGTAGGACATGCGGATCAGGCGGTTGACCTTCAGGCCCAGCGCCTCCAGCACCTTGCGGACTTCGCGGTTCTTGCCTTCCGACAGGCTGACCGTGATCCAGATGTTCTTGCCGCCGCCGGCCTTGTCGTGGGCCTTGTCGATCTTGGCCTCGATCGAGCCGTACTTGACGCCCTCGACGGTGACGCCGTCCTTCAGCGTGTCCAGCTTGGCCTGGGTGGTGTCGCCGAAGGCGCGAGCGCGATAACGGCGCACCCAGGCGTTGCTGGGCGTCTCCAGGGCGCGCGACAGCTCGCCGTCATTGGTCAGCAGCAACAGGCCTTCGGAGTTCAAGTCCAGGCGGCCGACCGAGATCAGGCGCGGCAGGTCCTTGGGCAGCGACTGGAACACCGTCGGCCGGCCCTTGGGATCGTTGTGGGTGGTCATCAGCCCGGTGGGCTTGTGGTAGCGGAAGATCCGGGTCGGCTCGCGCTCGGCCACCAGTTGGCCGTCGACGGTGAGGAAGTCGCCGGGCTGGACCTTGATCGCCGGGGTGGTCAGCACCTTGCCGTTGATCGCCACGCGACCGGCCTCGATCAGCCGCTCGACCTCGCGCCGCGAGGCCACGCCGGCCCGCGCCAGGGCCTTGGCGACGCGCTCGCCGGGGCCGCCATCGAGCTCGCCGTCTTGACCCTCGAGGTGAGGCTCGTACAGGGGATCGTGTGGTTTGGTCATTTTCGGCGTCCTTCTCGGGCTGGGCGCATCTCTCGATGGGCTTTCAAGACGCTAATGCACACCGATCCGACTGACGATCAAGACCACGCCATGATGCGGCTGGCGCTGGACGCCGCCCGCGCGGCCGCCGAAGCGGGCGAGACGCCGGTCGGCGCGGTGATCCTGGATCCCAAGACCGGCGAGGTCATCGCCACGGCCGGCAACGGCCCGATCGCGGCCCACGATCCCACCGCCCATGCCGAGATCGCGGTCCTGCGCGCGGCCGCCGCCAAGCTGGAGAACTATCGCCTCACCGACCTGACCCTGGTCGTGACGCTGGAGCCCTGCGCCATGTGCGCTGGCGCGATCAGCCATGCGCGGATCGGACGGGTGGTGTTCGGGGCCGAGGATCCCAAGGGGGGCGCGGTCGTGCACGGCCCGAAGTTCTTCGCCCAGCCCACCTGCCACTGGCGGCCGGAGGTGACGGGCGGCGTGCTGGCGCGGGAGAGCGCGGACCTGCTGCGCGGGTTCTTCAGGGCCCGCCGCAAGAAACCTAGCTGAGCATGGCCGAGCCCAGCATGACCTTCGAGCCAGGCTTGCCCAGCACCTGGTCGGCGGCCTTCTGCAGTTCGCGGGCGACATAGTCGATGTCGGGGGCCACGCCGCCGCGCAGGCCGGCGCAATAGATCATCAGCACCTGGGCGAAGGCGGCGCGCAGGCGCGGGGTCGAGGCCTGGGCCCGCTTCATCAGCTCCGGATCCTTGACCTCGATGCCGGCTTCCACGGTCATCACGCCCCGGCGACCGTCGCGGCGCAGGACGATCGCGTTGATCGGGTCCAGGGCGAAATAGGTGACCGGCTTTTCTTCCTTCTTGGCCTCCTTGGCGAGGACCGGCGTCGCGCCGAAAAGATACCCCGTCGGGGCGGCCAGAAGGAGCGAGGCGAGGAGGTGGCGACGGCGCATGACGCCTTGCTACCGCAACGTGGTTGACGTCCTCTTTACATCTGCGAGCGCATCAAGGGGCGTTAACCACGATTCGGCGATCACGCCCCTTTGGGCCTGGAAGCGCCGCGAACGTCGCAGGAGGCTGAACTTGGGCCGTTTTTCTCCCAAATCGCTCGATCTGGACGGCAAGGTGATCCTGGTCACCGGCGGCACAGGCTCTTTCGGTCGGCGATTCATCGAAACCGTGCTGCGCCGCTATGACCCGCGGAAGGTCATCATCTATTCCCGCGACGAATTGAAGCAGAGCGACATGCAGCTCGAAATGCGCGAGCAGTTCGACGAGGCGACGGTCGCCAAGCTGCGTTTCTTCCTCGGCGATGTCCGGGATCGCGAGCGCCTGACCCTGGCCCTGCGCGGCGTCGACATCGTCATCCACGCCGCGGCCCTGAAGCAGGTGCCGGCGGCCGAGTACAATCCCTCGGAGTGCATCCACACCAACATCATGGGCGCCGAGAACGTGGTCTGGGCCAGCCTCAACAACGGCGTGAAGCAGGTGGTGGCCCTGTCGACCGACAAGGCCTGCAACCCGACCAATCTCTATGGCGCGACCAAGCTGGCCTCGGACAAGACCTTCGTGGCCGCCAACAACCTGTCGGGCGACATCGGCACGCGCTTCTGCGTGGTGCGCTACGGCAATGTCGTGGGCTCGCGCGGCAGCGTCGTGCCCCTGTACCGTCGCCTGCTGGCCAACGGCGCGACGGAACTGCCGGTCACCGACCCGCGCATGACCCGCTTCTGGATCACCCTGAACGAGGGCGTCGACTTCGTGCTGTCGTCCCTGACCATGATGCGCGGCGGCGAGATCTTCGTGCCCAAGATCCCGTCGATGGCGATGCCGGACCTGGTGAAAGCCATGTCGCCGGACGTTGGCATGAAGGTCGTTGGCATCCGCCCCGGCGAGAAGCTGCACGAGATCATGATCAGCGCCGACGACGCGCGCTCGACCGTCGAGTTCGAGGACCGCTTCGCCATCGAGCCCAACTTCGCCGAGTTCGGCCGCACGCCCTATTCGGCCGCCGACGGCGCCAAGCGCGTCGCCGAGGACTTCTCGTACAGCAGCGACAACAACCAGGACTGGCTCTCGCCCCAGGGCCTGCTGGCCATGCTGGAGGAGAAGACCGCGCGATGAGCGGCTTCCTGCCCTACGGTCGCCAGACGATCGAGGACGACGACATCGCCGCCGTCGCGCAGGCGCTGCGTGGCGACTTTCTCACGACCGGCCCGACCGTCGAGGCGTTCGAAACCGCCTTCGCGGCCAAGGTCGGCGCCGAGCACGCGATCGCCGTCTCCAACGGCACGGCCACCCTGCACCTGGCGATGATGGCCCTTGGCGTCGGCGAGGGTGATGTCTGCGTCGCCCCCTCGGTCACCTTCCTGGCCACCGCCAACTGCGCCCGCTACGTCGGGGCCGAGGTGGTGTTCGCCGACGTCGATCCCGACAGCGGCCTGATGACGCCCGACACCTTGGCCCAAGCCTTGAGTAGGGGGGCGCTGAACGGCGCGCGGAACAAGCGGGTCAAGGCGGTGCTGCCCGTGCACCTGCGCGGCGACGTCTGCGACCTGCCGGCCCTGAAGGCCATGGCCTCGGCGTCTGGCGCGGTGCTGGTCGAGGACGCCCCGCATGCGCTTGGTTCGATCGGGACCTTCGGCGGCGTTCAGCATCCCGTCGGCGACTGCGCCTATTCCAGCTTCGCCAGCTTCTCGTTCCATCCGGTCAAGACGCTGGCCACCGGCGAAGGCGGCATGTTGACCACCAACGACGCCGCGCTGGCCGCCAAGGCCCGCCTGCTGCGCTCGCACGGCATGGTCCGCCAGCCGGGCGGCGATCCGTGGTGGTACGAGATGCCGGAGCTGGGCTTCAACTACCGCATCCCGGACGTGCTGTGCGCGCTGGGCCTGTCGCAACTGGCCAAGCTGGACCGTTTCGTCGCCCGCCGGCGCGAGCTGACGGCGCTGTACGCCAAGCTGCTGGCGCGGCGCGCGCCGCGCGCGCGGCTGGCCTCCAGCCCGGCCCATTCGGATCCGGCCCTGCACCTGCTGACCGTGCTGATCGACTTCGAGGCCGAGGGCCTGTCGCGCCGCACCGTGGTCGACAGCTTGAAAAGCCAGGGGATCGGGACGCAGGTTCACTACATCCCGGTGCACCGCCAGCCCTACTATGTGAACCGCCAGGGCCTGGCCGACCTGCCGGGCGCGGACGCCTGGTACGCCCGCTGCCTGACCCTGCCGCTCTATCCGGCCATGACCGACGGCGACGTCGAGCGGGTGGTCGACGCTCTCGCCGCGATCTTGGGCTAGCGCGGCTCGCTGATCTGGGCGATCGGCTGGATGTCCGTGAACTTGGCGACGTCGGCCATCACCTCCGCTCCGCGAGGTCCGGTCAGCGAGGCCCGCAGCGCCGCCGCGTCACGGAAGGTCAGGTTCACCATCACCAGATAGGGCGCGGGACCACCGCCTCCGCCGGCCAGGCCCTTGAGCACCTGGACGCTCTCCAGCCCCGTGGCCGTGAAGGCGTCCTTGACCAGCGGAATGTGGGTCGCCTCATAGTAGTCGAGATCGAACTTCGCCCCGTCGACGGCGGGATAGAGGACGGTGAACACGGCCATGGCGGTCTCCCGGAGCGGTCCTTGGCGACCGGCGCGGAGGAGCCTACCGGGCGCCGTCGGGGAAGAGTCAAACCGCTATCAAGCCGGGCTTCCCACATGCTTTCGCTTCGGCCGTCGAGCTCTAGCTGGCGAAGACCGATCGAAACGCGAGCAGCGCCGCGAAGATCTCGCTGACAGCGGCGGAGCGCTGCACGCTGCCGTTCAGCGTATCGACCGCATGTTGTAGGGTCGCGACCTCCTCGTCGGTTAGCTCATGCGCGGTCGGATCAGCCACCTCGGCGAGCAGCCGGGCGGACGCCGCGATGATCCGCTCGTTCACTTCCGCGATGACGACGGGGTCGGAGGGTTGCAGATCGAGCAGGTGGTTGCGCGCCGCGAACAGCGCCAACAGCATCTTTTGCAGGCGGCCAATTTCGTCCATGGGATCCCCCTCTAGGGCGCGGCGGGCTTGGCGCCGGCCTTGTCGTCGAGCGTTGCGAGCTGCTCGTTCACGTCGCCGGCATAACGGATCAGGAATTTCAGTTCGTCCTCGCGCCGCTTGGGCTGGGCCAGGCCGTCCACGCCTCTGGCCACCTTCGCCAGGGGCTGCACGGGCAACGAGACTTTCGGCGCCGCTGCGGCCGGGGCCTTGGCGACGGCCAGGCGGTCAGTCTCGGCGTGGGCTTGCGTGAGCAGGGCAGCCAGGGCGTCGCCGGTGCTGGGCGCGTCGAGCAGCTTCCACTCGGTCTGCCGCTGCCGCGCCGCGGCCTCCGCCGCATCGGCCCGTTCCAGATGTCCGGCCGAGCGCGACTGAACAGCGGCCTGATAGGCGCCCAGGTCGTCCTGCAGGCGCGAGAGATTGGCGCTGAGACTGGACACGTCCGCGCCGATCGTCTTGGCCGGCCCCCGGATCTCACCGGTCGCACAGGCCGAGAGCAGGACGGGCAAACCCATGAGGAGCACAAGGCGTCGTTTCATCAGTTCACTCCGATCGCGATGGCCTGCACGCCGATGGCCTGGAGGATCGCGGCGACCTCGGACACCTTGATGCCTGAAGCGCCATAATCCGCCAGCTCCTGCAGAGCGGCTTGCTGGACGCTGTAGCGGGCTCGGATCACCTGGTTTGTGACCCGCAGCTTGCGCATGTAGATTTCCTGGCTGACCCGGGCGTCGGCGATCCGCGCGGGCGCCCGACCGGTCGCCCAGGCCATGTTGTAGGCGCTGATCGCCCGGGCCGCCGACTGCCGCGCATCCAGCGGACAGGCCGGGTTGCGGACGAACTCGGCCAGGGACACTTGGGCTAGGGGACGCCTGACACAGCTGGTGTTGGCTGGAATGACGCCGAGCGCGTTGCGCGCCATGGCCAGATATTCGAGCTCACGCAAGGCCGCTTCGCGCTGCTCCTGAAGAAGCGAAACCTCGGCCTTGAGGGAATCCATCTGGACGGCGACCACCGCCTCGAGTCCCGTTTGGTGCGCCAGCGCGATGGTCAGCGCGGCCTGGCTCGGCGTCTTGTCGGCCTCGTCATAGCGGATGATCCCGGCGATGACGCCGGCGGCAGCGCGGTTGAGCTTTGCGGCCGCGGTGTCCTCGGATGAGCCCGTGGCCGCGATCACTTCACGCAGGTTGGTCTTGCGGAACTCGACAAGGGCCAGGGCCTTTCCGGGAGCCAGCCCGCCAACGCCCCGCAGGCCCGCTTCGTCGTCCAGCTTGGTGAGCAACTCGTCGAGCTTCTTCAGCTGCTCGGCGACCCGAGCCTGCGGCGTCGGCGCGGCCTTCGCTTGATCCAGCGCCGTCTTAGCCTTGGCCAGTTCTTCCTTGGCCGTCTTGCGCTCGGTCTCCTGATACTTCAGGTCTTTTGTCGCCTTGGCCAGTTGCCTAGTGACCTGCCCAAACTCACCCTTTCCAGTCTCCAGCGCCTTGACGGGTTGATTGTAGGTCGCCTCCGGCGCGCGGGCCAACGCGATGATCTGACACTGGGTGGAGACCTTGTCCTCGGACGAGCCCGGAGGAGGTGCTGCATGCGCCGATAGAAACCCGTCGCAGTCGACGAAGTCGTGACCACCGGCCCTTTCGTAGTCGCGCACCATATCCTTGAGGATCAGTTCCTGAGGCGCGAGCGTGGTCCGCAGGCCGATCAGGTTTTCGCGCCGGTTCAACCACGCGGCTGGATCGAGTTGAAAGCCCGTGCCGGCCAGCCAGTCGACACGCGTGGTGATCAGGAAGTCCAATCGGCCCGTTCCGCGGAATTGGGGATCGGCGCTGAGCAGTTCCGACAGGGCGCGTTCGTGATTGGCCGCGTCGACCTTGAGGATGTTCTCCAGTTCGCCGCGGTCCAGCGTTCCCTGCTGATCCATGACCGCCTGCATGGCGCCGGACACGTCGGCCGCCTTGTGCGCCGCCAGGAGGTCGGCGGTCGTCTTCTCGAGACTGGCGTCGTAAAGCTTCTGGGCCTGCGCACAGACAGGCGCGCACAGAAGCGCGATCGCACTCGCGGCGGCGAGCGCTCGTATCAGAACTTGCATGGAACGCCCCCGCCCGCGCGGTCACTACGCAGGATGGCGATAGTTATTCACACAATCCAGGCGGGCTCAATAGGGCGAACGATGTTATGCGATCTCCCGTCGGGACGGCGGGTCCGCTGTTGGCGACTGGCTTAAGCCGCCTGCCCCACCAGCGTCTTGATCAGGTCCATGGTCTGCGGCGACCCCGCCAGCTGTTCGCGAGAGCTCGGATCTCGCGCCAGTTTCAGCGCTTCCATGCGAGCCTTTTCGGCCACGGGGCCGCTGGGCCCGGCCTCGCCCAGGGCCAGTTTGGCCAGAAGCTGCAGGCGGTGGGGCAGCGGCGCGGGCGCGCGGACAAGCATGGTCAGGAGGCGGGAGTCGGCCTCGATCAGGGCGCCGATGTCGCCCAGCTTGGTGCAGAGCGGTTCGAAGTCCTCGCGGACCAGGCCCGAGCGGACCAGCTGGCGTTGCAGCCCGGCCAGCTGGCTGAGCTTGGCGACCGGGGAGTCGGGTCCTTGACGCAGTTCCTTCTCGAAACGCATGGCGCTGATGTTGGCGTTCAGCCAGCGGGCGGCGTTGCGTTTATTGACCGCGCCCATGACGTTCTCGGCCAGGCGGATCAGCATCTTGATCTCTTCGTGAGCCGAACGGTCACGGCCCAGCAGCGACTCGATGAAGTCGCCGTTCAAAAGGGTCTTGGAGCGGGTGGTGAAGGCGTTCTGGATGTCCTCGGCCTGGAGGATGCGGCCGGCGGCGGCGGTCAGGCTCATGGCCAGGGCCCGCAGGTATTCGATCTCCTGCTCGGCGTCGCTGGGCTTGAGGCGGCGCACGCCGTTCAGCTCGGTCAGCACGCGCTGGGCGATGGCCTTGCGCACGCTGGGGAACTCGTCGCGCGACAGCCAGTCGCCCAGGCGATAGGCCGTACCCGACAGCTCCGGCATGACGTGGCGGACGCTGTTCTCGATCTTGATCAGGGCCTCGACCGCGACGCCGCCGGTCAGGCGGGTCATGGCCGCCAGGGTGGCGCCCAGGTCCTCGTTGGTGGTGTCCAGCAGATCGGCCATGCCGGCGCGTGAGCCGATGATCTCCGACAGCGGTTGTTCGATGGCGGCCAGGGCGGCGACGCGGGCGCGCGGCTCCTGCGGCGCGGCGTCGGCCAGGTCCAGCAGACGGGCGATCTTGTCCGACCAGTTGGTGGCCACGGCGATCGAGGCGGCGACGCCGGCGCCCAGCAGGAAGGCGCGGTCCGGGTCGGCGACCAGGCGCTCGGCCGCCTTGGCGAAGCCTTCCTTGTCGAGGTCGGGCAGCGCGCCCTTCTTGAAAGCCTTGGTCAGGTTGGCGATCGTGCGCTCGACCAGCCCCTGGAAGTGGCGGATGACCTCGTGCACGGACTGGCCGCGCGCCTCGGCTTCCGGAATGGCGATCTTCTGCAGCGCGTGCTGCAGGTCGGTGCCGGACGCCTCGAGCTTCTCGACGAGATCGGGGCGGTGCAGCAGTTCGAACGGCGTGGCCTTGTGCCGGACCAGGAAGCCTTCCAGCAGGCGGCCGATCCGGTCACGGGCGTGGGCGGTGTAGAGGTCGGCCGGCTGCACGCACAGCGGATCGCGCTCCTCGACTTCCTTCTTCGGCTTGCCGCCGTCGACCATGCCCTTGGTGAAGATGGCGATCGACTTGTACTCGCCGGTGGCGTTGTCGAGGGTTTCCTTGCTGACCCGGACGGCGACGGCGCGGCCCTGTTCAAGGACGTCTTCGGCGACCTGGAGCGCATGCGCGCGGTTCTCGGAAGCGATCTCGAGCGTCCACTGCGCGCCGACTTTCCGCCGGACAAAAAGCTCGTAATGGACTTGGCTCATCTGCCGACCTGCTCCAGGAAACCTCACTATGGGTCTCAAGACCTTAAGGTCAGGTTGAAGGTTCAGGCCTGGCGCGGCCCCAATCGCGCCTTCCTGGGGCCGCAAAGCCCGGCGAGAAGCTGGGGAAAGCTTTACCGCTCAGCGCGTTGAAGCTGGATCGGTCGCTCTATAGGATCGACTGGTGAGCGTGGCGGCCGAAAGTGTAAGCGGTTTCGGCGTCTGTCACGCTCTAAAGTATAGATCGAGCCTGTTTATCCGGTTCTGATGCTTACATCAGAACCGGACAGGCTCGGAAGGCGAAGGACAAGATCGATTCAATGGCCGCCATCACCCTCATTGACGATGACGAGAACATCGTCGCCTCGGTCTCGCTGGCGCTGGAAAGCCACGGCCACGCGGTGAAGGCCTATTACGACGGGGCTTCCGGCCTGGAAGCCGTCGAGGCCAGCCCGCCCGACCTGGTGATCCTGGACGTCAAGATGCCGCGCATGGACGGCATGGAAGTGCTGCGCCGCCTGCGCCAGACGTCCGAGATCCCGGTGATCATGCTGACGTCCAAGGACGACGAGATCGACGAGATCCTCGGCTTCAACCTCGGCGCCGACGACTACATGCACAAGCCTTTCAGCCAGCGCCTGCTGCTGGAGCGGGTGAAGGCCGTGCTGCGCCGCGCCCGTCCGGAAGACGAAGAGGTCGGCGGGACCGCCGCGGCCGGGGCCGCCGGCTCCAAGGTCATGAAGCGCGGCAAGCTGACGCTCGATCCCGCCCGCCACGACAGCCTGTGGGACGGCCGTCCCGTGCGCCTGACCGTCACCGAGTTCCTGTTGCTGCAGGCCCTGGCCCAGCGTCCAGGCTTCGTGAAGAGCCGCGACAACCTGATGGACGCGGCCTACGACGATCAGGTCTATGTCGACGACCGCACGATCGACAGCCACATCAAGCGCATGCGCAAGAAGTTCCGTCAGGTCGATCCGGAATTCGACTCCATCGAGACCCTGTACGGCGTTGGCTATCGTTACCGCGAAGCCTGAGCCGGACTCCCGGAGCGGCGCCGGGCCTCGGCGCCGCTTCGCCTGGCCGCGCGGCTCGCGGCTCGGCCGGCTGATCATCACCCTGAACGTGCTGGCCCTGGCGATCGTGATCGTCGGGGCCTTGGTGCTGAACGAGCTGCGCAGCGGCCTGATCAACGCGCGGATCGACACCCTCACGACTCAGGGCGTCCTGATCGCCAAGGTCATCGACCAGGGAGCCACCCTGGGCGAGCCCGAGCCGATGCTGGATCCGATCCTGGCCAGCCAGATCCTGCAGGTGCTGTTCATTCCGAAGAACCAGCGAGCGCGCCTCTTTGACTCCGACGGCAAGACTCTGGCGGACTCGTTCGTGGTCGCCGACCGGGTGGACTGGAAGGTGCTGCCGCCGGCCCGCAAGCCGGGCGAAAAGCCGCCCGCCACGCATCTGAGCCCCGCCGCCCAGGCGCGCGCCGACCGCGCGCGCCAGGACCTGACCAACGAGATCGCCCGGGCCATGAAGGGCAAGATCGCCGCCGGCACGCGCATCGACGAGAGCGGCGAGCGGGTGGTGTCGGTCTCGATCCCGATCCAGCACGTCCGCGCGGTGCTGGGTGTCCTGACCCTTGAGGCCGGCGACGTCGACGAGATCATCTCGGCCGAGCGCAAGGCCCTGCTGCCGTTCATCATCGTGGCCATGGTCGCGATCGTGCTGTCCAGCGTGCTGCTGCACCGCCTGATCGCCGTGCCGGTGCTGCGCCTGGCTCGCGCCGCCGACCATGTCCGCCTGCAGGGCGCGCGCGCCATCTCGCTGCCCGACCTGTCCGAACGCCGCGACGAGCTGGGCGACCTGTCGCGCTCGCTGGAGGACATGACCCACTCGCTGTCCGAGCGCATGGACGGCATCGAGCGCTTCGCCGCCGACGTGGCCCACGAGATCAAGAACCCGCTGACCTCGATCCGTTCGGCCATCGAGACCCTGGACCTGGTCACCGACCCCGCCGCCCGGGCGCGGCTGCTGGCCATCCTGCAGAACGACGTCAACCGCCTGGACCGCCTGGTCACCGACATCTCCAACGCCTCGCGCCTGGACGCGGAGCTCTCACGCGAACACCCCAAGGCGCTGGACCTGACCAAGCTGCTGGTCGAGGTCGCCGCCCTGTACGAGGCCCAGCTGCGGCCGGGTCCCGCGCCCGGCAGCGTGCGGGTGCGCCTGAGCGTCGAGCCGACGCAGAAGACGCCGCTGATCCTGGCCCGCGAGACCCCGATCGGGCAGGTGTTCCGCAACCTGGTCGACAACGCCCGCTCGTTCAGTCCCGAGGACGGCGAGGTTCGGGTCACGCTGCTGCGTCCGCGCGGCAAGACCACCGTGGCGGTGATCGTCGACGACGACGGCCCCGGCATTCCGCCGGAAAACCTCGAGACCATCTTCGAGCGCTTCTACACTTCGCGCCCCAAGGGCCGGGCGTTCGGCGGCAATTCGGGCCTGGGCCTGTCGATCGCCCGCCAGATCGTCGAGGCGCACGGCGGCCAGATCCACGCCGAGAACCGCAAGGACGAGGCTGGCGCGGTGATCGGCGCGCGGTTCGTCGTCGAACTGCCGGAGGCCTACGCGTGATTCGGCCGGAGAGCCTCCCCGAGGTCCTCCCCGAGGTGCTCCATGGCGGCCTGATCGCCCACCGCCACGCCGGCTTCTGGCGTGGCGTCCTGATCGAGGGACCGTCGGGCGCCGGCAAGAGCGACCTGGCCCTGCGCGCCCTCGACGCCGGTTTCCGCCTGGTCGCCGACGACCGGGTGGTGGCCTTCACGTCCGGCGGCCGCCTGTGGGGCAAGGCCCACGAGACCCTGGCCGGCCTGCTCGAGATCCGGGGCCTGGGCGTCGCGCCGACCCCTGCCCTGGCCTTCTGCGAGATCGCGCTGCTGATCCGCTGCGTCGCCACGCCCGAGGCCGTCGAGCGCCTGCCGGATCCCCAGTCCGCGACGATCCTGGGCGTTTCCATCCCCGTCTTCGACCTGTGGCCGCGAGAACCCGCCGCCCTCGCGAAAGTCGGCCGCATGCTTCAGTCTCTTGGAGTCCCATCCTAACGGGCGTATCAAGACCGCCCGCGCGACGCTCTCCCGTCGTGAAGGGGAATGGGGATCCCGTTTGAGACACAAGGCATGATCGGGCTCGTGATCGTGACGCACGGGCGTCTGGCGGAAGAGTTCGTCTCCGCCATGGAACATGTCGTCGGCCCGCAGGCCGCCGTGAAGGCGATCTGCATCGGCCCCGAAGACGACATGGAACGTCGCCGTTCGGATATCCTGAAGGCTTGCGCCGAGGTCGACGCCGACGCCGACGGCGTCATCCTGCTGACCGACATGTTCGGCGGCACGCCCAGCAACTTGGCCATCTCGGTCATGGAGCAGACCAAGGCCGAGGTCATCGCCGGCCTGAACCTGCCCATGCTGATCAAGCTGGCCAGCGTGCGTCAGCACGAGACCCTGCAAGCCTGCGTCGCCCACGCCCAGGAGGCTGGACGCAAGTACATCTCCGTGGCCTCCTACGTGCTCGCCGGAGAAAAGTAGCGGGCATGACGTCAAGGACGGTCGAGATCATCAACGAGCGCGGCCTGCACGCCCGCGCCTCGGCCAAGTTCGTGAAGATGGCGTCCGGCTTCGACGCCGAGGTGACGGTCAGCCGCGAAGGCTCCTCCGTCGACGCCCGCTCGATCATGGGCCTGATGATGCTGGCCGCCGGCATCGGCTCGACCATCGACATCACCGCCGAGGGCCCCGAGGCCCAGGCGGCGCTCGAAGCGCTGTGCGAACTGGTCGAGAACCGGTTCGACGAGGAGCGGTAGGGCCTACTTCCCGCCAAACCACCCCTTCAACCGCTCCGCCTCCTCCGGCGTGATGGCGATCACCGCCCCGTGCTTGGGGCTCTCGAAGTTCGTCGCCTTCATCGGCGAGTCCGGCGCGTTGAAGCGGCCCAGGTTCCTGAAGTGGACGAAGTCGGTCGTCTCCGAGAAGCCCATGTTGTTCTTCGGCTTGGCTCCGAAGGCGTCGTACATCAGGACATAGGTCCCGGTCCCGTGACGGCGCCAGACATTGGGCGCCTCGGCGTGGACGGTCTCGGGATCGACCTTGGTCGGATCGAAGACGTAGCCGCCGGTCAGACGATCCGAGACCGCCTGGCGGATGTTCCCGGGCGCCTCGTCGGTCACGTAGAACATCCGGTACTTGCCCCCGACCTTGGTGATGTCGGCGTCGATCGCGGCCTTGCCCTTGGTCGGATAGTCGAACAGGCGCTTGGGGGTCGTGGTCAGGGTGGTGAAGGCCGGGTCGGCGTACGAATAAACCAGATAGGCCGGGTCGTCGTGGACGCGGGTGGTGTAGTAGACCATCAGCTTGCCGACCGCCGGATCCCAGATCAGCTCCGGGGCCCAGGCCGCGCTCAGGTCCTTCACCTCATCGAACAGGTCGTCGGGGGCCACGCGGGCGTGGGTCCAGTGGATGAGGTCGTACGACTTCATCAGGATCAGGTTCTTGTTGTTGCCCCAGCCCCACTCGGCCCGCGGACGCTCCCATTGCGTGGTCCTTAAGCCCTCGCGCTGGGCGTAGATGTGCAGGTCGGTCATGGCCAGATAGAAGGCGCCGTCCGGTCCGCGCAGGATGTAGGGGTCGCGCACGCCCTTCTGCTCGGCCAGTTGGGCCCCGGTGAAGATCGGCTCGCCGCCATTGACGTCGGTGAACGTGTAGCCGTCGGTAGACGTGGCGAAATAGACCGCGTGGGTCTCGTCCTTGAAGTAGACGAAAAGATAGGCCGTCCGCGCCTTGTCGGCGGGAACGGCGGCGGCGCGGCCGGCCAGCTTGTCGACCAGTTCGAGGGTCTTGGGCGCCGCCAGGGCGCCGCCGGCGAAGACCAGCAGAACGGCGGCGGCGGCCGTGGTCCAGAACCGTTTCATCGCCGCTTCCGCCCTGTTCATTTTGTCTGACTATTAGCCGGATCCAAGTCAAGGGCGGCGGTGTTTGTCAAGGACGAGGGGGCTGTGAGGCGCTCGGAGGAGGATCATGTCCCTAGCCACCGCCGAGAGCGGACATGCCAAAAGTCCGCTTTGGGTGGTGAGCGGGCTTTACCGTCCCGCTAAATCAGTCTGCTGGATCGGTCCGCCTTGGACGGGCTTCCCCAACGTCGATGCGATTGCCATCGAGGTCGGCGAAAACGAACGCTCTTTGCCCGTAGTCCTTATCCTGTAAGGATTTTATGATCCTGACGTCGGCCATCTGACAGACCGCGTACAGCGCGGCCACATCGTCCACTAGCATATGAAAACTGTTCACCGTGGTCGCTCGATGATCTCGCGACTGGCTGAGATGGATTTCGGCTCTATCCTTTTTCAGCACCATGAAGCCGACGGGATCCCCGTTCTCGAAGACCTTCGAAAATCCCAAAATACTCGAGTAGAAGGCATAAGCGGCTTGGATGTCGCGAACGGCTAAGCCCGGCGCGGCGCGGCCAAAAATGATATTGTGAATGTTGATTTCGGTCATCGATCTTGCCTGCGGTAGGCAGAGGCGGCGGTGCGCTTGCCCAATCGAGGAGCGGTGTCCCTTAGCCCATTTCCTTGGCACGTCGTCCCGCTTTTGAAAAGTCCGCGCCGACATCGAATGTCATGGGACGCATCGAATGTCCGACTAGGGTCGATTGTGTTGAAAAAGGCCGGTTGAAGCGGCGCCTCTGGCCTGATTCACTCCTGTTGAAGCAGGAGGTTTCGGCCATGATGGGCGAGCGTCGGATCGAGCAGCCGGCTCTGTTCTACGAGTTCTCGCTCGATGGGCACGTGCCCCAGGATCACCTGCTGCGCGCCATCGATCGGTTCGTCGATCTGGAAGGCGTGCGGGCCCATTTGGCGCCGTTCTACAGCGCGATCGGCAGGCCCTCGATCGATCCGGAGCTGATGATCCGGATGCTGCTGATCGGCTACTGCATGGGCGTGCGCTCCGAGCGCCGACTGTGCGAGGAGGTCCACCTCAACCTCGCCTACCGCTGGTTCTGCCGCTTGGGCCTGGACGGCGACGTGCCCGATCACTCCACCTTTTCCAAGAACCGCCACGGCCGCTTCCGTGACAGCGATCTGCTGCGAGAGCTGTTCGAGAGCGTGGTGCGCCGCTGCATGGCCGAGGGCCTGGTCGGTGGCGAGGGCTTCGCCGTTGACGCCAGTATCATCCGCGCCGACGCCAGCCGGCACAGAACCGCCGTCGACGGCGCCGCAGGCTTGCCGGCAGAGGCCGCCGGGCGGGCCGTCGAGGAGTATCTGGCGGTCCTGGACGACGCGGCCTTCGGCGCGGCCACGCCCGTCACCCCCAAGTATATCTCACTTTCGGATCCGGCTTCGCGATGGACCGCCGCCCAAGCCGGGCCGGCCAGCTTCGCCTACTGCACCAACTACCTGATCGACCTGGATCATGCGGTGATCGTCGATGTTGAGCCCTCGACGGCGGTCCGCCAGGGCGAGCTGGCCGCCTGTCGCACCATGATCGAGCGGGCCAACGACCGCCTTGGTCTCTATCCCGAGCGCCTGGCCGCCGACACCGCCTACGGCACGGCCGAGATGCTCGACTGGCTGGTCCATGATCAGGGCATCGAGCCCCACATTCCTGTCTTCGACAAATCCCAGCGCGATGACGGGACCTTCTCCCGAGCCGACTTCAGCTTCGACCACCAGGCCGACGCCTACACCTGTCCGGGCGGCAAGCTGCTCAAGTCCAGCCGGCGCGCCTTCAAGGTCCCTCGCAACAACGCTCCGGCCGACGACACCATCCGATATCGCGCCAGCACCCACGACTGTCAGCCATGCCCGCTCAAGGCGGCCTGCTGTCCCAAGCAGCCCTATCGAAAAGTGACCCGCTCGATCCACGAGGGCGCGCGCGACATGGCCCGCGACATCGCCAAGACCGACGCCTACATCACCTCCCGGCGCGAACGGAAAAAGGTCGAGATGCTCTTCGCCCACCTCAAGCGCATCGTCGGGCTCGATCGCCTCAGGTTACGAGGTCCCAACGGCGCCAAAGACGAGTTCCTCCTCGCCGCCACCGCCCAAAACCTCCGCAAACTCGCCAAGCTCGCCCAGCAGCAGCCTCAGGTCTCACCAGCCTGAGCGACAACAACTCTCAACGCTGCTCAGCGCTCGCCAGATCAGAGGCCTTTTTCAACAACATCGGTCGAAAGCCGACCTCCCGGTCGGTGCGATCCTTTCATCTCTTGGAGGCTGCGGCGTGCAGGACTGATCAGGTCAGTCAAGGACGGCTGCGCCGCCGCGGAGCGGCCGCCCGGAGGGCGGTCCTTGAGTGACCTGATCAGCCCTGCGATCGTCTCTCCGTGAGATTTAAGGAGGCTTCGGCCTTCGGGGGCCGAGCTTTCGAACACACTTCACCCGTCATCCCGCGCCTTGTGCGCGGGACCCATTTGTCCGCCGCACGGGCGGAGCGAGGCTTTTCTCTCACGCGGAAGCTGAACCATGGGTCCCGCGCACAAGGCGCGGGATGACGGAGGATGGTGGCGCGAGGGCGTTGGCTCGGCGCCGGCGCGGCGGCCTCGGGTGCAACCTCTCACCCTCCCACGCCGAAGGCGTGGGCCCCTCCCTCTCTCTCAGAGAGAGGGATTCATGGGGATTGGGCCGCCTCCATCCTCGGAATTCGCGAGATCGAACCCAGCGAAATCAAGCGCTTGTCGATTTTACACGTCGCTGAATGATCCGCGTTCAGAACCACCCCCATACTCATAGCCATCCCCGTCGCGGGGGAGGGCGTTTGGATCCGGCCCAATACGGCGGCGGGGGTAGGTTGAGCGGGGCCGCTGGCGGTTCCTGGAGGCTCGAAAGTCGCTCCATCCGTACTCTTTAGGCGGATCGGCTGGCGAACGGGCAGTCTCCGGGATCAAGGCCGACAGCGGAGCGACAGGGCGGTGATCGTACAAACCGCCTATCGTGGATCGCCGAGCTGGAGACGGATTGAGCCGATCCAGTTGGTCCACGCCCGTCCGGGGGCTCTTGGGGACCCGAGCTGAAATACGCTCACGCCTCCCGTCCTCACGGAAAAAACAGCCTGGCGGAGCGGTCGACGAGCCGAAACGCAAAACAAAACCTCACGGTCTCCGGGTTCGCCCGGCCGCTCCGCCGCCTCCCCACACCCACTCGCGGCCGATCCGGCGCGAGGTCGATCAATCACGTTCCCTCCCGTTGGCGGATGGGGGAAGGGAGCGGAAAGAGAGAAGCTCCGATGACCCAATCCCTGATCCTCGCCCGTCACGAGCGCATGTTCGGCAAGGGACGGCGCCGCAAACGTCGCTTGGCGAATAGCGACGACATCTGGCTAGGCCTGATCGATCGCGTGATGACGATCCTGGACGAGGCCGAGCACGACATGCGCGCGATGACCCAAGACTATCCGCCCCACATCCTGGCCGAATATCTAGCGGGCGCGGCCGAAACGCGACGCGAGCTCGAAGCCCAGCGTCGCGATATTCTGCTGAACCCGATGCCCAGGAAGCGCGAGAAAGAGAACCTTACTCGGCCGCGATGACGTCGTGCGTATGCGCCTTGGCCTGGACCGGGACCTGGCCGCCCATCGGCCGCAGGTCCAGGTCCTGGAACAGCCTTGAGTCCTCGTCCATGCCCGGCAGCGGCGTGGTCAAGAGCTTGCCGCCAACGAAGATCGAGTTGGCGCCGGCCATGAAGCACAGGGCCTGCAGCTCGCGGCTCATGCCCTCGCGGCCGGCCGACAGGCGGACCATGGACTTGGGGCAGACGATGCGCGCGACGGCGATGGTGCGGATGAACTCGATGGAATCGATGGCCTTGCCCTCGGCCAGAACCTTGTCCCCCAGCGGCGTGCCGCTGACCGGCACCAGGCCGTTGATCGGCAGGCTGTCGGGGTGGGCCGGCAGGGTGGCCAGCTGGTGCAGCAGGCCGGCGCGGTCGCGGCGCTGCTCGCCCATGCCGACGATGCCGCCGCAGCAGGTGCTCATGCCCGCGTCGCGGACGTGGGCCAGGGTGTCGAGGCGCTCCTGGTAGGTGCGCGTGGTCACGACGTCCTTGTAATAGTCCGGACCGGTGTCGAGGTTGTGGTTGTAGTAGTCGAGGCCGGCCGCCTTGAGGGCCTTGGCCTGGTCGGCCGTCAGCATGCCCAGGGTGGCGCAGGTCTCCATGCCCATGGCCTTAACCTCGCCGATCATCGAGGCCAGCTTGGGCAGGTCGCGATCCTTCAGCTCGCGCCAGGCCGCGCCCATGCAGAAGCGCTGGGCCCCGCCGTCGCGCGCCGCGCGGGCCTTGGCCACCACGTCCTCGGTGGCCATCAGCTTCTCGGCCTTCAGGCCGGTCTTGAAGTGGGCGGATTGGCTGCAATAGCCGCAATTTTCGGCGCAGCCGCCGGTCTTGACCGACAACAGTTGCGACAGCTGCATCTCGGAGGGATCGAACCATGCGCGGTGCACGTTGGCCGCTTGGAAGACCAGCTCCATGAAGGGGAGCTCGAACAGGGCCTCGACTTGAGCGAGGGTCCAGTCGTGGCGGGGGGCGGCGTTGATTTGGCTCATGGCGCGCACGTTTGGACCCGGACATGACGCTTGGCAAGACTTGGGGGCAAGACTTGGGGGCAAGACTTGGGCTAGAGGTGTGGCGCGAGACGGGGCTCTGGAGTTGGTCGCTATGGATCGCGAGATCGAGCTGAAGTTCCTGATCCCGCCGGAAGCGGCGGCCCTGGCCCTGGCCCAGCTGAAGGGCGAAGGCGCGGTGCGGCAGCTGGACGCCACCTATTTCGACACCCGCGACCACGCCTTGCGCAAGGCGGGCTTTGGCCTGCGCGTGCGCGACGGCGAGGGCGGTCGCAAGCAGACCCTGAAATCGGCCTCCGCCGGGGGCGTGTTCTCGCGCGGCGAATGGGAAGAGAAAATCGTCGGGCCGGGCCCCGATCGCGACGCCCTGGCCCGCACCCCGGCCGCCGCCATGCTGGATGGCGAGGATCTCTCGCCCGTCTTCACCACCCGCGTCGAGCGGACGGTGCGGATCGTGCATGTCGGCGAGGCGGTGATCGAGGCCGCCCTGGATCGCGGCGAACTCAGCGCCGACGGCCGGCGCGCGCCGGTCTGCGAGCTGGAGCTGGAGCTGAAGTCCGGAGAGCCCGGGGCGCTGTTCGACCTGGCGCGGCAATTGTCCAAGCGCGTGCCGCTGCGGCTGTCGCTGATCAGCAAGGCCGAGCGCGGCTACGGCCTGGCCGCTGGTCCCGACGAGCCCGCCCCACGCCGTCAGGCCACGCCCCTCGATCCCAAGGCGACGGTCGCCGAGGCGCTGCAGGCGCTGGGTCAGGCCGGCCTGACCCACCTGTGCGCGGGCCTGGAAGCCTTGCGCGAAGGGCCCGAGCCCGACGCCGTGCACCAGGCGCGGGTCGCGACCCGCCGACTGCGGGCGCTGTTGAAGGTCTTCAAGCCCCTGACCGGCGACGAGGCCGCCCAGCGCCTGGACGAAGAGCTGGACTGGCTGGCGGGAGAGTTCGACGCGGCCCGCGATCTCGACGTCTTTGTCGGCGACGTGTGGGCCAAGCAGGCCGCCGGCGTCAGCTTCGCCGGCCGCGACGCCTTCGAGCGGGGCCTGAAGGCCGCTCACGCCAACGCCTATCTGCGCATGGAAGCGGCGCTGGAAAGCCCGCGCACGCGCGAGGTGTTGCTGGAGGCCGCGGCCTGGCTGGAAGCCGGCCCCTGGTCGACCGACCCGGCGCTGGCGGACCTGCGCGACGGCCGCGCCGCCGCCTTCGCCGCCCAGGTCCTCGCCCATCGGCGCAAGCAGGTGAAGACACGCGCCAAGCGCTTCGGCGACCTCGACGCCCATGCGCGCCACAAACTGCGGCTCAAGGGCAAGACCCTGCGTTATGCCGCCGAGGACCTCGCGCCGTTGTTCCCCGAGCATCCGAAACGCGCCGCGCTTTTCATCGAGGCTTCCAAGGCCGTGCAGGATCTCCTGGGCGACCTGAACGATCGCAACGTCCGCCAGGCCCTGATCGAGGCCGCGACCCACGGCGACGGGACCCTGGCCCGCGACGCCGCCCGGGTTATTCTGGCCGACGACGAAGACGAACTACTGAAGGCTGCCGGCAAGGCGCTGGATGACCTGCTGGACGCCAAGCCGTTCTGGTGACGCTGACGTGTGACGAGAAATTGGGGTCCAGAAACGAAAAAAGCCGCCCGAAGGCGGCTGTTTTCTAGAAGACCCTTGGGTGCGGGGACAGGATTTGAACCTGTGACCTTCAGGTTATGAGCCTGACGAGCTACCGGGCTGCTCCACCCCGCGTCAGGGTGTTTTGAGATTGTGGGCAGGGTTTTGGACTTAAGCTTGGAGGATATCCTTTTGGCGGACCTGGCGGCGACCTACTCTCCCGCGCCTTGAGACGAAGTACCATTGGCCCAGGGGGACTTAACGACCGAGTTCGGAATGGGATCGGGTGGGGAACCCCCGGCAAAGCCACCAGGTCAGCGAAAAGGATATCACTCTTCCCTTCGGGCTTGCGCCCGTTGGGGGAGGATTGTGAAGAAGACATCAGTGTCTGAAGTAGAGCCATGCGCTTGCATGGGTTTGACTGAAGAACGATCAAGCCTATCGAGCTATTAGTACCGGTAAGCTCCATGCGTCGCCGCACTTCCACACCCGGCCTATCAACGTGGTGGTCTTCCACGGCTCTCAGCGAGACCTTGTTTTGAGGTTAGTTTCCCGCTTAGATGCTTTCAGCGGTTATCTATTCCACACTTAGCTACCCTGCTGCACAGCTGGCGCCATGACAGGTCCACCAGAGGTGTGTCCATCCCGGTCCTCTCGTACTAGGGACAGATCCTCTCAAGTCTCGTACACCCACGGCAGATAGGGACCAAACTGTCTCACGACGTTCTGAACCCAGCTCACGTACCACTTTAATCGGCGAACAGCCGAACCCTTGGGACCTGCTCCAGCCCCAGGATGTGATGAGCCGACATCGAGGTGCCAAACTTTGCCGTCGATATGGACTCTTGGGCAAAATCAGCCTGTTATCCCTAGAGTACCTTTTATTCGTTGAGCGATGGCCCTTCCACGCAGGACCACCGGATCACTATGGCCGACTTTCGTCTCTGCTCGACTTGTCAGTCTCGCAGTCAGGCGGGCTTATGCCATTGCACTCGACGACCGATTTCCGACCGGTCTGAGCCCACCATCGCGCGCCTCCGTTACACTTTGGGAGGCGACCGCCCCAGTCAAACTGCCCGCCACGCCATGTCCCGGACCCGGATAACGGGCCGCGGTTAGACGTCAGCAACAATAAGGGTGGTATTTCAAGGATGGCTCCCCCGGAACTGGCGCCCCGGATTCATAGCCTCCCACCTATCCTACACATGTTGCTGCTAACGCCAAGGCGAAGCTGCAGTAAAGGTTCATAGGGTCTTTCCGTCTGACCGCGGGAACCCCGCATCTTCACGGGGAATTCAATTTCGCTGAGCCTGTGCTGGAGACAGTGGGGAAGTCGTTACGCCATTCGTGCAGGTCGGAACTTACCCGACAAGGAATTTCGCTACCTTAGGACCGTTATAGTTACGGCCGCCGTTTACCTGGGCTTCAATTCAGAGCTTGCACCCCTCCTTTTAACCTTCAGGCACCGGGCAGGCGTCAGACCCTATACGTCGCCTTGCGGCTTCGCAGAGCCCTGTGTTTTTGATAAACAGTCGCTACCCCCTGGCTTGTGCCACTCTCATCTGGTTGCCCAAAAGAGAGTCACGCTTATCCCGAAGTTACGCGTGCAATTTGCCGAGTTCCTTCAGCACAGTTCTCTCAAGCGCCTTGGTATACTCTACCTGCCCACCTGTGTCGGTTTCGGGTACGGTCTCCGTTGGAGTTATTTCCAGGGACCTGTTCACTGCCAGGAGCAATCCAATAAGCCCTGACAATTTACCAGATCCGTCACTTCCAACTGGTTCAGGAATATTCACCTGATTCCCATCGACTACGCCTTTCGGCCTCGCCTTAGGGGCCGACTAACCCTGCGCAGATTAGCTTTACGCAGGAACCCTTGGGCTTTCGGCGAGAGGGTCTCTCACCCTCTTTATCGCTACTCATGTCAGCATTCTCACTTCCGATACCTCCAGCAAGGCTCACGCCTCACCTTCATCGGCTTACGGAACGCTCCGCTACCGCGTGCACAGAGTGCACACCCATACCTTCGGCGTCTGGCTTGAGCCCCGTTACATTTTCCGCGCAGGTTCGCTTGACCAGTGAGCTGTTACGCTTTCTTTAAATGATGGCTGCTTCTAAGCCAACATCCTGGTTGTCAAAGCAAACCCACATCGTTTCCCACTTAGCCAGAACTTGGGGGCCTTAGATGATGGTTAGGGTTGTTTCCCTTTTCACGACGGACGTTAGCACCCGCCGTGTGTCTCCCGGATAGTTCTCTTGGGTATTCGGAGTTTGATTAGAATTGGTACAGCTCGCGCCGCCCGCATCCATTCAGTGCTCTACCCCCCAAGGAATACGTCCGAGGCACTACCTAAATAGTTTTCGCGGAGAACCAGCTATGTCCAGGTTTGATTGGCCTTTCACCCCTATCCACAAGTCATCCGAGAATTTTTCAACATTCACCGGTTCGGTCCTCCAGTAAGTGTTACCTTACCTTCAACCTGCTCATGGATAGATCACCTGGTTTCGGGTCGTCATGCGACGTACTTATTCGCCCTATTCAGACTCGCTTTCGCTGCGCCTACACCTAACGGCTTAAGCTTGCACGGCACATGAAGTCGCTGACCCATTATACAAAAGGTACGCCGTCACCACGCGCGGTGGCTCCGACTGCTTGTAGGCTTCCGATTTCAGGATCTGTTTCACTCCCCTTGTCGGGGTGCTTTTCACCTTTCCCTCACGGTACTTGTTCGCTATCGGTCATTGAGGAGTACTTAGGCTTGGAGGGTGGTCCCCCCATGTTCAGACAGGATTTCACGTGTCCCGCCCTACTCGAGTCTGTCGCTATTTGACGCTTACGGGGCTATCACCCACTATGGCTGTGTTTCCCAACACATTCAGCTTTATGTCACGACAGCACTGGCCTGGTCCCGGTTCGCTCGCCACTACTACGGGAGTCTCGGTTGATGTCCTTTCCTCCGGGTACTGAGATGTTTCAGTTCCCCGGGTTTGCTTAATGGAGCCTATGTATTCAGCCCATTATACCTCTTCTGATCAACCAATCCTGGCCCCAGCCGAAGCTGAGACTAAGTTGGGTGACCATAAAGGTGGGTTTCCCCATTCGGAGATAGCCGGATCAAAGGGTGCTCGCGCCTCCCCGGCTCTTATCGCAGCGTGCCACGTCCTTCATCGCCTCTCAATGCCAAGGCATCCGTCAGAAGCCCTTATGCGCTTGATCGTTCTCAGCAAAACCCATGCGTTTCGAGACCTAGCCGCGTCACGCGGGAAGGTCTCGAGCATGAGCTCTACCTTTAGTCAGACAATGATGTCTTCTTAAGTCCATCCTTGAACCAGGTCCGTATCCCAGGGGTGAGCTACGGTTGGCGGAGGAACCCTGCCTTCACAATGTCATTTCGCATCGGCTCGAAAGCCGCTGCAAACTTGATCATTCCTCGATCGCGACTTTGTTTTATCGTCTTGGCTACCGCTTCGCTGCTTGAGCGAAGACGATGCGAAGATTTCCAACAAAGATGGTGGAGCCAGACGGATTCGAACCGACGACATCCTGCTTGCAAAGCAGGCGCTCTACCAACTGAGCTATGGCCCCTCACACTCGGTGTGAGTTGCTTGCCCAGGGGAGCCTGGTCGGTTGCGGTATCCGTAGGATGGAAGAGTGGTAGGCCCGATAAGACTTGAACTTATGACCTCACGCTTATCAAGCGTGCGCTCTAACCAACTGAGCTACGGGCCCATAGGCCGCTCAGATCAAGTCCAGCTAGTGGACCCGCTCCAGGGCTCGCGATCGTGTCCTGAACCTCGACGGTCCAGAACAAGTGGAAAGAGAAACGAAGACGGCGGCGATCCGCTCATTTGTGTGCGTCAAGCGCACGAATTGGAGCCTCAATAACCTCGTGAGAGATTGGAGAAGCATCCTTAGAAAGGAGGTGATCCAGCCGCAGGTTCCCCTACGGCTACCTTGTTACGACTTCACCCCAGTCGCTGACCCTACCGTGGTCGCCTGCCTCTCTTGCGAGTTAGCGCAGCGCCTTCGGGTAAAGCCAACTCCCATGGTGTGACGGGCGGTGTGTACAAGGCCCGGGAACGTATTCACCGCGGCATGCTGATCCGCGATTACTAGCGATTCCAACTTCATGCTCTCGAGTTGCAGAGAACAATCCGAACTGAGACGACTTTTAGGGATTGGCTCCCCCTCGCGGGATTGCAGCCCTCTGTAGTCGCCATTGTAGCACGTGTGTAGCCCACCTTGTAAGGGCCATGAGGACTTGACGTCATCCCCGCCTTCCTCCGGATTAACTCCGGCAGTACGATTAGAGTGCCCAGCCAAACCTGATGGCAACTAATCGCGAGGGTTGCGCTCGTTGCGGGACTTAACCCAACATCTCACGACACGAGCTGACGACAGCCATGCAGCACCTGTGTCCCAGTCCCCGAAGGGAAAACCACATCTCTGTGGCGGTCCGGGCATGTCAAAAGGTGGTAAGGTTCTGCGCGTTGCTTCGAATTAAACCACATGCTCCACCGCTTGTGCGGGCCCCCGTCAATTCCTTTGAGTTTTAATCTTGCGACCGTACTCCCCAGGCGGAGTGCTTAATGCGTTAGCTGCGTCACCGACATGCATGCATGCCGACAACTAGCACTCATCGTTTACGGCGTGGACTACCAGGGTATCTAATCCTGTTTGCTCCCCACGCTTTCGAGCCTCAGCGTCAGTAACGGACCAGTATGTCGCCTTCGCCACTGGTGTTCTTCCGAATATCTACGAATTTCACCTCTACACTCGGAGTTCCACATACCTCTTCCGTACTCAAGACTGCCAGTATCAAAGGCAATTCCAAGGTTGAGCCCTGGGCTTTCACCTCTAACTTAACAGTCCGCCTACGCTCCCTTTACGCCCAGTAATTCCGAGCAACGCTAGCCCCCTTCGTATTACCGCGGCTGCTGGCACGAAGTTAGCCGGGGCTTCTTCTCCGGGTACCGTCATTATCGTCCCCGGTGAAAGAATTTTACAATCCTAAGACCTTCATCATTCACGCGGCATGGCTGCGTCAGGCTTTCGCCCATTGCGCAAGATTCCCCACTGCTGCCTCCCGTAGGAGTTTGGGCCGTGTCTCAGTCCCAATGTGGCTGATCATCCTCTCAGACCAGCTACTGATCGTCGCCTTGGTGAGCCTTTACCTCACCAACTAGCTAATCAGACGCGGGCCGCTCCAATGGCGATAAATCTTTCCCCCGAAGGGCACATCCGGTATTAGCTCAAGTTTCCCTGAGTTGTTCCGAACCAAAGGGCACGTTCCCACGTGTTACTCACCCGTCCGCCACTAATCCCGAAGGATCCGTTCGACTTGCATGTGTTAGGCCTGCCGCCAGCGTTCGCTCTGAGCCAGGATCAAACTCTCAGGTTGAGTTGACATTGACTTCAGACTTCCAGTCCCGGGGGAAAACCCAGAACCAGGTATCTGGTTTGCATAGTTTCTTGACGAGTTCCCATCACACAATGACCAGCTCGAAAGCCAGCCACCGTATTAATGGTGTCTTCAAGAGACCGCATTTGTCAGCGTCGAGGTGGACCTAAAGTCCACCGCCAGAGCGCCGCCGCCTGCGTTTCTCTTTCCAAATCAACAATGTCAAAGACCCGCTCGCCTTCCGGCGAACCATCCGTTTAGCGCCCGATGTCGGCGGAGGCGGCTATCTATCCAACCTCGAATTCCGTGTCAAATCGTTTTTTTCAAAACTTTCCGACCTCACCGCCAACCGACCCGGAGGTCTTCGGCGGAAGCCGGCAGCTTCTAAAGAAACCACCGAAACCAGTCAAGCTATTTTTCGAAGAAACTTCGAAGCTCTCCCGGACCGAAATGCTTAGAAGCTCAACAGAACCACCTAAGAATTTCTTGGAGCGCGGCTTCTAACGAAGCCGCTAAAGTCAGTCAAGAAATTATTTCGAAGAAACTTCGAAGCGATTACTTGCCTAACCCTTGCATCGCGACGCTGAACTCTTGCGAACTCTTGTCTGCGATGCTTCGGAGCGGCGCTTCTAAAGAGGCGACATTCCGAAGTCAACCAACTCTTTTCGACTTTTTCAAAGCCCGGAAAATCCGGATGAAAGAGACAAAAAGAGGATCCTAGGGCCGCCGTGGCCGCCCTCGCGGATCCGTCATCGAGTCGATTGAAGCGCGGTTTCTAGCGAAGCGTCTGAACCGATGCAACTCCCTTTCGGGGGCCGCGTCGTCCGGTCGCGATGCCGTTCCGAGCGAGGCGGTGATCTAGTCCTCCCTCGGACGACTGGCAACCCCCTCGCGACAATATAACGACGCTCTTTTGACGTCGTAATTAATGCTGGCTTTCCGGCAATCGCACGATCAGCCCGTCCAGCGCGTCGCTCACCTTGATCTGGCACGACAGGCGGCTGTTGGGCTCCACGTTCTCGGCGAAGTCCAGCATCGACTCTTCCATGGCCGACTTGTCGCCCGTCTTATCCAGCCAGGCGTCGTCGACATAGACATGGCAGGTCGCGCAGGCGCAGGCTCCGCCGCAGTCGGCGTCAATTCCCGGGACGTTGTTCTTCACCGCGCCTTCCATGACGGTAAGGCCCGGCTTCACGTCGAGCGCGTGCTCAGTGCCGTCGTGTTCGATGTAGGTGATCTTGGCCATGTGGTTCTTCTCTATTCCCCTCTGGCGAACTTAAGCCGCCACCTCTTTCATGGACACCGTGATGTCAGCGAGCTTCTCGGCGCTCACCGGTGTGCGTTTGGCGATCAGTTGCTTGCCCGCCATGAACTCGGGCGGCGCATTGACCGCCTCGACGGCCTGCAGCAGGTCGCCCTTCAGATGGAAGACCGCGAACTTGGCGGCGGCGACGTGGCCACGCACCACCTGGCGGTCGGCCTCGAACGGCAGGCCGGCGATCTGCAGCTTGAGATCATACTGGTCGGACCAGAACCACGGCACTTCAGGCGAAGGACCCTGTCGGCCCAGAATCGCCGAGGCCGCCTGCTTGGCCTGCTCGAGCGCGTTGGGCACGCTCTCCAGGCGGAACTGGCGCTCATATAAGGGGAGCGGACGATGGGTGACGTCGCCGATCGCGAAGATCGAGGGATCGGCGGTCCGCGCCTCCAGGTCGACGACCACGCCATTGGTGGTTTCGAGACCCGCGTCCTTGGCCAGCTCGTCATTGGGGACCGCGCCGACCCCGACCAGGGCGACATCGCAGGCGACCACCCGGCCGTCGGTGAACCTCACGCCGGTAACGCGGCCATCCGCGCCCTCGAAGCCCGCAACGCCGGCGTTCAGTTCGAACGCGACGCCGTGCCGGGCATGATAATCTTGGAAGAACAACGACAGGGTCTCGCAGGCCACGCGGGCCAGCACTCGACTCTCGCGTTCGACGATCAAGGCATGGCTGCCCAAGGCGCGGGCCGAGGCGGCGGCCTCCAGGCCGACATAGCCGCCGCCAATCACGGCCAGGCGTTTATCGGGACCGAGGGCGTCCTTCAGCAACTCGGCGTCGGCCGCCGTGCGCAGCGCCAGGACGCCGGCCAGGTCGGAACCTGGAATCGGCAGCTCACGGGCGCGGGCGCCGGTGGCCAGGATGAGGAAGTCGTAGGCGATGACCTCACCAGAGGCCAGGGTCACCGTCTTCTCGGAGCGATTGATGCGCTCGGCCACGCCTTCGAGGCGCAGAGAAACATTGTTGTCGGCGTACCATTCGGCGGGCTTCAGCGAGAGCGAGTCGGCGTCGGCCTCGCCCTTCAACCAGGCTTTCGAGAGCGGGGGGCGCTGATAGGGCAGCAGAGGCTCGTCGCCGATCAGCACGATCCGGCCTTCGTGGCCGTACTGACGCAAGAACGCCGCGGCCGAGCCGCCCGCGTGCCCCGCGCCGACGATGACGACGCATGCGTTCTGATTGGTCTCAGCGCTCAACGACGCCCTCCCTTTCGTCAAAAATGACGCCGGCGTCACCTATTGGCAAGCGCCTTCGATAAGGCCGCATATAGAGGGCGTCAGGGAAAGTGTCCGCGGTTTCCCGCCCGGACGCCCTCCCCATACGAAAAGAGCCTGCTAGTGCAGGCTCTACGGGGCGGCCCGTTTCCGAAGCCGCCCCGCGCTTGCCTTGGTGGAGAACCCGTCAGACGACGCGCTCGACCATCATCTTCTTGATTTCCGCGATGGCCTTGGCCGGGTTCAGACCCTTGGGGCAGACCTGGGCGCAGTTCATGATCGTATGGCAGCGATACAGCTTGAAAGGATCCTCGAGCGCATCGAGGCGGTCGCCGGTGGCTTCGTCGCGACTGTCGATCAGCCAGCGATAGGCGTGCAGCAGGGCCGCCGGACCCAGATACTTGTCGCCGTTCCACCAGTAGCTGGGGCACGAGGTCGAGCAGCAGGCGCACAGGATGCACTCGTACAGGCCGTCGAGCTTCTCGCGGTCCTTCGGCGATTGCTTCCACTCCGACTGCGGCTCGGGCGTGTCAGTGTGCAGCCAAGGCTCGATCGAGGCGTACTGGGCGTAGAACAGCGTCAGGTCCGGGATCAGGTCCTTGACCACCGGCAGATGCGGCAGCGGGCTGATCTGGACGGCCTTGCCCGGCACCTCGGCCCAGCCGTGGGTGCAGGCCAGGGTGTTGCGGCCGCCGATGTTCATCGAGCACGAGCCGCAGACGCCTTCCCGGCACGACCGGCGGAAGGCCAGGGTCGGGTCGATGGTGTTCTTGATGTACAGCAGGGCGTCAAGGACCATGGGGCCCACGGCGTCCATGTCGACGTCGTAGGTGTCCCAACGCGGATTACCGCCCGTTTCCGGATCGTAGCGGTAGATCTTGAAGGTCTTGACCTTCTTGGCGCCAGCCGGAGCGGGCCAATGCTTGCCCGACTTGACCTGCGAGTTCTTGGGGAGTGCGAGTTCGACCATCGTACCCTCAGTAGACCCGTTGCTTCGGCGGGATATAAGCGATGTCGTCCGACATGGTGTAGCTGTGCACCGGGCGGTAATCGATCTTTACCTTGCCGGACTCCATGTCGAGCCAGGCCAAGGTGTGCTTCATCCATTCGGTGTCGTTGCGGTCCGAGAAGTCCTCGCG
This sequence comes from Caulobacter sp. ALps2, assembly GCF_058681635.1. Taxonomy (NCBI): domain Bacteria; kingdom Pseudomonadati; phylum Pseudomonadota; class Alphaproteobacteria; order Caulobacterales; family Caulobacteraceae; genus Caulobacter; species Caulobacter sp. ALps2. Next base: position 1,303,825 of record NZ_CM178743.1, read on the forward strand.
GGCGTGGGCGCCGCGGCTTTCGGTGCGGTTGACCGCGCCGTTCACCGTCACGACGGCCTGACCGATCAGGTTGTCGAACTCCAGGGTTTCCATCAGGTCGGTGTTCCACACCAGACCGCGATCGCTGACCTGGAGGTCGGCCTTCTTGTCCCAGACGGCCTGCAGGCGATCGACGCCGCTGACCAGGCTTTCGCCGGTGCGGAACACCGCGGCGTCTTCCTGCATGGCCTTCTGCATCTCCAGACGCAGGTCGGCGGTGCGGGTCGAGCCCGAGGCGTTGCGGAAACGGTCGAAGCGGGCCAGATGGCCGTCGGTCCAGGCGTCCTTCAGCTCCGGCTGCTTGGCGCTGGGCTTCAGGATCTCGGCGCAGCGCAGGGCGGCGGCGCGACCGAACACCACCAGGTCGATCAGCGAGTTCGAGCCCAGGCGGTTGGCGCCGTGCACCGACACGCAGGCCGCTTCGCCCACGGCCATCAGGCCGGGGATCACCTGGTCGGGATTCTCGCCCGACTTGGTCACGACTTCACCGTGATAGTTCGTCGGGATGCCGCCCATGTTATAGTGGACGGTCGGTAGCACCGGGATCGGGGCCTTGGTCACGTCGACGCCGGCGAACACCTTCGCCGTTTCCGAGATGCCCGGCAGGCGCTCATGCAGGATCTTGGGATCCAGGTGATCCAGGTGCAGGAAGATGTGGTCCTTGTTCGGACCCACGCCGCGGCCTTCGCGGATCTCGATGGTCATCGCGCGGCTGACCATGTCGCGGGGCGCCAGGTCCTTAACCGACGGGGCGTAGCGCTCCATGAAGCGCTCACCTTCCGAGTTGGTCAGGTAGCCGCCTTCGCCGCGGGCGCCTTCGGTGATCAGGCAACCGGCGCCGTAGATGCCGGTGGGGTGGAACTGCACGAATTCCATGTCCTGCAGCGGCAGGCCGGCGCGCAGCGCCATGGCGTTGCCGTCGCCCGTGCAGGTGTGGGCCGAGGTGGCCGAGAAGTAGGCGCGGCCGTAACCGCCCGTGGCCAGGATCACCTGCTGGGCCTGGAAGCGGTGCAGGGTGCCGTCGTCGAGCTTCCACGCCGTCACGCCGCGGCAAACGCCGTCGTCGTCCATGATCAGGTCGAGGGCGAAGTACTCGATAAAGAACTCGGTGTCATGGGCCAGCGACTGGCCGTACATCGTGTGCAGCATGGCGTGACCGGTGCGGTCGGCCGCCGCGCAGGTGCGCTGGATCGGGCCCTCGCCGTAGTTCTTGGTCATGCCGCCGAAGGCGCGCTGATAGATCTTGCCTTCCTCGGTGCGCGAGAAGGGCACGCCCCAGTGCTCGAGCTCATAGACCGCCGCCGGAGCGTTGCGGGTCAGGTACTCGATGGCGTCCTGGTCGCCCAGCCAGTCCGAACCCTTGACGGTGTCGAACATGTGCCAGCGCCAGTCGTCCTGGCCCATATTGCCCAACGAGGCCGAGATGCCGCCTTGCGCCGCGACCGTGTGGCTGCGGGTCGGGAACACCTTGGTGATGCACGCGGTCTTGAGGCCGGCCTGGGCGCAGCCCAGCGCGGCGCGAAGGCCAGAGCCGCCAGCCCCGACGACGACGACGTCGAACTTATGGTCGATGAACTTGTAGGCCGACATCAATGGGCTCCGGTCACGCTCAGGGCGACCTTGAGGATCGAGAAGATCCCCACGGCGCCGGCCAGCACGCAGACGAACAGATTGCCGATCACCAGGGCCGACTTGCTCGTGAAGCTGTAAATATAGTCTTCGATCACCACCTGGACCGCGCTCTGCAAGTGCACCAGGGCCGAGATCAGCAGCAGGCCCAGCAGCACGGCGTTCACCGGCTGGCCGATCCAGGTCGCGACGGTGTGCTGGTCGGCGCCGATCAGCTTCAGGGCGCCGTAGACGCCCCAGATGGTCAGCGGCGCCAGGGCCAGGCCCGACACGCGCTCGGTGATGAAGTGGCTGACGCCGTGGTGGGCCGAGCCCATGCCCCGAGCGCGCGACAGCGGCGTACGGAACTGGATGGGTTGGAAGAGGTCCTTGTTGCTGCTCATCAGAACGCTCCGTTCGCGCCAGCGATCACCCAGGTGACGATCGTCGCCACGACCGCGAAGGCGATCGCCATGGCGCCGGTCATGTCGGCGATCCGCGGCTGGAAGCCCTTGCCGGTGTCCCAGAAGGTCTGGCGGAGGGTGTAGGCGACGTTGAAGAACACCGCGAAGGTCTCGCCCAGCAAGACAAGCTTGCCGATCGGCGATCCCAGGATGGCCAGGTAGCCGGCGTAGGCGTCGGGACCAGCGGCCAGCGCCGCGGCCCAGCCCGCCAGGATCACGGCGCCGACCCATAGGCCGATGACGCAGGCGCGGTGCAGGATCGAGCAGGCCATGGTGATATGCCAACGCCACACCTGCAGGTGTGGCGACATCGGGCGCTCGGGCAGCCCCCGGCTCGTATCGGTCATGGGAGGTCCAACCTCAGTAGCCTTTGTGCGTTGCGGGACGCTTTTAAGCGCGAAGGCCAGGGTGTCAATTAAACGGCGCCCTCTTGAGAAACGTTCGCACGTCCCGCTTCGAGTACGGTCTGGAACCACAAAAGCAAAGGTTGCGTTACGATCAATCGCTCCAGGGGGAAACAAGAGCGCTTGATGGCCAGTTCGATCGATTTCAAAGCGGTGTTCGACCGGATTTCGACGCCTTACATGCTGATGGATCACGACCTGACCATCATCGAAATGAACCAGGCGTACCTGGACGTCACCGGCCGCACTCGCGAGGAATTGCAGGGCCGCTACGTGTTCGAGGCCTTTCCGTCCGAAGGCGAGAGCCGTCGCCTGCTCGAGGAGTCCCTGCACCGTACGCGCGACACTGGCGAGACCGACGTCATCGCGGTGCTGCACTACGCCATTCCCATTTCCGAGGCGAAGGGCGGCGGCGTCTACGACAGCTACTGGAGCGCCACGCACAGCTATGTGCCTTCGCCCGATGGCCGCGGCTTCGTGTTGCAGAACACCCAGGACATCACCGAACTGCGGAAGATGAAGGACAACGCCTTTCGCCCGGAGGCGCCGCCGACCACCGCCATGCTGGGTGACTCCGTGCTGCGCCGCGTCGAGGTCCTGCAGTCCCAGAGCGTGCAGATCCGCCGGCTGTTCATGCGCGCGCCCAGCTTCGTGGCCATCCTGCGCGGCCCCCAGCACATCTTCGATTTCGCCAACGAGGCCTATCTGCGCCTGATCGGTCGTCAGGACATCGTCGGCCGCCCGATGGTCGAGGCGCTGCCCGAGATCCAGGACCAGGGCTTCACCCAACTGCTGGACGAGGTCATGCGCTCGGGCGAACCGTTCATCGGCCGCGAGGTCAGCGTCATGCTGGCGCGGGAGCCCGGTGCGCCGCCGCAGGAACGCTTCCTGGACTTCATCTACCAACCGATCGTCGAGAGCGACGGCTCGATCTCCGGCGTGTTCGTCGAGGGCTCGGACATGACCGACCGGGTGCTCGCCAACCAGCGCCAGCGCCTGTTGATGGACGAGCTGAACCACCGCGTGAAGAACACCCTGGCCACGGTGCAGGCCATCGCCCAGCAGACCCTGCGCGGCGCCACGACGCCCGAGACCTTCGCGGCCGCGTTCGAGGCGCGACTGCTGGCCCTGTCCCAGACCCATAACGCCCTGACCGACAGCCAGTGGGCCGGCGCGGGCCTCAAGCAGATCCTGCTTCAGGAACTTGGCCCCTACGGTCCCGAGCGCATCCGCATGGACGGGCCGGATGTGCACCTGCCGGCGCGGGTCGCCCTGTCGCTGGGCATGGTGTTCCACGAGTTGGCCACCAACGCCGCCAAGTACGGAGCGCTGTCGACCGGTGGCGGCCGGCTGATGCTGGGCTGGACCCTGTCCGGCGACGGCGACGCCCTGCATTTCGAATGGCGCGAGCGCGGCGGACCACCCGCCAAGCATCCCGAACGCAAGAGCTTCGGCTCCCGCCTGATCGAACGCAGCATCACCAGCGAACTGCGCGGAACGATCCAGACGGACTATGGCGAGGCTGGACTGGCGGTCGGCTTCGACGTGCCGCTGGCCCGGGACTTCGACTAACGAAACACCGTCAGCGCCAGGTATTGCAGCAGCATGATGGTCTTGGCGTCGCGGATGCGGCCGTCGGCGATCATGGCCAGGGCCTCGTCGATCGTCGGCTCCAGCACCTCGATGTCCTCGCCCTCGTCGGGATGGCCGCCGCCGTCGCCGATCCGCATCGAGGCGTCGTACTCGGCGACGAAGAAGTGCAGGATCTCGGTCACCGAGCCCGGGCTCATGAAGGCCTCGAAGACCTTGCGGACCTCGCCCAGGCGATAGCCCAACTCCTCCTCCACCTCGGCCCGGATGCGGACTTCCGGCGCGGCGTCGTCCAGCAGGCCGGCGGCCGCCTCGATCAGCAGGTCGTCATAGCCGTTGACGAAGGCCGGCCAGCGGAACTGCTTGACCAGCAGCACCGTGCGATTGGTCAGGTTGTAGGGCAGCAGAACCGCCCCGTTGCCCCGGTCGTAGTGTTCACGGTGCTGGGTTTGCCAGGTCCCGTCGCGCCGCTTCCAGTCGAAAGCCGTCGTCTTCAGGACGTACCAGTTGTCGGACAGAAGCTTGGTCTCGCGGACCCGGAGGCGATCTTTGACGGTCATCTGACTTCTCCTAGTCGCGAACCCGCGCCACGTAGTCGGCCGAGCGCATCTCCTGCAGGCGCGAGACCGTGCGCTCGAACTCGAACGACCCGTCGCCCTCAGGATACAGCGCCTCGGGCTCGGCCTCGGCCAGGGCCACCAGCTTGGCGTCAGCTTCGTAGAGGGCGTCGATCAGGGTGTTGAAGCGCTTGGCCGCGTCGCGCCGGGCGGGCGACAGCGGCGGCACGTCTTCCAGGAAAATGGTGTGAAAGCGCTCGGCGATCGCCAGATAGTCCTGCGGCCCCAAGGCCTGCTGGCACAGGCTGGCGAAGGATGAGCGCAGCATGCCGCCGGCGGCGCGCGGCAGGCGCATCTTGCGGCCCAGCACCTCCAGAGTCGCGCCGGTTTCGGCCGCGCCGTCCAGCAGGTCGCCCCATAGCCGTTCGAACTCGGCCTGGTTGGCCTTGTCGTTCGGGGCGAGCCAGGTGCGGGCCGCGCGCAGGCGGTCCAGGCGGAAGTCGACCGGACCGCGCACGGCCACGACATCCATCGCGTCCTTCAGCATGCCGATGAACGGCAGGAAGAGCTGGCGGTTGAGGCCGTCCTTATAGAGGTCCTCCGGCGGCCGATTCGAGGTGGCCACCAGAGTGACGCCGCGCGCGAACAGGGCCTCGAACAGCCGGCCCAAGATCATGGCGTCGGCGATGTCGGTGACCTGGAGCTCGTCGAAGCACAGCAGGCGGGCGCTCGCGGCGATCAGCTCGGCGGTCGGGGCGATCGGATCATCACCCTTGTGCTGGCCAAAGCGCGCCTTGCGCGTCGCCGGGTCGCCCTTGCGCCAGGCGTCGATGTCGGCGTGAACCTCGGCCATGAAGGCGTGGAAGTGGATGCGGCGCTTCTTCGTGACCGGGGCGCTGTCGAAGAACAGGTCCATCAGCATGGACTTGCCGCGCCCCACCGGGCCCCACAGGTAGACGCCCCGCTGGCTCTTGGGCTTGCGGCCGAACAGCGAGAAGCCGGGCTCGCCAGCGTTGTCCAGGTCGGCCTCCAGCCGCGACAACGCCTCGACCGCGGCGGCCTGGGCGACGTCCGGCTTGATCTCGCCCTGGGCCAGGCGCTCGCGATAGGCGGTGCGAAGAGATGTCGGCATCGGGATGTGCGGTTAGCGCGTGAGGGCGATCAATGGAAGCCCGCCGACGCGTCAACCTCCAAGGAGCCCCCAAGGCTGACAGCGTCGCCGACGCGGCCTAAGCTCTCGAGATGGTTCATGTTCCGGCCATCGGGTGGGCGCGACAACCGCCCGAGCCCCATATCATCGACACGCTGATCGCCGAGCGCGCCCCGCGCCTGACGTCATCCGCGGCCTGGCCCCTGGTTCGACCGGCGCTCTACAGGCTGCTGGACTATCGCAAAGCCCGGCGGATGGCGCAGACCATCCGCCAGTTGGGCGGCCGCGCGGCGCTGGACCACGTCTCCGACCTCCTGGCCCTGAAGGTCGACGTCCAGGGGCTGGAGAACCTGCCCGCGACCGGCCGGGTCGTCGTGGTCTCCAACCATCCGACCGGCATCGGCGACGGGGTGGCGGTCTACGACGCCATGAAGGCCCGGCGGCCGGACGTCGTCTTCTACGCCAACGCCGACGCTCACCGGGTGTGCCGCCGCTTCGACGAGATGCTGATCCCGGTCGAGTGGGTCGAGGAAAAGCGCAGCCGCGAGCGCATGCGCCTGACACTGACCATGACCCGCGAGGCGATGGAGGCCGAGCGCGCGCTGATGATCTTCCCGGCCGGACGCCTGGCGGTAAAGGACGCCGAGGAGCGCCTGACCGATCCGCCCTGGATGACCTCGGCCGTCTCGATCGCCCGCAAGTACGCGGCGCCGATCGTCCCGATCCATCTCACCGGCCCATGGTCGACCCTGTTTCACCTGTTCGACAAGCGCTGGAAGGAACTGCGTGACATCACCCTGTTCCACGAGCTGCTGAACAAGAAGGGCCGGCGGTTTTCGCTGATCGTCGGGGCGCCGATCGATCCCGAGGCCTTGCCGGGCGACGCCGGAGAAGCCACGGAGGCGCTGAAGCGCTATGTGGAGCGTGTGTTGCCGACTGACCCCCAAATGGTGCTCGAGAGCCGCCTGACGTGACTGAAGTTTTCCTCGCCGACGAGGCCGCGACCCAGGACCTGGGTCGGGCGCTGGCCGCCAGCTTGCGGCCCGGCGACGCCCTGTGCCTGACCGGCCCGCTCGGCGCGGGCAAGTCGACCCTAGCCCGCGCCATGATCCGCGCCCTGACGACGCCGGACGAGGAAGTGCCCAGCCCGACCTTCACCCTGGTGCAGTTCTACGAGACGGCCGAATTCCCGCTGGCCCACTTCGACCTCTACCGCCTGTCGGATCCCGACGAGGCCTATGAGATCGGTCTGGACGAGGCGTTGGACGGCGGCGTGACGCTGATCGAATGGCCCCAGCGGCTCGAAGGGCGTTTGCCGGCGAATCGGCTCGATATAGACATCGCCCTGGACGGCGACGGGCGACGCGCCGTCATCGTGGCGCACGGCAGTTTCAAAGGACGTTCCCTTGAGTTCTGAACGCGAGGCGGCCAAGGCCGCGTTCCTGGAAGCCCACGGCTTCGGCGAGGTTCGCCGCGAGTCGCTCGGCGGCGACGCCTCGACACGGTCGTACGAGCGCCTGCACCGGGGCGATCAGAGCTTCATCTTCATGGACCAGCCGCCGGCGCTGGAAAGCGTGGTCTGCCCGCCGGGCGCCACCGACGCCGAGCGCCTGGCCCTGGGCTACAACGCCGCCGCGCGCCTGGCCGCCGGTTCGGTCGGCGCCTTCGTGGCGACGGCGGACTATCTGCGCCAGCGCGGCCTCTCGGCCCCGCGAATCTTCGCCTATGACGTCGCCCAAGGCCTGGCGGTCCTGGAGGACCTGGGCGATGGCCTCTACGCCACCCTGATCGCCGACGGCCAGGACGAGCGCCCGCTGTACGAAGCCGCCGTCGATCTGCAGGTGGCCCTGCACGCCGAAACGCCGCCGGACGTGCTGGCCGTCGACGACATCCGTTGGCCGCTGCTGACCTACGACACCCTGGCCCTGAAGCACGCCACCGACACCTTCCTGGAATGGTGGCCACGGTTCGCCGGCATCCCGGCGTTCAACCCCGAGGCCGTCGCCGCGTGGGACGCGCTGTGGGCGCCGGTCTGGGTGCGCGGCGAGGCCGGGGCCAGCGTCTTCACGCATCGCGACTATCATGCTCAGAACCTGCTCTGGCTGCCCGAGCGCGACGGCGTCGCCCGCGTCGGCCTGCTGGACTTCCAGGACGCCCTGCGCGCCCACCCCGCCTGGGACCTGACCCACCTGCTGCAGGACGCCCGCCGCGACGTGTCGCCGGACCTGGAGTCGGCGATGCTGGACCGCTACCTGGCTGCTCGCCCCGGCGTCGACCGCGAGGCCTTCATCGCCGACTACCGCGCCCTAGCCGCCTCGAACGCTGCTCGGATTCTCGGCCGGGTCTTCGCCCGCCAGGCGCTGCTGGGCCGCCAGCAGTACGAGGCCTACATGCCGCGCACCTGGCGCTATCTGGAGCGGAACCTGAGCGATCCGGCCATGACCGGCCTCAAGGCCTGGTTCGACCAGTATGTGCCCACGGAGGCTCGCCGATGAGCGGCCCGCCCATAGGACCTAAAGTCGCGATGGTCCTGGCCGCCGGCCTCGGCACCCGCATGCGCCCCCTGACCAACGACCGGCCCAAGGCCCTGGTCGAGGTGCACGGCAAGGCCCTGATCGACCACATGCTGGACCGCCTCGCCGCCGCCGGGGTCGAGACCGCCGTGGTCAATGTCCACGCCTTCGCCGACCGACTTGAGGCGCATCTCAAGACGCGCCAGACGGCCCCGAAAATCATCATCTCCGACGAACGCCCCGAGGCGCTGGAGACCGGCGGCGGGCTCAAGCACGCCATGCCGCTGCTGGGTAAAGGGCCCGTCTGGGTCGCAAATATCGACTCGGTCTGGATCGAGACCGGGGTCCCGGCGCTCGAGGCCATGGTCGCCGCCTGGGATCCCGAGCGCATGGACGTCCTGCTGATGCTGGCCCCGACCGCGACGTCGCTGGGCTTCCACGACAGTGGCGACGTCTTCCTGGAAGACGATGGGGCGATCCGCTTCAAGGCGACCGGCGAGACCGGGCCGCTGGTCTATGTCGGCGTCCACATCTGCGACCCGGCCATCGTCAAGGATGGTCCGGAGGGGCCGTTCTCCCTGACCCCGCTGTGGAGGAGTCTGGCCTCTGACCGTCGTGTTCACGGGGTGACGCCCGACGGCCTCTGGATGCACGTCGGCGATCCCGACGCCAAGTTGGCGGCCGAAGCGAAACTCTCAGAAGGATGACCGGACCGGGCCCCTTCTTCGAGCGCCCATTCTTCGAGCGTGAGGGGCCGCGCTGGTTCTCGATCCCCGCCCACCGCCCGTTCGTCGACGACCTGGCGCGCGGCCTGTTGAACACCTTGGAGCCCCTGGGTCCCGAGGCCCTGCCCCGCGCCACGGTCCTGACGCCCACCCGCCGCGGCGCCCGCGCCTTGGCCGACGCCTTCCTGGCGGTCGGCGGCGGGCGGGCCCTGCTGCTGCCGCAGATCCGCCCGCTGGGCGACCTGGACGAGGGCGAGCCGCCGTTCGAGCCGGGCGATCTGGCGCTGGACCTGCCGCCCTCCATCTCCTCGCGCCGCCGCCGGTTCGAGCTGGCGCGGCTGGTCGTCGACCATGGCGACAAGCTGTCGTTCAAGCCCGGCCCGGTCCAGGCGCTGGAACTGGCCAAGGCCCTGTCCGACTTCCTCGACAGCTGCCAGATCGAAGAGATCGAATTCGAGGACAGGCTGGACGGCCTGGCCGAAGGCGACCTGGCCCAGCACTGGCAGGTCTCGGCGCGCTTCCTCAAGAGCGTGCTGCGCGCCTGGACCCAGCGGCTGGACGCCCTGGGCCTGATCGACGTCTCCGACCGCCGCGTCCGCCTGCTGCGCGCCCTGGAGAGACAGTGGTCGGAAAACCCGCCGACCGAGGTGCTGGTCGCCGCCGGCTCGACTGGCACCGCGCCCGCCACCGCGGATCTGCTCCGTGTCGTCGCCGCCGCGCCCAAGGGCGCCGTCGTCCTGCCCGGCCTGGACGAGGATCTGGCCGACAGCGCCTGGGACCGTATCGAGGGAACGCCCGGCGAGCAGCATCCGCAGGGCGCGATGAAACGCCTGCTGGACCGCGCTGGCGTCTCGCGCTCGGACGTCCGCGCCTGGGTCCCCGATGTCGACAGCCGGGGTCGCTGGCGCCGACGCATCGTCAACGAGGCCCTGCGCCCGGCCGAGGCGACCGCCGACTGGCTGGCCCAGATCGCCTCTCTTCGGGCGGAGGCCCCAGGGCTGGACCCGATCGCCGAGGGCCTGACCGGCTTCTCGGTCATCGCCGCCCGCGCCGAGGAAGAGGCCGCCGGGGCCTGCGCCTTGCTGCTGCGCGAGGCCCTGGAGACCCCGGACATGACCGCCGCCCTGGTCACGCCCGACCAGACCCTGGCCCGCCGGGTGATGACCCGCCTGCAGCGCTGGGGCGTCATCCCCGACAGCTCGGCCGGCGCGCCGCTGGCCGCCTCCGGCTCGGCGATCCTGGCCCTGCACCTGGCGCGGCTGGTCGAGGAGCCGTTGAACCCCGTCCGCCTGCTGGCCTTCGCCAAGCACCCGCTGGTGCTGGCCGAAGACGAGGCCCCAGCCGCCGCGACGCTGGAACGCAAGGGCCTGCGTGGCGCCGCGCCGAGCTCAAAGGACGTGTTGCGCGCTCGGTTGAAGGACTTCCCCGAGGCTCTCGCCCTGTGTGACCGGGTCCTGGCCGCCGTCGACCATGCGGCGTCCGTCTATGCCGACGGTTTCGCCCCGCCCTGCCGCGCCGCCCAGGCGATCGTCGAGGCGCTGGAAAGCCTGATCGCGACCAACCGCCTTTGGGCCGGTGGCGCGGGCGAGAGCCTGGGCGCGTTGATGGCCGCCCTGATCCAGGACGGCGAGCCCCTGCCCGACGCCTCGCCCCAGGCCTTCGCCGACATCTTCGACCGCCTGGTCAATGAGGAAACCGTCCGGGTCGGCGGCGCCACCCATCCGCGCCTGCGCATCTTGGGCGCCATCGAGGCCCGCCTGGTCCGCGCCGACCGCCTGGTGCTGGCCGGCCTGGAGGAAGGCGTCTGGCCGCAGGGCGCGCCGATCGATCCGTTCCTGTCGCGGCCGATGCGCCAGCGCCTGGGCCTGCCGCCGCCCGAGCGCCGCGTCGGCCTGACCGCCCACGACTTCGCCCAAGCCGCCAGCGCGCCCGACGTGGTGCTGGTCCACTGCGAACGCCGGGGCGGCGCGCCGGCCGTCGAATCCCGCTGGCTGTGGCGGCTGAAGACCCTGGCCGCCGGCGCGGGCCTTGCCTTGCCCCGCCGCGACGACGTGCTGGACTGGGTCCGCGCCCTGGACGCGCCCGATCCCTACGCCCCGATCGGCCGCCCGGCCCCGACGCCGCCGGTCGAGGACCGCCCGCGCAAGATGGCCGTCACCCGCGTCGAGGCCCTGACCCGCGATCCCTACGCCGTCTGGGCCCGCGACATCCTCAAGCTCTATCCGCTGGAGCGCCCCGACGAGCCGGTCGAGGCCCGGGCCCGCGGCACCGCTATCCACGCCGCGTTCGAGAAGTTCGCCGAGACCTATCCGGACGCCGTGCCGGTCGAGGCGGCCGGGGTGTTCGAGCGGTTCTATATCGACGCCCTGGTCGAGGCCGGCATGCCGCCGACGGCGCTGGCGCGTGAAAAAGCCCTGGCCCGTGAGGCCGCGCTGTGGGTCGCCGACTGGGAGCGCTCGCGCCGGACCACGGCTCGCAAGGTCGTCGTCGAGGCGGCGGGCGAGCTGTCGCTATCCATCAACGGCCGCCCGTTCACCCTGACCGCCAAGGCCGACCGGATCGAGCCGACCGCCGACGGGACCGCCCACATCCTCGACTACAAGACCGGCGCCGCGCCGTCGCAAAAGCAGGTCGACACCGGCTTCTCGCCGCAGCTGACCCTGACGGCGGCGATCCTGATGCATGGCGGCTTTCCGGACCTGGGCAAACCCACGCCCGGCGACCTGACCTACGTCCGCGTCACCGGCCGCAAGCCGGCTGGCGAAGAGCAAGTCCGCGCCCTGGCCGGCGAGGAAAGCAGCGCCGCCGCGACCAAGGCGCTGGAAGGCCTCTCGACCCTGATCGCCCGCTATGACGACCCCGCCGAGCCCTACCGCTCGCGGGTCGCCCCGCAGTTCGTCAAGGAACACCCCGGCGACTACGCCCACCTGGCCCGGGTGTTCGAATGGTCGACCAGCGGCGATGATGGGGAGGGCGAATGACCCTCCTCGATCCGCAGCGCATCGCCGCCGATCCGGCGATCTCGGCGTTCGTCACCGCCAACGCTGGATCCGGCAAGACCAAGACCCTGATCGACCGGGTCGCGCGCCTGCTGCTGGCCAAGGTGGCGCCCGAGGCGATCCTGTGCGTGACCTACACCAAGGCCGCCGCCGCCGAGATGCAGCGGCGCCTGTTCGAGCGGCTGGGCAAGTGGTCGGTGACCAGCGACGCGGATCTGCGCGCCGAACTGATGAAACTGGTCGGCGAGCCCGAGGTCACTTACGACGCCAAGCGGCTGTCGGAAGCCCGCGCCCTGTTCGCCCAGGCGCTGGAGACGCCTGGCGGCCTGAAGATCCAGACGATCCACGCCTTCTGCGAGAAGCTGTTGCGGCGTTTCCCGCTGGAGGCCGGGGTGTCGCCCGGCTTCACGGTGATGGACGATCAGGCCGGCGCCGCCATCGCCCGCGCCGCTCGCCGTTCCACGGCCCAGTGGGTCGACACGCATGAGGACGCCTTCGCCCAGGCCTATGCCCGCTTCTCGGTGGCGCTGGATTTCCTGAGCTTCGAGGCGATGTTCGCCGGCTTCGAAGCGCGGCGTGGCCAGATCATGGACTATGTCCGGCGCTGTGGCGGCCTATCGGAAGCGGTGGCCGACGCCTGGATGCGCTGCGGCTTCAATGAGCCGACCTCGGCCGGCGACTTGGCCGTCCAGGCGATGGCGCGGCTGGACCTCGGCGCCTGGCGGGCCGCCGCGACGGTGCTGTTCGACGGCGGCGGCAAGGCTGACGCCAAGAACGCCGAGGCGCTGGCCGCCGTGGCCCGCGATCCGGACGCGACGCTGGACCTGGCCCTGCGCGCCCTGTTCACCGAAGGCGGCGAAGGCACGCCGGCGACCTGGCCCGGCAAGACCTCGGGCCTGAAGAGCCGCGAGGACTTGCGCGAGGCCCTGCTGCTGGAACAGGCCAAGCTGGAGGTCGCCCGCGAACGGGTCCGCGCCGCCAAGGTGGCCGAGGATACCGAGGGCGCCCTGCGACTGGCGGTGCTCTACGTCGAGTCCCACCGGATCGAGAAGGAAGCGCGCGGCGCGCTCGACTTCACCGACCTGATCGACAAGACCCGCGTGCTGTTGACCGAGAAGGTCGAGGCCGCCTGGGTGCTCTACAAGCTGGACGGCGGCATCGACCACATCCTGCTGGACGAGGCCCAGGACACCGCGCCGGAGCAGTGGGAGATCCTATCCGCCCTGACCGCCGACTTCTTCGCCGGCGAGACGGCGCGGGGCTGGGGCGGCGAGCGGCGGGCCGAGCGGACCCTGTTCGTGGTCGGCGACGAGAAGCAGTCGATCTATTCGTTCCAGGGCGCCGATCCGCAGCGACTGCTGATCGAGACGCAGAACTATATCACCCGTATCGAGGCGGTCGGCGCGGTCGGCAAGGGCGTGCCGCTGACCGTGTCGTACCGCTCGACCCGCGAGGTGCTGAGTTTCGTCGACGCGCTGTTCTCCGATCCGGAGACCCGCGAGGGCGTGCCGCCGCCGGTCGGCCAGGACCTGGTTCGCCACGAACTGTTCCGTCACGGCCATCCCGGCTGCGTCGACCTGTGGCCCCTGACCCGCGAACGGCCCGGCGAGGAGCGCGAGGCCTGGGAGGCCCCGGTCGATTCCGAAAGCGAGCGCAGCGCCAACCGCCGTCTGGCCGAGGCCATCGCCGCCGAGACCACCGCGATCCTCGGCCGAGGCGACGCCGTCTTCGACAAGGAGATCGGCCGTCATCGCGCCGCCCACGCCGGCGACATTCTCGTGCTGGTCCGCCGCCGCAAGGTGCTGTTCGAGGAGATCATCCGGGCGCTGAAGCGACGCGGCGTGCCGGTGGCCGGGGCCGATCGCCTCTCGCTATCCAGCCACATCGCCTTCGAGGACCTGCTGGCCCTGGGGCGGTTCATCCTGTTCCCGGATGACGACCTGACCCTGGCGGCTTTGCTGAAGACGCCGTTCTGCGCGCTGACCGACGAGGACGTCTACGCCCTCGCCAAGGGCCGTCGCGCCACGCTGTGGGCCGAGCTGCGCCGCCGGGCCGAGGAGCGTCCCGAGTGGACCATGGCGGGGACCGTGCTGGACTGGGCGATCACCGAAGGGCGCCGCCGGCAGCCGTTCGAGTTCTTCGCCGGCTGGCTGGGCTTGGCGGACGCCGACGGCCGCTCGCACCGCGCCAAGGTGCTGACCCGCCTCGGCGCGGAAGCGGAGGAAGCGCTCGACGAGTTCCTGGCCCAGGTGATGGAGGCCGAGCAGCGCGGCGTGCGTGACCTCGAGGCTCTGGTCGCCGACTTCGCGGCCCTGGACATCGTGGTCAAGCGCGAGATGGAAGGCGCCCGCCGCGAGGTGCGGGTGATGACCGCGCACGGCTCCAAGGGCCTGGAGGCGCCGATCGTCTTCCTGCCCGAGACGACCGTGAAGCGCGGGGCCAGCGGCTCGCCGTTGCTGGTCACCGAAGACGGGGCTTTGTTGTGGTGCGGCTCCAGCAAGGGCGACTGCGACGCTTCGGCCAAGGCGCGGAAGCTGCGCGAAGACAAGGAAAGTCAGGAGGCCCTGCGCCTGCTGTACGTGGCCCTGACCCGGGCCCGGGACCGGCTGATCCTGTGCGGCCGCATCGACGCCCGCACCAAGGATGACAAGGTCGGCGGTTGGTACGCCGCCGCCCGCGCCGCCTTCGCCCATGCCGAGATCGCGCCGGAGGTGCGCACCATCGGCGAGGACGAGGCGGCTTTCCTGCGCTACGGCCCTGATCCCGAGAGCGCGCCCCGCCTTGAAGAAACAGCCCGCGATTCGGCGACCGCGCCGGCCTGGACCAAGGCCGTGGCCCCGCCCGAGCCGGCCGCCGCCCGCTACGCCGCCCCCTCGCGGATCGAGGACAATGCCCGGGTTCCCGCGCCGTCACCGCTGGCCAGGGTCTCGGGCCTGGGTCGTTATCGTCGGGGCGAGATCGTTCACAAGCTGCTGCAGTTGCTGCCCGACGTCGCGCCGGACCAGCGGGCCAGCGCGGCGGGGCGTCTCCTGGCCGGCGAACGCGACCTGACCGACGAGCAGCGCGAGGAAATGACCGCCGCCGCGTTCGGGGTGCTGGACGACGCCCGTTTCGCCGCCGTGTTCGGCCCCGGCTCCCGCGCCGAGGTCGCCCTGGCCGGGACCAGCGTCCATCTGCCGAAAGGCCTCGCGGTCTCGGGCCGGGTCGACCGGCTGGTGGTCGACGAAGGCCGCGTGCTGGTGGTCGATTACAAGACCAATCGCCCCTCGCCCGACCGGATCGAGGACGCCGATCCCGCCTATCTGGCTCAGATGGCGGTCTATGCCGCCGTGCTGCGCGAGGTGTTCCCGGGACGCACCGTGGAGGCGGCCCTGGTGTGGACGGACGGCCCCAAACTGATGCCGGTTCCAGAAAAGGTGATGGTCGAAGCCCTGGCCCGCCTGACCTAATCCCGTTGCCGGACGGCCAACGTCCCCCTACATCTTTGTGCAAGAGCCCGGAACGAATCCGGGAACATTGACCTTATCGCGTCCTCCGCGCCGACCGCGTGACGCCAGACTGGAGCAGACCATGAGCACCGTTGTGGTGACCGACGCCACCTTCGAATCCGACGTCCTGAAGGCCAGCAAGCCCGTGCTGGTCGACTTCTGGGCCGAGTGGTGCGGTCCCTGTAAGCAGATCGCCCCGGCCCTGGAGCAGATCTCGGAAGAACTGGCCGACGTCGTGACCGTCGCCAAGGTCAATATCGAGGACAGCCCGACGACCCCGTCGCGCTACGGCGTCCGCGGCATCCCGACCATGATGCTGTTCCGCGATGGCCAGATGACCTCGATGAAGGTCGGCGCCATGCCCAAGCAGAAGATCCTGGAATGGCTGAACGAAGCCGGCGTCCAACCGGCCTAAGCGGCTTTCAGGCTTGAATTGAAGACGCCCGCTCCGGTCTCCGGGGCGGGCGTTTTGCGTTCGAAACCCTTTTGGGGCGTCACTTCTTTCCCGTGACGATGAACGGCGAGACCGAGACCGGCGGGGCTTTCTTCTCGGCCTTCGGTTTGCGGACTTCCTTGTTCGACTTCTTCTGACCCTTGGCCATTGGCGGTTCCTGCCAGGGCGAACGCGCCCGCCGAGGATGTCCGGCCGGCCGAGCCGCCCTATCGGCGTATGGAAGGCTTACCCGCTTAGGCCGGCCAAGTCTCGGGGCTCATCGCCAGGACCTCACCGGCCAGGTACAGCGAGCCGCAGATCAGCACGTGAGGTGTCGGTTCCAGCTTGAGGGCCCGATCCAGGGCGTCTTCCACCGAATCGCAGGCGCAGGCTCGCAGGCCGGCCAGTTCGGCGGCGGCGGCGGTGTCGGCGGCGCTAGCGGCGGCGTGGCCTTCGAAGGTGACCGTGAAGACCTTGGCCGCCACGCCCCGGAAGGCGCCGAAGAAGCCGGTCGCGTCCTTGTTGGCCAGCAGGCCAGAGATCAGCGCCACCGGCCGGTTGTCGCGGGCGGCCAGATCGGCGACGGCGCGGGAGACGGCGCGGCCGGCATGCGGATTGTGGCCGCCGTCCAGCCATAGGTCGGCCCCCGCCGCCTTGGCCCGGTCGGCGAGCGGACCGGCGGTCAGGCGCTGAAAGCGGGCGGGCCAGACCGTGGCGGCTATGCCGCGCCCCATGACGGCTTCGTCGATGCGCGGATCGGCCAAGGTCAGCAGGGCGGCGACGGCCAGGCCGGCATTGGCGAACTGGTGATCGCCGGGCAGCGAAGGCCCGGGCAGGTCGAGCAGACGGTCCTCCATCTGGACCAGCAGCCGGCCGCGCTCGTTCCAGGCGTCGAAGTCGCGGCCCATCAGGGTCAGCGGCACGCGAGCACGCTCGGCGGCGGCCTCGATGACGGTCTCGGCCTCTTCCTGCTGGCGGGCCGAGACGGCGGGCGCGCCGCGCTTGATGATCCCCGCCTTCTCTCCGGCGATCGCCGTCAGGTTATCGCCGAGGAATTCACGGTGATCGATGTCGACCGGCGCGATGACGCTAACCTTGGGCGTGACGACGTTGGTCGCGTCCAGGATCCCGCCCAGGCCGACCTCGACGATGCACAGATCGGCCGGGACCTCGGCGAAGGCGACGAAGGCGGCCGCCGTGGTGATCTCAAAGAAAGTGATCGGCAGGCCGGCATTGGCCTGTTCGACACGGTCCAGCACGTCGGCCAGGTGGTCGTCGGTGATCAGGGATCCGGCCAGCCGGATGCGCTCAGCGAAACGCACCAGGTGCGGCGAGGTGAAGACGTGGACCTTGAGCCCCGCCGCCTCGGCCATGCTGCGCAGATAGGCGACCGTGGAGCCCTTGCCGTTGGTGCCGGCCACGTGGATCACCGGCGGCAGGCGGTCCTGCGGGTCGCCCAAGGCGGCGCACAGCCGCCGCATCCGGTCCAGCGACAGGTCGATCAGCTTGGGATGCAGCGCCTGGAGCCGCGCCAGAGCGGCGTCATGGGCGCGGAGATGGTCGCTCAAAGCAGAGCTCAGGCGGCTTTGCGCTTGCGGCCCATCATGAGCGTGCCCAGCACCGAACCCAGCGTTTCCGGCAGGTCCTTGCGGTGCGTGACGCGGTCGACCATGCCCTTTTCGACCAGATATTCCGAGCGTTGGAAGCCCGGCGGCAGGGTCTCGCGGATGGTCTGCTCGATGACGCGCGGACCGGCGAAGCCGATCAGGGCGCCCGGCTCGGCCAGGTGGATATCGCCGAGCATGGCGTAGGAGGCGGTGACGCCGCCGGTGGTCGGGTCGGTGAGGACCACGACGTAGGGCAGGGCCGCGTCCTTCAGCTCGTTGATCGCCAGGGTCGTGCGGGCCATCTGCATCAGCGACAGCGCGCCTTCCTGCATGCGGGCGCCGCCGGCGGCGGTGAAGGCGATCAGCGGGACTTCACGGGCCACGGCGGCCTGGGCGGCGGCGATGAAGCCCTCGCCCGCGGCCATGCCCAGGGAGCCGCCCATGAAGGCGAAGTCCTGGACCAGCACCACGGCGTCGACACCGCCGACCTTGCCGTAGCCGATGGCCATGGCGTCCGGCTCGCCGGTCGCCTTGCGGGCCGCGATCAGGCGATCCTTGTAAGGCTTGCCGTCCGAGAACTTCAGCGGATCTTCCGGCACGGACGGGGTCGGCAGGGCCTCGAACTCACCGTCGTCGAAGGTGAACTTGAAGCGGGCTTCCGGCCCGATCCGCATGTGACGACCGGCCGGCGTGACCCACAGGGCCGCCTCCAGATCGGAGCGGAAGATCATCTCGCCCGTGTCGGGGCACTTGACCCAGAGGTTCTCGGGCGTCTCGCGCTTGGCGAACGCGCCGCGCACACCCGGTGCGATCCGCGACAGCCAGCCGCCTCGGCGGTCAGTCGCCAATTTCTTGTCGCCCTTCTTCGGGTCCTGGGGTTCAGCCATAGCCATAGCCTTAGAGCCTCACTTCGTCCCGACTCGCGCCGAACGCACAGCCTTAGCCAGCTCCGACGCCTTGAGAAGAACCTTCTCGGTCACGTTTTCGTTCAACTTGGCCGCCGACTCGATTTCATCGACGAGCACGGAGCCCACGACGGCCGCGTCGGCCACGCGGGCCACCTCGGCGGCGCGTTCCGGCGTGCGGATGCCGAAACCGACGGCGACCGGCAGACCCGAAGCCTTGCGGATGCGCTCGACGGCCGGCGCCACCGCGTCGGCATTGGCTTCCTTGACGCCGGTCACGCCGGCGACCGAGACGTAATAGACGAAACCCGAGGTGCGGCGGATCACGGCCGGCAGGCGCTTGTCGTCGGTGGTCGGCGAGGCCAGGCGGATCAGCGACAGGCCTTCGGCCTCCAGAGCGTCCGACAGCGGATCGGCCTCTTCCGGCGGGCAGTCGACGACGATCAGGCCGTCGACGCCGGCGTCATTGGCCTGTTTGGCGAACGTTTCGAAGCCGCGGTTCACCAGCGGATTGAGATAGCCCATCAGGATGATCGGCGTGTCCTGGTCGCCTTCACGGAAGGCGCGGACGATGTCCAGCGTTCCATTCAGGGTCATCTTCTGGGCGAGAGCCCGCTGGCTGGCGCGCTGGATGGTCGGGCCCTCGGCCATCGGGTCCGAGAACGGGAAGCCCAGCTCGATCAGGTCGGCGCCGGCGGCCGGCAGGCCCTTGACGATCTCGAGCGCGGTCGCCGCGTCCGGATCCCCGGCCATGACGTAAGCCACGAAAGCGGCGCGGCCCTCGGCCTTCAGCGCCGCGAAGCGACGGTCGATACGGTCTTTGGTCAAGCGGTCTGTACCCTAGATCGTCCGCCCGAGGGCGTCGGCCACGGTGAAGATGTCCTTGTCGCCCCGACCCGACAGGCAGAGCACGATGACGCCGCCCTCGCCGATCTCCTTGGCCAGTTGCGGCAGCTTGGCGATCGCGTGGGCGCTTTCCAGGGCCGGAATGATGCCCTCGAGCTCGGCGCACAGCTGGAAGGCTTTCAGGGCCTCGTCGTCGGTGCAGGTCAGGTACTGGGCCCGGCCGATGTCGTGCAGGAACGAGTGCTCGGGACCGATGCCCGGATAGTCCAGGCCCGCCGAGATCGAGTGGGCGTCCAGGATCTGGCCGTCCTCGTCCTGCAGCAGGTAGGTCTTGTTGCCGTGCAGCACGCCCGGACGGCCGCCGGTCAGGGACGCGGCGTGCTTGTCGGTCTCCAGGCCGTGGCCCGAGGCCTCGACGCCGTAGATCTTGACGCTCTCGTCGGCCAGGAACGGGTGGAACATGCCGATGGCGTTGCTGCCGCCCCCCACGCAGGCGACGACGGCGTCGGGCAAACGGCCTTCCATCTCCTGGATCTGCTCGCGGGTCTCGGATCCGATCACCGCCTGGAAGTCGCGGACCATGGCCGGATAGGGGTGGGGCCCCGCGGCGGTGCCGATCATGTAGTAGGTGTCTTCGACGTTGGTGACCCAGTCACGCATCGCCTCGTTCATGGCGTCCTTCAGCGTCGCCGCGCCCGAGGTCACCGGTCGCACTTCGGCGCCCAGCAGGTTCATGCGGAAGACGTTGGGCTTCTGCCGGGCGACGTCGACGGCGCCCATATAGACCACGCAGGGCAGGCCGAAGCGGGCCGTGACGGTGGCCGAGGCCACGCCGTGCTGGCCAGCGCCGGTCTCGGCGATGATCCGGGTCTTGCCCATGCGCTGGGCCAGCAGGATCTGGCCCATGCAGTTGTTGATCTTGTGCGCGCCGGTGTGATTCAGCTCTTCACGCTTGAAATAGATCTTCGCGCCGCCGAGGTGCTTGGAGAGACGCTCGGCGAAATAGAGCGGCGAGGGCCGGCCCACATAGTGGGTCAGGTAGCCCCGGAGCTCCTTCTGGAAGCTGGGATCGTTCTTGGCTTCCGTGTAGGCGCGGTCCAGCTCGAGCACGAGCGGCATCAGCGTCTCGGCCACATAGAGGCCGCCGTAGTCGCCGAAGCGGCCCTTGGCGTCCGGATAGGCGGACCAATCGTTAGGCTTCGCGGGAGCGTTCACAGGCTCATCCAAAATTCTGTTCTGGCGCGTGACGGGCGCCGAAACCGGTGTCCACTTTCGGCTGTCACGCTTGCACGCGTTTGACGGCGTCGAGGAACGCCGTGATCAGAGCGGGGTCCTTTAGGCCGGGACCGCGCTCCACGCCAGAAGAAACGTCCACAATGGGGGTTCCGGAGGTCCGAACAGCGTCCGCCACGTTCCACGGATCCAGCCCGCCGGCCAGGAAATGCGGGCGAGAAAATCGCCGTCCGGCCAGCAGTCCCCAGTCGAACCGTGCGCCCGTGCCGCCGGGCAGGGCAGACCCTTCCACGGGCTTGGCGTCGAACATCAGGTGCTCGGCGACCGTGTCGAAGGCGCCTGCCTGGTCGACATCGGCGCTGCTGGAGACCGAGAAGGCCTTGATGACGCCGACACCGGCCCGGGCGGCGATCTCGCGGACCCGCGAGGGCGTCTCCTTGCCGTGCACCTGGATCAGGTCGGGGCGCATGGTGGCCATCAGGCGGTCGATGAGGACGTCGTCGGGATCGACCGTGACGGCCACCGTCTTCACGCCGCGCCCACGGACCGGCTCGATCAACCGCGCGGCGGTTTCGGGCGCGACGTCGCGCGGGCTCTTCTCGAAGAAGACAAAGCCCAGGAATGCCGCCCCGCCGTCGAAGGCGGCTTTTACCGTCTCTGGGGTCGATAGTCCGCAGATCTTGGCCCCAAGGGCTGGAATGCTCATGGTCAGGGGGAGTTACGTGCGAGGAAGCGGGCATGCAAGCCCAGGGATTCTGACAATCGCCCCCTTCCCCCTTGATGGGGGAAGGGTCGAGGATGGAGGTGACCTGCTGAGATGAGGGCCGTGCGCGGCATCGACCGCCGTGTTCACCCCACCCCTGCGCCTCCCCATCGAGGGGAGGGGACGTGTTTTATCGCCCTCGCGCCGTGCGGCCACGAGTGGATGGGGAGGCGACGGAGCGGCCGGGCGAACCCGGAGACCGTGTGGTTGTTTTTGTTTCGGCTCGCTGACCGCTCCGCCAGGCTGTTTTTTCCGTGAGGACGGGAGGCGTGAGCGTATTTCAGCTCGGGTCCCCAAGAGCCCCCGGACGGGCGTGGACCAACTGGATCGGCTCAATCCGTCTCCAGCTCGGCGATCCACGATAGGCGGCTTGTACGATCACCGCCCTGTCGCTCCGCTGCTCGGCCTTGATCCCGACGCCACCCGATCGCCCGCCTATCCCGGAGGATGCGACGACCTTCGGACGACCGGGAACCGCCAGCGGCCCCGCTCAACCTAGCCCCGCCGCCGTATTGGGCCGGATCCAAACGCCCTCCCCCGCGACGGGGATGGCTATGATTGTGCGGCGGTTCTGAACGCGGATCATTGGCGCGGTGATCTTTTTCGGAAGTCGTTGATCCGGCGCGGCTTTGTCTCGAAAAGAACGGGGATACAGCGTCCCCAATCCCCGTCCGAAGGTTCCGATGGCCCCAGTTCACGTCGATCCCGACCGCGTCCACGAATTCGTCGACGCCGAGGCCTTCTATGCCTGGCTGGCCAAGAACCACGACAAGGCCCCGGAGGCCTGGATCAAGATCCACAAGGTCGGTTCGGGCCTGGCCTCGATCAACGCCAAGGAGGCGATCGACGTCGTCCTGTGCTGGGGCTGGATCGACGGGGTGAAGAAGAGCTTCGACGAGAAAAGCTTCCTGCAGCGCTACACGCCGCGCGGCAGGAAGAGCATCTGGAGCCAGATCAATGTCGACAATGTCGCGCGGCTGATCACCGAAGGCCGGATGACGCCGCACGGCCTGCGCGAGGTCGAGGCCGCCAAGGCTGACGGCCGGTGGGACCGCGCCTATGGCAGCGGCCAGGACATGAAGATCCAGGACGACTTCCAGGCGGCGATCGACGCCAGCCCGAAGGCGAAAGAGATGATGGAAACGCTGTCGGCCCAGAACCGCTTCGCCCTGGCGTTCAGGGTGCACAACATGAAGACGGAGGCAGGTCGTAAGAAAAAGATCGCCGACCTGGTCGCCATGCTGGACCGGGGCGAAACGCCTTACCCGCAGAAGAAGAAGGTGTAAGGGCCGGCCGGCGCCGCAAGGGAATGACGCCGGCCGGAGGGCTTACGCGTCGGCTTACTCTTGCCGACAGGACTTAGATGGGAGGCCGCGACCGCCGATAAAGGCGGTGCGGCGCCCTGACACAGAGGGGCGGCGGGGAGGCGCGGAGCCTATTCCGCCGACGCGTCCACCGGTTGGTCGTACGCGGCCATCATGGCCATGTTGAGGATCTTGGAGACCGAGGCCGACAGCGGCGCGATCTGCACCGACTTGGACAGGCCCAGCAGCATCGGGCCGATCACCGTGGCCCCGCCCAGCGACTGCACCAGCTTGGTGGCGATCGAGGCCGAGTGGATGGCCGGCATGATCAGGATGTTGGCGCTGTCGGTCAGGCGCATGAACGGGTAGTTGGCGCGCTTTTCCGGATCCAGCGCCAGCTCGGGCGGCATCTCGCCCTCATACTCGAACTCGACCTCCATCTCGTCGAGCATGGCCACGGCCTCGCGCACCTTCTCCGAGCGCAGGCCCATCGGGTTGCCGAAGGTCGAATAGCTCATGAAGGCCACGCGCGGCTTGAAGCCCAGGCGCTTGACGGCGCGGGCGGCCTCGCAGGCGATCTCGACGATCTCGTCGGCTTCCGGCAGCTCGGTGACGTTGGTGTCGGCCACGAAGATCGTCCGGCCCTTGGCCAGCACCACCGACATGCCCATGATCCGGCCGCCAGGGGCCGGGTCGATGACCCGCAGCACCTCCTCCAGGGCCTGGTCGAAGCTGCGGGTCACGCCGGTGACCATGCCGTCGGCCTCGCCCAGCGCCACCATCGAGGCGGCGAAGCTGTTGCGATCCTGGTTGATCAGGCGCTGGACGTCGCGCTTCAGGTAACCCTGGCGCTGCAGGCGGTGATAGAGCGCGTCGACATAGTCCGGATTGCGGTCGGACAGGCGGGCGTTGATGATCTCCAGGTCGACGACCTCGGGATCCAGGCCCACCAGGCGCATGTTCTCGTGCACCAGGTTCTCGCGGCCGCACAGGATGGCCCGGCCGTAGCCGCCGGTCTGGTAGGCGTAGGCGGCGCGGATGACGCTGGGATCCTCGCCCTCGGCGAACACGATGCGCTTGGGCTTGGCCAGGACCGCGTTGGAGATCTTCTGCAGGAAGCCGGCGGTCGGATCCAGGCGCTGGGCGAGGCCCGCGCGATAGGCGTCCATGTCGGCGATCGGTTTGCGGGCGACGCCCGTGTCCATGGCCGCCTGGGCCACGAACGGCGGCACGTACCAGATCAGGCGCGGATCGAAGGCCGAGGGGATGATGTAGTTGGGGCCGAACTTCAGCTGGCG
The DNA here is from genome assembly GCF_058681635.1 of Caulobacter sp. ALps2. NCBI lineage: Bacteria > Pseudomonadati > Pseudomonadota > Alphaproteobacteria > Caulobacterales > Caulobacteraceae > Caulobacter > Caulobacter sp. ALps2. The sequence continues at coordinate 1,327,751 of NZ_CM178743.1, forward strand.
ACCGTGATAGGCGGCGGCGACCTCGTCGGGCACGTCCTCGCGGGCCAGCATGGCCAGGGCCTGGGCGCAGGCGATCTTCATCTCGTGGTTGACGCGACGAGCCCGCACGTCCAGCGCGCCGCGGAAGATGTAGGGGAAGCCCAGGACGTTGTTGACCTGGTTGGGATAGTCGCTGCGGCCCGTGCCCATGATCGCGTCCTTGCGGACCTTGTGCACCTCTTCGGGGGTGATCTCCGGATCGGGATTGGCCATGGCGAAGATGACCGGATTGGGGGCCATCGAGGCGATCATCTCGGGCGTGAAGGCGCCCTTGGCGGAAAGACCCAGCAGCACGTCGGCGCCGGCGACGGCCTCGGCCAGGGTGCGCTTGTCGGTCTTGACCGCGTGGGCGCTCTTCCACTGGTTCATGCCCTCGGTGCGGCCCTGGTAGAGCACGCCCTTGCTGTCGACGGCGATGCAGTTCTCGGGCCGCACGCCCATGGCCTTGATCAGCTCCAGGGAGGCGATGCCCGCCGCGCCAGGGCCGTTCAGCACGACCTTCACGTCCTCCAGCTTCTTGCCGGTGATGTGGCAGGCGTTGATCAGGCCGGCGGCGCAGATGATGGCCGTGCCGTGCTGGTCGTCGTGGAACACCGGGATGTCGAGCAGCTCCTGCAGCTCGGTCTCGATGCGGAAGCACTCGGGGCTCTTGATGTCCTCCAGATTGATGCCGCCGAAGGTGATCCCGATGTTCTTGACCACCGTGATGATCTCGTCGGGATCCTTGGAGCTGACCAGGATGTCGATGCTGTCGACGTCGCCGAAGCGCTTGAAGAGGACCGCCTTGCCTTCCATCACCGGCTTCGAGGCCAGCGCGCCCAGATCACCCAAACCCAGAATGGCGGTGCCGTTCGAGATCACGGCGACCATGTTGCCCTTGGACGTGTATTCGTAGGCAGCGTCCGGATCGGCGGCGATGGCGTGCACGGGAACGGCGACGCCGGGCGAATAGGCCAGCGACAGGTCGCGCTGGGTCGCCATCGGCTTGGTCGGGGTCACCGCCAGCTTCCCGGGCTGGGGGTAACGGTGGAAGGCCAAGGCCTCCTCGTCCGTGAAGGTCTTGCGTTCCGCGTCGCTCATCCGGCGTTTCCCATTCCTGCTGCGCAAGTCGAAGAAGGGGCGCGCCGTCGATGCGAACACGCCCTTATGTGGGGTCACCGTAGCGACGGGCGCGGAGCGTCACAACCGCTCAAGACCTCGAAAGCGCCAGCAAACGCTTGTTGGACTTGGCCTTGCGTCAACCTCGCTGACCTTCGGGAAGGCCGCGTGAGGTTGACCTCGGAGGGCGGAATGGGCGATCTGCGCTTACTGTGAGTCCGTCGGAGCCTGCCTTGTCCCAGCCCGTGAAGATCGCGATCGCCGGCGCCAACGGCCGCATGGGCCAGGCCGTGGCGAAAACATTGGAAGGCCGCGCCGACGCCGTCGCCGCCGCCCGCTTCGAACGTCCGGGCGTCGAAGGCGCTGACCTGGTCTCGCGGGACGAGGCCTTGGCGATCGCCGAGGCGGTGATCGACTTCACCCTGCCGGAAGCCTCGGTGCTGCTGGCCGAGGAGGCCGCCGCGAAGGGTGGGCCGGCCTTGGTCATCGGCTCGACCGGCTTCAGCGACGAACAGCTGGCCCGCATCGACGCCGCCGCGAGCAAGATCGCCATCGTCCGCTCTGGCAACTACTCGCTGGGCGTCAACATGCTGATGGGCCTGGTCCGCCAGGCCGCCGCCGCCCTGCCGGCCGAAGACTGGGACATCGAGGTCTTCGAGGCCCACCACAAGCGCAAGATCGACGCGCCCTCGGGCACGGCCCTGATGCTGGGCGAAGCCGCCGCCGAGGGGCGCGGCGTGGGCCTGGCCCAGGTCGCCGAGCGGGCCCGCGACGGCGTCACCGGAGCCCGCGAGGAGGGCGCGATCGGCTTCTCGGTCGTGCGTGGCGGCGGGATCATCGGCGAGCACAGCGTGATCTTCGCCGGCGAGTCCGAGAGCCTGACCCTGTCGCACTCGGCCATCGACCGGGGCCTGTTCGCCCGCGGGGCCATCGCCGCCGCCGTCTGGGTCAAGGGCAGGCCACCGGGCCTGTACGACATGCAGGACGTGCTGGGTTTTTCGAAGTAGGGATCTAAAGCTTAGCCGGGGGGCTTTTTAAGGCGCTAGACTTCAGGACCTGATGGCCGACCCCGCGACCACCCCCTCGACCGATAAGACAGCGCCTCACGGATCGTGGGACCGCGCGCGCCTGGTCGATCTCGGCCTGGAAGCGCTGTCGCTGTCGATGCTGGCCTTCATCGCCACGGGCTTGGTCGTCTGGTCGGGCCGCCGTGAAATCAGCCGCGAGCTGGCCGAGGCCTGGCTGCGCGACCGCGGCGTCGAGGCCGCCGTCGAGCTGGACGACCTGGACGCCACCGGCTTCACCGGCAAGATCCGTCTGGGCGCGCGCGACAACCCCGTCTTCTCCGCCGACCGGCTTGAAGTGGCCTACGACCTGGCCGCCCCGTGGAATGGCGAAAAGTTCGGCATCCAGACCCGCGCCGTGCGCCTGGTCCGCCCCCGCGTGCTGGCCAGCATCGACGAGAAGGGTCAGGTCCGCTTCGGCGCCCTGCAGCCGCTGATCGACGAGGCGCTGAAGTCGCCGAAGAAACCCAACGTCCCCGGCCCGGCTGTCCTGGTCGAGGACGCGCGTCTGGACCTGATCACCCCCGGCGGCCGCGCCAGGATCACCGGCGACGCCAGCCTGGACGACGGCCAGTTGCTGCGCTTCGACGGCCGCCTGGCGCCGCTGCGCTACGCCGCCCGCGACCTGGTCATCGACAGCAAGGGCGCGACCGTCTCGGCCCGCAAGCGCGGCGGCCGCCTGACGCTCGAGGTCTCGCTGGCCATCGACAGCCTGGAGAGCGAGGCCGCCGACCTGTCCGAGGCCAGGGCCAAGCTGTCGGCCGACCTGCCTTATCCTGACCTGGGCCAACGGACCGCCAGCGGACCGCTGGAAGCGCGCCTCGACCTGCGGGCCGGCGGCGGCCGGGTCGGCGACAACCAGGCGCGGGACCTGGCCGGCGACATCGCCCTGGCCGGACGTCTCGACGGTGGGCTGGAGCGCTTCGCCTTCCTGGGGCGTTCGCACGGCGCCGTGCGCGGCGGACGCCTGTCGGCCCCGGCGCTGGACGCCCGCGAGACCGGCCTGACCTTCGACCTCGACCATGTCACCGCCGGCCGCGCCGACGGCCGCGTCAGCGCCCAGGGCGACGCCCGCGCCGAGCTGCGGGCGGGCCAGGCGGTCGCCGCCGGAACCGCCGTGCGCGACCTGCGCGCCAAGACCGCCTCGCGCGGCCTGGCCATGACCACCGACGGCAAAAGCCCGACGCTGAAGGGCCCGCTGGAGATCGACGCCACGGCCGCGCGCCTGGCCGGCGGCGCCCTGGCCCTGTCCTCGGCGAAACTGAACGCCCGGGGGCGGATCGACCAGGGTCCCGCCGGGCTCATCCTGGCGCTGAACGGCTCGGCCGGGGGCAAGAGCGGCATTTCGGGTCCCGACGCCGAACGCCTGGCGGCCCTGATCCCCAACCCGGCCTATGGCAAGCCGCTGGCCCAGGCCCTGCGGACCTTCACCCTGTCGCTGCCGGCCGTCGGCCTGGACGTCAACGGCGGCCGCGCACGGCTCAAGATGGGCCAGGACGCGCGTCTCTCCGCCCCCAACGGCGTCGTCCTGACGGCCGGTGCATCGCTGGACGCTGGCCCGAACGCCGCGCGCGGGACGTTGCGCGCCGCGCTGTCCGGCGGCGGCCTGCCGGTCGTGAAGGTCTCTGCCCCGAATTGGCAAGCCAACGGCGGGGTGATGACCTCGCCCCTGTCGATCGCCACCGAAAACTTCGACCTGCCGCCGATCGAGGGGGTCACCGGCCAGGTCGACGGCCAGGCTCGCATCGCCGGCGGCCGCTTCACGCTGACCACGGCCAAGTGCGTCCCGATCACCGCCAAGGCCTATGCCTTGGGCGACGCGCCCGTCACCGCCATCAAGGCCCAGCTGTGCCCGGCCAAGGCCCCGCTGGTCACGGCCGGCGCCAACGGCTGGAGCGCGGCCCTGCGCTTCCAGGATGGCGAAGGCGCGCTGGCCGTGGCCGAGGCCAAACTGAGCGACATCAAGGGCGAGGCGACCTTGGGCGGAGCCGGCGGTTTCGATCGCTCGACCGTCCGGGTCGACGGCGCGGCAATCTCCGATGTCGCCGAAAGCCGCCGTTTCAACACCATTCTTGCTAAAGGGCGTCTGGCTCTCGCCAGCGGCCTCTGGAGCGGGACCTTCCAGGGCTCGACGCCGGTCGGCGCGCCGCTGGGCGAGATCCGCCTGCGCCACGTCGTGGCGACCGGCAAGGGCCAGGCCGACATCGACGCCTCCAAGCTGGCTTTCGCCAAGGGCGGACTGCAGCCGGCCGAGCTGTCGCCGATGGCCGCCTTCGCCCAGAGCGCGCAAGGCCCGGCCAGCTTCACCGGCGTCTTCGCCTGGGACGCCCAGGGCGCGACCAGCCGCGGCCGCCTGGTCGTCGACAAGATCGACTTCACCAGCCCGATCGGCTTCGTCGCCACCCTGGACGGGACCGTCGACTTCAACAGCCTGGCGCCGCTGACCACCGCCTCGAACCAGACCCTGAAGATCGTCAAGATCGACAGCCTCGTGCCGCTGACCGCCGTCGAGTCGGTGTTCCAGCTGGGCGCCGAGGCCCTGCACGTATCGAAGGCGACGTTCGAGGCCGCCAAGGGCCGCATCTCGATCGAGCCGACCGACGTGTCCTTCGAGCCTGGCAAGACGATCAGCGGCGTCATCGTCATCGAGCACCTGGACCTGGGCGAGGTGCTGGCCGCCTCGTCCCTGGGCGACAAGGTCAAGGCCCAGGCCGTGGTCGACGGCCGCCTGCCCTTCACCTTCGGCCCCGAGGGCTTGCGTTTCCAGCAGGGCAAGATCCGCGCGATCCAGCCCGGCCGGATCGAATTGTCGCGCGCGGCCCTGACCAATGTCGCGGCCTCGCCCGCCGACAGCCCCAATGACAGCCCCGGCGCACCGCCCGCCGCCCCGGCTCAGGTCAACGCCATCCGGGACTTCGCCTACCAGGCCATGGAAAACCTGGCCTTCGACCAGCTGGAAGCCGGCGTGAACAGCACCGATAAGGGGCGCCTGGGCATTCTCTTCCACATCAAGGGCGAGCACGACCCGAAAGTCGCTGAAAAGGCTCGGGTCGGGATCCTGGACCTGCTGCGCGGGCGGGCCTTCGACAAACGTATCGCCCTTCCGGCCAAGACGCCGGTCGATCTGACCCTCGACACGTCGCTGAACTTCGACGAGCTTCTGGCGGCCTGGCGCCGCTCGTTCGCCGAGGAAGAAGCGACGGCCACCCAACCTCGTTCAGGTCCGGTTCAACCGTGACCGATCATCCTGAATACGAACTGGAGAAACGCATGAGAAAGCGCGCCCTCTTGATGGGCTTTATCGCGACGGCGGCGCTCGGCGCGGCCGCCTGCACGCCCACCGTCCGCGTGAAGGTCGACCCGATCAACATCTACGCCAAGCTGGACGCCGACGTGCGCGTGCGACTGGACAAGGAAGTCCAGTCGCTGATCCAGCAGAACCCCAACCTGTTCTAGGAGGAGAACCGACATGATCCGCAAGACGATGACGGTTCTGGCGATGGGCCTCTCCCTCGCCGCCGTGTCCGCCCCCGCCTTCGCCCAGTCGGCCGCCGCCAAGGCCGCCGTCGACGCCGCCAAGTCGGCTGGCACGGTCGGCGAGCAGGCCGACGGCTATCTGGGCATCGTGGCCGGCGGCGACGCCGGGCTGCGCTCGGCCGTGGCCGAGATCAACACCGGCCGCGCCGCCGCCTACAAGGACATCGCCGCCAAGACCGGCGTGACGCCCGAAGCCGCCGGCCAGGCCACCGCCAAGCAGCTCTACAGCCGCCTGGCGCCGGGTCAGTTCTGGAAGCCGCTGGATGGCGGCTGGGTGAAGAAGTAGCGATTTCACGGGGTTAGTCGGTATAGTCGCCTAACCCCGTGGCAAGCTTTGGCAAAGTATGCCATTATTCGGCCAGAGGTGCGCCATGGCCACGATGAACGTCTCCCTTCCCGCCGCAATGAAGGAATGGGTCGAGGAACAGACCGAAACCGGTCGCTACAGCAATGCCAGCGACTATGTCCGCGACCTGATCCGACGCGATCAGGAACGCACCGACAAGATCGCGACCTTGCAACGCCTCGTAGACGAAGCCGAAGACAGCGGCCCGAGCACCAAGTCCATGAGCGAGATCCTGGCCGAGGCACGCCGCAAGGTCGGTCGTGGCGTATAGGCTCAGCGGAAAGGCCGAAGAAGACATCATCCAGATCTACGTCACGGGCGTGGAGATGTTCGGCGTCGATCAGGCTGAGCGCTATCATGAAGGTCTCGAACGCACCTTCGAGCTTCTCTAGGATTTTCCATTCACGGCGCCGGAGCGCGGTGAACTGGAACGCGGCTCACGCGTCCATCCCTATCGCAGCCAGATCATTCTCTATCGCGTCGACGGTCCGGACATCTTCATCCAGCGCGTCCGCCACGCGAGCGAAGATTGGGTCGGGCAACCCCACGACGCGCCCAGCTAGCGCGCACCCTCGCCGCCCCCTAAAAGCGGCCCATGCCCGCCTCCCGCCCGCACCTGCTGCCCTACGCCGCCCTGTTCGGGGCCATCGTCACGCTGTGCGTTGGTACGTCGTTCGCCAAGAGCCTGTTTCCGCTGGTCGGGGCGCAGGGGGTCGCCGCTTATCGGGTGTTCTTCGCGGCGCTGATCCTGCTGATCATTTGGCGGCCGTGGCGGCATCCGATCGCGCGCGCTGACCTCTCCAAGGTCGCCCTGTACGGCGCCTCCGTCGGCCTGATGAACCTGGTGTTCTATCTGGCCCTGCGCACCATTCCGCTGGGCCTGGCCATCGCTATCGAGTTCTGCGGCCCGCTGGCCCTGGCCGTGGCCAGCTCGCGCAAGCTGATCCACTTCGTCTGGATCGGCCTGGCGGTGCTGGGCCTTGGCCTGCTGCTGCCGATCCACTCCGGCGCGGCGCACCTGGACCCGGTCGGGGTCGGGTTCGCCTGCGCGGCGGCGGTGCTGTGGGCGCTGTACATCATCCTGGGCAAGCGGATCGGCCACCTGCACGCGGGCCGTTCGGTGGCGCTGGGCATGACCACGGCGGCGCTGATCGTCACGCCGGTCGGCCTGTTCACGGCGGGCGCGGCGCTGTTCCAGCCCAAGCTGATCGTGCTGGGCCTGATCGTGGCGGTGCTGTCCAGCGCCATCCCCTATTCGCTGGAAATGATCGCCCTGCGCGGCATCCCCAAGCGCAGCTTCGGCGTCATGCTGAGCGCCGAGCCAGCCGTCGGAGCGCTGGCGGGCCTCGTCATCCTGCACGAGCGCCTGGCCGTCACCCAGTGGCTGGCCATTGTCGCGATCGTGGCGGCCTCGGTCGGGACCATCCTGACGACGCCGCCGGAAAAGGCCCCCGAGGCCGCGCCCTAGCCGCGCGCCACGAACCAGCCGTTGCGGAAAGCCTGGTCGGCCTTGCCGTAGGTGAAGGGCGAGCCGTCCGGCTGGGTGAAGCGCCCACCGGCGGCGACCAGCACCGCGTGGGCGGCGGCGGTGTCCCACTCCGACGTCGGGCCATGGCGCGGATAGATGTCGGCCGAGCCCTCGGCGATGCGGCACATCTTGATCGAGCTATCCATGGGCGCGCGCAGGTCGAAGCCGTATTCGGCGGCCAGCTCGGCGGCCTTTTCCTCGCCCATGGTGTGGCTGACAAGGCCCAGCGCCTGGCCGGTCGGCCAGGGACGCACGCGGGCCGGAACCTCGGCGCCATCGACGCCGGTGCGCTTGACCGCGCCGGCGGCCGTCGTGAACCAGACCTCACCCGTGGCCGGGGCGCAGACCGCGCCAGCGACGGGCACGCCATTGTCGATCAGGCCGATATTGACCGTGAAGTTGGGATCGCCGCGCACGAAGGCCTTGGTGCCGTCGACCGGATCGACCAGGAAAAACCGCGGCCCCACCGCGTCCGGCGCGCCGAACTCGCTGGCGTGCTCCTCGGAGATCACCGTGACGTCCGGATAAAGCTCCGCCAGGCGCTCCAGGATCAGGCGCTCGCCGGCGCGGTCGGCCTCGGTGACCGGGCTTTCGTCGGCCTTCTGGGCCACGGCCAGTTCGGTTTTCCAGAACGGCAGGATGACCGCCGCCGCTTCCTCGGTGATTTTCGCGAGGGCGCGACCCCAGTCAGCAAGATCTTGGGCGGCGAGGTTCTCGATCATGTTCTATTGTCCCCGGGGGTCGTCGCCGACGAAGACCAGGGAGACGCGCGTCGCGTCGATGGTCTGCTTGCCGGCCTCTTCGAAATTGACGGTCACGCGATGGCCGATCACCGACTGCACCTGGCCCAGGCCCCAGTCGGGCTGGCCAGGATGGCGCACGAGCACGCCGGGTTCGAGAAACGGATCCATGACGCGCTCCCTGTAGCGCTCGCCGGGTCCCGTGGAAATTGGCTTCCGCCGAATGAGTCGGATTTTCCGCCGGGGCGTTATCCAACCCATGGCGGGCCGCGCCGAGGGCCTTCCGCTCACGGCCCGGTTTGCCAAAATCTCAAATCACGGCAGAGTTCGCCGCCATGACCGACACCGTTTCCGAGACCCCCGCGCCCGCGTCCCCCGAAACGGACGTCCAAGGCCCCGACTTCGCCGCCATGCTGGCCGCGCGCCTGTGCCATGACTTCATCAGCCCGGCCAGCGCCATCGTCTCGGGCCTGGACCTGCTGGACGATCCGGCCGCCCAGGACATGCGCGACGACGCCATGGGCCTGATCGCCTCGTCGGCCCGCAAGCTGGCCGACCTGCTGCAATTCACCCGCGTGGCCTTCGGCGCCTCGGCCTCGGCCGAGAACTTCGACTCCCGCGAGCTGGAAAAGCTGGCCCAGGGCGTCTTCGCTCATGTGCGCCCCAGCCTGGATTGGCAGATCGAGCCGCAGGCGATGAACAAGCCGTCGTCGCGCGCCATCCTCAACATCGCCCAGATCGCCGCCAGCGCCCTCCCGGCCGGCGGCGTGGCCACGGTCAAGGGCGTCGCGGCCGATGGCCGGTTCTCGATCATCGCCGACTCGGTCGGCCCCCGCGCGCGCCTGCGTCCGGAGGTTCTGGCCGGCCTGCGCGGCGAGCCCCTGGCCGAAGGGCTTGGCGGTCCGTGGGTGCAGGCGGCCTATCTGAACGCCCTGGTCCGCGCGGCCGGCGGCCAGATCGCCGTCGAGATCGGCGAAGAGCGGGCCAGCATCGCCGCCTGGGTGCCCGCCTAAGCTCTTTCCTTGTCGCGTGGCGGGCGCCGGAACCGGCGACCGCTTTCGGCCGCCACGCTCCGTAAGCTTCACCGCAAAGTTTACATTTGCCGCACCCCGATCCGGGTTGAGGCAAACCGCTCCTTAACCAGACCGCTCGCACCATGGCGGTCTGAATTGGAGCATGCCGTGAAGACCTGTCTGGTGGTCGACGACAGCCGGGTGATCCGCAAGGTCGCCCGCCGAGTCCTCGAGGACATCGGCTTCGAGATCGCCGAGGCCGCCGATGGCATGGAGGCCCTGGCGTGGTGCCGCGCGGCCATGCCCGACGCGGTGCTGCTCGACTGGAATATGCCGGTGATGAACGGCATCGAATTCCTGCGCCAGCTGCGCGGCGAGCCCGGCGGCGATGCGCCCAAGGTGATCTTCTGCACGGTCGAGAACAGCGTCGACCACATCCGCACGGCTCTGGAGGCCGGGGCGGACGAGTACATCATGAAGCCTTTCGACGGCGACATCATCGAGGCGAAGTTCGCCGAGGCGGGGCTGCTGTGACGCCCGAGGACATGGACCTGCTGGCCGCCCTGGCCCGCGCCCGCGCCGGCGTGCGGGTCGAGACCGAGAAGCCTTACTTGGTCGAAAGCCGTCTCTCGCCGCTGGCTCGCCGCGAGGGCTACGACTCGATCGACGCCCTGATCGCGGCCCTGCGCGCCAACCGCGAGGAGCGCCTGATCTGGGCCGTGGTCGAGGCCCTGTGCCGCAGCGAGACCACCTTCTTTCGCGGCCGCGAGGCCTTCGCTCAGCTGCGCGACGACGTGTTGCCGGCCCTGTCGCAGCGCCGCCGCGAAGCGCCGATCCGCATCTGGAGCGCCGCCTGCGCCACGGGCCAGGAGGTGTATTCGATCGCCATGGCCGCCAACGAGGCGACCGGCCTGGCGACCGGCGCCCGCTTCGAATTCTTCGGCTCCGACCTGTCCGAGCGCTCGCTGGAGAAGGCGCAGGCCGGCATCTACACCCAGTTCGAGATCCAGCGCGGCCTGCCGATCCGCCTGCTGGTCAAGTATTTCGAGAACCACGACGACACCTGGGCGATCTCGCCGCGCATTCGCCAGGTGGTGCGCTGGAAGCGGATCAACCTGCTGGCCGACCTTTCGGTGATGGGCCGCTTCGACGTCATCCTGTTGCGCGGCGTGCTGCGCGGCATGGACGCTACGCTACGGGCGAAAGTGGTTCAGGCGCTGGTCGCCCTGCTGCCCGAAGACGGCGTGCTGGTGCTGGATCCTGAAGACGACGCCAGTGTGATGGACGACCTGCTGGTCGCCGCGCCGGGCAATTCCGGGATCTATCTGCGCGATCCGTCCGTGCGGGTCGCCGCGGCCGCCGCATAGGCTTTCGCCGGCGCGCGGGCCACCGCCGCCCCGCCGAACAGGCCGCCGACGGCCTCCCCGATCTTGCTCGCCGCCCCCACCGGCGCCCGCGTCACCGCCGCGAAGGCCGGGGCCAGCTTGCGGAACAGCATCGGATGGGCCTCCTGGCCGACGATCGCGCCGTGCAAATCCATCAGGTCGACGACTTCGCGCGCGGCCTTGCGCCACCGCACCGGCGGGACGATGCCGTGCGGAGCCGGGGCGCGGCAGTCGGAGAAGTCCGGCCTCAGGCCGCAACCCGCCTCGATCGCCGCCTCGATCTCGCGGGCATAGGCCTGGTCACGGGCCAGGCGGTCGACATCGACCACCAGGTCGGCCTCGGGCAGAGCCTTCAGATACGAGCGAAGCCACACCGCCAGGAAGGCCTGGAACGAGACGCTGGCCGGGGCGCGCTTCAGCCGGCGACGAACCGCCGCCAGGCGCTGGTCCAGGGTTCCACCACCGTCGAAGTCCCGCCCCAGAAGGACGCGCGACACGTCTCGCCCGCCAGCCATCTCCGACAGCAGCACATAGTGGCAGAGCTCGAAATAGGTTGGCCTGGGCCGCCTGCGCAGCGAATAGAATGACAACCATTGCTGCACCGGGTCGCGGACCAGCATGACGTGGAAACCGCCGAACCGGCGCTTGAGCCAGCCCGCCCGGCCCAAGCTGCGGCAGCAGGCGAAGATCGGCGTCTCGCCCCGCGCGCGCGCCGCGCGCACCAGACCCTCGACATAGGCCTGCTGGGCCAGGTCGCTGGCCTCGGGCTCGATCCAGAAGCGGTCCAGGGCGAAGCTCGCATCGAAGCCCGCCACGCCGCCGGCCGGATCCAGGACGACCTCGAATTCCTTGAGATAGGGCTCGGTCCCGCCCGGATGGCGCAGGCCGCTGTTGTCGGGGGTCTCGGTGTTGATCGTCTCGGCGGTCACCCGCGCCAGCTGTTCATGCCAGGGCTCGTAATAGGCGCGGACGCCCGCCAAGGCCCGGAAGCGATGCCAGACATAGGTGCTGGAGCAACGCCAGCCGCTATGCACGAAGATGGTGTTGCTGGCGGCCAAGCTCCCGGATCTCCTCGACGAACAAGCCGAGTTTGATCGGGCAGTTTTTCAGCCCGATGGCGGCGGACCGCCCTAAGGTTGCGATGAAGAAACACTTCGCCAGCTGTCGCAAGAATGCTCTGGAAAGACAAAAGGCCCGCCGGCGGAACCGGCGGGCCTCTGATCCGTAAGGGTTTTAGGCCTTACTTGACGTCGTTGGCGGTGTCGCTGACGGCCTTGCCGGCCGACGAGACGTCCTTGCCGGCGCCTTCGACGGTGTTGCAGGCCGCGACCGACAGGGACGCGAGGGCGGCAGCGATAATCACGAGCTTGCGCATGGTCTTCTCCGCTAATGCGCCCCGGGGAAGGGGAGGTAAGGGGCGTGTGAATAAGTGCCCCCAGAGAACGCCAGCAGCGAAGCTCGGTTCCGGATTCAAACTCGCGGCGTCACGGCCTGCGGCGTCGGGAAGATCAGGCGCACCGTCAGGCCGCGCGGCGCGTGGCTTTCGAAGCTGACCTTGCCGCGCAGCTGGCGCGCGAAGGCGGTCATCAGGGTTCGGCCGACCCCGCCGCCCAGGCCTTCGGCCACGCCGGGACCATCGTCGCTGATCGACAGCTCGGCTTCTTCGCCGCGCACGTGGAAACCGACCTCCAGCGTCCCGCCATGGGGTCCGAAGGCGTGTTTCTGGGCGTTGGTGATGGCCTCGACCGCGAACAGGGCGATCGGCGCCAGCCGGTCGGGATCGATGACCAGCGGATCGGCGTGCACCTCGGTCCGCACCAGCGACGAGGTCGACATGTCGTTGGCCAGCAGCTGGGCGGTCAGCTCCTCCAGGAACGGCCTCAGGTCCACCCGTTTCAGGTCCGGTCCCTGGTAGAGGGCGCGATAGATCTGGGCCAGGGCGGTGATGCGCTGGCGGGTATCGTTCATCGCCGCCTTGGCCGCCGGATCGGCCAGCGCCCGCTGCTGCATGTTGAGCAGCGAGGTGATGATCTGCAGGTTGTTCTTCACCCGGTGATGGATCTCGCGCATCAGCGCGTCCTTCTCGGCCAGGCTGTCCATCAGCGAAGCGTCGCGAGTGACGATGGTGCCGGCCATGGCGTCCAGGGTGGCGGCCAGTTCGCGGATCTCGGGCGGCGCGCGCTCGGCCTGCAAGGGCCGCACGGTGAAGCGGCCGCGGGCGTAGATGGCCGCCACGCGCTGCAGATAGACGATCCAGCGCACCACGCCCCGCTCGGCCACATAAAGCACGGCGGCCAGGGCGAAGGCGAAGGCCAGCAGCGGCAGCAGCATCCGCGAGATCGGGCTCAGCGAGGCCCAGGACCACAGGCCCGGGGCCGGCGCGGACAGCACCACGAAGACGTCGTCGTCGACCAGCGGCGCGGCCGAATAGGTGCGCGCGCGCTTCTGGGCGTCGCGGCCGTTCCACAAGGCCGAGCGATTCTTGGTCGCTTCCTGGCGCCAGCGGGCCGCGACCGATTCGAAGGCCCGCGGGTCGGTGGCGGCGAACACGTTGCCATTGCTGTCGGCGAGGGCCACCTCGGCCCCGTCGGGCATGATGCGACTGGCGGTTTCCAACTTGAGATCGGTCAGGGTCAGGACCGCGGCCATGGCCCCTTCGAATTTGTCGGGCGTGCCCGCGCGCTTCGCCGCCAGCACCGCCGGCTCGTTGGCGTAGACCGCGCCCGGGGCGCTGGCCACCACGGTCGAATCGCCATCGCGCAGCGCCTGGAACCACGACCGCTCGCCGCGCTGGGCGTCATAGGGCGTGGTGGCGGCCGCGCAGGCCACCCGGCCTCGGCTGTCGAAGCGGATCAGGTTCGCATAACCCGTCAGGCGGGCGCGCACGTCGGCCAACCGCTGGGCGCACTCCAGCCCCACGGAGCCTGGGGCCAGGGTCTGCAGCAGCACGCTGGCGGATTCGATGCGGGCGCGGGCGAGCGTGGCGCTGTGTCTGGCGGCCAGCTCCAGGCTCTGGCGGCGCGCGTCGGCCTCCGCCCGGAAGGCGAAGATCGACTGCGCGGCGCCGAGCAGCAGCACGGGCAGCAAGGCCACGAACAGCGCGACGGCCAGGCGGACGCGGATGGAGGTTACGGCCTGCGCGGCGCGGCCGGCGAGGGCGTTCACCGTAGAGAGCTCAACCGCTCCGCGTCGGCCAGGATCGCGTGCATGGCGTCGCCGGCGGAGGCGCCGTCTCGGTCATAGGCGCCCGCTTCCAGGATGGCCTGCAATGCCCGGCGAGCCCGGCTGACCCGGCTCTTCACCGTGCCGACGGCGCAGCCGCAGATATCGGCCGCCTCCTCGTAGGCGAAGCCGCCGGCCCCGACCAGGATCAGGGCTTCGCGCTGTTCGGCCGGCAGCATGGCCAGGCCCAGGCGCAGCTCGTCCAGGGCCACCGGGGCCTCCGGATCGTCGACCGCCACCAGCGTCCGCTCGGCGGCTTCCTGGTCCAGCTGGCTCTGGCGCCAGCTGCGGCGCTTCTCGGAATAGAACTGGTTGCGCAGGATCATGAAGGTCCAGGCCTTCATGTTGGTGCCCAGCTGGAAGCTGGCCCGCGCGTCCCACGCCTTCATCATGGCGTCCTGCGCCAGATCGTCGGCGGCGGTAGGGTCACCGGTCAGCGTGCGGGCGAAGGCGCGCAGATGCGGAATCAGCGTGACCAGTTCGCGTTTGAAGGCGACGTCACGGACGGGGTCGGGCGGCGAGCGGCCGACTTGCGGTTCGCTCATGCTCAGCGCTCTCCCTTCGGAGGCTCGGCCTTGCGAAGAATATCGAGGAATTCGTCGGGCACCGCCTCGTTGACGACCTCATCGAACATCTGACGCAGTTTCACGCCGATGGCCTGCTGACGCAGACGCGCTTCATCCAGCGCCGCGGCGCTCTTGCGTTTATCTTCCATGGGTACGTGTTCGATCATGTCCTCGACACCGAACTGCATTTGCATCGGCGTCCGCCCCCTTTGGCCGAATGTCTTTCCGCCAAACGACAACGTGGTTTTCCGTGCCCGGTTCCATAAGCTTGGGCGTAAGATGTCAAAATTCCGTCGTTCGCGGAACCGCTCAGTTGAGGGGGCGTTATCGGACTTCGACGGAACGGCTTAGCTTTGCCGTTCGTTTTGTTGTTTTCGAAGACACCGCATCGGGAGGGGTCATGAGTCTTCTAGCTCGGCTGGCGCCGCATCTGCCTTACATCCGCCGCTACGCCCGCGCCCTCACCGGCGACCAGCAGACCGGCGATCATTATGTCCGCGTGGCCCTTGAGGCCCTGGCGGCCGGTGAGCGCTCGCTGGACGCCGATCTGTCGCCGCGCGTGGCGCTGTATCGTGTGTTCCACGCCATCTGGCTCAGCTCCGGCGCCCAGCTGGAAGCCCGCCGCGAAGACGGCGCGATCGAGGGCACGGATGCTTCGCAGCGCCTGATGCGCATCGCTCCGCGGTCTCGCCAGGCATTCCTGCTGACCGCGCTGGAAGGGTTCACGCCGACCGAAGCGGCCCAGATCCTGGACTGCGACTTCGGCGAGGTGGAACGCCTGATTTCCGACGCCCAGGCCGAGATCGACGCCGAGCTCGCCACCCAGGTCCTGATCATCGAGGACGAGCCGGTCATCGCCGCCGACATCGAGGCGCTGGTCAAGGAACTGGGTCACGATGTGATCGACATCGCCGCCACCCGAGGCGAGGCTGTCGACGCGGTCGCCCGCAACACCCCCGGCCTCGTGCTGGCCGACATCCAGCTGGCCGACGGCTCGTCGGGCATCGACGCGGTCAAGGACATCCTCGGCCGGATGGACGTGCCGGTGATCTTCATCACCGCCTTCCCCGAGCGCCTGCTGACCGGCGAGCGCCCGGAGCCGACCTTCCTGATCACCAAGCCCTTCCAGCCGGAAACGGTGAAGGCGGCGATCGGCCAGGCCCTGTTCTTCCACCCGCGCCGGACCCAGACCAAGGCGGCGTAGGGTTTAGCGACTTCCCGAGACGCGAAGCGGCCTTCCGAAAGGGAGGCCGTTTTTCTTTTGTCCCTTCTCCCCTTGCGGGAGAAGGTGGCGACGAAGTCGGCGGATGAGGGGTCGCACAAACGAAAACCGCCGCGACGGCGGCTAGGCGCGTCGCGGCGGTTTCTGCTTTCAACCCCTCACCCGACCCTGGCTTCGCCAGGGCCACCCTCTCCCGCAAGGGGAGAGGGAAGAGGCCCCTTAAGGCGTCTGGCGGGCCGGCTGCTGCGGCGTGTCATACCGTTGGGCCTCCGCCGGAGTCTTCGCCCCGTTGTTGACCTCGACCGAAGCCAGGTCGTTGGAGCGATACGTCCAGGCGCCGAACAGGGCGATGGCGGCCAGGACGGTCGAGACGATCAGCACCCAGAACACGTGCTTGCCCCAACGGCCCTGACGGGCGCGGGTGGCGTTCAGCCTGGGCGCGTGTTCAGGCGTGGCGTTGTGATGAATGTCGGCGGGCATGATCTCATACCTCCTATGGCGTCCACATGGCGGCGGCGCTCGCACGCTCACGGTCGTTGAACGCCTGGACCATCCCGGCCGAGACGCCGACCGCCACGATCACGGCCAAGGCCATGATCCGCGAACGCATCCTTTTTTGACGCTGACTCAGCGTCGAGACAAAAACCGTACCGCCATGTTCGGCCACATATGTCCGGATCACGACGTTGCTCCCCTGCCCCGGCGGACACCATGTCCGCCTGGGATTCCAACGTCCCGCGGCCTTGGCCGTTCCACGATTGGTCTCTGGACCGACGGTTCAACGGGACCAAGAAGCGTCCAGCAAATCGCGTGCGAAAAAAATCGCGCGGGGCGGGAACCCATCGCGCGACTTGTCGTTTTCATCTTTGCGAAGGCGGCGACGCCCCCCCGACTTGAGACTGGCGATAGCCAGTCTGCCGCCTTCGCACCCCCCTTTGTTGATGCGAACTCAGGCGGACCGGTGCAATCCGGCCCGCCCTTCTTCGTGGACGGTCGTTAACCGCCCGGCCCGCCGTCCCGGGCGCGGGGCCCAGGAAGGCGGCCTTGTTTGAACATCAGGGCGTTTCCAGATCAAACAGGATGTCGGCCCGGCGGCGCAGCGGCGCGGACGCGCCCGAGGCCGACACGGCGCCGGCGTCGCCCACGGCGGCCGCGTCGATGTCGACCTTGCTGAAGCCGACCTTGGCCAGGGCCGAGATCACCGTCTCCGCCCGGCGCCTGGAGAGCGCAAGATTGGTCTGCGAAGCCCCCACCGCGTCGGCCAGGCCGATCACCCGCACCGACTTGACCTTGCAGCCGCGCGCCTGGGTCTGGGCGCCGGAGAGAACCATCCTGGCCTCCTTGGTCAGGGCGGCGCTGTCCTGCTCGAAATAGACAGAGGACTGGAAGCCGTCGCAGCTGGGCGTCGCGGCCGCCACCGGCTTGCGCAGCGTGCGCCACGGGCCTTGCGTCTCGGCGCAGCCGGCCAAGGCCAGCGCCAGGCCGCCCATGGCGCCCAAGACCATGATCGTCTTCGTCGTTCTCATTCCACCCTCCACCGAAGCTTGCGAACACAAGAAAGGCGACCGGCCAGGCCGATCGCCTTTCGTTGGGCGTCGTCGCCGACCGCTACTAGTAGCGGGAGCTGCCGTCTTCCCAATAGTAGCGACCGCTGCGGGAGTCGTAATAGTAGTAACGCCCCGCGCGCTCGTCATAGTACTGGCGGCGATTGACCGACGTCGAGCCGCAACCGCCATCTTCGCGGCAACCCTTGACGGCGCCGGCGGTGCCGCCGATGGCCGCGCCGATGGCGGCCCCGGTGCCGGCGCTGCCGCTGCCCACATTGTTGCCGATCACCGCGCCCGCGAGCGCGCCCAGGGCGGCGCCGCCGGCGGCGTTGCGTTCGACATTGCCGGTCGAGGTGCAGGCCGAGGCCAGCACGCCCACGCCCATAAGGGCGATCATGGTCATCTTCATGGTGGCTCTCTCCGATCCGAGCTTCCTGTCCCCGTGCCGGAGCAAACGGCTCCCAGGAGCGACGGTTCCGTTCGCAAGCGGAACCATGGGACGCGGGCAGCCGTTGCGTCAGCGACTTTCACGAGAGGGGACGCCGCGTGAAGCGTATCGACGTCATCGCCAACACCGCATCGGGATCGGTCGGTCCCGACGCGCCGAAGATCGCCGAGAAGCTGCTGGCCGAATACGGCGTCTCGGGCGTGGTTCATGCGCCGACGACGGACGAGCTCTCCGACTGCCTGCGCGCGGTGATCGACGGCGCGCCGGATGCGGTGCTGGTGCTGGCCGGCGATGGCACCGCGCGGGCCGCGGCCGAGCTGGCCGGGCCGGACGGTCCGCTGATCGCGCCGCTGCCCGGCGGCACCATGAACATGCTGCCCCGCGCCCTCTATGGCGAGCGCGACTGGCAGGCGGCCATGAAGGCCTGCCTGGAGAGCGGCGAGGCGCGGATGATCTCGGGCGGCGAGGTCGGCGGACGCCTGTTCTTCGTCGCCGCCATCCTGGGCAGCCCGGCCCTGTGGGCCACGGCCCGCGAGGCCGCGCGCGAGGGCAAGGCCGCCATCGCCGTCGCCCGCGCCCGTCGAGCCCTGCGCAGCGCCTTCTCCGGCCGGCTACGCTTCACCCTGGACGGCCGCCCCAAGCAGAAGGCCGAGGCCCTGACCCTGATGTGCCCTCTGGTCTCGACCGCCCTGGACGCCGAGGAGCGCGCCCTGGAAGCCGCCGCCATGGACCCGTCCAGCGCCCTGGACGTCTTTCGCCTGGGCTTCAACGCCGCCCGCGGCCAGTGGCGCGAGGATCCTTCGGTGTCGGTCGGCCGTTGCCGGGTGGGCAAGGTCTGGGCTCGGGGCCGGATCCCGGCGATCTTCGACGGCGAGCCGGCAAGGCTCGATCCCGAGGTCTCGATCCGCTTCCGGCCCAAGGCCTTCCGCGCACTGGTCCCCCCGGAACAAGACTGACCATGAAGCTCGTCCAGGTCTCCGACATCCATTTCGGCGGCGAGAACAAAGAAGCCATAGAGGCGGCCACGGCCTGGATCTTAGACGCCGCGCCGGACCTGGTGATCGCCGCCGGCGACCTGACCCTGGACGGCAAGGTCCCCGAGTTCGACGCCGCCGCCGCCTGGTTCAAGCGCCTGCCCGACCCGATGATCGTCGTGCCCGGCAACCACGACACGCCGTTCGTCGGTCCGCGCGAGCTTTTCGAGCGCTTCACCCGCACCTGGGGCCGGTTCAAGGACCGCTTCGGCGACGAGGACGGCGCGGCCTGGCGGGCGCCGGGGGTGACCGTCACCTCGCTGAACACCGCCCGCGCCGCCCAGATCCGCTGGAACTGGTCGAAGGGCGCGGTGTCGCGCGGCCAGATCCGCCGGGTCGTCCGCGAGCTGGAGGCCGCCCCGGCTGGCGACCTGAGGATCGTGGTCTGCCACCATCCGCTGATGGAAATCCTGGGCGGACCGATGACCGCCAAGGTGCATGGTGGGATCAACGCGGCCAACCGGTTCGTCAACGCCGGCGTAGACGTCATCCTGTCGGGCCACATCCACCTGCCGTTCGTCACCGCCATCCCGTTCGGCGACGGCAAGACCCAGGCGGTCGGCTCGGGCACCCTGTCGCATCGCGAGCGGGGAGCCGCGCCCGGCTTCAACGTCATCGAGGTCGAGCCCCACTGCGTGCGGGTGGCGGCCATGGCCTATGAGCGCGGCAAGTTCGACGTCTGGCGCACCTGGGCCTTCGATCGTCGGTCTTAAGTCAAAGACGGGACCCAGTTACGAAAACGGCGCGACCCGAAGGCCGCGCCGCTCTTCGTTCGGTCGTTTCCGCCTAGCGTGGCGCGCCGCGCCCTCGGAAGCCGTTGGCGACCAGGGACACCACGAACAGGATCAGGAAGACGAAGAACAGAATCTTGGCGATCCCGATCGCGGTGCCCGCGATGCTGGTGAAGCCCAGCAGGGCGGCGATCAAGGCGATCACCAGGAAGGTCACGGCCCAGTTCAGCATGGGTCTCTCCGAAAAATCCGGCGACGCCGGGATTGTTGTCTCGCTTGAGAACAACGCACCCGACTCGCCGGACGTTCCGGAAACCCGAGAACCTTAGGTGGGCGCCGGGTAAGCCCAGCCTTGAGCGCCCGACTTGGCGGCCGCGTACTGGCTGTCGGCCAGGGTCCAGTTGATCAGGTTGTCGAAGACGGCTTCCAGGAAGCCCTTACGCAGGTTCTGGTAGTCCAGATAGTAGGCGTGCTCCCAGACGTCGGCGACCACCAGGGCGGTCAGGTCCTGGGTGACCGGGCTCTCGGCGTCGTGGGTCGAGATGATCTTCAGGGCGCCCGAGGCGTCCGAGACCAGCCACACCCAGCCCGAGCCGAAGTGGCCGACGCCCTCGGCGACGAACTTCTCCTTCAGGGCGTCCAGGCCGCCGAAGGTCGACTCGATCGCGGCGGCCAGCTCGCCGCCCGGCGCGGTCTTGGTCGGCGAGAGGCCGTCCCAGAAGAAGGCGTGGTTCCAGGCCTGGGCGGCGTTGTTGAACACCTTGCCGGGGCCGGCGGTCTTGATGACGTTTTCCAGCGAGCCCTTGTCGTCGCCAGCCAGCAGGCCGTTCAGGGCCGTGACATAGGCGGCGTGGTGCTTGTCGTGGTGGAAGCGCAGCGTGTTGGCCGAGATCGTCGGTTCCAGCGCCTCGTAGGCGTAGGGCAGGTCGGGCAGCGAGTACGTCATGATCACTCCATGGGGAAGGCGTTCCCATGGAGAGGAAGGGAACGCGCGGAAGGCATCTAGAACGGGCGAGGCCAAAGCGTAAGCTTCTAAAGCAGGCCAGCCCGCTCAACTTTAGTTGAGAAATTCCCTTTGAAACTTGGGGCTTCCCAAGAAATCCCAGAAAATCCGACGACGTGAAAACGCCGCCGAGCGAGCCCGGCGGCGTACGGCGTCTGATAAACGCCCAATTGGCGCTTTAGGTCAGCGCTGAGGCGGCTTCGGGTCCAGAAAGGCCTTGGCCACGGCGGCGGTCAGGGTCGGGTTCTTCAAGGCGAAGATCCCGGCGGCCAGGCCGATGCCGATCGACATGATCGGGCGGTCGCGGACGATCTCGACGACCCTGGCGGTCATGTCGAAGCCGGCCTGCGGCGGCGCGTTCTGCTGGTGGCGATGACCCTCGACCTTGCGGGCGGCGATCATGCCGGCGACGGCGACGATCAGGGCGGCGACGGCCGCCACGATCGCGGCGGCGCCCGCCGGTGAGACCAGCGGGACCAGCACGGCGTAGACCGCGAAGGCGGCGGACACGACGCCGACCGCGGCGGCGGCGGCGATCGCCGCGGCCGCCGCCAGCGTCATCAGGGTTTTCTCGAAGATCACCGGTTGCCGCTACGGCCGCCGGAGATGAGCAGGCCGATCAGCACGCCCACGCCCAGACCGGCCAGGGTCGCGGTGATCGGACGTTCGCGGATGCGTTCGGAGGCGTAGCGCTGGGCGTCCTCGATCTGCTGGCCGGCTGTGTCGGTATAGGTGCGGCTCTGGGCGCGCAGGGTCTCGAAGCCCTCGGCGACCGACTTCTCGACGCGCTTGGCGGCTTCGGTCAGCTGGGCGCGCGCGGCCTCGGCGGCCTGGGCGAAGCTACGCTCCGCGTGCTCGACGGCGTCCATGGCCGAGCCCTTGGCCTTGTCGGCTTCCTTGGCGGCGGGATTCAGGGAATTGGCGGGCATGGTCATCTCCTGGTTCGCGACGCGACCGAGTTGAAACAAAGACCTCTTGGGCGCGGAAGCTGCGCCCCGTCAACGCCGAGCTTAGCGGCGCGGTTCCACGATACTCAAGGTCGGCAAGCTTCACCACTCGGGAATCGAGTCCAAACCGGCTCGCGCCAAACGCGAAGCGGGTCTAAGGTCGAATCATGGAGGACGCCCCCATCGTCAGCGACGACCGACAGGAAGCCGACCGTCTCAAGGCCTTGAAGGCCTTGGACATCCTGGGCGGCGCGGCCAACCAGCCCCGGTTCCTGCGCCTCGCGCGCCTGGCGGCCAAGCTGTTCGACGCGCCCAAGAGCGCCATCGTCCTGGTCGACCAGGACCGCGTCTGGCGCAAGGCCTATGTCGGCTATCCCGGCCCCGAAGGCCCGCGCGAAGGCGACCTGGCCGCCCAAGTGGTCGCCGCCAACGGCCCAGTCGGCCTGGCGGTCCCGATCCGCGACGAGCAGGGCCACGCCCTGGGCGCGATGGTCGTCGAAGGCCCCGGCGCGAGCGGCCCGGCCTCTGACGAGGACCTGCGGGCGCTGGAAGACCTGGCCGAACTGGCCGCCGAAGCGCTGATAGCCAAGCGCAATCTCGAGAGCGAGCGCCTGGACCTAGCTATCTCGGCGGCCAGCCTCGGCGAGTTCGAGTGGGACATCAGACGCGACGTGATCAAGGTCAGCCCCCGCCTGGCCAAGATCTCGAATATCGAGCCGGGGGAGGTGCCCGCCGGCAATGGTCTGGTGCTGTTCGACTACCTGCACCCCGAAGACCAGGAATGGGCGCCGGATTTCATCAACAAGCAGCTGAAAGAGACCGGCCACTACGACGTCGAGTATCGCCGCCCCAACGGCCCGGACGGCCGCGAGGTCTGGAATCACGGCTCGGGGGTGATCGTGCCCGGCGACGACGGCGAGCCGGCCTATCTGATCGGCGTCGTCCAGGACATCACCGAGCGCAAGGCCGAGGAAGCCCAGCGCGAGAACCTGGTCGCAGAGCTTGACCATCGCATCAAGAACCTGCTGGCCGTGGTCCAGTCGGTGGCGGCCCAGTCGGCGCGCAAGTCAGCCTCGCTGGACGTGTTCCTGAAGACCTTCGCGGGCCGGCTGAAATCGATGAGCTCGGCCCACGACCTGTTGACCGCCGCCCGCTGGCGGGGCGCGACCTTGGCCCGGATCGCCGCCGCCGAACTGGGGGGCCTGTCGCCCACCCAGACCCGCTGGGACGGACCGGAGATGTTCCTGACGCCGCGCGCGGCCTCGGCCTTGTCGCTGGCCCTGCACGAACTGGCCGTCAACGCCATGCGCTATGGCTCGCTCTCCAGCGAAAACGGCAAGGTCGAGGTGGTCTGGCGGCGCACCCCCGAGGGCGGCTTCGCGCTGGAATGGCTGGAGACCGGCGGCCCGCCGGCGACCGCGCCCGCCACCAAGGGCTTCGGCGCGACCCTGATCGAGGACGTCGCCGGTCGCGAATTGGGCGGCTCGGCCAAGATCAACTACAAGCCCGGCGGCGTCACCGCCATGATCCAGGGCGCGGCCGAGGCCCTGGCCGACGCTCCGCCGATGGAAGAAGCCCAGGCCGCCCCCGAGCGCATCGTCGAGACCGTGGTCGCCGCCGACGAAACCGTCCGTCCGGGCGCCATCGCCGGGCTGAAGGTGCTGATCGTCGAGGATTCCCTGCTGCTGGCGCTGGAGCTGGAAGCGGGCCTGGAAGACGCCGGCGTCCACGTGGTGGGCTGCGCGGCCGAACTCAGCGAGGCCCTGGCGATGGTCCAGATGGACTTCGACGTCGCCGTCCTTGACGCCGACCTGAACGGCCAGTCGGTCGCGCCCGTCGCCGAGATCCTGCGCACGATGGGCCGCCCGTTCGTGTTCGCCACCGGCTATGCCGACAAGGCCGCGCCGATGGGCTTCGACGCCCCGATCGTGCGCAAGCCGTACAATGTCCACCAGATCGCCCGCGCGGTGGCGGGGGTTACGGGGCGGGTCTAGGAATCTGCTCCCCTGCTGGGGGAGCTGTCGGCGAAGCCGACTGAGGGGGCTTCTCCGTATAGGCCGTGCTGCCCCCTCCGACCCTCCGGGCCACCTCCCCCTGAAGGGGGAGGAGAGGCGCTTTCGCCTAGATCACGCCCTTCGCCCGCAGCCCCTCGACCGCTTCCGCGCTCATGCCCGCCACCTCGGTCAGCACCGCGTCCGTGTGCTCTCCCAGGGTCGGTCCTGGCCACCGCACGCCCCCCGGCGTCTCGGTCAGTTTCGGGAAGGCGTTCTGCATCTTGATCTGGCCGAACACCGGGTGGGCCACGGTCACGATCGACTCGCGGGCCACGAACTGCGGGTCATCGATCATGTCCGGGGCGCGGTAGATCCGGCCCGTCGCCAGGCCGGCGGCTTCCAGCCTGGGCAGCAGGTCGTCGATGTCCTGGTCGAGCGTCCAGGCGGCGATGCGGGCGTCCAGTTCGGTCTGGTTCGCGCCGCGGGCGGCGTGGTCGCGGTAGCGGACGTCCTCGGCCAGGTCTGGCCGGCCCATCAGGTCGCACAGACGCTTGAACAGGGTGTCCTGGTTGGCGCCGATCAAAACGAGCTCGCCGGACCTGGTCGGATAGACGTTGGACGGCGCGATGCCGGGCAGCACCGCCCCCGAACGTTCGCGGACATAGCCGGTCAGGTCATATTCGGTGATCAGGTTCTCCATCACCGTCAGCACGCTCTCGTAGATGGCCGCGTCGACCACCTGGCCCCGGCCGGTGCGCTGGCGGGCGTGCAGGGCCATCATCACGCCCAGCGCCGCGTTCAGGCCCGACAGGCTGTCGCCGATCGAGATGCCGGCCCGAGCGGGGTTGCGATCAGGCTCGCCGGTGATGTGGCGCAGGCCGCCCATGGCCTCACCGACCAAGGCGTAGCCGGCGCGTTTCGAATAGGGCCCGGTCTGTCCGAACCCGGACACCCGCGCCATCACCAGGCCAGGATTGATTTTCGCCAGGTCCTCATAGCCCATCCCCCACTTTTCCAGGGTGCCGGGGCGGAAGTTCTCGACCACCACGTCGGCCTTGGCGATCAGGGCGCGGGCGATGTCGCGGCCCTCGTCCGTACGCAGATCGACGGTGACGGACTTCTTGTTGCGGCCGATCACCGGCCACCAGGGCGACAGGCCCTTGGGCTTGGAGCGCCCCCACTGGCGCATCGGATCGCCGACCTTGGGATCCTCCAGCTTGATGACCTCGGCCCCGAAGTCGCCCAGCACTTGGCCGCAGAACGGCCCGGCGATCAGCGAGCCCATCTCGATCACGCGCAGCCCGGCCAATGGTCCCTGGGTCATCACATTCTCCCCCGCCTCCAACGGAACCGTTCACGGCGCCGTGAGGTTTTGTTGGTCACCGGGCGCGGTGCGCCGCCCAGCTTTCAAGAACCTCTAAGAAAAACGCGTAGGGAAAGACAGAGCCATGACCCGTCACATTCTGATCAGCGCCGCCGCCGTCGCGGCGCTCAGCCTCGCCGCCTGTGGCCAGAAGGCCGATGAAACCAAGGGCGCCGCCACCCCGGCCGAACAGGCCGCGACCCCCGACGCCAACCCGGCCGCCACCGTCCCGACCCCGGCGGACGAGACGAAGGCCGACGTCTTCGTCGCCAAGGCCGCCGCCAGCGACATGTTCGAGATCGAGGCCGCCAAGGTCGCCGCCAAGCGCTCGACCAACGCTTCGGTCAAGAAGTTCGCCGCTTCGATGGAAAAGGCCCACATGGCCACGACGGAAGAACTGAAGTCGGCCATCGCCGCTTCCGGCGCCGCCATCACGCCGCCGACCATGCTGCCGGCGGACCTGCAGGGCAAGCTAGACGACCTGAACAAGGCCGACGCCAAGGACTTCGACAAGAAGTACGCCGACAGCCAGGTCGACGCCCATCAGGCGGCTCTGAACCTGCTGCAGCGTTACGCCCAGGATGGCGACACCCCGGCCATCAAGGCCTTCGCCGCCGCCACGGCCCCGAAGGTCCAGGAGCACCTCAACATGGCCGAGGGCCTGAAGAAGGGCTTCGACACCGGCGAAGACGTCGCCGAGGCCAAGGAAGGGCATTAAGCCCTTCTAGGGAATGGCGTAGGCGACGGTCGCCTTGGCGGCCGGTCGTCCTCTCCCTTCCGTCCAGAGAAGGACATCGGCCGTCGCGATGCGGCGGCCCAGCTTCAGCAGGGCGGCCTCCGCATGGAGGTCGCCCGGTTTGCATCCGCGCAGGAAGTGGATGTTCAGCGAGGTCGTGACCGCCATGGCCACCTCGCCGATATGGGCCAGCACCAGGGCATAGGCCGCCGTATCGGCCAGGGTCATCAGGGTCGGTCCCGAGATCACCCCGCCCGGCCGCAGCTGCCGGCTGGCATACGGCAGCTTGATCAGCACCCGGCCCGGCTCGACCTCCATCACCGACGCCATGTGGTCGGGATCCGTCTCCGGAAAGGCGCGGCGCAGGAAGGCGTTCAGCGCCGGCCCGTCCATCCGGATGGCGAGCTCCTCGCTCAATTGCCCACCTTGGTGGTGTTGTCGTCGCCGTTGCGGTCGATCACCGTGTTGTACGGATCGATCCCAGCGAACTTCGGCGCCTTGGCTGTCGTGAAGGTGAAGGTCTGCACACCCGAGCGGATCGGCCGGCGCTCGTAGAGCACCACGTCCTTGGCGTCGAAGCCCTTCTTGCCCGGCTCGGCGGTGAACAGGCCGATATCCATGGTCTCGTTCAGCGCGGCGGGCGTCTCCTTGCCCTTGCCGTCGGCGTATTTCTTGACCGCCTCGACCGTGACCGTGACGTCGAACTTGCCGTCGGCCCGCGTCTTCACCACCGCCGACTTGGTCTTCAGATCATACAGGGTGATCTTCTCGAACAGATCGGTGATCAGGGTTTGCTTGTCGGCCGGGGCCTCGGCGCGCAGCAACGTCAGGAAGTCGGTGGTGATCGGATAGGGCGCGCCCTTGAAGGCGTGGGCCGCGATCAGCTTGCGCAGGGCGCGATTGACCGCCGCCTCGCCGATCTGGTCCTGCAGCCGGTACATGACCAGAGAGCCCTTGCGGTAATAGACGTACGGCTGGCTCTCGACCTTGTAGAGCGGCTGCTCGTCCAGGACGTCGCCGCCGCGGGCGCGCAGATAGCTGTCCAGCTCGAACTTCAGGAACCGGCGGATCTGGGCCTCGCCATAGGTGCGCTTCATGACCATCAGGGCCGAGTACTGGGCGAAGGTCTCGCTCAGCATCGCCCCGCCCTGCTGGTCGGCGCCGATCACCTGGTGGGCCCACCACTGGTGGCCGATCTCGTGGGCGCCAACGTAGGTGACCATGTCGATCTTGGTCGGGTCGCGGTAGTCGGAGATGAAGAACATCCCTTCCGACCACGGAATGGTGTTGGCGAACGACTGGGCGAACTGCTCGTAGTCGGGGAACTCCTGGAAGCGCAGCTGGCGGAACTGATAGGGGCTGAACTCGGTCCCCATATAGTCCAGCGAGCGCTTCATCGACTGCTTCATGCGGTCGATGTTCCAGGTGTGCTGGGCGTCGTAATAGACCGCCAGCTGCACGCCCTTGTAGGTCTCCTGCGCCACCTGGTAGCGGGCCGACTGGATCGAGACGAACGGCATGATCGGCGCCTCGGTGACGAAGCGGGCGATGCGGCGAGCGCCCTTCACCGTGTCCGAGACCTTGTAGCCCGGCGCGATCGGCGTCTGGTCGGCGTCGGTGGCGACGGTGATGTCGGAGGTGACGAAGTCGGCGTCCTTGCGCAGGCCGTTGAACTGGCGGGACGGGAGGTCGCCCAGCTTGGCCATGCGGCGCTCGGGCGGCAGGCCGTACTTGCGGCGCTTGGCGCGGTCCTGCAGCAGGCCGTCGCGCGACATGCCCAGGATCGGCGCGATCTCCATGTTGTTGACGAAGGTGCCGTTGTCGACGACCCGGTGCTCCTGGCCGCTGTTGGGGAAGCCGCGCTCGGCCCGCAGGGTGATGAAGCTCATCTTGCGCTGCTCGCCCGGCGCCATCGGCGTGTCGAAGGCGAAGATGCGGTAGTTGAACTTCTCGAACGTCTTCTTGGGCCGCGCGCCCTCGATCGACAGGCCCTTGACCTGCAGGTCGCGGTCGAAGCGGACGTGGATCTCCTTCAGCGCCTGGCCGGTCCGGTTCTCGAAGATGTACGAGCCCTTGGTCTCGATGCTGGGCGCGTGCGGCCGCAGGTCGACGTCCAGGGTCATGGCGACGATCTTGGGCTGGGGCGTGTTCTCGAACGGCAGCAAGGTCTTTTCGTAGTCGGCCTGCCACTTTTCGTTGTCGATCCGGGTCCGATAGGTGTTCCAGACATTGGTGTTCAGATAGATGAACCCGCCCAGCGCCACGAAGGCGACCAGCGAGACGCCGGCCAGGATCCCCGCCCCGCCCTTCAGGCGCGAGGGCAGGCGGCGCAGACGCGGCAGCAGCCGGGTCTCGGTCCCGCGCCGCCACAGGCCATAGGCGCCGACCAGCAGGATCAGGGCGAACGCGGTCCAGTAGGCGCGCAGCCACCAGGCGCCGATCCAGAACTTGCCGAGGCCGTTCATGTCCGAGAACGGCGTGTCGGTGACCGAGCCGTAGTTGTAGAGCTTATGCTCGAAGCCCATCGTCACGAAGGTGATGGTGGTGACCATGTAGATCACCATCAGGCCCCAGCCGATGAACTTGTGGGGGCTGATCGCCTGCAGGAACACGGCGAACACCGCCAGCAGGATCCAGTCGATGGCCTGGGGCAGCACGTACCAGACGAGATACTTGCCGATCTCGACGTTGAAATAGCCGTGGAACACCTGGCTGAGCATGGCGGCGACCACGCTGACCAGCAGGGTCGAAACCAGGACGAGGCTGATGGCCAGGGTCTTGGGGGCCACGAAAGCCCAGTCGGGCACGGGCGTGGCGTCGATGATCTCGTGGGTCTTGCGCTCGCGTTCGCGCCAGACCAGCTCGCCCGAATAATAGATGGCGATGATCATCGGGATCAGGCCGAACGAGCCCAACAGCGGCTGCAACAGCACGCGGGTGACCGGATAGACCACGCCGCCGTAGCGGCCGGCGTCGGTGGCGAACCACAGCGCGCCCATGGCGTTGGCCAGGCCCAGCGCCAGCAGCACGAAGTAGGCCGGGCTCTTGAACACCTGGCCCATGTCCAGGCGCGTGCGGACGACTAGCTGGGCCCAGGCCGTGGCGCGGTCGAACACCGGTTGCGGCAGCGGACCCGACAGGGCGGCGGGCGCGGCGTCTTCCTGCGCCTTGGCCTTCTTGCCCGTCTTGACCTTGCGCTGGCCCGACAGGTCGGCCGACTGGAAGCGGAACAGGCCGTAGGCCAGCACCAGGAAGGCGGCCGACAGCACCAGCACGAAGACGCGGTTGAACAGCAGCGCGCCCGACAGCGGCGGCACCAGGGTGTTGCGCTCGCTGGCGGTCCAGTACTTGGTCGTCAGGCCGTAGGCGGCGGTGCCCAACGGCTCCCAATAGGCGGCGATCTTCTCGTATTCGGGCCGATCCAGCGCGATGTTGGCGATGATCCACAGCACCATGAAGGCGATGACGCCGACATAGGTCCACATCATCGAGCGGGTCACCGTCGCCAGGGCGAAGAACAGCGCCGAGGTCAGCAGGATCGACGGCAGGGCCAGGCCGAAATAGGCGAAGACATAGGCGTGCGGGTCGTTGGGGCCCAGGCGCTCGGGATCGATCCACGGCATGAACGAGCCGATCCAGATGGCCAGCGGCACGACCAGGAACGAGATCGCCGCCGCCAGGAAGGCGCCCGTGAAGCGGCCGTACAGATAGTCGAACTTGCCCACCCGGGTGGACCGCAGGATGGGCCCGAAGCCCGTCTCGTCGTCGCGCACCACCACATTGGCCACGAAGGCCGTGGTCACGAACATGTAGAAGATCGACAGGATCAGGTGAGTCTGGGCGATCGCCGCCGGGGCGTTGCGGTGGATGTTGCTCCCGCCGCCGATCTGGATCTGGTCGATCGTCGCCGCCCCGAAGGTCAGCAGGAAAAAGATGGTCGCCACCACCCAGAAGACGGGCGACTTCAATTGGTAGCGGAGCTCGAAGCTCGCGATCTTGCCGAACATCGCGCCGCTCCCCGTCAGGCCGCCCGCCGCGTCGTCGAGAGGGTGGAGAAATAGACATCCTCCAGCCCGCCCTCGACCGGGGTGAAGCCCTCGCCAGGATTGTCGTCGGACAGGATGTGGATGACCGTGCGGCCGGCCAGCAGGCGGGTCGAGATGACCTTGTAGCGGGCCTTGGCGGCCTCCAGCTCGGCCTTGTCGATGATCTTCTTCCAGATCCGGCCGCGCAGCTTGGCCACCAGGTCGTTGGGCGCGCCTTCGCTGACGATGCGGCCGTCGCAGATGATGGCCATGGCCGGGCACAGGTCGCTGACATCCTCGACGATGTGGGTCGAGAGGATCACCACCACGTTCTCGCCGATCTCGGCCAGGAGGTTGAGGAAGCGGTTGCGCTCCTCGGGGTCGAGGCCCGCCGTGGGCTCGTCGACGATGATCAGGCGTGGATCGCCGATCAGGGCCTGGGCGATGCCGAAACGCTGGCGCATGCCGCCCGAGAAGCCGGCGATGGCCTTCTTGCGGACGTTCCACAGGTTCACCTGGTTCAGCAGGTGCTCGACCGTTTCCTTACGGGCCTTGGCGCTGGCGACGCCCTTCAGCACCGCCATGTGGTCCAGCATGTCGTAGGCCGAGACGCGCGGATAGACGCCGAAGTCCTGCGGCAGATAGCCCAGCGTCTTGCGCAGTTCCTCGGGGTTCTTCAGCACGTCGATGTCGCCGAAGCGGATATGGCCCGAGGTCGGGGCCTGCAGGGTGGCGATGGTCCGCATGAGGGTCGACTTGCCGGCCCCGTTCGGACCCAGCAGGCCGTACATGCCGCGCGGAATCGTCAGACTGACCTCGTCCAGGGCGCGGGTGCCATTGCCATAAACGTGGGTCAGATTTTCGATGATGAGCATGTGCGTCCTAAAGCCCCCAATAGATCGCCAAATTTCCCCGAGCACGACATGACGCGAGGCCGCGGAGCGGAGCAAGTGAAAGAACGTTTAGGCGAAGACCTCAACCGCAGGATTTCTGAACGGCGACCACTTTGCGGCGATCGCTTCGGCGGGGGTTTTGGCGCATGGATTTTGGGTCTACAGGAGGCGCCATGACGACCTACGCCTTTCCCCCGCACGCCATTCCCACGGTCCCGGTGGAGGGCCCTGAAGGCGTTTCGAACGCCGTCTTCCCGGTTCGTCGGATTCTTTGCGTGGGCCGCAACTACGCCGCCCACGCCCGCGAAATGGGCGCCGACACCCGCGACCCGCCGTTCTTCTTTTCGAAACCCGCCGACGCCATCGCGCCGCTGATGGCGGAAGTCCCGTATCCGCCCGCGACCAGCGACCTGCACCACGAGATCGAGCTGGTGGTGGCGCTGAAGAGCGGCGGCGCGAACCTGACGCCGGAACAGGCTCTGGAAACCGTCTTCGGCTATGCGGTCGGCGTTGATCTGACCCGTCGCGACTTGCAAGGCGCGGCCAAGGCCAAGGGCCACCCGTGGGAAGCCGGCAAGGCCTTCGACTTCAGCGCCCCGATCACCGCCATCCGGGTCATGGACGCGCCGGCGCCGCGGGCCGCCATCACGCTGTCGGTCAACGGCCAGGAGCGCCAGCGCGGCCAGATCGGCGACCTGATCTGGAGCGTCGGCGAGGTGATCGCCAAGGCCAGCGCGCTGTGGACCCTGGCCGCCGGCGACCTGATCTTCACCGGCACCCCCGAGGGCGTCGCCGCCATCGTCCGCGGCGACAAGGTCGTCGGCGAGGTCGAGGGCGTCGGGCGTCTCGAATTCACCCTGGTCTAAGGGGCGGGGAGCGTGACAGCCGAAAGTGGACGCCGGTTTCGGCGCCCGTCACGCGACAAACAAGAAAGGCTTGCATGAAGCTCGTCCTGCACAGCGCCAAGCGCGCCAGCGCGCCCTATCGGGTGCGGATCGGCCTGAACCTGAAGGGCCTGCCTTACGCGCTGCGGCCCGTGGACCTGGTGGCCAACGCCCATCACGAGCCCGACTACCGCGCCCTGAACGCACAGGCCCTGGTGCCGACTCTGGAAGTCGACGGCCGCCCTCTGACCCAGAGCCTAGCCATCCTGGAATGGCTGGACGAGGTCTCGCACGAGCCCGCCCTGCTGCCGGCCACGGCCTACGAGCGGGCCATCGTGCGCGGCATGGCCGAGATCATCGCCTGCGACATCCACCCGCTGAACAATCTGCGCATCCTGCGTCAGCTGACGGCGCTGGAGATCGGCGAGACCGACCGCAACGCCTGGGTCGCCCGCTGGATCAGCGACGGCTTCCGGGCGCTGGAGCCGATGGTCGCCAAGCACTCGGGCGGCTTCGCGTTCGGCGACGCGCCGGGCCTGGTCGACTGCCTGCTGGTGCCGCAGGTGTTCAACGCCGGCCGTTTCAACGTCGACCTCTCTCCCTTCCCGGCGATCCAGGCCGCCGCCGCCCGCGCGGCCAAGCACCCGGCCATCGCCGCCGCCCATCCAGACCATCATCCGGAGCGCTAGATGCTTGAGGACCTGAAATCCAACAACCGCGCCTGGTCGAAGAGCAAGACCCAGATCGACCCGGAGTTCTTCAAGCGCCTGGAGAACCAGCAGAGCCCGGAATATCTGTGGATCGGCTGCAGCGACAGTCGCGTGCCGGCCAATGAGATCGTCGGCCTGGATCCGGGCGAGCTGTTCGTCCACCGCAACGTGGCCAACCTGGCCCCGCCGCAGGACGCCAACTACCTCAGCGTGCTGCAGTTCGCGGTCGACGTGCTGAAGGTCAAGCACATCATGGTCGTCGGCCACTATGGCTGTGGCGGCGTCGCGGCGGCCATCGACGGCCAGCGCCGGGGCCTGGTCGACCACTGGCTGCACCCGATCCGCGAGGTCCATGCCGAGCACAAGCACGCCCTGGAAGCTATCGGCGACAAGCGCGAGATGCTCGACCGCCTGACCGAACTGAACGTCGCCCGCCAGGTGCGCAACGTCGCCGCCGACGTCTTCGTCCAGGACGCCTGGGCGCGCGGCCAGTCGCTGGCCGTGCATGGCTGGGTCTATTCGCTGGCCGACGGCCTGGTGAACGACCTCGACATCGGCATCGCCAGCCGCGAGGACTATGAGCGCACGGTCGCCGACACGATGGTGCAAGACCGACCGTTCTGGAAGCGGGACGAGTAGGTCCAACTCCTAACCTACCCGTCATCCCGCGCTTTATGCGCGGGACCCATGGTTCAGCTTCCACGTGAGAGCGTGAGCCCGCACTTCACCTGCGGCGGACAAATGGGTCCCGCGAACAAGTCGCGGGATTACGGCTATGGGTGTGGTCAGTTTCCCTTGATCCGCACCTTGGCGGTCGCCCGGCGCCCTTGCGCGTCCACCACCGACAACTTGTAGAAGCCCGGCGCGGCCGGCTTCCAGATGGCGCGGCCGCTGATCGGATCCAGGTCAAGCGGCTGGCCTTCCACGTACCAGGTCAGGCCCTCCCCCTCGGCGGCGAGCACTAGGCCTCGCGCCTTGGAGCCCAGGGCGTCGACCTGCACCGACGCGCCGTCGGGCGGGAAGATCAGGCGTGGGCCGGCGTGCTCGGCCCGCAGGTTCTGGAGCGCCAGCGGCGCCGACTTCGGAGCGATCGGGCGCGGGGCCGAGGACGCGGTCCCGATGGCGTCGGCGACATCGAACAGCAGCGGCAGGGCCGCGTCACGTCCGGTCAGTCCGCCCCGCGCGCCGCCATCGGCCCTGCCCGTCCAGACCAGGATCGCATAGCCGCCGACCACCCCGGCCGCCACCGCGTCGCGGAAGCCGTACGAGGTGCCCGTCTTGAACGCCATCGACGGCCCGCCACGCGTTAGGGCCGACGGCGCACGGCCGCGCGGGGCCGGGGCTTCACGCAGGATGTCCAGCACCTGGCTTGCCGCCTCGGGACGGACCAGGCGGTGACCGCTCGAATGCTCGCGGGTCTTGGCCTCGTCCTCGGTCCAGGCCAGCGGCTTGGCGATGCCGCCGTCGCCGAGCGCCGCGTACAGCATGACGAGGTCGCGCCAGGTGATGCCTTCACCGCCCAGCGCCAGGGCCAGCCCGGCCTCCTTCAGCTGCGCCTTCGGACGCGCCAGATGCGCCCCGGCGGCCTCGATACGGCCGGCGAAGGTCTCGGGCCCCAGCTTCTCCAGGGTGGCGACGGCCGGGACGTTCAGCGAGTGGGCCAGGGCTTCGCGCACCGTGACCTTGTCGTGGAAGACCCGGTCAAAGTTCTCGGGCTGGTAGTCGGCGAAGCGGGTCGCGCTGTCGGCCAGTTGGGTGTCGGCGGCGACCAGGCCATCGTCCATGGCCATGGCGTAGATGAAGGGCT
The DNA here is from genome assembly GCF_058681635.1 of Caulobacter sp. ALps2. Classification (NCBI taxonomy): domain Bacteria; kingdom Pseudomonadati; phylum Pseudomonadota; class Alphaproteobacteria; order Caulobacterales; family Caulobacteraceae; genus Caulobacter; species Caulobacter sp. ALps2. The sequence goes on from NZ_CM178743.1 coordinate 1,361,633, forward strand.
TCAGGGCCGAGCCCGGCGAACGCAGGGCGCGGGTCATGTCGACCCAGCCGCCGGCCCGATCGCGGCCGGCCGAACCGACGGCGGCGCGGACGGCGCGGTTCCTGATCTCGACCACCAGGATGGCGGCGGTGGCGTCCGGCCCTTGCGCGCCCGCCACGGCGGCGGCCATCGGCTCCAGCCGTGACTGGAGATCGGCGTCGAGGGTCGAGACCACGCTGGCCTGGTTGGCGGGCGCGTCGCGGGCCAGCTCGCCGGCGACGTGCCAGGCCAGGGCCGGGAAGGGCGTGCGGCGCGGCAGCGGTTCGTTCTCGGCTTCGTAGGCGGCGGCCTGTGAAATGGCGCGCGCTCGGACCATCTTGTCCAGCACAGCGGCTCTTGCGCGCTTGGCGGCCTCGGGTCGGCGGTCGGGACGGCGGGCCTCGGGCGACTGCGGCAGGGCGATCAGGAGCGCCTGCTCGCCGTCGGTCAGGCTGCTGGGCTCATGGCCGAAATAGCTGAGGCTGGCCGCCCGCGCGCCTTCTAGATTGCCGCCATAGGGGGCGAGCGTCAGGTACAGCGCCAGGATCTCGCGCTTGGACAGCCGCGACTCCAGCTGCACCGCGCGGACCATCTCGATCAGCTTCGCCCCGACGGTTCGGGGTCTCGGCTCAAGGAGTCGCGCCGTCTGCATGGTCAGGGTCGAGGCCCCGGAGGTCACGCGGCCATGGACCACCGCCGAGCCGATCGCCCGCGTCAGCGACAACGGGTCGACGCCCAGGTGCCAGAAGAACCGGGCGTCCTCGACCTTGATCAGGCGTCTTTGAAAGGTTTCGTCGGTGCGCTGGAGATCCGCCCGGATCCGCCACCGCCCGTCTTCGACCGGCAGAGCGCGCAGCCAGGTCCCGCGCCGATCCAGGGTGACCGGCGAGGAGTGCCTGGCCCGCGTCATGTCAGGCGGAAAGACCGCGCTGAGCGTGAACAGCGTGACCTCGACGGCGAGGGCGATCACCAGGCCTTTGGTGATCGCCCCAACACTAGGTCTCTTCACTGCCCCGGCGCGATCGTCGCGCGCGAGGCTTCCGAGCGGCCGACCACCGCCGGACGATACATGTCCTTGGCCACCGCGCCCGGCAGGAAGAAGCTGCCCGGCGTCACCGCTCGGGCCACATAGGCCAGGGCGAACGCCTTGCCGCCTTCTAGGTCCAGCGCGGCGATGAAGCGGTCGTCGCGGCTTTCCTGGACGTCGGCGGCGGTCAGCTGGCCGAGGAACTTGAACGGACCGTTCTGGGCGTCGTCGGCGCCCAGGGTGGTCTCGATCTCGAAGCCGGCGGGCAGGGCGTCGTCGACCACCAGGGCGGTCGAGCGGGCCTGCTGGTTGGAGCCCGAGACCAGAACGATGATCCGATCGCCCTGGCGGATGGTCGCCGGATCGATCGCGCCGCCGCCCATCGACAGCAGGCGCTTGGACACCGACAGGCCCTGAGCCGTAGCCCCCGGCGCCGAGGTCGGCGTGCCACGCACCGACACCGTCCGCCACAGCACGCCCTTGCCGGTGTTGGTAAAGCGGGCGTCGGCCAGCTTGCCCACCGCCCAGCGCGGCGCGCCGCCGGCCGGCGGCAGGGGGTTGGCGCCCTTGGCGTCGATCGACATCGGACCCGAGGCCCGGATCAGGGCGTTGGCCGCGTGCAACAGCGCCGCCTGCTCCTGGGTGTTCAGGGCGTCGGGATCCTTGCTGACATTCTCGAGGCGCGCCTGCATCTGGCGCGCGATGTCCATCATGTTGGACTCGGCGGCCAGGGCGGTGACCAACGCGGTGTCGCGCAGGGTCGACTGGTACCAGTCCTGCTCATCACGATAGCCCAGCGAGGAGACCGCCTGGCGCATGGCCGAGCGGGCCCGGGCGTTGTCGCCCATGCGGGCCAGGCCCGCGGCGACATAGGCCTTGGCGACCGGCTGGCTCTCGTCCTTCATCTGCACGTCGTGCCACCAGCGCAGGCGGGCCAGGTCGCCCTTGCCGGCCTTGGCCATCACATAGAGGGCGTAGGCGCTGGCGCGGCGGCGCATGCGTTCGGTGGCCTTCCTGGAGGCGTCCTCGTTGCTCGCCCACCAGCCCGGATACTCCATGCGATAGGCGACCGAGGCCCAGCCTTCCGGCCGGCTGACCTGGCGCATGGCCGAGACCGCCTTGTCGATGGCGTTGTCGGGCACGGCGACGCCTTGCGCCTTGGCCTCCAGCAGGAAGTCGACGACATAGGCGCCCAGCCACGGGTCAGCCTCGCCGTCGCCGACCCGCCACAGGCCGAAGGCGCCGTCCAGGGTCTGGCGATCCAAGAGCTTGCCCACCGCGCCGGCGAGAGCCGCCGGGGTGCGCTTCAGCTTGGGATCGTTCGAGAAGGTCTGGGCGTACAGCAGCGGATAGGCCGTCGAGACCAGTTGCTCGGTGCAGCCGTACGGATAGCGCTGCAGCGCCACCGCGATCGCCGAGGGGTCGAAGCCTCGGATCGGCGAATAGCTGACCTGCATGGTCACGTCGCCCGCCGCCAGGCCAGATAGCAGGCTGTAGGACGGCGTGAAGGCCTCGCCCGGACGCTGGATCTCGGTGGTGGCGCGCACCACGTCGCCCCAGCCCAGGCGGGTCTGGATCGGATAGTCCTTGCTGGTCTCGAAGCCCGGACCGGCGACCTTGAAGCCGATCTTGCCAATGCCGGTGACGTCCGGCGCCAGGAAGGAGATCTTCTCGGCGATGCGCTGGCCCAGGATCAGCTGGAACACCTTCTTGAAGGCGACCTTCAGCCCGTTGGTCGAGAAGGCCTCGGCGGTATAGGCGCCCGGCTTGCCCTCGACATTGTGCAGCTCCAGCGTGGCGTAGGCCTGGTCGCCCGGCGCCAGGAAGCGCGGCAGGTTCAGGTCGGCCACCACCGGCTGGCGCACGGTCAGGGGCTTGGAGGCCGAGCCGACGGCGGTGTCGGTCCAGGCCACCGCCTGGATGCGCAGTTCGCCGTTGAAGTCGGCGGCCGGCAGCTTGATCACCGCCTTGCCGTCCAGGCCCGTCTCGACCACGCCGGACCACAGGGCCACGGTCTTGATCGGCGTGGTCGTCAGGCCTTCGCCGCCGACCTCGTCGCCGCCGAAGTTGACATTGGCCGGCGCGCCCATGTTCGGGTCGAGCAGGCGGCCATAGTCGTCGCGATAGTTCAGGGTCAGGGCCCGCTTGCCGAAGTACCACTTCACCGGGTCGGGGCTGTCCTGGCGGGTCAGGCGCAGGATGCCCTCGTCCACCGCCGCGATGGTGACGCGGGCCTTCTGGCCAAAGCCCATGCCGGTCACCTTCACGGGGATCTCGACCGGGGCCTTGCTGTCGATCTTGGTCGGCGTGCCCAGGTCCACCGTCAGCTTGCGGCCCTTGGGGTCGAGCGGGACATAGACGAGACCGAGCGCGCGGCGCGGCTTGGGCGAGGCGACCGGGTCACGCGGCTGGATGACGCTGACCATGATATAGGCCCCGCCGCCCCAGGCGGCCGAGGTCTTCAGGCGCACGGTGGTTCCGTTCTCGCCGACGGACACGGTCTTCAGGTCGATCAGGCGATCGGTGGCGACCGCGACCTGAGCCTCGCCGGCATAGGGCGGCTTGAGGGTGATCTCGACCGTGTCGCCTTGCGAATAGGTCCGCGTCCCGGCCGACACGCGAACCACGTCCGGCGCCTCGCCCTCGCGAGCGGGCGCGCCCCAGCCGGCCGAGAAGCGGGTGACGGTCTTGGCGCCATCCGCGCCCTCGACCTCGAGGCGGTAGTCGCCCCAACCCAGGCGGCGGGTGAACTTGGCCGACTGGCCCGCGCCGATGTTCACTTGAGCCTTGGCCACGATCGCGTCGCGGCTGCTGCGGCGCCACTGCCAGCGGCCGTTCTGCTGGAACCAGTCATAGTCCCAGCGCTCGGCCACCAGGGTGTAGGTGGCGGTCGCGCCGATGCGCTGGCCGGCGGCGTTGACGGCGATGATGTCGAGGCTGACGGGCGGATCGCCCTTGCCGGCCTCGCCCTGGTCGACCTTGACGCCGTAGTAGACGGATTTCGATCGCACCTTCAGGTCCAGCCCTTCGCGGACCGGACGGCCGCCCGGCTCGAACACCGAGGCCGTGACCGAGGCCACCAGCGGCTGGGCGGTGTCGCCCGCCTCGGTGGTCCCGACCGACAGGATCGCCCGGCCCTCGCCGTCGGTGACGGTCGAGCCCAGGTCGATATATTTCTCGTCGAAGGTCTTGGACTGGTCGCCCCATTCGAAGCCCTTATAGGCCGGGAACGGGTCGCTGTCGGCGCGCAGGCGGGCCTCGCCTTGCGTCTGCAGGCCAGCGCCCGGCGCGCCGTAGAGGAAGCGGGCCGAGACGTCGACCTTGCGGGTCTCGCCGGCCGCGACCGGAACGGATTCCTGGCCCGTGGCGGTGACCGCCAGGCGTTGCGGCGCGAAGTCCTCGACCGAGAACGACAGGCTGCCGGTCGCGTCCTCGATGCCCTCGATATGCAGCTCGGCGGTCCAGCGTCCGCGCGGGGCCGAGCGGGGCAGGGCGATGTCGGCCAGCACCGCGCCGGCGTTGGCCTGGCTGAACGGATAACGCTTGAACTCGACGCCCGAGGGCCGCTTGACGAGGATCTCGCCCTTGCGGTCGGTCACGGCCTTGGCCATGCGGTCGCGGACCATGGCGGTCAGGTGGACGGTCTCGCCCGGCCGATAGATGCCGCGGTCGGCATAGAGGTAGCCGTCGATGTCGGCCGCCACGCTGCGTCCGTCGACGCCGCCCTCGGTGCGGCCGCCCACGCCCTGCTTGGACAGGTCGACCGGCGAACGGTCCAGGTCCAGCACGGCCAGATCGCCTTGCGGGCCATAGGCCATGACCATCTTGGCGCGCTCGGCGCCCTGGCCCTTCAAGAGCGGACGCAGGAACCGCACACGGCCGTCGGCGTCGCTCTTGGCCTCGGCCAGGGGCTCGCCGTCGGCGGCGACCAAGGCCACGTTGACGCCCGACAGGGTCTTGGCGCTCTTCAGCGAGCGGACCACGACATCCAGGCTTTCCGAGCCGTCATAGCCGAGCAGGGCCATGTCGGTGAACACGATCCAGCGGCGAGCCTGGGCCGGATTGTTGTCGCCGTTGTCAGCGTCGGGATCGCGGCCGCCCGAGACGTCGCGCGCCTTGATCACGAAGGCGCCGGCCTTCATGTCCTTCAGCACCGCGCCCAGCGGGAAGACGGTGGTGGCCTTCTGGCCGGTCGCGCCGCCGGTCACGGGAACGGTTCCCTTCCACACGCGGCGCCCGTCGTCGCCCACGGCGTCGTCGCCATAGTCGCCGGCCCAGTCGCCCTCGCCGGTCGGATCGGGCGCGCTGATCGACTTGCGGACCAGGTTGCGGTCCGGCACCCGCCAGACCTCGATGGCCAGCGTCTGGACATTGATCGTCTCGATGGCGACCCCGTCGGCCTCCTCGCGCGGCAGGATCACGCCGTCGCCGGCGAAGCCGACATACGGCGGCTTCTCGCCAAAGGTGAAGTCGACATCGGCATTGGCGGCGAGCGCCTCACCGCCCTTGGCCGGCAGGCCCTTGAGCAGGGTGATGCGGTGATCCGTGAAGCCGACGCCGCCCAGGCACAGTTCGTCGCCCTTCACGCGCACCGAGGGCTGGCGGCCGATGTCCGGCGAGACCAGCACGAAGTCGGCATAGGACTTGGACGGATCCAGGTCCTTGCTCATGCGGATGCAGGCCAAGGGATCGGAACCGGAGCTGTCGACGCGCGTCTGCCAGACCGCGAAACCGTCCGGCTTGGGAATGCCGCGACGTGGGGCGTTGGCGCCCCGAGGCTTGCCGAACAGCGACCAGGTCTCGCCCTTGACCGCCGCCGCCCCGGCCGGCTTGCCGCCGCCGAAGAACAGGCCGCCCTTGCCGACCGCGAAACCACCGCCGAATCCGACGACCAGCGAGGCCGCCACGGCGATCGCCACCGGGCCTTTCAGCGCAGCGGGCCAACGCTCGGCGACCTGGGCGCGGAAACCGTCCCAACGCGCCTTGAGGGATGACCCCGTGAAGGAAGGCTGGGTGTCGCGACCGCCTTCCGGCGGCGTCTCGTCCGTCGACATCCGTATCTTCCCTCGACCCGCGCAGATTCAAGGCGGACTTGAACCTAAGCGGGACCGGGGGTCAACGGCGGTCGAATGACAGCGTTACGTTGAATGCTCAAGCTTGATCAGGCGTCGAACGACACCACGCCCGTGGCCAGGTCGTAGCAGGCCGAGACGACCTTCAGGCGGCCTTCCTCGATGCGTTCGGCCAGAACGCCGTCGGCGATCTTCAGGCGGCCGGCGATGTCGCGGACGTTACGGCGGATGGCGGCGTCCTGCAGGTCGGCGGGATGGGTCTCGTCGGCCTCCAGCACGGCCGGAATGATCGGCAGCACCATCTCGTGCAGCGAGCCGTGCAGCTCGGTATGCTTCTTGGCGACGTCCACGGCCGCGCCGACGGCGCCGCACTTGGTGTGGCCCAGGACGACGATCAGCGGCGCGCCCAGGTGCTCAACGGCGTAGACGATCGAGCCGAGTCCTTCGCGGCTGACGGTCGAGCCGGCGACGCGGATCACGAACAGTTCGCCCAGATTGCAGTCGAAGATCAGCTCCGGCGCGGTGCGGCTGTCGGCGCAGCCGATCACCACCGCGAACGGCTTCTGGCCCTTGGACAGCTCGTTGACCCGCGCCAGGGTCGGCAGGATCAGGTTGGCCCCGCCGCGGGCGAAGATGGCGTTGCCGTGTTTCAGGCGGCCCATGGCCTCGTCGGGCGTGACCTCTTGCGCGGGCGCGACGTGCGCGGCCGGGGCGTGGGCCGGATCGGCCTCCATTGGCTTGACGCTGGCCATGGCCCGGTCGAGGGCGGCCTTGTCCGTCGGCTGGTGCTTGAGGGCGCTGGACGTGCGGCGGCCCTTCTTGGTCAGCAGGCTGGGCGAATGGCCATCGCCCTCCGCGAACGCCAGGGCCGGAGCAGCCAGGCCGGCCAGAGCCCCCAGCAGGAGTCGTCTCGAAACCATCTCGTCCCCCGACGCGGTTTGAATGTCGGGGTGAATGTTATGACTCAACAGCTCAGGATAGGTTAATCACATCCTCACAGCGGCAATTCAGCGCGCTTTACGACCGTGCGCATGGCGATGCTGCTGCTGACGCGCACCACGCCGGGGATGCGGGTCAGCTCCTGGGCGTGCACCCTCTCGAGATCGTCGACGTCGCGCACCACCAGCCGCAACAGATAGTCCGAGCCGCCGGTCATCAGATAACACTCGGCCACCTCGCGGACATTGGCGATGGCTCTCTCGAAGGCGCTCAGCGCGCTTTCGGCCTGGGACGACAGGGTGACCGTGACGAAGACGCTGAGCGGCAGGCCCACGGCCCGCTCGTCGATCACCGCCGCATAACGCCCGATGACCCCCGCCTCCTCCAGCGCCCGCACGCGGCGAAGGCACGCGGACTCGGAAAGATTCACCGCCTCGGCCATTTCCACATAGCTGGCGCGGCCACGTCGCTGCAGCAGGTGGAGGAGTTTCCGGTCGAAACCGTCAAGGTCAACGGCGGTTTTCTTCATCCGAAATCCATAGCACGCGGGAATCCTGCACAACAGCGGCCTGTGGACACGAAATCACCAGGGAAACTGCGCTATCTTGAGCGCACAGTCCCGGTCAAAGCGCTTTTGGAGGAAGCATCATGCGCGTTGGCGTCCCTTCCGAGATCAAACCGGGCGAACACCGAGTCGGTCTCACCCCCACGGCCGTCCGTGAATATGTCGGTCACGGCCACACCGTCCTCGTCCAGTCGGGGGCCGGCCTCGGCGCCGGCTATGCCGACGACGTCTACGTCAAGGCGGGCGCGACCATCGCCCCCGACGCCGCCGCGGTCTTCGCCGGCGCGGACATGATCGTGAAGGTCAAGGAGCCGCAGAAGGTCGAGTGGGAGAAGCTCGAACCGCGCCACATCCTCTTCACCTACCTGCACCTGGCGCCCGATCCCGCCCAGACCGAAGGCCTGCTGAAGAGTGGCGCCGCCGCCATCGCCTACGAGACCGTCACCGACGCGCGCGGCGGCCTGCCGCTGCTGGCCCCGATGTCGGAAGTGGCCGGCCGGATCGCCGTGTTCTCGGCGGCCGAGACCCTGCTCAAGCACAATGGCGGCATGGGCCTGCTGCTCTGTGGCGTGCCCGGCGTGCCCCCGGCCCGCGTGGTCGTGCTGGGCGGCGGCGTGGTCGGCTCCAACGCCGCCCGCATGGCCGCCGGCCTGGGCGCCGAGGTCGTGGTGCTGGAGCGCTCGATCCCGCGCATGCGCGAGCTGGACGACCTGTACCAAGGCCGGATCCTGACCCGCTATTCGACCTTCGCCGCCGTCGAGGAGGAGATCCTCAAGGCCGACGTGATCATCGGCGCGGTGCTGACCGCCGGCGCGGCCGCCCCCAAGCTGGTCCGGCGCGAACACCTGAAGCAGATGAAGCCGGGTTCGGTGCTGGTGGACGTCTCGATCGACCAGGGCGGCTGCTTCGAGACCAGCAAGCCGACCACCCACGCCGAACCGACCTACACGGTCGACGGCGTCGTCCACTATTGCGTGGCCAACATGCCCGGCGCGGCCCCGCGCACTTCGTCGGAAGCCCTGGGCAACGCCACCCTGCCGTTCGGCCTGGCGTTGGCCGACAAGGGCCTGGACGCGCTGAAGACCAACGTCCACCTGGCGCGCGGCCTCAATGTCCTGAACGGCGAACTGACCCACCCGGCCGTGGCCGAGGCGCTGGGCAAGACATCGGTGGATCCCTACGGGGCCTGGAAGTAGTCTAGACAGCAGAAGGGCGCCGCGCGGAACCGCACGGCGCCCTTCTTGTATTCTGGAGGGCCTCTAGGCCGCGAAGCGCGCGATGTCCTGGCGGCTTTCGACCAGATCCAGCACGTCGCCCATGCGGAAGCCCGGATCACCCGCGTGCAGGGCGTCATAGACCGAACGGGCGAAGGCGAGGTCGGCGGCGGTCTTGACCCGCCAATCCAGCTTCGACCAGTCGCGGGCGGCCTTCAGGTGGGCCTGGCTCCAGCGTTGCGGCTGAGCGCGAATGGCGGCGGTCGGCGAGATGCGGGCCGTGGGATCGCGCTCCTCGGCGGCGGCGTCGCGCAGGACGTTCGCCTTGATCACCTCGACCTCGAGGCCGACCGGGAACGTGCGATGCACGCGGTTGGACGTGTAGTCGGCGCCGCTGGCCAGGGCCATGCGGACGGCGTCGTCGACAATGCCCGGATCCATGAACGGCGCGTCGCCCTTCAGGCGGACCACATGGCTGACCGAGCTGATCGCCTCGGCGCAGCGGGCGATGCGCGCCAGAATGTCCGCGCCAGCCCCGCGATGGACGGTGTGGCCGCGCGAGACCAGGAAACCAGCCAGGGCGTCATCGGCCGTGTCGGTGCTGGTCGCGACGATGATCTTGGAAAGGCAGCGCGCGCCGCGCAGGCGCTCCAGCTGGCGCACGATCATCGGCTGGCCCTGGAGGGTGGCCATCGACTTGCCTGGCAACCGGGACGAACCCATGCGGGCCTGCAGGACAGCGAGGATCATGACGCATTTCCCTTCGTTGGGGATAAAGCTAGACAAGACTCATAAAACTCAAGTGAATCAAAAACTTACAGGACCTTAATCGACAAGCTTAATCGGCGCGCGAGGAAGCGCGCGGCCCGCGGACCGTCACAGTGTCGCTGGTGATTCTAGGCGTGGATCAGGCGACCCAACGTCGCGGGTCGAGCGCGACCGGATCGTCGATGGCCATCTCGTCCCAGTCGAGGTCCGGCGGCGGGCTCGAAGCGGCGGCGACCACGGCCGACAGCTCGGCGGCCGAGTTGACGCCGACCAGCACGGCCGAGCCTTCCGGACGCGACAGGGCGAAGCCCAGGGCGGCCTGGAGCGGATCCGAGCGGCCCTCGGCGATCATGCGGCGCACGCGCGACAGGCGGCCCGAGGCGCCCTTCAACTGGGCCGGGACGCGGTCGGGCGGCAGGAACAGCAGGCCGTTCAGGAAGATCGAGCGCAGATGCACCTCGACGCCCATGCCGGCGATGCGCTGCAGCGAGCCATCGGCCAGCAGGCGCTGGTCGAGCAGCGAGGCCGGGGCTTGCAGGATATCGGGCTTGAAGCGCCTGGCGACGCCGACCGGATCGTCGGTGGCGTGAGCCGCGACGCCGATCTTGGCGAACAGGCCCTGGTCCTTCAGGCGGTGCAGGCGGTCCCATAGGGCCGCGCCGTGCGCGCCGAACAGCTCCGAGGGCGAATGAACGATGATCGAATCGGCGCGCTCGACGCCGATGCGGCGCAGCGTGGCGCGGGCCTCGGCCTCGACATAGTCGGGGCCACGATCGGCGCGGGCGGTGGCCAGCGTGATGCGGAAGGGGGCCGGACGCGGAATGAGGTCGCCCAGCAGGGTCTCGGCGCGACCGAACAGCCCGGAGGCGTCCAGCACCGACAGGCGGGCGCGGGCGGCGATATTGAGAATGTCGCGCGTCTCGGCTTCAGGCGAACGGCCGCGCGGCGCCGACGAGCTTCCGCCGTCGAGGCCAAACTGAGCAGCCGCCAGACCGAGTTTTGTGACCGAAATGGACATCGCCATCCGTGCGCGAAAACACCAACAGATGCGAACGGTACGCGCCAAGGTTTGAACATCCGGTTTCTGGAAACTTGCCGAGGCGTTAACATCGCCATGATGACCGACGATCGCTTTGACGACACATGGCCCATGCACGGCATGGCCGACGACGCCCGCCCGGCCTTGGCCGCGGCGCTTTCCAGGGGTCCCGCGGCCCTCGCCACCATCATCGCCCTGGGCGGCGGCGGACCACGTCCGGTCGACGCCCAGATGGTGTTCGGCGAAAAAATTGTTTCGGGCTTCCTCTCCGGAGGTTGCATCGAGGCCGACGTCGAGGTGCACGCCAGGGCCTGCCTCGCCGATGGCCAGCCGCGCCGCCTGGTCTACGGCGAAGGCAGCCCCTGGCCCGACATTCGCCTGCTGTGCGGCGCGCGCATCGAGATCCTGGTCGAGAAGATCGCGCCCGACGATCCGGCGGCGCGGACCCTTCTGGACCTTGCCGCCGCCCGGGCTCCGGCCTTCTGGGTCACCGATGGCTTGAAGCGCCTGTGCGTCGAGGAACCTCAGGTCCCGTGGCCCGGCGCCTTCGAGCGCGCCTACGACCCGGCCTCGCGCCTGATCGTGCTGGGCGGCGACCCCACGGCCCTGGCGGTGGCCAGTCTTGGCGCGCAGTCGGGTTTCGAGACGCATCTGGTCAGGCCGAAGGGTCCGGAGACCCCGCCGCCCCTGGCCGACGTCGCCTATCGCCGCGAGGCCGCCGGCGAGGCCCTGGCGGCGATCGGCGTGGACCGCTGGACCGCCGTCGCCGTCTGCGGTCACGACATGGCGCTGGACCACGAGGCCCTGCTGGCCGCCCTGCCTTCGCCCGCCCCCTATGTCGGCCTGCTGGGCGCGCGACGCCGCCTGCCCGAGCGGATCGTTCAGCTGAAGGCGGCCGGGCTCTCCGATCGAGACCTCGCCAAGCTGCGCGCCCCGATCGGCCTTGATCTGGGCGGCAAGGCGCCGTTCGAGGTCGCCGTCGCGGTGATTGGCGAGATCATGGCCGCGCGCCACGGCCACCCCGTGATCGCGCGGCGGGTGGTGGAAGCCTAGGCCGGAGCCTTCTCCGCCCCGAACGCGGCGATGTCCTCGAGCAGCGCGTTAGCGGCCATGTCGACCAGTTCGCCGCCTTTCTCGGGCGTGGCCTGGGCCGGGTCCGAGCCCATGCGGCCATCGGCGTAGCGGGCGCGGAAATCCAGGGCCTCGCGGATCGGCCCCGTGGGGGCGATCCGGGGCTCATAGGCCGTGGTCTTGATGGTCTCGGGATAGGCCCACTGGGTCACGGCGATCTCGGAGGGGGTGGCGTGGCTGCCGTGGCCGGTCGGGAATTGGCGGTTGGCCAGGGCGTTGACGCCGGCCAGGTCCCACCAGTTCTTCAGCTTCAGGGCGAACGGCGCGCGGGCCTGGCGGAAGCTGTAGTCGGCGTAGATCTCCGAGAAGGCCGCCTCGATCGAGGCGACGTTGCCGCCGTGGCCGTTCAGAAAATAGATCTTCGTGAAGCCGTGGGCGCCCAGCGACCGCACCCAGTCGCCGATCGCGGCGATGAAGGTCGAGGGCCGCAGGAAGATGGTGCCGGGGAAGGCCAGGTGATGCTGGGCCATGCCGATGTTGAAGGTCGGGGCCACCAGGATCCTGTCGCCGGCCCGCTTGCTGGCCTCGTGGGCGATGATCTCCGGACACAGCCAATCGGTGCCCAGGAGACCCGTCGGGCCATGCTGCTCGTTCGAGCCGATCGGCACGACCACGGTCTGGCTGGTCTTCAGGCGGGTCTCGATCTCGGACCAGGTCGACAGGGCAAGCAGCATCGGGAAACTCCTAGACTATGCCCTTCATCTGGACCTGGCATGGCGATGACGCAAGAAACCGCATTGGTCCGCTTGCACCGCCATCGTCACCGGGGATAACTCCGCCGCAACGAGACAAGGGAGTAGACGGCGTGAGCGACGGACAGGTTTTCCCGGTTCCCCAAGCCTTGGCGGAGAGCGCGCATATCGACGCCGCCGCCTATGAGGCCGCCGTGGCGCGCGTCGAGGCCGATCCCGAAGGCTACTGGCGCGACATCGCCGCCCGGCTGGACTGGATCACGCCGCCCACCAAGATCAAGGACGTCTCCTACGCCAAGGACGACTTCCGCATCCGCTGGTACGAGGACGGCGTCCTCAACGTCTCGGCCAACTGCCTGGACCGCCACCTGCCGGCCAAGAAAGACGACGTCGCCCTGATCTTCGAGGGCGACGAGCCCGGCCATTCCAACACCCTGACCTACGGCCAGTTGCACGAGGAGGTTTGCCGCATGGCCAACGTCCTCAAGGACCTGGGCGTCAAGAAGGGCGACCGGGTCACGATCTACCTGCCGATGGTTCCGCTGGCCGCCGCCGCCATGCTGGCCTGCGCCCGCATCGGCGCGGTGCACTCGGTGGTGTTCGGCGGCTTCTCGCCCGACAGCATCGCCGGCCGCATCCAGGACTGCGAATCCCGCATCGTCATCACCGCCGACCAGGGCCGTCGCGGTGGCAAGCGCGTGCCGCTGAAGGCCAATGTCGACGAGGCGCTGCTGCAGTGCCCCGAGGTCGAGAAGGTGCTGCTGATCGGCTGGACCGGCGCCGAGGTCCCGATCGTCGAAGGCCGCGACGTGGTCTGGGAAAACGTCCGCGACGCTGCTTCGCCCATCTGCGAACCCGAGCCGATGAACGCCGAGGACCCGCTGTTCATCCTCTACACCTCCGGTTCGACGGGGAAGCCCAAGGGCGTGCTGCACACCACCGGCGGCTACCTGGCCTGGGCGTCCTGGACCTTCTGGGCGGTGTTCGACTATCGCGCGGGCGAGGTCTTCTGGTGCACGGCCGACGTCGGCTGGGTCACTGGCCACAGCTATGTCGTCTACGGCCCGCTGGCCAATGGCGGGACCAGCCTGATCTTCGAAGGCGTGCCCAACTATCCGACCCCCAGTCGCTTCTGGGAGGTCATCGACAAGCACAAGGTCGAGATCTTCTACACCGCCCCGACGGCCCTGCGCGCCCTGATGCGGGAGGGCGACGAGCACGTGACCAAGAACGACCTGTCGTCCCTGCGCGTGCTGGGCAGCGTCGGCGAGCCGATCAATCCGGAAGCCTGGCTCTGGTACCACCGCGTGGTCGGCAAGGAACGCCTGCCGATCGTCGACACCTGGTGGCAGACCGAGACCGGCGGCATGCTGATCACGCCGCTGCCGGGAGCCACCGACCTGAAGCCGGGCTCGGCCTCCAAGCCGCTGCCGGGCGTCAAGCCGCAGCTCGTGGACGCCGAAGGCAAGGTCCTGGACGGCGCGACCGAGGGCAACCTCGTCATCACCGACAGCTGGCCGGGTCAGATGCGCACGGTCCATGGCGACCACGGGCGGTTCTTCGAGACCTATTTCTCGACCTATCCCGGCAAGTATTTCACCGGCGACGGCTGCCGCCGCGACGCCGACGGCTATTACTGGATCACCGGCCGGGTCGATGACGTGATCAACGTCTCGGGCCACCGTCTGGGCACGGCCGAGATCGAGAGCGCCCTGGTCGCCCACGAGACCGTCGCCGAGGCGGCCGTGGTCGGCTATCCGCACGACATCAAGGGCCAGGGCGTCTACGCTTACGTGACATTGAAAGCGGGGGTCGAAGCGACGGAGCAGCTCCGCAAGGACCTGATCCTGTGGGTCCGCCACGAGATCGGCCCGTTCGCCGCGCCGGACGTCCTGCAATGGGCGCCCGGCCTGCCCAAGACCCGTTCGGGCAAGATCATGCGCCGCATCCTGCGCAAGATCGCCGAGAACGAACTGGGCAGCCTGGGCGACACCTCGACCCTGGCCGATCCCTCGGTGGTCGACGATCTCGTGAAAAATCGCGCCGGAGCGTGACTTCGTCACGCTCCTCTTCTTCCAAAAAGACCGAAGCCGCGAAAATGCGGCTTTGGGCAGTAACCAAGGGCAAGCCGGCTGCGTTAGCTTGAGTGTGATGCGCCGGCTTGTTCCCTTCGTGCTCCTGATCGCCTTGGCGGGTCCCGCTCGGGCCGATGCCGAGTGGGACACGAAAGGCGACGGCATCGTGGTCGAGGCGCGCGCCGACAACCACGGGCGCGGCATGGTCCGGGCCAGTGTCGACATCGACGCGCCGCCCGCCGTCGTCTTCCGCGTCATCCTGGACTGCGACCGCGCCGCGCGCATGAGCCCTGGCGTCAAGAGTTGCCGTGTCATTTCGCGCGCCCCGGACGGGACCGAGATCCGCGAGCACACGGTCAAGTGGGGCTTCTTCTCGCCGACGATGCATTCCACCTCGCGCGTCACGCTGGAGCCCGACCGGCTGATCCGCTTCACCTGCATCGGCGGCGACATCCGGGCCTGCGACGGGTCGTGGCGGCTGGAGCCGCTGGCCGGCGGCGCCCGCACGCGCGTCACCTACGACATGTGGGCCAGCGCGCCGTTCGCCGTCCCGGCCCGCGTGATCAGCGGTCTGATGCGTCGCGACGTGCCACAGTCGCTGCGTGCGTTGCGTCGGGAATGCGAGGGCGGATGAGCGAAGAGGATCCAGACGGCCTGTGGCTGTTCGACGGCGTCTGCAATTTCTGCACGGGCTCGGTGCAGGCGGTGCTGCGGCTGGACCGCGAGGGCGTGATCCGCTTCACGCCCATTCAGTCGCCCTATGGCCGCGAGCTCGCCCTGGCGCATGGCGTCGATCCCGAGACGCCCGAGAGCTTCCTGTTCTTCGACCACGGCCGGGCCCTGGCCAAGACCGCCGCCATCGGAGCCCTGCTGCGCCGCCTGGACGCCCCCTGGCGCTGGCTGGCCTTCGTAGACCGCCTGCCGCGCGGCCCGGCCGACACGGCCTATGACTGGGTGGCGCGGAACCGCTACCGGCTGATGGGCAAGAAGGACCGCTGCATGGTCCCGACGCCGGCGCAGCGAGCGCGGTTCATCCTCGAATGACCTCCCGGCGCATCGTCCTGGTCGGCGCCAGCGGGGTCTTCGGCGCGCGGCTGGCCGCCATGATCGCCCGCTGGCCGGATGTCGTGCTGGTGCTGGCCGCCCGCCGGCGCGAACCGCTGGAAGCCTTGCGCGATCGGCTGGATGGCCCGGCGACGATCGAGATCATGACCTTCGACCGCGATGCACCCGAGGGCCTCGACGCCTTCGCCGTGGTCGATGCCGCCGGACCGTTCCAGACCAGCGACCCGCGCCTGGCCAAGGCGGCCCTGGCGGCCGGCGCCCACTATGTCGACCTCGCCGACGGCCGCGCCTTCGTCGAGCGGTTCCCCGCGGAGATAACCGAAGCGGCCACCACCGCGAACCGCTGGGCGATCACCGGCGCCAGCTCGACCCCGGCCCTGAGCACGGCGGCGCTGGACCGGTTGACGGCCGGCTGGAGCCGCATCGACGCCGTCACCACCGCCATCTCGCCCGGCGCCGACGCCCCGCGCGGCCCCTCGGTGATCGCGGCGATCTTCTCGTGGACAGGTCGCCCGGTGCGACTGTTCGAGAGCGGAGCCTGGACCAGGCGACCAGGCTGGAGTGGTTCGCGAAAGGAACTCTTCCCGGGCCTGGGTCGGCGCTGGGTCGCCCTGGCCGAGACGCCAGACCTCGATTTACTGCCGCGCCGCTACAGGCCGCGTCATGTCGGGCGTTTCGAGGCGGGGTTGGAGCTGCCGGCCGCCCACCACGGCCTGGCGCTGCTGGGCTGGGCGCGGCGCAAGGGGCTGATCCGGATCTCTCGCCCTTCGCGAAGCCCCTTGGCGTCCTCGCCGACCTGCTGGCCGGCCTCGGAACAGACCGCGGCGGCATGGTCGTCGAGGCTGTCGGCAAGGACGCCGAGCGACAGGCGATCCGCGCCCGCTGGGGTCTGTGGGCCGAACCCGGCGCGGGCCCGAATACGCCGGCCTCACCCGCCGCCGCGATCCTGCGCGCCCTGCTGGACGATCGCTTGCCCGGTCCGCCGCGCGCTACGCCCTGTGTCGGCCTGTTGCCGCTGGAGGCCCTGCTGGCCCCACTGGCGCCCTTCCCGATCCGCACCCGTATCGACACGGCCTCGCCGCGCGCCAAGGGCGTCTTCGCCCGCGCCCTGGGACCGCGCCTCTTGGCCATGCCCGAGATCGTCCAACAAACCCACGATGGCTCGGCGAGAACCCTGACGGGCTGGGCGCGCGGACGCGGCGCCGGCGGCCTCGCTCGTCTGGTCCGGATGCTGCAAGGTCTCCCCGAGCGCGGCCGGCACGAGACCGCCGTCAGCATCGCGCCCGACGACCTGGGCGAGACATGGACCCGCCGGTTCGCGTCCCGCCGATTCCGTTCACGCATCGTCCCCGTTCGCGAGGACGCTTACGCCTTCGAAGAGACGGCCGGTCCGCTGACCTTCCGCTTCCACGCCGCCGACTATGCGGGCGGCTTTTCGTGGATGTTCGAGGGCTGGCGGATCGGACCGCTGGCCCTGCCCGCCGCCTGGGCGCCCCGTGTGCGGGCGCGCACCTTCGCCCGCGACGGCGTCTATCGTTTCCGCGTGCTCGTGGCCCATCCGTGGATCGGGGTGATCTTCGGCTACGTCGGGCGCTTAAGCCCCTAGAACAGCGCCGCCACGCTCTCGGCGCTATACGGCTTCTGCAGCACCGGGGTTTCCTTGAAGCGGTCCGGGAAGGCGGCGCTGTCGCCGAAGCCGGTGCCGAAGGCGAACGGCACGCCGGCCTCCTGCAGGGCCTCGGCCACCGGGAAGCTGGTCTCCTGGCCCAGATTGACGTCCAAGATCGCGAACGGCGGCTTTTCCTCGGCCAGGGCTTCGAACGCCTGGGTGACGCTGGAAGCCACCGTGATGTGCTTGACGCCCAGGCGGCTCAACATGTCCTCGAGGTCGAGGGCGATGATCATGTTGTCTTCCACCACCAGCATGCGCTCGGGCGCGCGCACGGGGGTGTCGGCGCGGCGCGGCGGGTTCACGGTCGCGGTGACGCCATCGGTGGACACGTAGCGGCCCGGGATGCGGATGCGGGCCTGGAAGCCTTCCGGCCGATAGTCCAGCGTCACCTCGCCGTCAGGTCGTGCGGGATCGAGTGCTCGATGATGGTCGAGCCAAAGCCCCGGCGGGTGGGCGGGACAACCAGCGGGCCGTCCTTCTCGCGCCAGTCGATGATCAGGTCACCCCTGGCGTCGCGGGCCCAGTCGATCGTCACCTGGCCGCGCTGGTCGCACAGGGCGCCGTACTTGGCCGAGTTGGTCATCAGTTCGTGGATGACCAGCGACAGGATCGAGAAGGCTTCCGGGGCCAAGGCCGTCGGCGCGCCGTTCAGCTTCACGCGCTCGGCCTTGCCCGAGAAATTGGGGCCCGACAGATAGGCCTCGGCCTCGGCGGTGATCAGGTCGGAGAGGGCGCCAGGGCCCCACTGGTGGCGGGTGATCTGGTCGTGGGCGCGCGCCAGCGCCTGGACGCGGCCGCCGACCACCTCGGCGAATTCCTCGACGCTGGCGACACCGGCGCGGCTTTGGGTGATCAGGCCGCGGATCAGGCCGAGAATGTTGCGCACCCGGTGGTTCAGCTCGGCGATCAGCAGTTCCTGGCGCTGGTTGGCGCGCTGGCGCTCCTCGTCGGCCAGGTCGGTCAGGCGGAAGACGATCTCCAGCAGACTGGCGCGCATGCTCTCGGCCAGCGAGCGCTCCACGGTGGTCCAGGGGCGGCTCTGGCCGCGCACGGTCTCTTCCCAGGCCTCGAAACTCTTGCGCGGCGTCAGACGGTCGCCCATCGGCCCGACCTGAACCAGCTTGGTGGGTTTGCCCGCCCACACCACTGTCTGGGCCTCCTCCTTGCGGAAGAAGATCAGGTAGTCACGCGGCGCCCGCGACAGCGGCACGGCCATCATGCCGGCCGCCTTGCCCGCCCACGCGGCCGCGGAGGGCAACAGGGTCGCGATCTCGTTGGTGGCGAAGACCGAATGGGTGTCCTTGTCGCGCAACAACCGGATCAACGTGTGGACGTCGCTGGCGTCGGGCGTGGCGTCACGGAGGGTCAGCCGCCCCTCCAGCCACACGGCCAGGCCGTCGCAGTGCACCAGGCGGCACAGGTCGTCGAGATGGGGGCTAAGACTGTCGGCGCCCTGATTGGCCTTGACCACCGCGTTCATCATGCGGTCGTGCAGATTGCGGGCCTCGGCCATGCGCCGGGTCTCGATCTCGCGCTCGCGGCTCTCCAGGGTCAGGGAGAACAGCTGGCCGAACAGCTCGGCGGCCGTGCGGCGCTCGTAGCTGATGTGCTTGGGCGCGTAGTGGTGGCACGCGAACAGGCCCCACAGCTTGCCGTCGCGCAGGATCGAGATCGACAGCGAGGCGGCCACGCCCATGTTGCGCAGATATTCGATGTGGATGGGCGAGACGGCCCGCAGCATGCTCATCGACAGGTCGACGGGCTCGCCCGAGACGCTGACCCGCGGGATGATCGGCGAGATCTCGGCGTCGACGTCGGCGATGATCCGCAGCCAGTTGCGCTCGTAGAGGGCCCGCGCTTGAACGGGAATGTCCTGGGCTGGATAACGCTGCCCCAGGAACGAGCCGATGCCCGGCCGCACCGACTCGGCGATCACCTCGCCCGCGCCGTCGTGGGCAAAGCGGTAGACCATCACCCGGTCGAACTCGGTCAGGGCGCGCACCTGGCGGGCGGCCTCGTGGCAGAAGTCCTCGAAGGTCGGGCGCGCGGCGATGCGCGTGGTCATCGAGCGCACGGCCGAGGCGGCCTCGATCAGGGCGTCGGCCTGGCTGGGCTCGCCCTCGATGATCAAGAGACGGCCGGAATAGTGCAGGGCGAGGTCGAAGTCCTCGCCGCCGTCGACCAGGGGCTGACCGAACATCCGCTCGACCGCGTCGGCGCCGCGCATGATCTGCAGGCGGCCACGGATGTTGTGGATGGCGTGGCCGCTCATCACCTGGGTCAGCGGCTTGCCCAGCAGGTCTTCCGGCGCGGCGCCGAGATAACGTAGGGTGGTGGTCGAGGCGTGGACGACCAGCCAGTCGGAATTGACGGCCAGCAGGAACCCGAACGGCTGCACCGAGCCGAGAATGTGGATCGGCTCCCGGTCGCAGTTGGTCAGGTCGACCTCAAACCCGGACATGGGCGCCATTTCGGACATTCAGGGCTCCGGAAGGGGCGCGTCTCTCGAAAGCCTCAGAGAAGCACCGGAAGCCATATCGCCCGCCCGCCTCGGCCGCGTCTGTCCGCAACCCGACTTTGGGTATCGCATCCAGCCAAGCCAGGAACGAACGCCACAGATCCTGGCCCTCGCCGTGCGTCAGATAGGCGAGCGGGAGGCCGGCCCCGGCGTCGCGGACCCGGCGCGCCAGGAACTTGGCGCCCAGGCGCGAGCCCTCCAGCACGTAGAGCACACCGGCGGCGAAGTCAGGGGACGGGACCTCGGCGGCCTCGAAGGACGGCGTTCGCAGGCCCAGCTCGGCCAAGTCGGCGGCCAGGGCCGCGCGGCGGGACCGATGGGGCCAATCGGGAAGCCGCTGGGCGACGCCCGCCTGTTCCAGGGCCAGCTCCAGCGGCGCCAGGGCGTCGTAAGAGGCCGTCAGAAAAGCGCCGTAGCCAATGGGCGTCTCGATCCGCCAGCCGGAAATGTTTGCGTCCAGCGTCGCGTGATCTTCGGAAGTGGCCGCGCGCAGGCGATCGCGGAGCGAGATGTCGGACAAGCTTTCCCCTAGGACGCGCGAACCCTACGACGCGAGGGGGCGAGACGACCAATTGTAACACGGACGGCGTCATTCGGTTCCGACATGACAGCTCGGTAAGGTTTACCGGCGAACGGGCGGTGCTAGGGTCGCGCCCGACCGCTCAAGGAGACCTCCGCGCATGATCCGCACCGCCAAGCTGGCCCTCGTGGCCGCCGCCCTTTCGACGACGGCGCTTTCGCCGCTGGCCATGGCGGCGACGAAGGCGAAACCGACGTCCGCCGCGGCGGCGGCGAGCTCAGCGATCGCCGTGCCGCCGATCGTCTATCAGCAGCGCGTATTGGCCAACGGCCTGAAGGTCTACACCTCGCGCGACACCACGACCCCGAACGTCTCGGTGCAGGTCTGGTACGGCGTCGGCTCCAAGGACGACCCGCACGGCCGCTCGGGCTTCGCGCACCTGTTCGAACACCTGATGTTCAAGGCCACGCGCAACATGCCCAACGAGACGCTGGACCGCCTGACCGAGGATGTCGGCGGCTTCAACAACGCCTCCACCTGGGACGATTTCACCAACTACTACGAGGTCGCGCCGGCCAACCACCTGGAGCGCCTGATCTGGGCCGAGGCCGATCGCCTCAAATCGCTGGTCATCGACGAGTCGGTGTTCGCCTCGGAACGCGACGTCGTGAAGGAAGAGCTGCGCCAGCGCGTGCTGGCCGACCCCTATGGTCGTTTCTTCGCCCTCTCGATCCCGCAGCAGTCGTTCACAACCCACCCCTATCAGCGCCCGGGCATCGGCTCGATCGAGGAGCTGGACGCGGCGACCGTGGACGACGTGCGGGCTTTCCACCGCGCCTACTACCGTCCGGACAACGCGGCCCTGATCGTCGTCGGCAATTTCGACCAGGCCAAGCTGGACGCGATGATCGACCAGTACTTCACCCCGATCGCCAGGCCGGCGGGCGAGATCCCCAAGGTCACCGTGGTCGAGCCGGCCCGCGCGGGTCCCCGCGCCGTCAACACCTACGGTCCCAACGTGCCACTGCCGGCCCTGGCCATCACCTGGCTGGCGCCCGCCGCCGCCGACAAGGACGCTCCCGCCCTGACCGTACTGGACGCGGTGCTGTCGGCCGGCAAGTCCTCGCGGCTCTATGACAGCCTGGTCTACGACCAGAAGATCGCCCAGTCGGTGTTCTCCAGCGCCCCCAACAACGCCCAGCCGGGCCTGTTCTACGTCGGCGCGGTAATGGCCGGCGGCAAGACCGTGGCCCAGGGCGAGGCCTCGCTGCGCGCCCAGGTCGCCCGTCTGCGCGACGGCCTGGTCACGCCCGCCGAACTGGCCGAGGCCAAGGCTGGCCTGCTGGCCGACGCTGTCCGCCGCCGCGAGGAGATCGACGGCCGCGGCTTCGCGATCGGTTACGCGCTCGAGACCGAAGGCGACGCCGCCGCGGCCAACACCAGCCTGGCCAAGCTGCAGGCCGTCACCGCCGCCGACCTGCAGCGCGTCGCCAAGACTTACCTGGCCGACGACCGCCGCACGGTGATCCGCTACCTGCCGGAGAAGGACCGTCCGGCCGGCGAAAAGGACGCCACGCCGCCGATCCCCAAAGTGGCCTCGGTCAAGTACGACGGCCCGATCACCACCCTGGCTCCCGAGGGCGAGCGCGAGAAGATCCCGGCCATCGCCGCGCCGGTCGACGCCGTGCTGCCGACTCCGGCCGAGAAGACCCTGGCCAACGGCCTGCGGGTCATCGTCGCCAAGTCCAGCGACCTGCCGCTGATCACCGCCGACCTGACCGTCAAGGGCGGGGCCAGCTCCGATCCCGCCGGCCTGGCCGGGACCTCGAACCTGACCTCGGAACTGCTGACCGAAGGCACCATCAGCCGCTCGGCCACCCAGATCGCCCGCGAGACCGAGGCCCTGGGCGCCAATCTGGAAGCCGGCTCGGGCTGGGAGGCCGCCTCCCTGACCCTGAGCGTCACGGCCAACAACGCCGCCCCGGCCATGGCCATCATGGCCGACGTCGCCCAGCACCCGGCCTTCTCGACCGAGGAGCTGGACCGGGTCCGCACCGAGACCCTGGACGGCCTGTCGGTGTCGTATCAGCGCCCGGCGACCCTGGCGGCCTTCGCCACCGCGCCGCTGCTCTATGCCGGCTCGGCCTATGGCCACGTGGCCGGCGGCACGCCGGGCTCGCTGCCCAAGGTCAAGCGCACGGATCTCGCCCAGACCCACGCCGCCTACTGGCGTCCGGACAACGCGGTGCTGGTGCTGACCGGCAACCTGACGCCGGAAGCCGGCTTTGCTTTGGCGGAGAAGGCGTTCGGCGGCTGGAAGAAGCCGGCGGCCCCGGCCCCCGCCGCGCCCGCCGCCCCGACCGGCTACAAGCCCCGCAACCTGGTCATCGACCTGCCGGGCGCCGGCCAGGCGGCCGTGACCCTGGCCAAGCCAGCCATCACCCGCGCCGACCCGAACTACTACCAGGGCGTCGTCGCCAATACGGTGCTGGGCGTGGGTTATTCCTCGCGCCTGAACCAGGAGATCCGCATCAAGCGCGGCTTGTCGTACGGCGCCGGCTCCAGCCTGACGCCGCAAGGTCGCTTCGGCGGCTTCTCGGCCCGGGTGCAGACCAAGAACCCGTCGGCCGGCGAGGTCGTCACCCTGACCCGCGCCGAGCTGGCCCGCCTGGGCGCCGAGCCGGCCTCGGCCAGCGAACTGGCGGCCCGCAAGTCGGTGCTGGTCGGCGGCTTCGGCCGTGATCTCGGCACTTCCGAAGGCCTGGCCAACATCCTGGGCAATCTGGCCGTCTACGGCGTGCCGCTGACCGAGATCCAGAGCTACGCCGCCAAGGTCGAGGCCGTGACGCCGGGCGATGTCCAGGCCTTCGCCAAGGCCTATCTCGACCCCGCCCAGATGAGCGTGATCGTGGCCGGCGACGCCAAGGCGATGGGCGAGGACCTGACCAAGGCCACGCCTAACGCCATGGTCATCCCCGCCGACAAGCTGGACCTCGACGCGGCCAGCCTGCAAAAGTAAGGGCCGTATTGGTCCCACGATCCGATGAGGTCTCATGGACGAGGTCGACATCGCGATCGTGGGCGCCGGCGCCGCTGGCCTGGCCGCCGCTGAAGCCGTGGCCGCCAGCGGCCTGACCGGCGTCCTCTTGGAGGCCCGCGACCGCCTTGGCGGCCGGGCCCATACGATCCCGTCCCCCCTCGGCCCCATCGACCTCGGTTGCGAGTGGCTGCACTCGGCCGACCAGAACCCGCTCGTGGCCAAGGTCGAGGCCCTGGGCCTGACCATCGACAAGACCCCGCCGCCGTGGGCCAATGTCGCCGACAATCCGGTCTTCAGCGCTAAGGAACGCGTGGCGTTCGGCGAGGCCTTCCAGGCGCTCGACGCGCGTATCGAGGCGGCGGCGCGGGATGGCGGGCCAGACCGCCCGGCCTCGGACCTGATGGATCCGGGCGGCCCCTGGAACCCGCTGCTGAATGCCTTCAGCGCCTTCTACAACGGGGCCGAGTTCGACCAGGTCTCGCTGCACGACTACGCCGCCTATAAGGACACCGAGGTCAACTGGCGGGTCGCCGAGGGTTATGGGACGGCCATCGCCGGCCTCGGCGGCAAGCTGCCGACCCGGCTGTCCTGCCCGGTCACGATGATCCGCCACGATGGGCCCCGTGTGGAGCTCGAGACGGCCCTGGGGGCCCTTTCGGCGCGGGCGGTGATCGTGTGCGTGCCGACCCCGATCCTTGCCCTGGGCGGCCTGCGTTTCATGCCGGCCCTGCCCGACAAGCTGGACGCCGCCGCCGGCCTGCCGCTGGGCCTAGCCGACAAGGTGTTCCTGACGCTGGACGAACCGGAAATGTTCGCGGCCGAAACCCAGCTCTATTCGGATCCCCACGTCACGGCGACCGGGGCCTATCACCTACGGCCGCTGCACAAGCCGATGATCGAGGTGTTCCTGGGCGGGGCCCATGCCCGCGCGCTGGAGGGCCAAGGGCCGGGCGCGGCGGCGACCTTCGCGATCGACGGACTGGTCGGCGTCTATGGCGCCGACATCCGTTCGAAGGTGCATGTGCTGGCCGAGACGCACTGGGCCGCCGACCCGTTCGCCGGCGGCTCCTATTCCCACGCCCTGCCGGGCCATGCCGGGGCGCGAGCCGTGCTGACCGCGCCCGTGGATCAGCGCCTGTTCTTCGCCGGCGAGGCCTGCAGCCCGAACTTCTTCTCCACGGCCCACGGCGCCTGGCTGACAGGCCAGGCGGCCGCGCGGGAGGCCATGCTGGCGCTGAGCTGACCCCACCCCCGATTTCCCGGCGAAAGCCGGGGAAACGGAGAGGGGGCTAGCCCCTACGTCTTGGCCAGCAGATCGCGGATCTCGGTCAGCAGCTTCTCTTCCGGGGTCGGCGCGGGCGGGGCCGACGGCGCGGGGTCCTCGGCGTCCTCGCGGCGGATCTCGTTGACCAGCTTGACCAGCAGGAACACGACCATCGCGACGATGAAGAACTGGATCACGGTGTTGATGAAGGCGCCGTACATGATGGCGACCTTTTCGACCGCCTCGGTCGCCGGATCCTCGGGACGCAGCACCCATTCCAGCTTCGAGAAGTCGAGGCCGCCGGTCAGCAGGCCGATCGGCGGCATGATCACCTGGTCGACCAGGCTTTTGACGATGCCGTTGAACGCCGCGCCGATGATCACGCCGACGGCCAGGTCGATGACGTTGCCGCGCGCGATGAACTCGCGAAATTCCTTGACCACGCTCATGACAGATCCCTCGCTGCCTTAAAAACAAGGCGCGAAGGCTGGAGGCGTTCGCTACCCAGGGTCAACCCCGGAGCCTGTCCGTTTCTGATGGAGACATCAGAAACGGATAAACAGGCTCCGTGTCTTAGCCTGGAGCGTGGCAGACGCCGAAACCGCTCACACTTTCGGCTGCCACGCTCTAGATACAATCGTTATTATTCGTCGCCGTCAGCGTTCAGGCGGGCGCGCAGTTCCTTGCCGCTCTTGAAGAACGGCACGTGCTTGGCGCGGACCTCGACGGCTTCGCCGGTGCGGGGGTTACGGCCGGTGCGGGCTGGACGCGAGCGGACCGACAGGGCCCCGAAACCACGCAACTCCACACGGCCGCCGTCTTCCAACGCGCCGATCATACGCTCCAGGATCACGCCGACGACGCGTTCGACGTCTTTCTGCGTCAGGTGCGGATTTTCATTCGCGAGCCTGGCGATGAGTTCAGACTTGATCATCGATATCCCCGGAACGCCCTTGGAGGAGAAAGGCGCGAGCGGACCTTTGCCCAACGACGGCTGAGTCTTCAAGGGGTTGCGTGTGATTCTCGAACGAGGTTCGGTTAATGCCCAACCTTATGAACCCTTCGGCGCGCGGACGATCTCGGCCTGGGCGGCCATATTCCGGAGCGTCTTATTGGCCTCCTCGGCGGCGGCGAACGGCAGCTCGCGGGCGACGGTGCGGCTGGACTGGGTGAAGCGGGCCACCCCATCGCGCAGTTCCGAGCCGCGGGTCATCTCGCTGTTGGCCACGCGCCCGGACGAATTGGGGCCCTTGACCGTGAACCCCGCGCCCTTGTTGGGCAGCACGATCTCGACCGCCGTCGACATGTAGGTCGGGAAGGGCGTCGCGTAGGGCGCGTCGGCGTTGGGACCCGGCTCTCGGCGCGGAAAGCTGGTGACCCTGTTCGATCCCGAGCCGGGGAACTTGTACTCCCGCAGGCCGACATCGTCGTTCATCCGCCAGTCCATCTCCGCCGAGCCGGTGATGGTCACCTTGCCGACGCCGTCGGGCGACACGTCGAAGTCGATCTTCTCGATCGTCAGCCAGCTATTGCTGGACGAGAACTGCTGCTTGAGCCCGCGCTCGACGTCGGCGCGCGGCGCCGTACGCAGAGCCCGCGCCATGCCCAGGCCCATGTCGCCCCGGAAGATCATGGTCATGGTGGTCGGCGCGGGCTTGTCCAGACCGCCCGAGGCGTCGATGCGGATCAGCCCCTCGGTGTCGGGCCTGGCTAGCGGGGTCTGGACGATCTCTTCGATCGTGGCGCCGCCCGCGCGCAGCGGCAGACCCCAGCGGAACGGCGGCGGGCGCAGGCCGTCGATGTCGCCCAGATCGCCCGAGCGCGTTCCGTCCAGCCAATAGCTCTTGCCGTCGATGCGGGCGCGGACCAGCACGTGATTGAACAGGGACGCCGACGGCATGCGCTCGTCCAGGCCGTCACCGCCGGCGATCTGGACCAACACCGGCTCAGCCTCGACGCCCAGCTCGCGCAGGATGGCCAGCAGCAGCACGGTCTTGCCCTTGCAGTCGCCGAAGCGCCGCGCCCAGGTCTCCTCGACCGGCGCGGGTTTGTAGCCGCCGTCGTTCATCCCCAGGAACAGATAGCGGGTCTTGTCCTCGACCAGCTGCAAGGCCTTGAAGGCCCGTACCTTGGGATCGTTGCTGGCGGCGCTGATCGTCGCGATCTCGGCCCGCAGCGGCGAGTTGGCCGGCAGTTCCGAAGCCTTGGCGTACAGCGGCGCCATCCGGCGGGAGATGTCTTCCCAGCCCGAATAGGTCGTGGCCTCCAGCATGCCCAGCCGCTGGAAGCGGGCCGGCGCGCCGACCGGCGGCTTGGGGGCCTTGGCGTCGGTCAGGTCGACCAGCAGTTCATTGGTCTTGCCGGACTTGGCGATCTTGGGCGCGGGGAACGCCGTCGAGGCCTTCCAGATCAGGGGCGTGCCGTCGGCCCACAGCATGCGGACCCGATAGCGGCCGGCGACGCCCATCCAGCCCATCCGCTCGAAATCGGTGGTGCGCCCGCCGACCAGGGCGTCGCGGTGCTCCGAGGTGTAGGCCCAGTCGACAACGTCGCCGACCTGCAGGTCCTTGATCTGGATCGAGGCGGTCATCCGCCCGTCCAGCATGGCGCGCTCGAGGTTCTTCTCGCGGCGCAGGACGAGAACGTCCTCGCCCTTCTTCAGCAGATCGATGCGCTGGCCATCGCGGACGATGGCCAGGCTGTGCAGCGTGACGGTCTCGCGGGCCGGGTCCCAGGTAACCGAGCGCACACCGCCTTGCAGCGCCTCGGGCTTCAGCACCTTGACCACGCGGCGGTTGTAAAAGGCCGAGCCGGTGTTGTCGTGCTGGGACTGGTTGTCATCCAGCAGGATCTGGGTCGAGGGCGCCTGATCGTCGGCCGGCGGGGCGGGGATCTCGGCCACCCGCACCCACTTGGCCGGCGGGCCGTAGGCGGGCTTGTCGGCCGCCCACGCGGCGCTCGACAGGGCCACGACCGACACCGCGGCGAACGCCGCCGCTTTCCAAACCCGCACGCCACACCCCCAGGACAACTCAACCTGAAGATAGTTCTGACAGGGTTTCACGCAAAAGAAAACGGCGGCGGGATCGCTCCCACCGCCCCGATCCCTGAAAGAAAAAGCGGCGGTGGGATCGCTCCCACCGCCGCCAGCTTCAACCCCAATGGAGCGGAAGACTATTCCTTGGAAGCGCGCTCGCGGAGAGCGGCGCCCAGGATGTCGCCCAGCGAAGCGCCGGAGTCCGACGAGCCGAACTGCTCGATGGCTTCCTTCTCTTCGGCCATTTCCAGCGACTTGATCGACAGCGAGACGCGGCGAGCGGCCTTGTCCACGTTGGTGATCTGAGCGTCGATGCGGTCGCCCACGGCGAAGCGCTCGGGGCGCTGTTCCTGACGATCGCGCGACAGGTCCGACTTGCGGATGAAGGCGGTCATCGGGGCGTCGTCTTCACCGAAGCGGACTTCGATGCCGCCCGAGGTGACTTCCGTGACGGTGACGGTCACGGTCTGGTTCTTGCGGAAGGTGTCGCCCGACATCGGGTCGCCAGCCAGCTGCTTGATGCCCAGCGAGATGCGTTCCTTCTCGATGTCGACATCCAGGACCTTCGCCTTGACGACGTCGCCCTTCTTGTAGCGCGCCATGGCTTCTTCGCCCGGGACGCTCCAGTCGATGTCCGACAGGTGCACCATGCCGTCGATGTCGTTGTCGAGGCCGATGAACAGACCGAATTCGGTCGCGTTCTTGACTTCGCCTTCGACCGACGAGCCGACCGGGTGAGCTTCCACGAAGGCTTCCCACGGGTTGGCCAGGGCCTGCTTCAGGCCCAGCGAGACGCGGCGCTTGGACGGATCGACGTCCAGCACGACCACGTCGACTTCTTGCGAGGTCGAGACGATCTTGCCGGGGTGGACGTTCTTCTTGGTCCAGGACATTTCCGAGACGTGCACCAGGCCTTCGACGCCGGCTTCCAGCTCCACGAAGGCGCCGTAGTCGGTGATGTTGGTGATGCGGCCCGTGAACTTGGCGCCGACCGGGTACTTGGCTTCAACGCCATCCCACGGATCCGACTGCAGCTGCTTCATGCCGAGGCTGATGCGCTGGGTGTCCGGGTTGATCTTGACGATCTGGACCTTCACGGTGTCGCCCACGGCGAGCACTTGGCTCGGGTGGTTGACGCGCTTCCAGCTCATGTCGGTGACGTGCAGCAGGCCGTCGATGCCGCCCAGGTCGACGAACGCACCGTAGTCGGTGATGTTCTTGACGACGCCTTCGCGGATTTCACCCTCTTGCAGCTGCGACACCAGTTCGGTGCGCTGCTCGGCGCGGGCTTCTTCCAGGATGGCGCGACGCGAGACGACGATGTTGCCGCGCGGACGGTCCATCTTCAGGATGGCGAAGGGCTGTTCCTTGCCCATCAGCGGGCCGACGTCGCGGACCGGACGGATGTCGACTTGCGAGCCCGGCAGGAAGGCCGAGGCGCCGCCCAGGTCGACGGTGAAGCCACCCTTCACGCGACCGACGATGGCGCCCATGACGGGTTCGTTGCGGGCGTAGACGCCTTCCAGACGGGTCCAGGCTTCTTCGCGCTTGGCCTTTTCGCGGCTGATGACCGCTTCGCCCATCGCGTTTTCGAGGCGTTCCAGGAAGACTTCGACGGTGTCGCCGGTCTTGATGGTGGCCTTGCCATTTTCGTCGACGCCGAATTCCTTCAGCTGGACGCGACCTTCGGTCTTCAGACCGACGTCGATGATGGCGAAGTCCTTTTCGATCCCGACGACCAGGCCCTTGACGACGGTGCCTTCCGCGAAGTCACGGCCGCCCATCGAGTCATTGAGGAGCGCTTCGAAATCGTCGCGCGTCGGGTTGAAGCTCATATCGTCAGCCATGCTGATCTTTGGTCTCTGAGGTTAGGGGAAGCCCTGTGACGAGCGCCGCTGGAGAAAAGCGGTTCTCGGGATTCCGGATGAAATGGGTTTTTTGCGATCCCGCGATGTTCTCTCTATCGCGGCGAGGTCGGCGGTGGATTTGCCCTGTAGAGCGGAACTCTAGCGGGCGCGCGCGTCCTCGACGATACGGCGGGCCGCATCGAAGGCCTGCTCTATAGTCATTTCCGACGTATCGAGCAAGACGGCGTCGGCGGCCTGCGTCATCGGCGCGTCCTTGCGACCGCCGTCGCGCTCGTCGCGCTTGCGGATATCGGCCAGGATTTCCTCGAAGGCGACGCTTTCGCCTTGGCCGACCAGCTGTTTCCAGCGACGGTCGGCGCGAACCTCGGGGCTGGCGGTGACATAGAGCTTGGCCGGCGCCTCGGGGGCGATGACCGTGCCGATGTCGCGGCCGTCGATCACGGCGCCGGAGTCTTGGGTGGCGAAGGCGCGCTGCAGGTCGAACAGGGCCGAGCGCACGCCGGGATGCACGGCGCAGCGGCTGGCGGCCTCGCCGGCGGCGCGGGTGCGCACTTGCGGCTTCTCCAGCTCGGAAAGATCCAGGCCCCGGGCGAAGGCCTCGGCCGAGCCCGGGTCGTCCAGATCGCCGCCGGCGGCCAGGATCCGCACGCCGACGGCGCGGTACAGCAGGCCGGTGTCCAGCATCGGCAGGCCATAGGCCGCGGCCAGGCGCGCGGCGATGGTGCCCTTGCCCGAGGCGGCCGGCCCGTCGACGGCGATCACGAAGGCCATGCTCAGGCTTCCGTCAGGGTCGCGCCCAGGCCGCGCATCAGGTCCGCGAAGCCCGGGAAGCTGGTGGCGATCATGCCCGGCTCGTCGACCGAGACCCCCTCTTGGGCGGCCATGCCCAAGATCAGGTGGCTCATGGCGATCCGGTGGTCGCCGTGGGTCTCGACGGTGGCCCCGCCACGCGGCGGCTGACCGGTCCCGCGGACGATGAAGCCCTCCGGCTCTTCCTCGACGTCCACGCCGCAGGCTTCCAGCCCCGCCGCCGTCAGAGCGATGCGGTCGCTTTCCTTGACGCGCATCTCGCCGACGCCGCGCATCACCGTCTCGCCCTCGGCGAAGGCGGCGGCGATGGCCAGGATCGGATATTCGTCGATCATCGACGGCGCGCGCTCGGAGGGGACGACCACGCCCTTGAGCTTGGAATAACGGGCGGTGATGTCGCCGACATCCTCGCCGCTCGCCACGCGCTGGTTGGAAATCACGAGATCCGCGCCCATTTCCCTCAGCGTGGTGAAGAGGCCGGTGCGCAGGTCGTTGAGCATCACGCCCTCGACGGTCACTTCCGAGCCCGGGACGATCAGGCCGGCCACCAGCGGGAAGGCCGCCGACGACGGGTCGCCCGGCGCCGCCACGTGCGTGCCGGTCAGCTTCTGGCCCTCGGGCAGGCGGATATGGCGGAAGGTCTTGTCGCCGGCCTTGCGGTCCTCGACGATCACCTCGGCCCCGAAGGCGCGCAGCATGCGCTCGGTGTGGTCGCGGGTGGCTTCCGGCTCGATGACCTCGACGCCGCCCTCGGCGTGCAGACCGGCCAGCAGCACGGCCGACTTCACCTGGGCCGACGCCATCGGCAGGGTGTAGTTCAGGCCCCGCAGGTTTCCACCCTTCAGGGTCAGGGGCAGGCGGCCCTTGTCGCGGCCCAGCCAGGTCGCGCCCATGCGGGCCAGCGGATCCAGCACCCGGCTCATCGGGCGGCCACGTAGCGAGGCGTCGCCGGTGAAGGTGGCGCACATCGCGAAACCCGCCGCCGCGCCCATGATCAGCCGCACGCCGGTGCCGGCGTTGCCGCAGTCGATGACGTCCGACGGCTCGGAAAAGCCGCCATTGCCCTCGATGCGCCAACGACCGACGCCTTCCTGCTCGATCCGCGCGCCGAAGGCCCGCATGGCCCGCGCGGTGGCGAGAACATCGTCGCCTTCCAGCAGCCCGTCGACCGTCGTCGTGCCGGACGCCAGCGCGCCCAGGATCATCGATCTATGGGAAATGGACTTGTCGCCCGGGGCCCGCACGATCCCTCGCAGAGCGCCTGCGGGTGCGCTCTTCAATCCAGCCGACGACATGCCGAAACCGGCTCCTTGGTACTTGGTGGTTTTCGCGAAGGGGTTTGCTTTTGACAGCGGCCTCTCGTCATGGCAAGTGACCGGCCGCTTTTCCCATCCGGATCAAAGGGTCGCCAATTGGCCAATCCCGACCTGGGCGCAAAACAAATCTGCCCCAACTGCCAGTCGAAATTCTATGACCTCAACCGCCGTCCGGCCGTTTGCCCCAAATGCGGCGAGCAGTTCGACCCGGAAGAGGCCCTGAAATCGCGCCGCGTCCGCGCCCGCTCGATCACCCCGGACTATGACGCCGAGGACGAGAAGCCCGCTCCCGCGCCTAAGGACGAGGACGGCTTCGAGGACGAAGTCGATGAAACGCCGGAAATCGACAAGGTCGAACCGGACGTCATCGAAACCGACGACGAGGACGCCGAACCGGGCGCCGCGCCCGCGGGCGGTGACGACCTGGGCGTCGACTTCGCCGAGGAAGAGGATCTCGCCGAGGACGAGGCCGACGACGTTCCGTTCCTGGAGGACGAGGACGACGACGACAATCTCGACGACGAGATCGAAGGTCTGCCCGGCGAGGGCGACGACGACTAATCCATTGGGTTGGTCGCTCTGGCGGATAGGCGGTTTCGGACGTTCGAAACCGCCTATCCACAGGGGTTTTCAGGGGTGCGACATTTTTCTCGAAAAAAGTTCGAGAAGAGGCTTGATCCTAAAAAAATCCCGGACTAGTTTCCGCGCCTCTTCGGAGGGCGACGCAAGTCGAAACGCCGAAGAGACCAAGGATTTCCGAGAGTTACCGCAAGGTGGTCCAGGAAAATTTGGGGCTATAGCTCAGCTGGTAGAGCGCTTGAATGGCATTCAAGAGGTCAGCGGTTCGACTCCGCTTAGCTCCACCATCAAGGCCCGGACGGAAACGTCCGGGCCTTGTCCATTTCTGGACCCAACTTCCCCCATCCTCTTGAACCCTCCATCCACGGCCTCCACATCTGGATCCGTGTCGTGGGGATCGGCGCCGGTCCTCGGGCCTTTCTCCGCGAACGAAGTCGCTTGAGCGAGGACTTCGCGATGAACCGGACCATCATGTTCGACAGCCCCTTTTTGCTGGGCTTCGAACACACCCGAGACCTGATCGAGCGCGCCGCCAAGGCCGCCTCGGAAAGCTATCCGCCCTACAATGTCGAGCAGGCCGACAACGGCGGCGTGCGCATCACCCTCGCGGTCGCGGGTTTCTCCCCTGACCAGCTGCAGGTGACGGTCGAGGGCGGCCAATTGGTCGTCGCCGGCAAACGCGACAACGCCGACGCCCGGTCGGAGGCCGAGCGGGCCTTTCTGCACCGGGGGATCGCCGCCCGGGGCTTCGTGCGCACCTTCATCCTCGCGGAGGGCATGGAAGTGACCGCGGCGACCCTGGAACACGGCCTGCTGCATATCGACCTGGCCCGCCCCGAACCCGAGCGCCTGATCAAGCGCATTCCCATTCGTAGCGCCGGCTAAACGCCAGCTTGGCCCATTCGTAGCGTCGGCTAAACGCCCGCTTGGCCCATTCGCGGCGCGGGCTTAGGCCGCGCGGAGCTCGCCCCTCACGCCGAGGTTCTGAACCGGCTGGATAAAGGCGCGTTCCCTAATTCAAGGAGGTGGTCATCATGACGCCCAACACGCACTACAACAGCCCGCTCTTCACGAGCGAAGCGTTCGCGGCCCTTGGCGCGCCCGACCTCGTCTATGTCCGGCCGATCAAGGCGGCCGAGATCCTCGCCGACGTGCCGGAAGGCGTGGAGGACTTCAACCTGGCCCCCGACCAGACCCTGTACGCGGTCTGCCGCGCCGACGGCGCTCGCCTGGCGGTCATGATCGACCGCGACACGGCCATCGCCGCCGCCCTCGCCCACGAACTGGCGCCGGTGTCGGTCCACTAATCGGTAAAAGGAAGAGGGCTCTCGAAGGAGCCCTCTGGTCTTACGCCGCCGTGCTGGTCGCTTCGTGCGTCAGCAGCACGTGGATGGCGTCGGCCGAGCGGGCCTGGCGCAGGGCCGACCGCATTTCGGGCTGACGCATCATACGGGCGACACGGGCCAGGGCGCGCAGATGCTGGGCGTTGGCCTCGCGGGGGGCGAACAAAGCCACCAGAAGGTCCACGGGCTTGTCGTCGAGGGCGTCGAAGGCCACCGGGGTGTCCAGGCGCACCACGACCGCGCGGACGCGGTCCAGACCGTCCAGACGTGCGTGCGGGATAGCCACGCCCTCGCCCACACCCGTCGAGCCGGCGGCCTCACGCTCGATCAGGCCGTCGAGGACCGCGTCGGCGCCGACGTCGAGCACCCGGCCCGCCACGTCGGCGACCATGGAAAGAGCTTGGCGCTTGCCGGGCGCGCCAGCGCGTAGCGCCACCGCTCCGGGGTCCAGTAGATCGCCGATTGTCATGCCAACGCTCGCTCGCTGCCGACTGCCTTGGCGCCGTCGCCGCGGATCCGCCGCGACGGCGCCAGACCCTGACAGGACCTGGTTAGCTCGCGGTAGACCCGTGCCCGTTCAGCGACTTCGTGCGTTCGGGGTCGATCCAGCCGATATTCCCGTCTGGACGCCGATAGACCACGGACAACCCGCCGTGGGCGGCGTTCCTAAACACGATTGCCGGGTATGCGGTCAAGTCCAGTTCCATGACAGCCATGGAAACAGTCATCGTCTTCACCGCGGCCTGGGTTTCCGCGATGACCATCGCCGCGGGCGCGCCCGTCGGGTGGTCAGCCTCCACATCCCAGTCATGTTCTTCGCCCTCGTCGACTTCCGGCGCCTTGAGCACGAACATCGCGGCGTTCTCGACCTGCTTGGCCGTGGCCGCCGCCGAGTGACTCTTCAGCCGCCTCTTGTAGCGCCTGATGCGCGTGTCGATCTTGGCCAGGGCCGAGTCGAACGCCGCGTGCGCGTCGCCTCCAGAACCATGGCTGATGAGCTGCTGACCCGAAGCCAGCTTTACCGAGCAATCGACACGGAAGGCGTAGCCATCCTTGCTGACAACGACCTCGGCGTTACCACCTCGATCGAAGTATTTCCCAATGCTCAGGGCGATTTCGTCGGAGACTCGCACTCGCAGAGCCTCACCAACGTCGACATGCTTGCCGGAGACTTGGACTTGCATATGACTACAACGCGCCTGTCGCAGGCGGGTGTCAAGCGGCGCCTTAGAGGCCTGTGGACGACGTCAGACGAGGCCGGAAAAGACGCCCAGGAGCTTGCGCACGGCCATCACGACAACGTGCGCGCTGACGAACAGAAGCGCCCCGCTGCCCAGGGCCATCAGGTAGCCGAGCAGCGCCAGAACGCCGTCGCGCTGCAGCAAGGCCAGAGCCAGGACAGCGACTGTCGCGCCGGGCGCCAGATTGCCTAGCGGGATGGGCAGGACCAGCACCAGGGCCAGCAAGGTACAGACCACGCCGATCGCCCGCTCCCCCAAGGGTGCGAACATCGGTCGCAGGCGCGGACGGGTCACCAGCTCCATGCTGCGGACGATTGGACCCAGGCGCTTGAACAGGCCGCGCAGGTCGGCGCGCTTCAGCGGTTTCTCGACCAGGCCGCGCGGCAGCCAGGGCGTGTCGGCCCCCATGGCGATCTGCGGCGCCAGGAACAGAATCGGCAGGGACAGGATCGTCGAGGAGCCCGGCGGCAACGGCAGGGTGTTCAACAGACCAAAGACCAGCAGCATGGCCCCGAAGGCGCGACTTTCGAACGCCTCCAGCATCTGACCGACCGTGAGCGTGGGACGAGAGTCCTCGCCGAAGCTCTCGATCACGTCCGCCAGACTCTTCTCGTGCATCACAACCGTTCCCACCGCCATCAAACGCGCGGGAGCGTTAGACCGCTTCCTTCATCTGACGACGGCGCTCGACCGACGACGGGATCCGCATGGCTTCACGGTACTTGGCCACGGTCCGGCGGGCGATGTCGACCCCGGCGGCCTTGAGAATTTCAACGATGGCGTCATCGGAATGGACGTCGCGTTCCGTCTTCTCGGCGTCGACCAGGCCCTTGATCTTGTGACGGACGCTGGCGGCCGAGTGGGCCTCGCCGCCTTCCGACGACTGGATGGCCGAGGTGAAGAAGAACTTCAGCTCGAACACGCCCCGGGGGGTGGCGATGTACTTGTTCGAGGTGACGCGGCTGACCGTGCTCTCGTGCATGCCGATGGCGTCGGCGACGGTCTTCAGGTTCAGCGGACGCAGATGCTCGACGCCGAAGGCCAGGAAGCCGTCCTGCTGGCGCACGATCTCGCTGGAGACCTTCAGGATGGTCTTGGCGCGCTGGTCCAGGCTCTTCACCAGCCAGTTGGCCGTGGCCATGCAGTCCGAGACGAAAGTCTTTTCCTGATCGGTGCGCGCGCCCTTGGAAATGCGGGCGTGGTAGCGCTGGTCGACCAGCACGCGCGGCAGGGTGTCGGTGTTCAACTCGACGTGCCACATGCCGCCCAGGCCCTCGCGGACCATGACGTCGGGCACCAGGGTCTCGGCCGGCTCGCTGTGATAGCCGGCGCCCGGACGCGGGTTCAGCGCGCGGATCTCGGCGATCATCTCGCGCAGGTCCTCGTCGTCCACGCCACAAATGCGGCGCAAGCCGACCAGGTCGCGCTTGGCCAGCAGCTCGAGATTGTCGAGCATCGCGGCCATGCAGGGGTCGTAGCGGTTCACGTCCTTCAGCTGCAGCGCCAGACACTCGCGGACGTCGCGGGCGAAGACGCCGACGGGCTCGAAGCCCTGCAGCGTGGTCAGGACGTCCTCGACCATCTCCAGCTTGCAGCCCAGGCGGGCGGCCAGCTCGATGACGTCCAGGCGCAGGTAGCCGCCTTCGTCGACGGCGTCGATCAGGATCTCGGCGATGGCGTTGCGGGCCGGCGACAGCGCCGCCTGGACCAGTTGGCCGCGCAGGTGGGCCGACAGGGTCGGAACATCGGTCAGGGCGCTCTCATAGCCCTCGTCGCCTTCGAACGAGCCTCCGCCGCCGGCGCGCGACCAGTCGATCTGGCCGCCAGCGTGCTCGGCCCCATTGTCGGGATCTCCGCCGTCGCCCGTGGCGCGTTCGCCGGGCGAGACGTCTTCGTGCGGGGTGTCCATCTCGCGGCCGGCCGTCGCGTCGGCAACGGCGTCAAGCTGGGTCAGGCTCGCGTCGCGTTCGCTCTCGACCTCCTTGGCCGGTTCGGACTCGCCCTCATCGCGCTGCAGAAGCGGATTGCGCTCCAGCTCCTGCTCGACGAAAGCGTCGAGCTCGATGTTCGACAGTTGCAGAAGCTTGATCGCCTGCTGCAGCTGCGGGGTGATGACGAGGCCTTGACCCTGACGGATCTCGAGGCGGTGGCTGAGCGCCAATGCGCCCTCCTGACGACGAATGAACTTCGAGCGTCATTGAAAGGCCGGTTTGGTTAACGGGTCGCGAAGACTTGCAAATATCGGGCCGGTGCGACGTTCCGTCCCGGAAAATATCGTGCCAGGCGCGTTAATCCTGGCAAGACAAGGACTTGATCAGCATGCGGAGGGGTGACGCAGGCTGTTTTTGCCCACCCCCGCGCCAATTAATCACCGAGGCCCTTAATCACCAAGACGGGGCTCGCTGAAGCTGTCGCCCAGATAGACACGCTTAACTTCCGGGTTGTCGACGATCTCGCGCGGCGAGCCTTCGAACAGCACCTCGCCAGCGTGGATGATCGAGGCGCGGTCGATGATGTCCAGCGTCTCGCGCACGTTGTGGTCGGTGATCAGGATGCCGATGCCGCGGCTCTTGAGGTAGCCGATCACGTCGCGGATGTCGGCGATGGCCAGCGGGTCGATACCGGCGAAGGGTTCGTCCAGCAGCATGAAGGACGGTTCGGACGCCAGGGCGCGGGCGATTTCCACGCGGCGACGCTCACCGCCCGACAGGGCGACGGCCGGCGACTTGCGGATGTGGGTGATGCGCAGCTCTTCCAGGATGCTGGTGACCTGCTCACGGGCCTTGCGCGGGTCCTTCTGGCGCATCTCGACCACGGCCATGACGTTCTGCTCGACCGTCATGCCCCGAAAGATCGAGGCTTCCTGCGGCAGGTAGCCCACCCCCAGGCGCGCCCGCTGGAACATCGGCTGAGCGGTGATGTTCTCGCCGTCCAGATAGATCGCGCCGTAGTCGGCGGCGATCAGGCCGGTGACCATGTAGAAGCAGGTCGTCTTGCCGGCGCCGTTCGGACCCAGCAGGCCCGCCACTTCGCCGCGCTTCAGGCGCAGGGAGACGTTCTTGACGACCGGACGGTCGCCAAACGACTTGCCCACGGAATCGACGAACAGGCCGTCCATGTCGTTGGAGGTCAGGGTCATGAAAGACGGGTCCTAGCGCGGGGCGGGCTGATCGGACGCGGCCGGCGCGTTCTTGTTCTCGTCCTGATAGAAGACCGCCCGCACCCGCTTGGGCGCGGCGCGACCCGTGCTGTTGGATTCCAGCTTGGCGTCGTTGGTCTTGGTGTTGACCGTCAGCTTGTCGCCGCGCGCCACGTCCTTGCCCTTGACCAGCACCACGTCGCCCGTGACCACGGCGATGTTGTTGTCGAAGGTGTAGACGGCGCGGTCGCCGCGCGCCTGCTGCTGGTCGCTGACCAGATAGACGCTGCCTTCGGCTTCCATGCGCTGGGCGTTGCCGCAGCCATTGGCGTTGTCGGCCGTGACCTTGCGGGCGCTGTACACCGTCACCTGCCGGGCCCGCAGGCGCGAGCGATTCTGCAGGATCTCCACGTTGCCACGGAAGATCGTGATGCACTTGCTGTTGATCGTTTCCTGCTGATCAGCGGACACGTCGATCGGCGCGCTCGAGTCGCCTTGCTGGGCGTAGGCCGCACTGGCCGCGCCGCTGGCCAGGATCAACGCGGTCGCCGCCGCGGCCGTCCATCGCTTCATCAGAACCATGTCCTCATCCGTCGCGGTTCGCGTCACGAGCGAACCTGCGCCATTGATCTTGTTTACTGCCGTTCGAACCGCGCGCGAACCCCGCCCCGGAAAACGATGCGATCGCCCTTGTCATATACGGAGTAGGCGCTGGATTGCACCTGTCCGCTGGGACCTTCGCCGTTCATCGTGGTTTCGCCCGTCACGTCGCCCGTCTGGGTATTCACGAAAGCGCCTTCCGACGCGAAGCGATAACCGGCGCCATCGTCCATCCGGACATCGTCCTTCAGGGCCAGACTGAAGTCGTCTTGGCGGTAGACGCCGTGCTTGGCGGTCATCCGCGTCGGGGTCGGCGAGCCGAGATCCAGGGTCAGGGCCGGGTCATCCAGGATGATGCGGCGCGGGTCGTTGTCGTCGCGGATCGCCGAGCGCGCCGTGATCATGAAGCTGCGGCCCTCGGTCGACTGGCCGTAGAACCGTGGCGTGATCAGGCGGATTTCGGTCTTGGCCTCGGTCGGCGGATGGGTGGCGGCCATGTAGGTGCGCCAGCCGACCTGCGAAGCCACGATCAGGATCAATCCCGCGATCGCGATCGGCAGAATGATGCGCGCGGCCAGCACGCGGCGCGAACGACGGCGCCAGCGCGCGAGGTCGGCGCTCATCGTTCGTCCGGAAATGACCGCGGCGGAGTGCATGAGCTTATGCGTGAGCGAAGATGTCCATCTCCTCCCAGCCGGCCAGGTCCAGCGAGGCGCGGTGGGGAAGATAGTCGAAGGCGGCCTGGGCGTGGGCCATGCGGCCTTCACGTTCCAGCATGATGTTCAGCTTGTCGCGCAGGGCGTGCAGGTGCAGCACGTCCGAGGCGGCGTAGGCGACCTGGTCGCCGCTCAGCGAAGGCGCGCCCCAGTCCGACGACTGCTGGACCTTGGACAGCTCCACGCCCAGAAGCTCGCGCGTCACGTCCTTCAGGCCATGGCGGTCCGTATAGGTCCGGGCCAGCTTCGAGGCGATCTTGGTGCAGTAGACGGGCGCGGTCACGACTCCCAGATGGAGTTCGAACATGGCGATATCAAAGCGGCCGAAGTGAAAAAGCTTCAAAACGGCCGGATCGGTCAGCAGCGCCTTCAGGTTCGGGCAGTCGTAGGTCGCGCGATTCAGGCGCACCACGTGGGCGTCGCCGTCGCCCGACGACAACTGGACCACGCACAGCGGGTCACGACCCAGGCGCAGGCCCATGGTCTCGGAATCGATGGCGATGATGCTCGCCCCGGCGAACACGCCCTCGGGCAGGTCGCCCTCGTGAACAAAATTGGCCAAGTTTCAGAAATCTCCGGCGAAGAGTCGGGCGCGTCCGCGCGAACGCGACGAACCACGCGCCCGATGAAAGCGCGTGACACTTATACTCACGATGAACGGGATATCTATCCGTCGGGCAATTTGGCCGCCAGGCTATTTGACGGTCTGACGATTTGGCCGTTGGGAAATTTGGCGCCACCCCCGCTTCTCGAAAGAAGCTCAGTTAAGGGGTGGTGCCCAGGAGAGGACTCGAACCTCCACGACCTTTCGGTCACTGGCACCTGAAGCCAGCGCGTCTACCAATTCCGCCACCTGGGCCCGCTGTCGCAACCGGTTAGGTCGCCGCGAGGCCGGGACGTTTAGGGAAAGCTTCTGACGCCGTCAACAGACAAAAATCGATAAAGCGCGATTTCATTGCGAAGCCGCTCTCAGTCGTCTAATTCCCCGTTTATCGCGGTGTAGTCATCGCATGCGACGAGGAATGAAGATGCAGGGTCTGGTCACGGTGTTCGGCGGCTCCGGTTTCGTGGGCGGCCAAGTCGTGCGGGCGCTCGCCAAGGCGGGCCATCGCGTACGGGTGGCCGTGCGTCAGCCGAACCTCGCCTACCGCATGCGTATGCTGGGCGACGTCGGCCAGATCGAAGTGGTCCAGGCTAACGTCCGCAACCCCGCCTCCATCGCGCGCGCGCTGGACGGCGCCGAGGGCTGCGTGAACCTGGTGGGCGTGCTCTGGGAGAGCGGCCGCCAGAAGTTCCAGTCGCTGCACGTCATGGCCGCCCAGAGCGTGGCCCAGGCCGCCGCCAAGGCCGGCGTCAAGCATTTGGTCCATATGAGCGCCCTGGGCGCCAACGCCGACAGCGAGTCCAAATACTTCCGCACCAAGGGCGAAGGCGAGGCCGCGGTCCGCGCCGCCTTCCCGGGCGCGACCATCGTCCGCCCGTCGCTGGTGTTCGGCGTCGACGACAAGTTCTTCAACAAGTTCGCCCAGATCGCGGCCCTGTCGCCGATCATGCCGCTGGTCGGCGGCGACACTCGCTTCCAGCCGGTCTTCGTGACCGACGTCGCCGCCGTGATCGCCAAGGCCGTCGCCAGCCCGGCCGCCGTCGGCGTGACCTACGAACTGGGCGGCCCGACCGTCTACACGATGCGCGAGATCTTGCGGCTGGTGCTGACCGAGACCGGCCGCAATCGCCCGCTGGCCCCGCTGCCCTGGCCGCTCGCCTCGCTGATCGGTTCGCTGGGCGACCTCCAGGCCGGGCTCATTCCCTGGGCTCCGCCACTGACCACCGACCAGGTCGAGATGCTGAAGACCGACAATGTCGCCGAACACGGCCTGCCGGGCCTGGCCGAGGCCGGCGTGATCGGCACGGCGGTCGAGGCCGTGGTCCCGACCTACCTCTACCGCTACCGCAAGGGCGGCCAGTACGCCGAGACCCCGGCGGGCGCGTTCTAGGGCTTCACGCCGAACCGAAACGACAAAGGGCGGGCGCCGCGAGACGCCCGCCCTTTTTTTGTCCGCGAGCGCGCGGCTCAGTGATGCGAGTACAGCACCGCCAAGCCGCCAATCCCCACCACAATCCGCCACCAGGCGAACGGCGCGAAGCCGCGCTTGCCGATGAAGTCGAGCATGTACTTCACGACCACCAGGCCCGACAGGAACGACACCACGAAACCGACGCCCACGATGCCGATGTGGCCGGCGTCCAGGGCGTCGCGGTTCTTGTAGACGTCCAGCACGAAGGCCCCGACCATGATCGGGATGGCCATGAAGAAGCTGAACTCGGCCGCCGCCCGGCGCTCGATGCCGAACAGCATGGAGCCGACGATGGTCGAGCCCGAGCGCGAGACGCCCGGGATCAACGACAGGCACTGGAACAGGCCGACGATCAGCACCTTGTGCAGCGGCAGGCTCATGGCGTCGTGATCGACGGCCGGCGGGGCCTTCTTGTCGATGAACAACAGGATCACCCCGCCGATCAGCAGCGACCAGCAGATGATCAGCGGGCTCTCGAACAGGAACGTCTTGATCACGTCGTGCAGGAACAGGCCGGCGACGAAGGCCGGGATCACCGCGACGATCACGCTGAGCGCGAAGCGGCGCGCCTCGGGCTTGGTCGGCAGGCCGATCAGCACGCCCCACAGCTTCTGGAAATAGAGGGCCACCACCGCCAGGATCGCCCCCAGCTGGATCAGCACGATGAAGGTGTCCCAGGAGGGATCCTTCAGCCCCATGGCCTCCTTGGCTAGCAGCAGATGGCCGGTGGAGGAGACGGGAATGAACTCCGTCAGCCCCTCGACCAGACCCAGAATGATGGCGCTCAACCAGTCAGGCATTTTTCCGCTCCAAACCCGCTCCTGGCCTGCGCCTGACACGGTAAATAGGTCGTAAATCCACAAAGTAGACTATATCGGCGCCCTCTTGCGAGTCGATCTCAATGACCACGCCCGGAACAGGGATATATAAGTCTACTATTTTGACCAACACATTCTTCTTGCCCGAAAGAGTCCGTAATAGGCCCGCCTGAGCAATTTTTCTCCTTCCAGAGATACGGGGGAAGTCGCATGGCCGAACGCATGCTGAAATTCACGACGGTGGCACGCAAGACGCCTGAAAAGCGTGCGGCCGCCGAGCGTTCGGGCGACTTCCACGAGATCTACGCCGACTTCATCGACGCCAAGGCCACCGAGCAGGCCTCGCGTTGTTCGCAGTGCGGCGTGCCGTTCTGCCAGACCCACTGCCCGCTGCACAACAACATCCCCGACTGGCTGCGAATGACGGCCGAGGGCCGCCTGGAAGAAGCCTACGCCCTGTCGCAGGCGACCAATTCCATGCCGGAGGTCTGCGGCAGGATCTGCCCCCAGGATCGCCTGTGCGAAGGCAACTGCGTCATAGAGCAGTCGGGTCACGGCACCGTGACGATCGGTTCGGTCGAACGCTACCTCACTGACAAGGCCTGGGAGATGGGCTGGGTGAAGCCGCTGGTCGCCGGCGCCGCCCTCGGCCAGTCGGTCGGCGTGGTCGGCGCCGGGCCCGCCGGCCTGGCCGCCGCCGAGAAGCTGCGCGAAGCCGGCTACGACGTCACCGTCTATGACCGCCACGACCGCGCCGGCGGTCTGCTGATTTACGGCATCCCTGGCTTCAAGCTGGAAAAGGACGTCGTCGAGCGTCGCACCAAGCGCCTAGCCGACGGCGGCGTTGCGTTCAAGCTCGGGTTCGAAGTCGGCAAGGACGCGACCCTGGAAGACCTCCGCGCCAAGCACGACGCGGTGCTGATCGCCGTCGGCGTCTATGCCGCGCGCGACCT
Source organism: Caulobacter sp. ALps2 (assembly GCF_058681635.1). NCBI lineage: Bacteria > Pseudomonadati > Pseudomonadota > Alphaproteobacteria > Caulobacterales > Caulobacteraceae > Caulobacter > Caulobacter sp. ALps2. Next base: position 1,404,747 of record NZ_CM178743.1, read on the forward strand.
GGCCGTGCCGGGCGGTGGCAGCAAGGGCGTCGTGCCCGCGCTGAACTATCTGATCGCCTCCAACCGCCAGGATCTCGGCGACACCGTGCCGGAAATCGAGTCCGGCGAGCTGAACGCCGAGGGCAAGGACGTGGTTGTGGTCGGCGGCGGCGACACCGCCATGGACTGCGTCCGCACCGCCGTCCGTCAGGGCGCCAACTCGGTCACCTGCCTCTATCGCCGCGACAAGGCCAACATGCCGGGCTCGATGCGCGAAGTGTCGAACGCCGAGGAAGAAGGCGTGACCTTCGAATGGCTGGCCGCCCCGCGCGCCCTGTCGGGCGAGGCCGAGGCCGTCTCGGGCGTGCGCGCCATCCGCATGCGCCTGGGCGCCCCGGACGCCTCGGGCCGCCAGAGCCCCGAGGAAATCCCCGGCGGCGACTTCGACCGTCCGGCCCAGCTGGTGGTCAAGGCCCTGGGCTTCGAGCCCGAGAACCTGCCGCGGGACTGGTCGGCGCCGGACCTGAAGGTCACCCGCTGGGGCACCGTAAAGGCCGACGTCCGCAACCAGATGACCAATCTCGACGGCGTGTTCGCCGCCGGCGACATCGTGCGCGGCGCTTCGCTCGTCGTCTGGGCGATCAAGGACGGCCGCGACGCCGCCGACGCCATCCACCGCTACCTGCAGGCCAAGGTCGGCGCGCCCGCGCTGATCGCGGCGGAATAAGAGAGAGGACCGCGAGACCATGAGCGAGATGGACCTCTATCTGAAGAACCGCCAGGCGCTGATCGACGGTCACGCCTACGACCCGACCACCGAGCGCGACGCCTGCGGCGTGGGCCTGGTCTGCGCCATCGACGGCCAGCCGCGCCGCGAGGTCGTCGAACTGGCGATCAAGGCCTTGAAGGCCCTGTGGCATCGGGGCGCGGTCGACGCCGACGGCAAGACCGGCGACGGCGCCGGCGTGCTTGTCAGCGTTCCGCAGGATTTCTTCATCGACCAGGTGCGCCGCACGGGACACGCCCTGCGCTCGGGCTCGATCGCCGTCGGCCAGATCTTCCTGCCGCGCACCGACCTGGGCGCCCAGGAAGCCTGCCGCACGATCGTCGAAGCCGAAGCCCTGCGCTTTGGCTTTTACATCTATGGCTGGCGCCAGGTGCCGGTCGACACGTCGGTGATCGGCGAGAAGGCCAACGCCACCCGTCCGGAAATCGAGCAGATCATGCTGGCCCCGCCGGCCGGCCTGGAAGGCGAGCCGCTGGAGCGCGCCCTGTTCCTGTGCCGCAAGCGCATCGAAAAGCGCGTGCATGGCCAGAACATCACCGACTTCTACATCTGCTCGCTGTCAGCCAAGTCGCTGATCTACAAGGGCATGTTCCTCGCCGAGCATATCGACGAGTTCTATCCCGACCTGAAGGACGAGCGCTTCGCCGCCGCCGTGGCGATCTTCCACCAGCGCTATTCGACCAACACCTTCCCGCAATGGCGCCTGGCCCAGCCCTTCCGGATGCTCGCCCACAATGGCGAGATCAACACGATCAAGGGCAACATCAACTGGATGAAGTCCCACGAGATCAAGATGGCCGCCCAGGCCTTCGGCGAGTTCGGGGACGACGTGAAGCCGGTGATCCAGCCGGGCGCCTCCGACAGCGCCAACCTGGACAACACCTTCGAGGTGCTGGTGCGCGCCGGCCGTGACGCGCCGATGGCCAAGGCCCTGCTGGTGCCGGAAGCCGCCAATCCGAAGATGAAGGAGTCGCACAAGGCGCTCTATTCGTACTGCAACGCCGTGATGGAGCCGTGGGACGGTCCGGCCGCCCTGTGCGCCACCGACGGCCGCTGGGTCGTGGCCGGCAAGGACCGCTCGGGCCTGCGCCCGCTGCGCGTGGCCTATACCGACGACGGCCTGGTGATCATGGGCTCGGAAGCGGGCATGTGCGGCGTCGAGGAAAGCCGCATCACCCGCAAGCTGGCCATCTCGCCCGGCCGCATGCTGGCCATCGACCTGGCCGAGGGCCGCCTGTACGGCGAGGACGAGATCATCGACGAACTGGCCGGACGCCATCCCTATACCGAATGGCTGGGCAACATGGTCGATCTCGAGAAGGAGATCGGCCCCGGCCCCGAGCCGCGCAAGTTCGGCCGGGAGGAACTGACGCGCCGCCAGGCCGCCGCCGGCTATTCGCTGGAAGACCTGGAGATGATCCTCGCGCCCATGGTCGAGGACGGCAAGGAAGCCGTCGGCTCGATGGGCGACGACACCCCGCTGGCGGTGCTGTCGGAGAAGTACCGTCCGCTCAGCCACTATTTCCGCCAGAACTTCAGCCAGGTGACCAACCCGCCGATCGACCCCCTGCGGGAGACCGGCGTGATGAGCCTGAAGACCCGCTTCAAGAACCTGGGCAACATCCTGGCCCAGGACGCCGCGCAAGCGGATGTGTATGTGCTGGAAAGCCCCGTGCTGACCACCGGCATGTACGAGCGCGTCCACGGCCTGCTGGGCGAGAAGAATGTCGCGGTCATCGACTGCACCATGCCCCTGCCCGCCGCCGAAGCCCGGGCCGGCGACGCGCTGCGCGCCAACCTCGATCGCATCCGCGCCGAGGCCGAGGACGCCGTGCTGCGCGGCTGCGGGGCCATCGTCCTGACCGACGAGGCTTCGGCCGAGGACCGCGTTGGTCTGCCGATGATCCTGGCCACGGGCGGCGTCCACGCCCACTTGGTCGCCAAGGGCCTGCGCTCTTACGTGTCGATCATCGTCCGCTCGGCCGAATGCCTGGACACCCACTATTTCGCGGTGCTGGTCGGCGTCGGGGCCACGGCGGTCAACGCCTACCTGGCCCAGGAAAGCTTCCAGGATCGCCTGGAGCGCGGCTTGATCGGCGACAAGTCGCTGCGCGACGTCTGCATCAACTTCAAGACGGCCATCGAGGGCGGTCTGCTGAAGATCATCTCCAAGATGGGCATCAGCATCATCTCCTCGTACCGCGGCGGCTACAACTTCGAAGCCGTCGGCCTGTCGCGCGCCCTGGCCGCCGAGTTCTTCCCCGGCATGCCCTCGCGCATCTCGGGCATCGGCCTGGCCGGCATCGAGAGCAAGACGGTCGAGCTGCACCGCAAGGCCTGGAGCCTGAACGCCATCACCCTGCCGGTCGGCGGCCTGTACAAGTCGCGCCGCTCGGGCGAGGCCCACGCGTTCGAGGCGCGGCTGATGCACACCCTGCAGAGCGCCTGCGATACGGGTGACTACGAGCTCTATCGCCGCTGGTCCAACGGCCTGCGCACCCAGAAGCCGATCCAGCTGCGCGACCTGCTGGACTGGCGCTCGGACCGCAACCCGATCGCCACGGACGAGGTCGAGAGCGTCAACGAGATCCGCAAGCGTTTCGTCACGCCCGGCATGAGCCTTGGCGCGCTCGGTCCCGAGGCCCACGGGGCTCTGAACATCGCCATGAACCGCATCGGGGCCAAGTCGGTCTCGGGCGAGGGCGGCGAGGACAGCGCGCGCTACAAGCCGCTGCCCAACGGCGACAACCCCAACAGCGCCATCAAGCAGGTCGCCTCGGGCCGCTTCGGCGTCACCGCCGAATATCTGAACCAGTGCGTCGAGCTGGAGATCAAGGTCGCCCAGGGCGCCAAGCCCGGCGAGGGCGGCCAGCTGCCTGGCTTCAAGGTCACCGAGATGATCGCCCGCCTGCGCCACGCGACGCCCGGCGTGATGCTGATCAGCCCGCCGCCGCACCACGACATCTACTCGATCGAGGACCTGGCCCAGCTCATCTATGACCTGAAGCAGATCAACCCGATCGCCCGGGTCACGGTGAAGCTGGTCGCGGCCACCGGCATCGGCGCCATCGCCGCTGGCGTGGCCAAGGCCAAGGCGGACGTGATCCTGGTCGCCGGCGGCGTTGGCGGCACGGGCGCCTCGCCCCAGACCTCGGTGAAGTACGCCGGCGGTCCGTGGGAGATGGGCCTGTCGGAGGCCAACCAGGTCCTGACCCTGAACAACCTGCGCCACTCCATCGTCCTGCGGGCCGATGGCGGCATGCGCACGGGCCGCGACGTCGTCATCGCCGCGATGATGGGCGCCGAGGAGTTCGGCATCGGCACCGCCTCGCTGGTGGCCATGGGCTGCATCATGGTGCGCCAGTGCCACTCCAATACCTGCCCCGTGGGCGTCTGCACCCAGGACGAGGCCCTGCGCGCCAAGTTCACCGGCACGCCTGACAAGGTCATCAACCTCTTCACCTTCGTGGCTGAAGAAGTCCGCGAGATCCTGGCCGGCCTGGGCTTCAAGAGCCTGCAGGAAATCGTCGGCCGCACCGACCTGCTGGCGCAGGTGTCGCGCGGCGGCGAGCACCTTGATGACCTCGACCTCAACCCGCTGCTGGTCCGCGCCGATCCGGGCGCCAACAAGCCGTACAACACCGTCGTCGGCCGCAACGCTGTTCCGGACACCCTGGACGCCCAGATCGTCCGCGACGCCGCCCCGCTGCTGGAACGCGGCGAGAAGATGCAGCTGACCTACACGGTCCGCAGCACCGCCCGCACCATCGGCACGCGCACGTCCAGCCACATCGTGCGCAAGTTCGGCATGAAGGGCCTGCCCGCCGGCCACCTGACCGTCCAGCTCAAGGGCTCGGCCGGCCAGAGCCTGGGCGCCTTCGCGGTCCAGGGTCTGCGCATCGAACTGACCGGCGAGGCCAACGACTATGTCGGCAAGGGCCTGTCGGGCGCGACCATCGTGATCAAGCCGGCGCGCGGCCTGGCCGCGCCCGAGACCAACGCTCTGATCGGCAACACCGTGCTGTTCGGCGCCACCTCGGGCCGGCTGTTCGCGGCGGGCCAGGCGGGTGAGCGTTTCGCGGTCCGCAACTCGGGCGCCACCACGGTGGTCGAGGGCTGCGGCGCCAATGGCTGCGAGTACATGACCGGCGGCCAGGTGGTGATCCTGGGCCCGACGGGCGGCAACTTCGGCGCGGGCATGACCGGCGGCATGGCCTTCGTGCTCGACCAGCACGACCGCTTCCAGGACAACATCAACCCGGAAAGCATCGTCGTGCGGCGCCTGGCCTCGCCCTATTGGGAAGGCGTGCTGCGCTCGCTGATCGCCGAGCACGCCCGCGAGACGGACTCGGTCTTCGCCGCCACCCTGCTGCGCGACTGGGACCGCGTGCGGGACCAGTTCTGGCAGGTCTGCCCGAAGGAAATGATCAGCCGCCTGCCCCAGCCGCTCGCGGCCGAGGAAGCGGTGCACGAGCGGGCTTAAGCGGCCGCTTTGGCCTCGAGCAGCTTGAAGGTTGCACGGGCGCGCGCGACGGGAACCCCGTCCGCGCGCACCGTCGCCTCGGCGAAGCAGATCGACCGGCCCAGCTTGATGAAGTCGGTGTCGAACTCGAGCCATTGGCCAAGCTTGGCCGAGCCCAAATAGTCGAGGGTCAGTGACACGGTCACGAGCCCGCCAGCCGGCTGGCGCGCGGTCGCCAGATTGACGCCCAGCGACAGCCCCATCGCATTGTCGGCCAGGGCCGCCAGGAAGCCGCCGTGCGGCATGCTCCGCGAATTGCAGTGCGCCTCGCGGATCCGGGTCGCCAGCACCAGCCGGTCCTCGGCCTTGCGCGCATAGAGCGGCTCCCACGGGTCGGTGACCGGGCTCTTGCGGACGTGCGGTTCGAAGCCTTCAGGAATCTGATCCATGGTCGCCCTTCCTTGTGGCCTTAAGCGCCAATTCAAACGATCGTTTTAATCTAACAGCGTTCGCCCTCTTGCGCGAGCGGTCATGAACCTGCGCTATGACGCGGCATGGCCAAGGATCGCCTAAAGAGAGACCGTCAGAAACTGGACGCGGACAAGGTCGTCGAGACGCTCGACAACCTCTACGCCCGCGTGGCCGACCGTTTTCCGGCCTCGGGCCTGGCGGAGGTCTGCGGACGCCTCAGCGACACGGCGCATCGAACGGCCGACCGCGCCCGCCGGATCGCCCGGCCCTATCTGTTTCTGCGCCTGCTGGTGGCCCTGATCCTGGTGGCCGGCATCGGCCTGGAGGTCGCCCTGGCCTGGCGACTGGACTGGAGCGCGGTCGTGCGCGCCCGCGAGGGTTTCGGCCTGGCCCAGGGCCTGGAGTCGGCGGCGAACCTGGCCCTGCTGTCCGGCGCGGCCGCCTGGTTCCTGGCCTCGCTGGAGCGGCGCTGGAAGCAGCAGCGGGTCCAGAAGGCCCTGCACGAGCTGCGCTCGTTCTGCCACGTCATCGACATGCACCAGTTGACCAAGGACCCAACCGTGGTGCTGGGTCCGGCCACCCGCCATTCGCCCAAGCGCGAAATGACCAATTTCCAGCTGTCGCGCTATCTCGACTACTGCGCCGAGATGCTGGCCCTGACCGCCAAGCTGGCCGCCCTCTACGCCGGCGAGAGCGACGATCCCGTCATCGTCGCTGCCGTCAACGACATCGAGACCCTGGCCTCGGACCTGGGCCGCAAGATCTGGCAGAAAATCATGATCCTGGGCCAGCTGGACGAAGCCCGGGCGAGCTAAACACGAGCGGCCGCGTTCCATGTCCATGCGCGCCTTCGCTCACCTGCTCGACCGGCTGTCCCTGACCGCGTCGCGCAACGCCAAGCTGACCCTGATCGCGGACCATCTGCGCCAGACGCCGGACCCCGATCGCGGCTACGCCCTGGCGGCCCTGACCGGGGCCTTGTCGTTCAACGCGGCGAAGCCCGCCTTCATCCGCAAGGCGGTCGAGGCGCGGATGGACGCTCAGCTGTTCGCCTGGTCCTACGACTATGTCGGCGACCTGGCCGAGACCGTCGCCTTGGTCTGGCCGGCCAAGCCCGGGGCCAACCGGCCGCCGGAGCTCTCCGAAGTCATAGAAGCGCTGCACTCGGCCTCGCGCGCCGAGGTCCAGCGGCTGATCGAGGGCTGGCTGGACGCCCTGGACCCCGACGGCCGCTGGGCGCTGCTGAAGCTGATGACCGGCGGCCTGCGGGTGGGGGTGTCGTCGCGCCTGGCCAAGCAGGCCTGCGCCAATTTCGGCGGGGTCGAGATCGGCGAGATCGAGGAGGTCTGGCATGCGATGGAGCCGCCCTATGGCGATCTTTTCGCCTGGTTGGAAGGCCGCTCCGAACGCCCTTCGCCCGACGCCCCGGGGCGCTTCCGGCCGGTAATGCTGGCCCAGCCGATCGACGAGGCGGTCGACTTCGCCAAGCTGGATCCGGCGGCCTACGTGGCCGAATGGAAGTGGGACGGCATCCGTGTCCAGGCGGTGTCCGAGCGCGGCGAGCGACGGCTCTACACCCGCACCGGCGACGATATCTCCGCCAGCTTCCCGGACGTGGTCGAGGCGCTGGACTTCGAGGGCGCCATCGATGGCGAGCTCCTGGTGCTGCGCGACGGCGCCCTGGCCCCGTTCGGCGACCTCCAGCAGCGGCTGAACCGCAAGACGGTCGACGGCAAGCAGCTGGCGAACTTTCCGGCCGGCATCCGCGCCTACGACCTGATGCTGGACGGTGAGGAGGACGTTCGCGGCCTGCCCTTCGTCGAGCGCCGGGCGCGGCTGGAGGCGTTCGTGGCGCGGCTGTCGACCTCGCGTATCGACCTGTCGCCGCTGCAGCCGTTCGCGACCTGGGAGGAGCTGGCGGCCCTGCGGCTCGACCCGCCCGAGGGCGACGCGCGGCTGTCGGAAGGGCTGATGCTAAAGCGCCGCGACAGCGTCTACGAACCGGGTCGGCCCAAGGGTCCGTGGTTCAAGTGGAAGCGCGACCCGCATTTGATCGACGCGGTGCTGATGTACGCTCAGCGCGGCCACGGCAAGCGGTCCAGCTTCTATTCCGACTACACCTTCGGCGTCTGGCGCGAGGACGAGGAAGGCCGCCGCGCGCTGACCCCGGTCGGCAAGGCCTATTTCGGCTTCACCGACGAGGAGCTGAAGCTGATCGACAAGTTCGTCCGCGACCACACGATCGAACGGTTCGGCCCGGTGCGTTCGGTGCGGGCCGACCTGGAGTTTGGCCTGGTGTTCGAGGTCGCCTTCGAGGGCCTGCAACGCTCGACCCGGCACAAGTCGGGCGTGGCCATGCGGTTTCCGCGCATCAACCGCATCCGCTGGGACAAGCCCTCGCGGGAGGCCGATGAGCTCAAGACCCTGGAAGCGATGCTCGACTAGTGCGCGGCCGCCGGGGCTGGAGCCGAGGCGCCGGCCTGGAACAGCTTGCCCTTCTCGGTGGCCAGCACCATCAGGAAACCCGCCAGGCCGAAACCCACGAAGCCGATGGTCAGCGGCACGGTGGTGCCGTCATAAAGCTGGCCGATCAGGAACCCGAACAGCGCCCCGCCCACCGTGGTGATGAAGCCCTGGATCGAGGCGGCGGCCCCGGCCACGTGGCCCAACGGCTCCATGGCGATGGCCCCGAAGTTCGACATCACCAGGCCGAAGCAGAACATCATGGCCGCCTGCATCAGGGCGAAGCTCACCAGGGTCTCGTGGCCGCTCAGGGCGATCGCGGCGTGCAGCGCGGCGATGACGATGAAGCCGATCAGCGCCCAGTGCGAGACCTTGCGCATGCCCAGTCTGTCGACGATGCGGGCGTTCAGCAGCGACGAGACGGCCATGGTCCCGGCGATGCCGGCGAAGATCAGCGGGAAGATGTCGCCGGCGTGCAGGACCTCGGCGAAGACCTGCTGAGCCGAGTTCAGGAAACCGAACAGGCCGGCCAGCACCAGGGTCGCGGCCAGGGTGTAGCCCATGGCGATGCGGTCGGTCAGGGCGGTCTTGAAGGCCGAGCTGACGCCCGCCACCGAGATCGGGATGCGGTCTTCCGGATGCTGGGTCTCGGGCAGCTTGATCGCCGCCCAGGCGATGACGACCAGGCCGAAGATCGACAGGATGCCGAAGATCCAGCGCCACGAGGCGACCATCATCACCGCCATGCCCAGCGAGGGGGCGATGATCGGCGTGGCCAGGAAGACGATGAAGGCCAGCGACATCACCCGCGCCATCTGGCGGCCGGCATAGCAGTCGCGGACGATCGACACCGACAGCACCCGCGTCGAGGCCGCGCCCAGGCCGGTCAGGAACCGCGCGGCCAGCAACATCTCGAACGAGGTCGAGAAGGCGCAGAGGGCGGCGAAGATCGTATAGAGCGTCAGGCCAACCATCAGCACCGGCTTGCGGCCATAACGATCGGCCAGCGAGCCATAGGCCAGCTGCGCGACACCGAAACCGAGCAGGTATGAGGTGATCACCCACTGACGGGCGTTGGGGTCGTGCACGCCCAGCGCCTCGCCGATGTGCGGCAGGGCCGGCAGCATGGAGTCGATGGCGAGAGCGTTGGTCGCCATCATCGCCGCGATCAACGCGACGAACTGGCCAAAGCCCATGCCGGGATGCGGCGACGGCTTGGTGTCGGACATGGGATTTCTCGCGGCCCTGATTGGGGGAAGAACGCCCCAGACACGAGACGCGTACGCCGGCCATATAGGACCCGTGCGACGATGCGCCAACCTCAGGATGATCGCATCTGGGCCGGAAACGCCTATATAGCCGCCCCATGACCCACAGTACCCCGCCCGGTGCGTTGAACCGAGGCTTGACCCTGGCGATGGCCGCCGCCACCGGCATCGCCGTCGCCAACATCTATTACAGCCAGCCGACCCTGGGCCTGATGCTGCGCGACATGCCCGGCGGCGCGACGGCCCTGATCCCGACCGCGACGCAAGCCGGCTACGCTGCGGGCCTGTTCCTGCTGGTGCCGTTGGGCGACCTGATCGAGCGGCGCAAGCTGATCGCCTTCCAGTTCCTGGCCCTCTCGCTGGCGCTGATCGCCACCGCCCTGGCCCCGACGCCAGGCCTGATGATCGTCAGCTCGCTGCTGCTGGGCGCGGCCGCGACGGTCGCTCAGCAGATCGTGCCGTTCGCCGCTCACCTGGCTTCGCCCGAGAAGCGTGGCGCGACGGTGGGGACGGTGATGGCCGGCCTGCTGTGCGGCATCCTTTTGAGCCGGACCCTGGCCGGCTTCGTCGCCGCCCATGCCGGCTGGCGGGCGATGTTCTGGCTGGCCGCGCCGGTGGCCCTGGCGGCCGGTGGCTGGATGTACGCCAAGCTGCCGCGCAGCCATCCGCAGGGCGGCCTGTCCTATGTCACGCTGATGATCTCGCTGGGCCGGCTGTGGAGCCAGTTCGGCTCGCTGCGCCTGGCCGTGGCCACCCAGGCCCTGTTGTTCGCGACCTTCACCTCGTTCTGGACGATCCTGGCCCTGCACCTGCAGAGCTACCGCCTGGGCTCGGACATCGCCGGCCTGTTCGGGGTGATCGGCGCCGTCGGAATCCTGGCCGCGCCCATCGCCGGACGCATCGCCGACAAGCGTGGCCCACGCCCGATCATCGCGGCTGGCGCGGCTCTGGCCCTGGTTTCATGGCTGATCCTGGGTTTCTGGCCGGGCGCGCCGGGCCTGGTCGTCGGGGTGATCCTGCTGGACTTCGCGATCCAGAGCGTCCTCGTCTCCAACCAGCACATCGTCTACGCCCTGAAGCCCGAGGCCCGCGCCCGGCTGAACACCGTCTTCATGGGCGGCATGTTCGTGGGCGGCGCGGCCGGCTCGGCCGTCGCGGTAATGCTGTGGAAATCGGCCGGCTGGACCGGCGTCTGCGCGATGGGCGTGGCGCTGACCGCCGCGGCGACGGCGCTGCAGGCGGTGAACCTGCTCCGCCGCCGTCGCCTCGCGTCCGCCTAGCCGTTAAAGGCGCGGATCGCGTCGATGATCTTCCGCTGGTCGGCCTCGCCCAGATAGGGGTGCATCGGCAAGGCCAGCACCGTCTCGGCCTTGGCTTCGGTCACCGGCAGACCGCCCTCGCCACGCGGGAAGTGGGCGTAGGGCGCCTGCACGTGCATCGGGACGGGATAGTAGACCGCTGTCGGGACGCCTTGCGTCTTCAGGTGCGCGGCCAGGCCGTCACGGTTTTCGTGCTCGATCACGTACTGGGCCCAGACCGAGACGCCACCGTCGATCACCGCCGGGGTCGCCAGCACCGCGCCCTTCAGGCCCTCGGCGTAACGATTGGCCACGACCTGACGCAGGTCGATCTCTTCCTGGAAGATCGCCAGCTTCTCGAGCAGGATCGCCGCCTGGATGGTGTCGAGACGCGAGTTCATGCCGATGCGGGTGTTTAGATATTTCGGGTCGTGGTCGAAGGTCTTGCCTTCCAGGTCCGGCCCTACCGCCTTGCCGTGGACGCGGTAGCTGTCCATCAGGTCCCACAGCGTCTGATCGTTGGTCAGCACCGCGCCGCCGTCGCCGTAGCAGCCCAACGGCTTGGCCGGGAAGAAGCTGGTGGTGGCCACGTCGGCCCAGTGCAGCGGGTGATGGCCGTTCAGCGTACAGCCGAAGCCCTGGGCGCTGTCGGCGATCAGCTTCAGGCCTTCGCGCTCGCAGATGGCCTTGATGGCCGGATAGTCGGCGGGCTGGCCGAACAGGTCGACGGCGATCACCACCTTAGGGGTCAGCCGGCCCTCGGCCTTCACGGCCGCGATGGCGGCGTCCAGCTTGGCGGGGTCTAGGTTGTAGGTCTCGGGCAGCACGTCGACGAACACCGGGGTCGCGTCGACCCACGGCACGACTTCCGGCGTCGCGGCGAAGGTGAACGACGGGCAGAACACCGCGTCGCCCCGGCCCACGCCCCAGGCCATCAGCGGTAGGGCGATGGCGTCGGTGCCGTTGGCGCAGGACAAGGCCAGCCTGGCCTGACCGAATTCGGCGAGCTTGGCCTCGAACTCTCGGACCTGCGGGCCCATGACATAGGCGCCGCTGTCCAGCACCTTGGCGATAGCGGCGTCGATCTTGTCGCGGATCCGGCGCTGCTGCGCGGCGAGGTCGATGAAAGGCATGCTCATGGCGCGGCCTATTAGTCAGCGTTCATGACGATTTCGAGCCAATTGATGTAACCGACTGTTTCCACACGCAAGAAACCATGAAGCGGAACCGTGGGGTCGCCTTGCCGTTGACCAGACATGGCGGGGGCGCCTATCGAGAACTCCATGCAGACCAAGCCCAGCATCATCCCGGCGGATACGTCCTTGCCGTCGCTCGCCAACGTCAAGGCCGACGAGACCATGCTCGGACATCTCCTGGACTGGCTGGGCAAGCTGGCGGTGAATCTCGTGGTCGCCGCGGTGATCCTGGTCGTCACCTTCTGGCTGGCGGGCCTGGCCGCCCGGTTCATGCGTCGGACCTTGGCCCGGGTTCACCGCAGCGCGCCGGATCCGACCCTGGAAAGCTTCAGCGCCTCGCTGGCCCGCTACGCCATCGTCGCGATCGGTCTGGTGGCGGTGCTGCAGCAACTGGGCGTGCAGGCGACCTCGATCATCGCCGTGCTGGGCGCGGCTTCCCTGGCCATCGGCCTCGCGCTGCAAGGCGCGCTGTCGAACGTGGCGGCCGGGGTGATGATCCTGCTGTTTCGCCCCTATCGTGTCGGCGACGTCATCGAGACCTCGACCCGCAACGGCACGGTCAGGTCGCTGGACCTGCTGTTCACCGAGATCGCCACGCCCGACAACGTCAAGGTGATCATTCCCAACAGCAAGGTGTTCGGCGACGTGATCCTCAACTACTCGACCCACCGCAACCGGCGGGCCGACGTGCTGTTCAAGGTGCCGCTGAAGGTCGACCTGGTCGCCGTGCTCAAGCGCCTGCGCGAGCGGGCCGAGAGCGATCCGAGGATCCGCAAGGATCCGGCGGTGATGATCGAGGTCACCGACCTGTCGGAAGCCTTCGCCCAGGCCGCGATCCGCGTCTGGACGGCGGCGGCCGACTTTGGCCCGGTCAAGACCGACCTGATGTTGTCGGCCCACCTGCTGGCCGAAGACCCGGCGCGCACGGATCTACCGCCGCCGCGGCCGACCACGGCCAAGGACCCCTCCCCCGTCATGCCGGGCGAGGGCGAGCACCATCACCTGTTCAAACTGCCAGTGCCGCGTCGAGGTCGGAAATCAGATCCCGACAAGACTCAATCCCCACCGAAAGCCTGATCAGCCCGTCGGAAATACCCAGCGCCGCCCGCTGATCGGCGGGGATCGAGGCGTGCGTCATGATCGCCGGATGCTCGATCAGGCTTTCCACCCCGCCCAGGCTTTCGGCCAGGGTGAACAGGCGCGTACGCTCCAGCATCTTCCGCGCCGGACCCAAGCCGCCCTTCACGTCGGCCGAGATGACGCCGCCGAAGCCGCCGGTCATCTGACGCCTGGCCAGGTCGTGCTGCGGATGGCTTTCCAGGCCCGGATAGATCACCCGCTCGATGGCCGGATGCGCCTCCAGCCAGCGGGCGATCTCCAGGGCGTTGTCGCAGGCGCGCTGCATGCGCAGGGCCAGGGTCTTGACGCCACGAAGGGCCAGGAAGCTGTCGAACGGTCCCAGCACGCCGCCGACGGCGTTCTGCAGGAACTTCATCTGGTCGGCCAGCGCGGCGTTGTCGCCGACCACCGCCACGCCGGCGACCACGTCCGAGTGGCCGTTCAGATACTTGGTCGCCGAGTGCATGACGATATCGAAGCCCAGCTCCAGCGGCCGCTGGATGTACGGGCTGGCGAAGGTGTTGTCGGCGACGGTGATCAGGCCGCGCTTTTTCGCGAGCGCGGCGATGGCGGCGAGGTCGGCCAGCCGCAACATCGGATTGGTCGGAGTCTCGACCCAGATCATCTTCGTCGCCGGCGTGATCGCCGCCTCGACAGCCGCCAGGTCCGCCATGTCGACGAAGCTGAAAGTCAGGCCGGCCGAGCGTTTTCGCACCTTGTCGAACAGCCGGAACGAGCCGCCATAGAGGTCGTCGCTGGCGATCACGTGCGCGCCGCTGTCCAATGTTTCCAAGATCGTCGAGGCCGCCGCCAGGCCAGAGGCGAAGGCGAAGCCCGCCGTCCCGCTCTCCAGGTCGGCGATGCAGCGCTCGAAGGCGAAGCGGGTCGGGTTGTGGCTGCGGCTGTACTCGAAGCCCTTGTGCTCGCCGGGGCTGGTCTGGGCGTAGGTCGAGGTGGCGTAGATCGGGACCATCACCGCGCCCGTGGTCGGGTCGGGATACTGGCCGCCGTGGATGGTCCGCGTGGCGAAGTCCAGGCGGTTCTTGCCGGGGATGTCGGTCATGCGTGGTCCTTCAGGCGCTCAGGCGCAGGTGATTGATCAAATCAACCCGGGTGATGACACCCAGAAATTCTTCACCGTCCACCACGAGAGCCACCTCGTCACGATCGAACACGTCGGGCAGGTCGTCGACAGACTGCTGGGCCTGCAAGGTGTTGACGGCCTTGGTCATGGCCGCGCCGACCAGGGTCTTGAAGCGCGGCGCCTCGTCGCCCGCCTCGACCGCGGCCAGGACGTCACTTTCGTCGAGGATGCCGACCAGCTTGCCATGATCGACCACCGGCAGCTGGCTGATGTCGGACGAGCGCATGCGGTTGTAGGCGGTCAGCAGCGTGTCGTCCGGCCCGATGGCGATCACCCCGCCGTCGGCGTAGCGCTTGGCGATCAGGTCGCGCAGGTCACCGTGCAGCTCGCGGCCATCGAAGCCGTGGGCCGCCAGCCAGAAGTCGTTGAACATCTTGGTCAGGTATTTCGAGCCCGTGTCGCAGACCAGTGTCACCACCCGCTTGGGCTCTGTCTGCTCGCGGCAGTATTTTAGCGCCGCCGCCAGCAGGCAGCCCGAGGACGAGCCGGCCAGTATGCCTTCCTTCTTCAGCAGCAGGCGGGCGGTGTCGACGCTCTCGCGGTCGCTGATCGAATAGGCCTTGGAGACCAGGTCCATCTGGGCGTTGTCGGGGATGAAGTCCTCGCCGATGCCCTCGACGATCCAGGATCCGGCCTCGCCGAAGGTCCCGGTCTCGACATAGTCGCGCAGGATCGAGCCTTCGGGATCGGCCAGCACCATCTGGGTCTTGGGCGAGTGGGCCTTCATGTAGCGGCCGACGCCGGTCAGGGTGCCGCCCGAGCCGACGCCGACGACGATGGCGTCGATGTCGCCGTCCATCTGGGCCAGGATCTCGGGACCCGTGCCCGTCTCGTGGGCCAGCGGATTGGCCGGGTTCTCGAACTGGTTGGCGTAGAGGGCGCCGGGGATCGACTGGGCCAGGCTCTGGGCCATGTCCTGATAGTATTCCGGATGGCCCTTGCCGACGTCGCTGCGGGTCAGGCGCACGTCCACGCCCATGGCCCGCAGGTGCAGGATCTTCTCCCGCGCCATCTTGTCGGGGACGATCAGGATCAGCTTGTAGCCCTTGAGGCTGGCCACCTGGGCCAGGCCCAGGCCGGTGTTGCCGGCGGTGGCCTCGATGATCGTCCCGCCGGGCTTCAGCCGGCCGTCGGCTTCCGCCGCCTCGATCATCGCGCGGGCGACGCGGTCCTTGATCGAGCCGCCGGGGTTCTGGTTTTCGAGCTTGAGGAAGAGCCGGCAGGGGCCGGTGTCGAGGTTCTTGACCTCCATCATCGGCGTTCGGCCGATCAGGTCCAGCGCGGAGCC
This sequence comes from Caulobacter sp. ALps2, assembly GCF_058681635.1. Classification (NCBI taxonomy): domain Bacteria; kingdom Pseudomonadati; phylum Pseudomonadota; class Alphaproteobacteria; order Caulobacterales; family Caulobacteraceae; genus Caulobacter; species Caulobacter sp. ALps2. Next base: position 1,420,222 of record NZ_CM178743.1, read on the forward strand.
GGCGATGCTGGGAAGGCCGGATTTGGGGTCGTTCATGGCGCAGCTCCGCTGGCGGGTGAAACGATTTCCCCTAGATAGGTGCTGTTTGGGAAAGAAGGGAAGCCCTAGGCCGTCCCGGCCGTTCCACGCTGGTTCAGCCACTCCGCGGCGAACTTGCGGCTGAGGCAGACGTCCTCGAACACGACCTTGCGCAGCTGACCCAGGAACTCGGGCGTGTCGTGGACGATCACGAACGGAAAGCCGTTGGCCGACAGGAAACCGTGCAGGAATCGCGAGAAGCGGTCGGCCTCTTCGGGGCCGGCCAGGCGAACTTCTGTCTCAGCGGTCGTCAAAGCCATAGGCGTGGCCCTCTGTGGACGGACCAGCTTTAACGCGCGAGAACGCATTTGCGAACCAAGTTCGCTCCTGCGAAATAAACTGTGATCACTTGATCGCCTTCCAGGCGAGCGGCTGCCCGCCCGGAACGCTGAACCGCTTACGAAATAACCGTTACAGGATCGACTGGCCGGTCGACGCCCAGTCCTTCAGGAACTGCTCCAGGCCCTTGTCGGTCAGCGGGTGCTTGTAGAGCTCGCCGAACACCGCCGGCGGGATGGTGACCACGTCGGCGCCGATGATCGCGGCTTCCTTGACGTGGGCGGCGTTGCGCACCGAGGCGGCCAGGATCTCGGTCTCGTAGCCATAGTTGTCGTAGATCGCGCGGATGTCGCGGATCAGGTCCATGCCGTCGAAGCCGTAGTCGTCCAGGCGGCCGATGAACGGCGAGATGTAGGTCGCGCCCGACTTGGCGGCCAGCAGGGCCTGGGTCGGCGAGAAGCACAGGGTGACGTTGGTCTTGATCTCTTCGTCGGCGAAGGCGGCGCAGGCGATCAGGCCGTCGCGGGTCAACGGGATCTTCACCACCACGTTCGGGGCGATGGCGGACAGCTTCTTGCCTTCGGCGATCATGGCGTCGGCGGTGGTGGCGGCCACCTCGGCGCTGATCGGGCCGGGGACGATGTCACAGATCTCGGCGATCACTTCCAGCATCGGCCGGCCCGACTTGGCGATCAGGGTCGGGTTGGTGGTGACGCCGTCGATCAGGCCGGTCGAGGCCAGGTCGGCGATGACCTTGGTGTCGGTGCTGTCGAGGAAGATCTGCATGGTCGCTCGCGCTGCTCTTTATGTTCGGAAGTTGCGCCGGTTTAGCCCGAGCGGCGGCGTCATACCAGTCTGTCGGCCGTCCGCGCGACCGCCGCCCGCCAGGGCTCGGGCGTGAAACCGAACACGGCTTGCAGCTTGCCGGTGTCGAGCGGCGTGCGCGGCGGACGTGGAGCCGGCTCGGCGAAGGCGGCCTGGGTGGTGGGCTCGACGCGGGCGCGGCTCCGAGGATCGCGGTCGATCGCGGCCCGGGCGAAGTCCAAGCGGCTGGTCTCGCCGGCATTGGCGAAGTGGAACAGGCCGAAGACTGGGTCGCCGGCCGGCGCGGCGGCCCAGCGCGGCGCGGTCGCGACCAGGAAATCGGCCAGGGCTTCGCCGTCGGTCGGCGTGCCGAACTGGTCGGCCACCACCTTCAGCTCCTCGCGCTCGCGAGCCAGCTTCAGCATGAAGCTGACATAGTTGCGACCGTAGCGGGAGAACACCCACGAGATCCTCAGCACCACCGCCTTGGGATGGGCCAGCACGGCCGCTTCGCCGGCCAACTTGGAGCGGCCGTACACGTTGATCGGCTTGGCCTCGTCGATCTCGACGTAAGGACGGTCGGTCAGACCGTCGAACACCGCGTCGGTCGACAGATGCACGAAGGGCAGGCCGCGCTCGGCGCAGGCGGCGGCCATGACGCCCGGCGCGTCGGCGTTGACCGCGAAGGCCTCGTCGGGCCGGGCCTCGGCCGGATCGACATGGGTGAAGGCGGCGGTGTTCAGCACCAGATCGCAATCGGCGGCCAGGATCGCGGCGCGGATGGCCTCGGGGTTCTCCAGGTCGCAGTCGGCGCGCGACAGGGCGACGAGTTCGACACGATCACGCGCTGCGGCCTGCACGGCGGTGGCGACCTGGCCGGTCTGGCCGAACTGCAGAATCCTCATTTCAGAGCCGGAACCCGATCGCCCAGCACCTGACCGATGAAGGTCCGCAGGCTGCCGCCCTTGAACAGATAGCCCGGCATGCCCGCGCGGTTGCCGGCCTCGACGTCGATGTGGCGGTCGCCGATGATCACGGCCTCTTCCGGCGTCAGGTTCCAGTCGGCCAGGCCGCGCAGCACCATGCCGGGATTGGGCTTGCGGTCCGGATGGTCGGCGACGCGAAAAGCCGGCACCGCCGCCAGCTCGTGGAACGGGCAGTGGTAGAAGGCGTCGACGCGACCGCCCAGTTCGGCCAGCTGATCCTGCATGGCGCCGTGGAAGCGCTCCAGCGCGATCTCGTCGAAATAGCCCCGGCCGATGCCCGACTGGTTTGTGACCACCAGGACCTTTAGCCCCGCCTGGGTCATCGCCGCCACCGCCTCGCGGGCGCCGTCGATCCAGTTCAGCTTGGCCGGATCGGAGACATAGCCGTGGTCGATGTTGAGCACGCCGTCTCGATCGAGAAACACGGCCTTCAGGGGAGGAAGAGCGGCAGCGTCGGTCATGGCCTGAGCACTACCGCGAGTAACGCCAAATCGCCAAGGCTCCGTCTTGGCCTCGACATCGATTGCGCTTTAGAAGAGCCAGGTTCCTGGAGCATCCGATGACCGCCTTCGCCGACGCCGCCCGCCTGCGCGACCGCCTCAAGACCTGGGCGACCGAGGCGGCCTATCCACTGTGGTGGCGGGTCGGGGCCGATCCGGCCGGCGGCTTCTTCGAAAAACTCAGCCTGGAAGGCAAGCCCGTCGAGGGTCCGCGTCGGGGTCGGGTCCTGCCGCGCCAGATCTATTCGTACTCCGTCGCGGGAGCGCTCGGCTGGACGGGTCCATGGCGCGAAGCCGTCGAGCACGGCCTCTCCTTCTACCTGTCGGCCTACCGCCGTCCCGACGGCCTGTTCCGAACCCTGGTCGCGGCTGACGGCGCCAGCCTGGACGACACCGCCACCCTCTATGACCAGGCCTTCTCGATGTTCGCCGCCGCCAATGTGGCGCGCGTCGCGCCCGAGCGAGCCGATGCAATGCGCGCACTGGCCACGCAGGTGCGCGCGACGCTGGTCGCCACGCGCAAGCATCCGCGGGGCGGTTTCTACCTGACCGATCCGCCCAGCCCGCCGCAGGGCTCCAACGAGCACATGCACCTGCTGGAAGCCTGTCTGGCTTGGTCGGAGATCGACAACGATCCGGTCTGGCGCGCCCTGGCCGATGAGATCGCCGAACTGACCCTGGCGAAGTTCATCCAGCCCGAGAGCGGCATGCTGCGCGAGTTCTTCGACCTGGACTGGAACCCTGCCCCCGGGCGCGAGGGCCGCATCTGCGAGCCGGGCCACCAGTTCGAGTGGGGTTGGCTCCTGCTGCGCTGGGGCAAGCTGAAGGGCCGCGCCGACGCCACGGCCGCGGCCCTGCGCATGATCGAGGCCGGAGAAACCCACGGGATCGACCTGGAGAACGGCGTGGCGATCAACGCCCTGCTCGACGACTTCTCGGTCGCCGACGCCAACGCCCGCCTGTGGCCGCAGACCGAGCGGATCAAGGCCGCGGCGCTGGCGGCCGAGATCACCGGCGAACCGCGCTGGTGGGCCATGGCGGCGGCCGGCGCCGAGGGCCTGATGGCCTATCTGCGCACGCCCATCCCCGGCGTCTGGCGCGACAAGCTGCAGCCCAACGGCGACTTCATCGACGAGCCGGCGCCCGCCAGCTCGTTCTACCATATCGTCTGCGCGATCGTGGAGCTGGACCGGGCGGTCAGCGCGGCTTCGTGACGAGGAGCGTGGCGGCGCCGATGGCGCGAGCGCGGGTCTCGGTGTCCAGCGGGATGATCGCGCCGGCCGCGTGGACGTCGCCGTCCATCTCCAGCACGCCTTCCAGCAGCTGCACGGTCGAGACCGGCAGGATCACCGTCTCGCCGGCCGGAGCGCGACGCAGCTCGACGTCGAAACCGTCGGTGCTGACCAGGGTCTCGGTCCCATCCGGCGAGGCGCTCTTGCGCGAGGCGATCGACCGGCCCTTGGCCTTGAGGCCATCGACCAGGATCTTCACCGCCTGGCTGTCCTTGCGATGGCAGACCAGCACCGCGTCCGGCTCCGCGATGACGACGATGTCGCTGACGCCGATCACCCCGACATAAGGGCCGGTCGTGCGGACGAGCACGTTCGTGGCCTGGTGCAGGTCGACGTCGCCATCGCTGGCGTTACCCGCGTGGTCGCGATCCGAGGCCTCCCAGATCGCGTCCCAGGCGCCCAGGTCCGACCAGGCGAACGACGCCGGCGCCACGGCCGCCTTGGTCGTCCGCTCCATCACCGCGTAGTCCAGACTGATCTTGGCCGCGCCGGCGAAGGCCTCGCGGTCGAGGCGACCAATGCCGGCTTCAAGCTCCAGCTTGGCGATGCAAGCCTTCGCGGCCCGCGCCACGGAAGGCTCGAAGGCCTCGAACTCGCCCAGCAGAGTGCTGGCCTTGAAGGCGAAGTTGCCGCTGTTCCAGAGATAGCCTTCCAGCAGGTAGCGCTCGGCGGTCTCGCGGTCGGGCTTCTCGACAAAGGCGGCCACCGCGCGCACCGAGCCGTCCAGCAGCGGCGCGCCAGGGCGAATATAACCAAAGCCCGTGGCGGGCACGGTCGGCTGCACGCCGAAGGTGACGATCAGGTCGTTCTCGGCGGCCTTGGCGGCGATGACGGCCGCCTCGCCGAAGATCTCGGGCTCGGCGATGTGGTGGTCGGCGGCCAGCATCAACACCACGCCATCGGGGTCCTGGCCCTCCACATAGGCGGCGGCGGCGGCCACGGCTGGAGCGCTGTCACGGGCCTCGGGCTCGACCAGGATGGTGACCCAGGTCTCGATCTCGGCGGTCTGTTCGGCGACGAACCCGACCATCGCCTCGCCCGTGACCACGACGATCTCGGCGACGCCAGGGATGTCCTTCACCCGTAGCACCGTCTCCTGGAAGCTGGAACGGTCGCCGACCAGCTTCAGGAACTGCTTGGGCTGGTCGCTGCGGGAGGCGGGCCACAGGCGCGTGCCCGAACCGCCGCAAAGGATAACCGGATAGATCGCGGCCAAGAGTAACCTCAGACTGACAAGCACCCCTGCTTGGCCGTGGGGATATCGTGAAGCGCGCCGGGAGCGAAGGCTTTATTGGCCTGGAACGTTCGCGTTCAGCTCCGCCAGCCAGGCGTCGGGCTTGGCGTCCGACGGCATCCGCCAGTCGCCACGCGGCGACAGCGCTCCGCCAGACGAGATCTTGGGCCCGTTCGGCACGGCCGAGCGCTTGAACTGGTTGGCGAAGAACCGCTTGAGGAACAGCTCCAGCCACTTGCGGATCTCGGCCAGGTCGTAGGCGCGGCGGCCGCTGTCGGGCAGGCCGACTGGCCAGCCGCCCTTGGCGACATCGTGCCAGGCGCTCCAGGCCAGGAAGGCGATCTTGGACGGCGCCATGCCGTAGCGGGTCATGTAATAGAGATTGAAGTCCTGCAGGGCATAGGGACCGACAAAGCTCTCGGTGGCCTGCGTGACCTCGCCCGGCACCAGCTCCGGCGAGATCTCGGTGGCCAGGATGTCCTCCAGCAGCGCCGTCGTGGCCGCGTCGACGTCGCCGGAATGGGCCACGAAGCGGATCAGGTGCTGGATCAGCGTCTTGGGCGCCCCGCAGTTGGGGTTGTAGTGGCTCATGTGGTCGCCGACGCCGTAGGTGCACCAGCCCAGGGCCAGTTCCGACAGATCGCCCGTCCCTACGACCAGCGCCGCGTTGTGGTTGGCCAGGCGGAACAAATAGTCCGTGCGCAGGCCCGCCTGCACGTTCTCGAAAGTCACGTCATAGACCGGCTCGCCGCGCCCGAACGGGTGGTCGAGGTCCTTCAGCATCTGGGTCGCGGCCGGACGGATGTCGAGCTCGGCGGCGGTCACGCCGATCGCTCGCATCAGCGCCCAGGCATTGTCCTTGGTCCGATCCGAGGTGGCGAAGCCCGGCAGGGTGTAGGCCAGGATGTTGCCGCGCGGCAGGTCCAGCTGGTCGACCGCCTTGGCCGCCACCAGCAGCGCCTGGGTCGAATCGAGACCGCCGGAGATGCCGATCACCAACTTCGTCAGGCCCGAAGCCTCGAGCCGCCGGGCCAGGCCCTGGACCTGGATATTGTAGGCCTCGTAGCAGTTCTCGCGCAGCTTGGCGGGATCCGAGGGCGTGAACGGGAAACGTTCGATCGGCCGGGCCAGGGGCAGGTCGCCGGCCGGGGCCTCGAACACGAACGGCGCGACGCGGAACGGGACCTTTGGCGGGGCCAGGGCCATGCTGTCGCCGAAGCTGCCGACCCGCATCCGCTCCTGGCGAATCCGCTCGATGTCGATGTCGGCATAGGTCCAGGCCGGACCGGTCGAGAAGCGCGGGCTTTCGGCCAGCAGCGTCCCCATCTCGTGGATGTCGACATGGCCGTCCCAGGCGAGATCCGTCGAGCTCTCGCCCGCCCCGGCCGCCGAATAGACATAGGCCGCGATCATCCGCGACGACTGGCTGGCGCACAGCAGGCGACGGGTCTCGGACTTGCCGATGGTGATGTTGCTGGCCGACAGGTTCAGCAGGATCTCGGCCCCCGCCAGCGCCTGGGCGGTGCTGGGCGGGTTGGGCGTCCAGACGTCCTCGCAAATCTCGACGCCTACTGTGAAGGATGTCGGGCCGCTGGCCCGAAGCAGCACATCGGTCCCGAACGGCACGGCCTGGCCGGCCAAGTCAAGGCTCTTACCGGCGATCCCCGCGCCCGGCGTGAACCAGCGGCGCTCGTAGAACTCGCGGTAGTTGGGCAGGAAGCTCTTGGGCACGACGCCCAGCACCTGGCCGCCCTGGATCGCCACGGCGGTGTTGTAGAGCCGACCGCCGTCGCGCAGCGGCGCGCCGACCACGATCAGCGGGGCCAGCGCCTTGCTTTCCGCCGCCAAGGTCGCGATCGCCGCCTCGACGGCGTTCAGCAAGACCTCCTGCTGCAGCAGGTCGTCGATCGTGTAGCCGGTCAGGCCCAGCTCGGGAAACACGATCACCGCCACGCCGGCGTCATGCGCCTCGCGGGCCAGGGTCAGGACGCTCTGGGCGTTCACGGCCGGATCGGCCAGCTTCACCTTCGGCACGGCGGTGGCCACCCGGATGAAGCCGTGGCGATAGGGCGAGAAGAACGACGGACTACCCAAGGAACCGGCCTTTCTGGGTTATGCTGAAACTGAGCATAAGTCTGCATCCAGCTATAACGTCACCGGATGATGTTGCATAGCGTCCTCAGCATGTCGGCAGAAGCCCCGCGTGGGTTGACCCCCGGGGCCTCCCATGCGAGTGCGCCCCTCGCGCAGCCCCGCAAAACATAGAAAAGACGGAAGCCCTCATGCCCGTTTCGCCCATCAAGATGGCCGACGCGATCCGCGTCCTTTCCATGGACGCCGTGCACAAGGCCAAGTCCGGCCACCAGGGCATGCCGATGGGCATGGCCGACGTGGCGACCGTGCTGTGGGGCAAGTTCCTGAAGTTCGACGCCTCGCAGCCGAACTGGCACGACCGCGACCGCTTCGTGCTGTCGGCCGGCCACGGCTCGATGCTGCTTTATTCCCTGCTTCACCTGACCGGCTTCAAGGCCGTGACGATGAAGGAGATCGAGAACTTCCGTCAGTGGGGGTCGCTGACCCCCGGCCACCCGGAAGTGCACCACACCCCCGGCGTCGAGACCACCACCGGCCCGCTGGGCCAGGGCCTGGCCACCGCCGTCGGCATGGCCATGGCCGAGGCTCACCTGGCCGGCCGCTTCGGCTCTGACCTCGTCGACCACCGCACCTGGGTGATCGCCGGCGACGGCTGCCTGATGGAAGGCGTCAGCCACGAAGCCATCAGCATCGCCGGCCGCCTGCGCCTGAAGAAGCTGACCGTGCTGTTCGACGACAACAACACCACCATCGACGGCGAGGCCACCATCGCCGAGACCGGCGACCAGGTCGCCCGCTTCAAGGCCGCCGGCTGGGCCGTGAAGGTCGTCGACGGCCATGACCACGGCAAGATCGCCGCCGCCCTGCGCTGGGCGACCAAGCAGGACCGCCCGACCATGATCGCGTGCAAGACGCTGATCTCGAAGGGCGCGGGTCCCAAGGAAGGCGACCCCCACAGCCACGGCTACACCCTGTTCGACGACCAGATCCGCGACGCCCGCGTCGCCATGGGCTGGGACGCCGAGCCGTTCACCGTGCCGGGCGACATCGCCACGGCCTGGAAAAGCGTCGGCCGTCGCGGCGCCAAGGTCCGCAAGGCCTGGGAAGCCAAGCTGGCCGCCTCGATCAACGCCAGCGAGTTCAAGCGCGCCATGGCCGGCGAACTGCCCGCCAGCGCTTTCGAAGCCCTGGACGCCCACATCGCCAAGGCCGTCGAGACCAAGCCGGTCAACGCTACCCGCGTTCACTCGGGCTCGGCCCTGGACCAGCTGATCCCGGCCATCCCGGAAATGATCGGCGGCTCGGCCGACCTGACCGGCTCGAACAACACCCTGGTCAAGGGCATGGGCGCGTTCGACGCCCCGGAATACACCGGCCGCTACGTCCACTATGGCGTGCGCGAGTTCGGCATGGCCGCGGCCATGAACGGCATGTCGCTGCACGGCGGCGTGATCCCCTATTCGGGCACCTTCCTAGCCTTCGCCGACTACAGCCGCGCCGCCATCCGCCTGGGCGCCCTGATGGAAGCGCGCGTCATCCACGTGATGACCCACGACTCCATCGGCCTGGGCGAGGACGGCCCGACCCACCAGCCGGTGGAACAGGTCGCCAGCTTGCGCGCCATCCCCAACCTGCTGGTGTTCCGTCCGGCCGACGCGGTGGAAGCCGCCGAGTGCTGGAAGGTCGCCCTGCAAAGCGCCCGCACCCCGTCGGTCATGACCCTGTCGCGCCAGAAGACCCCGCACGTGCGCACGGCCGGCGGCGATCTGTCGGCCAAGGGCGCCTACGAACTGCTGGCCGCCGAGGGCGGTGAAGCCCAGGTCACGATCTTCGCCTCGGGCACCGAGGTCGGCGTCGCCGTCGCCGCGCGCGACATCCTGCAGGCCAAGGGCAAGCCGACCCGCGTCGTCTCGACCCCCTGCTGGGAACTGTTCGACAAGCAGGACGCCGCCTACCAGGCTTCCGTTATTGGGACGGCGCCAGTCCGTGTTGCCGTCGAAGCCGGCATCCGCATGGGCTGGGAGCGTTTCATCGGCGAGAACGGCAAGTTCGTCGGCATGAAGAGCTTCGGCGCCTCGGCCCCGTTCGAGCGCCTCTACAAGGAATTCGGCATCACCGCCGAAGCCGTCGCGGAAGCGGCCGGCGCGTAAAGCGCTGTGGCGGCGTGGAGTTCTAGAACTCCACGCCCACCCGCAGGATCGCCACCAGGGCATGGCCGACGCCGCCGCCGGCCCCGGGGTCCTTCACATATTGCAGGTCGGGCTGGATCGTCACCGGCCCGATCTTATCCGAATAGGTCACCTCGATCGCGCTCTCCGAGCGCTGGAGGCGCTGGCCCGCGTCGAAGGCGTTGTCGCGGAACTTGCGCGACAGGAACGCCTGGTTGACGCCGACCGAGAAGGCGCTGTCGGGGCGGCTCTCGAAGACATGCTCGACCAGCACGCCGGCCTGCCAGCCGCCCTTGAAGGCGGTGGTGTCGCCGTCCGAAACGCCCAGGCGCGCGAAGGCGGTGGTCTCGCGGACAGCGTCATCGCCCTCGGCGGTCAGTCGGCGCTCCAGCAGGACATAGGCCCCGTTGGCCGTGACATGCGCTGGATCGCCGGCGCTGGTGACGACGCGGATGTCGTCCTGCTTGTCGCTGTAGCGCCAGGTCCCGACGGCCACCTTGCCGCGGCCATGCCAGCCGGCCTCGGCGATGATCAGCACGCCGTTGTCGAACGAGGTCTGGACACCGCCGGGATCGCCCAGCACCCCGGCCTTGGCGTTCAGCACGGCGGCTTGCGCGTAGGCGTGTTCATTCGGCGTCCAGCGGGCGCGAATGGCCAGGGCGGTGGAGGGGAAGATCGAGGGACCGTTCGGCCCCGTGGCCGCCAGTTCCGAGCCGATGCCAAACGCCGGGGCCAGCAGCATCCCGGCGCTGTCGTTGGAATAGAACTCGCTGTTGAGATCGTAGAGGCCCGCGCGGACAGAACCCTTGTCGGCGAATCCCTGTTCGATCCAGGCTTCGAACAGACGGGTCCGTTGGCGGCTGACCTCGATGTTGTCGACGCCCTGCAGCGAGCCGGCGTCTTCGTTGGGCATGGCGCCGCTGTTGTTGAGCAGCAGGGCGTGGACGGCGGCGCCCTTCCAGCCGAAGGCCTTGTCCAGGTCAAGATCGGCGGAGATCTGGAGATCATCCAGCACGCGGCCGCGCTTGGCCAGGCCGCCGCTGACCGTGCCGGTCACGTCGGCCGTATAGCTGCCGCCCAGCGTCAAGGCCGGCTCCGCGTGGGCGTCGGTCGCCAGCAGCGCCGCGGTGATCAAGAAGGATCCCGCCGCGATCCGGCCGGCCTTGGCCCCATTAGACTTGGATTGGCGCATTCTAGCCCCCCGCTGACCCGACATTCGGTCAGGCAAGGCGCGAACCTCGCGCACGGCGCGGCGCCATCCGGTAAATCAGGACTGTGGCGCGTCGTCGCAGTTCAGACCTCGCGCCGGGAAATTCATGGCCCCGCGACGAGATGACGCTGACGCGCGAGGAAAGGGCATGAACGTGCGAGACCGAGCTCGCGCCGGGCGAAACGTTCAGTTGCGCGGGTCTGGAAGGTCCTTGGTGGAGCCGAGGATCTTGAGGACTTATAACCACCCCGTCCCAGGACGTCCGATTCTATCGATAATTCAATACCTTGCGACAGCGCAATGTTTCAGGTATTCTCATTCTGTTCCGCACAATCCCGCCGAAAAGTGTGGGGTTGATGTGGGGAAATTTAGCGCTCCGATTTTAGGGAGTTCTAACTTGGCGCTCACGGCGTTGAAGGTGAAGCACGCGACGGCGGGACGTCACAGCGACGGCCGCGGGTTGTACTTGGAGGTCCAGCCGAGTGGTTCTCGGTCGTGGATCCTCCGCATCCAATTCCAAGGCGTGAGGCGTGATCTGGGCCTGGGCTCAGTACGTGACGTGTCGCTCCTCGACGCGAGGATTGCCGCCTCTGACATGCGGCGCAAAGTTCGCAGCGGGATTGACCCTTCGGCAGAACGACGCGCCGCTCGTCAAGTTACACCGTCTTTTGAGGCAGCGGCGCGAGCCTGTTACGAGACGCTGAAGGCGGGGTGGAAAGATAGTCGTACGAAGATCTGGATCTCGAGCTTTGAGCGCCACGTCTTTCCTATGATCGGTTCTCGCGCCGTCGACAAAGTCGATGCGCTCGCAGTCCGGGACGTACTCGAGCCGATCTGGCTGACCGTGCCGGACACCGCGAACAAGGTGCTTCAGCGTATCAACGCCGTCCTGGATTTCGCGCACATCAAAGGCTGGATCAGCAAAGAGGTGTCCCTGCGCTCCGTTCGGAAGGGCCTGCCACGCCAAGCCAAGGTCAGCGGACACTATGCTGCGATGGCATACGCCGACGTGCCGGCGTTTATGCAGGCGATCACCTCATTGCCACCATCGCTCGGCCGCGACGCGTTGCGGCTGACCATCTACACGGCGACCCGTTCAAACGAGACAAGAATGGCCGTCTGGAGCGAGTTCGATCTTGATAAAGGAATTTGGTCCATTCCCGCCGAACGCATGAAGATGCGAGTGGCACATGCCATTCCTCTTCCAGGGCCAGCCATCGCCCTCTTACGGCGCATGTACGAAAATCGCGTTGAGACCGATGAGCTTCTGTTTTCCTCCAATGGCGTGAAACCGATCAGCGACATGACAATGTCGAAGGTTCTTCGCGACATGAAGATCGATGACGTGACCGTTCACGGGTTTCGAAGTGCTTTCACCGATTGGTCGTCAGAGCAGACAGACTTTCCCAAGGAGGTGGTGACGTGACCCCCTGAAACTCCTCCAGAAATAACTAGAGTCCGCCCCAGGAAAGGGACGGACGAATGAAGCGATCACGGTTCACGGAAGAACAGATCATCGGAATCCTGCGCGAGCAGGAGGCGGGCGTGCCGGTGGCGGACCTGTGCCGCAAGCATGGGCTCAGCTCGCCGACCTTCTACAAGTGGAAGGCCAAGTATGGCGGGCTGGACGTGTCGGAGGCGCGGCGGCTCAAGGCGCTGGAAGACGAGAACGCCAAGCTCAAGCGGATGCTGGCCGAGGCGATGCTCGACAACGTCGCGCTGAAGGATCTGCTGGGAAAAAAGTGGTGACGCCCGCCGCGCATCGGGAGGCCGCCGCCTATCTGGGGTCGGCCTACGAGATGAGCGAGCGGCGGGCGTGCCGGGTTCTGGGCGTGGATCGGACGAGCGTGCGCTACGCGGCCACGCGGACCGACGACGGCGTGCTGCGCGAGCGGCTGAAGGCCCTGGCCCAGGAACGCCGCCGGTTCGGCTATCGCCGGCTGCACGTGCTGCTCAAACGCGAGGGCCATGTCGTCAACAAGAAGCGGATCCAGCGGCTCTATCGCGAGGAGAAGCTGACCGTGCGCCGGCGCGGCGGGCGCAAGCGGGCGATCGGCACGCGGCGGCCTCTGGAGGTCCCGCTGACGCCCAACCAGCGCTGGAGCCTGGACTTCGTCTCCGACCAGATGACCGACGGCCGCCGCTTCCGGATCCTGACGGTGATCGACAACTGCACGCGCGAGTGTCTGGCCCTGGTGGCCGACACCTCGCTGTCAGGCCGGCGAGTGGCGCGCGAGCTCGATGCCATCATCGCCCAGCGCGGGCGGCGGCCCGACACAATCGTCAGCGATAATGGGACCGAATACACCTCCAACGCCATCCTGGCCTGGACCGACGACAGCGGCGTGGGCTGGCATTACATCGCACCGGGCAAGCCCCAGCAGAACGGCTACAACGAAAGCTTCAACGGCCGGCTACGCGACGAACTGCTGAACGAGACCCTGTTCCGGTCCTTGCCGCACGCCCGCGCCGTACTGGAGACCTGGCGGCGCGACTACAACGAGCGCCGGCCGCACTCCAAGCTCGGCTGGATGACGCCCAGGGAGTACGCCAGCGCCTTCTGCGGAGAGACCGGCCGGCACGCTGCGCAGGCTGATAGCTCCGCGCGCCGGCCTCTTGCCACCCACCAACACCAAGGCTCAAATCAACCCAGGACTCTCGTTATGGCTGGATGAGAAATGGGGGTCACGTCAGTGGCCGATAAAGCGCTCGCACACAAAGTGCCAGATCGGGTCGAAGCCGCCTATCGCCGGACCGATTTCTTCGACAAAAGGCGCAAGCTGATGAGCGCTTGGGCCGACTATCTCCATGGTGCCTGAACCTTAATGGTTCGCGAGCGAACAGATACGAGCGAGGCACCTAGCTCTCTTCGCGACGCTCCACCTCTCTACTTAGGCAAATTAAGATTGCGATCGGGCCTTCCGGCGTGGCCGGCGCGGCCATCACCAGTGACCGGGACGCGCCATAACCAGACGTTGGCTCCCCTCCAGCAAACGGACGTTCAGTGCAGCACCTCGGAGGTCTGGGATTCCGTTCCAAGTCCTGAACGCCACTCGCCCGGCGAAACGCCCGCCCAGTCCTTGAAAGCCCGATAGAACGACGTGGTGTCCTGATACCCGAGCAGGTAAGTCACCTCGTCGATGTGAATGGCGGGATCGGCGAGCAGCTGTTGACTTAGCTCGCGTCGCGCATCCGAGAGCAGCGCTCTAAATGTCGTGGCCTCATCGGTTATCCGTCTTTGCAGCGTGCGTTCGCTCATCCCTAAATCTCGCGCGACGTGCGCAACCTCAGGACGGCCGCTGGCAAGCGAGCGCTTGAGAACCGACTTCACGCGGTCGGCGATCGTGTGGCCCTCATGAATCTCCGCGAAGGCGGCTGCGAGACCCGGCGTGACGAGATCGAGAAACTCGGGACTGTGTCCGGGGAACGGCGCGGCCAGATCTTCGGCATGAAAGATCATCGCGTTTCGCGGGGCCGCGAACACCAAGGGCGCGCCGTAGTAATCCTCGAGTTCGCGGTTCGCCGGGCCATCTCGCTGGCATTCAATTCGCGCCGGTGAAATTCGCCTGCCGGTTCCTCGTCGACCCAGCTCCAGTAGGAACATGAAGCTCAGATCGACGGAGACCGCCGGTTCTGCCTCCGTGGCGAACGGCCATTCCTTGATGATCGTCCAGCGCCCATTCGCCTCCTCGGTCCTGAACACCTCGCAGGCGCCCATCCGCTTGAAGCGCTCGATACGCTGGATGGCGTCCCGAAAGTCGGACGCGTAGAGCGCAGAAATGAAGGCGGGCTGGTGTCCGCAGCGATCGGCGCCGTCAAGCAGCCGCAGCGCGACGGCGGGATCGTCCGCAATGGTCTCGAGCGCCCTCCAGATCGCGAACAGTTGTGCTGTCGAGAGGGTCGCGGCGGCGTCGAGGTGCAGGGTCGATGGAAGCCCTGCCGCGCGCAGGATCTTGGGCGGTTCCAAACCCGCGCTCCGCACCGCTCGCCAAAGCGTCGGCGGAAACCGGCCTCTGTCCATCACTGGCGACGTCATGTGCGTAGCTCCTTTTCCGCGCTTGCGCCGGTCCTGGCCATCCACGCGAGAATGGCCAGGAACGCACGGCTTCGCTAGCGCAGGTCGACTCGCGCTTGGGAAGAGGCTTGGCTGTGCAACGCGTCGCGCGCGGCCGCCCAGGCGCGGTCGTCGCCATCGAAGGCCGAGCGTAGATAGGCCCATGTCATGCGCAGGACGACCTCCAGGCGGTCGGGATCCTCGTCGTCGGTCTCCCTGGCGTCGTAGCCGGAAATGCCGCCCAGGCCGTGCTTGGCACCGAGGACTGTCATCAGCGCCTCGGCACCAGGGCTGCCGTAGTAGGGGTCGGCATGCCAAGCCGGCCCCCGGACCGTAAGGTGGGCCGAGGCGTCGTCACTGCCGACGACGACCAGGTTCCTGGTGGTCATGTGGGAAAAGTCGGGATTGAAGAAGCCGTAGTTGGTGCGCGCCATCTCGCTCAGGCTGTCGCCACCATTGCCAGGCGCGGTGAGCAGTACGCCAACCTTAATACGCGCCTCCAGCAGGTTGACGTCCTGGGCCTCCGGGTCCGTCGGATCGGTGAGCCGGGCTCCCAGCAGCATGCCGGCGGTCTGTCCGCCCATAGAATGGCCGACAACCGCGACCTTGGCGCGATCCAGCCGCCCCTTGAAGGCCGGCGCCAGCGCCTCGATCTTGTCCAGGCGGTCCAGGATCAGGCTCATGTCCTCGACTCGCGAGCGCCAGAACAGCGGCCCGCCCGCGGCGCCGGCCGGAAGGCCGGCAACCTTGGAGTTCAGGTGGGTGGGCTGGATCACGACAAAGCCGCGCTCGGCGTAGAAGTTGACCAGCGGGCCGTAGCCATCCTTCGAGGGGATGTAGTTCGAAGGGCCATGGCCGTGCGAGAGCAGCACGATGGGCAGGGCGTCGCCCGAAACGGGGCCGGTGATCCGCAGCTCGAGCGGCAGGCCCCGGCCGGGCGCGTCCAGGGTAATCGGGCTGAACGACACCGTGGTCCCGGTGTCGTCGACCGGGATGTGACGTGCGTCCTTAATGAGGTTGTTCATGGCTGCCTTCTCCAGGATTAGAGCGCCTCGGCAATCATGGAGATCGCCGGCGCCGATGAGGGGAAGTTAGGGCAGCGGAGAATTTGAACATTCACCAAGCGCGCCATTCGACTAGCGGACCGCGCCAACTCGTTATTGGACTTAGCAGTGTCGGCGTGCACGGTTTGAGGACTCCCCGCCCTCCCGATCGAAAGTCCGCGCCGCCGGCCGCGTCGCGCCATTTTCTGCCGTTGGCATCCGGCCAGAAACTGGACGTTTCGCGCCAGGGGACAGCCGCAGCGACCGAACGGCTAAGTTGACCATCTGCTCGGGGCGCGGCGCCATCTCTTGAACCGCAAATGACAGGGTTTTCTCTGTTAGGCGAGGCAGCACGTTCGGTAGCTATGACCCACCCCATCAATGCTGACTTACCGTTTCACCTCTCCTCGGATGCGGCCTTCGTCATCAGGGAAATCCTTGAGGAGATGGCTCCGTCGGCACCGGACCACTTCGACCGAATAGCGGCAGAGTGCGAAAAAGGGGCTGACACATTCGAAGGTGGACCCGAGCTAGCGCGTGAAGTCGCCGCGGAACTTCGCCGAAGAGCGACGGTCATGAGAAACCCGATCGGATGATGCCCCATTTGGGGCGACGATGGGGAGCCTCTACGGCGACGACGCGCCATGAGCTGACGGTCGGCACGCCTCGCGGAAACTGAACGTTCGCACAAAGGTCGAAGGGATTCCCGGCACACCTTTGCTTTGGCCGCGCTCAGCGCCAGCGACTGACATCCATGGCGCTCCAGAGTGGAAGTGGTGGTGTGCAGTGTCGTGGACTTGGTGTTCTATGCGCTGGATCCAAGGGAGTAAGCCATGCGTCGCACCGCCGCCCTGACCGCCGCCCTGCTGCTCGTCCCAACCCTGGCGCGCGCCGCCGGGCCCGAAACCCTGGCCGACCGGTTCGTCGCCGCCTGGAACGCGCACGATCCCAAGGCCTTCGAGGCGCTGTACACGCAGGACGCCGTCTGGGTGCCGGTCGCCGAGGAACGCACCGAGGGCCGCGCGGCTATTGTCTCGGAGTTCGCCAAGGTCCACGTCGGCGGCTGGGCGGCCAAGACGACGATCGTTTTGAAGGACAAGCCTGAGGCCCATCTCGTTCGTCCAGACGTCGCGACCGTATTCTTTCACATGGACTTTCTCATGAACGGCCAGCCTGTCCCGGGCCTTCAGCGAGCCCTGATCCTGGTGGCCTCGGCGGACAGGGCCGGCGAATGGAAAATTGCCGCCGGTCAGCTGACCAAGGAGTCGCCTGCGAGATAGCCCCGGTGCTGACGATACCTGCTGCCACCGCTGGTGAGGTCGCGCCAATAACCGACTCTAGCAAGGCACCGGAATCCGGCAAGCGCGCGCCGCGACCATGCAGGCGGCGCCCCAACCCTGCCGATCCAGGCGTCCGAAATGGCAGGCTAGGTCGCGCCAGTTACTGCAGTTGGCGCGGTAGCGGGAATGCGACGCTCAGCTCCGACGCATGGGTCGCTGAACCGTTCGCGCCGACCGGTTCCGTTTGCCGGCGGGTGATCGCGTTCCGTACTTCGGCGACGACGCCGTCACCACTCCAAGGCTTCTCTAGCAGATGCGCGCCGCTGGCGCGGATGTCGGCGCCGAGGCGGCGAGTCGGGTGGGTGGCGGTGAAGATCGCTGGACCCGTGAAGCCCCTGGCTCGGGCGCGCGACAGCAGGTCGGCTGGCGAGACAGCCGGATGGTCGGCGTCGACGAACAGGCAAGCTGGCTGCGTGCAAATGGCCTGTTCGATCGCCTCGGGCGCGGCGTGAACCTCGACGTCGAACCCTTCCAGCCGGAGGGCGAAGACCAAAGAGGCCGCCACCGCTGGATCGCGTTCGAGCACGAGGACCAAGGGTCGGAATTGCGCCGTCATGGCCGCGGCCGCTCCGGGAAAAGAAGACCGGACCCGCGGGGGTCCGGCCGTTGGTCGGCGTTTGGAAGAGGCCTCAGGCGGCCGTCTTCCAGTTGGGCTCGAGGACCACGTGCGGGGGGCACGGGGCGATCTCGCCCGCCGGCATGCCAGCTAGCTCGTTGGCGAAGCCGTGGTTGACGTCGCGGTGGTGCGCTTCGTCCGCCCGGACCACCTCGACGACGTCGCGAAGCGTGGCGTCGGCGGGCAGGTTCCAGTAGTCGAGCGCGATCTGCGGGGCCGGCACATCGGCGCTGCGGCCCTCGTCGATCTCGGCGAGGTAGTGAGTGTAGCTGATCACCGCTTCTTCCTCGAAATAGCCGACCACGCGGTGAGCGGTCTTGGAGCTGACCAGATAGAGGCCGAAGAAGAACAGGTAGAACACCCACTGGGCGGCCACGACGACGAAACGCTCGAACAGGGTCGGCTTGGCCACCTCGATGAACGTCATCAGGTGCATGCGCTCGTTCTCGGCTTCGTCCATCAGGGTCTTGATCCAGCCCTTGTCGCTTTCCATGCGGCGTAGGCACTTCAGGTGGTTCAGCGTGGCGCCGACCATGCCGGGCACGGCGGCGACGGTCTCAAGCACGACGGCGCGGTGGCCGTAGCGCTTGGCGAAGAAGGTGTCTGCGCAGAAGCGCAGCGCCTTGACGAAGCCGAAGGCGACGGTGTCCGACACGCCCGCCGGCTTGTGGTGAATGCTGAGATCGATGGCGGGACCGGTCATGGCCTTAACCCCTCTTTGTGCTGGCGACCTCGTGTCGCCGTCTCGAGGAGGGTTCTACGCTTCGACCGTGGACCGGAAAATTCTGGTCGATCCCTAGGGAAAATCCCCTAGGGTTTGCGTCGCACCCATGCTTCGGACCTCCATGACACTGCCGGACGAACGCCTGCTGGCCACTGACCAGCGGGAGACGATCCTGACGATCGCCCTTGTGTTGGGCATCGCTGGCGCAGGCCTGTGCTTGCGCATGGCCTTCGAGCCGGTGCTGAGCGAGCGCGGTCTCTATCTTTTCTTCTTCCCGGCCATCGTCGCGGCGGCAGCCCTGCGTGGGCTGAGGGGCGGATTGGCTGCGATCTTGGTCACGACCCTGCTGTTCGTGGTTCTGACCGCGTTCAGGCGGCCGCTCGAGACCGGCGACTATGTCGGGGCGGCGCTCTATGCCGTCGTCGGGCTCAGCATCAGCATCGGCGGGGAGCGGTTCTTCCGCGAGCGGCGGCGCGCAGCGGCTGTCACCGAGGACTTGCGGATGCGCGAAGCACACCTGGCCTCGATCCTAGACACCGTTCCCGAAGCCATGGTGCTGATCGACGAGAAGGGTCTGATGCGCGCCTTCAGCGCCACAGCCCAGCGACTGTTCGGCTGGACACCGGAAGAGGTGCTGGGCAGCAATGTCAGCCTCTTGATGCCCGAGCCTTACAGGTCGGCGCACGACGGCTACCTGGCGCGTTACTATCAGACCGGCGAGCGCCGGATCATCGGCCTGGGCCGAGTGGTCATCGGCGAGCGCAAGGATGGTTCGACCTTTCCGATGGAGCTGGCCGTGGGCGAGATCCAGACGACGAGCGGAAGGCTGTTCACCGGCTTCGTCCGCGACCTGACCGAGACCCAGCGCACCCAGGCGCGTCTTCAAGAGCTACAGGGCGAACTGGTCCACATTGCGCGCCTGACCTCAATGGGCGAGATGGCCTCGGCCCTGGCTCACGAGATCAATCAACCACTTTCGGCTATCGCCAACTATCTGAAGGGCGCGCGGCGTCTCGCCGACAACGAAGATCTGGATCGAGAGTTGTTGCGCGACGCACTAGGTCGGGCCAATGATCAGGCTCTGAGGGCTGGGGACATCATCCGCCGCCTGCGCGACTTCGTGGCCCGTGGCGAGACCGAGCGCGCGGTCGAGAGCTTGCAGCGCCTGGTCGAGGAGGCCGCCGCCCTCGCTTTGGTCGGGGCGCGACAGATCGGGGTGGATGTCCGCTTCGACTACGGCGCCGACGAGGATGTACTGGTCGACCGGGTGCAGGTGCAGCAGGTGGTTGTGAACTTGGTGCGCAACGCCCTGGACGCCCTAGAGGGCTGCGAACGCCGGCAATTGACCGTCTCGATCGGCCGCTCGGGCGAGGACGCGCTGGTTAGCGTCAGCGACACAGGCCCCGGTATCGCGCCGGAGATCCGCGACCAGCTCTTCGCGCCCTTCATGACAACCAAGCGCACCGGCATGGGCGTAGGCCTGTCGATCTCGCGGACCATTATCGAAGCCCACGGCGGCCATCTGTGGGCCGAGGACACGCCCGGCGGCGGCGCGACCTTCAAATTCACTCTCAAGACGGCGGAAGCGGATCATGGCGCATAGCAGGGGCGCGCATAGCAATGGAGTCGTGCACGTCGTCGACGACGACGCCGCCATGCGGGATTCCCTGGGGTTCCTGCTTCAGGTCAACCGCATCGCCTACCGGCTGTTCGAGTCGGCCCAGGCGTTCCTGGACGAACTGCCACCGGCGGGCTCGGGCTGCCTGCTGACCGACGTGCGGATGCCTGAGATCAACGGGCTGGAACTGGTGCGGCGACTGCGCGGCCAGGGCTGGGACGATCCGGTGATCGTGATGACCGGCCACGCCGACGTCGCCCTGGCCATTGAGGCGATGAAGGCGGGCGTCTCGGACTTCATCGAGAAGCCGTTCGACGACGAGGTGCTGCTCGCGGCGCTAAGCACGGCCCTCGAAGCTGGCCACGCGCGCCACGAAGCCGACCAGGCGACCCACGAAGCCCAACGGATGATCGCCTCGCTGTCGCCTCGCGAGCGCGACGTGCTGAACGGCCTGGTCGAAGGCCACGCCAACAAAACCATAGCGATCGACCTCGGCATCAGCCCTCGCACGGTCGAGATCTACCGCGCCAACGTCATGACCAAGCTGCAGGCCAAGAGCCTGTCGGAGATGGTGCGCAAGGCTCTGCTGGCCGGAATAAACCGTTAGCGGCCTTTTGGTGCGGGCGATTTCGGCGGCTCGGCGCCAGGTTCAACCGCTGCCGGGACGGCGCCGGTCACCTCATCCCGGCCTTCCACCAAGCGGACCTTCCCAAGGTCAGCGAAGAGTCATGAAGAGTGCTCGCCTGGTTCTGGACGGTAGCCGCCAGGATCCGCGATCCACCGATTGATCGCGGACTCGTGCCATCCCGCGCCGTGGACACTGATTGGGATTTGGCGAGGAAAGGTTCCCTCCCCGATCTTCCGATAGAGGGTCGAGCGGCTCAGGCCCGTGCGTGCGAGCACGGTCTTGAGGCGGACAATGCGGTCGGGATCGGCCATCGTTTCAAGCTCCACAGACTGGGATCTGAAGGCATTCGATGGGGCAGAATTGGATTGCTCGCCGCTGGCGGCAAGGCCTCGCGGGGCGAGATCGTACTCTGGGAAACAAAGACAGGCCCTAGGCACCTCTAGCGAAGGTGAGATCGGACCTCCGTGACGTTGGCTGCACTCTGGCGCCACTAATTTCGTCCTGGGCGTCGGACTAGCTGCGCCCCTCGCGCCGCCGCAGTTCGTTCTCGACGGCTTCGCGAATGAAGGCAGCAAGTTGGTGAGGGCCCAGCAGCGTCTCGATGCGGCGCACGGTTTCCACCGGCAACCTCACTGTCGTCTGCTTCAATCCAAGCGCGGGGCGTCCCATAGGCTCATGCCTATCGGGTGACGCAGAGCCTTCCAACCCAATCACAACAGCCATCGTCGGAAAATTGACATAACCGATATCGCTTATGTATAAGCGATATCGGTTATGGAGGCAACGATGCACGTTCGGTGTTCTCGAACTGATCAGTTTGGCGAAAGAGGGCATACCAAGTTCTCTCGCCGAAGCATGCTCGCAGGAGTAACGGCGGCACCGTTGGCGCCCAGCCCAGGTCAAGTTCGAGCTTCGGCAGATCCATCCATCGAAGTCTGTCGTCGATGGCTCGCTGTCGATGGTGAACAGCGCCACTTCCAACTTGAGTGGGGCACGCTGGAAGGCTGGCTGATCACGCACCGCAGTTGGTACAAACTCACGCCCGCCCAGCAGGCCGAAATCCCCGAAGGCGCCAGGCTCGCCGAGATTGACGCGCGGCTCGATGTGCTGGAGGTCGAGGGACACGCTCTCCTCAAAGCTATGCGACCGACGCCAGCGAAAAGCGTCGAGGCCGTTATCGCCAACCTTTCGGTAGCGGCGCGCCTGATCTTCGTGGAGGACCACTCCGAGGCGCATGGCCTGATCGCCCGCGCCGTCCGTGAACTTGCCATTTTCGCCGGTGAAAAGTGACTCGCCGCGTTCCCCGGCGACGCGGCGACATCGACCGCTCTTTGGCGGCGACGTTCCGCCGCAACGCCGCTGGGTTTCAACAAGGGGCAGAGGCGGTGCTGACACGACACCCCGAGGGCGCCCGCTACTTCCTGGCCATCGCCATCGAGCTAGCGCTGAAGGCGTACTTGCTGGACCGAGGGATCACCGATGACTGGAACCGGGTCTATCTCCGGCACGATCTCGTCAAAGCGCTCCGGTTCGCGCGCCGCGCTGGCTTTACCGACGGTCCCGCCAAGCTCCCTGAGTTGGCGGCGCTCCTGAGCCCGTACTACAGGGTCCACGCCATCTCAGGGATGCCGGCAGAGACCATCGGGTCGGTCTGCTGGGTGGAGGCCTGCACGACTGTCCGCGCGCTCATCGACGCCGTCGTTGAGAGCGCTGGGGCGGATGCCGGTCGAGACGGGGAATCGTGATGGCACGCCTTGCTCTGCCGTGGCCGATTGTCGTCAGCCAGTGGTGGCGCTGGCGACATCCTGGCCTCTGGCGTGGCCGGTCCTTCGATCCGCATAACACCCAACAGGTCATGTCCTATGCAGTCTTTCGGCTTCGCCGCGAGACACGAGATGTTTTCCTGCTCAACCACATCAAGGCGCTCGACTACGCACTGATCGCCCGTCACCTCGGTCTCTCCGTTGCCGACGTCCAGACGAACTTGGCCGACGCGCTCTTTGAGATCTCGCGCACGGTCGACCTGATCGAGCGCGTCCGGCCTCCAATCAAACTTTCCAAAGCGGAGCCTCCCAATGTCTGACGACAAGGGACCATTCGCCCTATCGCGGCGTGTCGTGATCGGCGCCGCCAGCGTTGCGCCGGTGGTTGCGGGCGCGGGCGGCGGCGCAGTACCGGACCCGGCCGCGGCGCGCTGCGCCGAGTGGATGGCGCTTGACGCGGAGATTGACCGCCTAGGCCTGCGCTGGTCGGACTTGGAGAGCATCCTTGTGCGGGAGAAGCGCTGGGAGCGGATGACGCCCGACGAACGGGTGGCGCTGTCGCCGACGCAGGAGATGGACACCATCGACAAACAGCTGGAGCCGCTGTTCGAGCAGAGGGCAACGTGGCTAGAGGCTCTTCCTGCGGTGCGCGCCAGCGACATGCACGGGGTCGTCGCCAAGCTGGAGGTGGCGCTGCGGGTCATGGTCCATCAGCAGGGCGACGGCTACGACCTCTTCAAGGCGACGATGGAGGAGCTGCGCACCGCGCGCTGCCCATACTGCGGGGCGCTCGTTTGCCAACGCTAACCCCGCCCCCTCCGGCAGCCGTCTTGCCCACCCCAACCTGCGGGAGCCAGGACCTGAAAGGTCGGTGCTCGCCCTGGAGCGCTTGGAGAGCCTCTGCCGGGCGGGATGGTGCGGGTCAAGGGCGGCTTCGCCGTCGCTCCGCGAGACGCCCGCAGGGCGTCCCCTTGACGCGCGCCAGCCCGTCCGGCCCTTGTTCCACCAAGCGATCCAGGGCGTCTTGTCTCCGAGCGAGTGTCGGCGACGGCAGCAAACCCAGTGACCAGCCGGGCAGGCCCAGCCAAGCCGCCTCGTCAGCGCACGCGTTTGAAGCGGACACGCTCCTTGCCGGCGATGAGAAAGGCTTCATAGCCGGCGCCTCCCCAGGACTTGCGCTGTACATGGCTCGTGTGAGGGTCGGTAGTGTTCGCCCACCACTGTTGACGGGCCGCGCCCTTGGGAAGCATGGCGCCGAGGATGCGCTCGATCTCGGTGAAGGTCAGTTCGAGTTCGTCTTGACGCTGGCGACGCAGATGGCCCGACAGGGGATCGTACTTGGACATCCCCCAGCATCGCCGATTGATCCGGACACGTCGAATCCACACGCGACTAGCGCGAATGGAGAACGACCTTGAAAAGCCACGCTTCGGGGAGTTTGTGCGCCGCAAGCGTTTTCCCGGATCGGCGGCGTTGGCAGCGATCCGGCCATGGAGACTTTCGTGACCGATAGCCCTGAAGCCCGCACGCCCAATATCGTCGATATCCACGTCGGGGGCCGCGTGCGCATGCGCCGCAAGATGCTGGGCGTCAGCCAGGAGACGCTGGCCGATGCGCTGAAGCTAACCTTCCAGCAGGTGCAGAAATACGAGCGCGGCGCCAACCGCGTCAGCGCTAGCAAGCTCTACGAGATCGCCAAGACGCTTCAGGTACCGGTGTCGTTCTTCTTCGACGGCCTGGCTGACCCGATGACCGACGAAGTCGACGAAGTCGGCGCCGCTGCCGAGCGCGTCGTCACGGAGTTCCTCAACACACCCGAAGGCCTGGAGTTGGCTGAGATGTTCCCGAAGATCGGCCGGGGCCGCGTCCGTCGGCAGGTCCTCGATCTCGTACGCGCCATGGCCGACGACGAGAGCGCCGACAAGGCCTGACGATCTCTCAACGGATCTCTGGCGAAGAGCGTGCTTCGGCCTCGAACGCCCGCTTTCCACCGCGCCGCCAGAGCGCCAGGGTGTGCTCGGCGTCGTCGGCCTTCAACATGGTCGCCAGGAAGGTGAAGGCCCCGTAGAGCGCGGCGCGATCATCGCGGGTGAGTTCGACGAGGCCAGACTTCTGGACCAGGCCGCCAAGCTCGATCAGATGGCGGGTACGCTCGCGCCGCCTCACCACCCACGCCCGCGTATCGCGCCTGGACCGCTGGGCTTCCAGGCGATAGCGCGCCGCTTTCGCTCGGCGCTCGGCGTCATTGGTCGCCGCCAGCGCGAGACGCAGGGGCGCTCGACCCGCCGCGAAAGAACCCAGCGCCGCGCTTCCTCCAACCCTCCTTGCGCGCGGCGTTCCCGGCGTCGGCGAGATCCAGCAGTCCGCCGGCCAGGGTGTCGATGTCGAGGGCGTCGGCGCCGGTGGCGATGACCAGCTCGCCAAGCTGTCTGACCTTGCGATCCTTCAGGGTCTTGGCCTTGTCTTCGAGGCTCTTCAGTTCGGCGTCGAAGTCACGTGGTTTGCGCATCCCAAGTCTCCAGGTTACGATGATGCGCTGATCGTAAAGAAGTCGAGCCGGGAATGCTGTAAGGTCGCCGGAACACACTGAGACGCCCCGGTCCCTCCCGAGATTCTTTCTTGGGAGGGCGCGCTTATACGTCGTGCCGACGTGCGCTTGAGGGCGTAGGTGGTCTGTCGCCATGGCGATCTACCACTTCAGCGTCAAAGTCATCAGCCGCGCCACCGGCGCCAGCGCCGTGGCCTCGGCTGCCTATCGCTCCGCTAGCCGGCTGCACGATGAGCGACTGGATCGCGATCACGACTTCACCAACAAGTCCGGCGTCGCCCACTCCGAGATCATGCTGCCGGACGGCGCGCCCGAGCAGCTCTCCGACCGGGCCATGCTGTGGAACGCCGTCGAGGCCGGCGAAAAGCGCAAGGACGCCCAGCTCTCCCGCGAGGTCGAGTTCGCCATTCCCCGCGAGATGGACCAGGCACAGGGCATCGAACTGACCCGCGACTTCGTCCAGCGCGAGATGGTCGATCATGGCATGGTCGCCGATCTCAATGTGCATTGGGACATCGGTCCGGACGGCCTGGCCAAGCCCCACGCCCACGTCATGCTCAGTATGCGCGAGGTCGGCGAGGAGGGCTTCGGCGCCAAGGTGCGCGACTGGAACCGCACCGAGCTGGTCGAGCACTGGCGCGAGGCCTGGGCCGATCACGTCAACGAGCGGCTCGCCCAGCTCGACATCGACGCGCGGATCGATCATCGCAGCCTGGAAGCCCAGGGCATCGACCTTGAGCCGCAGCACAAGATCGGTCCGGCCGCCGGGCGCATGGCCGGCGAGGGTGTCGAGACCGAGCGGCTCGAAGATCATCACCGCATCGCTCGCGAGAACGGCGAAAAGATCATCGCCGATCCACGGATCGCCCTGGACGCCATCACCTACCAGCAGGCGACGTTCACGCAGCAGGATCTGGCGAAGTTCATTCACCGCCAATCGGACGGCAAGGATCAGTTCGACCGGGCCATGAGCGCGGTGCGAACCTCGCCCGAGTTGGTGGCGCTGGGGCAGGACGGACGCGGCGAGGACCGCTTCACCAGCCGCGACATGATTGCCGTCGAGGGTCGGCTGCATCGGGCGAGCGAAGTGATGGCGGAGCGTCAAACGCACGACGTCAGCGCGTCGCAGAAACGGCGCGCCCTGGCGCGCGCCGCGCAGCGCGGTCTCGTTCTTTCGGGCGAGCAGAAAGCGGCGTTCGAGCATGTCACCGAGGGCCGGGATCTTGGCGTCGTTGTCGGCTATGCGGGCACGGGCAAGTCGGCGCTTCTGGGCGTCGCCCGCGAGGCTTGGGAAGGCGCCGGCTTTCGCGTCCAGGGTCTAGCCCTGTCGGGCATTGCCGCCGAGAATCTGGAGGGCGGTTCCGGCATTGCCTCGCGCACCATCGCCAGCCTTGAACACCAGTGGGCGAAAGACCGCGAGTTGCTTGACGCTCGCGATGTGCTGGTGATCGACGAGGCCGGCATGATCGGCTCGCGGCAGATGGAGCGGTTGTTGTCAGCGGCCGAGAGGGCCGGGGCCAAGGTGGTGTTGGTCGGCGATCCGGAGCAGCTCCAGGCCATCGAGGCCGGCGCGGCCTTTCGGTCGATCGCCGAGCGTCATTCCCACGTCGAGATCACCCAGGTTCGCCGGCAGCATGAGGAATGGCAGCGCGACGCCACCCGACATCTGGCGACCGGTCGCACGGGTGAGGCGCTGGGCGCCTACGACGCGCGAGGCATGGTCCATGCCGCCAAGACCCGCGACCAGGCGCGCGAGGACCTGGTCGAGCGCTGGGACCGCGAGCGCATGGCCGAGCCGGACAAGACCCGGATCATCCTCACCCACACCAACGACGAGGTACGCGAGCTCAATCTGACGGCTCGCGAGCGGCTGCGTGAGGCCGGCGCCTTGGGCGAGGACGTGACGGTGAAGGCCGAGCGCGGCGAGCGGTCGTTCGCGACGGGCGATCGACTGATGTTCCTGAAGAACGATCGCGGGCTAGGGGTGAAGAACGGCATGCTCGGAGAGATCGAGGGGGTATCGGCCGGCCAGATGACCGTGCGCCTCGACGCGGGGCGATCGGTCGTCTTCGACCTGAAGGACTACGCCCAGGTCGATCACGGCTATGCCGCCACCATCCACAAGAGCCAGGGCGTCACCGTCGATCGCGCGCATGTGCTCGCGACGCCGGGGATGGATCGTCACGGCGCCTATGTCGCCCTCTCGCGTCACCGCGACAGCGTGCAGCTCCACTACGGCCGCGACGAGTTCGAGGATCTCGGCAAGCTGACCCGCGCCTTGTCGCGCGAGCGGGCCAAGGACATGGCCAGCGATTTTGCGGAGCGGCGCGACATCCATGTGCCGGCGTCGATGCGGCCGAAAGAACCGCCGCAACGCGAGCACGGGATGTTCGAAGGCTTCAAGCCGATCAGCCCGCCGCGTCAGCCGGTGACGCTGGCGCGGGAGATCGGCCAGTTCGACCAGCAAAGCACGATCGAGCGTCACGCCCGCGCCGCGGCCGACGTCTTGCGGATGAACGACCGCGGCTTGCCGGTGCCGGCGCCCCAGCGGCAGGCGCTGGTGGATGCCCGCGAGGCTATGGGCGAGGTCGGCCTTCACGCCGCCAAGGATCTGGAGCGGGCCTACATGCGAGAGCCTGGTCTGGCCGGCGAGATCGCTTCCGGGCGGACACAGCGGGCGATCCGAGTTCTTCAGCTTGAGGCCGAGATTCGGGCCGATCCACGTTTGCGGGCAGATCGATTCGTCGAGCGTTGGCAGAGTCTGGAGCGTCAGCGATCAGCACTGCACTTCGAAGGCGACATGACGGGCGCCCGTCAGATCAAGGATCGCATGGGCGCTATGGCCAAGAGCCTGGAGCGGGACCCACAGATGGAGTCGCTGCTTCGAACGCGGCGCGTTGAGTTGGGCCTTCCAGCCGAGCTGGGCCGCGGCGTTGGTGAGGGGTTGTCGCAATATCTCGGTTTGGGAAGAGGCCGCGGACTCGGTCTTTAAGACCAAACCTCGGCTGAGGCGCTAGATAACCAATTCCTCACCGCGCGAACCCTTCGCCATCGCCATCGCGATTGAATCGAAAAGAGGTTGCATCTGGACGGGCTTGCGCAAGAGGTCGTCCGCTCCCGCTGCCAGGGCTCGCGCGCGTAGATCAAGCCCATTATCAGCCGTGACCATCAGGATGGGCAGATGCGCCTTGGCGTCCGATCGCGCCCGGATTGCGCGGATGGCCGTTAAGCCATCCATGCCGGGCATACGGAAATCCATCAGGACGATGTCAAAGGGCTGGGCCTCGATTAACGCCAGGCCGACTTCAGCGGTCTCGGCTTCGACCATCTCGACCTCTGCGGCCGACAGCATGCTCTTCACGACTAGCCGGTTCATCGCGTTGTCGTCCACGAAGAGCACACGCATCTTAGACTTTCCTTTAAGCTGCGTCGGCGACGACATCGGCCGCGAACAATTCCCGCAGGCGATCGGGCAATTCACCCGCCGCGATCGGCTTTTGGACGACGAGATCCGCGCCGACGGCTCGCAGTGATCCCGCCTCCTCAGCTTCACCGGCCCACAGCACGGCGATCCGTGCCGCTCCCGCCTCGCCGGCGAAATCCGCCAACACCTCAGCGGCCTCGCGCTGGGCCTCGGAAAGGGTCTTGCCTTCGAGGAGCACCAGATCACAGGCGCGGCCGGCGATGACTTGGCGGGCCTCTCCAAGCGTCGCGACGATCTCGAGGTGGGCAACCTGGGCCGAGAGCGCGGCCTTCAGGACGCCTCGCGCCAAGGGGTTGGCCTCGACGAGCAGCACGGTGGCGTCCTGCAGCGCCGTGGCCGTCCCTCCGTCGGCCACCACGATTTCGGTCAGAGGCAGCCGGACAATAAAGCGAGAGCCGACGCCCAACTCGCTTTCGACCTGCAAAGTGCCGCCCATCGCAGTGGCCAGTCGACGGCAGATCGGCAGGCCCAACCCCGTGCCACCGTACTTACGCGTCGTGCTGGCGTCGACCTGGGTGAAGGGTTCGAAGATCCGCTCGAAGTGTTCCAGCGCGATGCCGATGCCGGTGTCGGCGACGGTGAACACCAGAGCGTGGCCGGACTCCGATCGCTCGACAGCGCTGGTCAGCGAGATCTCACCCGCGTCAGTGAATTTAATGGCGTTGGCCAGCAAGTTGAACAGGATCTGGCGAAGGCGGCCGGCGTCCTCGTCGATCAGGGCCGGCGCTTGGGCGCGGTCCCCGGTCAGGCGCAGGCCCTTCTCCAGGGCCTTGTCGGTCCAGACTGCAAGCGTCTCGTCGAACAGGCGGCCCAGGTCCATCGGCGCCTTCTCGATGTCGATGGTCCCGCTCTCCATCTTGGCGACGTCCAGCAGGTCCTCCACCAGGGCCAGCATGGTCTCACCGCTAGCGTGGACCAGACGGATCTTTTCGCGAACCTCGGCAGGCAGGGTCGGATCGGCCAGGACCACCTGTGTCATGCCCATAACACCGTTGAGCGGCGTGCGGATCTCGTGGCTGGTCATAGCCAGAAAGTCGGTGCGCGCCTTGAGCGCGTTGTCCAGCGCGACGTTAGCAACGGCCAGTTCGTCGTGGGCGGCCTGGATGCTATCGCGGCTTTCGCGCATGTGATCAGCCAGCTGTCGCAGATGAGCTTCGCGCGCCTGCACCACCGCTTCGGCGCGGCGCTTGAGTTCAGCGCGCACCAGCCAGGCCAGGCTCAAAACCTGGGTCAGGATCAGGACGCCGGGGCTGAAGGAAACCGGGGTCCACGCCTGGAGCACCGCGGGCAGAATGATTACCGCCCCGGCCACAAACAGATGGCGGCGTAGCGCCGCGCCATAGTTCGCGCTGTCTCTAGGGCGCAAGAAGAACGCCACCAGGGCCGCGCAGATGACCAGCAGTAGCAGGCCCGGCGCCTGTAGTGCGCGGCCAACGAGAAGGCTTTCATAAGCCAGGGCGTGGACATACACGCCCTGCATGATCCCGCCCTTAGGCGTAGCGAACTGGTCGCCCAGTTCGATGGCCGTCGAGCCGATTAGGACGTTGCGGCCACGGACCAAATTCGGATCGAACTTGCCGGCGTAGACGTCCTTGAAACTGAGCCTGGGCACGGCGTTGGCGTTGAAGCCGTAGTCGATCAGGAATTCGCCCGAGTCCGGAGAGCGGCCCAGCAGCGTTGCCGCCATCGAGGGACGCGGGCCGGCGGGGGTGTCAAATCCCAGCTTATAGCGCCGCACACGCCCATCGGCGTCGATCGGAACGTTGACGCTGGCCAGCACGACATCCTCGGTCAGGGCGTCTAACGGGCGGGTGCTGATGGTGCGGCCATCGGGGCCGCGCCCGGCCTGGACGAAGGTGGGCATGATGACCTGGCCGGGCCAGCGCCGAACGGTCGCGGCAAGCGCCTCGTCGGCGGCGGTCGAAGAGCGGGCGCTGAAATCGACGTCGAGTCCGACCACCTTGGCGCCGGCGCCGTTCAGATTGTCGATTACCCGCGCGAACCGGTCCCGGCCCCAGGGCCAGGTTCCGGCGGCGCGCAGGCTCTCGGCGTCGATTTCGACGACGGTCAGCGTGGCGCTGGGCGGCCGCTTGAGCAACTGGAAGCGCCACTGCGAAAGAGCGTCGTCCAGCGGATGCAGGGCCCCGACCTGAGCGGCAAGCGCCGCGCACGCCGTAACCAGCGCCACGCCAATGGCCGACCGCAGACGCGTGCCAAGGATCGTTTTAATCTCGATCAAGACTTAACCCTTGGGTTTGCCGTTGCCGTTGCCCGTAGATCCGCTGTTTCCGTTTCCGTTGTTGCCGGAGTTGCCGTTGCCCTGACCATTGTCGGTCGAGCCCGCATTTCCGTTGCCGTTCCCGCCAGCGTTGCCCTGGCCTTGGCCGTTGTTCCCGGAGTTGCCGTTCCCGGTGTCACCCGAATTGCCGTTGCCTTGGCCGTTTCCGTTCGAGCCTGAGGTCCCGCTGCCATTGCCGCCGGCGTTGCCGTTACCTTGGCCCTGGCCGCTGTTCCCGGAGTTGCCGTTGCCGGTGTCACCGGAACTGCCGTTGCCTTGACCGTTGCCGTTCGAGCCTGAGTTTCCGTTGACATTGCCGCCGGCGTTGCCATTGCCCTGGCCCTGGCCCTGGCCGCTGTTCCCGGAGTTGCCGGAGTTGCCGGAGTTGCCGTTGCCGGTATCACCGGAACTGCCGTTCCCCTGACCATTCCCGTTCGAGCCTGAGTTCCCGTTGCCATTGCCGCCGGCGTTGCCGTTGCCCTGGCCTTGGCCATTGTTCCCCGAGTTGCCGTTGCCGGTGTTCCCGGAATTGCCGTTACCCTGACCGTCGCCGTTCGAGCCTGAGTTTCCGTTGCCATTGCCGCCGGCGTTGCCGTTGCCCTGGCCTTGGCCATTGTTCCCCGAGTTGCCGTTCCCGCTGTCCGCGGAATTGCCGTTGCCCTGACCGTTGCCGTTCGAGCCTGAGTTTCCGTTGCCATTGCCACCGGCGTTGCCGTTGCCTTGGCCTTGGCCTTGGCCTTGGCCTTGGCCTTGGCCTTGGCCATTATTTCCCGAGTTGCCGTTCCCGCTGTTCCCGGAATTGCCGTTGCCCTGGCCGTTCTCGTTCGAGCCCGTGGTCCCGTTGCCGCTGCCGCTGCCGCTGCTACCGCCGTTGCCGCTGACCTGACCTTGACCGTTGTTCCCGGAATTACCGTCACCCTGGCCGTTGTTGTTGGAGCCGCTGTCGCCGTTACCGTTGCCGGCGCTCGCACCGGTGTTCGATCCGGTAGTGCCGCCGGTATGGCCCAGGTTTTCCGTTGTCGTCCCAGGGCGTCCCAAACCGTCTGCGCCAGCGGCTGGGCTGGCGATGTCGCCGCTTGCCGCGAGGCTGACGTGGGCGATCGGCACGGAAGCAGCCGGGGTCGCGCCGCCTGATGAGGTCGGGCCTTCGCCAGCAGCGGAGGCGACCATGTTCGCCGGCGGCGCCATAGGCGCAGCCACGCCCGCACTAGCTGTCCCCGGACCCTCGACGAGCCCCCCCGAGACCGCACCGTAGTCCAACGACACGGTCTGTGCGGGAAGGGGTGCATCGACACTCGCGCGCGGCGTTTCGACGTTGAGCTGCTCGGGCGCCGCCTTGGACACCACGCCTGTCGCCCCAGCTCCCACATCGCGCGTCGCGCTGCCCTGGTTGGCGTGAACCTCGACCAAGCCCTCGGCGACGTGGACGGAGTCGGCGCCCATCTCGACGTTGACGGTAAAGGTGGTGCCCTTCACGACGGCGGCTAGCAGTGGGGTCTCGACGCGGAAGTGCTGCGAAGGCTTTTTGTCGACTTGGAACAGGATCGACCCCAGATCCTGCATGACGCGGGTCATACCGTCGTTCGACTCTGGCGCTACCGACATGCGGCTGTTGGGGCCAAGGGTGATGCGCTGCTTGCCATTGAATAGGGCCGCGCGGCCGCCTGCGGCCGTCGTGACCGTGCTCCCGACCGGTAGGACCTGATCGGCGACGGCGGGCGACGGAGCCTTACCAGGGGCTGCCACACGGACGACGCCAGCGACCTCGACGAGCTTCCAGTCCGCCGCGAAGGCGCCCGTAGCGCTCAGCGCAATCGCCGAAACCGCGACGGCCATACGGGTCAGACCCATGGTAGTACCTCTATACATGCCAATCGATGTAGTTGGTCAGACATAAACCCACGAAGCTAAATCTCTCCTAACTTCCGTAGTTTCGAAGCGCGCTTAACAGTGGATTTATCTATCTCTGCCACTGTCTTCGTTGTGGGACATCTCGGATCGAATTCTAAGCGTCTGCTAGTCGACATAGCTTTTGCCAGGTTATGCGCCTGCTTGCTCGCGACTATTCTTTCAGCGCTGAGCATTTCAACGCCGGCCCTTGCCCAGCAGCAGTCGCGCCCTCAAGCCCAGTCCAGCGAGCGTTTCGTCCTGACAGGCCTGACCATCGACGGGGTTGGCGCCTATCCGCTGAAGCAGCTCGCTCCGCTGTATTCCGACTATCTGGCCCGTGAAGTGGCCATGGAAGACCTGGTCAAGATCGCCCAGGCCATCACTGACAAGTATCGCGCCGACGGTTATTTCCTGTCGCGCGCTGTCGTGCCGCCGCAGGTCCCGGGCGGTCACGCCCGTATCCGAGTCTACGAAGGCTACATCGACCAGATCGAAGTCACGGGCGACGCGGCTCCTGCTGTTGAGGTCTTGCTCGACGGCGTAGCGGGCCGACGCCCCCTGCGCCTGGCAGACCTGGAGCGCCGCCTAACCCTGGCGCGCGATCTTCCAGGGGTGCGCCCCAGTTCGCGCATCGAGCCCAATCTCGACGATCCGGCCCGCCATAAGCTGGTCGTCGTCGCCGGCCTCAAGCGCTGGACCGGCAGCATCTACGTCGATAACCGTGGCGCGCGATCGCTGGGGCCGGTGCAGGCCAACGTCCGCCTAGCCCGCAACGGTGTCGTCGCGGCGGGTGACCAGCTGGCGCTGTCGGTAATGACCGTACCCAACGATCCAGGCGAGTACGTCCAGGCCGACTTGGCCTACGGAGCGCCGCTGGCGGGCGAAACACGCCTGCGTGTCGGCGCTTCGGCCTCTCGGTCGCGCCAAGGCAGCGCTCCTCAGAACAATACCGTCGGCACCGAGAGCCAGGCTGTCAGCTTGCGCCTGGCTCATCCGATCGTCCGCGACCGCAAAAGAGCTGTCTGGGCTGCGGTCGCGCTCGACGGCCGGCACGTCGAACAGTCCTACCGCAACGGTGGGGCCTACAGTGACGATCTGCGGGTCGTGCGGGCCTCGATCCAGGCGGACAGCGGCACGAACCGCACTTCGGTTAGCGGATATGCCCAGGTTTCGCGTGGACTCCAGGTTCTTGGCGCGACCCGCACCCCCAGCCGCAGCCACTCGCGTTTCGATGCCGATGGCGGCTTCTGGAAGGTCAATGTCGGCGCCAGCCACTATCGCGACCTGGGCAAGCGGATGGGAATTTACATCTCAACCGACGCCCAATGGAGCCCCAACCACCTGCTGTTGTCGGAGGAATTCGCTCCCGGCGGCCTACCGTATGGTCGGGCTTACAATTACGCGGAGATCTCGGGTGACAGCGGCGTCGGGGCGATGGCCGAGCTGCGCTATGGCGTCGCGCCGAAGAAGGCCGGGCCGGTCAGCTTCGTTCAAGCCTACGCCTTCGTCGATGGCGCCAAGGCGTGGAACACACCCTCAGTCTACAGCCTGCGCTCGGCGGCCTTCTCGTCAGCCGGCGGCGGTCTGCGGGTAACTGTGAACAACAAGATCACCGCACGCATCGAGGCAGCCAAACCCTTGACCCGCACCCCGTACGAGACAGGCGACAAAGACTGGCGCGTCTTCGCCGCGATCTCTGCGTCGTTCTAGCCTAGATTAGCGTCTGGTCGCCGCGTTCGGCGATGGCTCTCCCAATCGTGTCGAACAGGTTTTCCATCGCGACCGGCTTCATCATGACGTCGTCGGCGCCTGCGGTCAGGCATTGGTGACGGATATCCGAGGCCATGTCCGCAGTCACGACGACGATCGGCAGATTGGCCTTGGCATCGTCGCGCGCGCGAATAGCGCGAATGGCGGTAAGACCGTCCATGCCAGGCATGCGCAGGTCCATCAGGATCAGGTCGTAGTCGTTGTTTTCGATCATGCGAAGACCGGTCTCGGCTTCCGGGGCCTCGGCCAAATCTAAGCCCGCGACCGACAACATGTCCCGAACCACTCGGCGGTTCATGGCGTCGTCTTCGACGAACAAAATCCGCAATCCCAAACTCCCAATACTGGCTGCTGCGTTCATCGACTGAAACGCGAGCTTGGACAATCCCTTATGATACTGTCGACTTTCCGACAGTATTGCCAGGACTTATCCGGCCATACCTTGTGTGGACGCCCTTGGCAGCTTGAACGGCGAGGCTTGGCGAGCGAACGCCGTGCCGAAGTCTTTGTCACCCAACAGGTTGGCGAGCGCTGAAAGCTCCAGCGGTTTGGAGACGAAGTAGCCCTGAATGTGATCGCATCCCATCACACGAAGCAGAGCCAGCACACCGGCCGTCTCGACCCCTTCCGCTGTCACCTCCATGCCTAGCGCATGGGCGACGTCGATCGTCGAGCGGACCAATAGCGGATCGCGGTGGCTAGACGTCAGCGTCGAGATGAACATCTTGTCGATCTTCAACTCGTGGGCGGGCATCTGCTTTAGATAAGAGAGCGATGACAGGCCTGAGCCGTAGTCGTCGATAGCGATCTTCAGCCCGGCGCCCACCAGTAATTGCAGGTTCGCCAGAGCACGCTCGGGGTCATCGATCACCGCGGTCTCGGTGATCTCCAGGCCTAGAGCGCAGCCATCGAACTGGCGTACCGTCTCCAGGATCCATGCGCAGAACGAAACATCCGCGAGGAGGCGGCCAGAAAGGTTCAGATAGACAGTGACCGGGTTCCCTGAACCGGCAAGCCAGGCCTGATCCGAGAGGGCTTTGCGCACCACCCATCGGGTGATGTCGGCGATCAAGCCGGTTTCCTCCGCCAAACCGATGAAGACCTCTGGCGAGATCCAGCCTTTCGAGGAATGACGCCACCGCAGCAGGGCCTCGACGGACAGAACCGATTGGGAGGCGACATGCAGCTTGGGCTGATAGACGAGCGACAGGGCGTCGTCCGCCAGAGCCGCGCGCAGGTCGCGCAACATTGCGCTGGTCTTGGCAGCCTGCTGAAGGTCAGCCTCTCGGTAGACCAGAACCCCGCGCCCCTTGCCTTGGGCCTCTATCAACGCGTCGGCGGCGCAGTCGGCCGCATATTCACCGTGCCGCGCGCGGCTGGCGAACCCGATGACGACCTCGAGATCAAACACCTGACCGTCGACGTGCAACCGCTGCTCAAAGGCGACTTCGAGCCTGGCCAGCGCCGCAGCGGCGTCAGCTTCATCAGCGGCGCTAAAGCCAAACTCCAAGCCCGCCCGGCCGACGCGCCCGAGGCGCGATTCTGGCAGCAGCGCTTTTAGCCGTTCGGTCGTTTGAGCGATGATGCGCTCGGCGACGGAAGACCCCAGCTCACGGCGCAGGTGGCTTAGGCCCCTGATCGACATTGCGGCGACATAGCCGCAAGTGTCGTCGGTAAAGTCCCTGACGCTTACAGCGCCTGTCGCACTGATCGCCGACGCCTCCAGCTGAGCGGCTATTTGATTGAACGCGCGATCCGCCGCTGTGCCGCCAGGCGCGCGCAAGCCCCGCTCGCCAGCGGCCAAGCGTGACCAGCCCGCCTCGATGTCAAAGGCTTCAGCTTCAGATACTGAAGTTTGCGACGTGAGCGCGTCCATGATCATGAGATGATCTTGCAGGCTCTAATTTCGGATTAATTGTTACAGACCAGTGGCCGTCTGTAAGCTTGGCCGTACGAAATGACGTCTTTTGCGGGCGTCATATTGTCACGGACCGCTCACGGCACTTTGGAAGATTTTTGCGCGAATGGGGTCTCATTGTGAAGTTGGCTGGCTAATCTGGCGCGGTCCTAAGGGAGCTCGCCACGCGCCACCTTGTGCCGCCCCAGCCCAAACATTGTGTGGGGAAAAATGTGGGCACGGCCCAGCGCCCACTCCCGATAAGCGTGCGATTACAATGACTTAAAGGGGATCCTTGGTGGAGCCGAGGGGAATCGAACCCCTGACCTCCTCATTGCGAACGAGGCGCTCTACCATCTGAGCTACGGCCCCAAGGAGCGGCGGAGATACGGCCCTTGGGCGCGCTCGTCAAGCGGGGTTCTCACCGCGCCTTGCCAGCAACCTCCAGGCGCGGCAAGAAGCTGAAGCGTCCGGACGGAAACCCATGGCCCCCATCATCAATCTCGTCTTCTTCATTCTCAACGCGCTGCTGGACCTGCTGTGGTGGGCCATCATCATCTCGGCGATCCTCAGCTGGCTGTTCGCGTTCGACGTGATCAACCGTCGCAACCAGTTCGTCTACAACATCGCCACCTTCCTGGATCGCGTCACCGACCCGATTCTAGCGCCTTTCCGGCGGATCATCCCGTCGATCGGCGGCGTCGACATCAGCCCGATCATCGTGCTGCTGCTGCTGCGTGGCCTGCAGATCTTCATCCTGCCGGCGCTTCAGAACACCTTGCTGAACGTTCTTGGCTGAGGTCCTGGCCGTTCGCCTCACGCCCCGTGGCGGCCGCGACGCGGTCGACGGTTGGGCCAGCGACGCGGACGGCCGACCCTATCTGAAGGTCCGCGTGGCCAGCCCGCCAGTCGACGGCGCGGCCAATGCGGCCCTGCTGGCCTTCCTGGCCAAGACCCTGAAAATTCCACGCTCGGCCATCCGTATCGCGGCGGGCGACACGGCCCGTCTCAAGCGCCTGGAGCTGGACGGCGTCACCGCCGACGATCTGGCCAAGGCCTTTGGCGCGCGCCCCTAGGTCAGGGCGCAAAAGGGCAAATCCTTGCCAGACGAGACGCGCGAAGACGCCGCGGCGCACGACATGCTCATTCCAATCTCGGCCCAACCCATTGACGAGACGGCGTTCTTTCATCTCCTACTAGGATATCGCGACTAGCCTGGTCGCGGTGGAGACCGGGGGGTCTCAGGGGCAAGGGCGTCCATGATCGGGACCAGGGTGCAGAAGGACGTGGCTCGCGCCGCCGCTTCGCGGCGTGCGAACACCTATCTGCGCATGGGCGCCACCCTGGCCATCGCCCTGCTGCTGCAGGTCTATCTGCGTCCGGTCTGGGGCTGGGTGTGGGCGCTGGGCTACACCGTCTGCTACGCCTTCGAGAACTGGGTGCGACGTCCTTCGGAGTCCACGGCGACCTGGCGGCGCCAGGCCGCCGTCGTCGCGCCGTTCGTCACCTCGGCGGCGTTCGGCGCGCTGTCCATTCCGCTTTTCGCCTCGCACGTCCGCTTCGCTCCCACCCTTGGCGGCATGCTGCTGGCCGGAGCCCTGCTGAACGTGGTGGTCGTCAATGCCGGCAACCGCTCGGCGACCTTGATGGCCGCCGCCCCGCACGCCCTCTACCTGCTGATCGCACCGTTCGTGGCCAAGGCCGCCAATCCCGGCGTCAATCTGGCCAACGTCCTGTGGTTCGGCGCCGTGCTGATGATCGTCTCGGTCGCCGTCGCCAGCCGCACGCTGAACACGGCCCTGAGGGCCGAGGCCGACGCCAAGGCCGAGGCCGAGCGCCGTCGCCACGAGGCCGAAGAGGCCGTGGCCGCCAAGTCGGCCTTCGTCGCCATGATCAGCCACGAGCTGCGCACCCCGATCAGCGCCATCCTGGCCGGGGCGGCCCGCCTGCACAGCGAGGTCCCCGAGGCCAGCTCCAAGATTCACGCCCAGCTGATCGCCGACGCCGGCGGGCTGATGCGCACCCTGCTGAACGACTTGCTGGACTTCTCGCGCCTGGAAGCGGGGCGGATGACGGTCGAGCGGTCGGCCTTCAACCTGCGCCAGGCCCTGTCGGACACCCTGCGCCTGTGGCGCCCCGAAATCGCCCGCAAGGGGCTGAGGCTGCGCATCAAGGGCGCGGCGTCCCTGCCCCGCTGGGTGGCTGGCGACGCCATGCGCCTGAAGCAGGTGCTGAACAACCTGCTCAGCAACGCCATCAAGTTCACCGAC
Organism: Caulobacter sp. ALps2; assembly: GCF_058681635.1. Taxonomy (NCBI): domain Bacteria; kingdom Pseudomonadati; phylum Pseudomonadota; class Alphaproteobacteria; order Caulobacterales; family Caulobacteraceae; genus Caulobacter; species Caulobacter sp. ALps2. The sequence goes on from NZ_CM178743.1 coordinate 1,458,790, forward strand.
CGTGGCGAGATCACGGTCGTGCTGCACGCCAACCCCTCGCCGGAGGAGGTGTTGCTGTCGATCGAGGTGATCGACACCGGTCCCGGCATTCCCGACGCGGCTCTGTCGCGGCTGTTCACGCCCTTCGACCAGTTGAACGCCTCCGTCGTGCGCCAGCATGGCGGCTCGGGCCTGGGCCTGGCGATCAGCCGCGATCTGGCCCGGCTGATGGGCGGCGACCTGACCGTCAGCAGCGGCGCCGGCCAAGGCGCCCGCTTTACCCTGACGACCACATTCGAGACCGCCGAGGCTCCGCGCGCCGAGGACGAGGGCCGCTCGATCGCCGGCCTGCGGGTGCTGGTGGTCGACGACCATGTGGTCAACCGCCGGGCCATCGAACTTGTCCTGGAGCCGTTCGGCGTCGACGCCACCCTGGCCGAGTCCGGCGAGGAGGCGCTCGATCTCCTGAACGCCGAGATTTTCGACGCGGTGTTGATGGACGTCTACATGCCCGGCATGGACGGCCGCGAGGCCACCCGGATCCTGCGCGCCGGCTCGGGCCCCAACCGCGACACCCCAGTGATCGCCGTCACCGCCTCGGCCACGCCCAAGGACTGGGACGCCTGCATGGCCGCCGGCATGACCGGCCACGTGGCCAAGCCAATCGATCCGGCGGAGCTGTTCGGCGCCCTGGCTCAGGCGTTGGCGGGCGGCGCGGTCGAGGCCGTCACCGACGCGGCCTGATCCAGCACCGCCTCGAGGCGCACGGTCAGGGCCGCCTCGTCCTTCAGGTCGCACTCCCAGACCACTTCCACGCGCCAGCCGGCCACCGCCAGGGCCGCCATCGAGCGTTCGTCGCGGGCGACATTGCGGGCCACCTTGGCCAGCCAGTAGTCGCGATTGGTCTTCGGCACGCGAGACCCCCGCGCGCAGTCGTGACCGTGCCAGAAACAGCCGTGGACGAAGAAGGCCAGCTTGCGGCCCGGCATGACCACGTCCGGGCTGCCGGGCAGGTCCTTGCGATGCAGCCGGTAACGCGCGCCGAGACCGGTGAGGATGCGGCGCAAGGCCTTCTCGGGCGTGGTGTCCTTGCTTTTCACGGCCGCCATGACGGCCGAACGCTTGGCCTTGTCATAGACGTCGGAACCCTTGGGGGCCGTCACGGCCGCGTCTCCGGCGGGAAGCGGCCCAGGCGCAGGGTTCCGGTCAGCAGCAACACGCCCAGTTGCCTGAGGCCTGGCCAGCGCGACATCGGTGTGAAGAACCAGTCCCGCATGCACGGCCAAAACTGTCCGTGGGATTGAAAGAGCGGCGTCAGAGCCTTCGAGACCAACTGGTAAACATCAGTGTGCCGCCGCCGGTCCCCCTGCCAGGCCCGGACGGCGACGGCGGTCCGGCGATGGCCGCGGTCCAGGCGCCCGGCCAGCTCGACGGCGTCGACCAGGGCCAGGTTCGCGCCCTGTCCCAGCTGCGGGCTGGTTCCGTGGGCCGCGTCACCGATCAGCACGCAGGCCTCGCGGTTCCAGCGTCCCACCGAGACGTCGCGATAGAGGGCGCGGGAGAAACCCTCCCAAGCCCGACGCCCCAACAAAAGGGCCGCGGCTTCGGGCCACAGCGTCTCTAGCCGCTCGCGCCGCCAGGTCTCGAAGTCACCGGCCAGGAAGGCGTCCAGGTCCCTGACCGGCACGGACCAGAACAGGCTGACCTGGTCGGTTTCGCCGGCGGCCCCGCGCCCGACGGGCAGCACGCCGCTCATGATCTCGGCCCGGTGATAGACCTGCCGCAGGGCCCCGGCGAAACGCCCGTCGACGTCCGTCGCATTGGTCCAGACCGCGCCCCACGGATAGACCGGGGCCCGCGCCCCAGGCCGCACCGCCGCCCTCAGGGTCGAGGCCGAGCCGTCGCCGATTATGGCCAGGTCGAACGGCCCGAAGGTCCGGCCCCGCTGATCGTGGAGGATGGGCTTGGCCGGGGTCTCGATCCGCACGACGCGGGCGTCGGTCACGACCTCCACGCCCGCTGGCGCGAGCTGGTCATGCAGGGCGTCGAACAGCACGGCCCGGTGGATGCCGACGCCATGCGCGCCGGGCCGCCAGTCGCCGTAGTCCAGGTCCATGACCCGGCGGCCACGCGTGTCCTTGCCTTCCAGACGGTCGACGCGAGCGCCAGCGGCGCGAATCGCCTCATCCAGGCCCAGGGCCTTCAGCGCCGCCAGGCCCGTGGGTTGCAACAACAGGCCCGAGCCCAGCGGGCGCGGGGCGGCGAAGGCCTCCAGCAAGGTGACTTGGTGTCCGCGACGCGCCAGGGCGAGCGCGGCGGCCATGCCGCCGACGCCGCACCCGACGACGCCGACCTTCAGCAGGGTCAGAGGCCTTCGAACAGGGCCGTTGACAGGTAACGCTCGGCGAAGCTGGGGATGATCGTCACGATCAGCTTGCCGGCATAGTCGTCGCGCAGGGCCAGGTCGAAGGCGGCCGTCAGCGCCGCGCCCGAGCTGATGCCGATCGGCAGGCCTTCGGTGGCCGCCGCGCGGCGGGCCATCGCGAAGCTGTCGTCATTGCTGACCTGGACGATGTCGTCGATCACCGAACGGTCGAGGATGCCGGGCACGAAGCCCGCGCCGATGCCCTGGATCTTGTGCGGACCGGGCGCGCCGCCCGACAGCACCGGCGAGGCTTCCGGCTCGACCGCGACCATCTTCAGAGACGGCTTGCGCGCCTTCAGCACCTGGCCGATGCCACTGATCGTGCCGCCGGTCCCGACGCCCGAGACCACGGCGTCCACGGCGCCGGCCGTGTCGTTCCAGATCTCCTCGGCGGTCGAGACGCGGTGAATCAGCGGGTTGGCCCCGTTCTCGAATTGCTGCGGCATCACCGCGCCCGGCGTGGCCTCGATCAGTTCCTGGGCGCGCGAGACCGCGCCGCGCATGCCCTTCTCGGCCGGAGTCAGCTCCAGCTTGGCGCCGAGCAGCAGCAGCATCTTGCGGCGCTCGATCGACATGCTCTCGGGCATGACCAGGATCAGCTCGTAACCCTTGGCTGCCGCGACGAAGGCCAGGGCGATGCCGGTATTGCCCGAGGTCGGCTCGATGATCGTCGCGCCAGGCTTCAGCAGGCCCTGGGCCTCCAGCGACTCGATCATGGCCACGCCGATGCGATCCTTGACCGAGCCGATCGGGTTGAAGAATTCGAGCTTGGCGACGACCTCGCCCTTGGGCTTCAGCTCGGCGTTGAGGCGCGGCAGGCGGACGATCGGGGTGTCGCCGATCGTATCGATGATCGAGTCGTAGATCTTGCCGCGACCGGCGCGCTTGAAGCGCGAAGCGTCATAGAGGGAGGAAGCGTCGTCCATCGGAGCACCCTGGAGCCTTAGGTTGCGGGAACCCTAGACCCCCGGAACCCAGCTGTCAGGAGGTCATTCGGCGGCGAGGCTTGCAGTTTTGCTATCGAGCAGGGGCTCCAACAGGGTTTGGGCCAGCCAGCGGACGGCCGGGACCGCGACGCCGTCGCCGATCACCTGCAGGCCCGCTGTCTGCGAGCGCGGCAGCCGGTAGCTGTCGGGCAGGCCCATCAGGCGCGCGCCCTCGCGGGGGGTGACCAGGCGCGAGCGGACCTGGCCGTTCTCGATGATCAGCAGGGTCTGGCGCGAGGAGCCGCCGCGCGGCGTGCGCAGGCATCCGGCGACACCATCGAAGCGCACCTCGGCCCGCTGGTCGCCGCCGCGCATCCGGCGGAACACCGCCCCGACGGCGCGCTCGCCCGACTTGACCCGACGCTCGACCGCCTCGCGGTGGCTGTCGGCCATCAGGGCCAGCAGGGCGTCGGTGCGCTCCCGCGGGTTCCAGGTCACCGCGTCGTCGGGTTCGAGCACGACCGCCAGATCGGTGTTGCGGGCCGGCGGCGCGGGCGCGCCCCACCAGATCCAGCGTTCCTTCAGGTCGTCGGGCAAGCGGGCGGCGGCCTCGCGCACGGCGCGGCTGTGGAAGCCGCTGGTTCCTTCCAGGCCCTCCGTCGGCAGGCGGGTGGCGACCACGAAGACGCGGGGCCGCGACTGCGGAACGAAGGCGCTGGCGTCGATCTCCAGCGCCCCGAAGCGGTAACCTTCCTCGCTGAGCGCGCCGCACAGGGCGGTGAAGTCGTCGCCGTGGTGCGAGGTCAGCAAACCCACGACGTTCTCGATGACGATCACCGGCGGGGCGCGCCCCTCCGCCGACATCGCCTTCATCAAGGTCCAGAAGCCGAAGAAGGCCGACGACTTGCCGCCGGCCAGACCCGCGCGGGCGCCGGCCAGGCTGAAGTCCTGGCAGGGGCTGGACGCCCAGGCGAGATCGGCGGTCGGGATCGCTTCAGCCTTGAGAGCGAAGACGTCACCGGCGTGGAAGTGCCCCCCACCATGCGAAGAACCGGCGTCCGCGAAGTTGGCGCGATAGGTGTCGGCCTTCACCGCGTCGAAGTCGTTGGCGAAGGCGCAAATCCAGCCGCTCCCCAGGCCGATGCGGGCCATGCCGCCGCCAGCGAAGAACTCAAGGAAAGAGGGAGAAGCGTTCCGATTCATCGCCGCCGAGTCTAGAGCGTGGCAGCCGAAAGTGTCAGCGGTTTCGGCGCCCGCCACGCTCTAGATTCACAAGAACGAGCCTGTTTATCCACTTCGATGGATTCCATCCGAAGGGGACAGGCTCTAGCCTCACCGCGCCTGGAGGGGATAGTCAAAGACATGCGTACCGCCGTCCTGATCGCCGCCGCCCTGTTGATAACGGCCTGCGGGCAGTCGCCCATGGGCTCGGCCGAGGAGGCCCCGCCGCCCGCCGACGCGCCGATCACCGTCGGTCCGGACTATTCCGGCGACTTCGACGCGGTCGGGACCGAACCGTTCTGGAACGTGAAGGTGCGCGTCGACGGCATGACCCTGGCCCGTCCCGACCAGCCGGACGTGGTCACCGGCAATTCCGGCGTGCGCATCGACGGTGAGCAGGGCGTGTTCGACGCCACGGCCGGCGAGCGGCGCCTGGTCCTGCGCCTGACGCCCGGCGAGTGCTCGGACGGCATGTCGGATCGACGCTACGGCTACCTGGCCGAGGTCTGGATCGACGGCGAAACCCTGCGGGGCTGCGCCTCGAAAACCCAGGACTTGGCCGCCCAGCCGAAACCCTAGTCTCCTTTGGGGCCCAGATAGTCCGCCCCGTACACCGCCTCGCGGAAGTCGTGGTGCAGCGTGCCGTCGAACGGATAGGTCTGGACGAAAAACACCGCCGTCAGGTCGTTGACCGGGTCGACCCAGAACAGGGTGGTCTCGCGGCCGTCCCAGAAGAATTCGCCGATCGCGCCGCGGTTCTCGGCCGCCGTCTGGGGCTGGCTCTTGCGCACCGTGAAGTCGAAGCCGAAGCCCACCGTGCCCTTGCTGGGAAGCCAGAGACGCTGGGTGACGCGGGGGTCCAGGTGATCAGTGGCCATCAGCCGCACGGTCGAGGGCTTGAGGATCCGCGCGCCGTCCAGTTCGCCCTCGTTCAGCAGCATGCGCGAGAAGCGGGCGTAGTCGTCGATCGGAGCCACGATGCCGGCCCCGCCCATGGTCAGGCGACGGGCGGGATCGAAGTTCAGGCGGCGGGTCTCCGCATCGCTCTGGCGGGCCAGCTTGCCGTCGGGACCCTTGTTGTAGGTGGCGGCCAGGCGGCCGAAGGCGGCTTCGGGCTGGGTCCAGGCCGCTTCCTTCATGCCCAGCGGCTCGAGGATGTGGGCCTTCACATAGGCTTCGAACGGCTGGCCCGTCAGTGTCTCGACCAGCAGGGCCTGGACGTCGACGGCGGCGCTGTAGCTCCACTGCTCGCCCGGATCGAACAGCAGCGGCGCCTTGGCGATACGCCGGCCGAACTCGGTCAGGTCGTTGGCCTGGTTCATAGGATCGAGCGCCGTGAAGGCCGCGTCGGCCGGGGTGGCGGTCCCGCCATACGAGAAGCCGGCCGTGTGGCGCAGGATGTCACGGATGAGGATCGGCCGGGCGGCCGGACGCGTCTGGCCTTGGGCGTCCATGACCTTCATCTCGGCGAATTCGGGCAGGTAGCGCGCCAGCGGATCGTCCAGGCCGAACCTGCCCTGCTCCCACAGCTGCATCAGCGCCACGCCGGTGACCGGCTTGGTCATCGAGAAGATCTGCACCAGGGTGTCGCGGCGCATCGGCTTGCCGCCTTCGCGGTCGGCCATGCCTGCGGTCCCGAAATAGCGCTCCTGGCCGTCCTTCCAGACGAGCGCCGAGACGCCGACGGCGCGGCCGCTGTCGACCATGGCCTTCAGCGCCGCGTCGATGCGTTTCTTATCGATCTTGACCGGGGCGCGGGCCTGGGCGGCGGGCGTCGCGCGCGCCTGGGCGGGGGCGGCCGGGACGGCCAGCAGCGTCGCCGCGACGGCGGCGAGGATGATCTTCTTGGACACGTGGCCTCCCCAACGCTTTCTCATGACAACGTTGGCCATGATGGGGAGGGACTGTCGCCGACGGCGCGCTCTTTTTCCAGGGCGTCGAGGTCGTAGAAGTCTACTTGTTGAGACCCAGGCGCTGGCCGTCGTAACGCTCGCGCAGCGGCGCCCACCAGGCCTCGTTGTCGAGGTACCACTGGATGGTCTTGCGCAGCCCCGTGTCGAAGGTCTCCCGCGCCCGCCAGCCCAGCTCGGTCTCCAGCTTGGTCGCGTCGATGGCGTAGCGGGCGTCGTGGCCCGGACGGTCGGTGACGAAGGTGATCAGGTCCCGCCGGCTCTGGCCAGCGATCGGCCGCAGCTCGTCGAGGATATCGCAGACCGTCTCGACGACCTGGAGGTTGGTCCGCTCGTTGCGGCCGCCGACATTGTAGCTCTCGCCCGGAACGCCTTTCGTGGCGATCAGGTGCAGGGCGCGGGCGTGGTCCTCGACGTGCAGCCAGTCGCGGACATTGTCGCCCTTGCCATAGACCGGCAGCGGCTTGCCCTCCAACGCGTTCAGCGTGACCAGCGGGATCAGCTTCTCGGGGAAGTGATAGGGGCCGTAGTTGTTCGAGCAGTTCGAAACCACCACGGGCAGCCCGTAGGTGTGACGCCAGGCGCGGGCCAGGTGGTCGGACGAGGCCTTGGACGCCGAATAGGGCGAGCGCGGGTCGTAGGGCGTGGTCTCGGAAAACAGGCCGTCGGCCCCCAGGCTGCCGAACACCTCGTCGGTCGAGATGTGGTGGAAGCGGAAGGCGTCCTTCTCGCCGCCCTCCAGCGTTCGCCAGTGCGCCAGCGCCGCCTGCAGCATGACATACGTACCGACGATGTTGGTCTGGACGAAGTCGCCGGGACCGGTGATCGAGCGGTCGACATGGCTCTCGGCGGCCAGGTGCATGACCACGTTCGGGCGGAAAGCCTTGATGGTGCGCGACACCGCCTCGAAGTCGGCGACGTCGCCCTGCACGAACTGATAGTCGGCCTTGCCCCGCAGCATGGCCAGGCTGGCCGGCGAGGCGGCGTAGGTCAGCTTGTCGTAGTTGAGGATCGCGACGTCGTTCTGGCCGGCCAGGTGACGGCACACCGCCGAGCCGATGAAGCCCGAGCCGCCAGTCACCATCACGCGGAGATTTTGCTGCGACATGCGCTGGTTAGCCTCGGGCTGAGCAAGCGCGTTAGGCGAAAGTGTGAGCGGTTTCGCCGCCGAACGCGCGTCAAAAAGATGAGCCGGGTCCGTATCCAGTTTTTAGTGTACGCGCAACTTAGTCGGTGAAGACCACCGTCTTGCGGCCGTTCAGCAGCACGCGGTCTTCCAGGCGGTAGCGCAGGGCCCGCGCCAGCACGCGGCGCTCGATGTCGCGGCCCTTGCGGACCAGGTCTTCCGGCGTGTCGCGGTGGCTGATGCGCTCGACGTCCTGCTCGATGATCGGACCCTCGTCCAGGTCGCCGGTCACATAGTGGGCGCTGGCGCCGATCAGCTTCACGCCGCGCGCGTGAGCCTGGTGATAAGGCTTGGCGCCCTTGAAGCCCGGCAGGAACGAGTGATGGATGTTGATGCAGCGGCCCTGCAACTTGGCCGACAGGCCGTCCGACAACACCTGCATGTAGCGGGCGAGCACGACGATGTCGGTCTTGGTCTCCTGGATCAGCTTCCAGAGATCGGCTTCCTGCTCGAACTTGGTCTCCTTGGTCACCGGCATGTGGTGGAAGGGCAGGCCCGACAGGTCGATGTGTTCGTAGGTTTCGGCCGGGTGGTTGGAGACCACGCCGGCGATGTCCATCGGCAGTTCGCCGATCCGCCAGCGATAGACCAGGTCGGCCAGGCAGTGGTCGAACTTGCTGGCCAGCAGCAGCACGCGATAACGCTCGGCGCGGTCGCGCAGAGTCCACTTCATCTTCAGCGCCGCGGCCAGGTCGCCGAACTCGCCGCGCAGAGCCTCGCGGTCCGCGCCGTCGGCGTCGAACACCACACGCATGAAGAACTGACCGGTTTCCTGGTCGTCGAACTGCTGGGCGTCCAGGATGTTGCAGCCGCGCTCGAACAGGAAGGCGGACACCTTGGCGACGATGCCGCGCTGGTCGGGGCAGGAGAGGGTCAGGATCATGATCCGCTCCCTCTAGAGAACTGTATCGCCGAAGAAAAGCGGCTGAACGCGTCAGGCGAGGCCGATTTTCCCCAGGCGCACGGAGTTTTCCTAAACCTTGGGCACGTCCATGCCTCGCTGGACGGCCGGGCGGGCCTCGACGGCCATCAGCCAGTTCTCGACCGCCGGCACACCGGGATCGCGCTCCGGCTCGGCGTTGGCCAGGGCGTCCAGCACCGCCTTGGTCCAGCTGTAGCTGGCGATGTCGGCGATGGAATAGTGCTCGCCGGCGATCCAGGGATGATCGTTCAGCCGCCGGTCCAGCACGCCCAGCAGCCGCGTGACCTCGTCGCCGAAGCGCTCGATGGCGGCGGGGACCTTCTGCTCGGCGCGCATCGCGAAATAGCCGTACTGACCGGCCATGGGACCCAGGCCCCCGACCTGCCAGAAGGTCCATTCCAGGGCGGCCCAGCGCTCGGGACCTTCCGGGGCCAATAGCTTGCCGGTCTTTTCCGCCAGATAGACCAGGATCGCGCCGCTTTCGAACACGGCTTGCGGACCACCGCTTGCGTCGTGGTCGACGATGGCCGGGATCTTGTTGTTGGGCGAGATGGCCAGGAAGTTCGGGTCGAACTGTTCGTCCTTGCCGATGTTCACCGGGTTGACCCGGTAGGGCAGGCCGACCTCCTCCAGCATGATCGACGCCTTGCGGCCGTTGGGCGTGGTCCAGGTGTAAAGGTCGATCACGGCGCTTCTCCTGCGGGCTTTGAGGGCAACAACGCCCAGGACCGCGATCTTGCTGCGCGCGGGTAGGCGGCGGCGAACAAACGGGTCTAGGCTCTGATCATGGTTTCCTCTTCCGAAGTCTTGTCCGATCGCGCGATCGACATCCTGGCCAAGCTGTTGGCGTTCGACACCACCTCGCGCCGGTCGAACCTGGAGCTGATCCAGTGGGTCGAGCAGTACCTGGCCCATCTGGACGTCCCGACCCGCCGCGTGCCGAACGCCGACGGAACCAAGTCCAACCTGATGGCCACCATCGGTCCGGCCGTCGAGGGCGGGATCGTCCTCTCCGGCCATACTGACGTCGTACCGGTCGACGGCCAGCCGTGGTCCAGCGATCCCTGGGTGCTGACCGAGCGCGACGGCCGCCTCTATGGACGCGGGACCTGCGACATGAAGGGCTTCCTGGCCCTGGCCCTAGCCGCCGCGCCGGACCTGGCCCTGGCGACCCTGTCCAAGCCGGTGCATCTGGCCTTTTCCTATGACGAGGAGGTCGGCTGCCTGGGCGCGCCGGACATGATCGCCGTCATCGCCACCGAGATTCCACGCCCGGCCCTGGTCGTGGTCGGCGAGCCCACCGACATGGTCGCCGTGCGCGGCCACAAGGGCATCGCCACCTTCACGGTCACCGTCACCGGCCGCGAAGCCCATTCCAGCCTCACCCACCTGGGCGTCTCGGCCAACACGGCGGCCATCAAGCTGATGGCCATGCTGGTCGAACTTTCCGAAAAGCTGGAGCGCGACGCCGACCCGGCATCGCCGTTCACACCCAAGGGCGCGACCCTGACCGTCGGCATGATCCATGGCGGCACGGCCGGGAACATCCTGGCCCGCGAGTGCAAGTTCCTGTTCGACTTGCGCACGCCGGCCGGCCAGGACCCGATGGCGCTGCTGGTCGACTTCTTCGCGGCCGCGGAGGCGATGGACGCCGAGATCAAGGCCAAGGCTCCCGAAGGCGGGGTCAAGGTCGAGCGCCGCTCGCTGACCCCCGCCTTCGCGCCCGAGGAAAACGGCGTCGCCGAGGCCTTCGCCCGCAAGCTGGCCGGCGACAATGGCCCAGCCCGGGTCGTGCCCTACGCGGCCGAGGCCGGCCAGTTCCAAGGCGCGGGCTTCTCGACCGTGATCTGCGGTCCCGGCTCGATCGACCAGGCCCACCAGCCGGATGAGTATGTCGAGATCAGCCAGATTGAGCGCGGGGCCGCGTTCATGAGGCGTCTGATCGAGGACCTTTCGGTCTAACCGCGCCACTTCCTGATCACGAAGCGGCGGCCGATGAACGCCGCCGGATCGAACGACATCACTCGCAGGATCTGGCCGGGCGAGACCTCGCGCTTGGCCTGGATCGCGCGGCGGTCCGCCATGACCTGGTCGAGGTCCTCGCGTTTCAGCGCCGCCTTGATGCCCCGGATCGCCGGAGCGACGTCGCCGCGCCGCCAGTGCAGCAGCAGCAAGCCCGCCGTCACGGCCAGGTGCAACGGCAGGGTGACCGGGAACAGCCAGCCGGGCGTGTTCTTCAGGAAGGTCCAGACCCGGTTGCGCGAGCCGTGGAAGATCGAGAAGTCCGACCGCACCCCGGTGCTGGCCGAACCGACATGGGCGACCTTGGCCTTGGGCAACAGCAGGGTCGGCTGGCCGTAGAGCCGCAGGCGATAACCCAGGTCGACATCCTCGCAGTAGCAGAAATAACGCTCGTCGAAGCCGCCGACCGCGAGGAACAGGTCGCGATCGATCAGCATCGCCGCGCCGCAAGCCGAGAACACCTCGCCCTCGGGTAATACCGCCGGTTCGCGCCGGCGATACCCGCCCCGGAACGGTATGCCCGCGCTGGTGACATTGTCGCCGGCCCCGTCCAGCAGCCCCGGCTCGTCGGCCGACAGCTGCAGCGAAGCGAAACTCTTGACGGTCGGGTGGCGGAGGGCGCCGGCCATTAGTTCGGCCAGCCATTCGGGCTCGGCATAGGCGTCGGGATTGAGCAGGACCAGCCAGCGCCCCTTGGCGCGACGGGCGGCCAGGTTGTTGCCGGCCGCGAAGCCCAGGTTGGCGCCCGCCTCGACAAAATCGACCCACGGATGGGCCTTGGCCGCCGCCCGCGGCGCGCCGTCGGTCGAGGCGTTGTCGATCAGGATGGTCTCGAAGTCGCGGAAGGTCTGCGCCGCCAGCCGCTCCAGGCACGGCGCCAGGGTCGGACCGCTCTGGTAGGAGACGATCACCACCGTGACGGCCGGGTCGGTCTTGTGTTCAGTCGTCTCAGACGGCATCGGTGGCGGGTTCGTTTCTCAAGGTACGCGTCATGAAGATCACGCCGCTGGCGATCCCCGAAGTGCTGCTTATCACGCCCGCGCGGCATGGCGATGAGCGCGGCTGGTTTTCCGAGACCTTCCGCCAGGCGGCGCTGGAGGAGGCTGGATTTAAGGCCGCTTTCGTCCAGGACAACCATGTGCGCTCCATGACGCGCGGCATCCAGCGCGGCCTGCACTACCAGAAGCCGCCCCACGCCCAGGACAAGCTGCTGCGCTGCGTGGTCGGCTCGATCTTCGACGTCGCGGTGGATATCCGAAAGGGCTCGCCGACCTACGGCCAGTGGGTCGGGGCCGAACTGTCGGCCGAGAACCGCCAGCAGCTGCTGGTCCCCAAGGGCTTCGCCCACGGTTACGTCACCCTGACCGACGCCTGCGAGGTGCTCTACAAGGTCACCGACTATTACGCCCCGGCCGCCGAGGGCGCGGTGCGCTGGAGCGACCCGGCCATCGGCGTCGACTGGCCGATCGGTGCGTCTGAAATCACCGCCAACGACCGCGACAACGCGGCCCCGCTGCTGAGCGAGATCGACTCGCCCTTCGTCTACGAGGCCTGAACATGAGCTTCACCGACTTCTTCTGGACCTCGCACGAAGGCCTGCCGCTGCACGCTCGCGACTACGCGCCCGTGGGCGAGGCCCGGAAGCCGCCGGTGATCTGCATCCACGGCCTGACTCGCAACGCGCGGGACTTCGAAGACCTGGCGCCGCGCATCGCCGCCACCGGCCGCCGCGTGCTGGCGGTCGACGTGCGCGGCCGGGGCCTGTCGGCGCGTGATCCGAACCCGATGAACTATCATCCGGGAACCTATGCCGCCGACGTCGTCTCGCTGCTCCAGGCGGCCGGGATCGAGCGGGCGGTGTTCGTCGGGACCAGCATGGGCGGGCTGATCACCATGGTGCTGACCTCGATCATGCCCCAGGCGATCGCGGCGGCCGTGCTGAACGACGTCGGCCCCGAGCTGTCGCCGGTCGGGCTGGCCCGCATCGCCGGCTATACCGGTATGGCCAGCCGGTTCGAGACCTGGGACGCCGCCGTCGCCTACGCCAAGGCGATCAACGAAGCGGCCTTCCCCGCCTACACGGCCGAGGACTGGAACGTCTTCGCCCGCCGCTTGTTCGACGAGACGGATGGCGGCTACGTCCTGGCCTACGACCCCGACATCGCCGCGCCGATCAAGGCGGCGGCGGAAGCGGCGGCCAAGACCCAGGCAGAAAGCGGGCAGGCCCTGGCCCCGCCGGACATGTATCCGCTGTTTCGAGCGCTGGCGAAGGACCGTCCGTTGCTGCTGGTGCGCGGGGGCATCTCCGACCTCATCGACCCCGCCATCGCCGAGCGCATGAAGGCCGCCGCGCCCGACATGGCCTATGCCGAGGTCCCCGGCGTCGGCCACGCGCCGATGCTGACTGAACCAGAAGCCTGGGCGGCCATGGAAAACCTGCTGGAGACCGCGCCCTAAAAGGGGTGTGCCCAAATGGGTGGGCTTTGATGGGTTGGGCGTGTTAGACGCCCGCCACGGCTCGTTTCTCGCCGCGACAGAGTGCTGACCGATGACCCTCGACCTCGCCGCCATCCAAGCCGCCGCCGGCCGCCTGAAGGGTCAGATCGAGCGCACGCCCTGCCGCCACTCCAAGACGCTGTCGAAGATCACCGGCGCCGAGGTGTGGGTGAAGTTCGAGAACCTGCAATTCACCGCCGCCTACAAGGAGCGTGGCGCGCTGAACAAGCTGATGCTGCTGTCGGAAGCCGAGAAGAAGCAGGGCGTCATCGCCGCCAGCGCCGGCAACCACGCGCAGGGCCTGGCCTATCATGGCGCTCGCCTGGGCGTGCCCGTCACCATCGTCATGCCTAAGACCACGCCCTTCGTGAAGGTGCAGCACACCCGCGATTTCGGCGCGACCGTAGTCATCGAGGGCGAGACCTATGACGACGCCAACACCCACGCCCGCAAGCTGCGCGACGAGCAGGGCCTGACCTTCGTCCACCCGTTCGACGACTACGACATCATGGCCGGCCAGGGCACGATCGCCCTGGAAATGCTGGAAGACGCGCCGGACCTGGAGATCCTGCCGGTGCCGATCGGCGGCGGCGGCCTGATCAGCGGCGTGGCCACGGCGGCCAAGGCGCTGAAGCCCGACATCCGCATCATCGGCTGCGAACCGGCCATGTACCCGTCCTTCACCGCCAAGATGCGCGGCGTCGCCGCCCACTGCGGCGGCCAGACCATCGCCGAGGGCGTGGCGGTCAAGCAGGTCGGCGAGCTGACCTATGGCGTGGTGCGCCCGCTGATCGACGACGTGCTGCTGCTGGAAGAGCCTCACCTGGAACAGGCCGTCTCGCTGTACTGCAATGTCGAGAAGACCATCGCCGAGGGCGCCGGCGCGGCCTCGCTGGCGGCGCTGCTGGCCTATCCGGAACGCTTCCGGGGCAAGAAGTGCGGCCTGATCCTGTGCGGCGGCAATATCGACACGCGCCTGCTGGCCTCGGTGCTGACCCGCGAACTGGTCCGCGCCCAGCGCCTGGCCAGCTTGCGGATCATCGGCGACGACCGTCCGGGCCTGCTGTCGACCGTGGCCAGCGTGATCGGGGCCATGGGCGCCAACATCATCGAGGTCAACCACAACCGCCTGGCCCTGGACGTCCCGGCCAAGGGCGCGGAGTTCGACATCACCATCGAAACCCGCGACGCCCAGCACACCCAGGACGTCATGCAGGCCCTGCGCGACAGCGGTTACCCGCCGCGGGTGGTGTGATTTGAATTCTCCTCCCCCTTTTGGGGGAGGTGGCCCGGAAGGCCGGAGGGGGTAGCGCGGCCTAGGCCGAGACGACCCCCTCGGTCGCTTTCGCGACAGCTCCCCCGCAAGGGGAGCAGACTCACTCTTTCGGCTTGCCCGGCCCGATGCGGTTCACGTCCAGCAGCTCGATGCGGAAGATCATCACGCTGTTGGCCGGGATCGGGCCCTTGTCCCGCGCGCCATAACCCAGGGCCGGCGGCACGTAGAGGATCCACTCGTCGCCGGCCTTCATGCGTTGCAGGGCGATGACCCAGGCCGGCACCAGGCCGTCCAGCGGGAACACGGCCGGCACGCCGCGCTCGTAGCTCGAGTCGAACACCGTGCCGTCCAGCAGCTTGCCTTCGTAGTGGACCTTGACCTCGTCGGCCTTGGTCGGGTGCATGCCGCCATTCGCCCCCTCGCGGACCACCTTATACTGCACGCCCTCGGGCAGGGTGACGACGCCGGGCTCCTTGGCGTTCTTGGCCATGAAGGCGTCGGCGATCGAGAGGTTCTCCTGGGCCTTCTTGTTGGGACCGCACGCGGCCAGGGTCAGGCCGGCGGCGGCGAGGGTGAGAAGCAGGGCGCGACGATGCATGAAGAACCTCGAACAATCAGGCTGTTCAGCTAGCACGAAGAGCCCGCGATTCCATCTCCGGACGAACACGCACGGCCCGCGGAATACTTTTCACGGAACAGTGGTGGCTTTCGTCAGAAAGCTTTTCTAGAAACGGCCACCCAATACTCAGACGAGACGCTCATGAAACCCGTTCGTAAAGCCGTCCTTCCCGTCGCCGGCCTCGGCACGCGCGTGCTGCCGGGCACCAAGACGACGCCGAAGGAGCTGCTGAACGTCGTCGATCGGCCGATCCTGTCGTACATCGTCGAGGAAGGCCGCAAGGCCGGCATCGAGCACTTCGTCTTCGTCACCGGCCGCTCCAAGGGCGCGATCGAGGACTATTTCGACCACCAGGTCGAGCTGGAAATGCAGCTGGAAGCCAAGGGCAAGCTCGACATCCTCAAGCAGCTGCGCGACGAGCTGCCCCGTCCGGGCGAGATGAGCTTCGTGCGCCAGATGGCCCCGCTGGGCCTGGGCCACGCGGTGTGGTGCGCCCGCGACATCATCGGCGACGAGCCGTTCGCGGTCATGCTGCCCGACGTCATCGTCGACGCCGATCCGTCGGCGCTGGGCCAGCTGATCGAGGTCTATGACAAGGTCGGCGGCGGCAACGTCATCGGCGTCGAGGAAGTGCCCGCCAGCGAGACCCACAAGTACGGCATCGTCGCCCCGGGCGAGGTGAACGACCGCCTGGCGACCATGACCGGCATGGTCGAGAAGCCGGCCCAGGGCACGGCGCCCTCGAACTGGTCGATCGCCGGCCGCTACATCCTGCAGCCCGAGATCTTCGAACTCCTGGCCAGCCAGGAAAAGGGCGCCGGCAACGAGATCCAGCTGACCGACTCGATGGCCAAGCTGATGACCCAGCAGTCGTTCCACGCCTATGTCTACGAAGGCGTCACCCACGACTGCGGCGACAAGATCGGTCTGCTGAAGGCCAATGTCGCCCTGGCCCTGAAGCGTCCGGACCTTGGTGTCGCGGCGCGGGCCGCGGTGGAAGCGGCGCTGAAAGCCTAAGTCTTGAATTCTCCTCCCCTTTTGGGGGAGGTGGCCCAGAGGGCCGGAGGGGGCAGCTCGGGTTAGGCCGGCGATGCCCCCTCAGTCGCTCCGCGACAGCTCCCCCAGAAGGGGAGCAGATTTCATTGCCACTCGGCCAGAACCTCGGGATCGTCCTCGGCGCGCTTCAGCGCCAAGGCGTCTCCCAGGAGACGCCGCGCGGCCCAGACCGCCGCGCCGCGCACCACCGGCGCCGGATCGGTCAGCAGCGGCTCGACCACCGCCATCAGGCTTGCATCGCCGCTGTTGCCGATCGCGTAGAGCACGTTGCGCACGAAGCGGTCGCGGCCGATCCGCTTGATCGGGTTCTTCGAGAACAGCGCCCGGAATTCCGTGTCGTCCAGCACCGCCAGCTCGGCCAGGGACGGTTGCTTCAGCGCCTCGCGGGCCTGCAGCTTGGCCTCGCTCGACAGCGACGCGAACTTGTTCCACGGGCAGACCGCCAGGCAATCGTCGCAGCCATAGATCCGGTTGCCCAGCGCCGGCCGGAACTCCGCCGGGATCGGGCCGGCCAGCTCGATGGTCAGGTACGAGATGCAGCGCCGCGCATCCAGCTGGCGCGGGGCCGGGAAGGCGTTTGTCGGGCAGATGTCCAGGCAGGCGCTGCACCGGCCGCAGTGGTCGATCTCGGCGGTGTCGGGCGGCAAATCGAGGGTCGTCAGCACGCTGCCCAGGAACAGCCACGAGCCGAACTGACGCGAGACCAGGTTGGTGTGCTTGCCCTGCCAGCCAAGGCCCGCGCGCTGGGCCAGCGGCTTTTCCATCAGCGGGGCGGTGTCGACGAAGACCTTCACGTCCTGGCCGAACCGGCGATGCATCCAGCCGGCCAGCAGCTTCAGGCGCTTCTTGATGACGTCGTGATAGTCGTCGCCCTGGGCGTAGACCGAGATGGCCGCGTCGCTGGTCGATTTCAGCTGCTCCAGCGGGTCGATGTCGGGACCGTAGTTGACGCCCAGCACCACTGCCGACCTCGCCTCGGTCCACATGGCCGTGGGATGCGAACGCCGCTCCAGGGTCTCTTCCATCCAGCCCATGTCGCCATGACGCTCGGCCTCGACGAAGGCCTTCAGCCACTCGCCATTGGGCCAGGCGGCCGCGGCGTCGGCGAAGCCGCAGGTCGAGAACCCGAGGGTCAGCGCCTCGGCGCGGATCTCGTCCTTGATCGCGTCAGGTGACAGGTCAGAAATCGAGGTCGTCATAGTGCGCGGCCGGCGCGAGGCCGGGCCAGCGGTCGGCCAGGATCGGACGGAAGGCCGGCCTCGACTTCAGCTTCATGTACCAGGTCTTGGCGGTCTGGAAGTCCTTCCAGGGCACGTCGCCGAAATAGTCGATCACCGACAGGTGCGCGGCGGCGGCGAAGTCGGCCAGGCTCATGCGGCGACCGGCCAGCCAATCGCGGGTTTGCAGCAGGCCGTCGATATAGCCCAGGTGGGCCCGCAGCGCCTCGCGGCCCTGGCGCAGGGCGGCCAGGTCCGGCGCGCCCATCCGCAGCAGCCGCTTCTCCATCTTCTCGTGCAGGAGGAAGCCGTTGACCTCGTTGTCGAACTTGCGGTCGAACCATTGCAGCAGGCGGCGAGCCTCGGCGCGTTCGCCCGCGTCGCGGCCCAGGAGCGCCGGCTCGCTCTCGGTCTCTTCGATATGTTCGAGAATGGCCCGCGTCTCGCAGACCACCAGATTGCGCTGGTTGCGGGTCTCGACCAGCACCGGCGGCAGACCCGACGGGTTCAGCGCGGTGAACTCGGGCGGCATTTCCCAGTAACGAACCTGCACCTCAACGAACGGCAGCCGCTTTTCGCCCAGCGCCAGACGGACCTGTCGCGACGCGGGGTCCAGGGGGAAATGGTGGAGGGTGCGTTCGACGCTCATGCCCAGGTGCGCTCAGGCTGCATCGAAAGAGCGATGCGCCGCTTTGCTTAACAAGAGATTGCCGAACGCGGTTTACCCAAGAAAAGCAGGCCTTTGTGCGGCGCTTTTGACGCTTTTATGTCGCGCGTCCGAGCGGCGAACCGCTCACGATCAACTGTTCATGCGGGCGATGAGGTTCGTCGTGCTCTGGCCCTGCTTGAGTTCCGCCAGCACGACCTTGCCGCCATAGCCCAGCACCACATCGGACCCGACCACGGTCTCGACCGTGTAGTCGGCGCCCTTGACCAGCACGTCGGGGCGGAAGGCCTGGATCAACGCCAGCGGCGTGTCCTCGCCGAACAACACCACCAGGTCGACCGACGACAGCGAAGCCAGCACCGTGGCCCGGCCGGTCTCCTTCTGCACCGGCCGGGTCGGGCCCTTGAGTTTGGAGACCGAGGCGTCGGTGTTGAGGCCGACGATCAGCCGATCGCAGGCGGCCTTGGCCTGGCTGAGCAGCGAGACGTGGCCGGGATGCAGGAGATCAAAGCAGCCGTTGGTGAAGCCGACCTTCAGGCCGCGCGCGCGCCAGCCCTCGACGATCGCCCGGGCCTGGTCACGGTCGGCGATCTTGATCTCGCCGGGCTCGCCCTGGGCCGAGCCGGCGCGGGCCATGAGTTCGGCGGCGGTGACGACGTCGGTGCCCAGCTTGGCGACCACCAGGCCGCCCGCCAGGTTGGCCAGGTGCGCGGCGTCGGCCAGGCTGGCCCCTGCCGCCACCGACAGCGCCAGGGTCGCGGCCACGGTGTCGCCGGCGCCGGAGACGTCGAACACCTCGATCGCGGTGGCTGGCAGATGAACCGGCGGCTCGCCGCGCACGGCCAGGGTCATGCCCGCGCCGCCTCGGGTGATCAAGGCGGCCTCCAGGCCCGGCGCCATGGCCAGGATCGCCGCGCCGGCCTCTTCCGAAGCCTCGTCGGAGTTGTCGGTGACGCCCGTGGCCTCGGCGGCCTCCTTGCGGTTGGGCTTGATCAGGGTGGCGCCGTCATAACGAGCGAAGTCGCGGCTCTTGGGATCGACGATCACCGGCTTGCCGGCGGCGCGGGCGGCGTCGATCGCCCCGCGCACGACCTCGGCGGTCAGCACGCCCTTGGCGTAGTCGGACAGCACCACGACGTCGGCGGCGGCCAGACGCGCCTTGAAGGCGGCCAGCAGCGTGGCGGCGTCGCCCGGACCCCGGTCCTCGCGGTCGACGCGCAGCATCTGGTGCGAGCCGGAGATGTAGCGGACCTTCTCGGTCGTGCGGCGCTTGGGGTCGGCGACCAGCTCAGCCTCCAGCCCGGGCTCGGCGTCGATCATGCCGCGCAGGGCCGCGCCAGCGTCGTCCTGGCCGACCAGGCCGATCAGCACCGCCTTGGCGCCCAGCGCCGCGACGTTGCGGGCGACATTGCCCGCTCCGCCCAGCATGGCGGTTTCCTTCTCGACCGCGATCACCGGCACCGGCGCCTCGGGCGAAATGCGGTCGACCGCGCCATAGATGAAGCGGTCCAGCATCACGTCGCCAAGGACCAGCACGGTCTTGCCGGCGAAGGCGCGGGGGAGGTTAGCGAGGGTGTCGTCCATAAGGCGTTCCGTACCCCTACCCGCTCCGGAAACTCAACCCTCGACGCTCTCGGCGAAGACGCCGCCGTGCTTCTCGGCCAGCCCGCGCGGATCGGGGTGGATGATGATGTCGGCCGAAGGAAAGGCCTCCAGGAGGCGGTTCTCGGCGGCGACGATGATGGCGTGAGCCTCGGCCAGCGAGATGTCAGACGCCAGGTCGGCGTGCATCTGCATGTGAATATAGGGACCGGAGGCCCGCGTGCGCAGTTGGTGCACGCCCAGCAGGCGCGGGTCGGCGACGGCCAGGGCCACGATCCGCTCGCGATCATTCTCGGGCAGTTCGCGGTCGAGCAATTGGTCCGAGGCTTCGCGGAACACGCCGATCGCGCCCCAGATCAGCCACAACGCCACGAGCAGGCCCGCCGCCGCGTCGACCCAGGGCAGGTCGAGCCATGACGCCGCCCCGACCCCCACCAGCGCCACGGCGTTCGAGCCGAGGTCGGCGGCGTAGTGGGCGCGATCCCCGGCGATGGCGATCGAGCCGCTGGCCTTCAGCACCCGGCTCTGGGCGGTGATCAGGGCCAGGGTCAGGACGATCGACACGATCATCACGATCACGCCCGCCAGGCCGTGCTGGACCGGACTGGGGTTGAAGATGGCGTGAAACGCTTCTCGCCCGATCAGCGCGCCGGAGGCGAAGACCAGCCCGCCCTGCAACAGACTGGAGAAGGCTTCCGCCTTGCCATGACCGAACCGGTGCTCGGCGTCCGGCGGAACAGCCGCGTAGCGCACGGCGTAGAGCGTGATCAGCGAGGCCACCAGGTCCAGGGCCGAGTCCGACAGCGAGGCCAGGATCGCCACGCTGTCGCTGGCCCGCCAGGCGATCGCCTTGACGATGATCAGGACGGTCGCCGTCGCCACGGACAGCAGGGCGACGTTGCGGGCAGCCTTCGGATGAGCATGCAGGGACATGACCCCTATCTACCGCACACCTTGCAAAAACCTAAGCCGCGGCGCGCACCTCCGGCCCGACATAGACCGACTGCGGCCGGATCAGCCTCCCACCCGCGAGCTGCTCGCGAGCATGCGCCAGCCAGCCGGCGACCCGGCCCATGGCGAAGACACAGGTGAAACTGGCCGGCGGCAGTCCCAGGGCCTCGAGCAGCAGCGCCGTGTAGAACTCGACATTGGTGTCCAGCGGCCGGTCGGGCTTGTGCTCGCGCAGGATTTCCAGCGCCGCCTGCTCGACGGCTTCGGCGAAGGCGACGCGGCCCGGCAGGCTGGGCGAGGCGTCGGCCAGCTTGCGCACGGCCGCCTTCAAGGCGTCGGCGCGCGGATCGCGGACGCGGTAGATCCGGTGCCCAAAGCCCATCAGCCGGTCACCGCGCGCCAGGGCCTTCTCCAGCCAAGGGCGGGCGTTCTCGGGCGTGCCGATCTCGTCCAGCATCTCGATCACCGGCCCCGGCGCGCCGCCGTGCAGCGGCCCCTTCAGCGCCGACAGCCCCGCCAGCACCGCCGAGGTCAGGCCGGCGCGGGTCGAGGCCACCACGCGGGCGGCGAAGGTCGAGGCGTTCAGGCCGTGGTCGCAGACCGTGACCAGATAGGCGTCCAGGGCGGCCGCCTCGGCGTCGGTGGCCGGCGTCCCGCGCGTCATCCGCAGGATATCGGCGGCGTGCGACAGGGCCGGATCCGGCGCGACCGGGCTGTCGCCCTTGGCGACGCGCAGTACGGCAGGCGTGAAGACGGCTGGAGCGGCGATCAACAGCAGGGCGGTCGGCAGGTCGTCGCCGTCGGGCATCCTGGCCAACAGGGCGCGCATGGCCTCGACCGGATCGCGGCGGGCCAGGCCCTCATCGAGAGCGGCGACCTCGGCGAAGGCGCGAACCCGGGCCTCGCCCAGAGCCGGGGCCAGATCCGACGGCGCGTCCTCGAAGAAGCCATCGAACAGCAGGTGGGCGGCCTCCTCGTAGCGGGTGCGACCCGACAGGTCCTCGACGGCGTAGCCCCGGATCACCAGGCGGCCCTTGGCCCCATCGACATCGGACAGAACAGTGCGGGCGGCGATGACGCCCTCAAGACCATCAGACATTTGCGGTCTCCTTTCGAGTCTTTGTTGTCGCGCGATGGCCGGCGAAACCGACTTCCACTTTCGGCTATCGCGCTGGCCGAAAAACGCCCGCCACGCTTGATCGTCAATCTTGATCAATATAATCAATCTATATGGCGGATTGGCTGGACGCGGATCAGGTTCTGGAACGGTTGGGGATCCGGCCGCAGACTCTTTACGCCTATGTCAGTCGAGGCCGGATCGAGGCCGCCGCTCATCCGCGCGACCCGCGCCGCAGTCTCTATCGCGCCTCGGACGTCGCCGCCCTGGCCCAGAAGAAGGCGCGCGGACGCCGCGCCGCCGACGTCGCCGCCGAGGCCATCGCCTGGGGCGAGCCGGTGCTTCCCTCGGCGATCACCACCGTCGCTGGCGGCCGTCTTTGGTATCGCGGCCGCGACGCCGTCGAACTCGCCGAGCAGGGCCTGACCCTCGAGAACGTTGGCCGGCTGCTGCGCGGCGGCCATGGCGCGGCGCTGAAGTCGTCCCGCCGTCCGGAGCCGCCAGTCGCCGACAGCGCGCGGGGCCGGCTATTCTCGACCCTGGCCGCCCGCGCCGGCCGCGAACCGCCGGCCCGGGGCCGCGCGCCGCTGGCGCTGGCCATGGAGGCCGCCGACCTCCTCGAAGCCGTGGTCGACGCCGCCACCGGACAGGCCGGAGAAGGCCCGGCCC
This sequence comes from Caulobacter sp. ALps2, assembly GCF_058681635.1. NCBI lineage: Bacteria > Pseudomonadati > Pseudomonadota > Alphaproteobacteria > Caulobacterales > Caulobacteraceae > Caulobacter > Caulobacter sp. ALps2. The sequence continues at coordinate 1,481,051 of NZ_CM178743.1, forward strand.
ACGCCCGCTTCGCCGCCGCCTGGGGCCTGGACGCGGCCGGCGCTGATCTCGTCCGCCGGACCCTGGTGCTGCTGGCCGACCACGAACTGAACGCCTCGACCTTCGCCGCCCGGGTGGCGGCCTCGACCGGAGCGTCGCTGTCTGCGGCCTGCCTGGCAGGATTGTCGGCGCTGTCGGGACCGCTGCACGGCGGCATGGCCGCGCGGGTCGAGGCCTTCGTCGAGGAGGCCGAGCGGCGCGACGCCAGCCATGCGGTCTCCGCGAGGTTGGCGCGCGGCGCGTCGATGCCCGGCTTCGACCATCCGCTCTATCCGGACGGCGACCCGCGCGCGGCGGCGCTGCTGGCGGCGTTCGAGGCCCCAGCCCTGCTGGCCGACCTGCGCATGGCGACGGAAGCCGCCACGGGTCTCGCGCCGAATATAGACTTCGCGCTGGTGACACTGGCGCGGGCCCTGAAGCTGCCGCCCGACGCGCCGTTCATTCTGTTCGCGACAGCCCGCAGCGTCGGCTGGGCCGCGCATGCGATCGAGCAGCTACAGACGGGCCGGCTGATACGGCCAAGAGCGCGGTATGTAGGGGTGGCGCCGGAAGGCTACTCGCCCTCTTCCTCGTCGTAACCCACCAGCCGCAGCGCCCGCGCCGGCAGGCCTTCCAACTCGCACCAGCGCTCCAGGGCCTCCTCGCGACCGTGGGTGATCCACACCTCACCGGGGCGCAGCTCGCTCAGGGTCGCGGTCAGCTCGTCCCAGTCGGCGTGGTCGGAGAGGATCAACGGCAGCTCGACACCGCGTTGTCGGGCCCGGGCGCGCACCCGCATCCAGCCGGAGGCGAAGCAGTCGACGGGATCGGGAAACCGCCGCGACCAGCGGTCGGCCACGGCGCTGGGCGGGGCGATGATGATTTGGCCGGCGAAAGCGTCCTTCGGGCCTGACGAGGTCGCCGGAGCCAGCGGCCCCAGCTCGACGCCATGCGCTTCGTACAGGGCGTTCAGCTTCTCCAGCGCCCCATGGACGAAGATCGGCTTGTCCCAGCCGCCTTCGCGCAGCAGCTTGATCACCCGCTGCGCCTTGCCCAGCGCATAGGCTCCGACCAGATGGGCGCGCTCGGGGAACTGCTCGACCGAGGCCAGCAGGCCGCGGATCTCGCCGGCATCGTCGGGATGGCGGAAGACCGGCAGGCCGAAGGTCGCCTCGGTGATGAAGACGTCGCACGGCACGGGCTCGAACCGCGCGCAGGTCGGATCGCGGCGGCGCTTGTAGTCGCCGGAGACCACCATGGTCAGGCCCTTCCAGCGCACCACCGCCTGGGCCGAGCCCAGCACGTGGCCAGCCGGGACCAGGGTCACCTCGACGCCATTGTGGGTGAAAGCCTGGCCATAGGGCGCGGCCTGGCGGCGCTCGGTGAAGTCCTCGCCATAGCGGGTCGCCATGATCGCCAGGGTTTCCGGCGTGGCGGCCACCACGCCATGGCCGGCTCGGGCATGGTCGGCATGGCCGTGGGTGATCACGGCCCGGTCCACGGGGCGGACGGGGTCGATATAGAAGTCTCCCGGCGGGCAGTAGAGACCGTCCGGTCGGGGACAGAGAAGGTCTTCGGGCTTGATCACGTCTGGATATGACAACGCGGGAAGCGCTAAGCCTATCCCCGACGAGGAGCAGGCATGAGCGACAACGAACAGAGCCGCATGATCGCCACGGCGATGAACGAGGGCAGCCCCCAGGCCAAGGCCTTGGGCTTCACCACCCTGGAGATCGGCGACGCGGTCGCCATCCTGAAGGTCCCGTACCGTCCCGAGATTATCGGCGATCCCGAGACTGGCGTCATCGCCGGCGGGGTGGTCACCACCTTGCTGGACCACGCCAGCGGCCAGGCCGTGCACGCGGCCATGGAGACCTGGACCTCGATCGCCACGCTGGATCTTCGCATCGACTACATGCGCGCGGCCGAGCCGGGCCTGGACGTGCTGGCCCGCGCCCATTGCTACAAGATGACCCGTTCGATCGCCTTTGTCCGCGCCGTCGCCTACGACCGTGATCCGGAGGATCCCGTGGCCACCGCCCAAGCGACTTTCATGCTGGATAGCAGCGCCGGCAAGAAGCCCGGCGCCAACCTCAAGCCGCCGCGCGAACCACGGGCCAAGACCGGGGGAGCCGACCAATGAGCGACGCCGACACCCGTCTGGTCTCGATGCTGGACTCCATCCCCTACGCCCGCTTCCTGGGGATCAAGGCCGAGCTGGCCGGGGATGAGATGACCGCCATCCTGCCGTTCGCCCATCACATCGTCGGCAATCCGATGCTGCCCGCCATCCATGGCGGGGTGCTGGGGGCCTTCATGGAGATGACGGCCCTGGCCCAGCTGTCGGTGGCCGCGCCGATGAAACGCCAGCCGCGCACGATCGACGTCTCGATCGAGTACCTGCGCTCGGGCCGGCCTCTGACCACCTATGCCCGCGCCAGCATCAAGAAGCTGGGTCGCCGCATCGCCAACGTCCATGTCGAGGCCTGGCAGGAGACACGATCGGCCCCGATCGCGACGATGCGTGGACTCTTTCTCGTCGCGCCCAGCGAGGATTAACGCTCCGGGTCCGGAATAATCGTCTCAAAGGATAAAGTTTCCCGCGAAACGAAATTCAGCGACTACATTAATCCGCTGTAATGCCGATTGGGCGCGACAAAGTTTCTTAAATCGGCGTCATGAAGCATGAGTAACGTGCATTAACCGGAGTCGACGCCTATATCCCTGATCACCGGACGCCAACAACGGCGCCGCTAGAGCCCTTCGGGCTCTAATTTCAAACACTTAGAGCGCGGCAAGCCACGCTCTGGGCAAAAACGGGATCAAGATCATGACCATGAAGACCAACGCCGTCGCCGGCTTCGCCTCGCTCGTTCTCGCGGTTCTGCCGCTCGTCGTCATCGCCGGTTCGCTCGCTTCGAGCCTGTAAGCGTGATCGCCGCGTAACCTCCGTCGGGCCGCTCACCGAGCCGCCCCGACGGAGATGGCGTTCAAGACTCCCGAGAAGACAAACTACCGAGAACACAAAGACTTGGCTGTCCGATGCAGGATGGCGTGGCGGGCCGCCAGACGATCGATATCCGCGTCGTAGCCGCCACCGATGACCCCGACCACGGGAGTCCCAGAAGAAAGACAAGCGCCCAGGACATAGGCCTCTCGTCGCGTAAGACCCTCATCGGTCAGCGACAGACGGCCCAGCTTGTCGTCCGCGTGCGGATCCACCCCCGCATTGAAGAAGACGATGTCCGGCCGGACGCCGCCCAGCAGCGCCGGCAGGATCGTCTCCAGCTTTTCCAGATAGTCCGCGTCGCTCGTCCCGTCGGCCAGCTCGACGTCCAGATCGCTCACGGCCTTGCGATGTGGGAAGTTCTTCTCGGCGTGCATCGAGAAGGTGAAGACGCTGGGGTCGTCCTCGAAGATCCGCGCCGTGCCATCGCCCTGATGGACGTCGAGATCGACGACCAGGGCCTTGCCGATCAGGCCTTCCGCCAACAGCCGGCGCGCGGCCACCGCCACATCATTGAACACGCAGAACCCCGCGCCACTTTCGGCCGAGGCATGATGGCTGCCGCCCGCCGTATTGCAGGCGACGCCATGCTCCAGGGCCAGGCGCGCCGCCAGCAACGTGCCGCCGGTCGCCGCGCGGGCCCGGGTCGCGACGCTGTCGGTGTTGGGCATGCCGATCCGCCGGACCACGTCGGCCGGTAAAGAGAGCTCGATCACGCCCCGGACATAGTCTTCCGTATGGGCCAGCCGCAGGGTCTCGACATCGATATATTCGGGGCGGTGAAAGCCGTCTGGCCCCGGAACGCCCTCGGCTTCCAGCACGCTGGCCAGCCGCGAGAACTTGTCCATCGGAAAGCGGTGCCCCGCCGGCATCTCGGCGCGAAAGGCGGGGTGGTGGATCACAGGGGGCGAAGAGGACATCGCTCCACGATGGGGAGCCGGATCGCCTGACGCAAGGTGACGACTTGCGGCGGCGCCGAAGCGGGCTTATCGCACTGCGCCATGCAGACGACCGAGACCCTCGCCGACATCCTCGACCTCGAACCGATCGAGGTGAACCTGTTTCGGGGCGTCAGCCCGAACGACGGCTTTCCGCGCATCTTCGGCGGGCTGGTGATCGCCCAGGCCCTGCTGGCGGCCTACAAGACCGTGCCGGACCGGGTCTGCCACTCGCTGCACGCCTATTTCATCCGCCCCGGCGACGTGAACGCCCCCGTGCTCTACGAGGTCGAGCGGGCCCGCGACGGCGGCACCTTCACGACCCGCCGCGTGGCCGCCATCCAGCACGGCGATCAGATCTTCAACCTGGCCGCCTCGTTCCAGACGCCGGAAGCGGGCTTCGAGCACCAGTTCGAGCGGCCCGACGCGCCCGATCCCGCGAGCCTGCCGACCGAGGCCGAGTTCCTGAAGAGCCTGGGCGACCAGATCCATCCGAAGATCGTGGCCTTGGCCGAGCGCCCCCGTCCGGTCGACACCCGCTGGGTCGACATGCAGAACCCGATGGCCCCGGTGAAGAAGTCCGGCACCAAGCAGGTCTGGATGCGCGCCAAGGCCCCGCTGGGCGACGACATCCGCATGCAGCAGGCCGCTTTGGCCTATGCGTCGGACATGGCCTTCATGGAAAGCGCCCTGCGCCCGCACGGCCTGATCTGGACCACGCCCGGCCTGCAAGCCGCTAGCCTCGACCACGCCATGTGGTTCCACCACCCGTTCGACTTCAACGACTGGACCCTGTTCGCCCAGGATAGCCCCAGCGCCTCGCAGGGTCGGGGCCTGGTGCGCGGCCAGATGTTCGGCAAGGACGGCAAGCTCCTGGCCTCCGTGGCCCAGGAATGCCTGATGCGGGTTCGCAAATAGCTCTTCGATTTGACGCGCGTCCGGGCGGCGAACCGCTCCACCTCGCCTGACGCGCTTAGAGTTTCTGGTCCGCCGTCAGCGCCGCCGCCGGATCGGCGATGGCGTCGGCGCGCTCCTTCTCCGACTTCGGGGTCGAGACCATCGGCTTGGCCACGGCCAGGGCCCGGCGATAGGCCTCGGTCAGGGCGCCTTCCAGCGGCGTCTCGACGTCGGGCCGCACGCCCACGCCGTCCCAGCCCTTGCCGGTCAACGGATGCACCGCCTGGCCGTTGGGCACGAAAACGGTCAGACCGAAGCCCAGCGGCGGGGCCGGGCGGTTGGCTGGATTGCCGCCGCCGCGCGTCTTCGTCCCGATCACCACCCCGCGCTTGTTGGCCTGGATGTCGTAGGCGAAGCCCTCCGCCGCCGAGAAGGTGCGCGAACCGGTCAGCACGAAGACCGGCTTCTCGGCGTACAGCGGTCCGGCTTGCGGCGTGTCGACCCGGCGCTGCTCGATCTCTTCGCCGCCGTCGGCCGTGCGCCAATGCAGCTGGGCCATGACCAGCGGTGTCTTCGACAGATGGCCCAGCAGGCGCGCGTCCGACGCCCCGCCGCCGCCGGTGTTCTCGCGCAGGTCGATGATCAGCGCGTCGGTATGCTGGAGCATGCCCATGGCCGCGTCGATCAGGTCGGCGCCCGGCTTGGTCTGCTCGAAATAGCGCAGCTTCAGATAGCCAATGTTGCCCGGCAGCCGCCGCGCGGCCATGAGACCATAGGCCAGCCGCTGGTCGACCAGGGCCTGGTCGACGTCGCTGATCGAGGCGGCCTTGGCGCTAGCCGTCGCGACCGAGACCTTCAGATGCTGGTCGCCAGACACTGTCAGGGTGATGGCGCTGAGCGCCGCGGCCAAGGCTTCACGGTCGTGGATCCTGGTCAGCGATGCGCGCTGGGCCTTCAAGGCGGCCTGGACCTTGGCGGCGCGGGCGCGATCGAAATAACCGTTCATGTCGACGATCAGGGTGTCGACCACCTGGCCGGCCTGTTTGGCCGTCAGTTCTTCGGCGGCGAAGGCCGGGGCGGCCAGGCACAGGGCCAGGGCGGTAACGGTCAACAGGCGGCGCATGCGGATCCCTTTCCAACTGAGCGGGGACGTCGCATCGGGCCGGCGCGGACGCCAGTTAAGCTTGCGTCATGACCTGTTTGTCATCCGCCCCATGTGGCGCGAGCGCCATCTGGACGACGCCAGCCTTCGCCAGACCCCGCAGCAAAGAGGCGGCCTGCATGCCGACCGTCAGCTCGCCGTCCAGCGCCATGCGCAGGGCTTCCGCGGCCGAGACCCAGAACGGTTCGATCCGCTCGTGGGGGTCGTCCTTGGGCTCGGCGACCTTCACGACGTCGCGGGCCAGCACGATGTGGACGCGGTTGGAGTGGGTGCCGGCATTGGGCCGGGTCTCGCCGATCAGCTCCAGCGTCCCGGCGCAGCCCGCCTCTTCCAGAAGCTCGCGGCGAGCGGCCTCGACCGGATCGGTCTCGCCCTCGTCCATGCCGCCGGCCGGCAGCTCGTTGGAGAGGTCGCCCAGGCCGTGTCGGTACTGCCGGACCAGCAGGACGTTGTTGTCCGCGTCCAGCGCCACCAGCTCGACCCAGTCGCGATATTCCAGGACGTAATACGGCGCGACCACCGCGCCCTCGTCTGTCACGCAGTCGTCGGCGCGCAGGTGGATCCAGCGATCCTGGTGCACGATGCGCGAGGCGGTGACGCGCCACTTTCCGTCCGACATCGTGCGGTTCCTTCGCGGAAAATCAGTCCCGGTCGCCCAGCTCTTCGTCTTCGTCCGAGCTTTGCTCCTCTGGCCCTTCGTGTTCGCCCACCAAGGCGGGCGGGTCGGCCAGGATCAGACCTTCGCCGATCTTGACCTCGGGCACAGCGGCCCGCGTGAACGGCAGGTACCAGGTCGGACCGCCCAGGTCGGGAGTGATCTCGAGAATGTCACCGGCGCCGAAGTTCTGGACGCTCTTCACGCGGCCCAGCAGGACGTCGGTGGCGATGTGGCGGACGGTCAGGCCCACCAGGTCGGTCAAGTAGAACTCGTCCTCGTCCGGCTCGGGCAGCGCCGAACGGGGGACGTACAGGCGCAGGCCGCGCAGGGCGTCGGCGGCCTCCTTGGTGTCGACGCCAGGACAGCGGCAGACGACGCCATCCTTGGCCTTGCGCGCCGAGGCGATGGTTAGGGCGACCGAGCCGTCCTGGCGCTTCAGCGTCTTGAAGGCCGCGATGCTCATCGGCTCTTCAGTATAGGTCGCGATCCGCACCTCGCCGCGCACGCCGAAGCTGCCGGCCACGCGGCCGACCATGATCATCGGGTCATCGGGAGAATTGGCCATGACGTAGACAGAGTCGCGCCGCCGACCCGGCCGGGGCCCCTCCTGACCCGATCAGCTTGATCGGGTCAGGATAAAGGGGGGTCCGCAAACCAGGATCGACGGCGCTGGAACCCTTAGCCTTCGGTGGTTTCTTCAGCAGCCGGAGCTTCGGCTTCAGCGGCCGGAGCCTCTTCAGCGGCGGCTTCAGCGGCCGGGGCTTCTTCAGCCGGAGCTTCTTCGACGGCCGGAGCAGCAGCGGCTTCGGCGGCGGCGGCGGCGGCGGCTTCAGCGGCGGCGGCCTTTTCGGCTTCGGCGGCGGCCTTGGCGTCGATTTCGGCTTGCTTGCGCTCTTCGTCGCGCTGGGCGCGCTCGGCCAGACGCTCTTGCGCCTTCTTGCCCGGCTTGCCCTTTTCCGGGTTGTTGCCGTGGGCCCAGGTGGTCAGGCCTTGAGCGGCCAGGAAGCGCGCGACGCGGTCGGTCGGCTGAGCGCCCTTCTTGAGCCACTCCTGGATCGACTCGACCTTCAGGGTGACGCGGTTGGCGTCGTCCTTCTTGAGGAGCGGGTTGTAGGTGCCGACCTTCTCGATGAAGCGGCCATCGCGCGGCGAGTGGCTGTCGGCGATGACGATCGAGTAGTACGGACGCTTCTTGGCGCCGCCACGGGCGAGACGGATCTTCAGCATATCGGTAGTCCTTGGTCTAAAGTTCTATTTCTTGAACGGGTTGAAGCCGGGCAGGCCCAGGCCGGAGAGAGGGTTGGGCTTGGCGTCGCCGCCGCCCCCGAGGCCCGGCAGACCGGGCAGCCCCGGGATGCCGCCAGGGCCTCCCGCTGCGTTGGGATCGGACTGGGGCATTTTCCCCCCGCCCATGTTTTTCATGCGCGCCATGTCGCCGCCGCCCATCATCTGGGCCATGCGGGCCAGGCCCTTGCCGCCGTCCTTGGACATGGCCTTGAACATGTCGGCCATCTGGCGGTGCTGCTTGAGCAGACGATTGATCTCGGCGACGTCGACGCCCGACCCGGCGGCGATGCGGCGCTTGCGCGAGGCGGCCAGGATGTCGGGCTTCTTGCGCTCTTCCTTGGTCATCGAGCTGATGATCGCCTGCTGGCGACGGAAGATGCTGTCGTCGATCCCGCTCTCGGAGATCTGCTTCTTGACCTTCTGGACACCGGGCAGCAGACCCATGATGCCTTCCATGCCGCCCATCTTCTGCATCTGGCGCAGCTGGGCGGCGAGGTCGTCCAGGTCGAACTTGCCCTTGGCCAGCTTCTTGGCCATGCGCTCGGCTTCGGCATGGTCGAGATCGGCCGCGGCCTTCTCGACCAGCGCGACGACGTCGCCCTGGCCCAGGATCCGGCCGGCGACGCGGCGAGCGTCGAACACGTCCAGCTGGTCGATCTTCTCGCCAGCGCCGAGGAACTTGATCGGCAGGCCGGTGACGTGGCGCATCGACAGCGCCGCGCCGCCACGGCCATCGCCGTCGGCGCGGGTCAGGATCAAACCGGTCAGCGGCAGGCGCTCGTGGAACGCCTTGGCGGTGCGCACGGCGTCCTGGCCCGTGAGGCTATCCGCCACAAGAATGGTCTCGGACGGGCTGGCGATGCGGGCGATCTCGGCCGCCTCGCTCATCATCGCCTCGTCCAGCGTGGTGCGGCCGGCGGTGTCGAGGATCAGGACGTCGTAGCCGCCCAGCTTGGCCGCCGTCATGGCGCGCTTGGCGATGTCCGTGGCGCTCTGGCCCGGGACGATCGGCAGGCTCTCGACCTCGACCTGCTTGGCCAGGGTCGCCAGCTGCTCCATGGCGGCCGGGCGACGGGTGTCGAGCGAGGCGACCAGCACCTTCTTGCGCTCGGTCTTGGACAGGCGCAGGGCCAGCTTGCCGGTGGTGGTGGTCTTGCCTGAGCCCTGGAGGCCGGCCATCAGGATCACCGACGGCGGGTTCAGCGCCAGGTTCAGGCCGGTCGGGACTTCCCCGCCCAGCATGTCGACCAGGCCGTCATAGACGATCTTGACCACCTGGTCGGCCGGCTTGACCGAACGGATGACCGCTTCGCCGCCGGCCAGTTCCTTGGCCTTGGCGATGAAGTCCTTGACGACCGGCAGGGCGACGTCGGCCTCGAGCAGGGCGACGCGGACCTCGCGCAGCGCCTCGTCGATGTCCTTTTCGGACAGGACGCCGCGACCGCCGAGGCGATCGAAGACGCCTGAAAGTCGCTCTGTAAGGCCGTCGAACATGCGAAACCCGCGTTAAACCAAGACCCAAACGCGATCAGCCCCCATGGACGATCACGTCGATGGGGGTCCTCGCCGTCCTCGTCCGGATGGATCCTGCGCTAACAGGCCGGGGTCGTGACGGTGGAGGCGCTGCTGATAAAGCGCCGGAAGCCGGGGCTTATGTCTCAAAAAGCTCAAAGAGTCAAAAGCACCCTTCAAATCCGCCTTCCCGGCGAAAGCCGGGACCCAGATCCTAAGGCGCTTGGGCTGACTGGAAGGAGCGCTGGGTTCGAGGAACCCACCCCACGCTCTTCCATCTGGGCCCCGGCCTTCGCCGGGGAGACGGATGTAGGTGGCGCGTGCTTACGCCGTGCCCAGGAAGTCGCGCTTGCCGACCTCGACGCCGTTGTGGCGCAGGATCGCGTAGGCGGTGGTGATGTGGAAGAAGAAGTTCGGCATCGCCTGGCCTTGCAGATAGTCCAGGCCGTTGAAGGTCTTGGTCTCGCCGCGGCGGACCAGCTGGACGTCGCGGGCCTCGCCGCCGTCGAAGGCGGCCACGTCCAGGCCTTCCACGAAGACGATGGCGCGGTCGATGCGGGCGATCAGGTCCTCGAACGAGGTCTCGACGTCGTCCCAGGCCGGCACTTCGGCCTGAGCCAGGCGCGCGGCGGCGCCCTTGGCGAAATCGGTGGCGATCTGCACCTGGCGGATCAGCGGGAACATGTCCGGGTACAGGCGCGCCTTCAGCAGGGCGTCGGGGTCCCACTTCTTGGCCTCGACCAGGGCGGCGGCCTTGGCCAGCACGCCCTTCAGACCCTTCAGGCCCTGGATGAACACGGGCACGCTGGCCTGACGGATCGAGATCGACATGAAGAAGCTCCGGGAAGACGATGCGCCTAGATAGGACCGCATGGCGGCGACCGGAAGCGGAACTGTCCGGCATGGGCGCGGGTTTTAAGGCCTCGAGTTCAACCCGCGAGGTTTCCCCATGAAAGTCAGCGACGCCATGACCAGCCAGGTCTCGGTCGCCCGTCCCACCGACACCATCCGCCAGGTCGCCCAGACCATGGCCAAGGTCGAGAGCGGGGTCGTCCCCGTCGTCGACGACGGCAAGGTGGTGGGCGTGGTCACCGACCGCGACATCGTCCTGCGCGTGGTCGCCGAAGGCCGCAGCTTCGACAGCGCCGTCTCGGACGTGATGTCCGACGGCGAGGTGCTGAGCGTGAAGGAAGACGACATCCTGGCCGACGCCACCGCCAAGATGGCCAACAACCAGGTCCGCCGCCTGGTGGTTCTGAACAACGCCGGCAATCTCAGCGGCATCCTCTCCCTGGGCGACGTGGCCAAGGACTACGGCGCCAAGCAGGTCGGCAAGACCCTGGAAGAGATTTCCCAGGAACCGGGCGACGCGGCGCACTAGGCTCCGGACAAAGAAAAAGGGCGGCCCCGCGAGGAGCCGCCCTTCGTCATTCAGGATCGAGGTTGGCTTAGACCAGCGAGCTGTCGATGGCCTTGCAGGCTTCCATCAGGCCCTGCACCGAGGCGACCGAGGCGGCGAACATCGCCTTTTCGGCGTCGTTGGTTTCGAACTCGACGATCTTCTCGGCGCCGCCGGCGCCGATGACGACCGGCACGCCGACATACAGGCCGTTCAGGCCGTACTGGCCGGTCAGGTAGGTAGCGCACGGCAGGACGCGCTTCTTGTCCTTCAGGTACGACGTCGCCATGGCGATCGCCGATTCCGCCGGGGCGTAGAAGGCCGAGCCGGTCTTCAGCAGGGCGACGATCTCGCCGCCGCCCTTGCGGGTGCGCTCGACGATCGAGTCCAGCTTCTCCTGGGTCAGCCAGCCTTGCTTGACCAGTTCCGGCAGCGGCAGGCCGCCGACCGTCGAGTGACGGACCATCGGCACCATGTCGTCGCCGTGACCGCCCAGGGTCCAGGCGTGGATGTCTTCGACCGACACGCCGGTGGCTTCGGCCAGGAAGTAGGCGAAGCGGGCCGAGTCCAGGACGCCGGCCATGCCGATGACCTTTTCCTTCGGCAGGCCCGAGAACTGCTGCAGGGCCCAGACCATCGCGTCGAGCGGGTTGGTGATGCAGATGACGAAGGCGTTGGGGGCGTGGGCCTTGATGCCTTCGCCGACGGCCTTCATGACCTTCAGGTTGATGCCCAGCAGGTCGTCGCGGCTCATGCCCGGCTTGCGCGGCACGCCGGCGGTGACGATGCAGACGTCGGCGCCGGCGATGTCGGCGTAGTCGTTGGCGCCCTTCAGGGCCACGTCCTTGCCGAACACGGCCGAGGCTTCGGCGATGTCGAGCGCCTTACCCTGCGGGGTGCCTTCGGCGATGTCGAACAGGATCACGTCGCCCAGCTCTTCGCGAGCGGCGATGTGGGCCAGGGTGCCGCCGATCATGCCGGCGCCGATAAGGGCGATCTTCGCGCGAGCCATGGGGTCTCCATCAAGGCTGTGGACAGTGGAATGTCGCGGCGCGGTCTAGACCCGTCGCGGCTCGGCCTCAAGCCCTCTTTCCCGTTTCGCTGCACCGCGGCAAAGATGGCTGAACAACGATAAGGACCACGGCGGATGAGCAAGACCGATCCGGGCCATTTCTTCGAGGACTTCCAGCTTGGCCAGAGACTGGTCCACGCCACGCCTCGAACGGTCACGGCGGGTGATGTCGCGCTGTACACGGCGTTGTACGGACCCCGCTTTTCGCTGTTCTCATCCGATGAGTTCGCCCGCGGCTGTGGCCTTTCCGCCGCGCCGGTCGATCCGCTGATCGCCTTCCACGTCGTGTTCGGCAAGACCGTGCCGGACATCAGCCTGAACGCGGTCGCCAATCTGGGTTATGCCGAGGGTCGTTTCCTGGCCCCGGTGTTTCCGGGCGACACCCTGAGCGCCGTCTCGGACGTGATCGGGCTGAAGGAGAACTCCAACCGCAAGACCGGCGTCGTCTATGTCCGCACCACCGGCACGAACCAACGCGGCGAGGCGGTGTTGTCGTACGTGCGCTGGGTGATGGTGCGGAAACGCGACCATGAGGCCGAAATCGCCGAGCAGTCGGTTCCAACCCTGTCGGCGGCGGTGGCCCCGGCCGATCTCACGGTTCCCGAAGGCCTCGACTTCGCCGGCTACGATTGGGCCCTGGCCGGCGCGCCGCACGCCTTCGAGGATTATGCGGTCGGCGAGAAGATCGACCATGTCGACGGCATGGCGGTGGAGGAGGCCGAGCAGCAGCTTGCTACTCGACTTTGGCAGAACACGGCCAAGGTCCATTTCAACCAGTTCGAGCGCGCCAAGGACCCGTCCGGCCGCCGGCTGGTCTATGGCGGGGTGGTGATCTCGACCGCCAAGGCGCTGTCGTTCAACGGCTTGCAGAATGCCGGCCTGATCCTGGCGATCAACGGCGGGCGGCACGTGGCCCCGTTCTTCGCCGGCGGCACGGTGTTCGCCTGGAGCCAGGTGCTGGACAAGGCCGATCTCGGCGACGTCGGCGCGCTGCGCCTGCGGCTGGTGGCGACCAAGGACCGGCCGTGCGCCGACTTCCCGGACAAGGACGGCGAAGGGGTCTACGATCCCGCCGTCATTCTCGACTTCGACTATTGGGCGGCGGTTCCCAAGCGTGGCTGACTTCCAAATTGATCCAGCTTTCGTGGCGACGTCGCACAAGGTCGCCGACCTGCCGCTGTGCGAGGCGCGCCTGCAGGACGACAGCCGTTATCCCTGGCTGGTCCTGATCCCTCGCCAGCCCGATCTGCGCGAGATCGAGGAACTGGACACCGCCCATCGGATCCAGCTGATGGAAGAGATCGTCCTGGCCGGGACCGCCGTGCGGGCGGTCGGCGCGGCCCTGGGTCTCTCGATCAAGAAGCTGAACGTCGGCGCCCTGGGCAATGTCACCGCCCAGCTGCACGTCCACGTCGTCGGCCGCCGCGAGGACGATCCGGCCTGGCCCGGTCCCGTCTGGGGTCACGGCCCAGCCAGCGCCTATTCGACCCAAGCCCTGGCGGCTCCGATCGAAGCGGCGCGCAAGGCCCTGAAGGCCTAGCGCTTTTTCTTCGTCGAACTCTTCTTGGCCGTCGCCTTGCCGCGTTTGGCGGGCGTCGCCTTGGCCTTGCCGCCCTTGCCCTTCTTGGCGGCCGAGCCCTTGCCGCTCTTCTTCGCCGCCGCCGCGCACTTGGCCTTGGCGGCCTTCAGGGCCTTGCCCTTCTTGCCCTTGGTCGAGCAGGCGGGCGCCGCGGGAGCCGCGCGACTGACCGCGGCGCGCTGGGCGACCGGCCATACGTAAGGCCCACGCCGGTCGGTCTCGTAGCCGGGCGGGGCCTGGGGCAGGATGTGCTCGGCGACCACCGCCATCGCCTGGCCGTTCTCGGTCAGCTCGCCCGCCCAGCGCTCGTAGCCGGCCGGCCGCAGGGTCAGGATCGAGGACTGGCCGCCCCTTGGGCTGAAGCGAATGACAATGTCGCCGCCGTCCCGGCGCATGTCTTCGACCAGGCCGGTCGAGCCGACGCTGCCGGGCCGTCGGACGTCGCGCCAGGCGCCTTCCAGCTCACCGTAGCCGCCGGCCTTGTCGACGATCTGCAAGGCATAGATCTGGCCGCCGTCGGCGCCGCTGATCCGCCAGCCGCCGTCCAAAGGTCCCTGGAGACTTTGCGCGGCCGCGACCGAGCCCTTGACCCGCATCTCGTAGACCTGGGCGGTGGTCAGGGCGGCCCCCGACGCGGCCGGCGCTTCAGGCTCGGGCGGCGGGATCGGCAGGATCGTCGCCCGGTGCCTGGGCGCGGGCTTGTTGGCGGTCTCGGCTTCTTCCTCGTCGGTGGTCTGGGTGCTCTGCGAGATCAGGTCGGCCAGCGGGTCGATGGCCTGCGGGACTTGAGCGTCCGTCGCGGGCTGAGCGGGCGCGGTGCTGACCGGCGCGTCACTGATCGCCGGAGCGGAGACCTGCGAAGCAGGCGCGGGCGTCGCCGGCAGCTGCGCCAGCGCCGGGCTGGCGACCATGACGACGGAGAGAACGATAGCCCGCATCAGAAACCTTCTAGGACCCCCTAGGCGCCGGCGGACCGGGTCTCGATGGCCTGCGCCACCGCGACCAGGCGCTCGGCCTGCGCCAAATGCAGACGTTCGGCCATCTTGCCGTCCACCCGCAAGGCGCCTTTGCCAGAATTTTCGGGCGCGTTGAAGGCCGCGATCACCGCCTGGCTCCAGGCGATGTCCGCCGGCGAGGGCGAGAACACCCGGTTGCAGATCTCCAGATGCTTGGGATGGATCAGGGTCTTGCCATCGAAACCGAAGTCGACGCCCTGGACGCAGACCGCCTCCAGCGCCTCAAGGTCCTCGATGTCGTTGTGCACGCCGTCCAGGATCGTCAGGCCATGGACGCGGGCGGCGGCGACCGACAGGGTCAGCAGCGGCAAGAACGGCGCGCGGTCCGGGGTCTGGCGGGCCCGCATCTCCTTGGCGAAGTCGTTGACGCCCATGACCCAGGCCGACAGCCGGGTGCCATGCACGGCGCCGGCGATCTCCCACAGGTGGAAGGCGGCCTTGGCGGTCTCGATCATGGTCCACAGCCGCGTCGCCGGCGGAGCGGAATTCAGGTGCTGGTCGTACAGGCGCACGTCGTCGGCGTCGTCCACCTTGGGAACCAGAACCGCGTCCGGGCCGGCCCGCGCGGCGGCGCGCAGGTCGTCCAGGCCCCAAGGGGTGTCGAGGCCGTTGACCCGGATCACCACCTCGCGCGCCCCGAAGCCGCCGGCCTTGACCGCCGCCACGGCGGCCTCGCGCGCCGCCGGCTTCATTTCCGGCGCGACGGCGTCCTCCAGGTCCAGGATGATCACGTCGGCGGGCAGGGCGCGGGCCTTTTCGACCGCCTTGGCGTTGGAAGCCGGCATGTAGAGGGCGCTGCGGCGCGGGCGAATCGTCGTGTCTGACATGCGAGAACTCCCTTGGCCTTTCGACCCTACGCATCGCCGCGCGACGGCAAAAGCCTTCCCAATACGGGAAGCGAGCGTAGGATCGCTCACATGAGCACCCGTTACGACAAGAACGCCAAGAACGTCTTGGGCGGCGAACTCGCCGCCTGTTCAATGGACCCGGTCACCGGCTTCTACCGAAACGGTTGCTGTGAGACGGGTCCGCACGACCTGGGCCTGCACACCGTCTGCGCGGTGATGACCGACGATTTCCTGGCCTTCTCCAAGGCCCAGGGCAACGATCTCTCGACGCCGCGCCCCGAACTGGCCTTCGCGGGCCTGAAGGCCGGCGACCGTTGGTGCGTGTGCGCCGGTCGCTGGAAGGAAGCCCTCGACGCCGGCATGGCGCCCCAGGTGGTGCTGGAAGCCACCCACGAGGAGATGCTGGCCATCGTCACCCTGGGGGTGCTGAAGGACCACGCGGTGGCTTGAGGGCGGAATCAGCCCGCCAGCGGGTATTCTTGCTCGAGTCGGTAGGCCGAGCCCTCGCTGGTCCGCCAGCTGGAATAGAGGCCGAAACGGTCGACAGGGAAGCTGGGCGAATGGAGCAGGTTGTTGGCCTGGATCCAGGCGCCGACCTCGGGAACGGCGGCGCGCTTCAGATAGGCCAGGGTGACGTGGGGCGTGTAGAGCCGGCTCTCGGGCTTCAGTTCGGCCGCGCGGGCGGCGCTCTCGTTGGCCTTCTGCAGGCGGCGCAGCGGCGCGCTGTCCTCGACCCCGGCCCAGACGGCGTGGATGTCGGGGCCCTCGCCGAAATGGCCTACACCGGCCAGGGTCAGGTCGAAGGCCGGCGCGGTGATCCGCGCCAGCGCCTCGTCCAGATCGGCGGCCACGGGCTCCTGCGCGTCGCCGATGAAGCGCAGGGTGATGTGGAACGCCTCCAGCGGCCGCCACCGCGCGCCCTCGATCCCGTGCTGGCGCGAGAGAAGGCCCTGGCCGATGTCCGGCGGAATGGCGATGGCGGTGAAGAGACGGATCATCGGCGGGATAACATTTACGGACAGGGGTTGGGGTGCTGGGCGTGGATGGTGTTGACCGCCGTCTCCAGGTCGTCGGTCCAGGCCAGATCGAAGGCGTCGATGGCGGTCTTCAGCTGGTCCATCGACGTGGCGCCGATGATGGTGGCGGTCACGAACGGGCGGGTGTCGCAGAACTTCAGCGCCAGCTGGGCCGGATCCAGGCCGTTGGCCTTGGCCAAGTCCACATAGGCGCGGAACGCCTCCTGCGAGCCGGGCCCCTCATAGCGCTGCATGCGGTTGTAGAGCGCCTTGCGCGAGCCCGCCGGCAGGGCGCCGTCCAGATACTTGCCCGTCAGCTGCCCCTGGGCCAGCGGGGAATAGGCCAGCAGGCCGACCTGCTCGCGCATGGCGATCTCGGCCAGGCCGTATTCAAAAGTGCGGTTGGCCAGATGGTAGGCGTTCTGGATCGAGGCGATGCGCGGCAGGCCTTTCGTCTCGCTTTCGGCCAGGAAGCGCATGACGCCCCAGGGGAACTCGTTGGAAACGCCGAGATGGCGGATCGAGCCCTTCTTCACGTGAGTGTCCAGCGCCTCGAGGATGTCGCCGAACGCCTCGAAGTCCTGGTCGTAGTCCCTATAGGCCTGGCCGCCGAACACCCGCACCTTCCGATCAGGCCAATGCAGCTGGTAGAGATCCAGATAGTCGGTCTTCAGACGACGCAGCGAGCCCTCGACGGCCTCGTCGATCTGGGCCTTGGTCTGGCGGGTGACCGCGCCGTCCTCGCGCATCCAGGACAGGCCGCCGAACGCCGCGCCCTGGCCGGCCACCTTGGAGGCCAGCACGACCTCGTGACGCTTGCCGGTCCTCTCCAGCCACGAGCCGATATAGCGTTCGGTCCGCCCTTGCGTCTCGGCGTTGGGCGGGCTGGCGTACATCTCGGCCGTGTCCCAGAAATTGACCCCGCGCCCCAGGGCGTAGTCCATCTGCTCGTGAGCCTCGGCCTCGCTGTTCTGCGAGCCCCAGGTCATGGTCCCCAGGCAGCAGCGCGAGACGGACACGTCCGTGCGACCCAGCTTGGCGTAGTCCATCGGCGAGCGCCCTTCTTCTGCCTTGTCCGGCAAGCTTTCTAAGGGTGTCCGCTGTCGCGCCGCAAGGCGGGCCCGCGTTCAGCCGCTTTCGCGAACGCATACCATGAACGCATCGCGGAGGGGGATTGCGCGACGGGCCAGGACACCCGATATTCAACGGGCGTCCACCGTGGACGCTCTAGCTCAAGGGCTTAATTCGATGAACGACTTCAACCGCGACTACGCGCGCTCGATCCCGGCGGATCGCGCCGACATGTCGGTTGACGCCGGCCTGCGTAGTTTCATGCTCGGCGTCTACAACAAGGTGGCGCTGGGTCTCCTGCTGTCGGCGGGCCTGGCCTTCCTGACCAGCGCCTATACGCCGGTCGCCAGCCAGCTGTACGTGCTGACCCCCGACGGCCGCCTGGCCGGCTTCACCATGCTGGGCACCATCATCCGCTTCGCGCCGCTGGCCATGCTGCTGGTGTCGATGTTCGCCATGCGTAATCCGACGTCGCGTTCGTCGGGCATCCTGTATTGGGCGCTGGTCGCCTCGATCGGCGCGGGCGCGGGCGTGTGGCTGCTGGCCTATACCGGCGCCTCGGTGGCCTCGACCTTCCTGATCACCGCCATCGCCTTCGGCGGCCTCAGCCTGGTCGGCTACACGACCAAGAAGGACCTGTCGGGCTTCGGCAGCTTCCTGATCATGGGCCTGATCGGCCTGGTGCTGGCCTCGCTGGTGCAGATGTTCCTGAACCTGCCGGGCCTGTCATTCATCATCAGCATCCTGGGCGTGTTCATCTTCGCGGGCCTGATCGCCTACGACACCCAGCGTCTGAAGATGACCTACTACGAGATGGGCGGCGACCGCCAATCGATGGCCGTGGCCACCAACTACGGCGCGCTGAACCTGTATCTGAACTTCTACAACCTGTTCAGCTTCCTGCTCAGCCTCCTGGGCGCCCGTCGCTAGGACGGCCCGAAGTTCCGGACGACGAAGCCCCGGCGGGAAACCGCCGGGGCTTTTTCTTCGGGCGGTTCGCGCCCACATTGGCGAGCATGGAGACGACGATGATCCGAACCCTCGCCCTCACCGCCGCCCTGATGGCCGCCGCCAGCGCGCACGCCGAGACGATCCCCGCCTATCCGCGCATGGCCAAGCCGCCGAACCTCTCCACGCCCCTGAACCTGAAGCCGGTCGGGCCGGTGGAGCTGCGCTACGCCCAGGCTCCAGCCCCGCTGCCCAGGGGCGTCGCCCGAACGGCGATCGAACGCCGGGACGGCGCGATCTCCGGAGGGGTCGGCGTGCTGTGCGGTATCCAGCCCAGCGCGGACACCAGCGGCGTCGGCACGGCGCGCGGCTACGACAACGATGGACGTTTCGTCGGCGCCAAGCTGGGCTTCTCGTTCTAGATTAGGCTGGCGCGCGTCGGGCGGCGAAACCGCTGACACCGCGCCTGACGCGCTTAGTCGACCACCGAGAACTTGCCCTTCTCGAACACCCGCAGCACCAGCGCCAGCTCATGGCCGCGCTTGAGAATCTGGCCGCCCTGGCCGAACACCGCCCAGGCGCCCTGCTTACGGGCCAGGGCCGGATGCTTCTCGACGCGATAGAGCGGGGCCTCGGCGGCGTGGCGGAAGATCGAGAACACCGCCCGGTCCGACAGCCCCGCTATGCCGTAGTCGCGCCACTCGCCAGCCGCGACCATCCGGCCGTACAGTCGCATCAGCTGGTCCAGCTCGCGTCGCTCGAAGAACACGACGCCGCCATTGGGGCTGCCATTGGGGCCGCCGACGGGCGCGGTGGGATGGGAATCCAGGGCCATCTGGTGAATCTAAGCCCAAATCGGCCGAATGGAACAGCCCGCCGCCCAGGGTTTCGCCGACGCGAACCGATCCGTGTCGCGACGGTCACGCCCGGCGAAAATGACACGGCATGGTCACGGTGCGCCCCGATATGACCTTATTTCGGTCCTTCGCCCGCCTGTTTGCGGGTTGATAACAACATCGTCGGCTGATCGGACATCCCAAGGTCTCGGATCCTGAACAGCCCCCCCAGCCCCCCAGATCGCGGGCCGGTCAGCCGACAAACTCTATATCCCCTCCCCCAAATGAGCCCGCGCGGATCCTCCCCCCACCGCGCGGGCTTTTTGCCGTCCGCGTTTCGGAAGGCCGCCGTATAGAGGCCACGCTCCGCCCAGAAACGACCTTGGTTTGGTCGATCCGTCGCCCGATGCGGCCGCGATAAAGGACGTGTCGACGAAGAGCGGACCGGGTTCCTGTCCAGCCCCCCAGCCCGCCCGGTCACGAGACGCTTCTCGTCGGCATGCAAAAGGAACCCGCGTGGCCCGTCCCCTCCGGCCACGCGGGTTTTTCTTTTGGCCGAAGGTTGGGAAAGTCGGCGGCTAGCGCTCGGTCTTGGTGGTTTCCAGCACGCCCAGGATGCGGCCGCCCTTGGCGCCCTGCACCAGGATCACCGTCTCCAGGTCCGGGTCGGCGCCGATGGCGGTCGGCAGGCGGTAGAGTTTGGGTCGCCCGGCCCAGGAGCCCAGCTTGACCAGCTCGCGCACCACATTGCGGTGGACCAGGGTCTGGCCCTTGTTGTCGCCGCGCTTGACGGCGATGTCCTGTTCACGCGGGTCGTAACGGACCAGCCACACTTCGCCGCCCCCACGCGGGGCGGGGCCGGAGCCGACAGCGACGCGGGTCTTGCCCATGACCTGCATGTCCGGCGCGTTGATCGGCGAGCGCATGGCGGTCTTGACCAGGTCGGGCGCCGCCTCGGCCTTGGCGCCCGAGGCCTGGACGCGGCCGCCGACCACCACCTGGGGCGTGGGTACGTCCCGCAGGGCGAACTTCTTGGCGTAGGCGCGCTGGCGGTCGGCGAAGGCGGTCTTGGCGAAGGTGTCCTTCCAGCCGAGGTAGTCCCAGTAGTCGACCGAATAGGTCAAGGTGAGGACGCCGTCTTCCTTGGCCAGGTCCGCCGCGACCTGGTTGGCCTTGCCGCAGGACGAGCAGCCCTGGGCCGTGAACAGCTCGACCACCACCGGAGGCTTCGCGGCCCAGGCGGCGGGAACAAAGACGCCGGACAGGGCCAGGGCGAGCAGGGGGAGGACGGCCTTACGCATTGCGGGTCACTTAAGCCAAGAACGTCCCGGATAGCCGTTCACGAGACCGTGAAAGACGCCAGTCCATGGGGAGAAAACGTTGTCACCGTCTGCCCCGAAGAAAAACGGCCGGCCCCCAAGGGAGCCAGCCGCCTTTTCTCACAGGTCCGAACCCGAGGCTCAGACGGCCGACTTGGCCAGGTTGCGCAGCACGTAGTTCAGAACGCCACCGTTCTTGAAATACTCGAGCTCGGTCGGCGTATCGATGCGGCAACGCACCGGGAAGCGGGCGATGCGGCCGTCGGTCGGGCGGTAGAGCTCGACGATCAGCTGCTTGCGCGGCGCCAGGTCGGTCAGGCCGCGGATCGAGACGATCTCCTCGCCGGTCAGCTCCAGCTTCTGCCAGCCGTCCTGGACGAACTGCAGCGGCAGAACGCCCATGCCGACGAGGTTCGAGCGGTGGATGCGCTCGAAGCTTTCGCAGATCACCGCGCGGACGCCCAGGAGCTTGGTGCCCTTGGCGGCCCAGTCACGCGACGAGCCGGTGCCGTATTCCTTGCCGCCGAACACGACCGCCGGACGGCCTTCGGCCTGGTACTTCATCGCGGCGTCGTAGATCGACATCGTCTCGCCGGTCGGGAAGTGCTTGGTCACCCCGCCTTCGATTTCCGGCGTGATCTTGTTGCGGATGCGGATGTTGGCGAACGTGCCGCGCATCATCACCTGGTGATTGCCGCGACGCGCGCCGTAGCCGTTGAAGTCCACCGGCTCGACGCCTTGGTCGATCAGGTACTGACCGGCCGGGCTGCTGGTCTTGATCGAACCGGCCGGGCTGATGTGGTCCGTCGTGATCGAGTCACCGAAGACGGCCAGGATACGGGCTTCCACGATGTCGGTGACCGGAGCGGGGGTCATCGACATGTTCGGGAAGTAGGGCGGGTTCTGGACGTAGGTCGAGTCGCCTTCCCACGCGTAGGTCTGGCCGCCGGTCACCTTGATGCCCTGCCAGTTCTTGTCGCCCTTGAAGACGTCGCCGTAGCGGGTGGCGAACATCTTCTCGTTGATGGCCTTGCGCTGCAGGGCGGCGATGTCTTCGTTCGAAGGCCAGATGTCCTTCAGGAAGACGTCGTTGCCCTTCTTGTCCTGGCCGAGCGGCTGGGTGGCCAGGTCGATCTTCAGCGAGCCGGCCAGGGCGTAGGCCACCACCAGCGGCGGCGAGGCCAGGTAGTTGGCGCGCACGTCCGGGTTCACGCGGCCTTCGAAGTTGCGGTTGCCCGACAGAACCGAGCACGCCACCAGGTCGGCGTCGTTGATGGTCTTGCTGATGGCTTCCGGCAGCGGGCCCGAATTGCCGATGCAGGTGGTGCAGCCATAACCCACGAGGTTGAAGCCGAGAGCATCGAGGTGCTTGGTCAGGCCGGCCTTGGCCAGGTAGTCGGTGACCACCTGCGAACCAGGCGCCAGCGAGGTCTTCACCCACGGCTTGGTCTTCAGGCCCTTGGCGACCGCGTTCTTGGCCAGCAGGCCAGCGGCGATCAGGACCGAGGGGTTGCTGGTGTTGGTGCACGAGGTGATGGCGGCGATGACCACGTCGCCGTGGCCGACGTCGAAGTTCTCGCCTTCCACCGGGGCGCGCAGGTCGGTCTGGTCGGCCTTGCCGAACTCACCAGCCAGCGACTCGGCGAACTTGACCGAGGCGTCGGCCAGCAGGACGCGGTCCTGCGGACGCTTCGGACCGGCCAGCGACGGCTGAACCGACGACAGGTCCAGTTCCAGGCTGTCGGTGAAGGTCGGCTCGGCGACGCCGGGCTCCCACCACAGGCCTTGTTCCTTGGCGTAGGCTTCCACCAGGGCGACGCGCTCGGCCGAACGGCCGGTGCCCTTCAGATAGGCCACGGTCGAGGCCGAGATCGGGAAGAAGCCGCAGGTCGCGCCGTATTCCGGCGCCATGTTGGCGATCGTCGCCTGGTCTTCCAAGGTCAGGTTGGCCAGGGCGTCGCCGTAGAATTCGACGAACTTGCCGACCACGCCCTTCTTGCGCAGCATCTGGGTGACGGTCAGAACCAGATCGGTCGCGGTCGCGCCTTCCGGCATGGCGCCGGTGAGCTTGAAGCCGATGACTTCCGGGATCAGCATCGGGATCGGCTGGCCCAGCATGGCCGCTTCCGCCTCGATGCCGCCGACGCCCCAGCCCAGGACGGCCAGGCCGTTGACCATGGTCGTGTGGCTGTCGGTGCCGACGACGGTGTCGGGATAGGCGACTTCGGCGCCGTCGACTTCGTTGGTCCAGACGGTCTGGGCCAGATATTCCAGGTTCACCTGGTGGCAGATGCCGGTGCCGGGCGGGACGACGCGGAAGTTGTTGAACGCCGACGAGCCCCAACGCAGGAAGCGGTAGCGCTCGATGTTGCGTTCGTACTCGCGCTTGACGTTGTCGTCATAGGCCTTCGGGTTACCGAAGTTGTCGACCATCACCGAGTGGTCGATCACCAGGTCGACCGGGTTCAGCGGGTTGATCTTGGCCGGGTTGGCGCCCAGGGCGACCATGGCGTCGCGCATCGCGGCCAGGTCGACGACGGCGGGAACGCCGGTGAAGTCCTGCATCAGCACGCGCGCCGGACGGAAGCTGATCTCGTGCTCGACCGAGCCCTTGTTGTCCAGCCACGCGGCCACCGCCTTCAGATCGGCCTCGTTGACCGAGACGCCGTCTTCGTTGCGCAGCAGGTTTTCCAGCAGCACCTTCATCGAGACCGGCAGCGACGAAGTTCCGGCAAGACCGGCTTCCTCGGCGGCGCGAAGGCTGTAATAGACGTAAGACTTGTTGCCGACCTTGATTTCCCGGCGGGCTTTCAGGCTGTCCACAGACGCCATTCTAAGGATCCTTCTCTGTCCACGGCCGCCCGAAAACCTCTCCCGGGATCACGCGCTAATCGGAAGGGACGCACAGGTTCCGCCTCCGCGCCGCGTACCACCCTGAACGACTGGAGGGGGGCGACCGCGCGCTTCTTAGCGCCACCTCCGCTCAACGTCCATGTCGCGCGCGGGGTCTTGGCATGTTGAGAGTTGTTCTCATTAAGGATCTGGCGATAACGCGGGGCGAAAGACGGCTGTTTTCGGGGCTGGATCTGACGCTCGAGGCGGGTCAGGCCGCGGCCCTGGTCGGGCGCAACGGGGCGGGGAAAACCAGCCTGCTGCGGGCCGTGGCCGGTCTGCTGCGACCGGTCGAGGGCGGCGTGACGTTCGAAGGCCAGAGCGGACCGATCGAGACCGAGACGGCGCGGGCCGAGCACCTGCATCTGCTGGGCCACCAGGACGGGCTGAAGTCCAGCCGCACCGCCTGGGAGGAACTGCGCTTCCAGACCCTGTGGACGGGTGGGACCGAAGACAGCGCCCGCGCGGCGGCCAAACGCTTCGACCTCAACCGCCTGCTGGACCTGGAGGTGCGCCGGCTGTCGGCCGGCCAGCGCCGACGCCTGGCCCTGGCCCGACTGGCGGCCAGTCCCCGGTCGCTGTGGCTGCTGGACGAGCCGATGGCCCCGCTGGACACGGCCCAGCGCGCGGCGTTCGGCGCGATGATGGCCGAACATCTGGCCGGCGGCGGCATGATCCTGGCCTCGGTGCACGACCCGCTGCCCATTCCCGCTCGAGACGTGGAGGTTGGCGCATGAAGGCGTTCGGCGTCCTCCTGCGGCGAGAGCTGGCCCTGGCCTGGGGCCGGGGCGGCGGCCCGCTGCTGGCCCTGACCTTCTACGCCTGCGTCGTGGTGCTGCTGCCGATGGCCTCGGGTCGCGCGCCCGAACGCCTGGCCGCCATCGCGCCGGGCATCGCCTGGCTGGCCCTGGCCCTGGCGGCGCTGCTCTCCCTCGAGCGTCTGTTCGAGCGCGACTACGAGGACGGGACCCTGGACCTGCTGGCCCTGGGGCCCGCGCCGCTGGAGGCCGTCGCCGTCGCCAAGTGCCTGGCCCAGTGGCTGGCCACCGGCGCGCCCCTGGCCCTGGCCGCCCCGGTCGCGGCCCTGATGCTGGGCGCCGAGCTCAAGGTCATGCCGCTGCTGGTGCTGTGCGCCCTGGCCGGCGGCCTGGCCTTCGCCTTCCTGGGCGGGCTGGGCGCGGCCCTGGCCTTGGGGTCCAAGCGCGGCGGGCTTCTGGTGGCGGTGATCGTCCTGCCGCTGTTCGCGCCGCCGGTGATCTTCGGGGCCGGCGCGCTGGACGGCTATTCGGCCGGCCTGCCGTGGACGAGCGGGCTGCTGCTGCTGCTAGCCTATTGCGCGGGGGCCGTGGCCCTGTCGCCGCTGGCCATGGGCGCGGCGTGCCGGAACGCGCTGGATTAGGCCGCCGGCGCCACCGTCGCCCGCACATCTCCCAGCGCCGCCTTCTTCTCTCCCAGCACCACCAGCAAGCTGCCGCCGATGATCAGCAGCCCGCCGGCCAGCAACGCCGCGGTCAGTTGGTCGCCGAACAACAGCACGCCGCAGGCCGCGCCGATCAGCGGCTCGATATTGATGAACACCCCGGCGCTCGCCGCCCCGACGCGGGCCGCGCCATATTGCCAGGCGGCGGTGGCCAGGAGGGTCGCCAGCACACCCTGGGCCAGGATCGCGGTCCAGACGGACGCGGACAGATCCAGCTTCGGCGGACCGTGCATGACCAAGGCGATCGGCAGCACGGTCGCGGCCGCCACGATGATCGACACCGCCGGGATGGCCATGGCGTTCGGGGCCGGCGGCGCCCTTCTCAAAGTCAACAGCCAGGCCAGGAACAGGAACAGCGCCCCGATCGACAGGGCCACGCCCCACGGCGAACTCGCCCCGTCCGGCTTGCCGGCGATCAGGGCCGCGCCCAGGGTCGCGCCCGCGACCCCAGCCCACGACATCCGCGAGACCTTCTCGCCCAACAGCTTGGCGCTGACCGCGATCAGGGCCGGCATGGCGCCGACGAGGAGCGCCGCGACCGTGACCGACACATGCGCCAGGCCCTCGAACTGGACCATGAAGGCCACGCCATAGAGCACGCCGGCCAGCAGCACGACCGGCGACTTGAACAGGGCGCGGACTTCCGGCGAGCGCAGGGCGAACGGCGCGGCGGCCAGGGCGGCGACCACGAAGCGCAGCAGCACCATGTGGGCCGCGTCGATCTCCGTCAGGATCAGCTTGCCCGTCGGAAAGCCAAGACCCCAGGAAATCCCCGCGACGGCCAGGGCGACGAAAGCGAGCGATTTCATGGAAACTCCGCGCCGGGGATGAACGGGGACGCGACGCAAGGCGGCCCGTGCGCGGTGTCTAGAGGATGACGTGTCCCGGATATGGCAGCTGACATAACGTCCGTCGGCTTGAGCGCAAGGAGAGCTTCATCTCCGCTGCCCGCCAATCCTGTAACATTGTTCATGAAGCTCGACATTTTCGCGCCATATCCCGATGGCCAAGCTCTCCGCCATCAACACCAGAGGGAGCTCACAACCATGCGTAAATCGTTTGTTCGCCTGGCGCTCGCGGGCGTCGCCGTCACCGCCCTGACCGCCAGTGTGGCCGTGGCCCAGATCCCCGCGCCGCCGCCTCCGCCCGCCCCGCCGGCGCCCCCGGCCCCGCCGCTGCCGCCCCTGGACGCCTTGATGGCGATGGGTCCGGACATGGCCATGATGGGCCACCACTTCCGCGCCCCCGATCCGGAAAAGCGCGCCCAGCGCCTGCGGGACGTGCTTCAGCTCCGCCCCGACCAGGACCGCGCCCTCAAGGCCTATGTCGAGGCCACCTCGCCCAAGATCACGACGATCAAGAAAGAAGCGGCCAGCGCCGACCGCGAGGACGAACCGCCGACCACGCTGGAACGCCTGGACCACATGACGAAGGCCGCCGACGCCATGAAGGCCCGCGCCGAAGCCACCCGCGCCTTCTACCTGGCCCTGACCCCCAGCCAGCAGAAGACCTTCGACGTCCTAGGCATGGACGGCGGCCGCGACGGCGGCGGCTTCCACATCCACCGCCTCGACACGCGCGGTCCGGACGTCTTCAAGAGCGGTGATCGGAAAGTCATCATCCAACGCAAGGTCGGCTGACCCCGATCGAGCGTGAAGGCGCGGCGGGCCTGTAACCGCCGCGTCTTCTCCTCTTCCCAAGTCTTTCCTGCTCTTAAGGGTCGACACGACCATTGCCCGCGCCGACGCGCCGCTCTAGAGCGTGATCATGGACGCGCGCCACACGTTCGATTTCCTGACCAATCCCGAGCGGTTCATGGCCTTCTCGCGATGGGCCGCGCCGCTATTGGGCGGACTGTCGGCGGTCGCCGCCATCGCGGGCCTGGCCCTGACCTTCCTGGTCCCCGAGGATTATCAGCAGGGCGACACGGTGCGGATGATGTTCATCCACATCCCGGCCGCCTCGCTGTCGATCTTCATCTATGTCTGCCTGGGGGTCGCCAGTTTCCTGGCCCTGGTCTTTCGCCAGGCCCTGGCCGACCTGGCCGCCCAGGCCTGCGCCCCGATCGGCGCGGTCTATACGGCCCTCGCCCTGATCACCGGCGCGCTGTGGGGCAAGCCGATGTGGGGAACCTGGTGGGTGTGGGACGCGCGCCTGACCTCGGTTCTGGTGCTGCTGCTGTTCTATCTCGGCTACATGGCCCTGCGCGGGTCGCTGGAAGACGAACAGAAGGCCGCGCGCGCCGCCGCGATCCTCGCCTTGGTCGGGCTGATCAACCTGCCGATCGTCAAGTTCTCGGTCGACTGGTGGAACACCCTGCACCAGGGCTCCTCGACCTTCATGGCCAAGCGCGGCGATGGCCTGCCGGCGGTCTATGCCTGGCCCGCCATCCTGATGGGCCTGGCCTATCTGGGCGGGTTCGGCGCGCTGTGGCTGGTCCGCATCCGCGCGCTCGTCTGGCGGCGCAAGGCCCGCGGCCTGTCCATGAAGCTGGCCGAGGGCGCGCGATGAGCTTCGACTTCGACGCCGGCAAGTACGCCGCCTACCTCTGGCCGGCCTTCGCCATCTCGGCCGTGGCCTTCGCCTGGCTGATCGCCGACAGCGTGGCCGGCGCCCGCCGCTGGAAGCGCCAGGCCGAACGCCTGCGGGCCGAGCTGGACGAGACCCGTCCCAAGGATTTCGGGCGATGAAGCGCTGGCTGGCCTTCACGCCGCTGTTGGTGCTGATCGCTCTGGCGGCTCTGTTCGCGGGCTACGCCCTGAAGCGTGACCCGCATGTGCAGCCGCAAGCCCTGGTCGGCAAGCCGATGCCGACCCCGCCGCTGCCCGAGCTGGCCAGTGGCCGCGCGGCCCCGATCCGCGCACCGGCCGACGGTCCGATCCTGGTCAATTTCTTCGCCTCGTGGTGCGCCCCCTGCGAGGTCGAGCACCCGCAGCTGATGGCCCTGAAGGCCCAGGGCGTGAAGGTGGTCGGCATCGCCTACAAGGACGCCCCAGCCAACACCCAGGCGTTCCTGGGCCGGCTGGGCGACCCCTTCGCCGAGCGCCTGGTCGACCGCGACGGCCGCGCGGGGCTGGAGTTCGGCGTCACCGGCGTGCCCGAGACCTATCTCGTCGGCTCCGACGGCGTGATCATCGCCAAGCACACCGGCCCGTTGACCCCCGACGCGGCCGAGGACCTGCTGAAGAAGGCCCGCTAGCCCCTAACCGGAACGCAGGTCTTGGACGAGGCGGTTTCGCGCGTCATGCCGGCGATCATGGCGTGCGCGTCCGCCTTCGAGATCGCTTTCAGGGCGCCCTTCCCCTCGGCGACTTGATAGTCGCAATCGAGAAGCTTGAAGGGCGGCTTGTCGTCGACCGTATGACGCTCGACCAGCATCCGGTCGGCCGACGACCACACCGAGGTCACGTCCGTCACCAGCACCTGACGTTCCGGCGATCGGACCCAGGTCTCGCCCTTGCCGCCCACCGAGATCTGGTAGCCGTTGGGCAGGGTCTGCTTGGCCGGCAGCATCGAGGTCGCGATCGAGGCGATGAACAGGCCGACCGCCGCCAGGACGACCACGAAGACGATCTTTTGGGTGTTCACGGGGTCTCCAGACGAAGGCGCGCACACGGGGGTGCGCTCACAGGTCGCGGAGCTATCGCGTTAACGCGGCGTTGACTATACTCGCCCAACTTCCATTAACCATGTTACAGTCAGCGTCATGAGCAACGTTCGTCCCGCCGGTTGGCCGTCCGTCCCGTCACAACCCGCTTCCGCCCCCACTTCGGGTCCGGCGGCTCAGACGCGCGCGGCGTTCTTCCAGCAAGCCCTGGGCGATGCGGCTCCTACCCGTCCGGTCGCCGCGCCATCGACGGTGCAGATGCAGACCATGGCCCAGCCGCAACAGCGCCCCGCGCCGGCCAAGCCGTTCGTGCAGCCGGAAACCCAGCCGCAGAGAACGCTGCGCCCGGGCTCGCTGCTGAATATCGTGGTCTAAGCCAGACGCTAGGCCGCCTTCTTCGCGGCCTTGTCCTTCTTGGGCTTCTTTTCTTTCTTCACCTTCTCGGCTTTCGGCGCCTTCGGCTTCTTGGCCTTGGGCTCCGACTCGGTCGGGTGCAGCTCGGCGCCGGCCATGTCGGACAGCAGGTCAAGGAAACCCTCGCGCTTGCCGGGCTTCAGCAGGGCCAGGATGCGGGCGTCGGCCATGCCGACCATCGGGCGGATGGTTTCCAGCGCCTCGCGGCCGGCCTCGGTCAGGCGGACGCTGTTGGCGCGGGCGTCCTCGCTCGACCTTTGACGTTCAAGATGGCCCTTGGTGATCATGCGGGCGACCATGTCGGCCAGGGTCGAGCGGTCGATGCCGGTGGCGCGGACCAGGGCCGTCTGGGTGACGCCCTCGTTCTCGGCCACGGCGGCCAGCACGGCGAACTGGCGCTGGGTGACCCCAGCCTCGCCACATTCCTCGGCATAGATGTCGAGCGCCAGTTGCAGGACCCGGTGAAGCAGGTGGCTGGGCGAGCGCTCCAGGAGACCCCCGACCGTCTTGTCGCCCTTGCTCTTGGCCATGCTCGCGTCCCCATTGCGCACGGCCTTTTTCGGCCGACGGACGAACGCTAACATCCTAACACGTCGATTTGACGACAACGGTCCGTGGACGGTGGATACCTGGAAGCTGGCGTTTCCTAGAAACCGGCGTCCGGCGGTTCGGCCGACGTCGGCTCGTCGCCCTTGGCCATATGCTTCATCATGAACGGCACCTGGGTGGCGACGAACACCAGGGCCAGGGGCAGCAGGCCGAGACGGAACTTCACCCAGGTGTCGGTGCCTTGGGTATTGCGGACGATCTCGTTCAGCAAGGCGACCACCGCGAAATAGCCGCCGTAGCGCAGGGTCAGGGTCCGCCACGCCGCGTCGGGCAGGTGCAGGGCCTCGCCCATGATCAGCTTCAGCGGCTGACGCTTCGCGAACACGCCGCCGAACAGGAAGGCGGCCAGGGCCAGGTTGATCACCGTGACCTTGATCTTCACGAAGACGTCGGAGTGGAAGATCAGGCCCAGGGCGCCGAAAATCAGGGCCATGCCGCCGAAGAACAGCGGCAGCAAAGCCAGGCGCCGCTCGACCGCGAAGCCGATGGCCAGGGCCGCGGCCGAGGCGGCCACCAGCACCCAGGTCGCGGTCTGGAAGTCCTTGGTGATGAAATAGGCCGCGCCGAACGCCAGGGCCGCGCCATAGTCGACGACGGTCCGAACCCAGCCGTTCTTCTTCGCGGCAGTCCCTTGATTATCCTTAGGCGACGCTTCGCTCACGGATCAGTCCTTCAGGCCGACGAGGGAGCGCGAGAAGGCGCGGGCGTCGAAGGGTTGCAGGTCCTCGACCCCCTCGCCCACCCCGATCAGCTTGATCGGGCTGTCGGAGGCGCGGGCCACCGGCACCAGCACCCCGCCGCGCGCGGTGCCGTCCAGCTTGGTCATGACAATCCCGGACACGCCGACCTGGTTGCCGAAGATCTTCTCTTGAGCCAGGGCGTTGCGGCCCACGGTGGCGTCCAGCACCAGCAGGGTCTCGTGCGGATAGTCGGGATCGACCTTCTTCACCACGCGGATGACCTTCAGCAACTCGTCCATCAGGCCCTGCTTGTTCTGCAGGCGGCCGGCGGTGTCGATCAGCACGACGTCGTAGTGTTCGGCCTTGGCGCGCTCGACGGCCTCATAGGCCAGGGCGGCGGCGTCGGCCCCCGTGGGCTTGGACATGAAGTCGGCCCCGGCCCGGTCGGCCCAGACCTTCAGCTGCTCGACGGCGGCGGCGCGGAAGGTGTCGCCGGCGGCGATCAGGACACGGGCGCCCTTCTCGCTCAGGTCGGCGGCGATCTTGCCCAGGGTGGTGGTCTTCCCCGAGCCGTTGACGCCGATGAACAGCACCACATAGGGACGCGGCCCGGACAGCGGGTCGAAGTCGCCCTGGCGATCGGCCAGCTCGGCGGCGATCAGCTCGGCCAGGGCCTCCTTGACCTCGTCGTCGGTCGACGACTTGCCAAACCGCGCCTTGCCGAAGGCCTCGGTGATGCGGGCGGCGATCTGCGGGCCAAGGTCGGCTTCGATCAGCATCTCTTCCAGCGCGTCCAGCTGTTCCTGGTCCAGGGGCTTCTTGGTGAAGACCCCGGTGACCTGGTCGGTCATCTGCTGGGAAGACCGGGTCAGGCCTGACGTCAGGCGCTGGAACCAGCCTTTTTTCTGCTCGGGCTTATCGCTCATCCGCGCTCCTTTAGGGGAACGGGCGAAAGTGTAAATCGGATATTACCGCCACATGGTTCACGACGCCCGGCTCGTCATGGCATGAGGGGGCATGGACGTGCACCTAGACCCCCTCGGGACCGCGCTTTTCTGGCTCGACTACGCCGCCGTGGCGGTTTTCGGGGCAACCGGCGCCCTCGCGGCCGCCCGACGGAAACACGACATCATCACCTTCGGATTCTTCGCGGCGATCACGGGGGTGGGCGGCGGCACCCTGCGCGACCTCCTGATCGGCGCGCCGGTGTTCTGGGTGCAGCGGCCGGGCTACATCTTGGCCTGCCTGGCCGCCGCCACGGTGGTCTGGCTGCTGGGCAAGCGCGGCTGGCGGTTCCGCGCCCTGCTGTGGCTGGACGCCTTAGGGATGGCCGCCTACGCGGTCGTGGGCACGGCCAAGGCGCTGAGCCTGGGCGTGCATCCGTTCAGCGCCGTGGTCATGGGGGTGCTGACCACCGCCTTCGGCGGCGTGATCCGCGACGTGCTGGCCGAGGAGCCGAACCTGCTGCTGCGGCGGGAGATCTACATCACCGCGGCGCTGCTGGGGGCGGCGGTGTTCGCGGTGTCGCAGCTCCTGGGCGCGCCGTTCTGGCCGGCGGGGATCGCGGGGTTCACGGCGGCGTTCGGGCTGCGGGCTTGCGCGATCAGGTTCGGGTGGAGCCTGCCGGGGTTCATGGGAGGCGATGAGAATGATCACTCGCCCCCTCCACGCTGACGCGCTCCTCCCCCGGAGGGGGAAGAAGGTCAGCACCAACCTTCCGCCCGCCTTTGGGGGCGGACGATCGCGAAGCGATCAGGTGGGGGCGTGTCGTGATCCGGGTGCTGCCTCGACACCACCGCCACGCTGGATCCGCCCACCGGCGACCGCACCGGCATCTTCGCCAGGTGTTCCATCCACGCCGGCCGGTTCTCGATCGCCAGCTGCACCACCGGCTCCACCGCCAGCGGATCGTCGAAGGCGAACACCGCCAGGTCGATCTTTTCGTCGCTGTATTCGTAAGTCAGCGGCGTCCCACACGCCGCGCAGAAGCCGCGCTTGATCGCGTCCGAGCTCTGAAAGGTCGAGCGCTCGCCCCGCGTCCACGTCAGGTCCGCGATCTTCACCGTCACCAGCGCCCCGAACGGGCCGCCGAACGCCTTCTGGCACATGCGGCACCAGCAGATCGACGAGCGACCGATTTCGCCCTCGGCCCGGAACCGCACCGCGCCGCACTGGCAGCCGCCGGTCAATCCGCTTCGATCTTGGCCCATCGCCCTATCCTTTCGGCGTCAGTTTGAAGGTCACCTTGTAGCCGTCGTGGTCCGACAACACCGGCTCGCTGGCGCCGTCGAAGGTGGCCTCGACCGCGACCGGGGTCACCGCGACCGCGTCGCCACCGAGGAAGCCAATCAGATCCTGGGTGTCCAGCCACGGAGCGTCGCCGTCATAGGAGATCTGCGTGTCGCACACGCCTGGCCGCTCGTGACACCAGCGGCTGACCACCTCGAACGGATAGTCGCTCATCACGTGGTCGAAGCGTTCGGGCGAGTGCATGACGTTGAAGTCGCCGCCGACGATCAGCGGCGCGCCGGGCGCGCGGTCGACCTGCATGAAGCGCTTCAGTTCATCGGCCTGCAGGTGATGAGCGGCCGTGGCCCGCTTGCGCGGCACGCCCGAGGCGCCCTTGGAATTGAGGTGGGTGTCTGCGATCTCGACCGGAACCGGCAGACCCGGCACGGTGATCGACACCAGCATCACGCCCTTGTTGGCCAGGCAGTCCAGGCCCGCGCAATAGCGGTAGGCGTGCGACTTCACCCATTCGATCGGATGGTTGCTCAGCACCCAAAGGCCGCTGGAGCCCCACTTGCCCAGGCCCTCGCCCTTGCGGCGATACTTCACGCGCCGGAAGTCGGGCCGCTCGCCCTTTGGAAAGTAGTTCGGATCGCGCTGACCCTTGCGCGGCCCGCGCGCGACGTAGGGGTAGCCGCTCTCGTCGATCAGGTCCCAGACCTCGTCGCGAAAGCCTTCCTGGATCAGGACGACGTCGGGCTCGGCGCCCTTGGCCCGCATGGCCGCCAATGCGTGGCCGATCGCCTTCAGGGCCGAGCCACGCTTGCCGCGAACCGGCCAGGGCAGGCCCTCGACGTTGTAGGTCATGACGCTGAGCATCACCGGCTCGGCCGCCCGCGCCGGGACGGCCGCGAGCAACATCAGCGCCAATACGGCCCAGGCCGCCCGGATCAGGCGGCCCGCTCCTTGGCCATTTCGGCGATCACGTGTGAACCGTCATGGCCCGTCACCGTGAAGGCGACGATCTCGCCCAGCGGGGCCTCGCCCTCGAAACGGATCTCCGTGAAGTCGTCGGCGCGGGCGACGCCGTCGCGCTCGACCAGGCCCGGCAGGGTGCGGCCGACCTGACGTTGCAGGTGACGCTCCAGGCCACGCTGGCCGGCCTCGCGCAGGCGGCGGGCGCGGTCCTTGATCACCGGCCCCTTCACCGGCGGCATCCGCGCGGCCGGTGTGCCAGGACGGGCGCTGTAGGGGAAGACGTGCAGGAAGGCCAAGCCCGCCTCCTCGACCAGCTTCAGCGTATTTTCGAATGCTTCTTCGGTCTCGGTCGGGAAGCCGGCGATCAGGTCGGCGCCGAAGGCGGTGTCGGGACGCACGCGGCGCACCTCGGAGACCAGCTTCAGGGCGTCCTCGCGGCTGTGGCGGCGCTTCATGCGCTTGAGGATCAGGTTGTCGCCGGCCTGCAAGGACAGATGCAGATACGGCATCAGGCGCGGCTCGGTCTCGAGCAGCTTGAACAGGTCCGGATCGATCTCGGCCGCGTCGATCGAAGACAGCCGCAGGCGCGGCAGGTCCGGGACCATCCGCAGGATCCGGCCGACCAACTGGCCCAGGGTCGGCGTACCCGGCAGGTCCGCCCCCCAGGAGGTGACGTCGACACCGGTCAGCACGACCTCGCGATAACCTTCGGCGGCCAGTTTGCGGACCTGCTCGACGACCTCGCCGGCCGGGGCCGAGCGCGAGTTTCCCCGGCCATAAGGAATGATGCAGAAGGTGCAGCGGTGGTCGCAGCCGTTCTGGACCTCGACATAGGCCCGGGCCCTAGTCTCCCCCTTATTGGCCTTGAGGCCATCGATCAGGTGACCGGCGGTCTCCTTGATCGACATGATGTCGTTGACCCGCACGCGGGTGGAGGTGTCCATCAACGCGCCCGGGGCGGCCTTTTCGGCGTTGCCCAGCACGAGGTCGACCTCGGGCATGGCGGCGAAGGCGGCCGGATCGATCTGGGCCGCGCAGCCGGTGACGATCACCCGCGCGCCCGGACGTTCGCGGCGTGCCTTGCGGATCGCCTGGCGAGCCTGGCGCACGGCCTCGTTGGTCACGGCGCAGGTGTTGAACACCACCGCGTCGGAGAGACCATCGGCGGCGGCCCGGGCGCGGATGGCCTCGCTTTCATAGGCGTTCAGGCGACAGCCGAAGGTGACGACATCGACGCCGTCCGGACCCGACATCGTGGTCGCGGGGCCGCCCTCCTCGCCAACCTCGGGCCTGGGCTTCTGGGCCGCCTTGATGACGGTGTAAGACGCCATGGCTTAAGCCGCCACCGCTTCGGGCAGCTGGCCAGCGAAGTCCATGCTGACCGGGCCGGTCATGATCACGTGGTCGTCGCTCTCGCGCCATTCGATGACCAGCGAGCCGGTCTCGAACTCGACCCGGGCCTTGCGGTCGGTCAGGCCACGGCGCACGGCGGCGACCTGGGCCGCGCAGGCGCCAGTGCCGCAGGCGGCGGTCAGGCCCGCGCCGCGTTCCCAGACCTTCAGCTGGATGTGGTCACGGGCGGCGATGTGAGCGAAGCCGACATTGACGCCTTCCGGGAACAGCGGGTGGTGCTCGACCAGGCTGCCCGTGCCGGCGGCGAACGCGTCAGACACCGGAGCGTCGACGAAGAACACGACGTGCGGATTGCCCATCGAGACGCAGACCGGGGTGTGGACCAGCGGCGCGTCGATGGGACCAACCTGCAGCTCCACCCGCTCGGTGTTCATCTCTTCCGACAGCGGGATCTGGGTCCAGTCCAGGCCCGGCTGGCCCATATCGACCGTCACCAGCTTGTCGCCCGCCGCGACGCCGGACAGACGGCCCGCCACGGTGTCGAAGGCCACGGCGTCCTTGCCGGCCGATTGCATCAAGAGCCACGCCACGCAGCGGGCGCCGTTGCCGCAGGCGCCGGTCTCTTCGCCGTCGGAATTCCAGAAACGCACATAGGCCGACGCGCCCTCCGCCTTCGGAGGGTCGATGGCGATGACCTGGTCGCAGCCGATCCCGCCGTCTCCCCGTTTGGCGATCGCTCGGATCTCAGCGGGAGTCGGTTCAAAGGACTGGGTCAGGGTCTGAATGACGACGAAGTCGTTGCCCAGCCCGTTCATCTTCAGGAAGGTGCGGCTCATGACGCGGCTATATAGTGGAAAGCGGCGCGAAATGCACCGCGACGATATGGGCCCGCGCGGGGTGGAGACCTGATGAGCCAGGACGAACACGATGGTCTTCGCATCCGCGCCCGGCTGCGGGCGCTGTACCACGGCGCCTCGCCGACGGCGGTCCGGTTCCGCTACGCGATCATCCTGATCGATCTCGCGATCATCGCCTTCTTCATCGCCGCGCCGCTGATGCAGCACAGCGGCCTGGCCTTCTACCTGATCGACTACGGCATCGCCGCCTTCCTGGCGGCCGACCTGTCCGCGCGGGCGATCGCGCATGGCGACCTCAAGTCCTGGCTGAAGAAGCCGATCGTCTGGATGGACCTGTTCGTGCTGGCGACCCTGTTGTTCCCCTACTGGCTGTTCAACTTCGGCTTCCTGCGGGTGCTGCGCCTGTGGACCCTGATCCACAGCGAGTTTTTCTGGCGCACGATCGGCAGTCGCTACGACGACACCCGGGTCGAGGACATCACCCGCGCCGCCAGTTCGCTGCTGACCTTCGTCTTCGTGGTCACCGGCTTCGTCTATACGAGCTTCGTCGGCCGTCACGACGGCATCAGCGGCTATGTCGACGCGCTCTATTTCACGGTCACCAGCCTGACGACCACCGGCTATGGCGACGTCACCCTGCCCGGCGTGTGGGGCAAGCTGCTGTCGATGGCGGTGATGCTGGGCGGGGTGTCGCTGTTCATCGGCCTGATCCAGTCGATACTGCGGCCGCACAAGGTGATCCACCAGTGCCACGACTGCGGCCTGCGCCGGCACGATCCGGACGCGGTCCACTGCAAGGCCTGCGGCGTTCTG
Organism: Caulobacter sp. ALps2; assembly: GCF_058681635.1. NCBI lineage: Bacteria > Pseudomonadati > Pseudomonadota > Alphaproteobacteria > Caulobacterales > Caulobacteraceae > Caulobacter > Caulobacter sp. ALps2. The sequence continues at coordinate 1,517,546 of NZ_CM178743.1, forward strand.
CTGAACATTCCCGACGAAGGGGTCTGACCGTTCCGGGCAAGCTCTGGCGTGGGCACGAAATTGCGTTACCGTCGCCGGCTTCGCCGCGCCTTTCGCGGCCGACGACGGATGACTAGATGCGTAAGCTCCTCCTTGCCCTCCTCGCCTCCACGAGCCTGATGACCCTGACCCCCGCGATCGCCGCCGATACTCCGAAGGCCGAAGAAGCCCGCACGCCGCTGACCGAACTGGGCAAGGACGATCCTTATCTGTGGATGGAGGAGATCGAAGGCGCCCGGGCCATGGACTGGGCCAAGGCCCAGAACGCCAGGAGCCTGCCGGTGCTGCAGGGCGACAAGCGCTACGCCGAGCTGGAAGCCCAGGCCCTGGCCATCCTGAACGCCAAGGACCGCGTGCCGGGTGTCTCGTTCGCCGGCGACGGCGGCTTGCGCAACTTCTGGCAGGACGAGGACCACGTGCGCGGCCTGTGGCGGACGACGACGCTGGACAGCTACCGCACGGCGCGGCCGGCCTGGGAGACGATCCTGGACGTCGACGCCCTGGCCAAGGCCGAAGGCGCCAACTGGGTGTTCAAGGGCGCATCGTGCCTGCCGCCCGCCGACACGCGGTGCCTGATCACCCTGTCGAACGGCGGCAAGGACGCCGTCACGGTTCGTGAGTTCGACACCACCACCAAATCCTTCGTTTCCGACGGCTTCGTCCTGCCCGAGGGCAAGCAGAATTACGCCTGGCTGGACCAGGACACCCTGCTGGTCGGCCGCGAGTGGAAGCCTGGCGAACTGACCAAGTCCGGCTATGCCTACGTCCTGAAGACCCTGAAGCGCGGCCAGGCCCTCGACCAGGCGGTCGAGGTCTATCGTGGCGTCGACACCGACGTCTCGGTCAGCCCGTTCATCCTGCGCGACAGCGACGGCAAGGTCGTGGCCGTGCTGGCCCACCGGGGCGTGACCTTCTTCGAGAGCGAGACCTACCTGCTGGAGGGCGACAAGCCCGTGAAGCTGGACCTGCCCCTGAAAAGCTCGATCCAGGGCTATGTCGCCGGCCAGATGGTCGTGCTGATGGAGCAGGACTGGAACGGCTTCAAGACCGGCGACCTGATCAGCTTCGACCTGGCCAAGCTTAAGGCCGCGCCGGACAAGGCCGTGGCGACCCTGGTTCTGCGCCCCACCGCGCGCCAGTCGGTGGAGGAGGTCACCACCACCCGCGCCAAGCTGGTCGTCGGCCTGCTGGACAGCGTCAAGGGCGCGGCCAAGGTGCTGACCCACGGCGACAAGGGCTGGACCGCGCGGAGCCTGGACCTGCCGGCCAACAGCGCGATCGGCCTGGGCTCCTCGGCCGAGATCGACGAGCGCCTGTTCATCACCGTCACGGGTTATCTGGCGCCCAGCACCTACTGGCTGGCTGACGCCGGCACGCTGAAGCTGGAGCAGGTCAAGGCCTCGCCGGCCCGTTTCGACGCCTCGACCCACGTGGTCGAGCAGTTCGAGGCGATCAGCGCCGATGGGACCAAGGTCCCCTATTTCGTCGTGCGGCCCAAGGACGTGAAGTACGACGGGACGGCCCCGACTCTGCTCTACGCCTACGGTGGCTTCCAGGTATCGATGACGCCGAACTATTCGGGTGTGATGGGCAAGCTGTGGCTGGAGCGCGGCGGCACGTACGTCGTGGCCAACATCCGTGGCGGCGGCGAGTTCGGCCCGGCCTGGCACGAGGCGGCGCTGAAGGCCAACCGCCAGAAAGCCTATGACGACTTCTTCGCCGTCTCCCAGGACCTGATCACCCGCAAGATCACCTCGCCGCGTCGCCTGGGGATCATGGGCGGCAGCAACGGCGGTCTGCTGATGGGCGTGGCCCTGACCCAGCGGCCCGAGCTCTACAACGCCATCGTCGTGCAGGTGCCGCTGTTCGACATGATCCGCTACAGCCAGATCGGGGCCGGCGCCTCGTGGGTGGGCGAATACGGCGACCCGGCCATCCCGTCGGAGCGGGCGGTCATCGCCAAGTACGACCCCTATTCCAACCTCAAGGCCGGCCAGAAATATCCCGAGGTGTTCATCGAGACCTCGACCAAGGACGACCGCGTCCATCCGGCCCACGCCCGCAAGGCGGCGGCGCGCCTCGAAGCGCTGGGCTATCCCGTGCTCTACTACGAGAACGTCGACGGCGGCCACGCGGCCAGCGCCAACCTGGCCGAAACGGCCCGGCGCCAGGCGCTGGAATACATCTACCTGACCCGCAGGCTGATGGACTGATAGCCACTCGCGGCTTTGGCGTAACGGCGTCTCGTCAACCCTAAGGAAAGTTATCGGCGTCAGGATGCGCCGTGACTAACCCCCTCGGGACGCCGTTCCTTGCCTATCGAAGTCGTCAAAGCCCTGAACCTTTCGCCCGCCGACCTCGCGCGGTGGCAGGAGCTTCAGCGTGGCCAGACGCGGCTGGACTCGCCGTTCCTGTCGCCGCGCTGGACCCAGGCGGTGGCCACGGCCCAGGCGGACAAGGCTCAGGACGTCAAGGTCGCGATCTTCCGCGACGCCGGCGGCGAGGCCGTGGCCTTCATGCCGGCTCGCATCCGTCACGGCGTGGCGATGCCGGTGGGCTCGCCGATGTGTGACTACCAGGCGCTGATCTCCGCGCCGGGCGTGGCGGTCAATCCGCGCGACATGCTTATCGCCCTGGGCGTCTCGCGCATGGACTTCTGCCATATGCTGGCCGACGACGAGACCCTGGCCCGCCACGGGCGCGGGCGGGCGGATTCGTGGATCGTCGAGCTGCCCGCCGGCTACGAGGCCTATGCCGCCGAGCGCAAGGCCTCGAACGTCGGCGTGCTGAAGGACATCGACAAGAAGCGCCGCAAGGCCGAGCGCGAGGTCGGGCCCGCCCGGTTCACCGCCATGTCGGACGTCCGCGCCGACTTCGACCAGTTGATCGTCTGGAAACGCGCCCAGCTGCTGGCCACCGCCCAGACCGACCTCTTCAAGACGCCCTGGGTCAACCATCTGGTCGAGGCCCTGTTTCAGAACCGCGACGAGGCGTTCGGCGGCGGGCTCTACACCCTGCATCTGGGTGACCAGCTGGCCGCCGTGCACCTGCATCTGCGCGGCGAGCACACCATCCACGGCTGGCTGATCGCCCACAATCCGGAGCTGGAGCGTTATTCGCCCGGCATGATGCTGTTCCAGGACATCCTGAAGAGCATGGACGGCACGGGTTATACGCGTCTCGACCTCGGCACCGGCGACTACCGCTTCAAGCGCGAGCTTTCCAATGCTCGCCAGACCGTGGTCTTCGGCTTCCTGGGCTCGCCCTCGGCGCCTACCCTGGTTCGCCACTTCGCCTACGGTTTGCGCAGCGTGGCCGAGGCCCTGCCGCTGGGACGGGTCTCCGAAATCCCCGGCAAGGCCATGCGCCGCATCGATCTGCTGCGCGGGCTGCACTAGGCGTTCTTAGTGAACCGCGTTGATCCGCATGGCGCGCGGATCGACCGCCCCCGCCGCCCAGGCTCTCGTCCAGCCATATTGCAGCTCGCCTTCCCGGAACGCGAAGCGGTCCAGGTGCTTGGCGACCACGTCTTCCATGCGGGCCAAGCCTTCCAGGTCGGCGGCCTCGACGGTGATGTCCAGGCCGTCCGGATGGGCGACCATGCGGCAGTTTCCCAGCGGCAGCGGGAACAGGGCCGAGGTCTCGTCGTAGGTGACCTCGAACTTGTGGCTCCAGTGCTTGGCTAGCTGGATCATGTAACGGGCCGCCTTTTCGGTGGCGACGCGGGCGTGGCTTTCCATGGCCGTCCCTCCTTCTAGATGGCTTCGATCGCGGTGGCGGCGTCGTCCAGGACCTTGGCGACCGCCGCGATCTGCTCGGCCGTCAGCTGGCCGTGGAGCTTCAGCCGCAGGGCCGTCTTGACGTTCTCGCGGGCCCGCAGGATCTGCGGCGAGAAGGCGGCGCTGGCCTGGGCGGCCTGCGCCATGCGCTCGAACAGCGAGCGGACCGGGGCTTCGTTGCTGGCCAGGAAGGCCTCGCCCTCGGGGGTGATGGTGTGCAGCTTCTTGCCGCCGCCGGCGTCGCTGGCGACGATGTAGCCCAGCTCTTCCAGCAGGGTCAGGGTCGGATAGACCACGCCCGGGCTGGGCGTATAGGCGCCGCCGGCCGCCGTCTCGATGGCCTTGATCAGCTCGTAGCCGTGGCTGGGCTTCTCGGCGATCAGCTTCAGGACCACGAAGCGCAGGTCGCCGTGATCGAAGAACCGGCCCATGCGGCCGCCGCGACCGCGGGGACCCCCATGATGGCCGCCGTGGAAGCCGAACGGATGCCGGCCGTGATGCTCGTCGCCCTGGCCCCAACGGCCGCGATGATGGTGATGGTGTCGTCCAAACATGTGTGTTTTAGATCCTATTTCGTTATATCGAAATGATAGATATATCGGATTGAGCGAACGTCAAGCGCTATTTCGATATATCTGATTGTATCGTTTCCCTGCTGACACGTTTCGACGTCATGGGCGTGCAAGACAGACGCGCTTTCAGGCCGTCACCCCTCGGCTTGGGTGGTCCGCGAGCGCGGCTTCCGTGCAACACGACAAAAGCGTGACTGGAAATAGTCGGTTTCAATCTTGATACGGAGGGCGGCGTGAATACATGCCGCGTGTGAGAAGCAGGAGCATGCGTTTGCGCGAACTGGACCAAAGCCCGCGTCCGACCACCCAAGGACGGCGTTTTATCGCCGCCGGGGCGCTCGCGGCCGCCGGTCTGCTGGCGATGGCGCCGGCCGCCCGCGCCCAGGATCAGATCCCGACCGTGCCCGCTCCCGCGGCCCCGATGCCGGCGAATGGCGACGACACCACCATCGCGGCTTCAGCCTACGATCCGATCGAGGGCTTCAACCGCGGCTCCTTCAAGGTCGGCATGGGCATCGACAAGGCCGTGTTCTCGCCGATCGCCCACGGCTACCTGGCCGTCACGCCCAAGGTCGTGCGCAACCGCGTCAGCAACGCGGTCTATAATCTGGGCGAGCCCAACACGATCATGAACCACGTGCTGCAGGGCAAGCCCAAGCGGGCCATGCGCTCGACCACGCGCTTCATCGTCAACTCGACGGTCGGCGTGCTGGGCCTGTTCGACGTGGCCGCCAAGATGCGCCTGCCGCCGCGCGGCGCCGACTTCGGCCAGACGTTCGGCGTCTGGGGCGTGGGCCCCGGCGCCTATCTTTATGTGCCCGGCATGGGTCCGCTGAACGTCCGCGACGGCGTCGGCCGCACGCTGGACTTCGTCACCGACCCGGTCTCGCTGTATGTCGGCGGCCTCGGCACCGACTTCGGCAAAGCCCGCACGGGCGTGACCATCGTCGACCTGCGCGCCGCCACCGACCCGGCCTTCCACGCGTTGAAAGACGCGGCCGATCCATACGTCACCACCCGCTCGGCATACACCCAGTATCGCGAAGCGTTCATCCGCGAGGCGACCGGCGAAGCCGAGGATCTCCCCGATTTCGATGCGCCGCCGCCCTCCGCCGCCTCGGCGCCGCCCAAACCATGACCTCCCCCGGTAAGACCATGAAAAAAACCCTCACCACCCGGCGCGGCGCCAACGCCGCGCTTTTGGCTTTCTTCGGGGCCGCGAGCTTCGCCGTCGCCGGCCCGGCCCTGGCCCAGGCCCGCGACCCCGGCGCCGAAGCTTTCGTGCAGACCAAGGCCCAGCGCGTCATCACCGTCCTGGCCAACAAGGGCATGCCCGACGCGCAGAAGAAGCAGGTCTTCCACCAGGCGGTGGACGAGCTGGCCGATGTGCCGCGCATCACCAATTTCGTGCTCGGCAAGTACGCCCGCACGATCACGCCGGACCAGCGCGCGCGCTTCACGCCAGTGTTCCGCACCTACGCTGAGAACGTCTATCAAAGCCGCATCGACGACTATCGCGGCGAGCAACTGAAGGTGACCGGTTCGGTCGTCCGCAAGCCGGGCGACGTGATCGTCAACACCACCATTTCGGGCGGCCAGATCACCACGCCGCTGCCGGTGTCCTGGCGGGTGCTGGGCTCGGGCCAGACCTGGAAGGTCGTGGACGTGCAGTTCAAGGGCATCTGGCTGGCCATCACCCAGCAACAGGACTTCGTCTCGACGATCGACAACGCCGGCGGCAACATCGACGTGCTGATCAGCCAGCTCCAGAAGAGCGGCTCGGGTTCCGCGGGCCGCCGCTAAGAGCGGTCGGGGCTTAGATAAGGGGATATGACCTTGCGCGAACAATGGGCCGAGACGGCCATGGGCGTCGTCGTTCTCGCCTTGGCGGCGGGCTTCCTGACCTATTCGCTGAGCGTGGGCGGCGTCCACATGAAGCGCGGGAACTACGAGATCAGCGCCAAGTTCGGCGAGGCCGGCTCGCTGGCGCCAGGCGCGGCGGTCGCTGTGGCTGGCGTCAAGGTCGGCACGGTCTCGGAGATCACGCTGGAGCCGAAGACCTATCTGGCCGTCGCCAAGCTGAGCATCGACCCGACCGTCAAGCTGCCGGCCGACTCCACGGCCAAGATCACCAGCGACGGCATCCTGGGCGGCGCCCACATCTCGATCGCCCCCGGCGCCTCTCTGGAGGATATCAAGGCCGGCGGCCAGATCGAGAACACCCAAGGCGCGGTCGACTTGTTCGGCCTGATCGGCTCGGTGATCCGTCCACAAGGCGGTGGCGGCGACGCCGCGGCCGCTCCGGCCGCGCCCGCCCCGGCCACCCAGCCGGCCGAGAGCTACTAGCATGACCGCGGCCGAGGCGGCCCGGCAGGTCGCCAGACACCCGATCCAGACGCTGGGCCGTTCGACCCTGGCCGCCATTCGTATGGTCGGCGGCGTCGGCGTCTTCGCCGTGCGCGGAACCGCCGCCGCCCTGAGCCCGCCGTGGTTCCTGGGCCAGCTGTGGCGCCAGATCATCGCCATCGGCTTCTTCTCGTTGCCGGTGGTGGGGCTGACCGCCATCTTCACCGGCGCGGCCCTGGCCCTCAACATCTTCACCGGCGGCGGGCGTTTCAACGCCGAGCAGGTGATGCCGCAGATCGTGGCCCTGGGGATCACCCGGGAGCTGGGCCCCGTTCTGGCGGCCCTGATGCTGGCCGGCCGGGTCTCGGCCGCCATCGCCGCCGAGATCGGAGCCATGCGCGCGACCGAGCAGATCGACGCCATGCGCACCCTGTCGACCGATCCCTTCCGCTACCTGGTCGGCCCGCGCCTGCTGGCCGGGGTGCTGATGCTGCCGCTGCTGACCGCCGTGGCCGACACCATCGGCGTCGCCGGCGGCTGGCTGGTGGCCACGCGGGTGTTGGACTTCAGCTCGGCCGTCTACATCCGCAACACCATCGACTTCCTGCAGGGCTGGGACATCATCTCCGGCCTGATCAAGGCGGCGGTGTTCGGCTTCATCGTGGCGCTGATGGGCTGCTATCACGGCTACAACGCCAAGGGCGGCGCGCGCGGCGTGGGCCGGGCCACCACCCACGCGGTGGTGTCCTCGGCCATCCTGATCTTCGCCTCCGACTACCTCCTGACCACCTTCTTCACCCACGTCGCCCCATGACCGAAGCGATCCCCAAGCTCGCCTGGAAGGGCGTGACCAAACGCTTCGAGGGCCGCACGGTCCTGGACGGCCTCGACCTGTCGGTCGCGCCGGGCAAGTCGCTGGTGATCATCGGCGGCTCGGGCCAGGGCAAGTCGGTGACCATCAAGACCGCGCTCGGCCTGATGCGTCCCGAGGCCGGCAAGATCGAGCTGGACGGCCAGAACGTCGTCGGCCTGTCGGAAGGCGCCCGCCGCAAGCTGTTCTCGCGGATCGGCGTGCTGTTCCAGGGCGCGGCCCTGTTCGACAGCCTGACCATCTGGGAAAACGTCGCTTTCCGCCTGATCAACGCCGACGGCGTACCGCGCAAGGAAGCCAAGGCGCGCGCGATCGAGGCCCTGGAGCAGGTGCGCCTGGCCCCGGCCGTCGCCGACCGCTTCCCGTCCGAGCTTTCGGGCGGCATGCAGAAGCGCGCCGGACTGGCCCGCGCCGTCGTCGCCCAGCCCGAGATTCTGTTCTTCGACGAACCGACCACGGGCCTGGACCCGATCACGGCGGCGGCGATCAATGAGCTGATCTCGCATCAGGTGCGCCGCCTGGGCTCGACCGCCGTGTCGATCACCCACGACCTGGCCTCGGCCCAGACGATCGGCGACGAGATCGCCATGCTGCACGATGGCAAGATCATCTGGCGCGGCCCGGCCGCCGAGCTACGCACGACGGATAATCCTTATGTCCGCCAATTCGTCGAAGGCCGCGCCGAGGGTCCGATCTCGCATGCGGTCTAGGGCGGTTGGCGCTCTTCTGCTCATGACCGGCCTGCTCGGTCCGGCGGGCGCGCAAGCCCAGTCGTTCGTGCGCGCTGACTGCCAGGGCCATCTGGCGCTGGCGGCCCCGCGCTACGACACGGCCGTGCACGAGCTCTGGTACAAGCGGTTCTGGACCGGCGGCTGCGACGCCAAGATCCCGCGCTGCATCCCCGGCCAGCCGAACTGGAACAACATGGTCACGACACTGCTGAACCGCGCCCCGGCGGCCCAGCGACCGGTTGTGCTGACCAAGGCTTGCCGCGTGGGCCAGCTGATTGGCCTGGAATGGTCGCGCGGCAAGACGATCCGCAAGATCGACCTGAACGACCTGCGCCGCTTCAACCACCAACTGCAAAACGCCGGCGACTCCCTGCGGGGACTGGACCGGGTCGAACAGGCGGCCCGCGCCAAGCTGGCCGAACGCTAAACCGCTTCCCGCAGCGTTTCCGCCAACAGCCGCCCTTCCACGCCGCGGCTGGAGCCCGCGCGCCAGGCCACGACGATCTCGCGGCTGGGATGCTCGGTCGCCAGGGGCCGGATGGTGAGGGCCGTCCTCTCGGTCAGGCCCGCCTGCACGGCCATGGCCGGCAGGAACGAGACGCCCAGGCCCGAGCCGATCATCTGCACCAAGGTGGGCAGCGAGGTGGCCGCGAAGCTTTCCTCGTCGCCGACACCGCCATTGCCATAGCGGGAGGGCGGCTCCAGGCCACAGGCCGCCAGGGCGTGGTCGCGCAGGCAGTGGCCGTCTTCCAGCAGAATCAGGTCGTCGGCCCGCAGGCTGTCGGGATCGACCCGCGTCTGGGCCGCCATGGGATGGTTGGCCGGCGCGGCGGCCAACAGCTCGTCGTCCTCGACATGGGCCCAGTCCAGGCCGCTCATATCGTAGGGCAGGGCGATCAGGGCCGCGTCCAGGGCCCCGGTCTTCAGCGAGGCGATCAGCCGCTGGGTCAGGTCCTCGCGCAGGAACAGTCTCAGTTTCGGAAACCGGTCGCGCAGCACGGGCAGGGCGCGGGGCAGCAGATAGGGCGCCACGGTCGGGATCACCCCCAGGCGGAAGCGCCCCGCCAGCGGCTGGCCCGCGCCGCGCGCGGCCTGCACCAGATCCTCGGCCCTGGCCAGGATGTCCTCGGCCCGGCGCACCGCCTCTTGGCCGGCGGCGGTCAGGATCACGCCCGAGCGCGCCCGATCGACCACCGGCGCGCCCAGGATCTTCTCCAGCTCCTGAATGCCGGCCGACAGGGTAGGCTGAGTGACGAAGGCGCTCTCGGCGGCGCGACTGAACGAGCCGTGCTCCGACAGGAGCTTCAGATATTGCAGTTGGCGAAGGGTCGGGAGGAGCATGGCCGCAATATAGGGTGTTTCTATCGGATTTCCAAAAACTATCGATTGGATGATTTCAGGAACACGGCGTATCTCCTGTCTCACGGTGATGTTCCGGCGTGTCTCCCCCACCGACGCCGGAACGCCCCGCCCGATCCCGGTCCGCGCCCCTCTCCCCCCAGCCCAGGCGCGGGCCGGGACTAACCTTCCTCACAATGTTAAGCCGCTGCTCCGACTGAACGGAGCGCTCCCATGTCGATCGAGGCCCTGCGCGACCAGCTGCCCGCCTACGCCAGGGACATCGGTACCAACCTGACCGTCCTGGCGCGGGAGAGGCTGCTCTCGGATCAGGCCAAGTGGGGCTGTTTCGTCGCCAGCGCCTGCGCGGTGGGAGAGCCCGAGACCCTGCGCGCGATCATGGCGGCCGCCCGCGAGGCTGGCCTGTCGGAGCCGGCCCTCTCGGCCGCCAAGACCGCCGCCGCCATCATGGCCATGAACAATGTCTATTTCCGCGCCCTGCATCTGATGGAAGCGCCCGACTACAAAGCGCTGCCGTCGCGCCTGCGCTCGAACCGGCTGGCCCATCACCCTGGCGTCGAGACGGTCGATTACGAGCTCTGGTGCGTGGCCGTGTCGGCGATCAACGCCTGCGGCGCTTGTCTGGACGCTCACGAAGCGGAGCTGCGGAGCCGAGGCGTTCAACCTCTCGAAGTCCAGGCGGCCCTGCGCATCGCGGCCGTTGTCCATGCCACGGGAAGGGTCCTGGCGACCGAACCTGTGGACATCCCCCATTTTCGGGGGTTTGAAGGGGGTCCGCGACGCCCGGTCGCGGCTCGCTAGCCCTTGGCGCCCCTCGACATTCATCCTGTCCGTAAACTAAGTTGTTAACCTCTGGGTAAGAGATTCGCGGTTTCCGCAAGGGGCGTCGTCAGGACGCGGCGGGCTCGCACGGGGCGAAGGTGGGCTAGATGAGACTGCTGTCGAAGAATTCGCGCGAGAACAAGAACGGCAAGCCGACCGTTCTGGGTGAAGACGCCCGGATCGAGACCGTGCAGCACCAGATCGAATCCACTCAGGCTATCGGCCAGCGCTACGAGACCATCCACGGTGGACTCGACAGCATTGGCCGCGTCATGGAACACCTGAAGGCCATCGAGCCGCTGATCGCCGAGATCCGCGGTCCCGTCGCCCAGGAGTTCGAAGCCCGCCGCAGCGAGCACGCCGAGCTGATCGCCCTGCGCGCCAACTACGACCAGGCCCAGCGTGTCGTCGCCCAGATCCAGGCCGAGGAGCGCGAGGTCAGCGCCCGCCTGGCCGCCGCCGAAACCGCCCTCGGCGAATCCGACGCCCGCCGCCAGACCCAGGACGCGGCGCTGGAAGACAACGCCCTCGAGATCGACCGCCTGCGCAACGCCCTGCTGCAGTCGGACCTCAAGGTCTCCAGCCTCGACGCGTCCCTGCGCGACGCCACCGCCCGCATCGAGCACCTGGTGCAGGACGTCGAGGGCCTGCGCGCCCAGGCCCAGGACATCGACACCCGTCGTGGCGACGCCGAGGCCGCCTTGGCTCGCGCCAACCAGGACAACGCCCTGCTGGGCGAAGAAACCGCGACCCTGAAGAAGCGCGTCGACCAGGCCGGCCTGGACGTCGCCCGCCTGTCGCGCATCGAGACCGATCTCGAGGCCCAGGTCGCCGGCGAGCGCGCGCGCGTCCAGGCGATCGAAAACGCCCTGCACGCCCACCAGGCTGACAGCGGCCGCGTCATCCGCGGCCTGGAAAGCCAGGTGGAAGCCAGCCGCGCCGAGATCTCGGCCCTGCAGACCCGCCTGGAAACCGCCACGGGTCGCGCCGACAAGCTGGAAGAGATGAACGGCCAAATCTCGGCCCGCCTGGCCGAATCGTCGGCCCACCAGAAGGCTGTCGAGCGTCGCGCGGGCGACCTCAACGTCGCCCTGGAGCGCGCCCTGGATCGCATCCGCACCCTGGAAGAAGAATCGGACGGCCTGCGCCAGCGCCACGCCGGCGTCGACACCGCCCGCGCCACCGCGATCGAGCGCGCCGACCAGCTCGCCAAGGGCGCCGTCGCCCAGGACAAGGCCATGAAGCGCGCCGAGGAGCGGGCCCAGCAACTGCGCTCGCGTCTCGACGCCATGCAGGAAGCCCAGGACCAGATCCGCCGCGAACACGAGGAAAAGGTCGCCGAGATGCAAGCCACGATCGAGCGCCTCACCTCGGAGGCCGCCCTGGCCGAAGGCGCCTTGGAAGCGGCCCGCCGCGACCGCTCGCGCCTGCAGATGGCCCTGTTGGGGGCTTCTGACGAGGGCGTGGCGGAAAGCGCCTGATCCTTTATCCGTCTTCCCGGCGAAAGCCGGGACCCAGATGCAAGAGCGCCCGCGAAGCCGAGAGGTTCGCGGGCGTTTCCGCGTGCGCCTCACAGCTCCACGATCGGGGCCCCGGCTTTCGCCAGGGAAACGGGGGGAGGGCCTACTTCCCCTCCGCCGCGGCCTTCAGGCCCTGAACCTGCTGGCCCAGCACGCCGTCCACCGGCGCGGCGATCTTGTCCAAGCCACCCCGGAAGTAGCCGCCGACGTCGTAGGTCACCGTCACGGTCGTCCGTCCATCCTTCTCGGCCAGCAGAAAGGTCAGCGCGCCCGTCGCGCCCGAGTTCTGCAGCGGTCCGAGCGCGCCCGCTAGCACCAGCTTCTGGCCGGGAACAGCGTTGACCGTGGTCATGTGCAGCGCCGAGCCGCCGTTGGGCAGGCGTTCGCAGAAGCAGGCCCCCGAGGCCGCGCCCAGCGACAGGTTGGCGGCCGATCCCGACCATGTGTGGGCCGAAGCCCACCATTTCGACGGCTGCGTCAGCACCGCCCAGACAGCGGACGCCGGCGCGGCGATCTCCACCAAATGCTTGACCTCGAAGCCGTGGGGTTGCGCGTCCGTCACCTCGGCCCGCGCCACAGTGGCCGTCAGCGCCAGGGCGACCGCGGCGATCAGCGTCTTCTTCATGATGTCTCTCCCCGATCTCGCCACCAAGGGTGAGGGCAGGGGAGGCAGGCCGTCAATGACGCCCGTTGGGCCTACTCGACCGGCGAGCTGATCGTCGCGCCGTCGGCCTTCAGCCGGTCCAGCACGCCGTTGCCCGGCAGCAGGAAACCCAGGTCGACCACCGCCACGGTGACGCCGGGCCGCTTGAGGGCGTCGGTCATGGCCGCGGTGGTCTGGGCGACGCCCTTTTCCAGCAGGGCCGGACCGCCGGGCGCGCGCATCAGGCAACGCTGGGCCGCGCTTTCACGATAGCGGGCGCGCACCGAGGAGAGGTCGCCCTCGGCCCAGTCACGGCCGATCGTCGAGACGTGCGCGGAGTCGTTGGCGATCTCGTCCAGGGCCACACGCAGACAATAGAGCTGGTCATCGGCCGAAAGCTTGGAGGCGATCGTCGTGACCGCGCTCATCCGATACTGGCCGACCGCCTTGACCTTCAGCTTGCGAGCCTTGGCCATGCGCTCGATCGTGCTGATCGGCTTGGCTTCGGAAAGTCCCGCCGCCTGGCGGAAGTCGGACAGCAGCAGGAAACCCGCTACGGCCGGCTTCCAGTTCTTGTAGTCGCCGGCGCCTTTTCTGGCCTGGGTGCGGGCCTCAACGAAGCGGGCCTTCAGGTCCGGCGGCAACTGGTCTTCCAGGTTCTTGCCCAACGGCTGGCGCAGGCCGGCGCCGAATCTCAGGATGAAGCCGGCGATCTGGGTGACGCCGACGGCCGCTTCGGGCGGGACCAGGACCAGGCTGGACCTGTCCAACGCCTTGTCCAGGCGCGGACTGGACCATTTCAGCTGGTGGGGCAGGGGCTGGGCCGAGCCCAGGATGTAGAGCTTGGCGCCGTCCTTCTCGACCAGCCAGATGGCGGGGCCGGGCGGCTTGGCGACGATGGTCAGCTCGGCGACCACCGCGCTTTCGTCCTGGGCCGGGGCGACGCCCAGATCCACCGTGGGCGGCGGCGGAACGGTCTGACCGGCGAGAAGCAGGGACAGGGCTAGAGCGGCGGACGCGACCATCGAAACTCCTTCAGCCCCCTGACCTCATCTAGTCCTTCTCCCCTTGCGGGAGAAGGTGTCAGCGGAGCTGACGGGAGAGGGGTCGCGCGGAGACTCCGAGAAACCCCTCTCCCGACCCACTGGCGTGGGCCACCCTCTCCCACGAGGGGAGAGGGAGACTCATTAAGCCCCCGGCGGAACCGGGAAGCCGCGCTTGCGCATCAGGGCGCCGATCTTGACGTCACGACCGCGGAAGGCGCGGAACTGGTCGACGGGGTCGATCGTGTTGCCCTTCGACATGATGTCGTCGTGCAGGCGCTTGGCCACGGCCTTGTCGTAGAAGCCGCCGGGCGCTTCGGCGAAGGCCTCGGCCGCGTCGGCGGTCAGGGTGTCGGACCACAGATAGCTGTAGTAGCCGGCCGAATAGCCGTCGCCCGAGAACACGTGACCGAACTGCGGCGTGCGGTGCCGCATGACGATCTCCTTGGGCATGTTCAGCTTGTTCAGCTCCTCGCGCTCGAACTTGTCCGGATCGATGTCGACGTCCCCGGCCAGGTGCAGCTTCATGTCGATCAGGGCGCTGGCCAGGTACTCGGTGGTGCCGAAGCCCTCGCCGAACTTGCCGGCGGCCTCGATCTTGTCGACCAGGGCCCGCGGGATCGGCTCGCCGGTCTGATAGTGCAGGGCGAACTGGTTCAGCACTTCCTTGGTCGGCAGCCAGTGCTCGTTCAGCTGGCTGGGGAACTCGACATAGTCGCGGGCCACGTTGGTGCCCGACACCGATGGATAGGTCGCGTTGGCGTTGAGGCCGTGGATGGCGTGGCCGAACTCGTGGAACAGGGTGGTGGCGTCGTCCCACGAGATCAGCAGGGGCTCACCGGGCTTGCCCTTGATGAAGTTGGAGTTGTTCGAGACGATCGTGGTGATCTCGCCCTTGAATCGTTCTTGCGTGCGGTAGGCGTTCATCCAGGCGCCCGAACGCTTGCCGGGGCGAGCATAGGGGTCGAAGTACCACAGGCCCACATGCTTGCCGGCGCGGGTCACCTCATAGACGGTGATGTCCTCGTGGTAGACGGGCAGGCCGTCGATCTTCTTGAACTCGAAGCCGTATAGCTGGCCCGAGGCCCAGAACATGCCCTCGCGCAGCTTGTCCAGCTGCAGGTAGGGCTTCACCTCGTTCATATCGAGGTCGTATTTCGCCTTGCGGACCTTCTCGGCATAGAAGCGATAGTCCCAGGGCTCCAGCTTGAAGCCGCCCTTCTCGCCGTCGATGATCGCCTGCATGTCGGCCACATCGATGGCGACCTGGGCGATGGCCGGCCGCCAGACGGCCTCCATCAACGCCATGGCGTTTTCGGGCGTCTTGGCCATGGCGTTCTCGAGGCGCCAGTGGGCGTGGGTCTTGTAGCCCAGCAGCTTGGCGCGCTCGACGCGCAGCTTCAGGATCTTGCTGATGATCACGTTGTTGTCGGTGGCGCCGCCATTGTCGCCACGGTTGACGAAGGCCTTCCAGACCTTCTCGCGCGCGGCGCGCACCGGGCTCTCCGTCAGGAACGGGTCGACGCTCGAGCGGGTGTTCACGACGATGAACTTGCCCGGCAGCTTGCGCGACTCCGCGTTCGAGGCGGCGGCGGCCTTCAGGCCTTCGGGCAGGCCGACCAGGTCGGCGTCGCCGAGCTCGATCCAGGTGTTCTCGTCGGCCAGCAGGTTCTGGCTGAACTTGGTGTAGAGGCCGGCCAGTTCGGTGTTGATCGCCCCGACGCGGGTCTTGGCGGCGGGCGAGAGCTTGGCGCCGGCGCGGACGAAGTTGGTGTAGTAGATCCAAAGCACGCGCTGCTGCTCCGGCGTCAGCTTGGCCTTGGCCGGCGAATTGTAGACCGCCTCGATGCGGGCGAAGAGCGCCGCGTTCTGGGTGATCTTGTCGCCATGGGCCGACAAGATCGGATCCATCACCTCTTCCACGGCCTGGAAGTCCGGCGTGCTCATGTTCGAGCCCCAGATGTAATAGTAGGTCGAAACGTCGTTCAGCGACCGACCGGCGTCCTCGAGCGCGCCGATGGTGTTGTCGAAGGTCGGCGCGGCCGTGTTGGCCGTGATGGCGTCGATCTCGGCCAGGTTCTTGGCCATGGCCGCTTCCAGGGCCGGCTTGAAGTCGGCGACCTTGACCTTGTCGAAGGCCGGCACGCCGCCATGGGGGCCCGTCCACTTCTGGAGAAGCGGGTTCGTACCCCAGGAAGCGTTGGACTCAGCCATGGCGAAGCTCGGATTGAGGGCGACCGCGGCGCCGCTGGCGGCGGCCGAGGCGAGGAACATACGACGTTGCACGGAGTGTCTCCGGTGAAGGTTTGGAGCGACCCTAGGGCATGGCTCCGTGGGCGTCACATGACAGCACCGTAACCTTTCGCGCTCCGTGGACGATGGCCTATTTGACGTCTACAGCTTTGCTCATGATCGGCGTCTTCGACTCCGGCGTGGGCGGCCTCTCGGTCCACCGCGCCCTCGTACAACGTCTGCCGCGGGCGGACTTCACCTATCTGGCCGACCAGGCCAACGCGCCCTATGGCGTGCGAGCCGGCGAGGAGATCGTCGAGCTGACCAAGGCCGGCTGTATCCGCCTGTTCGACCGCGGCGCCAGCCTGGTGGTCCTGGCCTGCAACACCGCCTCGGCCATCGCCCTGCGCCGCCTGCAGCAGACCTGGCTGCCGGCCTACCGCAAGGACATCGGCCGACCGGTCAACATCCTGGGCATCATCGTGCCAACCATCGAGAAGGCCACCGGCCTGCCGTGGGAGCACGAAGCCGAACGGCGCGGCGAGAAGGTCCAGCAGTTGGACATCCTCGGCGTCTTCGCCACCCAGGCCACGGTGCGCTCGCGCGTCTACGAGATCGAGATCGACAAGCGCAAGCAGGACCTGGCGGTGTTTTCCGAAGCCTGCCCGGAGCTGGTGCCGCTGATCGAGGGCGACGCCAGCGCCGTCGACCTGGCCAAGGCCGTCGAAGGCCACGTCCAGGCCCTGAAGACTCGCATCGGCCGTTTCCCCGACCGCGTGGTGCTGGGCTGCACGCACTACGAGATCATCGCCGACATCTTCCGCGCCGCCCTACCGGCCGGCACGCCGCTGATCCAGCAACCCGAGGCCACCGCCGACGCGCTGGAACTCTATCTGGAGCGCCATCCGGAATACGCGGCGGGGACCGCTGGCGGCCGCGTCTTTCTCACCACTGGAACGCCCGGGCCGCAGAACGGCTTGGTTCAGAGCTTCTGGGGCGCGCCCGTCGCGTTTGACCCGGCCTAGGCTGGTTGCGTCGCGATCGGTTCAGCCGGGCTTGCGGCCGTCCTTGCGGCCGACAGGGCACACCCGTCGCGAACCGGTCTGCCGGAACGGCGCCAGCCTGAGCTTCGACTCGTGGTCGGGCGGTCCCGGATGGCCCTCCGGATGCAGCCCGCGATAGTAGAGCTTCTGCCATTGGTCGGCGGGCGCCTTGGGATTGTTCTTCCGGATCCAGTCCTGGAAGGCGGCGCGCGACGCGCTCCACGCGGTGTAGGACTGCAAAAGTTCCGGCTGGTCCTCCAACGGGCGCAGCTCCGGCTTCAGCCGATCGAGCACGCCGCGAGGGGTGGGAAAGAAGAAGCAGAACGGCTCGTTCTCCTCGAACCGAATCCAGACGTCAGGCCGGGTGAAACGCCAGTTCATGGTGAAGGTGTAGGGCGACCAGTCGGTCTCGATCACCCCGCCCATGGGAGCGATGCCGTCCTTCATCGCGTTGGGCGGACCGCCGACCCAGAGGTTCCAACCCTCTGAAGTGCGCATTATGCCCTCGACATGGAAGGTGAGCGTGCCGCTGCCGAAGAGAGAGACGGGCGCCTTCTTCGGATCGGAGCCGGGGTCGAGCACGATCTCGACCGACGCCGTGCCCACCTCGCCGTTCCAGCGGGCGGCGAAGCCGCAGGGACTCAATATTTCCCAGCCATGCGTGTTGGCGATGGCCAGGGGCAAGCAGCGATAGGCGAAGCTCTCCGGCGTGGCGCTCATCCAGTCGCGCTTGGGCGAGGCCGGCGCGATGCGCGGCGTCCAACCTTCGTGCGCGTAGCAGACCAGGTCGGTCTCGGCCGCCCGAACAGGCGCGCCACGGGGGCGCTCCGGCGCCGATCCCTTCAACCGCTTTCTCATCTCAAGCCCTCGCATACCGCCGGCGCGGCCTTATGGCACGGGCGGAAGCGGCGGGTAAGGGTGTCGGCGTCACGGGAAACGGCCTTGTCGACACGGGCGAAGCCGACGCTCGCCATTGGCCCAGGCGGCGCTGAGGGCGGAGAAAGCGCCAGGCCCGCGACTTTATGAATCAGCCCCGAACGAATGCCGTAAACGCCCCTTAACCCTCTTGGGGCACAACATCGGCGTTCGACCCGTTCACGGGTCCGCGAGATGCGTTGAGTTCGGAGACTTTCATGGCGCGAGCCGCGCGGCGATCCACGACGGAGCTCCTCTGGGATGCGTTCCGTTACGGCTGGGTCCAGCCCTGGACGGCCCGGTTCCGGGGCGGGATCATCACCGTGATCGGGGCCGGCCTGCTGCTGGCCATCGCCACCTACAACGCCACCGATCCCAGCTTCAACGCCGTCACCGGCGAGCCGGCCCGCAACGCGCTGGGCGGTCCCGGCGCCATGATCGCCGACCTGCTGATGCAGTCGCTGGGCCTGTCGGCTTGGGGCGTCGCCCTCCTGATGCTGGTTTTCGGCGTCACTCGCGTGGCCCAGGCCGACCCGGACGCCGAGCGTAAGGACCTGCGCCAGCGCGCCGTGGTCGGCTCGCTGGGCCTGCTGGCGCTGTCGGCCGTGCTGGCCGCGCCGCCGCCGCCGGCGATCTGGCAGCTTGAAAAGGGCCTGGGCGGCTTCTGGGGCGACGCGCTCCTGCACATGGTGGCCAGCATCCTCGGCTTCGCCCATATCCCCGGCGCGACCCTGATCTCGGCCATCCTGTTCGCCATCGCCGCCATCGTCGCCCTGGGCTTCGCCATCGGCGTGCGCGAGGTCGATCCGGACGCCATTCACACCGCCGTCACCAACGCCCTGCAGCCGCGCGTCCGCGCCGAGCCGGAGCCGGTCGCCGCGCCCGTGGCCAAGCCGGCCCGCGCCAAGAAGGAAAAGGCGGAGGCCGCGCCCAAGCGCGAGCGCCGCCTGCCGCCGATCGATGACGAGGACGACGCGATCGTCGCCGCGCCGACCGCCGTCTCGAGCCCCGAACGCGCCTATACGCCGCCGCCCGCCCAGGGCTACGACGAAGAGGACGCTTTCGAAGAGTCGCTCGACGCCCGTCCCATGGCGATCGCCAAGCCCAAGACCATCCCCAAGGAATCCGGCCGCGAGGCGCGCGAGCAGCAGAAGGCCTTCGATTTCGACGAGGAGGGGGGCTTCCAGCTGCCCGAGCTGGCCATGCTGGCCAAGGCCAAGCCGCGTTCGTCGGAGGTCGACGCCGGCGCCCTGCGCCAGAACGCCCGCCTGCTGGAAAGCGTGCTGGCCGAGTTCGGCGTCAAGGGCCAGATCGACCAGATCCGCCCCGGTCCCGTGGTCACCATGTACGAGCTGGTGCCGGCCCCAGGCGTCAAGACCGCCCGGGTCGTGGCCCTGGCCGACGACATCGCCCGCTCGATGAGCGTGATCTCGTGCCGCGTCGCCGTGGCCCAGGGCCGCAACGCCATCGGCATCGAAATGCCCAACCAGCGCCGCGAGACCGTCTATCTGCGCGACCTGCTGAGCAGCGCCGACTACGAGAAGGCCAGCCAAATCCTGCCCATGGCCCTGGGCGAGACCATCGGCGGCGAGCCCTATATCGCCGACCTGGCCAAGATGCCCCACCTGCTGATCGCCGGCACCACCGGCTCGGGCAAGTCGGTGGGCGTCAACGCCATGATCCTGTCGATCCTGTACAAGCTGCCGCCGGACAAGTGCCGCTTCATCATGATCGACCCCAAGATGCTGGAACTGTCGGTCTATGACGGGATCCCGCACCTGCTGGCCCCCGTCGTCACCGATCCCAAGAAGGCCGTCGTGGCCCTGAAGTGGACCGTCCGCGAGATGGAGGACCGCTATCGCCGCATGTCCAAGATCGGCGTGCGCAACATCGCCGGCTACAACGAGAAGGCCAACGAGGCGCTGGACAAGGGCGAGCACTTCGAGCGCACCGTCCAGACCGGCTTCGACGACGCCGGCCGCCCGATCTACGAGACCGAGCAGATCCGTCCCGAGGCCATGCCTTACCTGGTCGTGGTCATCGATGAGGTCGCCGACCTGATGATGGTGGCGGGCAAGGACATCGAAGGCGCCGTGCAGCGTCTGGCCCAGATGGCCCGGGCCGCCGGCATCCACCTGATCATGGCCACCCAGCGCCCGTCGGTCGACGTCATCACCGGCACCATCAAGGCCAACTTCCCGACCCGGATCAGCTTCCAGGTCACCTCCAAGATCGACGCCCGCACCATCCTGGGCGAGCAGGGGGCCGAGCAGCTGCTTGGCCAGGGCGACATGCTCTACATGGCCGGCGGCGGCCGCATCACCCGCCTGCACGGTCCATTCGTCTCGGACGGCGAAGTCGAGCAGGTCGCCAAGTTCCTGCGCGACCAGGGCATCCCGCAGTATCTGGAGGAAGTCACCGCCGGCGGCGACGAGGAACAGGAAGAGGCTGTCGAGGGCGCGTTCTCGGGCGAGGGCGGGGCCAACGACCTCTACGACCACGCCGTGGCCGTGGTCACCCGCGACCGCAAGGCCTCGACCAGCTATATCCAGCGCCGCCTGCAGATCGGTTACAACCGCGCCGCCTCGCTGATGGAGCGGATGGAAAAGGAAGGCGTCGTCGGCGCCGCCAACCACGCCGGCAAGCGCGAGATCCTGGCCCCGCCGCCACCGCCGATGTAGGAAACTCCAGCTCAGCTTGAGCGTTTCCGACGCTCCCACCTAGGGGCCAACCTGAACGGCGCTTCATCGGGGCGCCGGAAAATGGCCTCGGGACGGCCTTCGCGCAGGCCAAGGTTGGGCTTAAGGAGTCCGTATGACCAATCGCCGTTTCCTTCTCGCGGCCGGCCTGGCCGCCGCCATCGCTTCACCGGCTCTGGCTCAGCAGGCCAAGCCCGCGCCCGCCAAGCTGAGCGTCGAGCAGCAGGCGCTGCTGGACAAGGCCACCGCCTATCTCCAGGGCCTGTCGTCGGCCAAGGGCCGCTTCGTGCAGACCGACGCGCGCGGGACCGTGACGCAGGGCACGCTCTTTCTGCAACGCCCCGGCAAGGCGCGATTCGCCTATGATCCGCCGGCCGGCCTGCTGGTCGTCAGCAATGGCAATAACGTCAACATCTTCGACAGCCGGCTGAAGACCTTCGAGAGCTATCCGCTCAGCAAGACGCCGCTGAACCTGTTGCTGGCCCGCGAGGTCCGCCTGGATCGCGGCGTGATCATCACCGACATCCGTCCGCTGGCCGACGGCTTCACGATCATCGCCCAGGACGCCAAGCGCCAGGCGCTGGGCCGGATCTCGATCGACTTTTCCAACTCGCCGACGGCGCTGATGGGCTGGACCGTCACCGACATCAAGGGCGGTACGATCCGCGTGCGCCTCAGCGAGTTCGCCGAGACGTCGGGCCTGGATTCGAAGCTTTTCGTGCTGACCGACCCGCGTCGCAAGGTCGGACGGCCCTAGTCGGCTCGGGAATGTGACATTACCACAACAGGCAAGAATCAACCGACTTCGGGGTTGACTTAAAGTTTGGACGTGGCATATTTAACACGCATGGCGATGAGCGACCGACCCGCTCTTCGCGAACCGTGCCGGATCCTATCCCCTCCCGGCGGCGGCATGAGAGACTAGACTTTCGCCCCAGACACCAAGGTGTCTGGGGCGTTTTTCTTTTTGGGTGACCGGCCGCTGGCCGGGGGCCAGCCGTGACAGGCTGGCGTTTCCCCTTCCGGCGCTTTAGAGCGGGGCCATGCGCCTCCGTATCGCCACCTGGAACGTCAATTCCGTCCGCCTCCGCGCCGAGCAGGCCGCCCGTTTCGTTGACGAGCAGGCTCCCGATGTCCTGTGCATGCAGGAGATCAAGTGCCAGGAGGGCGAGTTCCCCCGCGAGGCCTTCGAGGCCATGGGTCTCAAGCACATCAAGATCGCGGGCCAGAAGGGCTGGCACGGCGTGGCCATCGCCTCGCGCCTGCCGTTCGAGGACGTGCCGACCCTCATGAACTGCCGCGAGGGCCATGCCCGCTGCGTCGCGGTCAAGGTGGCCGGCGTCGACATCCAGAACTTCTACATCCCGGCGGGCGGCGACACGCCCGACCGCATTGGCAATCCGAAGTTCGACCACAAGCTGGACTTCTACGAGACCCTGACGGCCGCCCTGAAAAAGCGCGACCCCAAGCATCCGCTGATCGTCACTGGCGACCTGAACATCGCGCCGGGCGAGAACGACGTCTGGAGCCACCGCCAGATGCTGAAGGTCGTCAGCCATACGCCGGCCGAGCTCGAGGCCTTCGACGCGATGATCAAGTCGATGGATCTGCTGGACCTGCCGCGCCTGGCGACGCCCGAGCCGGAAAAGCTGTTCTCTTGGTGGAGCTATCGCGCCGCCGACTTCCGCAAGTCCAACCGCGGCCTGCGTCTGGACCACATCCTGGCCAGCCCAGGCCTGCGCGACGCGGCGATCGTGGACGGCAAGGTCAGCGCGCGCGTCCACGACACGGTCCGGGAATGGGAGCGTCCCAGCGACCATGCGCCGGTGACGGCGGATTTGAAGGTCTAGAAGTACCTCGCCGTCTCGATATCCACGAGCAGGCCCGCCTCGGTCGGCGCCCAGCCCAGCGTCTCGCGCGTCCAGACACTCGACGTCGCCGCGTCCATGCCGGCGAACATGGCGAACCAGCCGAAGTGTTCGGCCGGGCGGCTTTCGACCGGCAGGCCCAGGCCCTGGCCGATCGCGGCGGCGATCGCCTTGAACGGCACGCCTTCCTCGGCGACCGCGTGATAACGCTCGCCGCCGACGCCGCGCTCGATGGCCAGGCGATAGACCTTGGCCGCGTCCAGACGATGCACGCCCGACCAGCGGTTTGCGCCGGCGTCCAGATAGGCCGAGACCCCGGTGCGGCGGGCGATGTCGATCAGCATCGGCACGAAACCGTGGTCGCCGGCGCCGTGGGTCGACGGCGCCAGGCGCACCGTCGAGGCGCGGACGCCCTTGGCGACCAGTTCGGCGGCGGCGGATTCCGACAGGCGCGGATAGCCGTCGACGCCTTCGGCCGGGATGTCGGTCTCCAACGCCAGGCGCCCCGGCGCGAGGCGAGCCGTGCCCGAGGTCACCAGCAGCGGCTTGTCGGATCCAGCCAGGCCTTCGCCCAAGGCCAGGATCGCCTGGCGGTCCAGCACGCAGTTCTCCGCGAACTTCGAGAAGTCGTGATTGAAGGCGGTGTGGATGACGCCGTCGGCCACCGACGCCGTTTGGGTCAGGACGTCGGTGTCTTCCAGCACGCCCCGTACGACTTCCGCGCCGGCCGCTTCGAGCGCCGCCGCGCCCGCGTCGGAACGGGCCAGGCCGACCACCCGGTGACCGTGGGCGAGAAGCTCGGGCACGACGGCCGAGCCGACGAAGCCGGTGGCGCCGGTGACGAAAATACGCATGGACGAAGCCTTTCGGGATTTCACGTGGAACACCCTGGGCGCTATGATCATCCTGTTAAAGTGGTGACCTTATACGGGTATAAGACCTAACAGGATGAACGCCCCGCTCCCCCAAGACAATCCGCTCTCTACCGGG
This sequence comes from Caulobacter sp. ALps2, assembly GCF_058681635.1. NCBI lineage: Bacteria > Pseudomonadati > Pseudomonadota > Alphaproteobacteria > Caulobacterales > Caulobacteraceae > Caulobacter > Caulobacter sp. ALps2. The sequence continues at coordinate 1,541,018 of NZ_CM178743.1, forward strand.
AATAGATTGGGCGCTTATCTGCGCGACCGCCGGGCCAAGCTGGACGCCAATGCCCTGGGCTTTTCCGGCCCGCGCCGCCGCACGCCGGGCCTGCGTCGCGAGGAAGTCGCCCAGCGCGCCCATATCAGCGCCACCTGGTACACTTGGCTGGAGCAGGGCCGCGGCGGCGCGCCGTCGGCCGACGTTCTGGACCGCATCGCCCGCGCCCTGATGCTGACCGAGGTCGAACGCGAGCACCTGTTCCTGCTGGGCCTGGGCCGCGCGCCGGATGTCCGCTACCGCGAGACCGAGGGCGTGACGCCGCGCCTGCAACGGGTGCTGGACGCGCTGTCGCCCAGCCCGGCCCTGATCAAGACCCCGACCTGGGACGTCATCGCCTGGAACCGCGCCGCGACCCTGGTGCTCAGCGACTACGCCGCCATGGCCCCGGACGACCGCAACATCCTGCGGCGCATGTTCCGCGACCCGGCGGTCAAGGCCGCGCAGTTCGATTGGGAGAGCGTGGCCCGTTTCGTGGTCGCGGCCTTCCGCGCCGATGTCGCGCGGGTGGGGGCGGGCAACGCCGCCGCCGTCCAGGCTTTGATCGCCGAGCTCAGCGCCCGTAGCCCGGCCTTCGCGGCGATGTGGGCCGACAACGACGTCCGCCACTACGGCGAGGGTCTCAAGCGCCTGCGCCATCCGGTGCTGGGGCCGGTGACCTTCGAATATTCGGCGTTCAGCGTCGACGGTAGGCCGGACCTGGCGATGATCGTATACAATCCGGCGACGCCGGAGGACCTGACGGCGGTGACCAGACTTCTGGTCTAACCCTCGGCGGCCACGACGCCCTGCGTGATCCACAGCGCCTTGTCCTTGAGGTTCTTGCGGATCCAGGCGGCGTGGACCTCGCGCTCGGCGTCGGTCGAGCGCAAGGGCAGGGGGCGAGGCCGGGAGCCATACGAACCCTGGATCGCGGCCGAGACCGACAGGGCCTCGACGTGGGTCAGCTCCAGGGCGCGTTCCTTGCCGCCCTGCAGTTCCAGATAGACCTCGGCCAGGAGGTGCGAGTCGATCAGCGCCCCGTGCTTGTCGCGGCTGTCGAGGCTGATCTTGAACCGCTTACAGAGCGCGTCGAGCGAATTGTACATGCCCGGAAAGCGCTTCTTGGCCATGGCCAGGGTGTCGATCCAGCGTTCCTCGGCGATCGGCGCGCGGCCGCACTTTTCCAGCTCGAAATTGATGAACGAGCGGTCGAAGGCGGCGTTGTGAGCGACGACGACGCTGTCGCCGACGAACTCGAGGAACTTGTCGGCGACCTCGTGGAACTTGGGCTTGCCGGTCAGGAACGCCGACGACAGGCCGTGGACCTTCTCGGCCTCGGCCGGCATGTCCCGCAGCGGGTCGCAATATTCGTGGAACGAGCGACCCGTGGGCATGAACTCGACCACCTCGATGCAGCCGATTTCGACCAGGCGGTCGCCCGTCTTCGGATCGAAGCCGGTGGTTTCGGTGTCGAGGATGATTTCCCGGGCCATGACCCTTCAATGGAGCCGTTCGACTCCGGCATCAAGCGTCGCCGGGAGTTCTCAACAGAGTCAGAAGGTCGCGGACCTGGGCGCGGGCGTGGTCCAGGCCTTGGCCAGTATCGATGACGAAATCAGCGCGCGCGCGCTTTTCGGCGTCTGGTGTCTGGCGGGCCAGGATCGCCTCGAACTTCTCGGGCGTCATCTCCGGGCGAGCCAGCACGCGGGCGCGCTGGACGTCGGCGGGGGCCGAGACGACCACCACCTTGTCGACCTTCTTCTCACCGCCGGTCTCGAACAGCAGCGGAATGTCGAGCACGACGATCTGGTGGCCCTCGGCCTGGGCTTTCTCGAAGAAGCCGATGCGGTGGGCGCCGACCAGCGGGTGGACGATGGCCTCCAGCTTGGCCAGGGCTTCGGAATTGCCGACTACCTGCGCGCTGAGCTTGGCGCGGTCGATCGCGCCATTCACCACCACGCCGGGAAAGGCCGCGTCGACCGGGGCGACGGCCGCGCCGCCGGTGGCGTAGAGGGCGTGGACGGCCGCGTCGGAGTCGTAGACAGGGATCCCCTCGGCCTGGAACATCGTCGACGTCGTCGACTTGCCCATGCCGATCGATCCGGTCAGGCCCAGGATCAGCATGGCTCAGGCCTCGCCGAGCAGCTTGAGGGCCATGCCGCGCACGTCGACCCGCGGCGAGGGGGCCTCGCCGTAGAACGCCTCGAAACTGGGAATCGCCTGGCGCAGCAGCATCTCGAGCCCGTCCACCGTCCGACGGCCGGCCGCCTCGGCCCGGCGCAGGAACTCGGTGCGCAAAGGCTTGTAGACCATATCCATGACCACGGCGGTGTCCGGGGTCAGGGCGAAATCCGCCGCCGGACCTTCGCCGCCGCCAAGACCCAGCGACGTGGCGTTGATGACCAGGCCCGCCTCGGCGAGCAGGCCGGGCAGGGCGACCTCCTCGGCCGCGAACACCTTGGCGCCGAACGCATCGACCAGCTCCTGGGCGCGGGCGAGGGTTCGGTTGACGATCGTGACCTTGGGCGCGCCGGCTAGCAGCAGGGCCGCCACCGCGCCACGGGCAGCGCCGCCGGCGCCGAGGATCACCACCGGCGCGGCCGTGACGTCGAAGCCGGGAGCCTGAGCCGCGATGGCGCCCAGCAGGCCGAGGCCGTCGGTGTTGTCGGCGTGGATCGCGCCGTCTTCGGCGAAGATCAGCAGGTTCGCCGCGCCGGCCATCCTGGCCAGGTCGCTGGCGGTGTCGGCGCAGGCCAGGGCCCGCTCCTTGAAGGGAATGGTGACGTTGAGACCGCGGATCGCGCCCCCTCGGAAGCCATTGACGAAGGTCTCGAAATCCTCGGGACGCGGCGCGAACGGCGCATAGACCGCGTCGAGGCCGGCCGCCTGGATCCAGGCGTTGTGGATCAAGGGACTCATCGAGTGCTTGATCGGCGCGCCGCAGACGCCGCCGACGATGGCGGCTCCAGAGATCGTCATGCGGCCCCCCTCATATGGCCAGGGCTCCATGAAGGCGCAGGAAGTCGAGCAGGCCGATCAGCGGCAGGCCCAGGATGGTGAAGTAGTCGCCGTCGACGGCGTCGAACAGCTGAACGCCTTCGCTCTCCAGCTCGTAGCAGCCGACCGACCACAGCAGGGCCTCGCCGCGCCGCTCTATATAAGCGTCGAGCCAGGCCTCGCTGAACGGGCGCACCGACAGCTTGGCGCTCTCGACGATCCGCCAGATCGGCCGGCCGTCGCGGGCCACGACCACGGCCGAGTGCAGCTTGTGGGTCGTGCCGCGCAGCTCCAGCAGGCGCTCGCGAGCCTCGGCCAGCGACTCGGCCTTGTCGATCAGCCGGCCCTTGAGGTCGAGCGTCTGGTCGGCGCCGATCACCAGGCCCGGGCGCTTGGTCGAGACCTTGACCGCCTTCATCTCGGCCAGCGCATCGGCGATGTCACGCGGCGTGATCTCTTCGGCGAGCAGCGACGCCTTGGCCGCCTCCTCGTCCACGCCGGGGCTGACCGCCTCGAAGGCGACCCCGGCGTTCTTCAGGATCATCTGCCGTGCTGAGCTCTTGGACGCCAAAGTTACTGGGGTGGACGTTACAGGCGTCATCCCAGGACCTCGACCTTGCCGCGACCGCCCGACAACAGGTTGATGATCGCCGCCGCCGTCTCCTCGACCGAGCGGCGGGTGATGTCGATGGTCGGCCAGTTCATGCGCTCGAACAGACGGCGGGCGGCGATGATCTCCTGGCGTACGGCGTCGCCGTCGACATAGTCGCTCTCTCTATTCTCCTTGAGAGACAGCAGGCGGTTGCGGCGGATCTGGATCAACCGGTCGGGCGAGGTGATCAGGCCGACGATCAGGGTGTTCTTCAGTTCGAACAGCTCGGGGGGCGGTGGGCGGCCCGGCACCAGCGGCACATTGGCGGCGCGCACGCCCCGATGGGCCAGATAGATGCAGGTCGGAGTCTTCGAGGTCCGCGACACGCCGACCAGGATGACGTCGGCCTGGGTCAGGTCCTGGCCGCCTTGGCCGTCGTCATGGGCGATGGCGTAGTCCAGGGCCTCGATGCGGTCGAAATAGTCGTTGGTCAGGGCGTGCTGGGCGCCGACCCGGGTCGAGATCCGCGCGCCGAGATAGCGCGACATGGCGCTGATCACCGGATCCAGGGCGGCGATGCAGGGCATTTCCAGCTTACGGCAGCCTTCTTCCAGCGCCGCGCGCAGGTTCGGGTCGACGATGGTGTGCATCACCACGCCCGGCGCGCCGCCGATCTCTTCCAGCGCCCGGTCCAGTTGCCTGGTGGAACGGACCAACGCGTAGATGTGTTCGATAGGCAGGATATCGGTGAAACGGGCGCATACCGCGCGCGCCATGGCGTTCAAGGTCTCGCCCGTGGAGTCCGACACCAGGTGGATATGAAAGTAGGTGGCGAAGCGCGGCGGCAGCCGTTCCCCGTCTCCCTGACCCAGATTCTCCTGTGGATCATCCGTTAACGGTTGCTTAACCACTTGTCCTGCCTCTGGGGACGCCCGGGCGCCGAATGGCCTCCAGACGGTCGTGACATGGCGCCGCTGTGATCAACGGTCGCATTGCTCGCGTATCATCCCCAGGCTCGCCCCGCATCCCCGATTAAGTGAATCCCGGCTGTCCAAGGCTGCGGACAATGTCCGCCGAAGGGTCTTTCGCCCTCAGGCGCCGATTAAGAATTCATTAAGGTCTTCAAAGCGCTGCCGATGCGTCCACATGATTAACAGAGCCTTAACCACATGTGGGAAGGCCTGGGGGCAAGGGCGGACAGGCTGTGCGAGTCACTCGCCTGGCAGGCGTTTTCCCCACTATGCAGTTGCCCTTCAACACCCTCTTTCAATCTTAATTTCTTATTAAGAAATGATAGGAGGGTCTTAGGGGTCTTACGGGCTTGAGCCCAAGCGAGGACCGGGCTTTAACCCGAGCCATGACGTCTCCCACCCAGACTCCTAAATTTCTCTCAACGCTCGCCGGCGAAAAGCACGCGAACCCGCCAATCTGGTTCATGCGTCAAGCGGGTCGGTACCTGCCCGAGTATCGCGCGGTGCGAGCGACGGCGCCGGACTTCATCAGCTTCTGCTTCGATCCCGAGAAGGCGGCCGAAGTCACCCTGCAGCCGATGCGGCGGTTTCCGTACGACGCCTCGATCGTGTTCGCCGATATCCTGCTGATCCCGGGAGCCCTGGGCCAGAAGGTCTGGTTCGAAGCCGGCGAAGGCCCGAAGCTGGGCGAGATGCCGTCGATCGAGTCCATGGCCGACAAGGCCGGGAATGCGGGTGAAGCCCTCAAGCTCGTCGGGGAGACGCTGACCCGGGTTCGCTCGGCGCTCGATCCGTCCAAGGCCCTGATCGGCTTCGCCGGCGCGCCCTGGACCGTGGCGACCTACATGATCGAAGGCGGCTCCAGCGATCGCAGCGGCGCGCGGACCTATGCCTACCAGAACCCCGAAAAGCTGGACGCGCTGATCCAGGTGCTGGTCGAGTCGACGGTCGACTACCTGGCCATGCAGGTCGACGCGGGGGCTCAGGCCCTGAAACTGTTCGAGAGCTGGGCGGAGGGGCTGTCGGAGCCGCTGTTCGATCGCCTGGTCACGCAGCCGCATATCAAGATCATCGAGGGCCTGCGAGCCCGAGGCGTGACGGTTCCGATCATCGGCTTCCCGCGCGGGGCCGGAACGCTGGTCGAGGACTACGCGGCCAAGGTCCCGGTGCAGGGCGTGGCGCTGGACACCTCGGCGTCGGCGAAGCTGGGTCAATCGATCCAGAAGACCAAGACCATCCAGGGCGCGCTGGACCCGCTGCTGCTGCGGGCCGGCGGTGACGAGCTGCTGCGTCGCGTGGACCAACTGCTGGAACAGTGGAACCAGGGCCCCTACATCTTCAATCTGGGACACGGGATTCTACCCGACACGCCGATCGCCAATGTCGAGCTGGTGCTGGAGCGGGTGACCGGCCAGAAGGTGGCGAAGTGAGCCGCAAGCTCGCCGTCGTCCTGTTCAATCTCGGCGGGCCAGATGGTCCGCGCGCGGTGCGGCCGTTCCTGTTCAACCTGTTCCGCGATCCGGCGATCATCGGCTTGCCGGCGCTGTTGCGCTATCCGCTGGCGGCGCTGATCTCGACGACGCGCGAGAAGACCGCCAAGGCCAATTACGCGATCATGGGCGGCGGCTCGCCGCTGCTGCCTGAAACGGAGAAACAGGCGCGAGCGCTGGAGGCCGAGCTGGCCAAGGCGCTGCCGGGCGTGGAGGCCAAGTGCTTCATCGCCATGCGCTACTGGAACCCGCTGACCGGCGAGACGGCCAAGCGGGTGGCGGCCTTCGCACCGGACGAGATCGTGCTGCTGCCGCTCTATCCGCAATATTCGGCGACGACGACGGCCTCGTCGCTGCGGGTTTGGCGCGAGACCTACAAGGGCCGGGGCCGTCAGACGACGGTGTGCTGTTATCCGGATGAGGCTCGCCTGGTCGAGGCCCACGCCCGGCTGATCCGCGAGACCTGGGAGAAGGCCGGTTCGCCGGCGACCGTGCGCCTGCTGTTCTCGGCTCACGGCTTGCCCGAGAAGGTGATCCTGGCCGGGGATCCTTACCAGAAGCAGGTTGAGGCGACGGCCGGGGCGGTCGCCGCCAAGCTGCCGACCGGTCTGGACTGGACCGTCTGCTACCAGAGCCGGGTCGGGCCGATGAAGTGGATCGGTCCCTCGACCGACGACGAGATCCGTCGGGCCGGCGCCGAGGGGAAGGGCGTGCTCGTCACCCCGATCGCCTTCGTCTCCGAGCACGTCGAGACCCTGGTCGAGCTGGACCACGAATACGCCGAGCTGGCGCGAGACGTCGGGGTCGCCCCCTATATTCGTGTGCCGGCTCTCGGCACGACGCCGGAATTCATCACTGGCCTGACCGGGATGGTCGGGCGGGCGCTGGCGGTTGGTGGTGTCATCCCCGGTAGCGGCTGGCGCTGTGGGGAATTCAACTGCCCTTGCAAAGAGGTGGCCTCGGCATGATCGATTTCCTGGTGGCGCACTTCAACGTCGTGCGCGGTCTGCACATCCTGTCGGTGATCGCCTTCATGGCCGGGATGCTCTACCTGCCGCGCCTGTTCGTCTATCATACCAAGGCCACGCCGGGTTCGGAGATGGACCAGACCTTCACGGTCATGGAGCGCCGGCTGCTGCGCGGGATCATCAATCCGGCCTCGATCGCCACGGCGGTCTTCGGCCTCGGTTTGATCCTGGCCGACAGCGCCATCCGCGGCTGGGGCTTTCTGGCTCAGCCCTGGATGATCACCAAGCTGGTCGCCCTGATCGGCCTCTATGGCTGGCACGGCTTCCTGTCGGCCTCGCGCAAAAAGTTCGAGCGTGGCGAGAATGTCCGCTCGGAAAAGTTCTGGCGGATCACCAACGAGATCCCGTTCGTGCTGGCGATCGTCATCGTCATCGCGGTGACCACGAAATTTCTGAACCACTAGCCAGGGCGACCGGCGCTTGACCGGCCGCCTCCCGCGTGGTTTGCATCCCAGGAGGATCAACACGCAGTGTTGGTTCGACCTCTTTTCGGACTGGCGCCCGTCCTGGCGCGCCCCGTGAGCGATCCGCTCCAAGGTCCGTCCCCCGAACGATCCGCGTCATCGTCAACCGACGCGCTCGCCTGGTCCGTCCTGATGGGCGGACCGGCGTGACCATCGAAGTCTTGCCGGCCGGACTCCGTCTTGGGGTCCGCGCCCCTTCTTGAGTCTTGTCATGACCGAAGAAACCGAAAACGAAATCCCGGCCGCCGAAGAGGCGACCACCGAAGAGGCTGTCATCGATACGACCGCCGAGGCCAGTGTCGACGCCGCGACAGAAGCGGAAGGCGAGGGCGACGATGACGGTTCCGGCATCGCCGAAGCCGTCGCGGCCCTGGGCCTGAAGTCCATGTCCCTGCAGGAGCTGAAGGAGAAATCCCCGGCCGATCTGCTGGCGTTCGCCGAGACCTTCGAGGTCGAGAACGCCAACTCCATGCGCAAGCAGGACATGATGTTCGCGATCCTGAAGACCCTCGCCGAGGAAGGCGTGGAGATCTCGGGTTCGGGCACCATGGAAGTGCTGCAGGACGGCTTCGGCTTCCTGCGCTCGCCGGAAGCCAACTACCTGCCTGGCCCGGACGACATCTATGTCTCGCCGTCGCAGATCCGGAAGTATGGCCTGCGCACCGGCGACAGCGTCGATGGCGCGATCCGGTCGCCGCGTGAAGGCGAGCGCTACTTCGCCCTGACCAACGTCTCGAAGATCAATTTCGAGAGCCCCGAGAACGTGCGCCACAAGGTGCACTTCGACAATCTGACGCCGCTCTATCCCGAAGAGCGCCTGCACATGGAACTGCCCGATCCGACCATCAAGGATCGTTCCGGCCGGGTCATCGACATCGTCGCTCCGCTCGGCAAGGGCCAGCGCTGCCTGATCGTCGCCCCGCCGCGCGTGGGTAAGACCGTCATGCTGCAGAACATCGCCAAGTCGATCGAGACCAACCACCCCGAGTGCTACCTGATCGTCCTGCTGATCGACGAGCGCCCGGAAGAAGTCACCGACATGCAGCGCACGGTGAAGGGCGAGGTCATCGCCTCGACCTTCGACGAGCCGGCGACCCGTCACGTGCAGGTGGCCGAGATGGTCATCGAGAAGGCCAAGCGCCTGGTCGAGCACAAGCGCGACGTCGTCATCCTGCTGGACTCGGTCACCCGCCTGGGCCGCGCCTACAACACCACGGTCCCGTCGTCGGGCAAGGTGCTGACCGGCGGTGTCGACGCCAACGCCCTGCAGCGCCCCAAGCGCTTCTTTGGCGCGGCGCGTAACGTCGAGGAGGGCGGCTCGCTCTCGATCATCGCCACGGCCCTGATCGACACCGGCAGCCGCATGGACGAGGTGATCTTCGAAGAGTTCAAGGGCACCGGTAACTCGGAAATCGTTCTTGATCGTAAGGTGGCTGACAAGCGCATCTTCCCGGCCATCGACGTGCTTAAGTCGGGCACCCGCAAGGAAGAGCTCATCACGCCGCGCGACCAGCTGCAGAAGACCTATGTTCTGCGCCGGATCCTCAATCCGATGGGGGCGTCGGACGCGATCGAGTTCCTGCTCGACAAGCTGCGCCAGTCGAAGACCAATGGCGACTTCTTCCAGTCGATGAACACCTGAGTCCAAACGGACTCACTGAGATACGAGAAAGGCCCCGGTTCTACCCGGGGCCTTTTTTTGTTGTCGGTCGGACTGGTGTGACCGGCCCTACGGAATGAGCAAGGTGGCGCCGGTCGTACGGCGACCCTCCAGGGCTTCGTGCGCCGCGCGGGCTTGGGCCAGCGGGAAGGTCTGGCCGATGTCGATCTTCACCGCGCCCGAGCCGAGGACGGCGAACAGGGCCTCGGCGCTCTCGTCCAGTTCCTCGGTCGTGGCGATGTAGTCGAACAGGCGCGGTCGGGTGACGAACAACGACTTGCCCGACAGCTCCAGCGGCGCGAAGGGCGGGACCGGACCCGAGGCGTTGCCGAAGGTGACCAGAACCCCGCGCTTGGCGAGGCTCTTGAAGCTGGCGTCCCAGGTGTCCTTGCCGACCCCGTCATAAACGACGGCCACGCCCTTGCCGCCGGTGATCTCGCCGACCTTCGCCGCGACGTCCTCATGGCTGTAGTCGATCAGGTGATCGGCCCCCAGCTCGCGGGCGGTGGCCAGCTTGGCGGCCGAGCCGGCGGTGGCGATGACCGTCGCGCCCAGGGCCTTGCACCACTGCACCAGGATCTGGCCGACGCCGCCGGCGGCCGCATGGATCAGGACGGTATGGCCATGTTTCACGTGGAAACAGCGGCGGACCAGAAACTCGGCGGTCATGCCCTTGAGCAGAACCGCCGCGGCGATTTCCAGGCTGACACCGTCAGGAACCTTCACCGCGCGCTCGGCCGGAACGAGCGCCGCTTCGGCATAAGCGCCCATGGTTCCGTTGTAGGCGACGCGGTCTCCCACGTGGAACCGCGTCACGCCATCGCCGACGGCCTCGACGATCCCGGCCGCCTCCAGCCCGATCACCGTTGGCATCTTCAGCGGATAGAGGCCCGAGCGATGATAGGTGTCGATATAGTTCAATCCGACCGCCTGGTGGCGGACCAGGATCTGGCCGGCGGCGGGCGAGGGAACCTCGAGTTCGACCGCCTCCAGCACCTCGGGACCGCCGGTGCGAGCGGCTTGGATCGCCAGCATCAAGCCAGAACCTTCTGGAAGAAGGTCAGGCTGCGGCCATTGGCCTTGGCCGCGTCGGCGGCGTCATAGTGCGCGCCGCCCTCGCGCGCGAAGGCGTGGTCGCGGTCGGCATAGGTATATAGCTCGATCTGCGGATGATCCTTCAGGGCCGAGAGGATCAGCTGTCGGGCTTCCGGCGGAACGAACTGGTCCTTCTCGGCGACGTGCATCAGCAGCGGATGGGTCAGCTTCTCGGCCTCGTTCACGTGCTTCTCGATGCCGACGCCGTAGTAGGAGACGCTGGCGTCGACGTCGGTGCGGGTCGCGGTCAGGAAGGCCAGCAGGCCGCCCAGGCAGTAGCCGACCGCCCCGACCTTGCCGTTGACGCCGGAAAGGGCGCGGGCCGCGGTGACCGTCGCGGCGATGTCCGAAACGCCGGCGTCCACGTCGAACGCGTTGAACAGTTCGAAGGCCCGCTTCCACTCGGCTTCGGACTGATCGGTGATGTCGATGCCCGGCTCGATCCGCCAGAACAGGTCGGGCACGATCGCGACATAACCCTGGGCGGCCAGGCCGTCGGCGATGTCGCGCATCACCTTGTTGACGCCGAAGATCTCCTGGATCACGACGATGGCCGGCGCGCTCTCGGCCCGAGGCCGGGCCACATAGGCCGAGAAGTCGCCATCGGGCGTGGTTATCGTGAGGGTCTCACTCATCGGGAACTCCGTCGTTACAGCGTCCCGGAAACGGGACCAATGTGACTTTCGACCAAAGCGCTCTAACCTGCGCCGACACGGCTTGGCCCATAACAATATCGTGCCCTGACCGAAGGGAACCTCCACATGAAGATGACCATCGAGATCGACTGCTCTCCCGTCGAGGCCCGGGCCTTTCTAGGCCTTCCGGATGTCAGCGCTTTGAACGAGCACCTGGTCAAGGAAATGCAGAATCGCATGGACGCCAACATGGCCATGCTGGCGCCCGAGGAGCTGATGAAGAACTGGATGGCGTTCGGTACGGGCGCCCAGGAGCAGTTCCGCAAGCTGATGACGGCGGCGGCCGGCGCGGCGGTCGGCAAGCGCGACTGACCCGATGACGGATACGATCTTCGCCCTGGCCACCGCGGCCGGGCGAGCGGCGGTGGCCGTGGTGCGCGTCTCGGGTCCGGCGACCCTGTCGGTCGTCGAGGCCCTCACGGGAAACCCGCCAAAACCGCGTCTGGCGGCTTTGCGTAAGCTCCGCCACCAAGGCGTCGAACTGGACGAGGCCCTGGTCCTGCGGTTCCAGGGACCGGCCAGCTATACGGGTGAAGACAGCGCCGAGTTTCACGTGCACGGGGGCCGGGCCGTCGTCGAGGCGCTGCTGTCGGCGCTAGTCGATCTTGGCCTGCGTCTGGCCGAGCCGGGCGAGTTCACCCGCCGTGCTTTCGAGAACGGCAAGCTGGATCTGGCCCAGGCCGAAGGTGTCGCCGATCTGATCGACGCCGAGACCGAGGCGCAGCGTCGGCAGGCGCTTGGGCAGGTCGGTGGCGCGCTTAGCCAACGCTACGATCGCTGGCGCGACCTGTTGGTCCAGTCGCTGGCCATGCTGGAAGCGGCCGTCGATTTCCCCGACGAGGACTTGCCGGAGGAGGTGGCCGAACGCGCCCGTCCTGGACTGCGGACCTTGAGCGCCGAACTCGACGCGGCCCTGGCCGATGTTTCCCGTGGACGCCGGGTGCGGGACGGTTTCCGCATCGCTCTGGTCGGCGCGCCCAACGCCGGCAAGAGCACCTTGCTGAATGGCCTGGTCGAGCGCGACGCGGCCATCGTCACCGACACGCCGGGCACGACCCGGGACGTCATCGAGGTTCCATTGGTGCTCGGCGGTTACAAGGTGCTGGTCGCCGACACGGCGGGCATCCGGGAAACGGCCGACGCCATCGAAGCCGAGGGTGTCCGGAGGGCGCGGGCCTGGGCTGAAGATGCTGACCTAAGGCTTTGGGTCGTCGATGGGTTTCACGTGAAACATACAGTGAAGCTTGAGGAGGCGATCCGGCCCGGCGATTGGCTGATGCTGAACAAAGCCGACATCGCCGAGACTTCGGCATTGGTTGAAGCCGAGCGGAAATGGGCGGGGCAGGGGCTCAAGGTCGTTCGTCTTTCGGCGCGCTCGGGCGAGGCCGTCGACGCGGTGCGCGCGGCCTTGGCGGAGCATGTGGCTGGCGCTCTGTCGGGCGCGGAGTTTCCGGCGGCGACCCGTCTGCGCCACGCGGAGCGTTTGCGCGAGGCGCGAGGCTATCTGGCCCGCGCCCTATCGGAAGTCGGCCTGGAAGTGGAGCTCGCCGCCGAGGATGTCCGTCTGGCCGCCCGGGCGCTGGAAAAGATCACCGGCCGGGTCGACCCGGAGGACGTGCTTGGCCGGGTGTTTTCGACCTTCTGCATCGGCAAGTGATGTTCCACGTGAAACGTCCCCTATATTATCCACAGCGGGTTCACAGCTGTGACGGTGGCGTTTCACGTGAAACGCCAGGGAGTCGCATCGACCCGCTCGCCTGATTGGCGTATAGGTCGAGTCCAGCGCCCCCGCACGTTCGGGGGCGTTCGCATTGAGGCGAGTTCGTTGTCCAACACCTGGGATGTTATTGTCATCGGCGGCGGTCACGCCGGCTGCGAGGCGGCGGCCGCCTCCGCGCGCGCGGGTGCGCGCACCCTTCTGCTGACCCATAAACTCGACACCATCGGCGAGATGTCGTGCAACCCAGCCATCGGTGGCCTGGGCAAGGGCCATCTGGTCCGCGAGATCGACGCCCTGGATGGGGTGATGGGCCGGATGGCCGACAAGGCCGGCATCCAGTTCCGGATGCTGAACCGTTCCAAGGGCCCGGCCGTTCGTGGCCCGCGCGCCCAGATCGACCGCAAACTCTATCGCGAAGCGATGCAGGCCGAACTGGCCGCGACGCCGAATCTCGACATCATCGCCGGCGCCGCGGAGGACCTGATCGTCGAGGACGGGCGGGTGGCGGGCGCTGTCGACGGGGAAGGGCGGACCTACCGCGCTTCACGTGTAATCCTCACGACCGGCACCTTCCTGAAGGGCGTGATCCACCTGGGCGAGACCCGGACCCCAGCCGGCCGCGTCGGCGACCAGCCGTCGATCGGCCTATCGGATCGCCTCTATGGCCTGAACTTCCAAATGGGCCGCCTGAAGACCGGCACGCCCGCGCGCCTGGATGGCAAGACCATCGCGTGGGATCAGCTGGACAGTCAGGCGGCCGACGACACGCCGGTTCCATTCTCGTATCTGAACGACAAGATCGACGTCCCGCAGATCGCCTGCGGAGTCACCTTCACCACCGAAGCGACCCACAAGATCATCGCCGAGCGCCTCAGCGAGTCCTTGGTCTATGGCGGTCGCGCCACGGGGATCGGTCCGCGTTATTGCCCGTCGATCGAGGACAAGGTCGTTCGTTTCGCCGACAAGACTAGCCACCAGATCTTCCTGGAGCCGGAAGGCCTGGACGATGACACGGTCTATCCGAACGGCATTTCCACGTCGGTCTCGGAAGAGACCCAGCTGCTGTTTCTGCGCACGATCCCCGGCCTCGAGAAGGTCGAGGTGATCCGCTACGGCTATGCGATCGAATACGACTATGTCGATCCGCGCGAGCTGTACGCCACGCTGGAGACCAAGCGCCTGCCGGGGCTGTACCTGGCCGGCCAGATCAACGGCACCACGGGCTATGAAGAGGCGGGGGCGCAAGGGCTGGTCGCCGGCCTGAACGCGGCCCTGGCGGCGCGGGGCGGGGAGCCCGCCGTCTTCGCTCGCGACGAGGCCTATATCGGCGTGATGATCGACGACCTGGTCACCCGGGGCGTCACCGAGCCGTATCGCATGTTCACCAGTCGGGCCGAGTTCCGCCTGACCCTGCGCGCCGACAACGCCGACCAACGCCTGACCGATCGCGGCATCGCGCTGGGTGTCGTCGGCGAGCGCCGCGCCTCGGCCTGGGCCGAAAAGAAGGCGCGGCTCGAAGCCGCCCGCGCCTTCGCCCGCTCGGTCAGCCTGACCCCGAACGAGGCCGTGAAGGCCGGGTTCAAGGTCAATAGCGACGGGGTCCGCCGCGACGTGTTCGCCATGCTGGCCTATCCGGATGTCTCGATCGACGACCTGGGCCGCCTCTGGCCCGAGGTTTTCACGTGGAACACCGACGTCCGCGAGCAGATCGAGATCGAGGCCGCCTATGCCGGCTATCTGGATCGCCAACGCGCCGACGCCGAGTCGCTGCGCAAGGACGAGGATCTGCGTTTGCCCGGCGATCTGGACTATGCCGACATCGGTAGCCTGTCGAACGAGGTGCGCGAGAAGCTGGCGCGCGTCCGGCCGCTAACCTTGGGCCAGGCGGCCCGCATCGAGGGCGTGACCCCCGGCGCATTGACCGCATTGCTCGCTCACGTGAGGCGCGGCCGTGCAGCCTGACAGTGTTTTGGCTGAAGCGCCGGTGCTGGACGCGGCTGGTTACCAAGCCCTTACCGGCGCGTCCGACGCCCAGATGGCGGACCTGACGCGCTTCCAGGATCTGCTGGCGGAATGGAACCAGGTGATGAACTTGGTCGGGCCGCTGACCATCGACACCTACTGGACCCGCCACGCTCTGGACAGTTCGCAACTGATGCCGATGGCGCCGGAGGCCCTGACTTGGGCCGACCTGGGGGCTGGCGCCGGGTTGCCCGGCGTCGTGCTGGCCATACTGCTGAAGGGTAGGGCCGAGGCCAAGGTTCATCTGGTCGAGTCGATGGCCAAGCGCTGCCGCTTCCTGGAGGTGGTCGCCAAGGATCTCGACCTGCCGGTCGAGATTCACAATGTCCGCGCCGAAGAGCTGAAGCTGAAGGTCGATGTCGTCACCGCGCGAGCTTGCGCGCCGATGACCAAACTTCTGGGCTTCGCCGAGCCCTATCTGCACCGTGGCGCGCTGGGCCTGTTTCTCAAGGGGCAGGATGTCGCGGCCGAGCTTTCCGAGGCTTCTAGCGCTTGGAAATTCGCCAGCGAACTACGACCTAGTCAAAGCGACCCTCGGGGTCGGATCGTTCAAGTGAAGAGGCTTTCCCGTGCCCGCTAATCCTCTCCGCGTCCTCGCCATCGCCAACCAGAAGGGCGGGGTGGGCAAGACCACGACCGCCATCAACCTGGGCACGGCGCTCGCCGCCTGTGGCGAGCGTGTGCTGCTGATCGATTCCGACCCGCAGGGCAACTGTTCCACGGGGCTGGGCATCGGCCGCACTCAGCGCCGCACGACGCTGTATGACGTGCTGATGGGCGAGTCGCCGATCATCGACGCCGCCGTGAAGAGTGAGCTTCCGGGCCTGGACGTCATCCCGGCCGACGCCGACCTGTCGGGCATCGAGATCGAGCTGGGCCAGACCGCGCGCCGGTCGTACCGTCTGCGCGACGCGCTGGAGACGATCCGCGCCAACGGCCCCTACACCTATGTGCTGATCGACTGCCCGCCGTCGCTGAACGTGCTGACGGTCAACGCCATGACCGCCGCCGACGCGGTGTTCGTGCCCCTGCAGTGCGAGTTCTTCGCCCTGGAAGGTCTGACCCAGCTGATGCGCACCATCGAGCGTGTCCGGGGCAGCCTGAACCCGCGCCTGGAGATCCAGGGCGTGGTGCTGACCATGTACGACCGCCGCAACAGCCTGTCCGAACAGGTGGCCAAGGACGTGCGCGAGCACTTCGGCGACAAGGTCTATGACGCGGTCATCCCGCGGAATGTCCGCGTCTCGGAGGCGCCGTCGTTCGGTAAGCCCGTACTGCTGTATGACCTGAAGTGCGCCGGTAGCCAGGCCTACTTGAAGCTGGCCCGCGAGGTGATCAGCCGCGAACGTGTCCGGCAGGCCCAAGCGGCCTAGGGCTGACCGCCTAGTCCTAGTTCCGATTATCGATCTGAAGTTTGAGAAGAAGAATGGAGTCTGTGGTGGCTGAGGCTGGTGGTTCCGAAGGGCGTCGTGGGCTGGGTCGTGGTCTGTCCGCGCTGCTGGGCGAGGTCGAGGCCGCCCCGGCCCAGGCTCCGGGCGACAGCGGCGCCGGCTCGCGCGAAGCGCCGATCGAGATCCTGAAGCGCAACCCCGACCAGCCGCGCCGCACCTTCCGCGAGGATGAGCTGGAGGATCTGTCCAACTCGATCCGCGAGAAGGGCGTCCTGCAGCCGATTCTGGTGCGTCCCGCGCCCGGCTCGCCCGGGGAATACCAGATCGTCGCCGGCGAACGCCGCTGGCGCGCCGCCCAGCGCGCCGGCCTGCGCACGGTGCCGATCATGGTGCGTGAGCTGGACGACCTGGCGGTGCTGGAGATCGGCATCATCGAGAATGTTCAGCGCGCCGACCTGAACATCCTGGAAGAAGCGCTCTCCTACAAAGTGCTGATGGAGAAGTTCGAGCGCACCCAGGAGAACATCGCCCAGACCATCGGCAAGAGCCGTAGCCACGTCGCCAACACGATGCGCCTGCTGGCCCTACCCGACGAGGTGCAGTCGTACCTGGTCAGCGGCGAGCTGTCGGCCGGTCATGCCCGCGCCATCGCCGCCGCGGCCGACCCGGTCGCCCTGGCCAAGCAGATCATCGAGGGCGGCCTGTCGGTCCGCGAGACCGAGGCCCTGGCCCGCAAGGCGCCGACCGCGACGCCGTCCAAGAACAAGGGCGGCCGTCCGCCGCGCGTGAAGGACACCGACACCCAGGCCCTCGAGGCCGATCTGTCGTCGGTCCTGGGCCTGGACGTCTCGATCGAGCATCGCGGAGCGGGCGGCGCCCTGACCATCAGCTATGCGACGCTCGAGCAGCTGGACGACCTCTGCAACCGGCTGAGCCGAGGGGTTTGACCTCGGTCTGATCAGACGCACGCAAAATACGTGTGGATGCTCGGATTCTGGGCCTGAAAAAGCCCTCCGAAAATCGCCTCTGTCGCGCGCGAAGCGGCGCCTTTCCGTACTCCGGGAGGCGCCGTTTTCGTGAGAGGAGGGCGGTTTGAGTCCGATTAGACTCCAAACCCTTGTGCCGTAAGGCTTTCCTCGGAACCGTCCACAGGCGCGCAAAGGCGCTATTTTTGGGTGATTTTCCTATCCGATTTTCCCGGCGAAAGCCGGGACCCAGATCTCAATGCGTTTGAGATGATTGGAAGGACTCGGAGCTCATAGAACCCATCCCAGCGTTCTTCCATCTGGGCCCCGGCTTTCGCCGGGGAGACGGATTTAAAAGCTACAGCCCCAACCGCCGCGCCCGGCCGGCGATCATCAGCGCCAGGCGTTCGGAGATCAGCTGGTCGGGCGAGCCGGAGGTCTTGCAGGCGCGGTCGGCGGCCAGCACCTCGCCCTGGATCTCCAGGATCGCTTCCAGGTTCCAGGCGCGCGCCTGGCGTAGAAACTCGCGCTCCTGTTTCCAGAACACACCGGACGCCTTCGCGGCGGCCTGCAGGTCGACGCCGTTCTTGTGCAGCGTCAGAACGCGCCTCAGGCGGTTCAGATAGTAGCTGATGGCCCGGACGGCCGCCGGCCCGCCTTCGCCCTCGGCGGCCGCGCGGCGCAGAGCGGTCTGGGCCAGACCGGCTCGGCCCCCGAACGCGTCGGCGGCGGCGTCGCTGAGCGAGGCCTCGGGCTCGACGCCCAGAAAGTCCGTCAGGTCGGCGGCGGTGGCGGTGACCCCGCTGCCTGGACCGAGGAACAGGGCCAAACGTTCGATCTCGGCGCGGGCCACGCCGCGTTCCTTGGGCAGGCGCGAGACGAAGAGGTCGAGGGCCTCACTGTTCAGCCCCACCTTGTCATTGGCCAGGGTGTCGCGCGCGAGGCGGGCCAAGTCGCCGGCCTCATCTTCGTAGCAGGGGATGACGGCGCAGCCATTGGCCTTCTCGCCGACCTTGCGCAGCAGGGAGTTGCGGTCGAGCGCCCCGGCCTCGACCAGGAAGAAGGCGTCGGGGTTCAGTTGGCCCTCGACATGGCGGGTCAGGGCCTCGGAGGCCTGCTTGTCGGGCCCGGCCTTCTCGCCGCCCAGGCGCAGGCGCACCAGACGCCGGCCGCCCATCAGCGACATGGCCGACAGCTCGTCTTCTAGCTTGGCGGGATCGGCGTCCAGGTCGCCGTCGGTCAGCATGGCGGTATCGAAGGGATCGTCCGGGCGCTCGACCACGCGCTTGGCCAGGGCGTTGGCGCGATCGCGCACCACGCCCCGATCCTTGCCGTAGATCACCACGGCCCGGATGTCCGGGGTCGGCTCCCTCAGGAAGCGTTCGACGTCCGGACGCTTGGAGAGGATCATGCCTTTAAGCCGGCTTCCGGCCCGCCAGCCAGGTGGCGAGGTTCAGCTGGATCTTGCGCGCCACCTCGGCGGCCGCGCGCTCCTGACCGTCGTTCTGGGCCGCGATGGCGGCATACGGCTGGTCGGCCGAGTCGTAGGTCACCGAGACCTCGGTGACGCCCTTATGGGCCTCCGTGCTGGTCCTGGCGTCCAGCAGACGCCAGGTGACGCTCATCTTCAGCTCGTAGCGGTTGGCCGTATTGTCCAGGCGGACACCGCGGGCGAAGCGCTGCTCGTTGACCGAAAACAGCAGCTTGTAAGCAGCCGGGTCGCCGGCGCGGTGGGCCAGGGCGTCGTCCAGCTGCTCGCGCAGCAGATAGCCGCCACGGCCTTCCGATGCGACCGTCTCGATGCTGGAAAGCCCGCCCTCGACGCCGGGACGGCCATACAGGGGCGTGAAGCCGGCGCAGGCCGAGAGCGCAAGGGTCGAGAGCGCGATCGCGCCAGCTGCGAGGGTGCGTTTCATCGGTCTCAGTTGGCCACGATGTTGACGATACGGTCCTTGACCACGATCACCTTGCGGACCGTGACGCCCTCAAGGTGGGCCATGACGTTGGGATCCGCCAGAGCGATTTTCTCGACCTCGGCCTCGGCCGCGCCGGCCTTGACCTTGATCTCGCCACGACGCTTGCCGTTGATCTGGATCGGCAGGACGCGCTCGTCGTCCGCGGCCAGGGCCGGGTCGGCCTTGGGCCAGGGCGCGTTCACGACCATGCCTTCGCCGCCGATCCGGGCCCAGGCTTCCTCGGCCAGGTGCGGGGTGAAGGGCGAGACCAGGCGGGCCAGGATGTTCAGGGCCTCGGCGCGCGCGGCCAGCACGGCGTTGGACGCGCCTTCGGCCGGCGCGGCCTTCAGGGCGTTCAGGAACTCGTACAGGCGCGCCACGCCGCTGTTGAAGCGGAAGCCCTCGATGCTGTCGGTGACGAAGCCGATCAGCTTGTGGGCCGACTTGCGCAGGGCCAGGGCGGCTTCGTCGCTGTCGTCATGGGCGAAGTCGCCGGTCGGCTGGCCGTCGAACTCGTTCCACAGACGGTGGGTGAAGCGCCAGCTGCCCTCGACGCCGGAATTGGTCCACTGGACGTCGCGCTCGGGCGGGCTGTCGCTCATCACGAACAAGCGCGCCGAGTCGACACCGTAGGCCTCGAAGATGTCCTCGGGCGCGACGACGTTTTTCTTGGACTTCGACATCTTCTCGATGTCGCCGATGATGATCGGCGCCCCAGTCTTGGCGTGCTTGGCCAAGCGGGTATTGCCCTCGGCGGTGATCACCACATCCGACGGCTCGACCCATTCGCCGGCCTCGTTCTTGTAGGCTTCGTGGGTGACCATGCCCTGGGTGAACAGACCCGCGAACGGCTCCTCGACCGACAGCAGATTCTCGTCCTTCAGGGCTCTCGTGATGAAGCGGGCGTACAGCAGGTGCAGGATCGCGTGCTCGACGCCGCCGATATACTGGTCGACGGCCAGCCAATAGTCGGCGGCCTCCTTGCCGACCGGCTCGGCCGCATGGGTGTCGGTGAAGCGGGCGAAGTACCAGCTGCTATCGATGAACGTATCCAGCGTGTCGGTCTCGCGCTCGGCGCGGCCGCCGCACGACGGGCAGGTGGTGTGGCGCCAGGTCGGGTGACGCAGCAGGGGGTTGCCCGGCTTGTCGAAGGTCACATCCTCGGGCAAGGCGACCGGCAGTTGGTCCTCGGGGACCGGCACGACGCCGCAGCTCTGGCAGTGGATCACCGGGATCGGACAACCCCAGTAGCGCTGACGCGAGACGCCCCAGTCGCGCAGGCGATAGACGGTCGCGCCTTCGCCCTGGCCGGCCGCCTCGATGCGCGCCACGGCCTCGGCCTTGGCGGCCTCGATGTCCAGACCGTCCAGGAATTCCGAATTGTAGATCTTGCCGGGGCCGACATAGGCCTCCTTACCGACCTGGAAGGTCGCGGCGTCCTCGCCATTGGGCAGCACCACCGGCTTAACCGGCAGGTCGTACTTGCGGGCGAAGTCCAGGTCGCGCTGGTCGTGGGCCGGGCAGGCGAAGATCGCGCCCGTGCCGTAGTCCATCAGGATGAAGTTGGCGATCCAGACGGGCAGGGTGATCGACGGGTCGAGCGGGTGCCGCACCCGCAGGCCGGTGTCGTAACCCAGCTTTTCGGCGCTCTCGATCTCGGCTTCCGAGGTGCCGCCCTTGCGGCAGTCGGCGATGAACCGTTGGACCTCGGGGTTCTCGACGCCCAGGCGCTCGGCCAGAGGGTGCTCGGGCGCGACGCCGACGAAGCTGGCGCCGAACAGGGTGTCGGGACGGGTGGTGTAAACCTCCAGCCCGTCGGCCATGCCGTCGGGAGCCTCGCCATCAAACTGGAACTTGAAGCGCAGGCCCTTGGAGCGGCCGATCCAGTTCTCCTGCATCAGGCGAACCTTGTCGGGCCAGCGGTCCAGGGTCTTCAGGCCCTCGATCAGGTCGTCGGCGTAGTCCGTAATCCGCAGGAACCACTGGGTCAGCTTGCGCTTCTCGACCGTCGCGCCCGAGCGCCAGCCCTTGCCGTCGATGACCTGCTCGTTGGCCAGGACGGTCATGTCGACCGGGTCCCAGTTGACCGAGGCTTCCTTGCGATAGACCAGGCCGCGCTTCAACAGGCGCAGGAACCAGGCCTGCTGCTTGCCGTAATATTCCGGGTCGCAGGTGGCGAACTCGCGCGACCAGTCGACCGAGATGCCCAGCGACTTCAGCTGCTCGCGCATGGCGGCGATGTTGTCGTAGGTCCAGCCCTTGGGGTGGACGCCGCGTTCCATGGCCGCGTTCTCGGCGGGCATGCCGAAGGCGTCCCAGCCCATCGGGTGCAGGACGTTGAAACCCTGGGCGCGCTTGTAGCGGGCCACCACGTCGCCCATGGCGTAGTTGCGGACGTGGCCCATGTGGATGCGGCCCGACGGATACGGGAACATCTCGAGCACGTAGTATTTCGGACGGCCGTCGTTGATCTCGCCGGTCTTGAAGACGTCGGCCTTCGCCCAGGCTTCACGCCACTTGGGCTCGGTGTCTTTGGGATTGTAGCGGGCCATCGGAAACCAGGGTCTTGGATGCAGGAACGCGCCCCGAAGGCGCGTCCGCGACAAGTTAAGCGGTTTCGCGGCCGGAGCGCGCAGAGAAATAGGAAGTCAGGGTCCCCTTCGCTCGGAAGAGGACCCGTGAGCGCCTTAGTTCTTGATGTTCGAAAGCCGAAGCTGACGCGCGCGGGTCAGGATCGCGTTCTCGATGTCGGTGGCGGTCTGGTCGGCGACCGGAGCGTCGACCCAGGCGCCGTTTATGTCCTTGGACTGCTTGAACACCGTGACGTTCAGGCCGTCGGCGCGCAGTCGGGTGTCCAGGATGTAGACCGTGGCCTTGAAACGCTCGGCCGGGGTTTCCGGGTTCACGTACCAGTCGGTGACGATCACGCCGCCAAACGGGTCGGCCGAGGCCAGCGGCATGAAGGCCAGGGTGTCCAGGCTCGCGCGCCACAGATAGCCATTGACGCCGATCCCGGCTTCGCTGGCCGGAGCCTTGCCGCCGCCGCCGAAGCGCTTGAACGGGTTGAGGCCCGGCTCGTCGCTTTGCGTGGAAAACGTCTTGGGCTTGTTGCTCGCGCATGCGGTCATGCCCAGCATTGACAGAGCCAGGACGCCCGCGGCGACGCCGCGCATCACAGACCCACGCTCAAACGCCATAGTACCTCGCTCCAATGTCTCGCCGATGCGACTTCGCGCTATCCTGGCGCGCCCCCGCGGCCGGGAGCCGGTCTATAGCATGGCTACGCCGCCTCAAAACAGGAATCGCGTGACCTCATCGACACAGGAGTCGATTGAATCGTTCAATTCAGCCCTAAGTGCGACCAAACTCCCGTTGACCGCGTTCCAGCCAAGCCTTTAATCGAAATCTTAGGGGCTCGATCCTATATGGAACGAGTGGGGACACTGTATAGGCGGCGAGTAGCGATGGTCGCGAAGCGTTTCTTCTTGGCGGGTGCAGCCGCGCTGATCCTCACCGGATCGGCGGCGACGGCGTTCGCCCAGGCCAAGCCGCATGCCGTCGCGCCCGATTTCTCGGTCAAGAACGACTTCACCAGCGCCGCCGCCGGCGTCCAATATCCGCAGGACGACAAGCGCTCGCTGCGTTGGGACGCCAAGAAGGGGCGTTGGGGCGTGAAGCTGGATCTGGACCAACCGTCCAGCCGCGAAATGGAAATGCAGGACGTCCAGGCCGGAGCGTATTTCAAGGTGACCCCGTCGATCCGCGTCGGTGGCGCGGTCAGCCTGGGCGAATCCAATCCGGCTCTCGCCGCCCGCAAGGCTCAACAGCCGGAAGCCGCGCCCCGCGTCCGCCTGGAAACCGCTTTCAAGTTCTGATTTAGCCGGCGAGCGCTTCGACCGCCGCGATCCCGACGATTCCGCTGCCGATCAGCTGCGTGACCGTACGCGCCCGCACCCCGCCCAGGGCGTAGACGGGCAGGGCCGTCGCCGCGACCAGACCCTTCAAGCCCTCGATCCCCAGCGGCTCCCCCGCCGAAGGGCTGTTGCTGGCGAACACCGGCGAGACGACGAGCGCGTCGGCCCCGGCGCGTTGCCCGGCCTGGACGGCGACCACGTCATGGGCCGCGACGGTGATCAGCCAACGAGCATGTTCGGCCCGCAGGCGGGGAAGCTCGGCGACGCGGGCCTCGGGCATGTGCACGCCGTCGGCCCCGATGCCCTCGGCCAGGCTGGTATGGGCCCCGGCCAGCAGCAACAGGCCCCGCGCGTCGGCGATGGCTCGCAGGCGCCGGCCCTGGTCGACCGCGTCCTCGGCCCCGAAGGCCCGGAAAACGATCCCGGCCCCGGGCGGCAAGCGCTCGGCAACGGCCTCGGGGTTCGAAACCCGCGCCGGATCGGTGAAGAACAGCAGACCCGGCAGGGTCCGTCCCCGCGCGGTCCTTGGCGGGAAGGCCGTCGCCGCACTAGACAGGACTTCCAGTTCGCTCACGTTTCCGTCCAAGGCCACACCCCCCGATGTCGCACGCTCTTGCCACGATCCATGATCGCATCGCCGCCGCCGAGATCCGGGCCGGACGGCCCGCCGGCTCGGTGACGCTGGTGGCGGTGTCCAAGACCCAGCCTTGGGAGCATATCGCGCCCGTGCTGGATGCGGGACAGAAAGTGTTCGGCGAGAACCGCGTCCAGGAGGCGATGGAGCGCTGGGGTCAGCGCCGCGAGGGTTTGGAGCTGCGCCTGATCGGCCCATTGCAGACCAACAAGGCCCGCGAAGCCACGGCCTTCTTCGACGTCATCGAGACGCTCGACCGTGAAAAGCTGGCCCGCGTGCTGGCCGAGGAGATCCAGCGGGCCGGCAAGGCGCCGCGCCTCTATGTCCAGGTCAATATCGGCGAGGAAGACCAGAAGGCGGGGATCGCGCCCGCCGAGGCCGACGCCTTCATCGCCGCCTGCCGCGCGACCTATGGCCTGGGTATCGAGGGACTGATGTGCATCCCGCCCGTCGACCAGGACCCCGCGCCGCATTTCGCGGCCTTGCGCGCCATCGCCGAGCGCAACGGGGTCGAAAAGCTCTCCATGGGCATGAGCGACGATTTCGAGATCGCGATCGCCGAAGGCGCGACCTCGGTGCGGGTGGGGTCGGCTATCTTTGGCGGCCGCGCCTACGGTTAGGCGACGATCTCGACCGCGTCGCCGGGCTTGGCGGCGGCCAGCACCGCCTCGAGGTCCGCCCGCTCCAGCGCCACGCAGCCCTCGGTGCCCGGATAACCGTCCCGCGCCAGGTGCATGAAGATCGCCGAACCCAGGCCTGGCACGGGCGGATCATCGTTGTGGCCCAGGATCACGACCAGGTCGTAGACGGCGTCGTCACGCCACATCCGCTCGGCGCTGGCCGGGTAGGGCAGGGTGATGGGGCGGTTGTAGTTCGGATCGCCCGGCGCGTCGCACCAACCGTCTTCCGGCCGCGTGGCGCGAACGGGCAGGGCGGTGTTCGGGCCTTCGGGATAGACGTCGGGACGGTGCCAGACTTCGCGCATCGTCCAGGTTCCCAGCGGGCTTTTGTTGTCGCCCTCGCGCTTGTCGGCGCCGGCGATGACGCCGGCCTTGCCGATCGCGCAACGTAGGATCCGTCCGTCCAGCTCGAAACGGCCATCGGCATGGGCTCGAAACAGCATCGACGGTCGACTCCTCGGACTTCCTTGTTGGCGCTCGATAGCCGCCGAAACCGGCTACCACCTTCGGCTATCAAGCTTAAAGCTCCGCTCGGGGTTGTCCCGAGGGGCCGCAGCGGTGCATGTTTCGCCTTATGGCGCAACGCAAGACCCTTCTGCTGATCGACGACGACGACGACCTGCGCGGCGCTCTCGCCGAGCAACTGGCCCTCCACGAGGAGTTCGCGGTCGCCGAGGCCTCGACCGCCGGCGAGGGTGTGCGGGTGTCGCGCGAGATCAAGCCCGACCTGATCCTGCTGGACGTCGATCTGCCCGACATGGACGGCCGCGAGGCCTGCCGCCTGATGCGCAAGAACGGGGTCACCGCCCCGGTGATCATGCTGACGGCCGCGGCCAGCGACAGCGACACGATCCTGGGCCTGGAGTCCGGCGCCAACGACTATGTCACCAAGCCCTTCCGCTTCGGCGTGCTGCTGGCCCGCATCCGCGCCCAGCTACGCAGCTACGAGGCTTCGGAAGACGCCCTCTTCCGCATCGGCCCGTACGAGTTCCGTCCGTCGGCCAAGCTTCTGGTCGACGAGAAGCAGAAGAAGGTGCGGCTGACGGAAAAGGAAACCAACATCCTCAAGTACCTCTACCGCGCCGGCTCCAAGCCCGTGTCGCGCGAGGAGCTGCTGACCGAGGTGTGGGGCTACAACGCCGGCGTCACCACCCACACGCTGGAAACCCATGTCTATCGCCTGCGCCAGAAGATCGAGCCGGATCCCGCCGTGGCGCGGATCCTGATCACCGAGATGGGCGGGTATCGCCTGCAGCCGTAACGAAAAAGGCCCGGTCAGCGATGACCGGGCCTTCTTGTCTTCAGCGGTGACGCTTGAAGCTTAGGCGTTGCCCACAACCTGGCCTTCGGCCTGGGCCTTGCGCGCGGCGTAGACGCCGGCGAAGTCGATCGGGTCGATCAGGAAGGGCGGGAAGCCGCCTTCGGCCGTGACGTCCGAGATCAGGCGACGGGCGTATGGGAACAGGAAGCGCGGGCACTCGATCAGCAGAACCGGCTCGAGGTCGGCTTCGGCGACGCCCTCGATGTGGAACAGGCCGCCGTACACGACTTCAACGTGGAACACCGCTTGCTCTTCGCGCAGGGCGCGGGCCGACAGCTTCAGGTCCACTTCGAACAGACCGTCAGGACGACCGCGGGCGTTCATCTCGACACCCATGTCGATCGCGGGCTGGGCGGCGCCGGCGCGCAGGCTGTCAGGGGCCAGCGGATTCTCGAACGAGAAGTCACGAACGAACTGGGCCAGGATGCGGATGCCCGATTGTCCAGCGGCCTCTTCCGGAGTCGCCGCCTCGGGAGCGCCATTGGGGGCGGAGGTGTCGGTCATTAGGATAAAATCCGTAATCGGCGCGCTAGAACGCCTGTAAGAAAGGTGCGCGCTGCTACCATGGGGCCCCGTCTGGCGCAACGCCAGGCGCCTGACGGGAGAGCGCGTCTCGCCTATATAGACACCATTCGCTGGGCCAAAAGCCCGTTAACGGACCTTGAAGTGCTCCAGATCCTGTTTCTCGCCGCGGTCGCCGCTGTCGTCCTGTACCAGCTCTACGCCACCCTGGGGCGCCGGGCTGGCCGCCAGCCCGAGGACAATACGCCCGTGACGGCCCAGTCCGGCGCGCCCTCCACGGTGCTGGACGCCCAGTCGGCGCACCGCGCCGAAGGGCTGGCGACGTTGAAGGCCAAGCAGCCCGACTTCGATCCCACCAAGTTCCTGTCCGGCGCCCGCGCGGCTTACGAGCAGATCGTCAAGGCCTATGCCGAGGGCGATCGCGAGACGCTGAAGCCTCTGCTGGCGACCGAGGTCATGGACAATTTCGAGCAGGCCATGGCCTCGCGCGAAGCGTCCGGCCGCACCGAGAAGGTCGAGTTCCTGACCCCGCCGCGTCTGGACCTGGAAAAGGTCGACGTCGCCGGCGACCTGGCCAAGGCTGTCGTTCGCATCCTGGCCGAGGTGCGCACCCGCACCAAGGACGAGCGTGGCGAGGGCGTCGACGATCGCCGCACGGCCGAGCTCTGGACTTTCGAGCGCGAGGTCAAGAGCGCCAATCCGAACTGGCTCCTGACCTACGTCGCCGCCGCCGAGGCGTAATGACCCGCGTTTCGACCTCCCTCGCGCCGCTGATCCTGTCGGCGTTGCTGCTCAGCGCTTGCGCCAGCGCCGTGAGCGCGCCGCCGCCTGTCGCGTCGGTCCCGACGCCGCCTCCGCCGACCACGACGGTTCCACCGGCGCCCGCGACGACCCCGCCGCCGACGGCGATGTCGTTCTCCAGCCTGGCGGGATGGAACGAGGAAGACCACCTGGCGGCGCTGAACGCCTTCCGCGCCGGCTGCGGCGTTTCCAAGGATCCAGCGATGGCCCGCGTCTGCGGCGTCGCCCGCGCCTCGAGCGTCCAGGACGAACCCGGAGCCCGGGCGTTTCTGGAGGCCACCTTCCGACCCGAGCCGGTGGGTCCAGATGGGGGTGGAAACGAAGGCCTGCTGACCGCCTATTTCGCTCCGCGGTACGACGCACGGATGTCGCGCAACGCCGAGTTCACCGCGCCGGTGCGCGGCCTGCCAGCCGACCTGGTGGTGCTGGACCTGGGCGCGTTCGAGCCCTCGTTCGTCGGTAAGAAGATCACCGGCCACGTCGAAGGCCCGACCTTCGTGCCTTATCCGGACCGCGCCGAGATCGAGGCGGTCCCGACCGACAAGCCCCTGGCCTGGATGCGGCCCGAGGAGCTGTTCTTCCTGCAGATCCAGGGCTCGGGGATTCTGGTGCTGCCCGACGGCCGCCGCGTGCGCGCCGCCTTCGCCGGCGCCAATGGCAAGCCGTTCGTCGGCATCGCCACGGCCATGCGCGACCGGGGCCTGCTGCCCGACAACAACACCTCCGGCGACGCCATCCGCGCCTGGCTGGCCGACCATCGCGGGCCCGAGGCCGACGCGATCATGCGGCTGAACCCGCGCTACGTGTTCTTCAAGATGGCCGCCGACGACGGCAAGGAAGCCGTGGGGGCCGCCGGCATTCCGCTGCCAGCCGGTCGCGCCATCGCCGTCGACCCCAGCAAGCACGCCATGGGCGGGCTCTACTGGCTGGACGCCGCCGCGCCGAAGCTATCAGGGGCTTTCCCGGCCTATCGCCGCCTGGCCGTGGCGCTGGACACCGGCGGGGCGATCAAGGGCGAGGTCCGGGCCGACCTCTATATCGGCAGCGGGGCCGCCGCCGGGGCCGAGGCTGGCCGCGTGCGCCACGCCCTGCGCCTCTACCGGCTGGTCCCGCGGTAAGGTGGCCAAGAAACCGCCGCCCAAACCCGCGGAGGATAGGCCCGAGGACGACAAGCGCCTCTGGAAGCTCGTCGCCTCGACCGTGACGCCCCGCGCGGCGGAAAAGCCCGAGAAGATGCGGTCCAAGGCCCGGATCCGGTCGGTGAAGTCCGCCACGGCCATTCCGGTCGAGACGCCGACCCACCTGGCCTCGATCGCGCCGCTCCGCGTGTCGCCCGAGGAGCTGAAGCCGGCCCCGGCCAAGACCCTGAAATACGCGCCCGATCGCATCGAGCCCAACCGCAAGCGCCGGATCGCCAAGGAGCACGATCCGATCGGCGCGCGCCTGGACATGCATGGCCTGGACCAGGACCAGGCCCGGGCGACCCTGGAAGGCTTCATCCGCCGCGCCTATGACGACGGCCACCGCGCGGTGCTGGTCATCACCGGCAAGGGCAAGGTCGGCCACGGCGTGCTGAAGCAGCGCACGCCGGAATGGCTGGCGGGACCGGGTGTGCGCGAGATGATCGCCGGGGTGTCGATCGCCGACCGGCGGCACGGCGGCGACGGGGCGCTTTATGTGGCGCTGAAGCGGAAGGGTTAGTTCTTCCCGCCTATTTGGGGCGCGAAGCCTTCTCGGCGATGCCGGAAGTCCCTTCACGGGCCTCCAGCTTCTCGGCCACCGCGTCCAGCGGCACGCCAGCCGCCGCCATCAGCGCCAGCCAGTGGTAGAGCAGGTCGGCGCTCTCGGCCGCCAGGGCCTCGGGCCCCTGGGCCACCGCCGCGATCACGGTTTCCACCGCTTCCTCGCCGAGCTTCTTGGCGGCCAGGGTGGGGTCGTTCAGCAGCTTGGCGGTGTAGGACACCGACGGATCGCCACCCTTGCGGCCTTCGATCGTGGCGGCCAGGCGGTCCAGGACCTCGGTCAGGCGGCTCATGCGGCGCTCCGGTCCAGGCGCACGGGGATGCCGGCGTCGGCCATGGCCTGCTTGGCTTCGCCGATGCTGATTTCGCCGAAGTGGAAGATCGAGGCGGCCAGCACGGCGGCGGCGTGGCCGTCGCGGGCGGCTTCGACCAGGTGCTCGGTCTTGCCGGCGCCGCCAGAGGCGATCACCGGTACGTTCACGGCGCCCGTCACGGCCCGCAGCAGCGGGATGTCGTAGCCGATCTTGGCGCCGTCGCGATCCATCGAGGTCAGCAGGATCTCACCCGCGCCGCGCTCGACCACCTTGGCGGCCCAGTCGACCACGTCCAGGCCGGTGTCCTTGCGGCCGCCATAGGTCCAGACGTTCCAGCCCGAGCCGTCCTCGCGCAGCTTGGCGTCGATGGCCACGACCACGCACTGGGCCCCGAAGGCGTCGGCGCCGGCGGCGATCAGGTCGGGGTTCTCGACGGCGGCGGTGTTGGTCGAGACCTTGTCGGCCCCGGCCAGCAGCAGGCGGCGCATGTCCGACACCTGTCGCACGCCCCCGCCCACCGAGACGGGCATGAAACAGACCTCGGCGGTGCGCGAGATGACGTCCAGGATCAGGCCGCGGCCTTCGCTGGAGGCGGTGATGTCCAGGAACATCAGCTCGTCGGCCCCGGCGGCGTCATAGGCCCGCGCCTGCTCCACCGGATCACCCGCGTCGCGCAGGGAGACGAAGTTGACCCCCTTGACCACCCGCCCGTCCTTCACGTCGAGGCAGGGAATGATCCGGGTCTTCAGCATCAGACGGCCGCCGCGATCAGGGCTTCGGACGGCTTGATCGTGCCGGCATAGAGCGAGCGGCCCAGGATGGCGCCGGCGATCTCGACGCCCTCGCGGGCTTTCAGGCGCTCGATGTCGGCGACCGCGGCCACGCCACCCGAGGCGATGACGGGAATAGAGACCGCGTCGGCCAGCTCGCCCACGCCTTCGACATTGACGCCGGTCAGGGCGCCGTCGCGGCTGATGTCGGTGATGATCAGGGCCGCGACGCCGGCGTCCTCGAAACGACGCGACAGGTCAATCGCGGAAAGGTCCGAGAGGCCGGTCCAGCCGTCGATGGCGACCTTGCCGTCACGGACGTCGACGGCCACGGCGATCTGCTCGGGCCACAGGCGCGCGGCCTTCTTGACCAGTTCGGGGTCGTGCACGGCCACGGTGCCGAGGATCACGCGCGAGACGCCGGCCTCGATCCAGGCCTCGACGCCGGCCAGGGTGCGGATGCCGCCGCCCAGCTGCACGGGGATCGAGATCGACTCCAGGATCGACTCGACGGCGGCGGTGTTGACCGACTTGCCCTCGATGGCGCCGTTCAGATCAACGACGTGCAGCCACGAGAAGCCGTCCTTGACGAAACGCTGGGCCTGGTCGGCGGGCGAGGTGTTGAAGACCGTGGCCTTCTCCATGTCGCCGTGCAGCAGGCGCACGCACTGGCCGTCCTTCAGGTCGATGGCGGGATAGAGGATCATGGGCGCCATTCCAGGAAGTTGGCGAGCAGGGCGAGCCCTGAAGCTTGTGACTTTTCGGGGTGAAACTGTACGCCCGCGACATTGCCCTTGGCCACCGCCGCGGTGAACGGACCACCGTGGTCGGTGATCGCAACCACGTCGGCGGGATCGGCGGCGTTCAGGGCGAACGAGTTGGCATAGTACATGTGCGCGCCGTCCTCGATGCCCGCGAACAGGGCATGAGCGCGGGTGAAGGCGATGGCGTTCCAGCCCATGTGCGGGATGGTCAGCGAAGGGTCGTTCGGCTCGAGCTTCTTCACCTGGCCGGCGATCCAGTCGAGGCCGGGGGTGACGCCGAACTCCAGGCCTTCGGTGGCCAGCAGTTGGTGGCCGACGCAGATGCCCATGAACGGCACGCCCCGGCCGTGCACGGCCTGGTTCATCGCCTCATACACGCCGGTGGCGTCCAGGCCGGCGCGGCAAGAGGCGAAGGCCCCGACGCCGGGCAAGAAGACACGATCGGCCTTGGCGACAAGGTCGGGATCGGCGGTGACGACGATGTCGGCGTCGAGCGCGCGGCGGCGGGCCGCCTCACGCAGGGCCTTTTCGGCCGAACGCAGGTTGCCCGACCCATAGTCGATCAGGGCGACGGTCTGCATGGAATGTCCTTACAGCACGCCCTTGGTGGACGGAGCCTGGCCGCCGGTCTTCGGGTCGAACTCGACCGCCTGACGCAGCGCCCGGGCCAGGGCCTTGAAGCCGCTTTCGGCCACATGGTGGGTATTGTCGCCGTACAGGGTCTCCAGATGCACGCACGCTCCGCAGTTCATCGCGAACGCGTGGTGGAACTCCTTGAAGAGCTCGGTGTCCATCTCGCCGACCTTGGGTCGCTTGAACTCGACCTTCCAGATCAGGTACGGCCGGTTCGACAGGTCGATGGCGCAGCGCGTCAGGGTCTCGTCCATCGGGATATAGGCCGAGCCGAAGCGCCGGATGCCCTTGAAGCCGTCCAACGCCTTGTTGATCGCCTGGCCCAGCACGATGCCGGTGTCTTCGACCGTGTGGTGCATGTCGATATGCAGGTCGCCCTTGGTCTCGACCTTGAGATCGAAGCCGCCGTGGCGCGCGAAGCTCTCCAGCATATGGTCATAGAAACCAATGCCGGTGGAGATCGTCGAGGCGCCGGTCCCGTCGAGATCGATCCAGACCCGGATCTGGGTCTCCTTCGTCTCGCGGACCACTTCAGCGGTGCGGGCCATCTGAGTCCTTAAAGTCCGTTCTTTTCAGCCAGCTCACGCAGGTTGACCTGCGGGCGCGGACCATAGTGGTCGATCACCTCGGCGGCGGCGAGAGAGCCCAGCTGGCCGCAGACCGGCAGCGGGCGACCCTGCGACAGGCCATAGAGGAAACCGGCCGCGTATTGGTCCCCCGCGCCGGTCGTGTCCACGACTTTTTCCACGGGGTAGGCCGAGATTTCGTGAAGCCGCCCATTGGAGGCGACCACCGAGCCCTTTTCGCCTCGGGTGACGGCGGCGATCTCGCAGCGCTCGGCCAGCGCCTTCACGGCGGCGTCGAAGTCGGTGGTCTCGAACAGCGAGCAGACCTCGGCCTCGTTGGCGAAGACGATTTCGCACTGGGTCTCGATGAAGCCCAGCAGGGCGCCGCGGTGGCGGTCGACCATGAAGCTGTCGCTCAGGGTCATGGAGATCTTGCGACCGGCGCCATGGCTCAGCGCGGCGGCCTTGGCGAAGGCGCGGCGGGCTTCGGGCGGGTCGAACAGATAGCCTTCCAGATAAGAATACTGGGCGGCCTCGATGATCTCGGGATCCACGTCGGCCGGGGTCAGCTCCACGCAGGCGCCCAGATAGGTCGACATGGTGCGCTGGGCGTCGGGCGTGACGTTGATCAGGCTCTGCGCCGTGGCCGGGCCTTCGGCCAGGGGCGGGGTGGTGAATACGCAGCCGATCGCCTTCATGTCGTGGCGGAACACGCGACCCAGCTGGTCGTCGGCGACCTTGCCGATGAAGGCGCCCTTGCCGCCGAAACTGGCGACGCCGGCGACGGTGTTGGCGGCGCTGCCGCCCGAGGCCTCGATGGCCGCGGCCATCACGTCGTACAGGCTGGCCGCGCGGGTCGGATCGATCAGGGCCATCGAGCCCTTCACCAGGCCTTCGCGTTCGAGGAAGGCCTCATCGCATTGGGCGATGACATCGACGATGGCGTTGCCGATGGCGGCGACGTCGTACAGCGCGGTCATGGGGCGGAACAAACCTTTGAAAGAACGGGCCAAGCAGCCGAAAACACTTTGGCGATTAAAGGAAGTAGGGGCTCAAGGCAACGCGAGCCTTGTTCCGAAGGTCGCGACATCATAGCTGCGAACTTCCTAATCAAGCTTGAGTGAGACGATGGTCGACGTCCTGATCCTGGTTCCCGCCCGCGACGAGGCTCGCTTCGCCAACAGCTGGAGCCCCCTGTTCGAACGCTTGGCCGCGCCGCTGCGGGACAAGGGGCTGAGCGTGGCGTCGCGGCCTTGGACCGATCGGGTCGAGAAGGGCCAGGCGCGGCTGGTCATGCCGTCTCTGGCCTGGGGCTATCACGGCCGGCAGGACGAGTGGTTCGGCTTTCTTGACAGGCTCGAGCGCGAGGGCGTGCGTGTCGCCAATCCGGTGAGCGTGATGCGCTGGAACTCGACCAAGACCTATCTGGTCGAGCTTGCTGCGAAGGGCGCGCCAGTGGTGCCGACCCATGCGCATGATCTGCTGACCCGAGAACATGTCCGCGACGCCTTCGACGCCTTCGGAGTCGACGAACTGGTGGTCAAGCCGCAGGTCTCGGCCGGCTCGCACGAGACCATCCGGGTCAAGCGCCACGGCGGCTCGCTGGCGGGCGGCCCCAGCGGCCCGGCCCTGATCCAGCCGTTCCTGCCGGCGGTGGGCGAGGAGGGTGAGCTGTCGTTGTTCTACTTCGACGGCCAGTTCAGCCACGCCGTGACCAAGGTCGCCGTCGCCGGCGACT
Source organism: Caulobacter sp. ALps2 (assembly GCF_058681635.1). Classification (NCBI taxonomy): domain Bacteria; kingdom Pseudomonadati; phylum Pseudomonadota; class Alphaproteobacteria; order Caulobacterales; family Caulobacteraceae; genus Caulobacter; species Caulobacter sp. ALps2. The sequence continues at coordinate 1,574,483 of NZ_CM178743.1, forward strand.
TCCGCGTCCAGCCGCAGTTCGGCGGCCAGGTCAGTGAGATCGCCCCGGAGCCCGAGGCCCTGCGCGCGGCCGAGATGGTGCTGGAGGCGGCGGGTGAGGTCCTGACCTATGCCCGCGTCGATCTCATCCGAGGCCTGGAGCACACGCCGCAGTTGATGGAGCTGGAGGTGATCGAGCCGGATCTGTTCCTGGAGCACGCGCACGACAAGGGTGAGGCGTTCGCGGCGGCGGTGGCGCGGGCGATCGGCTAGCTCAGCAGGCCCCCACCTGACTTCGCTTCGCGAAGTCGTCCGCCCCCATAGGGGGCAGAAGGCCTGGAACCTTCTTCTTCCCCCTCCGGGGGAGGAGCGCCGCAGGCGCGGAGGGGGCAAGTCAGGCCCCCAGAAACAACTCCCGCGACGGGCACAGATCACTGATCCTGCAGATCTCGCATTTCGGTTTCCGCGCCACGCAGACATAGCGCCCGTGCAGGATCAGCCAGTGGTGCGCCCGGGTCTGGTAGGGCGGTGGGACGATCCGCATCAGGTCCTGCTCGACCGCGTCCGGCGTCTTGCCCGCCGACAGCTTCAGCCGGTGCGAGACGCGAAACACGTGGGTGTCGACGGCGATGGCCGGTTCGATGTCCAGCTCGTTCAACACCACGCTGGCGGTCTTGCGGCCCACGCCCGGCAGGGCTTCCAGGTCGACGCGGTTCAGCGGGACCTGGCCGCCGTGCTTGGCCATCAGGATGTGGGCGGCGGCGATGACGTTCTTGGCCTTGGTGCGGAACAGGCCGATCGAGGCGATGTACTTGATCAGCCCCTCTTCGCCGAGTTCCAGCATCCTTTCGGCGCTGTCGGCGACCTGGAACAGCGGGCCGGTGGCCTTGTTGACCTGGACGTCGGTGGCCTGGGCCGACAGCGCCACGGCGGTGACCAGTTCGTAGGGGTTCGAATAGTTCAGCTCGGTCTTGGGATGCGGCTCCAGGCTCTCGAAACGTTCGAAAAGGATCTCGACCCGTTCGCCCTCGGCCGGGCCGATGCGCTTTTGAGCGGGTTTTTTCTTCTTCGGAGCGGGGGCTTTGACCATCGGCGCGACCATGCCGTGATGCGGCCAAAACGCCAAGAAGGGTGGCTCGCCAAGCGCGGAAGGCGCGCCTAAATTCCTCGATCATGGCCCCGCCGATGTACATGGACCGCGTGATCGCGCCGCATCGCTCACTGACGCCGCGAGGGGCGGTGGCGGTGCTGGGCGTGGTGATGGCCTTCAACGTGCTGGTGGCGATCTTCCTGCTGGTCGTCGGCGCGCCGCCGGTGCTGCCGTTCTTGGGCCTGGACGTCCTGGCCCTGTGGCTGGCCTTGCGGGCCTCGGATCGCGCCGCCCGCCGCGTCGAGCGCGTCCAGGTCACCGCCGAGGCCGTCACGGTCAGCCGCGAGGACGAGAAGGGCGCCCGCACCGTCTGGACCTCGCCCACCGCCTTCACCCGCGTCGGCGTCGACCAGCCGGGTGAACACGACATCCGCGTGCGGCTGATGATCTATCGCAGGCGCCTGACCCTGGCCCGCTCGCTCAGCCCCGATGAGCGGATGTCCTTCGCCAACGCCCTGCGGGAGGCCATTCGCAAGGCCAGAAACGAGCGGTGGTCATGACAGCAAGAACCGGGCGGACACCGTTATGCGAGCGCCATAACCTATGACCATGGCATACGACGCATCCTTCATGTCGACGGCGATCCCGGAAGCGGCCAGTCAGGAACTGGTCCGTCTGGCCGAACGCTCGGTCGACTATCACCGCATGGCCAAGGCGCTCGACTGGCTGGCCGAGCGGTGGTCCGATCATCCCTCGCTGGATGAGGCGGCCCAGGCGGTGGGCCTGTCGCCGTTCCACTTCCAGCGCATATTCACCCGCTGGGCCGGGGTCAGCCCCAAGAGTTTCGTCTCGGCCATCGCCCACGCCGAGGCTCGGCGTTCGCTGGAGGCCGGCGGCACGGTGCTGGACGCGGCCTTCGACGCCGGACTGTCGGGCCCCTCGCGCCTGCACGACCTGTTCATCGCCCAGGAGGCGGCGACCCCGGGCGAGGTGCGCCGGCGCGGCGCGGGCATGCGGTTGCGATGGGGCTGGGCGCCGACGCCGTTCGGCCGGGGGCTGTTCGTGATGGCTGATCGGGGCCTCGCGGGCCTCGCGTTCTCGGACGGCGACGACGAGGCGAGCTTCGCCGACATGCACCGCCGGTTTCCGGCCGCCGACTGGACCCGCGACGACGCGGCGGCCCAGACCACGGCCCTGCACGCCTTCACGGGCGGGGACGGGCCGCTGCCGGTGGTGCTGATCGGCTCGCCCTATCACGTGCAGGTCTGGAAGGCGCTGCTCCAGATCCCGGCCGGCGAGACGGCCACCTATGGCCAGGTCGCCTGCTGGGCCGGCAAGCCCAAGGCCTTCCAGGCCACCGGCGGCGCCATTGGGGCCAACCCGATCTCGCTGCTGATCCCCTGCCACCGGGCGATCGGCAAGAGCGGCAAGCTGACCGGCTACCACTGGGGCTTGGCGCGGAAAGCCGCGATCCTGGGCATGGAGGCGGTCGCGGCCGCCTCCTGCAGCCCTAGAGGATGAACCGGCTCAGGTCGGCGTTGGCCGCCAGGGCGCCGATGCGCTCCTGCACATAGGCCGCGTCGATCGCCACGGTCTCGCCGCCGCGGTCGGCGGCCGAGAAGCTGATCTCCTCGACCACCTTTTCCATGATGGTCTGCAGGCGGCGGGCGCCGATGTTCTCGACCGAGCCGTTCACGGCCACGGCCGCGTCGGCCAGGGCGTCGATCGCCTCGTCCGAGAAGGTCAGGGTCACGCCCTCGGTCAGCATCAGGGCCTGGTGCTGGCGGATCAGGTTGGCTTCCGGCTCGGTCAGGATGCGGCGCATGTCGTCGCGCGACAGGCCCTTCAGCTCCACGCGGATCGGCAGGCGGCCTTGCAGCTCGGGCAGCAGGTCCGACGGCTTGGCGACGTGGAACGCGCCCGAGGCGATGAACAGGATGTGGTCGGTCTTGACCGGGCCATACTTGGTCGAGACGGTCGTGCCTTCGATCAGCGGCAGCAGGTCGCGCTGCACGCCCTCGCGGCTGACGTCCGCGCCCGAACGCTGCGAGCTGCTGGCGACCTTGTCGATCTCGTCGAGAAAGACGATGCCGTGGTTCTCGGCCAGCTCCAAGGCTTCCTGGGTCAGGGCCTCCTGATCCAGCAGCTTATCGCTTTCCTCGGCGATCAGCGGGGTCCAGGCGGCGGCGACGGTCGTCTTGTGGGTCTTGGTGCGACCGCCGCCGAACGACTTCATCATCTCCGACAGGTTCAGGACCGCCGCGCCCGGCTGGCCGGGGATCTCGAAGCTCTGGCCGCCGGTGTCGGCGAGTTGCAGCTCGATCTCCTTGTCGTCCAGTTCGCCGGCCCGCAGCTTCTTGCGGAAGCTGTCGCGGGCGGCGGTCGAGCCGGGGCCGGTCATGGCGTCGAGGATACGGTCCTCGGCGGCGGCTTCCGCTTTCGCCTTCACGGCGGCGCGGCGCTTGTCGCGGACCATGGCCAGGGCGCTCTCGACCAGGTCGCGGACGATCTGGTCGACGTCGCGGCCGACATAACCGACCTCGGTGAACTTGGTGGCCTCGACCTTGAGGAACGGGGCCTGGGCCAGCTTGGCCAGGCGGCGGGCGATCTCGGTCTTGCCCACGCCGGTCGGGCCGATCAGCAGGATATTCTTGGGAGTGACCTCGTCACGCAGGTCGGCCGGCACGCGACGGCGGCGCCAGCGGTTGCGCAGGGCGACGGCGACGGCCTTCTTGGCCTCGGCGTGGCCGACGATATAGCGGTCCAGCTCGGAAACGATCTCGCGGGGGGAAAACTCGGTCATCGGTCGTTGATCAGGGTCTCGAAGATCAGGCGCCACCCGTCGGGCCGCCTTTGCCAGACATGCATATAGTGAGCTTGGGCGGATTTTTGACCCGTCTCGCCCCAGATGGCCTCGCCATGGGTCCAGACGAAGTCGCCGGCCTTGGATGCGCCGCCGCCGCGCAGGGTCAGAATCATGGTCGCTGGACGCAACGCCAGGCGTTGATCGAGGGCGGTCGGGGCCAAGGCTCGGGTCCCGCGCGGACCCAGCAGACGGGCGTCGGTCGCCAGAAAAGCCTTGTAGGCTTGGCCCGTGTCACGATTAGCCATTTCGCTCAGTGTTTGCTCGGCCGCCCGAACGGCGTCGAAAGCCTTGGCGGGGCTGGTTTCGCCGACCTTGACCATCGGACCCTGCACGGCCGGCGCGTCCGGGCCTTGGACCGAGATCGAGTCGGCCTGGGCGCCGCCGTCATAGATCCACCGCCAGATCCCGTCGGCGTCCTTGCGCCAGATGCTGGCGTACCAGCCGGCGCGCTTGCCGTTGATCGCCGAGGGGCCGATCGACAGGCCCAAGTCCTCGGACCTGGCCGCCACCACCCAGGCGGGCCACCATTCCAGCTTCGGCTCGCCCTCGCCGGAGCGAGCGCCGTAGAGGGCCTTGGCGTTGACCGGGGTCGGCTCGAAGACGATGGCGTCGCCGGCCATATGCTTCAGGAAGGAGCCCCTGATCCCCAGCGTCAGCCCATCGGCGGCGAAGGCGCGCTCGGCGGCTTCGATCTGGGCGGCCCCCGTCCGCGTCGAGGGCGTCGAGGCCAGGGCCAGGGCGAATAGAGCGGCAGCGAGCATGGCGAAAGATCCTCCCGGCCGCGATCAAGCGCCGCCGGAAGATCGTCCGCACCCCGAATGCGACGAAAGCCCACAGGACTTCGCCCTAGAGGTTTTCGACGGTGAGATTGCCGTTGGTGTAGACGCAGATCTCGGCCGCGATGCCCATCGCGCGTCTTGCGATCTCCTCGGCCGAAAGATCCTGGTCGATCAAGGCCTTGCCGGCCGCCAGGGCGTAGTTGCCGCCCGAACCGATGGCCGCCACGGCGTTGCCGTCGGCGCTTTCGCCAGGCTCCAGCACGTCGCCGACGCCGGTGACGGTGTAGATGGCGGTCTTGTCGGCCACCAGCAGCATGGCTTCCAGCCTGCGCAGGTAGCGGTCGGTCCGCCAGTCCTTGGCCAGGTCGACGCAGGCGCGGGCCAGTTGGTCGGGATACTGCTCCAGCTTGGCTTCCAAACGCTCGATGAGCGTGAAGGCGTCGGCCGTGGCGCCGGCGAAACCCGCCACCACCTTGCCGCCGGCCAGGCGCCGCACCTTACGGGCGTTGCCCTTGACGACGGTTGGCCCCATGGAGACCTGTCCGTCGCCGGCGATCACGGTCTGTCCGTTCTTGCGCACCGCCAGAATGGTCGTGCCGTGCCAGTCGGGGAAGGAATTGCTGCTTTGCATGGCTTCGCATGTGGCGAGGCCGGGCCGGAGGGTCAAGCGCCATGAGTTTTTCCCCAATGGCCTTTTCAGAGGCCGAGGTCGAGCGCTACGCGCGCCACCTGGTCCTGCGCGAGATCGGCGGCCCGGGCCAACAAAGGTTGAAGGCCGCGCGGGTGCTGGTGGTCGGGGCCGGCGGCCTGGGCGCGCCGGCGTCGCTTTACCTGGCCGGCGCCGGCGTCGGGACCATCGGCCTGGTGGATCCCGACACCGTCTCGCTGTCGAACCTGCAACGGCAGGTGCTCTACGCCACCGCCGATGTCGGCCGGCCCAAGGTCGAGGCGGCGGTCGAGCGCCTGGGCGCCCTCAATCCGCACACCCACTTCGAAACCCACTCGGTATGGCTGGACGCGACCAATGCCGGGGACATCGTTTCCCGGTACGACCTGGTGCTGGACGGCACGGACGACTTCGCCACCCGCTTCGCCGTCAGCGACGCCTGTCTGGCCCATGGCAAGCCGCTGGTCAGCGGGGCCCTGGGACGCTGGACTGGCCAGGTCGGGGTGTTCCACGGCAAGCCCTGCTACCGTTGCCTGGTGCCCGAGGTCCCGCCGGACGCCGAGACCTGCTCGCTGGTGGGCGTGGTCGGGGCCTTGGCCGGGGTGATCGGCGCGATGATGGCGCTGGAGGCGGTCAAGCTGGTCGCCGGGGCCGGCGAGCCCTTGTCCGGCAAGCTGTTGATCCACGACGCCCTGGCGGCCGAGACCCGGACGGTCAGGATCGGGGCCGATCCCCATTGTCCGTCGTGCGGCGCTTGACGGCTTTCGGATAACGTCGTTCGTTCGTTTGTTTTTGATGGGGTCTCTCGGGGGAGGGTGGATGAAGACGCTGTTGCGCGGTCTCGCGACCGCCCTGGTGCTGATCGTCGTGCTGGCGACGGTGGGCTGGCTGCTGCTGCAGCGGCCGGACATCCCCTACGCCACGCTCGAGGCGAAGTATGGCTATGGGGACTCGCGCTACATGGACCTGCCGGGCGGCGTGCGGGCGCACTACCGCGATGTCGGTCCGCGCGACGCGCCGGCCATCGTGCTGGTCCATGGCTTCGCCGCCTCGACCCATGCCTGGGACGGCTGGGTGAAGGCCTTGTCGGGCGACTACCGCGTGGTGGTGCTCGACCTGCCCGGCCACGGCCTGACTCGCACGGGCGGGGCCTATGTCGTCAAGCCCGACAGCTTCGAAGGCGTGGTCGACGGCGTGACCCGGGGCCTGGGCCTGACCGGCTTCACCCTGGGCGGCAATTCGATGGGCGGCGAGGTCGCCTGGACCTATGCCCTGGATCATCCTGACCGCGTCCGGCGCCTGATCCTAGTCGACGCCGCCGGCTGGCCGACCAAGGGGCGCGGCGGGGCGACGATCTTCAAGTTCATGGGCAATCCGGTGGGCCGGCGCGTGCTGAAGGAGATCGAGATCCGTCCCCTGATGACCCAAGCGCTGCGGGCGGCCTATGGCGACCCGAAGCTCGTCACGCCCGCCCTGATCGATCGTTATGTCGACCTGGCGCGCGCGCCCGGGCATCGCACGGTCCTGCTGGGCCAGCGGCCGCGTCGCGTGGCCACGGCGCCGGACCTGTCGACCATCCACGTTCCGACCTTGATCATGTTCGGCCAGGACGACCGGCTGATCCCGCCCGCCGACGCCGAGAAGTTCCACAAGGCCATACCGGGCGCGACCCTTATCCTCTATCCGGGCGTCGGTCACGTGCCGATGGAGCAGATCCCGGCCCGCTCCGCCGCCGATCTCAAGGCCTGGCTGGCGGCGCATCCGGTGAAGAGCTGAAAGGTCAGGCGAAGGCTTTACGGATGTGCTCGATCGTCCGGGTCACCATCATCTGGTGGTTGTCCTCGCCCCAATTGGGGTGGCCCTCCGTTGGGACCTCAACATAGTCGACTGGACGGCCAGCGCCCTTCAGCGCATTGCGCATGATCCGCGACTGCTCGACACCGACGACGCCGTCCAGATCACCATGCATTAGGAGGACCGGAGCCTTGATCTCCTTGGCTCGCAAGGCCGGTGAGGCCGCCGCGATCGCCTTGCGGTCGTTGGAGGGGTCGCCAATCGTCTTGAGCCAATACTCGTAGCCCATCGACGAGGAACCCTCTATGTCGCGAACGAAGCCTAGCATCTTCATGAGATCGCTGACTCCGGCGATCGAGACCACGGCCTTGTAGCGATCGGGGGTCTTCACCGCCCCCATCAAGGCCGCGTAGCCCCCGTAGCTGATGCCGCAGATGGCGATCCGGCTTGGGTCGACTTCGCCGCGGTCGAGCACGGTCTGAACAGCGTCCTCGACATCGTTCTGCATCAGATCGCCCCAACGCTTGCGACCGGCGTCGGCGAAAGCGCGTCCATAGCCGGACGAGCCGCGGAAGTTGACCTGCAGAACCATCCAGCCCTCCAACGCCAGGGCCTGGACTAGCGGATCGAAATCATAGATGTCGCGGGTCTCGGGCCCGCCGTGCGGCAGCACGATCAGTGGCCGCTTGCCAGTCGCCTTCGTGGGCGTCGTCAGGTAGGCGGCCAAAGTGCGACCGTCACGGCTTACCAGCTTGATGGCTTCCATTCCGGCCAGCGGGGTTTGAGACAGGCCCGAATAGGCAGCGCCCAGTGGTTGCAGCTTGGCCTTCGTCCGATCGTACAGCCAGTAGGATCCCGCGTGGCGCGGGCCGGACACGTAGACGAGCAGCCGATCCTGCTGGAGGCTGATGCTCCGGATGGCGACGTTGCAGTCGTTCTTGAAAAAGCCGCCAATGCTCCGGTAGTGCCGGGCCAGATCGGGATCGACGAATTCGTAGTTCAGGCGGTCATCAATCCAGGTCGTGGCGACAAGGCGACGCGCGCGATCGGCGACGCAGCCGCTCATGTCGCGGTCGGAGCGCCCGCCCACCTTGGTCTTGAACTGCAGGTCGCGGACATCGAAGGTTCGGATCGATTGGGTGTCTTCGCCGTCCAAGGTCGTGGCGACCAGCATGATCCCAGGCTCGGGGGTCGAGCCGAGGAAGTCGATGCCATCCAGCTTGGCGGCCTCGTTGCGTCTGTACTTCTTGTAGAAGGTCCACTCGGTCTGGCCGGGCGCGCGCGTCTGGACCGACACCGTCGAACCCGTCGAGTCGAGCCGTATGACCGGAACGCCCTTCTGAGTCAGCCAGCCATCGGTCGCGCTAGCCCCGCGCTCTAGGAGCGTCGCATTGCCCGTGGTGACGTCGACCTGGTGCAGCGCCAGGCAGTTGTATTGGCTGTCCCAAGCCTGCATCAGGATGCTGTTGCCATCCTCGCTGGAGAAGTCGACCACATCGCCGAGGTTTCGCCGGCTGCTCAAGGTGGACTTCTGATTGCCAAACAGGATGACCTGATTCTGGCCATCGGCATCCATGGCGATGACGCGTCGGGTGAACTGCCGGATAACGTCGCCTTTCCAGCGGATTCCCGTGGTTTGGCCCTTCTTGTTCTTGTCCAGCAGCACCCAAACCAGCAGGCGCTCGTCACCAACCCAGGCGATACGCTCGATTTCGCAGTCGCCGATCGGAATGTTGGCTTTAGGCGTCTCGGGCTTCTCGGCGTCGAAGCTCAACACAAACGCCATGCGATCGGCCTCGCGTCCTCGGACGCCGCAGGTCGCCGCCCGCCGCCCGTTTGGGGACAAGGCGGCATCCCGCAGGCTAGGTTGGGCGAGCAACTTTTGGCGGATCGCCAGCTTCGGATCGGCCACGGTTAGTTCGGTCGTCGCAGCGCAAAGTGGCGCCGCCGAGACCGCCACGACGGCGCGCCGGGAAATGCCGGACGCGCGGTGGCGCCCCGTAAAGTTCTCTCTCAAGCTACACTCCAACTCCCCAACGCCAGCTATTCTTGGTGGAGGTTGTTTTGCAGTGCAACCGTGGAGATCAGAGCATCGAAGGAATCACGCGATCCGGCGGCCGGTGACCGTCCATGAAGGTCTTGACGTTGACGATGACCTTCTCGCCCATGTCGATGCGGCCCTCGACCGTGGCCGAGCCCATGTGCGGCAGCAGCACGACATTGGGCAGCTTCAGCAGCTTGGGATTGATGGCCGGCTCGTGCTCGTAGACGTCGAGGCCCGCGCCGGCGATCTCGCCCTTGGCCAGCATGTTGGCCAGGGCGCCTTCGTCGATGACCTCGCCCCGGGCGGTGTTGACGATCACCGCGTGCGGCCGCAGCAGCTTCAGCCGGCGGGCCGACAGCAGGTGATAGGTGGCGGGCGTGTGCGGGCAATTGACCGAGACGAAGTCCATCCGGGCCAGCATCTGGTCCAGGCTTTCCCAGTAGGTGCAGCCCAGCTCCTCGGCGATGCGCGGGCTGACGGGCTTGCGGTTGTGATAGTGCACCTGCATGCCGAAGGCCTTGGCGCGGCGGGCGACGGCCTGGCCGATGCGGCCCATGCCGATGATGCCGATCCGCTTGCCCCACAGGCGCCGGCCCAGCATCCAGGTCGGCGACCAGCCGTGGAACCCGCCGGCCTTGACCACCTCGGCGCCTTCGACGACCCGGCGCGAGGTGGCCATGATCAGGGTCATGGTCAGGTCGGCGGTGTCTTCGGTCAGGACGCCCGGCGTATTGGTGACGATGATGCCGCGGGCGTTGGCGGTGGCGACGTCGATATTGTCCACACCGGCGCCGAAATTCGCGATCAGCTTGAGCCGATCGCCGGATCGCGAGAGAAGGCGGGAGTCGATACGATCGGTGATCGTCGGCACCAGCACGTCGGCCCGGCTCATGGCGTCGACCAGTTCATCCGCCGTCAAGGGTTTGTCGGAGACGTTCAGTTCGGTGTCGAACAGTTCGCACATCCGCGTCTCCACCGGATCGGGGAGTTTGCGGGTGACGATGACTTTGAGCTTGCGAGCGGCCATGGGCGGTTTGAAAAGCTCTCACTGACGGGCGTTTGAAAGCTGTAGCAAAGGGGCCCCAGGGGGCCAAGCAACATGCCGTCGAAAACAGAACATCGTTCGTTTCATTTCATCTTTGGGGCGATCTGCGCCCTGTTGGCGGGCCCGGCCCTGGCCGACGGCCCCCGGATCACGCCGTCTGGGCTGGAGGTGCCGCGCTACGTGTCGCTGAAATATGCCGAGGTCAACGCGCGCAACGGCCCGGATGAGGCTCACCAGCTCTTGTGGATCTATCATGCCAAGGGCTTGCCGGTGCAGATCGTGGCCGAGACGCGCGAGTGGCGGCGGATCTGCGATCCCGAGGGCGGCCTGGCCTGGGTGCATCGCCGGGTGATCGATGGCCGCCGCTCGGCGATGCGGGTGCAGCCCAGCAATCTGGCCTTGCTGAGCGCCCCCAAGGCGGGGGCCAAGGTCAGCGCCTATCTGAAGGGACGCTCCGTCGCCAGCCTGGACAAGTGCGAGGACGGCTGGTGCCGGCTGCGGGCTGACGGCTCGTCGGGCTGGGCGCGCGAAATCGACATCTGGGGCGCCGATCCCGCCATCCAGTGTCGCAAGGGCTGAGCGCGACAGCCGAAAGTGTCAGCGGTTTCGGCGCCCGTCGCGCGCAGAGCAAACGGGAGATCGTTCGGAGGAACGGGCTCCCGGAACATACGGCGTCAGGGAAACGTTGAGACCTGACCCGCCGCCGTGCTAGGGCGTCCCTATGCAGAAGAACGCCTATACCTTCGAAGAACTCCTCGCTTGCGGTCGCGGCGAGCTTTTCGGCCCCGGCAACGCTCAGCTGCCCGCGCCGCCGATGCTGATGTTCGATCGCATCGTCCGTATCGAGGCCGAGGGCGGCAAGTACGGCAAGGGCTATGTCGAGGCCGAATTCGACATCAATCCCGACCTCTGGTTCTTCGGTTGCCACTTCATCGGCGATCCCGTCATGCCCGGCTGCCTGGGCCTGGACGCCATGTGGCAGCTGGTCGGCTTCTTCCTGGGCTGGTCGGGTGGTCCCGGCCGTGGCCGCGCGCTGGGCGTGGGCGAGGTGAAATTCACCGGCCAGGTGACGCCAGACGTCAAGAAAGTCGTCTATAAGATCGACCTGAAGCGGGTGATCATGCGTAAGTTGGTCATGGGAATCGCCGATGGCGTCCTGGAAGCCGACGGCAAGCCCATCTACGAAACCAAGGACCTGAAGGTCGGGCTGTTCACGCCCGAACAGATGGCTTCTTGATCCGTTAGACGAGACTGGCCCTCGAGAGCCGGCCCAAAGAACGGCGGGTCTCCCCGGGGGAGAAGAGGATTTACGATATGCGTCGCGTCGTCGTCACCGGACTGGGGATCGTCTCGTCCATCGGCAACAACGCCAATGAGGTGTTGGCGTCCCTGCGGGAAGCCAAGTCCGGCGTGGTCGCCGCGCCGGAATACGCCGAGCGTGGTTTCCGCTGCCAGGTGCATGCCGCGCCCCAGATCGAGTGGGAGGCGCTGGTCGACCGCCGCGCCGCGCGTTTCCTGTCGCCCGGCCTGGCCTATGCCCATATCGCCATGGAGCAGGCGATCGCCGATTCCGGGCTGGAAGAGGCCGACATCTCAAACGAGCGCACCGGCCTGATCGTCGGTTCGGGCGGGCCCTCGACCAGCGTCATCGTCGAGGCCGCGGCCACGACGATCGAGAAGGGTCCCAAGCGGATCGGTCCGTTCGCGGTGCCCAAGGCCATGAGCTCGGGCCCGTCGGCGGTGCTGTCGACCTGGTTCAAGATCCGCGGGATCAACTATTCGATCAGCTCGGCCTGCGCGACCAGCGCCCACTGCATCGGCGCGGGCGCCGAACAGATCCAGATGGGCAAGCAGGACATCATCTTCGCCGGCGGCTGCGAGGAACTGGACTGGACGCTGTCGAACCTGTTCGACGCCATGGGCGCGATGAGCACCCACTTCAACGATAACCCGGCCGTCGCCAGCCGCGCCTACGACAAGAACCGCGACGGCTTCGTCATCGCCGGCGGCGCGGGCGTGGTGGTGCTGGAAGAGTACGAGCACGCCAAGGCGCGCGGGGCCAAGATCTACGGCGAACTGGTCGGCTACGCCGCCAATTCGGACGGCTTCGACATGGTCGCCCCGTCGGGCGAGGGCGCGGCGCGCTGCATGAAGCTGGCCATGGCTCAGGCTGGCGACCGGGCCATCGACTATCTGAACCCGCACGGCACCTCGACGCCGGTCGGCGACAGCAAGGAGATGGGCGCGGTGCGCGACGTGTTCGGCGACAAGGCTCCGCTGATCTCGTCGACCAAGTCCCTGACCGGCCACAGCCTGGGCGCCGCCGGCGCGCAGGAGGCCATCTACTCGATCCTGATGCTCAACAACGGCTTCGCCGCCAAGAGCGCCCACATCGAGGAGCTGGACCCCGAGTTCGCCGACCTGCCGATCCTGCTCGAGCGCTCGGACAAGCCGCTGGAAACGGTGATGTCCAACAGCTTCGGCTTTGGCGGCACCAACGGCACGCTGATCTTCAGCCGCGTTGACTAAGGCTCGGGGGCGGTCGCTTTGACGACCGCTCGCGAGGCTTTCGATCTCTACAAGGCCGGCCGGTTGGCCGAGGCCGCCGCCCTGTGCGAGCGGCTGGTGATCGATGCGCCCAGCGTCGAGGCCTGGCATATTCCCGGCGTCTCTCGGCTGGGCCTGGATCAGCCGGAAGGCGCTCTGAAAGCCCTGGACGCTGGCTTGGCGCTCGATGGTAAGCGGCCCGGCTTACTGTTGGCGCGGGTCCTGGCCCTGACCGCGCTCGGGCGAGACGAGGCGGCGCTGACCGGCCTGGCTCGCCACTGAACCGAGCGGAGAGGGTTCCGCACCGCCCCGGCCCCTGCTAACCACGGGCAACGACTTCAGAAGGGGCCCGACACATGGCCGACGATTACGCGTTCCCCAAGGGCGAGCTGATGCGGGGCAAGAAGGGCCTCGTCATGGGCGTGGCCAACCACAATTCCATCGCCTGGGGCATCGCCAGCCAACTGGCCGCCCAGGGCGCCGAGATGGCCTTCACCTATCAAGGCGAAGAGCTTGAGCGCCGTGTTCGGCCGCTGGCCGAGAGCATTGGCGTCAAGACTCTGATCCCGGCGGACGTCACCGACGACGCCTCGATGGACAAGGCCTTCGAGATCATCGAGCAGGAATTCGGCACGCTGGACTTCGTCGTCCACTCGGTGGCCTTCGCCAACAAGAACGAGCTGAAGGGCTCGTTCGTGGACAACACCACCCGCGAGGGTTTCCTGCTGGCCATGAACATCTCGGCCTTCAGCTTCGTGGACGTCGCCAAGCGCGCCTCGAAGATCATGCCGAACGGCGGTTCGCTGATCACCATGACCTATCTGGGGTCGGAGCGGACCATCCCGAACTACAACACCATGGGCGTGGCCAAGGCGGCTCTGGAAGCCTCGACCCGCTACATCGCCCGCGACCTGGGCCCCAAGGGCATCCGCGCCAACGCCATCTCGGCCGGCGCCATGCGCACCCTGGCCCTGGCCGGCATCTCTGGCGGCCGTGGCATGATCGCCCAGGGCCGGGCGTTCAGCGCCATGAAGGAAGACACCTCGATGGAAGGCGTCGCGGGCTGCGCCCTGTGGCTGGCCTCGGATCTCGGCAAATCGACCACGGGCGAAGTGGTTCACGTCGACGCCGGCTTCCACATGATGGGCATGCCGGACGCCGAAGAGGCATAAGGCTGCCTTGGGGTTACGGCGCGTAAGCCCGCATGAAACGAACGGCCGCCTCCCTCGCGAGGCGGCCGTATTCGTCTGGGGTCTTGTCGGACGGCAGGCGCAGCAGCGAGCGCAGCTGGCCGTGGCCCATGACCATGCCGGAGAAGAACTCCGCCGCCTGGTCGAAATTCTCGACCTTCATCCGGCCAAGCTCGGTTTCGGTCTTCAGGAACGCGGCCAGCTGGCGGCGGGCGCTGAGCGGGCCGGCCTCGAACACCTCCCTGGCCACGTCGGGCATCTCGCCCGCGCCCAGCATGATCACCCGCATCATCGAGTAGCTCTTGCTGGTGATTACCGTCTCCAGCACCGAGCGCGCATAGGCCTCCAGGGCCTCGGTCGGGTTCTCGATGGCCCCCGGTTCCCGAAGGGAGGCCGTGATGGCCTCGACCCGACGGTTCATCAGGGCCCGCATCAGGTCGGCCTTGGAACCGTAGTGATTGTAGACCGTCTGCTTGGAGACCCCGGCGCGGCGGGCGATCGCCTCCATCGGGGCCGAGAGGCCGCGTTCGCCGATCACCTCGACGGCGGCGTCGAGGATGGCTTCGGTCTTGGCGACGTCGATTTGTCCAGGCACGCGGGGCATATCAGTGAGCGTCCGAAGGCGGCGGCGGGGCGTTCTTGACCGGCGCGGCCAGCAGCGAGACGCCGGCGGCGACAAAGCAGCCGATGGCTAGCAGGGTGAAGCTGTCGCCGAAGGCCATCACCGTCGCCTGCTGCTGCATCATCCCACCGATGGCCTTGCGCGCCGCGCCGGCGGGATCGGTGACACCAAGCTGCATCATGCGTTCGGTCAGGCCGGCCATCATGTTGGCCGTCGCGCCGCCCTGCATCACCTTCGAGGTCATGTCGTCGTAGTACAGCGCGGTCTGCTGGGTGATCGAGGTGGCGAGCAGGGCGAGGCCGATCGCCCCGCCGGTGTTGCGCGACAGGTTCACCAGGCCGGAGGCGTTCTTGACCATGTGCGGGGGCAGGGTGCTCATCGTGATCTGCTGGGTCGCGATCATGGCGATCATGACCCCGACGCCGCGGCAAGCCTGAACGCCGGCGAACTCCCAGAATCCCCAGTCCTTGGTCACGCCGTGGGCCATGTACATGCCCCAGCCGGCCAGAAGGAAGCCGATGAACATCGGCACGCGCGGGTCGGTCTTGCGCACCAGCCGACCAGCGATCGGCCCGGTGAGGAACATCGACAGGCCCGAGACCACCATGGTCGTGCCGACTTCCGACGCCGAATAGTGGCGCACCCGGCCCAGGAACTGCGGCAGCAGGAAGGTGCCGCCGAACAGGCTGGCGCCCGAGACGGCCGTCATCAGCACGCCGACGGTGAAGTTGCGATTGGCGAAGGCGCGCAGCTCGACGATGGGGTTCTTGTAGGTGAGCTGTCGCCAGATGAAGAGGCCGCCGCCGATCACCGCCACCACGGTCAGCCACAGGATGCCGCTGTCGTCGAACCAGTCATCCTTGGCGCCTTCCTCCAGCACGAACTGCATGCTCATCAGGAAGATCGCCATCACCGCCAGGCCGAACCAGTCGAAGCCCTTGGCCAGGCTGGGATCGCCCTTGTCGAAATCGGCCCAGCGATAGACGCCGAACAGCACGATCAGGCCGGTCGGAACGTTGATGAAGAACAGCCAGCGCCAGGACAGGGCCTCGGTCAGGTGGCCGCCCAGGGTCGGACCGACGGTCGGGGCCAGGGTGACGATCAGGCCCATGATCACGCTGGCCGTCACCCGCCGCTCGGGCGGGAAGGCGGTGAAGGCCACGGCGAACACGGTCGGGATCATCGCCCCGCCGATGAAGCCCTGCAGGGCCCGGGTCAGGATCATCATGTCGATCGACGTGGACAGGCCCGTCAGCACGCTCATGACGATGAAGCCGGCGCAGGAAATCAGGTACAGCCGCTGGGTCCCCCACAGGCGCGACAGATATCCCGACAGGGGGATCATCACGACCTCGGGGATCAGATAGGCGGTCTGGATCCAGCTGATCTGATCGGTGCTGGCCCCGACCCCGGCCTGGATCTGCGGCAGCGAGGCCGCCACGATCTGGATGTCCAGGATGGCCATGAACTGGCCGATGACCATCGCGCCGAAGCCGAGGAACAGCTTGGTCCAGTCGACCTGGGTCGATGTGGCGGCGGCGGGTGTGGCGGCGTCGGTCATGACCGTACGCCTCGACTAGCGGTCCACGCCCTGGCGGGCGATCCGCGGCGTGGCCTGGCCGGCCTCGGCGAACGAGGGGCCCGAGCGGTCGCGGACGTCGACCTTGATCTCGACCGACAGGCCCGGACGCAGGGCAGCGCCCAGCTGGCTGCGGTCGACCACGATCTTGACCGGCAGGCGCTGGGTGATCTTGGTGAAGTTGCCGACGGCGTTCTCGACCGGGATCAGGGCGAACTCCTGGCCGGTGGCGGGGGCGAAGCTGTCGACCTTGCCGACGATCTTCTGCTTGCCAAAGGCGTCGGCCTTTATCTCGACCGGCTGGCCGACCCGGATGCGCGAGACCTGGGTTTCCTTGAAGTTGGCGACGATGAACGCCTGGCCCAGCGGCACGACCGACATCAGCGCGACGCCCGGCTGGACCAGCTGGCCCGGACGGACCGAGCGGGCGCCGACCACGCCGGCGACCGGCGCGCGGATCACGGTGCGCTCCAGGTCCAGCTTGGCCTGTTCCACGGCGGCGTGGGCGGCGGCGGCCTGGGCGACGGCCTGGGCCTTGGCCGAGCCCAGCGACTGGGCGGCGCGGCGTTCGGCTTCCAGGGCCGCCTGAGCGCTGGCGACGCCGGCGGTGGTCTGGGTGGCGGCGGCGCGCTCGGTCTGCACCTTCTGCTGCGAGACCCAGCCTTGCTTGGCCAGGGCGTCGTAGCGCTCGAGGTCGGCCTTGGCGCGGCCCGCGTCGGCCTGGGCGCTGGTCACGCCGGCGGCCTTCTGGGCGATCATCGCCTGTTCCAGGCTGTTCTTGTCGTCGACGGCGCGAATGGCCGCGTCGGCGGCGCCGGCGTTGGCGATCGCCTGGTCGACGCGAGCCTGGAAGGTCGCCGGATCGATCCTGGCCAGCACCTGGCCGGCCTCGACCCGCTGGTTGTCGGCCACCAGCACCTCGGCCACATAGCCGGAGACCTGCGGGCTGACCGACACGGTGTCGGCCTGGACGAAGGCGTTGTCGGTGGCCTCGTAGCGTTGCTTGTCCAGGAACCACAGGGTCCCGCCGACGACCACCCCGGCGAGGACGACCCCGCCGACGATCATCGGAACCAGCTTCTTGTTACCCGGCGTCGCCATGACCCAGACCCTTGCAAATAGGCTTCAAGCGCGCCGGATAGTCCCGTCCGGCGCGCGCTTCAAGGGATAAATGGACGCAGTCGTCCAATTTTCAATTAACAGCGACCGATGTTTTCAGTCAGGGTTTTGGATCACGCGGCGCGGCGGACGTTCCGGCCGTCCGCGAGCCGGAACCGCTCAACGAGCCGGCCCAGTTCACGCGCCTCGTTCGACAGCGCATGGCTGGCGGCCGTGCTTTCCTCGACCATGGCGGCGTTCTGCTGGGTGGCCTGGTCCATCTGGTTCACGGCCGTATTGACCTGTTGCAGGCCGGTCGACTGCTCCTGGGCCGAGGCGGCGATCTCGGCGACGATACGGTTGATGTCCTGCACGCCCGCGATGATCCGTCGCAGGGCCTCGCCGGTCTCGCCGACCAGGCCGACGCCTTCGTCGACCTGGGCGGTGGAGGCGTTGATCAGGGCCTTGATCTCCTTGGCGGCCTCGGCCGAGCGTTGAGCCAGCGCGCGGACTTCCTGGGCCACGACCGCGAAGCCACGACCCGCCTCGCCGGCCCGAGCCGCTTCGACGCCGGCGTTGAGGGCCAGCAGGTTGGTCTGGAAGGCGATCTCGTCGATCACCCCGATGATGGCGCCGATCTCGCGCGAGCTGCTTTCGATCTGGCCCATGGCGGCCACGGCGCGGTCGACGACCTCTCCGCCCTTCTCGGCGTCATGGCGGGCGTTGGCGACGGTGCGCTGGGCGCTGTCGGCGCCATCGGCCGTCTTGCGGACCGTGGCGGTGATCTCGTCGAGGGCCGCGGCGGTTTCTTCCAGGCTGGCGGCCTGCTGCTCGGTGCGGCGCGACAGGTCGTCGGCGGCGTGGCTGATCTCGCCTGAACCGGCCTGGATGCCGCCGACCGCGCCGTTGATCACCGTCATGGTCTGGGCCAGCGTGTCCATGGCCGCGTTAAAGTCGGCCTGCAGCTTGCGATAGGCGGGCGGGAAGGCCTCGTTCAGGCGGAAGGTCAAATCACCGCCGGCCAAGGCTTCCAGCCCTTCGCCCACGCGGCCGACCACCACCGACTGCTCGCGGGCGTTGGCCGCGCGTTCGACCTCGCCAGCCTCGCGCGTGCGTTCGGCCTCGGCCCGGTGCTCGGCCGACAGGCCTTCCAGGCGGATCTTCTCGACGGCGGCCTCCTTGAAGGTCAGCACGGCGGCGGCCATGCCGCCGATCTCGTCCTTGCGGCCCACGGCGGGCACGGCGACGGCGTTGTCGCCGCCGGCCAGACGCCGCATCGCCGCCGTCATGGCGGTGACCGGGGCGGCGATGGCGTTCGACAGCAGCCAGCCCATCAGGATCGCCACGCCCACGGCCACGGCGCCGCCGGCGGCCAGGGTGAAGAGGCCGCCGCGGAAGGCCCGGGTCTGCTCGACGCGGCGCTGCGCCAGCTGCTGGTCCTCGATCCTGGTCATGGCCTCCAGCACCTTGCGGATGTTGGTCAGACGGCCGGTCGAGGCGATCTCCTTGCGAGCCTGTTCCAGCATGGCCGGATTGTCAGCGTCGGCGATCTGCCTGGCGGTCTCGGCTTCGAACACGGCGACGGCGGCCGTCAGCGCGTCGGCCCGGGCCTTCTCGTCCGCGTCCTCGATCCCAGCGGCGATGCGCTTGAACGCCGCCTCGTACTCTTCGTGATACTTGGCGCGCTTCTTCAGGAACGAGGGGTCCAGGCTGGCGACGTAGCCGCGCACCGCGTTCTGCTCCTCGACCAAGGCCCCGGTCGTGTCGCTGATCGCGTCGACATAGCCGTAGCTGTGCTCGTTCAGCGCGGTGATCTTCTGAATCGAGGCCATGCTGGCGGCGACCAGCGCGCCGGCGATGATGACGCCGGCCACGAGCACGGCGAACGCGAACAGCAGTTTGTGAGCGACCTTCAGGTTAGACATGGTTCTCGGCTCCGTAATCGAGCCAAAAGCTGTCGCGGTACGGTTAATAAAATCAAAGGAATGACGCCAATACCAATGTTCACTGGAATCCAGGCGCGGGAAGCCGCTTCCAAGGCCAGTAAAAATCGGGAATCCGACCGCCGCGCGTCAAGTTGACGCAGGCATCTATGCTTCAAACTACTCTTGCCGAAATTCGTCAGTAAACGGATGATCTCCTCTCTACTTTGAGGCGAAAAACCACCCGCGGCGTCCGGTCGCAATTTCCGCTTGCGTCGGAATCACGACAAAGTAAAAGCCGCTCCCCAACGCAACCAACGGCGCGGGAGCGCGTATCTCCTCCAGCGCGAGTTCCCGCTGGCCCCCGCTCACGGTCGCAGGAGTTACCTTCAGATGAAGACCCAGACCCAAACGCCGCTCGACATGATCCGCCCGGTGCTGTGGATGGCGGCGGCCGGTTTCGCGGCCGGCTTCGGCGGCTATCTGATGATCGGCCTCAAGGCCGTTCACGCGGCTCCAGGATTCTGAACTACTTCGAACCGGTCGAGCCGAAGCCGCCCGCGCCACGGTCGGTGGCGTCCAGGTCGTCGACCTCGACCAGCGGCCATTGCGGGGCCGCCGCGATGATCCCCTGGGCGATGCGGTCGCCGCGGCGGATCGTGAAATCTTCTTCGCCCAGATTGATCAGCAGCACGCAGACCTGACCGCGATAGTCGCTGTCGACGGTGCCCGGCGCGTTGACCACCGTGACGCCGTTCTTGAACGCCAGGCCCGAGCGCGGGCGCACCTGCATCTCCCAGCCGTCTGGGATCGCCACCGAGAAGCCCGTCGGGGCCATGCAGCGCGAGCCCGGCTTCAGCACGATCGGCGCGTCTTCCGGCACGTGAGCCCGCAGGTCGAAGCCCGCCGCGCCGGCCGTGGCGTAGGTCGGAACCGGCAGGTCGGCTTGACCTTCCCAGCGCTTGAAGCGGATGGCGAGACCGGCGGGGATGGCGGACATGCGGGCGTTCCTTTCTAGGGTGGCCCGGCTGTAGCTGATTTGCCGGGCGTCAGACCAGAGCCCCCTAAGCCAGATGGGCCGCGATCCGTTGCGCGATCTGGGCCGCGACCTGGTCCTTCGCCGCTCGGTCCCAGCGCTCCGTCCCGCCCTGGGTGATCAGCAGCACGGCATTCTCGCCCCCGCCCATCACGCCCGGCTCGGTGACGTCGTTGGCGATGATCCAGTCGCAGCCCTTGCGGGCCAGCTTGGCGCGGGCGTGTTCCTCGACGTGGTCGGTCTCGGCCGCGAAGCCGATGACCAGCTTGGGCCGTTGAGGGCCGCTGGCCGACAGGGTGGCCAGGATGTCGGGGTTCTCGACGAAGGTCAGGGCCGGCGGGCCGCCCTTTTCCTTCTTCAGCTTGGTCCCGAACGCCTCGTCCACGCGCCAGTCGGCGACGGCGGCCACGAACACCCCGACGTCGGCGGGCAAAGCCGCCTGGCTGGCGGCCAGCATCTGGCGAGCGGTCTCGATATCGACCCGCTTGACCCCGACCGGGGTGGGCAGGGCGACGGGACCGGCGATCAGCGTGACCTCGGCGCCCAGCTTGGCCAGCGCCTCGGCGATCGCGAAACCCTGCTTGCCGCTGGAACGGTTGGTGATGCCGCGCACCGGATCGATCGGCTCGAAGGTCGGGCCGGCGGTGACCAGGGCGCGCTTGCCGGCCAGCGGACGGGCGGCGGGGCCTTCCAACTGCGCGACGATGGCGGCGAAGATCTCTTCCGGCTCGGCCAGGCGGCCCGGCCCGAACTCGCCACAGGCCATGGCGCCCTCGTCGGGGCCGACGAAGCTGACGCCGTCCGCCTTCAGGGTGGCGATGTTGCGCTGGGTGGCGGGGTGCAGCCACATCCGCACGTTCATGGCCGGGGCCATCAGCACCGGCTTGTCGGTGGCCAAGAGGGTGGTGGAGGCCAGGTCTCCGGCCAAACCGTTCGCCGCCTTGGCGATCAGGTCGGCCGTCGCCGGGGAGACCACGATCAGGTCGGCCGAGCGCGACAGCTCGATGTGACCCATCTCGTGCTCGTCGGTCAGGGAGAACAGCTCCTGATAGACCTTGTCCTCGGCCAGCGCCGCCAGGGACAGCGGCGTCACGAACTCGGCGCCGGCCTTGGTCAGGATCGGCCGCACGCCGACGCCCGCCTTGCGGAGGAGCCGCGTCAGGAGCAGCGCCTTGTAGGCCGCCACCCCGCCGCCGACGATCAGAAGAACCCGCTTGCCGTTCACGCCGTGCTCCGCTTCCGCGTTCGCTATCGTCCCTGCACATGCCCATGCCGACGGCAAAGCGCCAGCCGTAAAGATAGGGACTCGACTCGCGTTCCGCTTTCGTTCAGTAATCGTCAAAGTAGAATGAAAGGGCGGATACGATCATGAAGTTTGCACGACAAGTTGCGTACAGTGTGGCGACGGTCCTGGCCCTCGCGGCCTTGGCGGGCTGTGACAGCGGCGCCTCGGCGGTGAAGGCGCCCAAGGCTGGCGAGCGGGCCCAGACGGAATCCGCGCTGGCGGCGGAGACGGGCGGCTTGCCAGAGGACGGCGGCCGCCGCGGCGATCCGCGCGACGCGCCGGTCAAGCTGGTCTCGGGCAAGCCCTACTGGGCCGCCAACCGCACCCGCAGCGCCGAGGAGAACGCCCAGCGTTCGTTCGAGCGCAACGGCGCGACGTTCGAGGCCAAGTCGACCGACGACTATGTCGCCAAGGTTCACGCCTTCGTCAGCGACCCGCCCAAGGGCGCCGAGACGCTGAAGCGCTCGAACGGCGACCTCCTGATCTACGACCCCAAGGACAATGTCTTCGCGGTGGTCTCGCGCGAGGGCGCGCCCCGTACGATGTTCAAGCCCGACGAGGGCGCTGCCTACTGGGACGAACAGAAGACCCGCGAGGCGCGCCGGGCCTCGGCGGCGAAGCCGCGGGAGCAGACGGAGAGCTAGCGCGGGGCCAGCAGCATGCCGGTGACGAAGGCCGCGCCGGACGTCGCCGCGCCGACCAGGAACCACAGCAGCGGCCAGGTGTGCTGCTGGCGCTCGACCACCACGGCGGCGGTCGGAGGCGGGGCTTCGGCCAAGCGGGCCAGGGCCTTGATGGCGCGCAGGGCTTCCTCGGCGAAGTCGCGGGCCTTGGCGGCGGGTGACAGCTCTCTCCCGATCCAACGGCGCACCACCGGGTCGGCGGCGGCCCACAGGTCGTGGGTCGGGTCGATGCGGCGGGCCACGCCCTCGACCGTGACCATGGTCTTCTGCAGGAGCACCAGCTCCCGCCGCAGGGCCATGTCGAACAGGGCGGTGATCTCGAACAGCTGCGCCAGCAGGCGGCCCATGGAGACCTCGCGGGCGTTACGGCCGAAGACCGGCTCGCCGACGGCGCGGAGAGCCTGGGCGAAGGCGTCGACGTCCTGGTGGGCGGGCACGTAGCCGGCGTCGAAATGGACCTTGGCGACCCTGGCGTAGTCGCGATTGAGAAAGCCGTACAGGATCTCGGCCAGGTAGCGCCGCTCGCCGGGACCGAGGCGCCCGACGATGCCGTAGTCGACGGCCACGACCTCGGCCGGGGCGGCGACGAACAGGTTGCCCTCGTGCAGGTCGGCGTGGAACAGGCCGTGGTCCAGGGCCTGGGCCAGGAAACCACGGGTGACATTCTCGGCCAGGGCCTTGCGGTCCAGGCCGGGGAGATCGAGCGCGGCGGCGTCCGACAGCGGCACGCCCTCGGCCCAGGTCAGGGTCAGGACGCGCTTGCCGACACCCTCCCAGCAGACCAGCGGCGCGCGCATATAAGGATCGGTCGCCATGGCCTCGCCCAGCTCGGCGCAGCCGGCGGCCTCGAAGCGCAGGTCCATCTCCAGGTCGAGCGACCGGATCACCACCTCGACGAACTCGGTGGGGCGCAGGCGGCGCGAGGCCGGGACCAGGTGCTGGGCCAGCTTGGCGGCCAGGCGCAGCACGGCGCTGTCCTGGGCCACCTGGCGCTCGACGCCGGGGCGCAGCACCTTCACGGCGACCTCGCGGCCGTCGACCAGCACGGCCGGATGGGCCTGGGCCAGCGAGGCGGCGGCGACCGGCTCGCCGATCTCGAGATAGATCTCGCCCAGCGGCTTGCCGAGATTGCGTTGGATCTCGGCCTTAGCCACCGCCAGCGGGAATGGCGCCAGCCGGTCCTTCAGGCGCGAGAGGTCCTCGGCGAAGGCGGTCCCGAAGATGTCGGCCCGGGTCGACAGGAACTGGCCCATCTTGATCGCGGCCGGACCCTGCTTTTCCAGCACCCGCGCCAGGCGCTCGCCCGGCCGGCCGTGCCGGGCGGCTCCACCGGCGAACAGGCGCAGCAGCCGGCCGGCCCATTTTGCGGGGGCCGGCAGCAGCGGCTCGACCTCGCGCGGGACCAGGGCGTCGGCCCGGACCAGGGCCCAGCCCGCGCCGGTCAGGCGCCAGAAGGCGGACAGGTTGGCCACGGTCCTAGAGCGCCCAGCCCTGGTGCAGGGCCGCGACGCCGCCGGTGAAGTTCGTGTAGCTGACCCGCTTGAAGCCGGCGTTCTCGATCATGCCGGCGAAGGTCTTCTGGTCGGGGAAACGACGGATGCTCTCGACCAGGTACTGATAGGCGTCGCGATCCTTGGCGACCCATTCGCCGACCTGCGGGATGACCTTGAAGCTGTAGGCGTCATAGGCCTTGGCCAGAGCTTCGGTCACCGGGCGCGAGAACTCCAGGCATAGGAAACGGCCGCCGGGCTTGAGCACCCGGCGCGCCTCGCGCAGGGCCGCGTCGATGTCGGTGACGTTGCGGATGCCGAACGAGATCACATAGGCGTTGGCGTAAGCGTCGGGCAGCGGCAGGGCTTGCGCGTCGCCGACGGTCCAGGTGATCTCCGGCTCGCCGCCACGCTCGATGCCGGCCATGATCATCTCGGCGTTGTAGTCGACGATGTTGATGGTCGCGTCCGGACCGCCACGGCGCTCCTGGGCGCCACGGGCCATCTTGGCGAAGCGGCGGGCCATGTCGCCGGTGCCGCCGGCGCAGTCGACGATCACCTCGCCCGGCTGCGGATTGAGGCGCGCGGCCACGGCGTCCTTCCAGAGCCGGTGCACGCCGCCGCTCATCAGGTCGTTCATGATGTCGTAGTTCTTGGCGACGCGGTCGAAGACCCCACGCACCAGGCCCGCCTTCAGCGAGGCGTCGACATCCGTGAAACCGAAGCTGGCGGAGGTGTTGCTCATGACGTCTTTGGGCCGCGCTCTTTATATGACAGGACGCTCTTAGCTTGCGCCTCGCGCCGCGTCATCGCCTTAAGGAATGATCCTTGCCCGAATTGCCCGAAGTCGAGACCGTCCGCCGGGGCCTGGAGCCGGTGCTGTCCGGCGCGCGCCTGGCCCGCGTCCGCGCCAACCGGCCGGATCTGCGCTTCCCGCTGCCCGACGGCTTCGTCCAGCGGCTGACGGGGGCGAAGATCCTGCGGCTGGACCGCCGCGCCAAATATATCCTGGCCCCGCTGGATCGCGGCGACACCCTGGTGATGCACCTTGGCATGACCGGCCGTTTTGAGATTGCTTCGCCAGTGGGCTCGATCAGGCCCGGCGACTTCGCCCGCGAGGTCACGCCCGACGACAAGCACGCCCACGTGGTCTTCGAGACGGAGGAGGGCGCGCTGGTCACCTATTACGACCCGCGCCGGTTCGGCTTCATGGACCTGATCCCGACCGATCGCGTCAGCCATCACCCCTGGTTCGCGACCATGGGGCCCGAGCCGCTGGGCGACGGCTTCGACGTCAAGACTCTGGAAAAGGCCTTCGCCAATCGCAAGCAGGGCCCCAAGACCCTGCTGCTGGACCAGAAGACCGTGGCGGGCCTGGGCAATATCTATGTGTGCGAGGCCCTGCACCGCGCGCGCATCTCGCCGTTCAAGCCGTCGGGCGGCATCGCCAAGAAGCGGCTTGGTCCGCTGACCACGGCGATCAAGGACGTGCTGGCCGAGGCCGTCGAGGTCGGTGGCTCCACCCTGAAGGACTTCGCCGCCGCCGACGGCGCGCTGGGCTATTTCCAGCACCGCTTCCGCGTCTATGACCGCGAGGACGAGCCATGCCCCACCCCCGGCTGCAAGGGCGTCATCGCCCGCGAGGTCCAGGCGGGGCGGTCGACGTTCTTCTGTCCGGTGTGCCAGGTGTGAGGGCGGTCGAGGTCGCGCTGGGTTTTTAGCTGACGTGCCTATGGATGGGCTGCGCCGAGGCGCGCGACTTCGGCTTCGGCGCCCACGCGGAGACTGATGCCGTGGAACAGTGTTCGTGGGCGTGGGCGCCGCGCGCGATGCCGTCTACTGTGCGAGGGCGCTGCCCTGTGGAGCAGATCATGACGAAATCCGTGTCCGCCTCGGCTCCATCGCTGTCACCACATCTGGCCGCCAGTATTTTGGACAGCCTCGTCGACGGATTCATCCTGCTCGACCGAAACCTCACGGTCCTACTGATAAACCGGGCGGCGCTGGCGATGGAGGGGCGCCGAGCCCAAGACATATTGGGCTTGTCTCACGAGCGGGCCTGGCCGGAGGCCTATTTCGAACCCCTGAGAGATCTCTACCGACAAGCGATCAAGACCGGTGAGCCCGTAACCTTGGAGCGAGAGTGGCCAATACGCGGCGGTGGGCTGGCATGGATGGAGCTGCGCATTCTGCCAACGGCCGAAGGATTGGTGCTGCTCTATCGCGATGTCACCAAGCGAAAGCGCGGTATTGAGCAGCTTGAACTTATGGTCCGGGAGCTGAATCACAGGGTCAAAAACAACCTGGCCACGGTCCAATCTCTCGCGGCGCAGACCTTTCGGGGCACTGAAGACCTGTCCGCGGCCCGGGCGGCTTTCACGGCGAGGTTGATGGCGCTCTCGAAGGCGCACGACGTCCTGACGCGGCAGCAATGGGAAGGTAGCCAGCTCGCGGAAATCGCGCGCGAGGTCATTCTGCCCAACATTGTCGACGCTGAGCGACTGCGCTTGGCGGGTCCGACGGTCTCGCTGCATCCTCCCCTTGCCTTGGCCCTGTCGATGGCGCTGCACGAGCTGGCCACGAATGCGACGAAGTTCGGCGCATGGTCGAACGAGCGGGGCTACATCGATATTCGATGGTCTTGTCCTGATCCGCAGACGGTCGAGATCGTGTGGCAAGAACACGACGGCCCCACCGTCGCTCCGCCCCAGCGGCAAGGCTTTGGTGTCCGCCTTCTGCAGCGCAGCCTTGCCGCGGATCTACGGGGTCCGGTCAACCTGGACTACAGACCGGAGGGACTTGTTTGCACGATTTTGGCGGCCTTGGCGCCGTCGACCTCGGGTTAGTCAGTCTCGTCGCGGGCGCCCATCAGGGCCGCGGGGCTCAGGTCCCGATAGCCGGCCGTACGAAGTTCCGGGCGGGGTCGCTGTCGAATCCCTCTTTCATGGAAAGAGGGGATTGGGCGCGCTGCATCCCCGGAATTCGCAAGATAGAACGCAGCGAAATCAATCGCTTGTCGATTTTACACGCCGCCGAATGATCCGCGTTCAACCCCGCCCCATACTCTTCCTCACCCGATGGCTTGGAAGGGGCGTCCGGCCGGCGATCGTGACGGCTGTCGGGGTGGTCGAGCGGGTAGCGCTCGCCGGCCTTTCTTCGGGAAGGCGTCGTCCGGCGCTCCGCGTCCCTTCCACACCTTCAGCGGCCACGCCGCGTGAAGCGGCGACGCCGTGGCGGTTAGAGGGCTCCCCAACGCCGCGCGCCTCTCTATAACTGCACCGTTCAAGCAGGAGACCGCCCCGATGGCTGAAGACGTGGCCGAGTACCAGACCCTGATCGTCGAAGCGCCGGACAAGGCTCCGGGCGTGACCCTGATCCGCCTGAACCGGCCCGAGGCCCTGAACGCCCTCAACACCCAGCTGCTGGGCGAGCTGGCCCAGGCGCTGGCGGTCGCGGAGGCTGACGACGCCGTGGGCTGCATCGTGCTGACCGGTTCGGCCAAGGCCTTCGCGGCCGGCGCCGACATCAAGGAGATGTCGGACAAGAGCTACGCCCAGATGTTCAAGGCCGACTTCTTCACCGCCGGCGCGCGGGCGATCGAGCAGTGTCGCAAGCCGATCATCGCCGCCGTCGCCGGCTACGCCCTGGGCGGCGGCTGCGAGCTGGCCATGATGTGCGACTTCATCCTGGCCGCCGACACCGCCAAGTTCGGCCAGCCCGAGATCAACCTCGGTGTCGCGCCCGGCATCGGCGGCACCCAGCGCCTGACCCGGTTCGTCGGCAAGTCCAAGGCCATGGACATGATCCTGACCGGCCGGATGATGGGCGCCGAGGAGGCCGAGCGTTCGGGCCTGGTGTCGCGGATCTTCCCGGCCGACACGCTGGTCGACGAGGTGCTGGCCGTGGCCGCCAAGATCGCCGCCCAGTCGCCGCTGGCCGTGGCCATGAACAAGGAACTGGTCGAGGCCGCCTATGAGACGACCCTGACGACGGGGGTCGCTCTGGAGCGCCGCCTGTTCCATTCGCTGTTCGCGTTCGAGGATCAGAAGGAAGGCATGGCGGCCTTCGTCGAGAAGCGAAAGCCGGCATTCAAAGGCGAGTAGTTTTTTGGTCGCATGACGGGCGCCAAAACCGGTTCCCACTTTTGGCTGTCACGCTCGGAAACGATTGCGCCAAAATGGCCCGCGGGATTCCTGCCTGTGGACCGTTGACCCCGGCGAGCGCTTCCCGTATATCCGCGCGCTCTATTTTCCCTGCTTCGCGGTCGCCGCGCGGCTGTCCGTTTGAAGGTCCGACCCATGGCCAATAATCCCGGCGCCAAGAAGGCGATCCGCAAGATCGCCCGCCGCACCGAAGTCAACACCGCTCGTCGCTCGCGCGTGCGCACCTTCCTGCGCAAGTTCGACGACGCCATCGCCAAGGGTGACGTCGCCGTCGCCAAGGCCGCGTTCATCGAGGCTCAATCGGAGCTGATGCGCGCTGTCTCGAAGGGCGTCGTTCATCCGAACACCGGATCGCGCAAGGTGTCGCGTCTGGCGGCTCGTCTGAAGAAGCTGGATAAGGCCGCCGCCTAGTCCAGATCTTGGACGAACGTCGTTCGTTCAACGATTACAAGTATTTACAAAAGCCGGTCAGGTCCGCCTGACCGGCTTTTGCTTTGAATCCAACGCTCTATTTTTCGCGTTGCAATCTGTGATCTGAGGGGTTGGCTTCACTATTCCCTTGCCAGGCGAGGGGCTCTCGCGAGTCAACAGAAATATCCGGGCTCGGACGCAAGTTTTCCGTTTGACCGGCCCCCTCCGCTGGCTAGTTTAAGCGTCTCAGCGCTTCTCCAGTCTTGGAAAAAACAAGGCGGCGGCGGACCCAATGCGGTCGCCGAGTAAGAACCTGTGTGCGCTGAGTAACCGGTCGTACGCCATGGGGGGCGGGCGACTGAAGTGGGTTTGCGGCGGTTGTTTTTGTGCGAAGGCGGTGGACGAATGACGATGAAGGGCGGGGTGGCCAGCCAAGATTTTTCGGCGGCGATCACGACGGCTTGCGAGCCGGCGGCGACCGTGTGGTCGAAGGTGACCGTGGCTTTGAAACGCGAGCTGGGCGACGCGGCCTTCGGGTCATGGATCGCGCCGGCGATGCTGCGTGAGGCCGCGGCCGGTGATGTCGTCCTGGTCACGCCCACGGGCATTGCTCGTGACTGGATCCGTCGCAGCGCTTGGCGTCGCATCGGCGAACTTTGGGCGGCCAACGACCCGACCGGTCGTCGCATCGACCTGAAGTCGCGCCTGGAATTCGAGGCTTCGGCTGGCGCCTATGTCGAGGCCGCCCCGAAGGCCGCCGCGGCCGAGCCCATCGAGATCGTGCTGCCGGTGTCGACCGACGCGCCGGCCGTCGTGGTTCCCAGCGCCAAGTCGCCTCGCACCCAGGGCCTGCAGGAACGCTTCACCTTCGAGACCTTCGTCCCGGGTCCGGCCAACGAGTTCGCCCACGCCGTGGCGCGCCGGATCGCCAACTGGGCCGACGGCCACTTCAATCCCGTGCTGTTCCACGGCCCCTACGGCTTCGGCAAGACGCACCTGCTGAACGCCCTGGCCTGGGAAGCCATGCGCAACGCGCCCGAAAAGCGCGTGGTCTATCTGACCGCCGAGCGTTTCCTGTCGACCTTCGTGCGCGCCCTGATGGATCGCCAGACGGCGGCCTTCAAGGAAGAGCTGCGCGCGGCTGATCTGTTGATCATCGACGACGTGCACTTCATCGCCGGCAAGCAGTCGACCCAGGAAGAGCTGTTCCACACCCTGACCGCCCTGGTTGGCGAAGGCGGCCGGGTCGTGTTCTCGGCGGACCGTCCGCCATCGGCCATGACCGAGATGGATCCGCACCTGCGGTCGCATCTGTCGGCGGGGCTGGTCTGCGGCCTGGAGCCGGCCGACCGCAACCTGCGCATGGGCATCCTGGAGCGCAAGATCCAGACCCTGGCCGCCGCGCACGGCTTCGATCCGACCATGCGTCCGGACGTGCTGCAGTTCCTGGCCGACCGCTTCACCGACAGCGTCCGCGAGCTGGAAGGCGCGCTGAACACCCTGTCGGCCCGCGCCGGCGAAGGCCTGTCGCGCCTGACCCTGGACGAGGTGCAGGCGGTCCTGCGTCCGCACCTGCGGTCGGGCGAGAAGCGCATCACCATCGACGACATTCAGAAGGCGACGTCCGAGCACTACGGCATGAAGCAGGCCGACCTGCTCAGCGAGCGCCGCAACCGCGCCGTGGCCCGTCCGCGCCAGGCCGCCATGTGGCTGGCCAAGCAGTTGACCACCCGGTCGCTGCCGGACATCGGCCGTCGTTTCGGGGGCCGCGACCACACCACGGTCCTGCACGCCGTGCGCCGCATCGAGGCCCTGCGCGCCGAGGACAGCACCCTGAACCACGACCTGGAAGTCATCACCCGCAAGCTGCGCGGCTGATCCGCCGAAGCTTTCCAGACGTGATCCAAAGGAAAGGCCGCTCCATCCGGAGCGGCCTTTTTGGGTTCGGGCCTAAGGTCGGACCGCCTCAGGCGGCCGACGCTCTCGCGGCCATGGTCGCCTTGGCCCACCAGACGAGTTCGTCCAGCGCGGCGGTCGCCGACGGAAGCAGGTGACCCTCGATGTCCTCGATCGTCTGCTTGCCGCCCAGGCCAGGGTGGATGGCCATGAAGTCGGCGCCGCCGATATGGACGACGCCGCGGGTCGAGACCATCTGCAACTCCGAGCCGATGCCCCGCAGGTGCTCGACGGCGCGCGCGGCCCCAACGCCGCCATAGCCGATCGCCGTGAACGGCTTGTGCTCCCACTCCGCATAGGCCTGGTCGAGCGCGTTCTTGAGCACGCCGGTGATCGAGTGGTTGTACTCGGCGACCACGAAGATGAAGCCGTCGAAGCGCGCCAGCGTCTGTTGCCAGCGCACCGCCTCGGGGCTCTGGCTGGGCATCCAGCGGTTGGAGGCGATCTCGTCGAACAGCGGCAGCGGATGATCGCGCAGGTCGACCAGCTCGGCGTCCAGGTCGCCGCGGGCCTGGGCCTGCTTGAGCATCCATTGCGCCGGAACGTCGGCGAAGCGGGTTGGACGGGTCGAGCCGACGATCACGGCGATGCGGGGTTTGGTCGTCATGATAACCTTGGGTATGCTAGTTTCTGATAGAAACCAGATTACGAAAGTTGTCCGTGACCGCGTAAGGAGGCACTTTGTCGGCACTAGATAACCGCGAGGAAACCACCCCCTGCCAGGGCGACGCCTCGCACTGCGAACACATCAGCCGCCTGCTGGCGCGGATCAGCGACAAGTGGACCCTGCTGGTCGTGCGGACGTTGGGCTACGGGCCGAGGCGGTTCAACGCCCTGCGCCGCGACATCGGCGAGATCAGCCAGAAGGTGCTGGCTTCGACGCTGCGCGATCTCGAGGAGAACGGCTTCGTCTCGCGCACCGTGACCCATACGACGCCGCCGCAGGTCGAATACGCCCTGACCGACCTGGGCCACGATCTGCTGACGCCGGTGAAGGCCCTGGCCGAGTGGGTGGTCGCCAACTCGGCCCGCATGGACGCCGCGAAGATCAGCTACGCGGCCCGCCGGGCGGCTGAATAGCCGGCTACCGGGCCCGGCGCAGGGTCAGATTGATCCGTCCGCCACCCGGGACGAGGCCCGACGAACCGGCCAGGATCCTGTCCACGCCGTGGAAGGCCAGCCGCGCGGGTCCCGACAACCGACACACATCCCCCGAGCTCAGTTTCAGGCCGCGCGTCGGATCTTTCCGCGACGTCCCGCCGATACGGAACACCGCCGTGTCGCCCAGCGAGATCGACAGCACCGGAAACCGCGGATAGGCCTCGTCGCGGTCCTGGTGCAGGCCCATGCGGGCGCCATCGCGATAGAGGTTGATCAGGCACGAGTCCGGCGGCGCATCCGGATCGCCGAGCCTGGCCCAGAGGTCGAGCAGGACGGGCGGCATGGCCGGCCAGGGCTGATCCGTGCCCGGATGCCGTTCGGCGTAGCGGTATCCCGCCCCGTCGCTGGTCCAGCCCAGCGGGCCGAACGCCGTCATCGCTACGCTCATCGGCTTACCATAGGCCGTGCCGTAGTTGGCGAAGGGCGCGACCTCGGCGGCCGCCATGACGGCGTCGACCAGAGCGCGCTGGACGGCGGGGTCCAGGAAGCCGGGCCACAGGTCGAAACCCGGAATGACGGTCAGGGGCTGAAACATTACTGAAACTTAACGCGCGCCATAGGGGCGGAAGGTGTTGGTTTGCGCCACCGGCTGAGGGGGCCGGATAATTTTTCCAGTCTAGGACCAAACATGCGTCGTCTTATGTCCTCAGCGGCCATGGCCGTGATTTTGTTGGCCGCCGGAAGCGCTTCCGCCGCGGTTCATGCGCCGGCTTCCATCGGCACGAAAGGCGCGACGTTCGCGACCGTGACGACCCAGCTGCCGCGCAACGTCCGGCCCGTCCACTATGATCTGGCCTTCACGCCCGACGCCGACAAGATGACCTTCACGGCTCAGGTGAAGATCGCCATCGAGGTGGTCGAGCCGACCGCGACCGTGACCCTGCAGGCCGCCGACCTGACGTTCTCGAAAGCCGAGATCGCCGGAGTCGGCGCGGCCAAGATCAAGGTCGACGAAGAGGCCCAGACCGCCGCCTTCACGTTCGGCAAGACCCTGCCGAAGGGCAAGTACGTTCTGTCGATCGACTATGCCGGCAAGATCTACAAGCAGGCCGCCGGCCTGTTCGCCCTCGACTACGAGACGCAGGACGGCAAGAAGCGGGCGATCTACACCCAGTTCGAGAACTCCGATGCTCGCCGCTTCATCCCCTCGTGGGACGAGCCGTTCTACAAGGCCACCTACGACGTCCAGGCGACGATCCCGACCGGCCAGATGGCCCTGGGCAACATGCCGATCGCGTCGTCCAAGGATCTCGGCGGCGGCAAGACCGTCGTGAAGTTCGCCACCTCGCCCAAGATGTCGACCTATCTGCTGTTCTTCGGCCTGGGCGAGTTCGACCGCGCCTCGGTCAAGTCGGCCGGCGTCGACGTCGGCGTGGTGACCAAGAAGGGCGACACCCCCAAGGCCGACTTCGCCTTGAAGGCCGCCGCCGACATCCTGCCCTGGTACAACGACTATTTCGGCACGCCCTATCCGCTGCCGGTGCTGGACAACATCGCCGCCCCGGGTCGCAGCCAGTTCTTCAGCGCCATGGAGAACTGGGGCGCGATCTTCTACTTCGAATACGCCATGAACCTGGACCCGGCGATCTCGACCGAGACCGACCGCCAGAACGTCTTCACCACCGTGGCCCATGAGATGGCCCACCAGTGGTTCGGCGACCTGGTGACCATGGCCTGGTGGGACGATCTGTGGCTGAACGAGGGCTTCGCCTCGTGGATGGAAGGCCGGGCGACCGAACTCTTCCACCCCGAATGGAACGCCGCCGTCAGCGCGGTGAACGGCCGTGAATACGCCATGGGCCTGGACGCCCTGCGGACAACCCACCCGGTGGTGCAGCACGTCGAGACCGTCGAGCAGGCCAGCCAGGCCTTCGACGCCATCACCTACCAGAAGGGCGAGGCCGTCATCCGCATGCTGGAAAGCTATGTGGGCCACGACGCCTGGCGCGACGGCGTGCGCGCCTACATGAAGGCGCACGCCCACGGCAATACGGTCAGCGACGACCTGTGGGGCGCGGTCGAGACGGCGGCCAAGAAGCCGATCAAGGCCATCGCCCACGACTTCACCCTGCAGCCGGGCGTGCCGCTGATCACGGTCGGCAACGCCACCTGCGCGGCGGGCAAGACCACGCTCTCCCTGACCCAGGGCGAGTTCAGCAAGGACGTCCCGGACAAGAAGCCCCTGACCTGGCGCGTGCCCGTCACCGTCCGGGCCATCGGTGGCGGGACGGCCAAGACCCTGGTCACCGGCGGCCAAGGCGCGGTCACCGTCGACGGCTGCGGCCCGGTGGTCGTCAATGCCGGCCAGAGCGGCTACTTCCGCACTCTGTACGGCGCGGAGCGTTTCACCGGCATCGTCCAGAATTTCGCCAAGCTGCCGGCGATCGACCAGCTGGGCGTGATGAGCGACGCCTGGTCGATGGGCCTGGCCGGCTACCAGCCCGCCACCGACTTCCTTGACCTGGCCAAGGCCACGCCCGCCGACGCTGATCCGCAGGTGCTGTCCAAGGTGTCCAGCGTGATGTCGGCCATCGACGGCTATTACGGCGACGCGCCGACCGAGCGGGCGGCGTTCCGCAAGGTCGCCATCGGCCAGCTGCGGCCGCTGCTGGCCAAGGTGGGCTGGACCGCCAAGACCGGCGAGCCGGACAATGTCGCCATCCTGCGCGCCGACCTGATCGGGGCGCTGGGCGGCCTGGGCGACGCGGAGGTCGTGGCGGAAGCCACCCGTCGCTTCAACGCCGACAAGACCGACCCGTCCGCGATCCCCGGCCCGCTGCGTAAGACCGTGTTGGGCGTGGTGGCCAAGCATGCCGACCAGGCGACCTGGGATGCGATCCGCGCCCAGGCTCGGGCCGAGAAGACTCCGCTGGTCCGCGCCCAGCTCTACACCCTGCTGGCCTCGGCCGAGGACGAAGCCCTGGCCAGGAAGGCGCTGGAACTGGCCCTGACCACCGAGCCGGGCGAGACCCTGTCGTCGACCATGATCTCCAAGGTCGCCAGCCTGCATCCGGACATGACCTTTGACTGGGCCGTGGCCAACAAGGACGCGGTCAACGACAAGGTCGACTCGACCTCGCGCACCCGGTTCATCCCGGGCCTGGGCCAGGCTTCGTCGAACCCGGCCACCGCCGAGAAGATCAAGGCCTGGGCCGCCGCCAATCTGGCGGAAGGTTCGCGCAAGGAAGGCGACAAGGCCGCCGCCGCCGTGATGAACCGCGCCCAGATCCGCCAGCAGCGCTTGCCGGCGATCACCGCCTGGGTCGCCAAGGCCGGCTAATTCTCGAATAATCCAGAACTTTCAATGGTCGCGCTTCGAGAGGGGCGCGGCCATTTTTCTTGTTCGCGGGACCAGATTCCCCCTCCTTCCGAGGGGTTATGGGCTTGCGCCCTGCCGCCCATCCCCCATATCCGGCTTCGAAGCGGGGTTGACGGGCTCGTCAACTTCGCACAACGCATTTTGCCCGTTTGGTTTTCGCCGACGGAACAGGATGCGGACCCAACCGTAGAGCGTACGAACCCATCGGGGACGGGAACGAGAAAAACCGGGGCGCTTCCGAGAAGGCCCTAGTCACCACCGTCCGCCTAAAGGAGCGAACAGGTACCAAAATGAGCAAGATTATCGGCATCGACCTTGGCACCACGAACTCGTGCGTCGCCATCATGGACGGCAAGAATCCGAAGGTGATCGAGAACGCCGAAGGCGCTCGCACGACGCCGTCGGTCGTCGCCTTCATGGAAGATGGCGAACGCCTGGTTGGCCAGCCGGCCAAGCGCCAGGCCGTGACCAACCCGACCAATACGCTGTTCGCGATCAAGCGCCTGATCGGCCGCAACGCCAGCGACCCGGTCGTGGAAAAAGACAAGGGCATGGTGCCCTACGACATCGTCAAGGGCCCGACCGGCGACGCCTGGGTCAAGGCGCACGGCAAGGACTACAGCCCGCAAGAAGTGTCGGCCTTCATCCTGCAGAAGATGAAGGAAGCCGCCGAAGCCCATCTGGGCGAGCCGGTGACCAAGGCGGTCATCACGGTTCCGGCCTATTTCAACGACGCCCAGCGTCAGGCGACCAAGGACGCGGGCAAGATCGCCGGCCTGGAAGTCCTGCGCATCATCAACGAGCCGACCGCCGCGGCCCTGGCCTATGGCCTGGACAAGGATAACAACAAGAAGATCGCCGTCTACGACCTGGGCGGCGGCACCTTCGACGTGTCGATCCTGGAAATCGGCGACGGCGTCTTCGAAGTGAAGTCGACCAACGGCGACACGTTCCTGGGCGGCGAGGACTTCGACCTTCGGATCGTCGACTACCTGGCCGACGAGTTCAAGAAGGAGCAGGGCGTCGACCTGCGCAAGGACAAGCTGGCTCTGCAGCGCCTTCGTGAAGAGGCCGAAAAGGCCAAGAAGGAACTGTCGAGCACCGCTCAGTACGAAGTGAACCTGCCGTTCATCAGCATGAACGCCTCGGGTCCGCTGCACCTGAACATCAAGCTGTCGCGCGCCAAGCTGGAAGCCCTGGTCGACGACTTGATCTCGCGCACCATCGGTCCGTGCGAACAGGCCCTGAAGGACGCCGGCCTGAAGAAGAGCGACATCGACGAAGTGATCCTGGTCGGCGGCATGAGCCGCATGCCCAAGGTCCAGCAGGCGGTGCAGGACTTCTTCGGTCGCGAGCCGCACAAGGGCGTGAACCCCGACGAAGTCGTGGCGCTCGGCGCCGCCGTTCAGGCGGGCGTGCTGCAAGGCGACGTCAAGGACGTGCTGCTGCTGGACGTGACCCCGCTGACCCTGGGCATCGAGACCCTGGGCGGTGTGTTCACCCCGCTGATCGAACGCAACACCACGATCCCGACCAAGCGCTCGCAGACCTTCTCGACCGCCGACGACAACCAGTCGGCCGTGACGATCCGCGTGTTCCAGGGCGAACGCCCGATGGCCGTCGACAACAAGATCCTGGGTCAGTTCGACCTGGTCGGCATCCCGCCGGCGCCGCGCGGCGTGCCGCAGATCGAGGTCACCTTCGACATCGACGCCAACGGCATCGTGCAGGTCCACGCCAAGGACAAGGCGACCAACAAGGAGCACTCGATCCGCATCCAGGCCAATGGCGGCCTCTCGGACAGCGACATCGAGCGCATGGTCAAGGAAGCCGAGGCCAACAAGGCCGCGGACGAGACCAAGAAGAAGCTGGTCGAGGCCAAGAACCAGGGCGAGGCGATCCTGCACTCGACCGAGAAGGCCCTGGCCGAGCACGGCGACAAGGTCGGCGCGCCTGAAAAGACCGCGATCGAGACCGGGATCACCGAACTGAAGACCGCCCTGGAAGGCGAGGACGTCGAGGCCATCCAGGCCAAGACTCAAGCCCTGATCCAGGCGTCGATGAAGCTGGGCGAGGCCATGTACGCCTCGCAGCAAGGCTCGGACGACGGCGCTGACGGCGCCGAAGCCGCGGACGATGGCGTCGTCGACGCCGAGTTCGAGGAAGTCGACGACAACAAGCCGGCGAACTAATCGCCATGCGCGCGCCGGGGAACATTCTCGATAGGTCTGTTCCCCGGCCGCGACGTCTTGTCTCGCCGCCCCAGGACGCCTTGCGCCGGGCCGCGTGCTATCCCACCTCTCCCTGTATCAACGCCACTTTCGTGGGCCTTTTGGGCGCCAGACGCTGACGATGCGCGACTATTACGAAATTCTCGGCGTGACCCGGACCATCGATGATGCTGGTCTGAAGTCCGCGTTCCGCAAACTGGCGATGGAACACCACCCTGACCGCAATGGCGGTTGCGAGAACGCGACCGGGCGGTTCAAGGAGATCAACGAGGCCTATTCGGTCCTCTCCGACCCCCAGAAGCGCGCGGCCTATGACCGCTTCGGCCATGCTGGCGTCAATGGCGGCCAAGGTGGGGGCGGCGCTGGCTTCGGCGGCCAGGGCTTCGACACCAGCGACATCTTCAACGACGTCTTTGGCGACGTGTTCGGCGAGATGTTCGGCGGCGGCCGTCGCCAGTCGAACGGTCCCCAGCGCGGCCAGGACCTGCGCTACGATCTGGAGATTTCCCTCGAGCAGGCCTATGCCGGCGCCGAGGTCGAGATCAAGGTGCCCGCCGCCATGACCTGCGAGGTCTGCGAGGGCTCGGGCGCCAAGCCCGGCACCAATCCCACCGTCTGCGGCACCTGCGGCGGCGCCGGCCGGGTCCGGGCGACGCAAGGCTTCTTCGCTGTCGAGCGCGGCTGTCCGCGCTGCGGCGGCTCGGGCCGTCTGGTCCTGGATCCCTGCACCAACTGCCACGGCCACGGCCAGGTGCGCCGCGAGCGCATCCTGTCGGTCCGCATCCCGGCCGGGGTCGACGACGGCGCCCGCATCCGCCTGGCGGGCGAGGGCGACGCGGGCGCGCGCGGCGGTCCGCGCGGCGACCTCTACATCTTCCTGTCGGTGACCCCGCACGAGCTGTTCGAGCGCGACGGTCTCGATCTGCTGTGCACCGTGCCGGTGCCGATGACCACGGCCGCCCTGGGCGGCGAGATCGAGGCCCCCTGCCTGCTGGGCGGCGAGACCTGCGATGGCCAGTGCAAGATCTCGGTCACGGTCCCGGAAGGCGCCCAGACGGGCAAGACCGTCCGCCTCAAGGGCAAGGGCATGCCGTCCCTGCGCAGCCGCCAGCGCGGTGATCTGGTGGTCGAGCTGTTCGTCGAAACCCCGACCCACCTGTCCGCTCGTCAGAAGGAACTGATGCGCGAACTGGCCGGCCTGTGCGGCGAGAAACAGAACCCCAAGTCCGCCAACTTCGTCGGCAAGGCCAAGAGGTTCTGGGAAGAGGTCACGGGGAACTAGGGCGTTTCCTTAGCCCCCTTGCCTGACGCGTTCCAGGGCCACGACCAGGCCGCCGAGGATGATCGCCGCGATGATCGCGCCCACGACCCATCCGCCGATGAAGGCGTCGTCGCGCAGCTTGGCCGGGGCCGATAGTCCGGTTTCGTTGGCCAGGCTGACCTTGAAGCCCGGA
Organism: Caulobacter sp. ALps2; assembly: GCF_058681635.1. Lineage (NCBI taxonomy): Bacteria > Pseudomonadati > Pseudomonadota > Alphaproteobacteria > Caulobacterales > Caulobacteraceae > Caulobacter > Caulobacter sp. ALps2. The sequence goes on from NZ_CM178743.1 coordinate 1,612,893, forward strand.
AGCTCCAGCAGGGTGACTTCGGACTTGTCCGGCTTCGCGGGCCGCTTGTCGGTCATCGAGAAAGCTCAACGGAACGGGCGACGCGGGTCAAGCGCGCAAAATGGCTGTTCGTCCCGCTTCATCCCCGTATTTCCTTAACGCCGCCCCTTAACGCCACCCGCGACGCTCTGTAGTTTCGGGCGTCATGAACGCCCACGCCACGCCGACCCCCGCGCACCTGCTCGACCCCACCGGCGCGACGCCGGTGATGCAGCAGTTCTTCGAGATGAAGGCGCGGCAGCCCGATGCGTTGATTTTCTTCCGCATGGGCGATTTCTACGAGCTGTTCTTCGACGACGCCTACAAGGCCGCCGCGGCGCTGGGCATCAGCCAGACGTTCCGGGGCACGCATGCGGGCCAGCCGATTCCGATGGCGGGCGTGCCGCAGCACGCGGCCGAGGCCTATCTATCCAAGCTGATCCGCATGGGCTTCAAGGTCGCCGTCTGCGAGCAGATGGAAGACCCGGCCGAGGCCAAGAAGCGCGGCTCCAAGTCGGTCGTCCGCCGCGACATCGTCCGCGTCGTGACGCCGGGCACCCTGACCGAGGACGGCCTGCTGGACGCGCGGGGCGCCAACCGTCTGGCGGCCGTGGCGGTGCGCGCCGGACAGGCCGCCGTGGCGTCGGTCGAACTGTCGACCGGCGAGGTCGAGGTCTTCGCCCTGGCCAAGGAAGCGGTCGCCCCGATCCTGGCGGCCCTGGCCCCGTCCGAAACCCTGGTCGCCGACCGGCTGCTGGCGGACGAGAGCCTGTCCCAGACCCTGAAGATCTGCGGCGGCCTGGTGCAGCCGATGCCCTCGGCCCTGTCGGAGCCACAGGCTTCGGAAGCCCGGGTGAAGCGCCTGTACGGCGTCGACACCCTGGACGGCTTCGGCGGGCTGACCCCGGCCGAGATCGGCGCCCTGGGCCTGATCGCCGCCCACCTGGAAATGACCCAGGCCGGCAAGCTGCCGGCGCTCCGCGCGCCCCGGCGGGCCGCCGACGCCGACGTCATGGCCATCGACCCAGCCACGCGCGGCAGTCTGGAGATCGATCGCACCCAGACCGGCGACCGCAACGGCTCGCTGCTGGCCTGCATCGACCGCACGGTGAGCGCCGGCGGCGCGCGGATGCTGGCCTCGCGGCTGGCCCGTCCGCTGCTCGACGTCGCCGCGATCGACCAGCGCCTGGACGCCGTCGAGTGGTTCGTCGAGCACCGCCAGCTGCGACAGCGCCTGCGCGAGGTGCTGAAGGGCTCGGGCGACATGGCCCGCGCGCTTTCCCGTCTCGCCCTCGGTCGGGGCGGCCCGCGCGACCTGGGCTGCCTGCGCGACACCCTGAAGGTCGGCGAGCGCCTGGCCGGCATGGCGGGCGGTTCGCCCGATCCGCTGTCGCCGCCGCCGTTCGAGCTGGAGCACGCCTTCAAGGCCCTGACCCCGTCGCTGCACGAGGGCCTGTCGCAGTTCCTCAATGTGTTGGAGCAGGGCCTTGGTTCGGATCTCCCGGCCCTGGCCCGCGACGGCGGTTTCGTCGCCGCCGGCATCCGTCCGGAGCTGGACCAGGCGCGCGGCCTGCGCGACGACAGCCGCAAGGTCATCGTCGCCCTGGAGGCCCAGCTGACCGCCGACAGCGGCGTGCCGCTGAAGATCCGCCACAACGGCGTGCTGGGCTATTTCGTCGAGGCCACGGCCGGCAAGGCCGACCCGCTGTTCCAGCCGCCTTTGAACGCGACCTTCATCCACCGTCAGACCCTGGCCAACCAGGTGCGCTTCACGACCGTGGAACTGGCCGACCTCGACGCCCGCATCGCCCAGGCCGCCGAACGGGCCCTGGCCATGGAGGTCGCCGCCTTCGAGGATTGGCGCGAGCAGGCCCGGCTGTTGGCCGACGCCATCCAGATCGCCGCCGAGGCCCTGGCCCGGCTGGACGTCGCCTCGGCGCTGGCGGAATGGGCCGAGGACGCCGACGCCGTGCGGCCGGTCGTCGACAAGTCCTACGCCTTCGACGCCAAGGGCGCCCGCCACCCGGTGGTCGAGGCCGCCGTCAAGCGCGCCGGCGACCCCTACACGCCCAATGACTGCTGCCTGGACGCCTCGGGCGAGACCGGCGCGCGGCTGTCGATCGTCACCGGCCCGAACATGGCCGGTAAGTCGACCTTCCTGCGCCAGAACGCCCTGCTGGCGATCCTGGCCCAGTCGGGCTGCTACGTGCCGGCCGCCAGCTTCCGTCTTGGCGTGGTCGATCGCCTGTTCAGCCGCGTCGGGGCGGGGGATGACCTGGCCCGGGGCCGCTCGACCTTCATGATGGAGATGGTCGAGACCGCCGCCATCCTCACCCAGGCCGGTCCGCGCTCGCTCGTGATCCTGGACGAGATCGGTCGGGGCACGGCCACCTATGACGGCCTGGCCATCGCCTGGGCCTGCGCCGAGGCCCTGCACGACACCAACAAGAGCCGCGCTCTCTTCGCCACGCACTATCACGAGCTGGCGACCCTTGAGGAGCGGCTAGCGCACGTCTCCAACCTATCCCTGCGGGCCAAGGAGTGGAACGGCGATCTGGTGTTCCTGCACGAGGCCGCGCCGGGTCCGGCCGACCGCTCTTATGGTGTTCAAGTGGCTAAGCTGGCCGGCGTGCCCGGTCCCGTGGTCGTCCGCGCCCGCGAGGTGCTGGACCGCCTGGAGAGCAAGGACCAGTCGCCGGCCAAGCTGGACGACCTGCCGCTGTTCGCGGTGAGTCAGGCGGTCGTCCAAGCGCCCGCCAAAGCGGCGCCGAGTGTCGTCGAGGACACCTTGTCGGATCTGGACGTTGACGGCATGAGCCCCCGCGAGGCCTTGGAGGCGCTCTATCGTCTTAAGGGTCTGCTGAAGACCTAGCTGGTACTTATATAATCAACATGCCCCGTCGCCTTCGCCCCACCCGCCTGGAACACGTCGTCGACGGGCACGCCCTGCGCGCGCGCCTGTCCGCGGCCGCCCTCGACTCCATCGGCAACGAGGCCGAGCAGCGCTCGCGGGCCATCGAGATCCTGAAGCAGGCGTTGTTTCGCGGCCGGATGATCGCCAAGGAGCGGTTGGAGAACGGGGCCGCCGGCGTCGAGACCGCCCGCCTGCTCAGCGGCGTCACCGACGAGGTGATCACCGCCCTCTACGACTTCACCACGGTGCACGTGTTCCGGGCCCGCAACCCGACCGAGGGCGAACGCCTTTGCCTGTTGGCGGTCGGCGGCTATGGCCGGCGGACCCTGGCGCCGTTCAGCGACATCGATCTGCTGTTCCTGCGGCCCTACAAGCAGACGCCGCACGCCGAGAGCGTGATCGAGTACATGCTGTATGCGCTGTGGGATCTGGGCTTCAAGGTCGGCCACGCCTCGCGGACGATCGAGGAGTGCGTGCGCCTCTCGAAGGAAGACTTCACGATCCGAACCTCGATCCTGGAGGCCCGCCGGCTGACCGGCGACGAGCGCCTGGCCGAGGACCTGAAGAAGCGCTACCGCGATGACGTCATGAAGGGCACCGGCGCCCAGTTCGTCGCCGCCAAGCTGAAGGAGCGCGACGACCGCCAGGCCCGGGCCGGCGCCAGCCGCTACATGGTCGAGCCCAACGTCAAGGAAGGCAAGGGGGGGCTCCGCGACCTGCACACCCTGATGTGGATCGCCGAATATCTGCATCCGGTGGATCGTCCCGAGGACGTCTTCAAGATGGAGGTGTTCTCAGGGAGAGAAACCAAGGCCTTCATCCGCGCCTTCGACTTCCTGCACGCCGTGCGGGCCCACCTGCACTTCACGACCGGTCGTCCGGAAGAGCGCCTGACCTTCGACCTGCAGCCCGAGATCGCCCGCCGCATGGGTTATGGCGACCGGGGCGACGCGCCGGCGGTCGAGCGGTTCATGCGGCGTTATTTCCTGATCGCCAAGGAGGTCGGGGCCTTGACCCGCGCCTTCTCGGCCAAGCTGGAAGCCGAGCATTTCAAGAACGAGCCCAAGGGCATCTCGCGGTTCCTGCCGGGCGGCCGCCCCAAGCGCAAGGCGCTGGATGTCGAGGGGTTCTTCGAGGACAACGGGCGCCTGAACATCGAGGGGCAGGAGGTCTTCGAGGCCGATCCCGTCAACCTGATCCGCCTGTTCAAGATCGCCGACGAACGCGATCTGGATCTGCATCCGGACGCCTTCACGGCGGTGACCCGCGGCCTGTCGCTGATCACCTCGCGCGTGCGCCGCGATCCCGACGCCTGCCGGGCGTTCCTGGACCTGTTGGCGCGCGGCAAGCGCAGCTATCGCACCCTGACCCTGATGAACGACGCCGGGGTGCTGGGCCGCTTCGTGCCGGAGTTCGGCCGGATCGTGGCCCAGATGCAGTTCAACATGTACCACTCGTACACGGTGGACGAGCACACCCTGCGGGCCGTCGGCCTGATCGGCGACATGGCGGCCGGACGTCTGGTGGAGGATCACCCGCTGGCGGTCTCGATCATGCCGCTGATCGAGGATCGCGAGGCCCTGTTCCTGGCCATGCTGTTGCACGACACCGGCAAGGGCGGGGTCGGCGGCCAGGAGAAGGCCGGGGCCCGCTCGGCCCGCAGCGCCTGCGAACGTCTGGGCGTCGAGCGCGTCAAGGTCGAGCTGGTCGCCTGGCTGGTCGAGAACCACCTGGTGATGAGCGACTTCGCTCAGAAGCGCGACGTCTCCGACCCCGGCACCGTCGGGGCCTTCGCGCGGATCGTCGAGAACCCCGAGCGTCTGCGCCTGCTGCTGGTGATCACCGTCGCCGATATCCGCGCCGTGGGGCCGGGGGTCTGGAACGGCTGGAAGGGCCAGCTGCTGCGCGAGCTCTACAACGCCACCGAAGCCGTGTTCCGGGGTGGGCGCGGCAGCGACGCCGCCGCCAATGTCCAGCGCCACCAGGAAATCACCGCCGAGACCGCCCGCGCGGCTCTGCTGGAGACCGACCCGGCCGCCATGGGCTGGGCCACGGCGATGGAAAACGCCTATTTCAGCGCCTTCAATCAAGAGGACCTGTTCGAGCACGCCGCCCTGGCGCGCCGCGCGGCCATCCAGGGCGGAGCCGCCGCCGAGGGTCGTGTGCGTCAGGGCCAGAACGCCGCCGAGATCGTGGTGGCGGCCAAGGACCGTCGTGGCCTGTTCGCCGACCTGGCGCTGGCCATCTCGTCGCTGGGCGGCAATGTCGTCGGGGCGCGGGTCTTCACCTCTCGCCAGGGCCAGGCCCTGGATGTCTTCCATGTTCAGGACGTGACCGGCGCGCCGTTCGGCTGCGAGAACCCGCGCGCTTTGCGCCGCCTGGCCGACGCGCTGGAGGCGGCGGGTCGGGGCGAGGCGCTGTCGGTCGAGCCGCGCCGGGGCGCCGAGCAATCGCGCGCCGCGGCCTTCGCCATCGCCCCCACGGTCGTGGTCGACAACGACGCCTCCAACGACGCCACGGTGGTCGAGGCCTCGGGTCGCGACCGGCCGGGCCTGCTGCACGCCCTGGCCAAGACCCTGGCCGAGAGCGGCCTCTCCATCCAGTCGGCCCATATCGACGGCTATGGGGAGCGCGCCGTCGACGCCTTCTACGTCCAGACCGCCGAGGGTGGGAAGGTCACCGAGACCCGCAAGGTGGGCGCGCTGAAAGCCGACCTGCTGGCCGCCCTCGAGCAGAACGAAGCCACGGCCCCGGCCGCGCGCGCGGGCCTGCGCAAGGCGCGGGCCAGCGTGGCGCGTTAGGCCGGCTTCGCGAGATCGTCACGGGCCGGGGGATAATCTCGCCGGGTCACGCGAGCTAGGGAAACGACATGAAGCCGCCCATCAAGCGCCTGGCCGATCTCAAGCCATCGTCCCCGGCCGCCGGCGCCTATGCGCGGCCCACCCCGAAGGTGGCGCGCCGCAAGACCGCCAAGGTGCTGACCGACGAGGAACGCGCGGCCTTCCTCGCCTCGCGGCCGGACCTCGCGCCGAAGTCCTGAGCCGCCCCTAGCGTCCCTTGGCGATCACGTCCGCTGTCAGGGCCAGCAGCATGTAGCTGGCGGCGACGTTGACCACGTATTCGTTCTCGCCCCACAGGAACGGCCAGTCCTCCTTGTTCTCGGGCAGGTCGGGCTTGATGATCAGCACGCCGGGCACGACGCCGCCGGCGATGAAGCTGAAATCGGCGCGGTTGGCGCCGTAGGCCACTTCCTTGGACTGGGTCCCGACGCCGGACACCAGCGACAGGTTCGAGCCCGGATGGGTCCCGTACAGATAGTCGAGGGCGCGGTGGACGCCGTCGACGGGGACAATGGCCGGGAAGGCCTTGCGCAGGGCCGCGTGGGTCAGGCCCGCCTCGACCACCTGGCCGCTGCCGGCCCAGCCGGCGGTTCCGATGAAGACGCCGAACGGATTGGCCGTCGCCAGCTTGGCGTCCTCGGCCAGCCATGCCCGAACGGCGGGCTCCATCCGGGCCTTGTAGGCGGCCGGCATGACCGGGATCGCCTGGACCGCGGTACGGGCGTTGAAGGCGAAGCGTTTCTCGACCTCGGGCCACATCGCCTCGATGCGCTGGGCGTACTTTGGCTCCTTGGTGGTGATCAGCAGCTCGACCGTGGCGTCGAACTCCTCGTCGGTCAGGTGGCCGCCGGTGGTGTTGCCATGGCGGAAGTCGTCGGGGGCATGGGCGTGCTCCTCGTCCCAAACCCGCCTGGCGATGGTCAGGCTCTCGTCGGCCAGGGCGTCGTCGGCTCCGCGCAGGGCGCGGCTGGCGGCGGCGAGAGCGGCGATCGAGCCGTAGTTCAGGGCCGTGGATTTGTTGGTGAAGGCCCAGCGGTCGTCCTTGTCGCCAGGGATCCCGTTGGTCTTGGTCACGGCGTCGCCCAGGTGGGTATATTGGTCGAGATCCGGCTCGACGATGCCGTTGATCGCGTGGCCGACGGCCTTGTGCTGGGCGACCAGTTGCAGGGTCCCGTGACGGATCTGCTGGACGAGGTCGGGCTTGCCGTCGGGGATGTGGATCTCGACCCGGCGCGCGGCGTCGTCGACGCTGGTCTGATCGCGGGTCGGGCGGAAGGTTTCCCAGGTCTCGACCATGTTGCGCACGACCGCGTACTGGGTCTGGGTGCGGATGTCGAAGTCGCCGGCGTCGAACCAGCCGCCGATGTTCAGGCCGGGGATGTGTTCCAGCGGCTTGAAACGCGTGTCGGTGGTCGGACCCTGGCGGTAGAGGTCCAGGTGCTCGTGGTCGACCGGGGCTTGCAGGGCGTCGTCCTTGTGGGCCTCGCCGTGCCAGACGCGATAGGCCTCGTTGACGAACATGTGGTCCATGGCGACCGGGAAATAGACGTCCAGGGTCGGATGCCAGGTGTCGGTGTAGACGTCCGGACCGATGCGGAACGGCGCGCCGCGGACGCCGCCATACTCGACGACATAGGCGCCGGGCTGTCTCACGCCGCTGAAGTCGAAGCGGCCGTAGTTGTAGCGCAGGTAACGACCCCAGGGCTTCACAGGCCCCTCAAGGGCGGTGGTGAAGGCGCCGGTGTCGGCGATCCGCAGCAGGCGCGCGGTGGTCTTGGCCTTGTCGGCCGGGTCCAGCTCGATCACCGCCGTCTTGGCCTGGTTCGGGGCGTAGCCGACCTGCGAGTGGGCGATCATCGGCGGTCGGACCCAGGCGGGGTCGCCCTGGGGCGAGAGGGTCCATTCCAGCACCTTGCCGGCCTTGCCCGAGGGCAGCAGGCCGCGCGCCACGAACCAGCCGTTCTGGGCCTGGTTGCGGCCGTCATAGAGGGCGATCGGCGCCGACGAGGTCAGGGTGACGCGATGGGCTTTGTCCTCCGGAGCCAGCACGAAGCGTTTGCCCCGCGCCAGGGGCAGGGGCTCGGCGCGACCGTCCTGTCCCGCGCCCGCCGCCATGTCGCTGGCCGGGTACAGCGGAAAGACGCCGGCCTTGCCGTCGGCCATGAAGGTCTTGCGGAAATAGGCGGACGGCAGGAATTCCAGGTTGAAGCCGGCCTTGTCCTCCAGCGCCGGAGGCAGGGGCTTGTCCAGCACGATGCCGACCACGACGTCGCCGCCGCGTGGCTCGGATCGGATCACATAGCGAAAGCCGTGCTCGGCGTACTCAAGGGTGGCTTCGACCACGCCGGTCTTGGGATCGGCCTTGCGGTCGACCAGCTTGCCGATCGGGTCCCACTGGCCTGGCGTCGGCGAGAGACGGACGTCGCCGTTGGTGGCCGTGCGCACGCCGCGCTGGACCAGCTCGACCCCGCTGATCTTGGCGTCGCTGAACAGGCTGTCGTACCAGTTGCTGAACACCAGCACCTCGGCCCCCGGCGTGGCGTAGTAGCCGGCCTCGGTCAGCTTCATCGGGGGCGTCGCGGTCTGGGCCATGGCGGTGGCGGACAGCAGGCAGGCGAGCGAAAGGGCGAGCGGGGCTCCGCGCATCATGTTTCCTCCTGGCCCGTCGGACGCGAGCCTTGCCGCTAGGGTTGCGGGTGGAAGACAGCGCCGTCAACGAAAAATTGGTACCGGTCACATTTGTAGGATCATCGTCGAAAGCGTCGCGCCCCCAATGGTTGTGTTTTCGCGACATTAATCCCAAGATCGTCACGGACGTGTCGCGCGCGCCGTCCATGCTCGGCGCGCCGACACGCCTCGGGGAGAGCGCCATGACGGATGCCGATCGCGACACCGGACCTCGCCGCGACATCGTCGCGACGTCCTCGACCGCCCTGTCGGACGCGGTCGCCAAGGCCGTCGACAAGACGCCGGCCTATGTGGCGCCGAACGCGCGGGCCCAGCGAGCGGCCTCGGCGCGATCCGACAAACGTTTCTTGGCGCGCAAGACGCTGATCGAGCCCAGTTCGGCCGATCCCAACGGCTTCGAACGCATGATCGGCGCCAGCGACCTGCTGTCGATCAACTTCCTGGACCGGGGCCGGCGCGCGGCCGCCGCCGTCTGCCGCATCAAGGTCCCAGCCGACGGCGGCGCCTGGTACGGCACCGGCTTCCTGGTCGGGCCGCGCCTGCTGCTGACCAATCATCACGTGCTGGCCAGTCCAGACGAAGCCAGCCAGGCCGAGGCCGAGTTCGCCTACGAGCACGATCTGGACGGCGTCCTGCAGGAGCCGGTGAGCTTCAACCTGCGCCCGCACGAGGTGTTCTACACCAACGCCGAAATGGACTTCACCTTCATCGGCGTGACGCCGCTGTCGGATGACGGCGTGCCGCTGGCGCGCTTCGGCCGACTGCCACTGCTGCCGATCTCGGGCAAGGCCGTCGACGGCGAGTGGGTGTCGATCATCCAGCACCCCGGCGGCGAGGCCAAGCAGATCGCGATCCACGCCAGCCAGATCCTGGACCTGGATCCCGCGGCGGCGGCCGGCGTCGACCTGGACGCCTTCATCCACTATTCGACCGACACCGAACCTGGCTCGTCCGGCGCGCCGGTGATGAACGACCAGTGGCAGGTCCTGGCCCTGCACCACAAGGCGGTGCCCGATCCCGCCAGCCTGACCGATCTGGGCGCCGAGCCGGTCTTCATCGCCAACGAGGGCGTGCGGGTCAGCGCGATCTTCCGCCACCTGGAGGCCAACCGTTTCCAGACGCCCCAGGCCGGCGTCGTGCTGGATCGGCTGGAGGGGTCGCTGGGCCTGTCGCCGATGCCCAAGGGCCAGGGCGAGAGCGCGGGCCTGCTCGAGGCCGACCGCTCGCCGCTTCCGGTCTCACGCTGGGCGGACGTCACCGGCTACGATCCGGACTTCCTCAGTGTGCGCATCGACCTCAATCAGGTCATCGCGCCGATGCGGGCGTTGGGCCTGGTGGCTCCGCTGCTGAACGGCGGGGAGATCCTCGACTACAGCCACTACTCGTCGGTGATCCACAAGGCGCGGAAGTTCCCGATCCTGACCGTGGTCAATATCGACGGGGCGCGGCTGATCCATCCCGGCGAGCGCAAGAACACCTGGCGGCGCGACGCGCGGATCGCCGACGAATATCAGCCGGCCGGCAACTTCTATGAGAAGAACAAGGGCACGGATCCGGTCCAGTTCAGCCGTGGCCACCAGGTGCGGCTGCTCGATCCGTGCTGGGGCGCCGACAAGGCGGAAGCGGCGGCCAATGCCGAGGAGACCTTCCACTACACCAACGCCGCGCCCCAGGTTCAGGGCTATAACGACATCGACTGGGGCAATCTCGAAGACTACCTGCTGGATCGCGCCCAACGCACCGAGCGGCGGCTGACGATCTTCACGGGGCCGATCTATCGCGACGACGACCCGTGGTACGGCGAGGGCCGCGAGGGCGGGCCGTGGCGCATTCCGTTGTCGTTCTGGAAGATCGCGGTGCTGCAGAAGACCGACGCCAAGGCGACGGCGGCGGCCTTCATCGTCGGCCAGACCCAGTACGTGCAGGCCCTGTACGAGGCCAAGGTGTTTTCGGGCCTCAAGCCCTACACGGTGGACGAGATGCGCAGCCGCCACATCCAGACGACCGTCGCGGCGATCCAGGCCGAGACCGGGCTCGATTTCTCGGCCGTGCGGGCCATCGACGCCCAGGGTTCGCTGGAATCGACGCGGCGGACACGCTGGATCCGCGACGCCAGCGAGATCGCGATCTAGCCTGTCGGGGATGATCCGGACGCGCCGGCTCTTGACGCCCCCTCGGCGCCGTCACAGAAGCCGCTGGTGACCGACACCGTCCCCCCCGCCGCTCCCGCTGAAGACTCCGCGCCAAAGAAGGGCGGCGGGCTTCTGAAGTCGTCGGCGATCTATTCCGGCCTGACCCTGGTCAGCCGGTTCATGGGTTTCGCGCGGGACCTGGCCGTCTCGTACCGGATGGGGGCCAGCGCCACCCCGGCCGCCGACGCCTACAACGCGGCCCTGGCTTTCCCGAACCTGTTCCGCCGGTTCTTCGCCGAAGGCGCTTTCGCGGCGGCCTTCGTGCCGGCCTACGCCAAGTCGCTGCAGCGCGACGGCGAGGAGAAGGCCGACATCCTGGCCGCCGACGCCATGGCCACCCTGGCGGCCTCGACCATCCTGATCACCGTGATCTGCCAATTGGCCATGCCGTGGCTGATGATGCTGATCAGCCCGGGCTTCGGCTGGGGCACCGAGAAATACAAGCTGGCGGTGCTGCTGACCCAGATCACCATGCCGTACCTGCCGTGCATGGCCATCGTCGCGCACCTGTCGGGCGTGTTGAACGCCCGCGACCGCTTCATTCTTTCGGCCGGCGCGCCGATCCTGCTGAACATCTCGACCCTGATCTTCATCCTGCCCCAGACCAGCGCCGTGGGCGCGGCGACCTGGGGCTCGATCGGCGTCGTGGTCGCCGGTGTCGCCCAGGCCGCCCTGCTGGTCTGGGGCGTCAACAAGTCGGGGGCCAAGGTCCACTGGCGGCTGCCGCGCCTGACGCCGGAAGTGCGCGAGCTGATCGGCAAGGCCATCCCCGGCGCCCTGGCGGCCAGCGCCACCCAGGTCAACATCTTCATCTCCGGCAACCTGGCCAGCCACGTCCCGGGCGGCCGCACCTGGCTGGCCACCGCCGATCGCCTTTACCAGCTGCCGCTGGGCCTGGTGGGCGTGGCCATCGGCGTGGCCCTGCTGCCGCGCCTGTCGCGCGCCGTGCATTCGGGCGACAAGGCCGACGCCCAGAGCGCCATGGACCAGGGCGTGACCCTGGCCATGGCCCTGACCCTGCCGGCCGCCGCGGCCCTGATCGCCATGCCGGGTTTCCTGTCGGACGGCCTCTACACCCGCGGCCAGTTCACCGCCTTCGACGCCAGCCAGACGGCGGCGGCGCTGTTCTTCTACGGCCTGGGCACCCCGGCCTTCGTGCTGCAGCAGCTTTATTCGCGAGCCTTCTTCGCGCGCGGCGACACCAAGAGCCCGATGCGGTTCGCCCTGATCTCGGTGGCGGTGAACATCGCCTTCGGCGTGGTCCTGTTCCAGCTGGTCGGGGTCAAGGGCATCGCGGCCGCGACCGCCATCGCCTCGTGGATCAATGTCGGCCAGATGGCCTGGGCGCTTTCGGCCAGGAAGGACTACGGCCCCTCGCCGGAAACCTGGTCGCGCTTGGCGCGGATCCTGGTCGCCAGCCTCGGCATGGGCCTCTTGATGGCCGCCGCCTCGCACTACCGCGACCTGATCGAGGCGCCGTTGCGGAGCCTGGGCCTGACTGGCCACGCGATCGGCGCCAAGGAGTTCGCCCTGGCGCTGACCTGCCTGGCCGGTGTTCTGGTCTATCCGCCGCTGCTGTTCCTGTTCGGCGGGGTCAAGCCGGCCGAGCTGAAGGCGGTCCTGCGCCGGAGCAAGGCTTGATCCATGCCCGCGAGGAGGCTAACCAGCGGGGCATGGCTCCGATCGGTCTCCTCGCGCCGCGATGGCGCGGCTCTCTCTGACCTTGATCTCCGCGTCTCGACGCGGTTCGCGCCTCTGCGCGCTCGCCAAATCCTTCGAATTCGACAGCCAAGGCTGAAGCCATGACCGACCAAGCTCCCGTCACCTATACGGGTCCGTCCCGCGTGCTCTCGGGCGTCCAGCCCTCGGGCGCCCTGCACCTGGGCAACTATCTCGGCGCGCTGGTGAAGTTCACCCGCCTGCAGCACGAGATCGACACCTTCATCTTCGTGGCCGACCTGCACGCCATCACCGTGTGGCAGGACCCGGCGCTGCTGGCCCAGCAGACCCGCGAGATCGCCGCCGCCTACATCGCCTCGGGCCTGGACCCGGACAAGGCGACGATCTTCCCGCAGTCGGCGGTGCGAGAGCACGCCGAGCTGGCCTGGATCTTCCAGTGCGTGGCCCGCCTAGGCTGGCTGGACCGCATGACCCAGTTCAAGGAGAAGAGCGGCAAGCACAAGGAGCGCAGCTCGGTGGGCCTCTACACCTATCCGGTGCTGCAGGCGGCCGACATCCTGGTCTACAAGGCTACCCATGTGCCGGTCGGCGAGGACCAGAAGCAGCACCTGGAACTGACCCGCGACATCGCCGGCAAGTTCAACCACGACTTCGGCGTCCCGGGCGGCGCGCCGGCCTTCTTCCCGCAGCCCGAGCCGCTGATCCAGGGGCCGGGCGCGCGGGTCATGAGCCTGCGCGACGGTTCGGCCAAGATGAGCAAGTCCGACCCGTCGGACTATTCGCGCATCAACCTGACCGACACGGCCGACGACATCGCCGCCAAGGTCCGCAAGGCCCGCACCGATCCGGAACCGCTGCCGGAAACCCTGGAGGAGCTGAGCGCCCGCGCCGAGGCCGACAACCTGGTCGGCATCTTCGCGGCCCTCTCCGGCCGGACCAAGGCCGAGGTCCTGACCGAATACGCCGGCAAGGGCTTTGGGACCTTCAAGCCGGCCCTGGCCGACCTGGCGGTCGAGACCCTGGCTCCGGTCGGCGAGCGCATGCGCGGCCTGTTGGGCGATCCGGCGGTGCTGGACGCCATCCTGGCCAAGGGCGCGGAGAAGGCTCGCGAAGCCGCCGCCCCGACCCTGGCCGAGGTCAAGAAGCTGGTCGGCTTCTGGGGGGCCTAGAAAACCGAGACTTGAGGTTCGGCTTGAAGCGGCGTCATCTCGCGAAATGACCGACGCCGCTTCCCCTTCTTTGTCTCAGGGCCGCCGCAAGTTCCTCGTCGTCGCCGACGACAGCCCGGAGTTCGCCGCGGCGCTGAAATACGCCTGCCGCCGCGCCCGCTCGACCGACGGCCACGTGGCCCTGCTCAAGGTGATCTCGCCGGCCGAGTTCGAGCACTGGAGCGGCGTGCGCGAGGAGATCGAGCGCCAGGAGCGCGAGGAGGCCGAGGTCCTGCTCCAGTCCCTGGCCGCGCGGGTCGTGGCCGAGACCGGCCTGCCGCCCGAATTCATCATCAAGCACGCCGACAGCACGCGGACGGCGCTGAAGGCGGTGGTCGCCGCCGATCCCAGCATCAAGATCCTGATCCTGGCGACCTCGACGGCCGGTCGTGGCCCGGGCCCCCTGATCGCGGCCATCGCCAAGGAAGGCGTCGGCTTCGCGGGGCGCAAGCTGCCGGTGACCGTGGTGCCGGGGGACCTGACGGATGAGGAGATCGAGGAGCTGGCTTAGTTTCCTTCTCCCCTTGCGGGAGAAGGTGGCGCGCAGCGCCGGATGAGGGGTCGCGCAGACCAAAACCGCCGCAACGGCGGTCAGGCTGTCGCGGCGGCTTCTGTCTTCAACCCCTCACCCGACCGCCTTCGGCGGCCACCCTCTCCCGCAAGGGGAGAGGGATCAGGTGCGTTCGGGAATTCTGACCATCATTCGCTCGTAGCCCTTCACGAAGGTCGAGTAGACGCGCTTGGGTTCTTCCAGGACCTCGATCTTGGGGAAGCGCTTGAGCACCTCCTCCCAGACGATCTTCAGTTGCATCTCGGCCAGGCGATTGCCCACACAGCGGTGGATGCCGAAGCCGAACGACAGGTGGCGGCGGGCTTGCGGGCGGTCGATGATAAAGGCGTCGGCGTCCTCGATGACCGTGTCGTCGCGGTTGCCCGAGACGTACCACATCACGACCTTGTCGCCCTTCCTGATGGTCTTGCCGTTGAGTTCGAAGTCCTCCAGGGCGGTGCGGCGCATGTGGGCCAGCGGGGTCTGCCAGCGGATGATCTCCGAGACCATGTTCGGGATCAGGCTGGGATCGGCGCGCAGCTTGGCTTCTTCCCGCGGATTCTTCGACAGGGCGTAGAGGCCGCCGGTCAGCGAGTTGCGGGTGGTGTCGTTGCCGCCGACGATCAGCAGGATGACGTTGCCCAGATACTCCATCGGCGGCATGTCGCGAGTGGCCTCGCCGTGGGCCAGCATCGAGATCAGGTCGTTGCCGGGCTCGGTCTGGTTGACCCGCTCGTTCCAGAGATTGGTGAAGTAGCCCAGGCATTCGAGCAACTCGGCGCGGCGGGCGTCCTCGCTCTCGACGAGGCCGCTCTCGGGCGAGGCGGTGGCGACGTCGGACCAGCGAGTCAGCTTGCGGCGCTCTTCCCAGGGGAAGTCGAACAGCGTGGCCAGCATCTGGGTGGTCAGCTCGATCGAGACCCGGTCGACCCAGTCGAACGGCTCGTCGATCGGAAGCGTATCCAGGATCTGGCAGACCCGTTCGCGGATGATGCCTTCCAGCCGGCCCAGGTTCTGCGGCGAGACGATCGGGCTGACCGTCTTGCGCTGGATGTCGTGCTTGGGCTGGTCCATGGCGATGAACATCGGCAGGACGAAGTCCTCGTCGAAGTCGCGGATGGTGATGCCGCCCAGGTGCGCGTCCGACGAGAAGACCTGGTGGGTCGTGTCGACGGTCATGATGTCGTTGTAGCGGGTGATCGACCAGTACGGCCCGATCTCCTCGTCGCCCCTGGAATAGTGGACCGGATCCTCTTTCCGCAGGCGTTCGAAATAGGGCCACATGGCGTCGGCCTGGAACAGGGCCGGGTCGGCGACGTGATAGTCCTCGAGCGGAATGGAATAGGCCTTCGCGCGGGCCGCCTCTTTAAGGTCAACCGAACCATCGCTCATCTGGGATCCTCCCGCGGATCGTTGTTCCGCGGGTATGACGCCAGAAAATGACGCCTGTGTCACTTTCAAAATGCACGGTTCGCTCGCTCTTGCGTCACGAGGCCGCGAGGTCCATTTCAGGGCCATGTTCATTCAGACCGAAACCACCCCGAACCCCGAGGTCCTGAAGTTCCTGCCAGGCCGCGAAGTGCTGGGCCCAAATACTTCGGGGGGCGGCGCTCGTGAGTTTCGCACGCCCGAAGAAGGCGAAGCCTCGCCGCTGGCCAAGGCGCTGTTCGACCTGGGCGACGTGACGCGGGTGTTCTTCGGTCCCGATTTCCTGACCGTGACCAAGGGCGAGGACGCCCAGTGGCCGCACCTGAAGGCGCCGATCCTGGCGGCCATCATGGACCACTTCACCAGCGGCCGGCCGGTGCTGCTGGACGCGACTCCGAGCGCCGACGGCGGGCACGACGATGACGGCGTCTATGACGAGGAAACCTCGCAGATCGTCGCCGAGATCAAGGAGCTGCTCGACACCCGCATCCGTCCGGCCGTGGCCCAGGACGGCGGCGACATCGTCTTCTCGCGCTTCGAGCCGCAGACGGGCGTTGTCTGGCTGCACATGCGCGGCGCCTGCTCGGGCTGCCCGTCCTCGTCCGCGACCCTGAAATCGGGCGTCGAGAACATGCTCAAGCACTATGTGCCGGAAGTGACGCGGGTCGAGCAGACGCTGGGCTAGATCTCGGCGGCCAAGCTTGCGCGACGCGGCGGAAGTCCTTACTGTAACTATCATAGTTGCAAATAGCTTCCTCAAGGATCGCTCATGGCCAAGCTCGAAGACGCCACGCTCGCCCAGCTCTTCACCGAGGCGCGCACCCGCAATGGCTGGGATCCCACCCCGCTGCCGGAAAGCGTCCTGCGTGAGCTCTATGAACTGACCAAGTTCGGCCCGACCGCGGCCAACTCGACCCCGGCCCGCTTCTATTTTCTGACCTCGGACGACGCCAAGGCGCGTCTGGCCAAGCATTCCTCGGGCTCGAACGCCCCGAAGATCCGCCAGGCGCCGGTGACGGTGATCGTCGGTTACGACCTCGATTTCCCCGAAACCCTGCCCAAGCTGTTCCCGCACGCCCCGGGCGCCAAGGACTGGTTCAAC
Organism: Caulobacter sp. ALps2; assembly: GCF_058681635.1. Classification (NCBI taxonomy): domain Bacteria; kingdom Pseudomonadati; phylum Pseudomonadota; class Alphaproteobacteria; order Caulobacterales; family Caulobacteraceae; genus Caulobacter; species Caulobacter sp. ALps2. The sequence goes on from NZ_CM178743.1 coordinate 1,629,513, forward strand.
GACATGACGGCCCGCGAGTGGGGCGCGCTGCGCAACAGTTCGCTGCAGGGCGGCTATTTCATCCTCGCCGCGCGGGCCCTGGGCCTGGACGTCGGCCCGATGTCGGGCTTCGACAACGCCGGCGTGGACGCCGAGTTCTTCGCGGGCACGAACATCAAGAGCAACTTCATCGTCTCGATCGGCCACGGCACGGAAGAAGGCCTGTTCCCGCGCAACCCGCGCCTGGACTTCGACGAGGCCGCCAAGATCCTCTGACTTAAGTGACGCTCTCCTGTCGGCTTTGCCGACAGGTTGGGTGACGGCGGAGGGACGTCGGGCTAGAACGCTCTCATGACCCTCCGCCACACTCTCCTCGCCCTGCCGCTCGTGCTGCTGGCCGCCTGCGGGCCGGCCAAGAAGGACGAGACCGCCGCCACGCCGACCGCTCCGGCCGGCGACAAGCCGCCGGTCACCGTCGCCATCGCGCCCTACTCGGGCGGCCCGCTGAAGGTGACCAAGGACGGCGTCGGGCCGATCAATGGCTCGACCGCCTTCGATCTCGCCACCTTCAAGGCCCTGTTCCCGAAGGCCAAGGTCGATCAGGCCTTCCTGCACTTCGGCCAAGGCCCGGCCCAGCCGATCATCAATATCGAGCAGGACAATGTCCCGCTGGCCGAGATCGGCAAGACGGATGAAGGCGAGATCGCCTATGTCCGGGTCAATGCCGGCGACGCGCGCGGTCCCAGGGACGAGCAGTTGCTGGCCAAGTGGGCGGATCTCGGCTTCACCGCCGACCAGTGCCGCGCCGGCGAGGGCCGCGAGGTCAACGCCGTCATCTGCGTCCGCCCCGAGGCCGCGACCGTGTCCTACGTGTTCGGCGTGCCCGGCTGGACCAAGGGCGGCGTTCCCCCCGAGGCGACCCTGAAGGCCAAGGCCCAGCTGAACGAATTCGTCTGGCGCCCGGCCGAGGCCGCCGTGGTCGGCGCCGGCTGACCTCGTGATCCTGTCGATCGACACCTGCCTCGGCGCCAGCTCGGTCGCCGTGCTCGACGGCGAGCGCGTGCTGGCGACCCGCGGCGAGCCGATGACCCGCGGCCACCAGGAGCGCATCGGGATCATCGCCCGCGAGGTCGCGGCCGAGGCCGGCGTGGCCTTCGCCGACTTCAAGCGCATCGGCGTCACGGTCGGGCCGGGTTCGTTCACCGGCCTGCGCGTGGGCCTGGCCTTCGCCAAGGGCCTGGCGACGGCGCTGTCGATACCCTGCGTGGGCGTCAACACGCTGGAGAGCCTGGCCTACGGGCATAGGGGCTTCGTCGCCGCCGTCATCGATGCGCGGATGAGCCAAGTCTATATCCAGGTGTTCGCCGACGGCGTCTCGCTGATGGCGCCCGACGCCCTGGACCTGGGCGAAGCCGCCGCGCGCCTGGCCGAGCTCTATTCTGGCGGACCCGCGACCCTGGTCGGCTCAGGCGCGCCGTTGCTGGCCGATACGCTGAGCGTCGCGACGGTGTTGACCCCGGCCGCGCCGGATCCCGTCGCCGTCGCCCGCCTGGCCGCCGCCAAGTCCGCGCCCGCCCATTCGCCCCGGCCGCTGTATCTGCGCGCCCCCTACGCGACATTGCCCGCCGCCCAAGTCGAAACATGAACCTGCGTCCTGTCGGCTCGGAAGCCGCGTTCGATCTCGCCGACCTGCACGACAAGGCCTTTCCCCGGCCCTGGACGGCGCTGGAATTCGACGAACTGCTGAAATCGCCCGGCGCCTTCGCCATCCTGGGCGAGGCCGGCGAGCCTGCGGAGGCCAAGGGCTTCATCCTGTGCCGCTCGATCGCCGGCGAGGCCGAGATCCTCACCATCGCCGTCGATCCCGCCGCTCGCCGGCGTGGCTGGGGCGCGGCCTTGGTCGAGATCGCCGCCGGGATCGCGACCGAGACCGGTTCCGAGGCGATGTTCCTGGAGGTCGCCGCCGACAATCTGGCGGCTGTCGCCCTCTATCAGGCGACCGGTTTCGCCAAGGTCGGCGTTCGCAAGGGCTATTATCCCCATCCCGATGGGGCAAAGGACGCGCTTGTCATGCGCCGGGCGCTTAACACTTAGCAAGCGACCGCCTATCTTGCCGGCGACTCAGACGGAGGCTCCGCCGTGGATCGACTCGAAAAAGCCTGTATCGAAAAAGGCATGCGCATGACGGACCAGCGCCGCGTGATCGCGCGCGTGCTGTCGTCGGCCGACGACCATCCGGACGTGGAAGAGCTGCACCGTCGCGCCCACGCCATCGATCCGCACATCTCGATCGCCACGGTGTACCGCACCGTCCGCCTGTTCGAGGAAAGCGGCATCATCGAGCGCCACGACTTCCGTGATGGCCGCTCGCGCTACGAAGAGACGCCCGATCACCATCATGACCACCTGATCGACATGAAGACCGGCAAGGTCGTCGAGTTCGTGGACGAGGAGATCGAGGCCCTGCAGAACGCGATCGCCCGCAAGCTTGGTTACAAGCTGATCGACCACCGGCTCGAACTCTACGGCGTGCCGCTGGAGGACTAAGCGCGCGGAGGTGTGACCTCCGCGACCTTGCGCGGCGGGGCTCCCGACCCCATAACCTCGCCGGATGAGCGAGACCCCGCAAAAGCGCCTCTTTATCAAGACCTACGGCTGTCAGATGAACGTCTATGACAGCGAGCGCATGGCCGATGTCCTGCGCCCGCTGGGCTATGGCGTCGTCGATGACCCCGAAGGCGCGGACCTGGTGGTGCTGAACACCTGCCACATCCGCGAAAAGGCCACCGAGAAGGTCTATTCCGAGCTCGGCTATATCAAGCAGATGAAGGACCGGAAGGCCGAGAGCGGCGGTCGCATGACCATCGCCGTGGCCGGCTGCGTGGCCCAGGCCGAGGGCAAGGAAATCATGCATCGCCAGAAGGCGGTCGATCTGGTCGTCGGGCCCCAGGCCTATCACCAGCTGCCCGAGCTGATCGCCCGCGCCCACCGGGCGACCGGTGAGCGACTGGCCGCCGACTTCGCCGCCGACGAGAAGTTCGACGCCCTGCCGGCCGAGCGCCACGTGACCGGGGTCACCGCGTTCCTGACCGTGCAGGAAGGCTGCGACAAGTTCTGCACCTTCTGCGTGGTGCCCTATACGCGCGGCGGCGAGTGGTCGCGGCCGGTGAACGACATCGTCGAGGAGGCCAAGCAATTGGCCGGCAAGGGCGTGCGCGAGGTCACCCTGCTGGGCCAGAACGTCAACGCCTATGACGGCGACGGCTCTTCTTTGGCGAAGCTGGTTCGCCGGCTGGCGGACATCGATGGCCTGGACCGCATCCGCTACACGACCAGCCACCCGCGTGACATGGGCGAGGACTTGATCGAGGCCCACGGCGAGCTGCCGGAGCTGATGCCCTACCTCCACCTGCCGGTGCAGGCGGGGTCGGACAAGATCCTCAAGGCCATGAACCGTGACCACACGGCCGAAAGCTATGTGAAGCTGATCGAGAAGATCCGCGCGGCCCGTCCCGACATCGCCATGAGCGGCGACTTCATCGTCGGCTTCCCTGGCGAGCGCGACGGCGATTTCGAAAAGACCTTGGAGCTGGTCCGCGAGGTCGGCTTCGCTAGCGCTTTCTCGTTCAAATATTCGCGCCGCCCGGGCACACCCGCCTCGGCCATGCCCGGCCAGGTCGACGAGGCGGTCAAGGCCGAGCGCCTGGAGCGCCTGAACCAGCTGCTGGACGAGCAGCAGCGCGCCTTCAACGCCAGCCAGGTCGGCAAGGTCATGCCGGTGCTGTTCGAGAAGTCGGGCCGCCACCCTGGCCAGATCGTGGGTCGCAGCCCATATCTGCAGGCCGTCCATGCCGAAGGCCCCGAAAGCCTGATCGGGACGATCGTGCCTGTCCGTATCGAGAGCGCCGCCAAGATGAGCTTGGGCGGGGTGCTCGAAACCAATCCCGCTCTGGAGACCGCTTGAGTCGTACGCCTGAATTCCTGCCGCTGTCCGACGACGCCGTCGTCGCTGTTTCCGGTCCGTCGGGCCGTCACGCCGCCCTGATCGAGGACGCCTTCAAGGTGTTGATCGAGACCCCGGGCGGCGGCGTCACCATCACCGGCGACGCGCGCGGCCGCACCGGCGCCAAGCGGGTGTTGCAGACCTTGGCCGCCCGCGCCGACGCCCGCGAGGAAGTGGTCGAGGCTGACGTGCGCATCGCCATCGGCTCGGCCCACGAGACCGGCGGCCAGGCCTCGCCCCGCGCGGTGCGCAAGGGCAATGTCTCGCCGAAGACCAAGGGCCAGGCCCACTACATGGAGGCGATGGCCACCCATCCGTTGTCCTTTGGCCTGGGTCCCGCCGGCACCGGCAAGACCTTCCTGGCCGTGGCCCACGGGGCCGGCATGCTGATGCGCGGCGAGGTCGATCGCCTGATCGTCACCCGTCCCGCCGTCGAGGCCGGCGAGAAGCTGGGCTTTCTGCCGGGCGACCTGAACGAGAAGGTCGACCCCTACATGGCTCCGGTCTGGGAGGCCCTGACCGACATCATGGGCGCCGACCAGTTGCGCCGCCGCCGCGAAAAGCTGGAGATCGAGGTCGCCCCGATCGCCTTCATGCGCGGCCGCACCCTGGCTCATGCGTTCGTCATCGTCGACGAGGCCCAGAACTGCTCGCGCCTGCAGATGAAGATGGTCCTGACCCGGATCGGCGAGGGGGCCCGCATGGTCGTCACCGGCGACCCGACCCAGGTCGACTTGCTGAACCCGCGAGACTCGGGTCTGGCCCACGCCGTTTCGATCCTGGAAGGGGTCGAGGGGGTGTCGATCTCGCGCTTCACCTCGTCGGACGTCGTGCGCCATCCGCTCGTCGAACGGATCGTCAAGGCCTATGACGCGGACGCGGCCCAAAGCACGCCGAGATAAGAGCACTCCCCGTTAAATGACCATCACCGTAGACATCGAGATCGAGGACGAGGCCTGGACCACGGCGGAAGCCGAGACCGAGGCCCTGGTCTGGCGCGCGGCGCAGGCCGTGCTGGATGCCCATGAGGACATCGAAGGCCAGGGCATCGTGATCCTGCTGACCGACGACGACAGCGTCCAGGCCCTGAACCGCGACTTCCGCCAGAAAGACCACGCGACCAACGTCCTGTCCTTCCCGTCGCCGCCCAACCCGGAGGGCCAGATTGGCGATATCGCCCTGGCCTACGGCGTCTGCGCGCGCGAAGCGGCCGAGCAGGGCAAACCCCTGGGTCACCATCTGCAACATCTGGTGGCGCATGGCGTGCTACATCTCTTAGGATACGATCACGAGGGCGACGACGAGGCGGAAGCCATGGAAGCGCTCGAACGCGAAATCCTGGCGGGTCTGGATGTTCCTGATCCTTATGCCGAACCAGATCTTGTTTCTGGCGATGAAGAGGGGCGCTAAACAGGGCCATGCCCAGCGACGAGCCTAGTCAACAGCCCGCCGCTCCGGTTCGAAGAAGCCGGGGCGTGCGGGCGTTCTTCCGACGCATGCGCAAGCAGCTGACTGGCGGCGGCCAATCCGCGCGCGCGCCCGAACCGCCGCCCGCGACCGGCGCCGTCGACATGGTCGACCAGGCCGAAGCGTTCCAGATGCTGCGGGTCGCCGACGTGATGACCCCACGCGCCGACATCGTGGCCATCGAGCTTTCCGCGCCGTTCGAAGCGGTGGTGGCCCAGTTCGCCGAGGCCGAGCACTCGCGCATGCCGATCTATCGCGAAACGCTGGACGACCCGGTGGGCGTCGTCCACGTCAAGGACATCTTCCGCCTGCTGTCCGACGACGAGAAGCGTCCGGCCGCCGGCGATCAGGTGCTGAACAAGCTGCGCCGTGATGCGTTGTATGTGCCCGCTTCGATGAAGGCCGCCGACCTCCTGCTCCGCATGCGCACCAGCCGTATCCACATGGCCCTCGTCATCGACGAGTTCGGCGGCACCGACGGCCTGGTCTCGATGGAAGACCTGATCGAGGCGGTGGTCGGCGAAATCGACGACGAGCACGACGACGCGGCGGCCGCGGCCATCGTGGCCCGCCCCGGCGGGATCTTCGAGGCCGAGGCCCGCGCGCCGCTGGAAGAGCTGGAAGCCGCGGTTGGCCGCAGCCTGGCCCCCTCCGACATGGAAGAAGACATCGACACCGTCGCCGGCCTGGTCGTGGCCCTGGCCGGCCGTGTGCCGCAGCGGGGCGAGGTGATCGCCCATCCCGACGGCTATGAGTTCGAGGTGGTCGAGGCCGATCCGCGCCGGGTGCGCCGGGTGCGGATGCGCGGCGGTCCGTCGCCGGCGACGTCTCGCGCGCCGACGGCCGAGAACGTCCCAAGGACCATTGGGGCCTCGTGAGCGTCTGGAGTCGCTTCCGCGCGAAGCCTTGGAGCGGGCCGGTGCTGGCGCTGCTCACGGGCCTCGCCGCCGCCCTGGCTCATCCGCCCTTCGGTCTGCTGCCCGGTATGCTGGGCTATGCTGGACTGCTCCATCTGCTGGACGACGTCAACGACCTAAAGCCGTTGCGCTCGGCGTTCTGGCGCGGTTGGTTGGCCGGCGTCGGCTATTTCGGTCTCGGCACCTGGTGGATCGGCGAGGCCTTCATGGTCGATGTCGCCAACCAGGGCTGGATGGCGCCGTTCGCTATCGCCGCCATGGCCTCGGGCCTGGCCGTGTTCTGGGGCGGGGCGGGACTGCTCTATCGCATCGGTCGCCCCGCCAGCGCTTGGCGGGTGCTGACCTTCGCCGGCGCCTTCGCGGCGCTGGAGTGGTCGCGGGGCCATGTGCTGACCGGCTTTCCGTGGAACCTGCCAGGCGAGACCTGGCGGGCCGGATCCTGGCCGTCCCAGGCCGCCGCGCTGGTGGGCGCCTACGGCCTGACGTGGATCACGCTGGCCATCGCCGCCGCGCCGGCCGTATGGCGCGAGGGCGGAGCCGGTAAGGTCGCGCTGGGCGCCAGCGTCGCGGGCCTCGTCGCCCTGCACGGCTATGGCGCGGCGGCCGTGTCACGACCGCTGGCCAAGGGGCCGCCGGTCTCCGTGCGCATCGTCCAGGCCGATATCCAGCAGGACGTCAAATGGGATGCGGCCAGCTTCTCCCGGATCGTCCAGTCCTATGTCTCGCTGACGGCTAGGCCCTATGCCGACAAGCCGGCCGACCTGGTGATCTGGCCCGAGGGCGCCCTGCCGGCGGCGCTAAACGACTATCTGGCCCCTGGGACCTGGGTCCGACAGGCGATCGTGGACAGCCTCCAGCCCGGCCAGACCCTGCTGATCGGCGGCTACCGTTATGAAGGATCGGCGCGGAGCCCGGTCTACTACAACAGCCTGATCGCCCTGCGTCGCACGGAGAGCGACCTCGAGGTCGTCGGGATCTACGACAAGCACCGCCTCGTGCCGTTCGGCGAATATCTGCCGGCGGAAAAATTCTTGACCGCCATCGGCTTCAAGAGCCTGGCGCACCTGGGCGACGGCTTCGCTACCGGCCCGCGCCCAGCGCCGCTGAAAGTCGGCGACGGTCTGCTGACCCAGCCGCTGATCTGTTACGAGAGCCTGTTTCCGGGCCTGGCCAAGCCTGATCCAGAGGTCCGGGTCCTAATCAACGTCTCGAACGACGCTTGGTTTGGCGTGACGTCGGGGCCGTTACAGCACCTGAACCTCGCCAGCTACCGGGCCATTGAAAGCGCCAAGCCGATTCTGCGGGCGACACCCACCGGAGTCAGCGCTGTCATCGACGCGCGTGGTCGAATCATCCCTGGAACCCGGATGGATCTAGGAAAAAGTGGAGTGATCGACACCGTTATACCAGGTAAGGGTGAGCTTACACCCTTCGACGACTTCGGTGATCTCGCGTTTTTCGCGCTTCTACTGATATCTGCGGTTGCGTCAGCTCGCCGACCGAGGGGTAAGTCCTTTTCTTCTATTGCACGTGTGAAAGACTTAGGCTGAATTAAAACCGCAATTTCAGCTATCAAGCGTAGGTATGAGCGAGCCGTCGGACGCCGAGCGTCACCCCAATCCCGTCGATCTGCATGTGGGCGCCCGGATCCGCATGCGCCGAAAGATTCTGGGTGTCAGCCAGGAGCGGCTGGCCGAGGACCTGGGTCTGACCTTCCAGCAGATCCAGAAGTACGAGCGCGGGGCCAATCGGGTCAGCGCCAGCAAGCTCTACGAGATCGCCAAGAGCCTGCAGTCGTCGGTCGGCTATTTCTTCGAAGGCCTGGCCGATCCGACCGCCGAGGGCGTGGCCGAGACGGGCGAGCCCTTCGTCCACGACTTCCTGATGACCTCGGAAGGCCTGGAGCTGGCCGCGCTGTTCCCGAAGATCAGCCGCGCCAAGGTCCGCCGCCGGATCCTGGAGCTGGTCCGGTCGATGGCCGAGGAAGAGGCGAACGTCGGCGAAGAGGATTGATCTGGATCGCTTAAAGCGGCCCCAGGTTCTCTCGCCTTGATCGTATAAACATATCTTTATATGGTTCCGGTCTAATTGGACGCCGAACTGGGCGCCCGTGCGCGTCCGCGCATCCTCAAGGCCGGAGCTGTCTCTTGAACCGTTCGTCCTACATCTTCACCAGCGAGAGCGTTTCCGAGGGCCATCCCGACAAGGTCGCCGACCGCATCAGCGACACCGTCGTCGACGCCTTCCTGACGGTCGACCCGGAAGCCCGCGTGGCCTGCGAGACCCTGGTCACCACCAACCGCGTCGTGCTGGCGGGTGAAGTCCGCGCCGGCAAGCCGGACGGCGACAAGAAGGCCAACAAGCAGCTGACCAAGGACATCCTGGGCTCGCTGGAACCCAAGGTCCGCGCGGCGATCAAGGACATCGGTTACGAGCAGAAGGGCTTCCACTGGCAGAAGGCGAAGTTCGCCAACTACCTGCACGGCCAGTCGGCGCACATCGCCCAGGGCGTGGACGCCACCGACAAGAAGGACGAGGGCGCGGGCGACCAGGGCATCATGTTCGGCTACGCCAGCACGGAGACGCCCGAGCTGATGCCGGCGACCCTGCAGTACAGCCACAATATCCTCAAGCGCCTGGCCGAGCTGCGCCACTCGGGCGAACTGTCCGAGCTGGAGCCCGACGCCAAGAGCCAGGTGACCCTGGAATATGACGGCGACGGCCGCCCGGTGCGCGTCGTCTCGATCGTCGTCAGCCACCAACACGCCAAGAAGATCGGCGGCAAGGCCGCGACCTCCAAGCGCGTGCTGGACCTGATCAAGCCTCACATCCTGCCGGTGTTCCCGGACGGCCTGCTGACCAAGAAGACCCAGTGGCTGGTCAACCCGACCGGCCGCTTCGAGATCGGCGGCCCGGACGGCGACGCCGGCGTGACCGGCCGCAAGATCATCGTCGACACCTACGGCGGCGCCTCGCCGCACGGCGGCGGCGCGTTCTCGGGCAAGGATCCGACCAAGGTCGACCGCTCGGCCGCCTATGCCTGCCGCTACCTGGCCAAGAACGTCGTGGCCTCGGGCCTGGCGGATCGCTGCACCATCCAGATCGCTTACGCGATCGGCGTCGCCAAGCCGGTGTCGTTCCATGTCGACCTGCACCACACGGGCAAGGTCGATCCGGCCGTGCTGGAAAAGATCCTGCCGCAGCTGATCGGCGGCGCCACCCCGCGCGCCATCCGCGAGCACCTGCAACTGAACCGCCCGATCTATGCCCGCACCGCGGCGTACGGACACTTCGGCCGCACGCCGGACAACGAAGGCGGCTTCTCGTGGGAGAAGACCGACCTCGTGAGCGAGCTGAAGGGCCTGGCGTAAGCCTTACCCTTCGACCCTTTCGAAACGGGCTCCGATCCTTCCCGGGTCGGAGCCCGTTTTCATTTCACGCTCAACCGATTAAGACGCCGCCCATGACTTCCCCTCCCATTCCCCACGGCCCGCTGCGCTCGTTCGGCCGCATCAAGGCGCGCCCGGTGAAGCCGCGCCAGCAGGCCCTGCTCGACACCCTGCTGCCCGAGATCGCCGTGCCCAACGGCCCGTTCCAGCCGCTGGACCTGATGCCGGGCGCCAAGGCCGTGTGGCTCGAGATCGGCTTCGGCGGCGGCGAGCACATGGCCACCCAGGCCGGCCGCAACCCCGAGACCCTGGTGATCGGCGCCGAGCCGTTCGTGAACGGCGTGGCCAGCGCCGTGCGTCACATCGAGGAACAGGCGCTGAAGAACGTCCGCGTGCACGAGGGCGACGCCCGTGATGTCGTGGACTGGCTGCCCGACGCCAGCCTGGACCGGGTGTTCATCATGTTCCCCGATCCCTGGCACAAGGCCCGCCACAACAAGCGCCGCCTGATCCAGCCGGAATTCGTCGCCCGCCTGGCCCGCGTGATGAAGCCGGGCGCGGCCCTGCGCTTCGCCACCGACTGGGCGGACTATGGCGAGTGGACGACCGAGCGGGTGCTGGCCGATCCGAACTTCCGCTTCGCCGACGAGACGGCCGACCGCGATGCGATCCCGGCCGACCACGTCACGACGCGCTACGAGGAAAAAAAGCTGGGCGACTGCGCCCCGGTGTTCCTGGACTTCGTCAGGCGGTAACGCGGGTCCAGCCCTTGACCAGCGGGACGGTCGCGCAGGCCGGCCCGCCGTCCTTGGCGCGGCCGGCGATGGTCGCTTCCAGCACGTCGCCCGAAGCGACGTCGGTCGGCAGGTCGTGCAGGTAGACCTTGAGGCGTCGCTGCCAGTCCGTCTGGTGGTCGCCCGCCGCGCGGCCCGAGGCGATGTAGGCGAACCGCCCCCGGCCGTCGGCGCGCACGAAGCCGCCGCCGGGGCGAAGGCCGTTCGGCGTCGGGGTCAGCGTAATCGGGATGTCGAAGGAGAGGTCGCCCTCGGCCCGGACCGGATCGACCGGATGGTTCTTGGCGTCCTGCTTGGAAAACACCACGCCGGGCGGCGGGTCGGCCAGGATGATCCGCAGTGTCAGATCGATCCTGGCCATGGGTCCCGCCTAGTAGGTCTCGTTGTAACGCTTGATCGCCGTACGGATGATATCGGCGGTCTCTTCAATGTCGGCCCAGCCGCTGATCTTGGTCGACTTGCCCTTTTCCAGATCCTTGTAGTGCTGGAAGAAGTGGGCGATCTGCTCGGTCAGGATGGTCGGCAGGTCACGCCAGCTGGACACGCCGGTGTAGAACGGGTGCAGCTTGTCGACCGGCACGGCCAGGATCTTTTCGTCCGAGCCGGCTTCGTCGACCATCATCAGGGTGCCGATCGGGCGGCAGCGGATGATCGCGCCCGGCACCACCGGGGTCGGGCCCACGACCATGATGTCGGCGGGGTCGCCGTCATCGGCCAGGGTGTGCGGGATGAAGCCGTAGTTGGCCGGGTAGAACATCGCCGTGTGCAGGAAGCGGTCGACCATCAGGGCGCCGCTTTCCTTGTCGATCTCGTACTTCACCGGCTCGCCGCCCTGCGGGATCTCGATGATGGCGTTGAGGTCGTAAGGCGGGTTGGCCCCGGTCGGAATCTTGGAGAGGTCCATTGTGACTCTTCGTCTTATGAGGACCGCGGGGAGGCGGCCTGCGCGGGCTGGCTTATAGGCGATAATTGCCGCGGTGCGGAAGCCGGACTCAGGAGATTTCCCGACTCCGAGTCGACAGCGCCCATCAGTTCGCCTATAAAGCGTTCTACATCGTCCGTTAGCGCTAGATGGCGCTTTCGAGCGGCGGCCGAAAGGCTGCCGCTTTTTGTTTGGCTGATCGGCGGCGAAGCTGGTCGGCCCGAATGAGTTGAGAGAACCGTGCGCGGCAAGACGCAGGAAGACCGTGATCTGATCGAACTGCTCGATCCCGTCGCCGAGAGCCTCGGCTACGAGATCGTTCGCCTTCGCCTGATGGGCGGCGCCGAGCAGCGCCGGCTGCAGATCATGGCCGAGCACCCGCTGCGGAAAGACGGCAGCGGCGGCGACATGAACGTCGAGGACTGCGCCCGCCTGTCGCGCGGCCTGTCCGAGGTGCTGGATCCCGCCGACCCGATCTCCGGCGAATACACGCTGGAAGTCTCGAGCCCCGGCATCGACCGCCCCCTGACCCGCCTGAAGGACTTCGAAGACTACGCCGGTCTGGAGGCTCGCATCGAGCTCGACCGTGTCGCCGAGGGCCGCAAGCGCTTCAAGGGCGAGCTGGCCGGTGTCGAGGACGACCAGGTGGGTTTGAACATCGAGGGCGAGGACGACGTCACCGTCTACTTCCCCTTCGCGTGGATCATCGACGCCAAGCTCGTCCTGACCGACGCCCTGATGGACCGGGGGGCCAAGCAACGGGCCGCCCGCCTGCAATCCGAAAACGACCAATCCGACAACGACGACCTGTCCGAAAGTGAAGAGGACTGACCATGGCCATCGGCATCGCCGCCAACCGACTCGAACTCCTGCAGATCGCCGACGCGGTCGCGCGTGAAAAAGGCATCGAGAAGGAAGTCGTCATCGAGGCCATCGAGGACGCGCTCCAGAAGGCCGCTCGCGCCCGCTACGGCGCCGAGCACGACATCCGCGTCAAGATCGACCCGCGTACGGGCGAGACGACGCAGAAGCGCGTGATCGAAGTCGTCGCCGACGACACCGAACTCGAAGGCGAGATCGGCAAGGTCCAGCTGTCGATCGCCAAGCGCACCTGGCGCGACGCCGAGATCGGCAAGGTCTACGAAGAGAACCTGCCGCCGTTCGAGATCGGCCGCGTCCAGACCCAGATGGCCCGCCAGGTCGTCATGCATAAGGTCCGCGAAGCCGAGCGCGAGCGTCAGCACGAAGAGTACAAGGATCGTGTCGGCGAGATCGTCAACGGCAGCGTCAAGCGTGTCGAATACGGCAACGTCATCGTCGACCTGGGCCGCGGCGAAGGCATCATGCGCCGCGACCAGTCGATCCCGCGCGAGAACTTCAACGTCGGCGACCGCATCCGCGCCTACATCTACGACGTCCGTCGCGAGACCAAGGGCCCGCAGATCATGCTGAGCCGCGCGCACGGCGGCTTCATGGCCAAGCTGTTCGCCCAGGAAGTGCCGGAAGTCTACGACGGCGTCATCGAGATCCGCGCCGTGGCCCGCGATCCGGGCTCGCGCGCCAAGATGGCCGTCATCTCGAACGACAGCTCGATCGACCCGGTCGGCGCCTGCGTCGGTATGCGCGGTTCGCGCGTGCAGGCCGTCGTGGCCGAGCTGCAGGGCGAGAAGATCGACATCATCCAGTGGTCGGAAGACGAGGCCACCTTCATCGTCAACGCCCTGGCCCCGGCCGAGGTGTCGAAGGTGGTGATGGACGAAGAGGACGAGCGCGTCGAAGTGGTCGTGCCGGACGAGCAGCTGTCGCTGGCCATCGGCCGCCGTGGCCAGAACGTCCGCCTGGCCTCGCAGCTGACCGGCTGGCAGATCGACATCATGACCGAAAGCCAGGAAAGCGAGCGCCGCCAGCGCGAGTTCTCCGAGCGCACGTCGCTGTTCCAGGAAGCCCTGGATGTCGACGAAGTCATCGCCCAGCTGCTGGTCACCGAAGGCTTCGCCGCGGTGGAAGACGTGGCGTTCGTCGAGCCGCATGAAATCGCTTCGATCGAAGGCTTCGACGAGGAGACGGCCGAGGAACTGCAGGCCCGCGCCCGCGAATTCCTCGACAAGGAAGCCGCCGCCCTGGACGCCAAGCGTCTGGAACTGGGTGTCGCCGACGAGGTCCTGGCCGTCGAGGGCGTGACCCTGGCCATGGCCGTGGCCCTGGGCGAAGGCGACGTGAAGACGGTGGAAGACCTGGCCGGTCTGGTCCCCGACGACATGCGCGGCTGGTTCGAGAACAAGGGCGGCGAGCGCGTGCGCGAGCCGGGCATCCTGGAAAGCTTCAACCTGTCGCCGGAAGACGCCGAGGCGCTGATCATGCGCGCTCGTATCGTCATGGGCTGGGTCGAGGCCCCGCCGGAACCGGAATACGAGCCGGAAGCCGAATACGAAGGCGAATACGAGGGTGAACCCGAAGAGGTCGCCGAAGACGTCGCCGAAGATGCCGCCTCTGGGGACGCCGCTACCGAGGAAGCCGCCGAGGTCGCTTCGGAAGACGCCGCCACGGAAGAAGAAGCCTAAGGGCCTCCGACGAACGCGTGACGGCCTCGCGGAGCGATCCGCGGGGCCGTTCGCCATTGTGGACCGTTGCTAGCCAAGCGAGACATGACCGAAGCCGCCACGCCCAAGACCCACGCCGAAGCCAACCGCCTGCGCAAGGACATCGTCCTGGGCGAGGCGACGGACGAGGCGCGCCTGGTCCGCTTCGTGGCGGGGCCGGACGGCGTGGTCACGCCCGACGTGGCGAGAAAGCTCCCAGGCCGGGGCATCTGGGTCGCCGCCGACCGGGACTCGATCACGACCGCCGCCAAGAAGGGCCTGTTCTCACGCGCGGCCAAGACCAAGCTGACCGCCCCCGCCGACCTAGCCGACCAAGTCGAGGCCCTGCTGGTCCGCCGGATCCTGGACAGCCTGGGTCTTGCGCGGAAGGCGGGGACCATTATCTCAGGCTTCGAAAAGGTGGTCGCGGCCCTGGGGACGGGTCAGGTCGCCTGGCTGATCGAGGCGTCCGACGCGGCCGCCGACGGTCGCCGAAAGATCCTGAACGCCGCCCGAAAGGCCCCGACAGCGCCCCGTTTGCTGGGCGCATTCAATTCGGATGAATTGAGTTTGGCCTTGGGCGGGGAGAATGTGATACACACCGCACTCCTTGCCGGGCGCGGCATCGAACGTTGGGCCTTGGATGTCGAACGTTTGTCAGGTTTCCGCCCGCTTTTGCCTCCCGAATGGTCGGCGAACGGACGCGAGGATGGCTAGAGGCCTTTCCGCCGTCGGCGGGTGAGGGCTCTTATGAAAGAGGGCGAGCCTGTTCGCCCGGGTTGGCCGGCCGATCGAAACAGGCTCTAGGGTTTTTGCATCCCACCGGGGAACCGCCGGTGCGATGGAAAAGCTCTAGAATCTTTGATGTTGGACGCGGCTATTCGGGTCGCGTTCGTGAGCGAAGGGTCGGGAAACGCGCTTCCTTTTTGGAGGTACGTCCAGGCCCCTTTCTCACATGGAACGAACGGTTTTTTAGCCGGGTACCGCCCGGCGGAAGTACAAGCGAGCGCATGAGCGACGAAAACGAAAACGGCCGTCCCGGCAATCGACCCCCGATGACGCTGAAGCCCCGCCAGGGCTCGGTGAGCGCTGGAGTCGTGAAGCAGAGCTTCAGCCACGGCCGGACCAAGACGGTGGTTGTGGAAACCAAACGCACGCGTCCTCACGCGCCCGCGTCCGGCAATCTTGCCGCGCCGTCTTCGGCAGAGCGTCGCCATACGCCGGACGCCCCGGCTCCGCGCCCGCAGCAGTCGCAAGGCGGCGGTGGCGGCGGTTCGGCTGGCGGCCTGTCGCAGGAAGAACTGCGCGCCCGTCAGCGCGTCGTCGACGCCGCTCGCGAAAACCAAGCCCGCCAAGCCGCCGATCAGGCCGCCGCCGAAGCCCGCGCCCGCGCCGCTCAGGAAGCCGCCCAGCGCGAAGCCGCCGCCAAGGCCGCGGCCGAACGCGCCGCCGCCGCCCCGGCTCCTGCTCCTGCTCCTGCTCCCGCCGCTCAGGCTCCGGCCGCGCCCGCCGCGCCGGTGACCCCGCCGCCGGCGGCGGCCGCCCCGGCTCCGCGCCCCGTCGCCCCGGCTCCGGCCCCGGCCGCGCCGCGCGCCGAGGCTCCGCGCCAGGATGCGCCCCGTCACGAAGGTCCTCGCCATGAGGGCCCGCGTCACGACGGCCCCCGTCATGATGGTCCGCGTGGTCAGGCCGCGCCCGGCCAGACCCGCACCTACGAGCCCAGCCGCGAGCGCCGCGACGATCGTCCCAGCACGACGACCTATCGCCCGGCCCCGCAAGGCGACCGCCCGTTCAACCAACGCGCGCCGCGTCCCGACGCCGGCGCCAATTTCGGCCAACGGGCGCCGCGCCCCGAGGGTGACCGTCCGCGCGGTCCGCGCCCCGAGGGTGATCGTCCGCAAGGCGATCGCGGCGGCTATCGTGGCGACCGCCCCCAAGGCGGCGACCGTGGTGATCGTCCGCAAGGCGACCGTCCGCAGCAGACCGTCCGCTATTCGGCCCTCGCGCCGCGTCCGGCCCCGGGCGCGCGTGGTCCTGGCGGTCCGCCGCGCGGTCCGCGTCCTGGTGTTCCGGCCTCGGCTCCGGCCACGCCGGAAATCCAGCGCGCCATGCGTTCGGCCCCGCGTCCCGGTGGCGAAGTCAGCCGCCGTCCCGACGAGGATGACGATCGCCGCAAGGCCGCGAACGCCCCCAACAAGGCCGTGTCGCGCGTCAAGGGCGCGCCGCAACGCCGCGAAGGTCGCCTGACCATCCAGGCCGTGGCCGGCGACGGGGATTCCGCCGATCGGATGCGCTCGCTCGCCTCGGTCCGCCGGGCTCGCGAACGTGAAAAGGAAAAGCGCCGCGGCGGCGTGGCCGAACAGGCCCGTGTCGCGCGTGAAGTGGTCATTCCCGACGTCATCACCGTGCAGGAACTGTCCAACCGGATGGCCGTGCGCGGCGTCGACATCATCAAGTTCCTGATGCGTCAGGGCGTGATGCTGAAGATCAACGACGTCATCGACAACGACACCGCCGAGCTGGTGGCCACCGAGTTCGGCCACACCGTCAAGCGCGTGTCGGAAGCCGACGTCGAAGAAGGCTTCATCGGCGCCGAGGACATCGACGATCACATGGAGCCGCGACCCCCGGTCGTGACGATCATGGGTCACGTCGACCACGGCAAGACCAGCCTGCTCGACGCCCTGCGCTCCACGGACGTGGCGGCCGGCGAACACGGCGGCATCACCCAGCACA
The DNA here is from genome assembly GCF_058681635.1 of Caulobacter sp. ALps2. NCBI lineage: Bacteria > Pseudomonadati > Pseudomonadota > Alphaproteobacteria > Caulobacterales > Caulobacteraceae > Caulobacter > Caulobacter sp. ALps2. The sequence goes on from NZ_CM178743.1 coordinate 1,646,299, forward strand.
TCGGCGCCTATCAGGTTCGCCTGAAGGACGGCCAGCGCGTGACGTTCCTCGACACGCCCGGCCACGCCGCGTTCTCGTCGATGCGCGCCCGCGGCGCCAACATCACCGACATCGTCGTGCTGGTGGTGGCCGGTGACGACGGCGTCATGCCCCAGACGATCGAGGCGATCAAACACGCCAAGGCCGCCGACGTGCCGATCATCGTCGCCGTCAACAAGATGGACAAGCCGGGCTCGGATCCGACCCGCGTGGTCAACGAGCTGCTGCAGCACGAGATCGTCGTCGAAAGCCTGGGTGGCGACACCCAGATCATCGAGGTCTCGGCCAAGGCCCGCACCGGCCTGGACGAGCTGCTGGAAGGCATCCTGCTGCAGGCCGAAGTGCTGGACCTGAAGGCCAATCCCGACCGCAGCGCCGACGGCGTCGTGATCGAGGCCAAGCTGGACAAGGGCCGCGGCGCGGTCTCGACCGTCCTGGTCAACCGCGGCACGCTGAAGCGCGGCGACATCGTCGTCGCCGGCAGCCAGTGGGGCCGCGTCCGCGCGCTTCTCAACGAGCGCAACGAGCAGCTGACCGAAGCCGGTCCCGCCACCCCGGTCGAGATCCTCGGCCTGGACGGCGTGCCTTCGCCGGGCGACGCCATCGCCGTGGTCGAGAACGAAGCCCGCGCTCGCGAGCTGACCGAGTACCGCATCCGCCTGAAGCGCGAGAAGTCGTTGGCCCCGGTGGGCGCCGGCGCTTCGATGGCCGACATGATGGCCAAGCTGCAGGACAAGAAGCTGAAAGAGCTTCCGCTGATCATCAAGGCCGACGTGCAAGGTTCGGCCGAGGCGATCATCGGTTCGCTGGACAAGATGGCCACCGACGAGGTCCGCGCGCGGATCATCCTGTCGGGCGCCGGCGCGATCAGCGAAAGCGACGTCATGCTGGCCAAGGGCGCCGGCGCGCCGGTCATCGGCTTCAACGTCCGCGCCTCGGCGCAGGCGCGAGCCCTGGCCGAACGCGAAGGGGTCGAGATCCGCTACTACGCGATCATCTACGACCTGCTGGACGACATCAAAGGCGTGCTCTCGGGCATGCTGGCCCCGATCCAGCGCGAAACCTTCCTCGGCAACGCCGAGGTCCTGCAGGCCTTCGACATCTCGAAGATCGGCAAGGTCGCCGGCTGTAAGGTCACCGAAGGCGTGGTCCGCAAGGGCGCCAAGGTCCGGATCATCCGCCAGGACATCGTCGTCCTGGAACTGGGCACCCTGGCGACGCTCAAGCGCTTCAAGGACGAGGTCAACGAAGTCCCGGTCGGCCAGGAGTGCGGCATGCTGTTCGCCGGCTTCCAGGACATCAAGGTCGGCGACACCATCGAGTGCTTCACCGTCGAAGAGATCAAGCGCCAGCTCGACTAGGGCCGCCGCGAAATCGAAAGTCAGGGGGCGCGGATCGCAAGGTCCGCGCCCTTTGTCGTTGGGGGCTCGTGAACCCAGACTGGAAATCGCCCCATTCCGGGGGTACCCATTCCGCATGCGTATCAAGGCTCTTCTTGCTCTGACCGTCGCCGCCGCCTCGCTCGGGGCCTGCGCGACCGCGACCCGTTACGACGCCGCCGGCGACGTGCACGCCCTGCTGATCGCCATCCGCGACAACGACCGGGCGACCTTCGACGCCCATGTCGACCGGCGGGCGCTGAAGTACCAGATCGAGTCGCGCCTGATGGAAGAGGCTCGTCAGCGCGGCGGGCAGAGCAATGGCGTCATGGCCCTGGCCGCCCTGGCGGCGGGCCCACTGGCCGATGTCGCTGGCGAGGCGCTGATCCGGCCTGAGACCTTCCACGCCGCCGCCAATTATTACGGCTACACGCCCGACCGTCCGATCCCGGGCCGCATCGCCATCGCCAGCACCTTGCGTCCGGTCGGCGACGGCCGGGTCTGCGCGGCCAAGAAGGACGGACCCTGCCTGCTGACCTTCAGCCTGGAAGGCGACCGCTGGCGCCTGTCGGGCTTTGATCCTCAAGCCGCGAACCTGCACTTCAAGCGATGAAGCAAGCCATCTGGGGGGGCGTGGCCCTGGCCCTGCTGGCAGTGACGACTGCCCGGGCCGAGACGCGGATGTTCTCGTACGACCCGATCTCGCCGGACGCCAAGCGGCTGACGGGCGCCGGCGTGACGATCCTGTTCAACCAGGGCCTGTTGGGCTCGGGCCGGCCGGTCAAGGTGCTGGCCACCGGCGTGCCGGCCGAGGCGCGGCTTAGGGACGGACGCCAGAAGGACCTCGGCCCCGGCGGCCTCGCCGCCATGGACGGCGTCGACGCCGACGCCATGCTGTTCGAGGTCGACGCCAAGGCCGCCCAGGGCAAGGTCTATGTCCGCGCCTTCTGTCCCGGCTCGACGCGGCTGTGGCTGTCGTTCAGCACCATCGCGATCCGCCGCGACCTGCGCATCCAGGCGTTTGGCGATGATCCCAAGGCTGAAGCCCCGAATGGGGAGAAGAAGGCTCGCCTGTGCGGCACGCTGGACTTCTCGTATCGCGGCGAATGGCGGCTGCCCAAGAACCGCGCGCCCGATCCGATGAGCGACTGGACCGACAGTCCCCAGCACCCGGACACGACCAACTAGATAATTTTTCGCCGGTCGTGTCGCATCCGACCGGCCTCCCGCGTCTTTGAAGAGAGGAACGGGAGATGGGTGATGCGCTTCATGGTGCTTCTGAAGGTCGAGGCCCAGCCTGGTCTCGAACTGAACCGGGCGATGCGGGCCTATGACGCCGAACTGGTCCGGGCCGGGGTGGCCGACCGGACCAGGCTGTCGGCCCGGGGCGCGCGCACCGCGCCGGAAGCGACCCTGACGGGCGAGGGCCGCACCGTCGCCGGCTTTTGGGTCTTCGACCTCGACTCCCGCGAGGACGCCGCCGCCTGGGTGCGCCGCTGCCCCGCGCCGGCTGATGGCTCGTCCGAGATCGAGATCCGCCTGCTGCTCGAACCCGGCGACCTCTCCGAGCGCCCGGTCCAAGGCCGGCCCCGTCCTGCCTGGGAGCGGGCGATGGCGTTCTGATCCCACGCGGTCTAGCCTTCCCGAAACAAAGAGGGGGCGGGCATGGTCAACGATGTGCTGGCGGGGTTCGAGCGGTTCGCGTTCGACGACGGGCGCTGGACGCGCGAGGTCTTCCGCATCGGCGCGGGGCCGGCGGTGATCGTCATCCACGAGGTGCCCGGCCTGCATCCAGGCGTGCTGGCCTTCGCCCGCGACCTGGCCGACGCTGGCCTGACCGCCTTCTGCCCCAGCCTGTTCGGCCAGCCCGCCAAGCCGGTCACCCGGGGCTACGCGATCGGCGAGATCTTCAAGAACATCTGCGTGCGCCGCGAGTTCGTCGCCCTGAAGGACGGCCGCTCCAGCCCGATCGTCGACTGGCTGCGGGCGCTGGCCCGCCAGGCCCACGCCGAATGCGGCGGCAAGGGCGTCGGCGCGGTCGGCATGTGTTTCACCGGCGGCTTCGCCCTGGCGATGATGACCGAGCCTTCGGTCGTGGCGCCCGTGATGTCCCAGCCGTCGCTGCCGCTGAACAAGCCCGGTGGCCTGGACTGTTCGGCGTCGGAACTGGCCTGCGCCAGGAAGCGGTTCAAGGACGAGGACCTGTCGCTTTTGGCCCTGCGTTTTTCCTCCGACCGACTGGCGCCCAACGCCCGCTTCGAACGCCTGAAGGCCGAGTTCGGCGACAAGGTCGAGGTGGTCGAGCTGGACGACGAAGACGCCGCGCCCGGCGTGCCCATGGCCCCGCACTCGGTGCTGACCCTGCACCTGCATCGCTCGGCCCCCGACAGCGGCAGCATGCGGGCCCGCGACAAGGTGATCGCGTTCTTCAAGGCGCGGGTGGGGGCGTAAGGCTGGACTTCCGGGCCCGACAGGCCTAGACACCCCGCCTTCCGATTTTCCCCGCGCACCGGCGTTCGATCCGCCGGCCGGGCCGCAAGGATACCGCGCCATGAAGCGCACTACCGAGACCAAGAAGAGCGCCCCGACGGGGCCTTCGCAACGCCAGCTGCGCGCCGGCGAGCTGATCCGCCACGCCCTGGTCGATGTCTTCCGCGAGGAAGGCCTGGCCGATCCGGTCCTGGTCGGCGTCTCGATCACCGTCTCCGAAGTGCGGATGAGCCCGGACCTGCGGCACGCCGTCTGTTTCGTCGAACCGCTGGGCGCCGGCCTGAGGGGCGAGGCGGGCCGCAAGGACGAGGACATCGTCGAGGTCATCAAGGCCCTGAACCGGGGAGCGAGCTTCCTGCGCGGGCGCCTGGGCAAGCTAATCGACATGAAGTTCACGCCCGACCTGAAGTTCATTCACGACGAGAGCTTCGGCGCCGCGGCCCATATGGACCGGCTGTTCGACGACCCGCGCGTGCGGCAGGACGTTCGTACCCTCGCGGACGTCGCCGGCGAAGACGACGAGGACTGAGGCATGGCCCGCCGCAAGAAGGGCGACGCCGTCTCGGGCTGGCTGTGCCTGGACAAGCCCTACGACCTGACCTCGACCACGGCCGTTTCCCGCGTGCGCCGGGCGTTCAACGCCCAGAAGGGCGGCCATGCCGGCACGCTGGACCCCCTCGCGACGGGCATCCTGCCGATCGCCCTGGGCGAGGCGACCAAGACCGTCCCGTTCCTGATGGACGCCGACAAGGCCTACCGCTTCACCATCGCCTGGGGGCGGGACACCACCACCCTGGACCGCGAGGGCGAGACCACCGGGACCTCCGACGTGCGTCCGACCCGCGAGCAGGTGGAAGCCGCCTTGCCGGCCTTCATCGGCGAGGTCGACCAGATCCCGCCGAACTTCTCGGCCATCAAGGTCGACGGCGAGCGCGCCTATGACCTGGCCCGCGACGGGGTCGAGTTCGAGTTGCCGACCCGGAAAGTGAAGATCTTCGACCTGAAGGTCGTGGCGCGGCCCGACGCGGACCACGTCACCCTGGAGATGGAATGCGGCAAGGGCACCTATGTCCGCGCCGTGGTCCGCGACCTGGCCAAGGCGCTGGGAACCTGTGGCCACGTCGCCGAGCTGCGCCGCACCCGGGTGGGCGGGTTTACCGAGGCGACCTCGATATCGCTGGAAACTCTCGAGAATTTGAGCTATGAGGCCCGGCTGTCGGAGGCATTGCTTCCGGTCGAGACCGCGCTGGACGACATCCCGGCGTTGGCCGTGACCGACGAAGACGCCTTTCGACTTGCACAGGGACGCGCCATCGTCCTGCTCCCAAGGCAGGTGGAAACGCTGAAAACCGAGCTCACGCCCGGTGATCGCACCGTTTCCGCCATGTCGGGGGATCGGCTGGTGGCCTTGTGCGAGATGCGCGCCGGGAAGCTCAATCCGGTGCGGGTCTTCCAACTCACCTGAGCGGAGACAACCCGATGTCGATCACCATCGAGCGCAAGAGCGCGCTCATCGCCGAACACGCCCGCACCACTGGCGACACCGGCAGCGCTGAAGTCCAGGTCGCGATCCTCTCGGAGCGCATCTCGAACCTGACCGAGCACTTCAAGACGCACAAGAAGGACAACCACAGCCGTCGTGGCCTGCTGAAGCTGGTTTCCCAGCGTCGCCGGCTTCTCGACCACCTGAAGAAGTCCGACGTCGCCCGTTACCAGTCCCTGATCGAAAAGCTGGGTCTGCGTCGCTAAGGCACTAGGTCCGCCGCCCCGCTCACGCGGGGCGGCGGATCGCGTATTTGGAGCCCGGCGGTCGAGACAGGCCGTTCGTCGGGATCCCAAGGCGGTTCGGCCCATTCCTTTCGGGGAGCTCGGCCAGAACCGTTCGTCCGTCCGAGGGTTCACGTCCTCAAACCCGCCTGTCGAACTGGATGAGGATCATCGGGCCGGCTCCCAACAGCTCTTCAAGCTGAAGCCGTCCTTCCCTGTCCGCCCCGACGAGAATCCGCTCGCGGGAACCGAAAGACGAAAAATGTTCGATATCAAGCGCAAGACGATCGAGTGGGGCGGCAAGACGCTGGTCCTCGAAACCGGTCGCATCGCCCGTCAAGCCGACGGCGCCGTTCTGGCCACCATGGGCGAAACCGTCGTCCTGGCCACCGCCGTGTTCGCCAAGACCCAGAAGCCGGGCCAGGACTTCTTCCCGCTGACGGTCAACTATCAGGAAAAGACCTTCGCGGCCGGCAAGATCCCCGGCGGCTTCTTCAAGCGTGAGGGCCGTCCGTCGGAAAAGGAGACCCTGGTCTCCCGCCTGATCGACCGTCCGATCCGCCCGCTGTTCGTCAAGGGCTTCAAGAACGAAGTCCAGGTCGTCGTCACCGTGCTGCAGCACGACCTCGAGAACGATCCCGACATCCTGGGCATGGTCGCCGCCTCGGCCGCCCTCGTCCTGTCGGGCGCCCCGTTCATGGGCCCGATCGGCGCGGCCCGCGTCGGCTGGATCAATGACGGCTACGTGCTGAACCCGACGCTCGACGAGCTGAAGGAAAGCAAGATGGACCTCGTCGTCGCCGGCACCACCGACGCGGTGATGATGGTCGAAAGCGAAATCCAGGAGCTCTCGGAAGAGATCGTGCTGGGCGGCGTCAACTTCGCCCACCAGCAGATGCAGACCGTGATCGACGCGATCATCGAGCTGGCCGAGCATGCCGCCAAGGAGCCCTTCGCGTTCGAGCCGGAAGACACCGACGCGATCAAGGCCGAGATGAAGGGCCTCGTCGGCGCCGACATCGCCGCCGGCTACAAGATCACCAAGAAGCAAGACCGCTACGAAGCGATCGGCGCCGCCAAGAAGAAGGCCGTCGCGGCCCTCGGCCTGTCGGACACCAACCCGGCCGGCTACGACCCGCAAAAGCTGGGCGCGATCTTCAAGGAACTGGAAGCCGACGTCGTGCGTCGCGGCATCCTGGACACCGGCCTGCGCATCGACGGCCGTGACGTCCGCACCGTCCGTCCGATCCTGGGCGAAGTCGGCATCCTGCCGCGCACCCACGGTTCGGCCCTGTTCACCCGCGGCGAAACCCAGGCGATCGTGGTCGCCACCCTGGGCACCGGCGACGACGAGCAGTTCATCGACGCCCTGGAAGGCACCTATAAGGAATCCTTCCTGCTGCACTACAACTTCCCTCCCTACAGCGTCGGTGAAACCGGCCGTATGGGCAGCCCGGGCCGCCGCGAAATCGGCCACGGCAAGCTGGCCTGGCGCGCCCTGCGCCCGATGCTGCCGGCCAAGGAAGACTTCCCCTACACGATCCGCCTGGTCTCGGAGATCACCGAGTCGAACGGTTCGTCCTCGATGGCCACGGTCTGCGGTTCGTCGCTGGCCATGATGGACGCCGGCGTGCCGCTGATCCGTCCGGTCTCGGGCATCGCCATGGGCCTGATCCTGGAAAAGGACGGCTTCGCGGTTCTGTCGGACATCCTGGGTGACGAAGATCACCTGGGCGACATGGACTTCAAGGTCGCCGGCACCAGCGAAGGCCTGACCTCGCTGCAGATGGACATCAAGATCGCCGGCATCACGCCCGCGATCATGGAGCAGGCCCTGGCCCAGGCCAAGGAAGGCCGCGCTCACATCCTCGGCGAAATGAACAAGGCCATGGACGCTCCGCGTGAAGACGTGGGCGACTACGCGCCGAAGATCGAGACCATCACCATCCCGACCGACAAGATCCGTGAAGTGATCGGTTCGGGCGGCAAGGTGATCCGCGAGATCGTCGCCACCACCGGCGCCAAGGTCGACATCAACGACGAAGGCACGGTCAAGGTCTCGGCTTCGGACGGCGCCAAGATCAAGGCTGCGATCGACTGGATCAAGTCGATCACCGACGAAGCCGAAGTGGGCAAGATCTACGACGGCAAGGTCGTGAAGGTCGTCGATTTCGGGGCCTTCGTGAACTTCTTCGGCGCCAAGGACGGCCTCGTCCACGTCAGCCAGATCAGCAACGAACGCGTCGCCAAGCCGTCGGACGTGCTGAAGGAAGGCCAGATCGTCAAGGTGAAGCTCCTGGGCTTCGACGATCGCGGCAAGACCAAGCTGTCGATGAAGGTCGTCGATCAAGAGACCGGCGAAGACCTGTCGAAGAAGGCCGAACTGGCTCCGGAAGACGCCGTCAACACCTGAGGGTGAACGGCTCTCCGAGCTGAGTGACTAGCGAGCGGGCGGTTCCGAAAGGGGCCGCCCGTTTTGCGTTTTGGGGTTGCCGTTGTTCTCCATTTGTTCCATCCTGAGTTGTGGAATGGAGATGGGCGATGGCTGACCAGGTCGTGCAATGCGGCGCCTGCCGGGTCGATGTCCGTGTTGTGCTCGCGCACGGCGGGGATGTCGTAAAATGTCCCGCTTGCGCGCGGACCGCGCCGAAGGCCGAGGCCATCCAGATGGCCCGCAGCGCCCTGATCGACGTCGTCATGCGCGATCTGCCCGAAAATCTGCGCCAGATCGTCCAGAGCAACGCGGCGCTTGGGTACAGGGCGTGCGACCGCTACGACTGGGTGCTGCGCGTGGGCAATCGACAATCAGACGCGGGAGCCGAAAGCCTCGTCCCCCCGGGTTCGGCTTCGCCAGCCCGAAGACAAGCTCAGGATGAGGCTTTCTACTGAACCGCCGTTGGCGGCCCCGCTGGCTTGAGCGCCGTCCATCGAGGTGCGCGACGACGCACCTGTGCCCAAGCACGAGAGCCTCTGGCTGACTTAGCGAGTGGGCGGTTCCCGGCGCCGCCCTTTTTCGTTTCGCGTTTGGGGCCTGGCCGGCCAGGACCAGCGCCGTCTTGACTCTTATTTCGTTATTTAGCTAAATATCGATCCATGAGCGAGGTCTTCAAGGCGCTGGCCGATCCGACGCGCCGTCGCGTGCTGCAGCTGCTGCGCGAGCGGCCGATGACGGCGGGTGAGCTGGCGGGGCGCTTCTCGAGCTCGAAGGCCACGCTGTCGGCGCACTTCTCGGTGCTGCGCGAGGCTGGGCTGATCGCCGCCGACAAGCGCGGGGTGACCATCACCTACAGCCTGCGGCTCTCGGTGCTGGAAGACGCTCTGCTGGCCTTCGCCGAGACCTTCGGCATCGGCCTGGCGAGCGCGGGCGAGCTGAAGGGGGAGGCGCCTCGATGAACCGCCACGTCAGATCCGTCCTGACCCTGATCACCCTGGCGTCCCTGGTCTGCGCGGTCGGCGCCCTGGCCTGGCGCTGGCGCGAGGCGGGCGACGTCGCGGCGGTGTTCGCGGGTCCCAAGCCGGTCCGCGCCGTGATCCTTCTGGCCATGCCGTTCGTGATGGCCGGCCTCCTGGCTTTCTCGATCAACGCTCAGGCCGGCCGCGAGCCCGGTCGCTACGAAGCCGGCTTCGTAGGCCTGACCCTGATCACCCACTTCGCCCTGCTGGCGGCGATGCAGGCCTGGATGACCTTGGTCTATCTGGGCGGCGCCGTTCCCGACCGCGAATATGTCACCCGCCTGCTGGCCGCCTTCATGGGGCTGGGCATGAGCGTGCGCGGCAATTTCTTCGCCAAGCTGCCGTCGCCGCCCGAAGACGCATTGGGCGCCTGGTCGCGGACCGCGCGACGCTCGGCGATCATCCTGTTCGTCACTGGTCTGGCCTTGGCGGCCTGCGCCATTCTGCTGCCGATTTCGGGCGTGATCGCGGCCTTGGGAGGGGCGTTCTTCCTGGTGCTGATGGTCAGTCAGGCCCAGCGCAAGGCGACGGCGCGGCTCGGCGCCTAGGGGCGAATAATAGAAACAATGAGTTTCGATCATTTCCGTATCCGCGCCAATCCGTCGCGGGCAATCTCTCGTCATCAAACGGCGGTAACGGCCTGATGGGGGCCTAGCCAAGCGAGGGACAACGGACATGAGCAGCGGCTTCTTCACCACCACCGACGGCGTCCAGATCTTCTTCAAGGATTGGGGTCCCAAGGACGCCCAGCCGATCGTCTTCCACCACGGCTGGCCCCTGTCGTCGGACGACTGGGACGCGCAGATGATGTTCTTCGCGCTCAAGGGCTTCCGCGTCATCGCCCATGATCGTCGCGGCCACGGCCGGTCGGACCAGACCGACACGGGCAACGAGATGGACACCTACGCCGCCGACGTGATCGCGCTGGCCAGGCATCTGGACCTGAAGAACGCCGTCCATATCGGCCACTCGACCGGCGGCGGCGAAGTCGCCCGTTACGTGGCCCGCGCCGAGTCTGGCCGGGTCGGCAAGGCCGTGCTGGTCGGCGCCGTGCCGCCGATCATGCTGAAGACCGACGCCAATCCGGGCGGCCTGCCGAAAGAAGTCTTCGACGGCTTCCGCGAGGCCCTGGTCGCCAACCGCGCCCAGTTCTTCCACGACGTGGCCGCCGGTCCGTTCTACGGCTTCAACCGCGAAGGCGCGACGGTGTCGCCGGCCGTCGTCGAGAACTGGTGGCGCCAGGGGATGGCCGGCGGCGCCAAGGCTCACTACGACTGCATCACCGCCTTCTCGGAGACCGACTTCACCGAGGACCTCAAGGCCATCGACGTTCCGGTGCTGATCCTGCACGGCGAGGACGACCAGATCGTGCCGATCGACGATAGCGCCCGCCTGGCCATCAAGCTGGTCAAGAACGGCACGCTGATCACCTATCCGGGCTTCCCGCACGGCATGGCGACGACGCAGGCCGAGACGATCAACAAGGACCTGCTGGCCTTTATCCAGGGCTAAGCCGGAGGGCCGCGTCGGAAGGCGCGGCCCTTACCCCTTCGGCGTCACCGTCACGACCGCCTGGTCCGGCGCGCCATTGCCGCCCCGGCAGGCGGCCCACTTGTACTTGATGTCCATGCAGACCCAGACCTCGGTCAGCCGGCCATTCTTGACGCGGACGTTCAGGCCCTCGGCCCGCACGCCGCGATTGCGCGACAGGAACGCCTGGCGGATCTCGCCGGCGGTCATCACCTGGTCCGCGCCCGGATCGAGATCAGGTACGTTCAGGCCCTCGCGGACCTTCTGGGCCTTCTTGAAATAATCTTCGGGCGTCGCCCAGTTGCACGTGCCGTGAGCCTGCCACTCGTGCTGCAGCAGCCAGGGCGAGGGGGTCATGCACAGATTGGCCTTCACCGTGGCCGGACTCATCGGCGGGCTAGGCTTGCAGTAGCGTGGATGCACCTTGTCCGGGCCGTTGGGCCACAGGCCGTGCACCGTGAAGCCGAAGCGGTTGGTCTGGCACTGGATCTTCTTGTCCGACTCGGGGATGCCGGCGCGGCAGGCCTCCGGCGACCAGTAGAGGGCCAGGAGGTAGGCCGCGATCGGTACGTCGGGGTGGATCTCGTCGGCCGGCGGGACTTCGGCCGGGGCCGGAGTGACCACCGGCGGGACCGCGCACGACTTCAGGCTGGAGGCCTGGGCGCCGCTGGCGAGCGTGAGAACGGCGGCGGCGGCGGCGGCGGCGAGGGCGGTCTTCATGTCGAGCTCCGGTCTACGACGCGGATAGGCCCCGCGCCGCGCCGGTCGTCAAGACAACGTCTAGCGACGCGCCTCGGTGGCCATCCGCACGGCCAGGCCGCCCAGCACCGTGGCCATCAGCCAGCGCTGGATCAGGGCGAAGCTGGGGCGCGTGGCCAGGAAGGTGGCGATGCCGCCGGCCATGAAGCAGATGGCCCCGTTGACGCTCAACGAGACGGCGATCTGGCTGAGGCCCAGCACCAGCGACTGGGTGAAGACCCCGCCGTGCTCGGGCTTGATGAACTGCGGCAGCAGCGACAGGTACAGCATCGCCGCCTTGGGGTTCAGGATGTTGGTGACGAAGCCCATGGTGATCAGTTTGGCGGGGCTGTCCTTGGGCAGCTCGCGCACCTGGAACGGCGAGGCGCCGCCCGGACGGATCGCCTGCCAGGCCAGCCAGGCCAGATACAACGCGCCGCCGAAGCGCAGGACGTCATAGGCGATCGGCGCGGCCATCAAGAGGGCGGTGATGCCTAGCGACGCGCACAGCAGATAGACGACGAACCCCGCCGCCGTGCCGATCAGCGAAACGATCCCGGCCCAGCGGCCCTGGCAGATCGAGCGGCTGACCAGATAGAGCATGTTCGGCCCCGGCGTCAGGGCCATGCCGAGGCAGACGAGGGTGAAGGCGATCCAGGTCTTGGCGTCGGGCATGGGCGCGGGCTCCGTGAGGGTGCGGTGGAGCTTTAGCATGTAGGGGCGAACGCAGCGACGGGGATGGGTGTTCATCCTTCTCCCCTTGCGGGAGAAGGTGGCGCGCAGCGCCGGATGAGGGGTTGATAGCCTGTCGGAATAGCGTTGCGGCGCAAGCGGTTAGGCCTGCACGACCCCTCATCCGACCGCCTTCGGCGGCCACCTTCTCCCGCGAGGGGAGAAGGGGAACCGAAGAGCATTCACGCCAACTTATCCCCGGCCTTAAAACCCGCCGTACAGTCTACCCACCTCGTCGCGAGGAAAGGGCGCATGGCCAGCGACCGTTGCGGCGACGGGGGGCGATCGAGCGGGCGCGCTCGTCGGCGCGGGGGTGACTCCGCGACCGCGCCATCCCCGAGGTAGTCGACCCTGGAACACAGAAACGACGGTGGATGCGGGCCGAGGAGAGCGACAGGGGAGTCGAAAGGCTCCTGACCGGGACCAGGCTTCGCGGCCAGGCCCGCCCGTCGGAGGCTTCAAGGGCGGCAAGGCGCGAACAGCGTCGGGACGTCACGCTTCCGGATAACGATCGCGCGGAGCGTCTGGCTTCGTCGAAACGGTACCAAACTACTTAAACTCCGGGCGTGGCCCGGCGCTCCGCGTCCCTTTCCGAATCCCCTCGCCGCCGCTCTGGCGTGAGGCTGAATCGCCGTGTCTTGCCGCCGTCCGCGGCCAAAGCGTCGCTTTTCGGACATATCCGCCGCAATTGAGAACGATTATCATTGCGACAGCTTCGCATCGTGGCTAAGAACGCGTCGCAATTTCAAGGCGTCCCTGGCGGCGCCTGCTGGGGATAGGACCAACAATGCGTAAGCTGAACTCCGCCGGTGTCACGAGCCGGCCCCGTCGCGCCCTGGGCGTCGCCGCCGTCGCTGGCCTGGCGGGCCTGGGCCTGGCGCAAGCCGCTCTCGCCGCGCCGGACGCCGCTGATGCTCCCGTCGCCACCGCGCCGGCCGACAGCACCGAAGTCTCGGGCGTCAAGATCGACGCCAAGCGCACCGCCGACCCGTCATCGAGCAAGTTCACCGCCCCGCTGCTGGACACGCCGCGCTCGGTCACCGTCATCCCCTCGCGGATCATCGAGCAGACCGCCGCCACGTCGCTGCAAGACATCCTGCGCACCTCGCCCGGCATCACCTTCGGCGCCGGCGAAGGCGGCCAGCCGTTGGCCGACCGCCCATTCATCCGGGGTCAGAGCTCGGGCAACAACATCTTCGTCGACGGCGTCCGCGACACCGGCGGCCAGACCCGTGAAGTCTTCAACCTGGAGCAGGTCGAGGTCGTGAAGGGGCCGGACTCGGTCTACAGCGGCCGCGGTTCGGGCGGCGGCAGCATCAACCTGTCGTCCAAGTCGCCCAAGACCCGCAACTTCGCGGCCGGGTCGGCCGCCGCCGGCACCGATGAATATTATCGCGTCACCGCCGACGGCAACTACACCTTCGGCCGGAACGCCGCGTTGCGCCTGAACCTGATGGCCACCGGCGGCGACACGCCCGGCCGTGATCACGTCCAGTTCAAGCGCTGGGGCTTCGCCCCGTCGGTCGCCGTCGGCATCGACACCGACACGCAAGCGACCCTGAGCTTCTATCACCTGGATACCGACCAGGATCCGGACTATGGCATCCCGCTGGCCAGCAAGCGCACCTGGGGCGTGGCTGGCACGGACAACCGCGCACGTCCCGCCAGCGGCATCCTGGATGTGGATCGCTCGGCCTATTATGGCCTCGACCGCGACTGGATGAAGACGAAGGCCGACATCGCCACCTTCGCCATCCGTCACGAGGTGAGCGACAACCTCGCGATCCGTCAGGTCATCCGCTACGGCAAGACCCTGAACGACTACTTCGTCACCAACCCCGGCGACGGCGGCGCGGCCCAGTTCGTGGCCGGCGAATGGTGGATGCTGCGCGGTGTCAAGTCGCGCTGGAACGAGGCCACCACCACGGCCTTCGTCACCGATGTGACCGGCAACTTCATGGCGGGGTCGTTCAAGAACCGCTTCAACGTCGGCATCGAGCTGTCGCGTGAAGTCAACGACAACACGACCTACACCTTCTTCACCACGGGCGGTTCGGCCTGCCCGACCGGCTTCACCGGCGCGACTGTCGGCTGCACGCGTCTGTACGCCCCCAATCCGGGCGACGCCTGGACCGGCGTGATCAATCGCGGCCCGCTGTCGTCGTCGAAGACGCGCAATGGCTCGATCTACGCCTTCGACACGATCGACCTGACCGAGAAGCTGCTGCTGAACGTCGGCGTCCGTTACGACGACTATTCGACCCAGGGCGTCAACGCCACGGCGACCCAGGCGAACGGCGTCGTCACCGGCGTGACCTATACGAGCCTGCCCAAGGGCGGTTGGGACTTCGTCAACTACCAGGTCGGCCTGAACTATAAGCCGACCGCCTCGAGCAGCCTGTACGTCTCGTACGCCACCTCCTCGACCCCGCCGAACATCGCCGGCGGCGACCAGAACACCGCGGCCACCGCGGCCCAGGTCGTGTTGGATCCGGAAGACACCACCAGCATCGAGGCCGGCGCCAAGGCCAATGTGTTCGGTGATAAGCTGGCCCTGTCGGCCGCTGTCTTCCGCACCGAGCGCAAGAACGCCCAGATCGCGCTCAGCGCCACGGAAGTCGCCCAGGCTGGTGAAGTCCGCGTCCAGGGCCTGGAGCTTGGTGTCTCGGGCTACGTGACCCGCGCCTGGCAGGTCTTCGGCGGCTACACCTACATGGACAGCGAGCTGGTGAAGGGACCCTACACCAGCGTCAATATCGGCGACCCGCTGGCCAACACGCCCAAGAACACCTTCAGCCTGTTCACGACCTATCGCGTGATCCCGGCCCTGTCGGTGGGCGGCGGGGCCTACTATGTCTCGAAGAGTTTCGGCGGCAACCAGGGCGGCGCCGGCGGCGGGACCAACAAGGTGTTCGCGCCGTCGTACACCCGCTTCGACGCCTTCGCCTCGTACAAGGTCAACGACAAGATCGACCTGCAGCTGAACGTGCAGAACCTGACGGACAAGCAGTACATCCTGCGCACCAACGGCGTGCACCACGCCGACCCGGCGCCGGGCCGTCAGGCGATCCTGACCCTTGCCGTGAAGTACTGACCCCTCCCTCCGGGAACATGATGACCATCAGGTTCCCGGCGCTCGGGACCGAGCCCGCCAAGGCAGGCTCGGCGGAGCTTTACTTTAGCGCCCCGCTCGTCTCGGACGACGAGCGGGGCGCTTTATTTTTCGGCCTGACCCGGATCAAAGAGAGAAGACGTCGCATCGGCTAGGCCGATGAAAGGACGAAGGAGCCGCCTCCATGATGCTGCAGATCCCGCAAGTGCTGACCAAGGACCAGGTGGCCGAATGCCGGGCGATCCTGGACGCGGGTCCGTGGGTGGACGGCAATCTGACCTCGGGCTTCCAGGCCGCGCGGGCCAAGGCCAACGAGCAGCTGCCGCAGGACAGCGACGCGGCCCGCGGCGTGGGGGCGACCATCCTGCAGGCGCTGGAAGCCAATCCGCTGTTCGTCTCCGCGGCCCTGCCTCAAGTCATTCTGCCGCCGATGTTCAACCGATATGGCGAGGGCATGGGCTTCAAGGACCATGTCGACAACGCCATCCGCCGCGATCCGGTCAGCGGCCAGCGTCTGCGCACCGACCTGTCGGCGACCCTCTTCCTGGCCGAGCCTGACGACTATGACGGCGGCGAGCTGGTCGTGAACGACCTCTATGGCGACCACGTCGTCAAGCTGGAGGCGGGGGACATGATCCTCTATCCCAGCTCCAGCCTGCACCACGTCACGCCGGTGACCCGAGGCGTCCGCACGGCCAGCTTCTTCTGGATTCAGAGCCTGATCCGCGACGACGCCCGCCGCACGATCCTGCTGGAGATGGACGTCGCCATCCAGCGCCTGGCCCGCCAGGTCGAGGCCGACGAGCCGGGGATCCTGTCGCTGACCGGCGTCTATCACAACCTGCTCAGGCAATGGGCCGAGGTCTGAGGGTCGATCGCGGAAGATCGCGTTCACGGAACATAGCTACGCGACTGGAACCTAAAGTTTACGGTTGCGCTCCACGATCCGCCCAACCTCGCGGAGACCGGATGTCCACGGCGTCGAGCACAGATGCGAATTCCAGCGCCCCCACGCCCTTCGGCGCGGCGGAGGCGGCGCGCTGGTTTTTCGACAACGCCAGCGATCTCTTCACGATCGTGTCGGCCGAGGGCCGTTTCGTCACGGTCAACGCCGCCTGGAGCGCCCTGACCGGCTGGACGACCGAGGAGACGATCGGCCAGCCGGCGATCAAGTTCGTGCATCCCGACAGCCAGCCCGAGCTGCTCGACATCTCCCGGCGCATGAACGAGACCGGCGCGACCGCCACCGAGCTGAAGGTCCGCCGCAAGGACGGCCGCTGGATCTGGCTGCAGGGCCGAGGGCGCCTGGGACCCAACGGCGAACTGGTTGGCATGCTGCACGACGTTTCGGCCGAGGTCGAAGCCCGGGCCGAGCTTGAAGCCGCCCGTCGCACCCAAGCGCTGCTTTCCGAAGAGGCCGGCATCGGGGTCTGGAGCTACGAGCCCGAAGGCGAACATATCGCCTGGTCGCCGGATATCCTGGCCCTGCTGGGTCTCCGGCCCGGCGACGTCGACACCGCCGAGAAATTCCTGGGCCGTCTACCCGAAGATCGACGCGAGACCGTGCACGCGGTCTTTCGCCAGGCGACCCGGACGGGCGAGGGCGGCACGGTCGAGTTCCACCTGCGCGGCAATGACGGTCGCTGGCTGACCTTCCGCAGCACCTATCGCGCCGAGGCGCGGCCGGGGCCGCTGTTCGCCCTCAAGGGCATCACCCAGAACATCACCGACGTGGCCCGCAGCCGCGACAAGGCCATCTGGAGCGAGCGCCGGGCCCGCCGTCTGGTCGAGGACGCCCCGTTCGCCGTGGCGGTCTACGACCTGGACATGCGGCTGCGACTGGTCAGCCCGCGCTTCCTGGAGATCTTCCGCTCGACCGAGGCCCAGGTCATCGGCAAGACCCTGACCGAGCTGACCCATGGCGGCCGCCGCCGCTTCGTGGCCGGCGTGGCCCGGGCGCTGTCCGGTGAAATCGTCACCCGCCGCGAGGACCGCCTCGACGACGCCGATGGGGTCGAGCGTTCGTTCCGCTGGGAAGCGCGGCCGTGGTTGGACGCCGCGGGCGAGATCGCCGGCGTTATCACCTACATGGACGACGTCACCGCCCTGGCGGCGGCGCGGCGCGAGGCCCGGATCAACGCCCGACGGTTGAAGGTCGCCCTGGGGGCGGCGCGGGCCGGGGTCTACGAGATCGACCACGAGTCTCAAGGTTTCTGGGGCTCGCCCGAGTTCCATCGCATGATGGGCCGTCGGGTCGGCTACGAGGATGTCCGCGAGGCCGTCTGGCCCATGATCCACCCCGACGATCGTGAACAGCTCTACGCCGCCGCGGCCGAGTGGCGACGGACGGGCGAATGGGGGCCGCACGAGTACGACGTGCGGCTGGTGTCGCCGGGACGCGAACCGCGCTGGGCGCGAGTCTTTCACGACGTACGCCGCGACGCCTCGGGTCGGGCCCGCAAGGCATTCGGGCTTGTCCTGGACATCGACGAAAAAAAGAAGGCCGAGCTCGCTCTGGTCGCCGCCGAGCGCGCGGCCCAGGCGGCCAACGAGGCCAAGGCCCAATTCCTGGCCAATATGAGCCACGAGATCCGCACGCCGATGAACGGGGTGCTGGGCGTCATGCATGTGCTCAAGCGCGAGCTGCCCCCTGGCGACAGCGCCGATCTGCTGGGCGAGGCTTTGGCGGCCGGCCATATGCTGTCGACCCTGCTGGACGACGTCATCGACATCTCGCGCATCGAGGCCGGACGCCTGGACCTGAACCGCGAGCCGGTCGACCCGGGCGAGCTGGTTCGGGGCGTGGCGCGTCTGCTGGCTGGCCAGGCCACGCA
Source organism: Caulobacter sp. ALps2 (assembly GCF_058681635.1). Lineage (NCBI taxonomy): Bacteria > Pseudomonadati > Pseudomonadota > Alphaproteobacteria > Caulobacterales > Caulobacteraceae > Caulobacter > Caulobacter sp. ALps2. The sequence continues at coordinate 1,664,373 of NZ_CM178743.1, forward strand.
CAAGGGGCTGCGGCTGGAACTCGACATCACCGACGACCTGGGCTGGGTGGAGACCGACCCGACCCGCGTCCGCCAGGCCCTTTTCAACCTCATCGGCAACGCGGTGAAGTTCACCCTGAAGGGCTCGGTGACCGTCCGGGCCCACAGGGAGGCCGATCGCCTGGTCTTCGATGTGATCGACACCGGCGTGGGCGTGCCGCTGGAAGCCCAGGCCCTCCTGTTCGAGCGCTTCCAGCAGGCCGACGCCAGCACCACCCGCCGCTTCGGCGGTTCGGGTCTGGGCCTGGCCATCACTCGCAAGCTGGCCCAGATGCTGGGCGGCGAGGTCTCGTTCACCTCGGTCCCGGGCGAGGGTTCGACCTTCACCCTGACGATCGCCGCGCCGGTCGCCACCGCGCCAGGCCCGGTCGAGGTCCATGGCGACGATCTCCTGGCGGGCCTCAAGGTGCTCGTCGTCGAGGACAACCCGACCAACCAACTGGTCGCCCGCCGAATCCTGCAGCAGCTGGGCGCGGCCGTCAGTGTCGCCGACGACGGCGCGTCGGGCGTGGAAGCCGCGCGCGACGGCGGCTTCGACCTCATCCTGATGGACGTGCAGATGCCAGGGATGGACGGGCTGGAGGCCGCTCGCCGGATCCGCGCCCTGCCAGGATCCGCCGCTCAGGCGCCGATCATAGCCCTGACCGCCAATGTCATGGCCCACCAGCGCGCCTCGTACCACGCCGCCGGCATGGATGGCGTCGCCGCCAAGCCGGTCTCGCCCGCCGCCCTGGTCGCCGAGATCGTCCGCCTGTCGCGGGCCGGCCCCGAAAGGCGGGGCGCCGTCGCCTAACCCTGTTCCTCCGCCCCCTTTCTGCCGCCCCTGAACCACGCTAAGCAGGGCGAAAGACGGGGGAACGGAATGGCCGACGGAAGTCAGCAAGGCGCGTCGATGCGCACGGTGGTCGCGGCCTCTTCGGCCGGCACGGCCTTCGAGTGGTACGACTTCTTCATCTTCGGCAGCCTGGCCCAGGTCATCTCCAAGACCTTCTTCACCGGCCTGCCCGACGCGGCCGGCTATATCGCGGCCCTGGCCCTGTTCGGCGTCGGCTTCGCGTTCCGGCCGCTGGGCGCGCTGGTCTTCGGCAAGATCGGCGACCAGGCCGGGCGCAAGGGCGCCTTCCTGGCCACGGTGCTGCTGATGGGCGGCGCGACCTTCGCCATCGCCTTCCTGCCGACCTACCAGCAGGCCGGGATCATCTCGCCGATCCTGCTGATCATCCTGCGCTGCGTGCAGGGCTTCGCCCTGGGCGGCGAATACGGCGGGGCGGCGATCTACGTCGCCGAGCACTCACCGACCGATAAGCGCGGCTGGTCGACGTCGTGGGTCCAGACCTCCGCGGCCTTTGGCCTGTTCGGCGCGCTGCTGGTCATCCTGATCACCCGCGCCGCCGTCGGTGTCGAGGCCTTCGACGCCTGGGGTTGGCGCATCCCGTTCGCCGTCTCGATCGGCCTGCTGGCCGTCTCGGTCTGGATGCGCATGAAGCTGACCGAGAGCCCCGCTTTCGCCGCCATGAAGGAAGAGGGCCAGGCCTCCAAGGCGCCCTATGCCGAGGCCTTCGGCCAGTGGAAGAACCTGAAGCTGGTCATCCTGGCCTTCTTGTCGATGATGTGCGCCCAGGGCGCCGTCTGGTACACCAGCTTCTTCTACGTCCAGACCTTCATGGAGAAGTTCCTGAAGGTCGATCCGGTGACCATCAACGAACTGATGATGACCGCCACGGCGATCAGCGCGATCTTCTACGTTGTCTTCGGCTGGCTGTCGGACAAGGTTGGCCGCAAGCCGGTGATGCTGGGCGGCATGACCCTGGCGCTGCTGTTCTACTTCCCCGGCTTCCACATCCTGGAGAAGGCCGCCAACCCGGCGCTGGCCGAAGCGTCGGCCAAGGCGCCCGTCGTCGTCGTGGCTGATCCGGGCGACTGCTCGCTGCAGTTCGATCCCGTCGGCAAGGCCGCCTTCGTCACATCATGCGACATCGTCAAGGGCGCTCTGGCCAATGCCGGCGTCTCCTACGCCAACGAAAAGGCTCCGGCCGGCGCGACGGCGGTGATGAAGGTCGGCGGCGTGGAAGTCGTCTCCCAGAGCGCCAAGGGTCTGTCCAAGGCGCGGGTCAAGGCGGTGAAGACCGGCGTCGAGACCCAGATCAAGGCGGCCCTGGCCAAGGCCGGCTACCCCGCGAAGGCCGATCCGGCGCGGATGAATAAGCCGCTGATCCTGGGCGTACTGTTCGTCTTCGTGATCGCCGCCACGGCCCTGTTCGGCCCGCTGGCCGCCTGCCTGGTCGAGCTGTTCCCGACCCGGGTTCGCTACACCGCCCTGTCGCTGCCCTATCACATCGGCACCGGCTGGGTCGGCGGCTTCGTGCCGTTCTTCGCTTTCGCCATCGTAACGGCCGTCGGCGACATCTATGCGGGCCTCTGGTACCCGGTCGTCTTCACCCTGATCAGCGTGCTGACCACGGCGTTCCTGTTGCCAGAGACCAAGGGGCGGTCGCTCAACTAGCGGACTCTTTAGCTCGCGGCGGGCACCACCTCGACGGCGATCTCGGCCTGGGTCAGGGCGTGGATCAGGGCAGGGTCGACGGCGTGGGTGATCAGCCGGACGATCTGGCGGCCTTCGCGGGCCAGCTGGATCAGGTGTTCGGCGTCGGCCTTTTCCGCCGCGACCCGCTCGACGTCGCGGCGGGCCATCTTGACGATCTCCGGATCGGCGTCGCCGTCCAGCACCAGCACGTCGGCCGCGCCCAGGGCTCGCGAGGCGCGCAGGGTCAAGAGGTCGACCGGACCCTTGCCGGCGATGAAGCGGACCGTTCCCTTGCGGGCCGTGCCCTTGGCCAGGGCTTCGCGGAACAGCTGGCCGGCGCGGTCCATGTCGCCGGCCTTGGCGGCGGCGGCGGCCTCGCCCATGACGGCGTCACGCAGGAAGGCCCGGCGCTCGTGCAACGCTGGCAGCGCGCCGCGCACCTCGCTCTGGAATTTCCGCAGCAGGGCGGCGACGCGGCCCATGCCCTCGGGCACCTGGGCCTCGATGTCGTTGCGCAGCATGGTCGCCAGCACCGGGGCCGACCCGCCGGTGCCGACCGCCGCCACCACCTCGCCGCGGTCGATCACCGCGGGCGTGTTGAAGTCGCACAGCTCGGGCCGGTCGACGACATTGACCAGCACCCGCGCCGCCCGCGCCGCGCTGGCGGCGGCCTGGACGAAGACCTCGTCGGGACTGGCGATGAAGGCCAGGGTCGCGCCGGTATAGGCCCCCGGCAGATAGGCGTCGTGGCCCTCGAGCCGAACCAGGGTCGCGGGCGAGCCCTCGAACAGCCGGGCCTTGGCCTCGGCCGCGTCACCGACGCCGGCGATCACCACCTTGCGGCCGGCCAGAGGGAAATAGGCGGGGAAGGAATCCAACACGACGTCCCTTGAACTATTGCGATCGGCAATCGGCGTACGGGCCGCCGGGGAAGCCCTTGAGCATGGCGTCGGCGCCCTTGCTCCAGATCTCGGCGTCACCGGCCGTGTAACGCGCGCCGGACGCCGAACGGGCCAGCTTCAGGGTCTTGGTGACGCCGCCGGCGGTGACCACCGCCTTCTTGCCGTGCAAGGCGTAGGCGCTGGTGAACCGCTTGCCGCCTTCGCAGCTGTAGCGGATCGGCGCGTCCGTCGAATCCATCGGGGCCACGGTGGCGCAGCCGGCCAAAACTGTAACAAGCGTCACGGCCAGAACGGCGAGAGGAACGAGGACGCGGCGCAAGACGAAGCCTCCGGGCGGTTGCGAACAGGAGCATAGCGGGCCTTCGCAAGTGCGGCAGCGTTTTTCAGCCGCCGCGCGTTTCCTGCCAACCGCGCCGCTCGAAATCCTCTGGCCAAGCCGGGTGTGAACGGTGTTAGGTTTCGACCGGGGCGCGGGGCGTCCCTTTTCGTTGGAGGCGAAGACGCATGGCCGTAACCCTCGATATCAACGGCAAGCCGACATCGGTCCAGGCCGCGCCCGAGATCCCACTGCTGTGGGTGCTGCGTGACGAGCTAGGCATGACGGGCACGAAGTTCGGCTGCGGCCTCGCCCAATGCGGCGCCTGCACGGTCCATCTGGACGGCCAGCCGATCCGCGCGTGCGTGACGCCGATCGAGGCGGTCGGGACGGCCAAGATCACCACCATCGAGGGCCTGGGCGGCCAGCATCCGGTGCAGCAGGCCTGGGTGCGCCACGACGTGCCGCAGTGCGGCTACTGCCAGTCGGGCCAGATCATGTCGGCCTGCGCCTTGCTGGCCCAGAAGCCGAAGCCGACCGACGAGGACATCGACAACGCCATGTCCGGGAATATCTGCCGCTGCGGCGCCTATCAGCGCATCCGCGCGGCGATCAAGGACGCGGCCGACACCGGTCCGCCGATGGGTGAGCCGCATGCCGATATCGACGAGGCCATCGTCGCCGGTTCGGGCGCGACCAACCGGGGAGCTGGCCGATGAACGCGCCTTTCAAAACCGCGAACGCCCCTAGCCGTCGCGACGTGGTCGTCGCCTCGGCCCTGGTCGGCGGTTCGCTGCTGGTCGGCTGCTCGCCGGCCGACCTGATGAGCGCCGGTTCGAAGGTCGAGGTCGGGGCCTTCGGACCCTTCGTCAAGATCGCGCCGGACGGCGTGGTCACGGTGATCTCCAAACACGTCGAGTTCGGCCAGGGTAATCACGCCGGCCTCGCGGCCATCGTCGCCGAGGAGCTGGACGCCGACTGGACCAAGGTCCAGGTCGAGCAGGCCCCCGCCAACGCCAAGCTCTACGCCAACGGCGCCCTGGGCGCGCAGTTGACCGGCGGCTCGTCGGCGATCTCCAACTCGTGGGACCAGCTGCGCAAGGCCGGGGCGGGCGCGCGGGCCATGTTCGTCCAGGCCGCCGCCAACAAATGGAACGTTCCGGTCGGCGAGATCACGGTCAAGGACAGCGTCCTGACCCACACCTCGGGCAAGACCGCGACCTTTGGTGAGCTGCTGACCGACGCGGCCAAGGTTCCGCCCCCCGCGGACGTCAAGCTGAAGGACCCCAAGGCCTTCACCCTGATCGGCACCGATCGGGTGCGTCGCAAGGATTCCCAGGCCAAGAGCGACGGCACGGCCCGCTACACCCAGGACGTCCGCCTGCCCGACATGCTGACGGCGGTGGTCGCTCACGCCCCGCTGTTCGGCGCCAAGGTCAAAAGCTTCGACGCCGCCGACGCCAAGAAGGTCGCCGGCGTGGTCGACGTTTTCGAGATCCCGACTGGGATCGCGGTCGTCGCCCAGAGCACCTATGCCGCTCGCATGGGCCGCGAGGCGCTGAAACTGGAATGGGACGAGGACAAGGGCGAGAAGCGTGGCTCGGCCGCCATAGCCCAGCTGTTCAAGGACGTCGCGGCGGGCAAGAACGCCGAGACCAAGTGGGAGGCCTTCGACCAACGCGGAGACGCCGCTTCGCTCGAATCCGCCAAGGGCGAGCGGGTGTTCGAAACGACCTACGAGTTCCCGTATCTGGCCCACGCCACCATGGAGCCGATGAACTGCGTGGCCGCCGTCGACGGCGGCAAGGTCAAGCTGACCTTCGGTTCGCAGGGCCAGACCCTGGATCAGCTGGCGGCGGCCAAGATCGTCGGCTGCCTGCCGGGTTCCGTCGAGATCGAGACCCTGTTCGCCGGCGGCTCGTTCGGGCGGCGCGCCAACTTCCAGTCCGACTACGTCGCCGAGTGCGTCCACATCGCCAAGAAGATCGGCAAGGGCCGGCCGGTGAAGCTGGTCTGGACGCGCGAGGACGACATGCAGGCCGGCTATTTCCGGCCGCTGACCGTTCACGCCGTGAAGGTCCAGCTGGACAAGGACGGCTATCCGGCCGCCTGGCGTCACCGGATCGTCAGCCAGTCGATCATGAAGGGGTCGCCGATGGGCGGCAAGGGGCCCGACCAGACGGCGATCGAAGGCACGGCGGGCTCGCCCTATCTCAAGGCCACGCCGATCGTCGACGCCCAGGTTGCGCTGCCGGACGTCGGCGTGCCGGTGCTTTGGTGGCGCTCGGTGGGCGCGACCCACACGGCCTTCGTCATGGAGCACACGATCGACCAGTTGGCCGCCAAGGCCGGCAAGGATCCGATCGAGTACCGCCGGACGCTGTACACCAAGGCGGGCGCTGACCGGCACCTGGCGGCGCTGAACCTGGCCGTCGAAAAGGCCGGACCCAAGGCGGCCGCCGGCTGGACGCGCGGCGTGGCGGTGCATGAGAGCTTCGGCTCGGTCGTGGCCCAGGTGGCCGAGGTCAAGCTGGAGAACGGGGCGCCCCGCGTCGGGCGGGTTGTCACCGCCATCGACTGCGGCGTCGCCGTCTCGCCCGACCAGATCGCGGCCCAGATGGAGGGCGGGACCTGCTATGGACTGTCGGGCTTCATGTTCGGCGAGGTCACCCTGACCGACGGCAAGGTCGATCAGAGCAACTTCGACACCTACCGCGTGCTGCGGATCAACGAGGCGCCGACCGTCGAGACCAACATCGTGCCGTCCGGCAATCCGCCCAGTGGCGTGGGCGAGCCGGGTACGCCGGTGATCGGTCCGGCCGTGGCCAACGCCCTGCTGGTCCTGGACAAGGTCCCCACCACGCGCTTGCCGTTCGTTCGCTCGGAAACCTGATAGTTTCGGATTACCCGTTTCGCTCGCTAGACGGGAACCGAGCGGCCTAGCATCTTGCGTGTATGGTGGATCGCGTCAGTACCGCTTTCGAGAAGCTTACCCCCCGCGAGCGGGAGATCCTCCGGCTCATCGCCGCGCATCTCCAGTCCAAGGAGATCGCGCGAGCGCTGGGCTTGTCGCCCAAGACCGTCGAGATGCACGTGCTCAGCGCCCGCCGGCGTCTGTCGGGCATGAGTCGCCGCGACGCCGCCCTGGCTTTCGTGGCCTGGGAGGGCGGCGACCCCGGTAGCGACTACCGTAGGCAACCAGGCGGGATGGCAGCGCTTCCGGACCCGCTCCCTTCTGATCGTGAGATCGGAAGTGACCATGACCGCGTATCAGAACCCAACCGCCGTGCCCATGGACGTTCGACCGCGCGACGGGACTGGCGTCATGAGCTGAGCAACCTTCAGTGGCTCGGCCTGGTGCTTGGGATTACCGCCCTGACCGCCGTGCTCCTGGCCGTGATCGCGATCGGCGTGCATGAGTTCATCTTGGCGGTCCAGCGCATCACCCACCGCTGACCGACTGGCGCCAAACCCCAACGTTCTTCTCATCGCAGTGTTCAACAACGCGCGGCCCCCGCCGCGCGACAGGATTTTCTTTGCATGCAGCGATCATGCGTTACATCGTCGAATGCGGTTGGAGGCGACGGGCCGAGCAGGCCGCCGGTCGCATCGAGGGTCGCGCTTGCCGGTAACGCTGGTTCCCTACATCGCCTATCTGATCGCCCTGGTGATCTGTGGCTTGGCGTACTGGCAGGGCGACCGACCGCTGCGGATCGCGGCCGTGGTCCTGATCGTCAGCTGGGCGCTTTCGCCGCTCGTCAGCAACGGCAGCCGGACCAGCCTGGACTATCCGGTGACGATCATCGACACGAATGCCGCCCTGATTTTCATCTGGATTTCCACGCGGTGGCGGCGGGTGTGGTGCGCGATACTGTCCGCCCTGACGATCGTCGTCACCATCATTCCGATCGTGAGCCTGATCGACCGGGGCATCCACAGATACAACAACCTGGCGGCCAACAACGTCGTGGCCGTGTTCCAACTCATCGTGATGCTGGTGGCCACCGGGCTGACCGTTCGCGCCCGGGGACGGGCCGATGAAGGCGCTCTTCAGCTCTGACCTCGACGCGATCGCCGACGAGGAGGACGTCGCCGAGTTCCGGCGCGGCTACGCGATGCTCGGCGAGCATCATCGTCGCATTCTCATGATCCTGGTCCCCAGGCTGGTGGCGTTGGAGGACCGGGGCGACTCCGCCGGGTCCTTGCGACTCATCGCCGAGATCAAGCAGCTGGTGACCCGCGAGGAGGGAGCGTTGCACTAGGACGGGCGAAGGTCGTGGCCGGACGTTTCGGGGGAGGTGTCCGGCCCTCAGCGGCCTTCGACGGCGCGGGTGAGGTCTTCGGGTCGATCCACATCAAGGTGGATCCCCGGATCCTCGACGGGAATCCGCGCCAGCTGGGCGCCCGCGTTCTCCAGCAGGACGCGGGCGCCTTCGTCTCCGGACAGGGCGCGCAGGGCCGGGAACCAGGATGCGCCGAACAGCACCGGATGGCCTCGGCGGCCCAGATAGGTCGGGGCGACGATATCGTGAGGACTGGTCAGGGCCCGGACCAGTCGGGTGACGGTGGCCGGATCGACCCTCGGCATGTCGCCGAGGAACACGAAGACGCCCGCCGCGTCGTCCGACAGCGCCCGGGCAGCGGCCCGAAGCGAGGCGCCCATGCCCTCGGCGGCGTCCTCGACGGGGACGATCGACAGACGGTCGCTGGCGACTAGCCGCTCGGCCGTCGCCTTGACCGCCTTGCGAACGGCCTCGCTTGCGACCGCCACATGGACCCGCCGCACGGGCGACAGGAAGGCCGTCAGCAAGGCCCCCGCGACCAGCGGAGCGCCATCGAGCCGGGCCAGCAGCTTGGCGCCGCCGAACCGGGCGCCGGCGCCAGCCGCCAGCACGATCGCTTCCAGCGACGTCGTATCCCTTTCCGTCATGGCTCTCAGCGCCTATTCTAGAAGATGGATATGACGCCCTATGACGATAGCCCTAGGCAAGCCGTCTTCACCGCCCCCCGGCTAATCGACGGGTTCGGGCGCGCCGTCACCTATCTGCGTGTCTCCGTCACCGACCGCTGCGACCTGCGCTGCCTCTATTGCATGTCCGAGCACATGACCTTCCTGCCTAAGGCCGAGGTGCTGACGCTGGAGGAGCTGGACCGCCTGGCCTCGGCCTTCGTGGCCCTGGGCGTGCGCAAGTTGCGGCTGACCGGCGGCGAGCCGCTGGTGCGCAAGGGCTTCATGGAGCTGGTCGGCGGCCTGTCGCGCCACCTGCGCTCGGGCGCGCTGGACGAGCTGACCCTGACCACCAACGGCACCCAGCTGGAGCGCTACGCCGCTGATCTGGCCCGCCATGGCGTGCGGCGGATCAACGTCTCTCTGGACACGCTGAAGCCCGATCTCTTCCGCACCCTGACGCGCGGCGGCGTTCTGGGCCAGGTGATCGCCGGGATCGACGCGGCTCTCGCGGCCGGCATCGCGGTCAAGATCAATGCGGTGGCCCTGAAGGCCGACAACGCCGCCGAGCTGCCGGAGCTGATCCGGTGGGCCCACGGGCGCGGCTGTGACATCACCCTGATCGAGACCATGCCGCTGGGCGAGGTCGACCAGGACCGCACCGACCAATATCTGTCGCTGCGGGACGTCCGCCGCGACCTGTCATCGTTCTGGACGCTGGAGGACATCCACCACGCCACCGGCGGCCCGGCGCGTTATGTCCGGGTGGCCGAGACGGGCGGACGGCTGGGGCTGATCACCCCGCTCAGCAACCACTTCTGCGACACCTGCAACAGGGTGCGGCTGACCTGCACCGGCACGCTGCACACCTGCCTGGGCCGCGACGACGCCAGCGACCTGCGGGCGGTGATGCGCGGCGGGGCGAGCGACGTCCAGCTGAACGACGCGATCTTCGAGGCTATCGGCGCCAAGCCGCGGGGTCACGACTTCCAGATCGCCGCCGCGCGTCCGGCCGTGGCGCGCCATATGTCCACGACGGGCGGCTAGGCGATGGCGCGGGTGCTGCTGTTCGGACGCTTGGCCGACCAGGCCGGCTGGCGCGCCCGCGTGGTCGAGGCCGGTGATCTCGCGGCCTTGCGCGCGACCTTGGCGGCCGCTGATCCGGACCTGGGCGAAGCGCTGGCCGCGCCCGGTGTCCAGGTCGCGGTCGACAAGGCCATCGTCCGGGGCGAGGCAGCCCTGACAGCCACGACCGAGGTCGCCTTCCTTCCCCCGATGAGCGGCGGATGATCGTCACCCTGACGGATCAGCCATTCGAACCCGGCGCGCTCGTCACGGCCTTCTGCGCGGGGCGCGAGGAGACCGGGGCGGTGGCGACCTTCGTGGGCCTGGCGCGGGCTGAGAAGGGCGCGGCGGCGGCCCTGGAGCTGGAGGCCTATCCCGGCTTCACCAACATGGCGATCGGCGAAATCGCCCAGGCGGCGATCTCGCGGTTCAAACTGCACGACGTCCACATCGTCCACCGCACCGGCCGTATCGCGCCGGGCGAGGCGATTGTCTTTGTCGCCACCGCCGCTGGCCATCGCCGCGAGGCCTTCGAAGCCTGTGATTTCCTGATGGACTATCTGAAGAGCCGGGCGCCCTTCTGGAAGAAGGAGCACGGCCCGGACGGCGCGCGCTGGATCGAGCCGACGGACCGCGATAGGACCGACGCGCAACGCTGGGACTGAGGAGTGACGCAATGTCGGAAGGCCTGAAGCCGGGCGGCGGGATCAAGCCGGAACTGCCGTTCAAGCCGGTGCGGATCGCCGTCCTCACCGTCTCGGACACTCGTGACGAAAGCACCGACACCTCGGGCCAGATCCTGATCGACCGTGTGCGTGACGCCGGCCACGACTTCGCCGGCCGCGCCGTGATCCGCGACGACGTCGAGGCGATACGCGCCCAGGTCCGCGACTGGATCGACAGCAAGACGGTCGACGCCATCGTCACGACCGGCGGCACCGGCCTAACCGGCCGCGACGTCACGGTTCAGGCGCTTGAGCCTTTGTTCGACAAGAAGATCGACGGCTTCTCGGTGATCTTCCACCTGGTGTCCTATGCCACGGTCGGCCTCTCGACCCTGCAGTCGCGGGCCACGGCTGGCCTGATCGACGGCGTCTTCATCTTCTGCCTGCCGGGCAGCAACGGCGCGGTGAAGGACGGCTGGGACAAGGTCATCGCCGCCCAGCTCGATAGTCGCCACAAGCCCTGCAACATGGTCGAGCTGATGCCGAGGCTTCTGGAACAGTGAGCAAGCTGACTCACATCGATAGCGAGGGCCGCGCTCGCATGGTCGATGTCTCCGACAAGCCGGCGACGGCGCGCGAGGCGGTGGCGACCGGGTTCGTGCGCATGAGCCCGGAGACCCTGGCGCTGGCCGTGTCCGGTTCGGGCCGCAAGGGTGACGTCCGCGCCGTGGCCGAACTGGCCGGTGTCATGGCCGCCAAGAAGACCTCGGACCTGATCCCGCTGTGCCACCCGCTGGCGCTGTCGAAGGTGGTCGTCGAGGTCGAGCCAGGCGAAGGCGGGCTGGCCGTGACGGCGCGGGTCAAGACCACCGGTCCAACCGGCGTCGAGATGGAGGCCCTGACGGCCGCCTCGATCGCCTGCCTGACGATCTACGACATGCTGAAAGCCGCCGAGAAGGGCATGGTCATCGAAGCCGTCCGCCTGCTCGAGAAGACCGGCGGCAAGTCGGGCGACTGGAAGGCTTAAGCCGCCCGACGCTGAGCCTCGCCGCCGATCCGCAGCTCACCCATGCGTTGGGCCAGGCGCGTGGCTTCCTGGGCCAAGGCATGGCTGGCGGCGGTGGTCTCCTCGACCATGGCGGCGTTGCGCTGGGTGACCTGGTCCATCTGGTTCATGGTCGTGTTGACCTCGGCCAGGCCGCGGGCCTGCTCCTGGGTCGAGGCGGCCATTTCGCCGACCAGACCATCGATCTGGTCGACCTCGCTGGCGATGGCGCGCAGAGCCTCGCCGGCCTTGCCGACATATTCCACGCCTTGGCCGACCTCGGCCGTGCTGGCGCTGATCAGGGTCTTGATCTCCTTGGCGGCGTCGGCCGAGCGCTGGGCCAGCGCCCGCACTTCCTGGGCGACGACCGCGAAGCCGCGACCGGCTTCGCCCGCGCGGGCGGCCTCTACCCCGGCGTTCAAGGCTAGCAGGTTGGTCTGGAAAGCAATCTCGTCGATGACGCCGATGATCTGACCGATCTGGCTCGAGGACTTTTCGATGGCGCCCATGGCCTCGACAGCCTGGCTGACGATCGAGCCCGAGGCGTCGGCGGCGCTGCGGGCGCGCTCGACCACCTTGCGGGCGCGACTGGCCCCCTCGGCGGTCAGGCGCACGGTGCTGGTGATCTCGTCCAGGGCGGCGACAGCTTCTTCCAGGCTGGCGGCTTGGCGCTCGGTGCGGCCGGACAGGTCGTCGGCGGCCGCGGTGATCTCGGCGGTGCCGCCATGGATGGCCGTCACGGCGCCCAGTGAGGCGGCGATGACGCCCGACAGCTTCTCGACGGCGATGTTGAAGTCGACGCGGAGTTTCTCGTAGCCGGCCGGGAAAGCGTGCGTGATTCGGTGGCTGAGGTCGCCCTCCGACATGTGCTTGAGCGCCTTGGCCAGGCTCTCGACGACGGCCCTCTGAGTGACCTCGGCCTCGTCGCGGCGCTTCTCGGCCTCCCGGCGTTCGATCTCCAGCGTGTCGCGCACGTCGGCGGCTTCCAGTTCCTTGCGGCGCGCTTCCACGGTGTCGTGGAAGGTCTGCAGGGCGTCGGTCATCTGGCCGATCTCGTCGTTACTGATCTTCTTGGGCAGCACGACCGAAAGGTCGCCGGCCGACAGGCGGCGCAGGGCGTGGGTGATGGCGACCAGCGGTGCGACCAGCCCGCGCTTGGCGGCCAACATCAGCAAGGCGGCGAAGGCGGCGGCGGTCAGCAGTAGGGCGCCCATGACCGCCTGGCCCAGGAAGCCCAGCGACTGGGCGGCTTCGGCGTCGCGGGTGGCGGCGGCCTCGATCTTGGTCGAGGCGCCTTCCATCTTGTCCTCGAGCGCCGAGAATTGCTTTGCGAAGTCCGGTAGCTTGCCACGTGCGCCGGCCGCGTCGGTGTCGGCGCTAGCCACGATGTCGCTGGCCGAGGCGATATAGGCGGTCAGCGGGGTCTCGACCTCGGTCAGGGCGGCCTTGACCGCCGGGTCGCTGGCCAGCTTGCCGCTGGAGGCGATGTCTTCCTTGAACGCCTGGACGTGCTCGGCCAAGTCGGCGCGAACCGTCTTGAGGTCGACGCCCAGCGCCGGGTCGGAGGACATGATCCCGCCCATGACGTCGGCGCGCAGAGCGTCGTGCATCATGTCGGCATGCATGTGCAGGCGCAGGATCCTGGCGGAAGCTTCCGAGCGGGTGAGCGCGGAATCGAGGCTGATGGCAACCCACAGGCCGGTGCCGGCCGTGGCCGCGCACAGCAGCGCCGCGCCGGCGGCGGCTCCCATGACCTTCTGACCCAAGGACGCCATGTCGTTCTTCTCCGTGCGGATGGCCGCAAATCGGGGAGAAGGATGCCGGGCGAGGTGTCTAACGGCTCTTAACCGTAACCGTGTTGGGCGGGTGACATAACGTCGCGCGCTGAAACTAGCGCGGGATCTCGGCGGTCTTGACCAGGGCCACCTGGCGATAGACGGCGGCGATCTCGAAATAGCGGCCGAAGGCTGCGTGGAACTGGTCGACGGCCTGCTTCACGCCCGGTCCGCCGATTTCGCTGATGTCGTGCCAGTAGTCGTCCAGCACCATCATGCCGCCCACGCTGAGCAGGCTGGCGCAGAAACACAGGTCGATCAGCACGGCCAGGGCCGTGTGGCTGCCATCGACATAGATCAGGTCGAATTGCTCGTCGCGCTCCAGCATCTGGGGCAGGACGTAGGTCGAGAAACCCTTGTGGGTGTCAAGGCTGCGGAAGCCGCACTTGGCCATGTTGCGGCGGAAGCGCGGCTCGACGGCGTGGTACTTCTCTTCGGGGTTCAGGGCTTCGTCGAACCAGGGGTCGATGACCGTGACCGCCAGGCGGCTGGGCAGCAGCCAGTCCATGAAGGCGAGGTTGCGACCCTCATAGGCGCCGATCTCCATATAGCGGATCGTCTCGCCCTCGGGGCGCTTGCCAGCGAAGTCGCGCAGCAGCGGGGCCACGAACGGGATGTTGTTGCTGGCCCAGGTCGAGGTGAACTCGAAACCGGCCGCTTCCGCGTGGGCATTGAAGGCGTCGACCACGGCGTGGTCGCGCTGGCCGCCCAGCATGGTCCTGGCCAAGTTGGCGGCTAGGCGCGGATTGACCTTGGTCAGCGAGCGCAACTTGGCAAGGCCGCCACGGTGCGTCACCGTCTCGGCGTCGAAGTGCATGTCCACACCATCGGCCATGGCTTGATCTCCCGCAATCGTTGGCGGGAGCCTAGGCCAAACGTCTTAAGCGACGATGATCTGACCGTCGCGGACCGTGACGGGCCAGGCAAACAGCTTGTCGCCGGGGCAGGGGCCGGCGACGCAGGCCCCGTCCTCGATCTTGAACAGGGCCGCGTGGCCGGCGCACAGGATCAGATCGTTCTCGCGGGTCAGGTAGCGTCCGGCGAACCCGGCCAGTGGCCAGCCGGCGTGAGGGCAACTGTCCAGATAGCCGAAGACGAGGTCATCCTTGCGGACCACGAACCCGGCGAACATCGCATCGCCCCGCCGCCAGCGAAAGCCTTTCGAGCCGGGCGAGGGGATCTCGTCCAGCGCGCAGAGGACCGTGCCGGCGGCCGGCCGGGCGGGGTTGTCCGGGTCGGTGCGCACAATGGAGCTTTGGGCTAGCCGAGCGAGCCGACGCCGACGCGCCAGGATTGGATCTCGGCGCTCTCGAAGATGCCCGCGAGGGTGTAGGGGTCGTTGTCGAGGAAGGTTTGCACGGCGGCCTTGTCCTCGGCTTCGACGATCAGCAGCGAGCCGATCGGGTCCCCAGCGTCACTCAGCAGCGGACCGGCGGCCTTCACCAGGCCCGCGGCGTTCAGATAGTCGAGGTGGGTCGGGCGGGTGGCCATGCGCGTGTCGAGCGCGCCGGGCTTGTCCTTGCAGACGATGACGAAGAGGGCCATGCGGCGGTCCTTATGAGGTCAGGCTTCGGATTTGAGGGGGCGCGAGAGCAGCCCGGCGATGGCGGCGTCGACCGCGACCTCGCCGGCCAGGATCGCGGCGACAGCCTCGCAGATCGGAACCTCGACGCCGACCTTGCGGGCCAGGGCGCGCACGGCTGGGGCCGAGGCGACGCCCTCGGCGACCGAGACCTTGCCGGCCAGGGCCTGTTCCAGGGTCAGGCCTTGGCCCAGGGCCAGGCCGACGCTCATGTTGCGCGACTGCGGGCTGGAGCAGGTGAGCACCAGGTCGCCCAGGCCGCAAAGGCCGGCGACGGTCTCGGGTTTGGCGCCCAGGGTCACGGCCAGGCGGGTCAGTTCGGCGAAGCCGCGGGTGATCACCGTGGCGTGGGCGTTGCGGCCCAGGCCCTTGCCCTCGACGATGCCGCAGGCGATGGCCAGGACGTTCTTGACCGCCCCGCCGGCCTCGGCCCCGATCAGGTCATTGGCCGTGTACGGGCGGAAGGTCGGGATGGCGATGGCCTCGGCGATGGCGCGGCCCAGGGCCTCGTCCTCGCAGGCCAGGGTGACGGCGGCGGGCAGGTTGCGGGCCACCTCGCCGGCGAAGCTGGGACCCGACAGCACCGCGATCGGCGCGCCCGGTAGGGCCTCGGCCGCGACGTCGGTCATCAGTTTCAGCGAGCCCTGCTCGACGCCCTTGGAGCACAGCACAACCGGCGCGCCGGCCTTGTGGTGCGGGGCGAAGGCGGTCAGGGCCGCGCGCAGGTGCTGGGCGGGAGCGACCGCCAGGATCAGGTCACAGTCGGCCAGGCCGGCCAGGTCCGTGACCGCCTCGACACCAGGCTCCAGCGCGATGCCGGGCAGGAACACCGCGTTCTCGTGACGCTCATTGACGGCCGTGACGACCTCGGGCTCGCGGGCCTGCAAGGTGACCTGGAGGCCGGCCCGGGCGCAGACCTGGGCCAGGGCGGTGCCCCAGGCCCCGGCGCCGATCACGCCTACGTGGTGAAAGGTCATGCCTTGGCTCCCTTGCGTCCGTAGGCGTTGGCGGGGTTGGCTAGCGCCGCGGCCGCGGCCTCGTCCAGCGGCCAGCGCGGACGGGCGACGGCGTCGAGGTCGTCGGAGATCCCCAGGGCCAGCCGCTCGGCCCCGGCCAGGGCGATCATGGCGGCGTTGTCGGTGCAATAGGCCAGCGGCGGGGCGGCGAACGAGAACCCGTTCTTCTCGCAGTCGGCCAACAGGGCCGCGCGCACCGCGCCATTGGCGGCGACGCCGCCGGCGACGACGAAGCGCAGGTCTTCGCTCGCGTGGCTTTCCTTGTAGAGCTTCATCGCCCGGTCGACTCGCTCGGACAGTTGGCGAGCGATGGCGAACTGGACGGCGGCGGCCAGATCGCGGCGCTCCTCGTTGGTCGTGAGGGTCTCGGCGATCCGCGCGGCGGCGGTCTTCAGGCCCGAGAACGAGAAGTCGCAGTCCTTGCGGCCCAGCAAAGCGCGGGGCAGGGCGTAGCGGGTCGCATCGCCGCCGACCGCCAGCTTTTCCAGGGCCGGACCGCCGGGATAGGGCAGGCCCAGGCTCTTGGCGATCTTGTCGAAGGCCTCGCCGGCCGCGTCGTCGATCGTGGTGCCCAGGCGCTTGCAGGCGCCCACGCCCGCCACCTCAAGCAGCTGGCAGTGGCCGCCGGAGACCAGCAGCAGCAGGAACGGATAGGCGATGTCCGCGCCCAGGCGGGCGGAGACCGCGTGGCCTTCCAGGTGATTGACGGCGACCAGCGGCACGCCGCGCGCCAGCGACACCGCCTTGCCGAACGCCAGGCCCACCATCACCCCGCCGACCAGGCCCGGCCCCGCGGTGGCGGCCACGCCGTCCAGCTGGTCGAAGGCCAGGCCCGAGGCGCGCACGGCCTCGGCGGCGATGGCGTCGATCGACTCTACGTGAGCGCGGGCGGCGATCTCAGGCACGACGCCGCCGAACGGGGCGTGCATCTCGAACTGGGTGCCGATGATCGAGGACAGCACCGTGACCGTCCCGTCCGCCTCACGGCGCACGACCGAGGCCGCGGTCTCGTCGCAGCTGGTCTCGAGGCCGAGGATGATCAGGGCGGAATCCGTAGGGGTTTTCATTCGTTGCGGGCTTCCCGCCGCTCCTGTAGCAGCGAAGATGAAATCTCGTCTCCGCAGGTAACGTTCCGACCGTGTCCCGGCAACCTCCCATCCGCATCGGCGCGCGCGGCTCCAAGCTCTCCCTGGCCCAATCGGGGCTGATGCAGGCGCGGATCGCGCACGCTCTGGGCGTCCCCGAGGGCGCTTCGAAGGCAGAGATCGAGGCCGCCGCCCCGCTGATCCCGATCGTCACCAGCGGCGACCGCATCCAGGATCGCCGCCTGATGGAGATTGGCGGCAAGGGCCTCTTCACCAAGGAGATCGAGGAGGCCCTGCTCGATGGTCGCATCGACTGCGCCGTCCACTCGCTGAAGGACATGCCGGCCGAGCTGCCGCCGGGCCTCGTTCTGGCCGCCACGCCCGAGCGCGAGGATCCTCGCGACGCCTTCATCAGCCATGTCGCCGAACGGCTGGAGGACCTGCCCAAGGGCGCGCGCCTGGGCACCGCCTCGCTCCGTCGGCAAGCGCAAGCCCTGCACGTGCGGCCCGATCTCGAGATCGTCATGCTGCGCGGGAATGTCGACACCCGCCTGGCCAAGCTGGAGCGTGGCGAGGCCGACGCCATCCTGCTGGCTCAGTCAGGCTTGAACCGCCTCGGCCTGGGTCACATCACCAAGAGCTGGCTCGACCCCAACGCCGCGCCGCCCGCGCCGGGCCAGGGCGCGCTGGTTATCGAGACGAGAGTCGAGGACATCAACGCGCCGTGGCTGGAAGCGGTCCGCTGCCGCGAGACCACCATCGCCGTCGCCGCCGAACGCGGGGCGCTTTACGCCCTGGAAGGTTCGTGCCGCACCGCCATCGGCGCCCGCGCGGTCCTGGACGGCTTGCGCCTGACCATGATCGTCGAGGCCCTGACCCCGGATGGCGCGCGACGCTTCCGCCGCCAAGGCCAAGCGATCCTTTCGGGCGCCGACGACGTGGCCGAGGCCCGCGCCTTGGGCCTGCGGCTCGGCGCCGCGGTCCGCGCCGAGGGCGGCGACGCCATCTTGCTGCCGGAGTAGCGGCATGGATGCGGGCGCGCCGGTCTGGATCACCCGCGCCCGTCCCGGCGCCCTGGCCACGGCCGAGCGTGTCGCGGCTCTGGGTTTCGAGGCCGTCGTCGACCCTCTCCTAAGGGTTGAGACGCTGGACGCGCAGATCGATCTTTCCCAAGTCACGGCCCTGGCTTTCACCAGCGCCAATGGCGTCGAGGCCTTCGTGCGACTGTCGGACGAACGCGGTCTGCCGGTCTTCGCCGTGGGGCGGGCCACTGCGCGGGCGGCCCAGAACGAAGGCTTCGCGGCCGTCTCCAGCGCTGACGGCGACGTCGAGGACCTGTGCGAATTGATCGCGGCCGGGGCCTCGGGGCCGGTGCTGTGGGCGGGGGCCAAGGAGCCGGCCGGCGATCTGGTCGGCATGCTTCGAGATCGCGGGGTGATGGCCAAGGGTGTCAGCGTCTACGAGACGCTTGAACGCGCCCCGTCGGCCGAAACCCTGGCGCGGCTGGATGCTCCGTTGACGACACTTCTGCATTCGCCGCGCGGCGCTCGGGCGCTGGCGGCGATCTTGCTTGAGAAGCCGGCGGCGAACCTGCGCGTCCTCTGTCTCTCCGAGGCCGTCGCCCAGCCCCTGCGGGGTATCGCTGGACTCCAGTCTGTGACCTTCGCGCCGCGCCCGGACGAATCCGCGTTGCTGGAGCTGCTCTCGGCTTAAGCGCGACGTTGCGCGGCGCGACCGCGTGGGGCACGAATGGGCCATGAACGCCGCTCCTGATCCCGCTGAAATCGTCGCGCCCAGCGATCCGGCGCTCTATGCCCGCCGACGCGTGATGGGACCGGGTGTCTGGTTGTGGCTGGCGCTCTGCGTGCTGTGCGTCGCGTTGGGCGCCGGCGTCGCCCACTATGGTCCGACCCTGTTCAAGCCAAAGGGCAAGGCCGCCGATGGCGCGGTCTCGGCCACGCCCAGCGTACGCCCGGTCGCCGACCGCATCGCCAGCGGCGCCGCCCTGCCTGTCGAGAGCGGCGACACGGCCGTCGCCCCGCCGGCCGCCGACGTCGAGCGTCTGGACGGCCGAATCACCGCCCTGGAGAGTGGTCAGAAGGGCGTGACCGACGCCGCCGTGGCCGCCTTGGCGGTCTCGGCCCTGGCCGAGGCGACCGAGACTTCGCGCCCGTTCGGTCAGGAACTGTCCGGCCTGCAACGCGTGCTGCCGTCGTCGCCCGATCTGCGCGCCCTTGAGACCCTGTCCGAGCGCGGCGCGCCGACCCGCGCGGGTCTGGCCATCCAGTTCGGCAATCTGGCCGGCCGCGCCGCCAGCGCCGCCCGCGATCCCGGCCCCGACGCCGACCTGTTCTCGCGCGTCCGCTACGCGCTCGCCAGCATCGTCTCGATCCGCCATGTGGGTTCGACCAAGGGCTCGACGCCCGACGCCATGTTGGCGCGTGGCCAAGCCCTTCTGGACGACGGCGACATCGAGGGCGCGGTCCAGGCGCTGGACGCCCTGCCGGATCCGGCCCGAGAGGTGCTGGCTCCGTGGTTCAACGCCGCCGGCCGCCGCATCGAGATCGACCGCCATGTCGCCGCCATCCGCGCGGACGCCCTGGCCGGCCTGTCGCGTGTTTCGCGGACAACTCCATGACGCGCGTCGCTTTCGCCCTCTTTCTGGTCGCCGCCGTCGCGGTCGGGGTCCTGGCCCTGACCGGTGAGCCCGGCCGAGCCGCGCTGGAGTGGATGGGCTGGCGCATCGAGATGACCGCCGCCACGGCGGCGCTGCTGACCCTGTTTTCGGCCCTGCTGTTCACCCTGGTCTGGCGCGGCGTGATCTGGATCGTCGAGGCCCCGCGTCGCGCGGCCCGCGCCCGCGCCGAGGCCAAGCGCAAGCAGGCGATCGAGGCCCTATCGCGCGGCTTTCTCGCGGTGGCCGCGGGTGATGGCTCGGAAGCCCGCCGCTTGGCCCAGAAGTCCGCCGAGCTGGCCGAGGACGCCCCGGCCCTGGTCCGCGTGTTGGCGGCCCAGGCGGCCGAGGCCGCCGGCGATCGCGGCGCGGCCAAGAGCGCCTATAACGCCATGCTCGGCTTTCCCGAGATGCGGCTGGCCGGTCTGCGCGGCCTGATGCAGGCGGCCCACGCCGAGGGCGATAAAGCGGCCGCCGTCCGCCACGCCGAGACCGCCTATGGCTTGGCCCGCACCGCCCGCTGGGCCTGGCGCGCTCTGTTGGAGGCCCGGCTGGAGGTCGGCGATTGGGCCGCCGCGCTGGACTTGGTCCAGGGCGCTCTGGAGCGCAAGATCGTTTCGCCGGTGGTGGCCGACCGCGGTCGCGCGGCCCTGCTCGCGGCCTCGGCCGCCAGCCTGGAAGACTCAGCTGACCCGAAGGCCCGCGCCCAGGCGCTGGACTTCGCCACCCAGTCGGTGAAGCTGAAACCCGACTTCGCGCCCGGCGTGGTCATGGCCGCTCGCCTGCTGGCCGACGACGGCAAGGTCGCCAAGGCCGGCCACCTGATCGAGGCCGCCTGGAAAGCCGAACCGCACCCAGCGTTGTGGTTGGCCTATCGCGACCTGAAGACCAACGAACTGCCCAAGGCCCGCGCCCAACGCCTGGCCGCCCTGGCCGCCATGACGCCCGAGGCTCGCGAAAGCCGCATGCTGCGTGTCGAGAGCGCCCTGATCGGCAATGATCCGGTCGCCGCCCGGGCCGCCGCCCGCCTGCTGGACCAGGAAGCTCCAACCGCACGATTCGCCGGCCTGATGGCCCGAGTCGCCGCCGCCAATGCCGACGCCGACGAGGCCAGGGCCTGGATCGCCCGGGGTCTTGAGGCTCCGCAGGAGCCCGACTGGTCCGATCTCGATCCAGAAGGCCGCGCCTTCGCTTATCAGCGCGAGGACTGGGCCCGCCTGGCGTCCAGTTACGCCGAGACTGGCCAGCTGATCCATCCGCGCCACGAGCGCCGCGAGCGGACGATGAACGACCTGCCCGAGCTCCCCTCGGCCTATGCCGACTACGCGAAATCGACGCCGTTCATCCGCGCGGCCGAGACCGGCGGGGCCCTGATGCCCATCCCGGACGACCCCGGCGTGTTCGATGCGCCGCCCATTTTAGACCCGATCGACGACCCTCCCGGGGGCGGTCCGGCGCCGCGTCGCAATTCTGGTGCAAGACGGCGCTTGGCAAGTGGCTCGCGCGCCGCTAAATAGGCGCTCCCTTCGCTCCGGGGCAGCTGCTTCGGGGTGCGTGGGCCGCCTTAGCTCAGCCGGTAGAGCGACGCATTCGTAATGCGTAGGTCAGGTGTTCGAGTCACCTAGGCGGCACCACTTTTGCTCCGATTTCATTATAGATCCAGATGCGGAAACTGACGTGCTCAGTCGCCGTGGAAGCTCTGCGAAAGCACGACAAAAGATTGTAATCCTCGCCGAAGTCGCCGCGCGGACAATCCTTCGGAAGTTCGACTATTTTGGATGTGGGCAGTTTGAGCCTTTTGTTTTCCTTAGGAAGATCGCTCACTTGCCAAAACTGGCTCGGCTTTTTGCCATAGATAGTCTGACGCGCTGAAACAGGGCGCGCGGCGCCCCCATGGTCTCGGTGTTGACCCTCCTGTTCCTGATCGTCCACTAAGGCGTCCGAGGGACCATCGTTATGCGGCCGGGAGGGGCGATGCGGTTTCGTGAAGTCTGGATTCTGTTGCTGATGGTCCTGGGGCTTGCCCTGATGGCCGGCGAGGCTTCCGCGCAAGACAAGACCCGCTGGGTCATGCGGTGCGAGTACACCTCAAGCCGAGGCGGCTCCAATCCGTACATCTACAGCAAGGCCTTCGCGTTCGAGGCTGAAGGCAATATGTCCAGTACGCGGATGGCCGATGAGTGGTTCGCCTTCCTGTCCACAAAATACAGCTCAATCCATCGCTCTTTCGCCGGTTGCCAGGCAAGTCCCGAGGGAGCGCCTCGCTATGTGCTCGAACTCCTGACGCGCTCGGGCGACACCTTCGAAGAGGTCAATTGGATGCCGGCCTATGGCGTGCCCTACGCCCTGCCGC
Source organism: Caulobacter sp. ALps2 (assembly GCF_058681635.1). Taxonomy (NCBI): domain Bacteria; kingdom Pseudomonadati; phylum Pseudomonadota; class Alphaproteobacteria; order Caulobacterales; family Caulobacteraceae; genus Caulobacter; species Caulobacter sp. ALps2. The sequence continues at coordinate 1,686,422 of NZ_CM178743.1, forward strand.
GCGAGATGTACTATTATTGCGTCGCGCCAGAAGAGGGTCTGGCCAGACAGTTCGTGACCGACCTGTTCAAGGCGCCGTTTCCAGCGACCAGAGCCGAATTCCACAAGCTGCTCGCCGACGCCAACTCGGCCCACGCCACATGGATGCGCGGCCAGGGCATGAGATATTACACCACCAACATGGGCTGCGAAGCGATCGGGCCCGAGCCGTTCCAGGTCTACGCCGCCCGGCTGGACAGCTACGCGAACCGGTCCGATCCGACGCGCTTTGCTCTGACCCGCTCGCCGTGGCCCGGCCTGACCAAGGCTGTCGCGCCCAACCTGATCGACGATCTCACCGCCCGCGCCCGTTACGCCAAGATGCGGATCAACGCGCCCGCCGCGACGGCGAAGACCGCCCCGCCGCCGACCGCGCCCCCTAAGGCGCCCGCACAGATCAGCAAGCCCGCCCTGACCATCAAGACCGACACCGGCCTGCGCGACGCCGGCAAGGTCTGGGACGAGCAGGTCAAGAAGACCCTGGCCGAGGAGGCCAGAAAGAAAGTCGAAACCGCCGCTAAGACCGCCCAGGCCAACGCCAAGGTCCAGGCCGATACGGAGGCCTTCTTCCGCGAGCGTCGCAAGCAGGGGCGCGCCCAATGAGCCGCCTCGCTTTGTTCGGAGCCGCCGCGACGCTCGCGGTGGCGAGCGCCGCCCAGGCCCAGGTCTTGACCGTCGCGCTGAAACCGATGGCCGCCGCGCCCTTGGAGCAGCAGGCGACCACGGTGCTGAAGGGCGGCGCGATCTGCCTCAAGCAAGGTCCCACGACGGGCTCGGCGACGGGCCGCGCCTTCACCACCGGCGACAGCGACGCGCGCCTGCGCGAGGAACTGACCAAGGCCGGGGTGGTGGTGAATGCGTCGGGCTCCGCGTCCGTCGAGGTGGCGGGGATCGCCCGTGTCTCGATGGTCGACGCCTGCCTGCCCAATATCGGCTTCGGCAACACAGACTCCATCAGCGGCAAGGTCGAGGTCGCGGTGGAATGGACCCTGACCGACCGCGCGACCGGAGCCGAGATCGGACGGCTGTCCACGCGCGAGGCGCTGGAACGCAAGGGTGGGTCGGGCGGACTCGCTGGCATGGTGGCCGAGGCCTTCGCCGCCAATGCTCGGACGCTGGCGGCCAACCCGGCGTTTCGGGCGGCGGCGGCCCGGCCGCTGCTGGCGTCGGCGAAGCCCGACCCGGGTCAGCCGCGCGACCCGGCTGTGAGCGTGCTCGCCCCCTGGCGCAGGACGACGGCGAAGACCCCCCACGTAATAACCGCGCCGCAAATCGTCGAGAGCGACCTCGACATGCTCGACAACGGTGACAGCCTGAACCAGACCGAGTACCTGGCCGTGCCGCTCGAGGCGGGCGAGACGTTGCGCCTGGAGATGCTGGAGGCCTCGAAGGGGATCATTCTTGTCGTCGCCGATCCCAACAACCGGTACCTCGCCACCACCAGTCAGAAGAACCCGGAGCGCCAGCTCTCCGTGCCGATCAAGACGGCGGGGACCTACGTCGTCAACGTCTGGTCGAAAGGCGATCCACCGGTCACGTCCTACCGGCTGAAGATCGACACGGATCGCCGACCTTACGTTAAATGGGAGCCGCCGCGTCCGGCGCCGCCTCCCGCCAAGCTCATGACGGCCGAGGCGACGGCGCTCCCGGCGACAAAGCCCTCGCCCAAGCCGCCGGCCACGCCGCCGGTCCTGCCCAAGTTCACCCCGCCGCCGGGGGTGCTGGCCGCCGAGGTCGGCAAGTCCATCGCGCGGCCGGCCGGCAAGGTCGGGGCGGCCGTCGATCTCTTCGCCTTCATCGGTGAGTCCGGCTCGGTGCTGCAGGCCAGCGCCGGCGCGCCCGGGGCCGGCGGCCACGCCATCACGCTCTACACGCCCGAGGGCAATGAGATTCTGAAGGCCGACGGCGTCGACCTGACCAAGCTGAGCGCGGTGCTGCCCAAGGACGGGATCTACCTGCTGGCGGTCGGTCGCCAGAACGCGGCCAAGCCCTACAGACTGACCCTGGCAGCCGAGTCACCGGATCTCTTCCAGTGGAGTTTCCGCAACGCGGCCGGCTACAACGTCTATGACGCCAAGGGCGCCATCGCCTATTCAACCTGCTGGACGGCCCCAGGCGCGACCCTCCGGTACAAGTTCGCCAATGGCGTCACGGGCGCGCTCACCGTGCAGCGCGGCGGCGCCGGTCGCTGGGAGTTCGCCGGTCTTCCGGTCAGGCCCTTCACCACACAGTTCGCCGCCGGCGTCTTTGTGCGAACTTACGAGAACGGCGCCGTCCCCCCGGACTCCTGGGCCCTGGACGCCCCGGATCCGGACACCGGCGCCTATCGCGGCTACCTCTGTCCATGACGTGGTCAAGTTTCAAGCCGCCGCGAGCTTAGGAGACGATGGGTCTTAGGCGGGCCCGCGCCTTCGTGAGGGCGTGTCCGTTTCGGCGACACACTGTTTTTGTCGGCGCCAACAGCGGCAAGACCACCATCATCTAGGCGCTTGCCTTGTTGTTCGGCCGCGACCGGATGGTCGTGCAATCCTCAAGTGGGACATCGCCAGGAACGTGGCTGAGGCTGCGCCGTTCAAATTGGACAAGGAGCAACCGCATGTCCGACCGCGTCGACAACGACACCGCCCTCGAGGAAGTCATGAGCTTTCTCGAACATCCGCCCGAGCCTGGCTCGGCTGACGACGAGCGGTTCGGGGAACGGCTCAGGCAGGTGATCGCCGCGTCGATCCCGCTCGACGACGGCGAGGATCCCGAGGATGCGCCGACCCTGCAGCTGGACGACGCTTTCCGCAGCCGGCTGGAAAAGGTCGCCCAGCAGCGCGGCGGACGCTATTTTGGTGACCATCCGGATGGCATCGGACCGACGCTGGGCATGGACGTTTCCAAGTCCTAAGGGGGGCAAGTCCTAGTCGTCCCAGCCCTTGCGTTTCTTCTTCTTGCCCAGGGCGAAGATGCCTGGATAGGGACCCTTGCCGACACGGTAGAGGCACCACTCGTCGTCCTTGGCGCAGTCGCCGTCGAAAGCGGCTTTCTTGTCCGGGTCTATGGCCGCGTACATCGGTGCGGTGCGGGAGCGCAGGCCGTCGGCTTCGGCGCAGGCGGCTTTCTGGTCGCGGTTCAAGGCCGCGGTCTGTTCGTGCCGACAGCCCAGGCTTTCACGCAGGCTGTCGCGGGTCTGGTCGCTCTGTTCGACCAGCTTGCGGGCGGTGAAGCCGGGCGGAGCGACGATGCCCGGCGGGCCTGAAGGCTTGGCGGTGGGAGCGGCCCGGACGCTGACGGGCGCCGGCGGCTTGAGCAGGCTCGAAGCGGGTCTCGCCGGCATGATCGGCGATGGCGCGGGCGTCTTGGCTGCAGGCCTAGGCGCATCCAGCAGTTCGGCTTCGATAACCGGCGGTTCGACCAGTTGGGGCATCCAGTGCGCGCCAGACACCAAGGCCAGGAGTACGGCGACGTGGGCGGCCAGGACGGCGCCCAGGGTCGCGAAGTCGCGCCGCAGATCCCGCCGTGAGGGGCATCGCCAGGTTCCGATGGCGATCGCCGTGTTCATGGTTTCTCCAGGCGCTGCGGCGCTGGATATGGGTAGGCGGGCGATACGGCGCGAGCGTGGCCGTGCAGGACAAGAAAAAGGCCCGGTGTTTCCGCCGGGCCTCTCTCATTCAGTCTTGGGGCAGGAGGCTTACGCCGCTTCCTTCGCCTTGACGCCGAAGCGGCCGTAGAAGGTCTCGCCCTTTTCGGCCATCTCGCGCAGCAGGGCCGGCGGCGCGAAGCGCTTGCCATACTGTTGGGCCAGGCGATCGCAGGTCTCGACGAAGGCCTTGGCCCCGACGCCGTCGATCAGGCTGATCGGGCCGCCGGTCCAGGGCGCGAAACCCCAGCCCAGGATGGCGCCGACATCGGCCTCGCGCGGGTCAGTGATGACGCCTTCTTCGAAGCAGCGGGCGGCTTCAACTGCCTGGCGGTACAGCAGGCGGGTGCGGATCTCCTGGATCAGCGTCCCGTCGGCCTCCTTGGTCGTCACCGGCATCAGGTCGGCAAGACCCTTCCAGATCATCTTCTGGCCGTTCTCCGGATAGTCGTAGAAGCCCTTGCCGTTCTTGCGGCCCAGGCGGCCCATCTCGACGACCATCTTCTCCAGCACGGGGGCGAACGGGCGCTCCTCGTACTTGTCGCCGAGGTCCTTCTTGGTCTGCTCGCCGATCTTGTAGGAGAGGTCGAGCGCGACGTCGTCGTTCATTTCCAGCGGACCGCGCGGCATGCCCGTGGCGCGGCCGACATTGTCGATGATGGCGGGCGCGATGCCCTCGGCCATCATCTCCAGGCCTTCCTGCACGAAGGTGCCGAAGCAGCGCGACGTGTAGAAGCCGCGGCTGTCGTTGACGACGATCGGGGTCTTCTTGATCTTCAGGACGTAGTCGATCGACTTGGCCAGGGCCTCCTGCGAGGTCTGTTCGCCCATGATGATCTCGACCAGGCCCATCTTGTCGACCGGCGAGAAGAAGTGGATGCCGATGAAGCTCTTCGGGCGCACCGAGGCCTTGGCCAGCCCGGTGATCGGCAGGGTCGAGGTGTTGGAGCCGAAGATGGCGGTGTCGGCCAGTTGGGCTTCGGCCTTCTTGGTGACCTCGGCCTTCACTTCGCGGTTCTCGAACACGGCCTCGATGACGAGATCGCTGCCCTTGACCAGCTCATAGTCGGTGGTCGGGGTGATCAGGGCCAGGACGGCCTCGCCCTTTTCGGCGCTCATCTTGCCGCGGGAGACAGCCTTCTTCACCAAGCCCTCGGCGTAGGCCTTGCCCTTGTCGGCGGCTTCCTGGGTCTGGTCGATCAGGATGCTCTCGATGCCGGCCATGGCCTGGACGTAGGCGATGCCCGCGCCCATCATGCCGGCGCCCAGGACGGCGACTTTCTTGGCTTCCGAAGGCGGCACGTTGGCCGGACGGCCCGAGCCCTTGCCCAGTTCCTGCAGGCTGAGGAACAGGGTGCGGATCATGCCCTTGGCCTGCGGCGACATCATTGTCTTCAGGAAGTAGCGGGTCTCGATCCGCAGCGCGGCGTCGAACGGCACCTGCGTGCCTTCATAGACCGCCTTCATGATGTTCAGCTGGGCCGGATAGTTGCCATAGGTCTGCTTGCGCAGCATGGCGTTGCCCATGATGAAGACCTGGCTGCCGGTGGGGGTGTAGGGACCGCCGCCCGGGAGCTTGAACTCCTTCTTGTCCCACAGGGCGACCGGGTCGCCCTTGGTCTTGACCCAGGTCTTGGCGGCTTCGACCACCTGGTCGGCCGGGACGACCTCGTGCACGACCTTGTTGGCCAGCGCCTCGGCCGGCTTCATCGACTTGCCTTCCAGCAGGTACGGCGCGGCGGCCATCACGCCCATCAGGCGTGGCAGACGCTGGGTGCCGCCGGCGCCCGGCAGCAGGCCGACCTTGGCTTCCGGCAGCGCCAGCTGGATCTTCGGATTGTCGGCGACCACGCGATAGTGGCAGGCCAGGGTGATCTCGAGACCGCCGCCCATGGCCAGGCCGTTGATGGCCGCGGCCACCGGCTTGCCGCAGGTTTCCAGGGCGCGGAACGCCTTGTTCAGGGCGAAGCCGGCTTCGAAGGCGGCCTTCAGGCCCTCTTCGCCAGGCTTGCCACCGCCCAGACCGCCCGAACCGCCGAGCTCACCCAGGTCGGCGCCGGCGCAGAAGCCGCTGGCCTTGCCCGAGGTGATGACGGCGCCCTTGATGGCGGCGTCCGACTTGATGGTCTCGACCACCTCGCCGATTTCCTTGATGACCGAAGCGGTCAGAGTGTTCATCGAGCGGCCGGGCACGTCGAAGGTGACCAGGGCCACGCCGTCGGAATCGACCTCGATCTTGAAGTTTTCCATGGTGTTAGCTCCTAGGCCTTAGACGCGTTCGATGACGGTGGCGGTGCCCATGCCGGCGCCGACGCACAGGGTGATCAGGGCGGTTTCCTTGTCCGAGCGTTCCAGCTCGTCGAGCATGGTGCCCAGGATCATCGCGCCGGTGGCGCCCAGCGGGTGGCCCATGGCGATGGCGCCGCCGTTCACGTTCATCTTGTCGTGCGGGATGTCCAGCGCCTGCATCATGCGCAGGACGACGGCGGCGAAGGCTTCGTTCAGCTCGTAGAGGTCGATGTCGGAGACCTCCATCTTCAGCTTCTTGAGCAGCTTCTCGGCGACCAGCGACGGACCCGTCAGCATGATCGAGGGCTCCGAACCGATCGAGGCGGCGCCCTTGATGCGGGCGCGAGCCTTCAGGCCCAGGGCCTCGCCCATTTCCTTGGTGCCGATCAGGACGCCGGCGGCGCCGTCGACGATGCCCGAGCTGTTGCCGGCGTGGTGGACGTGATTCACCTTTTCCACCTGCGGATAGCGCTGAGTGACGACGGCGTCGAAGGCCATCTCGCCCATGCCGGTGAACGACGGGTTCAGCGAGGCCAGGGTCTGCATGGTGGTCGAGCCGCGGACGGTCTCGTCATGGTCCAGGATCGTGATGCCCAACTGGTCCTTCACGCCGACCACCGACTTCTTGAAACGACCGTCGGCCCACGAGGCGGCGGCGCGCTTCTGGCTCTCGACGGCGTAGGCGTCGACGTCGTCGCGGCTGAAGCCGTAAAGCGAGGCGATCAGGTCGGCCGACACGCCTTGCGGGGCGAAATAGGTCTTGAAGGCCGAGGACGGGTCGGTCGGCCAGGCGCCGCCGTCGCTGCCCATGGGCACGCGGCTCATGCTCTCGACGCCACCGCCGATGGCCAGGCTGGCTTCGCCCGAGGCGACCTTGGCGGCGGCCATGTTCACAGCTTCCAGGCCCGAGGCGCAGAAGCGGTTGATCTGCACGCCGGCGACGCTCTCGGCGTAGTCGGCGGTCAGGACGGCGGTGCGGGCGATGTCGCTGCCCTGCTCGCCGACCGGGGCGACGCAGCCCAGGACGACGTCATCGACATACTTGGTGTCGAGGTTGTTGCGGTCGCGGAGGGCTTCCAGCACCTGGCTGGCCAGCGACAGGGCGGTGATCTCGTGCAGAGACCCGTCCTTCTTGCCCTTGCCGCGCGGCGTGCGCACGGCGTCGAAGATGTAAGCGTCAGCCATGGAATGGCTCCTTCCTGCGAAGCGGTGTTCGTGTCGTTGAAAGCGCGGGTTGAGTCCCGGCGCCTATTGTTTCCAGTTTCCGATCGGATACTTGCCGATGGGCTCGCACTTCAGCCCGCTGGCCGAGGCCTTGGCGCGGTAGTACAGGCGCGAGCCGAACTCGGGCGGCGGCAGCGAGCAGGCGGTGAAGCCCGAGGTCGTGACCTCCAGCTTCCATTCGGCGATCTTGGAACGCAGCAGCGTGTTGCAGACGTCCTTGCCCGGCGGCGTCAGCGGCAGCTTGAACGCGCCTGGTTGCGGTCGCTTGCCGACCAGCTCGCCTGAGAAGGTCAATGGGCGCGGGCCCTTGACGGCGCGCACGCAGACGACGGCCGAACGGGCGTCGGCTTGGGCCGGCGGCGCAGGGGCGGGGCCGGCCAGCAGGGCGATCAGGGGAAGTACGATCACAGCGTCCTCGCGATCAGGAGTTTCATGATCTCGTTGGTGCCGCCGTAGATGCGCTGGATGCGGCTGTCCTTGTACATGCGCGCGATCGGGTACTCGTTCATGAAGCCATAGCCGCCGAACAGCTGCAGGCAGCGGTCGACGATCTTGTTCTCCAGGTCGCTGACCCAGTACTTGGCCATCGAGGCGGTGGCCGCGTCGAGCTTGCTATCCAGGTGCTGGCCGATGCAGTGGTTGACGAAAACCTTGGCCACGGTCGCCTCGGTCTTGCACTCGGCCAGGACGAACTGGGTGTTCTGGAAGTCGATGATCGCCTTTCCGAACGCCTTGCGCTGCTTGACGTAGTCGATGGTCAGCTCGAGCGCCCGCTCGATCGTGGCCATGCCCTGCACGGCGATGTTCAGCCGCTCCTGCGGCAGCTGGCCCATCAGCTGGTAGAAGCCCTGACCCTCGTCGGTCCCGAGCAGGTTCTCGGTCGGAACCTTCACGTCGTTGAAGAACAGCTCGGACGTGTCCTGGGCTTCGTGACCCAGCTTGTCGAGGTTGCGACCGCGCTCGAAGCCCTCGGCGCCGTCGGTCTCGACGATCATCAGCGAGGTGCCGCGCGCGCCGCCGGCCGGATCGGTCTTGGCGACGACAATGATCAGATTGGCCGTCTGGCCATTGGTGATGAAGGTCTTGGAGCCGTTGATGACGTACTGGTTGCCGGACTTCTTGGCGGTGGTCGTGATGCCTTGAAGATCCGAACCGGCGCCCGGCTCGGTCATGGCGATGGCGCCGACCAGCTCGCCGGTGGCCAGGCGCGGCAGCCAGCGCTGCTTCTGCTCTTCCGTGCCGTAGTGGAAGATGTACGGCATGACGATGGCGTTGTGCAGGCTGGCGCCGAAGCCGTCGACGCCCTTGCGCCCCAGCATGTCCATCAGCACGACCTCGTGGCGATAGTCGCCGCCGGCCCCGCCGTACTGGTCGGGCGTGGAGAGGCCGAGCAAGCCGGCCTCTCCAGCCTTGGTCCACATGTCGCGGTCGACGCAGTGGTTCTTGCGCCACTTCGCGACCGTCTGCTCAGGCGCGTGCTCATCGAAGAACTTGCCCACCGCGTCCTCGAAGATCGCGATGTCCTCTTCGGCCATGAAGGCGGGTTTTTCGACGTTGAGCACGCTCATGATCAGAAGGCCTCCGCGGGCAGCGCCATCAGGGTCGCCGAGCCGGTCTTCAGCTTGGCCAGGTGTGCCCCGGCGTCAGGCAAGATGCGTTCGATGAAATAGCGGCCCGTGACCAGCTTGGTCGTGAAGAACGGGTCGGACGAGCCGGCCGCGATCTTGGCGTTGGCCGCCTTGGCCATCAGCGCCCACATGTAAGCCAGACCCGTAAGGCCGAAGAGGTGCATGTAGTCGGTCGAGGCCGCGCCGGCGTTGTCGGGGTTCTGCAGCCCGTTCTGCATCAGCCACATGGTGCCGTCCTGCAGTTGGGCCTTCACGCCCGACAGGGCTTCGATGAAGGGCTTCAGGGCCTCGTCGCCATCGTTCTCACCGATGAACTGGTCGACTTCCTGGAAGAAGGTCATGACCGCGCGACCGCCCTTGGCGGCCAGCTTGCGGCCGACCAGGTCCAGGGCTTGGACGCCATTGGTGCCCTCGTAGATCAGAGCGATGCGGCAATCGCGCATGAACTGGCTGACCGGGAAGTGCTCGGTAAAGCCGCTGCCGCCGTGCACCTGCACCGCGTTCGAGCAGACCTCGAAGCCCTTGTCGGTCAGGTAGCCTTTCAGCACCGGGGTCATCAGGCCCATATAGTCCGACGACTTTTCGCGAACGGCGGCGTCCGGGTGCACGTGCGACAGGTCGCCGTGCAGGGCGGTCCAGAACAGGAAGGCGCGGCCGCCTTCGATCAGGGCCTTGCTCTCCAGCAGCATGCGGCGGACGTCCGGGTGGACGATGATCGGGTCGGCTGGGCCGTCGGCGTTCTTCGGGCCGGTCAGCGAGCGGCCTTGAAGGCGGTCCTTGGCGAAGGCGACGGCGGCTTGATACGCCGCTTCGCCCTGGGCCACGCCCTGCATTCCGACGCCCAGGCGCGCCTCGTTCATCATGACAAACATGATCTTGAGGCCCGAGTTTTCCTCGCCGATCAGATAGCCCTCGGCGTCGTCGTACTGCATGACGCAGGTGGCGTTGCCGTGGATGCCCATCTTCTCTTCCAGGCCGACACACTTGACGCCCTGGTTACGCTCTCCGACCGAGCCGTCTTCCTTGGGGAAGAACTTCGGCACGATGAACAGGCTGATGCCCTTCACGCCGGCCGGAGCGCCCTCGATGCGGGCCAGCACCAGGTGGACGATGTTGTCCGACATGTCGTGCTCACCGGCCGAGATCCAGATCTTCTGGCCAGTGATCTTGTAGCTGCCGTCCGCCTGCGGGACCGCCTTGGTGCGCAGCAAGCCGAGGTCGGTGCCGCAGTGCGGCTCGGTCAGGTTCATGGTGCCGGTCCATTCGCCGGTGACCATCTTGGGCAGGTAGGTCTGCTTCTGCTCGTCGCTGCCGCCCGTATGGATGGCCGAATAGGCGCCGTGGGCCAGGCCCGGATACATCGAGAAGGCCATGTTGGCCGAGCTCGACATCTCGCTGAAAGCCAAGTTGACGACGTGCGGCAGGCCTTGGCCGCCATAGGCCGGGTCTGAGCCGAGGCCCGTCCAGCCGCCTTCGCACAACTGCTTATAGGCGTCCTTGAAGCCCGGCGGCGTGGTGACGACGTTGGTGGCCGGATCCAGTTTACAACCACTCTTGTCGCCGACCGTGTTCAACGGGGCCAGGACCTCGCCGGTGAACTGGGCGGCGGCCTCGAGGATCTGCTCCACCGTCTCGAACGGCGCGTCGGAGAAGCCGGGCAGGTCGCCGTGCTGATCAATGTTGAGCACGTCACGCAGGATGAAGGCGTGGTCGCGAACGGGCGGCTGATAGGTCATGAAGCGGTCCTGCCAGGGAACTGAAAAGAGTGATCGGGAGAGGGAACGGTTGTGCGGCCGCCGTCTCGCGCAGGTCTTGCACGGAGACGGCGCCATAGAAGGGTGTCTTACTTGCCCAACATCGCTTCGCCGTGACCGTCGAGGCGGGCGCGCAGCACCTGCTCGTAGTCGGCCGCGCGGGGCAGCAGGTCGGGACGGATCTCGGCGAGGCGCTTTTCGAGGCGGTTGCAGGCCTCGCGCAGTTCGATCAGGGCGTTGTCGATGTCCTCGCGCTGTTGCTCGAGGGCGTTGGCGCGTTCGCGGAACTTCTTCAGCGAGCGGGCCATCTGCGCCGCGCCTTCGTCGTTCTCGTCATACAGGTCGAGCAGTTCGCGGATCTCGGTCAGCGACAGGCCCACGCGCTTGCCGCGCAGGATCAACTGCAGGCGGACGCGGTCCTTGTGGGAGTAGACGCGGTTCAGCCCTTCACGGGCCGGGTTCAGCAGGCCCTTGTCCTCGTAGAAGCGCAGGGCGCGCGGCGTCGCTTTGAATTCGTTGCAGAGCTGGCGGATCGTAAAGGTCCGCTCGGGGCGTCGCAGGTCGGCCATGGGTTGAAACCTCCCGGAAAGTGGGCCCGGCTACCGCGGCCGGGCCGCTTGGTTATCGACGATCACCCTAAACCCGATATCGGGCGACCGTCAACGCTTACGTAAACGTCAACTTGCATCCGGTTGATAGGTTTACTTTCCTAGACCGGAGGGCGTATTTTCCTGGGGAAGGCCGACTGCAAGAGGAGGACGCCGGATGGCGACTCTATCTCACGGCGAAATCTGGCGGGCCATCGACGCCTTGGCCGAGCGGTTCGACATGACGCCGTCGGCCATGGCCCGGATGGCGGGCCTGGACCCCACCAGCTTCAACCGCTCCAAGCGTGGTTCGATCGAGGCTGACGGCCGTGCACGCTGGCCCTCGACCGAGAGTCTGGCCAAGCTCCTCGAGGCGACCGGGGTCAATTTCTCTGAATTCGCGGCGCTGACCGAAAGGGCGCCGGTGCGCGTACCGAGACGACGCGGCGCGCCGCTGATCGCGTTGGAGCTGGCGGGACGGGAAGGCTTCTTCGACGAGGCAGGAATGCCGGTCGGCGTCGGCTGGGACGAGGTCTCCGCGCCGGATCTGGGCGAGGGCCTGTTCGCGCTGGAAGTGTCGGGGAGCGCGTTGGCCCCGGTCTATCGCGACGGCGACCGCCTGTTGGTCTCGCCAACCGTCGAACCACGCAAGGGCGACCGCGTGGTGGCGCGGACGAGCATGGGCGAGGTTCTGGTGCGGGAGCTGGGCCGGGTGACGGCCAGGACGATCGAGCTCTTGCCGTTCAGCGGGTCCGGCGACGATCGCCTGCTGTCGCGAGACGAGGTCGCCTGGATCGCTCGGATTGTCTGGGTCAGCCAGTAGAACCGACCCCGAGTAGCTGACCTAGGTGCGCGGGCAGCTGGCGTGGGTGTCGAGCAGCCAGGCGATCAGCGGGCCAGCCGACGGATCCTCGCACGACACGTCCAGGCGGTACGAGGCCCAGGTATCGTTGTGCGCGGCCTCGACGTGAGCGTCGGGGAACTGTTGGATGATGCCGCCCAGCAAGGAATCGTATTCTTGACGGTCGGTAGGGCGAAGCGTGAAGGAGGCCATTGGACTAACCTTGATGACTAATCTTGGTTCTGATGGTCCGAGCCTAGACTCCGAAAGGTGGTCGGACCCTTAATAGCGAATTCAGACTTCGTTCATTTGCGGAGACATGGTGTCGCAGGTCGCGAGGATTCATCCTCTAGGGGCAACGGGCGCTGTTCAGACTCTTCTCTTCGGCGAAGCTTCGCGTCACACCATACCGGCGGCGGCGCTCGTCGAGATGTTCTGGATCCTCGATCGGCAGCGGCTCCCACACACCCTTTGACTTGCACGCTCCTTGGAAACCGAAGCGCAGCGGCTTGCCGGCCTGGGCTGCCCAGCGGTCGTACATGTAGGGGAAGAAGCCGCGATCGCTTTCGCCGGCCTCGACCAGCGGCTCCATCAAAGCGATCATTTCGCCCTTGAAGGTGACGTCGGCGTCTGCGTGCTGAACGATCAGCTGGGCGGCTTTGTCGGCTTCGGCCCCGTCGCGGCTGATCGTGAACCAGCCTCGGCGCGCGATGACAGGCTTCAGCCAGGCGCGGCTCCGTATGTCGGCATTCGTAGCATCCACGGCGACCACGGCCCGGTAAAGGCGCATCGCCAGGGGCGAGATGCCGGCGTTGACCGGCCCAGAGCGCAGGCCTTCCCGCGCCGCCTGTTCGACGGCGACGACGCGGAACAGCTCCGCGACCGTCGGGTCCGCGGCCTTTCGCGCATTGGCCAGTTGGGCGGTCGCCGCCGGGAAGCCGCCGACGGGAGAGGCGCCCGTGGCCAGCAAGGTCCTTATCGCCGAGACACGTCGCGCATTGGCGTCGCGAGTCTGCCGGCAGGCGGAATGCCAAGCTTCCTCCGACATCATGGCCTTCTCACGCGCGATGGCGGCCCAGTCCGCATAGGCCTTATCCACGCCGAGGCAGGCGGTGATCTCGGCCGGCGACACGGTCAGGGCGGCAGCGGCCGCGATGATGGCGAGCAAAGAAAATCCCCCGAAACGCCGAGCGCTCCGGGGGATCATTCTAAATCATCTGACGATTGTAAATCGTGCTTAGCCCAACTTCTCTTCGATTAGCGCGATCGTGCGGTCGATCCCGAAGATCGCCGCGAACGAGCCGAAGCGGGGGCCTTGGCTCTGGCCCAGCAGGACCTCGTATAGGGCCTGGAACCAGGCGCGCAGCGGGTCGAAGCCGTGGGTCTTGCCGACCTCGAAGACCTCGTTCTGGATCAACTCGGCGTCCGGGGCGTCGGCCGGCATGGCCTTCAGCTTGGCAAGCAGGTCCAACATCGCGGCGCGCTCCTGGTCGGTCGGGGCGCGGAAGGTCTTCGTCGGTTTGACGAAGTCCTCGTAGTAGTTGATCGCGTAGCCGGCCAGGCGATCTAGCAGCGGCTGGGTCTCCGGCGAAGCGCCCGGGATGTAGCGCGACAGGAAGCCCCAGAGGATTTCCTTGGTCGAGGCGTCGGCGGCCGACACCAAGTTCAGCATCAGGCTGAACGACACCGGCGAGCCGTATTGCGGCGGGCGGCCCGAGTGGATGTGCCAGACCGGGTTGTCCAACTGCTTGGCCGGCTCCTGGCGCTGATAGGCGTCCAGCTGCTGTAGATATTCGTCCGTCGCCTTGGGGATGACGTCGAAATAGAGCTTCTTGGCCGACTTGGGGCTCTGGAACATATAGTACGACAGGCTCTCCGGAGCCCCGTAGCGCAGCCAGTCCTCCATCGACAGGCCGTTGCCCTTCGACTTGGAAATCTTCTGGTTGTTCTCGTCCAGGAAGAGCTCGTAGTTGAAGCCCTCCGGCGGAACCCCGCCCAGCGCCTTGCAGATCGCGCCCGAGGCCTTGACCGAGTCGATCAGGTCCTTGCCCGACATCTCGTAGTCGACGCCCAGGGCGGTCCAGCGCATGGCCCAGTCGGGCTTCCACTGCATCTTGACACGGCCGCCGGTCACCGGGACCTCGACCTTGGAGCCGTCCTCGTCCTCGAAGACGATCGTGCCCTTCTCGACGTTGCGCTCCAGGGTCGGGACCTGCAGCACCTTGCCGGTGGTCGGGCTGACCGGGAGGAACGGCGAATAGGTCGCGCGGCGCTCCTCGCCCAGGGTCGGCAGCATGACCTTCTGGATGGCGTCGAAGCGCTCAAGCGCCGTCAGCAGCGTCGCGTCGAACAGGCCGCTCTTGTAGCAGTCGGTCGAGGAGACGAACTCGTACTCGAAGCCGAAGCCGTCCAGGAACGCGCGCAGGCGGGCGTTGTTGTGGGCGCCGAAGCTGTCATGGGTGCCGAACGGATCGCGGACGACCGTCAGCGGCTTGCCCAGGTCCTCGATCAGCGGCTGCTTGTTCTCGATATTGTCGGGAACCTTGCGCAGGCCGTCCATGTCGTCGCTGAAGGCGATCAGGCGGGTCGGGATGTGGTCATCGACCAGCGCGCGGAAGGCCTGGCGCACCATGGTCGTGCGCGCGACTTCACCGAACGTGCCCAGGTGCGGCAGGCCCGACGGACCATAGCCCGTCTCGAAGATCACGGCTTTGGAGAGCGCCGGATAGGCTTTCACCGCCTCGTCGGTCTTGCCGGCGTCGATCAGGGCCTTGGCGGCTTCCTGGTCGGCGCGGTCGGGAAGGCGCACGCGCAGGACGCGGGCGATCGTGGCGCGCGCCTGCTCGAACGGCCAGGAGCGGGCTTCGCGGGCGAGGGGGGAGAGGCCTTCAAACATGGCGCGGCGTATAAACGCTGTAGCGCCAGAGGGCTAGCTTTGCGTCACCCCTTCAGCGCCCCGGCCACCACCTCGCGGGCCTCGGCCTGAACTTGCTTCAAGTGATCCGGGCCCAGGAACGACTCCGCATAGACCTTGTATACGTCCTCGGTGCCCGAGGGCCGCGCGGCGAACCAGGCGTTCTTGGTCGTCACCTTCAGGCCGCCGATCGCCTCGCCATTGCCGGGGGCGTTGGTGAGAATGTCGGTGATCGGCTCGCCGGCCAGGGTCTTGGCCGAGACGTCGCTGGGGCTGAGCTTGGCCAGGCGCGCCCTCTCCTCGCGGCTCGCCGGGGCGTCGACACGGGCATAGGAGGGAGCGTCATATTTCGCGGTGAGGTCGGCATAGAGCTGGCTGGCGCTCTGGCCGGTCTTGGCCTGGATCTCGGCGGCCAGCAAAGCCAGTTGCAGACCGTCCTTGTCGGTGGTCCACACGCCGCCGTCGTGGCGCAGGAAGGCCGCGCCGGCCGATTCCTCGCCGCCGAAGCCGACCGAGCCGTCCAGCAGGCCCGGGACGAAATATTTGAAGCCGACCGGCACCTCCAGCAGGCGACGGCCAAGCCCTGAGACCACGCGGTCGATCATCGACGACGAGACCAGGGTCTTGCCGACCGCGACGTCGACGCCCCAGCCCGGACGATGGGTGAACAGGTACGAGATCGCCGCGGCGAGGTAGTGGTTGGGGTTCATCAGCCCGCCGTCGGGGGTGACGATGCCATGGCGGTCGGCGTCGGCGTCGTTGCCGGTCGCCACGTCATAGGCCGCGCCGCCTTTCATGATCTCGATCAGGTTGGCCATGGCGCTGGCCGACGAGCAGTCCATGCGGATCTTGCCGTCGGTGTCGAGCGGCATGAACGCCCAGCGCGGGTCGACGGCGTCGTTGACCACGGTCAGGTTCAGCTTGTGCCGCTCGGCGATCGCGCCCCAGTAGGCGACGGCCGCGCCGCCCAGCGGGTCGGCGCCGATGCGCACCCCGGCCGCGCGGATAGCCTCCATGTCGATGACGCTGGGCAGGTCGTCGACATAGCGGCCCAGGAAGTCGTGGCGACCAGCGGCCTTGTGGGCCTCGTCGAAGCTCACGCGCTTCACGCCTGCCAGACCCCGCGCCAACAGGTCGTTGGCGCGGGCGGCGATGGCCGAGGTCGCGCCGCTGTCGGCCGGGCCGCCGCTCGGGGGGTTGTACTTGATGCCGCCGTCACGCGGCGGGTTGTGCGAGGGCGTGAGCAGCAGGCCATCGGCTTGCGCGTTGTTCTCGCGATTCCAGGTCAGGATGGCGTGCGACACCGACGGGGTCGGGGTGTAGCCGTCGCGGCTGTCGATCAACGCCGTTACGCCGTTGCCGGCCAGCACCTCCAGCACCGAGCTGAAGGCCGGCTCGGACAGGCCATGGGAGTCGCGGCCGACGAAGATCGGGCCGGTGACGCCTTGCGAGGCGCGGTGCTCGACCACGGCCTGGGTAACGGCCAGGATGTGGTTCTCGTTGAAGCCGCCGTCCAGGCTGGAACCGCGGTGTCCCGAGGTGCCGAACACCACCTTCTGGGCGGGGTTGGCGACGTCCGGCTTGGTCTCGTAATAGGCGCTGATCAGCGCCTCCAGGTCGATCAGATCCTCGGGAAGAGCCCGAAGGCCGGCGCGGCTGTGCATCAAGACACCTGCGATAAGTTCGTCGTCGGAGCGCAACGGGTCACTCCCCTAGTCGGGTTCCGTGTGGTTTTCATCAAGTATCGCCGGAACGGGACAACGTCGTTCGCGATTGAAAAAATTTCCCGCACGGGGTGCGGCTCCAACTCGCGGGTGACGTCTAGTTGGCAGTACAACGTGGAATATTCGCCAGAAAATTGTAACCTGGGGGCGAATTCCAGCCGTCCATACCACGCATAAGGGCGAACGCGAAGTGACCTACGAGACCACCGAAGGACGCCGCTCCAGTGCGGTTGACACTCACGTCGGCGAACGGGTCCGCATGCGCCGCAAGCTGCTCGGCGTCAGCCAGGACCAGCTGGCCGACAGTCTGGGCCTGACGTTCCAGCAGGTCCAGAAATATGAGCGCGGCGCCAACCGGATCAGCGCCAGCAAGCTGTTTCGCATCGCCGAGATCCTGAGTGTCGAGGTCTCCTACTTCTTCGACGGTCTGCCGGATCCGATCGAAGGGACCGGTCCCGACGGGACGACGATCCGGGTCCAGGAGGTGATGCAGACCTTCCTGCAGACTTCGGAAGGCGTCGAGCTGGCCGAGATCTTTCCGCGCATCGCCAGCGGCCGGGTGCGGCGCCAGATCCTGGATCTGGTCCGGACCATGGCCGCCGAAGAGGACCAGTGATCAGAAGGCTTCGCTGACGATCAAGCCGTCCGGCAGCAGGGCGGCGCGCTTCAGCCCGCTAGACGCGAACGGCATGGCGATTTGGCCCTCACGATCCACCGCGATCAGGCCCCCGTGTCCGCCCAGGTCGGCCACGCCCCGGATGGCGGCCCGCGCGGCGTCTTCCAGGCGCTCGCCGCCGAACCGCACCCGGTGAGCGATCTGGGCGGCGACGGCCGTGCGGATAAAATATTCGCCCTGACCAGTGCACGAGACCGCCGCATGGCCGTCGGCCCAGGCGCCCGCCCCGATGATCGGACTGTCGCCGACCCGGCCCGGCCGCTTGCCGAATACGCCAGCGGTCGAAGTGGCGGCCGCCAGGCGGCCCTCGGCGTCGCGGACCACGCAGCCGACCGTGCCGACAGGTAAAGCGCCCGGTGGATGATTGTCCTCGAAGGCCCCGGCGTGGGTGAACCAGCTCGCGGGATCCTCGACCATCTCCAATCCCTGTTCGCGGGCGAAGTCGATCGCGCCCTGGCCGGCCAGCATCACGTGCGGGGTCCGCTCCATCACCGCGCGGGCCGCCAGGATCGGGCTCTTGAAGCCTTGCAGGGCGGCCACCGAGCCGGCGCGCCGGGTCGCGCCGCACATCAGGCTGGCGTCCAGCTCGTACGCGCCGTCGGCATTGGGCGAGGCGCCCTTGCCGGCGATGTAGAGGCCGCTGGCCTCCAACTGGACCACCGTCTCGACGGCGACATCCAGGGCGCTGGCCCCGGCGGCCAAGCGGTCGCGCGCGGCTTCGACCAGGCCGCGCATGTGGGCGATCTCGATCGTGTAGTCATGGCCAGGCTTGGCGCCCGCGCCGCCGTGTAGAGCGAGACTAAAACGTTTGTTTGACATTCTGCTTCCTTGGCCCGGCGTCCCGCGCTAGCGTCCGGGCTCTTAACGAAGAAACCCGGGAGAAGACAGATGAAGGCGGTGCTCAGCAAAGAGGTCGGCGGTCCCGAGACCCTGGTGCTTGAGGAGCTGCCCGATCCCGTCGCCGGTCCCGGCCAAGTGCTGATCGACGTCAAGGCTTGCGGGGTGAACTATCCCGACGTCCTGATCATCGAGGACAAGTACCAGTTCAAGCCGCCGCGTCCATTCGCGCCGGGCGGCGAGGTGTCGGGCGTGATCTCGGCGGTGGGCGAAGGGGTCACCCGCTTCAAGGTCGGCGATCGCATCCTGGCGTCGACCGGGTGGGGCGGCTTCGCCGAGAAGCTGGCGTTGGAAGAGCAGCGCTGCACCCACATTCCCGACGACATGCCGTTCGACCAGGCCGCCGCTTTCGTTCTGACCTACGGCACCTCGTACTATGCCCTGAAGGATCGCGGGCACGTGAAGGCCGGCGAAACCCTACTCGTTTTGGGTGCGGCTGGTGGCGTTGGCCTGGCGGCGGTCGAGCTGGGCAAGGCTATGGGGGTGCGCGTTATCGCTGCGGCGTCCAGCCAGGAAAAAATAGATTTGGCCATCAAGCACGGCGCCGACAGCGGCGTCGTCTATCCGCGTGGACCGTTCGACAAGGACGGCCAGAAGGCCCTGGCCAACCTTATCAAGGACGCCTGCGGACCCAATGGCTGGGACGTCGCCTATGACGCGGTCGGTGGCGATTACTCCGAAGCGACCATCCGCGCGGCGGGCTGGAACGGCCGCTTCCTGGTCATCGGTTTCCCGTCGGGAATTCCGAAAATCCCGTTGAATCTCACGCTGTTGAAATCTTGCGATATCGTCGGGGTGTTCTGGGGCGCGGCGGTGGCGCGCGATCCCAAGGGACATGCCCAGAACCTCCGCGAGCTGATGGATCTGTACGCAACAGGCAAGATCAAGCCGTACGTCTCCGAACGCTTCCCACTGGCCCGCGCCGGCGAGGCGATCGCCCACCTTTCCAGCCGCAAGGCCATGGGCAAGGTAGTCATCACGGTTGACTAGGATGGTTACCGTCGATCGTGGTTAAATCCCGCTAAGTATCCTTTTTAGCAAAGGAAACACGACATACCCGCAGAGTGCCTCCTCGAGACTAGGAGACTCTGCGGAGATGTACGTCCCACAAGAGCAGAGCGTCGCCAGCGAAGCGGCGCCGGCCGCCATGCGGCGTCCTTACCGGCTCACGCGGCGCCCGGAAGAGCGCGTGCGTGTGCTGGGCGGGACCATGGACCTCGTGCGCCCGGAGGAAGTGTTCCACTTCGTCACGGGCAAGCTGGAAACGCGCCAGAGCGCCATCGTCGCCAACCACAACCTCCACAGCCTGTATCTGATGGGCGCTGACCACCAGATCGGTGAGTTCTACAAAGAAGCCGACCTGATCGAGGTCGACTCCGTGCCGCTGATTTTCTGGGCGCGCTTGGTGGGCCGCGCCAGCCGCCGTTTCCATCGCTGCACGTATCTGGACTGGCGCGACGACTTCTGGGCCCTGGCTATCGAGAAGAACTGGAAGGTCTTCTTCGTGGGCGGCGCGCCTGGCGTGGCCGACCAGGCGATCACGCGGATCCACCAGGACTATCCCGCGGCCCAGATCGCCAGCCATCACGGCTATTTCGACGTGACGCAAGGCTCGGCTGAAAACACCGCGGTGGTCGAGGCCATCCGCGAATACCAACCCGATATCGTCCTGGTCGGCATGGGCATGCCGCGCCAGGAAGTCTGGACCCTGGAGAACCATAAGGCCTATGGCCCGGCGGTGACCTTCACGGTGGGCGGCGCCTTCGACTACGAAGCCGGCGTCCAGATCGCGGCTCCGCGCTGGATGGGGCCGATGGGCATGGAATGGCTGTTCCGGCTGATGAACGACCCTCAGCGGCTATTCTCGCGCTATTGCGTCGAGCCGTGGTCGCTGGTCGGTCCGGCCTGCCGCGACGTGGTCAGGGCCGTTTCCCGGCGCCTGACGGAAGGCGATCCGCGTGCGGCCGATGCCGCCCGTTGGGAGCAAATGCGTGCCCGCAACGAGGCGGCGCGCTAGAATGACTGTTCTGCTGGGGGCCGCTTGCGGCAAGGTCGCGACATTCGCGATCTGGAATTGGGGGCGCGAAGTCTAATGGGGCTGGATATTCGTGTGATGACGCTGGAGGCGAACGAGCGCTCCGGTTTCGCTCACCGCGCCGTGGCGGGCGTGGGTCTGGTGGGCCTGGGCCTGGCCTGGGCGGTGCTGCTCGTGCCCTGCATGCTGTGGCTGGCCGTCAGCCATTTGGGCCGCTACCTGGAACCGCTGACCCGCCGACCGGCCTGACCCCGGCGTTGGGAGGACAAAAGTCCCTAGCCAACATCTGTTTGCTCCGCGAATATGATCATTGATCACTGACCCGCGAAGAGGTCGGGGACGCGGAGGGAATTTCCATGGTCGGACGTCTGGACGGCAAGGTCGCCGTCGTCACCGGGGGCTGCTCGGGCATCGGGCTCGGCGCGGTCGAGCTGTTCGTGGCCGAGGGGGCGTGCGTGGTCGCCGCCGACCTGCAGGCCGAGAAGGGCGAGATGCTGGAGAAGCGTTTCCCCGACAAGGTCCGCTTCTCGCGTTGCGATGTCACCTCGGAAGACGATCTGGCCAAGACCATGGCCCTGGCCGAGGAGAGCTTCGGCGGCCTCGACATCCTGTTCAACAACGCCGGCCATGGCGGCACGCCCGCGAGCGTGCCCGAGCTGACCGTCGAGGGCTGGGACAAGACCTTCGCTCTCTTGGTGCGCGGTCCGGCCATCGGCATGAAGCAGGCCCTGCCGTTGATGCTGAAGCGCGGCGGCGGCTCGATCATCAACACCGCCTCGATCGCCGGCCTGCAGGCGGGCTTCGGCCCGTTGGCCTATTCGGCCGCCAAGGCGGCGGTGATCCATATGAGTCGCTGCGCGGCGGCCGAGCTGTCACCGCTGAAGATCCGGGTCAACGCCATCTGCCCGGGCCTGATCGCCACCTCGATCTTCGGGGCCTCGATGGGCCTGCCGCGCGAGGTCGCCGACCAGATGGCCGCGCAGATCGCTTCGATCGGTCCCAAGATCCAGCCGATCCCCAAGTCGGGCCTGCCGGAGGACATCGCCGCCGCGGCGCTCTACCTAGCCAGCGACGACTCCAAGTTCGTGACAGGCACGCACATCGTCGTCGACGGCGGCATCACGGTCGGCCCCCGCAGTGCCTGGGACAGGAACACGCCGTCGCCGATCCTGGCGGCCATGGGCATCACGCCCGAGCAGGCCGAGGCGATGCGCGCCCAGCTGGTCGCGGCCGGCGGGGCGGGGTGACCCTCACCCCAAACCTGCGCGGCGCCCTCTGGATGCTGGCCTCGGCGGTCGGCTTCACGGCGATGACCACCCTGATCAAGGTCCTGGGACCCGGCTATCCGGCCGCGCTCCAGACCTTCTACCGACAGTTGGCGGGGGTGCTCATTCTCCTGCCGCTGATCGCCCGCGACTGGCGGGCGGCGTTCCGCACGACCCGCCCGGGGATCCTGATCTTCCGCTCCAGCGCTGGGGTGTTGGCGCTGATCCTGGGCTTCTACGCCTATCAGAAGCTGCCCCTGGCCGACGCCAACGCCCTGTCGTTCACCCGGACGCTGTGGCTGGTCCCGCTGGCCGCCTTCGTGCTGCGCGAGCCGATCGGACCGCTCCGGATCGGCGCGGCCCTGGTCGGCTTCCTTGGCGTGTTGATCATGCTACGACCAGGAGCCGGCGGAGCCGCCGCCTGGATCGGCTGGCCGCAGGCCAGCGCCCTGATCTCGGCCTTCCTGTTCGCCCTGACCATCACCGGCATGAAGGTGATGACCCGCGACCACAGTCCGTTCGTGCTGCTGGTCTATGCCGCTGTTCTGGGACTGGTCTTCGCCATTCCGCCGGCCCTGTTCGTCTGGAGGTGGCCGACCCTGCCGGACCTGGGTCTGTTGGCCGCCATGGGCGTGATCGGCACCTTTACCCAAGGGGCCTACATCAAGGGCATGGAGGCTGGCGAGGCGGCGGTCATGGCGCCAATCGACTATACGCGCCTGGTGTTCGCGGTCGGCGCCGGCTTCCTGCTGTTCCACGAGGTCCCGAAACCGGCGGTGCTTCTCGGCGCGGCGATCGTGGTGGTCTCGACTCTGTTCATCTCCTGGCGCGAGCACCAGGCGGCCAAGCAGGCGATGGGTCAGCCGGCGTAGGCCTTCCGCCACGCGACGAAGCGCGCCAGGCCCTCCGCCAGCTTGACCTTGGGCTGGTAGCCGCACAGCGCCTGGAGCTTGTCGATATTGGCGAAGGTCGCCGGGACGTCGCCGGGCTGCATCGGCAGGAAGTTCTTCTGGGCCTCGACGCCAAGCGCGGCTTCCAGGGTCGAGATCATCTCCATCAGCCCGACAGGATCGTTGTCGCCGATGTTGTAGATCTCGTGGCCGCCTTGCTCAGGCGGATGGTCCAGCACGCCCAGGACGCCGTCGACGATGTCGTCGATGAAGGTGAAGTCGCGCGCCATCTGGCCTTCGCCATAAACCTCGATCGGCTCGCCCTTCAGCATCTTCTCGGTGAAGCCGTAGTAGGCCATGTCCGGGCGGCCCCAGGGGCCATAGACGGTGAAGAACCGCAGGCCCGACTGCGGGAAGCCGTACAGCGCCGCATAGCTCTGGCTCAGCATTTCGCACGAGCGCTTGGTGGCGGCGTACAACGAGACGGGTTCGTTGGCCGGATCGGTCTCGCGGAAACCGTCGCCGTTCAGCGGCCGGTCGCCATAGACCGACGACGACGAGGCATAAACGAGGTGCTCGACCTGCGCGTGGCGGCAAGCCTCCAGCACCGACAGGTGACCGGCCAAGTTCGAACGCTCGTAGGCGAAAGGATTCTCGATCGAGTAACGCACGCCGGCCTGGGCGGCGAGGTGGATAACCTGCTTGGCGCCGGAGGTCTTCACCAGCGCGGCGAAAGCCTCGTGCTCGGCGATGTCCATGCGGACCATCGTGAAGCCGTTGCGGCTCTCCAAGCGCGCGGCCCGGGCGTCCTTCAGGGCCGGATCGTAGTAGGCGTTGAAAACGTCGACCCCGATCACCGTCGCGCCGCGATCCAGCAGACGTTCGGCCACATGCATGCCGATAAAGCCGGCGGCGCCCGTGACGATGATCGGAGTCGCCATGGCTCAGCCTCGCCCGATGGAGGCGTAAGTAAAGCCGTGGCGGACCATCTCGGCCGGCTTGTAGACGTTGCGCAGGTCGACGACGGTCGGCGACTTGAGCAGCAGCTTCAGGCGATCCAGGTCCAGGGCGCGGAACTGGTCCCACTCGGTGATGATCACCAGGGCGTCGGCGCCTTCGGCGGCCTCGTAGGCGCCGGTCTTGAAGTCGACGCCGGGGAGCATGTGCGCGGCTTCCTTGGCGCCTTCCGGATCGAAGGCCTGGACCTTGGCGCCCAGGGCCTGCAGGGCCGGGACGATATCGAGGCTGGGGGCGTCGCGCATGTCGTCGGTATTGGGCTTGAAGGTCAGGCCCAGCACACCGATTGTCTTACCCGAGAGGTCATCGGCCCCGATGGCCTTGGCGACCTTGCCGGCCATGGCCTTCTTGCGGGCGTCATTGACCTCGACCGTGGTCTCGATCAGCCGGGTCGGCGCGCCGTAGTCCTGGGCGGTCTTGACCAGAGCAATGGTGTCCTTCGGGAAGCAGCTGCCGCCATAGCCTGGGCCGGCGTTCAGGAACTTGCCGCCGATGCGCTTGTCCAGGCCGATGCCCTTGGCCACCTGCTGGACGTCGGCGCCGACCACTTCGCAGAGGTCGGCCATCTCGTTGATGAAGGTGATCTTCATGGCGAGGAAGGCGTTGGCGGCATACTTGATCAGTTCGCTGGTGCGGCGCCCGGTGAACACCAGCGGCGTCTCGTTCAGGCTCAGCGGGCGATAGAGATCGCGCATCACGGCCTGGGCGCGCTCGTCGTCGGTGCCGACCACGACGCGGTCGGGACGCTTGAAGTCCTCGATCGCCGCGCCTTCGCGCAGGAATTCGGGGTTCGACACGACGGCGAACTGGGCGTTCGGATTGGTCTTGCGGATGATCGCCTCGACCTCATCGCCGGTGCCGACCGGCACGGTCGACTTGGTGACCACGACGGTGAAGCCGTCGATCAGGCCCGCGATCTCTTCGGCCGCCGCGTAGACATAAGACAGGTCGGCATGGCCGTCGCCGCGGCGGGTCGGGGTGCCGACGGCGATGAACACCGCGTCGGCGTTCTTGATCGCCTCAGCGCCTTCCAGGGTGAAGAACAAACGGCCTTCGCGCACGTTGCGCGCCACCAGGTCGTCCAGGCCTGGTTCGAAGATCGGGATCTCGCCGCGCTCGAGACGCTCGATCTTGCTGGGATCCTTGTCGATGCAGGTCACCACGTGACCGAAGTCGGCGAAACACGCCCCCGACACCAGGCCCACATATCCCGTGCCAATCATCGCTACGCGCATTGAAGCATCCCGGTCCGAAATGAGCGTCGCTGCGCGCGACGCTTCCGCCTAATCCGTCAATCACGGCGCCGAGGCAAGCCACGCCTGGAACGCCAACGGGCAAAACGCTCAGAGTAGTGACATCTTGATGACCCGCCGCTAGCAGGAACGGTCTTGGTGCAGGATCTGTGATGCAAACCGTTCTGGTGACCGGCGGGGCCGGCTATGTCGGCTCGCACGCCTGTCTGGCCCTGGCCCAGGCGGGTTTCCGGCCCGTCGTGTTCGACGATCTCTCGAACGGCCATCGCGAGCACGTCCAATGGGGACCATTGGAGGTGGGCGACATCCGCGACGCCGCGCGCCTGGACGCGGTATTCGCCGCCCATGCCCCCGTCGCCGTCCTGCATTTCGCCGCCCGCATCGAGGTTGGTGAGTCGGTGAAGGACCCTGGGTCCTTCTTCGAGGTCAATGTCGGCGGGACGATCTCCCTGATCGAGGCCGCGCGCCGGGCGGGCGTCAACGCGTTGGTCTTTTCCTCGACCTGCGCCACCTTCGGCGAGCCGGTGCGCATGCCGATGGACGAGACCCACCCGCAGGTTCCGCTAAACCCCTATGGTCGCAGCAAGTTGATGGTCGAGCAGGCCCTGGCCGACTACGACCGTTATGTCGGGCTGCGCAGCACGGTGCTGCGCTACTTCAACGCCGCCGGCGCCGATCCCGAGGGCCGCATCGGCGAGTGGCACGAACCCGAGACCCACGCCATTCCGCTGGCCTTGCAGGTCGCCCTGGGCCAGCACGACCAGTTCACGATCTTCGGCGACGATTATGACACGCGCGACGGGACAGCGGTGCGTGACTACGTCCACGTACTGGACCTGGCCGACGCCCACGTCTCGGCCCTGAAGCGCCTGCTGGCTGGCGGCGCGTCGACTTCGTTCAATCTGGGCAGCGGGACGGGCGTTTCGGTGCGCGAGCTCGTCGACGGCGTCGGGCGGGCGGTCGGGGCGCCGCTGGCGGTCAAAGTGGCCCCGCGGCGGGCCGGAGACGCGCCGATGCTGGTCGCCGACAACAGCCGCGCCCGAACCGAGCTGGGTTGGACGCCGTCACGTGACCTGGACGTGATCCTATCCACTGCCTGGCTGTGGCATCGCGACCAGGCGGTTCTCCAAGAAGAAAACTTGCCGCGATAACCCTCCACGTCCGGCGTTATGTCGCAATCCCGCGAGGAGAAACGCTTTATTTGCAACTCTCGCTGTAGCTCTGAGGGGATGTGACCCTTGGGGGGCGTTCGTGCTCAAGTTTCTCACCTGCCTGACGACGGAGCACGACCTGCGCCTGGTGCTCGTCGCCGGCCTGGTCTGTATCGCCGGCTGCTTCACGACGTTCCGCCTGTATTCGCGGATGCGCGGGGCCCGAGGCGTCGTGCGCGCCGCTTGGCTGCTGCTGACCGGTCTGGTCGCCGGCTCCAGCGTCTGGGCCACCCACTTCATCGCCATGGTCGCCTACACGCCGGGTCTGAAGACCGGATACAGCCCGACCGGCACCTTGCTTTCACTGATGATCGCGGCCCTGTTCATGGCCAGCGGCTTCGCCGTCGCCTCGGCCCAGCGCTCGACCACCAATGACTTCGCCGGCGGCGTCCTGCTGGGCCTGGGCGTGGCGGCCATGCACTACACGGGCATGTCCGCCTTCGTGACCCAGGGCCATCTGGTCTGGGAGCACGCCACGGTCGGCCTCTCGGCGATCCTCGGCGTCGGTGGCGCGACCGGCGCCCTGGTCGTGGCCGGCACGGCCCGGACGATCAAGCGCCAAGCCTTGGGCGGCGGCCTGCTGTGCCTGGGCATCGTGGCCCTGCACTTCACCGGCATGTCGGCCATCACCATCGTG
This sequence comes from Caulobacter sp. ALps2, assembly GCF_058681635.1. NCBI lineage: Bacteria > Pseudomonadati > Pseudomonadota > Alphaproteobacteria > Caulobacterales > Caulobacteraceae > Caulobacter > Caulobacter sp. ALps2. Next base: position 1,712,927 of record NZ_CM178743.1, read on the forward strand.
CCGGACTCCGGCGTCGCGGTGCCAGAGCAACTGCTGTCGGGCGGCATGCTGACCCTGGCGGTGGTCTCGATCACCAGCATGATCATCCTCGGCGGCCTGGGCGCCGTCGCCATCGAATCCCAGACCTCGCGCTCGGCCCTCGAGCGTATCCGCCGCTTGGCCAACGCCGCCTATGAAGGCCTGGTCGTGGTCCAGTCGGGCAAGATCAACGACGCCAACGCCGCCTTTTGCGAACTGGTCGACGCGCCGCTTTCGGATCTGGTCGGCCGCTCGCTGCACGCCGTCCTGACCTTCGACGACAAGACCACCGATCGCGAGGGCGTTCGCCGCGAAGGCAAGATCCAGCCGATCGCTGGCGGCCGCGAGATCCCGGTCGAGGTGTTCTCACGCCTGATGGACGATGGCGCCCGCGCCGAGACCTCGGGCCTGACCGTCCTGGCCGTCCGCGACCTGCGTGAACGTCGCGCGGCCGAGGAGAAGATCCGCTATCTGGCCGAGCACGACGGCCTGACCGGCCTGCCCAACCGCAACTCGCTGCAAGCCCGCCTGGCCGCCGCCGTTGAGCGCGTCGAGGCCTCGGGCGAGAGCCTGTCGGTCATCTGCATCGACCTGGATCACTTCAAGGAAGCCAACGACCAGCACGGTCACGTGGCCGGCGACCTGATCCTGGTCGAGACCGCCCGCCGGCTGCAGTCGGCGGTGCAGGCCCCATCCTTCGCCGCGCGCCTCGGCGGTGACGAGTTCATCGTCGTTCAGGTCGCTGGCGGCGATCAACCGACCGCCGCCGCCGAGCTTTCGGGCCGTCTGATCGAGATGTTGTCGGTCCCCGCGTCATTCGAGGGCCAGGAGCTGGCCTTGGGCTCGAGCCTGGGGGTCAGTCTGTTCCCCGACGACGGCCGCACGGCCGAGGCCCTGATGGCCAATGCCGACATGGCGCTGTACCGCGCCAAGGAAAGCGGCCGGGGCGTCTATCGTTTCTTCAAGCGCGAGATGGATGACAGCATCCGCGAGCGCCGCAATCTGGCCCGCGACTTGCGCCAGGGCATCACCGACGAAGAGCTGGTCGTCCACTACCAGCCGCTGGCCCGCGCCACCGACGGCGAGGTCTGCGGCTTCGAGGCCCTGGTCCGCTGGAACCATCCGACGCGCGGCATGATCCCGCCGCTGGAATTCATTCCGGTCGCCGAGGAAAACGGCCTGATCGGTCCGCTGGGCGACTGGGTCCTGCGCCGCGCCTGCGCCGACGCCGCCTCCTGGGAAAAGCCGCTGCGCATAGCGGTCAACCTCTCGCCGATCCAGCTGCACAACCCGGCCCTGCCGAGCCTGGTGCATGAGGTGCTGATCACCACCGGCCTGTCGCCCGCGCGCCTGGAGCTGGAGATCACCGAAAGCGCCCTGTTCAAGGACTATCAGCGCGCGCTGGACAATCTGCGTCGCCTGAAGGCCCTGGGCGTGCGGATCGCCATGGACGACTTCGGCACCGGATTCTCGTCGCTGTCGACCCTGCAGTCGTTCCCGTTCGACAAGATCAAGATCGACAAGAGCTTCGTCGAGAACATCCACCGTCACGACCGCGCCACCGTTATCGTGCGCGCCGTGCTGGGCCTGGGCCGGAGCCTGGAGATCCCGGTCGTGGCCGAGGGTGTCGAGACCGCCGAGCAGATTCTGTTCCTGCGCGGCGAGAACTGCACCGAGCTGCAAGGCTACGCCATCGGTCGTCCGACCCCGGTCGACTCGCTGGTGGCCTGGACCATGGCTAGCGCTGAACCGTCAGCCGCGGTGCTGGGCATCGAGCCGAAGGCGCAGGACCAGGACAAGCGCTCGGCCTGATCTGTTGCGCGGGTCCGCAACTCCGTATTCCTTGACGCGTTAGGCGAAAGCCAAGCGGGGCCTTAAGACCTCGCGCAGTCATGGACGGGAACGCATCGCGTGCTGGGACGGACGGCCATCAAGTTCGTGACGGCGGCCGACCGGCGCGAGCTGCGCTACGGCCTGGCGATCCTGGCGGTGCTGCTAGCCTTGGCGGCGCGGATCGCGGCCGTGCTGCTCACCGGCGTTCCGTTGTTTTTCCCGACTTTCTTCGTCGCGGTCATGGTCGCGGCGATGGTCGGCGGGTTGGGTCCAGGGTTTCTGGCCCTGGGGCTAAGCGCTGGCATCGCCTGGCGGTTCTGGATGGCCCCCGACGGCGCCTGGGCGCTGGAGACGCGCGAGAGCGTCCAGCTGGTCATGTTCGTGCTGTGCGGCGGCCTGATGGTCGTGCTGGTCGAGGTGCTGCGCATCGCGGTGCGCTCGGGTCTGGCCGCCGAGGAGCGATTCCGTTCGGCGCAGGAGGTGTCGCTGGACGCCTTCGTGATCCTGGAGCCGGTGCGCGAGGCGGGCAAGGTCGTCGACTTCCGCTGGACCTACGCCAACCCGATGGCCGACTCGATGCGGCCGGCGGGCGTCTCGACCCTGCTGGGGCGGCGGACCCTGGACGTGTTTCCCGATGAGACCGGACGCGACATGGTCGAGCGCTTCAAGCGGTTGCTGGCCAGCGGAGGCCCCGACGACATTGATGTGCGCCGGATGATCGACGGCGAGGAGCGCTGGATCCGCTCCAGCGGCGTGCGTTTGGGCGGCGACCTGGCGGTGACCTTCCGAGATGTGACCCAGGAGCGGCGCGCCTCGGCGGCCCTGCGCAGCAGCGAGGAGCTGTTCCGAGGCATGGCCAATTCCGCGCCGGTGCTGATCTGGGCGACCACGGCGCGCGGCCAGGCCGATTGGTTCAACCAGGCTTGGCTCGATTTTCGGGGGCGGACGCTGGAGCAGGAGCTCGGCGAAGGCTGGTTCAGCGGCGTGCATCCCGACGATCGGCAGGCGGGGCTGGAGGCGGCCGACACGGCCTCGGCCAAGCGCGAACCCTTCAACGTCGCCTTCCGGCTCAAGAGGGCCGACGGCGCCTGGCGGTGGATCAACAGCGTCGGCGCGCCGCGCTTCGACGAGGCGGGCGACTATCGCGGGTATATCGGCAGCTGCTTCGACTTCACCGAGACGGTCGAGGCCCGCAAGGATCTGGAGGATCGCGTCGCCCAGCGCACGGCGGCGCTCCAGGCCAGCATGGCCGAGACCGCGCGCGCCCAGGCCGCCCTGGCCCAGGCCCAGCGGCTGGAGACGGTGGGCCGGCTGACCGGCGGGGTGGCCCACGATTTCAATAATCTGCTGACCGTCATCGTTGGCGGGCTGGACATGATCCTGCGCCGGCCGGACGACACCGCGCGGGTCCAGCGCCTGGCCGAGGCGGCCCTGGCGGCTGGCCAGCGGGGCGAGCGCCTGACCCGGCAATTGCTGGCCTTCTCGCGGAACCAGGAACTGAAGCTGGAAGTCGTCGACATCGGCGCCCTGCTGCGCCAGGCCGAGCCGCTGTTGCGCCGGGCCGTGGGCGAGGCCATGACCCTGACCATCCGGAGCGAAGGCGGCGCGGTCGCATCAAGGGTCGACGCGGCCCAGTTCGAGGCGGCGCTGCTGAACCTGGTGGTCAACGCCGCCGACGCCACCTCGGATGGCGGGGCGATCAGCATCGTCATCGCGCCGGTGGCCCTGAGGGAGGGCGAGGTCGCCGACGCCGCGCCGGGCGACTATGTGCGGATCGCGGTCAGCGACACTGGCGCGGGCATGCCGCCCGAGGTGCTGGCCCGGGTGTTTGAGCCGTTCTTCACGACCAAGGAGGTCGGCAAGGGCACGGGCCTTGGCCTGGCCCAGGTCTACGGCTTCCTGCGCCAGTGTGGCGGCGGGGTGGCCATCGACAGCGTCGAGGGGCGCGGCACCACGGTCTCGCTCTATCTGCCCGCGACCGACGAGGCCGCCACGCCGGCGGCCCTGGTGGTCGCACCATCGCGCGACGCGTTGAAGGGCGTGCGGGTGCTGCTGGTCGAAGATGATCCGGCCGTGCGCGAGATCGCCGACGGCCTGCTGCGCGACCTGGGCTGCGCGGTGACCACCGCCGAGAACGGAGCCTCGGCTCTGGAGGCGCTGGAGGAGGGCGTGGCCTTCGACCTCCTGATGTCCGACATCGTCATGCCGGGCGGGATCAGCGGCGCGGACCTCGCGCGCTCGGTCTCGGCCAACCGGCCGGACATGGCGGTGTTGCTGACGACGGGCTATGCCGGCGACCGCATGGATGTCGCCCCGGCCGATCTGCCGTGGCCGGTGCTTCGCAAGCCGTTCCAGGTGGAGCAGTTAGCCGAAATAGCCTCGGCCCTGCTGGTCACCCGCGATATCCTTCCGAAGAAGAAGCCCCGCAAGCGCCGGACTAGCGCCGCCGGCGGCTCGTAGACCCGCCCAGCAGTCCGCCCAGCAGGCCGCGCATCAGCTCGCGGCCGGCCGTCGAGGCGACGGTGCGCACCAGGGTGGTGGCGAAGGCCTCGGTCATGGTCTGGCGACCGGAGGCGCGGGGACGGCTGGCGCGCTCACGCTGAGCCTCTTCGCGTTCGCGGACCTTGGCCTCGGCGGCCTCGCGCTTGTCGTCCTCGGCCTCCTCGCGGTCGGCGTCGGCCTGACGCTGCGCCTGCTGGGCGCGGCCCTGCAGGATCTCGTAGGCGGAGTCGCGGTCCTGCAAGGTGTCGTAGACGCCGGCGACGGGGCTCTTGGCCTTCAAGGCCGTGCGTTCCTCGGGCGTGACGGGTCCCAGGCGCGAGGCCGGCGGACGGATCAGGGTCCTCTGCACGACGCGCGGGGCGCCTTTCTCGTCCAGGGTCGAGACCAGGGCCTCGCCGACGCCCAGGGCCTGGATGGTCTCGGCGGTGTCGAAGCCGGGGTTGACCCTGAACGACTGGGCGGCCGCCTTCAGGCCCTTCTGGTCGGCGGGGGTGTAGGCGCGCAAGGCGTGCTGCACCCGGGCGCCCAGCTGGCCCAGCACGGCGTCGGGAATGTCGGCCGGGTTCTGGGTGACGAAATAGACGCCCACGCCCTTGGAGCGGATCAGGCGCACAACCTGCTCGATCTTCTCAAGCAGCGGCTTGGGCGCGTCGTTGAAGAGCAGGTGGGCCTCGTCGAAGAAGAAGACCAGCTTGGGTTTCTCCGGATCGCCGACCTCGGGCAGCACCTCGAACAGCTCCGACAGCAGCCACAGCAGGAAGGTCGAGTAGAGCTTGGGCGACTGGATCAGGCGATCGGCGGCCAGCAGGTTCACATAGCCCCGGCCGGCGGCGTCGGTGCGCATGATGTCATCGAGGTCGAGCGCCGGTTCCCCGAAAAAGTGCTCGGCGCCCTGGGTCTGAAGGGTGAGCAGCTTGCGCTGGATCGCGCCGACCGTGGCGGGCGCGACGTTGCCGTACCGCGTGCCGATCTCGTCCGCGTGGTCGGCCACGTATTTCAGCGCGGCCTGCAGGTCCTTCAGGTCCAGCAGCAGCAAGCCGTCCTGGTCAGCGACGTGGAAGGCGATGTTGAGGACGCCCTCCTGGGTGTCGTTCAACTCCAGCAGACGCGCCAGCAGTAGCGGACCCATCTCGGAAATGGTGGTGCGGATCGGGTGGCCCTTCTGGCCGAACAGGTCCCAGAACATCACCGGCGGCGCGGCCGGCGACAAAGCCAGACCCATGGCGTCGGCGCGGGCCATCATCTTCTCGTTCGGGGTCCCGGGCACGGCGATGCCGGACAGGTCGCCCTTCACGTCGGCGGCGAAGACCGGAACGCCGGCGTCGGAGAAGGCCTGGGCCATCACTTGCAAGGTGACCGTCTTGCCGGTGCCGGTCGCGCCGGCCACCACGCCGTGGCGGTTGGAGCGGTCGAGCCGTTGGGTCACCGGGCCTTCACCCAATCCCACGATGCTTTGGCCAACCAGGATCTCGTTTTCACCGATCGACAGCGACATGGATACAAACTCCGACAAAGCTCGTTCCGACCCTAACCGGGGCCTTGCGTCGCGCCAATCGGCGCGGTCAATGTCGGCTGCGTTTCTGGAGAAGTTTTACAAATGCCGGCCCCCGCCTCGCCCCCCGTCACCACCCGCAACGCGGTGGTGTTCCTGGCCGTGATCGCCGGGGGGGCCGCGATGTACTGGATGCAGGACATCCTGACCCCGCTGGCCCTGGCCGTGTTCCTGGCGGTAATGGTCGACAGCTTCGCGCGGGTGTTGACGCTGCGCGTGCCCGGCTTCCCCAAGCGGGCGGCCCTGCCGGCCGCGGTGGTGATCTCGATCCTGCTTTTTGGCGTCTCGTTCTGGGTCGTGATCGACAACGGCCGTGGGTTCTTCGACCAGGTGAAGGACTATGCCCCGCGCCTGAACGGCATCATCGCCAAGGTCGCCCACGCGGTCGGTATCCAGATCGCCCCGACGATCGACAGCCTGATCAACCAGCTCAATCCCAAGGCCTTCATCGGCCAGGCGGCGCAGTCGTTCGGCAACTTCGCCTCCAGCGCCGTGCTGGTACTGATCTATCTGGGTTTCATCATCGCCTCGCGGAAAGGCTTCGCTCGCAAGATCGTCTCCTTGTTCCCGCAGCATTCCGAGCGCGAGCGGAACATGAACCTGTTCCAACGCATCCGCGACGGCGTTGAGCAGTATCTGTGGATCCAGACGGTCACTGGCCTGATGATCGCCATCGCCGCCTGGGTGGTGATGATGGTGGTGCGGCTGGACAACGCCTTCTTCTGGGCCTTCCTGATCTTCCTGGCCGCCTACATCCCGATCCTGGGCGGCGCGATCGGCTGCTTCCTGCCGCCGTTGTTCGCCCTGGTCCAGTTCCCCGACACCTTCTGGCCGGCGATCATCCTGTTCGCGTCCCTGCAGGGGATCTTCTTCGTCGTCGGCAACGTCATCCTGCCGCGCATGCAGGGCGACAGCTTGAACATGGACCCGACCGTGGTGCTGCTGTCCCTGGCCGTCTGGGGCGCCCTCTGGGGTGTGCCGGGCATGTTCCTGTCCACGCCGCTGACGGTGGCGGTCATGCTGATCCTGGCTCAGTTCGAGGGCTCTCGCTGGATCGCCATCCTCTTGTCCGAAGACGGCGATCCGCAGGGCGAACGGATGCTGACGGGCAAGGGCCATGGCCCCGCGCCGGACGGACCAGCGACGAGGAAAAAGCCTTAAGGGCTAAAGAAATGCAGGCGCCCCTTAAACTGCGAATTGTGGCCCCTATCTATGCCTTGTCCGGCTCCCCCCACCCGGACAAACCGCCGATCGCGGCAGGCAAAGCCGTCGCCATCGATGCGGAAAACGCCCGCCTTCCCCTGAGCGGGCTCGCGCCGCCGGCTTCCCCCCAGCCGGCGGCGCTTCCGTTTCAGGCCCGAAAATCGGGGTGGCGCAGTTTCTTTCAAATTTTAGGCGTACGGGTTGAAGCAGCGCCCAAAAGGGCTAGGTTGCGACCAAAAATTCGCGAGGAAATCCTATGATCGGTGAAAAAAATGACCTCACGTCGTCCGGGGTCCCGATCGGTCCGCTGGTAAGCGCCTTCGCCCAAGCCTTGGGCAGCGCGGTCGAGGCGCTCTCGCCCGCCGCGCGCGGCTTCGCGGCCCAGGCCCAGGATGACTGGTCGGCCGAGGAACTGCCGGGCCTGGATATCGCCGACGTCGCTCGCGCCCTGGCCGACTTCTGGCGCTTCGGCGAAAGCGCCAAGGATCTGTCCGAACCAGCTATCCGCCTGGTCCGCGCCGAAGGCGGCGAGACCCCTTCCGACCTGCTTGAGATCGTCCAGTCCGACCGGCCCTTCCTGGTCGACAGCATCATGGGTGAAGTGGCCGAGGCCGGCTTCTCGGTGCGGGCTATGTTCCACCCCGTGTCCGACTGCGGCGGCGTGCGCCGCTCGATGATCCAGATCTGGCTGGCCCCGGTCGGCGAGGACCGAGAGGCGGTTCTGATTCAGGGCGTCCGCGATGCGCTCTCCGACGTGACCCTGGCGGTGCGGGACTTCGAGGCCATGCGCGGCCTCATGCGCCGCACGATCGATGAACTGAAAGGCTCGGACGCGCCGGTCTCCGCCGGCGAGAAGGCCGAGGACTTGGCCTTCCTCGACTGGCTGGAGGGTGACCACTTCGTGTTCCTCGGCGCCCGGGTCTACGAATATCCCCGCACCGCCGACGGCGGCTACGCCGCCGAGGAGCCATTGTATCAGCCCGAAGGCAGCCTTGGCGTCCTGCGCGACCAGACCCGGACCGTGCTGCGCCGAAGCAGTGAGCCGGCCATCCTGTCGGCCCATATCCGCAGCCACATCGACATCGGCGACCCGATCGTCGTGGCCAAGTCGAACCTGCGCTCGCGCGTCCACCGCCGCGGCTACATGGACTATGTCGGCGTCCGCAAGTACGGCGCCGACGGCAAGGCCTCGGGCGAGGTCCGCTTCGTCGGTCTGTTCACCGCCGAGGCCTACGAGACCCCGGCCCACGAGGTGCCGCTGGTTCGCCGCAAGGTGGCCCACGTCCTGACCCAGGCCGGCAAGGACCCGGACAGCCACAACGGCAAGCGCCTGCGCAACATCCTCGAAACCTGGCCCCGCGATGAGCTGTTCCAGACCGACGATGGCCAACTGCTGACCACGGCCCTCGGCGTGCTGCACCTGTACGACCGTCCGCGCGTCAAGCTGTTCGCGCGCCGCGACCCATTCGACCGCTTCATCTCGGTGCTGATGTTCGTGCCGCGCGACCGCTATGACTCCGGCGTCCGCGCCAGAGCCGGACAGATTCTCGCCGAGGCGTTCCGGGGAAGGGTGTCGGCCTATTATCCCAGCTTCTCCGACGCTCCGCTGGCCCGTGTGCACTACATTCTGGGCGTGACGCCCGGCGACCACGCCGAGCCTGACCTGACCGCGGTCGAGGCCGCCATCGCCGAGACCGCCCGCACCTGGGAGGATCGCTTCGACGCCGCCGTCCGCGAAGGCTCGACCGGCCGCGTCGCTCACCTGCTGGCCCGCTATGCCGGCGCCTTCCCGCCTGGCTACCGCGACCAATACGACGCCGATGAGGCTCTGGCCGACATCCGTGTCATCGATGATCTGGCCGAGGGCGAGGCCGTCCGTGTCCGCGCCTTCCGCCGCGCCGGCGACGACGCGGCGACCCTACGCTTCAAGCTCTATCGCCCCGGCGCCGCAGCCCCCCTGGCCGATGTGCTGCCGATCCTGGAGCACATGGGCCTGAAGGCCCTGATCGAGGACGGCTTCAAGGTCTCGCCGGACCGCAAACCCGTCTGGGTCCACGAGTTCGTCCTGCGCGACGAGGCCGGCGAGCACCTGGTGTTCGCCGACGTGAAGCAGGCCTTCGAGGCCGCCTTCGTCGCCATCTGGACAGGGCGCGCCGAAAGCGACGGCTTCAACCGCTTGGTCCTGGAGCTAGGCATCGGCTGGCGCGAGGCCGCCCTGATCCGCGCCCTGGCCCGCTATCGCCAGCAGTCGGGCCTGGATCCCAGCCAGGGCGTGCAGGAGCAGGCGCTGTCGGATCACCCCGGCGTCGCTCGTCTGATCCTGGATCTCTTCCAGACCAAGTTCGACCCGGCCGTCCGCGCCGACCTCAAGATCCGCCAGGACCAGGCCAAGGCCGTCGAGGGCAAGATCGTCGAGGCCCTGCAGGCGGTCGAGAGCCTGGACGCCGACCGTGTGCTGCGCCGCCTGGCCGCCCTGGTCGGGGCGATCCAGCGCACCAATTTCTATCAGCCGGCGGCCGATGGCGGCCCCAAGCCCTATATCAGCTTCAAGATCGCCTCGCGCGAGCTGGAAGATCTGCCGGCTCCCAAGCCGTTCCGCGAGATCTATGTCTCGGCCCCGCACGTCGAAGGCGTGCACCTGCGCTTTGGCCCGGTCGCCCGGGGCGGCCTGCGCTGGTCGGATCGCCGCGACGATTTCCGCACCGAGGTGCTGGGCCTGGTGAAGGCTCAACAGGTCAAGAACGCCGTCATCGTGCCGGTCGGTTCGAAGGGCGGCTTCTATCCCAAATGCCTGCCGCGCGGCGGCGACCGCGACGCGATCCAGACCGAGGCGATCCGCGCCTACAAGACCTTCCTGTCGGGCCTGCTGGACCTGACCGACAATATCGACGCCGACAACCAGGTCGTGCCGCCGACCTCGGTGGTCGTGCATGACGGCCAGGATCCGTATCTGGTCGTCGCCGCCGACAAGGGCACGGCCACCTTCTCCGACATCGCCAACGGGGTGGCCGAGGACTACGGCTTCTGGCTGGGCGACGCTTTCGCCTCGGGCGGCAGCGTGGGGTACGACCACAAGGTCATGGGCATCACCGCCCGCGGCGCCTGGGAAGCGGTCAAGCGCCACTTCCGTGAACTGGGCAAGGACATCCAGACCCAGCCCTTCACCGTGGTCGGCGTCGGCGACATGTCCGGCGACGTGTTCGGCAACGGCATGCTGCTGTCCAAGCAGACCAAGCTCCTAGCCGCCTTCGACCACCGTCACATCTTCCTCGACCCGAACCCGGACGTGGCGGTCTCGTGGGAAGAGCGTGACCGCATGTTCAAGCTGCCGCGCTCTTCGTGGGAGGACTATGACAAGTCGAAGATCTCGGCCGGCGGCGGCGTCTTCGCCCGCGGCCTGAAGAGCATCCCGCTGTCGAAGGAAGTCCGCGAACTCTTCGAGATCAAGGCCGAGGCCGTCTCGCCCGCCGAGCTGATGACCGCGATCCTGAAGTCCAAGGCCGAACTGCTCTATCTGGGCGGCATCGGCACCTATGTGAAGGCCAGGGGCGAGACCAACGCCGACGCCGGCGACAAGGCCAATGACGCCATCCGCATCAACGGCTCGGACCTGCGGGTCAAGGTCGTGGGCGAGGGCGCCAACCTCGGCCTGACCCAGGCCGGCCGGATCGAGTTCGCGCAAGCCGGCGGTCACATCAACACCGACGCCATCGACAACTCGGCCGGCGTCGACAGCTCCGACCACGAGGTCAATATCAAGATCCTGACCGGGATCCTGGAGCGCGGCGGCGAGCTGACCCGTGAGAGTCGCAACACGCTGCTGGCCTCGATGACCGACGACGTGGCCCACCATGTGCTGGAGCACAATTTCGATCAGACCCTGGCCCTGACGCTGCTGGAAAGCGACGCGGCCAGCGAGGTCGACGCCCAGATCCGCTACATGGTCGATCTTGAGCAGCGCGGCCGCCTGGACCGTCGCGTCGAGGGCCTGCCGACCAATACGACGCTGCTGGAGCGCAAGGCCGCCAACAAGGGCCTGGCGCGCCCCGAGCTCGCGGTGCTGCTGGCCTATGGCAAGCTTGATCTCTTCGACGAGATCGTCGCCAGCCCGGCGCCGGATGATCCGTGGTTCGAGGCGACCCTGCGCGGCTACTTCCCCAAGGCGCTCGATAAGTACGCCGACGCCATGCAGAAGCACCGGCTGAAGCGCGAAATCATCGCCACGGTGGTGGGCAACCAGATGGTCAACATGTGCGGCCCGACCTTCCCGAGCCGCCTGAAGGCCGCCGCCGGCGCCGACATCAACGCCGTGGTGGTGGGCTTCACCGCCGCCCGCGAGATCCTCGGCGTCGACGCTCTGTGGGATCAGGTCAACGCGTTGAATAACAAGGCCTCGGCCGACGGCCAGACGGCGCTCTACAAGGCCCTGGCCTATGCTCTGCGCAGCCTCAGCTTCTGGCTGGCTCGTCGCGCCCATCGCGACAAGTCCAGCGTCCAGCAACTGGTCGAGGCCTATGGTCCGTCGGTCGCGACCCTGAAGGGCATGGCCCCGGCCATCCTGTCGCCGTTCGAACAGAAGACCGTCGCCAAGCGAGTGAAGACCTATGTCGCCGACGGCGCGCCGGAAGCCCTGGCCCTGGCCGTCGCGGCCCTGCAGCCGCTCACCACGGCCGCCGACCTCGTCGACCTTGGCAACGCCTCCAGCTGGAGCGTCGAGAACGTCGCCCGCCTGTACCATCAGGTCGGCGCGGCCTTTGGTTTCGACCGTCTGCGCGGCGCGGCCGGCTCGTTCGTCGGCGGCGACAGCTTCGAGCGCCTGGCGGTCCGCCGCCTGATCGAGGACATGCTGACCGAGCAGACCTCGATCACGGAGGCGGTGCTGAAGTTCGCCGCCAACGCCCAGGCCGGCGAGGACGAGGGCGCGGCCAAGTCGGCCATCGCGTCCTGGGCGGCCCTGCGCGGCGATCGGCCCAAGGCGGTCAAGCGCACGATCGAGGACATCGAGCAGGCCGGCGGCGGCTGGACGTTCGCCAAGCTGACCATCGCCAACGCGGCGCTGCGCGAGCTTTCCACGGCCGCTTAAAAGCTGGCCCCTCCGTCTCCTCTCGCTTACGAGGGGAGGCGGAGAGGGAGCAGTAGCGTATGGACCAGGGTGATCGTCGGCGGGCCGCCTGGATCCTGTACGAGTGGGCGCAGCAGCCATATTGGGCGCTGATCGCCACCTTCATCTTCACGCCCTACTTCGCCGCCGGCTTCGTCGGCGACGCGGCTCGCGGGCAGAGCCTGCTGGGCTATGCCGGGGCCCTTTCCGGCCTGGCCATCGCCATCCTGAGCCCGCTGGTCGGCGCCAATGTCGACGCCCGGCGCAATCCACGCGCCTGGCTGGTGGGCCTGGCCTTTCCGTTCGTCGTCGCCAGCGCCCTGCTGTGGCTGGCCGTGCCCGGCGAGACCAGCCGTATCCCGCTGATCCTGGCCTGCCTGGTCGTGGCCGGGGTCGCCGCCGAGCTGGGGGTGACGGTGATGAACGCCTTGCTGCCGGTCATCGCCAAGCCGGGCCAGCTGGGACGGCTTTCCGGCACCGCCTGGGCCCTGGCCTATGTCGGGGCGCTGGTCACGCTGTTCATCGTCCTCTTCTGCTTCTCGCTGCCCAAGGTCCCGATGCTGGGCCTGTCGAAGGCGCTGCACGAGCCCGACCGCATCGTCGGGCCGATGGTCGCCCTGTGGTTCCTGGCCTTCGCCTGGCCGCTGATCCTGATCGCGCCCAAGCCCTCGGCCGGAGCCGGCGACAAGCCGCTGGCCGAGCTGTGGGCGACGATCCGAGGCCTGCCGAGCCGTCCGCACATGCTGACCTTCCTGATCGGCCGGATGCTGCTGGGCGACGGCATTTCCAGCTTCATCGCGTTCGGCGGCGTGCTGGCCGCGGGCCTGTTCGGCTGGACGACGACGCAGCTGGGGCTCTACGCGATCCTGTTGTCCATCGCCGCCGGCGTCGGCACGTTCATCGGCGGCCGGGTCGACCAGAAGATCGGCTCCAAGGCCACCGTGCTGATCGCCACCGGGGTGATCCTGTTCGGCGCGGTCGGGGTGGGCCTGGTCGGCAAGGACACGATCTTCTTCCTGATCCCCGTCGCCCCCGCCCAGGCCGGCGGCGCGCTGTTCTCGAGCATCCCCGAGCGGATGTTCCTGTTCTTCTCCCTGTTCGTCGGCCTGACCTTCGGCCCGGCCCAGTCGTCCTTGCGCGCCTGGATGGCCGAGCTGGCCCCAGCCGGCGAGACGGGGCGGTGGTTCGGCCTCTACGCCCTGTCGGGCAAGGCCACCGCCTTCCTGGCCCCGCTGGTCATCGCCGTCGGCACCCGCCTGGCCGGCGACCAGCGGATCGCCGTCGTGGTCTCGGCCCTGTTCATGGCCCTGGGCGCCATCGTCCTGGCCAGAGCCCCTAACCGCAGGCTTGAAGCGCTCCCGTGAAGTAGGTCCGCACCCGCTCGAACAGGTCGGGCCGATAACGGGCGCGAGGATCGTTGGCCTTGTTGTCGTCGAAGGCGTGGGTGGCGTCGGGCAGGAACATCTGGTCGACGGTCAGCCCATCGCGCGCCAGGCGGTCCAGGGCCAGTTTCGGCGCCTTCCAGCCGACCACCTGGTCCTTGCCGGCCACCACCGACCAGACCGGCGGCGTGGCCTCGCCCCAGCCGTGGCGGATGGTCAGCGAGGGATAGCCGGCGAACGGATAGACCAGCATGGTCCCCTTCACCGCCTTCAGGCGCTCGGGCGCCGCGTCGGCCAAGCCGGTAATCAATGGCGCCCGCCCGCCCATGGCGTAGGCGTCCATGATCGTCCAGCCGCCATGGCTCCAGCCCGCTAAGAAGACTTGAGAAGCGTCGGCCCAAGCCTGCTCCTCCAGCCAGGCCAGCATGGCGAAGACGTCCGCCGCCCGCTTGCCGCCGCGCACCCGCAGGCCCGTGCAGACGGTCAGCTTGGCGTCCATCAGCGTCAGGCCGCGCGGCTTGAGGCTGTCGACCACCACGGCCGCCCAGCCGGCCGCGACGGCCGTCCGGCCGTAGTCCTCGAGGAACGGCGTCTTGCCGCCGCAGCCGTGCAGGATCAGCGCCACCGGGAACGGCCCCAGGCCCGCGGGCTTGAACACCCGCGAGTGCTTGGCGACCTGTTCCCCCCAGACGGCGCTGTCCATCGACGACCTCATGCGTGTGCTAGTGACGGAACACTCGCACGCCGGTGAAGGCCATGGCGAGGCCAAGCTTGTCGGCCGCCTCGATCACTTCCGGGTCGCGCATCGAGCCGCCCGGCTGGATGATCGCCGTCGCGCCGGCTTCCGCCGCCTGGATCAGGCCGTCGGCGAACGGGAAGAAGGCTTCCGAGGCGCAGGCGCATCCCTTCAGGTCCAAGCCGAAATCAGCCGCCCGCAGCGCCGCGATGCGAGCGCTATCCTTGCGGTTCATCTGGCCAGCCCCGACGCCCAGGGTCTGGCCGGCGCGGGCATAGACGATGGCGTTCGACTTGACGTGCTTGCCGACGGTGAAGGCGAACAGCATGTCGCGGATCTCGTCTTCCGTCGGCTGGCGCTGGGTGACGATCTTCAGGTCCGAGGCCTTGATCCGCGCGTCGTCGCGCGACTGCACCAGGAAGCCGCCGGCCACGCTCTTGAAGGTGTCGCCGGTCGACAGCGGGTCGGGCAGGCCGCCGGTGACCAGCAGGCGCAGGTTCTTCTTGGCCGCGAACACGGCGATGGCGTCTTCGTCGGCTTCCGGGGCGATGACCACCTCGGTGAAGATCTCGACCATCTGCAACGCGGCGTCCTTGGTCAGGCGCGAATTGACCGCCACGATGCCGCCGAAGGCCGAGGTCGGGTCACAGGCGAGAGCCCGCTCATAGGCCTCGCGCTGGCTGCCGCCGACCGCCACGCCGCAGGGGTTGGCGTGCTTGATGATCGCCACGGCCGGGCCGGCCGCCGGGTCGAACTCGGCGATCAGCTCGAAGGCCGCGTCGGTGTCGTTGATGTTGTTGTAGCTGAGTTCCTTGCCCTGCAGCTGGGTCGCCGTGGCCACCCCGACGCGCGGGTTCGGGAACGCATAGAAGGCCGCCTTCTGGTGCGGGTTCTCGCCATAACGCATGGTCTGGCGCAGCTCGCCAGCGATGCTCTTGCGGGCCGGGAAGTCCTGGCCCAGAGCCTGGGCGAACCAGGCCGAGATCGCCGCGTCATAGGCCGCCGTGCGGGCATAGGCGCGGGCCGCCAGGGTCTGGCGCAGGGCCAGCGTGGTCCCGCCGGCCTTCAGGGCCTCCAGCACTTCGGCGACGTCGGCCGGATCGGTGCAGACCGCGACATAGCCGTGGTTCTTGGCCGCCGAGCGGATCATGGCTGGGCCGCCGATGTCGATGTTCTCGACGCACTCGGCATAGGACCCGCCCTTCGCGACGGTCGCCTCGAACGGATAGAGGTTCACGTACAGCATATCGATGCCGCCGATGCCGTGGTCGGCCATGGCCTGCGCGTGTTCAGGCGCGTCGCGCACGCCCAGCAGCCCGCCGTGCACCACCGGGTGCAGGGTCTTGACGCGGCCGTCCATCATCTCGGGGAAGCCCGTCAGGTCCGAGACGTCCTTCACCGGGATTCCCGCCGCGGCGATCGCGGCCTTGGTGCCGCCGGTCGAGACCAGCTCGACGCCGGCGGCGTGCAGCACCTGGGCGGCCTCGACCAGGCCGGTCTTGTCGGAGACCGACAGCAGGGCCCGCTTGGGGGCGACGAGATCGGGGGCGGACGGATAGTCGGGGGCGGCGGGCACGGCGGACTCCAGGTCTGTGGTTGTTCAGAGGGGAGCCCAGGCGCGCGGCATATGCGTATCGAGCTCCCCGGTGGTCGCCCACCTTCAACGCCAGTCACCCGAACGGGCCGGAAAATACGGGGGCGGGCGGGGGAGTCAATGCGGCGGACGCTTTGCTTCTCCTCCCCCTCTGGGGGAGGTGGCCCAGAGGGCCGGAGGGGGCAGCTCGGCGTCGGCGGTGCTGCCCCCTCGGTCGCTCCGCGACAGCTCCCCCAGAAGGGGAGCAGATTAGAGGGCGCGCACGTCCGCCGCTTCACGCGGCGGGCCGCTGAAGGTGTGTGGGGAGGCGACGGAGCGGCCGGGCGAACCCGGAGACCGTGAGGTTGTTTGTGTTTCGGCTCGCTGACCGCTCCGCCAGGCTGTTCTTGCCCGTGAGGATGGGAGGCGTGAGCGTATTTCAGCTCGGGTCCCCACTAGCCCCCGGACGGGCGCGGACCAACTGGAACGGCTACATCCGGATCCAGCCCGACGGTCCACGATAGGCGGCTTATACGATCACCGCCCTGTCGATCCGCTGATGGCCTTGATCCCGGACGATCCGTCACCCGCGTGCGCTCCTAAAGAGTAAGCCACGCGACCTGGCGAAGCCGCCGGGAACCGCCAGCGGCCCCGCTCAACCTAGCCCCGCCGCCGTTTTGGGCCGGATCCAAACGCCCTCCCCCGCGACGGGGATGGCTATGAGTATGGGGGCGGTTCTGAACGCGGATCATTCAGGGCCGCGTAAAATCGACAAGCGATTGATTTCGCTGCGTTCGATCTCGCGAATTCCGAGGATAGAGCACGCTCAATCCCCTCTCTCTGAGAGAGAGGGAGGGGCCCATCGCGCAGCGATGGGAGGGTGAGAGGCCGCACCGCCCGGAAAATCCAGATTCCTTCGATTGAACGCCGCCGGCGTCGGGGACCATCCTCCGCGCATGGACCGGATCGCCACCGCACGCCGTCTCCGCCGCGAGCAGACCCTGGCCGAAAGGACATTCTGGGCGATGGTTCGCAACCGCCGCCTGGGCGGGTTTCGCTTCCTGCGCCAGCATCCTATCGACCGCTACTTCGCCGACTTCGTCTGCCAGCGCGGCAGGCTGATCGTCGAGCTGGACGGCGCCGCGCACGAGGGCCGCGAGGCGTATGACGCCCAGCGCACCGAGACGCTGAAGCGGTTGGGCTACAGGGTGCTGAGGTTTCCCAATGCCCGGGTCCTGATCGACCCGGGTGGCGTCGCCGACGAGATCCTGGCCGCGCTCGGGGCGGCGGGATCGGGACCCTGAACCTCTCTCTCAGGGAGAGAGAGGGGCTCTCACCCTCCCACCGCTGCGCGGCGGGCCCCTCCCTCTCTCAGGGAGCGAGGGGTTTCGGTGGGCGACCTCTTCCCGTCCCAGCCGCCTTCCGCCCCGGAAGAGCACCCGCCTTACATCTCACGGCGAGACGATCGCTGGGCTGGAGGGGTTGCTCAAGGACGACGCTCCGCGTCCCCGCGCCGCGGCCGCCCGGGTCTCTTGACCAACCCCTCCAGCCCAGCACGCTGTAGCCTTCAAGAGATGTAAGGATGGCGCTGCGCTAAGCGCAGTTAGCAGACCTTGTGAGCTTGGGTTCAGGCGGCGCTAAAAATTGCGAGCAATAATAATGTTAGAATATCACTCGGCATTCTGCGCTATTTTCTAAGCGAGATTTATAAGATCGCGCGCTGGGCGAAATCCTAAGGCGTTTTTCAGTGCTTGATAATCTCTATCAAGATCTTTTGCGTGTCTTACAAATTGAGTTCTTAGAGTTGAGAATGTTTCTTCGTCATTTTTCTTCGCTGATGCAGAAAGTTCCTCCATGATCCATATGATCTCAGGAACTATAGATCGTATCCTAAGAAGGATTGCTGATCCTTCTGAACTCTCAATCGCTTCAAATGGAAAAGAAGCAAGGCTGCCTTCAATTGGCATGAGTGTTCTCGACGGGCTTCCTGGCAAGCCGCGAAGTTGTTCTGAACCGCCAGAACGGAGCCTTAAAGACGCGTTTGACGATACCGTTACCAGCATACCGCACAGCCCAATCAAACTAGATCGCCGTGCCTGTAGGGCCTCGCGATCACGCTCGAATGCAACGGCTCGATCGCGCTTCTCCCTGGCACGGGCCTCCATGGACTGACCTATAGCGATCGCTGATGCACCAGCAACGGCTGCAATCGATCCAAACGCCTGAACCCAGGCCGCAGCGTCTTCACTTGTGGCGAGCTTCCAAGCTGCCTCGTAGAGACCGGTTGGGGTGACGACCACAGCTACGTAGAGCGCGCAGCACACCCAAATCAACCAAATTGGCCATCGCATATTAGAGAATTCTCACAATAACGGGAGCGTATCCTTTTTAGTTTGTGCCGATTCTCGTTCGCGCTGTAGTTGTTCCTTGGTCTGCCGAGCTCGAGCTAAAGGGTAGAAGTGGACGGGTTGCCCGTTGCTACTGGGCCACGATTCCGCTAACCCCCAACCCTCGCCACCACCGCCCGAAACACCATCGCCATCTCCACATGCGTGTGCACGTACCCGTGCTCAAACAAGTACGTCAGCATCCGGTCGTAGGCGTCGTCATAGTCCGCCATCGCCATGCTCCCGGGCTCCCGCGCCTGCCGCTCCAGCACCGCCAGGACCTCCGGCGCATTGGCCGTCAGGGCGGCGATCACCTCGGCGATCTCGTCGTCGGTGTACTCCGGCGCCTGGTGCGTGCGGCCAGGGTCCTGGGGACGGCGGCGGGAGAAGCCCATCGTGGCTAACCCTCCGCCCGCGTCAGTTTCCAGCGGATCTTGGCGCCGACTTCCGGGCGCACCTGGCTCTTGAGCACGATCTGGCCGGCCTTGCGGGCCAGGCCGTGGTCGAAGTGGGCGGTCGGGGCGATCTGGACGTCGACGGCGTCGTTGCGCAGCCACCAGCCGATGTTGTTGGGGCCTCGGATCAGGACGCTCTTGCCGTCGCGGGCGATCGAGGCGCGGGCTTCGGGGTGCAGGTGGAAGCGCACGGCGAAGGGCAGGTAGCGTCTCGGGCCGTCGGCGGCGGCGGGGTCGGCGGCCAGCGGGGTCAGGCTGTCCTCGCCACGCAGCTCGTCGGCGACGGCGTCGAGGAACAGGCGGCGGGCGTGGCTGAGGCCGACATGGCGCCAGCCGTCGTGGACGATGTCCAGCCAGACGCCGCCGACATCGTCATGGCGCTTGGCCTCGACCTTGGTGGCGCCGTCGACCAGCCAGGGGCCCAGCGCGCGGGCGCGGAAGCCCGAGAGCGGCCGGCCGGCCGAGCCGTCGCCGGCCGAGACGGTGGAGGCCGCGTCCGAGAGGCGGAAGGCGTTGGCGCCGGTGGCCTCGGGGCTCCAGCCGCAGCTGGTGATCAGGCGGTCCTTGGCGCAGACGATCTCGACGGCGGCCGGCTGGGCGCAGGCGGCGACGCTCAAGGGACCGACGGGCGGGCGGCCGCAGTCGGCGATGACCTCCAGGCCGCCGCCGATCATCTTGTGATAGCCGCTGTGCGGGGCCGCGTTCAGCGGGCGCGGGCCGGCGTCGTCATGGGCGAGGGCCGCGGCGATGCGGGCGGGCGCTATGGCCTCGCCGCCGTGGAAGGCCGCCAGGTGGCCGTCGCCCAGGGTGAAGAACCGCGCGGCCGTGGAGAGGCGGTCGATGGCGCGCGAGAGGCTTTCGGGGGAGGGGCGGCCGCGCTGCCCCAGGGCGTCGTCCAGGGTCAGCAGGTCGAATAGCAACTCGACCCCGGCTTCGGGGCTGCGGGTGGCGTGGCCGCCGTCGGGCAGCACCATCGTGTCGATGTGTTTGGTGACGGCCTTCAGGCCCTTGTCGATCAGCGCCTCGCCTGGCTTGCCGGCCAGGGCGCAGCCGGCGACCGTGGCCGCGACGGCGCGCTCCAGGACGCGTTCGGGGCCGCGCTTGAGCTCCAGCAGGTGGCGGCCCTGGCGGGCCAGGTCGTGGGTCAGGTCGGCGATCTCGGCGTCGCTGCCCTCGGCGGCCAGGGCCTTGGCGGCGCAGGCCAGGTGGAAGACGCGGCGCTCGATGCACTCGGGGGCCCAGGAGAAGGCGTTCCACTTGCCGAACACCCGGCGCCAGTCGTCGAGCAGGCGCAAGGCCCGGCGGGCGCCGTCCGAGCCGGCGGCGGCGAGGTCGGGCAGCCAGTCGAAGCGGTGCAGGCTGACGGCGAAGCGGCGCGAGGGGCTGGCGGTGTCGAACGGGTCGCCGTCGGGGCCCAGGCGCAAGGTTCCGCCGTCCAGGGTCAGGGCCCCGGTCAGCATCTTCCTGCCATGGTCGGGATCGGTGGGCCGCGGATCGTGCGGGCGGGCGGCCAGGCCCTCGGGGCGGGGCAGGGCGAGGATCAGGCGGTGCGGGCCCGAGCCGAACCACTCACGCTCGATATGGCCGGAAAGCTCGGCCGTGACGGCCTTCCATAGGACGCCGCCGCGTCTAGACGCGGGAAGGGGAAAGCCGTTGGCGGAACGCTTGACGGCCATCGTTTACGATCAGCCGCCCTTCAGCGCGCGGATGTTGTCGGCATAGGCCGTGGGGCCGCCCTTGAACACCGCCGAGCCGGCCACGAGGGCCGTGGCCCCGGCGGCCACGCATCGCGGGGCGGTCGTGGGGGTCACGCCGCCGTCGACCTCGATGATGATGTCGAGCCCGGCCTTGTCCACGAGCTCGCGCAGGGCCTCGACCTTGCGCAGCTGGCCGGGAATGAAGCTCTGGCCGCCGAAGCCGGGATTGACCGACATGACCAGCAGCAGGTCGACGTCCTCCAGGATCCACTCGACGTGGTCGAGGCTGGTGGACGGGTTGAACACCACCCCGGCCTTGGCCCCCAGCTCGCGGATCCGCTTGAGCGAGCGGTGCAGGTGCCGGCCGGCCTCCGGGTGGATGCTGATCAGGTCGGCGCCAGCGGCGCGAAACGCCTCCAGGTACGGGTCGGCCGGGCTGATCATCAGGTGCACGTCGAACGGGATCTTGGCGTGCGGCCGGATGGCTTTGACGATGTCGGGGCCCAGCGTGATGTTGGGCACGAAGTGGCCGTCCATCACGTCGACATGCACCCAGTCGGCGCCGGCCGCCTCGATGGCGGCGACTTCCTCGCCCAGCTTGGCGAAGTCGGAGGCGAGGATGGACGGGGCGATGATCGGCGCGGTCATGGTCCTGGGATAGCCGTGTCGCGCCGTTCTGTCAGCCCTAGAGCTTCTTGAACCTTGCGGCGAAGAAACCATCCTGGCCGCCGTCGCGGTGATGCGGCAGCAGGCGCAGGGTCCCGCGCGGGGTCAGGCTGGCCCCGGGGAAACCAGCGGAGCCGCCTTCGCCGGGCTGGATCGGCTCCAGCGCCATGTCGTCGCGGCGCGCCAGGAAGGCCTCGACCTGGGCCTCGCCCTCTTCGGGCTCCAGCGAGCAGACGCAATAGACCAGCTGGCCGCCGGGCTTGAGGCGATCGGCGGCGCTGTCGAGGATCTTGGACTGCACGCCCGCCAGGCTGGCGACGTCGCCGGGGCGCGCGGCCCACAGCACGTCCGGATGGCGACGGAAGGTGCCGGTGGCGCTGCACGGGGCGTCCAGCAGGATGGCGTCGAAGGTGCGGGTGTCTTCCCAGGTCGCGGCGTCGGCGGCGACGATCTCGGCCGTCAGGCGCATGCGCTCGAGGTTCTCGTCCACGCGCTTGAGGCGGGCGGCCGAGCGGTCCAGGGCCACGACGTCCGCGCCGGCGGCGGCCAGCTGCAGGGTCTTGCCGCCGGGCGCGGCGCACAGGTCCAGCACCTTGTCCCCGGGCTTGAGGGCCAGCAGGCGGACGGGGACGGCGGCGGCGGCGTCCTGCACCCACCAGGTCCCGTCCTCGAAGCCGGGCCAGCCGGCCACGTCGCCCTTGCGGCGCACGCGCAGGGAGCCGCCAGGCAGCACCTCGGTCTCCAGGGCCTCGGCGAGCGCGGCCAGGTCGGCGGAGGGCTTCACGGACAGGTCGGTGGCCGGCTCCAGGGCGATTTGAGCGGCGATCTCGCGGGCCGTGGCCTCGCCGAACGCCGCGACCCAGCGCGCATAGAGCCAGGGCGGGGCCAGCAGGGTCGGGTCGTCGCTGGGATTGCCGTCCCGCAGCAGGCCGCGCAGCACCGCGTTGACCAGGCCCTTGAACGGACGGCTGGTCTTATTGGCGCCGGCCAGTTCCACCGAGGTGGCCACGGCGGCGAAGGCCGGGACCTCCAGGTGGAAGGCCTGCGCGGCGCCCAGGCGCAGCAGGTTCATCACCCGGTCAGGCGGCGCCTTCTGCAGCTTGGCGGCCAGGGCGCGGTCGATGGGCCCCAGGTGGCGCAGCACGGCCATGGCCAGGGCGCGGGCGAACGCGCGCTCGCGCGGCTCCAGGAAGCGGAAGCCGTTGGCGGAAGCGGCTTCGTCGATGCCGCCGCGACGCGACAGGGCCGCATCGATAAGGTTCAGGGCGGCTTCCCGGGCGGGGAGGCCGTCGTTCAATTCTTGAGTCACCGCCTCGCCGTGCCCAAAGGCGGCGGCGAGCGCAAGCGATTTGACGAAATCAGGCCGCCACGGTCGGCTCGCGAAGCGCCGTCCCCACCGCCGTCAGGCCGAACAGGAAGAAGCCGGCGACCACCGACAGGCCGCCCACGGCCAGCAGCGGACCGAACACCGCCGGCGGTCCCTTCTGGCCCAGATACAGGTACAGGCCGCTGATCATGCAGACGACGCCGAGGTTCGACAGGACGAAGTTGGTCAGCTTCACCCAGTTGGCGACCCCTTGGCCCAGTAGCGCGTAGAAGGTCCCCATCAGGGCCA
Source organism: Caulobacter sp. ALps2 (assembly GCF_058681635.1). Lineage (NCBI taxonomy): Bacteria > Pseudomonadati > Pseudomonadota > Alphaproteobacteria > Caulobacterales > Caulobacteraceae > Caulobacter > Caulobacter sp. ALps2. The sequence goes on from NZ_CM178743.1 coordinate 1,735,647, forward strand.
TGCTGATCCAGCCCAGAAGATTGAGGTGCGCATGCGCCGAATAGGTCGCGTGATCCTTGCTGATGCTCATGGCCAGACCCCACGAGACGCCAACCATGGCGTAGAAAGCGGCCGCGCCGAAGAAGGCGTGCGGCCAACGACTGGTCGTCATGTTCAAATCCCCCGATCGGTGAACGTTGATATTTAAGGACGGGCGTTGAACACTGCCAAGCTGGCGCGCGCAAGCGTGATGATGTTAAACCTTCGTCATGTCTGATCTTCCCCCCGGCGCCGCGCCCGACAAGGAACTGACCCCCGCCGCCCGCCGCGCGCTGGAGGAAGCCGCCGCTCGCCGCGCGGCCGAGGCCGCCCAGGCCCTGCCCACGGAAAACGGCGGCCGCGATGGTCCCGAGCCCACCCGCTTCGGCGACTGGGAGAAGAAGGGCGTGGCGGTCGACTTCTGACGCCGAAAGCGCGACGCTTCCCGAAAATAAGGGGAGAAGCGTTATGGAAGACCTCGCCGCCAATCTGGCCGAGCGCCGCATCCAGGTGGTGCGCGACCACATGGCCCTCGAATGCGTCCACGACTGGGACGCGGTCATCGCCACCTTTCAGCACCCGCGGTACGAGATGTACGGCTCAGGCGCGGTGTTCGACGGCGAGGCCGCCGTGCGCGGCTATTTCGCCGCCTCGCGCACGCCCTTCCCTGATCAAGGCAACGAGGTCATCGCCATCGCCCACGCCGGCGACACGGTGCTGGTCGAGTTCTGGCTCACCGGCACGCATCTAGGTCCTTTGAAGTTGCCGACAGGCACGGTCGAGCCCACCGGCAAGGCCTTCCGCATCCGCATGGCCGCCAGTTTCGAATTCGCGCCCGGCGGCGACAAGATCATCTGCGAGCGGCCGTACTACGACCAGATGGCGGTGCCGCGGGCGCTGGAGCTGGGCTAGGGCGATATTGGCCTTGGAGGGCTGGGCCGGGCCGCATCGAGACCGTCATGCCGCCCGCGCCGCCAGCCGGATCGTGGCGACGATCAACACGCGCGTCCTGGCCGAGCACGGACCGCTCGGACGCTTTCATCCGACGCGAAAGTCGCGCGTGGACAACCCTTGCGCGTTTAACCATAGTTCGATCCGTGACAGGTGTGGGGGATGCCGTGGCGGCCGAGGCGTCAGCGCCAGGTTTGGCGCTGGACAATTTCATGGACCAGATGCTCAGCGACAATCCGCGGGAAGCGGATTGGGGTGAGGGCGCGGAGCGTTTGCGGCGCTTCGGCCAAAGGCGCTTTGCCGCGGCGGCCAGGCCCTACAACGATCCCTTCGCGGCGGACCTGCGCGATCCCATGAGGCGGCTGGTGGGGTCGGAGCTGTTCCTGCGGACCAGTTTCGCCAAGGCCTCCACGCCGGGACCCGCATTGGCCGAGCTCAGCCACGCGGCGGTTCATCTTCTCGATACGCCCCTGCTCGACGAGGTCATCTGGAGAACGACAGGACGGCGTCCCTCGTCGGACGCCCGTCGGATGATCATCTATCACGGAGGGGAGGGCGCGCGCCGAAGCCTGCTCGTGCTCGATCCCGACCTGCCCACCTTCGCGGGCCCTGTCATCGTGGACAGCGGCGCGGTGGCGATGGCCGCCTTCGAAAGCCACCCCGAGGCCGCCATGCGGGCTCTATCGCTGGTCGATCTCGATTTCGCGCCGGACGTGGTCGCCGAGCTCTTGGCGATCACCCGCCCCCGGGTCGTGATCGCGCCGGCGCCGCCGATGGAATACGCCTGCGTGCCCGATCCGCCCTGGTGCGCCCATACCGACGGCGAGGTCTCGACCGTGGGGGCGCTGGTCCGCGACGCGGCGGGCCGCCGGGGCGTCACCGTCTGCCATCACGGCGCTGGCCCGGTCGGCACGAAGGTCCGGCTCAGCGAGGGCGACGCCGAGTTCGAAAGCGAGGTCGCCCTGGCCAGCCCGCTGATGGACACCTGTTTCGTGCCGATCGGCGACAACTGGCGGCCGGCGGGCCTCGCGGCGCGGGCTGGCATGCTTAGCCGACGCGCCCCCGGGGCGGCCGAGGCCCATCGTTTCAAGGGCGCCTCCAGCGGCGGGCGGGCGACGCGGATCGTCGGAACCGATATGGGCGTGCCGTTCCCGTCGCCGGGGCGGCAGCTCTGCGTGCACACCAGTCCCGATCTTGACTACGGCGATTCCGGCGCGGCCCTGGTCAACGAGGATGACCGGCTGGTTGGCTTCGCGTTCCAACGCACACCCTTCGGCTCGCCGTCGCCGATGGCCTTCGCCAGCTGGATCTGGGCGGCCTCGGCGCTGGACGAACTGCAACTCACCCTGGAGGAGACCTGAGCATGGGCTGGTTCAACGATCTCATCGGCAAGGTGTCGCGGGCCGAAACCGTGGACTTCGTCCTGACGCCCGCGCTGACCGTCAATGGCCAGGCGCCCAGTCTCGCCACGCTCACCGCCGACGAAACCTACCTGCAGATCGACGTCAAGGCGCTGCGACTGCCGTTCAAGCGCGAGGGCGTCACGCGTTATCACGGGCTGGTGCACGCGTTCGCCGACCTGCCGGGCCGGAGCGGCCAGGCCGCGCAGTTCTCGAGCGCGACCCGGCCGGCCGCGCTGGCGGGACTGGATCCCAAGCATGTCTCGAACGTCCTGACGATCGACAAGCGTGTGGTCGGCCCCACGCCATGGAGCGGCGGCGACCTGCAATTGCAGATCGGTCTGTTCTCGGTCGTCGAGCAGGACCTGGCCGCGCCGTTCCTGTCGACGATCACGGCGCTTTCGGACAAGGTCGGCGGCGCCTTCGTCGCGACGGCCAAGCCGTTCATCGACATCATCGGCGCTGGCGTGCAGGCCCTGACCGCCAAGGAGGGCTCGGTCAAGCTGGAGGTCGGGCTGGACATCGCTCTCACCCCGCCGAAGCCCGGCTACTACGCCGTCATCGCGGCGGCCAAGAACAGGTTGGACGGCGCGACCTTCGACCTGGATCCGAACGACTTCCGGCTCAGGGTCAACGGCGCGCCCTATACGGACAAGCCCTATCTGGTGTTCGGAGTCTCCGCCGTGACACAGCAGGAGCGCTGGGGCGAGATCGAGGACCTGCGCAAGGCCTATCAGGAGCTCCGCGCCGCGATCGCGGCCAATAAACAGGACGACGCGACCGAGGCCTTCACCGTCTTCCGACGTCTGGCGAAGATTTCGCCGGAGCTGATCTCCAGTGACGCCGATCGCCTGATCGCCAAGGTCAACACCATGCTCATCGACGCGTTCGGCCAGGCCAACCGAAGCAAGAGCCTGGATGCGCGGGCGCCGGCTTTCGAGGCGCTCGCCCTTTACTGAGGACCAGCCGATCTCGGACTCTTCTCGGTGCGGCCGGGGCTGTTAACGTGGCCTCGCCATCGCCCTCGGAGGTCTGCCTTGCGTCTGCTGTCCCGGATCGCCGCGAGCCTTTCGGCCGCCCTGCTGCTGGTCGCGTCGCCGGCCCTGGCCGGGCCCGCGAGATCGCCGATCAAACAAAATGGGGCGGCGGCCGCCCGCGCCCTGGACGCCGGGGCCGTGGCTTCGCCGGATCGCTACGGCGCGCTGGCGGCGCGGGAGATCCTCAAGGCCGGCGGCAATGCGGTCGATGCGGCGGTGGCGACGGGGTTCGCGCTGGCGGTGACCTATCCCGAGGCCGGCAATCTGGGCGGCGGCGGGTTCATGACCCTGTACGTCAGCGGCAAGCCCTACTTCCTGGACTATCGCGAGACGGCGCCGGCGGCGGCCTCGGCCGACATGTACCTGGGCAAGGATGGCGAGCCGGTCGAGGGTCTGTCGCTATTTGGCAATCTGGCGGCCGGCACGCCGGGCACGGTGCGCGGCCTGGCCATGGCCCACCAGCGGTTCGGCAAGCTGCCCTGGGCGCGGGTGCTGGCCCCGGCGGTCCGCTATGCGCGGGAGGGTTTCCTGGTCAACGCCCAGTTCGCCGGCATGCTGACCAGCGAGGTCCCGCCGCAGTTTTCCAGGACCAACTTCCGCGACTACTTCGGTCCCCGGAAGGCCGGGGCGATGTTCAAGCAACCCGAGCTGGCCGCCACCCTGGAGCGGATCGCCAAGGGCGGCGACAAGGCCTTTTACGAAGGCAAGACCGCCGACCTGATCGTCGCCCAGATGCAGCGTGGGCCGGTGAAGGGGCTGATTACCAAGGCGGACCTGGCAAACTACAAGGCCGTCTGGCGGACGCCGGTCACCGCCAGGTGGCGTGGCCATGACGTCATCACCGCCCCGCCGCCCAGCTCGGGCGGCGTCGCCTTGATGCAGATGCTGCTGATGAAGCAGGACCTGGCGCCGACGTTCAAAGGCGTGGCCCTGAACAGCCCGCGGTACATTCACCTGCTCGCCGAGATCGAAAAGCGCGTCTATGCCGACCGGGCCGAATATCTGGGGGATCCCGATTTCGTGAAGGTCCCGGTCTCGAACCTGATCGACCCGGCCTATGTGGCGCGGCGGGCGCGGGAGGTGGATCCAGACAAGCCTTCGCCGACCAAGGCCGTGACGCCGGGGCTGGAGAAGCCGCAGACCACGCATTATTCGGTCGTCGACCGTTGGGGCAATGCGGTGTCCAACACCTACACCCTGAACGGCTGGTTCGGTTCGGGCGTGGTGGTCGAGGGGGCGGGTTTCCTGCTGAACGACGAGATGGACGACTTCTCGGCCAAGCCGGGCGCGCCCAACATGTTCGGCGTGGTCGGCGGGGCGGCCAACGCCATCGCGCCAGGCAAGCGGCCGCTGTCGTCGATGACCCCGACGATCCTGGTCAAGGACGGCCGGCCCGCCATGGTCATCGGCACGCCGGGCGGCTCGCGGATCTTCACCTGGGTGTTCCAGGTGCTGGCCAATGTCTACGACTTCAAGCTCAGCCTGAAGGCGGCCCAGAAGGCGCCGCGCTTCCACCACCAGCTGCTGCCCGAGAATGTGATCTTCTACGAGCCCGGCTACCCGCCATCGGCGGCGTTGAAGGCGGGGCTGGAGGGGCAGGGGTACCGCTGGGTCGAGGACTTTAGCGGCGACATGGAGGCGATCCAGGTGGTGGGCCGCACGCCCGCGCCCGAGGCGGATCCGAGGGCGCGAGGGGTGGCGTTGGTGGTCAGGTAGCCCCCTTCCCCCTTGATGGGGGAAGGGTTGGGGATGGGGGGTGATGCTGAGCCGGCCGCCGCGCCCGGCATCAAGCGCCGTAGTCACCCCCACCCCTGCCCCTCCCCCATCAAGGGGGAGGGAGAGATCTTCAGAGCCCTGCAATCTCCCCCACCACCTTCAGCGCCGCCTCGCGCGGATCGTTGGCCGCCGTGATCGGGCGGCCGCAGACGAGGTGGCTGGCGCCGGCGCGGATGGCGGCTTCGGGGGTGGCGGCGCGGGCCTGGTCGTTCTTGGCCGACCAGAAGGGGCGCACGCCGGGGGTGACGATCAGGAAGTCCGGTTTCCCGGCCCCCTTGGCGATCTCGCGGGCCAGGGCGGCCTCGTGCGGGCTGGAGACGATGCCGTCGACCCCACACACGATGGCCTGGCGCACGCGTCGCTCGACCAGGTCGCGGGCCCCGAAGGCGTAACCCATCTCGACCAGGTCGGCGTCGGTCAGGCTGGTCAGCACGGTCACCGCCAGGATCTTAAGCGAGGAGTCGCCGCGCGCCTTGACGGCGGCCTGCATCACCTGCGGTTCGGCGTGGACGGTCAGCAGGTCGCAACCGCTCTGGGCCAGCACGCGGGCCGAGCGTTCAACCGTCGCGCCGATGTCGTGCAGCTTCCAGTCCAGGAAGATCGACTTGCCGCTGGCTTTGAGTTCGTGGGCCAGGGTCATGCCGTCGCTGGCCAGCAGCTCGAGGCCTATCTTGTAGAACGACACCGCGTCGCCCAGGCGCTGGACCATGTCGCGGGCGTCGTCGACGGTCGGCAGGTCCAGCGGAACGATCAGGCGCGGATCGGCGGTCATGTCTTTGCCCCCAGGGGTTGGCGCGCGCGATCGTCCGCCCTAGGAAGGGCTAAGTTTCTGGCGCATCGATAAAGGTAGGGACGTCGAATGACCGAGGCCAAACTCGCCGTCAACTTCTTCGTCGCCCTGTTCGCCCTGATCGACCCGATCGGCAACGTGCCTTTGTTCGCCGCCGCCACCCTGGGCGCGGCCGCGGCGGGCCGGCGGATGGTGGCCGTCTATATCGGCCTGTTCGTCGCGGCGTTCCTGATCTTCTTCTTCTTCACCGGCGTGGGGTTGCTGGCGTTCTTCGGCATCTCGATGCCGGCCTTCCGCATCGCCGGCGGCGTCATCCTGTTCATTCTGGGCCTGGACATGCTGCGTGACGACTTCACCACGATGTTCGCCGACGCGGCCGAGGGCATCGAGGGTCAGTCGGCGCGGGTCTATGCTCAGAAGCGCTTCGAGCGCCTGATCGTGCCGTTCGCCATGCCGCTGCTGATCGGGCCGGGCGCGATCTCGACGGTGATCATCTACGCCGCCGAGGCCAAGCCGTTCGGCTGGGCGGGCGTGGGCCTGGGCGTGGCGGTGATCTCGGCGGTGTCGCTGGTGCTGGTGGCGGTGTTCTGGGCCGCGCCGCTGATCAGCCGGGTGCTGGGCCGGATCGGCATGAGCATCGTGGTGCGGGTCCTGGGCCTGATCCTCTGCGCCCTGGCGGTGCAGTTCGTGCTGATCGGCGTCGGCGACGCCACGCGCGGCCTGGTCCGTCCGGACGCCCAGACCCCCTACGCGGAGACGAAATAGTCATGCCCTCTCCCGCTCACGACGCCGATGTCATCATCGCCGGGGCCGGCATGGCCGGTTCCACCCTGGCGCTTGCTTTGGCGTCGGGCGGCCTGCGGCCGCTCCTGATCGACCCTCAGCCGTTCGAGGCCCAGCTGGCCCCGACCTTCGACGGGCGCAGCTCGGCCATCGCCTATTCCTCGTTCCGCCAGTGGCGCACGATCGGGGCGGGCGAGGCCCTCGGCCCCCACGCCCAGCGCATCGAGCAGATCCTGGTCACCGACGGCCGCGCGCCCAGCGCCGCGGCCCGCAAGCCTTCGGCCGCCTTCCTGCGCTTCGACAGCAGCGAGATCTCGGGCCGGATCGAGGGGGAGCCGCTGGGCTACCTGATCGAGAACCGCCGTATTCGCCAGGCCCTGGCCCAGGCGGTGACCGAAAGGCAAATCCCGGTCATCGCGCCGATGTCGGCCAAGGGCCTGGCGGTCGACGCCGCCGGCGCCCGGCTGACCCTGGCCGACGGCCGGGTGCTGTCGGCCCCGCTGGCGGTCAGCGCCGAGGGGCGGGGCTCGGTGCTGCGCCGCGCGGCGGGTATCGGCGACATCGGCTGGAGCTACCGCCAGAGCGGCGTCGTCGCCACGGTGCGCATGCAGCGTCCGCACGAGGGCGTGGCCCACGAATATTTCCTGCCCAGCGGCCCGTTCGCCATCCTGCCGCTGACCGACAACCGCGCTAGCCTGGTCTGGACCGAGAGCACCGCGCGTGGCGAGGCCTTGCGCAACGCCTCGCCCGAGGCCTTCCACGCCCACCTGATGCGCCGGTTCGGCGACTTCCTGGGCGAGGTGTCGATCGAGGGGCCGACCTTCGTCTATCCGCTGTCGCTGTCGCTGGCCGAGCGCATGGTCGCGCCGCGCCTCGCCTTGATCGGCGACGCCGCCCACGGGGTGCACCCGATCGCCGGACAGGGCCTGAACCTGGGTCTGAAGGACGCCGCCGCCCTAGCCGAGGTGCTGGTCGAGGCGATCCGCAACGGCGAGGATATGGGCGCCGAGGCCGTGCTGGAGCGTTACGCCCGCTGGCGGCGGTTCGACACGGTCAGCAACGCGCTTGCCTTCGACGCCTTCGTGCGGATCTTCTCGAACGACAACCCGCTGATGCGCCTGGCGCGCGGGGCCGGCCTGGCGGTGGTCAACCAGATCGCCCCGGCCCGGCGGTTCTTCATGCACGAGGCTGGCGGTGGCGTGGGCGACCTGCCCAAGCTGCTGCGGGGCGTGGCGCTTTAACTACGCGTCCAGCTCGCGGGCCTCTTCCGGCAGCATGATCGGCACGCCGTCGCGGATCGGATAGGCCAGCTTGGCCGAGCGGCTGATCAACTCGCCCTTGGCGCGGTCATATTCCAGCGGACCCCGGGTCACGGGGCACACCAGCACTTCCAGCAGGCGCGGATCGACGTCGACAATCGGGGCAGGGGCTTCGCTCATGCGCCCTCTCTACTGGATCGAATGCGGTTCGTCATCGTCGCTGGCGGCCGCATCGATCTCCAGCAGGGCGGTCAGGGTCGCCTTGCGTTCGAAGATCGTCTCGGCCTCGAGCAGGGCCTGCTTCTCCAGGGGCTCGAACGGCAGGGCCATGGCCAGGCTGTTGATCAGGGCGTCCGACGGCGCGCTCTCGGCGTCGCCCCAGTCGATCGCCAGGCCGCGGTGGTCGAGGTAGCGGCGCAGGGCGACCAGCAGCCGGTCGATGTCGGCGGCGGTGCGGACTCCGGCGGCGTCCTCGCGCAGGTCGGGCTCGAACGGGGTGAAGTCGGCGCGGACCTGGCGATAGGGCGTGCGCACCGGCAGTTCCTCGCCCGCCCGGAAGCGGCAGACGCCGGTCAGGGTGATCAGGTAGCGGCCGTCGCTGGTCTCGGCGAAGCTGGTCACGCGGCCGGCGCAGCCCACCGGCGCCAGGGCCGGCCGCTCGTTGTCGGCGGCCTGGTGCGGCTTGGTCTGGATCATGCCGATGATCCGCTCGCCCGACATCGCGTCGTCCAGCATGTTCAGGTAGCGCGGCTCGAAGATGTTCAGGGGCAGCTGGCCGCCGGGCAGCAGCAGCACCCCGTCCAGCGGGAATACCGGGATCACCAGCGGCAAGTCTGCGAGCTTGCGATAGTTCCCCTGCATGGACGCTCCTGGTCTAGCTGAAGAGAAGGGTCGACAGCTTGCGTCGACCTTGCTTGGCCGTTTCGGACGTCGGGCCCGCGGCCTCGAACACCGTCAGCAGTTGCTTGCGAGCGGCGTCGTCGTTCCACGTACGCTCGCGCGCTATGATGGCCAGAAGGTGGTCGGCGGCCTGGTCCAGGCGCCCGGCCCCGGCCAGGGCCTTGGCCAGCTCGAAGCGGGCCTCGTGGTCGTCGGCGTCGGCGGCCAGGCGCTTTTCGAACTCGGCCGTCTCGGACGGGGCGTCCTCGGCCAGCGCCAGGGCGGCGCGGGCGGCGTCGAGGTCGGGGTCCTTGGCGTCGGCGGGGGCCATGGCGACCACCTCGGCCGCGCCTTCCAGGTCGCCGCCCAGCAGATAGGCGCGGGCCATGCCGCCCAGGGCCTTGATGTTCTCGGGATCGGTCCGCAGCGCCTGGGCGAAGGCCTGGGCCGCGCCGCCAATGTCGCCGATCTCCAGTGATTCCTTGCCCAGCGCGATCAGGTCGTCGATGGCGCTGGGACCGGCCGGACCGCTCAGCTTCTCGACGAAGGCCCGGACCTGGCTCTCGGGCAAGGCGCCCTGGAAGGCGTCCACCGGGCGGCCGTCGACGAAGGCGTAGACCGTCGGGATCGACTGCACGCGCAGCTGGCCGGCGAAGCCCGGATTGGCGTCGACGTCGATCTTGACCAGCTTGACCGCGCCATTGGCCGCGCCGACGACTTTCTCAAGAGCGGGCGTCAGCTGGCGGCACGGGCCGCACCAGGTGGCCCAGAAGTCGACGATGACGGGCTGGGTCTTCGAGGCCTCGATGACGTCAGCCATGAAGCTGTCGTCCGTGCCGTCCTTGATGTGCTCGTTCTTGGCCGAGGCGGTGGGGGCAGCGGGCTTTTCGCCGATCAGGGACATCGGGTCTCTCGTATACTCAAGGCAGGGAACGCGTCAGCCGCCAAGATGGTCCCTGGCGGCCGCTCGCGCAACATTCGGTTCGCGTGTCAGGCGAGAGTGAGGGTCTCGAAGTCGACGATCATCGGCTCGATCCCCAGCGCGGCCAGGAACTTGCGGAAGTCGGCCTGGCTGACCGCCGTGGTGGCGTCGTTGCCCAGCGGGTGGAAGTTGACCGGATCGCTCCGCGCCAGCGCCTTGTCGAGCACGAAGCGCAGGCGCTTTTCCGTGTCGTTGATCAGGCCGAAGGCGGTGACCGAGCCCGGCGTCACGCCCATGGTCTGGACCATCATCTCCTGGGGGCCGAACGACAGCCGGCCCGAGCCGATCACGTGGTGCAGCCTCTTCAGGTCGATCGTCGTCTCGCCCAGGGCCGAGATCAGCCACAGCTGGCCCTTGGCGTCCTTGAGGAACAGATTCTTGGTGTGGCCGCCGGGCAGGGCCTTCTTGATCTCGAGGCCTTCCTCGACGCGGAACACCGGCGGGTGGTCCAGCGTGGACGACTGGATTCCGTGGGCCTCGAAAAAGGCGAACAGGTCGGCTCTGGTCTTCATGAGGCTCTACTAGACGGCCCGAGGCAGGCAGGGCTAGACCTGAGGAATAGCTAGGGCAGGAAGAACAGCAAAGGACCGGCATGGAACTGGAGTGCTATCCCACCGAGAACCGTCCGCCGGAAATCGTGCCCGGCCGGCCGCAGCGCGCCTGGATGGATCGGTTCGCCGAGCGCCATCCCTATCGCTGCCTGCCGCTGACCATGGCCAACACCACCGGCTGGGACATCATCTGCCCGGTCGGCTTCTCGATGACCTGGGACGGCGGGGCGCACCAGGAGTGCATCAAGTTCCAGCCCGACCATCCGTATCCGGGCTTCACCGACTTCGTGAAGTCGCACTTCACCCGCGGCGTGGTGACCTTCCATACCGGCTATCTGTTCCGCACCCCGCCCGGCTGGTCGCTGATGGCCATGGGGCCGCCCAACCACGTCAAGGACGGCGTCCAGCCGCTGGCTGGGGTGATCGAGACCGACTGGCTGCCGTTCCCGTTCACGATGAACTGGATCTTCACCCGCCCCGGCACGGTGCGGTTCGAGAAGGGCGAGACCTTCTGCTTCATCATGCTGATCCAGGACAAGCCGATGGAGGCCTTCCAGCCGGTGATCAAGTCGATGAACGCCAATCCCGAACTGCGCCGCCAATACGACGTCTGGGCCGAGAAGCGCAGCGAGTTCAACAAGCTGATCTTCAACCGCGACCCGGAGGCGACCAAGGAGGCCTGGCAGCGGTTCTATTTCAAGGGCGAATACCCCGAGGAGATCGCGGCCGAGGCGCCCAGCCACCACGTCAACAAGCGGCGGATGAAGTCGCCGAAGGTGGGGGTGTAGGGAGCAGTAGATCCTCCCCTGGCGTGGGGAGGATTTCATTCAGAGCACTCTGCTTGACAGAGCGCCTCCGCCGTGACCAACTCTGCATTACAGAGTTCTCTGAACATGGAGGCTGTGATGACGAGCGTATCCAAGCACGAGGCCGAGGCGGCCCTGTCGCAGATCGACAGCGTGACCCGTCGGGGCATGGCGCTGAAAAGCTACCGGTACGCCGGCCCGATTCTGATGCTGTGGGGTGTGATCTGGGGGCTGGGTTATCTGGGCATGGCCCGGCTTGTACCGGAGTACTGGGGCTGGATGTGGGGCGGGCTGGACGTCTTCGGAGTCGGCGGCACGTTGCTGCTGTCGTCCCGGATCAAGTCCGCCGTCGGCGGGGCGTCCGGCCAGACCTGGCGGATCAGCATGGGCATGGCCGCGTGCGTGGCCTTCATCCTGGCGATCGTGGCGGTGTTTCCCAAGACCGAGCTCTTGCCCTACATCGCCCTGCCGGGCCTGTTCGTGGGCTTCATCTACACGGTGATGGGCGTGGTGATGGCCGCCTGGCGCTACGCGCTGATCGGCGCGGCGGTGTTCGTGGCGACGCTGTTTGGCTACTACGCCTGGCCCGCGCACCTGGCCGAGTGGCTGGCCCTGGTCGGTGGGGGCGGGCTGTTCCTCAGCGGCCTGTGGCTGAGGAGCGCGTGACGATGGCTGGGCTCGACGATGTGATCCACCAGCCGTTGCGGCTGAAGATCATGGCCGCCCTGGCGGCCGAGAGGGGCCAGCCGCTGGACTTCCCGCGCCTGAAGACGATCACCGAGGCCACCGACGGCAATCTGGGCAGCCATCTGGCGACCCTGGAAAAGGCCGGCTACGTGGCGATCGAGAAGGACTTCGTCGGCAAGCGTCCTCGCACCCAGGCGCGGCTGACGCCGGAAGGCCGAAAGGCCTTCCGGGCGCACGTCGAGTATCTGCGGGCGGTGGTGGAGGCGGCCGAGGAGCTTTAGCTCCCCAGCATGTTGCCGTAGCCGATGACGATGGTCGCGCCGACCAGCAGGGCCACGCCGCTCCAGACCATGTTGCGCACGGCCGGACGGGCGTCCTTCCACTCCTTGAAGGCGAAGCCCCACAGGGTGCCGAAGATGATGATGCTGGCCATGTGCAGGGTCCAGCTGGAGAAGCCGAACTTGCCCATCTGGCTTTCGCCCATCGTGTAGAAGAAGAACTGGAAGTACCAGGCGACGCCGGCCAGGGCGCACAGCAGGTAGTTGGCCAGCAGCGGGGCCTTGGCCTCGCCCGTATCGGCCTCGCCAGTCTTGCCGAGCCATTGGCCGGCCGACTTGTTGCGGATGATCAGGCCGGCGCACCAGACGCCGTTGGTGATCAGGCCGCCGAACATGACCAGGCACAGGGCGGGCAGGCCGGTCCACAGCGGACCCGTGCCGGCCGCGGCCGACAGCGCCTTGATCGGCTCGCCGGCCGCGAGGCCGAAGGCGAAGCAGGCCGACATGATCCCAGAGAAGATCGCCACGGCGACGCCCTTCTTGAAGTCGAACTCGGCGACGGCCTCCGCCTTCTGGTCCGGCGACAGGTCGGCGTCCTTCTTGGCGCCCGCCATGGCCACCACGATGATCCCGGCCAGGGTCATCAAGAGGCCCAGCAGGATGATCTTGCCCGAGGTCGAGCCCAGCAGGGTCTGGGCGAAGGTTCCGCGCACGATCGGCGGGATCAGGGTCCCGAACACCGTGCACAGGCCCAGCACCACGGCCATGCCCAGCGACAGGCCCAGATAGCGCATGGTCAGGCCGTAGGTCAGGCCGCCGAAGCCCCAGAGCACGCCGAACAGCACGCACAGGCCCACGACGTTCGACGGCACCTGGGACATGACGCCCATCAGGTCGTTGGTGCGGATCGAGGCGAACAGCCACGGGGCCAGCAGCCAGGAGAAGATCCCCCCGGTCAGCCAGTAGATCTCCCAGGACCAGCGCTTCACGCCGCGATAGGGGACATAGAAGCTGGCCGAGGCGAGACCGCCCAGCCAGTGGAAGAGAACGCCAAGCAACGGATTCATGCGCGCGCCTCACAGGGCGTCTTGCTGGCTGCCGTCATCGTTTCCTCCATCATGCGCGTCTCAAGATGTGAGACGGTTTTCTACATGATGGAGTCTTTTCACCGGAAAGCAAAGGCTAGACCGCCTTCACCGCCGAGACGATCGACTTCACCACCTTGGTCACCAGGGCCGGGTCGTCGCCTTCGGCCATGATGCGGATCAGGGGTTCGGTGCCCGAGGCGCGGACGACGATGCGGCCCGAGCCGTTCAGCTGGCTCTCGCCGTCGGCGATGGCCTCCTTGACGGTCTTGGCCTCCAGCGGCTTGCCGCCGGCGAAGCGGACGTTTTCCAGCAGCTGCGGCACCGGCTCGAACTGGCGGCCCAGCTCGCTCATCGGCTTGCCGCTCTGGATCATCACCGCCAGCACCTGCAGGGCGGCGATCAGGCCGTCGCCGGTGGTCGAGAAGTCCGACAGGATCAGGTGGCCCGACTGTTCGCCGCCGACATTGAAGCCGCCCTCGCGCATGCGCTGCATGACGTAGCGATCGCCGACCGAGGTGCGCTCCAGCGTCAGGCCCAGGGCGTTCATCTGGCGCTCCAGGCCCAGGTTCGACATCACCGTGGCCACGACCCCGCCGCCCTTCAGCGCGCCGGCGGAGGCGAAGGCGGCGGCGATGATGGCCATGATCTGGTCGCCGTCGACGACCACGCCCTTCTCGTCGCAGATCACCAGGCGGTCGGCGTCGCCATCCAGGGCGATGCCGATGTCGGCGCGGTACTCGCGGACCATCTTGGCCATGGCCTCGGGATGGGTCGAGCCGCACTCCTCGTTGATGTTGGTGCCGTCCGGATTGTCGCCCAGGGCGATGACCTCGGCGCCCAGTTCATAGAGGGCGGTCGGGGCCACCTTGTAGGCGGCGCCATGGGCGCAATCGATGACGATGCGCAGGCCCGACAGGTTCAGGTGGCGCGGGAAGGTCGCCTTGACGATCTCGACATAGCGGGCCTGGGCGTCGTCGATGCGCTTGACGCGGCCCAGCTCGCGCGGGGTGGCGAGACCTTCCTGCAGGCCCTCGTCCATCAGGGCCTCGATCTTCAGCTCCTGCTCGTCCGACAGCTTGTAGCCGTCGGGGCCGAACAGCTTGATGCCGTTGTCGGCGAAATTGTTGTGCGAGGCCGAGATCATGATGCCGAGGTCGGCGCGCATCGAGCGGGTCATCATGGCCACGGCCGGGGTGGGCAGCGGGCCGAACAGCCGCACGTCCATGCCGACGCTGGTCAGGCCTGCGACCAGGGCCGGCTCGATCATGTAGCCCGACAGACGGGTGTCCTTGCCGATCACCACCAGGTGGCGGCGCTCGTCCTGCGAGCGGAACAGCTTGCCGGCGGCCAGGCCGACGCGCAGGGCGACCTCGGCCGTCATCGGATGCTTGTTGGCCTGGCCCCGAATGCCGTCGGTGCCGAAATAGGCGCGCTTGCTCATGGTCTTGCCGATCTCTTCAGGGCGTCTCTTCAGGACCGCGAAACGATCCGAAATGCAGATTTATGGGAAGCGGTCTTGAGCGAGTGCTAAAGGCCGCTTCGAAAGTCTCGTCGGCCAGGGATAAGCCGGCTGACGCGTTCTACAAGGGATCATGGCCCATGTGCGGCATTATCGGCATCGTCGGAAAAGAGCCCGTCGCCGACCGTCTGATCGAAAGCCTCAAGCGGCTGGAATATCGGGGCTACGACTCGGCCGGGATCGCGGCCCAGATCGATGGAAAGCTGGAGCGCCGTCGCGCGCCGGGCAAGCTGCGGGAGCTGGAGAGCGTGGTCGCCCATGAGCCGTTGGTCGCCACCACCGGCATCGGCCACACCCGCTGGGCCACCCACGGCGCCCCGACCGAACGCAACGCCCACCCGCACATCGTCGGCCGCGTGGCGGTGGTTCACAACGGCATCATCGAGAACTTCGCGGAGCTGAAGGCCGAGCTGATCGCCACGGGGCGCACCTTCGCCAGCGACACCGACACCGAGGTCGTCGCCCACCTGCTGGACGCCGAGCTGGCCACGGGCCTGGCGCCGCTGGAGGCCTTCCAGGCGACCCTGGCGCGCTTGCGCGGCGCCTTCGCCCTCTGCATCCTGGTCGGTGGCGAGGACGAGACCATCCTGGCCGCCCGCAACGGCCCGCCGCTGGCCATCGGCTACGGCCAGGGCGAGATGTTCGTCGGTTCCGACGGCCTGGCCCTGGGTCCGTTCACCAACCGCATCGCCTATCTGAACGACGGCGACCACGCGATCGTCGACCACGCCGGCGCGCGGATCTTCGACGCCACGAACACGCCCGTCGACCGCCCGATCAAGATCGTCCCGGCCTCGGCCGTGCTGATGGAGAAGGGCAACTACCGGCACTTCATGGAAAAGGAGATCCATGACCAGCCGGAGGGCTGCCAGCGCACCATCGCGGCCTATGTCGACGCCATCGAGAACCGCGTGGCGGTCAGCGGCGACATCGACTGGAACGGCCTGGACCGTATCCAGATCGTCGCCTGCGGCACGTCCTACATCGCCGGCATGATCGGTCGTTACCTGATCGAGCAGCTGGCCGACCTGCCGGTGGACGTCGAGATCGCCTCGGAGTTCCGCTACCGCCAGCCGGCGATCCGCAAGGACGCGCTGGTCATCGCCATGTCGCAGTCGGGCGAGACGGCCGACACCCTGGCGGCCCTGCGCTACTGCCAGGAGCGCGGCATGAAGAGCGCCGTGGTCGTCAACGCCACGGAATCGACCATGGCCCGCGAGGTCGACGTCGTGTGGCCGATCCACTGCGGTCCCGAGATCGGCGTGGCCTCGACCAAGGCCTTCACCGCCCAGGTCAGCGTGATGATCGCCATCGCCGTGGCCGCCGCCAAGGCGCGCGGGACCATCGACGAGGCCGAGGAAAGGCGCCTGGTGAAGGTGCTGCTGGAAGCCCCGCGCCTGATCGCCGAGGCCATCGGCCTGGAAGACGCCATCAAGGACATCGCCGCCGAGGTCGCCAAGGCCCGCGACGTGCTCTACCTGGGCCGCGGCCCGATGTCGGCCCTGGCCCTGGAAGGCGCGCTGAAGCTGAAGGAAATCAGCTACATCCACGCCGAGGGCTATGCCGCCGGCGAGCTCAAGCACGGCCCGATCGCCCTGGTCGACGACCAGACCCCGATCGTCATCCTGGCGCCCTACGACGCCTGGTTCGAGAAGTCGGCCTCGAACATGAGCGAGGTGATGGCGCGCGGCGGCCAGGTGATCTTCATCACCGACACCGAGGGCGCCAAGCACGCGCCGGCGGGGGCCAAGGTGGTGGTCACGGCGCCCGCCTCGGACCCGCTGGTCTCGACCCTGGTGATGTCGGCCCCGATCCAGCTGCTGGCCTACCACGTCGCCGTGGTGAAGGGCGCGGACGTGGATCAGCCGCGGAACCTGGCCAAGTCGGTGACGGTGGAATAGCGCCTAGGCGTTCAGCCGCGAGTGCTTGCGCGAATAGCCGAAATAGATCGCGCAGGCGCCCGCGACCCAGACCGCGAACAGCAGCCAGGTGTCCAGCGGCAGGCCGATGATCAGATAGCCGCAGAAGGCCACGCTGAGCGCCGGGACCACCGGGTACAGCGGGACCTTGTAGCCGCGCGGCAGCTCCGGCTGGGTGCGGCGCAGGATGATCACGCCCAGCGAGACGATGGCGAAGGCGATCAGGGTGCCCATGCTGGTCAGGTTGACCAGCACGTCCAGCGGCACGAAGGCGGCCAGCACGGCGATGAAGGCCGCGACGATATAGGTGTTGAGGTCCGGGCTGTGGGTCTTGGGGTCCAGGCGCTGGAACAGCTTGGGCAGCAACCCGTCGCGGCTCATGGCGTAGAGGATCCGCGTCTGGCCGTACATCACCACCAGGGTGATCGAGAAGATCGACACGATCGCCCCGACGCACAGCACCAGTGAGGTCCAGGACGCGCCGGTGAGATTCCGCAGGATCACCGCCAGCCCCGCCTCCTGGCCGGCGAAGGCGGTCCAGGGCTGCGCTCCGACGGCGGCCAGGGCCACCAGGATGTAGATGGCGGTGACGATCAGCAGCGACAGCACGATGCCCAGCGGCAGGGTCTTGCGCGGGTCCTTGACCTCCTCGCCGGCCGTCGAGACCGCGTCGATGCCGATGTAGGAGAAGAAGATCGACGAAGCCGCCGCGCCCACGCCCGCCACGCCCATCGGCATGAACGGCGTCAGGTTGTCGGCGTGGAAGCCGCTGAAGGCGATGACCACGAAAAACAGCAGCACCAGCAGCTTCAGCACCACCAGGATGGCGTTGATCGTGGTCGACT
Organism: Caulobacter sp. ALps2; assembly: GCF_058681635.1. Lineage (NCBI taxonomy): Bacteria > Pseudomonadati > Pseudomonadota > Alphaproteobacteria > Caulobacterales > Caulobacteraceae > Caulobacter > Caulobacter sp. ALps2. Next base: position 1,753,215 of record NZ_CM178743.1, read on the forward strand.
CCTTCACGCCGCGCAGCAGCAGGATCATGCAGGCCCCGACCAGCACCACGGCCGGCAGGTTGACCACCCCGCCCGCGCCGGGAGCCTTGGCGATGGCGTCGGGCATCTTCACGCCGATCAGGTCGACCAGCATCTCGTTCAGGTACTGCCCCCAGCCCACCGCGATGGCCGAGGCCGAGACGGCGTATTCCAGCAGCAGGCACGCGCCGACGATGAAGGCGACGAACTCGCCCAGGGTGGCGTAGGCGTAGGAATAGGACGAGCCCGACACTGGAATGGTCGAGGCCAGCTCGGCGTAGCACAGGGCCGTCAAGGCCGCCGTGACGCCGGCCAGCACGAACGAGACGATCACCGCCGGACCAGCGGCGGGCACGGCCGTGGTCAGGGCCACGAAGATGCCGGTGCCGATCGTCGCGCCCACGCCCAGCATGGTCAGCTGGAAGAGGCCGATCGTACGCGGCAGGCTTTCGGGCGGATGCTCGCCCTCGAGCTGGGCGACGGGCTTGCGGCGGAAGAGATCGGCCGCGCGAAACGGGGACATGGCGTGTCCTTGGGAAGGTCAGGCGGCGCTAATAGCCGCGCCTTCCACGCCAAGCAACCAGCCTCCCCGGACACATCCGATCATCCCGGCGAAAGCGGGGATCGTCGGTATTGGGGTTATCCCGCGGTCTTCAGCAGGTAGTCCCGCGTCAGGGGAACCGCGTCGCGCTTTTTCGCCAGCTGGATCTGGAAGACCATGTGGCCGCCGTGCCGGAAGCCCAGCTCCGCGCCGGCCAGATAGAACTCCCACATCCGCCGGAACCGGCCGTCGAACATCGTCGGGATGTCGGGATCGGCCATGAACCGCTCGCGCCAGATGCGGCAGGTCTCGGCATAGTGCAGCCGCAGGATCTCGACGTCGGTGATCCACAGGCCCGCCCGCTCAATGGCCGTGACGATCTCCGACAGACCGGGGATGTAGCCGCCCGGGAAGATATATTTCTGGGTGAAGGCGTTGGTCGCGCCCGGGCCGTGCATCTTGCCGATCGAGTGGACCAGGGCCACGCCATCCTCGTCCAGCAGCCGGGCGATGGTCTCGAAATAGGTCAGGAAGTTCGGCGCGCCCACGTGCTCGAGCATGCCGACCGAGACGATACGGTCGAATTTCTCGTCGAGGTCGCGATAGTCGGTCAGGCGGAAGTCGGTCTTGTCGGCCAGGCCCGCCTTCTCGGCGCGTTCCTTGGCCAGGGCTAGCTGCTCGGTGGAGAGCGTGACCCCCGTCATCCGGGCCCCGAAGTCCTTGGCCAGGGTCATCGACAGGCCGCCCCAGCCCGAGCCGATGTCCAGGGTCTTCATGCCCGGTTGGATCAGGAGCTTGCGACCGATCAGGGCCTTCTTGGCTTCCTGGGCCTCTTCCAGCGTCATGTCCGGACGCTCGAAATAGGCGCAGCTGTACTGCATGTCGGTGTCTAGGAACCGCCGGTACAGCTCGTTCGACAGGTCGTAATGGTGCGAGACGTTGCGGCGCGAGGCCACGCGGTCGTTGACCTGCTGGATTCGCCGCTTCAGCGCCTTGCGAAAACGCGTCAGGGCCGAGCCGCGCTTGGGTTTGCGTCCGCCGCTCTCGCCGACGATGGTCAGCAGCTGGTCGATCGTCCCCTGCTCGAAGACGATATCCTCTTCCATGTAGCCTTCGCCCAGGCCCAGGCTGGGATTGGCCAGGCGGCGCAGGCCGCGCCCGTTGACCCGGATGACGACGGGTGGTCCCGTGCCGTCCCCCGCCTTGACGACCCGACCCCCGGGCAGGCGCGCCGTGAAGTCACCGGTCTTGATCATCTTGCTGAGCAGGGCTTCGATCATGGGGGTAATCTAAGCTCAAGTTCGTCCGCGACAACCTGTCGCATACGGAGGAAATGCGAGATGTCGAGCGATAGCCTGGTCGTCAGCCGCGCCGGCCCGGCCCAGGCGCCGATCATCGCCAACCTGATGCAGCTCTACATCCACGACTTTTCGGAGCTGTGGTTCGACCGCGCCGGCGAGGGCGAGCTGGGGCCGGACGGGCGCTATTCCGGCTATCCGGGTCTGGACACCTACTGGACCGATCCGACGCGCGAACCCTGGCTGTTCCGGGTCGACGGGCTGCCGGTGGGTTTCGCCCTGGTCAATGACGTGGCCCACGCCCCGACCCCGATCGACCGCGCGGTGGCCGAGTTCTTCGTGGTCCGCAAGCACCGCCGGCGTGGGGTGGGGATCGCCGCCGCCCACGCCCTGTTCGCCAGCGCCTGGGGCGTGTGGGAAGCGGCGGTGGTCCGCCGCAACGCCGGCGCCATGGCCTTCTGGCGCCGCGCGGCGGCGACCTATCCCGGCGTCCGCGACCTGGTCGAGGAAGACCGCCACGATACGCGCTGGGACGGGTCGGTGCTGCGGTTCAGGGTGGGTTAGAGCTTCCGCAGCTCGGGGCAGGCGTCGGGTTCGGCCGTCCAGCTGATGCTGGCGATCTTCCAGGCCCCGTCCTGCTTGGCGAGCGTGAAGACGTCGATGCCGCAATGCAGGGTCTTGCCGTCGCGCGAGACTTCGTAGGGCGCGGTCACCGTGGCCAGGGCGCCGCGGCGGATGATCACCGGCGACCACATCCATTCCTTGACGCCCGGGTCGGCGCGCTTGCCGAAGCTGTCTTCGAAGGCGACGCGGCCGATCTTGACCGAGCCGTCGGGCTGCTGGCGCACGCCCATGAACTGGGCGCCCGGCAGGACCGTGGCGCGCATCGCCTCGGGGCTGGCCTTCTCCATGCCGTCGAAAAAGGCCTGGGCGACCGCCAGGACGGCCTTGTCCTCGGACTCGGCCTGCGGCGGCGGGGCGGCGGTCTGGACGAGGGCGGCGATCACGAGGGCGAGCATGGCGGTCTCCAAAAGGTCTAGCTGAGCATGCCCCAGCAGATGGCGGCCTGTCCGCCCCAATAAAGGAACCAGACGGCCCAGGCGCTCAGGCGCGGCGAACCGAAGAGCTTGGCGTTCTTGAAGAGGTCGAAGGACAGGATGGCGTCCGAGGCCATGAAGGCCAGGGCCCCGGCGGTCGCCGGCCAGGCGCTCTGGGGCAGTAGCAGGCTGGTCACGACCATGCCGACGATGGCCAGGACGTAGACGGTCACCGGGATCCGCAGCTTGCCCAGCGACCCCCACAGCGACCGCAGCATCAGACCCGCCACGGCGCCGATTCCGGCGGCGGCCGGCCAGAACCAGGCGGGCGGCGCGCCCTCGCGCTCCAGGAACAGCGGGATGTAGACGAGATGCCCGACCAGAAAGGCGCCGAGACCGGCCGGCAGCCAACGTTTGGGATCTCCCGCCAGGAAGGTGTCGCCCAGGGCGCAGAACGCGAGGGCCAGGGCCAGCAGCACCGAGCCGCCGTCCAGATAGGCCAGCACGGCCAGGGCCGCGACGGCGCTGGTCTTGACGACCGTCCGGAGGACGGACACCGGTTGATGAACCAAGACCAGGCCGTAGGCGAGGGCGCTACCCGCCGCGATCGCCCACAGGAGGGTCTCAGGCGTCATCGGAGAGTTTTCGCAGGAAGGCCTGGGCGGCCTCCTTGTGGCGCGGCTTCACGGTCCTGCCGAGGATGGCCACCAGGGTCGCGAACACCGCCGCGTCGTCGGTGAAGCCGATGGCCGGCAGGATGTCGGGGATGGCGTCCACGGGCAGCACGAAATAGGCCAGGGCCGCCAGCATCATGCCCTTGGCCGCCGTGGGCGTCTCGGGATCGCGGGCGCACCACCAGACCGACAGGGCGTCGGACGCGAACGGGATCTTGGCGGCGACCTTGCGGATCTTGGGCAGGAAACCCTCGCGCACCCGTTCCTCGTTGACCTTCACGGTCTGGGGGACCAGGGCCTTTTTCGGATCCAGCACCTCGTTGACGTTTACGTCGGGGGACGGTTTGGCGTCGCGGCTCATCGGTTTAAACCCTCACAGAGCGTGGCAGCCGAAAGTGGATGCCGGTTTCGGCGTCTGCCACGCTCCAACGTTCAAATGAGCCTGTTCATCCATTTCGGATGTCCATCCGAAATGGACAGGCTCAAGCACGATCCTAAACGCTGCAAACGCGAACCCAAGGGGAAACGTCCATGAAACTCGACAACACCGTCGCCGCCGTCGTCACCGGGGGCGCTTCGGGCCTCGGCGAAGCCACCGCCCGCGCCCTGGCCGCCCAGGGCGTCAAGGTCGCCATCTTCGACATGAACGAGACTCGCGGCGAAGAGGTCGCCAAGGAAATCGGCGGCGTGTTCTGCAAGGTCAACGTCACCAGCGACGCCGATGTCGACGCCGGCTTCGAGAAAGCCCGCGCCGCCCACGGCCAGGAGCGGGTGCTGGTCAACTGCGCCGGCACCGGCAACGCGGCCAAGACCGCCAGCCGCGACAAGACCACCGGCGAGACCAAGCATTTCCCGCTCGACGCCTTCGACCGCATCATCCAGATCAACCTGGTCGGCACGTTCCGCTGCATCGCCAAGTCGGCCAAGGGCATGCTGGACCTGGCGCCGCTGGAAGACGGCGAGCGCGGCGCGATCGTCAACACCGCCTCGGTAGCGGCCGAGGACGGCCAGATGGGCCAGGCGGCCTATTCGGCGTCCAAGGGCGGCGTGGTCGGCATGACCCTGCCGATCGCCCGCGACCTGATGGGCGAGGGCATCCGCGTCAACACCATCCTGCCGGGCATCTTCAACACCCCGCTGATGAACAACGCGCCGGAAGCGGTGAAGGCTGGCCTCGCGGCCAGCGTGCCGTTCCCCAAGCGCCTGGGCTTGCCGGAAGAGTACGCCCAGCTGGCGGTGACCATGATCACCAACGGCTACTTCAACGGCGAGGACGTGCGCCTGGACGGCGGCATCCGCATGGCGCCGCGTTAGGCAATAAAAAGCCCTCCCCCTTGATGGGGGAGGGTTGGGTGGGGGTGAGATAGGGCGCTGCAAGCTGAACCGCCGCGGCGCCCCCATCCCCGACCCTTCCCCCATCAAGGGGGAAGGGGGATTATTTCCCCGGCATCGGCCGCTGGATCGAGCTGGCCAGGTTGCTCATGATCTCGCGGGCGTCGTAGGCGCGCGGGTCGCCTTCCGGCTTCCTGCCCTTGTGCATCACGATCTCGGCGCCGGCCTCGAACCGCTCGATGGTGCGGATCTGGGCGCGGTCGGCGAAGAAGGGGTCGCCCCAGAACGGGTCCCAGGTGCGCCAGCCATAGCCGCCGCCGTAATAACGCCAGGACGGGCGCCAGTAGCCGTACGGGTAACCGTAGCCGAAGCCGGGTCGCATGAACGGATCGGGCTCGACATACGAGCGGGCCGTGCGATCAGTGCGGTGGTCGGCGGTCTCGAACCAGTCGTAACCCTGCTGCACGGTCAGTTCAGCCGAGCGGAACAGCAGATAACGTTCGACCGTCTCGCGCGACGTCAGGCTGTTGCCGGCGAAGCTGACACGATAACGATCGCCCTCCAGCTTCTGCTCGGAAAAGCCGCCGGTGGTCGAGCCGGAGGTGACACGGGGTTGATAGGGCGTGGGCGTCGCGCAAGCCGCTAAGGTCGCGGCGAGAGCCAGCGACGCGGCTAAGGCGACCTTCTTCATGGACATGATCTGCTCCTTCAAGCGGAGTCCTCGGTGTTTAGGACAACTCTGGCCGGGCTTTGTGGTTTCGCCAAGGCGCAGTTTGATACGGCGCTGAAACCAATCACCCTCGGGATACAATAAGTACGGCGGCCATGATCAGAAGGACGCCCACCAGAATCGAAAAGATCCGGCGGAAGCCCGGCGCGTTCATCCGGGTCGACAGCGCCGCCCCGCCCAGGCCGTAGGAGGACATGCTGATCAGGTCCATGCCGATGGTGGCGCAGGCGAACATGATCAGCTGCGGGACCAGCGGCCGCTGGACGTCCAGGAATGGCGGCAGCACGGCCGAGAAGAACAGCAGGATCTTCGGATTGGCGATCTGGACCATGAAGCCGTCGAAGAAGGCCGAGCGGGCCCGTGGTCCATTGGCCCGCACCGTGGCGCTGGCGTGGCTCTCGACGTTCTTGATCCCCGCCCACAACGACTTCAGCCCCAGCCAGACCAGATAGGCCGCGCCAACCAGGGCCAGCACGTGGAAGGCCTTGGGAAAGGCCAGGATCAGCGCGCCCAGGCCCAGGGCCGAGCCGCTGAACCACACCAGGGTGGCGGTGTTCATGCCGACCACGCTGATCAGCGCCGCGCCCTTGCCGCGCTCCATGCCGGTGGCGATGGCGAACAGGTTGGCCGGGCCCGGCGTGATGGCCATGACGAACATGGCGACCAGGAAGGCGCCGTAGCGGGCGGGATCGACGGGCAGGTGGTCCATGGCGCGGATATAGGCCTCCGCGCCAGAACCGTCCAAGGCCTAGCTAGTTGCCGATGACGATGAACACCCAGATCGCCCGGCCCAGGGCGCCGAACAGCAGGATGGCGGTGGCCAGGGCCTGGATGATGAAGCCGACCTCACGTTTCTTGGGATCGGCGGCATAGCCCAGGGCGTAGACGATCCGGCCCAGCATCCAGACCACGCCCAGGGCGGCGGCGATCAGGTCGTTCCAGTAGATGGCGAACAGCCACAGCGAAGGCAGGTAGATGACCAGCCACTCGACGGTGTTGGCCTGGACACGCAGGTGACGCTCCAGCTCCGGATCGCCGCTCATGGCCGGGGCGTCGATGCCGGACCGCCGGCGCGCGCCGGGAATGCGCAGGATCATCCAGACATAGACCAGCAGCGACAGCAGGGTGACGATCGCCACCAGCGCGTGGGATTGATGCATCTTTTTGTGTTCCTCCCGCGGACTCCCGCCGCTTCAGGGGAGACCCTAGCCGTATTCGTCCTGAGTTTGCACGTGTTCCGCCGCCGCTTAGACAAAGGCGTCGCCTGCGCGGCGAGCGGCGCCCTAGGAACTCCATCGGCCGCCATTCGCTCTTAGGCTGACGATCCTCATTCGCGGAGGCTTGAAGCCATGCGTGTGGACTCCACGGCGATCACCGAGATCGACTACACCCCCGAACACGGCAAGCTGTTCGTGACCTTCCACGACGGCGACGAGTACGTCTATGTCGGTGTCCCCGAACGGGTCAGCCAGGCGTTCTTCCGCGCGCCCTCCAAGGGGCGGTTCTTCCAGCGGATCATCCGGGATCGCTATCCGTACAACCGAGTGTAGTCTTGCGCTCAAGGGTTGAGTTGGGTTAGCGTCCCTCTCCAAGAGGAGACGCCGATGCGCATTCCGACTTCAGCTCTTCTGGCCAGCGGCGCGATCCTGGCGATCGCGGGCGCGGCCTTCGTGTTTCAGGCCGTGGCGATGGGCGTCGATCGCGCGCCGCCGCCGAAGACCTTCACGCAGTATGGCCAGACCTACCAATGGGGCGTGGCGCACGGCGTGACCGGTGGTTTGATCATGAGCGGTCCCCCGCGCGCGGACGGTTCGAACGTGGGCTTGGTGCTCACCTGCTCGGGACTACGGTCGGGCGGCGTCGTGGCCCATCTCTACGAGCCCCAGGTCGATGCGGTTCAACTGCGCGTGCGCACACAGGACACGGTATTCCGCGTGCGACGCGGCATCGAAACCTTCAAGGGCCGCAGCTATGTGGACGGGCAGGGCGACATGCCGGACGGCTATCTTCGGTCGCTGGCCACCACCCCGACGGTGTCGGTCGAATATGGTGACAGGGTCACGGCCTTCCCCGGGCCCGGCAAGGCCCTGGCGCAGCACTTCGGCCGCTATTGCGCCGAGCTAGCCCGCACGGCGTCGCACGACGAATAACGAAAAACGCCCCAGCCATCGGCCGGGGCGTTCTCGTATCCGGATGGATCGGAAGGGCGTCTAGCCGCGCTTGTCGCGCTTGGCCAGCACGCGCAGGCGCAGGGCGTTCAGCTTGATGAAGCCGCCGGCGTCGCGGTGGTCGTAGGCGACCTTGCCTTCCTCGAAGGTGACCAGATCCTGGTCGTACAGCGAGTAGGGGCTGCTGCGGCCGATGACCGTGACATTGCCCTTGTACAGCTTCACGCGCACCAGGCCGGTGACCTTCTGCTGGCTGTAGTCGATGGCCGCCTGCAGCATCTCGCGTTCGGGCGTGAACCAGAAGCCGTTGTACACCAGCTCGGCGTACTTCGGCATCAGCTCGTCCTTCAGGTGCATGGCGCCGCGGTCGAGGGTGATGCTCTCGACGCCGCGGTGAGCGGCCAGCAGGATGGTGCCGCCCGGGGTCTCGTAGACGCCGCGCGACTTCATGCCGACGAAGCGGTTCTCGACCAGGTCCAGGCGACCGATGCCGTTGTCGCGGCCCAGCTCGTTCAGCTTGGTCAGCAGGGTGGCCGGGCTCATCGCCACGCCGTCGATGGCGACGGGGTCGCCCTTCTCGAAGTCGATGGTGATGATGGTCGGGGCGTCCGGCGCGTCCTCGGGAGCGATCGTGCGCATGTGGACGAACTCGGGAGCCTCGACGGCCGGGTCTTCCAGGACCTTACCTTCCGAGCTCGAGTGCAGCAGGTTGGCGTCGACGCTGAACGGCGCCTCGCCGCGCTTGTCCTTGGTGATCTGGATCTGGTGCTTCTCGGCGAAGTCCAGCAGGGCCTCGCGGGACTTGAAGTCCCACTCGCGCCAGGGGGCGATCACGGTGATGTCGGGCTCGAGGCCATAATAGCCCAGCTCGAAGCGGACCTGGTCGTTGCCCTTGCCGGTCGCGCCGTGGCTGACGGCGTCGGCGCCCATCTCGCGGGCGATCTCGATCTGCTTCTTGGCGATCAGCGGACGCGCGATCGAGGTGCCCAGCAGGTACTGGCCTTCGTACACCGTGTTGGCGCGGAACATCGGGAACACGAAGTCGCGCACGAACTCTTCGCGGACGTCCTCGATGAAGATGTTCTCGGGCTTCACGCCGGCGGCCAGCGCCTTGGCGCGCGCCGGTTCGATCTCTTCGCCCTGGCCCAGGTCGGCCGTGAAGGTGATGACCTCAGCGCCGTACTCGGTCTGCAGCCACTTGAGGATGATCGAGGTGTCGAGACCGCCCGAATAGGCGAGCACGACCTTCTTCACGGACTTGTCGGCCATGAGGGAGTCCTTCCGGAGAGAAACACAAAGTCGCGCGCCTTCAACGGGATCAGGGCGCGCCGGTCAAGCGCCAAATGGGGCGCTTTAAAGCTGACCTTCGTCCTGCAACGTCTTGATGACGAACCGCAGGTGGAAAAGCTGCGACAGCGCCAGGCTGGCGGCGATGGTGGCGCGGACCAGGAAGATGATCGTCGCCCGGGTCGGGTCGTCGGTGAACGTCGCCTGGGTCAGGGTGAACGACAGCAGGACGACGATCGACAGGATCGGGATGCTGAGCAGGCCCACGGGTTTGGGCGCGCGCCAGGTCGGCTTGCCGTCGAAACCCCATTGCATCGGGATGGCGACGTCCTTGGGGATGCGTTTCCAGGCGCCTTGGGCGGTGGCGGCGATGATGGCCAGGGCGGCGATCGAAAGACCGTCGCCCAGCACGCGCAGGGTCGTTTCCATAAGCCGGTACTTTAGCCCTTAAACCGTGACCTGGGCGCCCAGCTCGACCACGCGGCCGGGCGGAATCTTGAAGAAGTCGGTCGGATTGGCGGCGTTCTTCATCAGGTAGATGAACAATCGGTCCTGCCACAGCGGCATGCCGCTATTGGCCGACGGCACGATCGAGCGGCGCCCCAGGAAGAAGCTGGTGGCCATGATGTCGAACTTCAGCCCCTGCTTGCGGCACACGGCCAGGGCCTTGGGGATGTTCGGGCTTTCCATGAAGCCGTAGTTGACGATGACCTTCTTGAAGTCGTCGTTGACCTTTTCGATCTTGACCCGGTCCTCCTCGTTGACGCGCGGCGTCTCGGTGGTGCGGACGGTCAGGATGACGTTGCGCTCGTGCAGCACCTTGTTGTGCTTGAGGTTATGCATCAGCGCGACCGGGGTCATTTCCGGGTCGGACGTCAGGAAGATCGCCGTGCCAGGGGCGCGGTGCGGGGCGCGGGCGCGCAGGATCTCCATCAGGTCGACCAGGGGCACGCTGTCGCGGCGGGTCTTGGCGGTCAGGATCCCGGCGCCGCGGGTCCAGGTCCACATGATCAGCACCAGCACGGCGCCGAACACCAGCGGCAGCCAGGCGCCGTCCGGGATCTTCAGCATGTTCGAGGCGATGAACACCAGATCCAGCGCCACCAGCGGGATCAGAAGCAGACCGGTCTGCCACAGGGACCACTTCCACACGCGGCGGATGACGACATAGGCCAGCAAGGTGTCGACGAACATCGCGCCGGTGACGGCGATGCCGTAGGCGCTGGCCAGCTTGTGCGAGCTCTGGAACATGAACAGCAGCACCAGCACGCCGATCAGCAGGAACTGATTGACGGCGGGCACGAAGATCTGGCCGGCCTGGGTCTCGGACGTGCGCTTGATCTCGATGCGGGGCAGCAGGCCCAACTGCACGGCTTGCTGAGTCATCGAGAAGGCGCCGGTGATCACCGCCTGGCTGGCGATGACGGTGGCGATGGTGGCCATGATCAGCACGGGCCAGTAGGCGAACTCGGGCACCATCTCCCAGAACGGGTTGCGGCCGGCGGCAGGATTGTCCAGCACCATGGCGCCCTGGCCCAGATAGTTCAGGGCCAGGCACGGGAAGACCAGGCACAGCCACGAGGCCTGGATCGGGCGCTTTCCGAAGTGGCCCATGTCCGCGTACAGCGCCTCGGCCCCGGTCACGACCAGGAACACGCTGCCCAGGATCACGAAGCCGATGAAGCCGTTCTCGAACAGGAAACGGAGGCCGTACCAGGGATTGAAGGCGCGGAAGATCGACGGGTCGTCGGTCAGGTGCAGCACGCCCAGGGCCCCCAGGATCAGGAACCAGGCCGCCGTGATCGGCCCGAACAGCGAGGCCATCTTGTGGGTGCCGCGCGACTGGACCGCGAACAGCAGGATCAGGATGCCGGCCGAGATCGGTACGATATAGGGCGACAGGCTATGGCCCAGGCCGGGCGCGTCCTTCAGGCCTTCCACCGCCGAAAGCACCGAGATGGCCGGGGTGATGATGCCGTCGCCGTAGAACAGCGCCGCGCCGACCACGCCCAGGAAGAAGATCGCCACCGAGCGCTTGCGGCCGGTATTGCCCAGGGCTTTCTGGGCCAGGGCCATCAACGCCAGGGTGCCGCCCTCGCCCTTGTTGTCGGCGCGCATGAAGAAGATGACGTACTTGATCGTCACGAACAGGGTCATGGTCCACAGGACCAGCGACACCACGCCCAGCACCGCGTGCTCGGTCGACGCCGACGAGCGGGCGTGGCTCAAGGCCTCGCGCAGCGCGTACAGCGGGCTGGTGCCGATGTCGCCGAACACGACGCCGATCGAGCCCAGGGCCAGGGCGAAGAAGCCGTGTCCCTTGGGCCCATGATCATTGCCGCCGCCGTTTTGGGCGGCGCCGTCCTGTTGCGGAATGTCGGTAGAGGCGGGCGCGCAATCGTTGCCGGCAGCGCTGGAGGCTTCGGAAGCCATTCAATCCCTCCGGGCGGCCCTCTCGCAAAATGCGGTTGGCCAACCCATATCGATCAAGCGCGGCGCGATACACCCAATCCGCGACGGGTTCAATCATCCCCTGACGTAGCCCCTCTTAAGAAGGAATGGGCTCCGTTGCGAGGATGAAACAGTTTTCAGTTGAACGCGCGGGCGACAACCTTACGTTCCCAGGCGATATGTCTGACAGTCAGAAATTTCCCGTCGCGGCCCATGCCTTGGCCTATCTGGCGCACAAGGAGGCGTTTTCCGCCGACCGCGCCGTGGCCAGCGCCGAGCTCGCCGCCTCGGTCCCGACCAATCCGGTCGTGGTCCGCCGGGTCACCGCCATGCTGGGCAAGGCGGGACTGATCGGCGCGCGCGCCGGCGCCAACGGCGGCGCCTGGTTGCTGAGGCCCGCCGATACGATCACGCTCGACATCGTGCTGAAGGCCGTCAACGGTTGCGCCCACCTCGGCGTCGCGCCCAAGGGCGTGAAGGGCTGCCCGGTGGGGGAGAAGATCCCCGACGCCGTCCGCTCGGCCATCCAGGCCGCCGACCGCGCGGCGCACGAGCGTCTGGGCCAGATCACCGTGGCCGACTTGCTCAACGGCGCGCATGAGGCGGTCGAGGGCTGCTGAGCCCTATTCCGCCGCCGCGAGCGTGAGCCGCCGCTGCTGGCGTGCGTCGATCGCCGCCACCACCCAGATCGCGAAGCCGCCCATGGCCAGGGCCACGCCGACCCAGCCGGTCGACGCCCAGCCATGGCCGGCGGCGATGGCCAGGCCGCCCAGCCAGGGGCCGAGCGCGTTGGCGAAGTTGAAGGCCGAGTGATTCAGGGCCGCGGCCAAGGTCTGGGCCTCGCCCGCCACGTCCATCAGCCGGGTCTGCAGAGCCGCGCCCAGTCCGCCGCCGCAGCCGATCAGGAAGACCACCGGCAGCAGGGTCCGCAAATCTCCGATCGCCAGCGGATATAGCGCCAGAGCCCCGGCGCTCCACAGCAGGATGGCGCCGATGGCCGGCATCAGGGCGCGGTCGGCGGCCCAGGCGCAGACCAGCGTGCCCACCGTCATGCCCGCCCCGAACACCGCCAGCACCACCGGCAGCATGGCGGGCGAAGCGTGGGTGACGTCGATCAGGGTGTTGGCCAGATAGGTGTAGACGCAGAACAGGCCGCCAAAGCCGATCGCGCCGATCGCCAGGGTCAGCCAGACCCGGCCCTTGGCCAGGGCCGACAGCTCGCGCAGCGGGCTGGCGTCGGCGTCGGCCGGGACACGCGGGGCGTACAGCCACACCGAAAGCGCGGTCAGGCTGGCCAGCACGGCGACGATCACGAAGCCCCAGCGCCAGCCGATCCACTGGCCCACGACATTGGCCATCGGCACGCCGACGATGGTGGCGATGGTCAGGCCGATCATCACCATGGCCACCGACTGGGCCCGCTTCTCCGGCGGCGCGACACTGGCGGCGACCAGGGCCGCGACGCCGAAATAAGCCCCGTGCGGGAGCCCGGAGAAGAACCGGAAGGCGATCATCCAGCCGAAGTCGGGGGCGAGGGCGGACAGCAGATTGCCGACGGCGAACACCGCCATCAGCACCGTGAGGATCACCCGGCGGGGCAGGCGTGCGGCGCCCACCGCGATCACGGGGGCTCCGACCACCACGCCCAGGGCATAGGCGCTGATCGCGTGACCCGCCGTGGGCGCGTCGACGCCCAGGTCCCTGGCGAAATAGGGCAGCAGGCTCATCGACGCGAACTCGGTCGTGCCGATCGCGAAGCCCCCAAGGGCCAGGGCGGCGAGGACGAGGCCGGGGTGGACGGTCTTGGTGGTCATGTCGGCGCCTCACACACACACGTGGCGCAACACGGACGCGACGCGTCGAAACGGCGCGCCGGAGATCATGCTGCTGGCAGAAGTCCCTTCTGCATAAAGAAATGACAACGTTGTCGCAAGCGGCGTAGGCATTTCGTCGTTCGGCCAGAAACCGCTTTCAGCGCCACTGATTCCGACCCACAGAAAAATTGCACCCGACCTTGTTGCTGATCCTCTGGCGAGGCCGCTTAGCGATCTTACGTAATCGCTACCGTTTCAGTTTCCAAACGAGGGATAACCACCATGACCACCGTCGCCATCGTCTATCATTCGGGCTACGGCCACACCGCCGTCCTCGCCGACAAGGTCGCCGAAGGCGTCCGTGACGCCGGCCAGACCCCGGTGCTGCTCAAGATCGACAGCGCCGCCCAGGACTTCGCGCCGCTGATCGACCAGATCACGGCCGCCGACGCCGTCGTGTTCGGCGCGCCCACCTATATGGGCGACGTCTCGGGCGTGTTCAAAGTGTTCGCCGACGCCACCGCCAGCGCCTTCTTCACTGGCGCCTGGAAGGACAAGCTGGCCGCCGGCTTCACCAATTCGCACAGCTTCGCCGGCGACAAGGGCCATGCCCTGGAGAGCCTGACGATCCTGGCCGCGCAGCACGGCATGAACTGGATCAACCTCGGCCTCGCCCCGCCGAACGTGACCGCGGCCGAACGTGGCCCCGACACGATCAACCGCGTCGGCTCGTTCATCGGCCTGGCCGCTCAGTCGGACAACGCCTCGCCCGAGATCACGCCGCCGGCCGGCGACCGCGAGACCGCCCGCCTGCTGGGCGAGCGCGTGGCCAAGGCCGCCGTCCGCTGGGTGGTCGGCGCCAGCGCCGCCGCCGCGCTCGACAAGGCGGCTTAGAACGAATGCCCTAAGGCCGCGCGGTCTCCCTCCCCGCGTCGGCCTCGGAAGGGGCGCGCCCGACCCCCATCGCGCGCCCCTTCCGTCCCTATTCTCGAGGGCTGCTTGAACCAAATCACGGGCCGTGCTCGTCTCCAGCGAAGTTTCGCTTTGACTGGATCATCCGCAGCATGGCCCGCCGCCTCGCCCTGATCACCGGCGCTTCCGCCGGCATCGGGGCCGCCTCCGCCCGCATTTACGCCAGCCACGGCTATGACGTGGCCCTGACCGCGCGCCGGGCCGATCGCCTGGAGGGCCTGGCCGCCGAGATCAAGCTGCGGTCCGGCGTCGAGGCCTACGCCATTCCCGCCGACCTCTCCCAGCCGACCGGGACCGATACGGTTCTGGCCGCGATCGCCGAGCAGGGCCGCGTCGTCGACGCCCTGGTCAACAGCGCCGGCTACGGCCTGCCGGGGACCTACGATTCCACGACCTGGGCCGATCAGGCGAAGTTCCTGCAGCTGATGCTGACCTCGATCACCGAGATGACCCACAAGGTCCTGCCGGGCATGGTCGAGCGCAGGTTCGGCCGCATCGTCAACGTCTCGTCGCTGGCGGGTCTGGTCCCCGGCGCGGCCGGCCACACGCTGTACGCGGCGACCAAGGGTTTCCTGGTGAAGTTCTCCCAGAGCCTGCACCTGGAGAACCTGCAGACCGGCGTCCACGTCAGCGCCCTGTGCCCGGGCTTCACCTATTCGGAATTCCACGACGTCAACGGCACCCGCGCCCAGGTCACCCAGGGCGTGCCCGAATGGATGTGGCTGGGCGCCGACGAGGTCGCCGCCGCCGGCTACGAGGCCGCCGAGGCCAACCGCTCGATCTGCGTGCCCGGCGCCCCGAACAAGGCCATCGCCGCCATCGCCAAGATCGTCCCCGACGACTGGGCCCTGGCCCTGATCGCCAACCAGGGCGGCAAGTTCCGGAAGGTGTGACGAGAGGTCTCTAGGGGCGTTTTTGGAAAACGGCCTCGGACCTGCTATATGTCCGCCTCGACCCCCGAAGATCCGGACACCCCCTTGAGCGTCACCCTCGACCTGTCGCGCGTCTCCACCGACGCCGCGCCCGCAACTCCCGTCACCAAACCCATGGTCAACCTGTCGGGCCTCACGCGCCCGCAGCTGGTCGCGGCCCTGGTCGAGAGCGGCGTGGTCGAGCACGGCAAGGCCAAGATGCGCGCCACTCAGATCTTCCGCTGGATGCACCATCGCGGCGTCACCGACTTCGCGCTGATGAGCGACGTCGCCAAGGAGACCCGCGCCCGCCTGGCCGAGACCTTCAGCATCGCCCGTCCGGAGATCGTCGAGCGCCAGGTGTCCAAGGACGGCACCCGCAAGTGGCTGATCCGCATGGCCCCGGGTATCGAGGTCGAGAGCGTCTACATCCCCGGCGTCGGTCGCGCCGGCGCGCTGTGCGTGTCCAGCCAGGTCGGCTGCACGCTGAACTGCAGCTTCTGCCACACCGGCACCCAGCCGCTGGTCCGCAACCTGACCGCGGCCGAGATCGTCGCCCAGGTGCAGGTGGCCAAGGACGACCTGGCCGAATGGCCGTCGGACAAGGAAGACCGCGTGCTCTCGAACATCGTGTTCATGGGCATGGGCGAGCCGCTGTACAATCTGGGCCAGGTGGCCGACGCCATCGAGATCATCAGCGACAACGAGGGCATCGGCATCTCGCGTCGCCGGATCACGGTCTCGACCTCGGGCGTCGTGCCGATGCTGGAAAAGCTGGGCAATACGACCCAGGCCATGCTGGCGATCAGCCTGCACGCCACCAATGACCCGCTCCGCGACGAGCTGGTGCCGCTGAACAAGAAATATCCGATCGCCGAGCTGATGGCCGGCATCCGCGCCTATCCGGGCCTGAGCAACGCCCGCCGCGTGACGTTCGAGTACGTCATGCTGAAGGGCGTCAACGACAGCCCCGACGAGGCCCGCGCCCTGGTCAAGCTGATCAAGGGCATCCCGGCCAAGGTCAACCTGATCCCGTTCAATCCCTGGCCCGGCAGCGACTACCAGTGCTCGGACTGGGCCACGATCGAGGCCTTCGCCGCGATCCTCAACAAGGCCGGCTATTCCTCGCCGATCCGCACCCCGCGCGGCCGCGACATCCTGGCCGCCTGCGGCCAGCTGAAGAGCGAGAGCGAGAAGGTCCGCGCTTCGGCCCTGCGCAAGCTGTCGCTGGCGGCGATGGCTGGGGTGCTGTCTGATGATGACGAGGACGAGGCGGCCTAAGGCTCCTCCTCGCCGCGCTCCCATCCGCTCGTCCCCGCTTTCGCGGGGATGAGCGGGGTAGGGGGGTCCTCCACCGCCTTCTTCAGCCGGCTCAGCATCCCCGCCGCATAGGCCGCGTACGGGCCGATCCAGCGTTCGTGGATACCGTGGATCGGCAGGGCGTCCAGGTGGTTCCAGCGCTCGCGTCCGCGCCTTTCAGCCACGACCAGACCGGCTTCTTCCAGCACCGACAGGTGCTGCATCACCGTGCAACGGTCCAGCTCCGGGATCAGGGCGCACAACATGCCGGTCGTGCGCGGCTCGGCCTTCAACAGATCCAGGATCCGCCGCCGGACCCGGTGGCCCAACGCCTTGAAGATCAGGTCCGCTTCGTCCTCGTTTGACATGTTATGAGATTATAACATATGGTCTCCACCATCAAGGATGGAGATGTCCCATGGCGCACGAATTCACCGTCAGCGGCCGGATCGCCAAGCCCGTCGCCGAGGTCTTCGAGGCTGTCGCCGATCCGAAGAAGCTGTCGGGCTATTTCACCACCGGCGGCGCCCAGGGGCGGCTCGAGACCGGCGCGACGGTCACCTGGGACTTTCATGACTTTCCGGGCGCCTTCCCGGTCGAGGTGGTCGAGGTCACGCCGCACGAGAAGATCGTCCTGCGCTGGGGCTCGGCCGAGCCGAACGCGACCTACGGCACCACCGTCACCATGACCTTCGCCGACACCGGCGACGGCCGCACCCTGGTCAAGATCCACGAGGCGGGCTGGAGCGACACCCCGGCGGGTGAGAAGGCCGCGTTCGGCAATTGCGAAGGCTGGACCGGCATGCTGTGCGCCATGAAGGTCTTCGTCGAGCACGGTCTCAACCTGCGCGAGGGCTTCTACAAGTAGGTCGCCTTTTCTCCGCGAAATCTCTTGGCGCGGGCGCCCCCTACGCAAAACTCGCTGACCCGTGTTAGTCAGTGGGCCGCAAGTCTATCGGGGTAGTTCGCGTCCATGCCGTCCCAGCTCCAGTCGCCCGAGGTCCAGGCCTTCGCCACCGGCTTCCCGGTCACCCTGCTGCACGCCGGCGTGACCCTGGTCATGTTGATCCTGGGGGCGACGCTCTACGCCCTGCTGACCCCGCACAAGGAAATCACCCTGATCCGCGAGGGCAATTCGGCCGCCGCCCTGTCGCTGGGCGGGGTGATGGTCGGCCTGGCGATTCCGTTGGCCATATCGCTGACCGCTTCGACCTCGGTGATCGAGATCATGATCTGGGGCGCGGCGACCATCGCCGTGCAGTTGCTGGTCTTCCGGGTCACCGACATGGTGCTGAAGGGTCTGCCGGAGCGCATCCAGGAGGGCGAGGTCGCCGCCGCCGCCCTGCTTGTCGGCGCCAAGCTGGCCACCGCCCTGATCCTCGCCGCCGCCGTGGCTGGCTGAGCCGGCGCGGTCGGGGGACCTTCCAGTGCATTTCCCCAAGCTTCCCGATTGGCTGGTCTACGCCGCGGCGGTCAGCGCCCTGCTGATCGTCGCCGTCGGTCGTCAGGAGCGCTCGGACGCGCCGCCGCCGCCGCCGCCGGTGCCGGGCGAGGAAGGGCTGCCGCTGGGGCCGTCCTCGCCGTTCGACCCGTCGATCGTGGTCCAGGTGCCCGATCGGCCCGAACCCGGGTCGGGCACCGCCTTCTCGGTTGGCGACGATGGCACCTGGTTGACGGCCCGCCATGTGGTCGACGGCTGCAAGTCGGCCGCCATCGTCGTGGCCGACGGCCGGGGCGTGGCCGCCAAGATCACCGTCGATCCTCGCGCCGACGCGGCCATCCTCACCACCGAGGGAGGGGCGCCGTCCGTGCCGCTGGGCCTGGACCAGCCGCTGCGCCGGGGCGCGCGCGCCTATCATCCGGGTTTCCCGCAGGGCCATCCGGGCGAGGCCGCCTCGCGCCTGCTGGGCCGCGAGAACCTGGTTGTCCACGGGCGGGGCGCGCGCACCGAGCCGGTGCTGGTCTGGGCCGAGGTCGGCCGCACCGATACGTTGAAGGGCACGCTGTCGGGCCTGTCGGGCGCGCCGGCCCTGGACGCCGCCGGCCGGGTTATCGGGGTCACCGTCGCCGAGGCTCCGCGCCGGGGCCGCATCTACACGACCGCGCCCGAGACCCTGAAGGTCCTGCTGGGCCCGCACCGCCGGCCCTCGCCATCGGAGTTCGCGCCCAGCGAGCCGATCACCACCGAGAACTACGGCCGCGTGGCCGACGGCTTGCGGCGCGACCTGCGGGTGGCCCAGGTGGTCTGCTTGGCGGTTTAGGCCGCCGCCTCGACCTTCCCCTGCCGCGCCGCCACCGCGAACGACAGCACGATCGCCACCACGCCGATCAACGCCGTGTAGATGAAGAAGGTCGTGTAGCCCGCCGCCATGGCCTGGGCGCTGACGCCCAGCTTGGCGCCGGCGGCGGTGAAGCTTTCGGGCGGCAGGCGGGTGAAGAGACCCTTCAGCAGCCCGATCGGCCCGCCGTGCTCGGCGGCTTGCGCCGAGGCCTCGACGATCCGCCCTGACTGCGAAGCCACCAGCTTGCCGGGCAGGGCGTAGAGCGATGAGAACAGCGCATACTGCGTGGCCGTGAAGCCCGCCGAGGTCAGGCTGGACATGTAGGCGATCAGGGCGGTGCCGGCGATGCCGCCGGCGATGTTGTCCAGGCAGATCGAGGTGAACAGCATGGGGATGCTGTGGCCGCTCATGGCCAGGAGGGCGAACATCAGGTTGCTGATCGGCTGGGCGAAGGCGCCGATCACCAGGGCCCTCATCAGGCCCAGGCGCGAGACAACGACACCGCCCAGGAACACCCCGATCATCGAGGCGATGATGCCGAACACCTTGCGGATCTCGGCGATCTCGGTGAGCGAGAAGCCCATGTCCCGGTAGAACGGGTTCATGATGTTCAGCACGAAGTCCGAGACGCGATAGACGCAGATCGCCGCCAGGATCAGGCCGGCCACGCCGTGGAAGCGGGTCAGGAACTCGCCCAGCGGCTCGCCGAAGGCCTTGGACATGTAGACGCCGGGCTTGGTGCGGACCTTGGGGATCGGCCAGGCGGCGACGACCACGATGGCCAGGCCGGCGATCACGCCCAGGAGCTGCAGCCAGACGCCGTTGGGCTTGGCGCTCCAGGCCTTGGCCAGGGCTTCGCCGCCGACCAGCTTGGAGAGCAGGCTGGCGTCGCCCGACAGGCCCGAGCCCAGCACCAGGGCGCCCAGCACCAGCACGGCCAGGCGGGTCAGCCATTCCAGGATCTCCAGCGCCCTGGGCTGGTTGACGTCGTCGGTGGGGATCGGGCGGATGGTGTGCTCGGCCTCGCGCGGGGCCCACAGGGTGGCCAGGACGCCGATGCCGACGACCGCGCCCATCACGGCGTACGAGAAGTTCCAGCCGAACCGCTCGGCCAGCAGCAGCGGACCGGCGCCGGCCGCGATCATGGCGACGCGGTAACCCCACTGGTAGGCCACGACCATCGGGCCTTGGTCTTCCTTGTCGGCCACCTCGATGCGCCAGGCGTCCAGGACGATGTCGTGCGAGGCGGTGGCGAAGCCGACGGCCACGGCGGCGGCGGCCAGCACGCCCAGCTGGTTCACCGGGTTCATGGTCGAGATCGCCCACAGGCCCAGGATCATGGCGACCTGGAACACCAGCAGCCAGGCGCGGCGATGGCCCAACAGGTTGTGCAGCACCGGCACGCGGGTGCGGTCGATCAGCGGGGCCCACAGGAACTTGAACGAGAACGACAGGGTGGCCAGGCTGAAGAAGCCGATCACCGCCAGCGACAGGCCCGCATCGCGCAGCCACAGCGACAGGGTGTCGAAGATCAGCATGAACGGCAGGCCCGAGGCGAAGCCCAGGCCCAGCATCACCAGGCTGCGCCGCTCGCCGAAGAAGGCGAGGGTCTGGAGAAGAGTCTTCTTTTCCTGCGGTGCGGCGTCGGTCATGGCGTCCCCCTGCGGGGAAAACCGACCCCGCGCTTTAGCCGGCGACCTTGGCTCGCGTCGCGGTTTTCGTCCAGCCGGAGGACGCGCCGCTGGTCGTCCAGCGCTTGAGGGCGTCGCGCAGGGCTTCCTGCGTCAGCGGCTTCACCAGGAAGTCGTCCATGCCAGCGGCGAGGCAGGCGCGCTTATCCTCGTCGAAGGCGTCGGCGGTCAAGGCGGCGATCGGGGCGGCGACGCCTTTCGCGCGGAGCGCCTTGGCGGCCTCGACGCCGGACATGCCGGGCATGCGCAGGTCCATCAGGATCAGGTCGTAGGCCCCGGCGACAGCAGCGGCCACGGCCTGTTCGCCGTCGGCGACGCGGTCGACCTTGCAGCCTTCGCGCTCTAGCAGGGTGCGGGCCAAGAGGGCGTTGATCGGATTGTCCTCGGCCAGCAGCACCCGCACGCCCTGGGCCACGGCCCCGGAGATGCGGTCATCGTGGACAGGGGCCGCGACTTCGGCGGATTCGGCGGCGCCGGCTCGCAGCACCTGCTCGACCAGCGAGGCGGCGCGCAGCGGCTTGATCAGATATCCGGAGAAGCCGGCGGCCTTCAGTCGGTCGATACGGTCGCGCTGCTCGGGCGTCAGCAGCACCACGGCCTTGCGGCCGGCGGGCGGCTTGATGGCTCCGCGTGGGCCGGACAGGGCGGCGTCGATCAGCAGCACGGCGTCGGCCGGCGCGCCCGACAGGGCCGAGGCGACATCGACGGCGGCGAAGGCGCGGCCGCCCGCCGCCTCGATCTGGCGCACGGTGGCGGCGCGGACGATGGCGTTGGGCGAGGCGATGGCGACGCCGCGGCCGTCCAGCGGGGCCGCGCGGGGCGCGGGGGCGGAAATCTCAAAAGGCGCCTCGAACCAGAACTCGGCGCCCTGGCCCAGTTCGCCGCCGACCCCGACCTCGCCGTCCATGGCCCCGGCCAGGCGGGCGACGATGGCCAGGCCCAGGCCCGCCCCGCCCAGCTGGGTGGCGTGGGTGATATCGGTCTGGACGAAGGCCTCGAAGATTCGCTGACGGGCCTCGGGCGCGACCCCCGGCCCGGTGTCGGCCACCGAGAAGCGGATGCGGCCTTCGGCGGTAGCCGTCGCAGTCAGCATGACGCCGCCGGCCTCGGTGAACTTCACGGCGTTGCCGGCGAAGTTCAGCAGGATCTGACGCAGGCGGCCCTCGTCGGTCAGGATGGTCGGCAGGGTCGCGGGCACGGCCCAGGCGATCTCGACGCCCTTCTCATGCGCGCGCGGACTCATCAGCTCGGCGACCTGCCGCAGCAGACCCTCGACATCGACCGGCGCCAGGCTGAGCTCGATCGAGGCCGCGCCCAGGCGGGCGAAGTGCAGCACGTCATTGACCAGCGACAGCAGGTGATCGCCGCTCTCGCGCAGGGCGGTGACATAGGACCGCTGCTCGGCCGTCAGCTTGGTGTTTTCCAGCAGGCGCGCCATGCCCAGCACGCCGTTCAGCGGCGTGCGGAACTCATGGCTCAGGGTGGCCAGCTGTTCGGGCGTGACGCCGGGTTTCTTGTTGTCGGGTCTTTGATCGCTCATGGAGATCAAGCTTACCCGGCCCGGCTTAACGGGCGGTCAAGCCAGGGCCTTTTCCTCGCCCGGCGTGCTGCTCCGCCGATAGGCCAGGGCCTCGGCGACGTGGACGCGCTGGACGCCAGACGCGCCTTCCAGGTCGGCGATGGTGCGGGCCAGGCGCAGGGTGCGGGTCCACCCGCGAGCGCTGATCCGGCCGGCCTCGGCGGCCTGGGTGAGCAGGGCGCGGGCGCGATCGTCCAGGGCGGTGATCTTTTCAAGAAATGCGCCTTCGGCCCGGCCGTTCAGGCCGTCATCCGCGCCGAGATCTTCCGCGCGTGTCTGCTGCAAAGCCCGAGCCCGCGCCACCCGCGCGGCGACCTCGGCCGAACCTTCGCCGGGCGGCGGCAGGGAAAGGTCGGCGGCGGTGACGGCGGGCATGTCGACGGAGAGGTCGATACGGTCGATCAGCGGCCCGGAGACGCGGCCCTGGTAGTCGCGCTGGCAGCGTGGGGCCTTGCCGCAATAGCCCCGGCCGGCGCCTCCATGTCCGCATCGGCACGGGTTTTGAGCGGCAATGAGTTGAACGCGAGCTGGGTAGCGGATGTGGGCGTTGGCGCGGGCGACCATCACCTCACCGGTCTCCAGCGGCCCTCGTAGGCTGTCGAGCGCCTGGACGCCGAACTCGGGCAACTCGTCCAGGAACAGCACGCCATTGTGGGCCAGTGACACCTCGCCCGGCTTGGCCTTCAGCCCGCCGCCCGTCAGCGCGGCCATCGAAGCGCTGTGGTGCGGGGCCCTGAATGGCCGATCGCGGGTCAAGGCGCCGCGCGCGATCAAGCCCGCCACCGAATGGACCATCGAGGTCTCGAGCAGCTCCTTGGAACTCAGCGGCGGCAAGAGGCCGGGCAGGCGCTGGGCCAGCATGGACTTGCCCGAGCCGGGCGGGCCGACGAACAGCAGGTTGTGACCGCCGGCGGCGGCGATCTCCAGGGCCCGCTTGGCTTGCTCCTGACCCTTGACGTCGCGCAGGTCCTTGGGGCGCTCGCCCTCGACGATCGGGCCGGGCGCCGGGGCGGTCAGGATCTGGCTGCCCCGGAAGTGATTGATCAGCGACACCAGCGAACGCGGGGCCAGGATGCGGGTCTCACCGGCCCAGGCGGCTTCGGGGCCGGAGGCTTCTGGACAGATCAGGCCCAGGCCCATGGCCCCCGCCGCCATCGCCGCCGGCAGCGCGCCGGCCGCCGGCACGATACGACCGTCCAGCGAGAGCTCGCCCATCGCCGCCCAGCCGTCCAGGGCGTCCATCGGGATGACGCCGATGGCCGACATTACCGCCAGGGCGATCGGCAGGTCGAAGTGCGTGCCCTCTTTCGGCAGATCAGCGGGCGCCAGGTTGGCGACGATGCGCTTGCCGGGCAGCGAGAGGCCCAGCCCCGCGAAGGCGCCGCGCACCCGCTCACGACTCTCGGCGACAGCCTTGTCGGCGAGGCCCACGACCACGAAGACGTGCTGCCCCGTCGTCAGCTGCACCTCGACGTCGACGCGCCGGGCCTCGACGCCTTCGAACGCGACGGTGACCACGCTCGCGGCCATCGCAAACCCTCATGGACAATGAACTTTATCCACAAGTCACAGCATAGCTTGCGAAATGGAGCAAGAACGAAAAACGAACGTTTCGGGAAATGTCCGTCTTTCCGCAGAGTTACCCACCGGCGCGGCGAATGTCCTCGATACGATCCCAGAGTACGGCCGCGGCGTTGATACCCGTAAAGCGCTTCAGCTGTTGGGCGCCGGTGGGCGACGTGACGTTGATCTCGGTCAGATACTCGCCAATGACGTCGATGCCGACAAAGATCAGTCCACGGCGCTTGAGTTCCGGTCCGATGATCTTGCACAGCTCCAGGTCGCGGGCGGTCAGGGCCACGGCCTCGGCGCGGCCGCCGACCCTCAGGTTCGATCGCACCTGGCCGGCCGCGGGCACCCGGTTGATGGCGCCCACGGGCTCGCCGTCGACCAGCAGGACGCGCTTGTCGCCCTTGCTGACGGCCGGCACGAATTTCTGGGCGATGACCTGCTCGCGGCCGATCATGGCGTGCAGTTCCAGCAGGGCGTCCAGATTGGGATCGTCCGCCAGCAGACGGGCCACGCCCGAGCCGCCGCCGCCATAGAGGGGCTTCAGCACGATGTCGCCGTGGCGGGCGCGGAAGTCATAGATCGCCTCGTGGTCCGAGGTGATCAGGGTCGGCGGCTGCACGCCGGGAAAGTCGGTGACGAACAGCTTCTCGGGCGCGTTGCGCACCTCGGTCGGGTTGTTCACCACCAGGGTGTGCGGATGGATCTTGTCCAGGAAGTGGGTGGCCGTGATGTAGGCCATGTCGAACGGCGGATCCTGGCGCATCAGGACGACGTCGATGTCGTCCTTCATGTCGATGACCCCCGTCTCGCCCAGCTTGGCGTGCGCGCCTTTCTCGGCGAACACCTCCAGCGGCTGAGCGCGAGCGAACACCCGGCCGTCTTCCTGCGACAGCTTGTCGGGCGTGTAGACCCACAGCTTATGGCCGCGCCGCCGCGCCTCCATCATCATCAGGAAGGTCGTGTCGGTGTCGATGTTGATCCCCAGCACGGGATCCATCTGGACGGCGACTCGCAGCGACATGGGAACTCCGGAAGTGAAGCGGCCGGTAAGGCGGTGGCTGTGTAGTTAAGCCGATTTCCCGGGAACGCTAGTTCAACCGCAACCGCATCCGTTCGCGCGCCGCTCGGGCCGCGATGGCCGCGCCGCCGTCCAGGACCTGGGCGCGGGAGAGGGCCTGGAGGGCGCCGGCCAGGGCGCCCTGGCCTTCGCGGGCGGCGGCGACGTCCAGCCAGGGGCGGTGGTCGTTGGGGTTCAGCAGGGCGCGGCGCAGGGCCGAGCGTTCGGCGCGGGGCCAGTCCTTGGCCTGCTGGGCGCGGGCGAAGATGTTGTTCTGCAGGCGGATCAGCACGGCGCGATCCGAGATCGGCGCCATCAAGAGCTCCAGCCGCGAGGCGACGTCGGGCATCAGCCCGGTGCGCAGGGCCCTGCGCGACAGCTCCGACGGCAGCACCACCCGGCCCTCGCTGAACGGGTCGAGGGCCAGCGGGCCTTCCTCGGTCTCGATGCGCAGCAGGAAGTGGCCGGGGAAGTCGACGCCGTGCAGCTCCAGCCCGACCTGGCGGGCGGCGTGCAGGTAGAAGACGCCCAAGGCCACGGGCAGACCCTTGCGGCGGTCGGCGATGGCGATGACATCGGCGTTGTCGGGGTGGTCGTAGGTCAGGACGTCGCCAGTCAGGCGCAGGTCGCCGGCCAGGGTCTCGGCCACGGCCTCCTCGGGCGACTCGGCCTCGGCCCGGCGGCGCAGGCGGTCGACGGCTTCCCGGGCCAGGTTGATGGCGGGCGCGGTGTCGCGGCTGGGGTCGTCATGGACGGCGCAGGCCAGGGCGGCGTCGAACAGCGGGAAGTCCGCGTCGGTTCCTTCGCCGGCCTTGGTCAGGATTTCCTCGGCGTCCTCGCGGGTCATCGCCTATGCTCCCAACCCAAGACCATCTGGCCAGGCGTCGGGCAGGTGGCGCGGGGCGCGGCCGGGAGCCAGTGCGATCAGGTCGAGGCGCACGAAGAGGTCGCGCAGGCCGGCGCGGTGCGCGCTGACATGGGCGGCGGCGCGGCGCAGGCGTTCGCGCTGGGTGGGCGTCACGGCGTCCAGGGCGTCCTCGATCGTCGTCCTTTGCTTGACCTCCACAACGGCCAGCACCTTGCCGCGTTGCGCCAGGAGGTCGATTTCGCCGAGCGGCGTGGCCAGGCGGAAGCCCAGGATGCGGTAGCCCTTGGCCATCAGCCACAACGCCGCCCAGACCTCGGCCCGCCGTCCGAGCCTGCGCGCCGCGGCGCCCCGCACCTGGCGGATGGCCTGACGGACCGGGGCGACCATCAGGCCTGCTCCTTCATGTCTTGGTCTTTTAGGGCCAGGGCCTGGCGGTAAAGATCCTTGCGCGACAGGCCCAGGGCCTTGGCGACCTCGGAGGCGGCCTCGCCCAGGGGCAGGCGGGCCATGGCCTCGCGCAGGGCGGCCTCGGCGTCGGCGGCGGTGGCGACCTTCTCGCTGCCGGGTCCCACCAGGATGACGATCTCGCCCTTGGGGGCCTCGAAGCGTGGGTCGACGGCCAGCTCGGCCAGGGTCCCGCGGATGCAGGTCTCATAGAGCTTGGTCAGTTCACGGCACACGGCCGCCTGGCGCGTCCCGCCGAACACGACGGCCATGTCGGCCAGGCAGTCGTCGACCCGCGAGGCGCCTTCGTAGAAGATCAGGGTGGCGCGGGTGTTGGCGAATTCTTCCAGGAAGGTCCGGCGCGCGGCGCTCTTGGGCGGCGGGAAGCCGGCGAACAGGAAGCGGTCGGTGGGCAGGCCCGCCAGGGTCAGGGCCGCGAGGGCCGCCGAGGCGCCGGGGATCGGGATGACGGCGTGGCCCGCGGCGATCGCCTCTTTCGCCAGGCGATAGCCGGGGTCGGAGACCATCGGCGTGCCGGCGTCCGAGACCAGGGCCACGCGCTCGCCGGCCTCCAGCCGTTCCAGGATACCGGGGATGGCCCGTTCGGCCACGTGTTCGTCGTGGCGTTCCAGCTTGGTCTTGATGGCGTAGGCCGACAGCAGCTTGCCGGTGACGCGGGTGTCCTCGGCCAGCAGCACGTCGCAGGCGGCCAGCACGTCCAGGGCCCGCAGGGTGATGTCACGCAGGTTGCCGATCGGCGTCGCCACCAGATAGAGGCCGGGCGCCAGGGGCGCGTCGGACAGGGCTGGCGGGGGAAGCTGGCGGCTCAACGTGTCGATGTCCTTGGCGCTCAAAATGAAGGCATATCAGGTCGCGAGCGTCCCTGTCAGCCTATCCAGAACGAGGCGGCCCGCGCGAGTGGCGCGCAATCGATTGGGGTCGTCAACGACCAGGCCGGTCTGCACCAGGTCGCGGACCTTGGGCAGATCCGGGTTCAGACCCAGCGGCGCCATCTCATCGAACCCCACGCCGTCGTCGATGCGCAGACCCAGGACGAGGCGCTCCTCGGCGGCCTCTCGCGGGGTCAGGATCTCGCGCTCGAAGCCGAGGCCGGTCGTGTCGACGGCGGCGATGTAGTCCTTGATGGCGCGATGGGCGACGGTGGCCGCGCGGCCTTCGGGCAAGGCCAGACGGCCATGCGCGCCGGGACCGACGCCGACATAGTCGACACCCCGCCAGTAGACGAGGTTGTGCCGCGAGCGGGCCGCCGCGCCCCGGGCGTGGTTGGAGACCTCGTAGGCGTCGAAGCCGGCGGCCTCCAAGAGCTCCTGCGTGGTCTCGAACAGGGTGGCGGCCAGGTCCTCGTCGGGCACGACCAGGGTCCCGCGCCCGACCGCGCGGTCGAAGGCCGTGCCTTGCTCGATGGTCAGCTGGTAGGGCGAGACGTGCTCGGGGCCGAGCGCGATGGCCTCGGCCAGCTCGGCGCGCCAGGCCGCGTCGGTCTGGCCGGGGCGGGCGTAGATCAGGTCGATCGACAGGCGCGGGAAGGCCTTGGTCGCCGCCGCGATCGCCCGTCGCGCCGCGCCGGCGTCGTGGTTGCGGCCCAAGGCCTTCAGGGATTCGTCGTCCAGCGCCTGGACGCCCAGGGACAGTCGCTGGACGCCGGCGTCCGCGAGCGCGGCGAAGCGGTCGGCCTCGGCGTCGGTGGGATTGGCCTCCAGGCTGATCTCGAGATCAGTGACGGGCGACCACAGGCGCTTGGCTGTCTCGATGACCCGCGCCACCTGGGCCGGATCCATCAGCGAGGGCGTGCCGCCGCCGAAGAAGATCGAGAGCAACTGGCGTTCGCCCGTCAGCGCGCGTTGGGCGATCAGATCCGCGACGATCGTGTCGGCCAGAGCCGCTTGCTCCCGCGTCTTGCCCCGGTCGCGAACGACGTTGAAGTCGCAATAGGGGCAGATGCGGGCGCAGTACGGCCAGTGGACATAAACGCCGAGGCTATCAGTCAAACAGCGCCGCCTTCAGCTTGGCGAAGGCGCGGGCGCGGTGGCTCATGGCGTCCTTGGCGGAGGGGTCCATTTCGCCGAATGTCAGGCTCTCGCCCGCGGGCACGAAGATCGGGTCGTAGCCGAAGCCGCGCGTGCCGCGGCCAGGGAACACCAGGGTCCCTTCGACGCGCCCCTCGACGACCACGGCCGGCCCGTTCGGCCAGGCGACGGCCAGGGCCGAGGTGAACCAGGCCGCGTAGTCTTCCTTCCCCGTCGCCTCGATCCGCTCGGCGACCTTGTCCATGGCCATGGCGAAGTCCTTGCCGGGACCTGCCCAGCGGGCGGAATAGACGCCCGGAGCCCCATCCAGGGCCACCACCGACAGGCCGCTGTCGTCGGCCAGGGCCGGCAGGCCCGACAGGTCGGCGGCGTGGCGGGCCTTCAGGAGGGCGTTGCCGACAAACGTGCTCTCGGTCTCGTCCGGCTCGGGCAAACCCAGCTGGCCGGCGGTGACGATCTCGAAGCGGCCGTCCAGCAGGGCGGCGATCTCGGGCACCTTGCCGGGATTGTGGGTGGCGGCCACCAGCCTCGATCCCATTTCAAGCTTCAGCGCCATGTCATCAACTCCGGAAAAGTCAGGTCTCGCGGCTCCTTTACTCTCCAATTTCGCCCTTTGCCCGCAAGGTTCGTGTCATGGCCCTCAAAAAGGCCTCGCCGGCTCCAAACCCGCGGTGTGACCCAAGGGCAACTGTTCCAAACCCTTGTGTATCATTACCGTAGTTTAATATCGTTTTTCGATAATCGAGATTGGCGGAACCCAAATCGCCGCCTATCTGTTGACGTGTGGCGAGGGGCCGAATGGCTCGGCCCCAACCACGTCTCTCAAACTGGAAAACAAGATGTCCGCCGCCCGCCTGTTCCGCATCGCCGACAAGGTCGTCATGACCGCCATTACCGCCGCCCTGATCGTGGCTGTTCCGGTGTCGGCTGTGGCGTTCGTGGCGCAGACGCTTTAAGGCGAGCCAAGAGTTTCCAGGGTTTTCAAGCCCGAGCTTTTGACGTCTCCTCGCGACGCGGGGCATGTTTGAGCGTCGCTGTTGGGGAGCAGCCATGCGTGCGTTGGGGCCCGGCTCCGTATCGAGTTTCCTGAAGATCATCCTCGACGTCATCTACGTCGGGCTGTGGATCTTCGTGAGCCTTCTGTCGCTGTTCACGCTGGTCGCCCTGCTGTTCAGCTTCAATCCCGAATTGCTGGCCTCGATGTTGCCGATCAGCGACGCCGTCGAGGCCATCAGCCGCAATGGCGCGCTGTTCGCCGGCGCGCTGGCGGCCTACGCCCTGCTGCTGGGCGGCTGGATGATCATCGTCGAGCGGCTGCGCAAGATCTTCGCGACCCTGACGGCGGGCGACCCCTTCCATCCCGACAATGTGGTGCGCCTGCGCCTGATCGGCCTCGTCCTGGCCGGTCTGGAGGTGGGGCGCTACGTCTTTTCGGGCATGGCCCGCTGGCTGGCCCCCAAGGCCAAGGTCATCGACGACAGCTTCACCCTGACCGCCTGGTTCTCGGTGCTGGTCGTCTTCGTCCTGGCCGAGGTCTTCCGCGAGGGCGCCCGCCTTCGTCGCGAAGCCGAACTCACGATCTGAACCGGAGCGATCGCCGCATGCCTGTCCGCGTGAACCTCGACCGCGTGCTGCTGGAACGGCGCATGTCGCTGACCGAGCTTTCCGACCGGGTGGGCGTGACGATCGCCAACCTCTCGATCCTGAAGACCGGCAAGGCGAGGGCGGTGCGGTTCTCCACCCTGGACGCCCTGTGCCGAGAGCTGCAGTGTCAGCCCGGCGATCTCCTGACCTTCGAATACGGCCCCGCCGACGGGCAGGACGAGGACTAGTAGGCGCGGCCCTGGCCGTCCTCGCGCCACTTCAGGATCAGCTGGCGGTCTCGGAACTCGAAGGCCTCCAGGCGCTTGAGGAAACTCATCCCCAGCAGCGACCCGCTCATCGGGGCCTTGTTGACCATCACCCGGAAACCCTCCAGCCGGATGGCGCCGACCTCCAGGCTGGTGGCGTCATAGGCGGCGCTGTAGCCCTTGCCGTTGGCGGTCTCGGACTCGTAGCCGTAGGTCAGGGTGTCGACGGGGACTCCCAAGCGACGGGCGTCGGCGGGGCTGAGCACGGTCTCGGTCGCGCCGGTGTCGACCATGAACCGCACGCGCTTTCCGTTGATCAGGCCGTCGACGACATAGTGGCCGTCCTCGCCTTGCGGCACGACCAGCGTGCGCTCGCCGACGGTCACCGGCGTGCCGACGTTGAAGGCCAACTGCAGCCGCTGCGGGATTTGCATCAGCTCGGCGCGATAGGCATAGCCCAGGGCCAGGACCGCGATGATGCTGGTCCAGATCGCCGCGTATTTCAGGTATTGGCGCGGCGAGCCGTGCAGGCCGCGTAGCAGGACGGTCGAGACCAGCACGACCATGCCGAGGCGCAGGAACAGGCTGGCCTGGTCGTCGCCCGTCTGGATCGCCTCGGGATAGGCGCGCATCAGGGCCAGGGCCAGCACGCCGACGGCGGCCAGCAGGCCCAGCCACAGCCACAGGCGATGACGAGGTGGCGACGGCGGCCGGGACGGCGCTACGGCCGGCGGATCGGCTTGCTCCCAGGGACCCTTGGTCAATTCAGCCGCCGCTTCTTCAGCAGGCTGGCGCGGTCCATCGAGCGCACTTCCAGCTCGAAGGCGTCGCCCTCGCGCAGGATTTTCAGGGGCACGCTGACGCCAGCGGGGCCAAGGTCCCACATCCGGTCGTAGAACTCGGCCAGGTCGGCGACCGGGTGGCCGTCGACGGCCAGGATCAGATCCCCGGCCCGCAGCTCGGCGCGGGCGGCCGGACCCTTGGGCGAGATGCCGACGATGACGACGTGGTTCTCCATCTCCTGGGCGAAGACTCCCAGCCACGGACGCGGCGGATGGGGGCTGCGGCCACGGGCCAGCTCGTCCAGGATCGGCGGCAGCAGTTCGGCCGGCACGAACATGTTGATCGGCTTGGCGTCGCCGTTCTGGTCGCGGCCCTCCAGGGTCAGCGAGCCCAGGCCCACCAGGTCGCCCTTGGGACCGATCAGGGCCGCGCCGCTCCAGTGCGGGTGGGCGGGGCCGGTGATGATCGCGTCGTCCAGCAGATATTCCCAGTAGCCGGCGAAGGGCATGCGGGCCAGGACCTTGCCGGCCACGGCGTGGGCGCGACCGCCGGCGCCGGCGGCGATGACCGACGAGCCGGCCTCGAGATCCTTGGCCGAGCCGATGGTCATGACGGGCAGGTCTAGGGGCTCCAGCGCCTGGACGAGGCCGAGGCCCGAGCGGACGTCCAGCCCCAGCACGTGGGCCGGCACGCGCCGGCCATCGTTGCGGGTGAGGGTGACTTCCTCGGCCTCGGTGATCAGGTAAGCCATGGTCAGGACGAGGCCGCCGGGGCCGACGACCACGCCGTTGCCGACCCGCTCGGTTCCCAGGATGCCGGCCGTGTAGGCGTCGGGCGGGACCTGGGCCTCCAGCGCGACCATCGAGGCCAGCGCCTGGTCCAGGTCGAAGCGATACGCCTCGGCCGACGGGCGCAGACGGGCTTCGACTTCGTAGCCTTCGAACGGGGTGGTCACGCGAAACTCCTGATCTTCAGACTAGGAATCTGGGACCGTTACCCCGTTCGAACAAGAGTGACGGGCGGCTTAACCGCCGATCGCCGCGCGCTGCATCACGAACAGCTCGTTGATGCCCTTGTCAGCGAGCGCGTAGAGCGACTCGAATTCGGCGCGGGTGAAGCCGCGCTTTTCGCCGGTGGCCTGGATCTCGACGATGTCGCCCACGCCGGTCAGGACGAAGTTGCTGTCGGCCTCGGCGCTGGAATCTTCCTCGTAGTCGAGGTCGAGGACCGGGGTGTCCTTGAACACGCCGCACGAGACGGCCGCCACCTGGCCCAGGATCGGGTCGGCCTTCAGCACGCCCTCTTCCAGCAGGTAGTTGACCGCCAGGCGCAGGGCGACCCAGGCGCCGGTGATGGCGGCGGTGCGGGTGCCGCCGTCGGCCTGGATGACGTCGCAGTCCAGGCTGATCTGGCGTTCGCCCAGGGCCTTCAGGTCGACCACGGCGCGCAGGGAGCGGCCGATCAGGCGCTGGATCTCTTGCGTGCGGCCGCTCTGCTTGCCGGCGGCGGCTTCGCGGCGCCCGCGGGTGTGGGTGGCGCGGGGCAGCATGCCGTATTCGGCCGTGACCCAGCCGGCGCCCTTGTTACGCATCCAGCCGGGGACGTTTTCCTCGACCGTGGCGGTGACCAGCACCTTGGTGTGGCCGAAGCTGACCAGGCACGAGCCTTCGGCGTAGCGGTTGACGCCGGTTTCCAGCGTGACGGCGCGCAGCTGGTCGGGGGCGCGTTCGGACGGACGCATGGGAAACTCCTGATTTCAGGGCTATTTGAATGTGTGTGGGCTGGCGCTTATCCTATTGAGAGCCGAACTTGAAAGAGGCCGACAGCTTTTGTCCGCCGACCGGGTCCCAAACGACACGCCCCCAAAGAACACGCCCCTATGGCCTTTTAGAGCATGACGCATCTTTTCCCGGGTCCGATCGTCCGTACGCCGGGCCTCACCGAGCTGGACACCCGCGCCCGCGACATTTTCCGGCGCGTGGTCGAGTCGTATCTGGAGACCGGCGATCCGGTCGGCTCGCGCACCCTGTCCAAGGCCGGGCTGGCGCTGTCGCCGGCGTCGATCCGCAACACCATGCAGGACCTGGCGCAGCTGGGCCTGCTGGACGCGCCTCACACCAGCGCCGGCCGGATGCCGACCCATGCGGGCCTGCGGATGTTCGTCGACGGCCTGCTGGAGGTCGGTGACGTCGCCGAGGCCGACAAGCGGGCCATCGAGGCGCGGCTGGCCGTGAAGGGCCGCTCGTTCGAGGAGGCGCTGTCCGAGGCCTCGTCCGTGCTCTCGGGCCTGGCCGGCGGCGCCGGCATCGTCGTCACCCCGGTCCGCGAGGGCGGGGTCAAGCATGTGGAGTTCGTGCCGCTGGGCGGCGGCCAGGTGCTGGCGGTCATGGTGTTCGAGGACGGCCAGGTCGAGAATCGGCTGATGCGCCAGGCTCCCGGCGTCACGCCCTCGGCCCTGCAGGAGGCCTCCAACTTCCTCAACGCCCGCCTGCGCGGCCGCACCCTTTCCGAGACGCGGACCGAGATGGGCGGCGAGCTGGACATCGCCCGCCGGCAATTGGACGAGACCGCCGCCCGCCTGGTCGAGGACGGCCTGGCCGCCTGGAGCGGGGGGGAGGGCGACGCCCGCTCGCTGATCGTGCGCGGACAGGCCAACCTGCTGGCCGACGCCCGGGCTCGCGAGGACATCGACCGCGTGCGCCAGCTGTTCGATGACCTGGAGCAGAAGGGTCAGTTGATCGGCCTGCTCGACGACGTTCGTGACGCCGAGGGCGTGCGCATCTATATCGGGGCCGAAACGCGCCTGTTTTCGCTTTCGGGTTCCTCGGTGATCGCGGCGCCCTATATGACGGGCCGACAGAAGGTGCTGGGCGCGATCGGCGTGATCGGTCCGGCGCGATTGAACTACGCTCGAGTCATTCCGTTGGTGGACTATACCGCCCGGGTGCTGGGGCGGATGATGGATGGATAAGGACTTTACGAGATGACCGACGAGCAAACGCCGGCTGAAGACGTCGCCTTCGAGGCTGATGACGCGTCGCAAGAGATCGAGGCGCTGAAGCTGGAAGTGGCCGCTCTGAAGGAGCAGGCTCTGCGCTACGCCGCCGAGGCCGAGAACACCAAGCGCCGCGCCGAGCGCGAGATGAACGACGCGCGCGCCTACGCGATCCAGAAGTTCGGCCGCGACCTGCTGGGCGTCGCCGACAATCTGTCGCGCGCCACGGCCCACAGCCCGCGCGAG
The DNA here is from genome assembly GCF_058681635.1 of Caulobacter sp. ALps2. Taxonomy (NCBI): domain Bacteria; kingdom Pseudomonadati; phylum Pseudomonadota; class Alphaproteobacteria; order Caulobacterales; family Caulobacteraceae; genus Caulobacter; species Caulobacter sp. ALps2. The sequence continues at coordinate 1,787,162 of NZ_CM178743.1, forward strand.
TCGACCGACCCGGCGGTGAAGAACTTCATCATCGGCGTCGAGATGACCGAGAAGGAGCTGCAAGGCGCCTTCGAACGCAACGGCCTGAAAAAGATCGACCCGGCCAAGGGCGAGAAGTTCGACCCGCACCTGCACCAGGCCGTGACCGAGCAACCGTCGACCGAGGTCGCCGCTGGCGGCGTGGTCGCCGTGCTGCAGGCCGGCTACGAGCTGATGGGCCGCCTGGTGCGCCCGGCCATGGTCGCCGTGGCGGCCAAGGGTTCCACGGGCCCCTCCGCGGGATCGACGACCGGTGAGCCGTCGGGCGCTTCGGCCAACCCTTATGCCGGCGCCGGCGCGGATGGCGACAATTCGGGCGGTTCGTTCGACACGAAAGCCTGACTTTAGGTCTAGCGGGCGCGGAAATGACCGCCGCGCCCCCTTTCCCCGTTCGCGCATTGCGATAATGTCGGCGGTCCATTCTCAACGGGGGTAGCGGGCGATTCCATCGGCCGCCCGCGCGATCTGGACCGACTATGAAGCTTACCATCGAACGGGCGGCGCTCCTGAAGGCGCTGGGTCACGTGCAGAGCGTCGTCGAACGCCGCAACACCATCCCGATCCTGTCGAATATCCTGTTGTCGGCCGAGGGCGATCGTCTGTCCTTCTCGGCGACCGACCTGGACATGGAGATCATCGACGAGGGCTTCGCCCAGATCGACGTTCCCGGCCAGATCACCGCGCCGGCCCACACCCTGTATGAAATCGTTCGGAAGCTGCCCGACGGCGCCGACGTCTCGCTGAGCTTCAGCGGCGATGATCCGCGCCTGGTCATCCAGGCGGGCCGTTCGCGCTTCAACCTGCCGGTGCTGCCGGCCGGCGATTTCCCGGTGATGAGCAGCGACGGCCTGTCGGGCCGCATCGCGGTCGACACCAACGAATTGATCCGCCTGATCGACAAGACCCGCTTCGCGATCTCGACCGAAGAGACCCGCTACTATCTGAACGGCCTCTACGTCCACACGGTCAACGAGGGCGGCGAGACCAAGCTGCGCGCCGTGGCCACCGACGGCCACCGCCTGGCCCTGGCCGAGATGCCGGCGCCGGAAGGCGCGGCCGGCCTGCCCGGCGTGATCATCCCGCGCAAGACCATCGCCGAGGCCCGCCGCCTGATGGAATCGGCCGGCGAGACGGTCGACCTGCAGCTGTCGCCCCAGAAGGTCCGCTTCGAGTTCGGCCAGGCCGCCCTGACCTCCAAGGTCATCGACGGCGCCTTCCCGGACTATCTGCGCGTCATCCCGCGCGACAACGCCAAGATCCTGACCCTGGACAACGACCTGTTCGCCAAGGCCGTCGACCGCGTGGCCACCATCTCGGCCGAGAAGAGCCGTTCGGTGAAGCTGGCCATCGAGCCGGGCCGCATCACCCTGACCGTCCGCAACATGGAAGCCGGCCAGGCCGTCGAAGAGGTCGAGGTCGACTACGACGGCGAGCCCTTCGAGATCGGCTTCAACGCCCGCTACCTGCTGGACGTCTGCGGCCAGATCGCCGGTCCGCAAGCCGAGTTCCGCTTCGCCGACCCGGCCAGCCCGACCCTGGTGGTCGATCCGGTCGATCCGGGCGTGAAGTACGTGCTGATGCCGCTGCGGGTCTGATCCGCGCTGGTTTTGTGAGAACAATGAACGGGCGCTCTTGGGCGCCCGTTCTGCTGTTGGGGTCCCGTCATGAAGAAGCTGCTCGCCGCCTCGGCCGCCGTGCTGGCCCTCGCCGCCGCCGTTCCCGCGCTTGCCCAGCAGGCGGTGGATCGCCGGGAGATGGGCAATCAGATTCTCGAGAACGTGCCGGTCGCGCCGCCGGCGATCCACGAGAGCCTGGCCCGCTACCAGAACGCTCGCTCGGCCTATTTCGGCGACTGGGCGCCCAATGGTGGTGTCATTATCACCACCCGGTTTGGCAACACCAACCAGCTGCATATCGTCGCCGCGCCCGGCTCCGACCGTAGCCAGATCACCTTCTATGACGAGCCCGTCGGCGGCGCCCACGCCCTGCCGGGGGGGCAGATCCTGTTCTCCAAGGACACCGGCGGCGACGAGTGGTTCCAGCTCTTCCTGCGCGGCCCCGACGGCAAGACCACGCAATTGACCGAGACCGGCACGCGCAACGGCTCGCCGGCCTGGTCGAAGGACGGCGCGGTCCTGGTCTGGTCGCGATTGACCAAGGGCTCGGGCGACTCCGACGTGCTGATGCGCGACGGCGCCGGCGGGGCGAAGGTGATCCACAAGGGTCAGGGTCAGGTCTCGCCGCTGGCGGTGTCGGCCGACGGCAAGACGGTGCTGCTGGGCCGTTACTTCTCGATCTCGGAGTCCAAGCGCTGGCTACTGGACGTGGCCACCGGCAAGCTGACCGAGCTCAACCCCCGGCAAGACCAAAATCGCCTACAGCGGCGGCAAGTTCACGCCGGACGGCCGTAGCGTGCTGCTGCTGTCGGACGAGGGCTCGGACTTCCAGCGCCTGGTGCAGATCGACCTGGCGACGGGCGCGAAGGTTACCCTTTCGGGTGAGCGTCCCTGGGACATCGAGGACTTCGCTCTGTCCGACGACGGCCGCATCCTGGCTTATGTCGTCAACGAGGACGGCTATTCGAAGCTGGTGGTGCAAGACTTCCGCACCCGTCGCGCGCTGCCGCGGCCGGAGCTGCCGGCCGGGGTGGTCGGCGACATTGCCTTCTCGCCGGACGGGTCGAAGCTGGGCTTCAGCCTGGCCACCCCGACCGCCGCCAGCGACGTCTGGAGCTGGGGCGTGACCGACGCCAAGCTGGAGCGCTGGACGGCCTCGGAGCTGGGCGGCCTGGACGCCAAGGCCCTGGCGACCCCGACGCTGGTCCGCTACCCGTCGTTCGACAAGCGCTCGATCCCGGCTTTTGTTTATCGGCCCAAGCTGGCCGCTGGCCAGCGGGCTCCGGTGATCATCGACATCCACGGCGGGCCGGAGGGTCAGTCGCGCCCGACCTTCAACGCCTTCCACCAGCACACGGTGGCCGAGCTGGGCGCGGCGGTGATCGTCACCAATGTTCGCGGCTCGAGCGGCTACGGCAAGACCTATCTGAACCTCGACAACGCCGAGAAGCGCGAAGACTCGGTCAAGGACATCGGCGCCTTGCTGGACTGGATCAAGACGCAGCCGGATCTCGATCCGTCGCGCGTCGTCGTCTACGGCCAGTCGTACGGCGGCTACATGTCGCTGGCCGTGATGACTCACTATTCCGACCGTCTGGCCGGCGGGGTCGAGCGCTACGGCATCAGCAACTTCGTCTCGTTCCTGCAGAACACCGAGGCCTATCGCCGCGACCTGCGCCGCGTCGAATATGGCGACGAGCGCGACCCGAAGATGCTGAAGGCCTTCGAGACCATCTCGCCGATGAACAACGTGGATAAGATCAGAAAGCCGATGCTGGTCATGCAGGGTTGGAACGATCCCCGCGTGCCCAAGTCCGAATCCGACCAGGTCGTCGCCAAGCTGCGCGGCCAGGGCGTCGAGACCTGGTACGTCCAGTTCAAGGACGAAGGTCACGGCTTCCTCAAGAAAGCCAACAACGACCGCCGCCGCGAGGTGGAGACCCAGTTTCTGCGGAAGGTGCTGGGGATTTCTCTGGCAAAATAGGCGCTTAGCGGGCATGCTTAGCCGTATGGATAAGCATGCCGCCGCCCTCGATGACACCTTCCAGGCGCTGGCCGATCCCACGCGGCGGGCCATTCTGAGCCGTCTGGGCCAGGGTCCCGCCAGCGTCGGCGAGCTGGCCGCGCCTTATGACATGGCCCTGACCTCGTTCATGAAGCACCTGAAGATCCTGGAACGATCCGGATGGATCGTCAGCAGCAAGTCGGGCCGCGTGCGGACCTGTTCGATCGTCACCGACCGTTTCGCCGACGTCGGCGCCTGGGTCTATGGTCACCGTTCGCTGTGGGAACGGTGATCCTGACGTAAGGGTCATATTGCGGAGGCTCATAAGGGCGCTAAGGTCCGTTTCCTTAGAAAACGGGAGGCGGCCCATGGCCAAACTCAGTTACCTTACGGTCGGCTCGAACGACCTGGAGAAGGCCAAGACCTTCTATGACGGCCTGCTGGGCTCGATCGGCTTCAAGCCTTTGTTCGAGCACCCGTCGGGCGGCCGCCTCTATCGCGGCGACGGCTGCATGTTCGGGGTGCTGGGCCCGTACGACGGCAATCCGGCCTGTATCGGCAACGGCATGATGGGCGGGTTCGCCTTCGACACCGTCGAAGAAGTCGACGCCTTCCACGCCAAGGCGCTGGAACTGGGCGGTCAGGACGAAGGCCAGCCGGGCGCGCGGATGCCCAAGGCCTATTTCGCCTATTTCCGCGATCTGGATGGCAACAAGCTCTGCGGCTACAAGATCGGCTGATCGCCGTCAGTAGCATCGGCCGACGACACCGCTTAAGAACGCCGGATGGCGTCGGCCGCTTTGCTTTCCCTGACCCTGACGGACTTCCGCTCGTACGAGCGCGCCCGCCTCGATACCGAGGGGCGCAGCGTCTACCTGTTCGGGGCCAACGGGGCCGGCAAGACCAATCTCCTCGAGGCGATCAGCCTGCTGACCCCCGGCAAGGGCTTGCGCGGCGCCAGCATGGCCGAAGTCGGTCGCCGGCTGCCCGGTGAAGCCGTGGGCCGGGCCTGGGCCGTCGCCGCGGAGGTCGAGAGTGGTGAAGACGCTCCGATCCGCATAGGCGCCGGCGTCGAGCAGGGCGGGGCGGCCCGCCGGACCGTGCGTATCGAGGGCGAGACCGTCTCGCCCGGCCGGCTGGCCGACCACGTAAGGCCGATCTGGTTGACCCCGACCCAGGATCGCCTGTTCCTGGAGGCCGCCACCGAGCGCCGCAAGTTCTTCGATCGCCTGGTCTTCGCCGGCGAGCCGGGCCACGCGGCCAACGCCAACGCCTATGACAAGGCCCAGCGCGAGCGCATGCGGCTGCTGACCGACGCGGCCGAGGCCGGGGCCGCGCCCGACGCGACCTGGCTGAACGCCCTGGAGGCCCGCCTGGCCGAAAGCGGCGCCCTCTTGTCTCAGGCCCGCGCCCGCACGCTTCAGGCCCTGCAGAACGAGATCGACAGCCGCGGCGACCGGCCTTTCCCGCAGGCGCGCCTGACCTTGACCGGCGAGTGGGAGAAACTGGCCCTGGACGGGGTCCCGTTCGCCGAAATCGAGGAAAGGTTAGCCGCCGCGCTCAGTGTCGCGCGGACCCGTGACGGGGCCGCCGGGCGGGCTCTGACCGGTCCGCATCGGGGCGATCTGGCCATCTTCCACGTCGAGAAGGACCGTCCGGCGGCGGAATGCTCGACCGGAGAGCAAAAAGCGCTGATTTTGAACCTGGTTTTGGCCCAGGCGGCGCGACTTTCGCGTGCGGAATCCGCGCCGAATCCTGTAATATTGCTCGACGAAGTCGCCGCGCATCTCGATCTTACGAGACGAGCCGCATTGGCCGACGAACTCACGGCGCTCAAGCTCCAGGCCTTCCTCACCGGCACGGACGAGTCGCTGTTCGACCATCTCAAGGGTCGGGCGCTAGGCGTTCGCGTGTGCGACGCCGGCCTGGACCCACTGGCTTGACCGCCCTGGAAGACGAATGACCGAGAACACCGAAGACCAAGTTCCCGAAGTGTCGGCCGAAGTGAGCTCCCCGGAAATGACGACCGAGGAAGCCGCCGCCCAGTACGGCGCCGACTCGATCAAGGTGCTGAAGGGCCTGGACGCCGTCCGCAAGCGCCCCGGCATGTACATCGGCGACACCGACGACGGTTCGGGCCTGCACCACATGGTCTACGAGGTGGTCGACAACGCCATCGACGAGGCCCTGGCCGGTCACGCCACCAAGGTCCAGGTGATCCTGAACGCCGACGGCTCGGTGACGGTCACCGACGACGGTCGCGGCATCCCCACCGACATCCACGAGGGCGAGGGCGTCTCGGCGGCCGAGGTCATCATGACCCAGCTGCACGCCGGCGGTAAGTTCGACCAGAACAGCTACAAGGTCTCTGGCGGCCTGCACGGCGTGGGCGTCTCGGTCGTCAACGCCCTTTCGGACTGGCTGGAACTGCTGATCCACCGGGGCGGCAAGGTCCACCAGATGCGCTTCGAGCGCGGCGACGCGGTGACCTCGCTGAAGGTCACGGGCGACTCGCCGATGCGCGAGGAGGGGCCTAAGGCCGGCGAGCTGCTATCGGGCACGGAAGTGACCTTCTTCCCGTCGCGCGAGACCTTCGCGTTCATCGAATTCGACCGGAAGACCCTTGAACACCGCCTGCGCGAGCTGGCGTTCCTGAACTCGGGCGTGACGATCTGGTTCAAGGACCATCGCGACGCCGAGCCGTGGGAAGAAAAGCTGCACTATGACGGCGGCATCGAGGCCTTCGTCCGCCACCTGGACAAGGCCAAGACCCCGCTGCTGAAGGCCCCGATCTCGGTGCGCGGCGTCAAGGACAAGGTCGAGGTCGATCTCGCCCTGTGGTGGAACGACAGCTATCACGAGCAGATGCTGTGCTTCACCAACAACATCCCGCAACGGGATGGCGGCACGCACCTTTCGGCGTTCCGCGCGGCCCTGACCCGGATCATCACCGGCTATGCCGAGAGCTCGGGCATCATGAAGAAGGAAAAGGTCAATCTGGGCGGCGAAGACGCCCGGGAAGGCCTGACCTGCGTGCTTTCGGTCAAGGTGCCGGACCCCAAGTTCAGCTCGCAGACCAAGGACAAGCTGGTTTCGTCCGAAGTGCGCCCGGCCGTGGAGAACCTGGTGGCCGAAGGGCTCTCGACCTGGTTCGAGGAGCACCCGAACGAGGCCAGGCAGATCGTCAGCAAGATCGCCGAGGCCGCCGCCGCCCGCGAAGCCGCCCGCAAGGCGCGCGAACTGACCCGCCGCAAGAGCGCCCTGGACATCACCTCGCTGCCCGGCAAGCTGGCCGACTGCTCCGAGCGCGACCCGGCCAAGTCCGAAATCTTCATCGTCGAGGGTGACTCGGCCGGCGGCTCGGCCAAGCAGGCCCGCAACCGCGACAACCAGGCCGTCCTGCCGCTGCGCGGCAAGATCCTGAACGTCGAGCGCGCCCGCTTCGACAAGATGCTCTCGTCCGACCAGATCGGCACGCTGATCACCGCCCTGGGGGCCGGCATCGGCCGCGACGACTTCAATCCGGACAAGGTGCGCTACCACAAGATCGTGCTGATGACCGACGCCGACGTCGACGGCGCCCACATCCGCACCCTGCTGCTGACCTTCTTCTACCGGCAGATGCCGCAGCTGATCGAGCGCGGCTACATCTACATCGCCCAGCCGCCGCTCTACAAAGCCGCCAAGGGCAAGTCCTCGCGCTATCTGAAGGACGACAGCGAGATGGACGCCTTCCTGGTCGACGAAGGCGTCGACGGGGCCGAGCTGGACCTCTCTTCGGGCGAGCGCATGACCGGCCAGGACCTCCTGGCCCTGGTCCAGGCCTGCCGCTCGGCCAAGGGCAATATCGACCGCCTGGCCTCGCGGGCTCCGGCCAGCGCCATCGAGCAGGCGGCCCTGGCCGGCCTGCTGGGCGAGACGCCGGACCCCGTGGCGGCCGCCACCCGCCTGGACCTCTACGCCGAGGAGGGCGATGGTCCCTGGAGCGGCGAGCGCGGCGATACCGGCTTCGTGTTCAGCCGCGTGCGTCGTGGCGTGTCGGAACGGGTGGTGCTGGACGACGTGCTGCTGCACGCCGCCGACGCTCGCCGCCTGGCCGAGCGCGCCGTCCGGCTGGCCGAGATCTTCTCGGCCCGCGCCGTATTCCGCCGCAAGGACAAGTCGACCACCGTCCGCGGTCCGCTGGACCTTGTGAACACGGTGCTGGACGCCGGCCGCAAGGGCCTGACAATCCAGCGCTACAAGGGCCTGGGCGAGATGAACCCCGATCAGCTGTGGGAGACCACTCTGGACGTCGAAGCGCGCACGCTGCTGCAGGTGCGGGTGAATCATGCCGACGACGCCGACGACATGTTCAGCCGCCTGATGGGCGATCTGGTCGAGCCGCGCCGCGAGTTCATCCAGGAAAACGCCCTCGACGCCGAGGTCGACGTCTAGAACGGCGTTCTCCTCGCTGAAATCTTCAGCGCCGGGCGCCCGTTTCGCGGGCGTTCCGGCGCTTTTTCGCATCTGGACGGCCTACTCATTTTGGTGTGACCTTTCGTGTCATCGCGTGGCGATGACGAGGGCGTCATCTTGCGTGGATCGGGCCGATTCGCTCGAAAGTTTGCGTGGGGGCGCTTTTTCCGATGGACCAAGACACCAGTCTCCGTCCGGAACGGATCCTCGATCTGTCGGAGCGCCTGTCCAGCGTGGCGGGGGCCAAGATCGGCGAGATCGCCCGGGTCAATCGCGCCGCCAAGATGCTGGCGATCAACGCCCTGATCGTGGCCGCTCGCGCGGGCGAGGCCGGCAAGGGTTTCGCCATCGTCGCCGAGGAATTCAAGAAGATCTCGACCGAGATCGACGCGGTGGCGGGAGACCTGGAGAGCCAGGTGCGCGCCGATCTCGACGAGCTGTCGGCCATCGGCGGGGCGATCCTGGGGCACATGCGTGGCCAGCGGCTCGCGGATCTGGCCTTGAATGCCATCGAGATCGTCGATCGCAACCTCTATGAGCGCACCTGCGACGTGCGTTGGTGGGCGACCGACTCCGCCGTCGTGGCGTGCCTGGCCGAGGGCGACGACGCGGCCGCGCGCCGCTACGCCAGCGAGCGCCTGGGCGTGATCCTCGACGCCTATACGGTCTATCTCGACCTGTGGATCTGCGACACCAAGGGACGGGTCGTGGCCAACGGCCGGCCCGGCAAGTATCCGGGCGTGGTCGGCCAGTCCGTCGCCGACGCCAAGTGGTTCCGGGACGGCATGCGCACCGCCACCGGCGACGACTTCGTGGCCTGTGACATCGAGAAGGCTCGCGCCCTGGGCGACGCGCCGGTCGCCACCTACGCCACGGCCATCCGAGAGGGCGGGCAGGCCAAGGGCAAGGTGCTGGGCGTGCTGGGGGTTCACTTCGACTGGCGGCCGCAGGCCCAGGCCGTGGTCGACGGCGTGCGCCTTACGCCCGAGGAGCGCGAACGCTCGCGCGTCATGCTGCTGGACCAAAAGGGCCGAGTATTGGCCTCGTCCGACAATCAAGGGGTGCTTAGCGAAATCTTTCCGCTGAATGTCTTGGGCGGGACGATGGGAAGCTACGCCGATGGCGACGTGACTGTGGGTTATGCCCTCACGCCAGGCTACGAAACCTATGCCGGATTGGGCTGGTATGGGTGTTTGGTGCAGCGCCAGCAAGTCGCCATGGCAACTTCCGCGGCGGCTTAGTCCCTTTTCTGCTTGGTTTTAACCAAGCTGACTGCGAAATATTCGAACGATCTGATCGCCTATAGGGCGAAACCGACCAGATTCGCGGCATTAACCACGGATTCTACGCGAGCGCCGTTGCAAGGCGTGGCTGTACATGGTTTTTTAGGCCTAACCAGACCGCCGATAAAAACTCTGCGTATGGCCCACGGCGGGGCAGGCTCGTCATATTCTAAGTCTATAGGTCCGGTTGCGTTCTCTTATTCGCGCGAAGATTGCGGCGTTGTGTGATCTTCTTGAGACGGTGTCGCCGAGAAATCGTCGAAAAAGCGTAATCCGGGCTAGAGCATTCGTTTACGTTGTCCTAAAGGGACCCCGTTCAATTGGAGGGAGCAATGGCTTCTAACCGCGTTCGCGCTATCGCCATTAGCCTGGCTGTCGCGCTCGCCCCGATCGGCGCTGGCGCCGTCTGGGCTCAAAATCAACCGGTCGCTACGGCTCAATCGCTGCAAGGGACCATCCAACAAGCCGCTGCTTCGGCCGCCGCTCAGCCGGGCTTCGCCCGTCTGTCGGCTCAGGCCAAGCTGGCCGCCATTCAGGCCGCTGTCTCCGCCGCCCTGGCCGCCTCGGGCGCTTCGCCGACCGTGATCGCCGCGGCTCTGGTGCAAGCGGTGTCGAGCGGCACGGTCAGCGCCGGCGTGGCTGTCCAGGTCGCCGCCGCGGTGGCTCCTGAAATGGCTCAGACCGTCGCCACGGCCCCGGCCGTGCAACAACAGCTGGCGGCTACCGGTCAATCGGCCACCGTCACGACGACGGCCGCGACCGACGCCGGCGGCGCTCCCAGCGTCCTGGTCAGCCTGCAAGGCGTGTCCTCGACCACGACCACTGACGGCGGCGCCGCCGCCGGCGCTGGCGCTGGCGGCACGACGACGACGACCCCGGCTCCGTACGATCCGTGCGCCGGCGTTGTCGCTGCCTACTGCGGCAGCTAAGCGATAAACCTCGGGTGGACCGGTGCGTCACGACGCGCGCCGGCCACCGCTTACTGGTGGGGATAAACCATGCGAACTCTAACGTGCTCGGCCATTGCGGCCTGTATCGCGTTGACCGCGCCTCAGATTGCTCAGGCGCAAGATCTCGGCTCCAACTTCAAGCGCGACAAGAACGTTTCCGTTCGTCAGCGCCCGCGCCCGGACTATGAAGCGACCGGCCAAAAGGCTGGCGGCTTCACGCTGTATCCGCGCGTGACGGTCGATTTCGAGCATAACGACAACATCTACGCCTCGGCGACCGGCAAGGTCGACGACAATATCTGGCGCGTGAAGCCGGAACTGGCCGTGCGTTCGGACTGGTCGCGCCACGCCCTGGGCTTCTTCGCCGGCGGCAACATCATCCGCTACTCTGACAACGGGACGGAAGACGCCGAAGAATACACCCTGTCGGCCAACGGTCGTGTCGACATCGCGCGCGGCTCGAACATCACCGGTTCGGTCCAGACCCAGCACCTCGTCGAACCCCGCACGAACCCGACCTCTCCCTCGGCGGCCGCCGAGCCGGTTGAATACGATCTGAACCAAGGTTCGATCGTGCTGACCAAGGAGTTCAACCGCCTGCGCCTGATCGGCCGCGTGGAAGACAAGGACTTCAACTACGACGACGTTCGTCGGACGGTTCCGCTCGCCGGCGTCGCCACCATCGACCAGGACTTCCGTGACCGTAACGAACTGACCTATGGCGGTAAGGCCGAATACGCGGTGAGCCCGGACACGGCGCTCTATGTGTCGGCCCTCGGCAACAAGAAGGACTACGACGACAATACCGTGGCCACCGACCGTACGTCGGACGGTTACGTGCTTGGCGTCGGCGCCAACTTCGACGTTTCCGAACTGGTGCGTGGCGATGTCCAGGTCGGCTACATGAAGCAGTCCTACGACAACCCGCTGTTCACCGACATCGACGGCTTCAGCGCGCTCGGCCGCCTCGAGTGGTTCCCGACCCAGCTGACGACGGTCGGTCTGAACGGTTCCCGTTCGATCGAGGAATCGACCGCGGTCGGGTCGCAAGGCTACATCTCGAACAACATCGGCGCTTCGATCGATCACGAACTGCTGCGTAACGTCCTGCTGTCGGCGGCCTATACGCACGGCAAGGACAACTACAAGGGCGTTGATCGCGACGACAAGCGCGACAACTTCTCGGCTACCGCGACCTACCTGCTGAACCGTCGTGTGGGTCTGTTCCTGACCTACAACTACCTGAAGCAGGAATCGAGCGGCGCCGCCTCGGGCGCTTCGTTCAAGGACAACAAGCTGATCGCTTCGGTCGCTCTGCAGTTCTAAGAACGACACTCCAAACGTCCACGAAACGGCAAGGTTTGCCGTCTACTGAGAGTACCCATGGACGGCTCCGGTTTTGAAACTTCGAACGCTCCGGTGAATGACACCGGAGCGTTGTCTTTTGATCTGAACATCGCGATCGCGACCTTCAGGCGACGCTTCCGGCTTTTCGCGGCCGTGGCGGTGGTGGTCTTCGCCGCCGTCGTGCTGTTCACCTTGCAGCAGACGCCCAAATACACCGCCGTGGCCCAGGTCATGCTGGACGTGCGGAAAGAGCAGGTCACCGACATGAATGCGGTGCTCTCGGGATTGCCGGCGGATTCGTCCGTCGTCGACACCGAGGTGGAGGTGCTCAAGTCGCGGTCTCTGGCCAGCCGGGTCGTCAAGGACCTGAAGCTCCAGCAGGATCCGTACTTCAACCCTTATCTGCCGGACGCCAAGGGCGCCGCGGCCTGGTTGTCATCGCTCAAGAAGGCCGCCGCGCCGGTCGCGACGACCGACCCGGTCGAGCTGCAGCGCCAGCAAGAGCGGATCGTCGACAATGTGCTGGGGGGTCTTAAGGTCCGCCGCGCGGGCCTGACCTATCTGATCTCGGTCGAGTACACCCACACCGACGCCAAGCGGGCCTCGGAGCTGGCGAACGCCTTCGCCAACCTGTACCTGACCGAACAGCTGGAAGCGAAGTTCGACGCGACCGCCAAGGCCAATGAATGGCTGGACACTCGCGTCGCCGAGTTGCGCGACCAAGTTCAGCAAGCGGATGCGGCGGTCCAGCAATACAAGATCGCCAACAACCTGCTCAGCGCCGAAGGCGCGACGCTGACCGAGCAGGAAATCTCTGGCCTGAACCAGCAACTCGCTCTCAGCCGCGCGGCGCAGGCCGAAACCGACGCCCGCCTGAACATCGCCCGGCAGCAGCTGGCGCGCGGCAGCACCGGCGAGGATGTCGGAGAGTCGCTGAATTCCCCGGTCGTCCAGCAACTGCGTCAGCAGCGTGCGACCAAGAGCGCCCAGGTCGCCGATCTCGCCGGTCGCTACGGCGACCGTCACCCGGATCTCCTGAAGGCCAAACGCGAGCTGGCCGATGTAGACAACCAAATCCAGGCCGAGATCCGTCGCATCATCTCGAACCTGGAAGCCCAGGCTCAGGTCGCCCGTCAGCGCACCGGCTCGGTGGCCTCGAGCGTCTCCCAATCCAAGGGCACCTTGGCCGGCAACAACCGGGCCGCCATCGGCCTGGCCGAGCTGGAGCGCAAGTCCCAATCGGTCAAGACGCTGTACGAAAGCCTGCTGGCCCGCTTCAAGCAGACCACGGCCCAGGACGGCATCGAGCAGGCCGACGCCCGCGTGGTGTCGCCGGCCAAGATCCCGACCGGCCCCAGCTACCCGAAGCCGTCGCTGAACCTGGCCCTGGGTCTGGTGCTGGCCCTGGGCGCGGGCGTGGCGGCGGTCGTGCTGGCCGAGATCCTGATGGCTGGCCTCTTCACCGAGGACGAAGTCGAACGCCGTCTGGGCCTGCCCTATCTGGGCGCGGTTCCCAGCCTGAGCACCACGGTCGACGACGCCAAGGTCCTGAAGGGCCTGACGCCGCCGGACTATCTGCTAGCCAAGCCGCTCTCGAGCTTCGCCGAGAGCCTGCGCAAGCTGCGGGCGTCGATCCTGTTCTCCAAGGTCGGCGAGACGGTCAAGGTCATCGCGGTTACCTCGTCGCTGCCGGGCGAAGGCAAGACCACGACGACGTTCTCCCTGGCTCGCACCCTGGCGACTTCGGGCGCCAAGGTCATCGTGGTCGACTGCGACCTGCGCCAGAGCGCGATCAGCCAGTTCCTCAAGGAGCCAGCCTCGGTCGGCCTGCTGGAAGTGCTGAATGGCGTCGCCACCCTGGACCAGGCGCTGATCAACGACGAGAGCGGCGCGCATATCCTGCCGCTGGCCAAGTCGGCCTATACGCCGCGGGACGTGCTCGGCTCGTCGGCCATGCACCGCCTGCTGCAGGAGTTGCGTAACCGCTACGAGATCGTTCTGCTGGACACCGCGCCGCTGCTGGCGATCGCCGACACCCGCATCCTGGCGCCGCACGCCGACGCCGTGGTCATGCTGGTCCGTTGGAAGAAGACGCCGGTGAAGGCCGTGCAGTCGGCCCTGACCCTGCTGCAAGGCACGCGGGCGTTCATCGCCGGCGTCGCCCTGACCCAGATGGACCTCAAGGCCCAGTCCCGCTACGGCTACGGCGACTCCTATTATTATTACGCCAACTATCGAAAGTACTATGCGGACTAGGACGCGGACGGGCGGGGGCGCGCCGTCGCCCGACGCTTCCAAGACACGCAAGTTGAAAGTCTCAGAGGGCGTCGCGATCGGCGCCCTCGTTACTTTGGTGACGGCCGAGATCGTCACGTTCGGGGCCAGCGACGTGGCGGTGGCCACGGTCTTCGGCGCTCTGCACGCGGCCTTGCTGCTGGGCCTGCTGGCCTTCTGCGGCTGGGCCCGCAAGCTGCCCAGCGTCCTCACCTCGCCTTGGCCCAGCCTGATGTTCCTGGCCGTGCTTATCGCGACCGCCTGGAGCTTGACGCCGTTCGGTCCCGGCGGCGCCCACCCGGTCTGGCTCTATCTGGGAACCGAGGGGGGCGCGATCACGGTCGATCGCTCGTCCCTGCTTCTGAACCTCCTGCGCCTGTTGGGCCTGGCCTGCCTGTTCCTGGCCGCCCAGATCATCGGCGCGTCCGAGACCCGCCGCCGGGCCATGGTCTGGTGGCTGCTGCTGGCGCTGGGCGCCTATGCCGCCCTGGCGATCGTCGACCATGTCAGCCTGCGGGCCGGTCGCCGCCTGACCGCCACCCTGCTCAGCCCCAACAGCGCCGCGACCCTGATGGGCGTCGGCGGTGTCTTCGGTGCGACCTTCTTCTCACAGGCTCTCCAGCGGGCGGGCGGATCCCTGCGGTTGGACCGCCTGAGCATGGACGCCAGCCTGAGTTTGGGCCTGACGGCGGTTTTCGGCGTCGCCCTGGCGTTGACGGCGTCGCGCGGGGGCGTCTTCTCCACGGTCGTGGGCTTGGCCATCCTGCTCACCTGGCAGGTGATCGCCCAAGGCCGTAAGGCGCGAACCGTCGCCCTCATCGGCGGCGCGGCCGCCCTGCTGGTCGTGGTCGGGGTGGCCATGCGCAGCGCCGAATTGACGGCGGCGCGCCTGGAGAGCCTGGAAGGCGACGTCGCCGTCCGCCAGGCGATCTTCACGGCGCACTGGGAAGCCTTCAAGACCTCGCCCTGGTTCGGCTTCGGCCTGGGCTCGTTCCCGGTCGTGAACCAACTGATCACGAACACCGAAAACCTGCGGGTCCTGTTCGACGTCCGCGCCACCCACAACCTCTATCTCCAGTGGCTGGAGGAGGGCGGCGTCGTCGGCGGTGTGTTCATGCTGGCCTGGCTGCTGGTCACGCTGTGGCGTGTCGGCGTCGAGGCGATCAAGCCGGGCACGCTGGGCGCCCTGGCCCGCGCCACCATCGCCGCGACGGTCGTGGTGTTGTTGCACGGCCTGTCGGACTTCGCCGTCCAGGTGCCGGCGCTACAGGCGCTGTTCGCCGTCGGACTGGGCGCGATGACCGCCACCGCGCCGCTGCGTCGACGTGGCGCCAAGTCCGAGACCTCATGGGGTACGATGACGTTCGCGGGCCTCGCCCTGCTGGTCTCGACCCTGGTCGCCGTTCCCCTGGTCGCCTCGCGCTTCGGCGGGGACCTGTCGGCCATGCCCACGGCCTCGGCGGAGGTGCTGGCCACGAGCATCGAGGCGGGGCTGGCCCGCAATTCCGCCGATCCCGCCGCCAAGGCGCGGCTGGAGGCCCTGAGCCGCCGTGAAGTGGCGATGCGGCCCGGTTCCGGCGGCGCCTGGCTGCGCAAGGCCGCCGTGGACTTCCAGCGCAACGACGTCGCCGCCGCCAATGCGGCGCTCGAGCACTCGCTGGCGGTCGCTCCGCTGCAGACCAGCCTGTTCATGAGCCGCACGCGCCTGGCCTATGAGAACTGGCCGTCGCTGACCCAGGCCGCGCGCCTGCAGGTGATGTATCAGGTGCGGGCCGAGTACGGGCGTGGGAACGGCGAGCGTCGCCTGAAGGCGCTGGCCAACAGCATCCGTAACCCATCGGGCCGGATCGGCCTGGCGTTCCTGATCGTGGCCGAACGCACCGCGCGCGCTCAGGCCAAGCTTCAGCCGCTTCGATAGGCCCGCTCTTCAGCCGGTTGGCCCCTAGTAGGCGTTGTCGCTGACCAGCAGGCTGGGAATGGTCAGGAGGACGATCTTGGCGTCCTTCAGGATCGACCAGGTCTGGATGTAGTCGATATCGGCCTCGACCCGCCGACGCATGGCGTCGACCGTCTCGGTGCCGCCGCGCAGGCCCTTGACCTGGGCCCAGCCCGTAAGGCCAGGGCGCGCCTGGTAGCGAGCGTAGTATTCCGGAATCCGCATGCCGTAGTAGTCGTCGTGGGCGGCGGCGTGCGGCCGAGGGCCGACCAGGGACATGTCCCCGCGCAGTACGTTCAGCAGCTGGGGCAATTCGTCGATGCTGGTGGCGCGCAGAATGCGGCCGATCCGCGTGATCCGGTTGTCGCCGCGCTGGGCCTGGACCACGTCCGGCCCATTTTCGCGGCAGTGCATGGTGCGCAGCTTGAAGATCTGGAACTTGGCGCCGGCCAGGCCGCCACGGGTCTGGCGAAACAGCGCCGGACCGGGAGACTCGAGCTTGATCAGCAGCGCCGCCAGCAGCAGCAGCGGGGCGAACAGCGCCAACAGAAGGGCCGAAGCCAGGACGTCCAGAGCGCGCTTTCGCAAGTCAACCGCCACCGGAGGCAGTCGCCCGCTCAATCCTGGCGCGAGAAGTTCGGTATACGATCCCCCGTCCACCAGATCACCCTCATAGTTCCCCACCACGTCGCGGACTGGTTTCCAGTTCCGACCCCGCCACGCTAGCGCAAATGACTCACAGCGTCGCGGGGAAAAATCCACAACCCCAGGCCCGTATGCTTAACGTGTAATAGACTCTGTTTATTCAGGCGTCCTTATTTGTAGTGACGTTACATCGAGAGCATCAGGAGTGCTGATCGATGATCGACGTCAAAATGTCCTTCGCCCAGGTTGAAGTCGCCCAAGCGCCGCGTGGCAAGCGCATGCCGCCGCTCGTCGGTTTGGGTCTGGGCGCCATGGTTTCGATCGGCCTGTGGGCCGGTCTGGCCCTGACGGTCGCCCGCATCTTCTAGCCTCTCATCGGGCGGTCCTTCCGCCCGGCGATCCCATGACTTTCGCGCCCGCTCCGGTTCCGCCGGGGCGGGCGCGAACGCATTCGGACACCCGCCTCTCCACGCCGTTCGACAAACAAAAAAGCCCCGGACCGTCAGGTCCGGGGCTTTCATCATCGATCGGGGGAGCGATCAGATGGTGGTCCAGAGGGCGGTGCCCGGGACCTGGCGCTGGACCCAGCGATAGTTCAGGTCTTCCCACGGCGTGGCCCAGGGGGTCAGGTTGTCCAGCACCATGTCGCCGCTCTTCAGCGAGATCATCAACACGGCGTGGCTTTCGCCGCGCGCCGTAACGGCGACGGCCAGCGACAGGGCGCTTTCCGGAACGCCCGCGGCGATCAGGCGGCGGCGCTTCTCCAAAGCGTAGTCTTCACAGTCGCCATACAGCTTGCCGTCGACCAGGCGCGGCAGCGACCAGTATTCGGGCATGCCGTAGAGATCCAGGTCGCTGGCCTTCTTGACCTCGCGATTGACCGTCTGGTTGACCTGGTTCAGCAGCTTCAGTTGGTCGCGCTGCTCGCGGGAGGTCCAGGACAGCACGGCCGGTTCGGCGGCGGCGAAGGTCACGGCGGCGGGCGCCACGTCCGAAACATTCAGGCTCGGCGCGGCGGCGGGCATGAAGTCCTCGATCTCGGCGACCGTGACGACTTCGAGAGTCTCAAGCGAAACCAGGGCCAGACCGTCGTCCTCGGCGTCGACCGAAGCGGTCTTGGGCGCATCGAAGCGGTGGGGCGGGGCGGCGCCGATCGACGAGGTCGGCGCGAAGCTGGCGCGCGCGCCCAGGCCCATCAGGGCCAGCTGGCTGTTCGGCAGGCCGCAGGTCTCGGTGTCGCGACGGCACAGCTCGGCGAAGCCCAGCGGCGCCTGGACGCCTTCACCGCGCGGCTGGAACGGCATCGAACCCGCCTGGGCGTTGGCGCTGGTCATCATCGCGGCGGCGCTGATGAGTCCGAGAACAATGTTGCGCGTGTTGAACATGCTGACCCCGCTGTGTTCGTGGGGCCAATATTCATTCGCGAGCCGAATTTGAGCTGAATTTAGATGGTTTAATTCAAATATTGAACCATGGTTATTTCGAAATTAACTCAAATCAAACCCGAATTTACTTGGTAAATTGAGGGGAAAGGATCATGCTAAATTGTAAGTAAACACGAGCGGGCACCGTTGAACCGCGCCGCCACCTGGGGCAAAATCGACGAAATCCAGTCCGGCGCCCTGTCGCCACCTCGGCGAGTGCGATGTTCAAAGCCCTGTTCCGTCCCAAGCCGCAAGCCCGCCGCGCCGCGTCCACCGAGGGGCGTGTGGTTTACGCCGTGGGCGATGTTCACGGACGGCTCGACCTGCTGGACGGTCTGATCGAGCGGATGACCGAAGACTTCCGCTCGATGGGCCGGACCGACCCGCCGGTTCTGATCATGCTGGGCGACTATGTCGATCGCGGCGCCCAGTCGTCGGCGGTGATCGACCGGCTGATCTCGCTGATGGCCCAAGGGGCCGAAGGGCGTTTCGAGTTCCGCGCCCTGATGGGCAATCACGAAGAGACGCTGCTGCATTTCCTCGACGACCCGATGGCCGGGCCGTCGTGGGTGGAATACGGCGGCGGCGAGACCATGGCCTCGTACGGCGTCCAGCGTCCCGTGGGCCGGGCCGAGCCCGAGGTGTGGGAGCAGACCCGCCAGGCCTTCCGCGCCGCCTTCCCGCCGGCCCACGAGATGTTCCTCAAGCAGTTGGAGCTGATGGTCGTCTATGGCGACTATGTCTTTGTCCACGCCGGCGTCAGGCCCGGCCTGCCGCTGGAACGCCAGGTCGCCGCCGACCTGCTATGGATCCGCAACGAGTTCCTCGACAATCCGCACGGCCTGAAGGCCACGGTGGTCCATGGTCACACGCCTACCGAAGAGGTTT
Organism: Caulobacter sp. ALps2; assembly: GCF_058681635.1. Lineage (NCBI taxonomy): Bacteria > Pseudomonadati > Pseudomonadota > Alphaproteobacteria > Caulobacterales > Caulobacteraceae > Caulobacter > Caulobacter sp. ALps2. Next base: position 1,806,027 of record NZ_CM178743.1, read on the forward strand.
TCGTCGGGCGCCAGCGGATCAATGTCGATACGGGCGCCTATGCGACTGGCGTCCTGACCGCCGTTAGACTTGACGGCGGCGAACCGAAGATCATTCAGTTCAGTAAAGCGCGCGCGGCCTGAGACTTCACCTTGTTCATCTCGCGGTCACGTGCGATGTGGCATCTCAGATCCCAGGATCGACAAGTCTCTAAGGTGAGAAGCTTCGCCATGATCGGTGTTTCGAAATTCTCGCGTGCTCTCGCGATGCTGGCGTTGGCCGTCTGTATGACGGTTGGCGCCCTGGGTGGCGTCGCGCACGCCCAGCAGCCCGCGGCCGGCGGCGCGCCGGTGACCGCGCCGGCCCAGTCCCTGGACTACCTGCTCGGCACCGGTGACAAGGTCCGGGTCACCGTTTACGGCGAGCAGTCGCTCTCCGGCGAATTCTTCGTCACGGGCAGCGGTCTGATGTCCTTGCCCTTGATCGGCGAGGTCAAGGCGGGCGGCATGACGGTCGGTCAGTTCCAGCTGGTCGTCCAAAAGGCCCTCAGCGACGGCTATCTGAAGGACCCGCGCGTCAGCGTCGAGGTCCTGACCTTCCGCCCGTTCTACATCCTGGGCGAGGTCGAGAAGCCGGGCACCTATCCCTACACCTCGGGCCTGACCGTGCTGAACGCGGTGGCCACCGCCGGCGGTTTCACCTACCGCGCCGACAAGAAGAACGTCTGGATCAAGCACAACGGCGAGACCACCGAGCAGAAGTCCGAGCTGACCCCCTCGATCGTGGTCGCCCCCGGCGACACCATCCGTCTGGGTGAACGCTTCTTCTAGGCAGCGCGCCACAAGCTGGAAGACACGAGGCCCGGCGGACACCGCCGGGCCTTTTTCGTTTCAGCGCGCTCAACCCTTCAGGGCGCTCCGCGTCTTAAGGTCGCATCAAGATGAGTCCCATAGGTTGAGTTTCTCAACCCCGAGGGCTCTCTCATGTCGCATGCCGAACACGCGCCAGCCGATCAGGCCGCCGGCGCCCGGTTGCCGGCCCTGGAGGGCCTGCGGGGCATGATGACCTTGCTGGTGGTGCTCTCGCACTTCTTCGGCGAGCTTCCGCACGGCCTGCGCGCCCTGATGTTCGGCTGGGTGGCGGTCGACATGTTCTTCGTGATGAGCGGCTACCTGATCGGCAAGCTGATCCTGGAGAAGAAGGACCACGCCAATTTCTTCCTGGTGTTCTACGCTCGCCGCTGCCTGCGCATCCTGCCGCCCTATGTGCTGGTCACGGTGATCGTCTGGGCGCTGGTCGAGATGCTGCCGGCCTGGACCGACACGCCGGTGCAGTTCCCGCTGTGGTCCTATCTGTCCTTCACCCAGACCTTCTTCATGATCGACCACGCCTCGATCGGGGCGCACTGGCTGGCGCCGACCTGGACCTTGGCGGTCGAGGAGCACTTCTATCTCGTCATTCCCGCCGTGCTGGTGTTCACGCCCCTGCGCCGGCTGACCGGCTGGTTGATCGGCGCGGGACTGGTCGCCATCGTTCTGCGCGCGATCCTGGCCGGAACCGGACCCAGCGGCGACTATGCCGGCCTGGTGCTGCTGCCGGCCCGAGCCGACATCCTTGTCCTGGGTCTGCTAGGCGCCGTGGCCATGGTGCGGGGCGGCGTCGACTGGGCGCGCTGGATGATCTGGCTGCGAGCCTCGCCGCTGATCGCCCTGATCGCGACCTTCGCCTTGCAGATGCTGGCGCCGACCGTGTTCCTGGTGTTCTCGCCCACGCTGGTGGCGGCCGGTTGCGCCGGCTACCTGCTGGCCATCGTCCACGGCGCTCCGGAGGCCAAGGTCTACCATTCGCCGATCCTGCGGTTCCTGGGGACCAACAGCTACTGCATCTACCTGACCCACATGCCGGTGCTGGGCCTGATGCATGGCGGCCTGCTCGGCGCCGCGCCGGACCTGGCCACGCCCGTCCAGGGGCTCGTCAGTCTGGCCGCCCTGCCGGTGGCGCTACTGGTGGGCTGGGGCATGACCAAGCTGGTCGAGGAGCCGGCCATGCACTACGGCCGCCGTTGGCGCTGGAGCGACCGTCTGGTCAGCCGTCAACCGACGCGTCTGGCGCCGGAGTTGATCTGATTTTCAGAGAAGTGGCGCGCTGATACGGACGCCTGTGAGAACTATGAGTGGGCGCTGGCGATCTGAAGCGCAATCCAGCCGCCATCAACGACAACGCCCCGCCAAAGAAAGGAAACTCCACGAACCTGACGTGGGCATGTCAGGTAGCTATGGAATCACCACGAAGCGTCGTGCGCGGCTTTCACGATAAGGTCGCCGTCCTTAGGCAGGAGAAAGCCAGCGGCGACGTTTTCCCGGACGTTACGAGCGACAGCGTCTCGATAGACCTGAAGGCTGGGATAGAGCTTGCGCAAGTTCGCCAGATCAAACGGCAGGAAGTACCCCTGTGAACCGCAGGCCGCCGCGCCGCTGTTCCTTCCGATATTGAGACCCACAGGCACCGCGACGTCAGGCAGCCGGATACCGCCCTGCGCCACCCCCTCGGAGTTGCGACTCAAATGGCCGTCGGCGTCCATCTTTCTCGCCAGACGCGGCGCGGTCGGGGCAGGTGCGCCGCCTCGTGACCAGGCGACAAGACGGTCTAGGCCCGCAGCTTCGACCAGGTAGGCCGGCGATGCCGTCCCGATAGCTGCGATCTTGCAAAGGGGAGCGATCGTCGCTTGAACCGAGTTTCCGAGATCGCGCAACTGCACCGGCTCACGCGCCGCGCGTAGATGGCGATCAACATGCGATGAGCCAGCGATCTCCCACTGCCGAAAGTGAGGAGCATCCTCGGGCTGGTTCTCGGCGTCAGAGCTTGCGGCGTCTCCCTCCGCGACAATGCGCAGCACCGGCACCGGCGTCGCGGTATCGATCTTGGCGCCTGTGGCGGAGATCAGGAGAAACCCATCGAAGTTTCGCGCCTGCGCTAATCCTGAATTGATGAAACTCGCGAGCCAGATGGCGCTTTGAGATTGGCCAGCGGCGATCACGGTGGTCGGCTGCAGGTCGCCTAGCAAGCTGGCGGCACCTCGACGGCGCAGGTCCGCCGCGATTTGTCGGAAGATATCTAGCGACAGCGGTTCCTGCGCCATGGCGCCGTCGTGCTCAATCCGCAGGTCGCCATATCGCGCCGGGCTCCAGGTCCGGAGCGTCTCAACGCCGCCGAAGCCCTGGGCAGACACCCCGATCCAAGCATAGCCGGAAGCCACCAAGTGATCTTGCAATGCCAGCCATACATTGTCCGCGTCGAAGCCGTTTGAATCGTTGAGCCATTCGATTACGACCGCGCCATTGAAGCGTTCGGGGCGGTCAGGACGACGGACGAGAACTCGCGTCTTGAAAGCTTTAGCCGCCCCCGTCGCCGACGCGGTCTCGCCAGGCGCGGAGCCGTAGGGCGTCGAGAGAGGCGTTGCCCGTCCGGACACGAAGACCTCCTGCTCAACATAGCCGTCGAGAGCCAGATCGCGATGGGCGGCGAAAAAAGGATAGAGCCGACTTGGGCTCCCCGGCACCGCCTCGGCGGCGACGGGCGTCCAGGCCAAGCCTTGCGCCTGCGCGCCTCCCACAGACGAGACCAGAACACACACGGCGGCAAATGCGGCATGAAGGGGGCTGAGGCGCATACGTTCAAAGCTCAGAATTCCGCGCCTCCAGCAAGTGAGACGGGGGAAGGGGATCGAAATCTCTTGGCTCGGCGCGAACGGAATGAGTTTTTGTGATCGGGCGCAAATGCGCACTGCCCAACCCGCTAGCGCTGCGGGAGTCTGTTTATGGGCGCCTGCGGGAAACTCTGGGAATGTTTGAGAACGTGCGCGAAGCGGTGCGCTGATACGGACACCCATGAGAACTATGAATGGGCGCTAGCGATCTGAAGCGCAATACGGGTGCCATCAGCGACAACACCCAGGCACCCGAAAGCAGCTCCGCGAACCCGACGAGGAGGGGTGGCTAACGGACGAAGCGGTCTCATTGCAGAAAGATCGCCGAACCGGAGGAGCATCGGTCAGCCCCTCCAGTGACAATATGGACTAGCTCATCGCCCCCGCTGCCTCGAACTCCGGGGCCCGATTGGCCGGCGTGAACGGGGGCTGCTCAGAGGGGACCACCGGCCCTACTAGAGGCGGCACATTCAGGGTGTCGGAGAAGAACATCACTTCGGACCCCTGGCGGGTCCCGCGAGCGCTGTAGCCAATGCTGTAAATCGAACGACGGCGCTCAGAGTACATTTCACAGATCGCCGGCACGTTGTCGTAGGACACAATCCATTGCTGATCAGCGACGTGATTTTGAACATACGCGGCTACTGCGGCGTGGTCCTCATGATTGTAGAAATTGTAATAGAGTTCCCGGCCCTTTGCGTAGTACGGGGGGTCGAGGTATATCAGGGTCTTTTTGGGCCATTTATTTGCCCCTTCTGCAAGTAGCGCGACTGCATCTAGATTTGTAAGCTCAATTCGAGAAGATAGTCGCGCGATTGCTTGAACCCGCGCGGCAAGTTCATGCGCGTTGTACCGTGCGTCGATCTTCCAGGGGCCAAGCTGATCACGTCCCCCGATGATGCCGCCATTCAAGATGCCCGATCGGTTCGTTCGATTTAGAAAAAACGTCGCGAAGCCCACATCGAGCTTTGAATGTTCCGAAGGGTTCATAAGGACTTTTTTCTGCGTGTCCCAAGCCCCTACCGTGCGCGGCGTGTCGACGATCAGGCGGCACAACTCTTCTGGCGAATGGAGCACGCTCCACCAGAATCCGTGGACTAGTTCGCTGACGTCGTTGATGTGGATGCGGGTGACGTACTCATGCAGCAGCAGTTCTAGCGCAATGCCCGCACCTCCTGCATACGGCTCCACATACTCTCCGTCTAAAAGATTGTTTGCCGACATCAGCGCCTTCACGTAGGCGGCGAGCTTGCCCTTTCCGCCGGGGTAGCGAAGCGGCGTGAAATGAGTGAGGCGTCGCGGCATGGGCCGGTTTTCGCTTCGGTTCATGGCCATAGTCGCTCGAAAAACGGCTGCGCATTGTCCCAGGCCACAGTCAAATCGCGCTCCTTCGGTGAAAAGAAGGCGTTGTGCACGTAGGCATTGAGGGTCTCGGTGTGGAGGGGGTTATTCGTGTCTGCCATGGCTTTTATAATGCCTGCCAGTTCTTTCTGAGGTGCACCGGCGGCTACCATGTGAGCCACCGCATCTTCGACTTTTTTTCGCAGTTTCTTTTCCCCCACATGGCCGCCGGAGGCAGTGAAGGTCAGCGTAATGCCATGTCTCTTTAGATATTCATCCACGGACAGTTCCAAAAAGACCCTAAAGAGAACCGAGATGGCGTGCGGATAAGTTTTCACTGGAAGGGCGCGTAGCTCCTTCATCACCTCGGCTATTTTCAAGTTCGACACTCGCAACGCGCAAGACTTTGGAATCAGCGCATTGCCACGGCTTGCCGGCCGCTTCTTTCCACCGGTACCCGTCGAGCCGGTTCCGCCACCTGCTCCAGCACCGCTTGTCCCGCCAGCGCCAGCGTCAGCCCCGCCGCCGCCAGTTCCGCCGCCAGTTCCGCCGCCAATTCCGGCCCCCGCGCCGGCGCCGCCGCTACCGCCGCTACCGCCGCTACCGCCAGAGCCGGTCTGGACGGGCGGAAAAAGTTCGTCCACGGCGATGAGTGTAGGCGCCGCCGTGGACAACTCAGGCAGGTCTGACCCAAGGCCGCTAACATAAGCGACCATCTGCGGTTGAAGCTTAAGGTGGGTAACGGTCACCGCGCCGAACGCGAGATCTCGAACCATCCGCTGGAGCGGTTTCATTACCTCGACGAACGGCAACCCGGTGAGGAGCTTGCCGCCGCTGATCTCAACCCCGATCGCGGTCCTTACGGCCGGCGTAGAGAGGAGTCGGTCTAGAGTTGTGATCGGGAATCGTGTCGCGACCTTTTGCTTTTCGTCGGCCGAAAGCGTTCCTCGCTCGACAACGAAATCTAAGGCTTGCAGAGCGGGGTCGCCGCCTCTGAAGCGCGAACTTGCAACACCACTCCAGTCAACGATGCCGCGCCCGTCGTTTTCACCAGTGTGGCGTTGGTTGATCCACATTGCCCCGTCTTCCCGGGAGGCGACTTCGTAGCAATCTAGGGACTGAAGCGCTGCGCTGTCGAACAGCCCGGCAAGCTCCTCGAACTTTTTCTGAATTGGGGGGCGCACCTCCATGCCGGTGAGGACCGACGGGTTCCGAAGTACCTTGAGAGCGGCGAGTCTGCGGTTGCCTTCAAGCGCGACGAACTTCCCAGGCTCATCTTCGGATGTAACCACCAGGAAGCGATCCATCGGATTAAGCCCGTCCTCGACGATGCTCTCCGCAAGCGTAACGAGCTTGATGTCTTGGTCCCTGATGATCTTCTGGAGCGCGTCGCGCTGGCTTGATGCCTCAGAGATGCGTGGGTTTCTTAGGTCAAGACGAAGGTCTTCGACCGAGATTGATTTCGCTGCCATTTTGTCTCCCCGACGCGGCGACGGTACTGGTCGTTATCGCAACCATCAAGGGTGATTGCGCAGCGGCAGTCAGGCGGGAGGTTGAGTTGGCGGCAGGAGTTGCCGGGACAATCGCTGGGAACACGGCAGCCTGAAACCGGTTGCACGGCGACATCACGCCAAAGCGTTAATCGCTTTCAAGCGGCTCTGCCTGCGCCCCCGGCTTATCGCTGCCCGTGAGCGCGGCGAACGGGTACGCGCGGCGGGAAGCAGTAGTTGCGTCGGATTTGTCTTCAGGCAAGGCTCCGCTTCGTCCGAGAAGCACACACAAGCGCGCCGGGGAGATAAACATGCAACGACTAGCGAGCGTAGCCGGAAGCCTGGGCCGCGGCGGCCGCGACGATGCGGTGATGACCAGCTTTTCGACTGAGTTTCCAGTTCGCCCCGTAGCCAATTCGGCGACATTTCTTGCGCAAGTTATCGGTTGGCTTCGCGGCACCGAGTACAGCACCGTGCTGGATAACGCCGACGAAAGGGACCTTGATGCTGAAGCTCCCGTAATCCGGGCTCGGAATGGTGAGGAGCTGCGCCTGAGGGTGTTGCCAGCCGGCGCTGAAGGGGAAGCCATCGGCTTCCGTCACGACTTCCCGGATAAAGACGGGAGGCTTTGGCGAACTGAGGCTGTGTTGCGGAAAGGCGCGGCGGACGGTGGTCAAGACCTCATACGCTTGCGCACGCAATGCATCGCGCAACGGTCCGGCGCCAACCTTGAGACGCCTCGAAAACCGTATCTTTTGAAAAACTTGCTCAAAGATACCTGGGGCGGCAGAGACAGTCTTCTCGACGTCACAGATCAGCCTCTGTGGCTAGGCGATGACGGCGCGTCGATGCAAATCGCAGAAGCTGTCTATGCAGGAACAGCGAGCCGGCACCTGCCGGTCCTCTATGTATCTGCAGTCAATAATGGCCGCTGGGCATTGCCACATAGCGAGTTGGTCCGCTTGGCTTTTCAGTTAGGCGGAGTCGCCCACGTGGTAATTGAGCCCGATCGGGCCTTTTCCTTCCGCCTTCGTGACGCCAGCGAAGGGCGAAATGTCTATGGAGGCACCATCGGGCTCCTGCTTCCTGGGCGCGGACTCAGCCGGAAGCTCTACCTCGGAGGATACCTCTCTGATCCTCAGAGCTTACAGAAGGCCGCGCAAGATTTGGCCTGCTTGATCCGCAGCCACATGCCGGCTGATGGTTGGGATTGGACGGAACTACAAGAGCAGGCGCTTCGCGCGCAGCGCGAGCGGAAGCGGTCTCTTCTAAGCCAGCGGGAGAGCGAGGAGCTGTATGAGGAGGAAATCACGACACTGAAGGATCAAATTGGCCAGTTGAAGGAACAACTTGCGCAGACAAGCTTGGTCGAGGGGGCAGAGCCCGACGGCGGGATACTTCCGGCAGATATGGTCGCGAGGCTCGGCCCGGAAATCTACCCAGGGGAGTTCCAAGACCGCCTGCGGGCAGCGGCGAAAGTTGCACGGGCGCGTTCCGAGGTAGAGGGCCTCGATGCGAGAACCTTGGCAATACTAGCGGCGGTCGAAGCCCTGCCTGCATCAGACGGCCTACATGAGCTGTTGGAGGACCTGAAGCGAGCAACTAAAGACCCCGGTCGGCTGGCCGATCAGGTGACTCAGCTGCTAGGTCGCCATGGCTATCGCGAGAAGTCACGGAACAAGCATGTACGGCTCGAACCCCAGGCGGGATTTGTGGGCCTTGATGCGATCACGGTTCCAACGACGCCAAGCGACACGAGGGGGCTCACCAACATGCGAAAGCAGGTCGAGCGAACGCTTGGGCTTACACGACTTGCCGACTGACCGCTGATAATCGGCGTGGGCATGGGCGTGAATGCTGCCGAACCGTTTGGGGAAATTCTTGCAAGAGGATATGGCTGTGTCTGGAGCCAGGACGAAGAAAATCAGCACCACAAATACTAAGGCAAGATAAAAGCACAGGTACCTTCGGCCCCTAAGTGCATGATGGTGTTGAGCTTTTACAGGAACCCTCTTTCGGGCCGCTGCCCTAACATCGGCATTTCCGCAGCAAACTCAGCGCCCTAGTAGGGACCCTAGGCCCTTTTCGGCCTTTTACGCTCGCCGGTTCCCGCCCTGGAGCGCTTGGCGGAGCAAGGGCCGGACGGGCTGATGAGCGTCAAGGGTGGCGCCTTCGGCGCCATCGCGGAGCGACGGCGAAGCCGCCCTTGACCCTCACCAGCCCGCCCGGCAATAGGCTCTCCAAGCGCTTCAGGGCGAGCCCCGACCGTGTACGGTCCTGGCCCGACAAACTCCCTATTTCGACAGGCGAACGCCTGGGCCGCCGTTGGCGTCGGCGGGTATGAAAACCGCTCCGGCTTCCTCAAGTGTGGTTTGGACCTTGTCGAGGTTAGCGGCGAGGATTCCGCCGCGACCGGTCTCGAACCGAAGGATCGTGGATTCCGCGACGCCCGAGATACGGGCGAGTTCTCGAACGCTGATCCCGAGGGCTGCGCGCGCCATACGAACCTGCGGTGGGGCGAGGATGGTCAACGTTTTGCTCCACAAGTGAACGAATTGCGTTGACTCAGTCACCGTAATTCGTTTGAATGTACCCTCATTCCTTTCAAACTCCACCGACCTGCGCGCAGGTCGGGCCGAGCGCTCGCGCCGAGGGCTACCCCATGTCCGAAGACCAGGCCGATCCGACCCTCTTCTCCCGCCGCGCCCTGCTGGCGGTCGCGGGCGCGGCGCCCATCGTCTGCGCTGTCGGCAACGCCCCACCGACGCCTGCGGCGGACACCCTCATCGGCCGCTGCGCCCAATGGCTGACGCTGGACTTTGAGAGCGACCACCTGGCGCGCCGCTGGGCGGCGCTGGAGACGGAAGCGGTCGCCAGCTTCGACTACTTCCGCATGAACGACCGCGAGCGCCGGGGCCTGCCCATGGGACCGGAAATGGAGGCGATCGAGAAGCAGCTCGACGACCTGTTCAGCCGACGCAAGCGCCTCTATCGGGCCATTACCAAGATGACCCCGGCCAACGTCCATGAAGCCGCCAGCCTGATCATCATCGCCGCCCGCATCGAGATCCACGATCCAGGCCCGACCGCGCCGCTGGTGCGCAAGGCGCTGGACTTCGTCGCCCAGGCGACATGCCCCCGCTGCGGAGAGGCCTATGTGCCCAAGAGCCTCCCCACGGCGTGAGCGCGCGAGCCGCGACCTTGCCGCCAGATTGTCTTTCGTTCCCGTAGATAACGGCGCGCCGGATTTGCTTGCCGCGCGCGCGTCGGCTCGGACCGTTGGGGCATGGCCCCTCGTCAGCCGAAGCATCCCGAGCCTGAAAGCGCCCCGGTCCGCGTTATCCGCCGCCGTCGCCGCCACTCGGACAAGCCGATCAAGGTCACCGACGATTGGCCGGACATGGTGCCGATCAGCGACCTTGAGGTTCGCCTCGTCGAAGCCTTCTTCGGCGACCTGCTGGACGAGTTGTTCGGCCCCATCCCCTAGAACCCGGAGGACGACATGGGCCGTGCGCGCCTAGCCCCTTCCGCGCCGCCCGTTTCCAAGGCGGCGCTCTATCTTCGTGTCTCCACCGGCCGTCAGGCCGAACATGACCTCTCCCTTCCCGACCAGCGGCGCCAGCTTGAGGCGTTCAGCGCTGGACGCGGATGGAAGGTGGCGACCGAGTATCTGGAGCCGGGCAACACCGCCACGGACGACAAGCGCCCGGCCTTTCAGGAGATGATCGAGGCGGCGACGGCCAAGCCGCCGCCCTTCGACGTCATCCTGGTCCACTCGTTCTCGCGGTTCTTTCGCGACCAGTTCCTGTTCGAGTTCTACGCCCGCAAGCTGGCGAAGAACGGGGTCAAGGTCGTCTCAATCACCCAGGAGCTGGGCGACGATCCGATGAGCGACATGATGCGTAAGATCATGACGCTCTTCGACGAGTACCAGTCCAAGGAGAACGGCAAGCACACTCTGCGGGCCATGAAGGAGAACGCCCGTCAGGGGTTCTGGAACGGCTCTCGGCCGCCGCTCGGCTATCGGGTCATCATCGCCGAGCAGCGCGGCGCCAAGCTCAAGAAGAAGCTGGAGATCGACCCGATCCAGGCCGAGAAGGTCCGTAAGATCTACAAGGCCGCCCTCCAGGGCGTGGATGGGTCAGGACCGATGGGCCTCAAGTCCATCGCCACCTGGCTCAACGACAACAACATCCGCACCAAAGACGGCGGCAAGTTCGGGATCGATGCGGTCCACAAGGTGCTGACCCGCACCACCTACAAGGGCGAGCACCGGTTCAATTTCACCGACCACAAGAACCGCTGTCGCAAGCCAGACGCCGAGCACGCCGTGGCCAAGATCCCGGCCATCGTCACCGAGGCCGAATGGCAGGCCGTGCAGGATCATTTGAAGCTGCGCAGCCCTGGCGTCATGCACTCCCGGTTCGTGAACAGCCCGGTGCTTCTAGGCGGCATTTGCTTCTGCGGTCTGTGCGGCGGGGCGATGACCCTGCGGACCGGCAAGAACGGCGCTTATCGCTACTACACGTGCTCGACCAAGGCCCGGATGGGCAAGGACGGCTGCGCGGGCATCACCGTGCCGATGAGCAAGCTGGATGACGCCGTCGTCGCCCATCTGGAGCGCAGGCTCGTCCAGACCGACCGCCTCTTCATGTTGATGGGCAATGTCCTTGATCGCCGCGTGGAGTGGATCGACCGTCGGCGCTCGCATGTCGGCGAGCTGCGCAAGCGGTCGGCCGAGGCGGCCAACAAGCTGACCAGGCTCTATGCCGCCATTGAGGACGGTCTGGTCGGCCAGGGTGCCGAAGGTCTGAAAGATCGGATCAGAGAGCTTGAGGCTATCAAGGTCGAGGCCACGGCCGACGCCGACCGAGCTGAAGCGGCGATCGAGAAGCTGGGGCCAATGATCACGCCCGAGACCATCGAGCGTATGGCAGGCGCGACCCGCGAGAGCTTGCGAGACGCGGATGGTAAATATCGCCGCGCCCAGGTCCGCGCCGTCGCTCAGCGCGTGGAGGTGCTCTCCACAGAGGAGATCAAGATCATGGGCGGGAGGACTGAACTACTGCGCACCATGGCCGCTTCGGCGGGAGACCAGTCGGCTCTGGTCGAGGTTCGCAGTTTTAGACCGAAGTGGCGCACCCGACACGATTCGAACGTGTGACCTTTGCCTTCGGAGGGCAACGCTCTATCCAGCTGAGCTACGGGTGCATGCGCCCTGGCGGACCGGGCGGAAGCGGGTCTTAGCCGAAAGGCGGCGAACGCGCAAACGGGTTCATGCCGCGCCCATGTAGATGAAGCGGGCGATGAACAGGGCCGCCAGCACGAACAGCAGCCAGTCGCCCGGCTTGGCCTGGCCGCGCGCCAGCTTCAGGACGGCGAAGGCGGTGATGCCGAAGGCCAGGCCGTTGGCGATCGAGAAGGTCAGCGGGATGGCGATGACCGTCAGGAAGGCGGGGATGGCCACGCCGGGATCGTCCCAGTCGATGTCGGCCAGGGCGCCGACCATCAGCGAGCCGACGATGATCAGGGCCGGGGCGGTGGCGGCGGCCGGGATGGCCTGGACCCAGGGCGCGAAAAAGAGGGTCAGCAGGAACAGCACGCCGACCACGATCGCGGTCAGGCCGGTGCGGCCGCCGGCCGCGACGCCCGAGGCGCTCTCGATATAGCTGACCACGGTCGAGGTGCCGGCCAGGGAGCCGCCGATCGTGGCGATGCTGTCGGCGGTCAGGATGCGGTTCAGGCGCGGGATCGTGCCGTCGGGCTGGACGAGGCCGGCCTTCTTGGTCACCGCGACCAGGGTGCCGACATTGTCGAACAGGTCGACGAACAGGAAGACGAAGATCACTTCCGCGATGGCCATGCCGGCCCCGCCGTTAAGGTTCAGGGCGGCCGGGATGTCGAGCTTGAACGCGGTGGCGGTCAGGGCGGCCAGGCCGTACTCGCCGGGGACGACCTTGGCCAGGCCCAGGGCCCAGCCGGCGGCGGCGGCCACGAGAATGCCGATCAGGATCGCGCCCTTCACCCGCCAGACCATCAGCCCGCTCATGATGACCAGGCCGAGGATGGCCAGGATCGCGGTCGGCTGGGTCAGGTCGCCCAGGGCCACGGTGGTGGCCGGATTGGCGACGATGATGCCGGCTTCCTTCAGGCCGATGAAGGCGATGAACAGGCCGATGCCCGCGGCGATGGCCGAGAACAGCGGGCGCGGAATGGCCCCGACGATCAGCTGGCGGATGCCGGCGACGGTCAGCACCAGGAAGGCGACGCCCGACAGGAAGACGCAGCCCAGGGCGGTCTCCCACGGCAGGTCCATGCCCTTGACGACGGTGAAGGTGAAATAGGCGTTCAGGCCCATGCCGGGCGCCAGGGCGATCGGATAGTTGGCGATCAGCCCCATCAGGATCGAGCCCAGGCCCGCCGCCAGGCAGGTGGCGGCGGCGACGGCGGCGATCGGCATGCCGGTCTGGCCCAGGATCGCCGGATTGACGATCACGATATAGGCCATGGTCAGGAAGGTGGTGAAGCCGGCCAGCACCTCGGTGCGCACCGAGGTCCCCTGGGCCGAAAGCCCGAACTGCTTTTCCAGGAAACTCATCGTACGCCCCCAAACCCGACTTCAAGTCCCGATCCGAAGCGGGAGTGTTGGCGACGCGTTTCCTGGAACGCAAGCGAAGACGTCAGTCCTTGGTCGGATCGGCCGCGTTTGGGTCGCCGTAGGTCAGGGCCAGGAAGACGTCCTCCAGGTCGGGGTCCTCGGTGGCGATGTCCTTGATCTGGATGCCGCCGGCGCGGACGGCCGCCAGCACCTGCTCGACGCTGGACTGGCCGGTGCGATAGCTGACCTGGAAGGCGCCATTGGCCCGCAGCTTGGTGTCGAAGCCGGCCAGGGCCGGGGCGGTCGTCACCGGATCGTCGGGCGTGACCACGACGTTGCGGCTGTCCATCCGGCGGAGCAGGGTCGCGGTGGGTTCGCAGGCCACCACCTCGCCGCGATTGACGATGGCGATCTCGTCGCACAGCTCCTGGGCTTCTTCCAGGTAGTGGGTGGTCAGCACGATGGTGACGCCCAGTTCGTTGAGGCCCTTCACATAGTGCCAGAGCTGGCGGCGCAGCTCGACATCGACCCCGGCGGTCGGCTCGTCCAGGATCAGCACCGGCGGCTGGTGGACCATGGCTTTCGCCACCATCAGGCGGCGCTTCATGCCGCCCGACAGCTGGCGGACATAGGCATTGGCCTTGTCGCCCAGGCCCAGCGCATTGAGCAGTTCGTCGGTGCGACGCTCGTTCTTGGGCACGCCATAGAAGCCCGCCTGCACCTCCAGCGACTCGCGGGGGGTGAAGAAGACGTCGGCGGCCAGCTCCTGCGGCACCACGCCGATGGCGGCGCGGGCGTCGCGCGGCCGCAGGTCGATGTCGCGGTCCCAGATCTTCACCGTGCCCGAGCTCTTGCGCACCAGCCCGGCCAGGATGTTGATGAAGGTCGACTTGCCCGCGCCGTTGGGACCCAGCAGGCCAAAGATCGAGCCACGCGGAATCTTCAGGTCGATGCCGTTCAGGGCCCGCTTTTCCGGCGAGGTCTTCGTGCCGGCATAGGTCTTGTACAGGCCTTCGGCTTCGATGGCGTAGGCGGGCAGGTCCATGGATCGTCCAGATAGCAACACGGCGGAGTGGGAAACGTCGCCAGAAACGCCCGCTAGGGCGCGCGTCGATTGACGGCGCCTTTGAGCGTCGCATAGGTATGCCTCGTTCGCCGCCGCGCCAAGGCCGCGTCTGGAGCCTTTCTCAGGAGAAAGTCTCCAGTCTCTAGTTTGGCGCGCGACGGGCGCCGAAACCGGCGGCCACTTTCGGCTGTCGCGCTCGAATTCTAAGGACTCGCCGATATGGCCAAGACCCCCACCGCTCCGACCGCCATGGATGTCGACGCGATCGCCGGCCCCGCGCCGGAGACGATCATGGTCCGCTCGCACCGCATCGCCTGCGACGGCGTCGGCGGGGCCCTGGGCCACCCGCGCGTGTGGCTGGAGATGGGCGCGGCCGGCTTCGTCGACTGCTCGTACTGCGACCGCCGCTTCGTCGCCGCGACCGGCGAGGGCGACGAGGACGAGCGCCTGGCTCCGGGCGTCTATGAAGGCGCCGGCGGCCACTAAGTCCGTGACCGACACCTTCCCCGAGGCCCAGCGGGCCGAGACCCTGGCCAAGGCCTGGGAAAAGGCCGAGTGGCCGCACGAGGCGCCGGTGCTACGCGCCATCGCCATGCCGTCCGACACCAATCCCGAGGGCGACATCTTCGGCGGCTGGCTGCTGTCGCAGATGGACCTGGCCGCGGCCTCGATCGCCTTCCACCGCGCGGCCGGCCGCTGCGCCACCATCGCCGTCGACGGCATGACCTTCATCAGCCCGGTGTTCGTCGGCGACGAGGTCAGCCTGTTCGCCCGCGTGGTCCATACCGGCCGCACCTCGCTGAAGGTCCAGGTCGAGGCCTGGCGTCGCCGTCGCGACGCCGAACAGGCCCACAAGGTCACCGAAGGCGTCTTCACCTTCGTGGCCATCGGCGACGACCGCAAGCCTCGTCCGCTGCCGGTGTTCTGAGGGCGCGCGTCCGCCGCTTCACGCGGGAGACCGCTGAAGGGAGTGGAAAGGGACGCGGAGCGCCGGGCCACGCCCGGTGTGTGAGTGTGTAAGTACCGTTTCGACGAAGCCCGAACGCTCCGCGCGACCGTTATTCGCCAGCGTCCCGTCGGGTGGCCCTGTTCAGGCCTTACCGGAACCCGGAACTGAGCGTTTCCGCTAGCTCCGACGGTCGAAGAGGGCGGGCCACTCCAGGCCAGGACATACCCTTTTACCTCCAACCACGCCGACGGCGGGCGGGTGAGCCCAGCAAGCTCATCCCCGGACCGCTCGCTCCCCGCCACCAACACACCCTCCCCGACAGCCGTCAGAAAACCCCGAACGGGCTTAGTCTCCCGGCCTCCTTTGTCCTGCGCCCAGAGCAACATTGTCTCCAGATCGCCAAACAGGCGCACGTTCACCTCGCCGCGCCGGCCGGTGGGCGTAATCACCACCTTGTCGATAAGCGCGCGTAGCGCGGTCGCCGCCTGGACCCGCCCATCGGGATCATTGAGCGCCTGGGTGAGAACCTCGACCTTACGGCGGTAGTTGTCGGCGACGTTGGGATGAACGTCGGGGATATCGCGCGGCGCCTGGGCAAGAGCCTGTTCCAGCGCTTCGACCTCGGTCTCCAGCCCTCGCATCCGCTCCATCAGCGGTCGGCTATAGCCGCCGTCCTCGATAGCCGAGACTATGCTGGCGATAGCCTTCCTGGCCTTCTCCAGGCGCTGACGGTCCGCACCCTCATTGGCCCGGCGCTGCTGATTGAGGTGATTGGTCTCTTCGATGAACGCCCGCATGGCGTCGGCCATCAAGTCGGGCGCCATCATCTGGTCCTTCAGGCCGACCAGAACCCGCGCCTCCAGGCTGTCGCCCCGCACGGCGCTGGCGTTCGAACAGCCCTTGCCGTTGATGTGGGCGACGCAGGCCAAGCGATTGTTGCCACGCCGAGCGACCGTTCCGCCGCAAACGCCGCAGACGATCAGGCCCGACAGCAGAGTCAGCGGACGCACACCGCTGGCGGCGGCCCGCCAAGGCTCGGCGCCCTTGGCCAAGGCGTCCTGATAGGCCTTGCTGTATTCGGCCTGCTTGGCCTTGGCCGCCTGCCAAAGTTCATCGTCGATGATCCGCAAATGCGGGGCCTGGGCGTGGACCCATTCGCTGATTGGGTTGACCCGGTGGCGGCTCCGTCCCGTGTCTGGGTCGCGAAGATCACGGCGGCGGTTCCAGACCATCTGACCGACATAGAGGTGATTATAGAGGATGCCGGTCTGAAGCGCCGGGACGCCCCGGATGGTCTTGTCGCTCCATAGGCCGCCCTTGGGCGAAGCCACGCCCTCGCCGTTCAGCTCAATGGCGATCTGGCGCGGGCTCTTGCCCGCCACGTAGTCGCGGAAGATGCGCCGGATAACCTCGGCCTCATGCGGGATGATCTCCCGCTCGCCCGTCGTGACCTTGCCCGCCGCGTTGATCTCGCGCACGACCTTGTAGCCGTAGGAGTTGCCGCCTGGGGCCTTGCCCGCCTCCACACGGCCCCGGTTGCCCCGATGGGTCTTGGCCGACAGGTCTTTGAGGAACAGCGCATTCATTGTGCCCTTGAGGCCGACGTGAAGCTCGGAGACCTCGCCCTCGGCGAGGGTGACCATCGGCACGCCCGCGAACCGCAGGCGCTTGAAGAGCCCGGCGATGTCCTCCTGATCGCGGCTCAGCCGGTCCATCGCCTCGGCTAGCACCACGTCGAACCTGCCGGCCATGGCGTCGCGCAACAAGGCCTGGACGCCAGGACGCAGGATCACCGTCGAGCCTGAGATCGCCGCATCGGAATAGATCTCCACCACCCGCCAACCCTGCTTGTCGGCGTGCATCCGGCAGATGCGGACCTGATCCTCGATGGAATTGGGCGACTGCTTGTCGTCCGAATAGCGGGCGTAGATCGCAACACGGGTCATGGACGGGGCTCCGGGTCGGTTATTCCTCGCTCGCCTCAGGTGAGGCGGCGTCGTCATTGGCGGCGGCAAGGCTGCGCCGGAAATGTTCGCGAGCGATCTGACGGCCTAGAAGCCGCGCCAGAGTGCGCAGGGCAGCGTCGGCGCGGGGACTGATCTGCGTGGGCTCGTTGGCGGTGGTAGCGGCGCCTTCCGGCACCGGAGCGTCCTCGTCCATGTTGGGCTCCTTGGAGGGAGCCCAAAGCGTTGGATCGGTGTCGGTCCCGGTCAACGGCGGGGCCTGAGCCCCCGCACGAATGGATGTCGAACTGCGGGATACGGCGGGAACCTCTTCGGATACTCCCGGCGTCAATCGGAAAGACCTGACGAGGTCGAAATTAATTCGCGCCCTGGCCGCCAGCCGCATCAAACCCGCAGCGATTGCGGAGGTCACACGCAGCGATCCGGGGTTCGACTCCCAAATCACTGCGGCTAACCCGGCAACAATCCGCTGGGCGCGTAAGCCGCGCCACAGTCGGGACAGCAGGCCTTGGTGAGGAATTTGTGGGCTTCACGGATGAAGGGCCAAGCCTCGCCGTCTTCACAGTAGTTGAGGCGAAAGGCGATGGAGAGCATAGCCGTGGCGTCTTGGACGGTCCGAGGCTTGAGCTTGGCCAGCGTCTCAAGGGCCGCGTCGCGGGCTTTGTAGAGCCGGTCGCATTCGGCGGTTATGGCGTCCATCTCCTTGCCCTCTGGCAAGGCGCTGACCTGACGTTCGGTCAGTTTGAAATAGGGATATTGGGCGACAAGCGAGGTCTCCAGCTCCGACCATCGCCGGCCGAGCCGGTCGATCTCATGATCTCGGGCAAGCCAGTCGGCGCACCGCGCGGGGATGCTGGCGGCCTCTACGGGCGCCGCTCCCCGCGCAGGCCCCGCCAACGGAACGACGGTCGCGCCGATCACCGTGCGACGTGAAATCTCAGGCAGGCGCGTACCGTCGCCCGTCTTTCGACGCTGGCCCATAGCGTAGGTCCTGATTCAGTGGTTATCGTCAGGCTATCACTCCGATTCCGCCAAATCAATCAAAAAGTCCCATACGGCTCAAAAAGTAACACTCATGCTGACAGGTGCGCAAATACGGGCGGGCAGAGCCCTGGTCGATTGGACGGGTGCCGATCTGGCGAAGGCGGCGGGCGTGTCCCTTCAAACCATCCGTCGAATGGAGGGCGAAGTCGGCACGGGCAGGAGTTCAGTGGCCAACGTGCAAGCTATCCAACGCGCGCTGGAGGAAGCCGGCGTCGAATTTCTGGAGGCCGACGAGGCCGCCGGTACTGGCCCCGGCGTTCGCCTCAAACCTTAGCCTCGCGGTTAAGCCGCAGGCGCGGAACGCGGCTGATCCGGCTTAAACCGCTTGCCGAGCCCAAGCCGGGCGGAGAGCGGCCGGTCAAGGGTGCGCGAAGCGCATCGCCGCAGGCGGCGGCGAAGCCGCCCTTGAGGGGGCGATCTCTGCCCGGCACTTCCTGCGCCTATGACCGGTAAGCCGACGTTTCGACGGGCGGTTGAGGGTGGTTATGCGACGTGGAGGATGGCGGCGAAGATGCCGCCAGCGATTGCAGCAATCGCGGTCCATTTCAGATAGCCCCAAGGCCATGCAGCCGCGAGCGCGCAGCGCGTGCAAAGCGGGTCCCACCGACCGTCTGTGAGCGGTTTACCGCAGCCTTGGCACCCTTCGATCATATGCCACCTTGCCGCACCCAAGCGCGAGTCCGCAACGGGTCGGGAACAGAAATTGGACCGTCGCCGGAAACCGGACCCCCGCGCCCCTGCATCAAATGGGGGTCCCGCAAGCGGACCTTCCGAACTTCAGCAAGGGGTGGATGTTGTTGAAAAAGGCCTCTGATCTGGCGAGCGCTGAGCAGCGTTGAGAGTTGTTGTCGCTCAGGCTGGTGAGACCTGAGGCTGCTGCTGGGCGAGCTTGGCGAGTTTGCGGAGGTTTTGGGCGGTGGCGGCGAGGAGGAACTCGTCTTTGGCGCCGTTGGGACCTCGTAACCTGAGGCGATCGAGCCCGACGATGCGCTTGAGGTGGGCGAAGAGCATCTCGACCTTTTTCCGTTCGCGCCGGGAGGTGATGTAGGCGTCGGTCTTGGCGATGTCGCGGGCCATGTCGCGCGCGCCCTCGTGGATCGAGCGGGTCACTTTTCGATAGGGCTGCTTGGGACAGCAGGCCGCCTTGAGCGGGCATGGCTGACAGTCGTGGGTGCTGGCGCGATATCGGATGGTGTCGTCGGCCGGAGCGTTGTTGCGAGGGACCTTGAAGGCGCGCCGGCTGGACTTGAGCAGCTTGCCGCCCGGACAGGTGTAGGCGTCGGCCTGGTGGTCGAAGCTGAAGTCGGCTCGGGAGAAGGTCCCGTCATCGCGCTGGGATTTGTCGAAGACAGGAATGTGGGGCTCGATGCCCTGATCATGGACCAGCCAGTCGAGCATCTCGGCCGTGCCGTAGGCGGTGTCGGCGGCCAGGCGCTCGGGATAGAGACCAAGGCGGTCGTTGGCCCGCTCGATCATGGTGCGACAGGCGGCCAGCTCGCCCTGGCGGACCGCCGTCGAGGGCTCAACATCGACGATCACCGCATGATCCAGGTCGATCAGGTAGTTGGTGCAGTAGGCGAAGCTGGCCGGCCCGGCTTGGGCGGCGGTCCATCGCGAAGCCGGATCCGAAAGTGAGATATACTTGGGGGTGACGGGCGTGGCCGCGCCGAAGGCCGCGTCGTCCAGGACCGCCAGATACTCCTCGACGGCCCGCCCGGCGGCCTCTGCCGGCAAGCCTGCGGCGCCGTCGACGGCGGTTCTGTGCCGGCTGGCGTCGGCGCGGATGATACTGGCGTCAACGGCGAAGCCCTCGCCACCGACCAGGCCCTCGGCCATGCAGCGGCGCACCACGCTCTCGAACAGCTCTCGCAGCAGATCGCTGTCACGGAAGCGGCCGTGGCGGTTCTTGGAAAAGGTGGAGTGATCGGGCACGTCGCCGTCCAGGCCCAAGCGGCAGAACCAGCGGTAGGCGAGGTTGAGGTGGACCTCCTCGCACAGTCGGCGCTCGGAGCGCACGCCCATGCAGTAGCCGATCAGCAGCATCCGGATCATCAGCTCCGGATCGATCGAGGGCCTGCCGATCGCGCTGTAGAACGGCGCCAAATGGGCCCGCACGCCTTCCAGATCGACGAACCGATCGATGGCGCGCAGCAGGTGATCCTGGGGCACGTGCCCATCGAGCGAGAACTCGTAGAACAGAGCCGGCTGCTCGATCCGACGCTCGCCCATCATGGCCGAAACCTCCTGCTTCAACAGGAGTGAATCAGGCCAGAGGCGCCGCTTCAACCGGCCTTTTTCAACACAATCGGTGGGGAGCGGACATTGGCGTCCGCGCTCAACGACAAACTCTGTTGAAAACGACAGGGCGTTTTGCCACGGCCAATAGTACAGTTATTCAACAAAAAGTTTTGCGCGGCCCCCTTTCTTCTTATTGGCGAGCGCGCTACCGATAGCTCTAGGTTGTATCTGGAGTTTGCAGAATATGGACATCGTCACTTTCCTGCCATCCGACCATCCGGGCGTGATGCCGCTAAATACGGATCTTCCGGAAAACAATGTGGTTGAGGAAGTAGTGATTGCGGGGGAGCGAGTTCAACGACGTACACCGCTTAGCCCGAATCCAACAATCGACCTAAATGGTGGTATAGTGTATTCTGTGTGGGCGTTTAACACATGGAACAATATTCTTCCCGTAGATCAACTTGTAATTAATGAATACTTTAGCGGCGGCACTACTCCGAATCCCCTTGCGCCGCCGGTTACGGTTATGACGTTGGAAAATGACCCGGATTTCGCCGGATCTCTGAATGTTGCCGCGCTTCTAGAAAAAGGCATTCTGACGGTTGAGCAAGCGATAAGTTCGTTGTCCTCGCAGCAGGTTTGGCAACTTCCGCGAAACAACACCATCAATGGCTTCGAAGTAGCTCTCAGGTGGGATGCGTTTGCCTACAAGGTCTCAGATATTGACTATGGAAACGGTGCTGGTGGGGCTGTCCGGGAGGCGCAACTCTTTAGCGAGGTAAACTATAAAACGATCCTCACTAACGAGCCCGGCAAAGGCTCCTATTACGGGCAAGGTGGAGTATCGGGTATCTATTATTACTTGATCCACGAATTGGCTCATACGTTGCCAGCCGTTCAAGCGTATCGTGACCAGATGGTGAATGATTATAGGGCCTACCATCAGGCTCAAAACACGCCGAACTTCAACATAAACAACTTCAATGCGTCGGAGTGGGGCAAGAAAGCGGAAGTTTTCACGAACGTTGCCACCCGTGAAGTGATGCAATCAATCGGGCTGCCGATTTGGCAAGGTGCACCTTATGGGTATGCTTATACCCCAACACCCGGCCAAGCCGGGCCGCCGGTCGCCTGGTGAAGGGAGCAACAATGTCTATGCTTGCGAAAATTTTTTCTGTCTTCGCCCTGACCTTCGCGTCTGCTTCCACGCAAGCCGCCCCATGGTCTACGGAAAAGATATTCGTTTTCGAAAATATGATTTTCGATTTCAATCGACATCTATCCAGCGCTGATCGGCTTGGTGATGGAACCTCAGACTCTTTGGAGGACTGTTCAACGACGGAGCTTTATTGTCTCAAAACCGCGTTTTCATCGATCGCACTCCCGCGTACCTGCGCGACAGCGCTGAAAACTGGCGATGGCTGGTCAGTGGGTGATATTCAAACAGTTGTCGTCGGCGAGGTGACTTACCCTCCTGGTCACCATGCTGTTCCAGACGGGCCTCTTTATATCCTTCAAAGCAAGAGAAACTCCAACTTCGCCATTCTGTATAAAAGATCAAGCGGGCCGATTGGCATATTTTATAGTGCGAACAAAGAGCTAGACCTGGCGCGAGTGAGAGGAAAGCAACCAGTTTCGTTCGATGCGCTTATGGCTCTGTTAGGCGATGCCTACAAACGTCCAATTACTTACGAAAATTTCGCTCCCTGCACGTTTGCGGAGCCCAAGTAATCTAATTTGATCGAACCATTTATGTAGAGTCCCCGGCGCTAAAGTTAATAGGTTGACACCGGGAGGCGCGGAGCGCGCGCCTCCACACTCCCGGCCAGCCGGAAGCCGGCGCTACCGCCGGAGGATGTGCGGGGGCAGACAATGCGAAGCGACGTTAGTCTAAGCCTTACTCATCGGGCGAGCACTGAGGCGATTAGGCCAACGAGCGGGCCTAGCGAAGTCCTGGATGGGTCGTGAGCGGAAATCCGGGCACCGCTCACAGCCGGACAACTCCCCCTGCTGGGTGTCGAAATCTCCAGCGCCAGAGAAGTGTGGCTGGCAATCGTCCCGCCTTGACTCTCCGCTCAGCCCGAACGAGAACATTAGCAGAACATCGGAGACATCGCCATGACGGCCCAACGTGCTGGAGAGCGCGTGCGAACCCGCGCGCCGCAACCGCCCCGCGTCTATCTGCGCTCGGTCGAGAAGCTGACTCGCATGCGTCGCACGCACGGCGATCCGCGGTCACCCACTCTTAGCTTCACCTTCCCCCGAGCGACAGGCTCAGGACGGCGTTCAGCGGTCGAGTTTGTGGCGGTGGAGGACGTGCCTGATTTCGAGGGCGAGAGTGCGTGGTTCGAGATGGAGAAGGTTCAGCGCGGGAACGGTCGAAGCTGGCCCTGGTGGCGAGCCGTTCGACAGGTGGAGCCGCCGGTTGAATCCTGACGCATGGCTGACATGGATCCACGCACAGGGAAGTTGACGCGCCTGACGATCCAATGCGCCTGCGGCTACTCAGTCATCTGGCCAAGGAAGGCCATCCTGCTGAAGGTTGGCCCCGCCCGAACGCCGATGGAGCTGGCTCGCGGCCTTCGCTGCAGCGTTTGCGGCGCCAAGGGCAAGGCTAACATCTCCGGCGACCGCCGCTAGGCGCCGGACAGACTGATCGTTAGCTTCCGCTCCCAAGGAGACCGACATGACTGAACAGTCCTGGGCCTGGCGCATCGTCGATAGCGAGACCAACGAGGTCCAGCGCTTTTATCTGGACGGCGCAGCGCTCGCTGCGATCGGCAAGCCGCATGACAAAGCGTTCTGGGACCGGCATCCGCTGGTCGAGCGGATCGAGAACCGCTGGATCGGCCCTGACGATGAGGTCGAGGTGAAGGTGTGGCTTACCGGTCAGGTCGCGCCGGACGCGCCGGTTACGCCGAAGCCCGACCACCCGGCGGACCTGGAGTTCATCGGCGAGTGGAAGTCCGAAGGCGACTTCTGGGCCGCGCATCCCGACGCCGAG
This sequence comes from Caulobacter sp. ALps2, assembly GCF_058681635.1. Lineage (NCBI taxonomy): Bacteria > Pseudomonadati > Pseudomonadota > Alphaproteobacteria > Caulobacterales > Caulobacteraceae > Caulobacter > Caulobacter sp. ALps2. The sequence goes on from NZ_CM178743.1 coordinate 1,829,409, forward strand.
CATGTCGAGTTTATCCAACACATCGGCGAGGAACCGGCCGACGACAGCTGGGCTGTCTCGATCTGGCTAAGGGCCTGACGCGATGTGCAACCTCTACAGCATGAGGCGCGGCCAATCCGAGGTTTTGGCGTTCATTGAAGCCATCGACGGCGTCGGCAACCTTCCCCCCCTTCCGGGCATATTCCCCGACTACCCTGCGCCGATCGTTCGACACGCCGCCAACGGCGGTAAAGAACTGGTCATGGCGCGTTGGGGCATGCCCTCTCCATTCTTTGCCCGCCGGAAGGCTGCCGAGGACCGCGCTGAGAAGTTGCGGCTCAAGGGCCATGTGATCGACGAAGCGGCTTTTGAGGAACTCCTGAAGAAGGAGCCGGACCCGGGCACGACCAACATCCGCCAGACCAAGTTTTGGACGCAATGGCTGGCGCCGGAGCGCAGGTGCCTAGTCCCACTCACCTCATTCGCCGAGCCAAACCAAGTAGGTGGCAAGGCTGGCGAGAACGTCTGGTTCGCCCTGGGCCAGGATCGCCCGCTAGCCTTCTTCGCCGGCGTCGAGACCCGCGACTACACCTGCGTGCGCAAGATGAAGACCGGCTTCGAGACCTGCGACCTGTTCGCCTTCCTGACGACGGACGCGAACGGTGTCGTTGGTCCAATCCACTCGAAGGCCATGCCCGTCATCCTGACGACGGAAGAGGAGCGCGACGTCTGGATGCATGCGCCATGGGACGAGGCCAAGGCCCTGCAGCGTCCGCTACACGACGACGCGTTGATGATCGTGAGCCGGGGCATGGGTCAGAAGCAGGACCCGCCGAAAGACCCCGAGACGACCCTCCTCTGATCTCCGGCTTTCGCGCAGCGGTCATCTGCTCGAAGGTCGAGCAACACGCGGACGGGCGGACCGACTACATCGGTGTCGTTGGAGGCGAGCTTAGCGCCGAGACCAGACCCGGCTAACCGCCCCCTTTAACGTCCGACTTGGGTGGTGGGCTCAACTGATCGCCGCAACACGCTAACTTTTCTTAGGAGAGGGAGCGTGGGTGATGAAGCAGCGGCGTCGCATCTACTACTCGGCGGCCCAGCGGGCTGAAATCTGGGATCGCTGGAAGGCCGGCGAGTCGATGAGTTCGATCGGACGACGGTTTGATCGGGAGTCCTCGTCGGTGTTTTCGGTGCTTTCGCCGACGGGCGGCATCCGGCCTCCAGACCGGCGGCGAGCGGCTCAGGCGCTTAGCCTGAGCGAGCGGGAGGAAATCTCCCGAGGTCTCAGCAGCCGCTGCTCGCTGCGGGGGATCGCCCGGTCGCTGGGCCGATCGCCATCGACGATCAGTCGCGAGATCCTGCGCAACGGCGGGCCTGACCGGTATCGAGCGACCAGCTCCGATCAGGCGGCGTGGGACCGGGCCTTGCGTCCCAAGCGATGCAAGCTGGCTTGCCGACCCGCCCTGGCCCGGACAGTATCCGCCAAGCTGCAACGCAAATGGTCGCCCGAGCAGATCGCCGGCTGGCTCAAGCGCACCTGGCCCGGGGAGGCGCACAATCAGGTGTCGCACGAAACCATCTACCGCAGCCTGTTCATCCAGACCCGAGGGGTGCTGAAGAAGGAGCTGCTGGACCATCTCAGGGCCCGGCGGACCATTCGCCGTTCCCGCCACGCCAGCCTCAAGCGCAACGGCCTGGGCCAGATCAGGGACGCGGTCTCCATCAGCCAGAGGCCGTCCTGCGTCGAGGATCGCGCCGTACCCGGCCATTGGGAAGGCGACCTGATCGGCGGGTCCAGGAACAGCTACGTCGCCACGCTGGTCGAGCGACACTCGCGCTACGTCATGCTGGTCAAGGTCGCCAACAAGGACACCCAGAGCGTCGTCTCGGCCCTGATCAAACAGTCCCGAAAACTGCCTGACGAACTCTACCGGTCCCTGACCTGGGATCGCGGCAAGGAGCTCGCCGACCACAAGCGGCTGGCCCTGGCCGCGAACGTCGAGGTCTACTTCTGTGATCCTCGATCGCCCTGGCAGCGGGGCTCCAACGAAAACACCAACCGGCTGCTGCGTCAGTACCTGCCGCACGGAACCGACCTGTCCCTGCACAGCCAGGCCCAGCTCAGCGCCATCGCCAGGCAGCTCAACGAACGGCCCAGAAAGACCTTGCTCTATCGAACCCCAGCAGAGACCTTCGCCGAGTGTGTTGCGGCGATCAGTTGAGCCCACCGTCGATTGCGGAAGTTACGGAACGCCCCCATGCAAGCGCTGCCTCCGCTGAAGGCGCATTGATCCAGATGGCCTCACTGGACTGATCGTCCCAGCCGCTAGCGGAGTTTGTTTTGAACTCCGCAGGGGTCTCAAACCCGAACTGGAACAGATATCGCATGGGATCAGCTTAGCCTCCGAACGGCTACCCGCAAGCGGACCTTCTCAAGGTCCGAGATGGGTGGATTGTGTTGAAAAAGGCCGGTTGAAGCGGCGCCTCTGGCCTGATTCACTCCTGTTGAAGCAGGAGGTTTCGGCCATGATGGGCGAGCGTCGGATCGAGCAGCCGGCTCTGTTCTACGAGTTCTCGCTCGATGGGCACGTGCCCCAGGATCACCTGCTGCGCGCCATCGATCGGTTCGTCGATCTGGAAGGCGTGCGGGCCCATTTGGCGCCGTTCTACAGCGCGATCGGCAGGCCCTCGATCGATCCGGAGCTGATGATCCGGATGCTGCTGATCGGCTACTGCATGGGCGTGCGCTCCGAGCGCCGACTGTGCGAGGAGGTCCACCTCAACCTCGCCTACCGCTGGTTCTGCCGCTTGGGCCTGGACGGCGACGTGCCCGATCACTCCACCTTTTCCAAGAACCGCCACGGCCGCTTCCGTGACAGCGATCTGCTGCGAGAGCTGTTCGAGAGCGTGGTGCGCCGCTGCATGGCCGAGGGCCTGGTCGGTGGCGAGGGCTTCGCCGTTGACGCCAGTATCATCCGCGCCGACGCCAGCCGGCACAGAACCGCCGTCGACGGCGCCGCAGGCTTGCCGGCAGAGGCCGCCGGGCGGGCCGTCGAGGAGTATCTGGCGGTCCTGGACGACGCGGCCTTCGGCGCGGCCACGCCCGTCACCCCCAAGTATATCTCACTTTCGGATCCGGCTTCGCGATGGACCGCCGCCCAAGCCGGGCCGGCCAGCTTCGCCTACTGCACCAACTACCTGATCGACCTGGATCATGCGGTGATCGTCGATGTTGAGCCCTCGACGGCGGTCCGCCAGGGCGAGCTGGCCGCCTGTCGCACCATGATCGAGCGGGCCAACGACCGCCTTGGTCTCTATCCCGAGCGCCTGGCCGCCGACACCGCCTACGGCACGGCCGAGATGCTCGACTGGCTGGTCCATGATCAGGGCATCGAGCCCCACATTCCTGTCTTCGACAAATCCCAGCGCGATGACGGGACCTTCTCCCGAGCCGACTTCAGCTTCGACCACCAGGCCGACGCCTACACCTGTCCGGGCGGCAAGCTGCTCAAGTCCAGCCGGCGCGCCTTCAAGGTCCCTCGCAACAACGCTCCGGCCGACGACACCATCCGATATCGCGCCAGCACCCACGACTGTCAGCCATGCCCGCTCAAGGCGGCCTGCTGTCCCAAGCAGCCCTATCGAAAAGTGACCCGCTCGATCCACGAGGGCGCGCGCGACATGGCCCGCGACATCGCCAAGACCGACGCCTACATCACCTCCCGGCGCGAACGGAAAAAGGTCGAGATGCTCTTCGCCCACCTCAAGCGCATCGTCGGGCTCGATCGCCTCAGGTTACGAGGTCCCAACGGCGCCAAAGACGAGTTCCTCCTCGCCGCCACCGCCCAAAACCTCCGCAAACTCGCCAAGCTCGCCCAGCAGCAGCCTCAGGTCTCACCAGCCTGAGCGACAACAACTCTCAACGCTGCTCAGCGCTCGCCAGATCAGAGGCCTTTTTCAACAACATCGGTGGTTAGGAGACGATCCCCGCTGGACGCTCAACAACCAACTTGAACCCGGCAAACTGCTTGCCCAACACATGTCGAATTACAAAGTAGCTGACGACGAAGTTCGCAAACCCTCCAGCCACAGCGCCACCTGCCGCCCCGAAACGTGCATAACCTAGCGCTCCTAGGATCATGCCGACGACGGCGCCGAGTATACTTCCCGCGAAAAAGCCAAGAAGAGAACTCCTCCAGATGATCGCCCACCAAAAGCGAACGTATTCGCGCGGCGTGAGCTGAGACGAGATTGGGCAAGAAGATTGGCTCATAGCTCAACCATAAGCGTACGCTTGATGTGCGCAACGTCCGACTAGGGGTGGAAAAAGACGTCGAGCCTGATCAATCCCGCCAGAACCAGACCTCGAATTCGACGCCATCCTCGATCGTCACCGCCTCATAGCTTTCTCTGGCCCACTTGGCCGTAGTGTTGGCACGACCTGCGCTGTCGCAAGCCATCCTGTCCAGATCATCACTATCGACGTGAAAGCCCAGGTCAGATCTTGGCTGCCCGCCGCCGTCGCATGTTGCGTCGATAGTCGAGACGGATAAGCCGCGTGATCGACCAGCTTCGATCAACTCTATCATCCGTTCGAATGGCAGTGCTCCGGAACCCTTTGCGGTAAGAGCGGCGGCGATTGCGGCTTCAATATCGTCTGACGTCATGACAGCATTCTAGGCGCACACGGGTCAAAAGCGTCAATGTCCGCGCAGGGTGTTTGCTGAAGTCAGGCTGAACCGTTCCCTGCGGACTGATATCTTGAACAAGCGGATCGAACCCCACATAGCTATGCCATGGCCCATGAAGCTCCATCTCTTGCTGATCGCTGGTCACGTCTTCGCATCAGTACCAAGGCGTTCGCTGTCGCTTCGGGCTACATGCTGGCCATGGTCGCGCTTTCGGAAATAGCTGGCGATGGGTTGCTGCTGATATGGTTTGCCACCGCATTGCCAATTGGCTGGTGCGGAGGGTTGCTCCTGCACTGGGCGTCCATGCGACCACGCCCCTCCCTGGATGATGCCTTCACAGGGATCGTGGCCCAGGCCAAAGCGAAGCCAATACTCTTCGCCGCCTACGCTATTGCTGCGTTAGTCATTGAGGCGTTCGCAGTGATTGAGGCGCTGAAAGCAGAGCAGTGATCCGGAGAGCCCGACTAGGGTGGTGAAGGGGAATGCAATGCGTCGTTCAAGGCTAGTGCTCATTGCGCTGTTGAATCTGTTCGCCGTGGCGATTCTAGGCTGGAAGTTCGCAGCGATGACATCAATGGCCGACATCTTCGGCATAGCCGTCTTGGCGCTGTTCGCGGCGTCCTTCCTGCTACTCCGACGTGAACGGCGCAGAATTCCCGCTGAGAAGCCAAGGCCCGACTAGGGTCGGGTGGAGAAATGAGCGTCGCGCCTAAAACCGGACATTGGGCACAATGGCGGAAGGTGGATAGGACGGTGGTCTATGGTAGGGAAACCCGCCGTCTCTTTCCTAGAGCCTGTCTTTCTACGACGGCGTTTCATCACCCCTTGAAGCTGTGAGCGTTGGGCCGACCATGGCGGCACCATGCCTCCATCCGCCCAATCGCCGCCAACTGAAGTCCAACTGATCTGGCTCAAGGGCCGATTTCAGCGTTGGATACGCTTCGGCCGCATCGGTGATGAACGCGAGATCGACCGCCGCCGCCGCGCGGCGTCCTTCGCCCCCGGCGCTGTCTTCGCCGTCGTCCATTGGGAAGCCGGCCAGTACGGCACGACGTTATCGCGACTCTGGGTCCTGCGGGCCGTGGCGACCGGCGAGCCCTTCGACCCTGTTCCTTTCGTCACCCCCGGCGCCGAGATACTGCTGGACCTGAAGACCTGGGTGAAAGTCCAAGCCGGCCTGACGGCGATCGACGCCATCGAAGCCCAGGGCCTGCGCCCCGAGCGCGTCGCGCCCGATCACTGGCGCCATGTCGGCGGGCGCATCGCCGTGGCGCAAACCCCATCGCCCTACACCCGCGCCCGTCATCGCGCCTGGCTGATGCGCAAGCGCTTGGGCCTGACCGACGACAACGACCTCCTGGCGGGCGCCGGAGATCCCCGATGAAAGTCGAAACCAAGGTCTATCTGCCGCCGGACCTGGCCAAGGAACTGGACAAGACGGCCGCCCGTATGCGGCGGCCAAAGTCGGAGATCGTCCGCGCGGCGGTGGCCTCGTTCCTGTCGCCGGATGGCGCCGAGCGCACTGAGGCCGCCTTGCTGCGGCGGCTGGACCGGATGAACCGCCATATCGAGCGGGTCGAACGAGAGGCCCAGGTCAGCAACGAGGCCCTGGCGATCTTCATCCGCACATGGTTGGGCACGACGCCGATCGTCACCTCGGGCGATCAAGCCGCCGTGCAGGCGCTGGGGCAGAAGCGATATGCCAGCTTCCTAGAGGCGCTTGGACGGCGCCTCTCCAGCGGCGCGTCGCTGGCCGATCAGGCCTTCGAGTCCAACGGCGGTCAGTTCGACGAGGACGGCGCGCCCAAGGCCTGATCTCAGATGCCAAGGCCTCGGCTTCGTCCAAGCTGCCAAGCGATCCCGCCGCCGGGCTCCAGCGTGCCGGCGATCTGCTGACCGCGATACGAATCCAAGGTCGAGCGCCAGGGCACGAGGCTGAAGTCATAGCTCCCCTCGATCACCGCGAACTTGCCCGACGCTAACTGAACGCTGTCGGCAAGTTTGCCCTTCACCGTCTCGCCGGTCTCGGGAACGCGGAACGGTAGGTTCTTCTCCTTGGCCAGGGCCGCCCCGACCTTGGCGACTTCCTGGCGCTCCAGAGTGCGCAGAAGATCGGGCTTGGCCCGCCAGCCGCCGTCGTGGGCGCGGCTGGCGTGGCCCTGGCGGACCAGCGCCTCGCGGCGGCGCTCCAGCGCTCGCCCGACCTCGCCGCCAAACCCGCTGGGCGCGGCCTCGGGCGGGGTCTTGCCGACAAGCTGGCGATCCAACCAAGTCGCGCCATCGCTGGTGACTTGGCGGTCCAGATCGAAGGCCGACAGCAGCCGGACCTGGGCGCGGCGGCCATGTGTCGCCTCGTAGGCCTCGGCGCGGGCCAGGAAGTCGCCGGGGACGCTCCAATGGTCTGCGTCCAGGCGCTCGACGACCTTGGCCCGCCGTAGCGCCTCCAGCCGGCGAACATGGGACTCGACGAGATCGTCGGCGTTGGCGCCGGGCGTTAGGCGCATCTCTCCGCTCTCCAGGCGCTGCCGGTGATCGCTGGGCCGGTAGACGCCATCCTCGGCGAGGCTGGCGATGGTTCGATCCGCCGGACGGCTGGCCCGCCGCGCCCCGGTCTCGACGACGGCGCCTATGGGGATCGTGGTCGCCGTGTCGCCATCGACTTTGACGTGACGGACCCGGCCATCGAGACCATCGACGATCAGGCCCATGCGGTCGTCCAGTTCATCGACCAGACGCTTGTCGATGACCCGGCCGACCTTCGGCGTCGAGCCCTCGCCATCGGTGTCGATGACCAGGGCCTCGGCCGGGCGCGATAGGCCCCGCCGACTGATTGCCCGGCTCATGGCCTTGATGATGTCGCCACGCTCGCCAAGCGCCTGCAAGGTCGGCTCGATGTCGTTGGACAAGGTCCAGACGCCGGGCGCGGTTTGCTCGGCCAGGCCCATGCCCTCCAGGGTCTTGAGGCGGCCAAGCCGCAAGGTGGCGTCGGCCTCGGCGCGGACCTGTCCCGAGGCGGGGCGAAGGTCGAGGGATCGGCTGGCGTCGAGGTCCTGGATCATCGCCCGGTCTATGCGGGTCAAGCGCTCGGCGGTGATCTCGGCCTGGAGCTTCCTCCTGATCTCCAGCTCGGTCTCTTGCCCTAGCTCCAGGGTGGCCAGGTTCTCGGCCCGGTGGCGAAGGCCGGCGGTGATGTAGTCCTGGGCAATGATCAGGTCCTTGCCCCGGTCGTCCACGCCCCGGATGACGACATGGGTGTGCGGGTGGGCGGTGTTGAAGTGATCGACCGCGACCCAGTCCAGGCGCGTGCCCAGGTCGATCTGCATCTGATCCATCAACTCGCGGGTATAGGCCCGCAGGTCCGACAGCTCCGCGCCGTCCTCCGGGGCGACGATGAACCGGAACTGGCGACGGTCGCCGGCCCCGCGCTCGGTGAAGGCCGCGCCATCGACATTGTCGGAGTCCGCGCCATAGAGCCGGGCCGGCTCGCCGTCACGGCTGACCCCATCGCGGACGAGGTAACGCAGATGGGCGCCGGCCGCCTGGCTGCCGGCCTTCAAGCCCACGATGCGGCCCTTAACGACCACGCGGCGCGAGCGGTAGCCGCTGGCGTGACGCTGGGCGGCCTGCCGCTTCAGACCATTAGCGGCGTCCTGGCCCCGGCCGATCCGCGAGCAGCGGCCGGGCGCGTTCGGCGCCCTGACATTGCCGCCGCTCGGCGCCATCCGCCGTGGACTGCCGCCCGCGCGCTTGGAGACGACACGACCAAGGCGACCGGCGCGACCGGCCGCTTGCCGCCCGTCGTTGCGGATGCGGCCGGGGCGCAGCTCGAAATCCAGCAGGTGGTCGTCCATCCGGCGAGCTTGCGCCTGCGGGGGTGGATTTCAACGGCGGGCCGGATTGGGGAGAAGCATGGCGTTGAAAAAGAAACTCTCGGCGGCTTTGCCAAGACCATGGCCAACGGAGTGGGCCGGGAAAAACCAGTGTGCAGACAGCCGCTTCCGCCCGTTCGGGCCGGAAGCTTCAATCTTGCCATAAGATTCGACCCAAATCTCGTTCCAGGAATGTTCCAATTTCGAACGAATCTGGTAGCGTGAGTTCCAAAAGGGAACACACCTATGACCACTGATACAAAGCTAGTCGTTGGCGTCTTTCCCAAAGCGCAAGTGATCGCGGCCCTGTCCGATTGGTGGGCTAGCGAGAAGGTCGAGACGGAGACGCTGGCCGCGCTCGCCCCGGAACCGAAAGGGAAGGCGTCGATCCTCACGCCGATAATTGAGATCGACTCTCACCGCGTGGTTCGGGCGTTGCTGGAAATCGAAAAAGTCATCGGGCGCGACGTGCCGGAAAGGCTCATCAAATCCGGCGGCTACGAATCATTCGATGAGTTGTTGGCCGACCTAGTTCCGAAGGTCGAGAAGCTTGTCATTAAGGGGGACGTTAATGACTGAGGATAAGGCTCGCACCCTTCTGGGGCAAAGGGTCAAGGAAGCGAGGGGCTACCTATCGCTTTCGCAGGAAGAGGTAGCCAAGGCTATCGGAGTTCCACGCTCTGCCATTTCCAAGATAGAGGACGGCTCTAGGGGGATCGATGCGCTCGAGCTTCCACGGCTTGCGAAGGTGTTAGGCCGTAATGTCGAATACCTCACCGGCGGTGCAGATACTCCCACTAAGGACGAGAAGGTTGCTTTGTTAGCTCGGGCCGTCGATGGCCTTTCTGATGGGGATATCGGCGAACTTCAGAGGTTTGCGGCTTACCTGAAGTCGCGGTCCGGTTCGTCATCCAAATGAACAGCCGAGTCCGCTTGGCAAGGCTTAAGGGTGCGAAGGCCGCGCAGCGACTTCTCGGAATCATGGAGGCCCAAAGCCGGATCTCCGAAACGTCGGGCCAGATTGACGTTTTAGGCGTGCTTGCGTCTTTGGAAATCCTGGTGGTTTTCCGACCACTTGATGGCCTGCTTGGTGCTTATCTCCGCGGCGACACTCCCGGGGTGCTCCTGTCGACCAAGCGGCCCCCCTCGGTTCAGCGCTTCACCGCCGCCCACGAACTTGGCCATGCGGTTTTGGAACACAAGCCAAGCCTGGATAGTCGCGATGTCCTCCGCAGAGCGGCGTCCAACATTGAGGGAGCCTCTCCGGCTGGCTTCGCATTGACGTGACCCCCTGAAACTCCTCCAGAAATAACTAGAGTCCGCCCCAGGAAAGGGACGGACGAATGAAGCGATCACGGTTCACGGAAGAACAGATCATCGGAATCCTGCGCGAGCAGGAGGCGGGCGTGCCGGTGGCGGACCTGTGCCGCAAGCATGGGCTCAGCTCGCCGACCTTCTACAAGTGGAAGGCCAAGTATGGCGGGCTGGACGTGTCGGAGGCGCGGCGGCTCAAGGCGCTGGAAGACGAGAACGCCAAGCTCAAGCGGATGCTGGCCGAGGCGATGCTCGACAACGTCGCGCTGAAGGATCTGCTGGGAAAAAAGTGGTGACGCCCGCCGCGCATCGGGAGGCCGCCGCCTATCTGGGGTCGGCCTACGAGATGAGCGAGCGGCGGGCGTGCCGGGTTCTGGGCGTGGATCGGACGAGCGTGCGCTACGCGGCCACGCGGACCGACGACGGCGTGCTGCGCGAGCGGCTGAAGGCCCTGGCCCAGGAACGCCGCCGGTTCGGCTATCGCCGGCTGCACGTGCTGCTCAAACGCGAGGGCCATGTCGTCAACAAGAAGCGGATCCAGCGGCTCTATCGCGAGGAGAAGCTGACCGTGCGCCGGCGCGGCGGGCGCAAGCGGGCGATCGGCACGCGGCGGCCTCTGGAGGTCCCGCTGACGCCCAACCAGCGCTGGAGCCTGGACTTCGTCTCCGACCAGATGACCGACGGCCGCCGCTTCCGGATCCTGACGGTGATCGACAACTGCACGCGCGAGTGTCTGGCCCTGGTGGCCGACACCTCGCTGTCAGGCCGGCGAGTGGCGCGCGAGCTCGATGCCATCATCGCCCAGCGCGGGCGGCGGCCCGACACAATCGTCAGCGATAATGGGACCGAATACACCTCCAACGCCATCCTGGCCTGGACCGACGACAGCGGCGTGGGCTGGCATTACATCGCACCGGGCAAGCCCCAGCAGAACGGCTACAACGAAAGCTTCAACGGCCGGCTACGCGACGAACTGCTGAACGAGACCCTGTTCCGGTCCTTGCCGCACGCCCGCGCCGTACTGGAGACCTGGCGGCGCGACTACAACGAGCGCCGGCCGCACTCCAAGCTCGGCTGGATGACGCCCAGGGAGTACGCCAGCGCCTTCTGCGGAGAGACCGGCCGGCACGCTGCGCAGGCTGATAGCTCCGCGCGCCGGCCTCTTGCCACCCACCAACACCAAGGCTCAAATCAACCCAGGACTCTCGTTATGGCTGGATGAGAAATGGGGGTCACGTCAGCATCAAGGCTGCAAGAAATTGAAGCCGACTCCTTTGCGGGTGAGTTTCTGCTGCCAAGCTGGCTTATCGTCCATCACGCCAAGGCGCAGTCATGGTCCGCCGCTGATCTTGGCGTGCCCCACATTGCCTACCAATTGTCGTTACGCTGCGGCACGAGCTACGACGCGACAGTGAGGGCGCTGTTTCGCAATCGAATAATCGACGGCAACCAGTCAGCAGCCGCACTTGATGTAAAGCCCAAGCTCATCAAACGAGCGATCCGCCGAAGCGACGACTGGTCCAGTCCGTGGTCTGATGCATGGCTGCTCAGCGAGCGCGACGTGAAGCAAGATAGCCTTCCGGTTACGGCAGGGGACCTAATTGGAGTGCAGCTCACGCAGAACGCTGGCAGCGGTTTTTTACAACGCCCTCAACTCCCTTACCCGGGCGCGCTCACCCCGATCGCTGACTGGACCGATGTTGATGACACGACCGTTGGCCAGCCTGGCCTGAAGACCTTTGTTCTTCGGGCGGAAGCCCAGGGGCCGGTGAAGTTTGGGTTCTCACACGGGCGCCCCTGGGATTCTGGTCAACAAGTCTCTGAGTTCCACCTCACGATCAAGGAGCGGGAAGAAGGACTGTCGCGCGCTAACCGCGCTCACCTGGGCATGGAAGCTGCATAGCGTGGATTTCGATCTATCGAGTCAGCTTGGACCCGCACGAGATCAGGGACCTCGTCCCACTTGTCTTTCGTTTGCCCTAAGCGATTGCCACCGCGTAAAGCGAGCCTGCACCGACGACCTATCTCCCGAGTGTCTTCACTCATTAGCGTCTGCGGAGATGGGGCATTCAGGAAACCAGGCAATCAGCTTGTCCTCAGCTCTCCACACACTTCATGAAAGTGGCCAAACATACGAGCATGACTGGCCGTATGGGGGAGTAGTTAAATCGGGGCTTGAAAAGCCGTTTTACACGAGCTGCTCAGATGCTTTCAGCTTCGATGAAGCCCGTATAGTTGAGCTATTGAAGAATATGCGATCAGTAGTGGTCGCCTTGGAAATTGGGGAAGAGTTTTTTCTCGCTGCCCCCTCGGGATTTTTGTCCAGCAAAGATCGCAGACCAACTGAAGCCCGGCACGCTATGTTAATCGTTGGATCAAAGGTAGTTGCGGGCAATCGCCTGTTTCGACTCCGAAATTCATGGGGAGCGGATTGGGGCGACGGAGGAAGTATTTGGGTACATTGGAGTTATATTTCTGGCGGTATCTTTATTGAACTTTCGGGGGCTTCATGATCGATAATTTTTCCACCCTGTCAGATAGCGTTAGTATATCTGAGGCATGGCTCAAGGCCGTGCGCCTGCTGCGGGAGAAGAAAGGTCAGGCTTATAACTTGATTTACAGTGTCTCCAACCCGGGAGAATTTTCTTATGAAGACTCCTCGGTGATTTCAAAATTTGATGACTTTGCAAATATTTCCGATATAAATACTGTTACCGCCACGGCGAACACGATATTTCCGCTCGACTTTTACATTAAAAACAAGCGAGAGGGATTGTTTTCGCGATACGATGTCGAAATATACCCCAAAGTGAAAAAGCAATGGGGTAATTATTTCGACAGGATCACCAGAAGAAGAGACCTAAAAGGAAAGCCAATGGTTGATGGTCAGGGCGTGATCATTAATCCGCTCTCTACATTGGTGGATAAGGTTAAGCGTCGGGTTTCAACCGGGTTGGGCAGCAAAACGCACTACGAGCTTGCGATAGCTGACGAGGCATTCGAGCTCACAACTTACTTGCCTGAAAAAGATAAGAATTATCCAAGGGGCGGACCATGCTTAAGCCACCTTTCAATCAAGGTGGATGATGAGGCAAAGGTGCGCCTAACTGCCTTCTACCGATCGCATTATTACGTCGAAAAGGCGCTCGGAAACTTGGTTGGCTTGGCCCGCCTTCAAGCCTTCATCGCTCTTGAGGCCGGGGCGGAAATTGGCCCACTGACGTGCATCGCCTCTCAGGCGATACTTGAGGCACATGTAGGCGGCAGCAACGCTGGCGCGGTATCGGCATTTCTGGCTGACTGCGGAGCCTAGGCTTCAGCTAGAGCCATTAGCGGGAGCGTGCTTCGATCGTTATGGTCGAGATCCAGGATACGCTCCATCCCGCGAATGAAGTCTTTGGTACCGCCGTAGCTGGGATGCCGGACAGTTTCAAATTCCAGTCCAAGGTCCGCGAGCGCGTTCGCGGCATCATTGCCGATTGCAATGAGGGTTTTGGGCTGCACGTGTTCCATAAGTTCATGAATGCACCAAACAGTCTGCCTACGCTCGCTGGCGGTGTGCGACCGGTTCGACATTGGCTCATCGGGCAAGTGGGGGTGCAGCGGAAACGCATTCCAGAGGATCGGCGGCGCGGGCATGCGCTCGATGATGCTCCAAATCGTTGTTGCCGTGCGCTCCGCGACCGCCGGGCCGACCGTGGCTTTTCCCACTCGCGCATCTGGCATCAACTCACCGAACTTGTGCATTCGGGCCTCATCTGTGAGCGACAGGCCCGTCCGCCTTCCCCCGCGATAGCCAAGGTCCCGGCCGAACCAAATGCTGCTGGCGCCGTAAGCGCATGACGCACTGAGTATCGAGGAGAGATTGCCCCGCCGTATCGCAGCCGCTTCTTCGCTGTCGTGCAGAGGGCAGCGGTCGGAGTAGGGGTTAAAGACGTTCGCTAGGGACACCTCGGCAAGGCGCTGAACCAAGTTCTGGGTCCAGGATGACATTGCTAACCCTCCGAGGGGATGAATCGAATTTCGCGAGCCTCTAGGTTCATATCGACGCGCCCGCGTCGAGCGACTTTAAGTTGTCGAAAAGCCTCGTAGCCTTGAAGAATAGCCCGTTCCCAAGCCCAAAATGGCTGATCCTGAACTTCGTATCCTCTAACAAACTCCTTAATCGTCTTAAGTATCATATAGTCAACCCGCTTTACCCCCTCAAAATAATGCGGTTTTGCCTGATTAAATACCCAGGTAGAAATTCCCTCTTCAATCAGAATGGCGCGGGCTCCGTCCTCGTTCTCATCAAGACGGGGAACGCTCTTCCTTTTCGCTTTCAGAAGAGCTCTCAACACTGGAGACCAGCCAAGATTTGCAGCAAATGCTAGGTGGAAAACGTCGTGAAATCGGTAATCATCTTCCTCGCCGATGTTGTCCGTCAACGGATCTCCGACTTTGATAGTGAAGACCTTCTGGATGACGTACTTTTTGCTACCGATCTTTGTCTCCTCAAAATCGAAGGACATGATTTTTGGTAGTTTTTCGTCAGCTCTGAGCTGTTCCCCGGATTTCAGTTTCCGTTCGTCATACAATGCTAGGGGGATCTTCTCAGTCGGAAAACGGGAGGTGCTCTTCTCCGAATTATGCCGCGCGGCGTTTGCAATGCTCACGCCCTGGCTGACCATCGCGCGAATTGCGCTGGCCAACGCGGAGACCACATGGGGGCGCAATTCGGGTCCCAATTGACCCCGGCTCGCTGCATCAGCCAGCCGCCCCGCATCGCTAGCTGCCAACAGCCATGGGTCCTGTTCGGCGGTGCTGGGTTGCGCCTTTAACTGGCGCTGCAGATCCGCGAAAGGGGTGGTTTCCGCAACATCGAAACCGACTGCGTCAGTCAGCAGCGTATGGAACGGAGAGCCAATGCTCTGACCGAGCGCCGCGAAGTACCAAAGCAGGTCGCCAGCTTCCTCGACCAACAAGGCCCGATAGGAAACATACCCCGGCCCTTCACGGATGCGCTTTTTAACTTCGCTGGTTAGTGAGCCTAGCTCGCCAAATATACCCAAGACGGCGATGCGGATCGCTTCCCGTTTCTGGCGACGATCTGTCCGTGCAACTTGAGCACTGAAGTCCGAGACTAGAAAAGCCATAAGATGACAACGCCCCCGCGCAACGACTCACACACTCGCGGCAAAAGTTGTCTTGCGCAAGGTTTCGCTCGGACGTTGCGATCTAGCCCTCAGCTAGACGGCCACTGAGAGCTTGTGTCGGTTGGAGGAAACGCCCGACCGTCCGAGTATCCCCCTCGAACCTGCCCCCGCTCGATCACTCCCCGCCGCCGCACCGGTCGCTGGCCATGCGCCCTTTCCTCGCGACGAGGTGGGTAGACTGTACAGGAGGTTTTGGAGGTGGGGATGGAGGGCGGTGAGTGCTCGTGCCTTTGATCACCCTCTCCCTCTGGGAGAGGGTTTCAACACCCATCCCCATCGACGCGCCCGCCGTCGATTTCACCCCGACCTCACATTTCCCTCATGCCGCTCAGGCGTCCCACCGCCCACGGTCCAGCCTCCTTCCACCCGAGGCCTCATCCATGACCACCGACATCCCCCTCAAGCGCGGCGGCCGCTGGACCCTGCTGGTCTGGATCGCCGCCGCCCTGCTGCTGCTGACCCCCGCCGTCGCCATGCGCTTCACTACGGAAGTCGCCTGGACGCCGTTCGACTTCGTGGTCTGGGGGGCGATCCTGGCCCTGGCCTGCGGGACGTTCGAGCTGGCCGTGCGGGCGTCGGGCAGCCTGGCGTTCCGGGCCGGTGTCGCCGTGGCGGTCGCCATCGCCTTCCTGGTCATCTGGGTCAGCGGGGCGGTGGGGATCATCGGCGACGAGGACAGTCCAGCCAATCTGATGTTCGGCGGCGTCGTGCTGGTCGCGGCCGCCGGCGCCTATGTCGGGCGGTTCAAGGCGGCGGGGCTGGCGCGGGCCATGGTCGCGGCGGCGTTCCCGCAGGCCGTGGTGGCGATCATCGCCCAGCTGATCGGCTCGTTCGAAGGCTTTGTCGCCAGCGGGATCCTCACCGGCGCCTGGCTGCTCGCGGCCTGGCTGTTCAACCGGGCGGCGCGGGCGGAAGCCGCCTAGGGGCCCATCCTTTCGGTCTTCACGAAGTCGACGAAGGCCCGCAGCGGGGCGGGCATGTGGCGGCGGCTAGGATAGTAGAGATAAGGGCCGCTGAACGGCGGCAGCCAGTCGTCCAGCACGCTTTCCAGCCGTCCCGCCGCGATCGGCTCGGCCACGAAGTCCTCGAAGGTGGCCAGCAGGCCCACGCCCGCCTCGCAGGCGGCCAGCTCCAGGTCGAGATTGGTGCTGGTCAGCCGGGCGGGCGGATCCAGGCGGATCGTCTGGCCGTCCTTCTCGAACTCCCAGGCATAGGTCGCGCCGCTGGGAAAGCGGTGCCGGATGCTGGCGTGGTCCAGGACGTCGCGCGGATGGGCGGGCCGGCCGTGGGCGGCGAAATAGGCCGGCGAGCCGACCAGCACGAACCGCTGCGGCCCCGACAGCGGCACGGCGATCATGTCCTTCTCCAGCCGCTCGTCATAGCGCACCCCGGCGTCGTAGCCGGCGGCCAGCACGTCGATGAAGCTGTCCTCGGCGATGATCTCGACCGACACGCCGGGGTTCTGGGCCAGGAACCGGGGGATCAGGCGCGGCATCACCACCTTGGCCACGACCAGCGGCACGTTCAGGCGCAGGGCGCCGGTCGGGCTGTCGCGGAAGGCGTTGACCTCGTCCAGCGCCAGGGCGACGTCGGCAAGAGCCGGGGTCAGGCGCTCCAGCAGCTTCTGGCCGGCCTCGGTGGGCGTGACGCTGCGGGTGGTGCGGTTCAGGAGGCGCACGCCCAGCCGGGTTTCCAGCCGCCGCACCGCCTCGCTCAGTGACGAGGCCGAGACGTTGCGCAGAGCCGCCGCGGCGCGGAAGCCGCGCGCCTGGGCCACGGCCGTGAAGGCGTCGAGATCGGCGAAGTCGGCATGCTGCATTGTGCGAAATTCCGAACGGCCCGTGCGGACCTTGTCGGATTATCGCACGGCGCGCCGAGGCGCATAACCCTCTCCACCAACCCGGAGAGATCCCCATGAAGACCCGCAAACTCGGCAAGACCGGCCCCGTCGTTTCCGCCTTCGGCCTCGGCTGCATGGGCATGTCCGACATGTACGGCCCCAGCGATCGGGCCGAGAGCCTGGCCACCTTCGACGCCGCCGTCGAGGCGGGGGTGACCCTGATCGACACCGGCGACTTCTACGGCATGGGCCACAACGAGATGCTGATCGGCGAGGCGCTGAAGACCCACAAGCGCGACAAGCTGGTGCTCAGCGTCAAGACCGGCGCCCTGCGCGATCCCAACGGCCAGTTCCTGGGGTTCGACGGCCGCCCGGCCGCGATCAAGAACTTCCTGGCCTACAGCCTCAAGCGGCTGGGCGTCGACCATATCGACATCTACCGTCCCTCGCGCCTGGATCCGGCCGTGCCGATCGAGGACACGATCGGGGCGATCAGCGAGATGGTCCAGGCGGGCTATGTGCGCCACATCGGCCTGTCGGAAATGGGCTCGGAGACCATCCGCCGGGCCGCCAAGGTCGCGCCGATCGTCGACCTGCAGATCGAATATTCGCTGGTTTCGCGCGGCGTCGAGAAGGACATCCTGCCGACCCTGCGTGAGCTGGGCATCGGCATGACCGCCTATGGCGTGCTGTCGCGCGGCCTGATCAGCGGCCACTGGACCAAGGCCCAGGCGATGAATGCTCGTGACTTCCGCAACACTGGCCCGCGCTTCCAGGGCGACAATCTCGACGCCAATCTGGCGCTGGTCGAGGCCCTGCGCGCGGTCGCCGAGGCCAAGGGCGTGACCACGGCCCAGGCCGCCATCGCCTGGGTCGCCTCGCGTGGCGACGACATCATTCCGCTGATCGGCGCCCGCCGCCGGGATCGCCTGAGCGAGGCCCTGGGCGCGCTGGAGGTGAACTTCACCGCTGAAGACCTGGCCGCCATCGAGGCCGCCATGCCGGCGCAGGCGGTGGCGGGCACGCGCTACGCCACGGCGATGATGTCCCACCTGGACAGCGAACGCTGACCTCTTGCGTGACGGGCCGGGACCGTCGTCAGATGGAGGCCCCAGATGACGGCCCCAGATGAAGACGGAGTAGGCTTCATGTTCGAGTCCCGGCACATCAGCATCCGGATCCACAAGCCGGCGCGGGCGGTCTACGCCTTCACCAAGGATCCGGAGAGCTTCACGAAGTGGGCGGCGGGCCTGGCCTCGGGCCTGACCCGAGAGGGTGATCGGTGGGTCGCCCACGGTCCGGGCGGCGACGTCCATGTGAAGTTCTCACCGCCGAACGACTATGGCGTGCTGGACCACTGGGTGACCCTGCCCGACGGGACCGAGCTCTACATGCCGCTGCGGGTGGTGGCCAATGGCGACGGCGCCGAGGTCGGCATGACCCTCTACCGGCCGCCGGGCATGTTCGACGACGCGGCCTTCGATCGCGACGCCGCCGCCGTGGCGCGGGACCTGGCCAAGCTGAAGGCGCTGGTCGAGGCATGATCCGCCTGCGCCAGCCCGCGCCGGGGGACCTGGGCTGGATCATCCAGCGCCACGGCGCGCTCTACGCCGCCGAGGAAGGCTGGGACCATCGGTTCGAGGGCGTGGTGGCCGGGGTGGTCGCCGACTACGTCAAGACCTTCGACGTTGAGCGGGAAGCTTGCTGGATCGCCGAGCACGAGGGCCAGAAGGTCGGCTCGATCATGCTGGTCAAGGAGACCGACACGGTCGGCCGCCTGCGCCTGCTGCTGGTCGAGCCTTCGGCGCGGGGGCTGGGCGTCGGCGAGGCCCTGGTCGAGGCGTGCCTGGCGCGGGCGCGGGAGGCCGGCTATGGCGAGGTCGTGCTGTGGACCCAGGCCAACCTGCTGCCGGCCCGGCGGCTCTACGCGCGGTTCGGATTCCAGTTGGAGAAGAGCTGGGACTATGACGGCTTCGCCGAGGGGCTGGTGTCGGAGAGCTGGCGGTTGCGGTTCTAGCCGCCCAGATGGCCCTTCCACGCCTCCCGCAGCACCTTCTTGTCGATCTTGCCGGTCGCGGTCAGCGGCACCGGGGCGAACACGACATCGTCGGGCGTCCACCACTTGACGATCCTCGGCGCCAGATAGTCCAGCACCGCGGCTTTGGTCACCTCGAAGCCCTCATGCGCCTCGATGACCAGCAGCGGCCGCTCCTCCCACTTGGGATGCGGCACGCCGACCACGGCGGCGATCTTCACGCCGGGGCAGCCGACGGCGACGTTCTCCAGGTCGATGGAGCTGATCCACTCGCCGCCCGACTTGATGACGTCCTTCTGGCGGTCGGTGATGCGCATGAAGCCGTGGGCGTCCAGGGTGGCGATGTCGCCGGTGTCGAACCAGCCGTCCTCGCGGGCGGCGTCGGCGTCCTGGCGGAAGTAGCGCCGCACCACCCAGGGACCGCGCACCAGCAGGGCGCCAGAGGTCTCGCCGTCCCAGGGCGCATCGCCGCCGTCCTCGGTCTCGACCTTGAGTTCGATGCCGAACTGCAGCCGGCCCTGGCGGGTCCAGATGGCCTCGTCCATGGCCTCCTCGCCCAGGGCGGCGAGGGCGGGCGTGGGGGTGGCGACGACGCCGATCGGGCAGGTCTCGGTCATACCCCAGATCTGCAGCGTCTGGACGCCGTAGAGCCGCTTGAAGGCCTCCGCCATCGCGCGCGGCACGGCGCTGCCGCCGATGACGACCCGCTTCAGCGTGGTCGGCGAGGCGTCGTTCTTTTCCAGCCAGGCCAGGTACATGGTCCAGATGGTCGGCACGCCGCCGGTGAAGGTGACGCCCTCGCCCTCGATCAGCGCGTGCAAGGAGGCGCCGTCCATCTTGTCGGCCGGCAAAACGAGCTTGGCCCCGCACAGCGGCGCGCTGAACGGCAGGCCCCAGGCGGTGGCGTGGTAGAGGCTGGAACAGGGCATCACCACGTCGAAGGCCGTGAAGCCGAACGCGCTGTTCAGGCCGCCGGCCATGGCGTGCAGCACCACGGCGCGATGCGAATAGAGCACGCCCTTGGGATCGCCCGTCGTGCCCGAGGTGTAGCAGAGGAAGGCCCCGGCATTCTCGTCGAAGACCGGCCAGTCGATCGTTTCCGGCTCGCCGGCGATCAGGGCGTCGTATTCGTCCGACAGCATGACGAAGGTCTTCACCGTGGTCAGCCGCGGGGCGATCCGCGCGACCAGGGCCGCGAAATTGCGCTCGTAGAACAGCACGCCGCTTTCGGCGTGATTGATCGTGTAGACGATCTGCTCGTCGAAGAGCCGGGGATTGGCCGTGTGCAGCACCGCGCCGATGCCGGGGACGGCGTAGAACAGCTCCAGGTGCCGGTGGGTGTTCCAGGCCAGGGACGAGACGCGGTCGCCGGCCCTCACCCCGAGACGTCGCAGGGCGTGGGCCGCCTGGGCGGCGCGACGGGCCAGGCCGGCATAGTCGTAGCGGTGGAGCGGGCCGTCGACCTGGCGGGAGACGATCTCACGCGTCCCGTGAGCCTGGGCGGCATAGGTCAGGATGCCGCTGATCATCAGCGGCGTCGTCTGCATCAGGCCCTGGTTCATCGGCGCCTCCCAACGTTTCTTGTTGGGAGGAGCCTAGGGCCTGCAACGGTTGTTCGGGAAGGGGCTACAGCGCCGCCAGCACCGCGTCGCCCATCTGGGCGGTGGTCAGCGATCCGCCGAGGTCCTTGGTGCGGGCGCCGGCGTCGAGGGCCTTCTTCACCGCCGCCAGCAGGGCGTCGGCGGCCGGGGCCTGCTTCAGCGACCAGCGCAGGGCCATTTCGAACGACAGGATGGCGGCCAGCGGATTGGCCAGGCCCTTGCCGGCGATGTCGGGAGCCGAGCCGTGAATCGGCTCGTACAGACCCGGCTTGTCCGGATCGCCGATGGCCGCCGAGGGCAGCATGCCCAGTGAGCCGGTCAGCATGGCCGCGGCGTCCGACAGGATGTCGCCGAACAGGTTGTCGGTGACGATGACGTCGAACTGCTTGGGCGCGCGGACCAACTGCATGGCGCAGTTGTCGGCCAGGATGTGCTCCAGCTGGACGTCCGGATATTCGCGGGCGTGCAGCTCGGTGATGACCTGCTTCCACAGCAGGCCCGACTCCATGACGTTCGACTTCTCGGCCGAGTGGACCTTGTTGGTCCGGCCCCGGGCCAGCTCGAAGGCCACGCGGCCGACGCGTTCGATCTCGCTGGTCGTGTAGATGGCGGTGTCGAAGCCCTTCTTCTGGCCGTCGGCCAGGGTCTCGATGCCGCGCGGCTCGCCGAAATAGACTCCGCCGACCAGCTCGCGCACGAACATGATGTCCAGGCCCGAGACCAGCTCGGTCTTCAGGCTGGAGGCGCCGGCCAGGGCCTCGAAGCAGTAGGCCGGGCGCAGGTTGGCATAGACGTTCATCGCCTTGCGCAGGTTCAGCAGGCCGGCTTCCGGACGCAGGTGGCGCGGGGCGTTGGCCCACTGCGGACCGCCGACGGCGCCCATCAGCACCGCGTCGCTGGCGATGGCCTGGTCGCGCACCTCGTCCAGCAGCGGCGTCCCGTGGGCGTCATAGCTGGAGCCGCCATAGGGGGCTTCCGACACCTGGAGGTCCGGGGTGAGGGCGGCCGCCACGCGGCGCACCTGCGCGCAGACTTCAGGACCGATGCCGTCGCCGGGCAGGAGGAGCAGGGTGGACATGAAGGGTTCTCTCTTCAGATCTTGCGATAGGCGGAAACGTCGAACGACGACAGGTCGCGGCCGTGCACGCCCAGTTCGGCGCAGGCGGCGCGCCAGGCGGCCATGTGCGCGGTCGCGCGGTGGAATTCCAACGCGGTCTCGCTTTCGAAATGTTCGTAGACGCGGATCAGGCCTGGATCGAGCGGATCCTCGGTCAGGGCGTAGTCCAGGCAGCCCGGCTCGGCGCGCGTGCCCTCGACCTGGGCGCGGAGATGCGGGCGCAGCTCGGCCAGGCGCTCGGGGGCGATGCGGATCGTGCCGGCGAGGATGAGGGTCATCTCGGAATCTCCCCCTTCCCCCTTTGATGGGGGAAGGGTCGGGGATGGGGGGGAAAGCCTGTCAGGGTTTAGCGCGGCCGAACCGCCGCATCACCCCCCCCCTGCCCTTCCCCATCAAGGGGAGGGGAGGCTGTTCAGGCTTCCAGCCAGGGCTGGCTGATCGCGCGCTTGCTCTCATAGACGTCGATATCGCCGCCGTGCATCAGGGTCTCGCCGATGGCGTCGAGGCCCTTCAGCATCTTCTCTTTCCGCACCGGATCGATGTCGAAGCCGATCGACTTGCCCGACGGCGAGACCACGGTCTGGGTCTCCAGGTCGACGCTGACCATGTGGTTGCCGCCCTTGGCCTCGTCCATCAGTAGCGACAGGTCCTCGGGGCTGACCACCACCGGCAGCAGGCCGTTGTTGAAGCAGTTGTTGTTGAAGATGTCGGCGAAGCTGGTCGAGATCACGCACATGATCCCGAAGTCCATCAGGGCCCACGGGGCATGCTCGCGCGAGCTGCCGCAGCCGAAGTTGTCACCGGCGATCAGCACGCTGGCGTTCTTGTATTCCGGCTTGTTCAGGACGAAGTCGCTGATCTCCTTCCCGTCGCCGTCGAAGCGGAAATCGTAGAACAGGCCCTTGGCCAGCCCTTCGCGCTCCACGGTCTTGAGGAACTGCTTGGGGATGATCTGGTCGGTGTCGATATTGGCCAGCTCCAGCGGAGCCGCGCGGCCGTCGAGGCGGGTGAAGGCGCGCATCAGGCGGTCTCCTCCAGGAATGTCCGCACGTCCACCAAGTGGCCGGCGATCGCCGCCGCCGCCGCCATGGCCGGCGAGACGAGGTGGGTGCGGCCGGCGCGGCCCTGGCGGCCTTCGAAGTTGCGGTTGCTGGTCGAGGCGCAGCGCTCCTGCGGGGCCAGCTTGTCGGGGTTCATCGCCAGGCACATCGAGCAGCCGGGTTCGCGCCAGTCGAAGCCGGCGGCCTTGAAGATGGCGTCCAGGCCCTCTTCCTCGGCCTGTTCCTTCACGAGGCCCGAGCCGGGCACGACCATGGCCTTGACGTGCGGGGCCACCAGGCGGCCGTGCAGGAAGGCTTCCTGCACCACGGCGGCGGCGGCGCGCATGTCCTCGATGCGGCTGTTGGTGCACGAGCCGATGAAGACGCGGTCGATGCGGGCTTCCGAGATCGGTTGACCAGCGGTCAAGCCCATATAATCGAGCGCCCGGTGGGCGGCAGCGCGCTTGTCGGGCGTGGCGAAGCTTTCCGGATCGGGGACGGCGCCAGTGACCGGGATGACGTCCTCGGGGCTGGTGCCCCAGGTGACCATCGGGACCAGGGCCGCGCCGTCGATGACCACGGTGCGATCGTAGACGGCGTCGTCGTCGGTGAAGAAGGTCTTCCAGTGGCTGAGCGCCATGTCCCAGGCCGCGCCCTTGGGGGCGGCGGGCTTGCCCTGGATATAGGCGAAGGTCTTGTCGTCCGGGGCCACCAGGCCGGCCTTGGCGCCGCCCTCGATGGTCAGGTTGCAGAGGGTCATGCGGCCCTCCATCGACAGTTCGCGCACGGCCTGACCGGCGAACTCTATGACATAGCCGGTGCCGCCGGCGGTGCCGATCTCGCCGATCACGGCGAGAGCGATGTCCTTGCCGGTGACGCCGGGGCGGAGGCTCCCGTCGACGCGGACCAGCATGTTCTTGGCCTTCTTCTGGCGCAGGGTTTGCGTCGCCAGGACGTGCTCGACCTCGGACGTGCCGATGCCGTGGGCCAGGGCCCCGAAGGCGCCGTGGGTCGAGGTGTGGCTGTCGCCGCAGACGATGGTCATGCCCGGCTGGGTGCGGCCCTGCTCGGGACCGACCACGTGGACGATGCCGTTGCGGATGTCGCCCATCGGGAAGAATTCGATGCCGTTGTCGGCGACGTTGCGGGCCAGCGTCTTGAGCTGCAGGCGCGCCTCCTCGTCCGCCACCGCGTCGACGCCAAGGGCTTGGCCCTCGGTCGGAATGTTGTGGTCCGCCACCGCCAGCGTGCGGTCGGGACGACGCACCTTGCGGCCGGCCGCGCGAAGGCCGGCGAAGGCCTGCGGGGTGGTCACCTCATGGATGAGGTGCAGGTCGATGTAGAGGATCGCTTCGCCGTCCTGTTCGTTGACGACGTGAGCGTCCCAGATCTTGTCGTAGAGGGTCTTGGATGTGCGGGTCATAGCGCCCCGCATCTAGGCCTTCGCGAGGGGCGCGTAAAGCGAGGAAACGCCCAGAATCCTTTGTTCGATCGCTGTCTGGCGATCGTTCGTGCCCCTTCGTGGCGTCGTGAAGCTGGTACCGCGCATGTTTTTTTCACCAGCGGCGCAACTGAGCGAGGACGAGCGCGAGCGCGGCCTGCGGCATCTGGTCCTGGAGGCGGGGTTCTCCAACGCCTGCACGGCGGTGACCAGCGGGGTGATCCTGACGGCCTTCGCCCTGCACCTGGGCGCCTCCAACACCACGATCGGCCTGCTGGCCGCGGCGGCCTTCTGGGTGCAACTGCTGCAAGCGCCCGGCGTGTTGCTGGTCGAGAAGCTTCGCACCCGCAAGCGTATCGCCATCCTGGCCAGCCTGGTCAGCCGCTGCGCCCTGGCCGGCATGGCGCTTCTGGCGCTGGCCCCCAGCGCGGGCGGAGCGACCCTGGCGGCGCTGGTGGCGTTGCAGGTGTTCTATGGCGGCGTCGCCACCTTCGGCGGCTGCGCGTGGAACGCCTGGGTGCGTGACCTGGCGCCAGAGCAGCGCCTGGGCCAGATTTTCGCCAAGCGAACCATCAACGCCACCATCGTCGCCCTGATCGCCAGCCTGGTCGCCGCCTTCGCCCTGGACCGCGCGCCCGAGGGGTCGAGCTGGCGGCCGACGGCCTTCGCGGGGCTTTATCTGTTCGGCTTCGTGATGGGGCTGCTGAGCTGCCGCGAGTTGGCCCTGACGCCCGAGCCGCGCAT
Organism: Caulobacter sp. ALps2; assembly: GCF_058681635.1. Taxonomy (NCBI): domain Bacteria; kingdom Pseudomonadati; phylum Pseudomonadota; class Alphaproteobacteria; order Caulobacterales; family Caulobacteraceae; genus Caulobacter; species Caulobacter sp. ALps2. Next base: position 1,854,278 of record NZ_CM178743.1, read on the forward strand.
GCTGGCCCCGACCGAGACCGTCCGCCTGCTGCCGCTGCTGAAGGCCCCGCTGAAGGATCAGAACTTCCGGCGACTGATCGTCTTTCTGGCCAGCTGGCAGTTCGCTGTGAACCTGGCCACGCCGTTCTTCACGGTGTTTTTCGTCAAACAGCTGGGCTTGGACATCACCTTCGTCGTCATCCTCGGCGTGGTCAGCCAGGCGACCAACGTCCTGGCGTTGCGCAGCTGGGGCCTACTGTCGGACCGCTTCGCCAACAAGTCGGTGCTGGCCGTGGCCGCGCCCCTGTTCATCCTGTGCATCGCCGCCATGGTCGGAGCCTCGCAGATCCAGGAGCGGGCCTGGGTCATGGCCTATCTGGTGGGGCTGCACGCCCTGATGGGCCTGGCCACGGCCGGAGTGACCCTGTCGTCGGGCAATATCGCCATGAAGCTGTCGCCGCGCGGCTCGGCCACGGCCTATATCGCGACCAACGCCCTGATCAGCTCGGCCGCCGCCGGTCTGGCGCCGGTGCTGGGCGGGGTGTTCGCCGACTTCTTCGCGGCGCGACGGCTGGAGATCCTGCTGCGCTGGACCAGTCCCGGCGACGTACTGACCCTGGCGCCGTTGCGGGTGTCCAACTGGGACTTCTACTTCCTGATCGCTTTCGTCCTCGGGCTCTACGCCCTGCACCGCCTGTCGCTGGTCAACGAGGCTGGCGAGGTCGACAGCAAGGCCATGGTCGGCGAGGTGCTCGCCCAGGCCCGCCGTGAGGTCCGCAACCTGTCGCCGATCGCGGGCCTCAAGCTGCTGACCGACGTCCCCGCCGCCCTGCTGCGCGACGCCCGGGTGCAGCGCCGCCTGGGCCGGGCCCGCGAGAGCCAGGCCGAGCGTGACGCCGAAAAGGTTCGTCGCGGTGGCAGGCGCGGGATCAGCAAAGCATCTTGAAACGACATAGGGCGCGCCAGTGGTTTCGGCGCGCCCTAGCATCATTCTTTGCTTCCGGGGGCCGATGGCTCCGCCCGGAAAGGGCCGTCCACTAGAAAGGAGACGGTCTGGAAGCCCGACCTGAGCCGGGGGTGGTTTAACCATGTCACGGAACGCGGGTTTGTCAAGGAGGGTGCGATCGCACTTAAGCTTGACTACGGGGTCGAACGCGCCAGCGGCGAGCCGGCGGGCGACTCCAGGGGCGCCAGCGCGGCGTAACGAGCGATCAGAGGATCGGCGGCGGCCTGGGCCAGAACCCAGTCGCGGAAGGCGGCGATCTTGCGCACCCGGGCCCGGTCGCTGGGATAGGCCAGCCAGTAGCCGCCAGTGTAGCGCGCCACCACGTCGAACGGCATGACGAGGCGCCCCTCGGCCAGCTCGCGGGCGAAGAAGATCGGCGAGCCCAGGGCCGCCCCGTGGCTGGCCAGGGCGCTGGCCACTTCCAGGGCCTGGGCGTCGGAGGCCAGGCGCGGGGTCAGGCGATCGTCGGCCACCGCGACGCCGGCCGCCTGGAACCACTCCTCCCACTCGCGGGCGATGCCGATGCGGGGGATGTCCAGCAGGTCCTCCGGCCGCGACAGGCCACCGATCCGGGCCAGGAACTCCGGCGAGACCAGCGGGGTCTGGACGGCCGGCACAAGAAAGTGGGCGGTCATGCCCGGCCATCTGCCCTGGCCGCCGCGCAGGGCCATGTCGACGCCCTCGCGCGACAGGTCGATGACCCGGCTCGAAGCCTCCAGCCGCACGGCGATGCGCGGGTGGGCGATCTGGAAGCCGCCCAGGCGCGGGGCCAGCCACTGGCCGCCCAGGCTCTGGACGGTGGTGATCGACAGCACGCCTTCCTCGACCTCGACCAGGTCGGAGACCGCCGCGCGCAGCAGGGAGATCGCCTCGGTCGCCGCTCGCGACAGGCGCTCGCCGGCCGGGGTCAGGGTCACCTCGCGCGGCAGGCGGTTGAACAGCGGCTGGTCCAGGCGCTGCTCCAGGGCCTTCACCTGCCAGCTGACGGCGGCCTGGGTCACGCCCAGCTCGTCGGCGGCGCGGGTGAAGCTCTTCAGGCGAGCGGCCGCCTCGAACACGCGAATGGCGGCGAGCGGCAGGCGGGAAAGAATGTCTGGCATAAGTCCAGCTTATGCATAGCCAAGGACGCCGCGTTTGTCACCCGGTCGCTGAACGACGATCTTCCACGTCATCGGCAGCCAAGGAGGGCCGCGATGATGGACCAGGCGCTCAAGATGCATAAGGAAACTTCGTTCGGATGGCTGCTGGCCCTGCAGCAGCTGTGGGCGGCCCTGCGTACGCCCAGCCCGCCCGAGAAACACCCGCGCCTGATCGCGCCGCGATAAGGCTTCCGCCGCATGCGCTCCCCACGTCCCGAAGACGGGCGGGGCGCGCGACGTGACCGACGGTTTGACCCGGCGCGGGGCCATGGCCGCCCTTCTAGCGTCCAGACTAGGCGCCAAAGAAAAAGGCCCCGGCGTTTTCCGCCGGGGCCCCATTCAAGTCCGAAAAGCCGGAGCTTAGTCTTCCGACGAAGCCGTGGCCGCGACCTTCGGGCCGCCCGAACGCTCGGCGATACGGGCCGACTTACCGCGACGGTCGCGCAGGTAGTACAGCTTGGCGCGACGGACGACGCCGCGACGCTTGACTTCGATGCTTTCGATGCTCGGCGAGAGCAGCGGGAACAGACGTTCCACGCCTTCGCCGAACGAGATCTTGCGGACCGTGAAGCTCTCGTGGACGCCCGTGCCGGCGCGGGCGATGCAGACGCCTTCGTAGGCCTGAACGCGCTCGCGCTCGCCTTCCTTGATCTTCACGTTGACGCGCAGGGTGTCGCCGGGACGGAAGTCCGGGATCGCGCGGACGGCCAGCAGACGGGCCGCTTCTTCTTGCTCGAGTTGAGCGACGATGTTGATCGCCATGGTCTATTCTCCTTTGGGCTTTCCCCTTTTGGGGACGCCTTTTGCCTGTTGATTGGCGAGATGCGCGTCCCAGAGGTCGGGCCGCCGCTCGCGGGTCGTTTCTTCACGCATACTTTTGCGCCATTGGTCGATCCGCTTGTGATCGCCCGATAGCAGCACCTCGGGGATATCCCGTCCTTCGAACGTCCGCGGTCGCGTGTACTGCGGATGCTCCAGGAGGCCGTCCTCGAAGCTTTCCTCCAGCGTGCTCTCGATATTCCCCAGAACACCCGGGGCAAGTCGAACGCACGCCTCGATCACGACCATCGCCGCCGCCTCGCCACCGGCGAGAACCGCGTCTCCGACCGAGACCTCCTCGAACCCCCGGGCGTCGAGCACCCGCTGATCCACCCCCTCGAAACGGCCGCACAGCACCACGATACCGGGCGCCTTGGACCACTCTCTCACGCGCGCCTGGGTCAGGGGCCTGCCCCGGGCGCTCATGTACAAAAGCGGCCGACCATCGAGGTCCACGCTGTCCAGCGCGGAGGCGATGACGTCCGCTTTGAGCACGGCTCCCGCGCCGCCACCCGCGGGGGTGTCGTCGAGGAAGCCGCGCTTATCCTTGGAAAAGGCCCGAATGTCCAGTGTTTCCAAACGCCACAGGTCCTGTTCCTTCCAGGCGGTCCCGATCATCGAGACGCCGAGCGGGCCGGGAAAGGCCTCGGGGAACATGGTCAGGACGGTGGCGGTGAACGGCATGGGCGCTCTTTAGCCCACGAAGTCCCGGAGTCGAAGGGGGCGTCGAAGGGGCGTTCACCAACGGCGTTTTCGGCTTGTTCACCCTCCTGGGCCAAGTTCAGGGCGAAAAACCTCGCCTGAGACCCGCCCCATGTCGACCCCGAGCCGCCTCATCCGACGCCTGAGCGAAGGCGCCCACGCCTTTGGCGGCCGTCTGCGGCGCGACCAGCGCGGCGCGATCGCCGTCCAGTTCGCCCTGTTGGCCATCCCGCTGTCGGTCCTGGTCTTCGCCCTGGTCGACCTGGGGCGCATCGGCCTGCAGCGGCGCCAGATGCAGGACGCCCTGGACGCCGCCACCCTGATGGCCGCCCGCTCGACCGCCACGACCAACGCCGAGCTGGAAGCGATCGGCGACCCGGCTTTCGAGGCCGAGATCGAGAGCCTGAACCTGGGCCTGACCGCCGCGAACGCCACTTTCAAGAACGGCGCGACCAACCATATCATCGGCACGGCCAGTGGGACCTTGAAGCCGGTCATCGCCAACCTGTGGACCGGGACCAACTTCAATGTCGTGGCGACGTCGGACGTGGTCCGCTCGTCCAAGGATCTGGAAGTGGCGGTCGTGCTGGACATCACGGGTTCGATGTCCGGCTCGCGGATCACAGACCTGAAGACGGCGTCGTCCGACCTGGTGGACATCATCGTCCGCGACGTCCAGACGCCGTTCTATTCGAAGGTGGCGATCATCCCGTACTCGGTCGGCGTCAATGTCGGCGCCTATGCCGACGCCGTTCGTGGCCCCGTCCCGGTCCGCGTCATCACCAAGATCACCAAGGCCAACCAGGCGGTGGTGACCTCGAATGGCCATGGGTTCATCGTAAACGACCAGATCTCGTTCTCGGGCGTCTTGGGCATGACGGCGCTGAACGGCAAGACCTACAACGTCAAGTCCGTGACGACGAACACCTTCACGATCGACGCCAACACCTCCAACACCAACGCCTACACCTCCGGCGGCTCGGCCACCTGCGAGAAGAGCACCAATCCGGGCTGCAAGGTTCTGGCCTTCACCAGCGCCAGCGGCACGTCCGAGGAGCGCGACATCAGCACGTGCGTCAGCGAGCGGACGGGGTCGAACGCCTATACCGACGTCGCGCCCAGCACCGCGTACGTGGGCACCAACTATCCGACGACGAAGGACGACAGCAACTCGGCCAACCCCTGCCCGGCCGCGACGATCACGCCGCTGTCCAGCGACAAGACCATGCTGAAGTCGCAGATCAACGGCCTGGCGATCGGAGGCTCGACCGCCGGCCAGATCGGCTTCGCCTGGGGCTGGTACATGGTCTCGCCGGACTTCGGCTATCTGTGGCCCAACGCCTCCCAGCGGCCGGCCGCCTATCTGACCAAGGATCTGATGAAGGTCGTGGTGCTGATGACCGACGGCGCGTTCAACACCCCTTACTGCAAGGGCGTCATCGCCAAGGATGCGGGCTCGGGCAGCGGCTCGAGCAGCGACCACATCAACTGCAACGCCACCAACGGCGACCCCTTCGCGCAGACCAAGAAGATGTGCGACGAGATGAAGAAGTCCAAATACGGCCTGACCATCTACACGGTCGGCTTCGACGTGGACGACAGCACCGCCAAGAGCATGCTGCAGTACTGCGCCAGCAAGAGCGAGATGGCCTTCTTCCCCGCCAACGGCTCTGAGCTGAAGACGACGTTCAAGTCGATCGCCCAGGAAATCTCGGCGCTGAGGATCGCTAAGTAGGTCTTGGATCTCCTCCCCCTCTGGGGGAGGTGGCCCAGCGGGCCGGAAGGGGCATCTCGGCCTTGGCCGGCGACGCCCCCTCAGTCGCTTCGCGACAGCTCCCCCAGAGGGGGAGCAGAGACCCTGTTTTCCCTACGCCAGCTTGATCTCGCGTAGCCGCTGCTGGAGGAACTCGTCGGCCGTGATCGATTCCGGATAGCGGTCCGGGTTCTCGGGCGTGACGCAGTTGGGCAGCGTCTTGATCTCGTAGTCGGACGCGAAGTGCAGGAAGAACGGCGTCGAGTAGCGCGGCAGGTGACGGCGCTCGGGGGGCGGGTTCTGCACGCGGTGGATGGTCGAGGGCAGGACGTGGTTGGTCAGGCGCTCGAGCATGTCGCCGATGTTGATGACGATGCAGCCCGGGGGCGGGTTGATCGGCAGCCAGTCGCCGTTGCGGTCCTGCAGCTCCAGCCCGCCTTCCTCGGCGCCCATCAGCAAGGTGATGGTGTTGATGTCGCCGTGGGCGCCGGCGCGCACGCCGGTGGCGTCCAGCGGGATCGGCGGGTAGTGCAGCAGGCGGAGTACGCTGTTGCCGTCCTGGACGGTCGGCTTGAAGAAGTCGCGGTCCAGCTTCAGGTAGGTGGCGATGGCCTCCAGGACCTTGCCGCCCATGGTGTCCAGCGCGTTGTAGAACCAGCTGACGTCGTGCTTGAAGGCCGGGATCTCGGCCGGCCAGACATTGTCGGCCATGGTGGCGCGGAAGCGGTGGCCGGGCGGCAGCTCGCGGCCCATGTGCCAGAATTCCTTCAGGTCGTGATGCGTGGCGCCCTTGGCGGTCTCGACGCCGAACGGGATGTAGCCGCGCGCGCCGCCCTTGACGCCGGCATATTGTTTCTTGGTCTCGACCGGCAGGGCGAAGAAGGCCTTGGTGTCGGCGATGGCCGCGTCGATGCGGTCCTGCGGGATGTCGTATTCCGACAACACGGCGAAGCCGTAGCGCTCGAACGAAGCGCCCAGCTCCTGGGCGAAACGCGGGAAGTCCTTGCCGTAAAGGGTGAACGAGATCGGTTCGATGGCGGAGGTAGACACGTCGGCGAGCCCCAAAAGAGCGGGTGTGAGATGAGTAAGTCCCTTATTACTACACCGAGCCGAGGGCGAAACGAAGACCGTTCATCCTGGTGTCAGGTGCGATAGTGGAACTTGACCGTAACAAGGGCGTTTGCCCGTTGACCTGATCTACAACAAAGACACGAGGGTTGCGACACATGGCACATTTTGGGCGCAAGACTGCTTTGGCCGCCGTCCTGATGGGCGCGATCGGCCTGACCGCCTGCACCACCACCGATCCGTATACGGGCATGCCGGTGCGCAACAACACCGGGACGGGTGTCCTGACCGGCGCGGGTGTCGGCGCCGTGCTGGGTTATCTGACCAACACCAACAAGGGCGAGCAGGGCCGCAAGAACGCCCTGATCGGGGCCGGCATCGGCGCGCTCGCGGGCGGCGCCATCGGCAACTACATGGACCGCCAGCAGGCCGACTTCCGCCGCAGCCTGGAAGGCTCGGGCGTCATGATCCGCCGTAACGGCGACCAGATCGTGCTGGTCATGCCCAGCGATGTCACCTTCGCCGTCGACAAGTCCGACGTGCAGCCGCAGTTCACCCGTGTTCTGGACGACGTGGCTCGCACGCTGAACGCCTATCCGCAGACGACGATCGACGTCGTGGGTCACGCCGATTCGAGTGGTCCGGATGACTACAACCAGACCCTGTCGGAACGTCGCGCCAGCGCGGTGGCCGGCTATCTGACCGGACCAGGCCGAGTGTTGACCGACCGTGTCTTCGTGGCCGGCATGGGCGAGCGCCAGCCGATCGCCGACAACGCCACCGCCGCCGGCCGGGCCCAGAACCGCCGGGTGGAGATCATTCTGCGGCCGCTCACGCAGTAACGCTTAAGGGCGCGGAATTGTCGCGCCTTTGATCCAAACGGTTGCTTTTCCCTCGCGCCGTCGCCAATTCGTTCTCCTTATCGAGACGGCGCGAGGTCGAAGTGAACAAGTTGGCGAGCCAAGGCGTCAGTCTGACCAAGCAGGCCCATGGCCTGACCGAGGACCTGATGACGCCGAACGCGGCCGTCTACTGGATCGACCTCGTCATTTCGGTCGCCCTGATGTGGGGCGGCTTCCACGTCGCCGCGACGACCGCCAGCCTGGCGCTCGGCCTCGCCGCGGGCCTGGTCAGCGTGTTGGCCCTGTACAGGGCCTTGAGCTTCATCCACGAACTGACCCACCTGCGCGCCGACGAGACGCCGGGCTTCCTGTTCGGCTGGAACGCCCTGGTCGGCGTGCCGCTGATGACTCCGTCGCTGATGTACGAGGGGGTGCACAACATCCATCACATCAAGGACCGCTTCGGCACCGCGCTGGATCCGGAATATCTGCCGCTGTCGCGCTTCACGCCGCTGAAGCTGGCCGCCTTCCTGTTCGTCGCGTTGCTGGCGCCGCTGGGCGTGATCCTGCGCTCGGCGGTCCTGGTCCCGCTGTCGTTCGTGATCCCGGCCCTGGGCCGCTACGTGAAGACCAAGCTGTCGGCGCTGATGATCAATCCCGACTTCGTGCGGGAGGACCTGCATCGCTGGCGCGTCGGCTGGATCGCCCAGGACGTCGCCTGCTGGCTGTGGTCGTGGGCGGTGATCGCCGCGACGGTCGCGGGTTGGCTGCCGGTGCGGTTCGTGCTGACGGGCCTGGCGATCTTCGCCGTCGCCACCTTCGTCAACCAGGCCCGCACCCTGGTCGCCCACCACTGGGACAACGACGGGGGCAAGATGACCCTCGACGAGCAGTTCCTGGACTCGGTCAACGTGCCGCCGCCGAACCTGGCGTCCGAGCTGTGGGCTCCGGTCGGTCTGCGCTATCACGCCTTGCACCACCTGCTGCCGCGCCTGCCTTATCACAACCTGGGCAAGGCCCATGCGCGCCTGGCCCAGGCGTTCGCGGCGGACTCGATCTATCATCAGGCGTCCGAGAATGGCCTGTTCGAAGCCCTGGCGGACCTCTTCCGCCGCGTGGGCCGGAAGGACGTCGAGACACAGCCGGCGCGCTAAACGACAGTCCAGGCCCGCCCGCCGCCGCGGAGGGCGAGCCGCGAGCGGCCGGACAAAAAAAGCGACGCGGGACCGGCGGGGCCTCGCGTCGCGTAAAGGCTTGGGCTGTTTTCACGCGGTGGTCCGACCGAACCCGAGTCCCCCACAGCTGGGCCGACCGGACCTGACCGCTCAGCACGAGAACGCTGCCAAGGGAATGGATGCGTCGGCCTCGTGCTAGGGCACCCCGTAGAGCCCGGTGGCGGGGGGAGCAACCAAGGTTCCCGCCTTTGAGACGGCCAGTCATGAATCTGAGACTCCGCGCACGTGGGTATCCCGGACATTGACGGCTCGCGTCTTTCGGCGTCTGGCTCAAGGCTCGCGTATCGTTGGTTCGAGTTGCTTGCATGCCGCCTTCGCTGCCCCAGTTTCAAGCCGGCACCCGGATCACTCCGGGCCGCGAAGGCGCGGAAGCCTATGCCGAGGCTATCGCTCCGGTATTCGACACTCGCTTGCGCGACGCGGCCGAGCGCGGGCCGGACCTAGGGATCAACAGCTTCAACATCGGCCCGCTGCTGCTGGGCCAGGCCCATATGAGCGGTGGTGTGTTCGGCTATGGCCGCGACGCGCGCAAGATCGCCGCCACGGGGCTGGAGCTTGTCCTGGTGCAGATCATCGTCGACGGCGAGGACCACCGGCGCGCCGGTGGCGGCGAGACCGTGGCGCGGCCTGGCGACGTCTGCCTGCTGGATCTGACTCGCACCTTCCAGTCCGAGACGACCCACTGCACCAACATCAACCTGGCCCTGCCGCGTGACGCCTTCGACGCCCGCGACATCGACCTGGACCCGCTGCATGGCCTGGTCCTGCGCCGCGAGAGCGCCGGAGCCAAGCTGCTGAAGGCCCATGCCGAGAGCCTTATGCGGGTGGCGCCCGACCTGCTGCCGGAGGAGGCCTATGGCGTCGGCCGGGCGACCACCGACCTGCTGGCCGGCCTGACCCTGGGCCATCGCGGCGAGGAGACGCGGCGGGCGGCGGCCGAGACCCAGCGCGCCCGGATGCGGCGGTTCATCGACGCCAATCTGCACGACCCGGACCTGGACGCCGAGCTGCTGTGCCGCCGCTTCGGCGTGTCGCGCGCTTCGCTCTATCGGCTGTTCGCGCCGCTGGGCGGGGTCAGCGAGCACATCCGCAACCGCCGCCTGCGCCGGGTGTTCGAGGCCCTGTCGGACCCGGCCCAGTCGCTGGCCATGAGCCAGGTGGCCGAGCGCTACGGCTTCACCGTCTGGTCCAGTTTCAGTCGGGCGTTCAAGACGCGGTTCGGCATGACGCCGGGCGAAGCGCGCGGACAGGGCGCGTCCGCCGCCGCCCGCGCCAGCGTCCAGAAGGCCGCGAACGGCGGGCTGCCGGACTGGCTGAAGGCGTTGGACGCCGCCTAGCCCCTCCTTGTCCTAGGTCGTACCCTCCTGCTGCGCTCGTTCGCGCAGTTCCTCGTCCAGGCTGGCCGTGTCCCAGGCCCCGCCGGCGTCGCCCGGACGCATGCGGTGCAGGTCGGCGTCCAGCAGCCGGTCCATGGTCTGGGCCGCGTCGCGCGAGGCCAGGATATAGGCTTCCTCCTGGCCCCACATCGGGCGCAGCTCCTCGAACACCCGCCGGTCATGGCGGCGGAAAAAGGCCGAGGCGCGGTGGGCGCGGTGGGCGCGGAAGCCCAGCTTCTGCAAGGCGGTGGTCCCCATCGCCAGGGCCGACTCAAAGGTCTCGCGCTCGACCGCGTCGGCGCCGTTGGCCAGCAGGTCGTAGGCGTGGCGGCGGTCCCAGGCGCGGGCCAGGATGACCAGGTTCGGGAAGGCCTTGCGGGCGGTCTCCACCAGCTCGACGGTCTTCTCGCGGTCGTCCAGGGCGACGATCAGCATGCGGGCCCGTTCGGCCCCGGCGGCGCGCAGCAAATCGAGGCGCGTGGCGTCGCCATAGTGCACCCGGCGGCCGAAACGGCGCAGCAGCTCGATCTGCTCGATGTCGCTGTCCAGGATGGTCGACTTGAAGCCGTTGGCGGTCAGCAGGCGGCCGGTGATCTGCCCGAAACGTCCGAAGCCGGCGATGATGATGTCCGGTTCGCCCTCGTCGAAGTCGCCGGTGTCGGGGACCACGTCGGGAATGGCCGCGTCCATCAGGGCCGCCACGCGCTCGTACAGGATCATGGCCACCGGGGTGAGCGCCATCGAGACGGCGACGGCGGCGGTGAGCAAGGCGGCCAGCTGCGCGCCGATCACGCCCGCCCCGACCGTGAAGCTGAGCAGCACGAAAGCGAACTCGCCGCCCTGGGCCAGGGCGGTGGCCACCGCCATCGCGCCGCGCTTGGGGGCCCCGAACAGGCGGGCGATGCCGAACATGACCAGGAACTTCAGGACCATCAGCCCGATGACGATGCCGGCCAGGACCAGGGGCTGGCGCGCCACCAGCGGCAGGTCGACGCCCGCGCCGACGGTGATGAAGAACAGGCCCAGCAGCAGGCCCCGGAACGGCTCGATGTCGCTTTCCAGCTCGCGGCGGAACTCGCTTTCAGCCAGCACCACCCCGGCCAGGAAGGCCCCGAGCGCCGGTGAGAGGCCCACGACCTGCATCAGGCTGGCCACGGCCACCACGATCAGCAGGGCCGCGGCGACGAAGATCTCGCGCAGGCGGGCCTTGGCGATGAAGCGGAACAGCGGGCGGACCAGATAACGGCCGCCGCCGATCACCCCGCCCACGGCGGCGAACACCGACAGGGTCTGGGCCCAGATCGGCAGGTGGGCGACCAGGCTGCCCCCGCCATGACCGCCGCCCGCTTCGGCGTGATGCGCCGCGCCGGTGGCCAGCAGGGGCAGCAGGGCGAACATCGGGATCACCGCCAGGTCCTGCAGCAGCAGCACCCCGAAGGCGGCGCGGCCGACCGGCCCTTGTCTGAGCCCTTTCTCGTCCAGGGTCTGGAGCACGATGGCGGTGGAGGACATCGCGAGAACCAGGCCGACCGCCATGGCCGTCTGCCAGGGCAGGCCCAGGGCGAGGGAGGCGACGGCGATGGCGCTGGCCGTGCCCAGCACCTGCGCTCCGCCCAGGCCGAAGATGGCCTTGCGCATGTCCCACAGCATCGAGGGCTGCACCTCGAGGCCGATCAGGAACAGCAGGATGACGACGCCGAATTCGGCGAATTTCATGACGTCGGCCTGCTCGCCGACCAGGCCCAGGGCGAACGGGCCGATGACCACGCCGGCGATCAGGTAACCCAGTACCGAGCCGAGCCCCAGCCGCTTGGCGATCGGCACCGAGATGACGGCCGCGCCCAGATAGACCAGGGTCTGGGTGAGGAAGTTCTCCATGCCGTCCTTAAGCCTCCACGCTCTTTGGCGTCAGCGAGGCCACGCGCGCCTTGTAGCGCTCGGCCTCGGCCCTCAGGGCCGCGTCGTCTTTCACCGAAGCGCCGTGAACCACGAACGGCGTCTCCCATTCCATGCCGCACAGGTGCGCGGTCTGCTCCAGCGGCCGCAAGAACTCGTCCATCGAGAACCGGTTGTAGCCGTGCATATGGTAGGCCTTGGCGCTGGCGCCGGTGGTGCAGGCCACGAACAGGCGCTTGCCCTTCAGGGCCTCGCCGTCCTCGCCATAAGCGAAGCCGTGCAGCCAGACCAGATCCAGCCACTCCTTCATCAGGGCCGGGGTCGAGTACCAGTACAGCGGGAACTGCAGGGCGATGACGTCGTGCTTCACCAGCGCCGCCTGCTCGGTCTCGATGTCGACCACGAAGTCCGGATAGGTCTCGTACAGGTCCTTGAAGGTGACGCCGGAAAGGCCCTTGGCCGCCTTGGCCAGGGCGCGATTGGCGCGCGAGCGTTCAAGCGCCGGATGGGCCAGGACCAGAAGCACCCCCGGGGTGGCGGGCGTCACGGAGCCGGTGTTAGCGTCGGACATCAAGCGGCCCTTCCGGAAATAATTTCATCAAGGGTTGAATTTCTTCGTGGCTCGGGCGACACGGTTCGCCAAACACGGGACTACTATCACCGGGATAGGGAGACACCATGGTCGACAAGGTGAAGACAGACGCCGTCGAGGCCCTGGCCGGGCTGTTGTTCGACGGCATGACCATCATGGCCGGCGGCTTTGGCCTGTGCGGCATTCCCGAGAACCTGATCGCGGCGATCCGCGAGGCGGGGACGAAGGACCTCACGGTCATCTCCAACAATTGCGGCGTCGACGGCTTCGGCCTGGGGATTCTCCTCGAAAACCGCCAGATCAAGAAGATGGTCTCGTCCTATGTGGGCGAGAACAAGCTGTTCGAACAGCTCTACCTCAGCGGCGAACTGGAGCTCGAGTTCAATCCGCAGGGCACGCTGGCCGAACGCATTCGTGCGGGCGGGGCGGGCATCCCGGCCTTCTTCACGCGCACTGGCTACGGCACCCTGGTGGCCGAGGGCAAGGAAGTCCGCGAGTTCGACGGCGAGATGTACGTGATGGAGCGCGGCCTGGTCGCCGACCTTTCGATCGTCAAGGCCTGGAAGGCCGACGCCGAGGGCAACCTGATCTATCGAAAGACCGCCCGGAACTTCAATCCGATGATGGCCACGGCCGGCAAGAAGACCGTCGTCGAGGTCGAGGAGCTGGTCGCGATCGGCGCCCTGGACAAGGACGCCATCCACACGCCCGGCATCTATGTCGACCACCTGGTCAAGGGCGCGAAGTTCGAGAAGCGCATCGAGCGCGTGACCACTCGCCAGAAGGAAACCGCGTAATGGCCTGGACGCGCGACGAGATGGCGGCCCGCGCCGCCAAGGAGCTGCGGGACGGCTTCTACGTGAACCTCGGGATCGGCATCCCGACCCTGGTGGCCAACTACATCCCGGAAGGCATGCACGTGACGCTGCAAAGCGAGAACGGCATGCTGGGCATGGGTCCCTTCCCCTATGAGGGCGAAGAGGACGCCGACCTGATCAACGCCGGCAAGCAGACGATCACCGAGCTGGATTCGAGCTCGTACTTCTCGTCGGCCGACAGCTTCGCGATGATCCGCGGCGGCCACATCGCCCTGTCGATCCTGGGCGGCATGCAGGTGGCCGAAAACGGCGACCTGGCCAACTGGATGGTGCCCGGCAAGATGGTCAAGGGCATGGGCGGGGCCATGGACCTGGTGGCCGGCGTCAAGCGCGTGGTGGTGGTCATGGACCACTGCGAGAAGTCCGGCGCGCCGAAGCTCCTGAAGCAGTGCTCGCTGCCGCTGACCGGCGCTGGCGTGGTCGACCTGCTGATCACCGAGCTGGGCGTCTTCGAGATCAATCGCGGCAAGACGCCGGTGAAGCTGATCGAGCTGGCGCCGGGCGTGACGGTGGACGAGGTCAAGGCCAAGACCGAGGCGACCTTCGAGGTTTCTCTCTAAGCCCAAGACCCGTGTCATCCCGGATCGGCCCCGCGGGCCGTCCGGGATGACACTTGAATTCGCGCGCTACTTCTTCCGCGGCCGCGGCGGCAGACCCGTGATCGGATCGCGGGGCAGGGGCGCGAAACCCTCGGCGATGAACAGGTCGACGCGGCGCGAACGCTTCTTGTCCAGGCGCACGCGGGCGATCTGCAGGCCGGAGCGCGCCTTGAAGTCCTGCTCGATCTGGGGACGGTAGCCGCCCTCCAGGCTGACGATCAGGGCGCGGCGGCCGTAATCGGCGTCTAGCGGCGTCTCGGCCTCGGCCTGGTTCTGGGCGTAGGCCTCGTGCACCCACATGCGCAGCGGCGGCGCGCCTGGCTGGCCGAAATAGTCGCGGCCGTAATAGGCGGCGGCGTTGTAGACGAAACGGTCGTCCATCGCGACGGCGCTCAAGGGGCCACGCAGGGCCTGCTCCTCGCGCGAGCGCTCGATGATCGCCTGGACGGTCTGGTCCCAGCCGCGCACGCGCTTGAAGCCGTTCGACAGGCCCGTGGCGTCGACGACCTTGGGGCTGATCATGCAGGCGATGAAGAAGGCGGCGAACACGGCCTGGACGGCCAGGCCGGCGATCATCCAGCGACGGGCGTTCCAGCGCAGCAGCCAGCCGGCGGTCAGCACCGAGCCGGCCACGAAGGCCGCCCCGGCCCAATTGGCGTTGGCGCGCGAGACGAAGGCCTCGCCGGCCACGATGATCAGCGGCGGGGCCGAAAAGCAGACCAGCAGCAGGTCGGGCGAGGTCATCTTCTTCTTGACGCCCAGCCAGATCGCGCCGCCCAGCAGCACCGCGAACGGCAGGGGGCCGAACACCCCGAACTGCGAGCCGACGAACTCGATCAGTTCCCGGAAGTTGAACAGCGTGTGGGCGCCCCAGTTGGCGTTCGCGGCCGTGTGCTTGACCGTCGAGAAGTGGTGGCTGGCGTTCCAGGCGAAGTTCGGGGCCAGGGTCAGGACGAAGGTCGTGACGAACAGCACGGCGGCGGCCGGGCACCAGCGCTTGCGGGCCTCCTTCGAGATCACGAAGTGGATGACGATGCTGCCCAGGGCGTAGATCGCCGCGTATTTCGACAGGAAGGCGCAGCCCAGGGCCAGGCCCATGCCGGCGGCGATGAAGTAGCGGCGCGGCGCGGTCTCCTCGGCCAGGGCGACATAGGCCCAGATCGTCAGGGCCAGGAAGAACAGCAGCGGCGCGTCGGTGGCGATCAGACCCGAGGACAAAACCACGCCCGGCATCAGGCTGTAGATCGCCGCGGCGACGAGGCCCGCCCAATGGCCATAGGGGAGGGCGCCGTAGAGCTTGCGGGCGATACGGTGGATCACCAGGGCGGTGGCCCCGTGCAGCAGCGCGGCGGACAGTCGCACCCAGGGCTCGGCGTCGCCCCCGATATGGGTCGTCAGCCAGATCAGCCAGGCGATCATCGGCGGCTTGGAGAAGTAGCCGAAGGCCAGTTCGCGCGACCAAAGCCAGTACTGGGCCTCGTCGGGGTACAGCTCCAGGGGCGTCGTGAACAAGGCGATCAGGCGGAGAATCGTCAGTCCTCCGACCATCAGCAGCGTCAGCCGCCAGGCGCGCGATTCCGCGGAGGACGGGGCGGAAATTTCGGAGGATGGGCTGGCTGATCGCATGACGCCTAATTAGCCAAGTAAGAAAAATTTGACCAATTCTTCCGCGTTAACGGACGTTTATGACAGTTTACGGGATGCCGTGGCCTTTCCGTCACCAAACCTTCTAAAACTTTCGCTAAACGGCCCCAACGACGCTGATCATGCCGGTCCGACGGCAGGCGCGTCGAAAAAATGAGGGGATCCTTCAAATGCGTATGAGAAATTTCGCCCTGGCGACGACCGCCCTGGTCGGTTGCCTGGTCGCCAGCGGCTCGGCCTTCGCCCAGTCGACCGGCTCGCAAGCCAATGAAGTCGAGAACATCGTCGTCACCGCCGCTGGCGCTCGCGCCATCGCCGGCCAGATCGTCGAGACGCTGCCGAAGTCGCGCGCCTCGGTGGACGCCGAGTTCCTGGCTTCGCAATCGACCGGCCAGAACGTCTTCCAATCGCTGAACCTGCTGCCGGGCGTCAGCTTCACCAACAACGACCCGTACGGCTCGTCGGGCGGCAACCTGCGCCTGCGCGGCTTCGACGGTAACCGCGTCTCGGTGACCTTCGACGGCGTGCCGCTGAACGACACCGGCAACTACGCCGTGTACCCGAACCAGCAACTGGACGCCGAACTGATCAGCCGCGCCAGCGTCAACCTGGGCACGACCGACGTCGACAGCCCGACCGCTTCGGCCACCGGCGGCACGATCAACTACGTGACCCGCAAGCCGGGCAACGAGTTCGGCGGCATCGCCACGGCCTCGGTCGGCGAGAACAACTATCGCCGCGGCTTCCTGATGCTGGACTCGGGCGAATTCGGCCCGTGGGGCACCAAGGCCTTCGTCGCCGGCTCGTACCAGAAGTACGACAAGTGGAAGGGCCCGGGCACGCTCGAGAAGAAGCAGTTCAACGCCCGCATCATGCAGGACCTCGGTGACCGCGGCGACTTCATCAGCCTGGCCGCGAACTACAACGAGAACCGCAACAACAACATCCGTTCGATCACGCTGTCGGACTTCCGCAACTTCGGCAAGAACTACGACTTCGACGCGGTCTGTAACCCGGCGGCCGTCAGCGGCGTCGTCGTTCCCGGCAACTGCTCCAACTTCTACGGCCGTCAGGTCAACCCGTCGAACACCGGCAGCCTGCGCGGCTCGGCCCTGTTCCACCTGGCCGACAACGTCCGTCTGACCGTCGACCCCTCGTTCCAGTACGTGCTGGCCGATGGCGGCACCCAGCTGGCGACCATCAGCGAAGGTGACGCCAAGGTCCGCGGCTCGAACGGCGCCGCCAAGGACCTGAACGGCGACGGCGACACCGCCGACACCGTCGCGTTCTTCGCGCCGAGCGTCACCAACACCCGCCGCTACAGCGTCACCAGCTCGCTGATCTGGGACCTGAGCGACAATCACCGCATCCGCGTCGCCTACACCGGCGACTACGGCCGTCACCGTCAGACGGGTGAGTACACCACCCTGAACGCCGATGGCACGACGACCAACGTGTTCGGCGGCAAGGACGGCCAGGGCGCCAAGGTCCTGACCTCGGACGGCAGCTTCCTGCGTGCTCGCGACCGCTTCTCGATCGCTCAGCTGAACCAGGCCGCCGCCGAATACCGCGGCAAGTTCATGGACAACCGCCTGGTCGTGAACCTCGGCGTCCGCGCGCCCTTCTTCAAGCGCGAGCTGAACCAGTACTGCTACACGCAGAACGCCTCGAGCCTGGCCGGCGTGGTCACGGGCTTCAACGTGAACTGCACCACCCAGACCCCGAACGCCGCCGCCGCTGACGGCAGCGTCACCTTCGGCACCTCGGCGACGAAGTTCATCAAGCCGTTCAAGGCCACGGTGAAGTACGACAAGGTGCTGCCGAACGCGGGCGCCAGCTATGACCTGGGCGCTGTCGGCAGCGTCTATGTCAGCTACGCCGAGGGCTTCTCGGCGCCGCGTACCGACAACCTGTACACCGCCACCCTGGTGAACGGCGTGGGCGCCCCGGCCGACACCCAGCCGGAAACGACCAAGACCTACGACCTGGGCTATCGCTACTCGAACCCGACGTTCATGGCGACCGCCGCCGTGTGGAAGACGGACTTCAAGAACCGCATCGTGCAATCGTACGACGCGGACCTGGGCATCAGCATCGACCGCAACGTCGGCGACGTTAAGGGCTATGGCTTCGACTCGCAGGCCGCCTGGGCTCCGGAAGAGTACCTGACGGTGTCGGCCTCGTTCTCGTACAACAAGAGCGAGATCCAGGACGACCTGCGGCTCAACGCCGCTGGCAACACGCTGGCGCTGGAGGGCAAGCAGATCGTCGAGACCCCGAAGTACACCTTCGGTGGCCGCGTCGACTGGGACATCACCGACGCCCTGCACCTGGGCGTGCAAGGCAAGTTCACGGGCGATCGTTTCTCGACCGACGTGAACGACGAAGTGGCTCCGCACTACACCGTGTGGGACATGTCGGTGAAGTACGACCTGCCGTTCGCCAAGCGCACCTACGCTCAGCTGAACGTCAACAACCTGTTCAACGAGACCTACTTCGGTTCGATCAGCTCGCGCACCAACGCGGTCGCGGTCACGGGTTCGAACGCCAGCGCCCCGACCTACTATGTCGGCGCCCCGCGCACCGTGCAGTTCACCCTGCGCACCGAGTTCTAAGAACCCGGCGCTGGAAACAGCCAAGACCAAGAGAAGGGCGGTCCTCACGGGCCGCCCTTTTTCTTTGTCACGTAGGTTTGCTAATGAGGCGGCGCTTGACCTCGCGCCTTCGAGGGGCCATCTGCGCCCCCTTCGTTTTTCACCCCCTTCGGGTTTTCGACCATGACCGTGACCGTTCCCGCCGAGTGGGCTCCCCACCGCGCCATGTGGGTGGGTTTCCCCAGCCACGCCGAGCTGTGGCGGGAAGACCTGGAGCAGGCTCAACAGGAGGTCGCCGACCTCGCCCGCGCCCTGGCCGGTCCGGGCGGCGAGCGCGTGCGCCTGATGGTCGTGGGCGACGAGGCCGAGGCCGCGGCGCGCGCCCTTCTGGGCGACACGACGGTCGAGATCGTGCGGGGGCAGTTCGGCGACATCTGGCTGCGCGACACCGGCCCGATCTTCGTCGACGCCAACGGCGCGGCCTCGGCCGCCGGCTTCCAGTTCAACGGCTGGGGCGGCAAGTACAGCCTGGAGGGCGACGACATCGTCGCCGAGCAGATCGCCGCCGCCTCCGGGGCTCCGCTCGTGCGCAACCCCTTCATCCTGGAAGGCGGAGCCCTGGACCACGACGGCTACGGCGCCGTCCTGACCACGCGCCAGTGCCTGCTGAACGCGAACCGCAACGCCGGCTGGGACGAGGCCTCGGCCACCTCGGCCCTCGCGGACGCCCTGGGCGCCAAGAAGGTGCTGTGGCTGGGCGATGGCCTGCTGAACGACCACACCGACGGCCACGTCGACAACCTGGCCCGCTTCGTGGCGCCGGGCGTGGTGGCCTGCCCGATGGCCTACGGGACCGATGATCCGAACGCGGACGTCTATGCCGAGACCGCCAAGCTGCTGGCCGGCATGACCGACAGCCGCGGCTCTCCGCTGCAGGTCGTCCGCATCCCCTCGCCGGGCAAGATCCTGGACGAGGACGGCGAGCCGATCCCGGCATCGCACATGAACTTCCTGATCGCCAACGAGGCGGTCATCGTGCCGATCTACGCCGAGGAGTCGGGCGCCTTCGCCGTCGAGGTGATCAAGGGCCTATTCCCCGAGCGTCAGGTCATCGGTCTGGCCTCGACCGCCATCCTGACCGGCGGCGGATCGTTCCACTGCATCAGCCAGCAAGAGCCGGAGACCGCCTGATGACCCGCACGCTCAGCGTCGCCGCGATCCAGACCTCGTACGGCATGGATCCGCGGGCCAACATCAAGAAGACCGAACATTTCATCCGTGAAGCGGCCGCCAAGGGCGCGCAGGTCATCTTGCCGTCCGAGCTGTTCCAGGGGCCGTATTTCTGCGTCGCCCAGGAAGAGCGCTGGTTCGCCGAGGCCCATCCGTGGCGCGAGCACCCGGTGGTCAAGGCCATCGCGCCGCTAGCCGGCGAGCTGGGCGTGGTGATCCCGATCTCGATCTACGAGCGCGAGGGCCCGCACTACTTCAACAGCCTGGTCATGGCCGACGCCGACGGCTCGCTGCTGGGCGTCTATCGCAAGAGCCATATCCCCGACGGCCCGGGCTATATGGAGAAGTACTATTTCCGGCCCGGCGACACCGGCTTCAAGGTCTGGGACACGCGTTTCGGCCGCCTGGGCGTCGGCATCTGCTGGGACCAGTGGTACCCCGAGGCCGCCCGCGCCATGGCGCTGATGGGCGCCGAGGCCCTGTTCTATCCGACCGCCATCGGCAGCGAGCCGCATGACCCCAGCCTGGACACCGCCCTGCCGTGGCGTCGGGCGATGCAGGGCCACGCCGTCTCGAACGTCATCCCGGTGATCGGCGCCAACCGTATCGGCTTCGAGCCGTGGGACGGCTATCCGAACGGCGGCCAGACCTTCTACGGCTCGAGCTTCATCGCCGACCATCGGGGCGATCTGGTCAGCGAGCTGGGCCGGGCCGACGAGGGCCTGGTCAACGCGACCTTCGACCTCGACTTCCTGACGACGCACCGCGCCGCCTGGGGCTTCTTCCGCGACCGCCGGCCGGAGCTCTATACGGCCCTGGCCGCCGGCCGCCCGGCTTGATCACCACCGGCCGCCTGGTCTTGCGCCCGGCGGTCGACGCCGACCGGGACGCCATCGCCGCCATGAACGGCGACTCGCGGGTCGGCGCCTGGCTGGGCGGCGTCCGCAACCGCGCCGAGAGCGACGCCTTCGTCGACCGGGTTATGGCGCATGAGCTCCAACACGGCTTCGGCTTCTGGGTGGTCGAGCGCCAGGCCGACGCGCGGGTGGTCGGCATGACCGGCGTCTGGTGGGTTCCGCCCGAGATGAACATGGACCCGGCCGTCGAGATCGGCTGGCGCTTCCATCCCGACGCCTGGGGCCAGGGCTATGCCACCGAGGCGGCCAAGGCGGCGCTGGCCTACGGTTTCGAGGCCCTGAAGCTCGCCGAGATCATCGCCTTCACCGCTCGAACCAACCTCGCCTCGCAGAGCGTCATGCGCCGGATCGGCATGAGCCACGACCCGGTCCGCGACTTCGACCATCCCGGCCTGGCGCAGGATGATCCGCTGCGCCAGCACGTGGTGTTCGTGGCGCGGCCCTAGGCGCCACACCCCTCCGGCGCGCCCTTGGCCTTCGAGGCCTTCACTTCGTCGCGCGCCTTGGCCAGGTCGGCCAGGAACGCTGGATCGTCGTGCAGCCGCGTGACCAGGGCCGAGCCCAGGTAGCGGCCAGCCTCGACGTCGCTCTGGAAGTGGACGCCGCAGATGATGCGGCTGTCACCAAAGGCCTTGCCGCGCGCCAGGATCGGGCTGGCCTTGTCCGGGACCAGCTCGGCGATCACCGAGGCCCAGGCCCAGCCGATCAGGCCGTGGCCGGACGGATACGAGCCGTCCGTATTGATCCAGGCCTCGCGCGGCACGCAGATCGGCGCGGTGTTGCCGACCGGCGGGCGCGGCCGTTGATAGGTCGCCTTGGCCGGCTGGTAGATCTTGGCCGCGTCGTCGGTCATGCGCAGCAGCAGGTTGGCCAGGGTCGGGGTCGCCTCGGCGCTGAGGGTGACGCCGGCCGCGCACGAGAAGCTCTTCATGCCGTTCTTGCCCGAGAGGTCGGCGTCGGCGATGGCCCGGCTCCAGGCATCCGTATTGACCAGCTTGCGGGTCTCGTCGAACTGCGCGCGCTCGGCCTTGCCGCGCGGGCTGTCCGGCGCGGGCGGCGGGCCGACGACGGTCGCCGCGTCGATCGCGCCGGCGGGCAGGTAACCGGGCGGCGGCTTCACCCAGCCGGCCGAGGGCGCGGTGGTGGCGACGACGGCGGGTTTGGCCGCTTGAGGCTTGAACGGATTGGGCAGGCCGTCGGTCGAGCAGCCGGCCAGCGCCAAGCCGCTTAACGCGGCGGCGATCAGCACGGTACGGGTCATGAAATGCGTCCCTGAGGTCATGCCACCACAGAGCGGCGGGAAAATCCCGCGTCAAGCGAAAGCGGATTGACGAGAGGATATGTTATTTCATAACACTCTTCTCGGCCGCTCCCCCGGCCAAGTTTTCAGTCGTCCAGAGACCCCTCATGCTTCGTCGCGTCGCCTTCTCAGCCGCGAGCCTCATCGCGCTCGCCGCCGCCGTTTCCGCCCACGCCGCCGATGCGCCGACCGCGCCCCCGGAAGGCGATCAGGCCAACGCGGTCGACAAGGTCGTCATCACCGCCGCGCCCTACGCCGTGTCGCTGGACACCGTGACCAGCAGCGTCAACGTCATCACCCGCGACAAGCTGGACCTGCTGCCGCCCGCCGGCCTGGGCGACACCCTGAACGGCCAGCCGGGCCTGCGCTCGACCTTCTACGGCCCCGGCGCCAGCCGCCCGGTGATCCGCGGCCTGTCGGGTCCGCGCGTGCTCGTGCTGGAGAACGGCGTCGGCCAGGTCGACGCCTCGTCGCTGTCGCCCGACCACGCGGTGGCCTCCGATCCGGGCGAGGCCTCGCGCATCGAGGTGCTGCGCGGCCCGTCGACCCTGGCCTATGGCGGCTCGGGCATCGGCGGGGTGGTCAACATCATCGACGAGCGCGTGCCCTCCAGCCCGGCCGAGAACGGCTTCGAGGGCCGGATCGCCGGCTCGGCCTCGACCGTCGACGACGGCAAGGCGATCAACGGCTCGGCCAAGTTCGGCAAGGGCCCGCTGGTCTTCGCCATCGACGCCGATCACCGCGAGAGCGACGACTACAAGGTCCCGACCACCCCGGTCTCGGCCCGCCTGGCCAACCGCGACGGCCTGACCTCGGATCCGGACAAGACCGTCAAGAACACCGATGTCGAGGTCGACGCCTATGGCGCCGGCGTCTCCTACGTCCATGACAGCGGCTTCTTCGGCGTGGCGATCAAGAAGACCGACACGACCTACGGCGTGCCCTACCTGCAGATAACGGCGCCGATCGATCCGGACGCGGAAGGCCCGGTCTCGATCCACCTGCAGCAGACCCGCTACGACTTCCGCGGCGAGCAGAACGTCGACCTGGGCCCCATCGCCAAGATCCGCCTGTCGGTCGGCCACGCCAAGTACGAACACGCCGAGGTCTCGGTGGAGGACGGCGAGGTCGGCACCCGCTTCCTGTCGGACGGCACCGAAGGCCGCCTGGAGCTGGTCCAGAAGGAACGCGACGGCTGGCAGGGCGCGGTGGGCTTCCAGGCCCTGGAGCGCCACTTCTCGGCCATCGGCGACGAGGCCTTCGTGCCTTCGACCGACATCAAGGAATACGGCGTCTTCACCTTGCAGCGTCTGGATCGCGGCGTCTGGGGCGTCGACGCGGGCCTGCGCTTCGACTCCCGTGAATTGAAGACCGACTTCACCAGCAAGACGTTCGACAATGTCTCGGCGTCGCTGGGCCTGTTCTACAAGCCGGCTGACAAGCAGTTTGTCGCCCTGGCCCTGTCGCGTAACGGCCGCGCTCCGACCGAGTTCGAGCTGTTCGCCGACGGTCCGCACCCGGGCACCGGCGGTTACGAGGTCGGCGACGCGGACCTGAAGTCCGAGAAGGTCACCTCGCTGGAGGCGACCTATCGCTACACCGGCGATCGCCTGCGCCTGGAAGGCCACCTGTGGGGCGCGTGGTACGACGGCTTCATCGAGGAGGCCCCGACAGGCGCCGTCGAAGACGACCTGCCGGTGTTCCAGTACTTTCAGACCAACGCCAAGTTCCACGGCGCCGAGGCCGAGGCCTCGTACGTGGCCTGGCAAGGCGGCGAGCGGTCGCTGAAGCTGGAAGGCGTCTACGATTGGGTGCGCGGCTCGACCGACTTCGGCGCGCCGGCCCGCATCCCGCCGTGGGCCCTGACCGGCCGGGTGATCTGGAGCGCCCCGCGCCTGAGCGTCCAGACCGAGGTGCGCCGCGTGGCCAGCCAGAACCGGACGGCGACCTTCGAGCTGCCGACCGACGGGTACACCCAGGTCAACGCCATGGTCACCTTCAAGCCGATGGCCGACTCGGGCCTTCGCCTGTTCGTCGACGGCCGCAACCTGACCGACGAGACCATCCGCGAGCACACCTCGTTCCTGAAGGACTTCGCGCCCGCGCCGGGCCGATCGGTCCGCGTCGGCTTCGCCTACCGCTTCTAGCCGATAGCCGACAAGACACACGATCCCCCGCAGCCCCGGGGATCGTGTTGCTCCGGGGCCTGGCCTTTGCTCCCCCTTGCCAGGTCCCGGACACTTCGCCCGGCACGGTCTCCATCAAGCTTAACGGCTCGCGCCGGGGATGAATCCGGGACGCAGGATCCCGCCATGACAGCAGCCCAGATTGCCGCGCTCTCCGGGATCGGCTAGAACGCCGAGCCTTTGCGGTCGTCTTGAAGCGTTCGAGCGTCCGTTTCTAAATTTTGTCGCAGAGCTCTTCATGACCACGTCCCAGTCCGCCGGCGAAATCTCCGGCAACGTCCTGTTCTACAACTCGCCGGAGCCGCTGAACCGCGAGCAGCACGCCAAGCTGGCCCTGGTCCACAAGGACAAGCCGTACGGCTTCGCCGCCGCCGGCACCGCCGTGCCGCTGACCGTTTCGGAATTCGCTCCGGCCGCCCTGACCTTCCCGGTGATCTTCGCCGGCGACGACAAGGTGCCGCTGGCCGTGATGGGCCTGAATCAAGCCGAGAACCTGTTCATCAACGCCGACGGTTCGGTCGAGGCGAACGTCTACATCCCGGCCTATATCCGCCGTTATCCGTTCGTCCTGGCCAATGACGACACCCAAGACCGCCTCATCGTCTGCATCGACGTGGGCTCCGACCTGCTGTCGACCAAGGGCGACACCCCCCTGTTCGACGCCAAGGGCGAGCCGACCGAGTACACCCAGAACTGCATCAAGTTCTGCGACGACTTCGAAGTCGAGCGCCGCCGCACGGACTCGTTCGTCCAGATCCTGAAGGACAACGACCTGTTCGAGCTGAAGAAGGCCATCTTCCAGCCGCAGGACGAAACCGGCGCTCCGGCCGGCGAGCCGGTCACCGTCGCCGAGTACTTCGGCGTCTCGGAAGAGAAGCTGAACACCCTGTCGGCCGAAAAGCTGAAGGAACTGCAGGAAAACGGCGCCCTGGCCCAGATCTACGCGCACCTGGTGTCGCTGCTGGGTTGGGATCGCCTGATCAACAAGACCATGCTGAAGCAGGCCGAAGCCGGGACCCTGAACTAAGGGGCGGCTGACGGTCGAAAGATCGAAGGGCGGCGGGGTTTCGGCTCCGCCGCCTTTTCTTTGCCCGTTGGAGGGGCCGAAACCTCGTCCTGCCGAGACTATCGCGCGAAGATGCTGCGGGTCAGGCACGAGAAGACCAGGCGCCCGGCCTCGTCCAGCAGATCGTGCTGGGCGATGACGATGCCCTTGCCCTCGCCGACCGGGTCCTTGCCCATCACGGTCATGCGGCCGCGCAGCAGCTCGCCGACGGGGGGATTGCGCATCCAGCGCAGGGCGTCGACGCCCACCCGCTTGGTCTGCGGCCAGGCGGCGCTGGCCTCGCCGTCCAGACGGGTCCAGATCGCGAAGACCATGCCGTCCGGGGCGCCGTTCTCGACCGGCCAGCCGGGGGTGAAGGCGGCGATGAAGGCGTCCAGCGCCTTCTCGTCGACGGCCCGCGAGCCCAGGTTCACGACCTGGCCGATCTCGATGTCGTCGAAGGCGGCGGGCATGGGCGGCTCCGGTTGATTCCGCCAGAGAATGGCGAACGTCATTCTCTGCAACGAAAGAACGAGCCTGTTTATCCATTTCGGGTGAATCACCCGAAATGGACAGGCTCTCTCGACTGTCCGTCGCGACTTGGCCATTGTCGAGCCGATATGGGCGGGCCATGTGTTCGTCCGCAGTCGTTTTCCGTCCGGACCCGCGCATGTTCCTCAAGAGAGCCGCCCTCGCCCTGCAAGCCCTGCTGGCGGCGACCTTGCTGGCCGGAGCGGCCGTCGCCGGTCCCGTGGTCAATTCCGGGCACATCGAGTCCGAGCTGATCGCCCAGGAGAGCGGCGTCGCGCCGGGCGGCACGGTCTATGTGGCCCTGCGCCAGAAGATCATTCCCGGCTGGCACACCTACTGGCGCAATCCCGGCGACGCGGGCGAGGCCACCAAGATCGCCTGGACCCTGCCGCGGGGCTGGGCCGCCGGCGACATGGTCTGGCCGACGCCGCAGAAGGCCAAGCTGGGTCCGCTGCTCGACTACGCCTATGAGGGCGAGGTCATCATCCCCGTGCCGATCAGCGCGCCGGCCGACGCCCAGGTCGGGACCACGATCAGCCTGAGCGCCGACGTCGCCTATCTGGTCTGCGAACAGGTCTGCGTGCCCGAGGACGCCAAGCTGACCCTGTTGCTTCCCGTCGTGGCCGGCGCGGCGGGCGCCGATCCCAAGTGGGGATCGGTGATCGCCGACGTCCTGGCCAAGGCCCCCAAGCCCGCCGGCCTGAAGGCGGTGTTCAAGCTGGACGGTACGAGCCTGAAGCTGGCCGTCACCGGCGGTCCGCTGAAGGGCGCCGACATGGCTGGCGCCTATTTCTTCCCGTACTCGCCCAAGGTCATCGAGCACGCCGCCGAACAGGTGATCGAGCGCGGTCCGGAAGGCCTGACCCTGACGCTGAAGCCGGGCTACGACTTCGTCGGCGGCGGAACGCCTCCGGCCGAGCTGCAAGGCGTGATCGCGACCAAGGCCGGCGCCTGGGAGGTCACCGCCACGGCGGGCGAGCCGCCAGCGACCTCCGCGGGTCTGGGCGCGCCGCCGGCCGAGACCGCGCCGGCCACCGGAACTTCGGGCGGGCTCGTCGGCGCCCTGGTCTTCGCGTTCCTGGGCGGGCTGATCCTGAACCTGATGCCGTGTGTCTTCCCGGTGCTGTCGATGAAGGCCGCCAGCCTGGCCGGCCACGCCCATGACGCCGGCAAGGCCCGACTGCAAGGCCTCGTGTTCCTGCTGGGCGTCGTCGCCACCTTCCTCGCGCTGGCCGGCCTGCTGCTGGTCGTGCGAGCCGGCGGCGCGGCGGTGGGCTGGGGCTTCCAGTTGCAGTCGCCGCTGGTCATCGCGGCGTTGGCCCTGCTGATGCTGCTGGTGGCCCTGAACATGTCGGGCGTCTTCGAGATCGGGACCTCGGTGCAGAACGTCGGCTCGGGCGCCTCGGCCCAGGGCGGCGCGACCGGCGCCTTCTTCACCGGCGCCCTGGCCGTGGTGGTCGCCGCCCCCTGCACCGCGCCGTTCATGGCCGGCGCCCTGGGCTACGCCCTGACCCAGCCGCCGGTCATCTCGCTGGCGGTGTTCCTGGCTCTTGCTCTTGGTTTCGCCGCCCCGTTCGTGGCCGTGGCCTTCATCCCGGGCCTCCTGAAGCTGCTACCGCGTCCCGGCGCGTGGATGGACGTGCTGAAGAAGGGCCTGGCCTTCCCGATGTACGGCGCGGCTCTGTGGCTGGTCTGGGTGTTCGCCCAGCAGTCCGGTCCGCTCTCGCTGGCTCATCTGTTGGCCGCCGGCGTGCTGGCCGCCTTCGGGGCTTGGCTCTACGGCCTGGCGCAAGCCCGACGCGCCTCGGGCAGGCCGGCCATGGCCTCGATCCTGGTCGCCCTGGCGGTCCTGGCCCTCGCGGTCACCGTCGCGACCTTCGGCGCCTTGGGCGCCCAGGCGCCGACCGCCGTCGCGTCGACCGAAGCGCCGTCCGGTCCGGGCCTGGCCTCCGAGGTCTGGTCGCCCGAGAAGGTCGCCGAACTCCAGGCCGCCGGCCGTCCGATCCTGGTCGACTTCACCGCCGCCTGGTGCGTGACTTGCCAGGTCAACGAGAAGGTCGCTCTATCGGGCGCCAAGGTCGCCGAGGCCTTCAAGGCCCAGAACGCCGTCTATCTGAAGGCCGACTGGACCAATCGCGATCCGGTCATCGCCAAGGCGCTGGCCGACTTCAAGCGCGTCGGCGTGCCGCTGTACGTGGTCTATCCGAAGAACGGCGGCCAGCCGGTCATCCTGCCCCAGCTGCTGACCGAGGGCCTGGTGATCGAGGCGATCGAGAAGGCGGGGGCGTAAGAGCCTACTTCTTCTTCTCGCCGCCGAACGGCAGCTTGTCCTTGACCTTGTCCAGCGGGGTCTTGGTCACGACGACCGGCGGCGGGATCACCGGAGTCTCGACCTTGATCGGATAGGCGCGCCAGCCGCTCTGGATCAGGGCGCCGAAGCCCTGGCACTTGGGCAGGTAACGGACCATGCCGGTGCGCGGCTTGGCGAACGGCGCGAACTGCATGAGGTTCTGGCGCTTGGGGTCGACGAAGCGCCAGTCGGTCGGCAGGCCATAGCCCTTCTCGCCGCCCAGCCGTACGGCCTGATAGGCCAGGTTGGCCTGGAACGGCGTCACCCCGTAGCGGATCATCGCCCGCAGGAAGATGGCGTCGGCCTCTTCGCGCTTGCCCGGCTCGCCGACCGTGTAGAGCCAGTCGTGGACGATGGCGGCGCGGGCGGTCGGGCCCTGCGGATCGACGAAGCCCTGGCCGTACCAGGGCACGCTGGCGAAGTCGGTGACGTACCAGCGCGGCACCACGATCACCTTGCCCGTCTCGACGTCGCAATAGGGGAACTCGGCGTCCAGGGTGAACAGCTTGCGGCCGTCCTTGGTCTGGTTGAACAGCATGATCGGCTGCGGCGTCAGCGAGCTGGGCGGCACGGGCGTGACGACGGGCACGAAGACGGTCGTGTTCGTCTCGGTCGCGCAGGCGGCGAGGAGCAGGCCGGAGCCGATGACGGCGGCGAGGATCTTGGTGCGGGACATCGAGCAAGGAGAGAAGGGGAGGGTGCGGACGTTCTGGGCGTCGAGCTCTCTTGGATCAAGCAAGAATGGCGAAGTTTCGACGCGTGCGCGGATTGGTCCTGCGACCGTTTCGCAAACCCGCGATCCGTGAGATGGTCTCCGGCGGGGGAGCTTTCTGGTCTGGAGAACCGACATGTCGATCACTCGCCGCCTCGTCGCCAGTCTTCCTTTCTTGGCAGGTCTGCCCCTGACCGCGCTCGTCCCGACCTTGGCGCACGCCAAGCCCGCGCCCGAGTTCACCGCCGTCGACG
Source organism: Caulobacter sp. ALps2 (assembly GCF_058681635.1). NCBI lineage: Bacteria > Pseudomonadati > Pseudomonadota > Alphaproteobacteria > Caulobacterales > Caulobacteraceae > Caulobacter > Caulobacter sp. ALps2. The sequence goes on from NZ_CM178743.1 coordinate 1,882,925, forward strand.
CCGACGGCAAGCCTCGCTCGCTGTCGGAATTCCGCGGCAAGACCGTGGTGCTGGAGTGGGTCAACGAAGGCTGTCCCTATGTGAAGAAGCACTATTCCGGAAACATGCAGGGCCTGCAGCAGGCGGCGCGCGCCGATGGTGTCGTGTGGCTGACCATCGCCTCGTCCGCTCCCGGCAAGCAGGGCCATTTCCCGGACGGCGCCGCCGCCAAGACCTGGATGGACAGCAAGGGCGCCAAGCCGACGGCGCTGCTGCTGGATTCCGACAACAAGGTCGCCACGCTCTACAAGGCCAAGACCACGCCGCACATGTTCGTCATCGATAAGACCGGCGCGGTCGTCTACGAGGGCGCTATCGACGACACCCCGACCAGCAAGGTCGAGGACCTGAAGACCGCCAAGAACCTGGTCGCCGCGGCCCTGTCCGACGTCAAGGCCGGCCGCGAGGTCGCGACGCCGTTCGCCGCGCCCTATGGCTGCGCGGTGAAATACAAGGACGCCTAGGCCGCGGGCCGCGGCGGCGCGGTGATCACTTCGACATTGTCGTTCAGCAGATAGACCATGTCGCGCAGGGCCAGGTCCTGGGCCTTGATCGTCGTGGCCGCGCCGACGGCGGTCAGCTTCTCGGGCAAGTCCTGGCTGATGCCGCGCAGGATGCACTTGAGGTCGTCGACCGCGCCGCGTTCCTTCAGGGTCACGTGGCCCTTCATGTCGAGGGCCGACAGCTCGCCGATCTTGCCGGAGAAGACATCGAAGGCCTTCAAGGTCGCCGCCTCGCCGGCCGGGTCGGCCTTGGCCAGCTGGGCGCGGTAGGCTTCGGTCTGGGCCTTGAGCTGCTTGGCGCGCTTGACGATGTCGAGGAACAAAGGCTCGCCGGCCACGGATCGCGGCACGGCAGGCGTTTGCATGACCGCCGGCGCGGGCCCCGCGGCCTGCCCCGGATTGAACGAAGCCATCCAGAGCATGGCGGAAAAGGCGACGGCGTCACAGGACATGGGGACTCCCGCAAAAAACGTCATTGGTCTGCCATGACGCGGCGGCGGGTGTTTGATAAGCCCCGTTCCGTAAACAGCGATTTACCACGTTCGAAAGAAGGACTGCTCATGGCCGATCTCGACACCGCCTGGAACCGCCTGGAAGCCGCCGCCAAGGTCGCGGGCGAAAAGCGCATTGTCGAGTTCTTCGATGCCGAGCCGGGCCGCCTTGACGCCCTGACCCTGGACGTCGCCGGCCTGCACCTGGATCTGTCGAAGCAGGCCTGGGACGAGGCCGGCCTGGAAGCCGCGCTCGACCTGGCCCACGCCGCCGATGTCGAAGGCGCCCGGGCCCGGATGTTCGGCGGCGAGGCGATCAATTCCTCCGAGGGCCGCGCTGTCCTGCACACGGCCCTGCGCGCGCCTGCCCCAGGTTCTTCTGGAGAGGGCGACTTCAAGGCCCTGGGCCAGCCGGTGATGGTCGATGTCGACGCCGTCCGCCAGCGGATGAAGGCCTTCGCCGACGCGGTCCGCTCGGGTCGGATCAAGGGCGCGACCGGCAAGCCGTTCAAGGCCATCCTGCACATCGGCATCGGCGGCAGCGACCTGGGCCCCCGCCTGCTGTGGGACGCCCTGCGCCCCGTGAAGACCTCGATCGACCTGCGTTTCATCGCCAATGTCGATGGCGCCGAGTTCGCCCTGACCACGGCCGACATGGACCCGGAAGAGACCCTGGTCATCGTCGTCTCCAAGACCTTCACGACGCAAGAGACCCTGGCCAATGCCGGCGCCGCCCGGGCCTGGCTGGTCGAGGCCCTGGGTGAGCAGGGCGCCAATCAGCACCTGGCCGCCATCTCGACCGCCCTGGACAAGACCGCCGCCTTCGGCGTGCCGGACGAGCGGGTGTTCGGCTTCTGGGACTGGGTCGGCGGCCGGTATTCTTTGTGGTCCTCCGTGAGTCTCTCCGTGGCTGTCGCCGCGGGTTGGGACGCCTTCCAGGGCTTCCTGGACGGTGGCGCGGCCATGGACGAGCACTTCCGCGCGGCGCCGCTGGAGAAGAACGCGCCGGTGCTGGTCGCCCTGGCCCAGATCTTCAACCGTAACGGCCTGGACCGCCGCGCCCGCTCGGTCGTTCCGTACTCGCACCGTCTGCGCCGCCTGGCCTCGTTCCTCCAGCAGCTGGAGATGGAGAGCAACGGCAAGTCGGTCGGTCCGAACGGCCAGCCCGCCGCCCGAGGCACGGCGACGGTGGTGTTCGGCGACGAGGGCACCAACGTCCAGCACGCCTACTTCCAGTGCATGCACCAGGGCACGGACATCACCCCGATGGAGCTGATCGGCGTCGCCAAGTCGGACGAGGGCCCGGCCGGCATGCACGAGAAGCTCCTCTCCAACCTGTTGGCCCAGGCCGAGGCCTTCATGGTCGGCCGCTCGACCGAAGATGTGGTCGCCGAGCTGCGGGGCAAGGGCGTCTCCGAGGCAGAGATCGCGACCCTGGCGCCCCAGCGCGCCTTCGCCGGCAATCGCCCCTCGACCCTGGTGGTCCTGGAGCGCCTGACGCCGCGAACCTTCGGCGCCCTGATCGCCCTTTATGAGCACAAGACCTTCGTCGAGGGCGTGATCTGGGGGATCAACAGCTTCGACCAGTGGGGCGTCGAGCTGGGCAAGGTGATGGCGAACCGCATCCTGCCCGAACTCGAGAGCGGCGCGACGGGCCAGCATGACCCGTCGACGAGCGCGCTGATTGCTCGCCTGAAGAAGTAGTCCAGTCTGGTCCCTCCCCCTCGATGGGGGAGGGTAGGGTGGGGGTGATGCGGCGTCGGATGCCGCGCACGACGTCCAACTCAGCAGGTCACCCCCATCCCCGACCCTTCCCCCATCAAGGGGGAAGGGGGCTTAAAACGTCTTGCGCACCCGCAGGCTGACGAAGGTCCGCGGGTTGATCTCGCGGTCCTCGACGAAGGCCACGGCCCGGTTCGGCGCGCGGTCGGCGAAGACCGTCCGGCGAATGGTGAAGTCGTCCCACAGGTTCAGCTGGGCGCGGATCGCCAGGGTCGGGGTCGGCTTGTACTCGGCGAAGGCCTCGTAATAGCCCGAGCCGCGCCAGACATTGGTCTGGTCGACGTCATAGGTGCCCTGGCCCAGCAGCGGCAGCCAGTTGATCCCCCACTGGGTCTTGTACTTCGTCAGATCCTGCATGAAGCCGATATTGGCCTGGGTCGGACGGATGCCCGAGATCGGCCGGTCCAGGCCCGTGGTCGGGTCCTTCACGTGGGTCTCGTTCCAGTCGTTCTTGAACGTGAAGCGGCCGCCCTTGACGCCGAACCGGTCGGTCGGGATCACGATGTTGAGCGACAGCCGGTCCAGCGTCGCATCGCCGATATTGCCGGTCGCCGACAGGCCGTCCGGCAGCGGCAGGCGGTCGATCACGCCGATGATCTCGTCGTGGCGATAGCCGATCGAGACGATGCCCTCGCCCCAGAACCGGCGCTCGTAGCTGATCTCCGAGATCCAGCGCTGCTCGGGCTCGAGGTCGACATTGCCGCCATAGACGGTGCTGTCGTCCAGGTCCGACGAGGCCGCGAAGTCGCCGAAGTCCAGCTGGCCCAGCTCGCGCTCGAAGCGGAAGCGGACCTGATTGTTGGCCTTGGGCGTCCAGGTCGCCAGGAAGCGGGGCTTGGCGTAGAAGAAGCTTTCCTTGTTCGACGCGTCGCCCGACTGCTTGATGGTCGACTTCTCCAGGCGCAGGCCGCCTTCCAGGGTCAGCTTGGGGTTCACCCGCCAGGTCGCCTTGGTGAAGGCCTCGCCGCGCAGTTCCTCGACCTTGACCGACGCGCTGGGCAGGGGCACGCCCACGCCGCCGACGCTGTAGGCCTGTTTCACGTCCAGCATGTTGTAGGCGATCTCGCCGCCGGCCTCGATCGTCAGGGCCTTGGAATATTCGTGGCGCGCCAGGCCGCGCACGATCGACTCCGAGGAGTCGCCGTCGGCCACGAAGCGCTGTTGCGCGTCCTTGACGCCCGACAGGGTCTGGTCGCTGATCGAGACGTTGTCGAAGTTCTCGAAGCTGTGGATGGCGCGGGTCTCGAGGTTCCACTTCGGGGCCAGCGGCCGGGTCCAGGTCAGGCCCAGCTCGCCCGAGTGGCTCTCCTCGGCATAGGCGCTGCGGCGGAAGGCGACGGACGAGCTCAGCTCCTGCCATTCCTTCCAGTCGTTGCGACCGTAGCGGGCCGTGGCCTCCAGCTTGCCGCCGGCCACGGGGCCGGAATAGTTCCCCCGGATCGAGCGTCCGCCGCCCCAGCCGTCGTTGATGTAGGCCTCGTCGCGGATCAGCGCGCCGGTCCCGTCGTGGCGGACATTGCGGCCCACGCCGTTGCTGTCGCTGGACGAGGTGCCGTCGCTCAGAGTCACGCCCCAGCTCTTGTCGCCGTTGGTGGCGGTGAACTGGTAGCTGCCGCCCCACACGTCGCGACCGCCGTCGAAGATCTGGTTGTTCACCGTCAGGATCTGCTGATGGCTGACGCCCTTCTTCAGCACCACGTTCACGACCACGGCATAGCCCTGCATGTCGACACCCGGGGCGCCGCCGCGGATCAGCTCGATGCGCTCGACGCGGTCGGCCGGGGTGCGCGAGAGGACGTTCGAGCCGGTGTCGTTCTTGGACGCCGGACGGCTGCCGTTGATCAGGATATTGCCGACCGCGCCCTCGAAGCCCCGCGCGCCCGAGCCGTCGTCGACGTCGAAGCCCGGCACCCGGTCGACCATGTCCAGCGCCGTGTTCGGGCGCTGGGCGGCGAAGAAGTCGGGCCGGAACACCAGCACGCCGCTCGGGGCGGTCGCCGCGTCCACGGTCGGGGCCGGCGCGGGGGTTGCTTGCTGGGCGTGAGCCGCGCCGGCGAGCAACAGGCTGGCCGCGGTGGCCAGCAGAATGGTCTTGGTCATCACTGTTTCCCCTCAGTGAGGAGAGGTCTGACGGCCGCGTCCGTTCATCTCAAGTTACAAGCCGGAAATGTGCATTACTTCGAGGTTAGATTACACCGGGTTCATCTGTTGACGCTGCCGCGACTGCTGGGCTTTGTGGATAAGTCTGGGCTCACCGCGGGCTTGACTTAACAATTGGTGTATATCGGAACATTACTTGGCCCGCCGTCGCGCCTCCGTCACCAGCCGGTCCAGCACCGGCGTGCGGCTGGGCGCCAGCATATCGGCCCGCCCTTCGGCGAAGATCCGCCGGTTCTCGGCGCAGGTCGCCCGCATGAGCGCCAGTTCGTGCGGCGGCACCTTGTCGGCCAGCGCCTCGGCCTCGCGCGCGGCGCGTTCGGTCAGGCGCTCCAGCTCGTCGTAGAAGTCGAGAAACGAGCGGGTCTGGCTGACGAGATGGCGCGGACGCTTGCGGCGCGGCGGTTTGGACTTGGGCATGGTTCTCTCCTGTTGAAAGCTTCTCCTCCCCCGTTGGGGGAGGTGGCCCGGAGGGCCGGAGGGGGCAGCTCCGCATAGGCCAGCGATGCCCCCTCGGTCGCTCCGCGACAGCTCCCCCAGAAGGGGAGCAGATTAGAGGGCGCGCACGTCCGCCGCTTCACGCGGCCAGCCGCTGAAGGTGTGTGGGGAGGCGACGGAGCGGCCGGGCGAACCCGGAGACCGTAGTGGTTTGTGTGTTTCGGCTCGCTGACCGCTCCGCCAGGCTGTTCTTGCCCGTGAGGATGGGAGGCGTGAGCGTATTTCAGCTCGGGTCCCCACTAGCCCCCGGACGGGCGCGGACCAAGTCGATCGGCTACATCCGTCTCGACCCCGACGATCCACGATAGGCGGCTTATACGATCACCGCCCTGTCGATCCGCTGATGGCTTTGATCCCGGACGATCCGTCACCCGCGTGCGATCCTAAAGAGTAATCGACGTGACCTGACAAAACCGCTCGGGAGCCGCCAGCGGCCCCGCTCAACCTACCCCCGCCGCCGTTTTGGGCCGGATCCAAACGCCCTCCCCCGCGACGGGGATGGCTATGAGTATGGGGGCGGTTCTGAACGCGGATCATTCAGAGCCGCGTAAAAGTGAGAAGTGATTGAATTCGCTGAGTTCGATCTCGCGAATTCCGAGGATAGAGCACCGCCAATCCCCGTGAATCCCTCTCTCCGGGAGAGAGGGAGGGGCCCACGCCTTCGGCGTGGGAGGGTGAGAGGTTACACCCGAGACCGGCGCGCCGGCGCATCGCCCGCCACCGTCCGCCGCGCAACCCCCACCCGACCGCCTGCGGCGGCCACCCACTCACCACCACCCGTCATCCCGCGCTTCATGCGCGGGACCTATCGTTCAGCCGCCCCGTGAGCGCCCAGGTCCGCACCGCCCCCGCGGCGGACAAATGGGTCCCGCGAACACGTCGCGGGATGACGGCTCTATTTTCGGAAAAGCCCGCGCCTCCCCACCGCCGCCCGACCGGGCGGTCGGGTGGCGACCACCGGGGCAAGCCGATGGAAGTTTCCGCTATCCTCCCCTCTTGGAGGAGGGGGACCGGCGAACGCCGGTGGAGGGGTCTCTCCCCGACCACGCACGCCCGCCACCCACTCACCACCACCCGTCATCCCGCGCTTCATGCGCGGGACCCATCGTTCAGCCGCCCCGTGAGCGCCCAGGTCCGCACCGCCCCCGCGGCGGACAAATGGGTCCCGCGAACAAGTCGCGGGATGACGGCTCCATTTTCGGAAAAGCCCGCGCCTTCCCCCACCGCCGCCCGACCGCTCAACGGTCGGCGCGCGCCTTAAATCTCACGGCGAGACGATCGCAGGGCTGATCAGGTCACTCAAGGACCGCCCTGCGGGCGGCCGCTCCGCGGCGGCGCAGCCGTCCTTGACTGACCTGATCAGCCCTGCACGCTGCAGCCTCCAAGAGATGAAAGGATCGCACCGACCGGGAGGTCGGGTGGCGACGACACGAAAGCCCGCGTCCTCAAAGATCCTCCCCCGCGCTGGTCTTGCCGTGAGATTTAGAGGCTAGTTGGTTCGGTTGTTCGGGAGGTGTGATGGCATCTTACCCACGACATGACACTTCTTCACGTCGTCCCAAAAATAGTAAATGCGGAATTGATTGGCGTTATTGTAGCCGGTTCCATGCTTGAGGTGATCGTACATGACTCTTTGGTCGCCCTCATAGCTCACTATGTACTTTGAACTTCTTCTTGCTTCTTCCCTATCAACGAAGCAGTGAGAGTCCTCTACCCCAATTTCCGCGAGTTTACTTCTGGCTAGGGCGCGCATTTCCTGGATATTGTTTGATCTGGCCGGTGTCATGTAGTCGCGCATAATTATCAAAGCGCTTTCTATTTTCGAAAGCATGTTGTCGTGCCCATGTTTTCGACAATCTTTAAGTGCAGATTGATGAATATAGACGGAGTCTTGTAGGACTTCCTCGGCCCAATCCTCAAGGTCGTCATATGATTCGAGCCGTCTGTCGGCTTTCTCGCCTCCGATGTCATCGGGTTTCAGGGCGGATTTAAACTCGAGCGCTACTGCTTTCGCTTCAAGTCGGGAGATCTCGGCTTTCAATCGCTCGACCTCACGTTCCGCTTCTAAGCGCCGCTCCTGTTCTTCTTGAGCGAGGCTGTGCCATTCATCCCGCTCCTCAGCTTGTTCGGCAGCAAGCTTGCGAGCCTGCTCGAGTTCTATCTGGAGTGGGACGGGACCCGGTCCGGCCGCGTTTGCTTCTTCTCGCCGCTGAGCGTCGCGAACAGTTGAGTACCTCGGAAAGGAATACTCGGACCTATCTAGGAATCCAGCCTGTAGTGTTCGGCTGGATATCTGTCTAACAAGAATATTTTCTGATTTTGTCTCGCGGAGCCAAAGCGGATGGGCAAATGGATCTTCATTTGCTTCCGTTAGGCCAGGCTCATATAGCCTTATGGCGCCGTTGAATACCGACATCCGGCGCCCGATGTTCTTTCTAAGTTCTATGCTCGCTTCATTGTTAAGATGGAGAATGTGAGCTGATCCAGCAATTCTCTTGGCAATGTTATCTGGAGAAACGCCTGTTTTCCCATCGCTATCGTCTGTAATGACAAGAACGGGAAGGCGGCGATCGGGTGAATATATAAGGCTGAGTATTTCCGAGATATCTCTTGCACCCGAAATCTCAATGCGATCGCTCAGGCTGCGGCCGTCTGCCTCGGCAGCCAGCTCGCCCAAGACCCGTTGCACGACAGTAGGTCGGGTTATCTCAAAGGGGGACGAATCTCCCCTCTTCACACATATAACCTGAGCCCCAAACCGGACCATTCGGCCGGTGCGCTTTTCTACGAAGAACTCTGAAATCCATGTCCTAGGTAGTTTTGGGTCTGGCCAATCAAGCCTGGACGACCACAAGTTCCCATCGCTAGCGGACAGCCTTGCTGCCTTTGTCGGGTTGGCCCCGATCTCATCCGAAATGTCGAAGGGGAGCCCCTCCCAGGCCTTATCGGGTAGCGCAATTCCAGATCGTTGGTGATCGCTGCTCTTCGGTTCCTCCTCCATCCATTGAAGTGCAAGCTTAACGCACTTGTCGAAGGCATCTGTGTCGGAGAGTTCGAACCAGACCCGAGATACTGGCTGTATGTGAGACCTCGCAAAGCGAGAAAGCGTTAGAGACTCGATCAAGCTGAATCCTCCCCCGAGGAAAGGTCACAGGGCGACGCGTTTGCCGCCATTCTGAGGTTTCTACTACCTCGCCTGTGAACTCGATTTGAGTTTGATAGATTCGAAAAATCTATATTGAGGCGAGGTGGACCTCTCGGTCCATCCTCGGCGAACTCTCGCACGTATCTTTTTGCACCTGCGATGCCTATTTTTCCTCACCCCTTCCCCCGCCGCCCCTCATCCGCTACACCCCCGCCCGATGACCCGCCTGCCGCACCACCACGGCTGCCACCACCATCCGACCTCGCCTCGCGGGATCGGCCGGGTCCGTTCGCTCTAAAGCCAGCGACCCTGCCAGAGCCCCGCCTAGCGGATGGGGCTTATGCGCAAGCGCCATCCGTCGAAGCCTTGAAGATCTCAGGACCGACGAATGACCACCGACTCCACCACGCCCGACACCGCCGAAACCTTCCGCCCCGAAGCCCGCGCGCCGCGCGGCTTCGCCGACAAGCGCGCGCGCGACCTGCGGGCCGAGCGGGCGATCCTGGAGGCGGTGTCGGCGGTCTATGAGCGCTACGGCTTCGAGGCCCTGGACACCGGGGCGTTCGAATATGCCGACGCGCTGGGCAAGTTCCTGCCCGACAGCGACCGGCCCAACGAGGGCGTGTTCGCGCTGCAGGATGATGACGACCAGTGGATGGCGCTGCGCTATGACCTGACCGCGCCGCTGGCCCGGTTCGCGGCGCAGAACTGGGAGACCTTGCCCAAGCCGTTCCGCCGCTACGCCTTCGGGCCGGTGTGGCGCAACGAGAAGCCGGGGCCGGGGCGCTTCCGCCAGTTCATCCAATGCGACGCCGACACGGTGGGCTCGGCCCGTCCGGAGGCCGACGCCGAGATCATCGCCATGGCGGTCGAGGGGCTGGAAGCGGCCGGCCTGCCGCGCGGGGCGGCGGTGCTGAAGATCAATAATCGCAAGCTGCTCAATGGGCTGCTGACCTCGGCGGGGGCGGAGAGCGCCGGCCAGAAGCTGGCCGTGCTGCGCGCGGTCGACAAGCTGGATCGCCTGGGCGTGGACGGGGTCCGGCTGCTGCTGGGCGAGGGCCGCCTGGACGAGAGCGGCGACTTCACCAAGGGCGCTGGTCTCAAGGGTAAAGCGATCGACTCGGTGCTGGACTTCGTGTCGGCCGGGACTCTTGGGGGAAGCGCGGGTGGCCGTTCGGCGACGCTGGACAATATCGCCAAGGTGATCGGCGGCTCGGCCGAGGGCGACGAGGGCCTCTTGGAGCTGTCGCGGATCGACGCGGCGCTGACCAGCCTGGGGATCGCCGACGACCAGGCCTTCATCGATCCGTCGATCGTCCGGGGGCTGGAATATTATACCGGCGCGGTGTTCGAGGCCGAGCTGCTGCTGAGCACCACGGACGAGAAGGGGAACAAGGTCTCGTTCGGCTCGATCGGCGGCGGCGGGCGTTATGACGACCTGGTGGCGCGGTTCACCGGGACAGCGACGCCGGCGACGGGCTTCTCGTTCGGTGTCACCCGTCTGGCGGCGGCGCTGCGGGCGGCCGGACGCGAGCCGGGCGGCGTGGCGCGCGGGCCGGTGGTGGTGATCACCTTCGACCAGGCGCACATGGGCGAGTACTTCTCCGTGGTCGGACAGCTGCGGGCGGCGGGCATCCCGGCCGAGGTCTATCTCGGAACCTCGGGCATGAAGCCGCAGATGAAATATGCCGACCGCCGGGGCGCGCCGGCCGTCGTCATGCTGGGCGGGGACGAGATCGCCGCCGGCACGGTGACCATCAAGGACCTGGACGCGGGCCGGCAGGCCGCCGAGGGGGTGACCGACAACGCCGCCTGGAAGGCCGAGCGGCCCGGCCAGCAGACCATCCCGCGTGGCGAGCTCGTCGCCGCCGTGCGCAAGATCATCGGGGGCTAAGGACTTGAGGCTCGAGCGTTCCATTCCGGCGGAGGCGCTCGACGCCATCCGCGCTCCTCTGCTCAGCGCGGGCGCCGTGGCGACCGACGCGCCGGTGCTGCAGCCTCTCGGGTTGTTGCTGGACCTGACCGGCGAGGCCATGCGCTCGCGGCTGTTCGTCGTGTCCGGCGACGGCGGCGAGGAAGCGGCCCTGCGGCCCGACTTCACCGTGGCCGTGGCCCGGCAGCACTTTGCGAATGGGGGAGGGGCGGGGCGCTACCGCTACGAAGGCAAGGCCTTCCGCGTCGCCCCGCGCGGCTCGGATCGCGCCGAGGAGTTTCTGCAGCTGGGCGTCGAGGCGTTCGAGGCGGGCGATCCGGTGGCCGCCGACGCCGAGATCGCCGCCCTGGCCTGGGCCGCCTCGGCCGCCGGCGGGCGGGAGGACCTGGGCCTGATCCTGGGCGACGTCTCGCTGTTCGCCGCCTTCGTCGACAGCCTGGACCTGGCGCCGCCCCTGGCCGCCCGCCTCAAGCGCGCCTTCGCCAAGCCGCGCCAGTTGAAGGCCGAGCTGGACGGCGACGTCGCCGCGCCTCCCAATGGAAAAACGGGCGCCGAGCCGTCGCGGATCACGTCCCTGCTGGCCGGCCTGCCCGAGGGCGAGGCCTCGGCGGTGTTGCAGGAGCTGTGGTCCCTGGCCGGCATCGAGCCCGTCGGCGGTCGCCGTCCGGCCGAGATCGCTCACCGCCTGGTCGAGCGCGCCGAGGCCGCCAAGGCCGGTCGTCTGGATCCGGAGCAGGCCGGCAAGGTCCGCGCCTTCCTGGCCGTGTCCGATCGTCCGGACGCCGCGCTCGACGCCATCCTGGCGCTGGCGGGATCCAACAACGCGGCGCTGCGGACGGCGGTCGCCAGCTGGCGCCAGCGCCTGGCCGGCATGGCCGCGCGCGGCGTGCCGCTGGACAAGGCGACCCTGGCCGCCGCCTTCGGCCGGGCCTTCGGCTATTACGACGGCTATCTGTTCGAGGTGCATTCAGCGGCTCTTGGCGCTGAGCGGCCGCTGGCCGCTGGCGGTCGTTATGACGGTCTGCCCCTAAAACTAGGAGTGGGCAAACTCGGCGTCGACGCCGACACCGGCGCGGTGGGCTTCATGGTCCGTCCGGCGCGCGCCTATGCGGGAGGCGGCGAATGAGCGGCGCCCAGGACAAGAATGGTCCGATGATCTTCGCCATCCCCTCCAAGGGCCGTCTCAAGGACCAGGTCGAGGCCTGGCTGGCCGACTGCGGCTTCAAGCTGGAAATGACCGGCGGCGCGCGCGGCTATTCGGCCGAGCTGGGCGGCCTGCCCGGCGTCTCGGTGCGCCTGCTGTCGGCGGGCGACATCGCCGCCGGCCTCGACAGCGGCGACCTGCACCTGGGCGTCACGGGCGAGGACCTGCTGCGCGAGCGCGGCGACGACATGGACAGCCGGGTCATGCTGCTGCGGGCCCTGGGCTTTGGCCGCGCCGACCTGGTGGTGACCGCGCCCAAAAGCTGGCTGGACGTCGACACCATGGCCGATGTCGACGAGGTCGGGCACCTGCACCTGGCCAAGACCGGCCGCCGCCTGCGCGTGGCGACCAAGTACGTCACCCAGACCCGCGCCTTCTTCGCCCGCCACGGGGTCGCCGACTACCGCATCGTCGAGAGCAGCGGCGCGACCGAGGGCGCTCCGGCCGCCGGGGCCGCCGAGCTGGTCGTCGACATCACCACCACCGGCGCGACCCTGGCCGCCAACGGCCTGAAGATCCTGTCGGACGGCGTGATCCTGAAAAGCCAGGCCCAGCTGACGGCTTCGCTGATCGCGGCCTGGTCGCCGGAGCAACTGGGCGCGCTGCAGCGCATGCTGTCGGTGGTCGAGGCCAAGGGCCGGGCCGGCAAGCTGGCCACCTTGGTCTGGCCGGCCGAGCAGGACGCCGCGGGGCAGTCGGCCGTCGCCGCTTTCGTCGCCAAGGGCGGTTCGCGCCGGGCCAACGGCGCCCTGCTGGCCACCGGCGACCTGTTCGACGCCGCCGCCGCCCTGGCGGCCGCTGGGGTCGAGCCGGTGACGGTCTCGCGTCCGGACTATGTGTTCGAGTCGCGCTCGCTGGTGCTGGACCGGTTCGTTGGCGTACTCAAAAGTCAGTTTTGACGAATGAGTCAAATATAACCATCGATTCACGAGATAAAATCGACTTTTCGGTCCAAACAACGTCGGTCGCGTCAAAATTTCGGCCAAACCTTTGCGAAAAAGGGATTTGCCGCGTTGACACCGTCATGAATTTGACGTTTCTAGACACTGCAAGGACGAAACGAGCCCAAAGAGAGCTCCCGTTCTTCGGCGTTTCGGGGAGGAAACGCCCGCCTAGATCGAATGATCGAGAAAATAGCCAGCCCGTCGCGATTATCCCCCGCGGCGGGTTTGGTGTATCTGGGCCATGGCCAAGCTTTTTGACGATAGAGTCAAAATCGGCCGAACGGTCTGAAAGCGCTTCCAGAATATCGCGCGGCCGGCGCGCCCTGATCGCCATGGCCCAACCGCGCCAGGGCCATGACGGCGATGATCCGAGCCTCATGCCGCGCCCACGCGCGTTCTCGGGGATCGCCAGGCCCCGCCGCGCGTGATTGGCCATGCGAGCGCGCGCATTCGCCAAGCATGATCAAGAAAAGCCGTGTGTCGTCACGAGGCGGCGGCGCCAGCCCTTCGGACCTGATGATGGGGGCTCGCGACGCCTCCGCCGATCGTTCAGTGGCGGTGTCCCATGGCCTTGCATTCCTCGTGGCGGAAGCACGTCACCAGGTGGTCGTTGACCAGGCCGGTGGCTTCCATGAAGGCGTAGACGATCACCGGGCCGCAGAACTTGAAACCCTTGGCTTTCAGGGCCTTGGACATCTCGACGGCCAGCGGCGTCTGGGTCGGGACCTCGCCGGCCCGCCACTGGTTCTGGATCGGCGCGCCGCCGACCATGTCCCACAGGAATTCGCCGAAATCCTCGCCGCGCTCGCGCATGTCCAGATAGACCCGCGCGCCCGAGATGGCCGCGTCGATCTTGCCGTTCGAGCGAATGATGCCGGCGTCGGCCATCAGCCGGGCGCGGTCGGTCTCGTCGAAGCGGGCGACCTTTTCCGGATCGAAGTCGGCGAAGGCGGCGCGGAAGGCGTCGCGCTTGCGCAGAATGGTGATCCACGACAGGCCAGCCTGGAAGCCGTCCAGGACGAGCTTCTCCCAGAGGGCGCGGCTATCCCGTTCGGGAACCCCCCATTCTTGGTCGTGATAGGCCTCGTAGAACGGATCGCCGTTCATGCCTCTCCAGGTGCAGCGGGTGTGCTCGATCATGCGGTGAAGCTGGCAGAAAGATCGCCGGCTTTCCAGAACTTTTCGGGAACATGCATTCGGCCGCGACCGGATCGGCGGGTTCGTGCGTTGAAGGGCCAGAGGGATCGAAACAACGTGAGAAGGAGACGCCATGAAGCGCCTCAAGTCCTTGGCCGTGATGGTGCTGGCCACCGCGACGCTCGCCGCCACGCCTGTCCTGGCCCAGCATCGCGACCGCGACAACAACCCGCCCGGCCCGCGCGGCGGCCCTGGCACCAACTGGGAAAACCCGCCCGGCTGGCGCGGCGGTCCGGGCGCGTCGCCCGACCGGCGCTACTACCGCTGGCACGGCAAGCGCGTCGAGTTCCGCTACAAGAACGGCTACTACTACAATCGCGACTACGGCTATTACCACCCGCGTTACGGCTGGTGGAACCAGCGGGCCAAGTGCTGGTTCGACAACGACAATAACCCGCCCGGTCCGCGCGGTGGTCCCGGCACCAACTGGGAGAACCCGCCCGGCTGGCGCGGTGGTCCCGGCGCGTCGCCCGATCGCTATCGTAGCTGCCGCTAGAGCCCCTTCCGATCTGGTCGAAACGATCCGTCGGATAAAAAGGCTCTAAATCAAAATGCTCTAGCTCAAGTGAGCCAGGTCGGCCGGTCCACGCGGACTGGCCGGCCGTCCACCGTCAACTCGGCGTCCTCGATCCGGTCCAGCCGCAGGATGGCCATGGCCCGGCCGTCCGCGCCGCTCAGCACCTCGCCGGCCCGTAAGGCGCCGCTCGCCAGCACCTCGGTCCCGAAGGCCGGGGCGGGGCCCTCGAAGGTGATCGGCAGCATGCGGTTCTTGATCGTCCCCCGCCGCTTCATGCGGCTGGTGGTTTCCTGGCCGACGAAGCAGCCCTTCTTGAAATCGATGCCGGCCAACAGGTCGAAATCGGCTTCGATAGGATAGTTCGCCTCGCTGCCCCAGTCGGCCGGACCTGGCGCGCCCAGCGCCAGGCGGTGGGCGTCGTAGGCCGCTTCATCGGCATTGGCGTCACGCTCGCCATAGGTCCGCGCGCCCAGGGCGGGCAGACGCGGGTCGCGGTAGAGGCCCTCGCCCGACGCCTCGCCGCCAAACACCGCGAACACCGGCGTATCGACGGCTTCCAGCGTCGCCTTGGCCCGCAGGCGGTACAGCGTCAGGCGTGTCAGGATCGCCGCCCGGTGCTCGGCCGCCACGTCCAGCAGGGCGCCGTCTTGGGTTCCCGCCACGAACAGGTCGTACAGCAGCTTGCCTTGCGGCGTCAGCAGGGCCGCGAAGCGCAGCTCGCCCGGCCGCAGGGTCTCGACGTCCTGGGTCAGCAGGCCTTGCAGGAAGCCGCGCCAGTCCGGGCCGGACACGGCGATGACGGCGCGGGAAGCCAGGTGGGCGGTACGAAGCGAGTTCATGCCCGCACATGTGGCGCCCAGAACGCACCCGCGCCAGTCCTCAGAATCGGGAAAGCTCAACCGTTAACGTGGGATGCGCCGACTCAATGACCGATCTATAGATAGTCCGATGACACAGCGGGCCTTCCCGATTCTTTTCATCACGGCCACACGCATCGGTGATGCGGTGCTGTCGTCCGGCCTGATCAAACTTCTTTCCGATCAAATCCCCAACGCGCGCTTCACCATCGTCGCGGGCCCCCTGGCCGCGCCGCTGTTCGCCCATGTGCCGGGCCTGGACCGCGTGATCGTGATGGAAAAGGCCAAGGGCAAAGGCAAGGGGCACTGGTTCAAGCTATGGAACCAGGTGCGCCACAAGAAGTGGAGCCTGGTCGTCGACCTGCGCGGCAGCGCCACGGCCCTCTTCCTGCGCCGCGACAAGCGGGCGATCTGGAAGAAGCTGCCCGGCGACGTGGCGCACAAGGTGGTCGACGCCGCCCGCACCCTGAAGCTGGAGGGCGATCCGCCGGCGCCGCACCTCTATATCTCGCCCGACGTCCAGGCCCTGGCCGACGAGCTGCTGGGCCTGAACGGGGAGCAGGACGGCGCACCGATCCTGGCCATGGGGCCGGCCGCCAACTGGATCGGCAAGGTCTGGCCCATCGAGCGCTTCACCCAGACGGCGGCCCAGCTGCTGGACAAGGACGGCCCCATGGCCGGCGGTCGCCTGCTGATCCTGGGCGGCCCCGAAGACACCCGCATGGTCGAGGAGCTGCGCATGGCCTCGGCCCGGGGCCGCACCATCGACCTGACCGGCAAGGTGGATCTGCTGACCGCCTATGCCTGCCTGAAGCGGGCGCGGCTGTTCATCGGCAACGACTCGGGCCTGATGCACATCGCCGCCGCCGCCGGCGCGCCGACCATCGGCCTTTTCGGTCCCTCGGACGAGCGGCGCTATGGCCCCTGGGGCGACCGCGCCGAGGCCGTGCGCGGCCCGCGCGGCTTCGACCAGTTCGTGGCCATCGACCCCGACCTCTCCCAGGCCATTCGCCATATGAGCGACCTGCCGGTGGCGACAGTGGTCAAGGCGGCGAAGGCCTTGCTGGCGCGTACGGAGCCGGACGCCGAGGTCTCGCCGGCGGTGGCGGTCGCGGAAGAAACGCCAGAGCCTGTCGTCGAGGCGGGCGAGGAAGTCTCGCCCGAGACGGAGGGTGTCGAGGACGGTCTCGCCGAGGAACGTGTCTCCGAGCGCGACGCCAGCTAGTTTTGGTTGCCTCGGCGGCGGGCCAGTCCTACGACCGCCCAAACCCACCGAGGAGCGCCCCATGACCCAGACCTTCGACCTGATCGTGCGTGGCGGCGAGGTGGTCAATCACGCGGGCCGAGGCTTCACCGACATCGGCGTGCGGGGCGGCAAGATCGCCGCGATCGGCGATCTGTCCCAAGCCTCGGCCGGCGAGATCTTCGACGCCACGGGCCTGACCGTGCTGCCGGGCGTGATCGACAGCCAGGTCCACTTCCGCGAGCCCGGCCTGGAGTGGAAAGAGGATCTGGAAAGCGGCTCGCGCGGCGCGGCCCTGGGCGGCGTGGTCGCCGTGTTCGAGATGCCCAACACCGAGCCGACCACCACCGATCCCGACGCCCTGGCCGACAAGCTGGCCCGCGCCAAGAACCGCATGCACACCGACCACGCCTTCTATGTCGGCGGCACCCACGAGAACGCGACGTTCCTGGGCGAGCTGGAGCGCCTGCCCGGCTGCTGCGGCATCAAGGTGTTCATGGGCGCCTCGACCGGCAGCCTGCTGGTGCAAGACGACGAGGGTGTCGAGAACGTGCTGCGGCATGTGAACCGCCGCGCGGCCTTCCACTCCGAGGACGAATATCGCCTGGCCGAGCGTCGGTCCCTCGCCCGTCCCGGCGACTGGACCAGCCACCCGGAGGTGCGCGACGCCCAGGCCGCCCTGCAATCGACCCACCGTCTGGTCCGCATCGCCAAGTCGCTGGGCAAGCGCATCCACGTGCTGCACGTGACGACCAAGGAAGAGATCGACTTCCTGGCCCAGAACAAGGACGTCGCCTCGGTCGAGGTCACGCCCCAGCACCTGACCCTGGTGGCGCCCGAGGCCTATGAGCGGCTGAAGGGCTTTGCCCAGATGAACCCGCCGATCCGCTCGGCCGATCACGTGGCCGGCGTCTGGCGCGGCGTCGAGGCCGGCATCGCGGACGTGCTGGGCAGCGACCATGCCCCCCACACCCGCGAGGAGAAGGCCCGGCCCTATCCGGCCTCGCCGTCGGGCATGCCGGGCGTTCAGACCCTGGTGCCGGTGATGCTGACCCACGTGGTCGACGGCAAGCTGAGCCTGGAGCGCTTCGTCGACCTGACCAGCCATGGGGTGAACCGGGTGTTCGGCCTGGCCGACAAGGGCCGCATCGCCGAGGGTTTCGACGCCGACTTCACCATCGTCGACATGAAAGCCCGCAAGGTCATCACCCACGAGCAGATGGCCAACCGCGCCGGCTGGACCCCGTTCGACGGCTTCGAGGCCAAGGCCTGGCCGAAAGCGACCATCGTGCGCGGCATCGTGGTCATGCGTGACGACGAGATCGTCGCCGAGGGCCGTGGCGAGCCGGTGCGGTTCCTGGAAACCCTGGCCCGCTAGAGCGCGCTCCGTCGGCCGAGAAGCCACAGCCGCTCCGCCGGACCCGCCGCCAGGTCAATCGCCCGGTCATAGGCCGCCAGCGCCTCGCCCTGTCGCCCTAGCCGCGCCAGCAAGTCGGCCCGCACCGCGTGGAACGGTTGGAAGTCGGCCAGCCGCGCCGCGTCCAGCGCCTCGATCTCCGCCAAGGCCGCGGCCGGCCCGGCGAGCTCGGCCAGGGCCACGGCGCGGTTGATCCGCACGAATGGATCGTCCCGGTCGGCCAGGTCGTACAGCGCCAGCACGGCCGACCACGGCGGCGGCTCGGCCAGGGAACGACGAACGCACCAGACCCCATGCAGCGCCGCGCGCAGCTGGCGCGGTCCCGGCCGGTTCAGCCGGGCGGCGCGGCGCAGCAGAACGTCGGCGTCGTGGATCAGCGGCCGGCTCCACAGTCTCGGATCCTGTTCCGCCAGCGGAACCATGGCCCCGTCGGCGTCCAGCCGCGCCGGCCGACGGGCTTCGGCGAACCGCACCGTGGCGGCGAAGGCCAGGCATTCGGGCTCGTCGGGCAAGAGCTCGGCCAGAACCGCCGTCAGGTCCAGCATCTCGCGGGCGTAGCCGGCATGCTCGCCGGCCCCGGCGGCGTCCTCGTGGGCGCGGGCATAGGCCACCTCCAGGGTCGAGAGCACGGCGGCCAGGCGTTCGGGCCAGGCCTCGGGTCGGGGGACCTCGAACGACACCCCGGCCTGGGCGATCTTCCTCTTGGCGCGGGTCAGGCGCTGGAACATGGCGGCTTCGGCGACCAGGAAGGCGCGGGCGATCTCCCGCACGGAGAGGCCGCAGACCAGCCGCAGGGTCAGGGCCGCGCGGGCTTCGGGCGCGACGGCCGGGTGGCAGCAGACGAAGATCAGCCGCAGCCGCTCGTCCGGGATCAGGCGGGTGTCGCGGGCCAGCAGGTCCTCGGCCGAAGGTTCGGGTTCCGGGTCGTCCGGCGTCAGGCGCTGGCGAATGTTCCGCTTACGGATCATGTCCAGGGCGCGCCGCCGCGCCGTGGCGTACAGCCAGGCCGGCGGATCCAGGGGCGGGGCCGTCGGCCAGACGGCGGCGGCCCGCGCGCAGGCCTCGGCATAGGCCTCCTCGGCCAGGTCCAGGTCGCGGAAGGCCGCGGCCAGGGCGGCGACGATGCGCCCGCCGGCCTCCCGCGCCGTATGGTCTAGGGTCTTCAACCTTCCTCGATCATCGGGCGGACCTCGATCGCGCCGTCGCCGGCCAGCGGGATCCGCTTGGCGATGGCCAGGGCCGCGTCCAGGTCCGGGACCTCGACCAGGTAGAAGCCGCCCAGCTGCTCGCGAGCCTCGGCATAAGGACCGTCGTGCAGGGCGTGCTGGTCGCCCGACTTGCGCACGGTGGTGGCGGTGTCGGCGGTCTTCAGCCCCTGGCCGCCGCGCAGAACCCCCTGCTCGGCCAGTTCGGCGGCCAAGGCGCGGTGGGCGGCGATGATGTCGTCCATCGAGCGGCCCGCGTCGGTGCGATAGAGGTCTTCGTTCTCGTAGATCAGCAGGGCGTATTGCATCGTCCAACTCCCATGAGCGCGCGGCCATCGCGACGCTTCGACCTGAGAGACGCGCGGGCTCACGTGGATTCGACAGGTCTTGGAAAAAATGTCGAGGGGGGCGCATAACGGAGGCCATGGACGGATCGACCCTCAACACCGCCCCCTTCCGCGACGCCCGCTACGCGCCCCGCGCGCTGGAGGTCGAGCGTCACGGGGAGACACTGATCCTGCGCAATCCGATGCCCTATTCGGACGCGACGCGGACCACGACCGAACCCCTGGCGCGCTGGGCCATCGAAGCGGCCGACCGGGTCTGGCTGGCGGAGCGCGCCAATGGGGAACAGGGCGACGGCTGGCGGACGGTGACCTACGCCCAGGCCAAGGACCGCGTCGCGGCCCTGGCCGGCGGGCTGGCGGGTCTAGGTCTCTCGCGCGGCCAGCCGCTGCTGATCCTGGCCCGCAACGGCGTCGACCACGCCCTGATCGCCTACGCCGCCATGAGCCTGGGCGCGCCGGCCGCGCCGGTCTCGCCGCAGTACGGGCTGAAGGGCGCCGACCTGACCCGCCTGCGACACGCCGTCGAACGACTGAAGCCGGCCGCCGTCTATGCCGACGACGCCGAGGCCTTCGGAGACGCCCTGGCCGCGCCGTTCCTGGCCGGCCTGCCCACGGTCGTCAGCCGCAACGCGCGACCCGGCGACGTGGCCTTCGACGACCTGCTCAAGAGCGAGCCCATGGCGGGGGTCGCGCGCCCCGATGACGTCGCCAAGCTGCTGCTGACCTCGGGCTCGACGGGCCGACCCAAGGCGGTGGTCTGCACCCACGCCAACATCGCGTTGAACGCGGCTCAGATCCAAGCCTGCTACGCCGACCCCGAGCCGCCGGTGCTGGTCAATTCCGCGCCCTGGAGCCACAGCCTGGGCGCCAACGCCATCCTGCACATGGTGCTGCACCGGGGCGGGACGCTGTACATCGACGCCGGCCAGCCTGTGCCCGGTCGCTTCACCGAGACGATCCGCAACTTGCGCGAGGTCGCCACGACCTATCACAACATGGTTCCGGCTGGCTGGGGCATGCTGGTCGGCGAGCTGGAGCGCGACGACGCCCTGGCCGCGAAGTTTTTCGAGAAGGTCCGCGTGCTGCAGTACGGCGGCGCCTCGATGGCCCAGTCGATCCTCGACCGCGTCCAGGCCGTGGCGGTGCGGACGATCGGTGAGCGGATCACCTTCGCGGCCGGCTATGGCGCGACCGAGACGGGGCCGACGGCCTGCAACATCCACTGGCTGAACGCCCGCTCAGGGATGGTCGGCCTGCCGACGCCGGGCACCGCGGTGAAGCTCGTGCCGGCCGGCGATGGGGGCAAGTTCGAGATCCGGGTGAAGGGGCCGCAGGTCTCGCCGGGCTATCTGGATCAACCCGAGGCCACCGAGCAGGCCTTCGACGAGGACGGCTTCTACCGCCTGGGCGACGCCGCGCGGCTGGCCGATCCGGAGGATCCGGCGGCGGGCCTGGTGTTCGACGGGCGCCTCGTGGAGAACTTCAAGCTGGCCAGCGGAACCTTCGTGGCGGCCGGCGCGCTGCGGGTCGCGGCGGTGTCGGCGATCGGCGGCGTGGTCTCCGACGCGGTGGTCTGCGGCGAGGGCCAGGACGGGGTCGGGCTGATGTTGTTCCTCGACGCCAAGGCCTGCGAGAGGTTGGGCGATGCCGAGGCCGTCCGTGGTCGGATCGTCGAGGGCCTCTCGCGCATGAACGCGGCGGCCAAGGGCGGCGGCGGCAAGGTGCGGCGGGCCCTGATCCTGGACGGCGCGCCCGACGCGGCCAGCGGCGAGCTGACCGACAAGGGCTATATCAACCAGGCCATGGCCCGCGATCGCCGGCCGGCGGAGCTGGCGCGGCTGTTCGCGGAGGCGCCGGATGACGGAGTCATTCGGCTCCAGGTTTGAGGTCCTTGGCGACCCCGACGCAGATCAGCAGCTGGCCGAAATAATAGAGGCCCCAGACCGCCAGCCCGGTGGCCAGAGTGTCCGGCAGCGTGCCCAGCCGCGCGAAGATCAGCAGGTCGGAGAGCACGAACATCAGCGCGCCCAGGCCGACCAGGCGACGCTGGAAACGGCTCATCAGCGCGGTGGTCGCCATGATCGCCAGGAACAGGCTGTAGAGCGCGATCCCCGGCGCGGTGGCGCGATCGGACGGCAGCAGATAGGCCGTGACCGCGACCACCGGAATGAGCGCCATCTGGGCGGCGAGCCGCGGACCACGATGGCGCAGATAGAGGCCCGTGGCGACGAGATGCCCGAGCAGGAAGGCCACCGCGCCGACGGTCAGGCCCGCGACCTCCAGCAGCACGTCGCCCGCCGCGCCCAGGGCCATGACGCCGACCAGCAGCCAGCCGTCCAGCGATCTGGCCCGGACCGCCGCGTGCGCCGCCAGCAGCGCGACGCCGGCGCCTTTCCAGGCGGTCTCGACCGGCGCCGGCAGGGCCAGGCCCCAGGTCGCCACATAACTGACGCCGGCGATCACCGACGCGATCAGCGTCCAGCGCGCGGCCGCGCTCATGTTCGCCATGGCACGTTTCCCCCCAATTTTGCCATCAGACTGCGACGATCTTCTCCTTCAGCGCAATCGTGTTGAGACCCGTGCGGAAATGTCGGAAGAACGCGGAAGCGGTACGGAGAAGGCCATGAACGGCGCGGACGCCCTGATCACCACCCTGGCCGACAACGGGGTCGTCGCCTGCTTCGCCAATCCCGGCACCAGCGAGATGCAGTTCGTCGCGGCCCTGGACCGGGAGCCGCGCATGCGCAGCGTGCTGTGCCTGTTCGAGGGCGTGGCGACCGGGGCGGCCGATGGTTATGGCCGGATGGCCGGCAAGCCCGCCTGCACCCTGCTGCACCTGGGTCCCGGCTACGCCAACGGCGCGGCCAACCTGCACAACGCCCGCAGAGCCTACACCCCCATCGTCAACGTCATCGGCGATCACGCCACCTATCACCGAGGCTTCGACGCCCCGCTGAACAGCGACATCGCCGCCCTGGCCGCCCCCAACTCGGTCTGGGTCAAGTCGGCCGAGAGCGCCGACAGCGTCGGCCCGCTGACCGCCGAGGCCATCGTCGCCAGCTACGGAACGCCAGGCGGCAACGCCTGCCTGGTCCTGCCCGCCGACGCGGCCTGGAACGAGGCCACCGTGAAGGGGCCGGTGGTGACGCCGCCGGTTTTCGCCAAGCCCGACAAGGCGGCCGTCGAAAGCGTGGCCAAGGCGCTGTCCTTCGCCAAGAAGCCGGTCCTGCTGCTGGGCTCGGGCGCCTGTGGCGAGACCGCCCTGGCCGCCGCCGGCCGCCTGGCGGCGCATGGCGCGCGGGTGCTCACCGACACCTTCACCGCTCGTCAGGCGCGGGGCGAGGGTCGTTTCCGCCCCGACAAGCTGCCCTATTTCGCCGAGCAGGCCCTGAAGGACCTGGAGGGCGTCGACCTGATGATCCTGGTCTCGACCCAGCGGCCGGTGGCCTTCTTCGCCTATCCCGACCGGCCCAGCGTGCTCGTGCCCGAGCACTGCTCGGTCGAGACCCTGTGCGGTCGCGAGGTCGACGCGGCGGCGGCGCTGAACGCCCTGGCCGACGCCGTCGGCGCGCCGGCGGCGGGCCCGGTCGAGACCTATGCCGCGCCCGACGCGCCGGCCGGCCGCTTCGACGCCTGGGCCATCGGGGCCTCGATCGCCAAGCACATGCCGACCGGCGCGGTGATCTCGGACGACGCGGTGACCGCCGGCCTGCCGATCTTCACCCAGACCAAGGCGGCGCGAGCCCATGACTGGCTGTCCTTGACCGGCGGCGCGATCGGCCAGGGCGTCCCGCTGGCGATCGGCGCGGCGGTGGCCTGCCCCGACCGCAAGGTCCTGGCCCTGACCGGCGACGGGGCGGGCATGTACACGGTGCAGGGCCTCTGGACGATCGTCCGCGAGAAGCTGGACGTGACGGTCGTGGTCTTCGCCAACCACGCCTACCGCATCCTGGGCATCGAGCTGGGCCGCACCGGGGCGGGCAATCCGGGGCCGGCGGCCTCGCGGCTGCTGGACCTGGGCGATCCGCGCATCGACTGGGTCCAGATCGCCCAGGGCATGGGCATGGCCGCCGAACGGGCCGCGACGGCGCAGGCCTTCGACGAGGCCTTCGCACGGGCGATGGCCACGCCGGGTCCGCGCCTGATCGAGGCGGCGCTGAACTAGAGAAATGGCCGCTAGGGCAGGGCGGCGTCCAGCGCCTGGGCGATGGCGGTCATGGCCGCCAGGTTCGGGTGATAGGGGGCGGCGCCGGGCGCCGGATAGCCGTTCATCCACGGTTGCGCCGCGCAGGCGTCGTGGCCGCGGCTGAACTCCGAGGTGGTGATCACCGTGGCGCCTCCCGACGCGGCGGCCTCGCGGGTGACGGCCAGCAGGCGCGCGGCCTTGGCGCGAGCCGCGTCGGCGTCCGCATCGGTGATCGGCGTGGCGGCGCAGACACCGCTGGCCGGCAGGATGGTCGGATACTCGACCAGCAGAATCCGGGCCTTCGGCGCCCGCTCGCGGATGGCCGCGACCATGCCGGTCATGGCGGTCTGGAGGGTCGCATAGTCGGCCTCGGTCGGGGCGGTCGCCGGCGCGCAATTGGCCTGGCCCAGCTCGCGGCATGAGGCGCCGTAGAGGCCGCCGACCAGACCGATGTCGTTGCCGCCGATGGTGACCGTGACCAGGGCCGTGTCGGCCGTCACCGCGTCGATCTGGGCCGGCAGTTCACCCCACGGCTGGAGGATCGCCGAGGTCTTCGCCCCGCTGCACCCGACATCGACCAGGGTCAGGCCCCGCTTGGCGGCCAATTGGCTGGCGTAGTTCCGCGTCGACCGCGCGCAACGGGCCGGCGCGCCGGCCTGGTATGGGGCGACGCCCAGGCCGGCGGCATACGAACTGCCCATCGAGACATAGCGTTCGCCGGCCTGGGCGGCGGTCGCGGCGATCAAGGCCATGGCGAGGGTCAGCGTGCGAAGCATGGCCGGAGCTAGCCAGGACTTTAGGCAAAAAGAAAGCCCGCCCGGATTGCTCCGGGCGGGCTGACTTGTTCAAGCTCTAGGCCGGGATCAGCCCTTGACCTTGTTGGTCGGCAGCTTGCAGCCACCGCCGATGCCCTTGGCCTGGGCGCAGGAGAGGAACTCCTTCGCCGCCGGCTTGGCGACGCCGGTCGGATAGCCCAGCACCCAACCCGGCAGGCCGTCCGAGCAGGCGACTTCGACGAAGCCTTCCGTGTCGGTCGAACCGATCACGCGAGCGTCCGACACCTTGCACGAAGCCTTGTTGAACCCGACGAGGTCCTGGCTCAGGCGAGCGTACTGAGTGTCCTTCTTGGAGAAGCTGCAGCGATAGCCGTTGAACTCGGCCGACAGGCAGTCGAACACCATGCCGCCGGTGGCGGTGAACACGGCGATGCCGCCGACTTCGCTGTTCTTGCACTTCAGCTCGACGACTTCCTTCTTCGGGTCGTTGGTCGGCAGCATGCCGTACTTCTCGACGTCGCAGGGGAAGCCGGCCTTGGTCGCCAGCTTGCTGTAGAAGCCGGCCTGTTCGGTCTGCGCCGCCACCGCGTCGGTCATGGTGCAGCCGCCGCCGACGAAGCTGGCCTGAGCGCAGGGGATGGCCCGGGCGAACGCGCCGGTCGTCGCCGTCTGCTGGTACATGTAGCCCTTACCGTCCTGGCACGAGACCTCGTAATAATTG
Source organism: Caulobacter sp. ALps2 (assembly GCF_058681635.1). NCBI lineage: Bacteria > Pseudomonadati > Pseudomonadota > Alphaproteobacteria > Caulobacterales > Caulobacteraceae > Caulobacter > Caulobacter sp. ALps2. Next base: position 1,908,087 of record NZ_CM178743.1, read on the forward strand.
TCGGTCTTGGTGCTGAGGACGTAGCGCTTGTCCTTGATGGCGCAGCTGACGCCGGCCGAACCGTTCAGGGTGTCGACGACGGCCAGCTGGGTCTGGCGGTTGGTCAGCTTGCAGCTGACGTTGCCGCCTTCCTCGTACAGCAGGCAGCTGTTGACCACGACTTCGCCGTTCAGGTTCAGCGGCGAGACCGTCTGGACGACGTAGCCGCTGCCGCCCTTACAGGCGACTTCGAAATACGAGTTCTTGGCGCCCGAGCCGATGGCGCGGGTGTTTTCGATATCGCAGGTCACGCCGCCCTTCTTGACGAACGGAGCCAGGCCCGCGCCAGGGTTGGCGTTGCCGGGCAGCACGCAGGCGAGACCGCCCACCTTGCCGTCCGGACCCGGCTGGCTCGATTCCAGGCAGGTGTAGATCTGCGGCGCGACGTCCTTCTTGGCGATCAGCGCGAAGCCCATGCCCTCGTTACAGGCGACTTCGTAGTACTTAGCGCCGGCCTTCTTGTCCTCGCCGATGAAGCGAGCGTCCGAAACCGTGCAGCCGGCGCCGCTGGCCTGGATCAGGGCCGGGGCGTCCTTCATGCCCGCTTCACGCGCCTTGGCGTCGACAGCGGCGGGCTTGCCCTTCTCTTCCTTCTGCGCCGAAATAACGACGGCAGGGGTCAGAATGGCGACCGCGAGGGCGGCCGTCAGGCCGATCGCGAAACGCTTCATGGGAAATGTCTCCTGGGTGGATTCCTCGCGCGGACATAAGCGCGTGCCGGTACTAGGGGTCAAGATACCGTCCGACCTGGGCGTGATGATGACTGGGTTCGGAGGCAAAAAATGGGTCAAATCAAGGATGAGCGTCGGTTGAACGACGTCTGAAGGGAACGGAATGCGCGACGGATTCGAAGACGAGGCGGCCGGAGAGGCTCAGGAACCCAAGAAGATCGGGCGGCTGGTCTACCCGTTCGAGACCGCGCCCGAGCAGGGCTCGGGCCAGGCGGTCGAGGTCGCGCCAGGCGTCCTGTGGCTGCGCATGCCGCTGGGCGGCTCGCTGCAATTCATCAATGTCTGGGCGATCGCCGACGGCGAGGGCTGGGCGGTGGTCGACACCGGCGTCCAGACTCGCGAGACGAGCCAGGCTTGGAGAGCCGCCTTCGGCGGAGCTTTGGGCGGCAAGCCGGTCACCCGGGTGATCTGCACCCATCTGCATCCCGACCATGTCGGCCTGGCCGGCTGGATCACGCGCAAGTTCGACTGCCGGCTGTGGATGACGCGGCTGGAATATTTCCAGTGCCGGATGCTGGTGGCCGACACCGGCCGCGAGGCGCCCGAGGACGGGGTCCAGTTCTTCCACGCCGCGGGCTGGGACGAGGACGCCATCGAGAACTACAAGGCCCGCTTCGGCGGCTTCGGCAAGGCGATCTACGCCCTGCCCGACAGCTATCGCCGACTGTCGGACGGCGAGGACTTCGACATCGGCGGCAAGACCTGGCGGGTGGTGACGGGGCAGGGGCACTCGCCTGACCACGCCTGCCTGTGGCAACCGGATCTGAACGTCTTCATTTCCGGCGACCAGGTGTTGCCGCGCATCTCGTCCAACGTCTCGGTGTTCCCGACCGAGCCGGACGCGGATCCCTTGAGCGACTGGCTGCGCTCGCTGGCCAAGGTGAAGGCGACGGCGCCCGACGACGTCATCGTGCTGCCGGCTCATAACGATCCGTTCGAGGGACTGCACACCCGGGTCGACGGCCTGATCTCCGGGCACGAGCGGGGCCTTGCCCGCCTGGAAAAGAAGCTGGCCGAGCCCAAGCGGGTGGTCGACACCTTCGGAGCCCTGTTCGCGCGGCCGATCGGCCCGGATCTGCTGGGCATGGCCACGGGCGAGGCGCTGGCGCACCTCAACTGCCTGATCGGTCGCGGCCGCATCCGGCGCGAGATCGATGCGGAGGGGGTGGCCTGGTACGCCGCGATTTCTAACGACGACTAGAAACGACTGTTTGACATTTCGCATACGAAACATAATCTGCGGACATGCCCGTGTCCGCCGACCGCCGCCTGATTTTCCTGCTCAACGCCGGCCACCGGCGCGTGCAGCGCTGGATCGAGGGCAAGATGGCGGCCAAGGGCGGGCTGACCGCCGCCCAGTCGGGGGTGCTGTTCTATCTGGGTGAGCGGGACGGGGCGCTGATCGGCGAGGCCGCCGACGCCCTGGACCTGGCGCCTTCGGCCATGACCGGCCTGATCGACCGCATGACCAAGGCCGAGCTGGTCGAGCGTCGCGCCGACCCCAAGGACGGACGCGCCATGCGCCTCTACCTGACCGACAAGGGCCGCGCCGCCCGCGAGGCCGCCAAGGCCGGCCTGGACGGCATCAACGCCCATCTGACCGAAGGTTTCACGGACGAGGAGATCGGCGTCGTCGCGCGCTGGCTCTCCAGCCTGCAGACCAAGCTTCCCAAGGGAGACCAGCAATGACCCAGCACGTGAAGGTCGAGATCGACGCCGGCGTGATGACTCTCACCCTGGCGCGTCCGGAAAAGAAGAACGCCCTGTCGAACGACATGTACGGCGTGCTGGCCGACAGCCTGGAGGCGGCCGAGAAGGATCCGGCCGTGCGCGTCGTGATCTTCCAGGCCGACGGCGACAGCTTCACGGCCGGCAATGACCTGCAGGACTTCGCCAGCCAGGCCACGGGGGCTTTCACCGGCGAGCGCCACGTGATCCGCTTCCTGAAGGCGCTGGCCAACGCCACCCGGCCGCTGGTCGCCGCCGTCCATGGCCAGGCCGTGGGCGTGGGTACGACCATGCTGCTGCACTGCGACCTGGTCTATGTGACGCCGGACGCGCGCCTGACCGTGCCGTTCGTCAACCTGGCCCTGGTGCCGGAAGCGGCGTCCAGCTGGCTGCTGCCGGCCCGCATCGGCCATGCCCGAGCCTACGCCATGTTCGCCCTGGGCGAGGCGATCGACGGCGGCACCGCCGTGGCCTGGGGCATCGCCAACGGCTCGGCCGAGGCCGGCGACCTGCGGGCCCGCGCCCGCGCCGCCGCCGACCAGCTGGCGACCCGTCCGCTGGGGGCGCTGACGACCACCAAGCGCCTGATGCGCGACGCCGAGAAGATCGCCGAGCTGATGGACACCGAAGGCGCGCTGTTCGGCGAACGCCTCAAGACCGCCGAAGCCCGCGAGGCCTTCATGGCCTTCATGGAGCGCAGGCCGCCGGATTTCTCGAAGGTGGGCTAAGCTCACCCAACAACAGAACGATCTGGGAGGATCGACATGGCGGATCGGATCACCTCGCCCTTCGGGGCGAAGTCGACGGCGCGCGAGGTGGCGGCGGGTCATGACCTGTCGGGCCGCACGGCCATCGTCACCGGCGCGGCGACCGGCATCGGCGTCGAGACGGCGCGAGCCCTGGCCCTGGCCGGCGCGGAGGTGATCATCGCCGCCCGCAAGCCGGAACTGGGCGAAGAGGTCGCCAACCAGATCAACGAAGAGGCGGGCCTCAAGCGGGTCAGCTTCGGCATGCTGGACCTGGCCAGCCTGGAGGCCATCCGTCACTTCGCCCATCGCTGGGGCGACCGGCCGGTCGATCTGCTGATCAACAACGCCGGTGTCATGGCCAGTCCGCTGATGCGCACCGCCGACGGCTTCGAGATGCAGTTCGGGACCAACCACCTGGGCCACTTCCTGTTGTCGGTGCTGCTGGCGCCGAACCTAGTCGCCGGCGCCAAGGCCCCTTCTTTCGATGGAAAGGGCGGCAGGCGCTCGCGGCTCGTGTCGCTGTCGTCGATCGGTCACCGCCGCGCCGGGGTGAACTTCGAGGACCCGAACTACGAGCATCGCCCCTACGACAAGTGGGAGGCCTACGGCCAGGCCAAGACCGCCAACAGCCTGTTCGCGGTCGGCTTCGACAAGCGGTTCAAGGACCAGGGCGTCAACGCCAACGCCGTCATGCCCGGCGGCATCATGACCCCGCTGCAGCGGCACATGACCATCGAGGAACAGCGGGCCATGGGCTGGCTGGACGAGAACGACAAGCCGCGAGAGGGCTTCAAGTCCACCGAGCAGGGCGCGGCGACCAGCGTCTGGGCGGCGGTGGGCGATGAGCTGGAAGGCGTCGGCGGGCTCTATCTGGAGGACTGCAACCAGGCCGTCCCGTGGAGCCAGGAGCGCCCCTGGAACGGCGTCATGCCCCACGCGCTCGACCCCGAAGCGGCCGATCGTCTGTGGGATCTGTCGGTGAAGACCGTCGGAGCGGGCGCCTGATGCGGAGCCGCACCGTCCTGCGCCTGGCCGGCGCCGCCACGATCGTCGGCGCGGTCATCGACATCATCGCGCCGTTCCTGATCTATCCGCGTCTCGTCGCGCCGTGGCCGCACCTCGTCTACGTGATCATCGACCTGCTGCTGCTGTTCGGCATGCTGGGCGTGTGGTCGGCGAGCCATCGGCGCGCGAGCGCCTTGGGCCTGACGGGCTTTGTCCTGGCCCTGCTGGGGGTGATGCTGGTGCGGACCTCGTCGGCCGAGATCTTCGGCGCGGCGTCCTACATGATCGCCTCCAGCGTCTGGTCGATCGGCATGGTGGTCTGGGCGATCGACCTGTCGCGGGCCAAGCTGTTCCGTATCCCCGCCGGCCTCTGGATCGCCGCGCTCGTCATCGGTCTTGCGGGGCTGGCTCTGAAGGATCACGGTCCCGTCGCGCACGTGGCCAAGATGAGCTTCATCGTGGGCTTCATCATCGCCGGCCTCGATCTGATCAAAGCGCGTGGAGAACCCGCATGAGTCTCAAGGGCAAGACCCTCTTCGTCACCGGCGCCTCGCGCGGCATCGGCCTGGCCATCGCCCTGCGCGCCGCGCGCGACGGGGCCAATATCGTCATCGCCGCCAAGACGGCCGAGGCTCACCCCAAGCTGCCGGGCACCATCTACACCGCCGCCAAGGCGATCGAGGACGCGGGCGGCCAGGCGCTGCCCCTGGTGGTCGACGTGCGCGAGGAGGCCAATGTCCAGGAGGCGGTCGAGAAGGCCGTCGCCCAGTTCGGCGGGATCGACATCTGCGTCAACAACGCCTCGGCCATCTCGCTGACGGGTACGCTGTCGACCGACATGAAGCGCTACGACCTGATGCATCAGATCAATACGCGCGGCACGTTCCTGACCTCCAAGACCTGCATTCCGTACCTGAAGAAGTCGGCGAACCCGCACGTCCTGATGCTGTCGCCGCCGCTGGACATGTCGCCGCGCTGGTTCGGCTCGCACGTGGCCTACACCATGGCCAAGTTCGGCATGTCGATGTGCGTGCTGGGCATGGCCGAGGAATTCAGGAGCGATGGGATCGCCTTCAACGCCCTGTGGCCGCGCACCGGCATCGCCACCGCCGCCATCCAGTTCGCCCTGACCGGCGAGGAGGGCCTGCGCCACTGCCGCGCGCCCGAGATCATGGCCGACGCGGCCTATGCGATCTTCAACAAGCCGTCGCGTGAGCTGACGGGCCAGTTCCTGATCGACGACACGTTCCTGTACGGCCAGGGCGTCCGCGACTTCGACCAGTACAAGGTTGATCCGGCCGCGACCCTGATGCCGGACTTCTTCGTGCCGGAAAGCAGCGAGCCGCCGCCGGGGGTGACGATCGGCTAGCGCTTCTTGGCTGACTTGCGCGCCGCGACCTCCAGCGACTTGCGCGACCATTCCAGCAGGAACGCCTGGTCGTCCAAGGCCTCGGCCGGCGCGGCCCAGTAGGCCATCGGCTTGCCCTCGCCGAACGGGTCGAAGGCGTGCGAGCCGGCGGCCTCGAACTCGGGCTTCAGCGCGTCATCGCCTTTGAGGTACAGGGTGTCGTCGTCGATCAAGGCGAAGAACAGGCCGTTCGCATAGACGCCGACTCCGCCGAACATGCGGCGCGAGGTGATGTGGCCCAGCGGGGCCAGTTGCTCCAGAACGAAGTCCCGATAGTCCGTAGAGACCGCCATGCCTGTTTCCGTCCGCACCGCTACGCCCGCAGACGCCGCCTTGATCCACCAGTTCATCCTCGATCTGGCGGATTATGAAAAGCTGCTCGACACGGTGACGGCCAGCGAAGCCGATACCGCCGCCGCCCTGTTCGGCGACAATCCCCGCGCCTTCGCCGACATCGCCGAGCTGGATGGCCAGCCGGTCGGCTTTTCGCTGTGGTTCTACAACTACTCGACCTTTGTCGGCCGGCACGGGATCTGGCTGGAGGACCTGTTCGTGCGGCCTTCGGCGCGGGGCTCGGGGGCGGGCAAGGCGCTGCTGGTCAACCTGGCCAGGCGCTGTGTCGACGAGGGCCTGGGGCGCTTCGAATGGTCGGTGCTGGACTGGAACGCGCCGTCGATCGCCTTCTATGACAGCCTGGGCGCGGCCACGATGGACGAGTGGCTGATCCGCCGCCTGACGGGCGAGGGGATCCGCGAGCTGGCGGGCGTCTAGCTACTCCAGCCGGTCGGCCTTGCGCAGGTCGGGGAACAGCCAGGCCCAGGCGGCCGTGACCGCCATGGCGCCGACGCCGCCGAACACCGCCGCGCCGATCGGGCCCAGCAACCAGGCCGCGGCGCCGCTCTCGACCTCGCCCAGCTCGTTGGACGCGCTGATGAACACGCCCGAGACGGCGGCGACGCGACCTCGCATGGCGTCTGGCGTGACGATCTGGACCAGGGTCTGGCGGACATAGACCGACAGCATGTCGGCCCCGCCCAGGACGGCCAGGGCCGCGACCGACAGCCACACCAGTTTCGAGAGGCCAAACACCACCGTCGCCAGGCCGAAGACGGCCACGCCCGCGAACATGATCCGGCCGGCATGGCGGCGGATCGGCTGGCTGGCCAGGTAGATCCCCACCAACGAGGCGCCAATGGCCGGCGCCGCCCGCAACAGGCCAAAGCCTCCAGGGCCGATGTGCAGCACGTCCTTGGCGAAGACCGGCAGCAGAGCCGTGGCCCCGCCCAGGATCACCGCGAACAGGTCCAGCGAGATCGAGCCGAAGACGATCTTGTTGTTCCAGACATAGGCCAAGCCTTCCTTGATCAGCTCGACGCGCGAGCCGGGCTGGGTCTCGGGCCTGGTGTTCTTGCGAATCGCCAGGGCCAGCAGGGCGGCGACCAGATAGAGGGCCAGCGCGGCGCCGAAGGCCAGGGCCGGCGAGTGGATCAGCAACAGGCCGCCCAGGGCCGGACCGATGATCGAGCCGCTTTGCCAGGACAGCGAGTTCCAGGCGATGGCGCGCGGCAACAGCGGACGCGGCACCAGCATGGGCCCCATGGCGCTGCTGGCGGGCGACAGGAAGGCGCGGCTGGCGCCGAACATCACCGAGATGGCGAAGATCGGCCACAGGTGATGCGAGCCCATCAGGGCCAGGGTCAGCAAGGCGCCGGCGCTGATGGCGTCCAGGCACAGGGTGGCGGCGACGATCAGCTTGCGGGTCCGGCGGTCGGCGGTCTCGCCGGCGATCAGGGTCAGCAGGAACAGCGGCGCGAACTGGGCCAGGCCGATCATGCTGACCATGAAGGCCGACTCGCCGACCGAGTGGGTCAGGCGGGCGATGGCGTAGACCTGCCAGCCCAGGGCCACCGACTGGATCTGCACGCCCAGGGTGGAAACGAAACGCGCCACCCAGAAGAGGACGAAGTCACGTTCCCGCAACAGGGCGCGGGTAGACGTGTCGGGGGCGGGCTCTGCGGCCGGGAACGCTGGATCGGACATGGCGCCGAACATAGGGCCAAGCTGTCGCACCGCAACGTTATTGACCTGGGAAAGCCTTGGCCCTACAGCGCGCGCATCTTTTGGAGCCTCGGAGCGTGGCGAAGCCACGATCCGCGGCATTGAGGAATGTCGGGCATGCGACGCCTGCGACGAATGACGCGCGAAAGCGCCACGATCTGAAGCCCTCCCGGTCGCGCCTTCGCGTCGGGAGCCCCCGACGTTCTTTCGCATTTCCCGAAGGCCGATGACTTCCGTTCAAAAGACCGTTTCCCCCGCGCCCGCCTATCCCTCGCTGGTCCACGAGACCCCGGCGATGGAGGCGGCCGTCACCCACCTGATCGACAGGGTCTTTGGACCAGGCCGTTTCGCCAAGTCGTCCGAGCGCCTGCGCGAGGGCAACACCCCGCTTTCCGACTGCTCGTTCGTGGCCGTCCGCGACGGCGCGCCGGTGGGCTGCTGCCGCATGTGGCCAGTGACCATCGGCGGCGAACCGGTCGCCTTCCTCGGTCCGCTGGCCGTCGATCCCGACGAGCGCAGCGCGGGTCTGGGCCAAGCCCTGGTCGAAAGCGCCGTCGAGGCGGCTCGCGCCGCTGGCTGGCGCGCGGTGCTGCTGGTCGGCGACGGTCCCTATTTCGGTCGAGTCGGCTTCACCAACGCCCACACGGCTGGCGTCGTCATGCCCGGGCCGGTGGATCAGCGTCGCGTGCTGCTGCTGCCGCTGGCGGAAGCTGGGGACGAAGGTCTCGCGGGTCTGGTCGCGATCGATCCGCGCGCTTGAGCGGAAGGGCCATACGGCCTAACTGATCAGTGATGACCGATGCTCCGAAGCCAGGCTTGGAAGGCGTCGCCCAGGCCGCGAAAGCGGCGGGCGCTCGCGGCCTGCCGCCGGTGCATCTGTGGCATCCCGAGCATTGCGGCGAGATCGACATCCGCATCCGCAAGGACGGGGTCTGGTTCCACGAGGGCTCGCCGATCGGCCGCGAGGCTCTGGTGCGGCTGTTCTCGACCGTGCTGCGGCTCGATCCGGACGGCTACCATCTGGTCACGCCCGTCGAGAAAATGAAGATCACGGTCGAGGACGCGCCGTTCATCGCCACGCGCGTTGATCGCGTGGGTGAGGCGTTGATCTTCCAGACCAATGTTGGCGACACGGTCGAGGCTGGGCCGGAGAACAAGATCCGCGTCGAGATTGACGCCGAGACCGGCGAGCCGCGTCCTTACGTGCATGTCCGTCGCGGCCTGGAGGCTCTGATCGCTCGCCCGGTGTTCTACGAACTGGCCGAGATGGCGAGCCTGGATGGCGACACCTGGGGCGTGACCTCGAACGGCGCCTTCTTCCCGATCGCCCCGCCCGGATCGGCGCCGGCATGACACGAGAAGCCATGTCTCGCGAGGATAGGCGCGCTTGGGTCATGAGCCGTCTGCATCCGATCGCGGACTATGATCCCAGTCTCGCCAACCCGATGCGGTCCGACTACGACCTCAATCCGGGACTGAAGGTCGACAATCCGCACGCCCTGCGGCCCGCCGCCGTGCTGGTGGGGCTGATCGAGCACCAGGATGGCCTGACGATCCTGCTGACCCGTCGGTCAGACACCATGCGCAGCCACACCGGCCAGATCGCCTTCCCCGGCGGCCGCTGCGATCCGGGCGAGCTGCCCTGGGAGACGGCCCTGCGCGAGGCTCAGGAAGAGGTGGCGCTGGACCCGTCTTTCGTGACGCTGGCCGGTCTGCTGCATGGCTACCAGACGGTGACCGGCTTCTATGTGACGCCGGTGGTCGGTTTCGTCGATCCGAAGGCGACCTTCGTTCCGAGCCCCGAGGAGGTCGCCGACGTCTTCGAGACGCCGTTCGAGTTCCTGATGGATCCGGCCAACCACCAACGCCAGCACCGCGAGGCGCCGGACGGCGCGCGCCGTCACTTTTACGCCATGCCCTGGAACGATCGGTTCATCTGGGGCGCGACGGCGGGCATGCTTCGCTCGCTGTACGAGGCGCTTTACGACGAAACCGGTCGTGACCCCTCCGAACAGGGTGTTTGAGCGCTGGCGAAGATAGGGTCTCCTGGCCTAACAATGTCGCCCCTTGAAGGGCAAATCCTTGGGAGCGTGATGGCCGCCGAAACCGCGCGCACTTTCGGCTATCACGCTTTGAAACGCATGAGTGGGAACAGGCGTGAACACTGAAACGATCGGCCCCGCGCCGTGGATGACCTCGCCGGAGACGAAGGCGGTGATCGCCGCCCTGGAGGCGCGCGGCTATCCGGGCTGCGCGCGGTTCGTCGGCGGCTGCGTGCGCAACACCATCATGGGCAAGCCGGTCGACGACATCGACATCGCCACGACCTTGACGCCGGACCTGGTGATCGACGCCTTGGAGCAGGCGGGTCTGCGCGCCATTCCGACCGGCGTCGACCACGGCACGATCACGGCGCTGTCGGGCGGCCGTCCCTATGAGATCACCACCCTTCGCAAGGACGTCTCGACCGACGGCCGGCGGGCGGTGGTGGCCTTCACCCAGGACTGGGGGCAAGACGCCGAGCGGCGCGACTTCCGCTTCAACGCCATCTATGCCGACGTCGAGGGGCATCTCTACGATCCCACCGGGCATGGGGTCGCCGACGCCCACGAGGGGCGGGTGGTGTTCGTCGGCGATCCGATGACCCGCATCCGCGAGGACTACTTACGGATCCTGCGCTTCTTCCGGTTCCAGGCCTGGTACGGCAAGGGCGAGGCCGACCAGAAGGCCCTGGCCGCTTGCAAGGCGCTGAAGGGCATGGTCTCGGGCCGCGCCGCCGAGCGCACCCAGAAGGAACTGATGAAGATGCTGGCCGCGGAAGATCCGCGCCCGGCCTTCCGCCTGATGGCCGCCACGGCGGTGCTCGGCTCGATCCTGCCGTCGGTCAAATCGCTGGCCCGCTTCGAGGCCCTGGTCGCCATCGAGACCGAGCAATTGTTCGAGAACGATCCCGACCTGCGCCTGGCCGCCCTGATCCCGGACGATCCCAAGGTCGCCGAGCAGCTGGCCGAGCGCCTGCGCCTGCCCAACAACGTCCGCGACCGCATCGTCGACGCGGTGGGCAAGAACCCGCGCGTCGTTTCGTGGATGAGCCCGCGCGAGGCCCGCCGCGCCGTCTATGGACTGGGTGCGCGCACCTTCTGTGATCGGATCAAGCTGGCCTGGGCCGGCTCGGGCCGCGACTCCACGGCCCCGCAATGGCGGGCGCTGCTGGCCTTGGCCGAGACCTGGACGCCGCCGACCTTCCCGCTGTCGGGCGACGAGATCATGAAGGCTGGCGTGCCCAAGGGACCTCTCGTCGGGGACGTGATGCGCGAGATCGAGATCTGGTGGATCGACCAGGACTTCATCGAGGACAAGTTCAGCGCTATCGAGCGTCTGAAGGCTGTCGCTCAAGGGATGGTCTACTAGCGTCGCAAGCGCGAAGTGGGAGCCGGTTCGGCGACAAATCGCGCGCCAAGCAAGGAAGTCGGAGGGGTGTCTTGAAGATCGGCCTGCTCGAGACCGGCAATCCGCCGGGCGACCTCGCGGAGACTTACGGCAGCTATTCGGCGATGTTCGAGGCGCTGCTGGGTCCCGAGCACAGCTACACCGTCTACGACGTCCAGCAGGGCGAGCTGCCCGCGGATCCGGCCGATAACGACGCCTATGTCATCACCGGCTCGGCGGTCGGGGTCTATGATCCGCTGCCCTGGATCGAGCCGCTGAAGGCCTTCCTGCTCGAGATCAAGGGCGAGCGGCCGATGGTCGGCGTGTGTTTTGGTCACCAGATCATGGCCGAGGCGTTCGGCGGCAAGGTGATCAAATCCGACAAGGGCTGGGGCGTGGGCCTGCAGGCCTATGAGGTCGCGGCGCGCGAGCCGTGGATGGACGCCGCCGGCCACGTCGCCGTGCCGGGCTCGCACCAGGACCAGGTGGTCGAGCTGCCGCCGGGCGCGCGCGTGCTGGCCGGCAGCGCCTTCACCCCCAACGGCATTCTCGCTTACGACGACGCCAAGGCCATCTCGATGCAGTTCCACCCGGAATTCTCGCCGGCCTACGCCAAGGCCCTGATCGAGGCCCGGCGCGGGACCCGCTTCACCGACGAGCAGGCCGACGCGGCGATCGCCAGCCTGGGCGCCGACAACGACCGCACCCGGATGGCCGAGTGGATCGGGCGTTTCCTGGCCCAGGAAACCCGGGGGTAAGCTGGAGCGTTCGAGTCCGGAACCACCGGAGAGAACGCCCATGCGCGCCGCTACCGTCGTCATCCTGGCCGGAGCGCTTGCCGCCGCCGGCGCCATCGTCGCCAGCGTTCAGGCCGCGCCCGAAGCGGCCGCCAAGCCCGCGCCGGCCGTCCTGAAGACCGCCGCCAGCTTCCAGTCGATCAAGGATCCGGCCGCGCGATCGGTCGCGCTGTTCCAGGAAGCGGGCAAGGTGATCCAGAGCCCGCGCTGCCTGAACTGCCACCCGGTGCAGCGCGCGCCCACTCAGGGCGACGACCTGCATCCGCACAATCCGCCGATGGTGGCTGGCGACAGCGGTCACGGCCCGGCCGGCCTGGCGTGCTTCTCGTGCCATGGGCAGAAGAACGTCCCGACCTGGGGCCAGGACATCAAAAGCATCCCCGGTGATCCGAAGTGGGCGCTCGCCCCGGCCGAGATGGCCTGGCAGGGCAAGTCGCTGGGCCAGATCTGCGGCCAGATCAAGAACCCGGCGACCAACGGCGGCAAGTCGATGGCCGAGCTGCACCACCACATGGCTCAGGACCACCTTGTCGGTTGGGCCTGGAACCCCGGCGCCGGCCGTATCCCCGCGCCGGGGACCCAGGCTCGGTTCGGTGAGCTGATCAAGGCCTGGATCGACACCGGCGCGAAGTGCCCGACGGCTTAGGCCTTCACGGCCACTTCACCGTCGGCGGCATCGAGCTGAGGATCGACTCGACATTGCCGCCGGTCTTCAGGCCGAACATCGTGCCGCGGTCGTACAGCAGGTTGAACTCGACATAACGACCGCGCTGGACCAGCTGTTGTTCACGCTCGTCGGCGGTCCAGGCCTCGCCCATCCGCCGCCGGACCAGGTCCGGATAGATTTCCAGGAAAGCCCGGCCGACGTCCTGGGTGAAGGCGAAATCGCGCTCCCAGTCGCCGCTGTCGTGGTGGTCGTAGAAGATGCCGCCAATGCCGCGCGGTTCGTTGCGGTGAGGCAGGAAGAAGTACTCGTCGCACCAGGCCTTGTACTTGGCGTGCCAGGCTGGATCGTACTTGTCGCAGGCCCGCTGATAGGCGGCGTGGAAGTCGACGGCGTCCGGGAAGTCCTGGTTGCGCTGATAGCCGAGCAGGGGCGTCAGATCGCCGCCGCCGCCGAACCAGCTCTTGGTCGTGGCGATGAAGCGGGTGTTCATGTGCACGGCCGGCACGCGCGGATTGGTCATGTGCGCGATCAGGCTGATGCCGGTGGCGAAGAACCGGGGGTCATCGGCCGCGCCGGGCACGGTCTTGGCCATCTCGGGCGTGAAGGTCCCGTGCACCGTCGAGACGTGGACGCCGACCTTCTCGAACAGGCGGCCGTGCATCATGCCCATGACGCCGCCGCCGCCCGCCGCGCGGTCCCACGGCTTCTTCTCGAAGCGGCCGGGCGCGCCGGGATAGAGGTCGGCCGGCGCCGCGTCCTCGAGCTGTTCGAACGCCGCGCAGATCTGGTCGCGCAGGCTTTCGAACCACGCCTTGGCGCGAGCCTTCTTGGCGTTCAGATCCTGGGTTTCGAGGTCTTGATCGGTGCTCATCTTGTCGGATTAAGCCGCCCGGCGTCCGCGCGCAAATCGGGCGCCGCGCCTAAGGGAGAGCCCGGAGCCGAAACTCGCGGCAAGTCATGGCGAAATTCGACAAGAAGCCGCGCGCCATCCCATATTAGGTCAAGGTTTCCGCCGCCCCGGAGTTCGTCATGCGTGTCGCCCAATCCGCTTCCAACGTCTGGATCGCCTCGGGCGTCCGCACCCCCTTCGCCAAGGTCGACGGGCCGCTGGCCTCGTATGACGCGATCGAGCTGTCCGTGCCGGTCGTGAAGGCCATGCTGGCGAAAGGCGCCAAGCCCGACTTCGCGGTCTGGGGCACGGTCATTCCGAACCTGACCTGGAGCAACCTGGCCCGCGAGGTGCTGCTGGACGCCGGCGCCGATCCGACCATTCCGGCCTTCTCGACGATCATGGCCTGCTCGACCAGCATGATCGGCGCGATCGAGGCGTCGGGCATGATCGACGGGCGCGGTCGCGACCTCGCTTTGGTGGGCGGTGTCGAGAGCATGAGCCGGGTGCAGATCGGCCTGTCGGTCGCCTTGTCGGACTGGATCCGCGAGTTCCAGGGCGCCAAGACGGGCGGCCAGCGTCTGCGGGCCCTGGGCGCGCTGAACCTCAAGGACGTCAGGCTCTTCATTCCCAAGGTCGCCAACCGGGTCACGGGCTTGTCCATGGGCGAGCACACCGAGATCACGGCCAAGGAATGGGGGCTGACCCGCGCGGACCAGGACGCCGTCGCCTTCGCCAGCCATCAGGGCGCGGTGAAGGGCTGGGAAGAGGGCTTCTTCGACGACCTGGTCATCCCGATCGGCGGCGCCAAGCGCGACACCATCCCGCGCAAGGACTCGACGCTGGAGAAGCTGGCCAAGCTGGGCCCCGCCTTCGACAAGACCAGCGGCAAGGGCACGCTGACCGCCGGCAATTCCTCGCCCCTGACCGATGGGGCGGCGGCGATCTGGGTCGGGTCGGAGGCCGGCATGGCCCGCCTGCCGTCCGAGACGCCGAAGGTGAAGATCGTCGACCACGAAGTCACCTCGATCGACCTGCGCCACGAGGGCCTGCTGATGGCTCCGGCCTATGGCGTGCCGCGCATGCTGGCCCGCAACGGCATGACCTATGCCGATATCTCGCTATGGGAGATCCACGAGGCCTTCGCGGCCCAGGTGCTGTCGCACATCGCCGCCTGGGAGAGCCCGAAGTTCCTGGCCGACAAGGCTGGCGTCACGGCGGCGTTGGGAGAATTCCCGCGTGAGCGGATGAACCCGTACGGCGGGTCGCTGGCGCTGGGTCACCCGTTCGGGGCCACCGGGGCGCGCATCCTCAGCCAGGCTGTGAAGGAGTTGGCCGCCCGTCCGAAGGGCGAGCGCGCCATCGTCAGCATCTGCGCCGACGGCGGTCAGGGCACGATGATGCTGCTGGAGTCGGCTTAAGCGTGGCAGCCAAAAGTGGACGCCGGTTTTGGCGCCCGCCACGCGACAACAAAAAAGCTTAGGTCAGGGCCGTGAAGATCAGAGCCACGACGGCGACGTCGAAGATGCGGATGGCGACGGACAGCATGGCGGGCTCGCGGCGTTTGAGTTCACCTTCGATTAAGCAAGACCGGCGCCAACCGGTCGGTTCCCCAAGGGGGCGGTGCTGATGGCGCTGTTCTTCGACGCCGCCTGGTACGACGAGCGCCTGGCCCAGCGCGGCCTGTCGCGCGGAGTGCTGGCCGCGGCGGCGGGCATGAGCGAGGCCGACCTGGCCCTGGCCTTCAAGGACCAGCGCGAGCTATCGACGCGGGAGGTGTCTGTTTTCGCTGAACTTCTCGGCGTGACGCCGGCCGAGGCCGCGTCACGCGCGGGCGTGCGGCCGCTGCCCTTGAGCGATAGTCAGCGCATCGCGGCGCTGGAGGCGCGGGTCGCGGCCCTGGAGGCCGAGCTGGCCCGCCTGAAACGTTAGATCTTGGTTTTCTTCAGCAGGCCCGTTTGGGGACGGCGATCGGCCGGCCCGGAATATTCCGTCCCGAGATAGGTCGATCTGGCCGTATCGAGCACTTCCTGCCCACCGCGCAGGCCGCGCTTTTGACCCGACTGGCCCATGACATGGGCGGCGAAGGCGGCGAAGCCTTCGCGACGCGGGGGTTCCTGGCGCGGTGGGGGGGCGTCATCCTCCACGATGAAGACGACCTCTTCTTCGGTCTCGGGACGACCGCCCTCACGCGGCGCCGGCAAGGCGCGGCGCGCGGGACCAGAGCGTCGAAGAGGATCGATCGGGCCGTTCATACCCGAAACCGTAGAGCCGAGACGGTTAAGATCGCCTGGACCGGCTTGGTTAAGACTGGGGTTAAGACTGGGGTTAAGACTTGTTCGCCAGTTTCGCGAGCTGCTCCTGCATCGCTTCCATCTGGCGCTTCAGGTCGGCCAAGGAGTCGTCGCCCGCCGGCGCGGCGGCCGGGGTCGGCGCGGGCTCGGCCGGGGCGGCGCCGGCGTCCTCGGGGCGCACATAGGCGAACGGCGAGAACATCTTCATGGCCCGGTCGAACAGGGCCATGTTCTGACGGATCTGCTCTTCGTAGACGCCCATGCCCGGGATCTTGCCGGGGGTGAGGCCGGCGAACTGGCCGCGCATGCGTTCCTGCTGCTTGGTGAAGCTCTCCAGCGACATTTCCAGGTACGACGGCAGGAAGGCCTGCATCGAGTTGCCGTAGAAGCCGATCAGCTGGCGCAGGAACTGGATGGGCAGCAGGTTCTGACCGCCGCCGCGGTTCTCTTCCTCGAAGATGATCTGGGTCAGGACCGAGCGGGTGATGTCGTCATTGGACTTGGCGTCATAGACCACGAAGTCGACGCCTTCCTTCACCATGTCCGACAGGTGTTCGAGGGTCACGTAGGACGACGAGGCCGTGTTGTAGAGGCGACGGTTGGCGTATTTCTTGATGATTACGCGCTGTCCGGCCGCCTTCTCGGCGCCGGCGGACTTTTCGCCTTGTTCAGGGTTCTCGGACATTTCGTTCCCTAGGGTAGCGGTTCGGTCCGCTTCTCGCACCGCACTATCGCTAATGCAAAGGCATGGCGCCAGTGGTCTGATGACTTGGAGCTGTCGCCAAGGCGTGAAAATGTGCCCGTGACGAACGCCGTCGCGGTGTGCATGTTGGATGCTGCATCGCAAAAGCACGGGCGCCGCAACCGCGAAGGCGTCACGTCAGAACGTCACGGGAGCTTTCCATGAGCGACATCGTCATCGTCTCCGCCGCCCGCACCCCGGTCGGCTCGTTCAACGGGGCGCTGTCCAGCCTGCCCGCCTCCGACCTCGGCAAGATCGCCATCGAGGCCGCGGTCTCGCGCGCCGGCATCACGCCGGCCGATGTCGACGAGGTGATCCTGGGTCAGGTGCTGCAGGCCGCCGCCGGCCAGGGTCCGGCCCGCCAGGCCTCGGTCAAGGCCGGCGTGCCGGTCGAGAGCCCGGCCTGGAGCCTGAACCAGCTGTGCGGCTCGGGCCTGCGCGCGGTGGCCCTGGGCGCCCAGCAGATCGCCGACGGCTCGGCCAGGATCGTCGTCGCCGGCGGCCAGGAGAGCATGAGCCAGGCCCCGCACGCCCAGAACCTGCGCGGCGGCCAGAAGATGGGCGACCTGCAGTTCGTCGACACCATGATCAAGGACGGCCTGTGGGACGCCTTCCACGGCTACCACATGGGCCAGACGGCCGAGAACATCGCCAGCCGCTGGCAGATCACCCGCGAAGACCAGGACAAGTTCGCCGTCGCCTCGCAGAACAAGGCCGAGGCGGCCCAGAAGGGCGGCAAGTTCGACGACGAGATCGTCCCGGTCACCATCAAGGGCCGCAAGGGCGACACCATCGTCGACAAGGACGAGTTCATCCGCCACGGCGCGACGCTGGAAAGCGTCCAGGGCCTGAAGCCCGTCTTCAACAAGGAAGGCTCGGTCACCGCCGCCAACGCCTCGGGCCTCAATGACGGCGCCGCCGCCCTGGTGCTGATGAGCGCCGAGGAAGCCGAGAAGCGCGGTCTGAAGCCCCTGGCGCGCATCGCCTCGTGGGCCAATGCCGGCGTCGATCCCGCGATCATGGGCACCGGCCCGATCCCGGCCTCGAGGAAGGCGCTGGAAAAGGCCGGCTGGTCGGTTTCGGACCTCGACCTGGTCGAGAGCAACGAGGCCTTCGCCGCCCAGTCGCTGTGCGTGGTCCGCGAGCTGGGCCTCGACCCGGCCAAGGTCAATGTCAACGGCGGCGCCATCGCCATCGGCCACCCGATCGGCGCGTCGGGCGCTCGGATCCTGACCACCCTGGTGCACGAGCTGAAGCGCTCGGGCGGCAAGAAGGGTCTGGCCACCCTGTGCGTCGGCGGCGGCATGGGCGTCGCCATGTGCGTCGAGGCGCTCTGAGAAGAAGAGATCGGCTGAAACAAAAACGTCTCGCAACCTTAACCGTGGCCGCGCGCTTCAGCTCTTGCTGGCGCGTGCGGATCACGTGAACCATAAGAAAAATCGCGATCGGGAGAGATCAGATGACGAGAGTTGCGTTCGTGACCGGCGGCACCCGCGGTATCGGTCGGGCCATCTGTGAACGGCTGATCGCCGACGGCCACAAGGTGGCGGCGGGCTACTCCGGCAACGAAGAAGCGGCCGCGGCCTGCGCCAAGGACCTGGGCGTGATGGTGGTGAAGGGCAATGTCGGCTCGTTCGACGACTGCGCCGCCGCCGTCAAGAAGGTCGAGGCCGAGCTGGGCCCCATCGACATCCTGGTCAATAACGCCGGCATCACCCGTGACGGCATGCTGCACAAGATGACCTACGAGCAGTGGTCGGAAGTGATCCGGGTCAACATGGACTCGGCCTTCAACATGACCCGCCCGGTGATCGAGGGCATGCGCGAGCGCAACTGGGGCCGGATCGTCAACATCAGCTCGATCAACGGCCAAAAGGGCCAGATGGGCCAGACCAACTATTCGGCCGCCAAGGCCGGCCTGATCGGTTTCACCAAGGCCCTGGCGCTCGAGAACGCCAAGAAGGGCGTGACGGTCAATGTGATCTGCCCCGGCTATATCGACACCGAGATGGTGGCGGCGGTGCCGGAGAACGTGCTGGCCCAGATCATCGCCGGCATCCCGGTGGGCCGCCTTGGCAAGGGCGAGGAGATCGCCGACATGGTCTCGTTCCTCTCGGGCGAGCGGGCCGGTTTCGTGACCGGCGCGACGCTCAGCCTGAACGGCGGCCAGTACATGGCCTGACCCCTGGGTCCATTGGGCCAAAGGACCTTCCCCGAAGCCTGGACTTGACGGCCACTGTTGCTGTTTGGCCTCATGCGCGTGGCTTCGGGGTTTGGACGTTAACACGTCCAAGATTCGCCCCAGTCGGCGGGCAGTACGGATCGCATGAAATTCTGTAAGGCGGAGCTAGGTGATTGGGGGGCGCGAACGTCCCTGACGATCGTAGCTCTGATGCTCATGGCGGCGTCCGCGAACGCCCAGCAGCCGCACTCGCTGCGGGACGCCCTGCTCGGCCACAAGGGCCCGGCGGAGGCCCGCAGACTCACAGCCCCGCCCGTGGCGCGTTACGTCTCCGAAGCCGGCGGCGGCTTCATCTTCGACCAGGCCGCGCCGCGTCCGCTGATGAAGTTCGACAACAGCGCCGAGGTCTGGGTGCTGTCGGCCCAGGCCGCCTCGCGCGGCGACGTCATCTACCGCAACGACCTGGGCGAGCCCGTGCTGCGGGTGACCAAGCTGGGCGGCGTGATCCTGTTCACCGACGACGCCCCGATGGGAGCGGCCGCGGCGCTGTCGGGCCGGGCCACGTCGATCCAGCCGCCGTCGATCCTGTCGTTCAGCGTCTTCGTCCAGCGGGTCCGCATCGCCACCGCCCGCGCCAGCCGCGCGGCCCAGCGCGACATCGAGTTCTCGACCGTCGAGGATGTGCGCCCGGAGACCTCGGTCCTGGCCGCCGATTCCGCCACCGTCGTCGCCGAGGCCTTCGAGCGCATGGCCCGCAAGGGCGACCGCTCGGTGATCTCGCGCATCGTCCGGGTGCTGCTGGCCGAGGGGCACAAGCCCGCCGCCTCGCTGAAGGATGGCTCCCTAACCATCACCTATTCACCCACACAGGGCGTTGCCGGACGGCCGTCCTCCAAGCGCATCATCAAGGTGATCAACCGCTGATCAACCGCTTACGGGAATGGCTTTGCAAATCTTGCAAGCGTAACCATAAGCGCTCAATCGCCGTTTACCGAGGTCGGATAGCGGTGTTCGCTGTCTCGGCCTCCTGGCGCCGCGCACCGCGTACAACCGCGCGTAATGCGACGCCAGCGAGGCTTTTCGCGCGTACGCAAGGTTCTATTGTCTCCTCATGGATAGCCCCGATATCGCCGAGGCGCCCGAACGTGGCCGCCTGAAGATGGCTGACATCGCCCGCATGGCGGGGGTGTCGATCTCGACGGTGTCGCGCGCCCTGGCCGGCAATCCGCTGATTCCCAAGACCCTGCGCGACCAGATCGTCGAGATCGCCCAGACCCACGGCTATGTGGTCAACCAGTCGGCCCGGTCCCTGCGCCTGCGCAAGACAGACACCATCGGGGTCATCATCCCCCTGGCCCACGAGGCCGGGCAGCTGATCTCGGACCCGTTCT
Organism: Caulobacter sp. ALps2; assembly: GCF_058681635.1. NCBI lineage: Bacteria > Pseudomonadati > Pseudomonadota > Alphaproteobacteria > Caulobacterales > Caulobacteraceae > Caulobacter > Caulobacter sp. ALps2. The sequence continues at coordinate 1,928,196 of NZ_CM178743.1, forward strand.
TCCTGGAGATGCTGGGCCGCCTGGCCGACGAGATCACCCGCCGCGACTATGCGGTGCTGCTGAACAAGGTGATCGTCACGGAGGCCGGCTGGCTGGACCGGATCATCCAGTCGCACCGCGCCGACGGCCTGGTGCTGATCGGCCAGAGCACCCAGCACGACGCCCTCAACGCCGTCGCCGACAACTACAAGCCCATGGTGGTCTGGGGCGCCCAGCTGCCGGGCCAGCGTTATTGCGCGGTGGGCAGCGACAATGTCGAGGGCGGTCGCCTGGCCGTCGCTCACCTGGCGGCCGCCGGTCGCGAGCGCATCGCCTTTTTCGGCGCCGCGGACGCGCCCGAGGCGGCTCTACGGTTCGAAGGCTACAAGAAAGGCCTGGCCGAGGCGGGGCTGCCGTTCGATCCGGCCCTGGTCGCGCCCACGCCCTATACGATGGAAGAAGCCCAGGAGGCGGCGAGCGCCTTCCTGGCGTCCGGTGTTCCGTTCGACGGCGTCTTCGCCTTCTCGGACGTCATCGCCCTGGCGGTGATCGGTGCGCTGCACCAGGCCGGCAGGACGACGCCCGGAGACGTGGCGGTGGTCGGCTTCGACGACATCGTCCTGGCCCGCCACAGCAATCCGCCCCTGACCACCGTGCGCCAGGACCTGGCGTTCGGCGCGCGGGCGATGGTCGACCTGTTGTTCCGCCGCATGGCTGGCGAGGACGCGGCGGGGGTCCTGGCGCCGGTCGAGTTGGTGGTGCGCGGCAGCAGCGTCTAGGCGCGGTTCCCCGCGGCGTTGAAGGCTAGGGCGCCAGCCAGGGCCAACGCCATGCCCGTCGCCAGGACGAAGCCGGCGCGTGGCCCGCCGAACGCGTCGCTGGCGGCGCCGATCGCCAGCGGCGACAAAACGGCCGACAAGCAGGTCACGAACAGGATGAAGCCCGCCGCCGCCCCGTGCCGTTCAGTCGGAAAGCCGCTGATCGCCCGCGAATTCAGGGTCGGATAAAGCACCGACATGAAGAGGCCCGACAGCGGCAAAAGGGTCGCCGCGGCCTGGCGCCCGCCGGCCAGGGCGCCCGCGAAACAGGCCAGCACCGCCGCGCCGCAGACGGCCAGGGTCCGCGCCCAGCCCAGGCGCTCCAGCGTCCAGGCGCCGGCGAAGCGGCCCACGGCGCGCAGCACGAAGAAGGTCGACAGCGCCCAGGCGCCGGGCAGCAGGGTCGCCGCGCCGTCGGCCGCCAGCAGAGCGGGCATCCACACATAGACGGCCGTCTCGACGCCGACATACAGGAAGATGCAGGCCCCGTGGCCCAGGGCGCGCCGGTCGCGGGCGATCGCCAGGGTCGCGATCATGCCGGCGCGTTCGGGCGAGGTCGCTGGCCGGGCGGCGGGGAAGCGGACGACCAGCGCCAAGAGCAGCAGGCCCAGGGTCAGGGTTCCGGCCAGGCCGTACAGGGCGGTCCAGGGCAGGCCCGCCGCCAGCAGCCGCGCCACGATCGGCGGGCCGGCGATGGCGCCGAGGGCGAAGAAACCCTCGACGATGTTCATTTCCCGGATGTGGTCGGCCGGGGAGCGGGCCAGGTCGCCGATCAGGGCGATCGCGCCGGTCTTGAAGACGCCGATGGCCAGGCCGCTGGCGAACAGCAGGACCAGCAGCGGCGCCAGGGCGCGGTTGAAGGCGATCAGGACCGAAGCCGCGGCGAACAGGGCCAGGCCGACAAGCACGGTCGCGCGGTGTCCGCGCCGGTCGGCCATGCCGCCCAGGAACAGGCCGGCCAAGGCGACGCCGGCCATGGTGGCGTACTGCAGGCCGCCGGCCTGGGTCAGGTTCAGACCGTGGGCCCTGGCGACCTCCGGGATCAGCACGCCCACGACATTGGTCGTCATGGCCGTGACCAGGAACATCAGCCAGGCAAGGCCTCGCAGGGCGCGGTCGGCGGCGGGCACGAGGGGCCTTAGGCCGCCTCGACGCCGATCGTCTTCAGTTCCTTGAGGAAACGGGTGAGGCTGATGTGCGAACGCTTCAAGCCTTGCACGACCTCGGGGCGGGCCAGGGCCGAGGCGGGTACGATGAAGCCTTCTCGGCCGACGCGTTGGGCCATGCCCTTTTCCAGCATCTCGACGAAGCGGCGGCGCACGGTCTCATAGGGCAGGCCCAGGGAGTCGGCGACCTGGCGCACGGTCAGCGGACGACGCTCGTGGTCGGGCGGAATGTCCTCGACATCGCCATAGACCCCGCCCCGGATGTGCGAGCAATTGCCGGCCCACAGGGTGGTGAAAACGAGCGCGTACAGCAGGTCAGACCCGTGGACTTCATTGGCGATTTCGACCCAGCGCAGGATGTAATCCGTCGCGTAGCGGGTGGCTGCGCGAGCGTTCATGTACTCTTCGGACATTGGTTACTTGGTTCCCCTGGGTCGGCGCTATAGCGCGACCAGAAAAGGATTGCATGGCTCACAGAACGACGCCATGCGACCAAGTTACCCACTATGGGGACCCCGTTTGGGGACCCGCGACAGGTTGACGCGGGGACGGAGGGAGACGGGAGCCGGCGGCTGCTCACCCCTTCGACGGGCTCCAGTCGGGGGCGGCCATCTCGAAACCCTCGAAGCGGAATCCCGGCGCGACCGTGCAACCGACCAAGGTCCAGGCGCCCAGGCTGACGGCGGTCTGCCACCAGTCCTTCGGCACGACCACCTGAGGGCGGCAACCCGCCCGCAGATCGGGACCCAGCACGGAGGCCGTGACGCCCTTGCCGTCGGGCGGCGACAGGCTGATCGAGATCGGCGCGCCGGCGTACCAGTGCCACGTCTCGACCGCGTCGACGCGGTGCCAGACCGACACCTGCTCGGCCTCCAGCAGGAAATAGATGCAGGTCGAGGCCGGGCGGCCATCGGGGCCGGGCTCGTCCTGGAAAGTCCGCCGGTACCAGCCGCCCTCGGGATGCGGCGCCAGGTCCAGCATCCGGATGATTTCCTTGGCGCCCAGGTCGCCCGAAATGGCTTTGTCGGTCACGCTGGCGCTCATCCCTTGAAGCTGTCCTTGGCGGCCCGGATCTCGGCGAAGGCCTGGGCTGGCGTCGCGGCGTCGGGCCGCAGCAGGGGCGCGCGCAGGAACGGATTGGTGGCCTTCTCGGCCCTGATCGTGGTTGGCACCGTCGGCTCGCCGCGTTCGCGGGCGGCGAAGATCTGGTCGGTTCGCGCCTTCAGGGCCGGGTCGTCGTCGACCGACAGGGCGAAGCGAGCGTTCGAGGCCGTATATTCGTGGGCGCAGTAGACGGTGGTGTCGTCGGGCAGGTCGGCCACGCGGCTCAGCGACTCCCACATCTGCTCGGGCGTGCCCTCGAACAGGCGGCCGCAGCCCAGGGCGAACAGGGTGTCGCCGACGAAGGCGACGCCGTCCGCCGTGTCGTGATAGGTGATGTGGCCCAGGGTGTGGCCGCCGCTGTCGATGACGTCGAACCTGGTCTCCCCCAGCGCGATCGTGTCGCCGCCGCTCAAGGTCCGATCCAGCGGCGCGATGCGGGTCACCTCGGCGGGGCCGGCGATGGTCGCGCCGGTGGCCGCCTTCAGCGCCGCGTTGCCGCCGGCGTGGTCCGGGTGCCAGTGGGTGTTGAGGATCAGGTCCAGGCTCCAGCCCAGCTTGTCCAGCTCGGTCAGGATCGCCTGGGCGTCGGGCGTGTCGATCGTCGCGACCTTCCCGCTCGCCTCGTCGCGGATCAGGAAGCCGTAGTTGTCGGACAGGCACGGGAACTGGTGGACGGTCAGGGTCATCGGCTTGCTCTATCGTCGCGACGCGCGCGCGAATACAAGGATGGCCTCGCCGCGAGCGCGATCCGCGAAAGTGTGAAGCGGTTTCGCGATGAGATCGCGCTCCATCTAAAGGATCAAGCCTTTCCGGTGGAAAGGCTTGAGGAGACTCAATGCGCCGCGACGTGCTGGACTTGAGAGCCTTCTACGCTTCCCCCCTGGGGCGGGCGGCGCGGACCATGCTGACCCGCAAGGTCGAGGAGGCTTGGGGCGACACGCGCGGGCTGGACGTCCTGGGCGTCGGCTACGCCACCCCGTTCCTGGACGCGGCCCGCGGCAATGCTCGCCGGGTCGTGGCCGCCATGCCGGCCCAGCAGGGCGTCGAGGTCTGGCCGCACGGCGGCCGCAACCAGGCCTGTCTGGTCGAAGAGACGGCCTTGCCTCTGCCCAACGCCATGTTCGATCGTGTCCTGGCCGTCCACGCCCTGGAGGAGGCCGACGATCCTGCCGCCTTGCTGGCCGAGATCGGCCGGGTCATGGCCCCGACGGGACGGCTGATCGTGGCGGCTTCGTCGCGCGACGGCGTCTGGACCGGGGCCGAGACCACGCCCTTTGGCCACGGTCGCCCCTATAGCCGCGGCCAGCTGGAGAGCCTGATTCGCGAGGCGGGCCTGGAGCCGGCCGGTTGGACCCGCGCCCTCTATGTCCCGCCGTTCGGGGCCACGGCCGCCTGGGCCGAGGGTTTCGAGCAGGTGGGCGCGCGCCTCTGGCCGCGCTTCGCCGGCGTGATCCTGATGGAAGCGATCAAGCAGACCTTCGCGGTCAAGCCGCGTGGGCATCGCGCTCGGGCCCGGGTCTTCGCGCCGGGCGTTCTGCTGCCCAGTCCGGCGGGGCCGACACCCGCGCGGCATACCGAGGGGCGACCCGTTCCCGCTCAAAAGGCGCCTGTTCATAAGGCGCCGAGCGGTCGGGAAGTCTGATCTTACTTGGAGCGAAGCGCCGGGACGCCTAGCTTGGAGTCGTAACAACCGTTCGCTCCCCGGGAACACCGCCATGAAGATGATCGTCGCCGTGATTAAGCCGAGCCGCCTCGACGCGGTGCTCGAAGCGGTCACCGAGGCGGGAGCGTCGGGCCTGACCGTGACCGAAGTGCGTGGCTACGGTCGCCAAAAGGGCAAGACCGAGGTCTATCGCGGCGCCGAGTACGAGGTGAAACTGCTGCCCAAGGTCAAGCTGGAGATCGCCGTGCCGACCGATGTGCTCGAGCCCGTCATCGAGGCCCTGCAGCGCACCGCCAACACCGGCAAGATCGGCGACGGCAAGGTCTTCGTCATGGACCTGGAACAGGCCCTGCGCATCCGCACCGGCGAACGCGACGCCGCCGCGATCGCCGGCTAGAGCCCTTTCCGACCTGATCGAACGATCAGTCGGACAAAAAGGGCTCTAAATCAAAAACCTGGAGCATTTTTGTCGATCCGCTCGGATCGGAAAATGCTCTAGCGCTCCAGCTCCCGCAGGTCCCGGCCGCGCGTCTCGGCCCCAAACCGCGCCGTCAGCAGCGCCGCCACGGCCAGGGGCGCGATGATGATCAGGGCCGCGACCTTCAGCGCCGGCGCCGCGCCCAGGATGCCCAGCAGCTGAGCGATCAGACCGCCCGACTTGCTGCAGGCCGCGACCCAGCCGGTCGCCCGGCCGCGCATCCGCAATGGATAGCTCTCGGCCGCATAGGGTAACAGGATGGCCAAGAGGCCGTTCGTGCCGATGATCATCAGGGCCACGGGCAGGATCGGGCTGGCGCCGTTCTCGACCGCCAGCACGCCCGCAACGCCGATGGCGCTGACCACCATGGTCGCGACCAGCGACCACTTGGTGCTCCAGCGACTGTACAGGAACGCGCAGACGAACACGGTCGGGAAGGCGATCAGGGCCGACTTGGACAGCAGCTGGCTCGACACGCCCATGCTGTAGCCCTTGGCCACCAGCTCGGCCGGCAGCCATAGCAACAGGCCGAAGTTCACCAGGCCCCAGGCGACCGCGGCGATGCTCAAGGCGGCCGTCATGCCGGCGAAGCGGCGCTCGACCGGCGGGGCGGTCAGGACGTGGTGGTGGTCGGCCGCCTCGACCGGCGTCTCGTCGCGCTCGCGCACGACCGAACCGAAGCGTTTCATGATCGCGTGGGCCGCGTCGATCCGGCCGATGGTCATCAGGAACTTGGCCGACTCGGGGATCGCGCCCGACAGGGCGATCAGGATCAGCCCCGTGGGCAGGTTCAGGAACCACATGATCCGCCAGCCGAACTCGGGCTGCAGCAGGGCCGACAGGCCGGATGAAGCGAGATAGCCGCCCACCGCGCCCAGGCCGCCCACCAGGACCAGGCTCCAGCCCCGGTGCTTGGACGGCATGGTCTCGGCCAACAGGGCGTAGACCACGGGCAGCAGGCCGCCGGCGGCCGCGCCCATCATGAAACACATGCCGACGTTCCACCAGAAATCGGGCATGGCCCCACAGATCGAGGTCCCGACGAACATCACCGCCGACAGCAGGATCGAGGCGCGGCGACCGAAGATGTCGGCCAGGATTCCCCAGATGATCGAGCCGGCCACCGTGCCGGTCAGGGCCGCGAACGGCAGCCAGGCGACCATGGCCTTGGAGACCCCGTACTCCTCGATCATGCCGGGCACGACGAAGCCCAGGCTGGCCGGCTTCATGATGTCGATGATCAGAGCCACGACCAGGGTCGTCATCAGGCCCCAGTGGGCCCGCGACAGCGGCGCGTCCTCGGGCGGGGTGACGTCGACGGTGTGGTGGTCGCCCCCATCGGCGATCCTGGGATCGTGACCGCGACGCGGCAGCAGGCCCCAGCCGGCCAGGGCGCAGCCGGGCGGGATGATCAGCATGCCGATCGTCATGCCGAGGTCCATCGGCATGCCGGCCAGCTGATAGCCGATGTCCGCGCCCATCAGGTACATCGGGATGTGCAGGACGACGCCCGCCGTGACCACCAGGCAGCCCAACCAGAAGGCCCAGAGTCGTTGTCGATCCGACAGGACGTGCGGGGCCTTGAGCGGATCGATCGTGGTCATGGCGTTTGAGCTCTGATTGTTGGGGACGCGATCCCTAAGCGGAGCCATAACACGGGTCCGCGCGTTGTCGAATTCCATGGCTTCCGGGGTGACATGAGTCCCAGCTCTTCCCTTTTTCAACCGGGATACAACTGCTGGCGGGTCGAGCCCGCCGATCGTGTGGCCCTGTTCATCGACAACGACGAGGCGTTCGACTCGCTGAAGCCGTTGATCCTGTCGGCCAAGAAGTCGATCTGGATCCTGGCCTGGGTGTTCGATCCGCTGACCCGGCTCGATCCCGATCGCGTGCGAAGGAGCCGCGATCCCAGCCACGCCGACCGCATCGGCCTGATCCTGCGGCGGCAGGCGGCGCTGAATCCGGCCCTGGACGTGCGGGTGCTGACCTGGGACATGCCCTTCCCGATCGCCGCCTCGCAGCTGTTCGGTCCGCATCGGGGCGCGGCCTTCTTCGCCGGCTCGCGCGTGAAGTACCGCCTGGACGCCACCTTGCCGGCCAGCGCCTGTCATCACCAGAAGGCGGTGATCATCGACGGAGTCACGGCGCTGATCAGCGGCGGCGACATCGGCGTCGACCGCTGGGACGACACCCGGCATCTGGACAACAATCCCCTGCGCCGCCTGCCGACCGGCCGCCACTATCCGGCCCGCCACGAGGTCTCGATGCTGGTCGACGGCCGGGCGGGCGAGGCGATGGCCGACCTGTTCATGGACCGCTGGAAAGCCTCGGGCGGCGATCATGTCGAGCGTCCCGCGCGTCCGGACGAGACGCCCTGGCCCGAGCGCCTGTTGCCGGATCTGCGCCGCATGCCGATCGCCGTGGCCCGCACCTCGGCGGCCTGGCAGGGGCGGCCCGAGGTCGTCGAGTGCATGCTGCTGCACCTGGCGGCCATCCGTCGAGCCAAGCGGCTGATCTATCTGGAGAACCAGTACCTGACCTCGCCGATCATCGTCGAAGCCCTGGCCGAGCGCCTGGCCGAGCCCGACGGCCCCGAGGTGGTGACGATCGGCCCGGCCCGCAGTCCCAGCTATTTCGACCAGATGACCATGGACAGCGCCCGCACGGCGGCGATCAATCGCCTGCGCGAGGTCGACATCCACAAACGCTTCTCGGCCTTCTCGGCGCATACGCCCAAGGGCGCGCCGATCATCGTCCACTCCAAGGTGGCGATCATGGACGACTGGCTCTTAAGGATCGGCAGCGCCAACCTCAACAACCGCTCGATCGGCCTGGACAGCGAGTGCGACCTGGCCTTCGAGGCCAACTCGGAGCTGGAGCGCGAGACGGTGCGCGGCTTCCTCGGCCGGCTGGTCGGCCACTTCATCGACCGCGACACCGGCGACGTGCTGGAAGCGATCGAACGCGAAGGCGGGCTGGGGGCGGCCATCAACGCCCTGGATGTCCGAGGCGGTCCGCCGCGCCGGCTGCGGCCCGTGCCGACGCGTCATCTCTCGGGCGTGCAGCAATTCATCGCCGATTGGAGCCTGGGCGACGCCATAGCGCCCGACGACGCCTGGCGCCCTTGGGGACGCCGCAAGCGCCTCAAGCGCGACATCGCCCGGCTTACCGCGCCGCCGCCGAAGCCTCCGGAGCGCCTTCAGTCGTGATCTCCAGCTCGACAACCAGCGGCAGGTGATCGGAGGCCACGCGCGCCATCGGGGTGAACGGCGAGCTGACGCCGCGCGTCTCCAGGCCCTTGGTCAGGAACACGTGGTCGATGCGCATGAACGGGAAGCTGGACGGGAAGGTCGCCGTGGCCGGACGGGGCCAGCTGGGCGTCGGGGCCTGAGCGTCGCGCAAGGCCGTCCGCAGCATCCGGTAGGTCGCCGAATAGGGCGTGGCGTTGAAATCGCCCAGCACGACGCCAGGCGCCAGCCACTGGTCCGCGCCCATCCAGTCGGGACCCAGCAGGGCGGCGGCCTGGCGCTTCTGTTCCTGGGGCACGAGGCCCAGGTGAGTGTTGATGATCTGGACCTTGGTCCCGTCGACATCGACCTCGACCCAAAGCGCGCCGCGCGGCTCGAGCCCTGGCACCCGGCGATACAGCGGCAGGCCCTTGGCCTTGATCCGGCGCTCTGGCAGGGCGGTCAGGATGGCGTCGCCGTAGAGTTCTTCTTCCACGGTCATGGCCGGGTGGAAGTGGAAGCTCATCTTCAGCAGTTCGGCGAGTCGGTGGGCCTGGTCGACGCCCTTGGTGCGCGCCCGCAGGACGTCCAGCTCCTGCAAGGCCACCACATCCGGCCGTTCAGCCGCGATCACCTCCGCCACACGCTCGACATCGAGCTTGCGGTCCGTGCCCACGCATCGGTGGACGTTGTAGGTCATGAGACGAAGTGTCTTCATCCGTCGAAGAGATCGCCCGAGCCGGGCAGAGGTTCCCGGATTGGCGCCGCGCCGTTGCGGCTGAGCATGAAGAGGCAGGTCTCGGTCCGCCAGTTCTCGAGCGCGCTGGCGGGGTTCATCGGCCGCGCCGGGCCTAGGCCCGCGAAGGCCGCGCTGGCGTCGACGCGCAGGTTCAGATCGTCCGTCAGGGCCATGAAATCGGCCAGCGTGCAGAGGTGGATGTTCGGCGTCGACCACCAGGGCATCGGCAGGGCCTTGGTCTCGGGCATGCGGCCCCGGCTGAGCAGCGACCAACGCACTCGCCAGTGGCCGAAGTTCGGGAACGAGACGATGGCCCGGTCGGCGATGCGCAACAGCTCGTCCAGCACGTGGCGCGGATTGCGCGTCGCCTGCAGGGTCTGGGACAGCACCGCGTAGTCGAAGCTGCGATCGGGGAAGTGATCCAGGTCCTGGTCGGCGTCGCCCTGCACCACCGACAGGCCGCGCGCCATGCAGGCGGCCACGCCGCTGGCGCTGATCTCCAGCCCCCGGCCATCGACCTGCTTCTCGCGGGACAGCAGATCCAGCAGCGCGCCCTCGCCGCAGCCGACGTCCAGCACGCGCGAGCTGGGGCGCACCAGGCGCAGGATCTCGCGGAAGTCCTCGCGCGCTCTTCTCTCGGAATTTAGGGTCAAGTCAGCCCCCGGTCGCGTTCGGCCGAGCTTAGGAAACCCGCTAGGGCCGCGTCCATCACCGGTTCGTCCAGCAGGAAGGCGTCGTGGCCCTTGTCGCTTTCGATCTCGGCGAAGGCGGCGCGTGCTCCCGCGGCGGTCAGGGCGCGCACCAGGTGGCGGCTCTCGGCGGTGGGATACAGCCAGTCGCTGGTGAAGCTGAGCACGCAGAAGCGCACGTCACGCGCCCGGGTGAAGGCCTTGGCCAGCACCCCGCCATGGCCGGCGGCGATGTCGAAATAGTCGGTGGCGCGGGTGATGTAGAGATAGCTGTTGGCGTCGAAGCGGTCGACGAAGCTGGCGCCCTGGTGGCGCAGATAACTCTCGACCTGGAAATCGGCGTCGAAGCCCCAGGACAGGCCGTCGCGCTTCAGCTCGCGGCCGAACTTCCGCTGCAGGGCCGGTTCGGAGAGATAGGTGATGTGAGCGGCCATCCGCGCCACGGCCAGGCCCTTGCCGGGCTGCGCGCCATGATCGGCATAGGCGCCGCCGCGCCAGTCGGGATCGGCCATGATCGCCTGGCGGCCCACCTCGTGGAAGGCGATGTTCTGGGCCGAGTGGCGCGAGGCCGAGGCCAGCACGACGACGCTGAACACCCGCTCGGGATAGTCCACCGCCCACTGCTGGGCCTGCATGCCGCCCATCGAGCCGCCGATGACGGCGAACAGCGTCTCGACCCCCAGGGCCTTCACCAGCATGGCCTGGGCGCGGACCATGTCGGCGATGGTGATGACCGGGAAGGTCAGGCCGTAGGGCTTGCCGGTGGCGGGGTTGGTCGAGGCCGGACCGGTCGAGCCCATGCAGCCGCCGATCACGTTCGAGCAGATGACGAAGTGGCGCGCCGGATCCAGCGGCTTGCCGGGGCCGATCAGTCGGGTCCACCAGCCGGGCTTGCCCGTCACCGGATGCGGCGAGGCGACGTACTGGTCGCCCGTCAGGGCGTGACAGATCAGGACCGCGTTGGACTTGTCGGCGTTCAAGTGGCCGTAGGTCTGGTAGCCGATTTCAAGGCCTTCCAGCACCGCTCCCGAATCGAGCCGCAGGGGCTCGTTGGCGGGAAAACGCCAGGTTCCCCCGTCGGCGGGCGTGACCAGATCGAGCGCAGCCATGTCGCCTTGGAGCGCTATGCGAAGAAGGTGTCAACCGCGCGCTTCCTGCCGAGGCGACGGACGGCTATGGAGGACTCATGGAGCGACTGATCCTGATGCGCCACGGCAAGGCCGAGCGGCACGCCCAGAGCGGCGGCGACTTCGAGCGCGCCCTGGCGCCCAGCGGTCGCGAGGACGCGGCCCGGATGGGCGAAGTGCTGGCGGGCCTGGGTCTGGCGCCCGAGCTGCTGCTGGTCTCTTCGGCCCGCCGCACGCGCGAGACCGCCGAGCAGGTCGCGGCCAGCTTTCCCAAGGCCAAGCCCGAGCATCTGCGCGACCTCTATCACGCCGATCCGGAAGAGATCGTCCAGGCGCTGGAGGATCATGGCGACGCGGTCGGGACCGTCATGGTCGTGGGCCATAACCCCGGCATGCACGAACTGGCCTTGCGCCTGGCCTTGACGGGCGGCGCCTCGCCGATCCAGACCAACAAGCTGCGCGGCCGCTTCCCGACCTCGACCGTCGTGGTGTTTGGTTGGGGCGGCGGTGGTCCGCCGGTCCTCGAACACCTGCTCTTCGTGAGCGAGAACGGCGGAGCCGGCGGCGAATGACCCTGATCTACAAGATCCTCTCCCGCGCCGAGTGGGACGCCGCCAAGGCCGCCGGCCAGTTCGAGGGCTCGGCCGTCGATCACCAGGACGGCTACATCCACCTCTCCGCCGCCGATCAGGCCCAGGAGACCGCCGCCAAGTATTTCAAGGACCAGCAAGGCCTGGTCCTGCTGGGCGTCGAGGCCGAGGGCCTGGGCGCGGACCTCAAGTGGGAGGCCTCGCGCGGCGGGGCGCTGTTCCCGCATCTCTACCGCCCGCTGCTGGCGAGCGAAGTGCTCAGCGAAACCGATCTTCACCTGGACGCCGATGGCGTGCCTAAGCTGGGCGACCATCTCGCATGAGCCTTCACGACATCGCCGCCCGCGCGCTGCGCGCCTTCGATCCGGAGGACGCGCATGGCTGGGCGATCCGAGGCCTGAAGTGGGGTCTGGGTCCGCGCGAGGTTGGTCCGGACGATCCGATCCTGGCCGTGACCTTGGCGGGCCTCGAGCTGCCCAACTGCGTGGGCCTGGCCGCCGGCTTCGACAAGAACGCCGAGGTTCCGGACGCCATGCTGGCCGCCGGTTTCGGCTTCGTGGAGGCGGGCACCGTCACGCCCCTGGCCCAGGCCGGCAATCCGCGCCCGCGCCTGTTCCGCTTGACCGAGGACCGGGCGGTGATCAACCGCATGGGCTTCAACAACGAAGGCCTCGAACCGTTCGCCCGCCGCCTGTCGGCTCGCAAGGTTAAGCGGGGCGTTGTCGGCGCCAATATCGGGGCCAACAAGGATGCTGGCGACCGCATCCAGGACTACGTCACCGGCCTGACCCGCCTGTGGGGCCTGTCGGACTACTTCACGGCCAATATCTCCTCGCCCAACACGCCGGGCCTGCGCGCCTTGCAGACCAAGGCGGCGCTGGAAGACCTGCTGGGCCGGATTTCCGAGACCCGCGAGGCCCTGAAGGTCGCTTCGCGCGCCGACTATCCGATCTTCCTGAAGGTCGCGCCCGACCTGGAGGACGGCGAGGTCGAGGCCATCGTCGAGGCCGTGATCGGCGCGGGCCTGGACGCCATCATCGTCAGCAACACCACCGTCGCGCGCCCGGACAGCCTGAAGTCGGCCCATGCCGGCGAGAGCGGCGGTCTTTCCGGCGCGCCGCTGCTGACGGCCTCGACACAGGTGGTCAAGCGCTTTCACGCCGCCGCCGGCGGGCGCGTGGCCCTGATCGGGGCCGGCGGCGTCGCCAGCGGCGGCGACGCCTATGCCAAGATTCGGGCCGGCGCGAAGGCGGTGCAGCTCTATTCGGCCCTGGTCTATGGCGGCCCGGGCCTGGTCTCGCGCATCAAGCGCGACTTGGCCGCTCGCCTGCGCGCCGACGGCTTCACGGCGGTCGAGGACGCGGTCGGCGCGCCATGACGCGCCCCATGGCACGCGAGCGGGCGGTGACGATTCTGCGCCGCTATGGGCCGCTCGCGGTCATCGTGATCCTGTTCGTGGTCGCCTTCGCCAGCGGCGTGGCCGGCCATCTGTCGTTGGAGGAGCTGCGGGCGCGCGGCGCGGGCTTGCAGGCCTTCGCGCGCGAACGGCCGCTGACAAGCGTGGCCATCTACCTGGCGGTCTATGTTGGCTCGGTGGCCGTCTCCCTGCCGGGCGCCCTGATCCTCTCCCTGACCGGCGGCTTCCTGTTCGGGCCGATCGGTGGCGGCTTCGCGGCGGTGATCGGCGCCAGCGGCGGCTCGACGGTCACCTATCTGGTCTTCCGCACCGCCTTCGGCGACGCCTTGCGCCGCAAGCCCGGCGCGTTCCTGACGCGGGTCGAGGAGGGCTTCAAGGGCGACGCCTTCAACTACCTGCTGACCCTGCGCCTGATCCCAGCCTTTCCGCTGCTGGTCGTGAATGTCGCGGCTGGCCTGATGAACATTCGTATCCGCACCTTCGTCCCGGCCTCGGTGCTGGGCATGATCCCGAGTTCATTCGTTTATGCGGGCATCGGCGCGGGACTTGGTCATATCTTCGCGCGTGGCGGGCCCGTAACGACCGAGACCCTCTTGTCGCCACGGATCTATCTTCCAATCATCGGCATGGGCGTTCTGGCCTTTCTGCCGCCGTTGTGGCGCCATTGGCGCAAAGGGCGCGGAGCCGCGCCGTCGCCAAAGCCCTTGGACGAGAAGTAGCCGCCCCGGATGGTCGAAACGGTCCCGCCGTCGGAGACTAAGCCCGCCCCGCCCCGGAAACGCTTTCCGTGGCCCGGCGGCCTGTCGGCGCGCCTACTGCTGTTCACCGCCATCGTCGTGGCCTTCGGCGGCCTTCTGATCGTCCCTCCGACCCTGGCGGCCTACGAGGAACAGTGGCTGCTGGACCGCGTGCGGGCCGGCGAGCTGGCCTCGACCATCGCCGAGTCCGATCCGGAGTTGCGGGTCAGCGACGCGGTCGCCAACCAGATGTTCGACCAGGCCGGGGCGGTCACCGTCGCCGTCCAGGCCGAGGGCGCGCGGCGCCTGGTGCTGCCGCCCAAGGAGCCGTTCAAGACGCCCTATCTGGTCGATCTGCGCCGCCAGAACCCGGGCTCGTGGCTGGCCGCGCCGTTCTTCACCCTGACCAGCCCCAAGGGCAGCATGGTCCGGGTGATGGCCGAGCCGCGCTTCCGCAAGGCCGAGTTCGTCGAGGTGGTGGTGCCTGACGCGCCGCTTAAGGCGGCGCTGGTCGAGTATTTTTGGCGCCTGGCGGGGGTCACGGTCTTCGTCGCCGCGCTGGCGGGCCTGTTCGTCTACGCCTTCCTGAACGTTTTCCTGGTCCGGCCGATGCAAAGGATCACCCGGGCCATGGAGGCCTTCCGCGGCGATCCCGACGACCCGGCCGCCCGCATCACCGTTTCCAAGCGTCGCGACGAGATCGGCCGCGCCGAGGCCGAGCTGGACCGCATGCAGGCCGACCTGCTGGCCGCCCTGGCCTCCAAGGCGCGTCTGGCGGCCCTGGGCGAGGCCGTGGCCAAGATCAATCATGACCTCCGCAACATGCTGACCAGCGCCCAGATGGCCTCCGACCGCCTGGCCGCCCTGGGCGACCCCAAGGTGGCCCAGGCGTTGCCCCGTCTAGAAAGGGCCTTGGACCGCGCCATCACCCTGGCCTCCGACGTGATGGCCTATGGCAAGTCCAAGGAGCCCGAGCCGGTGACGCGGACCATTCCGCTGCGCCCGGCCCTGGACATGGCCGCCGAGGACGCCGGCCTCACCGCTCAGGGCGTGGGCCTGGAGACCGTGGTCGACGCCCGCGAGCAGGTGCTGGCCGACCCGGACCAACTGCATCGGATCCTGACCAACCTGTTCCGCAACGCCCGCGAGGCCATCGAGGGCGCGCCGGATCGCGGCGGCAAGGGCAAGGTCTTCGTCGAACTGCGCCGCGCCGAGGGCATGAGCATCCTGCGGCTGTCGGACGATGGCCCCGGCGTGCCCGAGCGGGCCCGCGCCAACCTGTTTCAGCCGTTCGTCGGCTCCGTTCGTCGCGGCGGCACGGGCCTGGGTCTGGCCATCGCCCGCGAGCTGGCGCAGGGTCATCATGGCGACCTGGCGCTGGTGGAGACCGGCCCCGGCGGCTCGGTGTTCGACCTGACCCTGGCCGGTGTTCCCGACCCGCTGCCGGAGACGCCGTCGGAACCTGGCGACCGGGCGGACGCGGCCGCCTCGTAGGAGGAAGTCAGATGACCACGACCTGGACCATCGCCGTGAAGCTCGGCGCCTCGCCCGACCTCGCGCCGATCCACGAGATCACCGTCGAGGCGCCCGACGCCCCGACCGCGCTCCGTCGTGTCGCGGGGTTGATCGCCGTGCAGGAGGCGTCCGACGCCGAACTGCTGCTGGACGGCCAGGAAGAGGTCTTCTCCCGCGCCGAGGTCGAGGCGGGCCTGGAGCCCTGATCGAACGATCAGGGCTTCCTCTTGCAAGACGCCAGAGCGCCAATGCGCTCTGGCGAGCACCAGGCCCGCGCCTGATCCCCTAGAGGCCCTTGGCCACGCCCTCGCGGCGAGGATCCGCGCCGCCCTCCAGCACGCCGCCCGGACGCACGATCACCCCGTGCAGGCCCGAGGTCTCCAGCTGGCCGACCTTGATGTTGACGCCGCGCGCATTGAGCGCCGCCAGCATCTCCGGCCCGAACAGGTCGGCGTCGCCCGAGAAGGTCTCGCCGCGCGCGACGACGTTGGGCAGCGACACGGCCTGCTGCATGTTCAGGTTCCAGTAGAACAGTCCAACCAGCGCCTTCAGATTATAGGACAGGATGGCGTTGCCGCCGGGCGAACCCAGGGCGGCGACCAGCTTGCCCTTCTTGTCCAGCACGATCAGCGGAGCCATCGACGAGCGGGGGCGCTTGCCTGGCGCGATGGCGTTGGCGGCGGGCGCGCCGTCCTTCTCCTTCGGAGAGAACGAGAAGTCGGTCAGCTGGTTGTTCAGGAAGAAGCCGCCGACCATCCGGCCGTTGCCGAAGATGCTCTCGACCGTGGTGGTCATCGAGACGACGTTTCCGGCGGTGTCGACCACGACGAGGTGGGTGGTGCCGCCCGGCTCCTTGGTCATGTCGACGCCGACCTTCGGCGCGCCCTTGGGGTGGCCGAACGGCGGGGCGGCCCCGGCCGTGTCGGTGATCAGCTTGGCGCGCTCGGCGACGTATTTGGGATCCAGCAGGCCCGCGACCGGCACGGTCACGAACGCGGGATCGCCGACATAACGATCGCGGTCGGCGTACATGACCCGCTCGGCCTGCGCCAGCTGGGTCCAGGCGACCGGGTCGGTCGGACCGCGCTTGCCGATGTCGGTGTGCTCCAGCATCCGCAGCGCCTGGATGATCGCCAGGCCCGAGGACTGCGGATTGGGGACGCAGACGGTGTAGACTCGCCACGGCCGGCACAGGGCGGGCGCCGAGCGCGGCTTGTAGCTCTTGAGATCTTCCAGGGTGATGCTGCTCGGCAGGTCGCCCTCGTGCAGGCGGTCGACGATCGCCTGGGCGATCGGGCCCTTGAGCAGGGCCGCCGGCCCCTCGGCGGCGATCTTGCGGACCGTCTCGGCATAGGCGGGGTTCTTCAGGACGTCGCCGGCCTGGTAGCGGACCCCGTCCGGCTTGGTGAAATACTTCGCCGCGTCCGGTTGCGAGGCCTGCGGCGCGCGGCTGACGATCATGCCGGCCAGGCGCGGGCTGACCACGAAGCCATCGTCGGCCAGTTTTTCGGCGTCCTTGAACAAGGTGTTCCAGGCGGCCTTGCCGTGTTCCTTCTGGGCCTGGGCCAGCATGGCCACCGCGCCCGGCACGCCCGACGAGCGACCCGACAGGACCGCCTTGACGAAGGGCAGGGGCTTGCCGTCCGGGCCCATGAACATGTCGGGGGTGGCGCCAGCGGGCGCTTTCTCGCGGCCGTCATAGGCCGTCACCTCGCCGGTCTTGGCGTCATAGAAGACCAGGAACGCGCCGCCGCCCAGGCCCGAGCTCTGCGGCTCGACCAGGCCCAGCACCGCCTGGATCGCCACGGCCGCGTCCACGGCCGAGCCGCCGTCGCGCAGCACCCGCAGGCCAGCCTCGACCGCCAACGGATTGGCGGCGGCCACCATGCCCTTGGCCGTCGTCGAGGTGGAAACCGGCTTGGGCGTCGGCATGCCCAGCGGGATCGACTCGGCGCGGGCCGCGAGAGGCGTCAGGGTCAGGGAGAGGGCGGAGGAAAGAGCGAGCAGGGTTGCGAGACGACGCATACGGATCCTCGGGCAGACGTGGAGGACGGCCTGCCCGCCGTCCCGGATGCGTTCCATGGACACCAATCGCGCGGCGCTGTCACGCCCAGATCCTCTGGCGCCGGCCTTAATCGCGGGCTGTGAACCCAAGCCGCACAAGGCTTTGGCGCTGACCGAACACAGGTGCGCCAAACTTTTCGACATTATCCGCGAAACCGGGCTTGCGTTCCCGAAACGGACGGGCTACTTCCCCCGCCTCGCCGAAAGGCAATGCGCGCCCGTAGCTCAGCTGGATAGAGCATCAGACTACGAATCTGAGGGTCGGACGTTCGAATCGTTCCGGGCGCGCCATTTTCTCCCCTTGTAATCATTGGGGTTTCAGCCTTTCCGGTTGGTGTTGGATAGCGGCGCGGTGGCGCTGGTTTGCAGCCGGTTTGCAAATTCTGTTTCCTTGGCGTTCTCGAACTGCGCAATCGCTTGGTTGGCGAGGTGCTTGGTCGGCGAGAGATACGCTTCCAAAATTCGAGTCGCGGTCGCCAGCGAGTGCTGGGTGATGGCGACGATCTGGGCGACGCTGCAGCCAGCTTCCGCCAGCATGGTCACGGCGGTGCCGCGTAGGTCATGGAAGTGGAGCGGCGACGTCTCCATGCCGGCCGCCACCATCGCCTTCTCCCACTGATGGCCGAAATAGCGCGCCGTGAAGGGGCGACCTTCCTTCGTTGTCAGGATCACCGCCGCGCGACGTTCCATGCCGTCCAGCATGCTTCTGAGGGCCCGCGTGCAGGGAATGTGAACCAGGGGGCCTTGAACGCCGCCGCGCTGGTTCTTGCCGATCCTCAGCGTCAGGTGCGCGCCATCGTAGTTGCTCCAACAGAGCTTTCGGAGATCGCCCTGTCGGAGGCCGGTGTGCAGGGCCAGGATAAGGGCCTGCTGCATTTCCACGGGCGCGGCGGACATGAAGGCTTCGATGTTCTCGGGAAGCCAGATGACGTCCGCGCGGTTCGAGCGATAGAGCCGCTTGAAGCCCTTCAGGTGGTTGGTCTCGATCACGCCGTTGTCGACGGCCCAGCTCAGCATCGCGGATATGACGGAGAGCCGGTAATCAGCCTCGCGCGCGCCGGAGATCTCGGCGACCTTGGCGCGCCAAGCCATCAAGGGCGCCTTCACGCGCGGATTGTTCAGCGCCGCGATTGGGAGGTCCGCGAACTCGGTCTCAGCGAAGGCGAGCTTTCGTGCGTACTCGCGCCGCGTGCTGTCAGCGAGCTGGGTGCGGAACTCGGGTGAGCGCATGTAATCGCGAGACAGGGAGGCGAACACGCCGGTGGTGTGGCGATCTCGTACAAGCTGCTCGGCTCTGGAGTAGGAGGCGATGAACTCCGGAGAGTTTGGCTCTCCTTCAAGCCGAACGCCGGTCTCGCGGTGATAGTAGTATAGCACCACGCGTCCGCTGCTGAGGCGCTTGCGGACGGTGTTTATGCCTCTAAGTGCTACGCGCATTGCGGCGGCTCTCCCAGGCGGCGAGCGGGTCGTTCACCTCTCGCTCGGTGAGGATCCCGCTGAGACGGTCCATGGCTTGTTCCAGCAACACTCGATCCACGCGGCCGCCCGGAAGCGTTGGGTTCGGATACTCACCACGCGCACGCGCAGCAGCGAAGCTGGCTTCTCCGAGGCCGGCAAGTGCGGCCGCTTGGGCGATCGTAAGGCCCCGGGGTGCTAGGGACGGTGGCAGATCGGCTCGGGCCTTCCTCATCTGTCAATGCCGCCGTTATCGCGCGATTGTTCGGCTTGACAGCCGCGCAAACAGGAGACGACGCTATGTGCCACCTCGGGCAGAAGCGTTATCGAAGAGTGCTTCCCGCGGCTTTCTCTCGCTAGCGCGCCATTCTCTAGATCTACGATCCAATGCTCGCCGTTTGGGCTGAAAGTTAACTTCAGTAGTTCGCCCCCGCGGACCCGAAGTTTTAGATGGGCGCGCAGCCCATAGGTGTTCCGTGCGATCTCAAGCTCGACGGAACTTGGCCACGTGTCGCCTCTGAACTTGAACGGCGTCATGTCGAATGAGCGTCTTCCGGACGGAGCGGCTTTCGGCGGCTCAATTCGCGGGGCGGCTGCCTCTAAAGGATCGATAAGGCGTTCAAGGAGCGAGGTTAGGCAGTTATGCAGGGTCTCGCCTGGCCTCAGTCCGAGCTCTTTCTCGTAATCCTCCAGGAAGATGCCCACGCCATTTGGCAGTTCGGCGCTTCGTTCGAGCCTCAGAGGACTGACGATGCCGACGGTTTCGGCGGCTTTGGTGCTTTCGCCCAGGGTGCAAACGCCGAGCAAAAGGCTCGCCGCATCGCTGGCAGACATCTTGGCACCACTACGTCCTCGGCCGCCCGTAGCGATGAAGCCAGCTTCACGCAGCGCGCGAGCTATCACGGTGACGGTCGATTCTGGATCGCCAGTCGCCTCAGCGGTAACGCGGACGAGATCTGAGAGCATTGCCATACGTCATCTGTAACATTCGCAGATGACGGCCTCAAGCCCATCTGCGATAAATGCAAATGGCGAAACTGGCTGGGCTACTCATGCGGAATCGGACGACAAAAGGTGGTGGGGTGGTGCAGGAGGGTATCCTCCTGCCGGGGGTTAGGGGCGAGGAGCCCCTAGCCGCGAAGCGGCCGGGGACCAGGGGCTATGCCCCGGCGAGCGACCTTTGCGACAGCAAAGGTGTAGTGAGTACACCTTCGCTGCGCTCAGGCTGGTGGTGACCCCATGGCCTACGCAATCCTCCGCACGGCCAAGCTCAAGAGCTTCGGTGAGATCGGCGGCTCCCTGGCTCACACGTTCAGAGAGCGAGAGACCCACAACGCCGACCCGGCGCTAAAGCTGGCGAACGAGCACTGGGGCGCTGAGACCGGAGCCGGCGCGCTGGCGGCGATCCGCGCGGCGCTTCCGGCCAAGTACCGCTCCGACGCCGTGCTGTGCATCGAGTACTTCGTCGGTCACAGTCCAGAATGGCGAGGCGACGACGCTGCATACTTCCGAAGTGCGCTTGAATGGCTGCTTGATCGGCACGGCGCGGAGAACGTCATCAGCGCCCATGTTCACCGCGACGAGAAGACGCCTCACCTGGTCGCCTACGTCGTGCCCCGGGATGGCGACAAGTTGAACGCCAAGAAGTGGCTAGGGGGAAAGAAGACCCTCTCGGAAATGCAGACCGACTTCTGGCAACGGGTCGGCCGCGAGCATGGCCTGGAGCGCGGCATTGAGGGCAGTGTCGCTCGCCACCAGACCGTCAAGGAATACTACACGGCGATCTCGCGGGCGGCGGAAGTCGGGCGTGGCGTCAACTTCCCGAAAGAGCGCCAGGTGCTTGAAAAGGGCATCCTGACCACGACGCTGGAAACTGACGCGGCGTTTGCCTCACGCGTTGCCGAAAGCGTGGTGGAGCAGTTGAAGCCGGCTGCGCAAAAGGGCGTCGAAGTGGCGCACCTGGCCAGACGGGAACGAGAGCAGGCCCGCGAGGTTGGCCGGCTGAAGAAAGCGCTCGATAAGGCGCACAAGCGGCTGAACGCGTTCGAGCGTGTGTTTGACGGCCTGAATTCCGACCAGGCCCGAGAGCTGTTCCATTCGCTGCGGCGCGCCGCCGATCGGATGAAGGAGACCGCTCGCGAAGTGGTGGGTTGGTTCAAGGGGCTGGCCCCCGCAAGGTCCGGCGGAGAGTGGCAGATCACCCTCGAGGAGCGCGGTACCGGCAAAACGGTGACTATCCTGTCGACCAGGGCGGCGAGCGCGCTTGAGAGGGCGGAGGTCCGCGCCGGTGATCTCGTAAAGGTGTCGTCAGCCGGCGCCGAAATCTTGGAGCGGCGACAGGGGCGGGATTTGGAGCGGTAAGCCTGTGAAGCCTTGCCGGCGCCGTAGGCTCCTTGCGCAGCGCCGGGCGCTGGGTAATGTGGGGTGGCCGAAAGGCAAAGCCCCCCGGGGTCTAGATTGAAGCGGAAGTGGGCGAGGCAGCGCGATGCGTCTCGCTCACTTTTTGCAGGTGCAATGTCTTGTTGCGACATGTTTCGGCTTGGCTCTGGGCATAGGTCGCGACCGAAAATGCCCGAAGGCAGCAGTTCACGACCACAGAGGCTGCAGCCTACCCTTATTGGGCCTAGATGAGCTTTTCGTAGGCCACCCTGAGTAGCGCGAGAATGTCACTCGGATCGCTCGCCCCTACGGAATCCCACATTTCGGGTATGGTCATCCGATTGGTTGAAACGCGGCCGTGGAATAGAATTTCCCATCCCATCGCTCCGCAAGTAAGCGCCACGATACAGCCTTCGGATTCGTCCACAGAGGTAAATGCAGGGCGTACCGCCAACTCCACCCGTTTCTCGGCTTCTGACGTGTCGGCATGGATCGCGCTCTGGCAGAGCACTACGCAGGTCAGCAATCCAAGAGCTCGCTTACGCTTATGGTCGGCATTCTTGATTGAGAATGCCCGTACCAAAAGCTGATACGAGAGCATTAGGTTGTTGCGGTACGCCTCCAGATAGGGCGCGGTATCGTCATTCTCATCAATAGCGGTGGCGATCAGAGCGTTGCAGTGCGCCGCCCGGACGTCAGCAACAAGATCAATCTTACTAAGTTCGTCGGGGGTGAATGCCGCCTTCATGTTCTTCGCGAGCTCATGCTCGACGAAGCGCTGTGTGATGTGCGTGATCTCATGGAAAATGTAGAGCGCGATGGCTTGGCGCCGCACTTCCTCAAGAGAGTCGGCGAACGCTTCGTCATCCCCGAAGAGCTCAACCACGACCTCTTCGATCCGCCTCAAAACGCCGGCGTTGAAGAGGATTTCGAAGTTCTCTGCATCGGATCTAAAGCCAGCCTCGCCAAGGCCCTCGCTAACCACGAGGTTGTTTGCCGAGAGAATAGCCACAACGGGCTCAAGAGGCGCTGCGCGACCAGGATTTTGAGCGCGCCACCAGTTCAGCGCGAAGATAGCTTCCGCGCGAATCTGATTTAGGGTTCTGGTAAGGCGTTCGGAGCGCTCTTCGTTAGCCGCATTGAGCACTTCGCTCAGGGCCTGCGACGAAGAATCTTCCGGAGCCTCCTCTGGCAAACCGCCATCTGACATAATTATCGCCCCCCATCGGGCACACAATGCTCGTTGGAATCGCCTGGTAGGCGACGGGCAGATCTGACTAGCTGCGCAAGTTTGTCAGCAATGGCAACTTTTTTTGTGCTGTGGTGTTGATTGCTAAATACCTTGTGCGAGTGTCCTTCAACGCATATACGCCGGCTCGGCTCGCGAGGGGAACGCAGGACGATGACCAACCTTGAGAAGGATCCGCTTCTCGTTCGTGGGGTTGCGGTGTCTGGTACTAGCTCGCAGTGGACTCTGCTTGGTACGAGCGAAACCAACGCTGCCAAAACTGTTAAATCCGCGCGCGGTGCCGCTGCGCGCCTAAACGCCTGGTCGATTGCTACGTTGGCCAACGCCGAATCTGTTGAGGCGGTGACCGTCGAGCGGATTCCAGCCGAGCCGCCTGCCCCCGCGAAGAAGGCCCGGCAGATCAATGGCGTTAGCAAGGCGCTGTCGCCTGAATACCGTGAGATGTTTAGTACGCTCGCAGCAGATTTTATCTCCGTGGGCGCGACCCTAGTGGGTAAGAATTCGAAGTAGGTCGCTGCCTGGGCGTGAGCCATCGCGCGCAGGCCTGAGCTACACCCAGATGACGCGCCCATTTCGTATCCAGAAATGTGAACGGCAGCCTACATGGCGCCAGATCGATGGGTGAAGGGTCGCGCGGCCCTGACTATCCGTCGTCGCGTTCCAAGTCGGGTGGTCGTCTGGAATGAGATTCAGATCGAGCGGTTCGCCGCAACCGCACGGACAGATCATGCGCGCCTCCCAGGCTTCACCATCTTCGGTGAGGATGTAGATGCGGCGCCTGCGAAGGTTTTTCGGAAAGGTCGCCTCGTTGACTTCAAACCGATAGGGACGATCAAAGAGGCCCAGGAGCCAAGCCCAGAAAGCCGCCAGCGATGTTGTGAGCCGCTTCATAGCAGCGGACCCAGCTGCGGCAGGCCCAGCCACGGCGAGCGATCCCCGTGGCCAACAAAGCGCGACATCAGCGGGCAATCATCCAGTTCTTCGTCGGCTGTCATTCGGATTTCGGCGAGGCTGAACTCGATTGCAGCGATCTCCGAGTTCGGAACCTTTCGATAGGGGTGCAACCGGGCCAAGAAATCGTTCACCGCAAGCGACGACATTAACATGTTAACGCTGATCACGGCCGGTCTCTGCACTTGTAGCCCCTTAATATACTTATCTTGAATCTGCTGGGCGGCAGCGATCGGGTCGCGTTTGTGGATTTCTTCGGTCGAAACGTCCTGCAGCGAAAATGCCTCCCGCGATATCAAGCTCGATTTTCCAGGGATTAGATAGTTCACGGTGCCCAAGATATCCTGGATTTTACCGCGATCAGGACCTTCCTGAACGGCATCTAACAGAATACCCATGTCGAAATAGGGTTGAATGTAGTGGGTCGCGCACAGGTTCATTATAAGTCTTCCCGTCGCGGTATCAACGCATCCAAATATCACATCGCATTGTGACAGCGCCCTGAGGGCCTCGGGGCTGCCCAAGTCTTTGGGGATCGGAATTATCTTGACGCCAAGACCTTGCCGATCGCTCTCATGCTTAAGGGCCTCCACCTTCAGCGTTGCGTTCTCGGCGTGCTCGGTCGTTGCATACGTGATGCGGTTGAGATTGCGGTCTTCGATATAGTCGTCATCGATCGGAACGATCTCGCCTACACCTAGCCGCCTTAGCTGTTCGATTGTGGGGCTCCCCGTTCCGGAGGCGCCGCCCACGCCGATTCGCAGCCTGCCGAGCATGCGCGTCGTGCCTTCACCAAAGGCTTGGTCTTGCGAGGCGCCATAGTGAGGACGCGGCGTCGGGTCGTCGCCATGCCACCAGAAATGCAGATCATGGCCCACGACGTTTATGAGCTCTATGTCCTGCAGCTCCGACCCACGCCACAGATAGCGACCAAACATCCGACCGTCAGGTAGCATGATGGTGCTGGCGTGGGGGATGTCGGCTTCGACCCAGGAGCGGATTGTCGGCAGCAACTCCGAGTCGCTCTCGTCATCGATCGAGGAAAAGGCGGGGAAGCCCTGAGGATGGCTATGTACCTTTACAAGGGACAGGCCCTTCGCTTCGGCATCCTCAATTAACGCCTCTATGTCTTCAGCATTCCAGTTGACGTTATTCGCCGCGCGTTGGCAGCGCTCATGCGGGATCGGGTGAATCGATCGCGCGACTAGGCGGTGCCGTTCGGCTCCGGCTGCACGGCCACACGCAATGAAGGCAACGGCCTCCAGGCCGTCGCCCGGCAGCAAATGCCGCTTCAGTTCATCGTGTTGATCGCCAGTCAGGGTGAGCGAGACTCTCGTGTTCATTTCAAGAGTTCTTCAGCGAGGGCGTCCTCGACGAGATAGATGTGAGTCTCCAAGCAGTCCTGGCCAGGCACCCAGGGATTTGTCTCGGTGCGGTGACGGGACCAGCGTTGAAAGGCGCGCCCATCGATTTGCTGGATCACGTCGGCCTGCCGGATCGGCTTCCCATCGGCGCGGCGGATCTCAGGGAACACGTAGAACATGTCCAACGGCGCAAGCGGGTAGCCTCCCTCCATGCGGATCGCTAGCGTCACCTTGGTCTCTGTGAAGCCCTCGGGCAGTTGGAAATCTGGGATTAGGACCCAGGTGGAGCCGTCGATGATCAACTCCCAACCTGCGGAATAGCCGTCGAGGAAGGCGCGATCCTGGTCCAGGGCCGGCGCATCGCGCCGCCCCAGGGCTTCACCCTCGCCCTGCCCCTTTTTGATGGCGCGGAACTTTTCCACGCCGGGGCGTCGCAAATCCACGGAGACGTCGAGGCCGATCGGCTCCGGCTTCCCCCCGGCGACCTTGAGGCGGACGTTGTAGTTATCTGGCGGGAGAAGGCCGGCCTTGGTCAACGCTTCCCGTGGCGTCACGGTAGGCTTGTCCCAAACGATAACCGAGTCGTTGACCTTGAACTTGTAGCTCCTTGCAAGAGGCGCCCTCGTACCGGTCTTGCAGTGCTGCTCCAGGTCGATGACCATGTCGAGCAGCGCCTCAGCCTCCTCGATCAGCTCTTCCGCCTTTTCAAGGAGGCGAGCGGTCTCCGGTTCAGCGTGATCCTTCGTTTCCATCGTATTTCGTCCTTCTCCGCTAATGCGGCGCTTGCGATTCACCCCGCCGGCTGGCAATTTGCTGTCCGGCCAGACAACATGCGGGCCCTAAAAAACGCCTCGCTCGGCATAGCCAGTTTGAGGCGTGTTGTCTGTATGGACAACAGAATGTGGTGGGTAATGGTAAATGTCAAGGAGGGCGGATGCCGGAGTCCGCGTTAGGCAATTGGCTCAAGGAGCTGCGGGGTCATCAAAGCCTGCGGGAGTTAGCAGACCGCAGTAAAGTCGATCACGCCTACATCTACCGGCTTGAAACTGGGGCGAAGGAATCCCCCTCAGCGGAAGTGTTGGAAAAGTTGATCGGTGCTCTCGCACTATCGGAGCGGAATGCCGAGATCCTAAGGTTTCTCGCTAATAATTCTAATATTGATCCAGCCCTGGTCGAATTCGTGAAGGGCGACGAAAAAGTATCTTTTGCAGAGTTTCATATGCTTACGACAGTAGTGAATCGTGGAGCTCGGCCCGACTACGCGACGTCTCTCAGCCGGATACGCCGTTACATGCAGGAGGATGATGATGGATGAACTCGCCGTCGTCATGAAGGCGCGAGAGTTCATTGCGCAATGCGGGCCTATCGCCCTACCAGTTTCAGTCGACGCATATGCGGCGCAGATCGGCGGCGTGGTAAAGGCTGATGTCCTCGGAGAGGGAGAGGACGCTTGGTCCTTTCGTGACCCTAAAGGCAAATATCGTATTTGCGTAAACTGTGCCCATAACGGCCGCCGCCAACGATTTAGCGTATGTCATGAGGTGGCGCACGAGGCGCTCGGCATCGCCGCCGATCACACGGCGCCGAGCTGGAGTTTTGCGCGTCGGCCGAAAGGTGAGATCGCCTGCGATATCTTCGCCGCCGAGCTGCTGCTTCCTTACAAGCTCTTCAAGCCGCGGGTCGATACGGCTGATATGGGTCTCGCCGCTGTCAGCGACCTAGCAGAGGAGTTCGACGCTTCGTTAGTTTCCACAGCGTCTCGCTTCGCCACCTTCTCGCGGGAACTTTGCGGCTTCGTTCTTTCTGAGGGCGGCAAGGTTCGTTATTGCGCGCGTTCAACGTCGCTTAGAGACGCTAAGGCCTGGGTCCGGATCGGCATGGACCTGCCGCGCAATTCCTACAGTTACCGGGTTCGTGCGGGAGGCCCCCTCACTGGGCCAGAAGAATCAGAGCCCGAGGAGTGGTTCGATGATTGGGACCGTGACGGCGCGCTCTATGAAGATGTTCGGCACCTGGGTTCATGGGACCAGACTCTCACCCTGCTATGGTTTGAGGATGAAAATCTGCCGCCGCCACAAGCTGACCGGAGGAATTGGGAGGAGGAGGCCTACGGGCTCCGCGAGCTCGATGGTGTACTCCCTTGGCCGGGAAGGTCGAAACGTCGGAAATAAGATAATCCATGGCGGCATAGCGTTGTCCGCTGGTTATTGCGCATTGCGGCATCTGGATAGACGGCTACCGCGCCGCGTAAACTAATCGAAGGGGCGCGCTGATTTCTCGGTGGAGCTCGGAGGCATGGAGGACCTGAAGGTTCATTTCCTTCAGCACTGCCCCTGCTTTTTCTTTCAGCCGCTCAGCCGCAATACCAAGCCTACAAACGATCTGCCGCTTCGCCGGATTCCAAGCTGCAGGGTCAAGATACGCAGCAGTCGCATCTTCGCCGATCGCCTCCGCAACGCGTTGTCGAACATCAGCATCCGGAAAGCCGCTCCTAACCCGCGTGCACTGGGGGGGAGGGGGGTATTTGGATTCATAGGGGAGTGGGCGGGCACGGCTGTCCGCTTTTTGTGTCCGTCTCGCCCGCTTTTCGGGAGTTAATCCGGACGCCGGTGTCCGGTTATCCGGCTCATATCCGGACGTGCTCGCCCGGTTTTCCGAGGCCGGTTCAGCATGGATTTGGTCGGCCGGACGGCGGGCGTCGATGTCAGAGAAGATGGGCGAGTACTCGTTGGCGCGCCCCCTACCTCGGCTGACCTTGATGTGGAGATATCCTCCATCGCGAAGCTCGTTCATGGCTCGCCGGACTGTCCGGATGTCCATCTGGAGGAGTTCGGCCATTGAGGGTTGCGAGCGCCAGGCCACGCCCCGCTCGTCGAAGTCATGCACCAGCTGACAGCCGAGCAGCTTCGCTTTGTCGCTCAGGTCTGGCGCCCGGAGCACGCGTTGCTGCCAGGCTAGCTTGAGGCTCACTAGGCTGCGCCCGGGATTCGTAGGGCTGCTCATGCGCGCCTCCCGAAGCTGCTAAAGCGCGCTGGGCGGGCGGCAAAGTCGTTTGCAGATCGTTCGAGAAGCCCAATGATTTCAATGGGCCACAAAGTGCTCGGTTTGCAGAAAAGTTCTGCGAAATCATAGCGCTCGTTCAGCCTACGAATCTGAGGGTCGGACGTTCGAATCGTTCCGGGCGCGCCATTTTCTCCTGAAAAATCAATGATTTATCGGGTGCCTGGCAAGGGCCCCCGACAATTTCCCGGCTCTATTCTGGGTTTTGTTCTGGGGATTTTTTAATTCCACCGAACAAACGCTCTCGCCTTCCTGCCGATTAGGGATCGGAAGGGTCCTTCCGTGCGTCGAATCGCTTGAGGTTGATCGCGGGGATCGCCTCAAAAGGGCGAGGGCTCCGACACTGAGGACGACCAGTGAAGCCATCCCTAAAGACGCTGGTTGGTGACTTCATCATGGAGTGGGCCGAGAGCCAGGCCAGGCTTCGAGACGCGATACAGCGCAATGACCTGGCTTCATTCCCCTTTGACATTTTGCCGGCGGCTGCGGATCAGCCAAGGGCAATCAGTCACGATGGAAGCAGATTGCTCGCTAAGAGCGCGGAGGTCCTGCTCAAGCAGGCTCGCCTGCAGCTTAAGCTCAGTAGCAAGGCCGGGCGCCAGGCCTTGGTCGATGCGCTATTTGCTCAATTGCCCAAGTCCAAGAAGACCGGCCAGATGTCCGAGGACGCGGTCATCAAGGGCGCCCTGGCGCGCCTGACCGCCTGGCCACGCGACAACGGCCTCTATGTCTTTCCAATCGTGTTCGCGCCCGCCGCTAAGCGGACTTCGTTTTGGGTGGGGCCACTACGGATCATGTCCAAGTCGGTGTTCTTTCGCGAACACCGCGACGCCCTGAACCACCTCGCCGACGGAGTGAGGGTCAAAGCGGTCAAGGATTGGCGGCGGCATCTTCGCGCTTACGACCACATTGTCCTGGTCGATATCAAAGGGTTCGAGCGCGAGATGGCGTGGGAGGCTGGGCGAGACGCTGTCGAGTTTCTGCTGAACCTCATTCGGATGCTTTTCCCCTTCCGCCAGACAACTCGCATCCGGATCGGCGGCGGATACATCTGGGAAACTTTAAGCTCGGCCTTGCTCCTTCGGGACGACGGCAACCACCATTTGGCAGTCACCTACGGCCCTTGGGGCACGCTGATCGAGGAGGGGTGGACCGACGACTTCGACGGTCGCTTTCGGCGCTACGCGACGCTGCTGGGGAGTTTCGCCTACTGGCTGATCGATGGCGAGCACGCGGACGATCCGACGTTCGAGCGATTGCGCTATGCCAATCGTCTGTTGGCCGAAACCTATTCCGAGCCCAACGACCAGATCAGGCTAGTCCGCATGGTCTCGGCCCTTGAGGCGCTGTCGCTGTTGGACGGCCCTGACAAAGCGCACAACCTAGCCCGCAGGTGTGCCTGCGTCGCCGGTGGCGGCGATCCTCGTTGGGCTATCGAGGTCTATGACGCCGTGCGTCAGGCCTACCATTGGCGAAGCGCTGTGGTTCATGGCGACGCTCCATCCAATGAAGATGTGCGATCTAGCTTCATGGCGCTGGAGGAGCACCTTCTCGACATTTATCTTGGTTATCTCATCTTCTTCGCGGCTCTCAACCGCCCAGGGCGGATCAAGTCCGTCAGCGCCCTGCGGCGGGCCTTCAAGGCAAAGATTGATCTCTTCTACTGGGATCCCAATCTCGTCTGACATCGCGGTCCCGCAGATCAGACGCTGGTGGAAGCGCGCTCGAACCGCACGCGCTCGCCGTCCTCGAGAAAGGCCCTATAGCCCGCCTCCCGCCAGGCCGCGGCTTGGACGTGGGTCGAGGCGGGCGACGCCTCGTTGGCCCACCACTGTGGGCGCGTAGCGCTGTTGGGCAGCATCGCGCCGATGATCCGTTCGACGTCTCGGAAGGTCAAATCAACGCGGGCCGTCTTCTGACGGGAGAGGTAGCGTTTGAGTGGATCGTACTTTGCCATGGATCTCCCTGTCCCACGCTCCTTCGCGGAGCAAGGCGCATGGCGCCGGCGCGTCATCCCGTCGCACGGCGGCTTCGAGGATTGATGCCGCAATTGTCCATATGTGGCCGATTGGAGCGTAAATCGCGCAATAACTGGCCACATATGGACGACTAGGTTCGCGACTAAGCTTGGCTCCAAACCTGGTTTAAAACCTGCGCGGCCAAGGCGGCTTTGTCCTGGGGAAGGAAGCGTCCGTAATGCTCGGCGATCGTTTCCGGCGTGTCCTGGATCGCATAGCTGGCCTGTTCGTACGAGCCGGTCTGCTTGAGAACGTGGGTGGCCAGAACGTCCCGGACATTGTGAGGGCCATGCGGAAGGAGGCCTTCAATGACACCGCGCCCGGTGTACGGGTTGTAGATGCCGTAGCGCTGGATCGCGAGACGCCAGGCTTCGTAGAAGGTGTTTTGGTCGTAGTCGGCGTCCTTGCTCTTGGCCTTCATGGTCTTGACGAAAAACACGCCGGGGTCCGGCGCGCCCTTCAGGAGAATGCGCCGATCGCGGGCTACATATGCGTCGATCTCCGAATAGAGGCCGCCCAAGTCGGGGAGCGCCAATCGGAAGGGGTTCTTGCGGAAGTACGATGAACCGGCGTTCTTGAACGCCGCCGCCGGGATCAGCACTTCCCAGGTCGCGTCACGGCCATTCCAGCGCAACTCGCCGCGCTTGAGCGCCTCAAGCTGACGCTCCGGCGTCGGGATCTTGTCCTTCGGGCAAACGAGAAGTTGGCGCAGGTTCTTCTGACGCAGGCCCAGGTGAAGGCCCAGGCGTAGCATCAGGAATGCGCGCGTCGCCTCCGCGGCGGACGTGGGATAGAGGCGGGCGTCCGGACGTCGCCTGAGGATTTCCTCGGTGATCTTCCGATACTCGCCGACAGGGCTGTCGGCCTCCAGGATGGGCAGGATCGGCTCAAACGGATCGCGGTGGATCCGCGACACCCTCGCGACTTCCTTGGCCCGTAATAGAAGATGGTGATGCTGCACGTCGCAGACGGCGTTCCAATCCTCCCCCGCCGCGCGGACGTCGGCCTCTGTCACCAGGCCCTCGATAGGCCGCAAGCGCTCGGCCAGGCGCGGCGTCTGTCGAAGCCAGCCCGTCTCACGCCGGCTCAGCGAGGCGCCAACGGTCAGCATCTCGGTTTCCCATTGGGTGAAGAAGCCGCGCCGCCCCTCCCGCCACTGGAGGTACCAATCCCAGACCGCCGGAAAGATCAGAAGCCCAAAGCTCAGGGCGCCGACAGGTGCGCCATATCCCCGAACCGGCCCACTCGGACAGGCTGCTAGAGCGCCCATCATCAAGCCGAGGTGCTCCATCTTCTGGCCGGCGGTCTCGTTGTTCCACACGCCGTTGCGACGTCGGCCGCGCGAGGTCAGTGTCGCGGTCTTGAAAGCCAACAGGTCGGCCGCTTCGTCGTTCAGCGCCCGCGGCGCAGGCGCCGCGCCCATCGGGCGTCCCACACTGCGCAGTCCAGGGTCAGCGAGCCGCTCCTCAAGTGGCGGGCCCGCCGACAGTTCGCTCAGTGCGCCGTTTCCAGTGAACTGCAGAGCGAACCTCTGCTTCATCGCTTCGGCCTGATTGCGGCGGTAGTCCGTGTGGCCCGAGAGGATCACCGCTCGCACCCAGGCCTCGATCTCCTGTCGCTTGACCAGCGGCAGGCGGGCGAAATCATCCGGCAAGTGCCACGCCATCCGACGTCGTTCCGACATCGGAAGTGGCAGACTCTCGGCGTCGGCGACCATTCGGCCGGGATGGGGAAGTTTGTCCCGGAAGTAGCCAGCCGGCAGACGCCAGCGGCGTTCGAGCGCGGCAAGGATCCGAAGGCTCGTTGCGCCTCGCGGAGCTTTATCGCCCCGCCGCCAGGACGTGAAGGTCGTGGTCTCGAGCGTATCGTCTCGCAGGCAGACCGCCCGCTGGAGGCCATAGCCGGTGTCGGCGTGACGGCGCATGTGCAGGTCTAGGGCTTCGCTGAAGGTGGGGGGATCTTCCCAGTCGTCCCACAGAGCCTTGGGATAGGCGATGACGGCGCGCGCCGGATACCCGGGTTTACGCTTCTCCGGCTTTGCGGAGGCTTTTGGCTGGCGGCAGGCAGGTTTCTTGGGCGTTCTCTTCGACGCCTTTGATTCAACAGTCATTTCACTCAAGTTCACGCGCGGAGCGGGTCGTCCGCAGCATCTAGACGCGCCAGCCCCGCCTTTCCCCTGGTGCGAGTTCGGGCTTTAGAAGAGGCTGTTTCTTGTTTGCGCTCGCGCCGCGAGCGCGTGCTTGGGGGCGCTGCCCCCTGGCGCACTTCGCATCGGTTCCGCCCACCTTCGGGCGTGCGCGTAGCAGCGATCCGCACGTAGGGCTCGACGCCCTGCAGGCGGTTCCCCGCGAACCGACGCTCCGTTTGCACCCCCCGGTCTCGCCGACGGGCAGGGGTCAGGCGCGCCTTGCGCCTGACCCCAACCCTCAAAGGGAGACCTGTCATGACCCAGCCCAATCAAACCGCCCTGGAAAAGGGCTTTGTTCTCACGGCAAGCGGCGCGGTTCGCGCCGGGGAGGAGCGCGTCTATCCGCTCAACAAGCTCAAGCGCTCGCCCGACAACGTCCGTAAGGGCGGCCACAGCGAGGCCGTGATCGAACAGCGCGCCGCCTCGATCCTGGCCAAGGGCTTGATCCACCTGCCGGTGGTAAAGCCCGAGCGCCGCCCCGACGGCAGCGAAACCGGCTACGGCCTGGTCACGGCCGGGGAGGGTCGGCGCTTGGCCCTGCGCTTGCTGGCCAAGCGCAAGCTGATCCCCAAAACCGCCCTCGTCCGCTGCCTGGTGGATGAGGCCAACGACGCCGGGGAGGTCAGCCTCGATGAGAACCTTGCGCGCGATCCGCTTCATCCGGCCGACGAATTCGAAGCCTTCTTCGACCTCTCCGGGCGCCAGGGCTTGGGCGCCGAAGAGATTGGAGCGCGGTTCGGCGTCACCGCGTCGGTCGTGCGCCAACGACTGCGTCTCGCCGCCGTCGCGCCCGACCTCATCGCGCGCTATCGGGCCGAGGAGGTAAGCCTTGACCAATTGATGGCGTTCTCCGTCAATTGATGCGAGGAAGGCCATCCATGATGGCGGTCAACGCCAGGACGGTCTGGGCCTCCAGCGCGCTGTGGCCGGCGGATGTCTTCACAAAGGTTTTCGGGGGCGCGCCGATGGTTTCAAGCGCGGCGACGAACCGCGAGGCCTGGGAGAGCGGACAGACCTGGTCAAAACGCCCATGCACGACATGGATCGGAAGCTGGGCGAGCTTTTCGACGTTGCCGACGATGTAGTCGGGTTCCAAAAACAGATGATTGGCGAAGAAGTGAGCTTCAATCTGGGCGAAGCACAGGGCGAAGGCCGCCTCGCCGAACTTTCCCGGATCCCCCCGCTCGGGGATGAGGTTGGAAATGGCGCCCTCCCAGATCGACCAGGCCAGAGCGGCGGAGAGTTGATGGGCGCTCTGGGATTCATCCGCCGGGACCATGTCGAAAATTGATTTGTAGGCCCCCATGATGTCGCTGCGCGCGGCCGGAGGGATGACCTCGACGAAGGCCTTCCACTCATCGGGGTAGCTGATATAGCTACCCGGCGCGGTGAGGGCGTAGGGCCTTTCCTCGAAGGTCGCCGCGTTGCCCTGATACATATACAGCAGGTCCTCCTTGGCCCCGAGGAAGACGCCGCGCAGGATCAGGGAGGCGACATTCTGCGGGTGTCGGATGGCGTAGACCAGCGCCAACGTGCTGCCCCAACTGCCGCCGAACACGTGCATCCTACCGTTCACGTCCAGTGCCTCGCGCAGGCAATTGATGTCATCGACCAAGAAGTCGGTGGTGTTGTGGGCCAGCGCCGCTTGCGGACCGGCCGTCGCCACATTGGGTTGGCTTTTGCCGCAACCGCGCTGGTCAAATAGGATCACGCGGTAGCGCGCCGGATCAAAGAAGCGCGCCATCACCGGCGCGCAGGCGCCGCCCGGGCCGCCGTGGAGGAACATGACCGGCTCGCCGGCGGGATCGCCGTATTCTTCCCAATAGAGTTTATGTTCGGGGCTCTGGTCCACTTGAAGCCAGCCGCTGCGGTTCGCCGGCCTTTGAGGATATTTCCATTCGTTGGAAACCTTGCTGACGGCCTGAAGCGTCGAAAAATCCATCAGCCCTGATCCCTCGTGCGGCGCACTGGAGCTCCGGTCGCGCCGACAGAGCCTTGCGTTCGCGCTCTTGCTATCGCCCTAGCCATGTCGCCTCACGCGGCCATCACGCCCAAGCTGGCGCTCAGCTTGCGAACGAAGAAGTCGATCTCGGCTTGGTCGGCGCGCGATAGCTCCACGTCCCTGAGCTTGGACGCCGTCAGAAGATCCAGCGCTCGCGCCCCCGCTTCCCGATCCATCGACAATAGGAACTTGGCCACCTCGGTATAGGTTCGCGCGGTCATCGAGCGCGCGTTGCGACTGGAGTCGAGCGTCGCTTCCAGATTCTGCAGCGCCTTGCGCATGGCGTTGCGGTCCACAGGCTCTGGGCTCAGTCGAGCGCCAATGAGATGATGGAAGATGAGGCCGCCCAGGCGATTGGTCTCGGCCTGCAGCCGAACGCGCGTGGCGGTGCCGTCGTCGCTTTCGGTCTCGAAGTTTTCCAGGTCGCGCAGGACGTCGTCGATATCTTGTAGCGCGTCCTCGAAGTCGGCCGAAAGCTCGCCGCGGTCGATGAGGTTGATGAACGGGGTATCGACCGACACGTGCTGCAGGTCGTCCTCGATGGTCTGGACGATCGCGGCGGTCAGCACCAGCGCCGACAACTCGACCATGTCCCTAAGCTTGGCCAAGGATTGCGGCGCGGTCGCCAAATTCTTCAACAGAAGCTGGCGGCCGCGGGTGACCTCAGAGCCGGAGCGCAACTGCATGCGAATGGCAAGGGCCTCGCAGTAGCGCGCCTCCCGCTTCCAGGGGCTGCGGCGCTGCTGGGCGCTCTGCAAACCATCATGGCAGAGCTCGGCGCAGGTTCGCGCCGAATCCCAGGCATCGACGGCGAAGTAGATGCAACTGGCTAGCAATTGAGCGGCTGCGCGGCGCGCGGGGTCGTGCCAGGCGTTGCGCATGTCGTGATAGATGCGCTGGAATTGCGCGGTGTCGTCGGCGCTGAGGCTCCTGAGCAGAGCGTCCATCGGCGCCATGTGACGGACCTGTCGCCGATCGACGTGAATGCCCAACGCCGCGGGAATGTCGATGTCCAGCAACTTGACCGGCGCGCGATAGAGCGGCGCCCCCTCCGTCAACTTGATCGACGCTAGGGACTGAAGCGCGAGCGCCGACATCGTTTGAATGTGATCGTCGCGGATGAGCGCGATGTCGCCGCTAACCGACGTCGCGGCCGCCTCGCGTACATCTGGCGTGCTGAGCAGCTTGGCGATGTTCTCAGCCGACACATATTCACCGCCGATGTCGGAGAGGATGTAGTGGCTGTTGGCCAGGCAGATCGTCTCCGCGGTGCGCGACCAAGAGGCGATATTGTCCTCCAGCGGCAGTTGCAGCGACCCGATCTGCTGGGCCACCGTCTGGTCGGTCTCGGCGAACGGAAACAGCATGTCGAGGGCCGTCTCGACCCCTTCGAAGACCCGTCGAAGCTTCTGCACGCCATACCGAGTCGCCGTGGCATCGTTGGACATGTTCATGTGGTTGAGCAGCGGCGTGTAGATCTGCGGGTGGCGGAGGAAGTAAGGCACCCCCTCCTCGGCAAGCTGTGGCGCCAAGTCCTGAAAAGCAGCGTGCAGCGCCGCGTCCGGCGTGACGAAGACGAACAGCGTTTTGACGTCCGAGCCGACAGTTTTGTGATCGCGGTAGAGCGCTTGAATGGTCGCCAAGGTGATGGCGTCGTTTTCGTTGTTGCGAGAATTGTCGCTTTTGGCGCTGTCGCTTTTGGGACTGTCATGGCGCGAGCCGTCCCCCTGCTGCACTGGCCGGATGGCTGCTCGTCGCTCTGCGTCCATCTCCGCCCGACGCATGGCGATCTTGGCGTTCCATCGACGAAAATCTTCGTGCCGCACGGGATAGTCGGTCGGGTTCCAGTAGCGATCGCAGAAGGTCAGGTCCCGGACGCTTGCCTCACCTGAGCGCCCGTTCACGAACAGGCGCTTGACCCGCTCGCTGGACGAAATCGCCGCCATGATCTTGGTGAAGTCGTCGTCCAGGCCTTCCTTCTTGGCTTCTTCGATCAGATCCAGGGGGTTGCTGCTTTTGGCCAGAAGCGATTTCAGCTTGGCGTCGAGGCGCGCGGCCTCGTCGACGCCAGGCTTTTCGCCTTTCTCGCCGCCGGCGGTCTTGGTCTTGAAGCCCTGCCGGATTTCCGTCTCGAGCTTGCTCAGGCGGTCGAAGGCCTCATTCCAATGCGCCGGGCTCAAGAACGCAGCGCCCTCCATACCGGGCAGTCGGTGCTCGAAGAGGAATTTGAGCGCGATCCAGGAACTGTAGCGCGAGGCGTTTTCCGTCAGGAGCGCGTCGATCCCATAGCGGCCGCCGATCGCGTTCGGTTCTCGTCGCCAATAGGCCTCGAGAACGCTGGTGTCGAAAATGTAGACGATCTCGCCGTGCTTAGCGAACTCGCTATCGGAGCGATTGATCGCCACATACTGCATCAGTCGGCGAGAGGCGTTGATGTAGGCTCTGGAGTGCTGTCCGGTCATACCATCGCCGCGGCGAACCACGTCTCCTCCAACTTGATGGGGACGGGTTGCTTGGCCGTCGTGACCTCGCCCGCGCGAGCCAGCCGCTCGATACCGGTGCGCAGCATCAGAACGTTGCCGACAGGGCGGCTGAAAGCCTGCCGGCCCTCATCGAACAGTCGCCCCTGCGACAGCAGATCGACGAGCTTGGCCTCGACCGCGCCGCCGCGATCTCCGATCAAGCGTTTGCAACGGGTCGCCGCGCTCACGACCGCGTCTTGGTCGCTGCCGATGTCGCGCTGGGCTTCGTTCAGCAGCGCGATGGCCAGCGCCGCGTCCAGTGTCGGCGAGACGACCGCGCGCTGCGCCCGCTCAAAGAACCATGCCTGTCGCGAGGGAGAGGGCACGGTCTCGAATACCGTATCGGTGATTACATCCAGGAGCGGCTCCAGATCCGGTGTGTCCTTTCGGACCTGGCGAAGGGCGTGGTCGAGATAGGAGGCGGGAATTTCAGCGCGCGGATCAAAGACTTTGAACTGAGCGTAGAGCGTCCACAACTGCACATCGAGGCGATGTCCGTGCGCCAAGGCCGGTCTTCCCGAGGTCAAATGACGGCGGATTGCCTTGATGATCGCCTCGGCCACGGGCAGATGAAACTCGGCCGCTTCCGAGATCGAGGCCGCCAATTGCTGCGCGAAACGCCCCATCGGGTAGAGTCGCAGTGGCGCGAACGCCAGGTGGGACTGGCGTCCGCTGTCTTGGAGCGCGGCGAAACCATCCGCCAGCCATTTGATGAAATCGGCCGAGGCCCACTTTTGAGCAACCTTCTGCAGACGCAGCAGGTCGGGCGGGCAGAACGCGTCGGGACCAGCACTCGAAATCTCGCTCATCGGGCCCTCCCGCGTCGGGGTTAGGGTTAGAGGGGGAAGTGGCTCAGTCGAGGATCGCGGTTTGACGGGCGTCTTGGCCAGGCGTTCGCGCGCCGCCCTGGCCAAGGCGGCCACGGTCTTCTCTTCGGCGCCCGCGCCCGCGCCCGCGCCGGCGCTTGCCCGCGCTATCAGGCGTTCAAGAGCGCGCCGATGGGTGGCGAGAACCGATCGCGGGTACGCCGCCTGAGCGTCGAACAACACTAGCCAGCTTTCAAGCGCCTTGACCGGGGCCTTGTCGGCTTGGCGCAGCAGTTGACCGTAGAGCTCGGAAAGATTGGCCTTCGACGGTGCGGGCACGCTTCGGTCAACCATTCGGCCATGTCTTGACTAGGCGTCGGCAGGCGCTTTCGAAATCGCCGGCCACGACGGCTTGCTTGTCGCCAAGGGCGTCGAGAATGGTCTGTATGGTCGCGGGCTCAAGGCCGGCCTGTTCAAGTCGAACGCCGATATCGTGTTTGCTCAAAAGCCCGATGTCCTCCTCCTTAAAGCCTTGCAGTTCCAGTTCTTCGCACCATCGGGGACCGGCCCTTCGCCCGCAGACGATGGCCGAGATATCACGCCCGGCGCAGGCTTGGAGAACGCCAGCGAAGACGGTGCGCGCCAATTGGTTGTGACCGTCGTCTTCATCGTGATCGTCGGCGATTTCGTCGATGGCGTCGGCAGCCAGCAGCATGATGCCTTTCTCGCCGATATCGCGTTGAGCGCGCGCCATCGCGACGACGAAGAGCTCCTGCATGATCCAAGCGAGATCGGCCGGCATCAGAGCGTCATCGGCCTTGGCCGCCTTGATCCGTTTGCTGATGCGCGGGGCGATGACGCCGTGAACCAAGACTTGCAGGTTGTGTAGCCGCGCCTCGAAAGTGCGTTCGACCATCTTGTCCCGTGCCGCATCGAAAGACGCCGCCGCTCCCCAGCCGTAAGTCTTCGCCAACTCGGCGATGTGCTTGAGCGGTCCGACAATCTCGAACGTGCCGGCTGTCGAGATCGTCACGACCAGCTTGGCCACGCCCTTGGCGACCTTGGCGCGCTTCGTGGGGGTCAGCGCTGTCGCGTCGCTCGCGTCGATTTCCTCCAGTTTCAGCCAGAGACGGTACGCGGCGTCGAATTCGAAAAAGTAAGATCCGACCGCCGTCACGCCAAAGGTTCGGTTGAAGGCGCCGACGACGAGGTTTCGCATCACCACCAGATGCTCCGGCAATGGCAGGAACGAATGAGGGATGAAATCGAAGACGATCGGATAGCGGTTCTTGCCGCCCAGGAAATTGGTCGTGGGGGCCCGTCGGACGAATTGGTGGAGGGTGCGGCTGACGCCCCGCCGCGCTCCGCCGCCGGAGACGACAAGGACGGTCTCTGGCCGATCTGCGGCCCTGAGGAGCACGTCATCGCTCTTGCGTGCCACATAGGGTGGCCGTGATCGCACCCGTTGATAAGGAACCCGCGCCACTTGCCCCCCTCGGACAGCGATTAACAATAATGTAACGATGTTATTTGCTATCGCAACCTATCTGCGGTTCTCCGTGCTGGACTCGCGCTTAAGTGAGGCAAGGTGCCGTGCTGGGTGATTGCCTTTCGATCAGTCGCGCGCGGCAAATCACTCGGCTGGACCCAGCAAGCGGCGGTCGAACGGTCCGGCGTCAACTATCGCGCGTGGCGGCGGACCTAGCCGCTCGATCGGGCGCGCAACGCCACGCGCGGCGCTCCGGACGCTGATCCATATCAAAACGTCGAGCCGATATAATCTGACCATCCGATCCCCAACGCTCAGCGCGGCGTATCCTGTAACTGGCCTGTGCGAGCTTCGAGCTTGCACTTGTCCCACTCGGTCTTGAGCAGTTGCTGAACGTTACGCTCCAGACTCTCCAGACAGGCCAGAACCTGGGCGGGATCTGGCGCCCCCTGATGAGGGTCCGAGCGGTTGGTTTCCGCAAGCGTGCGAGCCACTCTAGAGGGCAAGCGCGAAAGCCGATCACCTTTCGCGAAAACCCATCACGCGAGGCGCTGGTCTGCGAATCTTGATCACCGGCGCGACGTGAGATCGCCCACGCGCCGGCCTGGCCCTCGGCTCATGCCCCGCACCTGTTGCTCCAGCCGCGCCATACGGCGTCACCAATGCCGAGATCTGGCCGCGCTGGATGAAAGATCATAGGCGGGTCGAGATCTTCGGGATCAGGCCGGACGACGCCAAGCTCACCCGCTGGACGTCGGCGCAATCTTGACGCGCGTCGCCACATGCTCGCAGCTTCAGCGAAATCCATAAGGGGAGGGCTGCGCCTTGGCGAACCCGCATGAATTCCATACGCCGAAGGACCACTACACCAAGGCGGATCTGCTGAAGTCGGGTCTGGGCGGCTATTTTGGACCCGGCAACGCCCAGCTGCCCGCGCCGCCGATGCTGATGATGGATCGGATCACGGAGATCAGCCTGGACGGGGGCGACTTCGGCAAGGGTTATGTCGCCGCCGAGCTGGATATCGTCCCGGATCTCTGGTTCTTCGGCTGCCACTTCATCGGCGACCCGGTGATGCCCGGATGCCTGGGTCTGGACGCCATGTGGCAGGTGATCGGCTACTGGCTGGGCTGGTCGGGCTCGCCGGGCAAGGGGCGCGCGATCGGCGTCGGCGAGGTGAAGTTCCGCGGCCACGTGACGCCGGACATCAAGCTGGTGCGCTACGAGATCAGCCTGCGGCAGGCGCGGCGCGGCAAACTGGCCCTGGGCCTGGCGAATGGCCGGCTGCTGGCCGACGGCGAGTGCGTCTACACGGCCAGCGACCTCAAGGTCGGGATGATCGCGGGGGCGGACTAGCGGCCGTGGGGTCTCCCAGCAAAAAGGGCCGCCGGATGTCCGGCGGCCCTTCCCATTTTTCAGATCGGTAGCGCGAACTACCAGATCTTCACGCGATCGGCCGGGGCGACGTACAGCTTGTCGGTCGGCTTGATGTCGAAGGCCGAGTACCAGCCGTCCTGGTTCCGGATCGTGCCGTTGACGCGATAGTAGCCCGGCGAGTGCGGATCGCTGGCGATCTGCTGCTTGAGGGCGTCGTCGCGCGACTTGCCACGCCACACCTGGGCCCAGCCCAGATAGACGCGCTGGTCGCCGGTGAAGCCGTCCAGCACCGGCGAGGGCTTGCCGTGCAGCGAGACGCGATAGGCGTCCAGCCCGAAGGCCAGACCCGACAGGTCGCCGATGTTCTCGCCCATGGTCAGATCGCCATTGACGTGCACGCCCGGGAAGGGCTCGAACGCCGAGTACTGCTTGCCCAGCTTGGCCTTCTGAGCGTCGAACTTGGCGGCGTCTTCCGCCGTCCACCAGTCGCGCAGCACGCCGTCGCCGTCGGACTTGCGGCCCTGGTCGTCGAAGCCGTGGCCGATCTCGTGGCCGATCACGCCGCCGATGCCGCCGTAGTTGACGGCCGGGTCCGCGTCCGGATGGAAGAACGGCGCCTGCAGGATGGCGGCCGGGAACACGATCTCGTTGTTGACCGAGTTGTAGTAGGCGTTGACCGTCTGCGGGGTCATGCCCCACTCGGACTTGTCGACCGGCTGGTTCAGGCGCTCGACGTCGTGACGATAGTCCCAGGCGCCGGTGCGCATCAGGTTGCCGTAGGCGTCGCCTTCCTTGATCTCCAGCTTGGAGTAGTCACGCCACTTGTCGGGATAGCCGATCTTGACGGTGAACTTGGCCAGCTTGTCTTGCGCTTTCGCCTTGGTCTCGACGCTCATCCAGTCGGACGCGTCGATGCGGGTCTTCAGGACGGTGCGGATGTCGCCAACCAGGGCGACCATCTTGGCCTTGGAGTCCGGCGGGAAGTAGGCCGCGACATATTCCTTGCCGACCGCTTCGCCCAGCATGGTGTTGACCTGGGCGACGCCGCGCT
Source organism: Caulobacter sp. ALps2 (assembly GCF_058681635.1). Lineage (NCBI taxonomy): Bacteria > Pseudomonadati > Pseudomonadota > Alphaproteobacteria > Caulobacterales > Caulobacteraceae > Caulobacter > Caulobacter sp. ALps2. The sequence goes on from NZ_CM178743.1 coordinate 1,969,420, forward strand.
TCCAGCGCGGGCGCTGCTCGGGCTGGCCCGACAGGGTCTTGTTGCGGAACTCGAAGCTGGCGTCGACGAAGCGCTTGGACAGCAGCGGGGCGCCGCCGTCGATGACCTTGAACGCCTGCCAGGCCTTCAGGGTCTCCAGCGGGGTGTCGGCATAGATCTTGGCGTATTTCGGGAACGAGGTGTTGGTCGTCACGACGAAGCGATCGACCTTCGGAAGCTCCGTGCCGACCAGATAGCGGTTCCAGTCGTAGCCCGGCGTCTGGGCCTGCAGCTCGGCCAGGGTGGCGGGATTGTAGGTCTTGTCGCGGTTACGGCGCTCGACGCGGGTCCAAGAGGCCTCGGCCAGCTTGGTCTCGAACTCGACGATGGCCTTGGCGTTCTCGGCCGGCTTTTCCCAGCCGCCCAGGGTCAGCATCTTCTCGACATAGGCCAGGTACGCCGTCTTTTTCTCGGCGAACTTGGCGTCCAGATAGTAGTCACGATCGGGCAAGGACAGGCCGCCGGTCGAGGCGTAGACAGCGTAGGCCTTGGGGCTCTTGGCGTCGACGCCGATGCCCAGGCCGATCAGGGTGGCGTAGGGCGTGACCGAGCTCTTGCCCATCAGGGCGGTGAACTCATCCTTGGTCTTGACCTTCTTGACGCCGTCCAGCCACGGCTGGATCGGCTTGGCGTCCAGCGTCTCGATCGCGGCCTCGTTCATGAACGAACGATACGCGGCGCCGATCTTGGCCTTTTCACCAGTCGCGGCCTTGTCGGCGGCGGCGCCTTCGATGATCGCCTTGGTTCGGGCTTCCGACAGTTCGGCCAGCTTGTCGAAGTTGCCGTAGCGGGTGCGGTCCGACGGGATCACCGTGCGGGTTTCCCAGGCGCCGTTGGCGAACTTGTAGAAGTCGTCGCCCGGCTTGGCCGAGGTGTCCATGCCCGTGAGGTCGAAACCCCAGGTCCCGTAGCGCGGCGACTCCAGCGACGTGGTGTCGCCGGCGCCCGCGGCGCCTTGCGGCAGCAGCGATTGCACGGTGCAGGCATCGTCGATGCATTGGTGTTGTTCGTGGGCCAGGGCCCCGAAGGCCGATATCGACAACGCAGCGGCTGCTGCGGCGCCGAACAAAACTCGTTTCATGGAAGTCGCGTCCGTTGGTGTGAGCTGGCCGGCAATCTGCACGGACGCGGAATATTTGCTCCCTTAAAAAAAGTTCATGTAGTCCATTTTTTGGAACCTCAGTGGTGGTGCTGGCCCGCCGGCGCGGCCTGTCCATTGGGCGCGACAAGCTGGACGGCCAGGTCGACCTGCATCTTGCGACCATCGCCGAAGAGCAGTGTTACCGGAACTTTTTGCCCCTGGGCTTGCGCGGTCTTCAGGGACAGCAGCATCAGGTGGTAGCCGCCGGGCGCGAAGGCGACCTGGCCGCCGGCGGGGATCGTCACGCCGTTGTCCTGGCGGCGCATGGTCATGATGCCACCGGCCATCGACGACTGGTGGATCTCGACCTTGCCGGCGGCGGGGCTCTCGGCGCTCTTCAGGGTCACCGGGGCCTTGCCGGCGTTGACGAGGGTGAAGAAGCCGACGCCGTTCATGCCGGCCTGGGCCGGACGGCTCCAGGGCTGGCGGACGGTCAGGGCGCCGAGCTTGTAGTCGCCGGCCAAAGTGGGCGTGGAGACTGCGGCGGTGGAGGCGGCGAGGATGGCGGTCAGGGCGATGGCGATCAGGCGCGACATGGGCGCTCCTTCCTTAATGATGGTGGGCGGCGGTCGCCGCATCAACGGGGATGAGAGTCACGGTCGGAGCGGGCCGGTTCAGCTTGGCGTCCGGGGCCTCGGGGCTAGGGACTTCCGTCCACTGGCTCTCGCCCTTCTCGCAGGTCTGGACGACCGGGAAGATCATGCGGTCGCCGCCCTCCTTGGTGTTTGGGGCGGGCAGTTTCATCAGGATGGCGAAGTCGTCGAAGGCCTCGTCGGGCAGGCGGCCTTCGAAGGTGATGGCCGTGGGCGGGCTCTTCGGATCCTCACGCTCGATGCTGTAGGTCCAGCCGGGCTTCACCCGCGGCCGGGCGGAGGCGACGCCGTCGGGGATCTCGATGCGGACCTTCAGGGTCACATCACCGGCCGCGCAGGCATGGCCGACACGGAAGGCGATGGCCGAGTACGAGCCGGCCTTGGCGGCGTCCGGCACGGCCACGACGTGGGCGGCCGCCGGTGTCGCGGCCAGCAGGGCGAGGATGATCAGCGGGGTCTTCATGTCGCTCTCCCTTAGAAGTTGACCGTGACGCCACCGAACACCGACCGGCCATCGCCCGGCCAGAGCGTCGCGGTCGCCGCCGTCCAGGCCACGGCGGCCTGGGTGTTGGACACATAGGCCTTGTCCGTCAGGTTCCGCGCATCGACGAACACCGACACGGCCGGCGTGACCTTCCAGCCGGCGTTCAGGTTCAGGATGGCATAGCCGGGCGCGGTCTTGGTGTTCTTGTAGTCGATCCACTGGTCGCTGGCCGACCATTCCACCGACGGGGCCACGAACCAGCCGCGCGGGTCGTCGTAGCGGACCTCCGAGCGGTAGAAGTTCTTCGGCACGATCGGCAGGCGGTTGTCGCCGAACTGCACGTCGTCGCGGAAGCGGAAGTCCGAATACGTCCAGGTCTGGCGGATCCGCCAACGCGGGGCCACGGCCCAGTCCAGGGCCGCCTCGACGCCCTGGTGCGCGGTCTTGTCGGCGTTGAAGGTCGCGGCCGGGATCGACGAGGTCACCGCATATTGGAGCATCTCGTCCCGGAGCTCGGCGCGGTACAGGGTCAGGTCGTAGGTGAACGGGCCCCGATGGCCGCGCGCCCCGATCTCGCCGGTCCAGGCCTTCTGGGCCTTCACCGGCGCGAAGCCGGTATTGGTCGGCGACATCGAGCTGAAGTTCGGCGGCTCGACCGAGCGGGTCAGGTTGGCGAAGACCTGGTTCCCGGTCTCGTCCCGCCACAGCAGGCCAACGCGCGGCGACACCCAGTCATAGGTCTTGTCGGCCTTGAGGTTGAAGGTCGCCGCCTGGCCCGGGATCGCGAAGCTGGTGTAGTCGCGCTGCGCCTGGCCCCAGGTCGCGCCGGCCACCAGGGCCACACGGTCGGTGACGAACAGCCGGCCCTCGCCGAACAGGTCGATGGCCTTGGCGTTCTGCTGCGTCCGAGACGTCGGGGCCCCACGCGCCCCGCGATTGTTGACGTAGAAGTTGCTGTCCATGTCGCCGGTCCGGTACCAGGCGCCGAAGAAGGCGTCGGCCCGCTTGCCGCCCAGCTCGCCGTCCCAGTCGAAGCGGCCGAAGGCGCCGTAGTTGCGGCTCTGCTGGTCGATGACCTGGAAGATCGGGTGGTCCAGGTCCTTCCACACCGCATAGACCGCGCCTTCGAACACCAGTTGGTCGGAGAGCCGCCAGGTGGTGCGCAGCGAGCCGCGCAGGCCGCGCTGGTTGCGGCCCTGGTCGCCGGCCAGGTTGCCCGCCGCCGACTGATGCGGATCGGCCTGGAATTGGGCCAGGGTCAGGGATCCGGGGATCTCCTGGTTGATGTTCGAGCCATTGACGATGAAGCGGACCTCGCGATCCTGGCCGAACGACCGGCCGATGTTCAACGCGCCGAACTGGATGTTCTGCTGGCTCTGCGAGCGCCAGCCCTGGCCGGTCTGGTTGGTGGCGGCGGCGTAGACGTCCCAGTCCCCGGACTGGCGAGCGATGGCGATGTGCTCGCGCGCCAGGCCGAACGCGCCGCCGTCCAGCCGCACCTGGTTCTGGAAGCCGGCGTCCTTGCCCGTGGGCGTGACCATGTTGATCGCCCCGCCCAGCAGCGCCCCGCCGAAGCGCAGGGCGTTGCCGCCGCGATAGACCTCGGCGTAGCGGGTGTTCAGCGGGTCGGCGACCTGGCTGTCGCCATAGCCGTCGGCCTCGTTCAGCGGCACGCCGTCCTGGGCCAGCAAGAGGCCCCGGTTGTGGTTGGCGTTGCCGATGCCCGAGCCCCGGATCGAGATGCGGATGTCGCCGCCCCACTTGCGTTGGGCGTACACGCCGGGCGCGTCGCGCAGCATGTCGTCCAGGGCCAGGGCCTGGCGGCTGATGTAGCTCTCCCGCGAGATCACCGACACGGCGCCGGGGGTCTCCGACAGCCGGCGCCGGGCGTCGGCGACGACGGGCGGATCCTCGGGATTCGGGCGGGCGGTGACGATGACCGACGAGACCTGATCGGCCTCATTGGCGTGAGCGGTTCGCGTAAGACAGGCAAGGGCGGCGGCGCCCAGCAGGGCGTGGCGGAAGGTCGACATGAACGAAGGCGTCCTGAAAGCGTGACAAGGCGCGCGGCGTCTCAAACGCGGCGCGGCGGCAAGAGGGTCAGGCGTTCAGGAAGAGGGGCGGGCCCTGGCTCGGCGGACGCGGAGGCGCGCGGGCATGGCCGTGCACGCCCAGGACGCGTTCGACCGGCGTCTCTAGGTATTCAGCGTAGCGGACAGGCGCGATGGCCGGGACTGGCGAATCCAGCGTGGCGGCCAGGGTGGGGCCCACGCAGTTGGAGCACTTCAGGCCCATGAAGCCCTTGGCGGGCGCCGTGCGAACCTGGCCGTCCTCGTCGATGATCACGACCTTGGAGCCGTCGGCCGTGCAGATGACCATGGCCGACCCGCTCTCGCGCAGGTCATGGGCCATCGCCGCGGCCGGCGTCAGCCCCATCACGAACACGGCCAGCATCGCCGCGAGCGCGGCGAGCAAGGCTCGAGGATGTCCGGGACGGGCGGTCATGATGGTGGCTGAGTAGGGCGCTGCGGCGACGGGGTCAATGTGGCGGAGTGAGGCGGGCGGGAGCGTGGGTACTTAAGGGAGCTTCTCTAATCGGGTATCGGGTCAAGCGCGTTTGACCTAGCGGCCGGGGCGAGCGGAGCCGCTGCACGCATGCATGGGATCAGGGTCTGGAGAGCGTGGCGCGCACATCGGCGTCGCCGGCGTGGGAGATGCGGCCAGGGTTGTCCTTCTCGCCAGACTGGAAGCGTCTTCGGAGGCGTGATTGCTACAACGCGATGATGCCGCGGCGCAGCGCCGTGGTGACCGCTTGGGTGCGGTCATTGACATCGAGCTTGGAAAAAATGCTGCGGATGTGGGCCTTTACGGTCTCTTCCGACAGGGACAGCCGGTGGGCGATCGTCTTGTTCGCGCCTCCAGCAGCCATGCATTCCAGAACCTGGATCTCGCGGCCGCTGAGCGGCTCCTCGGCGGCATGCACGGCGATCTCCTGCGCGACCTCTGGCAGGATGAAGCGGCGTCCGGCATGGACGAGCCGGATGGTCTCGAGCAGTTCGTGGCGAAGCGAAGACTTCAGCAGATATCCGCTGGCGCCGGCCTTGAGGGCGCGGACGGCCTGAACGTCGCCCTGATAGGTCGTCAGGACGACGATGCGGGCGTCCGAGGCGATCTCGCGAATGGCGGCGATGGCCTCCAGGCCGCTCATGACCGGCATCTGGAGATCCATCAGGGTCACGTCCGGCCGCAACCGCCGAAAGGCGTCGACGGCCTGCAGGCCGTTCTCGCACTCGCCGACGATGACCATGTCTTCCTGCGGTCCGACCAGAGCCGCGATCCCCTCGCGCAGGACGGCGTGATCATCGACGGAAAGAACGCGGATCAGACGCGCCGTCATTGAGATCTTCCGCGCCAGACGCCGAGATTTCTCAGCCAATCCCATCCGTGAGCCGCTTCTACATAGGCCGAACGGGCCGGGACCCGGACCTCGATCTCCGTCCCGGCCTTCGGGCGGGTGGCGATCGTCAGTCGTCCTCCGGCGCGCTCGGCGCGCTCGCGCATGCCCTTGAGGCCGAAGTGGCCCTCGCGTTCGCCCACATCCCGCACCGCCGCCGGCAACCCAACGCCGTCATCGGCGATCGACAGCGTCAGGTGGCGGCGGGTGAAGGTCAGGCGCACCGAGATGCGTGAGGCTTGGGCGTGAGCGATCGCGTTGCGGATCGCCTCTTGCGTGATCCGCGGCAGCTCCTCGCTCACCAGCGGAACGACCGCCTTGGCGCCGCCTTCGATGACGAGTTCGATGGGGGGCGCGACGCCGTCGTTGAAACCGCCGACGAGGTCGACGAGCGCCTCGGCCAGATCCGCGCGCGCGGCCTGGCTCCTCAGGTCGCGGACCCGGGAGCGTCCTTCGGCCAGGACGCCGTCGGCGCGATCCAGGGCCTGGTCGATGTCCGCTCGGAGCGGGTCGTCGCCGGACAGCCGGTTCGATACCGCCTGGAAGCGCAGCATCAGGCCCTGGAAGCCCTGCAGTAGCGTGTCGTGCAGTTCCCGCGCGATCCGCTCGCGTTCGGCGGTCCGAACCTGGAAGCGCGCCTCGAACCCGGCGGCGACCTGGCGGACGCGCAGGCTGTAGAGCGCCCAGGCCAGGACCATCAGCGTAGCGGCGACGAGCAGCTTGAACCAGATCGACTGCAGGAAGGTCGGTGGGATCGTCACCGCCATCGTCGCGCCAGCGCGATTCCAGACCCCGTCCTCGTTGGCCGCGATGACTTGGAAACGATAGATCCCCGGCGCCAGGTTCGTATAGAAGGCCTGCCGGCGCGAGCCTGGATCCACCCATTGCCGATCGTGGCCTTCCAGCCGATACAGAACCTTCACCCGCTTGGGCTGGGTCAGGTTGATCGCCGCGAAGCCGATGGTGATGTCCGAGGATCCGGCCTTCAGGCGTATCGTCGCCGGATCCTTGATCGTGATCGCCTCGCTGGTCAGCGAGGTGATCGCGACGCCGGGCGGGACCGGATTGGAGGGCAGGTGAGCGGGGTCGATCCAGGCGATCCCGTCGATCGTGGCCAGCCACAGACGGCCGTCGCCGCCGCGGGTCATGGTCCGATAGCTCTGGGCGTTGGGGCCGTTCGGGAGCCCATCCTCGTAGCTGAAGGCGCGCTCGGGGATCACGAAGGCGGGCTCGGCGAAGGCCTTCTCCAGATCTGCGGTCCTGACTCGCGAAAGCCCGCCCGCGCCGAACAGCCAGGTGTCGCCTTCGGGTGTCTGGGCCAGTCCGGTCACGTTGCGCAGGGCCTTGGCCTGGGTCTGCGCCATGCGCGCCGGGCCGCTCGTCACCAACGCGGCGCCGTCCCGGCCCGACAGGAAGATGCCCCGCGAGGTGGCGAGCGCGGCGCGGATCGCGCCGGTCGTCTTCAAGATCGCGCCGAGCGACCGCGCTTCGGCCAACCGCCCTTCGAGCCGGGTCAGGGTCGAAGGATCGGTCATCGTCCAGAGCTGACCCTGGGGATCCTTCACCAGCAAGGCCGGGTCGGAGGTCGCCGAAAGGTCCTTGGCCGAAACCGAACGCCAGCTCGCGCCGTCACGCCAGTACAGGCCGTTGGTGGAGGCGGGCAACCAGAACCGCCCGGTGGAATCGGGTCCGCAATCGTAGAAGCTGGTCTCGCTGGGAGGGGCGGGGAACTGGGTCCGTGTGTCGCCGCGGACCCGGATGATCCGATCCAGGGACGCGACCCAGATCGATTGGTCCCGATCCTCGCAGATCGCCTTCGGGTCGGTGATCGCCAAGAGCCGCACCGGCGGCTTGCCCGGATCGACCCGGTAGAGCGCGTCGCTCTGGGCGATATAGACGGCCCCGGAAGAGGCGGTGAGCAACTGGTCGCCGTACCGGGCGGTCGCGGTCAGCTCGGGTTCGACGACGATGCTGGGCGTGCTGAAGTGGTCGATGCCGCGCGGGCCGCCATACCACAGGGTTCCGCGTCGATCGACATACAGTAGGGATGGTCGTGGCGAGGACATCAGGGATCGACCGCCTCGTTCGTAGACGGGGTCGCTCTGGCCGGTGCGCTCCGCCTGGACCAGACCCGCGACCCGCCCGAAATCCCGACCCTTGGTCCAGAGGTTACCGTCCTTGTCGAACGCCACCCCGATCCAGGCCGGGTCGTCGCTTTTCCAGCGAAATGGCCTGGAGGCTGGAGCCGGCCAGCGTCCGCCCGGTCCGGTGAGCCGCGCCCCACTGTCTGGGCGAACGACCCAGACGCTTCCGGCGGGATCGATGGCCAGCGCCCCGCCGCCGCCCATGGGCGCCTCGACGCGCTCGAACTTCACGCCGTTCGGCGCCCGACGCAGCACCGACTTGTTGTAGCCGATCCAGAAGGCCCCGTCGGCGGACTCCAGAGTGTAGAACAACATCTGGCGTTCGGGGTTTGGCGAGACCCTGTCCCAGCGCCCGTTCTGGTACCGCATGAACGGCTGGCCGATCTGCGCGATCCCGACCCATAGCGCGCCGTCCCGGGTCAGGGTGAAGGTGATGACTTCGCCCGAATATTTCGGCGCCTCGACGAACTGGAGATGGCCCTGGCGGAACAGGCCGAGCCATCCTTTCGAGTACCAGACCCAGACTGTCCCATCGCGGCCGATCTGGAGTTTCCGAGGCTGGCCGTATTTGTCGCGGTCGATGCCCGTGTCCATGGGCTCGAACGAGAGGCCGTCGAACCGGAAAAGCCCTTCGCGGCTAGCGATCCAGAGCATGCCGTTCGCCGTCTCGGCCATGGCGTGCGGCACGGAGGGCGCGCCGTCGTCCCGCGTCCACACCTCGTGCTTTAACTGGCCCATGGACAGCGCGTAGGGCTGGGCGGCGACCTCGCGGACACCCGCGATCCACAGCAGCGCCGCCAGCGACGCTCGCCAAAGCCGAACAGGTCCAGACGCCATTCCCACCCCCGTGGTCGCTTCACTGATGAAACACTGTTCCGTGAGGGGTTGGAAGGCATCCCCGATCAGGGGATCGCACAATCGCTAGATCGGGTGTTCCGCGCGGCGAGCCGAGGGTTCAAGACCTCCCGAATGAGGATCACGGCTCCGGTCTACCCTGGCGGATTGCTTGGCGCGGGTCTGGCGGTGCTGCGGTTGTCGCTGGCCTGGGCCGCCCTGACCTTCGATCCTATCCCGAAACTTGGCGGGCCTGGTCCGTGGCTGACGGCGGTTCTCTGCGTGTCTCTGGCGCTGGGCGCTGGCGCGCGCTGGAGCGCGCTCGTCTGCGCCTTGGCGCTGATCACCTTGGGTCCGCCCATGTCGTTTCCGCGAGACCTCGCGCTGCTGGGTGGCATGGTCGCGTTGGTTCTGGCGGGGCCTGGAGCCTACGCCGTCGATGCGCGGATCTGGGGGCGGGTCCGCGTGCGGTCGCGATCCTCACGCTAGCCGCCAGGCTCCTGTTCGAGCGATCGCCCGATACCCCATCGGAGATTTCCATCTCTCGCCGTCACGACATCATGGCTGGGCGGTCGGGGAGAACAGGCATGCGCCGGTCCCGCGGCAAGCGAGACAAGGAGCGACCTGTGATGCGTCTGCTTTCCGCCAATCGGCTGATGCTCGTCATGATGCTTTCCGCCGGAGCCAGCGCCGTCGGACCGGCGATCCCGGCCGTCGCCGCGCCGAGCGACAAGCCGGGCACGATCGTCCTCGTCCACGGCGCCTTCGTCGATGGTTCGGGCTGGGCCGACGTTTATCGGATCCTGCGACGGGACGGCTATAAGGTCGTCATCGTCCAGAATCCCACCACCTCACTGGCCGACGACGTGGCGGCGACCCGGCGCGCGATCGCGGCCGCCGAGGGGAGGGTGGTTCTGGTCGGCCACTCGTATGGGGGCGTGGTCATCACCGAAGCCGGCTCGGATCCCAAGGTCTCGGCCCTGGTCTATGTCGCCGCCTTCGCGCCCGACCAGGGGGAGTCCGTCGCCTCGATCGTCGCCGGCGCGCCGCCTGGCGCGCCAGCCCCGCCGATCCTGCCGCCGGTCGACGGCCTGCTGCTGCTGGACCGCGCCAAGTTCTCGGCGGCCTTCGCCGCCGACGTGAAGCCGGAGGTCGCGCGCTTCATGGCGGACTCCCAGCAGCCGTGGGGCGCGCAGGCCCTGGAGGGCAAGGTCACCACCCCGGCCTGGCGGGTCAAGCCCAGCTGGTACCTGATCGCCAAGGACGACAACATGATCCCACCACCGGCTCAGCGGATGATGGCCAAGCGGGCCGGCGCGACCGTGCGCGACGTCGCCGCCAGTCATGCCGTCTATGTTTCCCAGCCCGGCGTGGTGGCCTCCCTGATCGAGGAAGCGGTGACCCGGTCGGCGGACAGGGCGGTCCAGTGAGCGCCGTCCCGCACGATCTGTGAATTTAGTTCCAAGGTTCTGGGATCAGCGCCCGGCTACTGGGCGCACGGCCCGGGGAATATTCCAGACGTCGAGCCGGGCGGCGCGCCCGACACGACATCAGATGGAAAGCTAAGACCATGACGATCAAGGATATCCTGCCCGGCAAGCTCGGCTTCGGCGCGGCGCCGCTCGGCAACATGTTTCGTGACATTCCAGAGGCCGAGGCCCTGGCGACCGTCGAAGCGGCCTGGGACGACGGCATCCGCTATTTCGACAACGCCCCGTTCTACGGCGCGGGCCTGGCGGAGATCCGCATGGGCCGGGCGCTGGCCGACAAGCCGCGCGACCAGTACGTGATCAGCACCAAGGTCGGCCGGGTGATCCTGGACGAGGTCGAGGACGTCAGCGCCCGCGACCTCGGCGAAAAGGGCGACGTCTTCAAATACGGCCGCCCGAACAAGATCGTGAACGACTATTCCGAGGACGCGACCTACCGCTCGATCGAAGACAGCCTCAAGCGCCTGAAGACCGACCACATCGACATCGCCTTCGTCCACGACGTGGCTCAGGACTTCTATGGCGACGAGTGGCTGAGCATGTTCGAGAGCGCCCGCAAGGGAGCTTTCAAGGCCCTGGATCGGATGCGAGACGAAGGCGTGATCAAGGCCTGGGGCCTTGGCGTCAATCGCGTCGAGCCGATCGAGCTGCTGCTGGATCTTGAGGAGCCTCGCCCCGACGCCTTCCTGCTGGCCGGCCGCTATACGCTGCTGGACCATGACCGCGCCCTGCAACGCGTGACCACCAAGGTCGCCAAGCACGGGCTGGGGATCGTGGTCGGCGGGCCCTACAGCTCCGGCGCCCTGGTCGGCGGCCCCAACTTCGAATACGCCCCGGCGACCCCGGCCATTCTGGACAAGGTCGCCCGGATCAAGGCCATCGCCGACCGCCACGGCGTCAGCATGAAGGCCGCCGGCCTGCGGTTCGCCCTGGCCAATCCGGCCGTGGCCGCCGTCATTCCCGGCGCCAGCCGCCCTGGCCGGATCGCCGAGGATCGCGCCGCCCTGAACGAAGCCATCCCGGCCGACTTCTGGCGAGAGCTGCGCGCGGCGGGCCTGGTCAATCCGGCGGCTCCGCTGCCCGGCGCGGCCTAGCCCGACCCCTTCCACTCAAACCGTCGCTTAACGGCCGAGGCTCGCTTCGGCCGGAGGGCCTCCGCACGCCTAAGCATCCCCACGAAAAGGAGAAAGATCATGCGTAACTCGAAAACCCCCGGCGCGGTCGATCCCGGCCGTCGCGACATCCTTCGCACCGCCGGCGTGGCCCTGGCCGCCGCCGCCGGAACGGCGATGGCCGCGCCCGTCGCCGCACGGAGCCTGTCCGCGGCCGCCCGCGACAGCGGTCCGCTGGGGGCGCGGCTGCAAGGCGTTCAGCACTTCGGCCTGACCGTCCAGAACATGGAGCGGGCCTATGAGTTCTATACCGAGGTGTTGGGCGGCACGGAGGTGTTCCGCCACGGCGACTTCCAGGGCGACACCGTCCACAACACGCTGCTTGCGGACCAGGACATCCAGGCCAACGCGCTGGGCGTCAATCCGCGCACCATCGGTGTTCCGGATCTGCGGGGCGGCGCCCAGCGGCTGGACGTTCGTTTCATTCAGTTCGACAACGTGGTGATCGAGCTTCTGCAATACCGCGACGCCGACCAGCCGATGGGCGGACCGCGCGCTTTCGCCGAGCCGGTGCGGCACATGAGCCCCGCGTTCCCGCGGATGATGCACATCTGCTTCTATGTTCGCGACGACGTCGACTTCAACAAGTTCATCACCGACCTGGAAGCCGAGTCCGCCCGCCGCGGCATGACCCAGGTGCGGGCCAACCGCATCATCCGCGTCAACACCGAGGCCGAGCGCCGCGCCGCGCCCCAGAACGCCAACACCAACAAGGTGACCGTGGCCCCGTCCGACGGCTGGGAGCTGATCTACTGCAAGGGCCCGGAAGGCGAGCAGCTGGAGTTCGTCAAGGCTCTGGGCCCGGTCAAGCAGCGCTTCGCCACCACCCTGGCCGCCCGCCAGCGCGCCACGCGCTGAAGTCATTCATTCAGAGGAGACACCACGATGCGTAAGACCATCACCGCCCTGTTGGCGCTGACCGCCCTGACGGCCGCCGGCGCGCTCTCGACGCCGGCCATGGCCCGCGAGCCGACCGGCGTCCGCTACAACCAGATCCCCGCGGGCGCCTATTCGATTGTCGCCCGGGTGCAGGCCAAGCCCGGCCAGGAAGCGGCTCTTCGCGCGGCGACCTTGCCGCTGGTGGAGCTGGTCCGGGGCGATCCCAAGAACCTTGTCTATTTCCTGCAGGAGGATCGGGCCAAACCGGGCCATTTCATCTTCTACGAGGTCTTCGCGACCGTGGAGGATTTCGAGGCGCACAACGCCATGCCCTATGTGAAGGACTGGTTCGCCAAGCTCCCGACGCTCGCCGAGGGCGGGGTGCAGGTGATGCGGATGGAAGTCCTGGGGCACGGGCGTCGGTGAGGCCTCGCGCGGCCGGGGCCAGCTCCCCCACGCTCCGGCCGCCCCTTTTCACCCCTCGGCGAGGAAGCGCTGCATACGAGGCGCGGTGAAGTCCAGGAACGCCCGGACCCGCGCCGGCAGGAACTGGGCGCCGCGAAACAGCATGTGGATCTCGTCGGTCTCGCCGATGTCGCTATCTGGCAGAAGCTCGATCAACTCGCCGCGCGCGATCGGGCCGCGCAGATGGTAGTCGGCGATCCGCGCGATCCCCACGCCCGCCATGGCCATGCGCCTTAAGGTCTCGCCATTGTTGGCCAGCAGGTTCCCGCTCAGCATCCGCTCGACGATCCGCCCGCCTTCGCGCATCGGCCAGACCGGATTGGCGCGGCGGAAATTGAATCCCAAGCAGTTGTGGCCGGCCAAGTCCCCCGGCGTCAGCGGCGTGCCGTGCTTGGCCAGATAGGCGGGGGAGGCGACGATGCGCCGGCGGGTCTCGCCCAGTTTGCGGGCCATCAGGTTGGAATCCCGCAGTTTGCCGACCCGGATGGCGATGTCGGTGCGCTCCAGATAGAGGTCGACCACATCGTCCGACAACGACAGGTCGATCACGATCTTGGGGTAGGTCGCCAGGAACTCGGGCAGGATCGGTTCCAGCGCCGAGACGCCGAAGGTCACCGACGAGGTGACGCGAATGACGCCTTCGGCCTCGGCGCCGCCCTGGGCGATCTGTTGTTCGGTCTCGTCAAGCTGACCCAGCAGCGCTTGGCTCCGCTCGTAGTAGAATTGGCCTTCGCGGGTCAGGGCCAGGCGCCGGGTCGACCGCTCGATTAGCCTCACGCCTAGGCGCGCTTCCAGTCGGGCGATCAGCTTCGATACTGTCGATGGCGTCATCAGCAGCAACCGAGCGGCCTCGGAAAAGCTGCCCGCCTCGACCACCCGCACAAACACCATCATCTCGCCCGCGCGGTTGTCCATACGTTGCCCGTAACCTCGTTCTGAAAATCAAAGCCAAGCTAACCTGCCGTGACGGCCAAGTCGTGTTGCCCGAGATTTTGCTGTTCGGAGCGTATGTCGAGGTCAAGCGTCAGCCTGCGAACGTCCTCTTCCCGAAGGCGACGGGCGGAGCAAGCCGCCGGCCTCGCTGAATCGTCCAGCAACACAGACCGCAATGGCGTGCGCCGCTAACGAAACGCGTGACGATGGTCGCTTGATCATTTCACCGCGCGCATCGTAGCGGGCGCGCGTCTCTAGCGCGCGAGGGCGTCTAAAGTCTGAGGGGCGTCGGCGTCGGGGCTGTTGAACACCAGAGTTCGGGTCACGCCCAGGCGACGGATATTCACCTGATTGACCTCGTCGCCGTAGATATCGGCGAACATGGCGGCTCGCACCTCGACGGTGGCGCGAACGTCAGCGGGAGCGACCTTGCCGACATACTCCAAGCGGACCTCGTCGGCGGCCAGCGTCATGTCCTTCAAGGTCAGGTTCACGGCGTCACCGTTCACGCCGACGCTGAAGGTCCGAAGCATGTAGGTCTTCAAGGCGTCGATGGCGTCAGGATCGTCGAGGCTGGCCTGGGCGTCCGGTGCGATCTGGGCCAGGGCCGGTTCGGCGTCGTGCGCCGGGATCCGATGGCTGACTTTCACCCCGCCCGTCCGGGCGTCGATCTCCACGACGCTCAGGACGCCGTGGCCGCGATGCGCGGCCGCCGGGAGCGGGGCGAGCACGAGGCCCGCCGTCGCGAGCAGGACGGCCGCGCGCGCGATCACTTTGGCGCTTCGTCCTTTTTGGCGTCGTCCTTTTTGGGCTCCTCCGAGCTCAGGACGCCCAGGCCGCCCGGCTCCACCTTCAGGTTGGCGTCCTTCATGCGGTTGGCCGTTTCCGGCGGCTTCTGGATCTTCAACGTCGTGGGCGTAATGGCGCCGCCATAGACGTTGTTGCCCCGGTCGGCGTCGGCGGTCTCCCATAGGGGGTCGAGCTCGGCGCCCTTCAGGTCCTTGGTCGAGACGTACTGCCAAGTGACCTGCTTGGCGTTCTTGCGCCAGATCTCGGCCGGGATACGGACGGTCTCGGTGCTGCCGTCGGCGAAGTCCATCTTCAGGATCACGGGCATCACCAGGCCGCCGATGTTGCGGAAGGTGAAGCGGTAGAAGTTGTCCTTCAGGTCCTGGGCGGCGCGCTCTTCGGGCGTCAGGTCCTCGCGTGCGGTCTTGGCCTTCTTGCGGCTGCTGTCGAACACCGAGAACTGATCGGTCTCGTTGTAGAAGTCGCGGATCTTGGGATCGCGATCCACAACCGTGGGACCGGTGTTGTTGGCGGCGGTGCGCGATTCCGGCTCCTTGGCGTCCAGGGCCTTGCGGGCGCCGGCCTCGACGTCCGGGTCACCGCTGTCGAGGCGCGCCTTGACGACCTTATCCAGCGAAATGTCGACGTGGTCGGTCGAGTAGAACCAGCCGCGCCAGAACCAGTCCAGGTCGATGCCCGACGACTCTTCCATCGTGCGGAAGAAGTCGTACGGCGTCGGGTGCTTGAAGCGCCAGCGGGTCGAATACTCCTTGAACGCGCGGTCGAAGAGCGCTCTGCCCATGATCGTCTCGCGCAGGATCACCAGGGCGGTGGCAGGCTTGGAATAGCCATTGGGGCCAAACTGGATGACCGAGTCGGACTGGGTCATCAGCGGCACCTGGTCCTGGCTGACCATGTACTCGACGATGTCCTTGGGTTCGCCACGACGCGACGGGAACTTCTTGTCCCACTGAACCTCGGCCTGGAACTCGAGGAAGCTGTTGAGGCCCTCGTCCATCCACGTCCACTGGCGCTCGTCGGAATTGACGATCATCGGGAAGTAGTTGTGGCCGACCTCGTGGATCACCACGCCAATCAGGCCGTATTTGGCGCGTTCGGTGTAGGTGAGGGCGCCGGTCTTCTTATCCTTCAGCGGCCGGGGGCCGTTGAAGCTGATCATCGGATACTCCATCCCCCCGACCGGACCGTTGACCGACTGAGCCACCGGATAGGGATAGGCGAACGTGAAGTCCGAATAGACCTTCAGGGTGTGGGCGATCGATTTGGTCGAATAGGCGTCCCACAGAGGCCGCGCTTCCTTGGGGAAGAACGACATGGCCATAACCACCGGATGGGCGGCGTCGCCCTCCTGTTTCACGCCGAGGGCGTCCCAGACGAACTTGCGCGAGCTGGCCCAGCCGAAGTCACGCACGTTGCTGGCCTGGAAGACCCAGGTCTTCTCGCTCGTGGCCTTGCCCTTCTCGGCGGCGAGCGCCTCCTCGGGCGTGACGACATAGACCGGTTCGCTGGCGGTGCGGGCCTTGGCCAGGCGCTCGCGCTGAGCGGCGCTCAGCACGGCGGCCGGGTTCTGCAGCACCCCGGTGGCCGAGACCACGTGGTCCGACGGCACGGTCAGGGCGACGCGATAGTCGCCGAACTCCAGGGTGAACTCGCCGGCCCCGAGGAAAGCCTTGTTGTGCCAGCCTTCATAGTCCGAATAGACGGCCAGACGCGGGAACCACTGGGCGCCCTCGTAGATGCAGTTGCCGTCCTCGCCCTTGCCGGTGAAGCACTCGTAGCCGCTGCGGCCGCCGACGACCTTGTTCTCGATCATCGGCAGGGTCCACTCGATGGTGAACTTGGTCTCGCCGCCGTTGGCGCGCACAGCCGCCGGCAGATCGACGCGCAGAAGGGTGTCGACAACGGTGAACTTCAGCGGACGGCCCGAGGCGTCCTTCACCGCCTTGATGGTGAAGCCGCCTTCCCATTCCTTGAAGCGTTGGATGCGGCGCACCTGGCCCAGGCTGATGCTGTCGCCCGACACCGTTTCCGTCAGCTTGCTGATCGAGTCGCGCTTGGAGTCCTGCTCCAGCAGCAGCCACAGATAGGGCAGGCTGTCGGGCGAGTTGTTGCGATAGGTGATCGTCTCGCGGCCGGTGAGCAGCTTGCTGTCTTCGTCCAAGCGCACGGCGACGTCATAGTCGACCTTCTGCTGCCAGTAGCGATAGCCCGGCGCGCCCGAAGCGTTGCGGTAGTCGGTGGGCGTGGGCCAGTCCTCGCCTTCAAGCTGCCGGAACTTGTCTTCGAACGGCGCCTTGGTCTGTTTGATGGCGTCGGCGTGAGCAACGGGAACGGCGAGCGCGGCCGCGAGGACGCCGGCCACGGCGTAACGGATAGAACGCTTGGACAACTGTGAGAGCCCCTCAGAACGCGGACGGAAGCCGCATTGGGACCTTGGCGAGGCGGGGCGAGGAAATCATCCCTTTTTCGCGGCGAGGATCAGAAATCGATCTTCATGCCCACGCGAACGGCGCGTGGCTCCACGGGGTGGAAATGGATGTCCTCGACGCCCTCCGCCGGCTCGCCAGGCAGGCGCGAGACGTAGGAATAGGCGATGTCGTCCTTCCGGCTGTTGGTCAGATTCAGTATTTCGACCATCAGGCTGGCGCGGCCGAAGTCCTGAGCGAAAAGAGCATTGACCAAGCTGGTCGGCCGTGAGCGTACGGAATTATCCTCGGCCAGCGGCGCGGCGCCAAGGCGACGCCAGGTCAGGGACAAAGTCGCGGCATCGGCGATCGTCCAGCTGGCTCCAGCGCTGAGCACCGAGCGCACGGCGTTGGGAATGCGGTCGCCCTCGCCCGCATCGTCGGTGAAGCGGGCGTGGGTGGCGGCGTAAGACGCCGTCAGGTTTAGGTCGGCGGTCGGCCGCCAGTCGGCCAGCAACTCGACGCCAGCCCGCTTGGTCGCGCCGCTGGCCTCGGTAAAGCCGGCGTCGCCGACATAGACCAGCTCGGACTCGACATGCAGCGCCCAGGCCGCGGCGGTCAGGGTCAGGCTGTCGCGCTTCCAGCGCAGGCCCAGTTCCGCGCCGTCCGACGGCGATAGCAACGGGGCGCGTTCGGCCTGATCGCCGGTGACCGGATCGACAGCGATCACCGCGCCGCGGGCGTCGTTCGAATGGAAGCCGCCGCCTGCGTCGGCATAGAGTTCGAATGCCTTCGAGATGCGCCAAGCCAGGGCCAGCTTCGGGCTGATCAGCAGGTCGCTGAGCTCTCCGCTATTGCGCGGATCGCCGGCCCTCACATCCGCGCCCATGGCGTCGGCGCGGAGACCCAAGGTGGCGTCCAGCTTGCCGAAGGTCTTGGAGGCTTCGCCCCACAGCGCCGTCGACCATTCGGTCAGGGCGTCCTGTCGGATGGTCTGGCGGCGCACTCGGCCAGTGGTGCGATAGAGCCCGACCTTGCCGATATCGTCGACGCGGGCCGAGACGCCGGCGCGCGCGCTCCAGCCGTTTGCCAGCGTCCAGCGTTTGGTCAGCGCGCCGCCATAGATCCAGCGCTGGTCGGCCTGCTCGAACTGGTCCCCATTGACCGGATCGTCGAGGAAGTAGGTGAAGTTGGAGAACAGATCGAGCTCGTAGCGTTGGACGTAGACGACCGTGTCCAAGCCGCGCAGCAGATCACGCCGACGCGCCGAGAGGATGTAGCGCGACGTCTCGCCGCCGTCGGACGTGTCGACGGCGTCCAGGCGGTCCAGCGTTCCGTTCTCGACCGCACGGCGGGGGATCTGATCGGTGGCGTTCCAATCGGCGTTGTAGATCAGGGCGGTGATCGACCATCCGCCGACGACGGCCCGGCCCAGAAGATTGGCCTTCCGCAGGTCCTCGGGCGAGCTCCAGGGCCCACGCGCGCTGGACAGGTCGGCGGCGACCAGAACGTTCTGGCTCAGGGCCTTGGATCCGACCGCGCGATAGTACTCATTCTCTCCGACCCAAGCCTGCAGGTTATCACCATGAAGATGGTCGACGGTTTCGAACGCCACCGCGCCGGCCGTGGCGAAGTCACCGTTCTCGGCTGAGTAGGGCCCCTTCTTGAAGCCGATGTCGTGGACGAATTCCGGCGTCAGGATGTTGAGGTCCAGATAGCCCTGGCCGTGGCCATGCGACGGCAGGTTCAGCGGCACGCCGTCCAGCGAGGCAGCCAGGTCCGTACCGTGATCCAGGTTGAAGCCGCGCAGGAAGTACTGGTTGGCCTTGCCCGCTCCGGAGTGCTGGGTCGCCGCCAGGCCGGGCACCGCCTCGATCAGTTCTCCCGGTCGCAGCAGCGGCCGCACGGCGAAGTCGGCATAGGCGATGCGGCCCTCGCTTGCGGACGTGGCCCGGCCCAGGTCGTTGGCGCGTCGGCCCCAGACCGAAATCGCCTCGACCTCTTGGGCGTGGGACGCGACGGGCGAACACGCGGCGAGCAGCACAAGTCCGATAAGTTGGCGTCGGCCCATGACGCCTCATAGGGGCTCGATCCCGGCATGCCAAGCAGCCTAGTGATCGTCGCCAAGGTGCTCAACGAGGGCGAGGGCCGAATCCGAGCCCGCTCATTCACGTTGGCGCACGACGCTTTCGCGGCGTTGAACTTGCGCCGTCACGTCTCAAACCTAGAAGGTCACGTTTCTGGAGCAGGCCTAGAGTCCGCAATGGCGCTTGGCGGTCCCCTACTTCTTGGCGTCCTTCACCGCGTCCTTCAGATCCCCTTGCTTCACGTTCCCCGCGACCTTGTCCTTCTTGCCTTCGGCCTTGAGGTCCTTGTCGCCGACCAGCGTGCCGACGCCGGACTCGACCTTGCCGACGGTTTCCTGCTTGCGGCCGGCTTCCTTGTCGCAGGCGGCGAGGCCGGTCAGGGCGAGGGCGAGGGTGAAGGGCAGGAGAAGGCGCGTCATGTGAAGGCTCCGGTGGGGCGCCGTGAGGCGCTTCTGAACCTTCACAACGCGGAGGGCGGCGATCGCGATCCGGAACGACCTTGGTCGATCGGGACCCGGGGCCTATTTCGCCGGTTCGCTCTCCGCGCCCAGCCAGGCCTTGCGGAAGGCCAGCTGCGCCTCGGTCGGCTTGAGCTCGGCCTTCTCGAAACGGACGATCTCCAGGGTCGGGTCGGCGGCGACCTTCAGCGGGGCCTCGCGGACCTGGCCGCGCTGGACGAACTTCACGGTCGTGGCCTCGTCGGGCTTGAGGCGGTCGAGGGCGTCGGTCCAGTCGGCCTCGTTGGCGAACTGGAAACGGCCGATGCCGACGATGCGGTCGCCGACCTCGAGCCCGGCGGCGTAGAGCGGGCTGTTCGGGACCGGCGGCTGGTCCAGGATCAGTTCGGCGCCGCTGACCTTCACGCGCGACGCGCCCAGCCAGGCCCTCTTGGGGGACTTCGCACGCAGCTTCAGGCCGGCCTGCTCCAGCAGCGGGGCGAAGTCGGGCAGGGCCGAGCCCTCGATGCTGGCCTTGAAGAAGGCGTCGGCGAACTTGGCGTCGCCGGTCGTCTGGGCCAGGGCGGCGCGGATGTCGGCGGGCTTGTAGGGCTTTTCCGGCGCGCCGTGGCTCTTCCACATCCGCTTCATGAAGTCGTCGAGCGACAGCGGCTTTTCGCGCCCCCGCAGCTGCAGGTCCAGGGCCAGGCCGATGATCGCGCCGTACGGATAGTACGAGGTGAAGATGTTGGGATTGGTCGGGTCCAGCGCGGCGGCGGCGTCGACGAACGGCGCGCGCAGGCTCATCTCCCGCGGCGAGCCGTAGAGGCGCCCCGGACCGGTGACGACGCCGTTCAGCGTGCCCGACAGGCCGGTGAGGAACTCGTCGGTGGTCGACTGGCCGGCGCGGCGGATCAGCAGCGGGCCGTAGTACTGGGTGAAGCCCTCGGCCAGCCACAGCGACGGGGTCGGGTTGGCCTTGGTGAAGTCGAACGGCTCCAGCTCGGCCGGACGGATGCGCTCGACGTTCCAGGCGTGGAAGAACTCGTGGCTGGCCGTGCCCAGCTGGGCGAAGTTGGCGCGGAACAGCGAGCGCGGCTGGCTGATGAAGGTCGAGTTGCGGTGCTCCATGCCGTCGCCGGTGATCTGCGGCATGTAGTCGGCGATGAAGGTGTAGGTCCCGTGGTCGAACTTCGGCAGCTCGCCGAACACCTTGATGTGCTCGGGGACGATGGCCTTCAGCTTCTCGGCGAACTTGTCGGCGTCGGCCTCCGTGCCGGGGTGATGCAGGGCCAGGCGGAACGTATAGGTCTTGCCCGCGTCGGTGACCGGCCACTCGCGCAGGGTGAAGGCCGACAGCTCGGTCGGGCTGTCCATGAAGTACTGCAGGTTCGGGGCCCAGAAGGCGTCGGCCTGGCCCGTCACGGCCGGCAGCTGGGTGGCGACCTTCCAGCTGGGATCGGCGCGCTTGAAGCTCACCCGGATCGGCTTGTCGTCATAGCCGTCGGCCCACAGGAAGGTGGCGGGCATGTTGAGGTGGGCGTGGCTGGCGTCGACCTGGGAATAGGTGCCGTCGCCGCGGTCGGCGTACAGGGTGTAGGTCACCTTCACGGCGCCGTCGTGGCCGGTGACCGTCCAGCCGTAGGGATCGGTGCGCTCGACGGTCAGCGGCTTGCCGGCCCCATCGACGGCGGTGACCTTGTAGACGTTCTTGGCGAATTCGTGGATCGCGTAGCGGCCGGGCGACGAGCGCGACATCCGCAGGTGCAAGGGCCCCTTGGGCGCGCCGCGATAGGTCGCCGTGACCTGGGCCTCGTGGTGGGCGGCGTTCTCGAACGAGACCTCGTACTGGACGGGCGCGTTGGGGCCGGGATCAGCCGGCATTGCAGCCACTGGGGCCGTGGTGGCGAACAGGGCCAGGCCCGACAGGCCGAACAGAACTTTACGCATGCGCTCCCCCAGAAAACGAAGGGGGCACCATGGCCAAGCCCGGCGACGCTCGCAAGACGGGGAGTGGGTTAGGACCTATTGGCGGGCTTGCGGCGGCGCGGCACGCGGACGACCGCCTCGCCATCCATGATCGGCTCGTCGCCGACCAGGCCTTCGCAGCGCAGGGTGACACGGGCGCTCTCGGGATCGATGGCCGCGACCGTGACGCGGGCGGTGACGACGTCGCCGATCCGCACCGGCTTGTGGAACGCCAGGGTCTGCGACAGGTAGATCGCCCCGGCCCCGGGCAGGATCGTCCCGACCACGGCCGAGCCGAACGAGGCCGACAGCAGGCCATGGGCGATGCGCCCGCGATAGGCGGTCTTGCTGGCGAAGGCCTCGTCCATGTGGACGGGGTTGAAGTCGTCCGAGGCCTCGGCGAACAGGCCGATGCGCTCTTCGGTGACGGTGACGTGCTTCTCGGCCACCATCCCGACGGACAGTTCTTCCAGGATGTAGCCGCCGGAGGGGTGACGTTCGATCATCCGGGGCGGTTACCGCTCATGGAAGGGCGTGACCAGTAAAATCCGCATTCGGTGCTTCCCAATGCCGTTTCCCCGGCGAAAGCCGGGGAGACGGATCCCAGCTAGTGATGCGCCGAACTGGCCGCCGGTTTCTTCCTCGGCGCCCGCGACAGCATGCCCTTGGCGATCTCCTCCTCGCCGATCAGGGCGTGGGTGGCGCCCATCTGCTTGAGCAGCAGGACGTCGGCGTCGGTATAGGCGCGGGCGACGATCTCGCACTGCGGATTGGCGGCGCGGGCCTGCTCGATGATGCGGGCCGCCTCGAACGGATTGGGCACGGCGACGAACAGGTGGGTGGCCTTGTCCAGGCCGGCCTTGAGCAGCACCTCGGGCTTGACGGCGTTGCCGCCAATCGTCTCGAAGCCGGCCTTGCGCAGTTCCTCGGCGCGCTCGGGGTCGTCCTCGATCACCACCAGCGGGGTCTTGCCCTTCAGGCCCTCGGCCACGGCCTTGCCGACCCGGCCGTAGCCGATCAGCAGGGCGTGGGGCTTGGCGGCGGCGGGGATCGGCGGCTCGCCCGAGGCCACGCGCTCCTTGGCGATCATCCCGGGCAGGATGCGGTCCAGCCAGGCGAACAGCAGCGGGTTGACCAGGATCGACAGGATGGCGCCGGCCAGGACGAGGTCGCGGCCGTTGTCGGGCAAGAGCTTCAGCGAGACGCCCAGGCCCGCCAGGATGAACGAGAACTCGCCGATCTGGGCCAGGCTGACCGAGATGGTCAGGGCCGTGCTCATCGGGCGGCGGAAGGCCAGGACGATGACCAGGGCGGCGATCGACTTGCCCACCACGATGATCGCCAGGGTGGCCAGCACCGCCAGCGGCTCGCGCAACAGGACGCTGGGGTCGAACAGCATGCCGATCGAGACGAAGAACAGCACCGCGAAGGCGTCGCGCAGCGGCAGGGTTTCGTTGGCCGCCTGTTGCGACAGTTCGCTCTCGGCCATGATCATGCCGGCGAAGAAGGCCCCCAGGGCGAACGACACGCCGAACAGCGCGGCCGAACCAAAGGCCACGCCGAGGGCGATGGCCAGCACGGCCAGGCGGAACAGCTCGCGCGAGCCGGTGTGGGCGATGCGGTGCAGGATCCACGGGATCACCCGGCGGCCGACGATCAGCATGAAGGCCACGAAGGCCACGACCTTGCCGATGGTGACGGCGAAGGCCATGCCTACGCCGTCGCTGCCCTGATGGGTCGGCGCCTCGCCGCCCAGCACGCCCGACAGGGCCGGCAGCAGTACGAGGGCCAGCACCATGGCCAGGTCCTCGACGATCAGCCAGCCGACCGCGATCTTGCCGCGTCCGGTCTCGATCAGCCGTCGCTCCTGAAGCGCGCGCAGCAGCACCACGGTCGAAGCGACCGACAGGGCCAGGCCGAACACCACGCCCGCGCCGACGCTCCAGCCCAGCGCGACCGCCAGGCCCAGGCCCATCACCGTCGCCGCCCCGATCTGCACGATCGCGCCTGGAATGGCGATGTTCTTCACCGCCATCAGATCCTTCAGCGAGAAGTGCAGGCCGACGCCGAACATCAGCAGGATCACGCCGATCTCGGCCAGTTGCGGGGCCAGTTCCTGGTCGGCGACATAGCCGGGCGTGAACGGCCCGACGACGACGCCCGCCAGCAGGTAGCCGACCAGCACCGGCAACTTCAGCCGGTTGGCGATGGCGCCGAAGACGAAGGCGAGACCCAGGCCCGCGACGATGGTGGCGATCAGCGAGGTGTGGTGCAAAGGCTCTCCTTGACGATCAGCTTTTTCGGGCGTACTCAACCAATATGGGCGACTAAGCCTGGGTGCGCCAGATGCCACACGCAAAAATTCTCCTCCCGGCCCAGTGCCGGGCCGCCCGAGGACTGATCAATTGGTCCCAGGGGGAGCTCGCCGACAAGGCGGGCGTGTCGCGCAGCACGGTCAAGGACTTCGAGACCGAGCGCCACGCCTTGCACCATAGCACCGAACGCCTCCTGATCGACGCGATCGAGGCGGGGGGAGTGTCGCTGATCGTGGCGGACGAGGCGGGGCCCGGTGTGCGTTTGAAGCGACCGGTCTAGAAGCAAAAGGAGAGCGCGTGGCGCACGAGGTTTCACCAGAGAGCTACAAGGACCTGGTCCTGTTCCTGGCGACCGCCGGCATTGTCGCGCCGCTGTTCAAGCGGCTGAGGATCAATCCGATCCTTGGCTATCTGCTGGCCGGGGTGATCCTTGGACCCTTTGGTCTAGGCCGGTTCATCCCCTATGCTCCGTGGCTGGACTACGTCACCGTCGACAATCCCGATGAAATCGCCCAGCTGGCCGAGTTCGGGGTCGTGTTCCTGCTGTTCATGATCGGGCTGGAGCTGTCGTGGGAGCGCCTGCGGCTGATGCGCAAATGGGTGTTCGGCCTGGGCGCGGTGCAGGTCATCGGCTGCTCGCTGGCCCTGGGCGCCGGCGCCATGCTGCTGGGCCAGGATCCCGTGGCCGCCCTGACCATCGGCGCGGCCCTGACCCTGTCCTCGACCGCCATCGCCGTGCCGGTGCTGGCCGAGCGCCGCCGCCTGCACTCGGAGGCCGGCCGCGCCACCTTCTCGGTGCTGCTGTTCCAGGACCTGGCCGTCGCCCCCATCCTGATTACCCTGGCCATTCTGGGCCGCGGCAATGGCACGTTCCAGTTGAAGGACCTGCTGGCCCTGGCGCCGGCCGCGATCGGCCTGGGCGCGATCGTGCTGGTCGGGCGCCTGGCCCTGCGGCCGATGCTGAAATCCGTCGCCAAGGCCAAGAGCGAAGAGATGTTCATGGCCGCCTGCCTGCTGGTGATCATCGGCGCGGGCATGGTCAGCGCTCTGTCGGGCCTGTCGATGGCGCTGGGCGCCTTCGTGGCCGGCGTCCTGCTCGCCGAGACCGAGTATCGCCACGAGGTCGAGGTCAAGATCGAGCCGTTCAAGGGCCTGCTGCTTTCCTTGTTCTTCGTGTCGCTGGGCATCCGCCTGGACCTTTCTCTGCTGGTGGCGCAACCGGCCGCGATCCTGGCCACGGCGGCGGGCCTGCTGGTGCTGAAGACGGCGGTGGTGTTCGGCAGCGGCCTGGTCATGGGCCTGAACAAGCGCGCGGCGATCGAGGCGGCCCTGATCCTGGCGGCCGGCGGCGAGTTCGCCTTCGTGCTGCTGGACAACGCCATCGGGGCCGGGGTGGTCTCGCCCGGCGTCGGTCAGGCGGTGCTGGTCTCGGCGACCCTGACCATGTTCCTGATCCCGGGCCTGGCGGCGCTGGGCGGCTATCTGGGTCGCAAGAGCGCGCCGCTGCCGATCAGCGAAGCCCCGCCGTCCACGGACCGGGAGCCGGACCGCGTCGGCCCCGAGCCGGCCGGCCAGGTGTTGGTCGTCGGCTATGGTCGCGTGGGCAAGTTGGTCGGCGACATGCTGGGCCGCCACGACCTGCCTTGGATCGCCGTCGACCGCGACGCCCGCCTGGTCGAGCAGGACCGCCGCGACGGCTCGCGCATCTACTACGGCGACGCTTCGCGGCTGGAGCTGCTGGAGCGCTGCGGCTTGGCCACGGCCAAAGCGGTGGTCGTGACCATGGACGCCTTCGAGGTGGCTGAAGCCGTGGTCGCCGCTGCGCGCGGGGCCCGGCCGGACGTGCCGATCGTGGTCCGCGCCCGCGACGCCCGCCATGCCGCGCGCCTCTACGAACTGGGCGCCACCGACGCCGTGCCCGAGACCATCGAGGCCTCGCTGCAGCTGTCCGAGGCCGTGCTGGTCGATATCGGCGTGCCGATGGGCCTGGTCATCGCCTCGATCCACGAGCGCCGCGACGAGTATCGGAAGGTGCTGAACCGTCCAGACGCGCTGGGAGGAAGACGCCGCCGGCTGCGCGACGCCACCCTGCGCTAGACTTTCCCGCGCTGGACAGGGGCGCTTCGAAGGACGCCCGGAACCGCCAGTTGCGCCTGACGCGCCTTCGCGTGATTGAATGGGCCCCAGGCATTAAGGGAGCCGCGATCATGATCACCCTATACGGCGAAGGTCGGGGCTTTCGGGTCGCCTGGCTGCTGGAGGAGATGGGGCTGCCGTATCGGCTGCGGCCGGTGGACATGCTGGCCGGGGTCGAGAACGACACCGAGTTCATGGCCATCAACCCCGCCGGCTTCATTCCCGCGATCCGGGACGGCGACATCGTCATGGTCGAGTCGATCGCGATCATGGAATATCTGATGGCGCGTTATGGGCCGACGCCCATGGCGCCCGATCCCCAGGACCCGGCCTTCCCGAACTACCAGCAGTTCCTGCATCTGGGCGAGGCGGGCCTGGCGATGCCGATGTTCATTCCGGTGGTCAGCCGCATCCTCGCGCCCGAGGACGAGAAGGACAATTGGGGCGCCCGCAAGGGTCTCGCGATGTTCAAGGGCCGTCTGCGCCTGGTGAACCGGCAGCTGGCCAGCGCGCCCTACATGGCCGGCGAAGCCTTCACTGCGGCCGATATCTCCGTGACCTACGCCCTGCAGTTCGCCAAGCGCGCCGGCGGCTACGAACTCAATGAAGCCGAGCGCGCCTATGTGGACCGCGCCACGGCGCGCGAGGGGTATAGGCGGGCGATGGACGTGTGCGCGGCGACCAAGGCCTGGGCCGAGTCCCACGGCGAGGGCGGCTGATGAGCCACCGCATCTACAGCACCAGCTTCGCCAGCGTTTACCCGCTCTACGTGACCAAGGCCGAGCGCAAGGGCCGGACCAAGGCCGAGGTCGACGAGATCATCCTGTGGCTGACCGGCTTCAGCCAGCGGGAGCTCGAGGCCGAGATCGCGGCGAAGACCGACTTCGAGACCTTTTTCGCCAAGGCCCGGCTGAACCCCGCCCGCGCCGAGATCAAGGGGCTGGTCTGCGGCGTGCGCGTGGAAGAGGTGGCCGAGCCGCTGATGCGCGAGATCCGCTACCTGGACAAGCTGATCGACGAGCTGGCCAAGGGCAAGGCGATGGCCAAGATCCTGCGCCCCGCGCCTTAAGACCGAGCGCCCTAGGCCAGCGCCGCCTTCAGGACCGCGAAGACGCGCGGATCCTGCATCTGGCCGACATTGAAACGCATGAAGTCCGGCGCTTTCTGGGCGGCGCTGAACACGTCGCCCGGAGCCAGGATCACGTCGTGTTCCAGAGCGGCGCGGGCGATCTCCGAGGCGTCGCGGCCGTCGGGCAGTCGGCCCCACAGATAGAAGCCGCCACGCGGCGTCACCCAGGTCTTCACGCCCAGGCTCGCCAAGCGAGAATTGGCGTCGCGGCGCGCGCCCGACAGCCGCCGGCGCAGGGCCTCGACGTGCCGGCGATAGCCGCTGTCCATCAGGCTGTCGAAGATCAGCCTTGCCGCCACCGGACTGGCGCCGCCGAAATTGGTGGCGACCTGGAGGTCGACCATCGCCTCGATCCAGTCCGGACGCGCGGCGATATAGCCGCAGCGCACCGAGGCCGACAGGGTCTTGGAGAAGCTGCCGATGCGGATGACGTTGGTCAGGCCGTCGAAGGCCGCCAGGCGCGGGGAGGGCTCGGGCTCGAACTCGGCGAAGATGTCGTCCTCGACGATGACCAGTCCATGAGCGGAAGCGATGGTCAGCAGCTTGTGCGCGGTCTGGGCCGACATGGTCGCGCCGGTTGGATTGTGGATCGCCGAATTGGTGATGTAGAGACGCGGCCGCTCGGCGGCGAGGACTTCGGCGAAGGCCGCCACGTCCGGGCCCGTGGGTGTGTAGGGCGCGCTGACGATCCGCACCTTGTGGGCGCGCAGCAGGGCCTGGAAGTTGAAGTAGCAGGGATCGTCGACCAGCACCGCGTCACCGGGCTTCAGCAAAAAGCGGCAGATCAGGTCGATGGCCTGGGTGCCCGAGGCGGTCAGCAGGATTTGCTCGGGGCCGACATCCAGCCCGTCGGCGGCGGCGCGGCGAGCCAGCAACTGGCGCAGGTCCAGGAGGCCGCGCGAATTGCCGTAGTCGACCAGCACCGCATCGTCGGCGTGGGAGAGGCCGCGCATGGCCCGCCGCAGGATCGTGCCCGGCATCCAGTCCGGCGGCAGCCAGCCGCAGCCGGGCTTCAGCGCCTCTGGCGTGGCGTCCAGCGACTGACGCGAAACCCACAGCGGATCGATGGCGCGGTCGGCGCGGGGCTGGAGCGCGTTGACCGTCGGCGTGGCGACGCCGGCGCTGACGTAGAAGCCGGAGCCCGGCCGCGAGCGCACCACGCCCTCGGCCGCCAGCCGGTCATAGGCCTCGACCACGGTGGATGGCGAGACCTCGAGGGTCGCGGCCAGGGCGCGGATCGACGGCAACCGGTCGCCGTGGCCCAAGGCGCGGCTGGAGATGCGGCTCCGGATCACCTGCATCACCTCGCCGGTCCGGCTCGCGGCCTTGGCCATGGTGTCGCTCCTCAACTGTGTGGCTATCAATAGCATACAGTTCGGTCGAAATCGTACCGACCGTTCCTGGGTCCGGCGAAGCCCGCTCTTTATGGCTCGCGCTTTCTCGCGGGGAGCGACGTGTGGAACGGACATCGACGGGCTGGGGCAGCGGCCTCCTGGGCGTGATCATCTTCAGCGGCTCGCTGCCGGCCACGCGCGTGGCGATCGGCGGCTTTGGTCCCGCGTTCCTGACGTCCGCCCGCGCCGTGATCGCGGCCCTACTGGGCGTCGTGCTGCTGCTGGCGCTACGGCAGAAGCGCCCCGCCGCCTCGGACCTGCGGCCGTTGCTGGTGGTGGCCTTGGGCGTCGTGGTCGGGTTTCCGCTGCTGACGGCGATGGCCTTGCAGCACATCGACACCGCCCACTCCGTGGTGTTCGTGGGCCTGCTGCCGCTGGCGACGGCGATCTTCGGCGTGCTCCGTGGCGGCGAGCGGCCGAGGCCGGCGTTCTGGATCTTCTCGGTGATCGGCAGCCTGTCGGTCGCCGGCTTCGCCCTCTCGCGCGGCGGCTCGGGATCGGTGGCTGGCGACCTCCTGATGGTGGCGGCGATCGTCGCGTGCGGCCTGGGTTATGCCGAGGGGGCGGTGCTGTCGCGCCGGCTGGGCGGCTGGCAGGTGATCTGCTGGGCTTTGGTTCTGGCCCTGCCGGTGATGGCGGTGATCGCGGTGATCACCCTGCCCTTGGCGTGGAGCGGCATAGCGCCCAGCGCCTGGTGGGGCCTGGCCTATGTCTCGGTGTTCAGCATGCTGATCGGCTTCGTGTTCTGGTACCGGGGCCTGGCCCTGGGCGGCATCGCCAAGGTCGGACAGCTGCAACTGCTGCAACCGTTCTTCGGCCTCGCCCTGGCCGGCCTGCTGCTGCACGAGCCGGTCGCCCCCGCCATGCTGGCGGTCACCGCCGTGATCGTGCTGTGCGTGGCCGGCGCCAAGCGCTTCGCCTAGACGGCTTCCGCCCGATAGCGCCGCCGGCGATGGCCGGCCGCCTTCACGATGCGCAGGAAGTGCGGGCAGTCGGTCAGCACTGGGACCTTGCAGTCGGCCGCGTGGCGCAGGCCGTCGCGCATGCGGGCAAGCTGCTCGATCCTGCGATCCAGATCGTCGGCCTTGGCGCGAAGGCGGTCGCGGTCGACGTCGGGTCCGTGAAGCATGATGGCGATCTCGTCCAGCGAGAAGCCAGAGGCGCGGCCCAGGGCGATCAGCGACAGGCGCTCGGCGGTATCGGGCGCGAACAGGCGCTTGAGGCCCCGTCGCCCGGTCGAGGCGATCAGGCCCTTCTCCTCGTAGAATCTCAGGGTCGAGGCCTGCGCGCCCGAACGTTTCGAGAGTTCTGAAATGTCGATGTCGAACACCGCTTGACCTCAAGTGCGCTTCAACTTGCAGGATGCGCGGGCAGGCCGATGCTGGCAACGACGGAGATGACGATGAGCACTACCCCTGAACGCGACATGGCGGCCTACTGGGACCGCGCGGGCCGGGTCTGGGTCGAGCACCAGGCGCTGCTGGACCGGATCATGGCCCCGATCGCCGAGGCGGTGGTCGACGCCGCCGGGCCGGTGAACGGCGAGGCCGTGCTGGACGTCGGCTGCGGCTCGGGCGCGACCACCTTCGCGGCGGCCTGGCGGGTGGGCCCCACGGGCCGCGCGGTCGGCGCCGACATCTCGCCGGCCCTGGTCGAGCTGGCCCGTCGCCGCGCGGGCGAGGACGGGATCGAGAGTGTGGAGTTCCTGCTGGCCGACGCCCAGACCCATGCCTTCGCGCCCGAATTCGACGCCATGGTCTCGTGCTTCGGGGTGATGTTCTTCCCCGACCCGGTGGCGGCCTTCGCCAACCTGCGCACGGCCCTGAAACCGGGCGGCAAGCTGGCCTTCGCCGCCTGGCGTTCGCCCGAGGAGAACCCGCTATCGCTGGTCCCGCTGCGCGCCGCCGCGCCGTTCCTGCCGGAAACGCCCAAGTTCGAGAAGGACGCGCCGGGCCGCTTCGCCTTCGCCGATCCCGACCGCGTGCGGCGGATCCTGGCGGAGGCCGGCTGGAGCGCGATCGAGATCGCGCCGCTGGACACCGAAAGCCCGCTCAGCTTCGACGAGCTGCTGACCATGAGCCTGCGGGTGGGGCCGTTGAATCCGATCCTGAAGGACGTCGACGCCGTCGTGCGGGCCAAGGTCGTCGAGGCGGTGACGGCGGCCCTTGAGCCTTATGCTCGGGACGGCGTCGCGACGATGCATTCGGCGTCCTGGTTGGTGACGGCGAAGGCTTGAACTTTCCACCATCGAAGCGTATCTGACTCGTCGGTCACTTACATCGGCGGGTCAAGATCATGCAGGCCGGTACTCCGAAATGGCGTCGGCGCAGCGAGGCGCGGCCGGGCGAGATCGTTCAGGCGGCGCTCGAAGTGTTCGCGGAAAAGGGCTTCGCCGCCGCCAAGCTGGACGAGATCGCCGCAAAGGCTGGCATCTCGAAGGGCGCGCTGTATCTCTATTTCGAGACCAAGGAAGACATCTTCCGCGCCGTGGTGCGCGAGGCGGTGGTTCCCAACATCGGCATGGTCGAGGTCATGCTGGCCCAGGCCACGCTGCCGTTTCCGGATCTGCTGCGCCTGGCGGTCGGACGCATCGTCACGGTGATCGGGACATCGCGCCTGGGCGCCGTGGCCAAGCTGGTCGTCGGCGAGTCGCGCAACTTTCCGGAACTGGCCCGTGTCTGGCACGACGAGGTCGTTAGCCGCGCGCTCGGCGCGATGACCGGTGCCTTGGCCCGGGCCCAGGAACGCGGCGAGGTTCGCCCGGGCGATCCGCGCCTCCAGGCCTTCAGCATCGTGGGTCCCGTTCTGATGGGGGTGATCTGGCAGGAGACCTTCTCGCCCGTGGGGGCGCCGCCGGTCGACCTGGAGGCCCTGGCGCTGCAGCACTGCGAGACCGTGCTGACAGGCTTGGCCTCGCGTGTGGTCATGCTGCCATGAAGCCGCCTGTTCGTATCATCGCCATCGTCGCGGCCGTGGGCGTCGCCGGCTTCCTCGGCTGGAAGCTGCTCGGCCCCGACGCCCACCGGCCACATCGCCTGTCGGGCTATGTCGAGGGCGAGACGCTTTATGTCGGAGCCTCGAACGCGGGCCTCGTCAGTGCTGTCGCCGTCCAGCGCGGCGATCGGGTCAAGGCCGGCCAGCCGCTGTTCGCCCTCGACGCCGCCCAGCTCACGGCCGCCCGCGATCAGGCCGCCGCCCAGGTCGCCATCGCCACGGCCCAGCTGCGCGACGCCGAGAAGGGCCAGCGCCCGCGGGAACTGGCCGTTTATGACGCCGAGCGCGCCGCGGCCGAGGCTCAGGTGCGCCAGGCCCAGGCCGACTACAACCGCATCGCGCCTCTGGTGAAGAAGGGTATCTACGCGCCGGCCCGCCTCGACCAGGTCAAGGCCGCCCTGGACACCGCCCGCGCCAACGCCGCCGCCGTCGCGCGCCGCAAGGATGTCGGGACCCTGGGCGCGCGCCCCGACGCGGTGAACGCCGCCCGATCGGCCGTCGTCTCGGCCCGCGAGGCCCTGGCCGCCGCCCAGGATCGCCTGGACCAGATCAGCCCGCGCGCGCCCAAGGCGGCCCGGGTGCAGGACGTCTTCTATCAGCCCGGCGAATGGGTCGCCGCCAACCAGCCGATCGTCGCGTTGCTGACCAACGACCGCGTGCGCCTACGCTTCTTCGTGCCGGAGGCCGAGGTCGCGCGGTACGGGGCCGGCGCGATCGTGCGCTTCAGCTGCGACGGCTGCGGGCCCGAACGGACGGCGCGGATCAACTATGTCTCGCCACGGTCGGAATTCACCCCGCCGGTGATCTATAGCCGCGAGGCCCGCCAGCGGCTGGTGTTCCTGGTCGAGGCGCGGCCGGAGCCCGGCGCGCCGCTGGCCGTGGGGCTGCCTGTCGACATCGTCCCGCTGGAGGACTCTTCCAAGGAGACTGGCCGGTGAGCGGCCTGGCCGTCGATGTCCGGGGGCTGAACAAGAGCTTCGGTCCGCGCCACGTGGTGCGGGACGTGTCGATCCAGGTGGAGAAGGGCCGAATCACCGGCTTCCTGGGGCCCAATGGCTCGGGCAAGACCACCACCTTGCGAATGCTTTGCGGCCTGCTCACCCCCGACAGCGGCGAGGGGTGGGTGCTGGGCCTGGACTTCCGCGGGGACGCCGAGGCGGTCAAGCGCCAGACGGGCTACATGACCCAGAAGTTCTCGCTCTACGAGGACCTGTCGATCGAGGAGAACCTCGACTTCGTCGCGCGCGTCCACGAGCTGGATCGCCGGCGCGAGCGGGTAAAGGAAAGCCTGGACCGCCTGGGCCTGACCGCCCGCAAGAAGCAGTTGGCCGGCTCGCTATCCGGCGGCTGGAAGCAGCGCCTGGCCCTGGCCGCCAGCGTCATGCACGAGCCCAAGCTCTTGCTGCTCGACGAGCCCACCGCCGGCGTCGATCCCAAGGCCCGCCGCGAGTTCTGGGACGAGATCCACGCCCTGTCGGCCGAGGGCCTGACCGTGATGGTCTCGACCCACTACATGGACGAGGCCGAGCGCTGCCACGACATCGCCTACATCGCCTACGGCAAACTGATGGCGCGCGGTACGGCTGATGAAGTCATCGCCCAATCACGGCTGGTCACCTTCAGGGCCGAGGGGCAGGGCGCCGACCGCCTGGCGCGCGAGCTCTCCAAGGCGCCCGGCGTGATCATGGCCGCGCCGTTCGGCGCCGCCCTGCACGTCAGCGGCACGGATCGCGCGGCGCTGGAAGCCGCCATCGCCTCCTACCGCGAGCCGCCTCTGGAATGGACCGAGGTCCAGCCGACCCTGGAGGACGTCTTCATCCGGCTGATGGGCCAGTCGTCGGACAACTTTCAATGAGCCAGCTATCGGGCGCCCGCATCCTGGCCGTGCTGATCAAGGAGTTCATCCAGCTCACCCGCGACCGGCTGACCTACGCCATGATTCTGGTCATGCCGATCGTGCAGCTCTTGCTGTTCGGCTACGCCATCAACAACGACCCACGCGACCTGCCGACGGCGGTGCTGGTGCAGGACCAGGGGCCGATGGCCCGCTCGACCCTGTCGGCCCTGGTCAACAGCGGCTATTTCGAGATCGTCCGCGCCGCGACCTCGCCCAAGGAGCTGGACGACGCGGTGGCGCGCGGCGAGGTGCAGTTCGCCCTGACCATTCCGGCGGACTTCAGCCGCCGGGTGGTGCGCGGCGACGACGCCCAGATCCTGATCGAGGCCGACGCCTCCGACCCCGCCGCCACCGGCGGGGCGATCGCGGCGCTGTCGAACTTGCCGCGCACGGCCCTGACGCGGGACATGGTGGGCGCCGTGGCCCAAAAAGGCCAAGGAGGGCCGGGCGGCGATCCGTTCTCGGTGGTGATCCACCGCCGCTACAATCCCGAGGCCATCACCGCGTACAATATCGTCCCGGGCCTGCTGGGCGTGATCCTGTCGATGACCCTGGTGATGATGACCTCGCTAGGCGTCACCCGCGAGTACGAGCGCGGCACCATGGAGAGCCTTCTGGCCACGCCGGCCCGGCCAATCGAGGTGATGATCGGCAAGCTGGCGCCGTATGTGGCCGTCGGCATCGTCCAGACGGCGGTGATCCTGATGCTGGCCCGGGCGCTGTTTTCCATCCCGATGGCCGGAGGCTGGACGGCGTTGTCGCTGGGCGTCGTGCTGTTCATCATCGGCTCGCTGGCCCTGGGCTTCCTGATCTCGACGGTGGCGAGGACCCAGCTGCAGGCGATGCAAATGTCTTTCTTCTATATCTTCCCGTCGATCCTGCTGTCGGGCTTCATGTTCCCGTTCCGCGGCATGCCCGACTGGGCCCAGGCGCTGGGCGGCGTGATCCCGGTGACACACTTTCTCAGGGTGGTGCGCGGCGCCCTGCTGAAGGGGCTGGATCTCGCCCAGCTGTGGCCAAGTCTCTCCGCGCTCGGAGTCTTCGTCCTGGCCGTCTCGGCCCTGGCCATGGCGCGCTATCGCACCACTCTGGATTAGGGCCCGATCTGGTCAAGTTTGGTCGAGGACCTGACCAACGCCAGCAAAAGGTGAGGTTTTTCGGCGACGATCTGCGAATGCTTGACCATTTCATGGCTTCAAGCCCTTGCGTGCAAACGGTTCACGTGCGAACCCAGCGGAGCAGACGCTTATCTTCCGTGGATGACGGCGGGCACGCTCGGAAGTTGATTCTGAGGGGCGGTCATGTGTAGCTTTCCTGAGCAAAGGGCAGGGGGGCGAAACCTGACGAGTGTGTCTTTGCTGACACTTTCCCGTGGCGTTCGCCTTGGTATAACAGTGCTCGGTCGGTCTCCGGCCTGGGCAGGGCAATAGAGGGCTCTTCAACTATGAAACTCAACCTCCTGGCAGGAGCTGCTCTGGCCGCGGTGTTCGCCGCGTCGGGCGTTTCGGCTCAAGAGACCGGCTGGTACGGCGCGGTCGACCTTGGCTATCACTGGCCGCAGAGCGTGAAGACCGAGTCGGATCAAAACGCTCCGGACGGTGCTCACTATCACTGGGCCTGGAAGTCCGAGAAGGACTGGACCGGCTTCGTTCGCCTCGGCTACCAGTTCAACCCGAACTGGCGCGCTGAAGTCGAGGGCGGCTATCGCCCCGGCGACCTGAAGAGCGTCCACGGCCCGGCCCAGCGTCTGCCGGTCGGCCTCTGCACCCCGGGCGTCACCCGCACCGCCGCCGCTCCGACCTGCGGCTCGCCGGACGGCTCGATCGAATCCTGGACCCTGATGGCGAACGTCATTTATGACTTCGCTCCGGGCTCCTGGCTGAACCCGTTCGTGGGCGCCGGCGTCGGCATCAACCGCCTGGACGTCAAGACCCTGGGTCAATTCAGCAGCGTTCCGGGCGCCATCACGGCGACCAACCCGGCCATCCAGAACCTGACCGTTGACGACGACGATCTGGCCATCGCCTGGCAAGCCATCGCCGGCGCCTCGATCAAGGCCACGGACAAGCTGAACATCGATTTCACCTACCGCTACATCACCGGCGCGGACCATGCTTGGCAGTCGATGGGCTCCAGCGTGCTGCAGCCGGGCGCCTTCGAAGGCCAGTACCGCGACCAGTCGGTGACCGTCGGTCTCCGCTACTCGTTCGCGTCGCCGCCGCCTCCGCCGCCGCCCCCGCCGCCGCCGCCTCCCCCGCCGCCTCCGCCCCCGCCGCCTCCCCCGCCGCCGCCGCCTCCGCCGCCGCCGCAGTATGAGGCCCGCGAGTTCATCGTTTACTTCCCGTTCGACCAATCGGTCCTGACGCCGGAAGCGCAATCGGTGGTCTCGGAAGCCGCGAAGTACTCGAACGACGGTCACGCGACCAAGATCGTCGTCGTCGGCCACACCGACACGTCGGGCTCGCCGAAGTACAACGCCAAGCTCTCGGAACGCCGCGCTCGCGCCGTCGCCGACGCCCTGGCCTCGCAAGGCGTTCCCACGACGGCCCTGGCCGTCGACTGGAAGGGTGAAAGCGCTCCGGCCGTCGCCACTGGCGATGGTGTCAAGGAACCGCTGAACCGCCGTTCGACGATCTCGATCAACTTCTAAGATCGAATCGACTGAAGACTTGGGAGGGCCCGGCGGCGACGCCGGGCCCTTTCTCTATGTCTGGACCCCCAAGTTCGAATGGGGTGGTCCGAATCTCCCGATCTGGACCCTCGGCGATGCTTGGCGGCCGGGCCCGTCGGCCCCATATTGTAGCTGAAGGCCCGGTTTGCGGGCCTTTCGCGGCGCTCGCCCGAGAGGGCGCCGGACGGGCGGTATCCACCGCCAACCACTATCCCTTGTGGTCACCCTGTTAACGAACGGCGTTGTCCGGGGGCGGATGTCTCGGGGCCTCTTGCGACCTCCTGTCGCGGCTGAAAAAAGTTCGTCCAGGCAACCCCTTGTCCCGCCTATGCAACTTGCGGCCGTTCACAGGTTGTTAACGAAAAACTCGCCTCCGGGGCGTTGACGAGTCATTAGCCACTATGGCCCCATATGTGGGTTGAGGGGGCTCCTCAGCCACAAGATATAGCGGCTGACCGGGGCAAGTCCCTTCTCCGGAACACGCTGATTGAGCAATGGATTTGGTCATGAACGGCAGTGAAGCGGCGAAGACGAGCGTTCGGAACGAAGCCCGACTGGCGGCGATCAAGCCCGCCAAGCGGCCGCAGCTGGCGCTGGTGCGGAAGGTCCAGGTGGACCGTTCGCGTGACGCCCTGCTGACCGACTTCGGCAAGACCACCCTGGAAGATCGTTACCTGCTGCCCGGCGAGTCCTATCAGGACATGTTCGCCCGGGTGTCGACGGCCTTCGCCGACGACGCCGAGCACGCCCAGCGCGTCTACGATTATATGAGCCGCCTGTGGTTCATGCCGGCGACCCCGGTGCTGTCGAATGGCGGCGCGGATCGCGGCCTGCCGATCAGCTGCTTCCTCAACGCCGTCAATGACAGCCTGGACGGCATCCTGGGCGTCTGGAACGAGAACGTCTGGCTGGCGGCCAATGGCGGCGGCATCGGCACCTACTGGGGCGGCGTCCGCTCGATCGGCGAGAAGGTGAAGGGCCAGGGCCAGACCTCGGGCATCATCCCCTTCATCCGCGTGATGGACTCGCTGACCCTGGCCATTTCGCAAGGTTCGCTGCGCCGCGGCTCGGCCGCCGTCTATCTCGACATCCACCACCCCGAGATCGAGGAGTTCCTCGAGATCCGCAAGCCGTCGGGCGACTTCAACCGCAAGTCCCTGAACCTGCACCACGGCCTCTCCATCACCGACGAGTTCATGCACGCCGTGCGTGACGGGACCAAGTTCGGCCTGCGCTCGCCCAAGACCAACGAGGTCCTGCGCGAAGTCGACGCTCGCGCCCTGTGGCAGAAGGTGCTGGAGCTGCGCCTGCAGACCGGCGAGCCCTATCTGATCTTCTCCGACACCGTGAACCGCGCCATGCCCGCGTTCCAGCGCGAGCTGGGCCTGAAGGTGCGCCAGTCGAACCTGTGCAGCGAGATCATGCTGCACACCGGCACCGACCACCTGGGCAACGAGCGCACCGCCGTCTGCTGCCTGTCGTCGGTCAATGCCGAGACCTTCCTGGAGTGGCGCGACCACCCGACGTTCATCGAGGACGTCATGCGTTTCCTGGACAACGTGCTGCAGGACTTCATCGATCGCGCCCCGGACGCGGCCGCCACGGCCGCCTACGCCGCCATGCGCGAGCGCTCGGTGGGCCTGGGCCTGATGGGTTTCCACAGCTTCCTGCAGAGCCAGAACGTTCCGTTCGAGAGCGCCCTGGCCAAGAGCTGGAACATGCGGATGTTCAAGCACCTGCGCCGCGAAGCCGACAAGGCCTCGATCGCGCTGGGCGAAGAGAAGGGCCCGTGCCCGGACGCCGCCGATCGCGGGTCGGTCGAGCGCTTCTCGCACAAGCTGGCCATCGCCCCGACCGCCTCGATCTCGATCATCTGCGGCGGCACGTCGGCGGGCATCGAGCCGATCCCGGCCAACATCTACACCCACAAGACCCTGTCGGGCTCGTTCGCGGTGAAGAACCCCTATCTGGAGAACTTGCTCGCGGAGAAGGGCCAGAACACCGATGCGGTGTGGGGTTCGATCCTGGAGCACGAAGGCTCGGTTCAGCACCTGGACTTCCTGAGCCAGGACGAGAAGGACGTCTACAAGACCGCCTTCGAACTGGACCAGCGCTGGGTGGTCGAGCTGGCCGCCGACCGCACGCCGGAAATCTGCCAGAGCCAGTCGGTGAACATCTTCCTGCCCGGCGACGTCGACAAGTGGGACCTGCACATGCTGCACTGGCAGGCCTGGGAGCGCGGCGTGAAGTCGTTGTACTACCTGCGCTCAAAGTCGGTGCAGCGCGCGGCCTATGCCGGCGCGGGAGAGAAGGCCGAGACCGCCGGTTTCGACGCTCCGGAAAAGACAGACTATGACGAGTGCCTGGCCTGCCAATAAGCCGAGCAACTCCACGACATGACGACGGCGGCGCGGGCAATCGCGCCGCCGTTTTCGTTTGTGGCGACATTCGGGCGGAACCGGCGCGGTCCGTGGCGGTTCACCATGTGCGCATTCGTCACGATAGACACGTCACACGAAGCGCGTAGGCTGGACTTCCGTTGGGATTGGGGAATCCGCGATGCGGACCGCTGGGGAGCGTACCGGTTTTTGTCTCGTGGCCATGCTCGTGGCCATGGTCTCCGCCCATGCCGGCGCGGCCTGCGCGGCCACGAAGGCCGGCAAGCTGAAGCCGTCAGATAAGCGCGCCGCGGCGCTCGACAAGCCCGCCGCGCCGATTTCCTTCCAGGTGAAGCCCGAGAGCCTGCGTCCGCTCGATCCGAACAGCGCGACCGGCTTCGTGGCCCGTCGGATCGATGCCCCGGAGGCCGAGGTCGAAGGAGGCTTTGCGCTCTCGCCCGCCGCCAGCATCGCCGGCGACGCCCGCATCCTCGACGCCAACCGCTACTATGATGGCGCGGGTCCGGTGACCTGGCGCTCGAATGCCTTCACGCGCCAAGCCCAGGCCGGCGGCCCGATCGACAGCGTCCGCGTCTCGATGGCCGGTGTGGCCAAGACGGCCGCCGTCGCGCCCCTGACCCTGGTCCGTCCGGATAGCGACGCTTACGACGTCCAGGATGTCGACGTGACCCTGACACGCGGTTGGCCAGCGGCTGTGTCGCTGCGGGGGCGCAAGTTCGCCCTCGACGTCACCCCGCACGCCGGCATCGGCTATGGCGGGGCCGGCGGCTCGGCCGAGGCCGGCGCCACCGTGCGCCTGGGCAAGAAGAAGAACATGGGCGACCGGGTGAACCAGGCGCTGGGCGTGCGCGAAGGCGATGAGGCGTACGGCGATCGCGGCCGTTGGTACATCTTCGCCGCCGCCAGCGGCAGGGCCGTGGGCCTGAACATGCTGCGCGGCCAGAATGGCGACTGGAGCCGGGGCGGCCTGACCCAGGACGTCACCAGCAAGCTGATCGGCGACAGCCAGGCCGGCGTCGCCTGGCGCCGCGGCGCGATGCAGGCCTCGCTTGGCTACATCCATCGCGAGATCAGGGCCAAGGAAGGCATCATGGGCCTGGCCACGCAAAAGGACGACGTGGTGGCCCTGTCGTTCAGCCTGAAGCCGCACTGGTAAGGGCTTTTTCCCTTATAAAGCTTGTGTTTCCGGCCGCTTTCATGCAGCAAGCCCGGGTCCTATCCTAGAAGCCCCCATCCCCTTTAAGACTAGCGAGACCATGAGCGAGAGCGAGCCCCCGCGCCGCAAGACCCTGAGCCTCAAGAGCGCTGTCGCCGCTCCCGGCGGTCCGCCGCCGCTCGAGCGCATGGTCAAGCCGTCGGCCCGCACCACGGTGTTCACGCCCCAGGCCGCGCCGCCGCCTCCGCCGCCCCCGCCTCCGGCCGTGGGCGACTGGAAGTGCAAGCCATGCGGCACGCGCTTCGACCCGCCGACCGAACTGGCCGACGGGGATTCGGTCCGCTGCCCGTCGTGCAACGCCCGCCTGGGCCTGGCCTCGGACTTCCGCGCCGACCCGCCGAACGTCGACAAGCTGCGCGCGCGGCATCTCAAGAAGGCCTAAGGCGTCCAAGACGCCCTCCCGCCCTGACCATTGCGGGGTGAGCGACGCGGGTGTATCGCCCTCGGGTTGATTCCGCACGCGGGCGACACGGTCGCCGGAAGGGATCGTCATGCGCCTCCTCTCGCTCACCATCATCGGCGTCCTCACGCTCGGCGCCACGGGCGCCGCCGCCCAGCGCGGCGTGCTGGGTTGGCCGTCGGCGCCGCGGGCCAGCTTTCCCCCGGGTTCGATGTCGAGCGAGAGCGACGGCCACCGCAAGCTTACGGCCCAGCGCGCCGCCAACCTGATCAACAACGGTCACTGCGAGGGGGCCCTGCGGATGGTGTTGCGCGAAGGCGATTACAAAATGGCCGACCGCATCGCGGAAGTCTGTCGCTCGGCGAGCTGATCAAAACCCAGGGGCGCCCCCGGCGTAGCGCGCGACTTTGCTCACTGGGAAAGCCTCATGGCGGCGGGAGCTCTCCCACCGCGCCCCGCACGCCGCGGACTCCAAGAGATTTGAGGATCGACCTGACCGCGGGTCGGCTTTCGATCTAGTCGGTCTCTAGGCCGAGCCGTCGCCCGAATATCGGAACGACAGTCACGGCCTCGGGGGAAAAGCCTTCAAGACAGCGTGTGTTGATCGCCCATCCGTCGAACGCGGCCATTCCAGCCGCTTGCTCAGCGCGTGTTGGATGGCTCGGTTTCCGAAATGGGAGGATCCCGCAGATCGGGCAAAAATAGTCCGTGGCGGTGCACGAGCCCCAGCGATACGGAGTCAAATCGGCTAGCGGCGTGAGATGCCGTACCGCGTTGCTCTGAACGCGGAACATCAGTCCTCCGCGCATTGAGCAAATAGAACAATCGCAGACACGTACATAGTCGATTTCAGCATCAACCTCGAACTTCACGGCCTTGCAATGACACGAGCCAAGGTATGTGCGCATTGGAGAACTTTAGTCGATTGAAGGCCGTTCACCACCCCAAGAGCGACCTTGCCCCTATGGCTCCAGCGGCGCCTCGACGCCGACCGGGCCGGGTTCGTCGCGGACGATGACGCCGGTGCCGGACGAGATCGACGGGACCTGCTTGCGGAACAG
The DNA here is from genome assembly GCF_058681635.1 of Caulobacter sp. ALps2. Lineage (NCBI taxonomy): Bacteria > Pseudomonadati > Pseudomonadota > Alphaproteobacteria > Caulobacterales > Caulobacteraceae > Caulobacter > Caulobacter sp. ALps2. The sequence goes on from NZ_CM178743.1 coordinate 2,010,367, forward strand.
GCCGCGCCACAGGCTCTGCTCCTCGACCGCGCTGGTCCACACCGAACCGTCCAGGGCGTGATCGTGACCCGCGTCGTAGATGCGGCGCATCAGGTCGGTCTCGAACTTCAAGAGGTTGGTGCCCTCGAAGCTGTTGGGGATCGAGGCCACGCTGAGCGGCAGGTTGTGACGCGAGCAGAAGCCGGCGGCCAGGCTCAGCGCCTGGCGGTACGAGAACCGCAGCATGGTGTCGAAGCTGCGCGCCATGATCGAGGCCACGCCCGGCGGGGTCGATTGGGTCGAGGGATCCAGCACCGTATTGACGATCACGTGCACCCGGCCGCGCCGGAAGCGGGGCCCCAGATTGCGCCAGTGGAGCAGGGCGTCGGGCATCAGGAACAGCGGCGCGGCCACGCCGCCGTCGACGTGCATCTCCTGGTAGGCCTGGCCGTCGACCTCGACCTCGACCAGCTTGGGCGGGAATATGCCCGGCACCGACGAGGACGCGACCAGCAGGGTGCGGAATAGCTTCAGGGCGTCGGCGCCGCCATGGGTGGCGATCTCGCCCATGTCCCAGACCACGGCGCGCTGGCTGTCGAGATTGGTGGTGGCGATCAACAGGCGCCGGCCCTTGGCGTGCTCGACGGCGACGGCCTCGACCATCTCCTGGTCGACGAAGGTCTCGACCAGGGCGTCCAGTGACTCGCCCTTGAAGATGCTAGGGCCGAGGGCCGGGGCCAGGCGGCGCAGACTGAGCAGCTCGGTGGCGTGGCCACCGACATAGGCCTCGGTCAGGCGGTCATCCCAGGCCGACCCCAGGAAGGCCAGTGGGGCGATCAGGGCCCCGGTGCTGACCCCGGTGACGATGGCGAAGTCTGGCCGCCGGCCAGCCTTGGACAGGCCTGTCAGCACGCCCGCGCCATAGGCGCCGCCGGCCGCGCCGCCGGACAGGGCCAGGATGTTGAACTCGTCGCGGCCGATCAGCGAGCGCAGCGGGGCCAGGCGGTCGGCCGCGCTCTTCAGGGCGTCGTCGGCCTGATCGACCGAAAGGCGCACACCGGGAAAGCCGGCCGCCTGGACGTGCCGCTCGGACGGCGGGGCGGGCAGGCGCTTGCCCCGCAGCGGATCGGCGGTCTTCCAATCCTTGAAGAAGCCCTGAAGGCTGATCTTGCCGGCGGGATCCTTGTCCAAGGTTGGCCTCTAGTGCGTGCTGGCCAGCACCACGCCCACCAGGACGGCCGCGTAGTGCAGGCCGGCGCCGCCAATCACGTGGCCGTGCCAGATGGCGCGGCGGAACTTCAGGCGACGCATCAGGTAGAAGATGGTTCCGGTGGAATAGACGAGGCCGCCGATGGCCAGCAGCAGCAGGGCCACCCACGAAAGGCCGTCGATCATCGGCTTGATGGCGACCAGGACGAGCCAGCCCAGCGCCAGGTACAGCCCGACCCAGAAACGCTTGTCCAGGCCCGGCAGGAAGAGCTTGGCCGCGACGCCGACGGCGGCCACGGTCCACACGGCCGTGGTCATGCCGATGGCCCACCAGCCGGTCAGGTTCTGGGTGGTGAAGGGCGTGTACGAGGCGGCGATCATCACGAAGATGCCGGCGTGGTCGAAGCGGCGCAGCAGCGGCCGCCAGCGGGCCTTGGCGAAGTTGTAGGCGGTCGACAGCGACAGCATCAAGATGAGGCCAACGGTGTAGACGCTGATCGCGGCCACCTGCTTCAGGTCGCCCAGGCCGAAGGCCAGGCCCAGCAGGATGCCGCCGCCCAGCAGGGCGCAGGCCAGGCCGGCCAAGTGCACCACCAGGTCGGCGCACTTGGCGCCGGGCGTGGGATAATGCGTCGCCGGCTTTTCAACGGCGACGACCTCGGTCGTGGTGGTGCTCGCAGTCATGGCCCGCCCATTCGTATGGCATCTACGTCCGAACCCTAGGTTCGTTCCGTGACATATAAGCGGTGATCATCGTGGCGGCGAAAGGGCCTTGGCGACACGCTTGAAGGAAAAAAGGCACGCGGAAAAGCGACTCAGAAGAACAGTGCGCGCGCGCCGTCGAAGACCAGCTTGCCGCCGACCGCCACCAGCAGAACGTAGATGACCTTGTAGAAGCCCTCGGCCGGCACGCGGCGCACCAGCCAGACGCCGGCCCAGGTCGAGGCGATGGCCAAGGGCAGCAGCACCCCGGCGGTGGCCAGCACCTTGGGCGTGAACTGGCCCAGGGCGACATAGGCCGGGACCTTCATCCAGTTCACGACCGCGAAGAAGATGGCGCTGGTGCCGATGAACGTGTCGCGCGCCAGGCGGCGGGGCAGGACGTAGATCTGGAAGGGCGGGCCGCCGGCGTGGGCGATCTGGCTGGTGAAGCCGGCCGCCGCGCCGCACAGGGCGCCCAGCCACGGCCGCGCGGGGCCGGCTTCCACCTGCGCCGCGGCCTTGACCGCGCGCTCGGCCCACAGGCGCTGCAGGGCGAAGGCGACCGAGATCGCGCCCACGGCCAGCTCGACGGCGGCCTCCTCGACGAAGGCGGCCAGGGCCCAGCCCAGGAAGACGCCAACCGCCGCGGCCGGCAGCATCAGGATCAGCAGGCCCTTGTCCCAGCTCTTCCGGAAGGCCCAGACGCTGACCACGTCCTGGACCAGCAGGATCGGCAGGGTGATGGAGGCGGCCATGACCGGCGAGACCGCCAGGGCCAGCAGCGGCACGGCCACCACGCCGATTCCGGCGAACCCGCCCTTGGCCAGGCCCAGCAGGATCACCGCGGGGATCGCCACCGCGTAGAAGAACGGATCGGTCAGCATAAGGCCGTGCTTATCAGCATTCCGGCGTTTGGCGAGGCGGATCGGCCGTTCTTTGCGACCCCGCAACGTTCGGTAACGCGACCGCCGATTTCGCACCCTAGCGTGCCGCCGCTCACCCCTTCCCGAAAAGTCCGCGTCCTCCATGCCCTCCCCTGGTCGGCCGTCAGAGATCTTCGAGATCGACGCCGAGACCTTCGCTCGTGATCTGACGCCGCTCTACCAGCCCACCGTGTTGCGCGGCGTGGCGCGAGACTGGCCGGCGGTGCGGGCCGCGCGCACGTCGCCCCAGGCTCTGGCCGACTATCTGAAGCGCTTCGACAAGGGCGCGACCGTCGAGGCCATGCTGGGCGCGCCAGCGATCGGCGGTCGGTTCTTCTATGACGAGACCGGCCGGGGCATGAACTTCGACCGTCGCCCGGCCCCGCTGAAGCCGGTGTTGGACGAGCTGCTGCGGCTGGCCGACCACCCAGAACCGCCGGCGATCTATGTGGGCTCGACCCCGATCGCGCCCATCCTGCCGGGCTTCGAGAAGGCCAATGCCCTCGACCTGCTGGACGAGGCGATCGCGCCGCGTCTGTGGCTGGGCAACGCCTCGATCATCCAGACCCACCACGACATGTCCGACAACCTCGCCGTGGTGGTCAGCGGCCAGCGGCGCTTCACGCTGTTTCCGCCCGACCAGGTCGGCAACCTCTATATCGGCCCGCTGGACTTCACCCCGGCCGGTCGGCCGGTCAGCCTGGTGTCGCTGGATAACCCGAATCTGGAGCGCTTTCCGAAGTTCGCGCAGGCCCTGGAGAGCGCCCTGATCGCCGATCTCGAGCCGGGTGACGCGATCTACATCCCGACCCTGTGGTGGCACCACGTCCAGGCGACCGGGCCGCTGAACATGCTGGTCAACTATTGGTGGGAGCCGGCGGACATGGCGGCCAATGGGATGGCGGGCCAGCCGTTCGACGCCTTCGTCCACGCCCTGCGCAACGTGCGCCGGCTGCCCGCCAAGCGGCGCAACGCCTGGCGGGCCTTCTTCGAGCACTATGTCTTCCACGCCAATGGCGACCCGGCCGAACACATCCCCGAGGGGCGGCGCGGGGTGCTGGAAGCCAAGCCCGACGCCCGGCGCGAGGCCGAGATGACCGCCTTCCTGCGCCGGGTGCTGGGCAGGGACTAAACCAGCGGCGGATTGAGCTGCTTGAAGCCGCCCTCGCGCCAGTACGGATAGTAGGGATAGGCCGGGGTCACGGCGCTGGCCGCATCCAGGCGCGCGACTTGCTCCGGCGTCAGGTTCCAGCCGACCGCGCCCAGGTTCTGGCGCAGTTGGTCCTCGGTGCGGGCGCCGATGATGACGCTGGACACCGTGGGGCGCTGGAGCAGCCAGTTGATGGCCACTTGGGGCACGGTCTTCTCGGTCTCGGCGGCGACCGCGTCCAAGGCGTCGACCACGCGGTAGAGGCGCTCATTGTCCACCGGCGGGCCGGCGTCGGCGGTGTCGTGCAGGCGGCTGGTCTCGGGCAACGGCTGGCCGCGACGGATCTTGCCCGTCAGGCGGCCCCAGCCCAGCGGGCTCCAGACCATGGCCCCGACGCCCTGGTCGGCCCCCAGCGGCATCAGCTCCCACTCGTAGTCGCGGCCGACCAGCGAATAGTAGGCCTGGTGGGCGACATAGCGCGGCCGGCCGTCACGGTCGGCGGCGGCCAGGGACTTCATCAGCTCCCAGCCGGAGAAGTTCGAGGCGCCGACGTACAGAACCTTGCCGGCGCGGACGAGGTCGTCGAGCGCCGACAGCGTCTCCTCGACCGGCGTCGTCCCGTCGAAGGCGTGCAGTTGCAGGAGGTCGATACGGTCGGTCTTCAGGCGCTTCAGGGCGGCCTCGACACCGGGGATCAGGCGATGGCGCGAAGTCCCGCCGTTGAGACCCAGCTTAGTCGAGATCAGCGCCTGGTCGCGGCGGCCTTCGAGGGCGGCGCCCAGGATCTCCTCGGACGCGCCGTTCGAATAGACGTCGGCGCTGTCGAACAGGGTCATGCCGGCCTCGAGCGCGATGTCGACGATGCGGCGAGCGCCGGCGACGTCGGTGTCGCCCCAGGCCGAGAACAGCGGGCCCTGGCCGCCGAACGTGCCGGCCCCGAACGACAGGGCGGGGACCTTCAGACCAGAACGGCCCAGCGTGCGATATTCCATCGGGGTTTCTCCTAAGCGAGGGCGGGCGCGCGGCGTTCGAGCGACAGGCTGAAGAAGGCCAGGACCAGGGCCGACAGCGGCACGGCGGCGGCGATCAGGGGCACGGCCGAGAGGCCGGGGCCGTGGGCGATCACCACCCCGCCCAGCCAGGCGCCGAAGGCGTTGCCGAGGTTGAAGGCGGCGATGTTCAGGCTGGACGCCAGACCCTGGCCCGCGCCGCCGGCCTGGCTCAGCACGCGCATCTGCAAGGGCGCGACGGTGGCGAAGGCGGCCGCGCCCAGCAGGAAGGCGGCGATCACCGCGCCCATCTGGCTGTGGAAGGCGAGGGCCGAACCGCCCATGACCAGGGTCAGCGCCACCAGGGTCCCGACCAGGGCCGCGTTCAGCCCCTTGTCGGCCCAGCGGCCGCCGACCAGGTTGCCGGCCACCAGGCCCGCGCCGAACACCAGCAGGATCGGCGAGACGGCCTCTTTCGAGAACCCGGCCAGCTCCATCAGGATCGGCTGGATATAGGTGAACACCGCGAACACGCCGCCGAAGCCCAGCACGGTCATGGCCAGACCCAGCTGCACCTGCGGACGGGCCAGGACGGCGAACTCCTCGCGCAGGGGCGCGGGTTCGACCTTCTCCTGGGCGGCGGGGACCAGGGCGGCCAGGACGACGAAGGCCAGGGCGCCGACGCCGGCCACGGCCCAGAAGGCCATCCGCCAGCCGAAGGCCAGGCCCAGCCAGGCGCCGAACGGCACGCCCAGCAGGGTGGCGATGGTCAGGCCGGTGAACATGATGGCGATGGCCGAGGCCTTGCGCTCGGGCGGGACGAGGGAGACGGCGACCAGCGAACCGACGCCGAAGAAGGTGCCGTGCGCCAAGGCCGTGACCAGGCGCGCGCCCATCAGGATCCCATAGGTCGGGGCGATGGCGGCCAGGATGTTGCCCAGGGTGAAGATCGCCATCAGCACGAGCAGGGTGGTCTTGCGGGGTAGGCGGCGGGTGGCCAAGGTCAGGATGGGCGCGCCGACGAAGACGCCCAGGGCGTAACCGGTCATCAAGAGGCCGGCGGCGGGGATCGAGACGCCGAGATCGGCGGAGACCTGCATCAGCAGGCCCATGATGATGAACTCGGTGACGCCGATGCCGAAGGCGCCGACGGTCAGGGCATAGAGGGCGAGGGGCATGACAGCCGGCTCCGGTTTGGTTCGGACCCTCAGATGGCGCCTTTCCGTTCGATGAATTAGATTGCGGTCAGGAACTTCACTTGTGACTTGAGGGCATGATGGCGCGCTCGGACATCAACCGGTCGGGGGAGATGGAAGTCTTCGCGCGCGTCGTCGAGGAGGGCGGCTTCACGTCCGCCGCCAAGGCGATGTCGATGACCCCGTCGGCGGTCAGCAAGCTGGTGGCGCGGCTGGAGGCCCGCCTGGGCTCGCGCCTGGTGGTGCGCTCGACGCGTAAGCTGCAGCTGACGGCCGAGGGCCTGACCTTTCACGAGCGGTCCCTGCGGGTGCTGGCCGACCTGGACGAGGCCGAGCGTTCGGTCGCCGCTTGCGCCGTGCCGCGCGGCCGGCTGCGGATCAACGCCAACGTGCCGTTCGGTCTGCATCACCTGTTTCCCCTGGTCCCGAAGTTCTCGGCGCTCTACCCCGAGGTCCAGGTCGACGTGACCCTGACCGACCAGGTGATCGACCTGCTGGACGAGCGCGCCGAGGTGGCGATCCGGGTGGGGCCGATGCGGCCCTCGCAGCTGGTGGCCAGGAAGCTGGGCGACAGCCGCACGGTCCTGGTCGCCTCGCCCGCCTATCTGGCGCGGCGGGGGACTCCTCGGCATCCGGATGAGCTGGCCGACCACGACCTGATCACCTTCAACTTCTCGCGCCAGTGCGACGAGTGGCCGTTTCTGATCGGCGGCGAGCGGGTGTGCTATCCGGCTCACGGCCGGTCGCTGGTCGGCGACGGCGAGAGCGCCACCCACCTGGCCCTGGCCGGGCAGGGGATCACCAAGCTGGGCATCTTCCACATCGTCGACCACATCCGGGCCGGCAGACTGGTTCCAGTGCTGGACGACTTCAATTCCGGCGAGCTGGAGACGGTCAGCGCCGTCTATGTCGGCCACGCCGGCCCGCTGCCCGCGCGGGTGCGGGCCTTCATCGACTTCCTGGCGGCGGAGGTCGATGTCGATTGGCCGATGGGGCGAGCGGTCTAGCCGCCCGCCCCTTGCGGACCCTAGGCGTCCAGCATCACTTCGGCGATCTGCACCGCGTTCAGCGCCGCGCCCTTACGCAGGTTGTCGCCGACCACGAACAGGGCCAGGCCATGCTCGACGGTCGGGTCCGGACGGATGCGGCCGACGAACACCGGGTCCTGGCCGGTGGCGGCCAGCGGGTTCGGCACGGCCTCGACCACCACGCCCGGCGCGGCGCCCAGCAGCGCCGTGGCCTCGGCCACCGACAGCGGGCGCTCGAACTCGGCGTTGATCGACAGCGAGTGGCCGGTGAACACCGGCACCCGCACGCAGGTGCCGCTGACCGGCAGGCCGGGGAGCTCCAGGATCTTGCGGCTCTCGTCGCGCAGCTTCAGCTCTTCCTCCGTATAGCCGTCCTCGCCCACGACGTAGTTCAGCGGCACGACATTGTAGGCCAGCGGCACGGCCCACTTGCGGGCTTCCGGCAGCGGGGCGGCGTCGGGCGACATCGCCAGGCCGTCCAGGTCGCCGGTCGCGCCGGCGCGCAGCTGCTCGGACAGCACCTGGATGCCCTCGACCCCGCCGCCCGAGGCGGCCTGGTAGGTGCTGACGGTCAGGCGCTTCAATCCAGCGCGATCGTGCAGGGGCTTGAGCACCGGCATGGCGGCCATGGTGGTGCAGTTGGGGTTGGCGACGATGCCCTTGGGGATGTTCGCCAGCGCATGCGGATTGACCTCGGCCACCACCAGCGGCACGTCCGGGTCCGAGCGCCAGGCCGAGCTGTTGTCGATCACCACGGCCCCGGCCGCGGCGGCCTTGGGCGCCAGTTCGCGCGAGGTGTCGCCGCCGGCCGAGAAGAACACGATGTCCAGCCCGGCGAAGTCGGCGGTGGAAGCGTCCTCGACGACGACCGCGGTCCCCTTGAAGTCGACCTTGGTCCCGGCCGAGCGGGCCGAGGCGAACAGGCGCAGCTCGCTAAGCGGGAAGTCCCGCTCGGCCAGCAGCTCGCGCATCATGCCGCCGACCAGACCGGTGGCGCCGACGACGCCGACGCGCGGCGGATTGGATCGGGAAAACTTGAAGCTCATGAAAGGCGTCTCCTGGTGACTAGGAGCGCGGGGAGCTGTCAGATCTCGTTGAGAGAGAGCCGCCCCGCGCCATCGGCGGGGCTGGTTCGAGGATGCCGCTTAGATCGCGCGCATACCCGCCGCCCCACCGAAGCGGGTCGTTTTGCGGGTAATAATTGGGGTCACGGCGAATTGCATCGGGGGTGCTTCTAGCGGCGAAGCTGGGCTGGGTAAAGAGCTAGGGGGGAAGAATGATGCGCGGGGGCGACGCGGGGGCCTGGTATTGGCAAGGTCATACCCCAATTTCGTCATCCCGCGCTTTATGCGCGGGACCCATGGTTCAGCCTTCATGTGAGGGGCCGTTCCTGCTCCGCTCGTGCGGCGGACGGATGGGGCCCGCGCATGAAGCGCGGGATGGCGGGTGTAGTTTGCGTTGGGTGGAAATCCTTCTCCCCGGAGAAGGAGCCCTCCTTACATCTCACGGCGAGACGATCGCAGGGCTGATCAGGTCACTCAAGGACGACGCTCCGCGCCGCCGCGCGCGGCCGCCGGAGGCGGTGTCGGCGGACTGACCTGATCAGCCCTGCACGCTGCAGCCTCCAAGAGATTTAAGGATCGCACCGACCGGTGGTCGGGCGTCAAGTGGCGGCCGAGGTAGACGTTCAAAACCAACGCGATTTGCAGAGCGTCTTAGCCGTTGCCGCCTTACTTAACCGGACCAAGGCGCTTGGTCGCTCGTAGACGAGGGTGTCCCTTCGGCTGTTGGAACTCGAACGACAGCTTAGGTGCGTGTGAAAATCCGTACCATGGAGCGAGGAACGAACCAGTAAACTCGCGCGACTCAGATCCGCCGGAATGTCGAAGTTGCAGCGACAAACGATCGTACTGCTGCTTCAGGACGTTCTTGAGATTCGTATCGGAAACTGGATCTGCGAGCGCCCTTTCAGGGATCACATAAACCTGACTGCTGGAAACCTGCACCCATACCGGAGCGTCCAGATCGTCGGCAATGTAGCGAACCTTGACCCGCATAATGCCCTTCAGCCCAGGGATGCGCTCCGCTGTTACGAATAGCCTTTTCTGTTCTGGATCGCGCTTGGCGGCCCACGAAGCAACGGCACTACCACCTGCGGCTAGGCTAACCAGGCCGATGACGACGCCAAGCCAGTCGGGCACGCTGCCCCAATCCATCGATATCGTCCGTCCCCGAGGCTAGAAGCTCGAATTAGAACCCGAGTCGTGAAGACGCGCGACTAACCAGGACAACTATCCTGTTGTGGCCAATGGAAGCGGCTATCCCTGCTGCCCCAGCCTTTCCCACCCGTCGAAGAACGGGAACCGCTTCTCCCAGAACTCCGTCAGGCGCGGGTCAGCGTCGACGCGCCGCACGACCTCCGCCATCCTCGGCGCCACGTCGTAGAACCGCACCCGCCGAGGGCCCCAGCGGCTGACGACCGTGACGTAGAGGTCCAGCACCGTAAGCTCGTCGCCCAGCAGATACCGCCCCGGCGTCAGCTGGCTCTCCATCATCGCCCAGCAGTCGATGATCCGTTCCGCGGTGGCGGCTTTGATCCGCGCCCCGACCTTGGGATCGGACCCGCCCAGGCGCGACGGATCATCCCGCACCCAGAACAGCGAATAGATCGAGGCCGGGATGAAGGTCATCCAGCGCAGGAACCGAGCCCGCATCGGGTCGTCGATCGTCGGTCCCAGGCGCGCTTCCGGAAACTTGTCCGCCAGCCAGATCAGGATGGCCGCGCTCTCGGTGATGGTCTCGCCGTCGGGGGTGACCAGGGCCGGGATCTGTTTCAGCGGGTTGACCGTGGCGACCTTGGCCTGTTCGGCTTCGCCCTCCCAGGTGGGGGCCTCGACGATCTCATAGGGCAGGCCGATCAAGGACATAGCGGCTTCGACGGGCACGCCGCCCGAGCCCAGAGCGCTGAACAGACGGTAGGCGGTCATCATCGACTCCCGAATTATCCACACCCTACTCACAACATCTTGTGTGGGTGCGACGTCACGACCACTAGATGGCAGCCGTCGCTTTGATAGGGTGAGTCAACTTAGCGTCTGTTCGACGATTCTGCTCCGAGGCTCCGCATGTCCGCTCCGTCGTCGCTCATCCTGCCCGGCCTGATGACCCCCTCGGGCGGCTACAAGCCGTTCCGCTATCCGTGGGCCTACGACTTCTGGAAGAAGCAGCAGCAGGTCCACTGGATGCCGGAAGAGGTGCCGCTGGGCGAGGACCTCAAGGACTGGGCCGTCAAGCTGAACGACAAGGAACGGAACCTGCTGACGCAGATCTTCCGCTTCTTCACGCAGTCGGACGTCGAGGTGCAGGACAACTACATGGAGCGCTACGGCCGGGTGTTCAAACCGACCGAAGTGAAGATGATGCTGGCCTCGTTCGCGAACATGGAGACGATCCATATCGCGGCCTACGCCCTGCTGCTCGAGACCATCGGCATGCCCGAGACCGAGTTCTCGGCGTTCATGGAATACGAGGCCATGAAGGCCAAGCACGACTACATGCAGACCTTCGGCGTCGACTCGAACGCCGACATCTGCCGCACCCTGGCGATGTTCGGCGGCTTCACCGAAGGCCTGCAGCTGTTCGCCTCGTTCGCCATGCTGATGAACTTCCCGCGCTTCAACAAGATGAAGGGCATGGGCCAGATCGTCTCGTGGTCGATCCGCGACGAGAGCCTGCACTGCGACGGCATCATCAAGCTTTACCACGCCTTCAACAAGGAGACGGGCGCGGTGACCAAGGCCGTGGCCGACGACATCGTCGACTGCTGCAAGACCGTGGTCGGCATGGAGGACAACTTCATCGACCTGGCCTTCGAGGCCGGTGACATCCAGGGCATGACGCCCGACGACATCAAGCAGTACATCCGCTTCATCGCCGACTGGCGCCTGCGCCAGCTGCACCTGCCGGAAGTGTACGGCGTGAAGGAAAACCCGCTGCCCTGGCTGCAATCGCTGCTGTCGGGCGTGGAGCACGCCAACTTCTTCGAGGCTCGCGCGACCGAGTACTCGAAGGCCGCGACCAAGGGTCAGTGGCACGGTTCGGAAGGCGTCTGGACCAGTTTCGACGAGATGATGAAGAAGCGCTCGGACCTGACGCCGGCGCAATAAGCCTCCACGAGGGGCGTGGTGAGGGGCGGGGCCGCGAGGTCTCGCCCTTCGTCGTTTTCAGGCGCCTGATCGTCGCCTTGGCGCGGCCCCGCTTCGGACACAACTGAACGACGTTATCGCGGCCTCGGGTTGGGGCGGGGGCGATGGGGGTCTTTCGACGGCGGCGGCGGGTCTTGATCGCGGCGGTTTCGCTGGCGCTGCACACGGCCGTGCTGGTCTGGCTGGCCTTGCCCACCGAGCCGACCTTTTTCGCGACCGGGCCGGATCTGTCGCTGATGTCGGTGGAGCTGTTTCAGCCGATAGCGCCTGACCCAGCGCTGGCGAGGCCCTCGACGTCTCGGCCTACGCGGCGCGTGGCCCTGCCCGCGCCTTCCACGGTCGCGCCCGTGGCCCCTCTCGCGGCGCCCGCCGGTGTCGCCACGATTCCCGCGCCGGCCAGCTCGGCTGTCCCCGACACTCTGCGCGCCGCCTTGCGGGCCAGCGCCGGCTGCTCACGGGCGGTGACGCGGGAAGCGCGCGAGGCCTGCGCCGAGAAGCTGGGTCGCCTGACGCCCGGGACACCCAGCTACGACGCGCCGATGGACCCGGGCAAGCGCGCCTATTACGACGAACTGGCGGCGGCGGGGCCGTCGGGCCGGTCCTATGGCGATCGGCAGCCGGGCGCCGTGACCCCGGGCGGCGCGGCCTATTTCCGTCTGCTCAACTGCTCGGTCAAGTTCGGCGGCGGGCGAAAGTCGAAGGATCGGCAAGGCGAGCTGCGCCTGGGGCGGACGCCGTGCTCCATCCCCCTGCAGGGCAGCTTCGTCACGCCCGAGGCCAGTGTCCGAAAGCGCTAGAACCCGTCGTGATCCAGCCCTATCAGAGGCCTGCGTCGTATGGAGCTTCAGCATGACCAGCATCGCGGTGATCGGCCCGGGCGCCGTGGGCGGCACGACGGCCGCCTGGCTGGCCCAGAATCCCGACCATGCGGTGACGGTCTGCGTCCGCACGCCGTTCGAGACCCTGGCGATCGAGACCCCCGAGGGGCCGATCAGCGCCAGCCCGCGCGTGGCGACGTCGCCCGAGGGGCTCCTCGCCGTCGACTGGGTCCTGGTCGCCACCAAGACCTACGACACCGACGGCACGATGGCCTGGCTGGCGGCGCTGGTCGGGCCGGAGACCCGCGTGGCCATCCTGCGCAACGGCGTCGAGCACACCGTCCCGTTCGCGGGCAAGGTCGTGGCCGAGAACCTGCTCCCGGCGGTGGTCGACATCCCGGCCGAGCGCTCGGCGCCGGGGCGGATGCTGCAGCGGCGCAATGGCTGGATCAAGGTCCCGGCGGGTGACGCTGGCCAGGCTTTCGCGGCCCTGTTCGCCCATACGCCCATCCAGATCGACGTGGTCGACGACTTCGTCACCGAGGCCTGGAAGAAGCTGGCCCTCAACTGCGCCGGCGCGGTCAACGCCCTGACCCTGAAGACGGCCGTCGTCGCTCAGAACGAGGGCGCCGCCGAGGTCATGCGGGCCCTGGTGCGGGAATGCGTGGCGGTGGGGCGCGCCGAGGGCGCGGATCTGTCCGACGACCTGCCGGACGCGGTGGTCGCCGGCTATCGCGGCCAGGCGCCGGAGTCGATGAACTCCCTGCACGCCGACCGGGCCGCTGGCCGGCCGATGGAGCTGGACGCCCGCAACGGCGTCATTGTCCGCAAGGGCGCGGCGCACGGGATCGCCACCCCCGCCAACACCATGATCGTGGCCCTGCTGAACGCGGCGGCGTCCTGACACGAAAACGGCCGCGCTGTAAGGCGCGGCCGGTTCTGGTTTCCGAAGGCGTGGTCCAGCTTACGGCTGGTACTTTTTCGGGATCGCCTTGATCTCTTCCGGCGTCAGCTTGGTGATGCTCTTGGCGCGGATCGGTATGGCGAAGCCCATGCCGTCCGACACACGCAGGTCCAGGTCCAGCGGCTGGCAGATGCTGTCGGTGCCGCGCACCACCGAAACCAGGTGGCTGCCCGGCCAGGTCAGCTGGTTGGAGCCGTACGACAGGTCGACCCGATAGACCTCGCGATTGCGGACCTTCAGATACAGGGTGTTCTTGTCCGGCGCGGTCCAGCCGCGCCAGTCGGACAGATAGAAGCATTGGCGGGGCGGCTTGGCTGGCTTGGTGTCGCCTTGGGCCGCCGAAGCGGCCGAGGCGCCAAATCCAGCGACGGCGAGCCCGATCAGCGCGGCGCGCGTGATACGGGTGAGCTTGCTCATGGCGTGGTCGTCCTAAAAGGTCCCTCGGTTCAAGAGATTGGGCCTCTCCTGGGCGAAGTCAAGTTTTTACTGTACATTTGAAACTGTACATGAAAACGGCCCGCCTCCAGAGGAAGCGGGCCGCATCGAAAAGCCTGCCGGGGAAGGTTTTAGGCCTTGGCTGGCTCGGCCTCGTCGGGCTGGATGTCGTCCAGCTCGCCCTCCCACTTGGCGACCACCGCGGCGGCGACGCTGTTGCCGACGACGTTGGTGGCGCTGCGGCCCATGTCCAGCAGGTGATCGACGCCCAGGACCAGGGCGATCCAGGCGTCGGGCATGCCGAAGTGGGTGAGGGTGGCCATGATCACCACCAGCGAGGCGCGCGGGATGCCGGCGATGCCCTTCGAGGTCACCATCAGCAGGGCCAGCATGAAGATCTGCTGCTGGATCGACAGGTGCACGCCGTGCGCCTGCAGGATGAACATGGTGGCGAAGGTGCAGTACAGCATCGAGCCGTCGAGGTTGAACGAGTAGCCCAGAGGCAGCACGAACGAGACGATGCGGCGGCGCACGCCGATCTTGGGCAGGCCGTCCAGGATGCGCGGATAGGCGGCTTCCGACGAGGCGGTCGAGAAGGCCAGCAGGGCCGGCTCGCGGATCACGCCAAACAGCGGGAACACGCGCTTGCCGATCACCAGGAAGGCGGCGACGAACAGCAGCGCCCACAGCACGCCCATGGTGGCGTAGAAACCCAGCACGAACTTGCCGTAGACGGCCAGCATCGAGATGCCTTGCGTGGCGATGGACGAGGCCAGGGCGCAGAAGATCGCCAGCGGCGCCAGCTTCATCACGAAGCTGGTGACCTTCAGCATGATCTGGGCGCCTTGCTCGGCCAGCTCCATGATCTGCGGGGCCTTGTTGTCCAGCGAGGCCACGGCCGTGCCGACGAACAGGCTGAAGACGACGATCTGCAGGATCTCGTTCTTGGCCAGGGCGTCGAAGATCGAGGTCGGCACCAGGTGGGTGATGAAGGTCTGAAGCGTGAAGCCTTCCGTCGAGGCGGCCGGCGCGGCGGCGGTCGAGGCGGCGTCGGTCAAGACGAGGCCCGCGCCTGGCTGCAGCAGGTGGACCATCAGCAGGCCCAGCAGCAGCGACACGGCCGAGGCGCTGATGAACCAGCCCATGGTCTTTACGCCGATCCGGCCGACCGAGGCGGCGTCCTCCATGTGGGCGATGCCGGCGATCAGGGTGGTCAGCACCAGCGGGGCGATGATCATCTTGATCAGGCGCAGGAAGAGGTCGGTGCCCAGCTTGAACCACTTGGAGGCCTCGGCGGCCTGCGCCGGGTCCAGAAACTGGTTACAGGCCCAACCCGTGGCGACGCCCAGGACCATGGCCCCGACGATCAGAAAGGCGAAGCGTTTGTTCATTCAGTCCCCCTGGCGCCCCCCACCAAGGTCATTGGCGGGCGTCGACGGCGTATTCTGGTTGTCGGAAGGAACGACGCACGAGAACGCCCGCGCCGCCATTCGCTCCTTCCTTGAGCATTTCAGCCCTTGTGGCCGACCCGAGCGGGTTCGTCCATGCCCTAGAGCTGGCGCGACCCGGGTTGGCCCGGGCCAAGCCGGATAAACAGGCTCAGTCTGTAGAGACGGAAGGCCGAGCGGCTTCCTCACCTTGAATAAGTAATAAATCATTCCCTTTTGGCGGGGCCGACGTCTCGCCAATGTCGCGAAACGTCGTTATAAGGCGCCATGTCAAACCAAGAAAAAGCAATCGCCGTCGTTGAGCGGCTCAATGACGAATACGAACGCGCCGTCGACGCTCTGCGGACCGCCCTGCGCGCCTATCTCGAAAATGGAACCCGCCCCGATCCGCAGACGCGGTTCGACGGGACGTTCGCCTATCCCGAGCTGCGTCTGACCTACGATCCCGAGGCCCTGCCGCCCAAGCTGGCCCGTTCGTACGCCCGTGTCAGCCGTCCGGGCGTCTATTCCACGACCGTGACCAAGCCGGCCCAGTTCAAGGACTATCTGGTTGAACAGCTGAGCCTCTTGATGGACGACTTCGAGGTCGAGATCGAGGTCGAGCGTTCGCGCCAGGAGATCCCTTATCCCTACGTTCTGGACGCCACGATCGACCTGAACCAGGCCGACGTGCGCAGCGAGGACATCGCCCGCTTCTTCCCGACCACGGACCTGGCCTTCATCGGCGACGAGATCGCCGACGGGGTCTGGAACCCGGCCCTGGAGGAGACGCGCCCGCTGTCGCTGTTCGACGGCCTGCGCACCGACTTCTCGCTGGCGCGCCTGAAGCACTACACCGGCGCCCCGGCCGAGGACGTGCAGCAGTTCATCCTGTTCACGAACTACCATCGTTATGTCGACGAGTTCGTTCGGTGGGGCATCGAGCAGCTGAAGGCGCCCGACAGCCCCTACACGGCCCTGTCGTGCTCGGGCGGGCTGACCATCACCGCCAACACGGCCAATCCGGAACTGGCGGTGGCGGAATCCACCTGGCGCAAGCACCAGATGCCGGCCTACCACCTGATGGCGCCGGGCGGCTCGGGCGTGACCCTGCTAAACATCGGCGTCGGCCCGTCCAACGCCAAGACGATCTGCGACCACCTGGCGGTGCTGCGTCCTCAGGCCTGGCTGATGATCGGCCACTGCGGCGGCCTGCGCGACACCCAGACCATCGGCGACTACGTGCTGGCCCACGCCTATCTGCGCGACGATCACGTGTTGGACGCCGTGCTGCCGCCCGAGATCCCGGTGCCGTCGATCGCCGAGGTCCAGCGCGCGCTCTACGACGCGGCCAAGGCGATCAGCGGCGACAGCGGCGACCAGTTGAAGAAGCGCCTGCGCACTGGCACCGTCGTAACCACCGACGACCGCAATTGGGAGCTGCGCCACAGCCTCTCGGCCCTGCGCTTCAACCAGAGCCGCGCCGTGGCGATCGACATGGAGTCGGCGACGATCTCGGCCCAGGGTTATCGCTTCCGCGTGCCCTACGGGACGCTGCTCTGCGTGTCGGACAAGCCGCTGCACGGCGAGATCAAGCTGCCCGGCCAGGCCAACGCCTTCTACGAACGCGCGATCAGCCAGCACCTGCAGATCGGAATCATGGCCTGCAAGCTGCTGCATGCCGAAGGCCCGAACCTGCACTCGCGGAAACTGCGGGCGTTCGACGAGCCGCCGTTTAGATAACCGGCTGGCTCAGTAGGCCCCCACCTGACCTGCCGCGCAGGTCGTCCGCCCCCAGCGGGGGCGGAAGGTGATCCTTCTTCCCCCTCTGGGGGAGGAGGGCCGTAGGCTCGGAGGGGCAGGTCGTCGCCTACTCCTCCGCCCAGGCCTTGATCAGCTGGTGCGCGATCGCTAGCGACGGCGGGCAGAACACGCCCTCCAGCTCGCCCTTGATCAGCTGGGTCGCCTCGTCCTTGTCGAACCAGCGGACCTCTTCCAGCTCGGTCTGGTCCGGGGCCGCGTCGGCGCTGTCGACCTCGGCGATCAGGCCCATCATCAGGGATGACGGCCACGGCCAGGGCTGGCTGGAATGGTAGCGGACAGCCGTCGCGGTTAGGCCAGCCTCTTCCTTCAGCTCGCGGGCGCACGCCTCCTCGATGGTCTCGCCGGGTTCGAGGAAGCCGGCCAGGGCCGAGAACATGCCGGCTGGCCAGGCCGCCTGGCGGCCCAGCAGGCACTTGCCCTCGTGGACGGCCAGCATGATCACCACCGGATCGGTGCGCGGGAAGTGCTCGGTCTCGCAGGACGGGCAGATGCGTTTCCAGCCGCCGTCGCTCACCTCGGACTTCTGGCCGCAGGCCGCGCACCAGCGGTGGCGGCGGCGCCATTCGAACATCGACTTGGCCGTCGCCAGGATGCCGGCGTCGGCCGGCGGCATGGTCGAGGCGACGCCGCGCAGCTCCTCGAAGCGGCCCAGGCCCTTCAACGGCCCCTCGGCCGGATCGGCCCCGCCCTCGACGTCGACGGCGAAGACCGCGATATCCTTCCACAGGCCCATGAACAGCAGCCGCTCGTTGCCGCCGGCCAGATCCTGGGCCAGATCGGCGCGCAGATAGGCGATCTGGACGCCGGCGGGCTGGCCCTCCTCGTCCAGGATGTCCTCGACCAGCGGCTTGCCGTTCCACAACGCCACGGCCAGGGATTCGGCGTCAGCCAGCTTTTCGGCCAGCCAGGATTCGTCCCCTCGTCGCTCGCTGGCGCGGTTCAGGGGGTTGCCGGCGAAGGTGTTGGTGATGATCGACAGAGGCATGCGGACTCTCTAGCGCGAGCGTGAACGCTCGTCACGACGTCGCATGTGCGTCATGCGCCTTGCATCCGCCGCGATGAGTCGCGATATAGGCCTCGGAGATCGGCGCGGACGGAAGCCTCGCCAACCTGGTCAGGGCCGAGAGGCAGCAGCCACAACGAGATCACCTCTGGGTCGCTGTCCGGTCTCCACCCTCTCTTTCCCCTAAAATTCGTCAGCGGATGCGCGCTCCGGTCGGGGCGAGGCTTTTTCTGTGCGCTCCGCGCCACTACACTCGGACGCATGGCCGACCACGACGACCTCTCGCCTGATTCCACGCCGCCGTGGGACGAGGCGCCCGCTGAACGCGACGAGAACACCGCCGATATCTTTGGCGAGGCGCCCGCACCCGTGGCCGCCGCTGAAGAAGCGCGCCCCGTGGTCCAGGACCCGCCGCCCGAGACCGGCGACGCCTATACGGTGCTGGCGCGCAAGTACCGCCCGCGCACCTTCGAGGACCTGATTGGCCAGGAGGCCATGGTCCGCACCCTGGCCAACGCCTTCTCCACCGGCCGTATCGCCCACGCCTTCATGCTCACCGGCGTCCGCGGGGTGGGCAAGACCACGACCGCGCGCCTGCTGGCCCGGGCGCTCAACTACGAGACCGACACCGTCAAGGGGCCCTCGGTCGACCTGACCACCGAGGGCTACCACTGCCGCGCCATCATCGAAGGCCGGCACATGGACGTGCTGGAGCTGGACGCCGCCAGCCGCACCAAGGTCGACGAGATGCGCGAGCTGCTGGACGGGGTGCGCTACGCTCCGGTCGAAGCCCGCTATAAAGTCTACATCATCGACGAAGTGCACATGCTGTCGACGGCGGCGTTCAACGCGCTGCTGAAGACGCTGGAAGAGCCGCCGCCGCACGCCAAGTTCATCTTCGCCACCACCGAGATCCGCAAGGTGCCGGTGACGATCCTGTCGCGCACCCAGCGCTTCGACCTGCGCCGGGTCGAGCCGGATGTGCTGGTCAAGCACTTCGACAAGATCTCGGCCAAGGAGGGCGCGCGGATCGAGATGGACGCCCTGGCCCTGATCGCCCGCGCGGCCGAGGGTTCGGTGCGTGACGGCCTGTCGCTTCTTGATCAAGCGATCGTCCAGACCGATCGCGGGGCGACCGTCACTTCGGCCGTCGTGCGCGACATGCTGGGCCTGGCCGACCGCGGCCAGACCATCGCCCTGTTCGAAAACGTCATGGCCGGCAAGACCAAGGACGCCCTGGATGGCTTCCGCGCCCTGTGGGGCTTCGGGGCCGACCCGACGGTGATCATGCTGGATGTCCTCGATCACTGTCACGGCTCGGCGGTGTCAAAGGCCTTGGGGCCCGACGCCCTGTCGATGCCCAAGGAGCAGGCCGCGCGCCTGGCGGCGATCGGGGCCCACACCTCGGCCGGCACGCTGTCGCGCCTGTGGCAGATGCTGCTGAAGGCCCACGAGGAGGTGCGCCGCGCCCCCGACGCCATGGCCGCGGCCGAAATGGCCCTGATCCGCCTGTGCTACGCCGCCGACCTGCCGGGTCCCGAAGAAGCCCTGAAGGCCCTGCGCGACGGTTCGCCGATCGGCGGTGGTGGCCCGGGCGGCGGCGTCTCTGTCGGCGGTGGTTCGGGGGCCGGCGGCGCGACCGCCCACGCGCCAATGACCATGGCCGCGCCGGGCGCCCAAGCCATGCCCGTGGTGGCCTCGTTCGACGACGTCATGGCCCTGATCGCGGCCAAGCGAGACATCGGTCTGCGCCTGGACGCCGAGCAATATATCCGCCCGATCAGCTTCCGGCCTGGCGCCATCACCTTCGAGGCCGCCCCTGGCGCGCCCGGCAACCTGGCCGGCCGCCTTGTCCGCTTCCTGAAGGAGGCCACCGGCCAGCCCTGGCTGGTGGCGGCCGAAGGCGGCGGCGGGGCCGAGAGCCTGATGGAGCGCCAGAAGCGCGAGGAGCGCGAGGCGCTGGAGGAGATCAAGAAGGATCCCTTCGTGTCCTCGGTGCTGTCGGCCTTCCCCGGCGCCGAGATCGTCGAGATCCGCAAGCTTCTCACCCCCGAGGCGGCGCCTCTGGAGCCGGATGAGGAAGAGGGCTGAGCGCCCACGTTTTGAAGTTGGAGTTCTAAGATGAAAGATCTCGGCGGCCTGATGAAGCAGGCCCAGGCCATGCAACAGAAACTGGCCGACGCCCAAGCGCAGCTGGCCGTCAGCACCGTCGACGGCACGTCGGGCGGCGGTATGGTCACGGTCACCCTGATGGGCACCGGCGAACTCGTCCGGGTGCTGATGGACGAAAGCCTGGTCCAGCCGGGCGAGGGCGAGGTGATCGCCGATCTGATCATCGCCGCCCACGCCGACGCCAAGAAGAAGCTCGACACCAAGCAGGCCCAGATGATGCAGGAGGCCGCCGGTCCGATGGCGGGCCTGATGGGCGGCATGCCGGGCATGAAGTTCTAGGCCACCCTTTCCGTTGAAGGGGATGAAAGGAAAAGCGTGGGAGCCTCCGCCGGACCCGAGATCGAGCGCCTGATCGCCCTGCTGTCGAAGCTTCCGGGTCTGGGACCGCGTTCGGGCCGGAGGGCGGCTCTGGCCCTGCTGAAGAAACGCGACACGCTGCTGGCGCCGCTCGCGCTCGCCATGGCCGAAGCGCAGGCCAAGGTCCGCGCCTGCTCGACCTGCGGCTCGCTGGACGTCACCGATCCCTGCTCGATCTGCGCCGACCCCACCCGCGACGGGCGGCTGCTGTGTGTGGTCGAGGAGGTCGGGTCGGTCTGGGCGATGGAGCGCGGCGGCTCGTTCAAGGGCCGCTACCACGTGCTGGGCGGGCTGTTGTCGGCGCTGGACGGCGTGGGCCCTGAATCCCTGCGCATTGGCGAGCTGGCGGCCCGCGTGGCCGACGGCGAGGTCTCCGAGGTGATCCTGGCCCTGCCGGCCACGGTCGACGGCCAGACGACCGCCCACTACATCGCCGATCGCCTGACCCGCACCAATGTCCCGGTGACCATGCTTGCCCGCGGCGTCCCGGTCGGCGGCGACCTCGACTGGCTGGACGACGGCACCATCGCCCAGGCTTTACGCGCGCGGCGGCCGGCGTGACGGAAAATCTCCGAACCGTAGCAATCGCGCCCTGACAAGACCGCGAAAGCGGTGGCAAGCTCAAGCGGTCACGTCGGCGATCATCGTCCGACGTCAGCGTGAGGACATCTCCATGAGCGCTCCTGAGGATCAGACCCCAGAGGTCGAAACCGAAGCTCCGCACCCGGCCAAGGTCGGCGTGGTCGACCGTGGCCACAACGTCACCGGTTTCGGCGGCGAACCGATCAGCGGCATGATCGCCGACCTCGCCGACGGCGACGATTGATCAACAACGGCCGGGCGTCGAGCCCGGCCGTCTTCCGTTCTTGACCGACTCCCGGTAGGAACGGAGCATGAACTTCTCCGACCCGTTCTTGATCCTTACGATCGTCTTCGCCCTCGCGGCCGCCGCCTGCGCTCTTTGGGCGGTAGCCAGCCAGCGCCGCGCCGCCCGCGCCGAGGCCCAGGCCTGGATGCTGAACGAGAAGGTCGCCCAGGCCGAGGAACGCACCCGCCTGCTGGAAGACCAGACCGCCACCCAGATCGAATTGATCAAGGCCCAGGCCGCCCAGAGCGCCAACGCTATCGCCGAGCAACTGATCAAGCGCGCCGACGAAAACGCCAAGAGCCGGGACAACCTGGCCCAGGCCCGCCTCGAGGCCCAGCTGAAGCCGGTGGCCGAGACGCTCGCCAAGTTCGAGGCTCAGGTCACCGCCGTCGAGAAGGCCCGCGCCGAGGAGACCGGCGGCCTCAAGGCCCAGATCGCCGCCCTGCTGGAAGCCTCGACCGCCACCCAGGCCGAGGCCCGCAAGCTGTCGGCCGCCCTGCGTCGCGGGGCCGGGGTGCAGGGCCGTTGGGGCGAGCAGACACTCCGTAACGTTCTCGAGGCCGCCGGCCTCAACAGCCGCTTCGATTTCCAAGAGCAGTTCAGCGTCGACACCGAGGAGGGCCGCCGCCGGCCTGACGTCAAGGTCACCCTGCCGGGCGGGGGCGTGTTCGTGATCGACGCCAAGTGCTCGCTGAACGCCTTCCTTGAAGCGCAGGAGGCGACGGACGACGCGTTGCGCGAGGCGGCCATGGTCCGCCACGCCGCCAGCGTGCGCGGTCACATGCAGGGCCTGTCGTCCAAGGCCTATTGGGACCAGTTCTCCAGCGTCGGCTCACCCGACTTCGTGGCTATGTTCGTGCCTGGCGACGGCTTCCTGGCCGCCGCCCTGGACCGTCTGCCCGACCTGATGACCGAGGCCATGGAGCGCCGCGTCGTGTTGGTGACGCCCACCACCCTGTTCGCTCTCTGCAAGGCCGTCGCCTACGGCTGGCGCGCCGAGGACCAGGCCAAGAACGCCGCCCGCATCGTCGAGGTCGGGCGCGAGCTCTACAAACGCGTCTCGGTCATGGGGGCCCACGCCGGCGCCATGGGCAAGGCGCTGGAGAGCGCGGTGGGCAAGTACAACCAGTTCGTCGGCTCGCTGGAGAGCCAAGTCCTGACCCAGGCCCGCCGTTTCGAGGAGTTGTCGGTCGACCACGAGGGCAAGGAAATCGCCGAACCCGCGCCCGTGGAGCAGGGCGTTCGCCCTCTCACCAAGCTCGCCGCCCAAACAGGGATGGGGCAATCTCCCACCTTGACGCTCGGAAATGAGACGCCTACCTGACGAGTACCATGGCTATCCGTCGCATCCTCACCGTCGATAACGCCGCCGACCTGGCGACGCTGAAGAAGATCTCCACCCCGGTGGAGACCGTCACCGACGAGCTGCGCGCGCTGATGGATGACATGCTGGAGACCATGTACGACGCCCCCGGCATCGGCCTGGCCGCCGTGCAGATCGGCGAGCCCGTGCGCGTCATCACGATGGACCTGGCCCGCGAGGGCGAGGAGCCGGCCCCGCGCTACTTCGTCAATCCCGAGATCCTGTCGACCTCGGAAGAGACCCTCGGCTACGAGGAAGGCTGTCTGTCGGTGCCGGAATATTTCGACGAGGTCGAGCGCCCGTCGAAGGTCACGATCCGCTACATGAACTATCAGGGCGAGACCGTCGTCGAGGAAGCCGAGGGCCTGTTCGCCGTCTGTATCCAGCACGAGATGGACCACCTGGAAGGCGTCCTCTTCATCGACCACCTGTCGCGCCTGCGTCGTGACCGCGCCATCACCAAGGTCAAGAAGGCCCGCCGCGCGGCTTAGGGCGGAAGGCTCCCCCCGTGGGCCTATAACCGCAAGATCGGTCGAGCACGATCCCGCGGCGAGCGGCTAACTGGCCCCGCCACGGAGACGGGGGACGATGAAGGCGGCGCTTCAAAACTACAACGCCCGGATGCGGCGGGTGCTGGACCATGTCGACCAGCACTTGGACGGCGATCTGGACCTGGAAACGGTGAGCCGAGTGGCCGCCTTCTCCAAGTTCCATTTCCACCGGCAGTTCATGGCGACCTTCGGGTTGTCCGTGCATCGGTATGTCCAGCTGGCCCGCCTGAAACGCGCGTCGCGCCGCCTTGCCGCGAACGACGCCCAGAGCGTCACCGAGATCGCGCTGGAGGCCGGCTACGACGCGCCGGACGCCTTCGCGCGCGCCTTTCGGCGGCGGTTCGGGCAGTCGCCGTCATCGTTCCGCAAATCGCCCGACTGGGCGCCGTGGCTCGCGGCCTTCGGGCCTTTGGACAATGCGAGAAGCAAGCTCATGCAGATTACCTACGAACCCGCCGACGTGACGATCCGCGAAGTCCCCCCAACGCCGGTGGCGATCATGGAGCACCGGGGCGACCGGGCGACCCTTCCCGCCACCATCGAGCGGTTCATCGCCTGGCGCAAAGCCGCCGGCCTGTCGCCGCGGACCAGCGCGACCTTCAACATCTTCCGGTCCGAGCGGATCCCCGAGGACGCCGCCGCGTACAGCATGGACCTGTGTATCGGGACCGACCTGCCGATCGATCCGGACGACGCGCGGATGAAGGCTGGCGTGATCCCCGGCGGCCGTTGCGCCGTGCTGCGGGTCGCCCACGATACCCATAACCTGGAGCCCGCCGCGCTTTACCTCTATCGCGACTGGCTGCCCGCCAGCGGCGAGGAGGTCCGCGACTTCCCGATCTATTGCCAACGACACTTTTCGTTCCCCGCGAACGCGCCGGTGCACGAGGTGGTCGTCGAGCTGTTCCTGCCGCTGAAATAACGTCGGGCCGCGCGGCGGGCGTCGGCCCGCCGCTCGGCCGTCCTGGCGGTCCATGACGGGCTGCTAGCCGAACTGAAAGCCTAGCGCTTGCGACCTTCATCGGTCTCGTACGGCGTCCCGTCGCGGTGTCGGTAGACGTCCTCGCCGTCGCGCAAAACCAGGTCGATGTCGGGGTAGTCGCAGCCGTCCTGGTCCGGTCTTCGCGAGCCGATCTCCAGCAGCAGCGCCTGATGCCCAGAGCGGTTCTGGAAGTGGTGGCCATTGGCCACCCCGGCCTTGAAGCCCGCGCACTCGCCGGCCCTCAGGACCGTCTCGCCGTCATTGTCGACCAGCACGACCTCGCCCTCGACCACCCAGGTGAACTCGTCCTCGGCCGTGTGCCAGTGGCGCTGGCTGGACCACTGGCCGGGCGGCAAGCGCAGCAGGTTGACGCCGAACTGGTCGAGGCCCACAGCGTCGCCCAGCTTGGTGCGATGGCGGCGCAGGCAGGGTTCGTTGAACGGCGCGGGATAGGCCGTGCCGATCCGCGTGGGGGCCGTGGTCTGGTCGATCTTGGGCAAGGGGCGTCTCCTCCGCCCGCGCAGTTAAGCACGCCCGCCGCCCACCTCAACCGGGTCAGCCGACCCGCTGCACCTTGGCGTTTCGTTTCCACTCGGGACGGGTCATGCCCACGAAGGCCACGCCGGGATCGGCGCCGTTGCGGACCAGGAGGTCGCGAAGGGTCCGGGTCGACTCGATCGCCGCTATGCCCTCGGCCGTGAAGGCGGCCTTCCGGTTGGCCTCGTCCCCCCAGACGTTCTGGGACAGCAGAGGATTGGTCAGGGCCTGGGAGAAGGCGTCGATGGCCACCATGCGCAGGATCAACGGCGGCAGCGGCGAGTTGGCGGCCGTATCCTCGGCGAACAGACCGACATAGAGCTCCACCTTGTCGACATGGCCGTACAGCGTCTTGAGCTGATCGGCGACGCCGGGGCGGGTGCTGATCTCTTCGAAGGTCGTCACCGGCTTCAGGCCGTTCGCCACACGATAGGCGTTGTAGGAGTCGACCTGGTTGTCGCGAGCCTGCCGGATAGCCTTCTGCTCGACGATCTGCAGATAGTTGGCGGTATTACGGGCGCCCAGCAGCGCGGCGGGCTGGGCGCTCATCCAGACAAAGGCGTTGGCCAGGCCGTGACCGGTCAGCTGGTCGCCGCCGAACTGAAGATGCTCGGTCTTGGCCGCCTGGCCGGCCCAGGTGATGTCCTCGGAGACCAGCGAGTGCCAGCGGTAGAGCAGGCTGAACTCGGCGGTGATCCAGTTGGGCTTGTTCCACGGCCGCTTCCAACCGTCGTTGGGATAGGCCAGGAGGCGGATGCGCGAGGGCGAGATGTGGTTGATGTACTCCTCGACCACCAGCTTGATGTAGAGCACGATCACCACGTTGCGGGCGGTCTCGAACACCCGGTCGTCGTCCCAGTCAGGGTGGGCCCCCGCCATCACCCCCGCCAGCCGGTTGTGTTCGCGCAGCAGCAGGGTTCCCATCATCATGGTGCCGACCGTGGAGTTGGCGCGGTCGCCGCCCAGGGCGAAGAGCTGGCGCTTGATGGCGAGCGGAGTGGCCTTACGCTCGGGCGCGCCCTTCACGGGGTCCGCAGGAATGGTTTCATCCAGGACGCCCAGCGGCGGATCCAGGTCGACGAACTCGGCCAGCACCTTCCCGGCGGCGTCATAGAGCGCCGGCGGATATTCTTCGCCGTTGATCCACCGCGACTTCAGCCGGCCGCGCTGATCGGCTGACTTCAGGCGCAGGGCGTCCGTCTGTTTCTCGAGGCGGCCATAGAGCGTGCAGAGATCGATCTCGTGGTTGGAGGTGTTACGGTCGCGCCGCTCCTCCATGGCGAACACCCAGGTACGGATGAAGCCATCGGTCAGATACTGGGCGAAGCACGGGAACAGCATGGTCGACTTGGCGCACGAGACCTGCGGGGTCCCGGTGGGGCGCGCGAACATGGCCGCCGTTGTCTTCTCATCATACCGGGGAGCGAGATCCCTCGCCGGCAGCTGACGGGCGCTGTAGGTGCGGTCGGTCAGGGCCGCCCAACTGATGTAGGGGGTCTTGGTGCTCCAGGGGTGCGGCCGCGGCCGTGTCTGGCTCACGATGCCGTTGATCAGCAGGCCGCTGACCCAGCGGTGGAAGGCGGGCCAGCGTTCGGTCAGCCAGGCGATGAACGGTTCCAGCACAGCGACGATCGTGGCGAACATATCGAACCTCCCCCAAGCCGATTGAATTTATCCACAGTACAGCTTTCGCGAGAATTTTCGAAGGATCAAGTTTGCGTCGCGCTTAGGCCAGGCCTAAAGGCAGGGCCATGACCAACGCCGTTTCCATTGACCCCGTCGCGCTCGCCCAGGCCCTGATCCGCCGTCCGTCGGTGACCCCCGCCGACGCCGGTGCGATGGACACGCTGCAGCGCCAGCTGGAGGCCCTGGGCTTCAACTGCCGCCGCATGAAGTTCGGCGAGATCGAGAACCTCTACGCCCGGCGCGGCGCGGCGCGGCCGAACCTCTGCTTCGCGGGCCACACCGACGTGGTGCCGGTCGGCGATGACGCCGCCTGGAGCGCCGGGCCTTTCGAGGCCGAGATCAAGGACGGGGTGCTGTACGGCCGGGGCGCGGTCGACATGAAGTCCGCCATCGCCGCCTTCGTCGCCGCCGTCGCCAAGATCCCCGAGCACGCCGGCTCGATCAGCTTCCTGATCACCGGCGACGAGGAGGGCGTGGCCGAGGACGGCACCGTCAAGGTCGTCGAGGCGCTGGCCGCCGAGGGCGAGATCATCGACCACTGCATCGTCGGCGAGCCTACCTCGGCGAACCTGTTGGGCGACATGGTCAAGATCGGCCGGCGCGGCAGCATCAACGCCTGGATCGCGGTCGACGGGAAGCAAGGCCACGTGGCCTATCCGCATCGCGCCGCCAATCCGATCCCGGTGCTGGTCGACATCCTCTCGCGCCTGCAGAGCCGGATCCTGGACGAGGGTTATACCGGCTTCCAGCCGTCGAACCTGGAGGTGACCACGGTCGATGTCGGCAACACCGCCACCAACGTCATCCCGGCCTCGGCCAAGGCCCGCGTGAACATCCGCTTCAACCCGGCCCACCAGGGCAAGGACCTGGCCGCCTGGATCGAGAGCGAGTGCCGCGAGGCCGCTGAAGGTTTCTCCGGCCGGGTCGAGGCGCTGTGCAAGATCAGCGGCGAGGCCTTCCTGACCGAGCCGGGGGCCTTCACCGACGTTATCGTGGCCGCCGTCGGCGACGCCACGGGCCGCGTGCCGGAGCTGTCGACGACCGGCGGCACCAGCGACGCCCGCTTCATCCGCAGCCTGTGCCCGGTGGTCGAGTTCGGCCTGGTCGGCTCCACCATGCACCAGGTCGACGAGCGCGTGCCGGTCGAGGAGATCCGCTATCTGGCCGACGCCTACGAGGCGCTGATCAACCGCTACTTCGCGGCGTTCGCGTAAGACCCGGAGCGTCGACATGAAGGCGCTCTCGATCCCCGACGTGCTGGCCGAGGTGGCGGTGCTGGTGAAGCCGCACTTCGGCAAGGGCCGCACCGCCGACTACATCCCGGAATTGGCCAATGTGCCGGGCGGTAAGTTCGGCATGGCCGTGCGTACGGTCGACGGCGGCGAGCACGTGATCGGCGACGCCGACGAGGGTTTCTCGGTCCAGAGCATCACCAAGGTCTTCGCGCTTGGGCTCGCTTTGAACCGTCTGGGCGACGAGACCTGGACCCGGGTGGGCAAGGAGCCATCGGGCACGCCGTTCAACCACCTGTCGCTGCTGGAAGCCGAGCAGGGCGTGCCGCGCAATCCGTTCATCAACGCCGGCGCTCTGGCGATCACCGACATCCTGATGGACGTGACGAGGGACCCGGCGGCCCTGGTCCGCGACTTCGCCGGCTTTCTCTGCGACGAGCGCCTGGAGATCGACCCGACCGTGGCGGCGTCCGAGCTGGCCAACGCCTGGCAGAACCGCGCCATCGCCAGCCTGATGCGCGGAAAGGGCACGCTGACCCACGAGCCCGAAAGCGTCGTGGCCGCCTATTGCCGCCAATGCGCCCTGACCATGAGCTGCCGCCAGCTGGCCCGCGCCTTCCTGCCCCTGGCGGCGGGCGGCTTCTCGCCGGTGGCGCAAGAGACGGTGTTCCCCGAGCGCCTGACGCGACGGCTGAACTCGCTGCTGCTGACCTGCGGGATCTACGACAGCGTCGGCAACTTCGCCTATCGCGTGGGTCTGCCCAGCAAGAGCGGCGTCGGCGGGGGGATCGTCGCGGTCGTCCCGGGCAAGGCGACGGTGGCGGTGTGGTCGCCGGAGCTGGACCGGTTCGGCACGAGCGTGGTCGGCACGGCGGCGCTGGAAGCGTTCAGCCAGATCACCAACTGCTCGGTGCTGTAGAGGGTTGACGCCGGTCAAGGCGGCGTAACGGTGGTCGGCCAAGCTGACGCCATGAGCAAGCGCATCCTGATCCTCAACGGTCATCCTGATCCCCGCGCCGGGCGGTTCTGCGCCGCCCTGTGCGACGCCTACGCCGCCGGGGCGCAAGCGGCCGGCCACGAGGTCCGCCGCCTGGACGTGGGGCTGATCGACGCCCCGCTGCTGGAGACCGCCGAGGCCTTCGCCACGCCGCCGTCGGAGGGGTTGCAGGCGGTGCAGGCCGCCATGGTCCGCGCCGAGCATCTGGTCCTGGTCTTCCCGCTGTGGCTGGGCGGCGTCCCAGCCAGGACCAAGGCGCTGCTGGAGCAGGTCTATCGCGGCGGCTTCGGCTTCACGGTCCACGAGCGCGGCTGGACCAGCAAGCTGAAGGGGCGCAGCGCACGGCTGGTCGTGACCATGGGTATGCCCGGCCCGGTGTTCTGGCTGCTGTTCGGCGGCCATGGCCTGAAGGCCCTGGAGAAGGGCGTGCTGTGGCTCAGCGGCTACGGGCCGATCCGCCACAGCGTCGTTGGCGCGGTCGAGGGCATGGGTCCGCGTGGTCGCGGCCAGTGGCTGTCGAAGATGCGCAAGCTGGGGGCGAAGGCGGCCTAGTCGCCGTAACCGACGCCGACCAGATAGAGCCCATCGGCCGGCGCCACGGGCCCGCACTCACGGCGGTCCTTGGCCTCCAGCGCCGCCTTGACATCGTCCGGCGTCCAGCGGCCGGCGCCGACCTCGGCCAGGGTGCCGGTCATCGAACGGACCTGTCGGTGCAGGAAGGACCGAGCCTCGAAGTCGAGGTGGATCTCTTCGCCGACCCGGCGCACACGGGCGACGTCCAGGGTCTTCACTGGGCTCTTGGCCTGGCAGTGCATGTCGCGGAAGGTCGTGAAGTCGTGCAGGCCGATCAGAACTTGCGCGGCCGTGTTCATGGCTTCCGCGTCCAGCTCCTTCTTCACGTGCCAGACCTTGCCCTTGTCCAGGGCCGGCGGAGCGCGGCGGTTGAGGATGCGGTAGAGGTAGCGGCGCTCATTGGCCGAGAACCGCGCGTGCCAGTCGCCCTCGGCCACTTCCGCCGACAGGATCGAAACGGCCTCGCGGGTCAGGTGGGCATTGAGGGCGTTCAGCACGGTCTGGGCCGGCCAGTCCTTCGCAAGGTCGACATGGACGACCTGGCCGGTGGCGTGCACGCCGGTGTCGGTGCGGCCGGCGGCGGCGATACGTACGGTCTCGCCGCTGAAGGCCGTCACTGCCGTCTCGATCGCGCCCTGCACCGACGGCAGCACGGCTTGCGCCTGGAAGCCCGAATAGGGCCGGCCGTCATACTCGACGAGGAGGCGGTAGCGGGGCATCAGGCCAGCACGGTCCCGGCCGCGACCGGGAAGCCGCGCGTGAAGGCCTCGGCGTCCTGGACGCCCTTGCCCTCGCGCTGGGCTTTCAGGAGCCGGATGGAGCCTTCGCCGCAGGCGATCAGCAGGCTGTCGTCCAGCGCGGTCCCGGCGGCGCCAGAAGCGGTTTCGACGCGCGACAGCAGGGCCTTCACGCGGACCGGCCCTTTGTCCGACGGCGCCTCGAACCAGGCGCCGGGGTAGGGCGAGAGGCCGCGGATGTGGGCGTCGACCTCGGCGGCCGGGCGCGTCCAGTCGATACGGGCCTCGGCTGACTTGATCTTCTTGGCGTAGGTGACGCCCTCCTCGGCCTGGGGCGTCTCGCGGGCGCCGCCGCGCTCGATGGCGGCCAGGGCCACGGGCAGCAGCCGCGCGCCGGTGGCGGCCAGCTTGTCGTGCAGGGAGGCGACGGTGTCGTCGTCCTCGATGACCACCTGCTGCGACATCAGGATCGGACCCTCGTCCAGACCCTCGCTCATCCGCATGACCTGGACGCCGGTGACCGGATCGCCGGCCATGATCGCGCGCTGGATCGGGGCCGCGCCGCGCCAACGCGGCAGCAGCGAGGCGTGGAGGTTGAAGCATCCATACCGCGGCGCGTCGAGCACGGCCTTGACCAGGATCTGGCCGAAGGCGACCACGACGGCGGCGTCGAGGTCCAGCGCCTGGAAGGCCTCGATCTCCTCGGGGGTCTTCATCGAGACCGGCGTGCGAACCGGCAGGCCCAGCCCTTCGGCGAAGGCGTGGACCGGCGAGGGCTTCAGCTCCTGGCCGCGCCCGCGCGGGGCCGGCGGCTGGGAGTAGACACAGGCGATCTCGTGGCCCGAGGCGACCAGTTCGGCCAGGCAGGTCACGGCGAAGTCGGGAGTGCCGAGGAAGGCGATGCGCATGGCGGGGGTTTAGACGCCCGCGCGCCCGGACGCAAAGAGGAGTCGGAACCTAGGCCGTGGCCTTCCGTTATCCAGCCGACTTATTCCGAAGGAGCACGACCATGCGTTCGATCCTGTTCATCGCCAGCTGCGCCGTGGCCCTCACGCTCGGCGCCTGCTCGCAGGAACACGCCACCGAAGTGAAGGAAGGCGCGCAAGCCGCGGCCTCCGACATCAAGGACGCCGCCAAGTCCATCGCCAACGACCCGGACGTCAAGGAAGCCGGCACGGCGATCAAGGAAAGCACCAAGGAGACCGCGGGCGAGCTGAAGGAAGCCGCCGGGGACGCCGCCGACAAGGCTGGCGAGCTGGGCGCGAAGGCCGGCGAGGAGGCGAAGGAGGCTGGCTCGGAACTCAAGCAGGACGCCAAGAAGGGCGCGGCCGAGAGCAAGAAGCAGCTGAACGAAGCGACGCACTAAGCGGCGGTTTTGGGGTCCGGCCCGTAGCGGTTCGGGCCCTTCTGGCGCAGAAAGCCGATCTCGATCCAGCCCCAGATCGCCAGGACGATACTGGCGAGGGCCAGCAGCAGCGCGCCCAGCAGCAGGCCGGTCGAGGCGCTGCGGTCCAGCAGTCGGCTCGGCGCGACCAGGGCCAGCGGGCCGAACGTGAAGATCGCCAGCCAGACGGCGCCCTTGCCTCGGTCGTGCAGCCGTCGCAGGCCGGCGACGAAGCCGGCCAGGACAACAGGGATCACGAAGAGCAGGGGGACCGCGCCCAGCCAGCCGCCGGCGATGGTCGCAAAACAGGTCACGATGACGACTGCGGCGGTCACCAGCGCCAAGCGCAGCTGGATCCGCCAGTACTGCAATGGCGTCAGCCGGCCGCTGAGCGTGAAATAGCTATTCAAAGAACCCATCGGTCGTCCCCGTAGAACGGGGACAACCTTAAGGTGGCGCTTGCGCGGAGACTAGTCCCGCAGCAGGTCGTTGATGCTCGTCTTAGAGCGCGTTTGCGCGTCCACTGTCTTGACGATCACCGCGCAGTAGAGGCCCGGGCCGCCGTTGGGGTCGGGCAGGTTGCCCGGCACCACGACGCTGTAGGGCGGCACCTTGCCGATGTGGATCTGGCCGGTCTTGCGGTCGACGATCTTGGTCGAGGCGCTGATGAACACGCCCATCGACAGCACCGAGCCTTCGCCGACGACCACGCCCTCGACGACTTCCGAGCGGGCGCCGATGAAGCAGTTGTCCTCGATGATGGTCGGATTGGCCTGCAGGGGCTCCAGCACGCCGCCGATGCCGACGCCGCCCGACAGGTGGACGTTCTTGCCGATCTGGGCGCACGAGCCGACCGTGACCCAGGTGTCGACCATCGTGCCTTCGTCGACATAGCCGCCGATGTTCACGAACGACGGCATCAGGATGACGTTCTTTCCAATGTGGGCGCCGCGACGGACGATCGCGCCCGGGACCGCCCGGAAGCCGCCGGCCTCGAACTGCGGGGCGTCCCAGCCGTCGAACTTGTTTGGAACCTTGTCCCACCAAGGACCGACGCCGCCGCCGAGCGTGCCGGCGCGCATGACGGTGTTGGGGTTCAGGCGGAACGACAGCAGCACGGCCTTCTTCAGCCACTGGTGGGTGATCCACTCGCCGTCGACCTTCTCCGAGACGCGGGCCTTGCCGCTGTCGAGCAGCAGCAGGGATTCTTCCACGGCGGTGCGGATCGGGCCGGTGGTGGCGGCCGAAACGTCGGCGCGGGCTTCCCAGGCGGCTTCGACCTCGGTTTGCAGGTCGGACAGGGAGACGGCGGTCATGACGGGCTTCCTTGCAGGCGGGCCGAGTTCAGGAACCCGGGCAGGTCGTTGGTGCGAAAATGGACGTGTTCGGAGGTCGAGTCCTTGGCGTGTGGGCCGACCAGAATGGTGGTCATGCCCAGTCGCGCGGCTGGGACGAGGTTCTTTTCGCTGTCTTCGAAAAAGGCGGTCATCGGCGGGTCGATGGCGTGCAGCTTGCTGATCTTGTCGAAGGTGCTCAGCGAGGGCTTGGGAATGTAATCCGCCGTCTCGATGGCGAAGATCTCTGAGAACAGGTCGCGCAGGTTCAGGTGGGCCAGGACCCGTTCGGCGTGGCCGATCGAGCCGTTGGTGAAGATCAGCCGGCGACCGGGCAGGCGCGAGATCGCTTCGCGCAGCTCGGGACTGGGGATCAGCTGGTCCATCGACACGTCATGCACCTCGTCCAGGAACGCCTTGGGCTCCAGGCCGTGGTTCATCATCAGCCCCGACAGCGTGGTGCCGTGCTCGGTGAAATACCGCTTCTGCAGCGCGCGGGCCTCTTCACGGGGGAGTCCCGTCAAGCGCTCGACGAAGTCGGTCATCTTGACCTCGATCAGGCCCATGAACTCGCTTTCCAGCGGGTACAGGGTGTTGTCGAGGTCGAACAGCCAGGTATCGACGTGGGAAAGGTCCGCGCTCATTGCGAGATGAGCGTGCCCGCGCCGTGTTCGCTGAACAGCTCGACCAGCATCGCGTGCGGCCGGCGGCCGTCCAGGATGACCACGGCCTCGACGCCGGACTCGATGGCGTGGATGGCGTTTTCCAGCTTGGGGATCATGCCGCCGGTGGCCACGCCCGTCTCGATCAGCTCGCGGGCCTGGGCGACGGTCATCTCGCGGATCAGCTCGCCGTTGCCGTCGAGCACGCCCTTGATGTCGGTCAGCATCAGCATCCGCTTGGCCTTGAGGGCGCCAGCGAGCGCGCCCGCCACGGTGTCGGCGTTGATGTTGAAGGTCTCGCCGCCGGCCGAGACGCCGATCGGCGCGATCACCGGGATGTAGTCGGTTTCCGACGCCAGCAGGGTCTGGATGATGTGCGGATCGACCTTGGTCGGCTCGCCCACGAAGCCCAGGTCGACGGCCTGTTCGATGTTGCTGTCTGGATCCTTCTTGGTCCGGGTCACCTTCTCGGCGGTGATCAGACGGGCGTCCTTGCCAGACAGGCCCACGCCGCGCACGTCGGCCTCGGCGCCGGCCTGGGTGATCCAGCTGGCGATTTCCTTGTTGATGGCGCCCGACAGGACCATCTCGGCCACTTCCATGGTCGCCTCGTCGGTGACGCGCAGACCGTCCACGAAGGTCGACTTGACGCCGGCCTTGTCCAGCATGCGGCTGATCTGCGGACCGCCGCCATGCACGACCACCGGATGGACGCCCAGCAGCTTCAGCAGCACGGCGTCGGCGGCGAAGACCTTGGCGACTTCTTCCTGGCCCATGGCGTGGCCGCCGTATTTGATCACGACCGTCTCGCGGTCGTAGATCTGGATGTAGGGCAGGGCCTCGGCCAGGGTCTTGGCGGTGGCCCAGCCGGCTTCCTCGGCGGCTTCGGTCAACGGCGGCTGTCCTCGATAGAAATAGGCGGCGCCTCGATAGCGGACCCCGCCCCCCCTGTCACTAAAAAGGGCCTTCGAAGCGGTCGTCAGGCCTTCCGGTCGAACCGCCATTTCATGGCCAGCACCGCGCCCGACATCAGCAGGCAAGCGAGGTTGGACGCGATCACCGGCCAGGCCTTGATCAAGACGCCGTAGACGATCCAGCAGGCGAACCCGGTGACGGTGACGATGTAGGTGCGCAGCGAGACGGACGAGGCGTCCTTCTCCTTCCAGATCTTGAGGATCTGGGGGGCGAAGCTGGTGATCGAGAGCAGGGCGGCGGCGGCGCCGACCACGGCGGCGATCGGCGGAACCGCCATCTAAGCCGTCTTGTGCATAACGCTGTCCAGGCCCCACAGCGCGGCATAGGCCGGCGCCAGGGTCAGTCCGACCGGCACGGGGCCGGGCACATGGCCCTGCTGCAGGCAGAACCGCAGATACGAGAGGGCGGTCTTCACGCCGTGCTCTGAATAGGGCTTGCCAATCACGCCGCAGGCTCCGGCGAAGTCTTCCGGGAGGCGCTTGACGTTGGCGGTCATGAACAACGCAACGCCACCGCAATCCTCCGAGATCTTGCGGGCCACATCGACGCCGGTCGGGCCGTCGCTGAGGTGGACATCGACCAGGGCCAGGTCCGGATGGAATTTTTCGGCGAGATCCACGGCCTCGTCCGAACTCATCGCGCAGCCGAGCGAGTGGCAGCCCACTTCCTCGACGAGGTGTTCCAGCTCGATGGCCAGAAGCATCTCATCCTCGACTATCAGCACATCGAGCGCACGACCGCTCATCAAGCTAACTCAACCTTCCTAGTGCGCCCCGTTCACGGGCAGCAGAACGACAACACGGACGCCAGGTTCCGCATCGGTCGTCTCACTTTTGGCCTTCAACTGCTGACAGAGCAGCTGAACGATCGTCAGACCGAACCCCGATGGTTTGGCGTCCTGTTCAAAGCCAACGCCGTCATCGGCGATTTCGATCCGGAAATTCCCTTCCTCGCGGCGAACCCCGACGAAGATTCGGCCGCCGCGACCTTCCGGGAAGCCGTGGCGCAGAGCATTGGTCAGCAGCTCATTGACCACCAGGGCGAACGGCGCGGCCTTGGACGCGGGAATCTCGACGCGCTCGAGGTCCAGCTCAATGCGAATATCGTCGCGTTGGGCCGAGCCCATCAGGTCGGCGACCATGTCGCGAATGAAGGCCGACACATCGAAGCGCTCGACGTCCTCGCTCTGGAACAGTCGGCGGTGGACCGTGGCGATGGCGTTGACGCGGCCCAGCATGCCCCTCAGCGACGCCTTCAGGGCCGGATCGGCCACGCGGCGGTTCTGTAGCAGCAACAGGCTGGAGATAAGCTGCAGGTTGTTCTTCACCCGGTGGTCCACCTCGTGGAGCAGGGCGGTCTTCTGTTCCAGGGCGTTGGTCAGTTCGCGGGTGCGCGCGTCGACGATCTGCTGCAGGCCGTCGCTGTGGTCGCGGACCTGAAGCTCGATGGCCTTTTTGTCGGTGCTGTCCAGCTGCGAGCCGAAGAAATAGACGATCTGGCCGGCGTCATTGCGGACGGGCGAGAGATAGAGGGCGTTCCAGAAGGTCGTGCCGTCCTTCCTGTAGTTCAGGATATCGATGGCGATGTCCTCGCCGGCGGCGATCGCCGCACGCAAGGCGTCCACGGCCTTGGGATCGGTCTCGGGGCCCTGCAGGAAACGGCAATTGCGGCCGATCACCTCGTCGCGCGCATAGCCCGTCAGCTTCAGAAACGCGTCGTTGGCGAAGATGATCGGATTGTCGGCCTGGGTCCCGTCGGTGACGATCATCGCCATCCTGGTGGCGCGGATCGCGGCAGCGAAGGGGTCGTCCACGCCGTGACCGGCGGCCAAACGGTCCCCGGCGCGTCGCGATTCCGAATAGTCGTTCATGCCTGCGGTCAAGCTCCCACCACCCCGTGGACGCTGAACGTACCCGAAGTTGTCGGGTTCCCAACATAGCGTGGGACTGGAAAGTAAAACGGCAACGGCGGAAGCCCTGGGACTTCCGCCTGGCCGATCACCCGCTCGTGCTTCGCGGGGCGGAGGTTGTCAGGAAGGCGTCACTTCGGCTGGTAGATCTTGTCGAACACGCCGCCGTCGCTGAAGTGCGTGGCCTGGGCCTTTTTCCAGCCGCCAAACGTGTCGTCGATCGTCACCAGCGGGATCTTCTTGAAGCGGGCCGAGTACTTGTTGGCCACGTCCGCGTTGCGCGGGCGGTAGTAGTTCTTGGCGATCAGCTCCTGGGCCAGCGGGCTGTACAGGAAGTTCAGATAGCCTTCGGCGATCGTGCGGGTCTTGTGGCGATCGACGTTCTTGTCGACGATCGCCACCGGCGGCTCGGCCAGGATCGACAGGCTGGGATAGACGATGTCGAACTTGCCCGGCAGTTCGTCCTGGGCGAGGTAGGCCTCGTTCTCCCAGGCCAGCAGCACGTCGCCGAGGCCACGCTGGGTGAAGCTGGTGGTGGCGCCGCGGGCCCCGGTGTCCAGCACGGGGACGTGCTCGAACAGGGTCTTCACGAAGGCCTCGGCCTTGGCGGGGTTGCCGCCCGGCTGTTTCAGAGCCCAGGCCCAGGCGGCCAGGTAGTTCCAACGGGCGCCGCCCGAGGTCTTCGGGTTTGGCGTGATCACGTCGATGCCCGGCTTCACCAGGTCGCCCCAGTCCTTGATCTTCCAGGGGTTACCCTTGCGGACCAGGAACACGATGGTCGAGGTGTAGGGTGTCGAGTTCTGCGGCAGGCGCGACTGCCAGTTGGCCGGCAGCAGCTTGGCTCGGGCGGCGATCTCGTCGATGTCATAGGCCAGGGCGAGGGTGACGACGTCGGCCTGCAGGCCGTCGATCACCGAGCGGGCCTGTTTGCCCGAGCCGCCGTGGCTCTGGTTGATCACCAGGGTCTGGCCGACCCGGTCTTTCCAGTACTTGGCGTAGGCGGCGTTGACGTCCTTGTAGAGCTCGCGCGTCGGGTCATAGCTGACATTGAGCAGGGTGATGGCTTTGCGGGCCTGGGCGTTGGCCAGGCCAGGAACGCCGCCCGTCGCCATCCCCGTCACAAGCCCCGCCGCGCCCGCGCCGACGCCGGCCAGCATTCCGCGACGGGTCGTAGCCTTGATGATGTCACTCATGGGACGGTCCTTTCTGGAGGGTCTTTTCGAGGCGACGCGCGCGGCGCGGGGATATCGGGAAAGAGGTGGGCCGCCCGCCTCGACGCTTCAATGGATGAAGCGGGCGGCTCCGCGAGGTTAGAACGCGAACTGGCTGCGGAAGTTGACGGCCTGGTAGCTCTGGCTTAGCGGCAGCAGGCCGCCGGCCGGATCCTTGCGGTCGATGTCGACGTCCAGGTAGTCCAGCGAGAACTTGGTCAACGAGTTCGGGAACCAGTTCATGCCGACGGTCCAGATGGTCTGCTCGCCGCCGCGCACGCGGTCGCCGGCCAGGGTCGCGTTCTCGTGGTGGTTCAGGTCCAGCACCGAGTAGCGGCCAGCCAGTTCCCAGGCGCCCCACTTGCCGGCCTTCGGATCGAAGGGGTTGGCGATCGAGGGGGCGTCGAAGGCGAAGGTGTTGGGGTTGTACTTGCGAGCTTCGCCCGTCAGCACCCAGCCGCCTTCCACGTACCAGCCGGTGAACTTCGGGTCGCTGACGCCAGCGGCCGCGTCGCGGCGGTCGATCTTGTAGTCGAAATACTCGCCCTGGATCAGCAGGCCCTTCTTCTGGGCCGCCAGTTCCAGGCCGTAATGACGCGCGCCCTTGGCGTTGATCGCGCCGGTGGTGACCAACTGCTGGCCGTCGACGCGTAGTTCCGGACGGTCCTGGATGGTCACGGCGTAGGCGCCGGTCAGGGCCGCGGACTGGGCTGGGGTGGCCACCACGCTGGCGTTCGCGCCGACATGGATCCGCCAGTCCGGCCCCTTGGCCGGAATGAAGGCGAAGCGGCCCAGATAGCCCAGTTGCTCGTCGAAGGTCTGGCCGTCGCCGGCCTTGGCGCCGGTGACCGCGCCCGACAGCAGCCAACGCTCCTGGATGACCTGGCCCTGCAGGGCGATGCGGCGGTCGGCGCCGGCCAGGCCACGAGCGGCCTCCGCCGCTGACGGGCGTTCGGGGAACAGCGAGCCGTTGGTCGAGGCCGCGTCTTCCAGGCCAAGGTTCGGGGCGTATGTGCCGACCCGGATCTTGAAGGGCGCGTAGTTGTACTGGACGAACAGCTCCTGCAGCTGGCCGGCGCCGTCCGTGCCCGCGCCGCCGAAATCCAACAGGACCGAGTATTCGAAATTCCTGGCGAACTTGCCGTCGACGCCCAGGCGGGCGCGGCGGAAGTTGGTGCCGTTGTTTAGGTCGCGGGCGTTGCCCAGCGCGGCGGGGAGGCCCTTGTCCTGGAAATATTGGGCGGCGTCCAGTTGCATCACCCCGTGCAGGGTGGCGCTGTAGGCGCCGTCGCCCGAGGCGATGGTGGGCCGGCCGCCGGCGATGCTGACGGTGTTGGCGCTCTGAGCCGCGCGAACATCCTTCAGGCTGGCGGCGGTGGCGGCCTTCAGGTCGGCCACCTGTTGTTGCAGCGTCTGGAGCTGAGCCTCCAGCGCGGCGATGCGGGCGGCGGCCTCTTCCGGCGAGCTGGGCGCCGTCTGAGCCGACGCGGAGCCGGCCGTGGCCAGCAGCGACACGCCGGCGATCAGCGCGGCGCGGAAGGCGAGTTTGGTTCTGCTCATATGTATTCCCCTTTCGGCGACGCTAGGCGGAGCCGAACCTGCCGAGCTAGGGAAAGCGATTATCCCTAGCTGCCAAATCGAGATTAGGAAAACCGGCCATGAGTTTTTCTGCAGGCGCGGCGAAATGTCGCGAAAAACGCTGCGAAACTTCCGCCAAATCAGACACTTGAACGATTAAGCATCCGTGTATGGAAAAAGCCGCCCTGGTCTCCCGGGGCGGCTCTCCATGCTCGAATGCTCAAGTTTGGGCCCGAACGGGCCTTTCTGGCGTGCGTCAGAACATCGCACGTCCGGCGAGGCGCAGGTTGTAGCGCTTCTGCTTCTTGGTGGCTTCGACGCCGCCTTCCAGGGCCAGGTAGGACATCGGCGTGCCGGCGCGCAGGGCGAAGCCCGCGGTCAGGGCGCCGTCCTTGTCGTTCAGCGCCGCCAGGGTGAACGGGTTGCCGCCCTTGAAGCGCGCGATCGTGTCGCCGGTCGCGCCGGCCAGGGTCTGGCGATAGCCGACCCGCACTTCCGGACGCCACCAGACGTTCTTGCCGAAGTCGGCGCCGAACACCACGCCCAGCTCGCCGCTGAGGTTGTCGGAGGTGCGCTTGTTGACGGTCAGGTCGAAGCCGTCGCCGCCGCCCGTCTCGGTGCGCTTGCCTTCACGCAGCCACACATAGTCCAGGCGGCCTTCGGGACGGGCGAAGAAGCGGCCGAACTTCTGTTCGTAGGCGACGCCCGCATAGGCGTTGGCGGTCAGGCCCTTCCAGTCGGCGGTGTTCTGCAGGACGAGGTCGGCCAGGCCATCGGCGTTGTTGTCCGGCGCGATGAAGCGCCGGTCGCCTTGGAAGAAGCCGTAGCCCAGGCCGCCGCCGGTGTTGAAGCGCCAGCCGCCGACCGAACGACGCCAGTAGGCGCCGGTCTGGACGAACGAGGCCGTGGTCTGCTCGCCGACCTTGGCGACGGTGTCGTGTTCCTCGACGCTGACATAGGCCAGGGTCAGGCCCAGCGCGCCGCCGGCGTCGCCCATGGCCTCATAGCCGCCGACGAAGCCGAAGGCCTGCGTGTCCGAACCCAGGGTCTGGTCGGTGTCGCGACGGGTCAGCGAGTTGATTTCCTGGACCCAGATGCTGTCGGGACCATAACGATCGCCCGGATCGGGGCGGAACATGGTGGCCTGCGAGATCTGCTGGTTGACCGATTGCAGGGCGGCGAACAGGCCCTCGCCCTGGTCGGGCAGCATCTGGTCGTAGAGATCGCGGAAACCGTCGCGGGTGTTCTGGCCCAGGAACTGGGTGGCCACGTCGGTATTGGCGCCCAGGGCGGCGAACACGGCGTCGTAGGCCGAGGTCTCGGCGCGGTTGAAGCCGATCTCGGCGGCCGAACGGCGGCGCACGTCGATATAGACGTTGTTGGCGTCGGCGCGGCTGGTGGCCACGTACAGGTACGGCGACTCGGCCAGGAGGCCGTTGCCGATCGTGCCGACATTGATGTTGCTGCCCTGGATCACCGTGAAGGTGGTCGGCGCCTTGACCAGGTTGGCCAGGCGGATGCCCAGCTCGGCGCCGGTGGCGATGTTGGTGGCGCCCGAGACGACCAGCTTGGTGTTCTGGCCAGCGGCCGGATCGGCCGAGAACAGGAGCTTGGCCTTGCTGCCCAGGTTCAGACTGGAGACATTGATCGTGTCGGTGTTGACGATGCCCAGGCTGCCATTGGCCACGGCGATGTCGAGCCTGCCGTCGCTGTCGCTCAGCTTGCCCAGCGCCACGGCGCCGCCGTCGATCGACAGGCGGTCCTGGCCCGCGCCGAACGACATGTTGCCCAGCAGGGTGCCGCTCCACAGGTTCAGGGTGTCGTCACCGCCGCCGAACAGGACGTCGCCGATGGTGCTGGGGGCGATCGTCACGGTGGTGGTGTCGGCGCTGGCCACGGTGTCCGTGCTCGGCCAGGTGCTGGTCGAGCTGTAGTCCGCCGGACCCGACTGGGTGAAGGTCACGCCCGAATTGTTGGCCCGCAGGTCCAGGGCGATCGCCTGGCCGGCGGCGGTGACGGTCGCGGCCGTGCCGTCGGCCTTGAAGGTCGGCGCGGTGACGACCGCGCGGATCGAGCCGGTGTTGGTGATCGTCTTGAGCGTACCGGCCTGGTCGAGGATCGCCACGGCGTCGCCGGTCTCGCCCGTGCGGCCGACGGTGATGGCGCCGGTGTTGCGGACGCTGGTGGTGGTCGAGCCGGCGCCCAGCACGATGCCGCGGGCCGCCGCGGTGACGCCCGAGCCGGCGTAGGACGCCGAGCTCGAAGCGATGGCGCCGCGGTTGAGGATCTCGTTGACGACCGCGCCGGTGTTCAGGGCGATGCCCGTGGAGTCGGCCTCGAAGCTGCTGGCCTGGATCTGGCCGTCGTTGCGCAGGCCGCCCGTCAGGGTCGTCGTGCGACCACCGCCGGCGCCGACCGAGATGGCCGTGGCCGCCACGCCGTTATAGACGCCCGAGGCGCCGATCGAGCCCTTGGCCACCAGACCGTAGGCGTTGTCGGCGCCGCCGACCGCGCCCAGGGTCACGTTCTGGCTGGCCGAGCCGATCTGCAGGGCCGGGGCCCCGCCGTAGACGCTGATGCTGGACGTGCCAGAGGTGCTGGACGTGGTCGTGCTGGTGACGGTGTTGCCGTCGGCGCCGACCTTGGTCGAGTAGTTGGCGCCTTGCAGCAGCACGCCGCCGGTCACGTCGCCG
Source organism: Caulobacter sp. ALps2 (assembly GCF_058681635.1). Classification (NCBI taxonomy): domain Bacteria; kingdom Pseudomonadati; phylum Pseudomonadota; class Alphaproteobacteria; order Caulobacterales; family Caulobacteraceae; genus Caulobacter; species Caulobacter sp. ALps2. Next base: position 2,052,020 of record NZ_CM178743.1, read on the forward strand.
GCCACGCGGACGGCCGGGCCGCCTTGCAGCAGGTCGTCGGCGTCCAGCTTGTTCAGCGCGTCGACCGTGGTCGGGCGCGTGGTGTAGCGATAGCCGGTAGCGGTCGCCGTGCCTTGCAGCACCAGGGCGCCATTGACGGTCGAATCGATGGCCTGGGCGACCGCGCCCTGGCCCTGGGCGTTGATCGAGCCGCCCATGGTCACCTTGCCGGTGACCGGCGCGGCGATCCGCACGCCATAGGCGTTGTCGCCGACGACGCTGATGGTGCCCAGATTGGTGACGTTACCGACGACCGGGCCTTCGAGCAGCATGCCGGCCGAATTGGCGCCCTCGATCGTGATCGTGCCGCCGACACTGTTCTCGATATTGCCGGTGAAGGTCCCGGCATTGGTCAGGCGGACGCCAAAGCGGTTGGCGCCCTGCGCGAACACGCCGTCCAGGTCACCATCCGAGTCGCTGTCGGTCGGGGTGTAGTCCTCCAGCAGCGAGATCGTGCCGGTGTTGGCCAGGCCGCCGGTCTTGCCGCCGATGATCAGCACGCCGACGCCGTCGTTCACCCCGGTCGTCGAAATGGTCCCCTGGTTGGTGACCGTGTTGTTGCTGTCGATCGTGACGATGGCCCCCGATGTCGTCGGCTTGATCGAGCCATCGGTGGTGATCTTGATGTCGTCCGCCGCCGAACCCGTCGCCGTGCTCGTGGCGATGGGCGTCGTACGCGCGGTGGAGACCGAGGTTTCCGCCATCGCGGCGAAACCCATGGCCAAGAGAGGAGCGGCCGCGACCGTCGCGACCAGGACCTTGCGCTGCATTACGAATGACACCCCAACGGAAACCGGCGCACCTAATTCGGGTCACGTTGCGGCGAAAATGCGGTGCATATCGCTCGTGACACGTACTGAAACGTCATCCGTCTATCGCATGGCTTGGCGGGGCGCCATATCTGGATCGACGAATCGCCTCTCGCTTGAATCGGTGAGCCTCCACATGCCGCTGGCGAACACGCCCCCGGATGGTCCTGAAAGCCGCCGCGCGAACGCATTCTGGCCTTCCATGATTGGGCCTGGCGTGATCCTGGGCCTGGCCGTGGTCGGCGTGGCGCAACCCGTTCCGGCGGTGGTCGCGGCCCTGGCGACGGGCGGCGCGGCCTGGTGGTTGTCGCGCCGCGCGGCCGCCACGGTCCCGATTCCAGCGCCCGGCGGCCTTGTTCCCGTGGCCGCCGTCGCGGAAGTCCCGCCTTTCGGGGCGATTCTCGACAGGCTGCCCGATCCCCTGATGGTCATCGCCGCGGAGGAGGCCGACGACCTGACCGGCCGCCGCTTCCTATTCGCCAACGCCGCGGCCCGCGACCTCTTCAAGATCCAGCATCAGGGCGCGCTCCTGGTCACCGCCGTGCGCAATCCACGCGTGCTGGAGGCGGTGGATGAGGCCTTGTTCGGCAATGTCGAGGGTGTGGTCGAGTTCGAGACCGGCGGAACCCAAGGCCGCGCCTGGCTAGCCCATGCCCGGCCGCTGAAGGAAAGCGCCGGCCGCTCGCGCCTGGCCCTGCTGGCCCTGCGCGACGAGACCGACGCCCGCCGCAGCGAGCGCACCCGCGCCGACTTTCTCGCCAATGCGAGTCATGAGCTGCGCACGCCGCTGGCCTCGCTGTCGGGCTTCATCGAGACCCTGCGTGGTCATGCCAAGGACGATCCGGGCGCCCGCGACAAGTTCCTGGCCATCATGCTGGCCCAGGCCGAGCGGATGTCGCGCCTGATCGACGACCTGATGAGTCTGTCGCGCATCGAGCTGAACGAGCACATCGCTCCGGCCGGCCGGGTCGACCTGGCCATGGCCGCCGTCGACGTGATCGACGCCTTGGCCCCGCAGGCGCGCGACAAGGGCGTGACCTTCGATCCGGTGCTGCCGCCGCGCGGCGGGGCCGTGGTCGATGGCGATCGTGACCAGATCATCCAGGTGATCCAGAACCTGATCGACAACGCCATCAAGTACACGCCCAAGGGCGAGACGGTGCGAGTCGAGATCTTTCCGGGCCTGGGCGCCGAGGCCGCCGCCCTCGGCCGCGACCCGGCCGCCGCGCGCATGTCGCTGTTGACGCCCGACCACGATCCGGAAGAGCGCTACGCCGTGATGCGAGTCACCGACAAGGGGCCGGGCCTGGCGCGCGAGCATCTGCCGCGCCTGACCGAGCGCTTCTACAGGGTCGAGGGCCAGAAAAGCGGCGACCGCTCGGGCACGGGCCTGGGCCTGGCCATCGTCAAGCACATCATGAACCGCCACCGCGGCGGGCTGACGGTCGAGAGCATCCACGGCGAAGGCGCGACCTTCGGCGTCTATCTGCCCATGGCCAAGGCCGGAGCGACCCCCGTAACGACACCGGCGGCGACGGCGGAGGCCTGAAACCTTAGAATTCGGTCCACGTGTCCGATTTGACCGCAACGGCGGCCGAACCGGGCCGTCGCGGCGCGACGCGCGCCTGACGGGGCGCGGAGCGGCGCTCGACCGGCGCCGCCTGCCGTACCGTCGCGGTGGTCGCGAACCGGCTGACCAGCGCCGTGAGTTCGGCGGATTCCTGCTTCAGGCTGGCGGACGCGGCATTGGCCTCCTCGACCATGGCCGCGTTGCTTTGCGTGACCTGGTCCATCCGGTTGACGGCCGTGTTCACCTCCGAAAGTCCGACGGACTGCTCGCGCGAGGACTCGGCGATCTCGGAGATCAGCCCGTCGATCTGGCTGACCTTCTCCACGATGGTCGACAGGGCCTCGCCGGTGTCGCCGACCAGGCGGACGCCGCGCGCGACCTGGGCGGTGCTGTTGGCGATCAGGGCCTTGATCTCCTTGGCCGCCTCGGCCGAGCGCTGGGCCAGGGCCCGCACTTCGGACGCCACGACCGCGAAGCCGCGGCCCGCTTCGCCCGCCCGCGCGGCTTCAACGCCGGCGTTCAGGGCCAGCAAGTTGGTCTGGAAGGCGATCTCGTCGATGACGCCGATGATGCTGGTGATCTTGGTCGAGCTGGCCTCGATCTCGCCCATGGCCGCAACGGCGTCGCCCACGATCTCGCCCGAGCGGGCGGCGTCGGCGCGAGCGGCGGTCGCCGCCTGCGACGCCTGTTTGGCGCCGTCGGCGCTGCGGCTGACCGTGGCGGTGATCTCGTCCAGGGCCGAGGCGGTCTTTTCCAGGTTGGCGGCTTGTTGCTCGGTGCGCTGGGCCAGGTCTTCCGAGGCGGTGGAGATCTCCTGGGCGCCGGCCCCGACGCTCTGGGTCGCGTGGGCGACCACACCCATGGCCTCGTCCAACACCGCCATGGCGGTGTTGAAGTCTTCGCGGACCTTGCTGAACCGCGGATCGATCGGCCGCTCGATTCGGTAGGTCAGGTCGTTGTGGGCCAGGTGCTCCAGGCCGGTGGCGATCTCGTTCACCGCATGCACCCGCCCGGTGATGACGGTGGCGAACTTCACGATCTTGGTGATGTTGCGCTTGTGATCGAAGATCGGATTGTACGAGGCCTGGATCCAGACCTCCTTGCCGCCCTTGCCCACGCGCTTGAACTCCGCGGCCACGAACTCGCCGGCGTTCAGCTTGCGCCAGAATGCGGCGTAGTCAGGCGAGCCGGCGTAGCCCGGCTCGACGAACATCCGGTGGTGCTTGCCCTGGATCTCGGACAGAGCATAGCCCAGCGCGCCCAGGAAGTTGTCGTTGGCGGTGATGATCTGGCCGTCGGGCGTGAACTCGATCACCGCCTGGGCGCGGCCGATGGCTTCCATCTTGCCGCGTTCCTCGGCGCTCTTGCGCTTCTCCTCGGTGATCACCGTGGCGATCTTGACGATACGGGCGACGCGGCCGCGGCCGTCGCGGATCGGATTGTACGAGGCCTGGATCCAGATCTCGACGCCGCCCTTGCCCAGGCGCAGATAATCTCGGGCGTCGAACTCGCCCCGGCCCAGCTTCCGCCAGAAAGCCGCATACTCCTCGCTGGCGGCGTGGGCCGGCTCGACGAACATGCGGTGATGCTGGCCGACGATCTCGTCCAGCCGATAGCCCAAGGCCGCGCAGAAGTTGGCGTTGGCCGACAGGATCTTGCCGCTCGGGTCGAACTCGATCGTCGCCAGTGACCGATCCAGGGCGGCCAGGGTGTCGACCGCGCGGACGTGCGAACGTTTGAACATGATGCCGACATCACTCCTATACGCGCCCCCGAAGGCGCCCCCAAAGGCGCCACTGACACGCGGGCGACTATGGCGACTGGCCACGTCAATAAGTCCTGAACTCGCCCTGGAACGCGCCGCCATTTTGAACCCATTTTGGGCGATAAAATCGCTCACGATATTATTTTATGGAATAGAGCGTTGAAATAACGTCGCAATTTCGACCCTCGGATTGGGTAGTCGGCGCGGATCACCGCCGCGGCATATCGTCCGGCGCCGACAACGCGGCGAGCGTCGCGGGGGCGTCGGGCGCTGTCGTCAAACTGTCATCAATTCGTCGCATAAGCACAGCGCCGACCCGGCATAGATCGGGGCGGGGGAAGGCGCGCGATCCTGCGGGGCCTTCGACACACTTCGCGCAAGATTAGCCTCACGCATGCTGACCTGGCTCTCGCTTATCGTCCTGGCGCTGTTCTCCGGCGTGGCTTTCGCCGCCGGCCGTCGCCGCGCCGTGGCCTCCGCCGGAGGGCGTTCCCGCGTTCTCCACTCGCTGCCGGATTACTACGGAACCTACGCGGCTCTTTGGGCTGGCGTGCCCGCCGCCCTGCTGCTGCTCCTGGGCGCCTCCTTCGGCGGTCGCGTCGAGGACGCGATCCTGCAGTCCGGCCGCCCCGCCGCCGTCCAGGCGCTGGAACCGGACCGCCAGGCTGTCTTCTATAGCGACGCCCACGCGATCGCCTCGAAGCAGGCCCCGTCCGAGGTGACCTACGAAGGCGACATAAAGGTCGCCCTCGACGCCAAGGTGGCGGAGGCTCGCCGCATCGAGACGGTGATGAACATTGGCATGCTGGCCGGCGCCGGTGTGCTGGCGCTGGCCGGGTTCCTGCTGGCCTTTCCGCGTATCTCCACTGAATTCCGCGCCCGCAACCGGGTCGAGGGCTGGGTCGGCGTCCTGCTGATCGGCTGCTCGGTCGCGGCCGTGCTGACAACACTGGGCATCGTGCTCTCGCTGGTCTGGGAAAGCTGGCGCTTCTTCCAGAGCGTCAATCCGATCGCGTTCCTGTTCGGCACCGAATGGAGCCCGCAGATCGCCATGCGCGCCGACCAGGTCGCCTCGGCCGGCGCCTTCGGAGCCGTGCCGCTGTTCGCCGGCACCTTCCTGATCATGTTGATCGCCATGCTGGTCGCCGCGCCTGTCGGCCTCTATTCGGCGATCTACCTGTCGGAATACGCCAATCGGACCGTCCGCGGCGTGGTGAAGCCCCTGCTGGAGATCCTGGCCGGCGTGCCGACCGTGGTCTACGGCTTCTTCGCCGCCCTGACCGTGGGCCCCCTGTTCCGCGCCGGCTTCAACGCCATCGGCGCGGCCCTGCCGGCCAGCCCGCTGGCCACCTATCTGATGGAGGTCCAGAACCAGATGGCCCTGGTGGCCGGGGTGGTGATGGGCATCATGCTGATCCCGTTCGTCTCCTCGCTGTCGGACGACATCATCAACGCCGTGCCGCAATCGCTCCGCGACGGCAGCTACGCCATGGGCGCCACCAAGTCGGAGACGGTCAAGAAGGTCGTTCTGCCGGCGGCCTTGCCGGGCATCATGGCCGCCATGCTGCTAGCCGTGTCCCGCGCCGTCGGCGAGACCATGATCGTGACCATGGCCGCCGGCCTGCAGGCCAAGCTGACCGCCAACCCGCTCGATACCGTGACCACCGTCACCGTCCAGATCGTCACCTTGCTCACCGGCGACCAGGAGTTCGACAGCCCCAAGACGCTGTCGGCCTTCGGCCTGGGCCTCACCCTGTTCGTGGTGACCCTGACGCTGAACATCGTCGCCCTGCGCATCGTCCAGAAGTACCGGGAACAATATGACTGACGCCACTCTCGGCGCGGCCGCCCCGCGCCAAGCCCTGACGGCCGCCGCCGCCCGCCTGAAAAAGCGCCATGCCGCCGAACGCCGGTTCAAGGCCCAGGGCGTCGCGGCGATCGTCGTCGCGCTGGTGTTCCTCGTCGTGCTGGTCGGCCGGATCGTGAGCCAAGGCTACACGACGTTCGAAAGCCACACGCTCAGCGTGCCGGTTTATCTGAACCCGGATCGCATCGACACGTCCGACCTGTCCGGGGTCAACTATGACTACATCGTCGCCGAGGCGGTGATGAAGAAGTTGAACCTGCAGGACGATGACCTGGGCTCCACCTCGACCAAGGTTCAGGACCTGGTGTCGCGCGACTTCGGGTTTCAGATCCTGAACAAGCTGAAGGCCGACCAGTCGCTGATCGGCAAGACGATCGAGATCCACGGCCCGCTGAAGGCCGACGCCGACCTCTACTTCAAGGGCGAAATCAAGCGCGCGATCGCCGAGGGCGACCGCAAGCTGGACAACCAGCAGTTGGACTGGCTGGACAAGCTTGAAAAGACCGGCGCGATCAAGTCGGGCTTCAACTTCGCCTTCTTCACCAATTCCGACTCGACCGAGCCCGAACAGGCCGGCGTGCTGGGCGCGGTGGTCGGCTCGGCCATGATGCTGATCATCACCGCCCTGATCGCGGTGCCCGTCGGCGTGCTGGCCGCGACCTATCTGGAAGAATTCGCCCCGAAGAACCGCTGGACGGATATCATCGAGGTCAACATCAACAACCTGGCGGCGGTGCCGTCGATCGTCTACGGCCTGCTGGGCCTGGCGCTCTTCATCAACTGGCTGAACGTGCCGCGCAGCTCGCCGCTGATCGGCGGCCTGGTGCTGGCGCTGATGGCCCTGCCGACCGTCATCATCGCCACCCGTTCGGCTCTGAAGGCCGTGCCGCCGTCGATCCGGGAAGCCGCCCTGGGCGTCGGCGCCTCGAAGACCCAGACAGTCTTCCACCACGTTCTGCCGCTGGCCATGCCCGGCGTGATGACCGGCGCCATCCTGTCGCTGGCCCACGCCCTGGGCGAGACGGCCCCCCTGCTGATGATCGGCATGGTCTCGTTCGTGCCCGGCGTGCCGGAGGGCTTCACCGGCGCGGCCACCGTCCTGCCGGTCCAGGTGTTCATCTGGGAGAACGCTTCCGAGCGGGCCTTTCACGAGCGCACCGCCGCCGCCATTATCGTCCTGCTCGTCTTCATGATCGTCATGAATGCCGCGGCCGTGATCCTGCGCCGCCGCTTCGAACGCCGCTGGTAGGTTTCACATGACCCGGATCCTGAACCCCAACGCTTCGCCCCTTCTCCGTGGACACGCCATGACCGTCCAAAGCCCCGACGACACCGCCCGCACGCCGGTGGTCCAAACCACCGTCCCCCACGCCCACGCCTCCGCGGCGGTCGGCGAGGCCAAGATCAAGGCGCGCGACGTCAAGGTCTTCTACGGCGACAAGCAGGCGCTGTTCGATGTCAACATCGACATCCCGGCCAAGTCGGTCACCGCCTTCATCGGCCCGTCGGGCTGCGGCAAGTCGACCTTCCTGCGCTGCATCAACCGCATGAACGACACGATCCCCTCGGCCCGCGTCGAAGGCTCGATCGAGATCGACGGCAACGACGTCAATCTCAAGAGCGTCGACCCGGTGGTCCTGCGCTCGCGGGTCGGCATGGTGTTCCAGAAGCCGAACCCCTTCCCGAAGACCATCTTCGAGAACGTCGCCTACGGCCCGCGCATCCACGGCCTGGCCTCGTCGAAGGCCGACCTGGAAGCCGTCGTCGAGAGCAGCCTGAAGAAGGCCGGCCTCTGGAACGAAGTCGCCGACCGCCTGCATCAGCCGGGCACCGGCCTGTCGGGCGGCCAGCAGCAGCGCCTGGTGATCGCCCGCGCGATCGCCGTGTCGCCGGAAGTGATCCTGATGGACGAGCCCTGCTCGGCCCTGGACCCGATCGCCACCGCCAAGATCGAGGAGCTGATCGACGAGCTGCGGACCCAGTTCTGCATCGTCATCGTCACCCACTCGATGGCCCAGGCCGCTCGCGTCTCGCAACGCACGGCCTTCTTCCACCTGGGCAAGCTGGTCGAGAGCGGCCCGACCGAGGAGATGTTCACCAATCCTCGCGACAGCCGCACTCAAGACTACATCACCGGCCGCTTCGGCTAAGCGGAGGATCACGAGATGACCGAACATACCGTCAAGTCGTACGGCGAGGAGCTGGCTCACCTGACCGCCGAAGTCACCCGCATGGGCGGCATCGCCGAGAGCCAAGTGGCCGATTGCATCGCCGCCATCGCCCGCCGCGACGCGCCGCTGGCCCAGGCCGTGGTGGCCGGCGACGAGCGCCTGGACGCCCTGCAGGGCGAGATCGAACGCAAGGCCTTCCGCCTGATCGCCTTGCGCCAGCCGATGGCCGTGGACCTGCGCCACGCCGTGGCCGCCCTGAAGATCTCGATGAGCCTGGAACGCTGCGGCGACATGGCCAAGAACATCGGCAAGCGCGCGCTGATCCTCACGGAAGCCGATCCGATGACCGCCTTGACCCGCTCGATCGAGCGGATGGGCAAGCTGGTGCAGAGCCGCCTGAAGGACGTTCTGGACGCCTACACGACCAAGGACCTGCAGCGCGCCATCGGCGTGTGGAGCCGCGACGAGGAAGTCGACGAGCACTACAATTCGATCTTCCGCGAGCTGCTGACCTACATGATGGGCGATCCACGCACGATCAACGCCTGCGCCCATCTGTTGTTCGTGGCCAAGAACCTTGAGCGGATCGGCGACCACGCCACCAACATCGCCGAGATCATCCACTTCGAGCTGACCGGCGACGAGCTGGTGTCCCAGCGCCCCAAGCTCGACGTCGTAGCGCAGTAATCGATAGAGGCGAACCGAAGTGACTCCCTACGTTCTGGTGGTGGAAGACGAAGACGCCCTCGCCACCCTGTTGCACTACAACCTCGACAAAGAGGGCTACCGCGTCGGCGTCGCCGGCGACGGTGAAGAGGCCCTGATCATGGCCAACGAGCGGGCCCCGGACCTGGTCATCCTCGACTGGATGCTGCCGAAGGTCTCGGGCATCGAGGTCTGCCGCCGCCTGCGCGGCCGGGCCGAGACTCGCAACGTGCCGATCATCATGTTGACGGCGCGAGGCGAGGAGACGGATCGTATCCGCGGCCTCGACACCGGCGCCGACGACTATGTCGTGAAGCCCTTCTCGATGGTCGAGCTGACCGCCCGCGTCCGCGCGGTGCTGCGCCGGATCCGCCCGGGCCTCGCCGATGACCGCATCACGGTCGGCGACATCATCATCGACCGGGTGGCCCATCGCGTTAAGCGAGGGGGCAAGGAGATCCACCTGGGCCCGACCGAGTTCCGCCTGCTGGACTATCTGATGCAGCACCCGGGCCGGGTGTTCAGCCGCGAACAGCTGCTGGACGCCGTCTGGGGCTCGGACGTCTATGTCGAGGCTCGCACCGTCGACGTCCACATCGGCCGCCTGCGCAAGGCCCTGAACGGTTCGTCGGATGGCGACCCCATCCGCACGGTGCGTTCGGCGGGGTACTCGCTGGATCTGGACGCGGCTTAAGCCGCCGGGTCCGTCCTCGCCCTGAGCCTGTCGAAGGGCGGGGACTTCGGCTCCGCGCGTTTTACGGTCTCGCGGATCGCTCCCGTTCCTCGTCCGCATGCGCGGCGAGGTCGGCGGCCATGCGTGGCGTCGGCTTTCCTACGGCGCTGTGGCCTTAAGGCCTTGAATGGATGCGTGAACTCAAAAGAGCATAGTGCTTCGTCCAGCGACGCCGGCAAGCACTTCGAAGGCGAGCGAGACGATAGGACGCGCCGTCAGCGGCCCAGGCGGCGCAGCACGTCCTCGCGATAGGTGCGGCTGGTCACCACCTCGGCCCCGCTGGCCAGGATCAGCCGCCACGAGCCGTCCGACAGCGGTTGGGCTTCGCGGACATGGGCCAGGTTGACCAGGGTCGAGCGGTGGACGCGGGCGAAGAGGCGAGGATCCAGCTGGGTTTCCAGGCTCTGCAGGGTGACGCGCAGCAGGCCTTCGCGGCCAGTTCCCTCAAGATTGGACCAGTGGACGACCACGTAGTTGTCGGCCGCGCCGAACCACTCGACCGCCGAGGCCTCGACCGGAACGCGGCGCGAGCCCGCCATGACCATCAGCCGCCGGGGCGGCGCGGCGACAGCGCGGGCTTCGGCGAGCGCGGTTTCCAACAGGGCGTTGCGGGCGCGGGCCTCGGCGGCGCGGCGATGGTGGGCGGCGGCCAGGCCGACGGCGACGATGGCGGTGTAGAGCAGGATGCAGACCGGAATTCGGCCCACGACCCGCCCGGCCAGATCGGTCCCGCCGATGAAGGTCTGGTCGATCAGGCTGGACGCCAAAGCCTCCAGCGGCACGGCGAGGACCCCGGCCAGGCTGCTCGCCAGTAGGCCGCGCGGCCCCGCTCCGAACCGTCGCAGGATCAGCCACACCAGGCCCGCGGCCGGCAGCCAGGCGGCATAGACCGCGCCTTGCCAGGCCAGCGAAGTCGACACATCCAGCACGACCCCGCGCTCGGCCGCGAACCGCCGCGCGAACCAGGCCGCGCTGACCGTGGTCGCCAGCCAGCTATAGGCGGCGAACGCCCAGACCCAGGCGGCGGTCGGCGCGCGCCTCAAGCGGGCGACAAGCGCCGCCGCCGCGTGGCCAGCACGACGATCCAGATCACCGCCATCGGTTGGAACAGCAGGGTCGGCCAGAGCTGGCTCCATGGCGTGGGCAGGAAGGTCAGGAAGTTGCCCGAGAAGGCGCTCATCACCGCCCCGTAGGCGCTCAGCATCTTCACAAGATGCTCGTACGTCCAGAGGTCCGGCGAGAACGGCCAGTCGGTGGGCCGCGCGAACCGCCACAGGTCCCAGCCGCCCAGGGTGAAGGCGCCATAGACCAGGGCCATGGACACCGCGCCGTTGCGGCCGGTCTGGCCGGTCGCGACCAGGAACAGCACCCACGCGCCGACCGCGATGGCGGCCAGGGTGACGCCCCAGTCCAGCGCCGTCGCCCGCTGGCGGGGATCCAGGTCCGGCCGCTTGCGACGCAGGACCCGCGTCCCGGAAAAGACCGTCAAGGTCGCCGTCGCCGACAGGGCCGCGAAATAGGCGCTGAAGCGCAAGGCCGTCATGATCCAGGCGGCGGCCAGCAGCACGCTCATCAGCGCTACGAAGGTCCGCCCCGACCAGCGATGGGCGCGCGAGCCCTTGCGGGTGAGGATTGGCGGCAAGCCGGCGGCGACCAGGGCGAAGCCACAGGCGACGTGCAGGGCCAGGACGGGGGAGAACAGCTTTTCCATGGCTCGAGCCTTGGCCAGCTCTCGTCGACGTCGCCATCGCCAAGGGGCGAATGACGGCCAGCGGGGGCGAACCGCTTGACCCGGGGGCGCGCGCGCGCCACACCCCGCGCTCATGGAAAAGCTGACCATCCTCCTCGTCGGGTCCGGCGGGCGCGAGCACGCCCTGGCCTGGAAGATCGCCCAGTCGCCCCTGTGCGGCCGCCTCGTCGCCGCCCCCGGCAATCCTGGCATCGAAGCCGTCGCCGAGCTGCGCGCGGTCAAGGTGACCGACGCCGACGCGCTGGTGGCCCTGGCTCAGGAAATCGGCGCGGACCTGGTGGTGGTCGGTCCGGAATCGGCGCTGGAAGTCGGCTTGGCCGACAAGCTCGCCGAGGCCGGCATCCCCTGCTTCGGCGGCAGTCAACGCGCGGCCCAGCTGGAGACCTCCAAGGCCTTCACCAAGGACTTCTGTCAGCGCCACGGCCTGCCGACCGCGGCCTATGGCGTGTTCACCGATGCGGCCTCGGCCGGCGCCTTCCTCGACACCCTGGAAGCCCCGTTCGTGATCAAGGCCGACGGCCTGGCGGCCGGCAAGGGCGTGGTCATCGCCGCGACGCGCGGGGAGGCCGACGCCGCCGTCGTCGACATGCTGGGCGGGCGCTTCGGCTCGGCCGGCGCGCGGGTGGTGATCGAGGAATTCATGCACGGCGAGGAGGCCTCGCTGTTCGCCCTGTCCGACGGCAAGACCGCCGTGCTGTTCGGCGCGGCCCAGGACCACAAGCGCGCCTATGACGGCGACGAAGGCCCCAACACCGGCGGCATGGGCACCTACTCCCCGCCGCCCGTCCTGACCGACGCCCTGATCGACCAGGCGTGGCGCGAACTTATCGTCCCGACCGTCGAGGGCATGGCGGCCGAGGGCAATCCGTATGTCGGCGTGCTTTATGCCGGCCTGATGCTGACCCCGACGGGTCCCAAGCTCGTGGAATACAACGCCCGCTTCGGCGATCCCGAGTGCCAGACCCTGATGCTGCGCCTGGAAAGCGACATCGTCCCGATCCTGTTGGCCGCCGCGCGAGGTCAGCTGGCCTCGGCTGAACCGCCCAAGTGGCGCGAGGAGGCGGCGATCTGCGTGGTCCTGGCCGCCGAGGGTTATCCCGACGCCCCCAAGACCGGTGGCCTGATCCAGGACGCCGAGGTCGACTTCGGCGACGAAGCGGTGGTCTTCCACGCCGGCACGACCCGCGACGCCGAGGGAAACCTGCGCGCCTCCGGCGGCCGGGTGCTGAACGTCTGCGCCCTGGGCGCGACCCTGCACGAGGCTCGCGACGTGGCCTACGCCGCACTGGGGACGATCTCGCTGGAAGGCGGCTTCTATCGCGGCGACATCGGCTGGCGGGCGCTGAAAACCTAAGAGCTTGCCACCCGCGTCCCACCCTCTAAACTCCCTTTCAAACAAGCGTTGGGGAGTAGACGCGCCATGGCCGAAGCCGCCGAACAGTCCGCCCAGGACCTGAACTCGGGCACCAAGCCGGTCGACCCGCGCCATGCGATCGACGAAGCCAAGCTGGCGACGTGGCTCGAGGCCAATGTCGAGGGTTATGCCGGTCCGCTTGAGGTGCGCCAGTTCAAGGGCGGCCAGTCGAACCCCACCTATCAGCTGGTCACGCCGGCCAAGAAGTACGTCCTGCGCCGTAAGCCGCCAGGCAAGCTGCTGCCATCCGCCCACGCGGTCGACCGCGAGTTCAAGGTGATCTCGGGCCTGAACAAGGCCGGTTTCCCGGTCGCCAAGGCCTATGCCCTATGCATGGACGAGGACGTCATCGGCACGATCTTCTACGTCATGGACAATGTGGAAGGCCGGATCCTGTGGGACGGCACCTTGCCCGACTACCAGCCGGCCGAGCGCCGGGCGATCTACGAGGCCCAGATCGACACCCTGGCGGCCCTGCACAATGTCGACTACGCGGCCGTGGGCCTGGCCGACTACGGCAAGCCCGGCAACTATTTCGCCCGCCAGATCGACCGCTGGACCAAGCAGTACAAGGCGTCCGAGACCAAGCCGATCGCGGAGATGGATCTCCTGATGGACTGGCTGCCCAAGAGCTGCCCGGTCGACGACAAGACCTCGATCGTCCATGGCGACTACCGCCTGGACAACATGATCCTGCACGCGACCGAGCCCAAGGTCGTCGCGGTGCTGGACTGGGAGCTGTCGACCCTGGGCAATCCGCTGGCCGACTTCAGCTACTTCCTGATGAACTGGGTGATGCCGTCCGACCAGCGCGGGGGGCTGGCCGAGATCAAGGATCTGGAGGCCTATGGCGTGCCGACCATCCCGCAGGCGGTCGAGCGCTACTGCAAGGCCACCGGCCGCGACGGCCTGCCCGAGCTGGACTGGTATTTCAGCTACAACCTCTTCAGACTGGCCGGCATCTGCCAGGGCATCGTCGGCCGCGTCCGTGACGGCACCGCCGCCAGCGCCCATGCGCAGCTGATGGAGGCGCGCGTACCGGTCCTGGCCAAGGGAGCCTGGGCCTTCGCGCAAAAGGCGGGGGCGTAAGCTACATGCGGAAACTGCTGTCGGGCGTCTGCGCCCTGGCCCTGGCCGGGACGCTGGGTGGCGTCGCCCGCGCCGAAACGGTGTTTGTCCAGGCCGGCCGCCTGCTGGCCGATCCGGCCACGGGCAAGGTCGAGACGGCCAAGACCCTGGTGCTCGAGAACGGCAAGGTCACGCGCATCGTCGACGGCTATGTCTCCGAGCCCGGCGGCAAGGTGGTGGATCTGAAGGACAGCTTCGTCCTGCCGGGCCTGATCGACAGCCACGTCCACCTGACCGGCGAGCAGAACCCGAACGGCCGGCTGCAGGCGGTGACCCGCTCGGCCGCTGACGACGCCCTGGTCGGGGCCGGCTTCGCCCGCAAGACCCTGATGGCCGGCTTCACCACGGTCGCGGACCTGGGCGCCGACAACAAGGCGATCTTCGCCCTGCGCGAGGGCATCAAGCGCGGCGACGTGCCCGGCCCGCGTGTCCTCGCCGCCGGCTCCGCCGTATCGGTCCATGGCGGCCATGGCGACGTCAACGGCTATAGCGAGGAGGTCATGCATGTGCTGCGACCGACCTCGGTGTGCTCGGGCGCCGACGACTGCCGCCGCGCCGTGCGCGAGCAGGTCTGGCTGGGCGCCGACATCATCAAGATCACCGCCACCGGGGGTGTGCTCTCCAACACCGCCGCCGGCCTGAACCAGCAGTTCTCGGACGCCGAGCTCGTCGCCATCGTCGAGACCGCCCACCGCATGGGCCGCAAGGTCACCGCCCACGCCCACGGCGTCGACGGGATCAACAGCTTCCTCAAGGCCGGCGGCGACTCGATCGAGCACGGCACCTATCTGGACGCCGACAGCGTCGCCGCCTTCAAGAAGAACGGCGCCTATCTGGTCCCGACGCTGATGGCCGGGGATTTCGTCTACCGGGTCGCCTCGGGGCCGAACAACTTCCTGACTCCGGCCCAGACCGCCAAGGCTCTGGACGCCGGCCCCAAGATGCTGGCCATGGCCCGCCGCGCCCACGAAGGCGGGGTGAAGATCGCGTTCGGCACCGACACCGGGGTCTCGGCCCATGGCGACAACGCCGGCGAGTTCGCGCTGCTGGTCAAGGCCGGCCTGACGCCGCTGGAGGCGATCCAGACGGCGACGGTCAATGCGGCCGACCACTTCTCGCTGTCGAGCGAGATCGGCGGCCTGGCGGCCGGCAAGTCGGCGGACCTGATCGCGGTGAAGGGCGACCCGCTGAAGGACGTCACCGAGCTGCAGCGCGTGACCTCGGTGATCAAGGGCGGGGTGGTCTACAAGTAGGGCATCTTCCGCCCCCTCCGGGGGCGGACGACCGCGAAGCGGTCAGGTGGGGGCAAGTAGGGTGCGAAATCACTGACTGGCCCCCTCCGCGCCTTCGGCGCTCCTCCCCCGAAGGGGGAAGAAGGATCGCCGCGCTACAGCCCCACCTTCGCCAGCAGCTGCTCCAGCGCCGCCTCGTCGTCGAAGCGGGCGCGGACGGGCCAGGGGGTGACCTTCTCGCGCCACTTGGCCGGCAAGCGGACCCAGTCCTTTTCGGTGGTGACCAGGCCGGCGTCATAGACCTTGGCGCGGTCGGCCAGCATCTTCAGCGTCGCCTCGTCATATTCGCCGTGGTCGGGGAAGGGGGCGAAGTCGACCAGCTGGCAGCCGGCGGCGGTCAGGGCCTTTTCCACCTTCCAGGGCTTGCCGATGCCGGCGAAACCGACCTGCGGGCCCTTCGGCACGGGGGCGGCGGCCTCGAGCCTGGCGACCAGCACGGGCATGTCGCCGAACTCGACCAGCAGGTCGAAGTCGGGCTGCGCCATGTCGACCGGCAGCAGCACGATCACCGCGTCGGCGCGCGACAGGCCCACCTTCAGGGGCTCGCGCATCGGACCGGCGGGGAAGACGCGGCCGTCGCCGAACGGCCACTCGCCATCGCGCGTCTCGCCGTCGACCACGACCAGGGACAGGGCCTTCTTGACCGTCGGGTTCTGGTGGCCGTCGTCCATGACGACCGCCTGGGCGCCGCGGCGGACGGCGGCCTTGGCCCCCGCGACCCGGTCGACGGCGACCCACATCGGGAAGTCCTGGGCCAGCATCAGCGGCTCGTCGCCGACGTCCTTGGCCGTGTGGCGGCTGGTGTCGACCTGGGTCGGACCCTTCCGCCGGCCGCCATAGCCACGCGACAGGCCGTGAGCATTGACGCCCCGGCGCGTCAGGGTCAGCAGCAGTTCGCGGACGATCGGGGTCTTGCCCGCGCCGCCCATGGTGACGTTGCCGACGCAGATCACCGGCGCCCCGACGATGGCCGGCGTGGCGCGGGCGATCCGGCGGCGGGTGGCGTCGGCCCAGATCCACGACAGCGGGGTCAGCAGCGCGCGGGTCAGCGGGGCGGGACCGCCGTGCTTCACGTACCACCAGCGCGGCGTGCCGAGTTTCATGGGACCAGCTCGAGGATGCGGGAGAGCCCGGCGCGGGCCTCGCTATCGCGGGTGTCGACATAGGCGCGGGCGCGAGCGGCGCGGGCTTGGGCGGCGGCCGGTTCGGTGAGGTCGGCGGCGATCGTGTCGCGCAGGCCTCCAGGCGTTGTCATGACCACGCCGTCGACGGCCTCCAGGCCCGTGAAGGCCGAGGCCCAGTTCTCGACGAACGGGCCGCTGATGGCGGGGCAGTCCAGCCGCGCGGCCTCCAGCGGATTGTGGCCGCCGATGTCGGGGACCAGGCTGCCGGCGATGACCGAGGTCCCGGCCAGGCGGAACCACAGGCCCATCTCGCCCAGGGTGTCGGCGACGAGGATGTCGGCGGGGTGTCGCGACCGGCTGCGCAGCGTTGCCGAGAGCCCTCGCGCCTTGGCCAGTTCGGCTATCGCTGGGCCGCGCTCGACGTGGCGCGGGGCCAGGACCACTGGCGGGCGATCAGGCAGGGCGGCGATGGCGTCCAGGGCGATCTCGTCCTCGCCCGGATGGGTGCTAGCGATCAGCAAGAGTGGGCGGGGAAGGCGGGCGCGCTCGGCGTCCAAAGCGGTCTCGTCGACCGGCAGCGGCGCGGCGCCGAACTTCAGGTCGGCTTCGCCGGCGACCTTGCCGCCCAGAGCCTGGAAGCGCTCATGCGCCCTCTTGTCCTGGGCCAGGATCAGGTCGAAGCCGGACAGCAGCTGCCGCGCGGCGTCGGGGCGTCTCCGCCAGCTGGCGAAGCTGCGGTCCGACAGCTTGGCCGAGACCAGCGCCAGGCGCGTCCCGGCGGCCTTGGCTTCCAGCAGGAGGTTGGGCCACAGCTCGCTCTCGACAAAGACGGCCAGACTGGGCTTCCAGCGGGCGATGAAGCGCCGCGCCGCGCCCGGGGCGTCGACCGGGATGTACTGGTGGATCGCGCCGGCCGGCAGGCGCTTGGCCAGCAGGGCGGCCGAGGTGGTGGTGCCCGAGGTCACCAGCACCGTGACCTCGGGTCGCTCGGTTTGCAGGCGCTCGACCAGCGGCAGGATCGACAGGCTCTCGCCGACGCTGGCGCCATGCAGCCAGACCAGCGGGCCGTCGGGTCGAACGGTCTTGGCCCTGGCCAGGCGTTCGGCGATCCGCGCCGGGTCCTCCTTGCCTCTGCGGGCGCGGCCGGCCAGCAGCGCGGGGGCGATGGGTTCGAGCAGGCCCGTGGCGGCCCGGTAGAGGTTCAGGGCGCCGGGGCGGATCACACGACGCCTTCGGGGGCCAGGGAGCAGTTGTGGGCGCCGCTGGTGGTCTCGACCTGGATGGTGACGTGGCCGATCTTGAAGCGGCTGGCCAGCTCCGCGCAGGCGTCGTGCAGGAACTGGTCGTGGTCCCCGTCCAGCGGACGGACGACGTGAGCCGTAAGCGCCGTTTCGGTCGTGCTCATGGCCCAGATGTGCAGGTCGTGGACCTCGCTGACGCCTGGCCTCGCGGCCAGCCATTCGCGGACCTTGCCCGGATCGATGCCGCGCGGAGCGGCGTCCAGGGCCATGTCCAGCGAGTCGCGCAGCAGGCCCCAGGTGCCCAGCACGATGACGACGACGATGGCCAGGCTGACCAGTGGATCCAGCCACAGCCAGCCGGTCAGACCCATGGCCAGGGCCGCGACCACCACCCCGGCCGAGACGCCAGCGTCGGCGGCCATGTGCAGGAAGGCCCCGCGGACATTCAGGTCGTCCTCGGCGCCCTTCATGAACATCAGGGCCGTGGCGGTGTTGATGGCGATGCCGATGGCGGCGACGATCATCACCGGGCCGGTCTGGATCGGTTCGGGCGTGGCGAAGCGGCGGATGGCTTCCCAGCCGATGGCGCCGACGGCCAGCAGCAGCAGGGCGGCGTTGCCCAGCGAGGCCAGGATGGTGCCCTTGCGCAGGCCATAGGTGCGGCGGGCGCTGGGCGCGCGCTTGGCCAGCACGGCCGCGCCCCAGGCCAGCAGCAGGCCCAGAACGTCCGACAGGTTGTGGCCGGCGTCGGCTAGCAGGGCCAGCGAATGGGTGATCAGCCCGGCCCCGGCCTCGACCAGCACGAAGCCCAGGTTCAGCGCCACCCCGATCGCGAAGGCGCGGCCGAAGTCCTTTGGCGCGTGGCTGTGGCCGTGGTGGCCATGTCCGTGATGGTGGCCATGACCATGCGCATGGTCATGATCGTGGTGATCATGATCGTGCTTGTGCCCCTTTTCATCGTGAGAGGCGTGGTCGTGTCCGGAATGATCGTGCGGCATGGCCCTACATCCCACCAAGGGCGGGTCGGATCAATCTTCGACCAGTTGTTCGGCCCGGCGCGTGACGGCCGAGAGGCGGTCGGCCCAGGCCTCGACCAGTTGGTCGGGGTCGTCGCCGCGTCCGGCGCCTGCCGGGCCGTCCCAGACCATGGCGGCCTTGGCGAAGGGCAAGGGGATCATGGTGTTGTCCCACGAGCCCAGGCGGATGCTGGGCTTGGCGGCCAGGCCCACGAAGATCACCGGGGCGCCGGTAAGGCGGGCCAGCGACGGCGTGCCCTTCTCCATATGCTCGGCGGGGCCACGCGGGCCGTCGGGCGTGATGGCGATGCCGCCGCCGTCCTTGACCCACTTGACCATGTCGCGGAAGGCCTGCTCGCCGTTCTTGTTCTTGGCCAGGTCCGTCTTCTTGGCCGACGAGCCGCGGATGGCCGGGAAGCCCAGCTTCTCGACCGTGCGGGCGATGAACTCGCCGTCGTTGGAGCGCGAGATCAGGGCGCGCATGTCCTGGCGTTGGCTGAGATCCTGCGGCCAGCTGAGCGGCGACATCGGGATGCGCGAGTGCCAGAAGCACAGGATCGCGCCGGCGCCGGTCTCGCGGCCCTGGGCCCAGACCTGTTCAGCCTGCTCGGCGCCTTCGACGGTCATGCGCAGGGTGCGGAACACCAGCTTGGAATAGCCGGCGAAGATCGAGGACAGCAGCCAGATCACGAACGGCGAACGCAAAGGCCTCAAGCAGACGTCTCCCCGACTGGGCTTTGGGGCGTGTGATCCAGGTCCTGGGCCTTGGCCAGGCGCGCATAAAGGCCGCCGGCGCGGGCCAGCTCGGCATGGGTCCCGGTCTCGACGACGCGGCCCTTCTCGATGACGTAGATGCGGTCGGCGTTCTTCACGGTCGACAGGCGATGGGCGATCAGGATCGTGGTGCGGCCGGCCATCAGCCGTTCCAGCGCCGCCTGCACCTGGGCCTCGCTCTCGGTGTCGAGCGCGCTGGTGGCCTCGTCCAGCAGCAGGATCGGGGCGTCCTTGAGGAAGGCGCGGGCGATGGCGATGCGTTGGCGCTGGCCGCCCGACAGGCGCGCGCCGGCCTCGCCGACGGCGGTGTCATAGCCCTCGGGCAGCTCCAGGATGAAGTCGTGGGCGGCGGCCTGACGCGCGGCGGCCTCGATCTCCAGCTGGCTGGCGCCGGGGCGGGCATAGGCGATGTTGGCGCGGATGCTGTCGTCGAACAGGAACGGCTCCTGGGTGACCAAGGCGATGCGGTCGCGCAGGGAGGCCAGGCTCACGGAACGCACGTCATGGCCGTCGATGGTCACCGCGCCGGCCGTCACGTCGTAGAAACGCGGGATCAGGTTCAGGATCGAGCTCTTGCCGCCGCCCGAGGGGCCGACCAGAGCCACGGTCTCGCCCTTGCGCGCGGTGATCGAGACCTCCGACAGGGCCGGAATCTCGGTCCCGTACGAGAAGGTGACGTCGGCGAGCGCGATGGTGCTGTCGCCAGCCGGCAAGGCCTTGGCGTCGGCGGGATCGACGATGGTCGGCGCGACGTCCAGGGCGTCGAACAGGCGACGGGCGGCGGTCAGGCCCTCGGCGAACACGGTCTGCAGGTTGGCGACCTGGCGCAGGGACTGGGCGGCGATGCCCAGCAGGATGACGAACTTGAGGAAACCGCCGGCGGTGATCGGCGGCAGGGTCAGGGGACCGACGACCAGGGTCCCGGTCAGGGCGCGCCAGCCGGCATAGGCGAACACCGCGGCGATCACGAGCTGCGAGAACAGCTCGGTGGCGGGCGCGGCCATGGCGCGGGCGTTGCTGCCCTTGATCAGGTGGCGCTGACGGCGGTCGACCACGGCGGCGACGCGGCCTTCCTCATAGGCCTCGCGGTTCTCCATCTTGACGATCTTGACCCCGTCCAGGCTCTCCATGATCGCCGTGGAGAGGTTGGAGGTCTCGCCCATGGCGCCCTTGGCGGCCTTGGTCGTGCGCTTGGAAAAGTTGCGGATGATGCCGCTGACGCCGGGGACGATGACCAGTACGCCGGCCGCCAGGATCGGGTCGCTCCGCAGCAAGGCCCACAGGGTGATGGCGACGGTCAGGGCCTCGCGGACATAGTTGATCACGCCGGTGGTCGCCGCCTCGCGGATCAGGCCGGCGTCGTAGAGCACGGACGCCACGTAGGACCCGGAATGCGCGCCGCGCAGGCGGGCCAGGTCGGCCCGGATCAGGCGGCCGAACAGGCGGGTCTGCATGTCGCCGACGACGCCATTGCCGATGCGGTTGATCAGGCTGGCCTGGATGACCTGGAAGACCCCACGCGCCACGGCCAGGGCCGCGATGGTCACGGGCACCCAGATCAGGGCGCCGGGCTGGGGATGGACGATCAGCTTGTCGACGGCCGGCTCGACATACTCGCCCAGCATCACGGTCAGGCGGGCGACGATCACCGCGCTGATCATCGAGACCAGGAAGCCCTTCCACCGGGGCTTGAGGAACTCGCGCCACATCCGGCCCATCAGGGCGCGGTTCGAGGGCTGGTTGTCCGGCGAGGTCATGCGGGAGGGGTCGGATTTCAACGCGGGGCTGTCAATGACTTGCGGGACGCACTCGCCTGTAAAAGCGACACCATGAGGGCGGTTTTGCCTTTCGAGGCCGATACCCTTACCTAGGCGGCGAAATCCCGAAGGAAAGCGCCCTCTTGGCCAAGTTCGACCTCGCCACGCCCTGGGGCCGGTTCAAGACCTATCTCCACTATCTGTGGAACGACCACGCCTATCTGCGCCTGGGCTTCTCGAACGCCCACTGGATCAGCCCCGAGATGGTCCGCGCCAACCAGCCCTGGCCGTTCCAGCTGGCCTGGTGGAAGAAGCAGGGCGTCAAGACGATCGTGAACCTGCGCGGCGGCTTCGATGGCAGCTTCTACGCGCTGGAGAAGGACGCCTGCGAGCGTCTGGGCCTGAACTTCGTCGACTTCACCATCACCTCGCGCGAGGTCCCGATCCGCGAGCGGGTGCGGGGGGCGAAAGAGCTGTTCGAGACGATCGAGTATCCGGCCCTGATGCACTGCAAGTCGGGCGCGGACCGGGCGGGGATCATGAGCGTCTTCTACGCTCACTATCGCCTGGGCCTGCCGATCCGCGAGGCGATGCGGCAGCTGGGGCCGCGCTATCTGCACATCAAGCACGGCAATACCGGCGTGCTGGACTACGTGTTCGAGCAATATCTGGAAGTCGGCGAACCCAAGGGGCTGACGTTCAGCGAGTGGGTCGAGAGCGACGACTACGATCCCGTCGCGATGAAGAAGACCTTCCGGGCCGGGATGCTGGGGAAGGTGCTGACCGACAAGATCCTGCGGCGGGAGTAAATCCGCTCCCCCGCTGGGGGAGCTGTCGGCGAAGCCGACCGAGGGGGCGTCGCCGACCTATGCCGAGCTGCCCCCTCCGATCCTCCGGACCACCTCCCCCAAGGGGGAGGAGACGCTCGGACCCTCAGCCCTCGGTCGAGGGGTCCAGCAGCTTGTGCGCGTGGATGATGAAGTACCGCGCGTGCGCGTTGTCCACGGTCGCCTGGGCTTTCGCCTTCCAGGCCTTGTGGGCGTCTTCGTAGCTGGGATAGGCGCCGACGAACTCGACCTTGCCGAGGTCGCGGAATTCAATGCCGGCGACATCCTTCAGTTCGCCACCGACCACGATATGAAGAAGCTGCTTATCGACCATTTGAAGCATGTTCCTGCGAGGAATTATGTTTATGGCAGCTCGATATGCCCGACGCGTGACAGGATCAATGGCGCCAGCGCCATATTGGCGCAAACCAGGCTCGGAACCAGCGGAACGGGGCGATTATAGGTGAAATCGCGACCTTTGTGATCGCTGACGGCGGCGCCGACCCGGCGGCAGATCAGGTCGGCGGCGGCCAGGTCCCACTCGCTCTTGGGCGACAGGGCGACGGCGGCGTCGAAGGCGCCGGCGGCCACCAGGCACATGCGATAGGCGATGGAGTTGCGGCTTTCGATCCGCATCTCGGGCCAGGGTTCGCGCCAGGCCGGGTGGGCGAACATCTTGGCGTCGCCCAGCATGGCCGCGCCGAACAGCTCGCTGGTCGCGCTGGGCGCGATCGGCTGGCCGTTCAGCGTCGCCGGGCCGTCGATCGTGGCGGCGTAGGTTTCGTTCAGGGCTGGGGCGTGGACGACGCCGGCGACCGGCTGGCCGTTCTCGACCACGGCGATCGAGACCGCGAACCACGGCTTGTTCTTCATGAAGGCCGCGGTGCCGTCGATCGGGTCGACCACGAACTGGCGGCGGGTGGTCAGCCGCGCCGGATCGTCGGCCGTCTCTTCCGACAGCCAGCCATAGTCGGGGCGCTCGGCGCCCAGCTCGGTCTTCAGCAGGGTGTCGACGGCCAGGTCGGCGTCGGTGACCGGCGAGCCGCCCTCCTTGGACCAGATCTTCAGGCCGCTCTCACGAGCCGAGAGCGCGAGCTCGCCGGCCTCCCGGGCGGCTTGAAGGATCAGGTCCAGGTCGTTCATTTGCCCGCGATCGCCAAGGCGTCGACCAGGATCGACGGACTGTTGCTGGCGCCCCGGAACTGCAGGTCCGAGCCGGGGACCAGGCGGGCGTAGATGTCGATCAGGTTGCCGGCCACGGTGATCTCGGTGACCGGGCCGGTGCTCTCGCCGTTCTCGAACCACACGCCCGAGCAGCCCACCGACCAGTCGCCGGTGTTGCCGTTCAGCGAGGGGCCGAACATCGAGGTGACCAGGAGGCCCGCGCCGGCGTCCTTCATCAGGCCCGCCAGGTCCGTCGCGCCTGGCTGGAGCGTCAGGTTGTGGGTCGAGACGCCCGATGGACCGGCCAGGCCGCGCGAGGCGTGGCCGGTGGTGGTCAGGCCCAGTTGCTTGGCCGAGCTGGTGTTCAGGAGCCAGGTGGTGAGCACGCCGTCGTCGATCAGCGAGCGGACTTCGGTGACCACGCCCTCGTCGTCGAACGGCGCCGATCCCAGGCCGCGCACGCGATAGGGATCCTCGGTCAGGTTGACGCCAAGGCCGAAGATCCGCTGGCCCAGCTTGTCCTTCAGGAACGAGGTTCCCCGCGCGATCGACGGACCCGAGATCGCGCCCAGCAGCGGGCCGATCAGGCTCATGGCCAGGCGGTTCTCGAAGATCACCGGGGCGGTGGTCGAGGCGATCTTGCGCGGGTTGAGGCGCGCCACCGCCTGGCGGCCGGCCTCCATGCCGATGTCACCGGCGGCCGGCAGGTCGCCGAAATGACGGGTCGAACGGCCTTCGCCGCCACGCTCCATGCCCGCGCCCTCGCCGGCGATGGCCGAGGCCGAGACCGAGTGGCTGGTGGCCGCGTGGGTCCCGTGGAAGCCGGCGGTGGTGACCAGCGACCAGCTCGACGAGCTCCAACTGGCCGAGCCGCCGTCGGTGTTGGTGACGCCCTGGACCGCGCGGGCATGCTCTTCGGCGAGGCGGGCCTGGGTCTCCAGGGCCTCGGCCGTCGGCTCGTAGGCGTCGATCAGGTCGAGGTCGGGGAACGGCCCCTTGGCCAGGCGATCGTGCTGGGCCAGGCTGGCATAAGGATCTTCCGGCGCCAGGCGGGCCATGGCGACGGCGCGTTCGATCAGCTTGGCGCGGGCCTCGGCCGAGACGTCGGAGCCGGAGACGGTGGCGCTGCGGGCCCCGATAAAGACGCGCAGGCCCAGGTCCCGCGCTTCCTCGCGCTCGACCTCTTCCAGCTCGCCCAGGCGGACCGAGACCGAGAGGGATTGGCGCT
Organism: Caulobacter sp. ALps2; assembly: GCF_058681635.1. Taxonomy (NCBI): domain Bacteria; kingdom Pseudomonadati; phylum Pseudomonadota; class Alphaproteobacteria; order Caulobacterales; family Caulobacteraceae; genus Caulobacter; species Caulobacter sp. ALps2. The sequence goes on from NZ_CM178743.1 coordinate 2,076,394, forward strand.
CGGCGAAGACAGCTTCGGCCGCGTCGGCCCCGGCCTTGCGCGCGGCGGCGACCACGTCATGCAGCAGATTATCGTCCATGCGGTCTTATGGACGAGCCCCCCCCGCAGGGGCAAGCGCTACCCGATGGCCGACAGCAGCAGCGCTACGCCCGCGAAGATGTAGGCCAGCCAGGTGGCGACCATGCCGATCGAGCGCGCGACCGACGCGCCGCCGCTGTTGGACAGCCCCACGGCGTGGATCACCCGGCCGGCGAACAGCACGAAGCCCACCACGTGGATGGCGAGCGGCGAGGCGCCGGCCACGGCCAGCACGGCCAGGGCGGCGACGCCAGTCGGGACGTACTCGGTGGCGTTGCCGAAGGCGCGGATGGCGCGGGCCAGCTCCGGAATGCCTTCGTCGCCCAGGGCCACTTTGTGCTTTTGACGCAGGCGCACGACCAGCAGCGACAGGATCAGCAGCAGGAAAAGGTGCAGGCCGGCCCACAGCGCCGCCGCATGGCCGGAAACGATCGTATCCATCAGTCAAACCCTAGTACGCACACGCCCGCCCCCGAGCGTTCAAGGCGGTCATATGAGGCCTTCTGGCCATGGTCGGCAACCCGACCCGCCTATCGCGCGATTTCGCGCGCGATAGGGTAAAGTAAGTGGTGGTCGTCGTAGAAGGGCGTGCGCTTGTAGAACCAGGCCAGGCGGGCGTCGGGATCGGCCGCGAACTTGGGCTCGGCGGCCAGCTTGGCCTCGAACTCGGCCTTCAGCGCGGGATCGGCCGCCAGCATCTTCTCGGCCAGCGGGGCGATGGCGTAGGGCTCGATATATTCGACCCGGCTCAGCACCTCGGGGACCATGCCCCAGGCGAAGAAGCTCTCGCTGGACCGCGGTTCCAGCAGCAGCACGACCAGGTCGCCCAGCGGCTGGTCGGTCGGCACGCGAACCGAGCCCTTGGGGAACGTCCAGGCGCGGGCCTCGGTCGTGACCTTGTCGACGCTGATCTGGACGTGGCCCTCGTTGGCGCGGGTCGCCAGCTTGGGATCGACAAGGCGGATCATCTCGACGTCCACGCTCCTGTCGGCCGGCAGGGTCTCCAAGGTCACGCCGTGCAGCTTCAACCGCTCGATCAGGTCGGCGCGGTAGCTGGGGACGTAGTAGGCTGCCGGGCGCTTCAGGCTCAGGGTGGAGTGTGAGCCGTAGAAGGGGACCTTCCACGGTTCCGGATCGGCCTCGCCCAGCCAGCGCACTTCCCGCCGGCCGGAGGCGGGGCTGTCATAGGTCTCGTAGCGGATGCCCTTGAATTCGCGGACATAGGCGGGTTTGTCGTCCGAGACGAAGTTGGCCAGCACTTCGGTTGGGCGCAGGGCGCTGTCGGCGGCGATGGCCGCCCGCAGGTCGCCGCCCTTGTCGGCCAGCAGCTTCAAGGCTGTCTCGATGAACACATAGGTCCCGAGCACGCGCTGGGCGTGGGGCTTGAGGCTATGGTTCTCGATCAGGATGGTCGGGACGTGGGCCGCCGCGCCCCAGCCGTTCGAGAAGCGCTCGCCCAGACCGCCGTCGCTGAAGCCGGCCTTGGGATTGTGCTCGTCGACACCGAACACCAGCTCGCCGGGGATGTGGCCCTCGGCCTCCAGGCTGTTGTTCATGGTCGGCTTGAGGACGCCATCCAGCCACTTGGCGATGGCCGGCGAGCGGTTCCAGACGCCGTTCTCGCCGTTGAAGCCGTAGGTGACGTCGTACTGGTAGTCCATGCCGTCGGTCACGTGGACGTCGACATAGAGATCGGCCTTGTACTTGGCCTGCAGGCGCTTGAGGGCCTGCATCTCCGGCTGGTCCAGCTTCATGAAGTCGCGGTTGAGATTCTGGTTGGTGGCGGTGTTGCGCCAGCCCTGGATGCGCGGCCCGCGTTGGTTGGGGCGCGAATAGGGACCCGAGCGCTCGTGGCCGTCGACCGACAGGATCGGGATCAGGACGAGGTTGACCTGGTCCAGCAAGCCGTCCTTGCCATGGAAAGCCATGTCCCGCAGCAGCATCATGCCGGCGTCCTTGCCGTCGATCTCGCCAGGGTGGATGCCGCACTGGACCAGCAGCAGAGGCTTCCTAGGATCCAGCTTGTCGCCGTCCTTGGACGCGATCACCGCGAAGATTTCGCGGCCCTGCGGCGAGACGCCGAAGTCCTCGACACGGATCAGCCCGGACGCCTTGTCCAGCCGATCGAACCAGGCGCGGGTGTCGACATAGGTCGGCGAGAAGTCGTGCTCGGCGTCGGCCTCGAACGGCGTCACCCACGGATCGGACTTGTCGCGGATCAGGGCCTGGCTGGCCCCCTGCCAGTGCGGCGCCGGCGGCAGGAAGGCCTGATCCCAAGGGGCCTTTGAGGAGGGGTCCTTCGGGGAGGAGGTCTGGGCCATGGCGGGGGCTCCCAAAACAAGCAGGGCGGAGGCAGCGATGAGCAACGAACGACGCATGGCCGCTGTCGTCGCCGGTAAGCCGCGTCCTGGCAAGCCTTAGAAGGTGAACATCACCACCAGGAAGATCGCGTTCAGCATGGCCAGCAGGACGATGTTGACCGCCCGGTTGCGGATGATGAACAGCGTGATCACCAGCAGGTAGAACGTCGCCAGCAGCGTGGCCTGCAGCCCCATCCAGCGCGCCTGCAGGGTTTCGGTGAAACCCTTGACAAGCACCGCGCTGAGCTCGAAGCCGATCAGGCTGGCCAAGGTCATACCGCCGAGCACGAGGTGTTTGTGCCGGTCGTAGTAGGCGTCGAGGTCGGGCCAGTCGGCGAGGTCGTCGGGCGCGGCCAGGGCGGCGACCAGATAGTACAGTCCCGACGCGACGATCCCGACCGTGACGATGCGCAGGCTGAGGTCGGCCAGGCCCATCAGGCGCGAGGCGCTATTGATGAAGCTGCAGATGTCGAGCAGCAGCAGGAGCATCAGCAGCGGCGTGGCCCAGCCGATGCGGATCATGGCGCGGCCGCGGATCAACCGTGCGGCGCCTGACAGCAGCTTGGCGACGGCGAGGGCCAGCAGCACCCCATAGGCGGCGAAGAAGATCTCGATCGCGTCCATTGGCCCCCCGGCGTTGACTCGGCGACCTTACTTCCAGATCGGCGTCCCGTCGCCCGGCAAGCCGAGGCGCACCCACTTCTCGCTGACGGCGTCGATCACCGACGGGTCCATGCGGATCTCCTCGCCCCACTCGCGCTTGGTCTCGGGCGGCCACTTGTCGGTGGCGTCCAGACCGATCTTGGAGCCCAGGCCGCTCTCGGGGCTGGCGAAGTCGAGATAGTCGATCGGGGTGTGCTCGATCACCGTGATGTCCCGGGCGGGATCCATCTTGGTGCTGATCGCCCACATCACGTCCTTCCAGTCGCGGGCGTTGATGTCGTGGTCCACGACGATCACCCACTTGGTGTACATGAACTGGCGCAGATAGCTCCAGACGCCCAGCATCACGCGCTTGGCGTGGCCGGGATAGGCCTTCTTCATCGACACGACGGCGATGCGGTAGCTGCAGCCCTCGGGCGGCAGCCAGAAGTCGACGATCTCGGGGAACTGCTGGCGGATCAGCGGGATGAACACCTCGTTCAGCGCCTCGCCCAGCACCGAGGGCTCGTCCGGCGGCCGGCCGGTGAAGGTGGTCAGGTAGATCGGATCCTTGCGCATGGTGATCGCCGTCACCTGGAAGACCGGGAACTTCTCGACGCTGTTGTAGTAGCCGGTGTGGTCGCCGTAGGGGCCTTCGTCGGCGTGCTCGTCGAGCAGGACGTGGCCCTCGATGACGATCTCGGCGTGGGCGGGCACCATCAGCGGCACGGTCTTGGCGGGCACGAGATCGACCTTGGCGCCGCGCAGCAGGCCGGCGAACTGGTATTCGCTGAGCGTGTCCGGCACCGGCGTCACGGCCGCCAGGATGGTGCCGGGATCCGCGCCCAGCACGGCGCAGGCGGGCAGGGGATCCTTGTTCCCCGCCTTCTTGTGGCGGGCGTAGTGCTGGGCGCCGCCGCGATGGGCCAGCCAGCGCATGATGCAGCGGTCCTTGCCCAGCACCTGCATGCGGTAGATGCCGAGGTTGAAGTCGTCCTCGCGGTCCTTGCCCGGACCCTTGGTGACGACCAGCGGCCAGGTGATCAGCGGGGCCGGCTCGCCCGGCCAACAGGTCTGGACCGGCAGCTTGGTCAGGTCGATCTGGTCGCCGGTCAGGACGACCTCCTGCACCGGAGCCTTCTTCACCGTGCCGGGGCGCATGCTCATGACCGTCTTGGCCAGGGGCAGCATGTCGATGGCGTCCTTCAGGCCCTTCGGCGGCTGGGGTTGGCGCAGGAAGGCCAGCAACTCGCCGACCTCGCGCAGCTCGCCCGCGGTCTCGCGCGGTTCGCCGCCCAGGGTGACGCCCATGGCCACGCGCTTGACGGTGCCGAACAGGTTGGCCAGGGCCGGCATCGACGAGCGCGACCCGTCCGGCAGCAGGACGTGCTCGAACAGCACCGCCGGGCCGCCGGTCGCCAGCAGGCGCGTCTGGATCTCGGTCATCTCCAGCACGCTGGAGACCGGCTCGGTGACGCGCACCAGCTCGCCCTTGGCCTCCAGAACGTCGATGAATTCGCGCAAGGAACGGTAGGCCATGAGGGACTCTCGGAACTAGTTCGCGACGGCCAGGTCGTCGGCGTGGATCATCGGGCCTTCGGTGAAGCCCAGCTCGGCCTCGATGGCGTCGGAGCGGAGGCCGGCGATGCGGTGGGCGTCGGCGCTGTCGTAGCGGACGAGGCCACGGGCCACCTCGCGGCCCGTTTCGTCGCGCACGCGCACGGCGTCGCCCTTCTCGAACGGTCCCTCGATGGCGCGGACGCCAGCGGACAACAGGCTCTTGCCGGCCTCGAGCGCCTTGGCGGCGCCGGCGTCGACCGTCACCCAGCCCTGCGGGGCCAGCGAGCCGGCGATCCAGGCCTTGTAGGCGGCGGCGGGCGAGGCGCCGGCCTCGATCAGGGTCGCCTTCTCGCCGTCGGCGATGGCGGCCAGCGGACGCGGGCGCGAGCCCAGGGTGATCAGGGTGGCGCAGCCGGCGGCGCGGGCGATGCGGGCGGCGGCGATCTTGGTGGCCATGCCGCCAGTGCCGACGCCCGTCGCGGCGTTGGCGCCCTCGGCCATGCCGGCGATCTCGTTGGTGATCTCGCTCACTAGCGGGATGTGCTGAGCGCCGGGGTTCTTGCGCGGGTCGGCGGTGTAGAGACCGTCGATGTCCGACAGCAGCACCAGCAGGTCGGCGCCGGCCATCTGGGCCACGCGCGCGGCCAGGCGGTCGTTGTCGCCGTAGCGGATCTCTTCGGTGACGACCGTGTCGTTCTCGTTGACCACGGGCACCACGCCCAGGCCCATCAGGGTCTCGGTGGTGGCGCGGGCGTTCAGCCAGCGGCGGCGCGTCTCGGTGTCGTCGCGGGTCAGCAGGATCTGCGCGACGCCGATCCCGTGCGGCTCGAAGGCCTCTTCCCAGGCATGCATGAGCAGGCTCTGGCCGGCGGCCGCGGCGGCCTGCTTCTCCGGCAGGGTGGTCTTGCGGCCGACCAGGCCCAGGCGGCGGCGGCCCAAGGCCACCGCGCCCGACGAGACCACCAGCACCTGCTTGCCGGCGGCGCGCAGGGCGGCGGCGTCGGCGCAGAAGGTTTCCAGCCAGGCGCGGTTGGCGCGGCCCGTCTCGGCGTCGACCAGCAGGGCCGAGCCGACCTTGAACACGATGCGACGGGCCCCGGCGAAGGCCTCCGCGGCCTGGCTCACGGCGTCCAGCCCCCGGGGGTCTCGTCGATGTGGTCCTCGTCGTCGTCGATCTCTTCCTCGAGATCGCCCTTGCGGATGCGCACCTGGCGATAGGCGGCGCGCAGCAGTTCGGTGACGCCCTGGCCCGAGACGCCGGACACCAGGCGCGGCTTGATGCCGGACACGGCTTCCAGCTCGGCGATCTTCTCGGCGAGGGTCTCCTCATCGAGGGCGTCGATCTTGTTCAGGGCCAGGATCTCGGCCTTGTCGGCCAGGTCCTCGCCATAGGCCTCCAGCTCGCCCCGGATCGTCTCATAGGCGCCGGCGATGTCGTCCTGCGTGGCGTCGATCAGGTGGATCAGGGTGGCCGAACGCTCGACGTGGCCCAGGAAGCGGGTGCCGAGCCCAGCGCCTTCCGACGCGCCCTCGATCAGGCCGGGGATGTCGGCCAGCACGAAGCGCTCGCTGGTCGACAGATCCACGACGCCCAGGTTGGGGGTCAGGGTGGTGAAGGGATAGTCGGCGATCTTCGGCTTGGCGGCGCTGGCGGCGGCCAGGAAGGTGGACTTGCCCGCGTTGGGCAGACCCACCAGGCCGACATCGGCGATCAGCTTCAGCCGCATCCAGATCCAGCGCTCTTCGCCTTCCTGGCCGGGATTGGCGTATTTCGGGGCCTGGTTGACCGGGCCCTTGAAGTGCAGGTTACCCCAGCCGCCATTGCCGCCCTTGGCCAGCAGCAGGCGCGCGCCCGCGTGGTCCAGGTCGGCGATCAGGGTCTCCTTGTCCTCCTCTAGGATCTCGGTGCCCACCGGCACCTTCAGCAGCACGTCCTCGCCGGCGGCGCCGTGACGCGCGCGGCCCATGCCGTGGACGCCCGTGCCAGCCTTGAAATGTTGCTGGTAACGATAGTCGATCAGGGTGTTGAGGCCCTCGACGGCCTCGATCCAAACGTCGCCGCCGCGACCGCCGTCGCCGCCGTCCGGGCCGCCGTACTCGATGTACTTCTCGCGGCGGAACGACACCGATCCGCCGCCGCCGTTGCCGGAGCGGATATAGATCTTGCATTGGTCCAAGAATTTCATGGCGCTCTTTAGTCCCAAGGCGTCCCGCGCGTCGAGCCAAAATGGCGGCGGGACTTACGTCACGGCATCCGGACCGACCTTTCGAACTGTGACGCTTGGCCGCGTAAAAAAGCCTGGCCGCTGTTCGTCGTCGTGACGAAATGTTAAACCACGAAGTGCGACAAAGTGTCTTGGCAGCGTAACCGTCGTTTCTCTCGGCGGAGTGGGAGGCTGACCTTGGCTACGGTAGAAGACAGCAACGCGATACTGATGAAGGACCTGCGCGATTTGTCGACGCAGGAGCTTCACCGTAAGTATAGCGTCGAGGCCTCGGTCCACCGCAACATCTTGATCGGGCGGGGCACCGGCATCGCGCCGCAGTGGCGCGAATTCAAGACGTTCGTCGCCGAGGTCGGTCTCAAGCCTTCGGCGGACCACAGCCTGGTCCTGCTGAATCGCTACGAGCGCACCTATGGTCCCGGCCGCGCCAAGTGGATGACCGCCGAGGAACAGGCCGCCCACGAAATCGAATTCGATCGCCTGCGCGCCGAAAAGCAGCGCGAGGAACAGCTGGTCATGCACCAGATGGCCGCCCAGAAGCGCGCCAGCGCGCCGAACGCGCCGTCGTATGGCCAGTTCACGCCCATGGCCGGTCGCCAGGTTTCCTACACCGAGGTCGCCAAGCGCCTGGCCATTCCGGTCACCGCCCTGTCCAAGACCATGCCCGCCGGCACCAGCGCCGACGAACTGGTCAAGCGGTCCAGCGCCGCCAACGACCTGATCAACGATCAAGCCACCTGGTTGCCGCCGGATCCGGTCCGCAAGGCCGGCTTCTTCGAGGCCTACCGCATCTGGCACCTGCAGGTGCAGCCGCAGTTCGCCCGCGCCGCCACCCCGACGTTCCTGTTCCTCTACATCGCCCTGCCGGTCATGAAGCAGTGTCGCGACGAACTGATGGACCTGGATCTGTGGAATCCATTGGGCCAGCGCGCGATGAGCGCGCGCGACGCCCATGTCTCGTGGAAAAAGTACACCGAGTTCATGCCGCGCGCGCAGGTGGCGCTGATGGAGATCCCCATCTACGCCACCTATTCGCTGCTGAGCGATCTGGACGCCCTGTGCGAGCGGATCACCACGGCTGAAAAGCGTTTCCGCGAAGGCCCGCAGAAGGTGATCCACACGCACCGGGCGGCTTAGGGCGCTCTATCGCATTAAGCCAGCCAGACCATCATCCGCGTCGCCGCCGGTTCGCCGCGCGCGATCGACGGCTTGTGCTCGACGACGCCAGTGTACAGGAAGCCGGCCTTGACCAGCACCCGGCCCGAGGCGTCGTTGTCGGCGAAGTGGCCGGCGGTGACGTAGCGCTTCTTCCAGCGCCCTCGCGCCCAGTCCAGCGCGGCCCGGGTCGCTTCCGTGGCGTAGCCGCGACCCCAGTAGGGACGGCCGATCCAGTAACCCAGCTCGATCTCGCCATCGGCGGTGGTGAACATGCCCAGCGTCCCGATCATGCCCTGGTCAGCGAGATGGATGGCGAAGGTGTTGTCGCGAGAGCGATCCTGCACGCCGCAGCGAGCTATGAAGTCCTCGGCATGGGCGCGGGTATAGGGCCAGGGCATGCGCGTGGTCATGCGCGCGACGTCGTGATCGGCGCAGTATGCCGCCACGCGCTCGACGTCGGCCTTGACCGGGACACGCAGCGTCAGCCGCTGGGTGTCGATGACGGGTCTTTCTTCGATGACGCACATCGGCGCCTCCCAGAGTTTCCGGCCTCTCTTGGCTGGAGACCGTGACGCCGCCATGGCGAAGCTCTAAGTTTTCAGCTTCCGATTTCCGCTGGCGGCGAGACAAAACAAAAGCGGGGAGCCCGGCGTTCCGGACTCCCCGCTAGAGATCGTCTGTCCGGATCGTCTTCTGAGTCAGAAGCACGATCCGAAGAAACTCTGGTTCGTGCTTACTCGGCCGGTTGGGCGGCCGGAGTCACCGTCACGTACGTACGGTTATGCTTCTTGGTCACGAAACCCACGGCGCCTTGGACGAGCGCGAAGAGGGTGTGGTCCTTGCCGATGCCGACATTCGTGCCCGGATAGAACTTCGTGCCGCGCTGACGCACGAGGATGTTGCCGGCGAGAACCTTCTCGCCGCCGAACTTCTTCACGCCAAGGCGCTTCGACTCTGAGTCGCGACCGTTGCTGGACGAGCCGCCTGATTTCTTGTGAGCCATCTTGCTCTCCTACCTTAAGAAGGCGTCGCCCTTAGGCTTCGCCTTCCTCCGTGGTGGCGGCGGCCTTCTTAGGGGCGGCCTTCTTCTTCGGGGCGGCTTCGGCGGCCGGCTCGACGGCGGCGTCAGCAGCCTTCGGAGCCTTGGCGGCCTTCTTCGGAGCGGCCGGAGCGGCTTCCGAAGCGGTCGGGATCGTCGCCGGAACGGCGGCGTCGCCGAGGCCACGGGCGCGGGCGTTCAGGATGACCTTCGGGGTCAGGTCGATCGCGCCTTCCCACTTGGCTTCCAGGCCAGCGCCGACGACCGACGTGACGCGCACGACGGATTCGAACTGGCGGTGGCCGCGGGTGCGGCGATAGCCCTGGCGACGGATCTTCTTGAAGATCTTCACCTTCTCGCCCTTGCGGGTTTCGAGCAGGGTCCCGGAGACGACAGCGCCGTCCACGGTGGGGGCGCCGACCGTCACGGCCTCGCCTTCGCCAAGCATCAGGACTTCACCGAAGGCCACGGCAGCGCCGGGTTCACCTTCGAGCTTTTCGACAACCAGCAGGTCGCCGGCTTGAACCCGGTACTGCTTGCCGCCGGTTTTGATCACCGCGTACATAGGTTAGCGCCTTAAAAACGTGCGTTCGCAAAATAGGGATCGCCCGCTCGGAAACCCGGCGGGCGAAGAGGGCGCGACTTATACAGCCGCGGGACCGAGAGTCAACGCCGTCCCCAAGGATTCCCCGGCCGTTGCGAAGGAAACGCGACAAGATCGCCGGAACCCCCTGGTGTGTTACTTTATAACACGCTATATGCCGATGCGTGAACTCGACCTTCTTCGCCTCGATCGCCGCCACGGGCTTCGCCGTGGCCTTCCTGCACGCGGCCCTGCCGACGCATTGGCTGCCGTTCGTGCTGGTCGGCCGGGCCCAGAAATGGTCGACCGGCCGCACCCTGGGCGTGACCCTGTTGGCGGGCCTGGGCCATGTGGGCCTGACCATCGCCCTGGGCCTTGGCCTGGTGGTCGCGGGCCTGGCGCTGGAGCCCAAGCTGGGCGGCCTGTTCCACTGGGTGGTCGGCGGGATGATGGTCGCCGTGGGACTCTTCTATATAGCGCGCGGGCGGCACAACCACGCGGTCCCGGAAGCGGGCCGGCGGATCTACGCCTCGGACCGGGCGGCGATCGTCGCCCTGGTCACCCTGCTGACCCTGTCGCCCTGCGAGGCGTTCCTGCCCTATTATCTGGCTGGCATGCAGCACGGCTGGCAGGCGTTCGTGGTGCTGAGCGCGGTGCTGATGGCCGCCACCTCGGCCGGCATGCTGATCTTCACCAGCCTGTCGCTGGCGGGCTTCAAGCGCCTGGGGCTGCAGTGGGTCGAGCGCTACGAGGAGACCATCCTGGGCGCGGCCCTGATCCTGGTCGGCGTCGCCGTGGCGTTCTTCAAAACCTGAACCGGCTTTCGCTCGGCGTCCTGGCCTCCTAAATAGCGCCCATGACCCAAGCTTCTCCCGCTGCTCCCCTTGCTGGAAATGGCAAGATCCCCGTCACCGTGCTGACCGGCTATCTCGGCGCCGGCAAGACCACGCTGCTCAACCGCATCCTCACCGAGGAGCACGGCAAGCGCTACGCCGTGATCGTCAACGAGTTCGGCGAGGTCGGCATCGACAACGACCTGGTGGTCGGCGCGGATGAAGAAGTGTTCGAGATGAACAACGGCTGCGTCTGCTGCACGGTGCGCGGCGACCTGATCCGGGTTCTGCAGGGCCTGATGAAGAGGAAGGGCGGTTTCGACGCCATCATCGTGGAAACGACCGGCCTGGCCGATCCGGGCCCGGTGGCCCAGACCTTCTTCGTCGACGACGACGTCAAGGCCCGCACGGCCCTCGATTCGGTCACCGCCGTGGTCGACGCCAAGCACATCATGCTGCGCCTGGGCGACAGCAAGGAAGCCGTCGAGCAGATCGCCTTCGCCGACCAGATCGTGCTGAACAAGACGGATCTCGTTTCGGAAGACGACCTGCGCCACGTCGAGGCCCGCATCCGCCGCATCAACCCGCTTGCCCCGATTCACCGCGCCCAGCGCTCGAACGTTCCGCTGGACGCCATCCTGGGCAAGCACAGCTTCGACCTGGAGCGGATCACCGAGCTGGAGCCGCACTTCCTGAACCCGGCCCATGGCGAGGCCGGCCACGTGCATGACGAGCACTGCGGCCACGACCATCACCATCATGACCACGACCATGTGCACGATGAGCACTGCGGTCATGACCATCACCACCATGATCACGGTCACGACCATGGCCACGCCAGCGCGATCCACGACGATGGCGTCAAGGGCGTCTCCCTGACCCTGGACAAGCCGGTCGACGGCCAGAAGATCACCGCCTGGCTCAACGACCTGCTGGCCAAGCGCGGTCCCGACATCCTGCGCGCCAAGGGCATCATCGACGTGAAGGGCGAGAACAAGCGTCTCGTCTTCCAGGCGGTGCACATGATCCTGGAAGGCGACTTCCAGCGCGAATGGACCGAGCAGGACAAGCGCTACAGCCGCATGGTGTTCATCGGCCGCGACCTGGACGAAGCCGAACTGCGCGCCGGCTTCGAGGCGACGGCGGCTTAGTCACCAATGTATCCCTCTCCCCTTGCGGGAGAGGGTGGCCCGCGGAGCGGGTCGGGTGAGGGGTTGTGGACAATATCCGCCGCGACTGGCCTTACCGCCGTCGCGGCGTTTCCGTTTGCGCGACCCCTCATCCGTCGACTGTGTCGACACCTCCTCCCGCAAGGGGAGAAGGAAAACTCCAGACAAACAAAAAGCCCCGGAACTTTCGTTCCGGGGCTTTCGTGTTCTTGGCTGTCGCCGAGGACCTTAGTGCAGGTCTTCGTTGATCAGGCCGACCTTGAACCAGCCCGCGGTCTGCAGTTGGTTCAGCACGCCCATGAAGTCGGCGTACAGGACGTCGGCGTCGGCGCGGATCATGACGCGTTGATCGTCCTTCGGGCCGGCTTGGCCGGTCGCGGCGAACTTGGCGTTCAGGTCACCCTCGAGGTTGTCGAGGCTGGTCTGCTTCTCGGCGATGAAGATCGCGCCCGACTTTTGGATCGAGATGAAGACCGGTTCCTTCGGCTTCGGAGCGTTCGGCGGCGGCGGCGAGGCCGGCGGCAGATCGATCTTGATGGAGGTCACGGCCATGGGAACGGCGACCATGAAGATGATCAGCAGAACCAGCAGGATGTCCACGAAGGGCGTGACGTTGATTTCGGAATTCTGGCCCAGCGAATAACGGCCACCGCCGCCGCCAGCAAGTTTAGCCGCCATAGCCTGACTGTCTCCCAGAAGGTCGCGCCGCTCGGGGCGCGCCTGAAATGTCGTTACCTAGCCACGTCTGGCGCAGACGGGCGCGGAAGTAAAGCCCGACGACGCGCCGCGATGGCAACCCCTTTTCGAGTCTTTTTTGCCGAACGCCGTTCGAACAGGCGCCTTGTCGCGCACGGGTTCGCGCGCGACGCGAAACACACCAGCCGGGCGGGCTTTCTGAAAGAGTCTGGCCGTCGCGGCCCTCCTGCCTTATCTGCCGCGCATGATCTTTTCTTTCGACGCCTTCGTCACCGACGCCCTGTTCGACCGCTCCGGCCGCGCCATGTTCGCCCTGGGCGACGGCACCGTCCGCCTCCAGACCGAGGAGGGATTCGTCACGGTCGAGGCCCATGACGGCGCCGTTCTGGCCGCCGCGGTGCATCCCAGCGGTGTCGGCATCGTCACCGGCGGCGACGACGGCAGGGTCGTCTGGAGCCGAATCGACAAGAGCGAGGTGGTCGCCACGCTCGTCGCCGAGGTGAAGAACAAATGGATCGAGCATGTGGCGACCAGCGCCGCCTCGGGCCTGATCGCCTTCACCGCCGGCAAGGAGGTCCATGTCCGCGACGCCGCGGACCCGGCCTTCGTCCGGACCTTCGCCCACGAGAAGACGGTGTCGGGCCTGGCCTTCGAGCCCAAGGGCCGCCGCCTGGCCAGCGCCACCTACGGCGGGGCCTATCTCTGGTACGCCCGCATCGCCGACCAGAAGCCCAGCCTGCTCAAGTGGGCCGGCAGTCACATCGCCGCGACCTTCAGCCCGGACGGCAAGTTCCTGATCTCGTCGATGCAGGAGAACCAGCTGCACGGCTGGCGCCTGTCGGACGGCAAGGACATGCGGATGGGCGGCTACCCGTCCAAGATCAAGAGCGTGGCCTTCTTCGACAAGGGCGCCCTGCTGGCCACGGCTGGCGCCTCGGGCGCGGTGATCTGGCCGTTCGCCGGCGCCAATGGCCCGATGGGCAAGGAAGCCGCCGAGATCGGCTTCTCCCGTGATTCGATGGTCGTCCGCGTGGCCGGGATCGACGCCCATCCGGTGTGCTTCGCCGCCCAGGACAACGGCAAGATCTGGGCCGCGCACATGCGCAACGGCCGCATCGAGACGGTGAAGGCCGAAAAGGGCGCCGCGATCAGCGCCCTGTCGACCAGCGCCGACGGCAAATGGCTGGCCTGGGGCGACGAAAGCGGCGAGGCCGGCGTCATCGCGATCCCGGACATCAGCGGCCCGCGCGAGTTCGCCGGCTAGAAGCCCTTCAACTCCCCCCACTCGTCGAATGGCGCGCGCTGCGAGCGGAAGTTGTTCACCGGCGCGGCCTCGTCGCGATAGCCGAGAGCCATGCCGGAAAACAGCATGTGCCCCTCGGGCAGGCCGACATGGTCGTCGACGATCTTGTTGTAGTGCGACCAGAACTCCTGCGGGCAGGTGTCCAGGCCGCGCTCGATCGCCAGCAGCATGAAGGTCTGCATCAGCATGCCGACGTCGCTCCACTGCGGCGGGCCGCAGCGGCGATCGATCGAGAAGAACAGCTGCACCGGCGCCCCGAAGCCCTGGCCGTTGGTGGAAAACCACCGCAGGCGCGCGATCTTGTCCTCGCGAGGAATGCCCAGCGCGCCGTACAGGTCCTCGCCCACCTGGAAGCGGCGGCTGCGCAGCGGCTCCCACAGGTTGGCCGGATAGACGTCGTACTCGGTGGGATCGGGCGCGGCGACGCGGGCCAGCATGGTCGCCTTCAGTTTTTCCAACGGCTCGCCGGCCACGACTTGCACGCGCCAGGGCTGAAGGTTCCCGCCGGACGGGGCGCGGGCGGCGGCTTCCAGCAGCTCGCGGACCAGGGCGGCGTCGACCGGATCGGGCTTGAAGGCGCGCACCGACATGCGGCGGTTGACGGCGTCGATCACGTCCATCGAAGGCTCCCTTAAACCCTGTGCATTTATGCATCGCGACAGCGGCGCTGCGTCTGGTTAGCATCCGTCCGTCGGGTAAAGACAACTAGGATTTCGGGGACTCATTCGTGCGGCGGCTTCTGCGGAATATCGCGCTGGCTCTGTTCATCGTGCTGGTGGCCGGGCCGGTGGTGACGGTGATCCTCTATCGTTTCATCCCGCCGCCGGTGACGCCGCTGATGGTGATCCGGGCGGTGGAGGGGCGGGGCCTGGACCATCGCTGGCGCTCCATTGACAAGGTCGCGCCAACCCTGCCGCGCGCCCTGATCGCGGCCGAGGACGCCCGGTTCTGCGAGCACCACGGCTTCGACTTCAACGCCCTGCAGAAGGCCTATGCCAACAACGAGGCCGGCAAGAAGATCCGCGGCGGCTCGACGATCAGTCAGCAGACGGCCAAGAACGTCTTCCTGTGGCCGGGGCGCTCCTATGTCCGCAAGGGGCTTGAGGCCTGGTTCACGGTGCTGATCGAGACCTTTTGGGGCAAGAAGCGGATCATGGAGGTCTATCTGAACTCCATCGAATACGGCTCGGGCATCTATGGCGCCGAGGCCGCCGCCCAGCGTTATTTCGGCGTCGGGGCCGACGCCCTGAGCCAGGCCCAGGCCTCGCGCCTGGCGGCCATCCTGCCCAGCCCCCTGAAGTGGAAGGTGATCAAGCCGGGCAAGTACGTCGCCAAGCGCAGCAAGAAGATCGGCAAGGCCTCGGGGGCGGTGCGCCGCACGGGCCTGGCCGAGTGCGTCGACTAGGGAGCGGAAAGCATGGCCGTCGCGCCCGGACCCACGCTGGAGACCGAACGCCTGATCCTGCGGCCGCCGGCCGATGTCGATCTGGACGCCTGGGCGACCCTGATGGCCGACCCCGAGGCCGCCCGCTTCATCGGTGGCGTCCAGCCGCGCGCCCTGGTCTGGCGAGGCATGGCCTCGATGGCCGGATCCTGGGCCCTGCACGGTTTCGGCATGTTCTCGGTGATCGAGAAGTCCAGCGGGGCCTGGATCGGCCGCATCGGTCCCTGGCGGCCCGACGGCTGGCCGGGGGACGAGATCGGCTGGGGCCTGTTGCCGTCGGCGCAAGGGCGAGGCTATGCGGTCGAGGCCGCGACGGCGACCATGGACTGGGCCTTCGACCGCCTGGGCTGGACCGACATCATCCACTGCATCGACCCCGAGAACGTCCCCTCGCGGCAGGTCGCCATCCGCCTGGGCGCGACCAATCGCGGACCGGGCAAGCTGCCGCCGCCTCACGAAGCCAGCAAGGTCGAGCTCTGGGGGCAGACGGTCGATCAATGGCGGTCGCGCCGCCGCTAGCCGCGCATGCCCGAGAAGGCAAAGGAGCCGCCTTGCGGATCCTTGGCGTTGACCACGAAGGCGCCGCCGGGGACCTCCATCGGGCCGATCAGAATCTCGCCGCCGTTGGCCTTCACCCGCTCGACGGCGGAGTCCACGCCGTCGACGCTGAAGTAATAGAGCCAGTAGGGGCCCGAAGTCAGGTCGGGATCGGTGAACAGGCCGGCGAACGCCTGGTCGAGGCCGACAGTCTGGTAGACGCCCATCTCGCCCATATCCACGGCGTCGTGCTTCTTCCATCCGAACAGGCCCGAATAGACGTCGAAGGCCTTTTCCCAGTCGGCGGCGTGCAGCTCGGCCCAGCCCAGCGAGCCGGGCGACATCGGCGCGGGGCGTGGCGGCGGGCTGGCCGAGGTGTCCTTGAACAGCACGAACATCGCGCCCTGCGGATCGGCGACCACGGCGAAGCGGCCGACGTCGGGGATGTCCTGCGGAGCCTTGTGGACCTGGCCGCCGGCGGCTTCGACCTTCTTGGCGAACGCGTCCACGTCGTCGACCGCGATATAGCCCAGCCAGCCGGGCGTCATGCCCCGCATCTCCAGCATGCCGCCGACATGGATATCGTTCGAAGCCCCATTGGGCGCCTTGAAGATCGTGTACGGACCCGCCGGTCCCGACGACATCTCGGTCGTCCAGCCGATGACGGCCTTGTAGAAGTCCCCGGCCGCCTTGGCGTCGGTGGTGACCAGCTCGAACCAGCAGAAGTCGTTGGCCATCGGGGGCTCCTTCAAGGGCGACAGCGCCTCGACGAAGGCGCTCCAGGATCGGATCATCAGGCGGCGCTGCAGCAGCCGGCTTTAGGCGCGGTCTCGTACTCGTCGTGGCGACGGATAAAGTCCATGTCGCCCTCCTCGTTGCGGCCCAGCGGGGCGCGGTCGAGGATCATCATCGTGCTGAGCAGGTCCTCGGCCCCGCGGGCATAGGTCGAATAGGTGTGGAACACCTGGCCGATCTCGTCGCGATAGAAGGCCGACAGACCCGGCAGCTCGTCATTGGCCTGGGCGACGGGGATGTCGACATAGCCGTAATTCACCGTCTCGCCGGCCAGCGCCTCTGGCGTGAACGAGACGCGGAAGTCGTGGTTGAAGTCGCTCTCGAACGCCGACACCCACGGAAACCGCCAGCCCATGCGGCGCTTGTAGGCGGCGATCTTGTCCAGCGGCGCGCGCGAGGCGGCGACCAGCGTGACGTCGTGATTGTTGAGGTGCGGCAGGGTCCCGTCCAGGTGATCGGCCAGGAACGAGCAGCCGGGACAGCCCGCCTCCCATTCCGGCCCGAACATGAAGTGGTAGACCATCAGCTGGCCGCGGCCGTCGAACAGCTGGGCCAAGGTCTTCTTCCCCGTCTCGGTGTCGAAGACATAGTCCTTGTCCAGCTTGACCCAAGGTAGGGCCAGGCGCTCGGCGTTCAGGGCGTCCAGCGCGCGGGTGTGAGCCTTCTCCTTGGCCAGCAGGGCGCGACGCGCCTCCAGCCAGTCTTCGCGGGACACGACCGCGTGCTTTTCAGGGGCGTGCGACATCACATCCTCCGCGAACTGAACGGTTTTGGCTTGACTAATAACGTTGATATCAACATAAATTCAGCATGTCAAAGCCGGCCGTGATTCCCTTCGAAACCACGATCCACGTCCGCGACACTTGCCTGTGCCTGCACATCCAGCGCGCCGCCCGCGCCCTGGCCCGTCGCTTCGACGAAGCCCTGCGGCCGGTGGGGCTGACCAACGGCCAGTTCTCGCTCCTGATGTCGCTGAACCGGCCCGAGCCGGCGGGGATGGGCGGGGTGGCGAACCTCCTGGCCATGGACCGCACCACCCTGACGGCGGCGCTGAAACCGCTGTTGCGACGCGGCCTGTTGATCATCGCCCCCGACCCCAAGGACCGCCGCGCTCGAGTGCTCAGCCTGACCGAAGCCGGCCGGGCGGTGCTGGCCCAGGCGATGCCGATCTGGACGCGCGAGCACGGCCAGCTCGACGAAGACCTTGATGGCGGCGGGAACGCCCTGCGCGCCGGCCTCAAGGCGCTGGCCTAGAGCGCTTTCCGACCTGATCGAAACGATCAGTCGGATAGAAAGGGCTCTAAATCAAAAGCCTGGAGCATTTTGTCGTCTAGCAACCGACCTCGGCCAGATAGGCTTCGACAGCCGCCTCATCGCCGGTCCGGCCGACCGTGGCGACATGACCGTCCGGCCGGACCAGCGCGAAGCCGCCGCGCGGCAAGCCGTAGGCGTCGGCGAACCAGCCGTCCGTGTCGACGGGATCCGCGACGATGAGGCCCGGACGGGACGCGAGGGTCGTGGCGCCCAGCACGGTCCAGCGCGGGCCGCGCAGCAGGTCGAACACCCGGACCGGCTGGCCGTCGCGGTCGTGGCATGGCGCGTCCGGCGCGCGGTCGCCTGGCGCGATCTTGGCCGCAACGCCCAGGTCCAGCGACAGGGGGGAGTCCTGGTAGCCGAGATCCAACTGCCGGGCCTCGCGGCCGCGCTTCATGCCTTCGCGGGTCATCGCCTTGGCCAGCAGGTCGGTGGAGAGGCCCAGCACGCCGGCGGCGATCGGACGGCGCTCGGCCTCATAACTATCAATCAAACCTTCCGGCGCGCCGTTCAGCACGGCGGCCAGTTTCCAGCCGAGGTTGTAGGCGTCCTGGATGCTGGTGTTCAGGCCCTGGCCGCCGGTCGGGGGGTGAATGTGGGCCGCGTCGCCCGCCAGCAACACGCGCCCGACCCGGTAGCGGTCGGCGAGGCGGGCGTTGAGGCCATAGACCGAGGCCCAGAACACGTCGTGGACCACGATGTCGTCGCGACCCGTCCGTTCACGGATCAAGCCGTTGAGGCCTTCGACGGTCAAGCCCGTCTCGCCAGCCCGCGGCGCGTGACCCTGAATCTGGAAGAGGTCGGTCCCGGCCAGCGGGCAGAACGAGACCTGGGCCGTCTCTCGGGATCCGAACACGTGCCAGGCGTCGCGGGATAGGCCCGTCAGCTTTGTGTCGGCGACCATGGCTTGGCCCGGCATCGTCTTGCCAGGGAAGCCGATGTCCAACGCACGGCGCACGAAGCTACGACCGCCGTCGGTCCCGACCAGCCAGCGGGCGCGGATCATACGGCCGTCGGCCAGGTTGGCGTCCACACCCTCCGCGTCCTGGTCGATCCCCGTCAGTTCGGCGGCATATTCCGGCGCATAACCCAACTCGGCCAGGCGCTGGCGCAGGATGGTCTCGGTCAGGAACTGCGGCAGCATCAACGGCGTGGCGTAGGGTTCGGCCGGAGACGGCGTCGCGCCTTCGCCGATCGCCGTCTCCTCGAAGCCGCCGTCCGGAGCGTAGGTCCGCACCGGCGGATAGGGGCCGCCCGTGGCCAGCATCGGCTCCAGGACGTCCAGGTCTTCGAACACTTCCAGGCTACGGGGCTGGATCCCCTTGCCGCGCGAGCCCTGGAACGGGCATCGCGCCTTGTCGATCAGGCGGAAAGCCACGCCCCGGCGAGCCAGGTCGATGGCCAGGGTCAGGCCGGCGGGACCCGCGCCGGCGATCAGGATGTCGGTCGTTTCGGACGTGGATTGGGGGAGGGTCATCCGCATCTCCTTTCGCGTGCCTTATGCACACAATTACGTGCAAAAAGCACATAAACTTGAGGCTGGACGACGTCAATAAGAAACGTGCAAAATGCACGGATGAACCCTGAGCTCCGCGACATTCATACGGCGATGATGGACCTCGCCGGCTTTCTGAACCGGTCCCAGGCCGACGACATGCTGCTGCGTGAAGCGGGGGTGTCGCTGGACCGGGCGCTGTTTCCTTTGCTGGGGCGCATCGGACGAAAGGGGCCCATAGGCGTGGTCGAGCTGGCCGACCTGGCCGGCCGTGATCACTCGGTGGTCAGCCGCCAGGTCGCCAAGCTGGAGAGCCTGGGTCTGGTCGAGCGTCGCCCCGGCGCGGCCGACAAGCGCGTCCGCGAGGCGGTGGTGACGGAGAAGGGCCAGGATCTGGTCGACAGGCTCGACGCGGCCCGCCAGCGCCTGGTCGGCCCGATGATGGCCCAGTGGAGCGACCAGGAACTCAAGGACCTCGCGCGTCTGCTACGCAAGTTCGTCGATGGCGCGAACGCGGCGCTGAAGACCTAGTCCACCGCCAGGATCACGTCGGACGCCGCGATCCGCGCCTCGACCTTCGCGCCGACCGGCAAGGCCCAGGCGCTGTCGCTCGGCTTCAGCGTCGCCACCAGGCTCTTGCCCGCCGCCAAGGCGATCGTGAGCTCGGCCGAGATCTCGCCGGCCTCGCGGTCGACGATCTCGCCGGAGAGGCGATTGTCGCCTTCGCCTTCGTTGATCCGTACAAAGCTGGATTTGATCAGGGCGATGGCCGGGCGCTCGACGGTGAGGTCCAGATCCTCGGCGCTGCGGCGGGTGATCGAGGCGCGGAGGGCAAGGCCTTCGCCCAGCGACAGGGTCACCATGGTCGTGACGCCGTCGCCCTCTACGCCTGAGACCACACCACGCAGAGCGTTGCGGGCGCTGGTGCGCAGGCCCAGGCTCCACAGCAGTTCTGCGTCGCCGGACAGATCGGCCTCCAGCCGCGAAAAGGCCGCCGCGACCTCGCGCTCGGCGGCGCGGAAGGCGCGGATCACCGCCTGCCCTCGCGGCGTGACCCGCGCCGCGCCACCGCTCTTGCCGCCCGGCGCGGCGCTGACCAGGGGCGCGTCGAACAGGTTGTTCAGGGCCTGCACCCCGTCCCAGGCGCCCTTGTACGAGAGGCCGGCTTGCTTGGCGGCGGCGCTGATCGAGCCCAGGCGGGCGACGGCTTCCAGCAGGGCGATGCGTTCGAGGCCCACGCGCGCCAAGCCGCCGCGCTTGAGGATCAGGGACGCGCTGAAGTCCGTTTCGCTGCTCACTGGTCGACCTTCGATTTCGTCGTTATGTAGTCCAACTGCATAACCGCCTGCCAGGACTACCAGATGATCGCCCGTCGTCCGATGCTGATCGCCGCGTTGCTGTCCATGGCGCTGGGGGGGGACCGCCTTCGCCGGCGAGACCAAGGTGGCCGTGGCGGCGAACTTCACCGAGGCGGCGAAGGAGATCGCGGCCAGGTTCAAGGTCAAGACCGGTCATGACGCGCGCTTGAGCTTCGGCTCGTCGGGCCAGTTCTATACCCAGATCGCCAATGGCGCGCCGTACGAGGTGTTCCTGTCGGCCGACGCCGAGCGGCCGCGGAAGGCCGAGGCCGAGGGCCTGTCCGTGCCGGGTTCGCGCTTCACCTACGCCACCGGGCGACTGGTGCTCTACAGCAAGACCCCGGGCCTGGTGGACGGCCCAAATACCAAGGGGGGCGCGGTGCTCTCCAAGGGCAAGTTCGAGAAGCTGTCGATCGCCGACCCCAAGGCCGCGCCCTACGGCCAGGCGGCGGTCGAGACCCTGACCAAGCTGAAGCTGTACGACGCCCTGAAGCCGAAGATCGTCCAGGGTTCGTCGATCACCCAAGCCTTCCAGTACGTCCAGACCGGCGCGGCCGAGCTGGGTTTCGTGGCGCTGTCGCAGGTGATCACAGAGCGGGGCGGCTCGCGCTGGGTCGTGCCGGCCGCCGACCATGGCCCGATCGACCAGCAGGCGGTGCTGCTGAAGACCGGCGCCGACAGCGAGGCGGCCAAGGCTTTCCTGACGTTCCTGAAAAGCGGCGAGGCCAAGGCGATCATCAAGCGATACGGCTACGAGGTCCGCTAGGCATGGCCGAGGTTCTGTGGCTGACGGGCAAGCTGGCGGGGGTCACGACGATCTTGCTGCTGGTCCTGGCCACGCCTCTGTCCTGGTGGCTGGCGCGGGGCCGCTCGAGCCTGCGTACGCCGGTGACGGCCCTGGTCGCCCTGCCGATCGTGTTGCCGCCGACGGTGCTGGGCTTCTATCTGCTGATCGCCCTGGGGCCAAACAGCCCGCTGATGGCGCTCTTGCAGCCGTTTGGTGTCCGGACCCTGGCCTTCACGTTCGAGGGCCTCGTCATCGGCTCGCTGATCTACTCCCTGCCGTTCGCCGTGCAGCCGCTGCGCAACGCCTTCCTGGCCATCGGCGACGAGCCGCTGGAGGCGGCGTCCTGCCTGGGCGCCTCGCGCTGGCAGAGCTTCTGGCGGGTGGCCCTGCCTCTGGCCCTGCCAGGATATGTCGCCGCCGCCATCCTGACCTTCGCCCACACGGTCGGCGAGTTCGGGGTGGTGATGATGCTGGGCGGCAATATCCCGGGCGAGACCACGGTGTTGTCGACCGAGATCTACCGCCTGGTCGAGGGGCTGGAGTGGGGCGAGGCGCATCGCCTGTCGCTGCTGCTGCTGGTCTTCGCCTTCGTGGTGCTGTTCGCGCTGCTGGGCCTGGAGGCCCGCTCGAAGATCCTGCCGCGGACTCGGACGTAAAGAAGGAGCGCGACGGGGACCGCCGCGCTCCACAGGTAACCGAGATAGGAAGGTGCTCAGAACTTCCAGGTGAGCGACGCGCCATAGGTCGTGGGTTTGCCGGGGAAACGGACCACCACATTGGCGTTGCTGCTGACGGCGCTCCAATAATACTCGTTGGTGATGTTGCGGCCCCAGATCGACAGGTCCCAGCCCTTGTCCGGCGCGCCGATGCCGATGCTGGCGTTCAGCATGCCGTAGCCGTCGATCACGAACAGCGGATTGCCCTCCAGGTCGGCATAGGACTTGTCCTGCCAGCGGCCGTTCAGAGCCGCGTTCAGCTCCAGGCTGTCGCCGACCGGCTGCTTGAACAACGCCGTCAGCCCGCCCTGGAACTTGGGGCTGTACAGGAACGGCCGACCATCGAAGCTCTGCGACCGCCCGGCGGCGTTGATGCCGGTATAGCCCTTCACCTCGGTATGCAGCAGCGTCGCCGAGGCGATCAGGGTCAGCGAGCGGCTGGCGCGCCAGGTGATGTCGCCGTCGACGCCATAGGCTTCGCCGTTCGGGACATTGGCCAAGCGCGACAGGGCCGTATAGATCGGGTCGGCGAAGTACACCGACAGCTGCTTGTCGGTGTAGTCGTAATAGAAGGCGCTGAGATTGGCCTGGACCCGGCGGTCCAACAGTCCGGCCTTCACCCCCACCTCGTAGGCGGTCAGCAGTTCCTGCGTCGCCGGCGCATTCTGGGTCGAGATGTTGGCGGCGTTGATCGGCGTCGCCCCGGCCTTGGCCCCGCGCGAGATCGAGCCGTAGACCAGCACGTCCTCGGCGGCCTGCCAGTCCAGCGCCGCGCGCCAGGCGATGTTGTCCTCGTCCAGCTTGGACTTCACGAAGCCGAAGCTCTTGGTGGCCGGGTCGAAGGTGTTGCAGCCGCCCTGGGTGATCGGGGCGACCAGGCCGTAGGCGGCGGCGAACAGCGCCCGGTTGACGACGTTGACATTGACCAGCATCGAGCCGCCGGCGTCTCGCGAACAGCCGACATAGTCTTGGCGGTCCTGGCTGTAGCGGACGCCCAGCGTCAGCTTCAGCGTGTCGGTCAGGCGGTGGTCGGCGTTGGCGAAGAGGCTCCAGGTCTTGGTCTCGATATTGCCGACGTCCTCATAGGTGCGGAACGCCTGGCTCATCTGCAGGGGCGTGTAGCCGAAGCTGTTGAACGGCGTGGCCAAGAGGGTCGAGCCGACATAGCGGATCGTGCCGACATTGGCGTTCTGGCCCAGCAGGGTGCGGTTGCTGTCATAGATTTTGTCGCGGGCGATGTAGCCGCCGACCAGCCACGAGCCCTGGTCGGTGACGCCCTCCAGGTGCAGCTCCTCGGCGAACGACTTGATGTCGCCGTGGGCCTTCTGGATGAGGATCTCATAGGGTGCGCCGCTCCAGTCGAAGACCGCCTTTCGCTCCAGGCGGTTGAAGCTGGTCAGCGAGACCAGGCGAGCCTTGTCGGCCACGTCCCACGAGACCTTGAGCTTGCCGGCGTGGAACTGGTCGTTCTCGCGCAGGGGATCCTTGATGCCCAGGCCGACGCCGATATCGGCGCCGCGGGTGCTGAGCGGCGCCCAGTCGGCCTGGCTGGCCTTGGTCGGCTTGTTCGCGGCGATGTAGCTGACCAGGCCCGGCGCGTTGAACGGGCTGGCGGCGGTCGCCGGCGTGAATCCGACGCCCTGGGCGGCCACCGTGTCGGACGTGTTGCGCCAACCGGAGTACGAGGCCTCGACCTCGACCGTATCGGTCGGCTGCATGGCCAGGGACAGGCGCCAGCCGTCGCGGCGGACCTTGCCCAGGCGTTCCCCACGGCTGTTGCTGACCTGCCAGCCCTTGTCGCTGGTCTCGCTGCGGAAGGCCGCGCGGCCTTGGACGCGCGGACCGAAGGCGCCGCTGACATAGCCCTCGAGATTGTAGGTCTTGTAGTTGCCGGCCTCGGCGGTCAGCGAACCCTCGAACTCTTCGGTGGGCTTGTTGGTCACGAAGTCGATCAGGCCGGCCGTGGTGTTGCGGCCGTAGAGGGTGCCTTGCGGCCCTTTGAGCACCTCGACCCGCTCCAGGTCGAACACCGGTCCGGTGTTCATGAACGGATAGGCGTAGGCGACCTCGTCCCAATAGGTGCCGACGGTCGAGGTGGCCGACAGGTTGATGGTGTTGAAGCCGATGCCGCGCAGCGTATAGGTCGGCACGCCCTGGTAGCTTTGGCTGACCGTGAAGCTGGGGGCGACGGTGGTCAGGTCCTTGGGATCGGTGACCCGCAACTGCTGCAGGGCCTCGCCGCTGAAGGCCTGGATCGGCATGCCGACGCTGTTGGCGGTCTCCTCGCGGCGCTGGGCCGTGACCACCAGGGTGTCGATCGTCAGGCTCTCTTCCGGCTTCCGCGGCGTGGTCTGGGCCCCAGTATTCTGGGCCATGGCGGGGACCGCCATCAGCAGGGCGAGCGCCGACACGCTCATGGTCAGGCGCGTGGGTCCTGGCATCCGTCTTACCTCCCTTGCGGCCATGCCTGCATTGGGCGTGGCTCTGAACGGGAGCGTGCGGTTGGGCCTCTCGCGTAACAAGCTATCGGAATCGATAGGTGAGGCGCCGTTACAACCCTCGGCTATAGGCCCAGGACCAACTTGGCGATGATGTCGCGCTGAATCTCGTTGGAGCCGCCATAGATCGAGGCGGCGCGATTGTTTAGGTAGCGGGCCATGGTCGTCAGGCCGTGCTCGGGACCGACAGGGGTCTCGTTGGAGCCGGCCTCGCGGGCCCTGGGCTGGTGTGGGGCGATATAGGTCGCGAGGGCGTCGACGCCCAGTTCGTCCACACGCTGCAATAGCTCCGAGCCTTGGGTCTTCAGGATCGAGGAGGCGGGACCCGGTTTGCCGCCGGTGGCCAGGGCGCTCAGCACGCGGCGCTCGGTCATGTCGATGGCCAGGGCGTCGATCTCGGCCGCGGCCAGGCGGCGGCGGTAGTGCGGGTCGTCCAGCAGGTCTTCGGCGTCGGCCAGGCTCCGCAGGCGTTCGAGGCCCGCGTGCAGGCCGGCCGCATAGCCGCCGCCGCGCTCGAATTCCAGCAGGTGCTTGGCGACGGTCCAGCCCTGGTTCTCCGCGCCCAACCGGTCGGCCCGGGGCGTGCGGACATCGTCGAAGAACACCTGGTTGACCTCGTGCTCGCCGGCCAGGGTGACGATCGGGTCGACGCGGACGCCCGGGCGGTCCATCTCGACCAGCAGGAAGGTGATGCCGGCCTGCGGCTTGCCCTCGGTCGAGGTGCGGACCAGGCAGAACATGTGGGTCGCCCAGTGGGCGTGGGTGGTCCAGATCTTGGAGCCGTTCAGGACGTAATCGTCGCCATCTGGCGTGGCGCGCATCTGGAGACTGGCGAGGTCCGAGCCCGAGCCCGGCTCGGAATAGCCCTGGCACCAGTAGTCCTCGCCCGACAGGATACGCGGCAGGTAGCGGGCCTTCTGCACGGGCGTACCGAACGCCATGATCGCTGGCGCGACCATCCGCGGGCCCATCGGCGCCAGGTTCGGCGCCCCGGCGCGGGCGCACTCGGCCTGGAAGACGTGGCGCTGGATCTCGCTCCAGCCGGGACCGCCATACTCCACCGGCCAGCTGGGCGCGGCCCAGCCCCGAGCGTGCAGGATGCGTTGCCAGGCCAGGCTGTGGACCTTGTCGCAGAAGACCGACGTCATCCGCCGGCCCGCTTCCCGAAGTTCGGGCGTCAGCTTGGCGTCGAGGAACGCGCGGACCTCGTCACGAAAGGCCAGGTCGTCGGTCGACAGCTCCAGATCCACCCGCGCATCCTTCCGTCGGCATCGCCTCGCTGGGCGTCGTCAGGGAAACTTGCGAAACGGGGAGGGCGGCGCGCAAGCTATCGGAACCGATAGGGAAGGCCGACCAGATGGTGGACGACGGCGAGCGTCTCGGGCGGGTCACGGCCCTGGCCGAGCGAGTCCGCGACCTGGGCCGCGAGATCGGCCTGCCCTACGTCGCCGCCAGCGCCGACATCTCCAGTCCCGAGCCGATGCTGGGCGCCGACGGCAAGCCGCTGGCCGAGACGACTTTCGAGTGGCTGGACAGCTCGCTGCGCTACTGGCGCGACCGGGCCTTCGCCCTGCGGGCGCCGTTCATCCTGGCCGCGCGCTACACGGCCGAGCCGTTCTTTTTCCACGAGGGCCGGTTTTCCAGCTGGCGACCGCTGCCCCGGCTGGAGGCGATCGAGGTGGCCGAGGCCGCCCTGGCGTTCGGCGTCCAGGCGGCGATCATCGCCCCAACCTATCTGACCGGCGGCGTCATCGGGGCGGTGGTGTGGGCTTCGTCGGAGCCCGTCGCGGACCTGCCGGCGCTATACGAGGCGCGGACCGACGAACTGCATGGCGCGGCGCTGCGGCTGGTCTGCGCCTATCGCGACGGCCTGGGCGACGACGCCCCGCCCGTGCGGCTGACCAAGCGCGAGATCCAGTGCCTGAAGTGGGCGGCGGCCGGCAAGACCGACGCCGATATCGCCCAGATCATCGGGATCTCGGGACCGACCGTGCGGTTCCACGTCCAGAACGCGGCGCTGAAGCTGCGGGTGGCCGGCAGAGCCCAGGCCATCCACCGCGCGGCGGGCCTGGGCTATATCGGGGCGGCTCCGTAGGCGGCTAGCAGCCGTCCAGATGGAACTTGATCAACGCCTTGGCCGAGCGCGCCACCGCCTTCACCGGACCGCCGGCGCCGAGCGTCACGCGGGCCCCCGAGGCGCCTTCCATCAGCAACATCAGGGAGTCGGCCAAGTCGTCGTCCTTGGCGCCGGCGGCGCGGGTCAGGGCGTTGATCCGGCGGTACAGCTCTTTCTTGTAGTTGACCGAGACCACCTGGGCCGGGTGGTTCTCCTCGTGCAGCTCGATGGCGGCGTTCGACAGCGGGCAGCCCAGGACGTCGGCGTTGCAGGCCTTGGTCTCGAAGGCGTCGAAGATCGCCTCCAGCTGGGCGCGGGGTTCGGCGCAGCAGCAGGCCGTCACGCTTTCCCACCAGGCCCAGTACTCGCGCTCCTGCTCGCGCAGGACCTCGGCGACCAGCTCGTCCTTGGACGGGAAGTTCCGATAGAGCGTCATCTTGGTGGCGTCGGCCTCGGACGCGATCGTCTCGACGCCGACGGCGCGGATGCCGTGCTGATAGAACAGCTCGCGGGCGGTCTCGAAGATCCGGTCCCGCGCGGGACGCTTGGACACGGGCGCGCCAGGGGAGATCCCCTCGGCCGTTTCCGTGTCGCCCCCGACAGCGTCCCCAGAATTTCTTGTCGCCATTTTGGCAGACCTCTCCTTGACGTGCGAGTTACCGGTCAGTATCTCTCGGCTTGTCGATGATACCGAACGGTCTCGTCACATCACTAAATCGTCCTTCCGGTCGCCCGGGTCAAGTAACAGCCCTTGCGACATTTCCTCCCTTAAACCCCAAAAAAGGAGCGTGCGCCAATGCCACCGCAAACAAACGTTTACGACGCCGCCGCCCAGGCCAAGCGGGCCCCCGTTTTTGGCCAGGGTTTGATGGGGCTCTTCAAGTCCAAGTCCGAGCCCGCCCAGGGCTGGTCCACCGTCCGGACCCTTGGCCACGACACCCGACGCTCCGCTCGGCGGCCCGTCTGGGAATGACAGAAAACACCGTTTCCACCTCCCCGCTTCACTGTCCGACAGGGCTTTCCCCCATGCTTATTCAACCCGTCATCACGTCCTTCGCCGGCCTCGCCGCCGTGGCCGTGCTGGCCGCCTGCTCGGCTCAAGCCAAGCAGGAGGCCGCTCCGCCGCCGGTCCAAGTCACCGTCGCCGACGTCGCCTTCAAGTCCCTGCGCCAATGGGACGACTTCACCGGCCGCCTCGAGCCGGTCGACACCGTCGAGATCCGTCCGCGCGTCTCGGGCTATATCGACGGCGCCCAGTTCGCCGAGGGCGCGCGGGTCTCCAAGGGCCAGGTGCTCTTCCAGATCGACCCGCGCCCGTACCAGGCCGAGGCCAATCGCGCCCAGGCCGAGGTGGCCCGCGCCAAGGCCCAGCTGGATCTGGCCGTCGTCAACCGCGAACGCGGCCGTCGCCTGATCGAGCAGAACGCCCTGGCCCAGAGCGAATTCGATCGCCTCTCGGCCGAGGAAAAGGCGGCGCAAGCCAATCTGTCGGCCGCGCAAGCCGCCTTCCAAACCGCCCGCCTGAACCTGGAATGGACCCGGGTGACCTCGCCGATCGACGGCCGGATCTCCAAGACCATCATCACCCGCGGCAACCTGGTCACCCAGGCGTCCTTGCTCACGACCGTGGTGTCCGACACCCCGATCTACGCCGAGTTCAACGCCGACGAGCAGACCTTCCTGAAATACGCCTCGGCCGAACGCGGCAAGGGCAGCCCAGTCTATATGGGCCTGATCACCGAGGACGGTTATCCGCACGTCGGCAAGCTTTCGTTCATCGACAACGCCCTGGACGCCAAGAGCGGCACCATCAACGGCCGGGCGATCTTCGCGAACGCCGATGGTCGCTTCACCCCGGGTCTGTTCGCGCGGATCCGCCTGGTCAGCGCCGAGAGCCAGACCGTCGCCCTCGCCCCCGATCGCGCCATCGCGACCGACCTGGGCAAGCGCTTCGTCGTGGTCGTGAACGGCGCCAACAAGGCCGAATACCGCCCGGTCGAGGTCGGTCCTCTGGCCGGCAACCTGCGCATCATCCGCTCGGGCTTGAAGCCTGGCGATCGCGTGGTCGTCGGCGGCCTGCAGAAGGTCAAGCCGGGCGACACCGTCGCTCCGGTCAAGGTCAAGACCGACCTCGCCGACCTGTCGCAGCTGGAAGTCGGCGGCGGCCAGCTCGCGGTCCGCGCCGCCGGCCAGAACTAAGTTCGTACCTGAAGCGTAACGCCCGGCTCGCATGACGAGTCGGGCGTCTTTTTCCAGGGTTTTCGCGGTTCCTGTCACTCGCTGGATGGCGGGGAGGGGCCGTTCGCGCCCGACGCGTACCCCATCGGCTCCTCCCCCGGATCGACCGTCATGAACTTCTCGAAATTCTTCGTGAGCCGACCGCGCTTCGCGGCCGTGCTCTCCATCATCATCTTCATCGCCGGCTTGGTGGCCCTGCCCCAGCTGCCGATCAGCGAATATCCCGAAGTGGTGCCGCCGACCGTGGTCGTGCGCGCGGCCTATCCGGGCGCCAACCCTTCCGTCATCGGCCAGACCGTCGCCGCTCCGCTGGAGCAGGCGATCAACGGCGTCGAGGGCATGATCTACCAGTCATCGCAATCGGCCTCCGACGGCGCGATGATCCTGACCGTCACCTTCGCCCTCGGGACCGATCTCGATAAGGCCCAGGTGCAGGTGCAGAACCGCGTCGCCCAGGCTCTGCCGAAGCTGCCCCAGGAGGTGCAGCGCATCGGCGTGACCACCGACAAGGCCTCGCCCGACCTGACCCTGGTCGTGCACATGATCTCGCCCAACAACCGCTACGACATGCTCTATCTGAGCAACTACGCGCAGCTGAACGTTCGCGACCGCCTGAAGCGTGTCGACGGCGTGGGCGACGTGCAGATCTTCGGCGCGGGCAGCTACTCGATGCGCGTGTGGCTGGATCCGGAAAAGCTGGCCTCGCTGAACATGACGGCCGGCGACGTGGTCAAGGCGCTGCGCGAGCAGAACGTCCAGGTGGCCGCCGGCCAGCTCGGCGCGCCGCCCACCAACACGGGCGCCGACTTCCAGCTGTCGATCAACGCGCCTGGCCGTCTGACCGACGAGGAACAGTTCCGCGACGTGATCATCCGCTCGGGTGAGAATGGCGAGATCACCCGCCTGGGCGAGGTGGCCCGCGTTGAGCTGGGCGCCAACAACTACGCCCTGCGCAGCTTGCTAGACAACAAGTCGGCCGTCGCCATGCCGATCTTCCAGCGTCCCGGTTCGAACGCCCTGCAGATGGCCGCCGACATCAAGAAGACGATGAAGGAGCTGAAGAAGGATTTCCCCGAAGGCGTCGACTACGAGATCATCTACGACACGACCGCCTTCGTGCAGGAGAGCATCGACTCGGTGGTCCACACCCTGATCGAGGCCATCATCCTGGTCGTGCTGGTGGTGGTGCTGTTCCTGCAGGGCTGGCGCGCCTCGGTCATTCCGCTGATCGCCGTGCCCGTCTCGCTGGTCGGCACCTTCGCCGTCCTGCTGATGCTGGGCTTCGGCCTCAACGCCCTGACGCTGTTCGGCCTCGTCCTGGCCATCGGCATCGTCGTCGATGACGCCATCGTCGTGGTCGAGAACGTCGAGCGGAACATCTCCAACGGCCTCGAACCGGCCGCGGCCACCCGCAAGGCCATGAGCGAGGTCACCGGACCGATCATCTCCACGGCCCTGGTGCTGTGCGCGGTGTTCATCCCGACCGCCTTCATCACCGGCCTGTCGGGCCAGTTCTACCGTCAGTTCGCCCTGACCATCGCCATCTCGACGGTGATCTCGGCCTTCAACTCGCTGACCCTGTCGCCGGCCCTGGCCGCCGTGCTCCTCAAGAGCCACGACGCCCCCAAGGACCGCTTCCAGAAGCTGATCGACGCCGCGCTGGGCTGGGTGTTCAACCCGTTCAACCGCTTCTTCGCCAAGGCTTCGAACGGCTACGTCAACGGCGTGGCCAAGAGCCTGGGCAAGTCGACCGCCGGCCTGATCGTCTATGGCGTGCTGCTGCTGCTGACCTTCGGCGCCTTCGCCAAGACCCCGGGCGGCTTCGTGCCGCAACAGGACAAGGCCTATGTCGTCGCCGTCGTGCAACTGCCCGACGCCGCCTCGCTGGACCGCACCGAAGCCGTCATCCGTCAGATGGGCGACATCGCCATGAAGGTGCCGGGCATCAAACACTCGGTGGCCTTCCCCGGCTTGTCGGCCAACGGCTTCATCAACAGCCCCAACTCCGGCGCGGTGTTCTTCCCGCTGGCCGACTTCAAGGAGCGCACCGGCAAGACGATGTCGGCCAACGCCATCGTCGGCGAGCTGAACGCCAAGTTCGGCGCCATCCCCGACGCCCAGATCGCGGTCTTCCCGCCGCCTTCGGTGCAGGGCCTGGGCACGATCGGCGGCTTCCGCATGCAGATCGTCGACAAGGCGGGCCTGGGTCCTGACGAGCTGAACAAGCAGACCCAGAACCTGATCGACAAGGCGCGCAAGGATCCGGCCCTGGTCGGGGTGTTCTCGACCTACCAGGTCAGCGTTCCGAAGATCGAGGCCAATATCGACCGCGAAAAGGCCCGGGCCTCGGGCGTGTCGCTGACCGATCTTTTCGAGACCATGCAGGTCTATCTGGGCTCGCTGTACGTCAACGACTTCAACCGCTTTGGCCGCACCTACGAGGTCAATGTCCAGGCCGATCAGAGCTTCCGCCTGCAGCCCGAGCAGATGCTGCGCCTGCAGACCCGCAATGGCTCTGGCCAGATGATCCCGCTGGGCAGCTTCGTCAGCTTCAAGGAGGCCACCGGTCCCGATCGCGAGAGCCACTACAACGGCGTGCTCACGGCCGAGATCAATGGCGGCCCCGCGCCTGGCTACTCCTCGGGTCAGGCCCAGAAGGCGCTGGAAGACCTGGCCAAGAAGGAACTGCCCAACGGCATGGGCTACGAGTGGACCGAGCTGACCTACCAGCAGATCCTGGCCGGCAATTCGGCGGTCTACATCTTCCCGCTGTGCGTGCTGCTGGCCTTCCTCGTGCTGGTCGCCCAGTACGAAAGCTGGAGCCTGCCGCTGGTCGTCATCCTGATCGTGCCGATGACCCTGCTGTCCGCCCTGGCCGGCGTCCTGCTGACCCATGGCGACAACAACATCTTCACCCAGATCGGGCTGATCGTGCTGGTGGGGCTGGCCTGTAAGAACGCCATCCTGATCGTCGAATTCGCCAAGGAGCGCGAGGAACATGGCGACACGCCGCTGCAAGCGGTGCTGGAAGCCTGTCGCCTGCGCCTGCGGCCGATCCTGATGACCTCGATCGCCTTCATCATGGGCGTGTGGCCGCTGGTCGTCTCGCACGGCGCCGGTTCGGAGATGCGCAAGGCGATGGGCGTGGCGGTGTTCTCCGGCATGCTTGGCGTCACGGTCTTCGGCCTGATCCTGACCCCGATCTTCTACTACGTCATCCGTCGCAACACGGCCCGCCGGGCCGCGGCCAAGGCGGCGCTGGCCAATTCGACGGCTCCGGCCGTGGAGGCTCACTGATGTCCGTCCTCGCTAACACCCTGCGCGCCGCGCTGATCGCCGGCGTCTCCCTGACGGCCGCCGCCTGCGCGGTGGGCCCGAACTACAAGGCGCCGGCGACCCCGCCGGCGGCCTTCCAGAACGCCGACCCGGCCGTCTTCACCGCCGCCAATCCCGAAGCCGAATGGTGGAAGGCCTTTGGCGATCCGGTGCTGGACCAACTGGTCGGCCAGGCCTTGGCCGCCAACCTCGACCTGAAGATCGCCGTCGCCCGCGTCGGCGAGGCCCGGGCCCTGTTCTCCGAACAGAAGCTGGACCTGCTGCCGCACGTCACGGCCGACGGGACCTACGCCAAGAGCAAGCAACAGCAGCCGGGCTTCAGCTCCGAGCGGGTCGAGAACCAGAGCTACCAGGCCGGCTTCGACGCCGGCTGGGAGATCGACCTGTTCGGCCGCGTGCGGCGCGGCGTGGAAGCGGCTGGCGCCGAAGCCGGCGCGGCCCAGGCCGAACTGCGCGACGCTCAGGTCACGGTCGCGGCCGAGGTTGCTCGAAATTATCTCGAACTGCGCGGCGCCCAGGCTCGCCTGAAGGTCGCCAACCGCAACCTCGAGACCCAGCGCGAGACCGTCCGCCTGACCAAGGTGCGGTTCGACGCCGGGGCGGGCAGCCCGATCGACGTGGCCTCGGCCCAGGCGCGTCTCAACGCCACCGAGGCGGCGATCCCGGGCCTGATCACGGCCGAGAAACGCGCCAACTATCGTCTGGCCGTGCTGACCGGCCAACGCCCCGGCGCGCTGGACGCCTTGCTGGTCCCGCGGGCGGAGGACACCCGGCCGCTGGTCACAGCCCTGCCGATCGGCCAGGCCGGCGACCTGCTGCGCCGCCGTCCGGACGTGCAGGCGGCCGAGCGTCGCCTGGCGGCCTCGACCGCTCGGGTGGGGGTGGCGACGGCCGATCTTTTCCCGCGCGTGTCGGTGACCGGCTTCGTCGGCTTCCTGTCGGGGACCTCGACGGGCTTCGGCAACGCCGCCAGCCAAGCCTGGTCGGTGGCCCCCAGCGTCAGCTGGCCGGCTCTTGATCTGGGCAGCGCCCATGCTCGCCTGCGGGCGGCCAAGGCCCGCGACGAGGGGGCTCTGGCCAATTACGATCAGACCGTGCTGCGCGCGCTGGAGGACCTGGAGAACGCTCTCGTGTCCTACAGCCAGCAGCAGGCCCAGCTAAAGAGCCTGACCGACCAGGCGGGCGCCTCGCGCCGCGCGGCCGAGCTGGCCCGGATCCAGTACAAGGAAGGCGGTATCGACTTCCTCGTCCTGCTGGACGCCGAGCGCACCCTGCTCGCGGCGGAAGACGCCCTCAGCGTCGCCGAGACCGGCGTCAACACCGACGTCGTGGCCATCTACAAGGCCCTTGGCGGCGGCTGGAAAGCCTGATCCGTCTCGAACCCGGCCGCTTCGGCGGCCGGGTGTCGAAAAAACTTTACGGCCGAGCTTGCGCTATACAGCAAATTCTATACCTATGGCGCGAACATGCCGGAGGTTGAGTTATGGCCACGCTTCAAGTTCTCCAGACCGCCTATGCGGACGTCTCGCGCGTCAAGTTCTCCAACATCTCGACGCCGGATCTCGCCACGCTGCAGACCCTGGCCGACCAAGTCGACGCCGCGACGATCAGCCTGACCGACGCGCGGGCCGAGATCGGCAAGATGGTCGCGACCTCGACCTCGGTGGCGACGCTGTCCTACGCCTTCTTCGCCGGCTACACGCCCAAGCAGGGCGGGCTGGACTACCTGGTCTCGCCGACCGGCGGCAACGCCAACAACCTCAACTCGGCCTACTACCAGAGCTTCAATTCCGACAACCGCTACATCAACTTCGCGGTCAACCTCGGCAAGAACGGTGAGGGCGCGGCGCGGTTCGGGGCGGCCTATGGCGGTCTCAGCCTGACCGACGCCACGACCAAGGCCTATGCCGAGATCTTCGGCTTCACGCCGAGCGCGGCCAAGGTCGACGAACTGCTGAACAGCCAGGTGCCCAACGGTCTTGGCGGGACCTACACCCGCGCCGAGTACTTCGCCGCGTACGGCGGTGACGGCGCCGGCGGCATCGGCGCCAAGGCCGCCATGGTCGGCTGGTTGCTCTCGGCGGCGGCGAAGGAAGACATCGGCTCGTACGCCAAGGCCAACGACGCCTTCCTGGCCGATCTGGCCAATGACGGCCAGGCGGTGTTCTTCACCGACCTGCTGGGGACCTACGGCCAGCAGCCGACCTATGTGACCGGCGCGACCATCGCGGTGACCACCAGCCAGAGCGTCACGCCCGACGCGGCGACCGCCGGCCTGCGGTCGACGGCCAATAACGACACGGTCACCGGGACCGACAGCAACGCCTCGCAGACCATCGCCACCGGCGGCGGCCACGACACCATCACGTTCTCGGGGGCGGTCGGCGGCTATGTCGACGGCGGCGACGGCAATGACACGATCTCGGTCGGTCAGCTGAACGCGGCGGTCGAGGTCCTGGGCGGCGCGCCAAACGGCAAGATCAGCGGCGGCGCGGGCAACGACATCATCACGGTCGGCAAGATGATCAACGGCGCGATCGTCGACGGCGGCGCGGGCGACGACACCCTGGTGATGGGCGCCGACACCGACTTCTTCGACAAGACCAAGATCACCAATGTCGAGCACCTGGTGCTCCAGAACTTCAAGCTGTCGTTCACTGTCCCGACCACGGGCACGACGATAGTGCCGCTGGCGGTGACCGGTTATACCGGCCTGCAGGACATCACCCTGCGGTCATCGTCTAACGCGGTGAAGATCGCCGACATCGCCGAGGGCGTGGCGCTCAAGATGGATGGGGTCACCGGCGGGACGCTGACGGCGGCCTATCACGACGAGCTCGTGATCACCGGCATGTCTTCCACCCACGTCGGGGTGAAGGGCGTCCACGCCTATCTGAACAGCGTTACAAGCAACAACGCCACGCCCACCAACCTGCTGGTTTCGAACAATGACGGCGCGCTGACGCTGCACGTCCAGAGCGACAGCGTGCTGGGCACGATCAACTCGCAGACAGCACTCGGCGCCCAAGGCGCAGTCGTCGTCACCGGCGCGGGCCGTCTGACCGCCGGCTTCGTCAGCAATCTGGCCGACGCCAACTTCAGGACCTATAATCTGGACGCCTCCGGCTCTGCGGGCATCGACGTCACCGGGATCGGTTCGGTCGGCGCCGACAGCCGCGCGACCACCGTGGTGCTGTCGGGCGCCAATGACAGCGTCGCCGTCGACCTGCGCGGTCAGGCCACGTCGACCATCACCCTCGGCGGCGGGTCCGACGTCTTCAAGCTGTACCAGGATGGTTCGGCCGCGCCGCGTTTCGCGAACCTGGGCATCGAAAACAGCAAGGTCACGACTTTTTCGACGGTCACCGACTTCGCCAAGGGCGTGGACCACGTGAACCTGGGCGTCGAGATCCCGGCCGTGATCACGGGCCTCAGCGCCGGTTCGGCGAACACGCTGGAACAGGCGCTGGTCAATATCTCGGGCCAGGTGGCGGCCAACGCCACGGGGGTCTTCGAGTTCAACGGCGACACCTACATCTACCACCAGGACGCCACCGTGGCCGTGAACAACGGCGATGGCCTGATCAAGCTGACCGGCGTCACCGGCCTGACCGTCGGGACCGGCGCGGGGAGCTTCGACATCCACTACGGGTGATCAGTACCAGCCGGTCTCGCGCAAGGCCTTGGCATAGGCGCGGCTGACGGGGACCTCGACGCCGTTCTTCAGCGTCAGGGTCGCCCGGCCGTCGCCGCGCCGGGCGTCCTCGACAGCCGCCTTGGCCACCCACCACGAGCGGTGGGTCTGGGCGCCTTCGATGCCCTCGAGTTCCGCCACGGCGTCGGACAGTCGCATCAGGATCAGGTCCTGGCCGCGCGAGGTGTGCAGGCGCAGATAGTGGTCCTGCGCCTCCACGGCCCATAGCTCGCCGCCGCGCAGCTTGGGCGGCAGGCGGTCCAGGAAGCGGGACGGCGGCCCCCCGGCGGGGGCGGCGTGGGTCTCGGGCGGCGTGCGCTGGACCAGGAAGTTCAAGCCCGTCATCGCCATGGTGACGATGAACACCGGCAGCAGGTAGTTCAGGAAACCGCCCGGCTTCAACTGGCCATAGAAGGTCAGGTCGCTGACCAGCCAGACCACCAGGGTGAAGGGCAGGGTGACGCCCACGACGGTCAGGGCGCCGTACAGCCAGGGCCTCTCGTCGGCCCGGCCCTCGCGGCCGATCAGCTGGCTGACCGCCGTGCCGACGATCGCGCCCGCCAAGCACAGCCCGGTCCAGTAGGCGACCCGGGTCCCGAACGGCACGGCGTCGGTGCCGAACGCGCCTAGCAGCGCCAGGAAAACCCCGGCCACCGCCGACACCGCGAAGCCCCTCAGGCTCTCCCGGGCGGTCATGACCGTTCGCGAAGCGTGAACGGCGTCGGCCAGCCGTTCGCGAAACGAAGTCGGCGACTGGCGCAACGACGATTGAGGCACGGACCCGCCCACTCCACTCAGGTTCCCGACGGCGAGGCGCTCTGGCCCGCCACGAACCGGAGTGAAGGCAGATGGCCGCGTACGGCAAGTCAAATTCGCGGGCGGGCGGCGTCCGCAACGCCCTTCTGGGCGTGGGCGCCGTGGTGATCATCGCCGCCGTGGTCTCGCTGAAGCCGCACGCGCCGGACGTCTCGCGCATCGCCGCGGCGCCGACGATCGTCCAGGTCCACCTGACCGCGGCTCTGACGGCCTTGGCCATCGGGATCGTGCTGATGACGAGGGTCAAGGGCACGGGCCTGCACAAGGCCCTGGGCTGGACCTGGGTGATCGCGATGGGAATCACGGCGGTCAGCTCATTGTTCATTCGCGGCATGAACCACGGCCACTTCAGCTTCATCCACTTGCTGTCCGGCTGGACGATCGTGGCCCTGCCTGGCGCGGTCTACGCCATCCGACGCGGCAAGGTCGCCGCCCATCGCCGCGCCATGACCGGCATGTTCGTCGGCGGGCTGCTTCTGGCGGGCCTCTTCACCTTCATCCCTGGCCGCCTGATGTGGACCGTGTTCATGGGCTGAGCGAACAGCGGTCTTGCCAGCGCCGCCGCGTTGCGCCTATCCGAGGACGGAGCGCAATCAGGGCGGACCCCACTTCATGACCGCAGCCAAGCCCTCACCCAAGTCCGGGGCCCGCGCGGGCGGGCGGGGCCGTCCGTCCAAGGCCAAGGGCCTGGACCTGAAGGAAACCATCCTCGACGCGGCCGAGGGCCTGTTCGCGCGCCACGGCTTCCACGGGGTCACGACCCGCCAGGTGGCGGCCGAGGCCGGCGTCGACACCGCCCTGATCCACTACTATTTCGGCGCCAAGCGCGAGCTGTTCGACGCGGTGTTCCTGCGCCGGGCCGAGATCCTGAACCAGGCCCGCGAGGCTTCGATGAACGCCTATGTGAAGGCGCACGACGCCGCCAGCATGACGGTCGAGGGCGTGATCGAGGCCTTCATCGACCCGTTGCTGCGCATCTCCCAGGACGGGGGCGCGGGCTGGAAGAGCTACTTCGCCCTGGTCGCCCAGGTGAACAACACGCCCGCCTGGGGCGGCGAGACCATGACCCGGTTCTTCGATCCCGTGGTCCATCAACTGGTCGAGACCCTGAAGAGCCTGCGTCCCCACGCCGAGTACCGCGACCTCTACTGGTGCTATCAGTTCCTGACGGGATCGATGATGTTGTCGCTGTCCGAGACTGGACGGATCGACTCGCTGTCCGAAGGCGAGTGCCATTCCAGCGACCTGGAAGCGGTCCGCCAGCGGCTGTTCTCGTACTGCGCGGCGGGCTTCGAGGCGGTGATCGCCAAGGCGCGATAATAAGATCCCCTCCGCCGGCGGGGGAGCTTCATCCGTCCCCGATCCTTTTTCACCACCTGATGAAAAAGTTCTGGCGTCCAGCGCCGGTTCGGGTGATTGTGTCCGCAATTCGCTGTTCGATGAATTGGCGAAAGTCCCAGCACGCGTCCGCGACAGACGGATCCGGCCCGGGACGGGTGGAACGCAAGGGAGGGGAAACCCATGACTTCGATGTGGAAAGCCGCGCTGCTGGCTGGCGCGGCGTGGAGCACGATCGCTGGTGTCGCGTCGGCGCAGGAAGCGCCGGCGGGTGACAATACCGCGAGCGTCGAGGAGGTGGTCGTCACCGCCCGTCGTCGCGAGGAAAGCCTGAAGGACGTCCCGGTCGCCGTCTCGGCCTTCTCGGCCGAGAAGCTGGAGCGCTCGGGCGGCACGGACATCACCGTCCTGTCCCAGACCACCCCGAACATCACGGTTCAGACCGCCCGCGGCTCGAACTCGACCCTGATCAGCTATATCCGCGGCGTGGGTCAGCAGGATCCGTTGTGGGGCTTCGAGCCCGGCGTCGGCCTGTATGTCGACGACGTCTACATCTATCGCCCGCAAGGCGCGGTGCTGGACATCTTCGACATCGAGCGCATCGAAGTGCTGCGCGGCCCGCAAGGCACGCTGTATGGCCGCAACACCATCGGCGGCGCCATCAAGTACGTGACCCGGCGCCTGGGCGACGAGGCCGGCGGCAAGATCCGCGGGACGTACGGCAGCTACAACCAGACCGACCTGATGGTCACGGGCCAGACGCCGGTCGGCGGCGGGCTGTCGGTGGGTGGCGCCTACGCCCTCTACAAGCGCGACGGCTACGGCAAGAACCTGACCACCGGCGCCGAGCACTACGACAAGGATGTCGAGGCCTATCGCCTGAGCGCCGAGTGGAAGCCGACCGAAGACCTGTTCTTCCGCCTGGCCTACGACAAGGTCGAGGACGACTCCAACCCGCGCCACGGTCACCGCGAGACCCTGCCGACCGTTGGCGCCTATCCGATCCTCGACACCTATGACACCCAGGCCGGCCTGGGCGACAAGAACCATGTCGAGACCGAGGGCCTGTCGCTGACGGCCGAGTATAACGTCACCGACGCGGTCACGCTGAAGTCGATCACCGCCAATCGCAAGGGCCACACCGATACGCTGATCGACTTCGACGGCACGCCGCTGCCGACGCTGGACATTCCGGCCACCTATGACGATCGCTCGTTCTCGCAGGAGCTGCAGGCCGTCTATTCGGACGAGAACGTCCAGGGCGTCTTTGGCCTGTACTACATGAATAGCCAGGCCTCGGGCGAGTTCGACACCATCGCCGGCAACCTCAACCTGTCGATCGCCGACGGCGGCAAGGTCAGCACCCAGAGCTTCGCGGCGTTCTTCGACTTCAGCGCCAACCTGACCGATCGCCTCAAGGTCTCGCTGGGCGCCCGCGCCACCCGCGACCACAAGCGCGCCAATGTCTTCCGCCTGTTCTATCTGGGCGCGACGCCGTCGCCGTTCCAGGGCGGAACCCCGCGTCCGATCCTGCAGACGCGCACCAACTACAACGCCGAGAAGACCTTCTCGCAGTTCACCCCGCGGATTTCGGTCTCGTATGACCTGAACGACGACCTGACGACCTATGCCTCGTTCTCGAAGGGCTACAAGTCGGGCGGCTGGGACATGCGCGGTGACGCGGCCATCACCCCGCAGACGGTCAACGGCTACAAGCCCGAGGTCGTGAAGACCTACGAGGCCGGCCTGAAGGGCTATCTGTTCGAACGCCGGGTCTCGTTCTCGTCGGCGGCCTTCCTGTCGAAATATACCGACCAGCAGGTCACCACGCAGGTTGTCGTGCCCTCGGGCATCGCCAGCTCGGTCGACAACGCCGGCGCCTCGACCCTGTACGGCTTCGAGTTCGAGGCCAACGGCAAGCTGACCCGCAACCTCTCGGCCAATGTCGCCCTGGGCTACATCCACGCCAAGTACGACACCTTCAGCCGCTTCGTGCCGGCCGGCGCGCCCGACCCGCTGAATCCGTCGACGGTGCTGACGACGGGCCAGGTGATCAACGTCGCCGACCTGTACGGCTTCCAGAACACGCCGGAATGGACGGGCAATGTCAGCCTGACCTGGCGCGGCGAGCTGGCGGGCGGCGACCTGGCCATCACACCGATGGTCAGCTATCGCGACGCCTACCAGCAGTTCGAACAGCCCCTGCCGGCCCTGGACCAGAAGGCCTTCACCCTGGTGGACCTGACGGCGATCTGGACCGCCCCGGGCGGCCGCTACAAGCTGGCCCTGACCGGCAAGAACCTGACGAACGAGAAGTACCGCACCGGCGGCTACAACTTCGCCGGGGCCACCTACAACAACTCGGTGATCGGCTTCTACGGCCCGCCGCGCACCGTGGCCGCCTCGCTCGAGGTGGCGTTCTAAATAATCTGGACGAAGGTCTAGGGCGGGGCTTGCTGCAACAGGCCCCGCCCTTTCTTTATGTAGCTGTAGCGTACGGGGCAGGTGATGAGCGAGAACGCGAACCAGGCGACGGCCCAAGGGGCGGAGAGGCCCGCCAGTTATCGCTACGTGGTCCTGGCCATGTTGATCCTGGCCTACACCTTCAACTTCCTGGACCGGCAGATCCTCGGCATCCTCAAGGAGCCGATCAAGAACGAGCTGCATCTCACCGACACCCAGCTGGGTCTGATGGGCGGCCTGGCGTTCGCGGCGCTGTACACGACCCTGGGCGTGCCGATCGCCTGGCTGGCCGACCGCTTCAGCCGCACCTGGATCATGACCGCCGCC
Source organism: Caulobacter sp. ALps2 (assembly GCF_058681635.1). NCBI lineage: Bacteria > Pseudomonadati > Pseudomonadota > Alphaproteobacteria > Caulobacterales > Caulobacteraceae > Caulobacter > Caulobacter sp. ALps2. The sequence continues at coordinate 2,117,312 of NZ_CM178743.1, forward strand.
CTGACCGTGTGGAGCGGCTTCACCGTCGCCTGCGGTTTCGCCGGGGGCTTCTGGTCGCTGTTCCTGTGCCGGATGGGCGTGGGCGTCGGCGAGGCCGGCGGGGTGCCGCCCGCCTATTCCCTGATCTCGGACTATTTCCCTAAGAGCCAGCGGGCCCGCGCCCTGGCGGCCTATTCGTTCGGCATCCCGCTGGGCTCGGCCCTGGGTGTGCTCTTCGGTGGGCTGATCGCGGCCTATATCGACTGGCGCATGGCCTTCATCGCCGTGGGCTTGGCCGGCGTGCTGCTGGCCCCGCTGTTCAAGCTGGTGGTCAAGGACCCGCCGCGCGGCGGCTTCGATGTCGTTTCTTCTGATGCTGGAAAGCCTCCGGCTTTCGGCGCCGTGCTGGCGACCGTCCTGCCCAAGCCGTCGTTCTGGCTGCTGGCCTTCGGCGCGGCCTGCTCGTCGGTCTGCGGCTATGGCGTGGCCTTCTGGCTGCCGTCGTTCTTCATCCGCAGCCTGCACCTGACCCTGGTCGAGACCTCGATCTACTACAGCGCCATCGCCTTCTTCGGCGGGGTGGCCGGCATCTGGCTGGGCGGCTGGCTGGGCGACCGGTTCGGCGGCAAGTCGAAGGGCGCCTACGCCCTGGCCCCGGCCATCTGCTTCCTGATCGCCCTGCCGTGCTTCTTCGCGGCCATGAACGCCAAGGCCCTGCCGGTGGCCTTCGTGCTGTTCCTGATCCCGACGGGCCTGAACCTGGCGTGGCTGGGTCCGGTGGTCACCGCCGTCCAGCACCTGGCGCCGGCCGCCATGCGCAGCACGACCTCGGCCCTGTTCCTGCTGATCAACAACCTGCTGGGCATCGCCGTCGGCTACTGGTTCTTCGGCTTCGTCTCCGACAAGCTGGCCCCGATCCATGGCGCGGAGTCGATGCGCTACGCCATCTACTGGGGCCTGGCCTTCTATATCGGCGCGGCGGCCTTGCTGATCCTGGCCTCGACGCGGCTTAAGAAGGACTGGGTGGAGTAGCGGCGAAGCGGGTTTCCGCCGCCACGCTTCGGCCAAGATCGGGGATCATCTGCCGCGCAAATCGTGAGCGCCGCCATGACCCCCGACGACCGCCCCATCTTTCACGACCCCACGGGCAAGCGTGAGCGGCGGGCCAAGCTGGCGCTCGGGATCGTCATCTCGGCCATCGCCGCGATCGTGGCCGGCTTCGCCGCCACCCTGGCCTTCGCCCCGCATCTGCCCGACGCGCCGCTGAAGGACCCGCGCGTCCTGACGTCGCTGCACCAGGAGACGGCGCACAAGCTCAAGGCCTCGGCCAAGGCCTGGCGCCGTGTCCCCAGGCCCAAGGGCGGGGCCGCCAACGACGCCGCGGCGCGGCCGCTGTCGGTCGGTTTCTATGTGTCGTGGGACGAGGACAGCCGCGAGTCGCTGCGCCGCAACATCGACAAGCTGGACGTGGTCTCGCCGCAGTGGGTGGCGATCAACGGCTCGCGGGGCGACATCGACGTCACCGACGATCCGGAAGGCGTGGCGCGGATCGCCGCCGCCGCCAACCATCCGGCCGTGCTGCCGCTGGTCCACAACTCGGCCAACGCCGCGTTCGACGGGCCGCTGGCCGACGCCCTGCTGGCCAATCCGCTGGCCCGCGCCAAGCTGATCTCCAACCTCGTGGCCCTGGCCGCCCAGCGCGGCTATGGCGGTTATGTCTTCGACTTCGAGGCGCTGTCGGCCAAGGGCCTGGCGGCCTATCCGAAGTTCCTGGACGAGGCCCGCGCGGCCCTGAAGGACGCCGGCCGCGAGGTCTGGGTCACCGCCCCGTTCGACGGCGAGGGCTGGCCGCTGGCGCGCCTGCAGCAGGCGTCCGACACCCTGGTGCTGATGGCCTACGACCAGCACTACGCCCTGGGCGATCCGGGGCCCAACGCCGGCCAGGACTGGTACGAGACCGAGCTGGAAAAGCGCCTCGCCCATCTGGATCCGAACCGCGCGGTGCTGGCCCTGGGCGGCTATGGCTATGACTGGACGCTGAACAAGGACGGCTCGCGGGCGTCCGGCGCCCCCACCACCTTCCACGAGGCCATGCGCAACGCCCAGGACGCCGGCGCGACCATCCGCATGGACGACGACGCCCTGAACCCAACATTTCAGTACACGGACGACAATGGCGACGACCACATCGTCTGGTTCATGGACGCGGTCACCCTGTTCAACGAGGTCAAGGTCTCCGACCCCTGGAAGCCGCGCGGCTATGGCCTATGGCGGATGGGCATGGAGGATCCGGGCGTCTGGTCGGTGCTGGGCAAGTCGTACGGCCAGGCTTCGGCGGCCGGGCTTACGACTCTGGCCAACGGGCAGGGCGTCGACTTCGACGGCGGCGGCGAGGTGCTGCGCATCGCCCAGCTGCCGACGCCCGGCAAGCGTTCGCTGGAGTTCGATCCCGACACCGGCCTCGTTTCGGGCGAGACCTATGACGTCATTCCCAGCGGCTACGTGATCGAGCGCTACGGCCAGAAGAAGGGCCTGGTCGCCCTGACCTTCGACGACGGCCCCGACGGCCGCTGGACGCCGAAGATCCTGGACATCCTGAAAGAGAAGAAAGCCTCGGCCACCTTCTTCGTCATCGGCCAGAACATGCAGCGCCGCCCCGACCTGGTGCGGCGCGAGGTGGACGAGGGCCACGATGTCGGCGGCCACAGCTGGACCCACCCCAACATCGCCGAGACGCCCCTGGCCCAGGTGCAGGTCGAACTGAACGCGACCCAGCGCCTGTTCGAGGTGATCACCGGCCGCTCGATGCGCCTGTTCCGCCCGCCGTTCTTCGGCGACGCCGAGCCCTCGACCCCGCACGAGGTGGCGCCGCTCGTGATCGCCCAGACGCTGGGCTACATGACCGTGGGCCTGCGCATCGATCCCGACGACTGGCAGAAGCCGACCAAGCAACAGATCATCGACCGGGTCCTGGATCGTCTGGACAACCCGGGCAACAATCCCGGCCAGGTGGTGCTGCTTCACGACGCCGGCGGCGACCGCGGCCGCACCGTCGCGGCCCTGCCCGAGCTGATCGACCAGATCCGGGCGCGGGGCTATCGGCTGGTCACGGTCGGCGAGCTGACCGGCATGACCCCGCAACAGGTGATGCCGCCGACCTCGCGCGACGCCGTCGACCTGGCCGTCGACCGGATCGGCTTCGACTTCTTCCGCTGGACGCAAGCCGCGATGACCTTCCTGTTCGTGACGGCGATCTTCCTGGGCGTCGCGCGGCTGGTGTTCCTGGCCAGCCTGGCCTTGGTCCACCGCTTCTGGACCCATGAGGAGCCCGCCGACCTGGACAGCGACAACGGTCCGCTCGTCTCGGTGCTGATCCCCTGCTTCAACGAGGAGAAGGTGATCGCCGCCTCGATCGCGCGGATCCTGGAGAGCGACTGGAAGAACCTCGAAGTGCTGGTCCTGGACGACGGCTCGAAGGATCGCACGGCCGACGAGGTGCGTGATCATTTCGCCGATGATCCGCGCGTGACGCTGCTGAGCTTCGAGAACGGCGGCAAGGCTAGGGCGGTCAATCGCGGCCTGGCCGTGGCCAAGGGCGAGTTCGTGGTGGCCCTGGACGCCGACACCCTGTTCCCGCCCGAGACCATCGGCCGCCTGGCCCGCTGGTTCCAGGATCCGGACGTCGGGGCCGTGGCCGGCAACGCCATCGTCGGCAACCGCCTGAACATCGTCACCCGCTGGCAGGCGCTTGAGTACGTCACCGCCCAGAACCTGGAGCGTCGGGCGCTGTCGGCCCTGGGCGCGGTCACCGTGGTGCCGGGCGCGGTGGGCGCGTGGCGCAAGAGCGTGCTGGACGCGCTGGGCGGCTATCCGGCCGACACCCTGGCCGAGGACCAGGATCTGACCATCGCCTGCCAGCGCGCCGGCTGGAAGGTGGCTTTCGACCCCGAGGCCCGCGCCTATACCGAGGCCCCCGACACGGTCGGCGGTCTGCTGAAGCAGCGCTTCCGCTGGTCGTTCGGGACGCTGCAGTGCGTGTGGAAGCACCGCGAGGCGATGTTCAGCGTCAAGACCCCGGTGCTGGGCTTTGTCGCCCTGCCGCAGATCTGGCTGTTCCAGATCATCCTGGCGGTGGCCGCGCCGCTGGTCGACCTGGCGGTGGTCTGGAGCCTGGTCGCGGGCCTCTATGGCGCGGTGGCGCACCCGGTGGAGTGGCGGCCCGACGATATGCTGCTGGGCCTGGCCTATTGGGCGATCTTCATCGCCGTGGACCTGTCGGCCGGCGCCCTGGGCATGGTCCTGGAGAGGCGCGCGCCGTGGGCCGACCTGCCGTTCCTGCCCGTCCAGCGGTTCGGCTATCGCCAGCTGATGTACTATGTCGTGGTCAAGTCGGTGGTCACCGCCATCCGGGGCGGCCGGGTCGGCTGGGGCCGTCTGGAGCGTCGGGGGTCGGCCTCCGTATCGTCGAAGGGTTGAGATAACGCCGGTCTGTGGCAAGCTGCGCCGTGTCGCCTAGTCGACGTGGGGCCTGTCATGAAATCCGTCACCATCGCGCTGTCTCTGGCCATCGGTCTTGTGGCGACCGTCCCGGCCCAGGCCGCCGCGCCCGCCGGGACCGAGAAGGTCAAGCTGTCGGGCAAGAAGGGGCCGAGCCTGTTTCGGCCCGGCTTCCAGCTGGGCGAGTACGACGGCAACGCCACGGTCAAGAGCAGCAAGAGCTCGGTCACCGGCGTCTTCGAGGGCGGCAAGGCCAGCGTCGAGATGACGGTCAACGGGCCGGGCCTGGGTCCGGTCGAGGTCGTCTGCGGCGGCGGCCAGAGCCGCCTGGGCCTGGGCTGGATCACCTTCGATCGCGACAAACTGCGGTTCTTCTGCACGATCAGCGGTCCCGGCGCGGGCTCGGACGCCTCCTTCGCCCTGGCCCAGTCCAAGGGCGGCGGCTTGCTAAAAAACCTGCAGCAGCCCCAGCGCGCGGCGGAGCTGCGCTTCGGGGGCGTCAGCGTACGGGCCCGCACCGAGCAGGTCGGCGGCATGCCGATCGGCGGCGGGGCGACGATCGGCTACATGTTCAGCCGCGACGGGGTCGACATCGGCGGCGTGGACCTGGCCGCCATGCAGCCGACCGCCTACCTGCCGCCCAAGGGTTCGAAGGATCGTGACGCGGTCGCGGTGCTGTCACTGATCCTGATCTTCTTCAAGGACCCGGGCCGACAACGCTGACATAGCGGCCGACAACTGGAACAGTCGCTCTGACACCGGTGGACAGTTGTTGTTCGACATAAAATTGTGACCGGTAACAGTTTCGTCGGGTCAAGGGCTTCCCTTGCCAGGGCCGCCCAAACCGGTGGCGACGCTGTCCTATCCGATAAGATAAGCGCGCAAGCCTTCACCTTATCGTCGTCACGCGGTTGCGCCTGCGAAATAGCGCTCCTATAACCCGGCCACATTTCAGAAAGCCGTCGTCGAGACCGGGCCCACATGAACATCCACGAACATCAAGCCAAAGCCGTACTCGCCGAGTTCGGCGCTCCCGTGCCGCGCGGCTTCGCCGCCTTCACGCCGGATGAAGCCGCCGCCGCCGCCGAAAAGCTGGGCACGCCGGTCTTCGTCGTGAAGAGCCAGATCCACGCCGGTGGCCGTGGCAAGGGCAAGTTCGAGGGCCTTGGCCCCGACGCCAAGGGCGGCGTCCGCGTCGTCAAGTCGGTCGAAGAGGTCCGCGCCAACGCCGAGGAAATGCTCGGCCGCGTGCTGGTGACCCACCAGACGGGCCCCAAGGGCAAGCAGGTCAACCGCCTCTACATCGAGGAAGGCGCTGCGATCGCCAAGGAATTCTACCTGTCGCTTCTCGTTGACCGCGCCTCGAGCAAGGTCTCGGTGGTCGCTTCGACCGAAGGCGGCATGGACATCGAGGACGTCGCCCACTCGACGCCCGAGAAGATCCACACCTTCACCATCGACCCGGCGACCGGCGTGTGGCCGACCCACGCGCGCGCCCTGGCCAAGGCTCTGGGCCTGACCGGCGGTCTCGCCAAGGAAGCCGCCTCGCTGCTGAACCAGCTCTATACGGCGTTCATGGCCAAGGACATGGCCATGCTGGAGATCAACCCGCTGATCGTCACCGCTGACGATCACCTGAAGGTCCTGGACGCCAAGCTGTCGTTCGACGGCAACTCGCTGTTCCGTCATCCGGACATCAAGGAACTGCGCGACGAGAGCGAAGAAGACCCCAAGGAAATCGAAGCCTCGAAGTACGACCTGGCCTATATCGCCCTGGACGGCGAAATCGGCTGCATGGTCAACGGCGCCGGCCTGGCCATGGCGACCATGGACATCATCAAGCTGTACGGCGCCGAGCCGGCCAACTTCCTGGATGTCGGCGGCGGCGCTTCGAAGGAGAAGGTCACCGCGGCCTTCAAGATCATCACCGCCGATCCGGCCGTGAAGGGCATCCTGGTCAACATCTTCGGCGGCATCATGCGCTGCGACATCATCGCGGAAGGCGTCATCGCCGCCGTGAAGGAAGTCGGTCTCCAGGTTCCGCTGGTCGTCCGTCTGGAAGGCACCAACGTCGAACTCGGCAAGAAAATCATCTCGGAAAGCGGCCTGAACGTCATCGCCGCCAACGATCTGTCTGACGGCGCCGAGAAGATCGTCGCCGCTGTGAAGGGCGCCCGCTAAATGTCGGTTCTGATCGGTTCGCAAACCAAGGTCATCTGCCAGGGCATCACCGGCGCTCAGGGCACTTTCCACACCGAACAAGCCATCGCGTACGGCACGCGGATGGTCGGCGGCGTCACGCCCGGCAAGGGCGGTCAAACCCACATCGGCCTGCCGGTGTTCGACACCGTCGCCGAAGCCAAGGACCACACCGGCGCCGACGCCTCGGTGATCTACGTCCCGCCGCCCTTCGCGGCCGACTCGATCCTGGAAGCCATCGAAGCCGAGATCCCGCTGATCATCTGCATCACCGAAGGCATTCCGGTGCTGGACATGGTCAAGGTGAAGAAGGCCCTGGCCGGTTCGCGTTCGCGCCTGATCGGCCCGAACTGCCCGGGCGTCCTGACGCCCAACCAGTGCAAGATCGGCATCATGCCGGGCGGCATCTTCTCGGAAGGCTCGGTCGGCGTCGTGTCGCGTTCGGGCACCCTGACCTATGAAGCGGTGTTCCAAACCACGAACGCTGGTCTGGGCCAGACCACGGCCGTCGGCATCGGCGGCGACCCGGTCAAGGGCACCGAGTTCATCGACGTGCTGGAACTGTTCCTGGCCGACGAAGCCACCAAGTCGATCGTCATGATCGGTGAAATCGGCGGCTCGGCCGAAGAAGAAGCCGCGCAGTTCCTGAAGGACGAAGCCAAGCGTGGCCGCAAGAAGCCCATGGTCGGCTTCATCGCCGGCCGCACGGCTCCTCCCGGTCGTCACATGGGCCACGCCGGCGCCATCGTGTCGGGCGGCAAGGGCGGCGCCGAGGACAAGATCGCGGCGATGGAAGAGGCGGGCATCCGCGTCTCGCCGTCGCCGGCCAAGCTGGGCGAGACCCTGCTTGAAGTCCTGAAGGGCTAGAAGAAGATACCGAAACCCCGCCTCGCGCGGGGCCCAGGTTTTTTGCGACCGCCAGTCGACGATCCGAAAAAATCACCTGGGCCCCGCCAACACGACGGGCGCCCGGGTGATTGAGAGACTATATTTACGGGCTTGCGGTAGCGCTCCCGTAAAGGCAGCGGATCTAAGGCGAAGAAGATGGCGGACGACGCAGGCATCATCAATCAGGTCTTGACCGAGACCAGCTTCCTCTACGGCGCCAACGCGGCGTTCGTGGAAGACCTCTACGCCCAGTGGGCGGAGAGCCCTGGATCGGTCGATCCTTCGTGGAATGCCTTCTTCGCCAGCCTGCAGGAACAGGCCGACCAGGTTAAGCGCGCCGCGCGGGATCCGGCCTGGACGCCCAAGAAAGTGCCGTCGGTCCGTCCCGACTGGCTGTCGGCTCTGGATGGCCAGTGGGCCAGCGTCGCCCCCGCCGTCGAGGCCAAGATCGCCAAGGCCGTCGAGGGCAAGGCCCCCGGCGCTTCCGCCGAAGCCGTCCGCGCCGCCACGCTGGACAGTCTGCGCGCCATCATGATGATCCGGGCCTACCGGATGCGTGGCCACCTGGCCGCCAACCTCGACCCGCTGGGCCTGGAGCCGCCGAAGCCGGCCCCGGAACTGGACCCGGCCACCTACGGCTTCTCGGACGCCGATTACGACCGTCCCATTTTCCTGGACTTCGTGCTGGGCCTGGAAACCGCGTCGATCCGCGAGATCCTGTCGATCGTGCGCCGCACCTACTGCGACAACGTCGGCATCCAGTACATGCACATCTCCGACCCGGCCGAGAAGGCCTGGCTGCAGGAACGCATCGAGGGGCGCGACAAGGAGATCGTGTTCTCCAAGGAGGGCAAGGTCGCCATCCTGAAGAAGCTGATCGAGGCCGAGGGCTTCGAACGCTTCCTGCACAAGCGTTTCCCCGGCACCAAGCGTTTCGGCCTGGACGGCGGCGAGGCCATGGTCCCGGCCATGGAGCAGATCATCAAGCGCGGCGGCGCGCTGGGCGTGAAGGACATCGTCCTGGGCATGCCGCACCGCGGTCGCCTGAACGTGCTGGCCGCCGTGATGGGCAAGCCCTACCACGTGATCTTCCACGAGTTCCAAGGCGGCTCGTCGGTCCCCTCGGACGTCGAGGGTTCGGGCGACGTGAAGTATCACATGGGCGCTTCGTCGGACCGTGAGTTCGACGACAACAAGGTCCACCTGTCGCTGACCGCCAACCCGTCGCACCTGGAAATCGTCAACCCGGTCGTGATCGGCAAGGCCCGCGCCAAGCAGGCCTTCCTGCTGCGCGAGACGCCGGACGCCGGTCGCGGCCACGTGCTGCCGCTGCTGCTGCACGGCGACGCGGCCTTCGCCGGCCAGGGCGTGGTGGCCGAGTGCTTCACCCTGTCGGGCCTGAAGGGCTACCGCACGGGCGGCACCATCCACTTCATCGTCAACAACCAGATCGGCTTCACGACCAGCCCGCGCTACTCGCGCTCGTCGCCGTACCCCAGCGACATGGCCCTGATGGTCGAGGCCCCGATCTTCCACGTGAACGGCGACGATCCGGAAGCCGTTGTCTTCGCCGCCAAGGTCTCGACCGAGTACCGCCAGAAGTTCGGCAAGGACGTGGTCATCGACATGGTCTGCTACCGTCGCTTCGGTCACAACGAAGGCGACGATCCGACCATGACGTCGCCGCTGATGTACGCGAAGATCAAGGGTCATCCGCCGACCCGCGAACTGTACGCCAACCGCCTGATCGGCGAGGGCGTGATCACCCAGGCCGAGTCCGACGGCTGGGTCACCGAGTTCGAGACCTTCCTCGACAAGGAATTCGACGCCGGCAAGAGCTACAAGGCCAACAAGGCCGATTGGCTGGACGGCAAGTGGGCCGGCCTGACCCTGCCGGGCGACGAAGAGCGTCGCGGCAAGACCGCCTTCCCCAAGACCCGCCTGCTGGAGATCGGCCGCCAGATCACCACGATCCCGGACCGCATCAACGCCCACAAGACCGTCAAGCGCGCCATCGACAATCGCCGTGAAGCGATCGAGAAGGGCGAGGGCATCGACTGGGGCACCGGCGAGCACCTGGCGTTCGCCACCCTGCTCGACGAGGGCTATCCGGTCCGTCTGTCGGGCCAGGACTCGGTGCGCGGCACCTTCACCCAGCGCCACTCGGACGTCATCGACCAGACGACCGAAGAGCACTACACGCCGCTGAACAACATCCGTCCCGGCCAGGCCCACTATGAAGTGATCGACTCGGCCCTGTCGGAAGAGGCGGTGCTGGGCTTCGAATACGGCTTCTCGCTGGCCGACCCGAACACCCTGACCCTGTGGGAAGGCCAGTTCGGCGACTTCGTGAACGGCGCCCAGGTGGTGATCGACCAGTTCATCAGCTCGGGCGAGCGCAAGTGGCTGCGGATGAGCGGCCTGGTGATGCTGCTGCCGCACGGCTACGAAGGCCAGGGTCCCGAGCACAGCTCGGCGCGCCTCGAGCGCTTCCTGCAGTCGTGCGCCGAAGACAACATGCAGGTCGTCAACTGCACGACGCCGGCCAACTACTTCCACGCCCTGCGTCGCCAGATGAACCGCGAGTTCCGCAAGCCGCTGATCGTGATGGCCCCCAAGAGCCTGCTGCGCCACAAGCGCGCCGTCTCGAACCTGGCCGACTTCACCGAAGGCTCGACCTTCCACCGCGTGATGGTGGACGGCGCCGAGGCTGGTTGCGACGTCGGCGGCGTCACGCTGAAGAGCGACGACCAGATCAAGCGCGTCATCGTCTGCTCGGGCAAGGTCTACTTCGACCTGGTCGATCAGCGCGCCAAGACCGGCCGCGACGACATCTATCTGCTGCGTCTGGAGCAGTTCTATCCGTGGCCGATGAAGTCGCTGATGCAGGTGCTGAGCCGCTTCAAGAACGCCGACCTGGTCTGGTGCCAGGAAGAACCCAAGAACATGGGCGGCTGGACCTTCGTCGATCCGTGGCTCGAACTGACGCTCGACAAGCTGGACATCAAGGCCAAGCGCGCCCGCTATGTGGGCCGCCCGGCCTCGGCCTCGACAGCCGCTGGCCTGATGAGCCGCCACCTGAAAGAACTCGAGACGTTCCTCAACGAGGCCTTCGCGTAAGCGCGAAGATCCTCCGCTAAAAACCCGCCGGACCAAGCAAGAAAGACTCGGAAAGCCCCATGGCCGACATCATGACCCCCGCCCTCGGCGAATCCGTCACGGAAGCGACGGTCGCCCGCTGGACCAAGAAGGCCGGGGAGGCCGTGAAGAAGGACGAGATCCTCGTCGAGCTGGAAACCGACAAGGTTTCGCTGGAAGTGGCCTCGCCCGCCGACGGCGTGCTGTCGGCCATCGGCGCCGAAGAAGGCGCGACCGTGGTTCCGGGCACGGTCCTGGGCATCGTGACCGAAGGCGCGACCGCGTCGGCCGCTCCGGCCGCCGCCGCGCCCAAGGCCGCCGCTCCGGCTCCGGCCCCCGCGCCGGCTCCCGCCGCCGCCCCGGCCCCGGCCGCCGCCGCGCCGACCGCCGCGCCGGTCAGCCCGGCTCCGGCCCGCATCGCCGCCGAGAACAACCTCGACCTGTCGAAGGTCGCGGGCACCGGCAAGGACGGTCGCGTGACCAAGGGCGACGCCCTCGCCGCCCTGGAGGCCCGCGCCGCCGCTCCGGCTCCGGTCGCCGCTCCGGCCGCGCCGCGCGCCCTGCACGAGCGCGAAGAACGCGTGAAGATGACGCGCCTGCGTCAGACGATCGCCCGTCGCCTGAAGGAAGCCCAGAACACCGCCGCCATGCTGACGACCTTCAACGAGGTCGACATGAGCGCCGTGATGGCTCTGCGTGGCCAGTACAAGGACGTCTTCGAAAAGCGCCACGGCGTGAAGCTGGGCTTCATGTCCTTCTTCACCAAGGCCGTCGTGGCCGCGCTGAAGGCGATCCCGGACGTCAACGCCGAGATCGACGGTACGGACGTGGTCTACAAGAACCACTACGACATCGGCGTCGCCGTCGGCACCGACAAGGGTCTGGTGGTTCCGGTCGTCCGTGACGCCGACACGCTGAACCTGGCCGAGATCGAAAAGGCCATCGGCGTCCTGGGCAAGAAGGCCCGCGACGGCCAGCTGTCCATCGAGGACATGCAGGGCGGCACCTTCACGATCACCAATGGCGGCATCTACGGCTCGCTGATGTCGACGCCGATCCTGAACGCGCCGCAGTCGGGCATCCTCGGCATGCACGCGATCAAGGAACGCGCCATGGTCGTCAACGGCAAGATCGAGATCCGCCCGATGATGTACCTGGCCCTGTCCTACGACCACCGCGTCGTCGACGGCGCCGGCGCCGTGACCTTCCTGGTCAAGGTCAAGGAAGCCCTGGAAGACCCGCAGCGCCTGCTGCTGGACCTCTAAGAACCAACAAGAAGCCCGCCCTCACCGGCGGGCTTCTTCGCTTTCAGGGGTCCATGATGGCCAAGCACACCCTCTACCTGCTGGCGATGGGCTTCGACAAAGAGGGCCAGCAGCGCTTCTGCCCCGACTGCGCGATGATGGAAGGCTATCTGTCCGCCTTCCCGCGACTGCGCGACGTCCTCGACATCGTCCGCGTCGACTACGCCCGCCCACGCCCGGCCCTGGTCGAGCGCCTGGGCGAAGACCACCAGAACGCCCCGGCCCTGATCCTCGGCGACACCGCGCCCGACGCCGGCCCGCACGGCGAGATCCAGTCGGCGAACGGTCTGTCGTTCCTGAGCGACGCCCGTCCGATCACGCGCTGGCTGGCGGACCGGTACGGGCTGCCCGCGCCGCTGTAGGCATTGGCTTCGAGCGAAAATCTCAGTTTCCCTTTGGCTGATCCGAAACGCCACCTAGTCTCTGTAGAGACTACGGAGGTTACCCATGACGCCTTGCGACAAGGGTCCTGTTCTCGTTCAGCTGCTTGAGCGAGACGGCGGTCAGTTCGTCGTCTTGCCCGAGGGTTTTCTTCCCGAAGACATCAAGGAAGTTGAGATCTCGCGGGACGGCCACCGAGTGATCCTCAGGCCCATCGCCGAAAGGGCTTCGGATGAGGATCCGTCATGAGCCTCGTGGAAGTCGCCCGTTTCGCGGGTCTGCAAGAAGCGCAGATCGCGGCCGGGCGATTGCGCGCCGGCGGCTATCCGGTGCTGGTGCAGAACGAGCATTGGGGCGGAGCGGACTTCACCATGGCCATCGCCATGGGCGGCTTTCGCGTCTGGGTGCCGGAGAGCGAGGCCGACGACGCCAAGGCTTTGATCGAGGCCCTACGCACGGCGCCCCCCAAGTTCGAGCTGAGCGACGAGGCAGTACAGGAGGTCGAGCCCCATCCGGTCAGGGGTGGTTTGCGAGCGGCCTTGGCTCTCTTGCTCGGCGTGCTCATGGGCTGGGCCTGGGCGCTTCTTCTCATCCCGGCCCGCCGGCTGGCGCGCCGCCCGGTGCTGCGGGCGACGGCTGTTACGATTGCCCTCGCCGGTCTTGCATTCGGCCTTTGGGCCACGACCGGGTTCTGGGCGCTCTAGCCTAGCGGCTGGCCCGCAGCACCGCCTCGCCCAGCGCCGCGTAGTCGCCGTTGAAGTGGTGGCCGCCGGGCAGGCGGATCTTGGCGACTTCGGTGTCGGGCAGGGTGGGGCAGATGTCCGCCCGTTCCTTGTCGCCGTAGACGCAGGTGATCCTCACGTCCTTCATCTCGACGTCCTTAAGTGCGGCGATGGCCGGGCGGACGGGGAAGGCGTCGGGGGCGGCCAGGTTCAGCCAGCTGACGGGATGGAACCGCAGGTCGCCGGTTGGGCCCGTGCCGATCAGCACGACGTGGCTGGCCTGGGCGCGCGGTTCGGCGGGCAGCTGGGGCAGGATGGCCGGCAGCGCGTCGGCGCCGAACGAATAGCCGATCAGCACCACCTTCTTGCGGCCCCATTGACCCTCATAGGCGCGCAGGGCGTCGGCCAGGTCCTGGGCCGCGCCGACGGGGGTGCGCTTGGTGCTGAAATAGGTCAGCGAGTTGACGCCGATCGTCGGCACGCCGTTGTCGGCCAGGTGGCGGGCCACCTTCTGGTCCAGCGCGCCCCAGCCGCCGTCGCCCGAATAGAGCACGGCCAGGGTGTCGCCGGCCCTGCTGCTGGCGATCGGGATCTCGTGGCTCCTGACCGGGGCGGCGGGCAAAGGCGTGCCGGCGGTCAGCGCCAGGGCGGCGAAGGCGGCGAGGAGGCGGACGCGCGAGGTCATGCCGATATGACGTCACGCTCGCGGGGCGCTATCCAGGCGGCGTGATGTCAAGCTTGTGGCGATCAGTGCGGCGGGAGGTCGCGGCCCCCGGCCGCCGATCGGCCATTTCCCTTGATTTTCAAGGCCGCGCCCGTCGAAAGCGGGTTCCGTTCCGGGCCACTTCCCTCTAAGGAACACGCGCCTCCAGAGGTCTGACAATATGGCCGGCGAGGCCTTATATTTTGTCCGGCGCCGCTATCGGCGCGTCCTGAAGGCGAAAGACCCATGGCTCTGTACGACGTCGTCATCATCGGTGGTGGTCCCGGTGGCTACAACGCGGCGATCCGCGCCGGTCAGCTGGGTCTGAAGACCGCGATCGTCGAAGGCCGCGGCAAGCTGGGCGGCACCTGCCTGAACGTCGGCTGCATGCCGTCGAAGGCCCTGCTGCACGCCTCGGAAATGTACGAAGCGGCCAGCGGCGGCGAGTTCGCCAAGCTGGGCATCGAGGTCAAGCCGAAGCTGAACCTCGTCCAGATGATGGCCCAGAAGGCCGAGAGCGTCGAAGCCCTGACCAAGGGCGTCGAGTTCCTGATGAAGAAGAATAAGGTCGACTACGTGAAGGGCTGGGGCCGCATCGACGGACCCGGCAAGGTCGTGGTCAAGGCCGAGGACGGCGCCGAAACGGTGCTCGAGACCAAGAACATCGTCATCGCCACTGGCTCGGAGCCGACCCCGCTGCCGGGCGTGACGATCGACAACAACCGCATCGTCGACTCGACCGGCGCCCTGTCGCTGCCGGAAGTTCCCAAGTCGCTGATCGTCGTCGGCGCCGGCGTCATCGGCCTGGAACTGGGCTCGGTGTGGAAGCGCCTGGGCGCGGAAGTCACCGTCGTCGAGTATCTCGACCGCATCATCCCCGGCACCGACACCGAGGTCGCCAACGCCTTCCAGAAGATCCTGACCAAGCAGGGCTTCAAGTTCCAGCTGGGCGCCAAGGTCACCGGCGCCGTGGCCTCGGCCAAGGGCGTGAAGCTGACTCACGAGCCGGTCGCCGGCGGTGAAGCCCAGACGATCGAAGCCGACTACGTTCTGGTCGCCATCGGCCGTCGTCCGTTCACCCAGGGCCTGGGCCTGGAAACGGTCGGCATCACGCCGGACAAGCGTGGCGTCATCGCCAACGACCATTACAAGACCGGCGTCGACGGGATCTGGGTGGTCGGCGACGTGACGACGGGCCCGATGCTGGCCCACAAGGCCGAGGACGAGGCCGTGGCCTGCATCGAGCTGATCGCGGGCAAGGCCGGCCACGTGAACTACGACATCATCCCGGGCGTCATCTACACCAGCCCGGAAGTCGCCACGGTCGGTAAGACCGAGGACGAGCTGAAGGCCGCGGGCGTCGCCTACAAGGTCGGCAAGTTCCCGTTCCTGGCCAACAGCCGCGCCAAGATCAACCACGAGACCGACGGCTTCGTGAAGGTGCTGGCCGACGCCAAGACCGACCGCATCCTGGGCGCTCACGCCGTGGGCCCGAACGTCGGCGACATGATCGCCGAGATCTGCGTGGCCATGGAGTTCGGCGGTTCGTCGGAAGACGTCGCCCGCACCTGCCACCCGCACCCCACGCGCTCGGAAGCCTTCCGTCAGGCGTCGATGGGCGTCGAAGGCTGGACGATGCAAGCGTAAGACAGGGGCAGGCCTAAACGGGCCGGCATTTCTGTCCAATCGTTAATGATCGCGTCCGCGCAATCGGACGTAGCGTGGCGGGGTTTCGGAAACGGAGCCCCGCCATGTTTCTGTCCGCCTTCGTGTTCGCCGCCGCGCTGCAAGCCGCCCCGGCCGCGCCCGCGCCGTCGGCGCCGCCCCAGGCCAAACGTTCTTTCAATGTCGCCGTCGCCCACGCCTCGCCAGAATGCCGACAGCGGGCGATGAAGGCGCGTGACGACGCGATCGCCAAGGGTCAGCCGCTCAACCGCATGCCGCCCGGCCTGCTGCATCACACGGTGATCCGCATGGTCGACGGCTGCCCCGTCAGCACCCAAGTCCGCCAAAGCGGTCCGGCGCGCTAGGCGTAACAGACCCTTACGATAGTTGATGATCGCGTCAGACAATCGCACGTAGAGTGGCGGCAACGGAGACCCACCATGTTGCTGTCCGCCCTGACCCTCGCCGCCATGCTGCAAGCCGCCCCGGCGGCCGCGTCAGTTGTCATCCCGGAGGTCGCGCCAGTCGTCGGCCAGAAGGGACACCTGCTCCAGCGAAAGCCGTTCGATCCGGCTCAGCGGGTGGACCAACTGACCATGCGGTCTCCGCAGGTCGCCCGCCCGGTGAAAGCGTTCAAGGCGAAGGCGCCGCGTGTGAGCTGCGATAGCAACGGGCCGTCGCGCGCCAGCCATCCCGAACCGCTCATGGCTCAGCCCCTGTCGAAGCTGCCCAAGGCGCACGGCGAACGGGCCGTGGCTCGCTCGGTCGACGGCTGTCCTGTCTCCGTGCTGATCGCCCGGAACGACCCGCTGCATTAACCGTGTCTACTGCGCCGCGCCGACCGTGTCGGCCATCTGGGCGCCGCGCGCGCCCAGCGGCAGGTCCGCGCCCGTGGTGGTGTCGCGGCAGGTCTGATGCTCCAGCTCGGCGTTCAGCTCGGCCCCGGCCAGCAGGATCAGCGACGACACATAGGTCCACATCATGAAGCCGATCACCGCGCCCAGGGGCCCATAGGCGCGGTCGTAATGGGCGAAGTGGGACAGATAGAGCGAAAAGCCGATCGAGCCCAGGATCCACACGATCGTCGTCAGCCCCGCGCCCCAGCTGACCCAGCGCCACTTGGCCGGATCGCGGCTGGGGCCGTAGCGATAGAGCAGGGCGACGCCGACGGCGACAGAGGCCACCAGCGCCGGCCAGCGCATCCAGCCCAGCTCCGGCGCCAGGTTCACCGCCAGGCTCAGCACCACCACGGCCAGCAGGCCCAGGGTGAAGGCCAGGGTCGTGGCGGTCAGCCGTAGGAAGCCGCGCTTCTCGGTCTCTTCATAGGCGATGTTGAGGCCCAGGAAACAGGCCTTGGCCGCGCCGTTGGCGCTCCACAGGGCCACCAGCAGGCTGACCACGGCGGTCCAGGTCAGGCCGCGGGAATGGGCGCCGGCGACACGGATCATCTCGTCGCCGATGAACCGCACGGTGTCGGGCGGCAGCACGCCGGCCAGGAAGTCCAGTTGCTGGCGCGCCTCCGTCACGTTGGCGAACAGGCCGTAGAGGGCGACGAAGGCGGTCAAGCCGGGGAAGAAAGCGAGCACGGCGTAGAAGGTCATGCCGGCGGCGACCAGGGCGACACTGTCGTCGCGGAACGCCTTGGCGGTGCGTTGGAGAATGTCCGTCCAGCCGCGCAGGGGAATCTCTCGCGGCGTTTCGGCGTGACGGCCACGACCCGGCTCGCGGACGGCTTCATCGGGATCGGCCGACCGGCTGGCCAGGCTTCGCGGTTCCGGGCGCTCGATGTCGTCGGGCTTGGCGCGCCGCGAGGTGACCGCCAGGGCGACGGTGGCCGCGCCCAGCACGCCCAGGGTCAGCCAGTCGATGATGTTGGAGCCGAACGAGAGCGCCGAACGCGACGGAACGGCGAGGGCTTTGGCGAGGCGAGGCACGGCTGGATCCGTCAGTGAGCTGCACGGGATGCAGCGCCCGCCAAGCGTTGCCGGTTCCCAACAGCGCCCACGAAAAAGGCCCCGCCTAGAGGGAGGCGGGGCCAGACGCTTTCGAGGGGAGGAGCGCCCTAAACGCGGGCGGTACGCGTACTAAAACGGGAGCTTAGAATTCTTCCCAGTCGTCGCTGGATGCGCCGACGGCCTTGGCCAGCTTGGCTTGGACGGCGGCGACCGGGTTGGCGCCCGGACGGTGGGCCGAACTGGCCAGCGACGGCGCCTTGCTGGGCGGCGGCGCGGCCGGACGCGACGGGGCGGGCGCGGAGGGGCGCGGCGCGGCGCGACGGCTCGTCGAGACGCTGGCCGACCCGCCAGAGGCGCCGACGCGGAACTTCGAGATCATCTGCATCAGGTTGCCGGCCTCGCCCTTCAGGGCGTGCGAGGCGGCGGTCGACTGCTCGACCATGGCGGCGTTCTGCTGGACGGTCTGATCCATCTGGTTGACGGCGGCGTTGACCTGGTTGAGGCCGGTGGCCTGCTCCTGGCCCGAGGCCGCGATCTCGCTGACCAGGGCGTCGATCTCGCCGACCTTGCCGACGATGGCCTGTAGGGCCTCGCCGGTCTGGCCGACCATGCTGACGCCCTGATTGACCTGCTGCGACGAGGTCGAGATCAGGGTCTTGATTTCCTTGGCGGCGTCGGCCGAGCGCTGGGCCAGGGCCCGCACTTCTTGCGCCACGACCGCGAAGCCACGGCCGGCTTCACCGGCGCGAGCCGCTTCGACACCGGCGTTCAGGGCCAGAAGGTTGGTCTGGAAAGCGATCTCGTCGATGACGCCGATGATCTGGCTGATCGACTGCGACGACTTCTCGATCTGGTTCATCGCCTCGACGGCGTTGCGGACCACGACGCTGGAGCGTTCGGCGTCGGTGCGGGTCGAGCCGACCACGCGCGAGGCTTCCTGAGCGCCCGACGACGAGCGGCGCACCGTGGCGGTGATCTCGTCCAGCGCGGCGGCGGTTTCTTCCAGGCTGGCGGCTTGTTGCTCGCTGCGGCGCGACAGGTCGTCGGCGGCCGAGGCGATCTCGTCACTGCCGGCGCCGATGCCGCTGGCGGCTTGCACGATCGTGCCCATGGCCTCTTCCAACTGGGCGATGGCGCCGTTGAAGTCGTTCTGCAGGCGCTTGTAGGCGTCGGGGAATTGCTGATCGAGGCGGTAGGTCAGGTCGCCGTCCGACAGGCGGGCCAGGCCGCCGGCGATGGCTTCCATGACGAAGGCCTGTTCCTTGGCCGAGGCCTCGGAGATTTCCTGATTGCGGCGGCGCTCGGCTTCCGTCTCGGCGCTGGCGCGCTGCTGGGCGGCTTCAGCGGTGCGCAGGGCCACGGCGTTGTCCTTGAACACCTGGACCGAGCGGGCCATGGCGCCGACCTCGTCCTTGCGCTCGGCGCCCTTGACCTCGACGTCGACGCTGCCCTGGGCCAGGACCTCCATGGTCTTGGCGGTGATGGCCAGCGGGGCGGCGATCTTGCGGGCGCCGATCCACAGGGCCAGGACCAGGGCGCCGCCGGCGGCGATCAGGCCGAACAGGATCGAGAACACGGTGCCGGCGGCGGCTTCCTTCGAAGCCTTCTCGACCATCTTCTTGGTTTCGGCGGCGTGGCCGTTGGTGAAGGTGGTGACGTCATCGGTGAGCTTGGCGATGTCCGGATCGATCTGGACCATCATCATCTTGCCGGCGTCGTTCAGGTTCTGCAGGCCCATGTCGGCGCCATTGCGGGCCGAGGCGTAGATCTGGTCCAGGCGCGTCGCGAAGCCGTCCACGGTCTTCGCGGTGGCGGGGTCGGACTTCTTGATGCTGGCCAGCAGCGTCTTGGCGTCCTTGTAAGCCTCGTCCAGGTCGGCGCTGGCGTCCTTGCCTTCGCTCGACGTGCCGTCATAGGCCAGCGCGCGATAGGCGCCGTAGCCGATCGAGGCGATGCGGCGGTTGAAGCGCGCGGCGTCCAGCTCGGCCGGGGCGCGCTGCTCGACCAGCACCTTGGTGTTGGCCTCGACCTTGCGAGCCTGCCAGGCGCCCAAGCCCACGATAACCAGGGCGACCAGGGTCAGGATGACGGCGGGCAGCGCCACCTTGGTGGAAATCTTCAGGTCGTCGAACTTCATCGGAGCCTCATTCGCGAGCGGCCGGGGGGAGCGCTCGGCGGAAAGCGTGCATTTTCACGGCTAGAGTCCGCGATGGCCGTAAAATCGCGGTTAATGCTCAGGCGTGCGTGAAAGCTCGCGACGTTCCGTCGCATCGTTTTCGCTGACGTGGCGGAAAAGGGCTCAGGCCTTCGGGTGGGCGGCCTGGTAGGCGGCCAACAGGCCGGCGGCGTCGACCTGGGTGTAGCGCTGGGTCGTCGACAGCGAGGCGTGGCCAAGCAGATCCTGGATGGCCCGCAGGTCGGCCCCGGCGCCCAGCAGGTGCGTGGCGAAGGCATGGCGGAAGGCGTGCGGCGTCACGCGGTCCGACAGGCCCAGCCGACCGCGCAGGGTCTGCACCAAGGCCTGGACGTGGCGCGGCGACAACGGCCCGCCGCGCTTGGCGCGGAACAGCGGCTCATCGGGACCCAGCACGAAGGGCAGTTCGTCGACATAGACGGCGACCGCGTCGCGCACGGCGTCCAGCACCGGCACGATCCGGGTCTTGCCGCCCTTGCCGGTGATGCGCATCGAGACGCCCAGCGGCGCGTCGGACCAGGTCAGGGACAGGGCTTCGGAGATCCGCAGGCCGCAGCCCCAGAGCAGGGTCAGCACCGCCTCGTCGCGAGCGGTCTCCCAGGGATCGCGCTCGGTGTCGTCGGCGGCCTCGGTGATCAAGTCGCGGGCCTGGTCCTCGGAGACGGGACGCGGCAGGCCGATCTTCAGGCGCGGACCGCGCACCAGTTCGACGGCGGCGTTGGCCACGCCGTGACGCTGGTCCAGATACCGATGAAAGGCGCGGATCGACGACAGGGCCTGGCTGATCGAGCGCGGCGCCAGGGCGTCCTCGCCTTGCCGACGGAAAGCCAGATAGCCGCGCAGGTCGGCGGCGGAGATCTCGCCCATCGCCGACAGGCTGACGGACTCGCCGCCGCCTTCGCCTCCAAGGTGGCGTTCCAGAAAGTTCAGATAGGCGATGACGTTGTCGCCATAGGCCCGCACCGTGCGCGGCGAGGCCCGGCGTTCCAGCGTCAGGTAGTCCAGCCAGGCGGCATAGGCCTGGCGGGCGCTCCCAACGCCTTTGGTCACAACACCGGCCAGCGTTCGGCCGTGCGCTCGACCACGCGGGCCAGGAAGTTGACGAGCTCGGTGCCCATGTCGGGCGTGAAGCCTTCCGGGTCCTTGGAGCCGAAGGCGATCAGGGCCTCGCGGCGCGGCTCCCAGATGGCCATGCGCACCAGGGCCATGCTGCGGATCGTCTCGGCCTGTTCGCCGAACAGCGGCAGGGCCGGGGCGAAGAAGCCCATGCGAGCGATCGGCGCCTCGCCAAGGATCATGTCGACCTGACCCTCGGCCAGAGCGTACCAGCCGGCCGGGACGCGGTCGGGGCCTTCCAGGGCGACGACGCCGGCGGTCAGGCCGAAGCGGCCCCGGGCCATCTCGTCGACGCGGCGGGCCAGGTCGGAGTGGTTGCGGGCGTCCAGCAGGTCGATGACCGCGGCGTGGGTCTGGGCCTGGGCGGAATAGTTGGCGCGGGCGTTGGCCTCGATGGCCTGGCGGACGCTGGCCTCGCGCTTGTGGGCGGCGGCGGCGCGGGCCAGGGCGCGCGGGCCGAAGTCGACGACATTGGCGGCGTCGACCCGCAGGCCCAGCTCGCCCAGCAGGTTCTCGTCCTGACGCAGGAATTCGGGTTGGACGCGCAGGAAGTCGCGCACGCTCTCGGCGTCGACCGGTTTCCTGCTGGCGTTCGTCGCGTCGCTCATCGTCGTCCCCACGGTAAAACACTCTACGCCTGGATGAAGCGGGCAAGACGGTTAATGTCCGCTTGATGACGACCTGGCCCGTCGCTCTCGACCTGGGGACGGTTTGACGGCAAAAGCATCCCGTCATGCCCCGTATCGCTTCCGTTCTTCTGCCGATGCCGTTGCCGGAGGCCTTCGACTACGCCGAGCCGGAAGGCCTCGATTTGAGTCTGGGCGACCACGTGACCGTGCCCCTGGGGCCGCGCGTGATTCGCGGGGTGGTCACCGCCCTGCGCGACGGGACCGGCGGCAACCGGCCGCTCAAGGCCATCCTGGAGAAGGTCGACGATCCGCCGCTGCCGCCGGGCGTGCTGGCCTTTGTCGAGTGGGCGGCGCGTTATTCGGTGGACCTGCCCGGCTGGCCGCTGGCCATGGCCCTGCGCGGCCTGCGCCATCCGCCGCCCAAGCCTGACAAGGTGCTGGTCCTGACCGGAGCCCAGCCCGCCCGCATGACTCCCGCGCGCCTGAAGGTGCTGGCCGCCGCCGAGGGCGTGAAGCTGTCGGGCGCGGCCCTGGCCTCGGCCGCCGGTGTCTCGGCCGGCGTGGTGAAGGGGCTCGTCGACGAGGGCGTGCTGGCCATCGACTTCGTGGAGCCCGAGCGTGGCCTGCCGCAGCCGGACCTCTCCTTGCCGCCTCGTGAACTGAACCCCGGCCAGGCGGCCTGCGTCGACGTGTTGACCGAGATGCTGGACGCTGGCGGTTTCCAGGCGGCGCTGCTGGACGGGGTGACCGGCTCGGGCAAGACCGAGGTCTATCTCGAGAGCGTCGCGGCGGCCTTGCGCGATCCCGAGGCCCAGGTGCTGGTGCTGCTGCCCGAGATCGCCCTGACCCAGGCGGTGCTGGCCCGCTTCGAACAGCGGTTCGGCGCGATCCCGGTCGAGTGGCATTCGGGCGTTTCGCCGCCACGCCGCCGCCACGCCTGGGAGGCCGTGGCCAGCGGCGATGCGCGGATCGTGGTCGGGGCCCGCTCGGCGCTGTTCCTGCCGTTCAAGAAGCTGCGGCTGATCGTGGTCGACGAGGAGCACGACAGCTCGTTCAAGCAGGAAGAGGGCTTCATCTACCAGGCCCGCGACCTGGCCGTGGCCCGCGCCAAGATCGAGGGGGCGACGGTGCTGTTGGCCTCGGCCACCCCGTCCCTGGAGAGCCTCTACAACGCCCAGATCGGCCGTTATCGCTGGCTGCGCCTGTCGGCCCGCCACGGGGCGGCGCGGTTGCCCGACATCGATCTGGTCGACATGCGCCAGACGCCGCCGGAGCCGGGTCGCTGGCTGTCGCCGCCGCTGATCAAGGCCATGGCCGTGACCCTGCAACGCGGCGAGCAGGCCATGCTGTTCCTGAACCGCCGGGGTTATGCGCCGCTGGTGCTGTGCAAGGCCTGCGGCGAGAAGATGAAGTCGCCCGACACCGACAGCTGGCTGGTCGAGCACCGCTATACCGGGCGTCTGGTCTGCCACCTGACCGGCTTCTCGATGAAGAAGCCCGACGCCTGCCCGCACTGCGGGGCCAAGGATTCACTCGTTTCGATCGGCCCCGGCGTCGAGCGGGTCGAGGAGGAGGCGCGGCACATCTTCCCCGACGCGCGGGTGGCGGTGTTCTCGTCCGACACGGTGATGGACGCCGAAGCCGCCAAGGCCCTGGTGGCGACCATGGCGGCCGGCGAGATCGATATCCTGGTCGCCACCCAGGCGGCGGCCAAGGGCCACAACTTCCCGAACCTGACCCTGGTGGGCGTGGTCGACGCGGATCTCTCCCTGCGCGGCGGCGACCTGCGGGCCGGCGAGCGAACCTTCCAACTGCTGGCCCAGGCCGCCGGTCGCGCGGGGCGTCACGAGAAGCCGGGGCGGGCGCTGCTGCAGACCTACTCCCCCGACCACGCGGTGATGCAGGCGCTGAAGGCCCAGGACCGCGACGCCTTCATCGAGGCCGAGATGGGCATGCGCCAGGACGCCGGCCTGCCGCCGTTCGGTCGCCTGGCGGCGGTGATCGCCTCGGGCCCCGACGGCGCGGCCCTGGACGCCTATGTCGAGGCCTTGGCCGCGGTGATCCCCAATGCCGAGGGCGTCGAGGTGTTCGGCCCCGCCGACGCGCCGCTGGCCCTGGTGCGCGGCCGCCGCCGCAAGCGGTTCCTGGTCCGGGCCGAGCGCAATGTCGACCTGCAAGGCTTCATGGCCGCCTGGCGGGCGCGGGCCAAGGTCCCGAACTCGGTGCGGGTGGTGATCGACGTGGATCCTTACAGCTTCCTTTGAGCTTATCCCGTCATCCCGCGACTTGTTCGCGGGACCCATTTATCCGCCGCAGGTGAAGCGCCAGACTAGCTCTCACGTAGAAGCTGACCCATGGGTCCCGCGCATAAAGCGCGGGATGACGGTTAGTGTGTGGGCTCGGACTTTTCCGCCGGCTGCCGCGACTTCAGCGGCAGGACCGGGATCATCAGGATCGTCACGAGGCCCGCGGCGACGACGAACACCGCCGCGACCATCACGCCGCTGACCGCGTGGATCAGCGCCGCCTGCAGCACGGGATCCTCGTGCGCCGAGCCGCCGTTCGCCGCCGCCTGGACCGCCATCCCCTCCAGCGCCCCAAGGTTCAGCCCGCCCGGCAAGCCGGCCAGGCGCGCGGTCAGCAGGGCCCCGGCCATGGCGGCGCCGACGGTCGAGCCGATCTGGCGGAAGAACTGGTTGGAACTGGTCGCCACCCCGATGTCGCGCGGGTCGACGGCGTTCTGGGTGGCGATGTTGAACAGGCTCTGACCCGGCCCCAATCCAAGTCCGACGAACGCCAGCAGCAAGGCCAGATGACCCAGGTGGCCGATCTTCGACAGGTCGTGCAGCAGGAACACCGCGATCAACAGCACGCAGGCCCCGGTGATCATGTAGGGCTTGTACTTGCCGGTCTTGGTCACCAGCTGGCCGGCGACGGTGCTGCCGGCGATCAGGCCGGCCATCAACGGCAGCATGGCCATGCCGCTCAGCGTGGCCGAGACGCCGCGGCCCAGCTGCAGATAGAGCGGCAGGAA
Organism: Caulobacter sp. ALps2; assembly: GCF_058681635.1. NCBI lineage: Bacteria > Pseudomonadati > Pseudomonadota > Alphaproteobacteria > Caulobacterales > Caulobacteraceae > Caulobacter > Caulobacter sp. ALps2. The sequence goes on from NZ_CM178743.1 coordinate 2,141,716, forward strand.
CATCACCACGCCCATGAAGGCCATGGAGATCAAGAAGCCGGCCATATTGGCGGTGACGAACACCCGGTTGCGGAACAGGTGCATCGGCACGATCGGGTTCGAAACCTTGGTCTCGACATAGACGAAGGCGGCCAGCGACACGGCGGCCAGGGCGAACAGGGAGAGGCTCTGGGGCGAGCCCCAGGCGAAGTCGTGGCCGCCCAGGCTGAGGGCCAGCAGCAGCGGCACGAAGGCGGCGATCAGCAGGGCCGCGCCCAGGAAGTCGATCTTGCCCGAGCGGCGATGCTCCAGCGGCGGCATCTTCACGATGACCATGAACAGCGACAGCAGGCTGAGCGGCAGGTTGACGTAGAACACCCAGCGCCAGCCGGCGACCACGTGGGTCCCGATCCGCACCGTGCCGTGGTCGGTGAAATAGCCGCCGATGATGGGGCCCAGCACGCTGGCCAGGCCGAACACCGAGCCGAAGATCCCGGCGAACTTGCCCCGCTCGCGCGGCGGATAGAGGTCGGCGATGATGGCGAAGGCGGTGGTGAACAGCGCCCCGCCGCCGATCCCTTGCAAGGCGCGGAACACGATCAGCTGCACCATGCCCGGCATGCCCAGCAGGGCGCCGAACTCGCCGGCCAGGCCCGACAGCCAGGAGCCCGCGAGAAAGATCGAGATGCCGGTGATCAGCACGGGCTTGCGCCCGAAGATGTCGCCCAGCTTGCCCCAGATCGGCACCATCACCGTCGAGGTCAGCAGGTAGGCCGTGGTCACCCACGAATACAGATTGAGGCCGTTCAGCTCGGAGATGATCCGCGGCATGGCCGTGGATACGATCGTCTGGTCCAGGGCGCTGAGCAGGAACACGATCATCAGCGCCGTCAGGGTCAGGCGGCGCTCGGCGTCGGAGAAGGTCTGGCCAGTGGAGGTCTGGCCAGTGGAGGTTTGGCCAGTGGAGGTTTGGGAGGTCATCAGGGCCCTGAAGCGTGATAGCCGGGATCGACTATCACGCTCCAAACGCCGGAAGTAGGGGCTAGCGCCTTAGTGGTCCTTCTTGGGTCCGCGCTTGCGGGCCATCATGTTCAGGCCCTCGACGCCGGCCGAGAAGGCCATGGCCGTATAGATGTAGCCCTTGGGCACGTGGGCGCCGAAGCCCTCGGCGATCAGCACGGTGCCGATCATCAGCAGGAAGCCCAGGGCCAGCATCACCACCGTCGGGTTGTTGTTGATGAAGTTGGCCAGCGGGTCGGCGGCCAGCAGCATCACCGTGACGGCGATGATCACCGCGACGACCATGATCGGCAGGTGGTCGGTCATGCCGACGGCGGTCAGGATCGAGTCGATCGAGAACACCAGGTCCAGCAGGATGATCTGGAAGATCGCCGCGCCGACGTTGGAGATCACGACGGTGGCCTTGTCCTTCTCCAGCACGTCGTCGCTCTTGGCCGGGTCGACCGTGTGGTGGATCTCCTTGGTCGCCTTCCAGATCAGGAAGACGCCGCCGGCGATCAGGATCAGGTCGCGCCACGAGAAGGCGGTCTCGAAGCCCGGCTCGCCATGCGACCCGACGGGGCCGGTGAGCCCCAGGTCGAAGACCGGCGCGGTCAGGCCGACGATGAAGGCGATGGTCGACAGCAGCACCAGGCGCATGATCAGCGCCAGCGAGATGCCGATGCGGCGAACCCGCGTGCGGTGTTCGGGCGGCAGCTTGTTGGACAGGATCGAGATGAAGACCAGATTGTCGATCCCCAGAACCACTTCCATCACCACAAGGGTCACCAAGGCGGCCCAGGCGGCCGGGTCGGCGACCAGGCTAAGGAGTTCGTTCATCGGTCCTCTCTAAGGTTGTTGGACGAGCCGTCGTTTCGCGTACGCGTACATGTAACACAGCGAAATAGGCGGGTAACACCGATCTTTCCACCGTGGAGGATGGAAGGGCAGGCCCTTAAGGGACGACGTCAATGCAAGACGGCGCGCACATCAAGCCCCTGACCGCGCTCCGGTTCTTCGCCGCCTTCTGGGTGGTGATGTTCCACTATTGGCCCAAGCTGGACGTCGGTTTCACGCCGGCGATCGCCGCCAAGGGCTATCTGGGCGTCGAGGCCTTCTTCGTGCTGTCGGGCTTCATCCTGTGTCATGTCTATCTGAGCGGGTTCGGGGAGGGGCGGTTCCGCTACGGCGACTTCCTGTGGAATCGGCTGGCGCGGGTCTATCCGCTGCACCTAGCCACCCTGGTCGGCGTCGGCGCCATGGCGGTCGCCGGCGCGATCGCGGGCTTGAATGTCGATCCCAACATCCTGTCGTGGAAGGCCCTGCCGGCCAATCTGCTGCTGGTCCACGCCTGGGGCTTCGCGCCGGTGGCGGGCTGGAACCACGCTTCCTGGTCGATCTCGGCCGAGTGGTTCGCCTATCTGACCTTCCCGGCCTTCGCGTTCGCCGCCTGGAAGCTGCGCGAGCGGCCGGTGGCGGCCGTGCTGGGGGCGCTGGCCTTCATCGCCGCGCTGTATCCGGCCTTCCAGGCCCTGGCCGGTTTCTCGCTGACCGAGGCGACCATCCAGTGGGGCGCCCTGCGCATCGTGCCGTGCTTCGCGTTCGGCTGCGCCCTGCACGCCCTGTGGCGTTCGGGGCGATTCCCCAGCCGACTCAGCGGCTACGGCGCCGCTTTATTGGGCATGGCCACGCTTGGCGCGGTGCAATTTGGCGCCCCTGATCTGGTCATCGTGATGCTTTTGGGGGGGCTGATTTTCATGATCGCGAGCCTCGCCCAGGCCGGTTTCGAGTTTGCTGGACAGTCAGTCTTCGTCTATCTCGGCGAGATCAGCTACTCGACCTACATGATCTGCATCCCGTGGAAGATCCTGGCTATCAATGCCGCGGCCAAGGTGTTCAATATCGATAGCGACAAGTTGCCACTGCTGGTCTGGATCGCGATTGTGGCCGCTCTGGTTCCGCTGTCCGCGATCTCCTATCATGTCATAGAAAATCCGTGCCGCGAGCGGATGAAAACTTGGGCTTCGAGCTGGAAACAGCGCCGCTTGACCCTCGCGGGTGCGGCATAAACACTCTTTTCACGTCTTCCTGAGAAGGTTATCCCTTAGCCCAGTGACGCGGGGGAGTACCCACAGCATGACGAAACGGACGAGGGCCCTTCTGGGTTCCCTGGCCGCTGCCGCCATGATCAGCTTTGCGCCGGTGACGGCCAGTGCTGACGGCTATTGGCAGTGCGTGCCGTTCGCCCGTCTGATGTCGGGTATCCAGATCTTTGGCGACGCCCGTACGTGGTGGTCGCAAGCCGCCGGCAAGTACGACACCGGCTCGGTTCCGAAAATCGGCTCGGTTCTCTCGTTCAAGCCGACCGCTCGCATGAATCTCGGCCACGTGGCCTTCGTCAGCCAAGTGCTCACCGACCGGGTCATCCAGGTGACCCACGCCAACTGGTCGATCATCGAAGGCGATCGCGGCCAGATCGAAAAGGACGTCACCGTCGTCGACGTCTCGCCAGCCGGCGACTGGACGCAGGTCAAGGTCTGGTACGATCCGATCCGCGACCTCGGCACCAGCGTCTATCCGACCAACGGTTTCATCTATCAGGACGCCCAGGCGAGCACGATCGCCGTCGCGACCAGCAAGATCGCCATGGCCCAGAACGCCGTGGTCTCGGCCGCCAAGCAAGCCGCCAACCAGGTGGCCAACTCGGTCCGTTCGTCGCCGCTGGACATCATCGGCCAGGCCGCCGACTCGACCGATCGTATCGCCGCCCTGCTCGACGCCGCCGCCAATGGCGGTTCGTCGAACGACAGCGGCAACAAGCAGAACGCCCCTCGCTAGTTTGAGCGCGTTGACCTGAAGCTTGGGCCGGGGCAAACCCGGCCCGTAGCTAGGACGCGACCATGCTGAGAATCCTCCGTCACGGCGCTCCGGGCTTCGAAGCCGGCGGTCTGTCGCCCGACTGGCGCGTGCCCGCCGACGCCGTCTGGATCGAGCTGGTCGACCCCACCCGCGCCGAGGAAGTGGCCGTCGAGCAGTCGATCGGCCTGCTGCTGCCCACCCGTGAAGAGATGGCCGAGATCGAGGCGTCCTCGCGCCTCTACCAGGAGGACGGCGGCACGTTCATGACCGCCACGGTGTTGGTCAACGCCGACGGCGACCTGCCGACCGCCGCCCCCGTGACCTTCGTCCTGGCCGGCAACCGCCTGGTCACCATCCGTTATGTCGAGCCGCGCGCCTTTTCGGTGTTCGCCGCCCAGGCCGAGCGCCAGCCCAGCCTGTGCCCGAACGGTCTCCAGACCTTCCTCGGTCTGCTGGACGCCATCGTCGACCGCACCGCTGACATCCTCGAGCGCACCGCCGCCGAGGTCGAGGTGCAGTCGCGCGCCATCTTCGGCCGCCCGCGCGGCGCGGCCTTCGAGCAGATCCTCAATCGCCTGGGCCGGTCCCAGAACGTCAATTCCAAGGCCCGCGACAGCCTGGTCAGCCTGGCCCGCCTGCTCAGCTTCGCGGCCCTGGCCGAACAGTTCGACGGCTCCAAGGACCTGCGCGATCACCTCAAATCGCTGCAACGCGACGTCCAGTCGATCACCGACCACTCCAGCTATCTGGCCGGCAACATCACCTTCCTGCTCGACGCGGCGCTGGGGTTGATCAACATCGAGCAGAACTCGATCTTCAAGGTGTTCTCGGTCTTCTCGGTGATCTTCCTGCCGCCGACCCTGATCGCCGGCATCTACGGCATGAACTTCGTCCACATGCCCGAACTGCGATGGCTGGAAGGCTATCCGATGGCCATCGGCCTGATGATCATGGCCGCCGGCGCGCCGCTGTTGTGGTTCAAGCGCAAGGGTTGGCTGTAGGCGGTCGCGCGAAGAAACCGCGACTTTCCGTCGCGGCCTGAACGTTTGCTTAAAGACGATGTGACACGGTGAACGCCGTTTCCGCGTATCCCATCAGCTTCGTTCCGAGCGATCCCAGACCGCACGATGCCGCCCGCCGCATCCTCACGACCCAGCTTGATCCGCAATCTTCACGCCTCCGTGGTGCGTGAGGTGCTGGAAGCGCATGGGCGTTACATCAAGGGGCTGCCCAAGGGGCGCCGCGCGGTGCTGCAATACGTCAATCTGAACAATTACGAACTGGACGGGGTCGACCTCTCCGAAGCCGACCTGACCGGCGCCCTGCTGGGCGGCGCCTCGCTGCGCGGCGCCAAGCTGACGCGCGCGACCCTGTACGGGACCGACCTGCGCGACAGCGACCTGCGCGACGCCGACCTTTCCCGCTGCGACATGCGGGGGGCCTGCCTGCGTGGGGCCAACCTGGGCGGGGCCAACCTGGCCAATTGCGACCTGCGCGAGGGCGTCACCGCCGTGCAGGACGACGAGAAGGGCCTGCGGATCCTCGAGCACTCCAAGCGGCCGGGCGAGCTGGACTACGCCATGCTGCAGGGGGCCAACCTGAACGGCGCCCAGATGTCGGGCGCGTTCGCGCGCCAGGCCGACTTCACCGACGCCGACCTCTCGAACGTCACCCTGCAAGGCGCCAAGCTGACCAAGGCCTGCATGGACGGGGTCAACCTGTCGGGCGCCAACCTGCACAATGCCGAGATGTCCCAGGTGTCGCTGCGCCGCGCGGTGATGGTGGGCGTCGACGTCAGCGGCGCGGATCTGCGCGACGCCGACCTGACCGAGGTGCTGCGCGCCCCGCCGCCGATCATCTATGTCGACGACCAGCCCTTGCACGAGGTGCTGGAGGCCCACGAACTGTTCTGCAAGACCGACGGCCGCGACGGCAAGGTCGGGGTGCTGTCCGATGTCGACTTCCGCCCGCTCAAGCGCCTGAAGGATCGCCGGCTCAGCGGCCTCTACGCGCCCAAGGCCGTGTTCTTCGGCATGGACCTGGAAAACGCGCAGCTGCAAGGCGCCAATCTTGCCGGCGCCGACCTGCGCGGGGTCAAGCTGAAGGGGGCCGACCTGCGCGGCGCCCGCCTGATGGACGCCCAGATGGCCCGCGCCGATCTCACCAACGCCAAGCTGGGGCCACTGAAGATCGCCGAGGACCGGGTGATCCGCACCGACCTGACCCGCGCCGTGCTGCGCGGCGCCAATCTGCGGGGCGCCAGCGCCCAGCGCGCCCGCTTCATCGAGGCCGACCTCTCCAGCGCCAAGCTGGACGGCGCCGACCTGACCGGGGCGGAGATGCCGCCTCGCGCCGGCGGCGCCTAGACATCCGCCTCCGCGTTGCGGTCGTAGCTGTCGATGATCCGACACGATATTTCGATAGGGAAGCCGTATGACCCACGCTCTGACGCCCATCGCGCTGCTCTGCGTGCTCACCGCCGTGAGCCTGGCCAACAAGGCCCGCGCCCAAGATCGCGACCAGGACCGCGCCGTTGTCGGCGGCGCCGTGATCTACGCGCCGGCCTACCAGGGCGCCGAGGACTACCGCGTCCTGCCGTTCCCGGTGATCGACCTTAAATACGGCCGCTTCTTCGTCGGTTCGCGCCGGGGGATTGGCGCCAACCTCGTCGACGGCGACACGGTGGATGTCGGGGCTGGGGTGACCTACGTGCCGGGCTATCGCCGCCGCGACGCGCCCGCCGGGATCGGCCGGGTGTCCGGCGGTGCCGGCGCGCGGATCTCGGCGGACGTGAAGGTCGGCATGGTCATGGCCAGCCTGGGCGCGACCAAGGTGCTGTCCGGCGACCTCGACGGCGCGCTGGTCGATGCGAGCCTGGCCATGCCGTTACGCCCGACCGATCGGCTGACCATCATTCCCAGCGTTTCGACCACCTGGGCGGACGGCGCCTACACCCGCGGCTATTTCGGGGTCAGCCCCGCCCAGGCGACCGCCTCGGGCCTGCCGGCCTATCGGCCCGGCGGCGGGATCAAGGACGTCTCGGCCGCGCTGACCGCCAGCTATCGCCTGACCGATCGCGTCAGCCTGGGCGCGACCGGCGCGATGACCAAGCTGACCGGCGACGCCAGGAAGAGCCCGATCGTCTTCGACCCGACCCAGCCCTCGGCGGTCCTGTCGGTCTCCTACAGGTTCTAGGCTGGCGGGTTCTAGCGGACGGTCAGCACACTGAAGCCTTGCGGTCGGCGTTAACCTTGGTGTTGATGCACGCGAAACCGTTGGAGTCTTCGATGTCGCGCCTGTCCTGGATCGCCGCCGCCACCGGCGCGCTGACCCTCACCGCCTTGGCTCCCACCTTCCTGGCTGGCGCGGCTCACGCCGCCGCCCCGCGCTTCGAGAAGACGGCCTGCGTCGGTGACTACAAGGACGTCGATCTCAGGGTCCAGTGCGGCGCCCTGGTCGTCGACGAGACGCGCGGCGACCCCAAGAGCCGCCGCATCAAGGTGGCCGTGGCGATCGTCAAGGCGGCTCGGCCCAAGGCCGGCCTGCCGCCGGTGGTCTATCTGCACGGCGGCCCGGGCGGCTCGGCCCTGAAGGGTCTGCCGCGCATGCTCAAGAGCAAGGCCTCGCGCGAGTTCGTCGCCGCCGACCAGGACTGGATCTTCATCGACCAGCGCGGCGGCGGCCTGTCGGACCCGAACCTGGACTGCCCCGGCACGAACCTGACCGACGCCGGCCCGCCTTCGGACAAGGACGCCGACGGCATCGTCGCCTGCCTCAAGGCCTTCCAGGCCAAGGGCGTGAACCTGTCGCGCTACAACGCCGTCGAGGTCGCAAAGGACGTCCAGGACCTGCGCCAGGTGCTGAAGCTGCCGCTGATCGACCTCTATGGCGGCTCGTACGGCACCCGCATCGAGGCGGCGATCCAGACCCATGCGCCGCGGGGCGTGCGAGCGGTGGTCCAGGATTCGCCCTGGCCGCCCGAGGCCGACTGGACGGTCGGCGGCCCGGCCATGGTCTCCAGCTCGATCGACATCGTCATGGCCAAGTGCGCGGTCGTGGCCGAGTGCGCCAAGCGTTATCCCGACCTGAAGGCCAAGCTGGCCGTGGTCGCCGAGCGCTGGCTGGCCGGGCCGCGGACCATCGACGGCAAGACCTACAATGCCGACGACCTGGGCGGCTATCTGATGGACGCCAGCTACTTCACCGCCAGCGTGCTGCCGCGCGATCTGTGGAAGATCATCCAGGGCGACGTCTCGCCGGTCGCCGACTTCGTGGGCAGCCGCGACTACTACAGCGAGGGCCAGTTCATGACCCACCTGTGCAAGGAAGAGATCCCGTTCGAGGCCCGCGCGGACGTCGCCAAGGGTACCGAGAACGACCCGGTCGCCCGCCTGATGGTGGTGTCGATGCAGCGTATCCACGACGTCTGCAAGGCCATCGATGTCGGCGCGATCTCCAAGGTCGAGCAGGCCCCGGTGAAGACCGCCATCCCGACCCTGTTCCTGGCCGCCGAGATCGACCCCGGCTGCCCGCCCGAACTGACCAAGGCCGCCGCCAAGGGCTACCAGGGCTCGCAGGTCGTCATCGTCACCAACGCCACCCACGGCGTGTCGCGCGGCAGCCCCTGCGCCCGCAAGGCGATCCGGGCCTTCTTCCAGGACCCGACCAAGCCGGTGGACCGCAGCTGCCTGCCGGCGGCGGATGAGGCGATGACGTTTACGTACGAGTAGAGGGCGGCCCCGCCTACATCTTCTTCTTCAGCGGCAACAAATCCGGATACACCGCGTCCCGCTTTTGCGCCTTGGCGGTGAAGGCCTCGGCCATGTGCGGACCGGAGAACATCCCGGTCTGCCAGGTGGCGATGTAGTCCAGGGCGTCGGCGATGGTGTGGTCGCGGGCGTAGTTGATCATCACCTTGCTGCCGGCCACGGCCAGGGGGGACTTCCCGGCGATCTCGCGAGCGGCGGCCAGGGCGTGGGCGACGACCTCCTCGTGAGTATCGAGCACCTCGTTGACCAGGCCGATCTCCTTGGCGCGCTGGGCCGGCAGGCGGCGACCCGTATAGGCCAGCTCGCGCACCCAGCCCTCGGGGATCAGCTTGCACAGACGCGGGAAGGTGCCGACATCGGCGGTCATGCCGATGTTGATCTCCTGGATCTGGAAAAAGGCGTCGGCGCTGGCGTAGCGGATGTCGCAGGCGCTGACGAAGTCGACGGCCCCGCCGATGCAGCCGCCCTGGATGGCGATGATCACCGGCATTCGGGCCTTGTCCAGGCAGCTGAAGCTGTCCTGCAGCACGTGCACGAAGCGGCGGAAGCTCTCGGCCGCCACCCAGCGGTCGCCATCCTGGGTGGCGGTGACGCCCTCACCGTCGGTGAACACCGAAAGATCCATGCCGGCGCTGAAGTGCTTGCCGGTCGAGGAGATCACGATGCAGCGAGCGAGCGCGTTGTCGTCAATATGTTTTACAATTGCGGGAAGCTCGTTCCAGAACGGCCGTGTCATGGTGTTCATGGCTTCGGGTCGCTTCAACTGGATGTGCGCGACGCCAGCCTCGATCTCGACCTTGAAACAGCTATAGTCGTCCTGATCGTGGCCACTCATGCCCTAAGTCTCCCTTATCGTTGATCACACTATCAACCGGGCGGGAGGCGGCGACAACATTGACCTGACGGAAAAGGAAATCCGCCATGACCACCCGTAAGATGTTCACCGCTCTGGCGATCGCCGCCACGGCCTCCAGCCTGGTCGCGGCCCCCGTTCCGGCCCTGGCCCAGTCGCGCGGCCTGGGCGGCCTGTTCGCCTGCGAAGGCTCGGGCGGCAAGCAGGAAGGCGGCGCCCTGATCGGCGCGGCCGCCGGCGCCCTGCTGGGCAACAAGGTCTCCAAGAAGAACAAGACCCTCGGCACGCTGGTCGGCGCGGCGGCGGGCGCGGCGGCGGGCGGCTATATCGGCTGCCGCATGCAGTCAACCGATGCCGCCATGGCCGAGCAGGCCACCAAGAAGGCCCTGGAAACCGGCGTCGCCCAGACCTGGTCCAACAGCCGCACCGGCAATTCGGGCCGCATCAGCGTGATCTCGTCCAGCTACGGCCCGCCGGTCGACGGCCGCTCGATCCGCTACGCCTCGGGCGTGCAGAGCCTGCCCAGCTATGAAGCCGCCGGCGGCGCCTATGTCGCCAGCTCGACCGCCAACCTGCGCGGTGGTCCCTCGACCAAGACCAAGGTGGTCGGCAAGGTCGCGGCCGGCGAGAGCTTCGACGCCCTGGGCGTGGTCCCGACGGGCGGCTGGGTGCTGGTGGGCCGTGGCGGCTACGCGGTCGGCTACGCCGCCGCCTCGCTGGTGCGTTCGACCGGCCAGCAGGTCGCCAGCTGCCGCGTGATCGACGCCTCGGTCGCCGGTGGCGGCCAGGGGACGTCGAACCAGCGCTACAGCGCCTGCAAGGACGCGCGGGGCGAGTGGCAGGTCACCCAGGCCTAAGGCCCTAGAGGTCCACCACCTCGCACTTCAGGGTCTGGCGGATGCGATCCGCCACGATCTTGCGATGGCAACAATTGGGGTCGTCCTCGTAGCAAAGGAGGGCGACCCTTTTTGTTTTGGCCAGCTCCGTCGCCTGGGCCAGGGCCAGCACCGCCTCGGGCTCTTCCAGGTGGGCGTTGAAGATCGCGCGCATCTCGTCGACGCGCCCGGCCCGGGCGGCCTCGCGGCCAGGCTTGGGCGTGCCCAGCGGGCGCAGATGCAAGTAGTCGATGCCCTGGTCCTTGAGGCTATTGCCCAGCAACGTCTTGGAGAAGCCGGCCTTGCGCGAGCTGGCCACGGCGCGGACATCGACCACCAGCTCGACATCGGCGGCCTTCAACCGATCGATCATGCCGCCTTGCGTGTCGGTTTCGTAGCCGATCGTGGCGAGCTTGTTCATGCCATCGCTTTCATTTTTTGGGGCTCCATGGACGGAGGGGGTCTTCGCGCCTAACTTAACGCCCATCAGTCTCAAGGAGCCACGCCCATGGACGCGGCCGTCTTTCGCGAACCTCGCAAGCGCTCCGTGGCTGTTCCCGGCGGCGAGATCGCGGCCCTGGAGTTCGGGCCCACGGATCGGCCGATCGACGTGGTCTTCGTCCACGCCAACGGCTTCAACGCCCAGACCTACCGCGTGCTGCTGTCGCCGCTGGCGGCGGGCCTGCGAATCCTGGCCATCGACCAGCGCGGTCACGGCGGCACCACCTTGCCGGCCGATCCCGACGGCCGCCGCTCGTGGCGCGACCTGCAAGGCGACCTGGTCGGCCTGCTCGACGCCCTGGACGGCCCGCCGCTGGTTCTGGCCGGCCATTCGATGGGCGGCACGGTCAGCCTGCTGGCGGCCGCCGAGCGGCCCGATCGCGTGAAGGGCCTCGTGTTGCTGGATCCGGTGATCATGCCGTGGCTGGCGACCCTGTACGCCAAGGCGCCGTGGACCTCGGGCCGCCTGTGGAAGCACATGCCGCTGGTCCAGTCGGCGCTGCGCCGCCGGGCGGTGTTCGACAGCCGCGAGGCGGTGTTCGCCGGCTACAAGGGGCGGGGAGCCTTCAAGACCTGGCCCGAGACCATGCTGGCCGACTATGTCGCCGGCGGCTTCGTCGAGCGCCAGGACGGACAGGTCGAACTGGCCTGCGCGCCGGCCTGGGAAGCCTCGAACTACGCCGCCCAGGCCCACGACCCGTGGCGCGCCGTGCGCCAGGTGAAGGCTCCGGCGCGGATCCTCAAGGCCGAGAAGCATTCCACCTGCATGGCTGGGGACGGCTTCGCGCGGCGGGGCAAGGCGGTGCGGATCGAGACGGTCGCCGGGACCAGCCACTTTCTGCCGATGGAGCGCCCCGACGTGGTGCGCGACGCGCTGTTCGACATGGCGACGGCCTAGAGCGCCAGGCCCTTCACTTCGCTCGCCGCCAGCGCCGCCCGCGCCGCGTCCGTCACCGGCACCACCTTGCGCGCATCGAGATCAAACGTGATCGCCACGGCTTCCGACGTGCCCCACGGCTGGCCGGTCGCCGGGTCGAGCATCCAGTGGGCCACCCGCATCGTCCGCGCGTCCGTGCCCATCAGGCCCGATCGGATGTCGACCCGGTCGCCGGGGCGAGGCCAGGCCAGGTAGGCGATGCGGTACTCCAGCACCGCGCCGCCCATGCGGATTGGCTTGTTCTCGGCATGCCCGACCACCACGTCGCGGAACGGGTGGATGAAGGCGCCGATGCCGTCCGAGACGCGGCCGATGAACTGCTCGGCGCGCATCCGTCCGAACACGTCGCAATCGGACGGCAGGAAGCCGCCCAGGCCGATACGTGACAGGCTCAGTTGTTCGGCGCGAGCCAGGCTGGCGGTCGGCTCGAAGGGCGAGAGATCGATGCCGCGGGCGCGGGCCTTCTCGGGAACTTCGACCTTCAGGGCCTGCGCGCGCTCGCGGGCGATCCGGGGCCAGGGGAAGGGCTGGCCCTCACGCGGGGTGGCGTGAACGACGGTGGTCTGGAAGGTCGCCGCCAGCTCGCCCGAGGCCGGATGGATCAAGAGCTGCAGGATCTTCGCATCCGTCTCGCCCATTTCGATCACCCCGCCCAGCATGGTGAGCGGCGCGCCGGCGTGAGCCTCGCGCAGGAAGCGGATGTGGTGCTCCTTGACCAGCAAGGTGGCGTTGGCGTGGGGCGAGAAGGCTTGCGGCAGGCCCAGCTCGGCCGCCATGCCAATCAGGCCTTCCATGGCCCGCACGACGTAGTGGCGCACGTTCATGTGCCCCATCTCGTCGCAGTCCCAGGTGTTAACGCCTCCCCGCCAGATCTCGACGCCAGGGAGCGGCTCAGCGGTCGTCATGGCGTCTCTCGAACGGTGGTGTGTAACAGTCGTTCGAGTCTAGAGCGTGGCAGCCGAAAGTGTGAGCGGTTTCGGCGCTTGCCACGCTCCAAAAATTGGACGCCGAGCCTGCCCACTAGGGCGGGCTTTGTTCAGCTTCGGCAATCGGCGCAGAGGCCGTGGGCCTCGATGGTCACGGCGGTCAGGGCGTAGCCGGCCGCGGCGCCGGCGGCGATGATCTCGGCGCTGGCCTTGGGCTCGATCTCGCGGGTCGCGCCGCAGCAGTCGCAGATCAGGAAGGCGGCGGCGTGGCCGTCGGCCTCCTTGCGGCAGGCGACATAGGCGTTGAGGCTCTCGATCCGGTGGGCGAAGCCCTGCTTTTCCAGGAAATCGAGGGCGCGATAGACGGTCGGCGGCTTGGCCGGCGGGCCGTCGCCCCCGAAGGTCGAGATCAGGTCATAGGCCTTCACCGGCTGGCCGGCCTGCAGCAGCAGCTCCAGCACGCGGCGGCGCGGGGCGGTCAGGCGCTGGTCGGCGGCCGAGCAGCGAGCCTCGGCCGCGTGGAGTTCGGCGGCGAGCGCGGCGCCCGCGACGCCGTGGTTGTGATGATCGTGTCCGCAGGCGGAACCAGTATGGGCCATGGCCTAGAGGTAGAGGCCGGCGCGCCCCTTCGCAACCGTGGCCTAGAGCAGCGGCGCGCTGATCAGGTTGGCCTCGGCGGTGCAGCGGGCGGGATCGGGCGGCGTAGCCTTGGCGCGGGCGGCGTCCAGTTCGGCGCGGATGCCGGCCAGGTCGGCCTTGAAGGCGTCGGAGGCCCACAGGGCCGCGACCAGGTTCTCGGCGTTACGCTTGCCGGCCTCGACGGAGCTGGCGTTGTGGACGCCGCAGATGACGCGGCTTTCACCGAAGCCTCGGGCGCGGGTCAGGATGGCCTCGGCGCGGTCGGGGGCGGCCTCGGCCAGGATCAGGCCGACGGTCCAGCCCCAGGTCGAGTGGCCGGACGGATAGTCGGGCGATAGCGAGAAGCCCAAGCCCGGCTTGATGCAGAGCGGGCCGTTCTCGGACCGGAACGGGCGCGGCCGGCGGTATTTCAGCTTGGGACCCGCCACCGCCGAGCGCACGTCGCCGCTGACCCGCAGCAGCATGGCGGCCAGCTTGGGATTGCTCGCCTTCGTCGGGGTGAAGCCCAGGGCGCAGGAGAAGCCGTCCAGAACGTTCTCCTCGACATTGTCGGCCTGGGCCAGGGACCAGCGCGGGCCGCCTTCAAGGGCGCGGGTGGCGCGGAAGATCTGGCGGTCCTTCTCGGCCTCGGGCGAATCCTTGGCCGGCGGCGGACCCAGCTGATCGCGCGCGTCATAGGCGCCCTTGGCCAGGTAGCGTTTCGGCGTCGCGGCGTCTCCGCTCAGCGTGGCGCAGCCCGTCAGGGCGAGAACGGCGATGACGGCCAGAGCGCGCATGAAAAAGGGTCCCCGAAGCAACTCCGGGGACCCTGCATTTTCACGCCCCTACAATCAAGAAGGGGAGGCGTTCAAGCTTACTTGCCGAACAGCTTGTTCCAGCGCGGCTTTTCACGGCCTTCCCAGGCCTTGCGCCAGTAGGCGTCCGAGGCGATCAGCGGGACCACCGTGGTGGCTTCGGCGAAGACCATCTGCTCGTAGGTGGTCGAGACCTTGCCCCACGAGGCGGCTTCCTTCAGCGTCGACGACGAGCAGGCGCCGTCGCGCACGTCGGCGACCGTGATCTGGATGGCGTACTTGTGCATGTCGGCCTCGACGCCGAGGATCTCGGCGCAGACGACGGTGTCCTGGGCGAAGTTCTTGGGCACGCCGCCGCCGACCATGAACAGGCCCGTGGTGCCGGCCGCGATCTTGACGTCCGTCAGTTCACGGAAGTCGGCGACCGCGTCGATCATCAGGTAGGGCTTCTTCTCGGCGATCTTTTCCTTCTGGTGCTTGACCAGGCCGAAACCGGCCGAGCTGTCGACGAAGGCCGGGCAGAAGATCGGCACGCCTTCTTCGTAGGCCGTCTGGATCAGGCTGCCTTCCTTCTTGGCGTTGCCTTCCGACAGCCACTTGCCCATCTCCCAGATGAACTCGCGCGAGGAATAGCCGCGCGGCTCCAGGCGGTTGCAGATCTCGAGGATCGTGTGGTCGCAGGCCTGCAGTTCTTCTTCGTCGATATAGGTGTCGTAGATGCGGTCGATGTAGTTGTCGCGCAGGACGTTGTCGTCCACCGGGCCGGCGGCCTGATAATGCTTGAAGCCCAGGGCCTCGAAGAAATCCATGTCGACGATCGAGGCGCCGGTGGCGACCACGGCGTCGATCATGCCGTTCTTCACCATGTCGCGGTACACGTGCATGCAGCCGCCGGCCGAGGTCGAACCGGCCAGGATCAGCCAGGTCGAGCAGCCCTTGTCGGCCAGGGCCATGTTGAAGATGTCGGCGGCGCGGGCGGTGTCGCGCGAGCTGAACGACATCTTGCGCATCGAGTCGATGATCGGACGGGCGTCGAACGACGCGATGTCGACGTGCTCGACGACGGTCTGGAGGAGTTCGGCCTTGGTGTTCGGAACGGGAGCGTTCATTGCTTCGGTTTCCCTGACTTTGGACGCCCGTCGTTGGAACAAAGAACCTTCGCCGGGACGGAGCGACCGACGGGGGCTTGGAAATACGAACCGCACCCGACGTCTCATAACGTCGGGCGCGGCGCGCGGTTTAACTCAGAAACTGTCTACTGACGAACCACGTCGATTTAGCGACGGCGCTTGCGCTTGCCGGCCGCGCCTTTCGGACGCGAGAAGCGGACGATCTTGCGCTCTTCGTTTTCCTGGCGGACCGCCGGGATCGAACGCTTGGCCAGGCCGTACATCGACGCCATCGGAGCGTCCTGAACTTCCGCGGTGTCGGTCTCGCCGAAGCCGTTGAAGCGGGTCGACATGGCCACGCCATAGGCGCCGAGCATGCCGATCTCGATGTAGTCGCCCTCGTCCACGCTTTCCGGCAGGTAGAACGGGCCGGGCATGTGGTCGACGCTGTCGCAGGTCGGGCCGTAGAAGCGGAAGGGCTTGAGGCCCTCTTCCACCACTTCACCGTTCTTGCGGTACAGCTTGACCGGGAAGGGCCACTTCATGTGCGCGGCGTCGAACAGCGAGCCGTACGACCCGTCGTTCAGATACAGCGCGTCGCCCTTCTTCAGCTCGACCTTGACCAGCAGCGACGAGGCCTCGGCCACCAGGGCGCGGCCCGGCTCGGCCCACAGCCGCGTGCTCTCGTGGACCATCATCTCCGAGAAGCCGCGGTCGATGGCCGCCAGGTACTCGGAGAGTTCCGGCGGGGCCATGCCCGGGTAGATCGAGGGGAAGCCGCCGCCGACGTCGACGACATCGGCCAGCACGCCGGCGCGGACCAGCGCGCGCGAGGCCTGGGCCATCGCGGCCTGGTAGGCGGTCGGGCGCATGCACTGGCTGCCGACGTGGAAGCTGAGACCCATCAGGTCCTGGGTGGCGCGACGCGCGGCCAGCAGCAGGCCCGGAGCGTTGTGCGGCTCGACGCCGAACTTGCCCGACAGGCTATAGGCCGCGCCCTCGGCCTGCACGCCCATGCGGACGATCAGGTTGAGGTCCTTGGCCTGGCCCGTTGAGTCGAGGATCTTGGCCAGCTCCTCGTGGGTGTCGAACGAGAAGGTCTTCACGCCGTGGTCGAAATAGGCGGCCGAGATGGCGGCGCGGCTCTTGACCGGGTGCATGAAGGCCATGCGCGAGCCCGGGGCCTCGGTGGCCACGAGTTCGATCTCGTTCAGCGAAGCGACGTCGAAGGACCGGACGCCGGCCCGCGCCAGCTCACGGATCACCCACGGCGAAGGATTGGCCTTCACCGCATAGAAGACGTCGCCCTTGAATTCGGACTGGAACCAGCGCGCAGCTACGGAAACCGCGTCGGGCCGCACGAGTGCGACGGGACGTTCCGGTGACCGCTCACGGACCAGGTCCAGGGGAGATTGGTACGTGCGCAATTCACGTAACCCCCTGTTGGAAGTTAAACCCAGGCCGGCGTTAGCAGCGTTTAGGACTTCGGGTCCGCCGGAGCCGTGCGAAATAGGGGCATTGTTCCGGGATGTAAAGACCCTTTCGTGGCCCCGGTTCGGGGCGAATTGATCCATGGCTCGTCACAAATCCATTGCGAACCTTCCCCAAACCGGAGATCGCATTTCCCAAGCACCGAAACCACGTTAAGGATTCGCCCCGACCATGACGTCGGACCCAGTTCTCTCGATCCGCGCCGCGTCCAAGACCTTCGGGTCGCGACGCGCGCTGGACCAAGTCTCCCTCGACGTCGGTCGGGGCGAGATGATCGCGCTCATCGGCCCTTCGGGCTCCGGGAAATCCACGCTTCTGCGCTCGATCGACGGTCTGCAGACCATTGATGAGGGAGTAGGCGTGATCACCGCGTTCGGCGGACCGGTGCAGGCCAAGGGCAAGGTGTCCAGCGACGTGCGCAAGGCGCGCATCCGCATCGGCTTCATCGCCCAGCAGTTCAACCTGGTCGGCCGCCTGTCGCTGTTTTCCAACGTGGCCCTGGGCTCCTTGGGCCGGATCCCTTTCTTGTATGGGCTGCTCGGCCGCTGGCCGAAGGAAACCCGCGAGGCGGCCATGGCGGCCCTGGCCCGCGTCGGCGTGGCCGACTACGCCGCCCAGCGCGCCAACACCCTGTCGGGCGGCCAGCAGCAGCGCGGCGCCATCGCCCGGGCCCTGGTCCAGAAGGCCAAGATCATCCTGGCCGACGAGCCGGTGGCCTCGCTGGACCCGGTGTCGGCGCGCAAGGTCATGGAGATCCTGCGTGACCTGAATCAAAGCGACGGCCTGACCGTCGTCGTTACCCTGCACCAGGTGGACTACGCCCTGCGCTACTGCGACCGTGTCGTGGCCCTGAAGGCCGGCCAGAAGGTCTATGACGGCCCGGCCTCGGCCCTGAAGCGTGAAAAACTCATCGATATCTACGGCCCGGAATTCGAGGACGTGTTCTGGGAAGGAGCTCCGCAATGATCAGCCGCCGTTCGGCTTTCGCCATCGCCGCCCGCTTTTCGGTTGTCGGCCTCTCGGCCCTGGCCCTGACCGCCTGCGGCCAGAAGTCCGACACGACCTCGGCCGCCAAGGACACGGTCACCTTCTCGATCCTGTCGACCGAGTCGGCGCAGAACATGGAGGGCTACTGGAAGCCCATCCTGGCCGACATGGAAAAGCAGACCGGCCTCAAGGTGAAGCCGTTCTTCTCGTCCAACTACTCGTCGCTGATCGTCGCCATGGGCGCCAAGCAGACCGACCTGGGCTGGTTCTCCAACCAGTCGGGCCTGGAAGCCGTGCGCCGCTCGGGCGGCGAGGTCTTCGCCCGCACCTTCGATCCGTCGGGCACCGACGGCTACAAGTCGGTGATCATCGTCCCGGCCGACAGCAAGCTGACCCTGGAAGGCCTGCTGAAGTGCGACAAGACGCTGGATTTCGGCATCGGCGACAAGAAGTCGACCTCGGGCACCCTGGCCCCGATGACCTATGTCTTCATCCCGGCCGGCGTGAAGCCCGAGACCTGCTTCAAGACCGTGCTCAGCGCCAGCCATGACGCCAATCTGGCGGCGGTGGCCAACCACAAGCTGGACGCCTCGACCAACAATTCGACCGCCCTTCGCCTGAACGCCGGGCGCTCGGACAACAAGACCGCCAAGGTCAAGGTGATCTGGGAATCGCCGACCCTGCCGGAAGACCCGATCGTCTGGCGCAAGGACCTGGATCCGGTCGTGAAGGAAAAGCTGCGCCAGTTCTTCCTGACCTACGGTCAGGGCGACACGCCCGAGGCCGCCCAGCAGCGCGCCAACCTGGCCAAGCTGTCGATGGGCGGCTTCAAGCCGGCCGACAACAGCCACCTGCTGGTCGTCCGCGAGATGGAAGCGCTGGAAGGTCTCGGCATCGCCAAGGAAAGCGGCGACCAGGCCAAGATCGCCGCGGCCCAGAAGAACCTGGACGGCGTCAAGGCCGAGCGCGTCGCCGCCGAGGGCAAGGCCGGCGCCGTGCCGGCGGCCCTCCCGGCCGCTCAGCCCGCCAACTGAGGCCCTTCATGAGCGAGACCATTCCGGCCCCGCCGAAGCGCTCGACGACGGCCATGGCCTTTGACGTCCTGATCTGGGGCGGCGTGGCCATGCTGCTGATCGTCAGCTTCAAGCCGGCCGAGATCGACAAGTTCCCGCAGCTGTTCACCGAAGCGGGGCGGATGCGGGAGTTCGCGGAAGGCTTCTTCTCGCCGTTCACCGATCCCAAGGCGTTCATGGCCGCCGACTGGGGCCTGTATGTCGGCAAGATGTGGCAGACGATCCAGATGGCGCTGTGGGGCACCTTCCTGGCCATCATCGTCGCCATCCCGCTGGGCCTGCTGGGCGCGGGCAACATCACGCCGGTGTGGATCCAGCAGCCGGTGCGCCGCGTGCTGGACCTGATCCGCTCGATCCCCGACCTGGTCGTGGCGCTGATCTTCATCACCGCCGTGGGCCTGGGACCGTTCGCCGGCGTCATGGCCCTGATGTTCAACACCGGCGGGGTGCTGGCCAAGCTGTTCGCCGAGGCCGTCGAGTCGATCGACAAGGGCCCCGTCGAGGGCGTGCGCGCCACGGGCGCGGTGAAGCTGCAGGAGATCGTCTGGGGCGTGATCCCGCAGGTGGCCCCGCTGTGGACCAGCTACGCCCTCTACCGCTTCGAATCGTCGAGCCGGGCGGCCACCGTGCTGGGCCTGATCGGGGCCGGCGGCGTCGGCCAGGTGCTGCTCGATAGTGTCAACGCGTTCCAGTACGACCAGACCGGCTGCATCGTGCTGGTCATCGTGGTGGCCGTGTCGCTGATCGACCTGCTGTCGCAGATCATCCGCACGCGCCTGCTGTAGACTTCCGACGTACTCGGGCGCCGGCGAGGGCTTCGAGGACATCGCCACCGACGCCGACCAAAACCCCCGGGGGCGTTGGGGTCTTTGACGGGGCGCGCCTCGAAGAGAACATGCCGGCCTCTATGGGCCGCGGCGTTTTTCTTTGTATAGTGAACCCCGCCGGGTCTCCCCACGCCCGCGCCGCGGTCGCCGTCCGGGCCCGCGTCCTTGACCCTGCAGGGCCATGATCCTCGTCGCGCTCGCCGTCGTCTTCCTCCTCGTTCTCCTGAACGGGGTCTTTTCCATGTCCGAACTGGCCGTCGTCTCGGCCCGCAAGGCCCGCCTGCAAGGCTTCGCCGAGCGGGGCGACAGAGGGGCCAAGCTGGCCCTCGACATGGCCGAGCATCCCACGCGGTTCCTGTCGGCGGTCCAGGTCGGCATCACCCTGATCGGCATCTTCGCCGGCGCCTACGGCCAGGCCACCATCGCCAGCGCGCTGGACATCTGGCTGGAGACCAGCGTTCCGCCCCTGGCCAAATATTCGGAAGGCATCGCCACGACCATCGTGGTCATCGGCCTGACCTATGTCTCGGTGATCCTGGGCGAGCTGGTGCCCAAGCGCCTGGCCCTGATGTTCCCGGACGTCATCGCCCGCAAGATGTCGCCGTTCCTGGCCATCGTCGCCATGGTGCTGCGCCCGTTCGTGACGCTGCTGACCGTCTCGACCGCCGCCGTCCTCAAGCTGATGGGCGTGCGCGACGAGCGCAACAACGGCGTCACCACCGAGGAGATGGAGGCCGTCCTGGCCGAAGGCGCCGACGCCGGCCTGATCGAACCCGAGGAGCGGGCGATGATCAACGAGGTGCTGCGCCTGGGCGACCGGCCCGTGCGCGTGGCCATGACCCCGCGCCGCGACCTCTTCTGGGTGTCGCTGGCCGACAGCCCCGAGACCGTCCTCAGCGAGATCCGCGCCAGCGCCCACTCGCGCATCCTGGTGGCCACCGAGGACGACCTGGACGGCGACATCGGCGTCGTCCTGAAGAAGGACCTGCTGGACGCCTGTCTGTCGGCCGAGCCGTTTGATCTCAAGGCCCACGTCCAGCAGCCTGTCGCCATCCCCGAGACCATGTCGCTGCTGAAAGCCCTGGCGGTCTTCAAGCTGACCAGCCTGCACATGGCCCTGGTCGTCGATGAGTTCGGCTCGCTGCAGGGCGCGATCACGCCCCTGGATCTCCTGGAAATGATCGCCGGCGACTTCCCCGAGGATCACGACGACGACGAAAAACGCATCATCCGCCGCGACGATGGCAGCTGGCTGATCGACGCCCGCCTCGACATCCAGGAACTGAACGATCACCTGGGCGAGAACTTCGAGGCCGACGGCGGCTATCACACCGTGGCCGGTCTGATCCTGGACCGCCTGGGCCGCATCCCCTCCGAAGGCGAACACGTCACCATCGGCGCCTTCGACCTCGAGATCGTCGACATGGACGGCTCGCGGATCGACAAGGTCATCGTCAAGCCGTGCAAGCGCAAGAAGGGCGAGGCGGAGGGGTAGGGGCGGAGGTTTTGGGTGTCCGCGGTTGGGGGGCGGACAGTGGTCATTCGGGTATCGCGGGCTCTATGCGGAGGACTTCACCGGTGGTGATCACCGGCTGGAGCGCTATCGCGCTCGCCCCAATCGCCGTGCCGCTCGCGCCAGTCGCTCGCCTTTGGCCCCGGGAATAAAGACTGTTGATCGCGGCGTCGAAGCAAGGACCGCTTAGGGTGGGAAGGGACCTTCGGCGGACGCCAAGTTCGCCAGCCGCCCGTCGGCTTCGATAACGCCCGGATTTTCGGCGAGCCCATACGTGTCGTGAAACAGTTCGTCGAGCGCCAGGTAGCGTCGACGGACATCGAGCCACAACCGCCGGGCCGCCATCCGATCGCCGAGCGCTTCCGAATTGCACGCCAGACCGCGTATCGCGTTGGCCAGTTCGAGCGGCGGTGTCTCCGGCGCCGCCCCATAGAGTTCCATCATTTCGGCATAAAGAGGAGCGGCGGCAGCGGGATCGCCGCCTTGCTGCAGGATATCGGCAAGGTGGCGGACAAGACGCGCCAGTGACGATGGCGCGGAGCGGCGCGCCAGACTGACCGCTTCGTTCTGCAGCTTCAGCGCGGTTCGAAGATCCTCCGCATCGCGCGCCACCTGCGCCTGGCGGCTCAGGGCGTGGGCGAGGCGTGGCTCGTCGCGGGCCTGTCGAAAACATGCGATGGCTTGCGCGAAGGCTTGAACCGCGTCGGCTGCTCGTTTCTCGCGGCGAGCGGCTTCGCCTGCGACAAGAGCTTCTTCACCCTCGCGGAGGATATCCATCTTCACAGATTAAACTCGGACGGGAGCGTCAGCAACGGATCTCGAAAGCCGACCAGGGGCGGTGCGATCCTTGAGTGACCTGGTCAGCCCCGCGATCGTCTCGCCGTGAGATGTAAGGCGGGCGCTCTTCCGGGGCGGAAGAGGCGGGTGACGGGAGCGGGGTCGCGCACTTGAAACCCTCTCTCATAGAGAGAGGGAGGGGCCCGCCGCGTAGCGGTGGGAGGGTGAGAGGTTTCACCGTTGGCCGGTGAACCCTGGGCCGTTCCGCCGCGCGTTTCGTCAGTACCTTGTCCGGTGAGGGTGTAGCCTCTCACCCTCCCACGCCGAAGGCGTGGGCCCCTCCCTCTCTCCCGGAGAGAGGGATTCACGGGGATTGAGCGGCCTCTATCCTCGGCGTTCGCGAGATCGAACGCAGCGAAATCAAGCGCTTGTCGATTTTACGCGGCCCTGAATGATCCGCGTTCAGAACCGCCCCCATACTCATAGCCATCCCCGTCGCGGGGGAGGGCGTTTGGATCCGGCCCAATACGGCGGCGGGGGTAGGTTGAGCGGGGTCGCTGCGCGGTCCCCGGCTGGCTCGTCAGGTCGTACGGCTTACTCTTTAGGAGCGCGTGCGGGTGACGGATCGTCCGGGATCAAGGCCGAGCAGCGGATCGACAGGGCGGTGATCGTACAAGCCGCCTATCGTGGATCGCCGAGCTGGAGACGGATTGAGCCGATCCAGTTGGTCCACGCCCGTCCGGGGGCTCTTGGGGACCCGAGCTGAAATACGCTCACGCCTCCCGTCCTCACGGAAAAAACAGCCTGGCGGAGCGGTCGACGAGCCGAAACGCAAAACAAAACCTCACGGTCTCCGGGTTCGCCCGGCCGCTCCGTCGCCTCCCCACACATCTTCAGCGGCTGGCCGCGTGAAGCGGCGCCGTCGTGTCGACCTTGAAACCGTGAATCGCCCTTAGGCCGCCGTCTTCTTCCGCAGGCGGGCCAGGCGGCGCAGACGCCGCCAGAACCGCGTCTTCTCCGGCTCGGGATAGGGCTGCAGATTGCGGTAGAACTCTTCGGCGCACGAACGCCAGGAGAACTTCTCGGCGAACTTGCGGACCACCGCGCGGTCGAGGTCCAGGCACGCCAGGCAG
The DNA here is from genome assembly GCF_058681635.1 of Caulobacter sp. ALps2. Taxonomy (NCBI): domain Bacteria; kingdom Pseudomonadati; phylum Pseudomonadota; class Alphaproteobacteria; order Caulobacterales; family Caulobacteraceae; genus Caulobacter; species Caulobacter sp. ALps2. The sequence goes on from NZ_CM178743.1 coordinate 2,164,757, forward strand.
GCTTCCTTCAGCCCGTCGGTCTGGCCGGGGGCCAGGACGCCGGCGTTGGAGCCGGGGATGATGTCCACCGGACCAGGGGCCGAGAAGGCGGCCACGGGCACGCCGGCGGCCATGGCTTCGAGGATCACCAGGCCGAAGGTGTCGGTCAGGGACGGGAAGCAGAAGACGTCCGCGCCGGCGAAGTAGCGGCCCAGCTCGTCGCCGAACTTGGCGCCCAGGAACTTCACCTCGGGATATTTCTCGGCCAGCTCCTCGCGCTGGGGACCGTCGCCGATCACGACCTTGGTGCCCGGCAGGTCCAGGCTGGCGAAGGCCTCGATGTTCTTCTCGACGGCCACGCGGCCGACATTGAGGAAGATCGGACGGGCCAGGCCCTCGAAGATGTCGGGATCACCCGCCACGCGCGGCTTGAAGATGTCGGTGTCGACGCCGCGCGACCACGGCGAGAGGTTGCGGAAGCCGTGCTTGGCCAGCTCGTCGCGCATGGTCGGCGTGGCCACCATCAGGCGGCCCGACGGCTTGTGGAACCAGCGCATGTAGGTGTAGCCGGCCGCCAGCGGCAGCGGCAGGCGGGCCGAGACGTATTCGGGGAACTTGGTGTGGTAGCTGGTCGTGAACGGCAGCTTCCATTCCAGGCAGATGCGGCGGGCGGCCAGGCCGATCGGTCCCTCGGTGGCGATGTGGATCGCCTCGGGCTCGAACGACTTGAAGCGCTCCTGCACCGGCTCATAGGCGCCGATGGCCAGCTTGATCTCGGGGTAGGTCGGCAGCGGGAAGGTCGGAAACTGTTCGGGGCTGACGACATCGACCTCGTGGCCCATGGCGCGCAGTTCCTCGGTCACCCGGCTCAGGGTGCGCACCACCCCGTTGACTTGAGGTTCCCAGGCGTCGGTAGCAAGCAGAATTCGCATCAGGCGGCGGCGGGCTCCGGCAACGGCTCTTCGATCGTTTCTGGAGCGGTCAGCGAGCGGGCGCGGTCGATGACCGACCACGAGCGCAGCTTGGCCCACTCCAGGATCTCGAGATGACCGTCGGCGTGCTCGGCCAGCGCCGTGCAGCTTTCCACCCAGTCGCCGTCGTTGATGTAGCGGATGCCGTCGATGTCACGCATCTCGGCCTTGTGGATGTGACCACAGATCACGCCGTCCACCCCCCGACGCCGAGCTTCGTCAGCCACGGCGGCCTCGAAGTTCTCGATGAACTGCAAAGCGTTCTTCACCTTGACCTTCAGAAACGCCGACAGACTCCAATAACCGAACCCCAGGCGACGCCGAAGGCGATTCACCAGAGTGTTCAGCATGAGGATGGTTCTATAGGACCAATCCCCGAGGAAGGCGAGCCACTTGGCGTGCTGGACGATGCCATCGAACTCGTCGCCGTGGACAACCAGGTAGCGCTTGCCGTCGGCGGTCTCGTGGATCACGTCGCGGGCCACGATGACGCCGCCGAAGTGGACGCCGCAGAAGTCGCGGATGCGGTCGTCGTGATTGCCGGGCACATAGATGACCTCGGTGCCTTTGCGGGCCATGCGCAGGATCTTCTGCACCACGTCGTTGTGGGCCTGGGGCCAGAACCAGCCGCTGCGCAGCTTCCAGCCGTCGATGATGTCACCGACCAGATAGAGCTTCTCGCACTCGATATGCCGGATGAAGTCCAGCAGCAGCTCGGCCTGGCAGCCGCGCGTGCCCAGGTGCAGGTCGCTGATGAAGACAGAGCGGTAGCGGCGAACGGCGACGTCGGCGCTCATGGTCGAACCCCCGTTGTGATGCCGCGATATCGTTCCGTCCCCGGATCGGAAGATGGCGGCCAACGGCTGGCGATTAAGCTGATTGCGTGTCGCTTTAATGAAATGATGCCGCGGCCGATTTGCCGTTGTCGCGGTCCAGCTTCCGTTGCGTCAGCCCGTGAACTGCTCAATTTCAGCGCAGTCGTCAAAAAACTGGACGCAATAGCAATCCCTTTCGCCGCTTGGGGTTGGGCTAGGTGTTGCGGTGCAACATCCATCGCACTAAGTCACCCCGATGGACGCCGCCCGCCTCGCCAAGGACACCCCCAAGTCGCAGAAGACCCGCGCGCGGATTCTGGACCAGGCGATGCGCCTGATCGCCGAGATCGGCTATCACGCCGCCACCAACCCGGCGATCGCCGACGCGGCCGGCCTGACGCGCGGGGCGATGCTGTATCACTTCCCGACCCGCGAGGCCCTGGTCGAGGCCGCCGTGGCCCATATCCAGGCCGAGCGCTCGACCCTGTTCCGCGCCGCCGCCGGCAGCGTGCCTAGCGGCGCGGACGTCACCGAGCACGCGATCGACAGCTACTGGGAGCTGCTGCACTCGATCCCGTTCATGGCCTTCGCCGAGCTGGAGGCCGCCGGCCGCACCGACCCGGCCATCCACGCCCTGCTGGCCCCGGCCCAGGCCGAGTTCGATCGCGCCCAGGCCGGCGACGCCCTGGTGAAGATCCTGCACGCCGGCGCCGGCCCGCGTTTCCAGGCCAGCCGCGACCTCGCCCGTTTCATGCTGGAAGGCCTGGCCCGCTCGACCCTGACCTACGACAAGGACGGCCGGAAGGAGCGCCTGCTGCAGGTCATCAAGCGCGCCACCCACATGCTGAACCGCAAGGGCGACATCCAGGACCTCTGGCCGGAATAGGGGGCCTAGGACGAGAGCTTCCGCCCCAAGACCTGGCGGATGCGGCGGGCGTCCTCTTCGGAGAGCTCGCCCAGCATGCCGTGGACGTTGTCGGGCAGGTGCGCGGTGGCGGCGTTCGGGTCGCCGAACACATAGTGGTCGAAGGTGCTCTTCCACGCCGCGCGCTGGTGAGCGGGCAGGGCGCGCAGGGCCAGCACCGCGTGCAGGAAGGCGTCCATGGCCTGGCCGCGTCCAGCGGGCGCGTTGGCCCACCAATAGTTGGTCAGCAGGTTCACGGGTTCCAGCGAGCGCACGTGGTGCCACCACAGATACGGGATGTAGAGCGCGTCTCCCGGCGCGAGTTCGACGACTTGCGCGGTCTCCAGGGCCTGGGCGAAGCGGGGATGGGCCTCGAAGTCCGGCTCATCGAACGAGACCATGCTGATCGGCGGGCCGCCGGGGGTCTTCTCGAACGGGCCGATATAGAGGTCGGCGACGGCGTCTGGTGGGAACAGGGTGAAGCGGCGGCGGCCAGCCACCACGCAGGCCAGGTTCTCGTACGGATCCTGGTGGGCGGCGACGATCACCCGGTTGCCCAGCCACAGCAGCGGCTCGACGTCGGGCCCCAGCAGCGGTGAGACGTTCTCGGCGGCGAAGCCGGGCAGGTGGGCGCGGGTCGAGATCGACTGGGCCGCCAAGGTCGCCGGCCGCTCGACCTCACGGTTGGCCAGCAGGAACTCGAAGCTCTTGGAGAGGCGCGCCCGGCCGCCCTGGAAATTAAAGCCGCTCAGGTCGTCATTGTAGAAGAACCGCCCGCCGGCCTCCGGCTGAGCGATCAGCGTGCCCACCGACTCCTGGCGGTCGAAGCGCGCGAGGTATTCGAACAGGGCTTCGTCGCCCTGGCGCGCGGCGGCCACGGCTGGCCAGTGCGCGACCAGGCCACGAAACACGACCGGCTGAGCGGCGGGCACGATCTCGCCGTGGAAGTGGTCGGCGTCGACCGCGGTCATCTCGACAATAGGCATGGTGGATCACTGATCAGACGAGGTCTGACCAATAGGTCGTTCCCGCCGCCAAGCCTAGGCCCGCAAAGCCTTGGGCAGAACCGACGCGAAATAGTCCAGCTCGGCCGGGCTGGCGGTGCCGACGCGGATCCAGGTCGGGTGGGCCGGGCTGTCGAACACCCGCACCTCGACGCCCATGCCGGCCAGGGTCTTCTGGAAGGCCAGGTTCGGCTTGCCGCTGTCGACGAAGACATAGGTGCCGTGCGAGGGCAGGTACTTCAGGCCGTTGGCCTCACAGATCGCGTAGATCTTCCTCCGACAGCCTTCGAGATAGGCCTTGGCCCCGGCCAGATAGGCCTGGTCGCCATAGCAGGCCGTCGCGGCGGCGAGGCCAGGACGACCCTTGTGGGTCGGGATCATGCTCTTCAGGGTCTTCACCCGGTCGGGGCGGGCGGCGATGAAGCCGACCCGCAGGCCGGCCATGCCGTAGACCTTGGAGAAGGTGCGGGCGACGATCACGTCGTGGCCGGCGCGGACCAGGTCCATCATCGAGTTGCGCGCCGGGTCGGGGCTGATCTCGATATAGGCCTCGTCGACGATCACCGGCCGGGTCTTGGCGACCTCGATGCAGAAGGCCCGCAAGGCGTCGGCGTCCAGCAGCAGGCCGGTCGGATTGTTGGGATTGCAGACATAGACCGCGCCGGCGTTGGTCGCCTTTGCGCGCTCGATCAGGGCCGGCAGGTCGATCTGCTGGTCGGCGGCCAGCGGAACCCATTCCAGCTTGGCGCCCTGGCGCTCGGCATAAAGCAGCGGCGTGGCGTAGCTGGGCTGGGCCGAGACGACTGGTCCGGTCTTGCCGAAGGCGGTCGACAGCAGCGACAGGGCCTCCAGCGAGCCGTTGCACAGGCCGACCTGTTCGGGTTTCAGGCTATCGCGCTGGGCGATCAGCCTGACCAGCGGCGGCTCCAGCGCCCAGGCGTAATAGGGCGTCTCCAGCAGGGCGTCGGCGGCGGCCTTGCGGGCCGACGGGGCCGGGCCGAATGGATTTTCGGTGACGCCGAGATGGGCGCGGATGGCTGGCGGAGCGGTAGGGTCGACCGAGGTCTCGGCCGCTATCGCCAGAGAGGGCGCCAAGGCGGGGGCAAGCGCCGCGCCGCCGATCAGGAGTCCACGCCGCGTCGCGTCCATAAGCCGTTCTCCACTCGAAACTGGCCCTAGTTGAACCGCGACGATGACATCCGCGCGACGGCCTTCAAGTGGGGCAGATCGGCAGGGCCGTCGTGAACTTGATCTGCTCCATCGCGAAGCTGGACGACACGTCGGTGAGCGGGGCGGTGGCGATCAGGCGCTTGTAGAAGCGGTCATAGGCGGCGATGTCGCGGACAACGACCTTGAGCAGGTAATCGACATCGCCGCTCATGCGGTAGAACTCGATCACCTCCGGCAGGGCCTTGGCGCCGGCGGCGAAGGTCTCCAGCCAAGCCTCGTCGTGGCGGCCAGTCTTCACGGCCACGAAGACGGTCAGGCCCAGATCCAGGGCCTCGCGGTCCAGCAGGGCGACGCGGGCGGTGATGACGCCGGCGTCCTGCAGGCGCTTGACCCGCTTCCAGCATGGCGTCTGGGTCAGGCCGACCCGCTCGGCCATGTCGGCGATCGCGACCGTGGCGTCCTCCTGGAGAATAGCCAGGATGCGTCGGTCCGTCTGGTCGAGATCAATCATCTCCGGAAGCCCTCGATCGAAGAATGAAATTCTCTCTACGCTTGGATCGGCGCGCGATCCAGTAATGCCTTTCTCCGAATCCTCGCCATCCTAGAGAGCCTCGGTAACCCGCGAGGCGTCCATGGACCTGTCGTTCACCCGTCACCCGAAGTCGGTCGGCGAAAGCTATGGCGAACACATGGGCGTGGCCTGGAGCTTCGGCTTCACCCTGCTGGGCGCGGGCTTGGCCTGCATCGTCCACGGCATCCTGCCGTTCGCCTTCGAGCGCACCGGCAGCCAGACCGTTCGCCGCCTGAACGAGCGCCTGTCGAGCCGCTGCGAGCGCGCCGACAAGCACTTTGCGGCCCCTACCTCGATTTCTGGGGAGACCGTCCGGGGATGACCGCCGCCGCGCTCAAGCTGAGCGCCGGCCGTCTCGGCCCCGGCCTGGTCGCCGGGGTGCTGCTGGCGGTGCTGGCCAAGCTGCTGTCCCAGAGCCTGCACGCGCCCGCGCCGCTGATCGCGGTGGCGCTGGGCATGATGCTGGGCGCGCTGGGTCTGCAGGCGCAGTTGGGCGCGGGTCTCGACGTCTTCGCCAAGCCCGGGCTTCGGCTCGGGGTCGCCATGATGGGCGCTCAGATCAGCTGGGCCGAGTTCGCCGCCCTGGGCGGTCCGGCCATCCTGGCCAGCGGCGTCGTGGTGCTGGGCGGCCTGGCCATCGGCGCGGCCGCCGGCGTGGCGCTGGGCCTGCCGTTCGCCGAGGCCCTGATCGCGGCGGCCGCCTGCTCGATCTGCGGAGCCTCCGCCGCCCTGGCCGCCGCGCAGGCCGCGCCGGCCAGTCCCGCCAACCAGCGCACGACGGCCCTGGTCATCGTCGGGGTCAACCTGCTGTCGACCGTGGCCATGCTGGCCTATCCGCCGCTGGCCCACGCGCTGGGCCTGACCGCCCACCAGGCTGGGGTGTTTTTCGGTCTCTCGATCCACGACGTCGCCCAGGTGGCCGGCGCCGGCGCTTCGGTGTCGCCGGAGGTCGCGGGCACGGCGGCGCTGGCCAAGCTGGCCCGCATCGTCTGGCTGGGCCCGGCGGTGGTGCTGATCGGCTTCCTTCTGACCCGCTCCAAGGACGGTGGCGTCGTTGCGGGTGTCAAAGCCCCGCCGCTGTTCGTACTGGGTTTCTTCGCCCTCGCCGGCGCCCGGGCGCTGAATCTGGTCCCGGCGGCGATGGTCTCGACCCTGATGACTTGCTCGAGCTTCCTGCTGCTGGCCGGCGTGGGCGCGATCTCGGCGAAGCTCGGTCCCAAGGCCCTGCTGGAGGTCAAGCCGAAGCTGGCGGTGATGCTGGGAACGGTCACTGCCGCCGTCGCCGTCCTGGCCTACGCCCTGACGAGAATTTTCTTCTAACAAACAAGCTTGGCGGGGGGCGAAACCCACTCCATGTTCCGCTCAAAGAGTGGGAGGGACCCTGTCTTGAGCTTCTGGACGCGCCGAAAGGCCATCGACACCATCACCGCGGGACACGCGGACAGCCACCAACTGAAAAAGACCCTGAGCTGGCCGCATCTGGTGGCCCTGGGCGTCGGTGCCATCGTCGGCACCGGCATCTACACCCTGACCGGCGTGGGCGCGGGCCTGGCCGGGCCGGGCGTGATCCTGTCCTTTCTGATAGCCGGCGCGGTCTGCGCCTGCGCCGCCCTTTGCTACGCCGAGCTGTCGACCATGATGCCGGCCGCGGGCAGCGCCTACACCTACAGCTACGCGGCCATGGGCGAGCCGGTCGCCTGGTTCGTCGGCTGGAGCCTGATCCTGGAATACACGCTGGTCTGCGCGGCCGTGGCCGTCGGCTGGTCGGCCCACGCTCATGACCTGTTCAAGGCCGCGGGGTTTCCGGAGTTTCTGCTGGCCGGGCCGCATGTGGAACTGGCGGGCGGCGGGCGCGGCCTGGTCAACCTGCCGGCGGTGATCATCTCGATGGCGGTAGCGGGCCTGCTGGCCCTGGGCACCCGCGAGAGCGCCACGGTCAACATGATCCTGGTGTTCGTGAAGATCATCGCCCTGGCGATCTTCGTGGCCCTGTGTCTGCCGGCCTTCGACGCCGGCCATTTCACGCCGTTCATGCCCAACGGCTTCTCGGCCCATATCCCCGAGGGCGCCGGGCCCGACGCCGCCAAGGTCGGGGTGATGGCCGCCGCCAGCCTGATCTTCTTCGCCTTCTACGGCTTCGACGCCGTGTCGACCGCCGCCGAAGAGACCAAGAACCCCAAGCGCGACCTGACCATCGGCATCGTCGGCTCGATGGCCGCCTGCACGGCCATCTACATGATCGTCGCCGCCGTCGCGATCGGGGCCTCGCGCGCCGAGGTGTTCTCCAAGAGCGAGGCGCCGCTGGTCTTCATCCTGGAGGCCCTGAACCATCCCAAGACCGCCCAGCTGGTGGCCCTGGCCGCCGTCGTCGCCCTGCCGACCGTGATCCTGGCCTTCATGTATGGCCAGAGCCGGATCTTCTTCGTCATGGCCCGCGACGGCCTGCTGCCGCGCGCCCTGTCGCGGGTGAACGCCAAGACCGGCACGCCGGTGCTGATGACCCTGCTGACCGGCGCCCTGTCGGCGGTGCTGTCGGGCTTCCTGTCGCTGAAGGACATCGCCGAGCTGGCCAATGCCGGCACCCTGGCGGCCTTCATCGCGGTCGGCGCCTCGGTGATCGTGCTGCGCCGTCGCGAGCCGAATCGTCCGCGGGTGTTCTCGACCCCGATGTGGCGGATCGTGGCCCCGGCGGGCATCCTGGGCTGCCTGTATCTGTTCTACAGCCTGCCGGCCAAGACCCAGATCTACTTCCTGCTCGCCCACATCATCGGCGCGGCGGTCTACTTCGCCTATGGCGTTCGCAAGAGCGTGCTGGCCCAAGCCGAGAAGGCCCAAGGGTAAGGCTTCCATTCTTCGAAGCCGTCGCTACAGTCCCGGTCAAAACAAGTGTTTGACCGGGAGAAGCGCATGGCCCTCGATCTGGAAACCCGCGAGCAACTGCTCGAGACGGTGGCGCGCTTCGTGGCCGAGCGCCTGCGCCCCATCGAAGCCAAGGTCGCCGAGGACGACGCCGTCCCGGCCGACGTGATCGAGGAGATGAAGGCCCTCGGCCTCTTCGGCCTCTCCATCCCCGAAGAGTATGGTGGTCTGGGCCTCGACATGGAGGAGGAGGCGCTGGTGGCCATCGAGCTGGGCCGCGCTTCGCCGGCCTTCCGCTCGGTGTTCGGCACCAATGTCGGCATCGGCAGCCAGGGCCTCGTCATGTTCGGCAATGATGCTCAGAAGGCCAAGTGGCTGGAAGGCATCGCGTCGGGCGAAACCATCACCTCCTTCGCCTTGACCGAGCCGGAGGCCGGCTCCGACAGCGCCGCGGTGCAGACCCGCGCCACGCTGGATGGCGACCACTATGTCCTGAACGGCGGCAAGCGTTTCATCACCAACGCCGGCAAGGCCTCGCTCTTCACCGTCATGGCCCGCACCAATCCCGACGTGAAGGGCGGGGGCGGGGTCTCGGCCTTCCTGGTGGAGCGCGATCTTCCTGGCCTCTCGGTCAGCAAGCCCGAGAAGAAGATGGGCCAGCAGGGCGCCCATATCCACGACGTCACCTTCGACAATGTCCGCGTGCCGGTCGAGAACCGCCTGGGCGAAGAGGGCGAGGGCTTCAAGGTCGCCATGCAGGTGCTGGATCGTGGCCGCCTGCACATCGCCGCCGTCTGCGTGGGCGTGGCCGAGCGGCTGATCGCCGACTGCGTGGCCTATGCCAGTGAGCGCAAGCAGTTCGGCCAGCCGATCGCCAGCTTCCAGCTGATCCAGGCGATGATCGCCGACAGCAAGACCGAGGCCCTGGCGGCCCGGGCGCTGGTCCTGGAAACCGCCCGCAAGCGCGACGCCGGCGTGGGCGTCACGCTGGAGGCGGCGGCGTCCAAGCTGTTCGCCTCGGAAATGGTGGGCCGGGTCGCGGACCGCGCCGTGCAGGTGTTCGGCGGCGCCGGCTATGTCGCCGACTATGGGATCGAGCGTCTGTATCGCGACGTTCGGATCTTCCGGATTTACGAGGGCACCAGCCAGATCCAGCAACTGGTCATCGCCCGGGAAACCTTGAAACGGGGCGGTTAAAAGCCGCGGCGGTATGTCGCGAGGATAGCTGTGTTGAAATGTCGCGTGGGGGGCGATTTTCGTAGTCCACGCAAAGGTTTTCAAGAAAATCGATATTCGGCCTCGTCAACTCGCCCTTTTGGTGTGTGCGTCACTGTGTCGCCCGCCGCGCGCGAATATTTAAGTTGGCGTTAAGTATGCAAGGCGAGCCTGCTCCCGCATTTCGAAACGGGGACGGGCGATGAGCCAGGATCACGCGATCAACGACCGAGTGGCGTTCATGGGTCTGGACGCCAAGGCGCGCGACGCCTTGCGTGATCTGCAGCCCGTCATCCGCGAGACCATCGGCCCGGCGCTGGACGCCTTCTACGCCAAGGTCCGCTCGACGCCGGAAACCCGCAAGTTCTTCGGCGACGAAAAGCACATGCAGGCCGCCGCGGGCCGCCAGCGGACGCACTGGGACGTGATCTCGCGCGCCGAGTTCGACGAGACCTACGTCAAGGCCGTGCGCACCATCGGCCAGACCCACGCCCGCATCGGCCTGGAGCCGCGCTGGTACATCGGCGGCTACGCGGTGGTCAGCGAGCACCTGATCCGCGCCGTGATCGCCGAGCAATGGCCCAAGGGGTTCATGGCCAGGGGCGACTCCGGCAAGGCCGGCGACGCGGTCAGCGCCCTGATCAAGGCGGTCATGCTGGACATGGACTTCGCCATCTCGATCTATCTGGAGACCATCGAGGCCGAACGGCAGCGCCTGGAAGCCACGCGCCTGGCCAGCGAGGCCAACCAGAAGGCCGTCGTCCAGGCCCTGGGCGACGCCCTGGATCGCTTGGCCCAGGGCGATCTGGTCGGTCGCCTCAACGCCGATGTGACGTCCGAATTCCAGAAGCTGAAGGACGACTTCAACAACGCCGTCGGCATCCTGGAGCAGGCGATGAGCCGGGTGTCCGAGGCCACCAACGGAATCCGGTCGGGGACTGACGAGATCGGCGTCGCCGCCGACGACCTGTCGCGTCGCACCGAGCAGCAGGCCGCCAGCCTGGAAGAGACCGCAGCCGCTCTGGACGAGATCACCTCGACCGTCCGCCGCACGGCTTCCGGCGCCAAGCAGGCCCAGGACGTTGTCGCCGGCGCCAAGGCCGAGGCCGAGCGCTCGGGCGCCGTGGTCGACCAAGCCGTCTCGGCCATGGGCGAGATCGAGACCAGCTCGCGCGAGATCGGCAACATCATCGGGGTGATCGACGAGATCGCCTTCCAGACCAACCTGCTGGCCCTCAACGCCGGCGTCGAAGCGGCTCGGGCCGGCGAGGCGGGGCGCGGCTTCGCGGTGGTCGCCCAGGAGGTCCGCGCGCTCGCCCAGCGCTCGGCCGACGCGGCCAAGGAGATCAAGGCCCTGATCGCCAACTCGACCGCCCAGGTCGATCGCGGCGTGGGGCTCGTGGGTCAGACCGGCGACGCCCTGCGCGGCATCGTCGCCAAGGTGGCCGAGATCGACGAGCTGATCGTCCAGATCTCGTCCTCGGCCCAGGAGCAGGCCCAGGGCCTCAACGAAGTGAACACGGCCGTCAACCAGATGGACCAGGTCACGCAGCAGAACGCCGCCATGGTGGAGCAGACGACGGCCGCGACCCATTCCCTCAAGGGTCAGGCCGCCGAACTGATCAAGCAAGTGGCCACTTTCCAGGTCTCAGGCCAAGTCTCGGCCGGGCGCCAGGACGATATCGTGACCAAGCCCGCGCGCGCCGCGCCGGCCGCTCGCCCCGCCGCCCATTCGCCCGTGCGTCCCGGCGCCTCGAGCCCGGGCTCGCGCGGCAATACCGCCGTGGCCATCAAAAACGATTGGGAAGAGTTCTAAAGTATAGGGCGCGACGGTGTTCGGCGGTCTCCAGACAGCAGAACGCCCTCGCCGACAGAGTCGGCGAGGGCGTTTTGTTTCCCCCGAAAGGAAGCGACGCTTACGCGCCGCCCGGGAAGCGGAACGGAACCTTCACGGTGCCGGTCTTGGCGCCCATGGGGAGCTTTTCGGCGATGCACATCGCGGCCTTGTCGAAGCCCTTGCCGGCGGCGCTGTTGTCAACGACCTTGCAGTCCGACAGCTTGCCGTCGGCGGCGTTGCACTCGAGCATCACTTGCGCGGCGTCGCGGGTGTTCGCGAACTGTTGCAGGCAACGGCCCATCTGGTCTTCGAAACCGCCAGCGGCCGAAGCGGCCTGAGCGACGAAAAAGCTGCCAGCGATTCCCGCGGCAATAGCGATCGGATATTTCATCCCGCTGCTCCTAGTAAAAGTGTCACGTCCGATGGACGATGCGCCAACCGGACGCAGGAGCCTTGTCGCAGCTTCAAGTTAAGAGATTCTGAGTCGGCGAAGAATATTGAAGGTTTACTTCTGGGTAACCATCGCTCGATCCAGGTGAGACTCTCGCGACGGGCTCTCGCCTCTATAGATTCCGCGCGCGGAGGCCTGCGACGAAACGCCCCGTTCGACACCACCTCGAACTATTATGTCGAATTGGCTTTAACCAAGTCAGAGTCTGTTAGGACTCTATGGGGATTATCCCCTCTCATGTTGGCGATCCGTGGGCACGGCGCGCCGGTTGGAGGGGACCTCGCGATGAAACGGATTCGTCTCGTCGATTTACCGTTGATTATCAAGATCGGCTTTGCGCCAGCATTCGCTTTGCTGATGCTGGCCCTGATGGCGGGTGGCGCCATCGTTGTTCAGAAGAGCCAGTCGGCCGCTCTGAAACAGGTCGTTGAAAGCGACATGCGCCAGAACATGGAGATCCAGAAGATCTCCAAGCGCATCTCGAACATCAACGGCGAGCTCTACACGGTGCTGACCCACAAGGCGGGCAACATCGATTTGGGCGGGAACGACGCCCGGATGGCGGCGATCCTGAAAGAGACTGACTCGGTGAAGAAGGACCTGGCCGCGCTCAAGGCCAAGCTCCCCGCCGCCGAACAGCCCAAGATCGCCGAGCTGATCAAGTCGCTCGAGGAATGCCGCAGCGCGATCGATACGGTCAGCGGCATGATCGGCGTCGACTTCGGCATGGCCGTCGGCTTCATCGCGCCGTTCGAGGAGCAGTACACGAAGATGACCGGTCTGCTCGACCAGGTCGTCGCCGTCGCCAACAAGCGCATCGAAACCGAGACGACCAAGCGCCAGGCGGAAGCCACGGCCGCGATGAGCATCACGATCGTCATGTCGCTGATCACCCTGGCCGCCGTCGGCGGTCTGGCCTGGTTCACGGTCATGACGACCCGCAAGTCGATCAACGACATCGCCGGCGCCACCGACAAGCTGTCGAAGGGCGACAACACCATCGACCTCGAGAAGATGACCCGCGGCGACGAGCTGGGCGCCATCGTCTCGGCCCTCAAGGTCTTCCGCGACAATCAGCTGCACCTGGACGCGCTGCGCGCCGAGCAGGAAAAGTCGGCCGCCCTCACGGCCGATGAACGCCGCGCCAAGGAAGCCGCCGCCGCCGCCGCCGCCCAGGAAGCCTCGACCGTCGTCAGCAACCTGGCCGAGGGCCTGGAAAAGCTGGCCTCGGGCGACCTGACCTTCCGCGTGACCGCCGACTTCCCCGGCGACTACCGCAAGCTGAAGGACGACTTCAACGGCGCCATGGGCTCGCTGCAGGAGACGATGAAGGTCATCGCCGCCTCGACCGACGGCCTGCGCACCGGCGCCGACGAAATCGCCCACGCTTCGGACGACCTGTCGCGCCGCACCGAACAACAGGCCGCCAGCCTGGAAGAAACCGCCGCCGCCCTGGACGAGCTGACCGCCACCGTGCGCCGCACGGCCTCGGGCGCTCGCCAAGCCTCGGACGTGGTCTCGACGACGCGTGGCGAAGCGACGCATAGCGGCCAGGTCGTTCATCAGGCAGTGTCGGCCATGGGCGAGATCGAAAACTCGTCCAAGCAGATCAGCCAGATTATCGGCGTGATCGACGAAATCGCCTTCCAGACCAACCTCCTGGCCCTGAACGCCGGCGTCGAAGCCGCGCGTGCGGGCGAAGCGGGCCGCGGCTTCGCGGTCGTCGCCCAGGAAGTTCGCGCCCTGGCTCAGCGTTCGGCCGAAGCGGCCAAGGAGATCAAGGCTCTGATCTCCAGCTCGACCCAGCAGGTCAGCCAAGGCGTCAGCCTGGTCGGCCAGACGGGCGAGGCCCTGCAACGGATCGTGGCGAAGGTCGGCGAGATCGACGCCCTGGTCACCGAAATCGCGGCTTCGGCCGCGGAACAGGCGACCGGTCTGAACGAAGTGAACACCGCCGTGAACCAGATGGATCAGGTCACGCAGCAGAACGCCGCCATGGTCGAGCAGTCGACCGCCGCGACGCACTCGCTGAAGGGTGAGACCGGCGAGCTGGTCCGCCTGATGGCCCGCTTCCAAGTGGGTAACGGCGCTTCGAACTACGCCCGCCCGGCCATGGCCGACGCGACGCAGCACGCTCCGGCGCGCAACCCGGTGGCCGAGCAACAGGCTCGCCTGAACACCTTCGCCCGCCCGGGCCGGAGCAGTGGTTCGGCGGCGGTCGCCCAGGCCCCCGTCACGGAAGGTTGGGAGGAATTCTGATGGCCGCTGCGATCGCGCTGCCTGAAACCCTGGATCTCAAGGCCGCGGCCCCTCTGAAGGCCGCCCTCCTGGAGCGTCGCGGCGCGGCGATCACCGTGGAAGCCGATCAGGTCCGTCGCCTCGGCGGTCTGTGCCTGCAGGTTCTGCTGGCCGCCCGCAAGGCCTGGGACCGGGACGGTCAGTCCTTCTCAATCAAGGGGCCTTCCGAGGCCTTCGTTGAAACCACCCGTCTTTTCGGCGCCGAAGGGGCGCTCCTCTCGGCGGAATTCCAAGGAGCTGAATCGTGACGCGTACGGTTCTCACGGTCGATGATTCCCGCACCATGAGGGACATGCTGCGCATGGCCTTGGTCGGCGCCGGGTTCAATGTGGTCGAGGCTGTCGACGGCGAACACGGTCTGGAGGTTCTCTCCGCCCATCGCCCCGACATCATCATCACCGACATCAACATGCCCAAGCTGGACGGCTTCGGCTTCATCGAGGCGGTGCGGGTCGACGACGACTATCGCGCCATCCCGATCCTGGTGCTGACCACGGAAAGCGACCCGGCCAAGAAGCAGCGGGCTCGCGAAGCCGGCGCGACGGGCTGGATCGTCAAGCCGTTCAACCCGGAAAAGCTGGTCGACGCCATCCGGCGCGTCGCCGCCTGATCCAGGCCAAGACTTCAGTACCCCGTTTTTTGAGTACCCGTTGCTAGACGCGAATTAGGACGTACGGGATATGGACGAGCTAGAGGCCATCAAGGTCACCTTCTTCCAGGAATGCGAGGAGCTTCTCGCCGACCTCGAGGGCGGTCTCCTGGCTATGGAAGAAGGGGCCGGCGACCTGGAAACGGTCAACGCCGTGTTCCGCGCCGTCCACTCGATCAAGGGGGGCGCCGGCGCCTTTGGTCTGGAACCGCTGGTGCGTTTCGCCCACGTGTTCGAGACCCTGCTGGACGCCGTGCGCTCGGGCGCCGTGCCCAACACGGTCGAGCTGGCCGCCGTCCTGCTGCGCGCCTCGGACATCCTGGCCGACCACGTCAGCGCCGCTCGCGGCCTGGGCGATGTCGACATGGGAGCCTCGGCCGCCATGGCCGCCGAGCTGGAAACCTGGACCGACCCCAACGCCGCCCCCGCCGCCGCCGCGCACGCTCCGGTCGTCGAGGATGTCGCCGCCGCCCCCGTCAGCATCCCCGCCGTCGTTGACGATGCGATGGACGACGACGACCTCGGCTTCGTGTTCGTGCCCCAGACCATTTCGGTCGAGGCGCAGGCCGCCGACGCCGACGTGATCCAGTCCAACGTCTGGACGGTGTCGATCCGTCCGAAGTCGGACCTGTATCGCAAGGCCAACGAGACGGCGCTGCTGCTGCGTGAGCTGAACCGCCTGGGTCCGATCAAGGCGACCCTGGACGATCGCGCCCTGCCGGCCCTGGAAGACCTGGACCCGGAAGCCGCCTTCGTCACCTGGAGCGTCCGCCTGGAAACCGACGAGGACGAGGCCGCGATCCGCGAGGTCTTCGAATTTGTCGACGGCGATTGCGACCTGGAAATCACCCGCGGCGAAGGCGGCGTCGATGACGCCATGGCCGCGCTGCTGACCATCGCCGAAACGCCGGCCGTGGACGCCGTCGAGTCCGCCCCGGCCCCCGAGCCGATCGAAATTCCCGCCCCAGCGCTGGTCGCCGAGGTCGCTCCCGCGCCCGCGCCGGTCGTCGAGGCCGCCAAGCCCGCCGCCGCTCCGGCCGCCGCCGCGCCGAAGGCCACCCAGGTCGAAGTCCCGGGTCCCGGCCAGTCGGTCATCCGCGTCGATCCCGAGCGCATCGATCGCCTGATCGACCTGGTCGGCGAACTGGTCATCAACCAGGCCATGCTGGCGCAGCGCGTCGGCGAGTATGGCATCGCCCCGTCCTCGAACCTGGCCATGGGTCTGGATGAGCTGGAACAGCTCACCCGCGAGATCCAGGACAGCGTCATGGCCATCCGCGCCCAGCCGGTGAAGTCGGTGTTCCAGCGCATGCCGCGCCTGGTCCGCGAAGTCGCCAACATGACGGGCAAGCAGGCCCGCCTGGTGATGGACGGCGAGAACACCGAAGTCGACAAGACGGTCATCGAGCGTCTGTCCGACCCGATCACCCACATGCTGCGCAACGCCATCGACCACGGGCTGGAAAGCCCCGATGAGCGCAAGGCGGCCGGCAAGAATCCCGAAGGCGTCGTGCGCCTGGCCGCGCTGCACCGCAGCGGCCGGATCGTCATCGAGGTCTCGGACGACGGCAAGGGCATCAACCGCGAGCGGGTCTTCTCGATCGCGGTCAAGAAGGGCCTGATCGCGCCCGACCTGACGCTGACCGACGAAGAGATCGACAACCTGATCTTCCTCCCGGGCTTCTCGACCGCCGACAAGATCTCGGACGTGTCGGGCCGCGGCGTCGGCATGGACGTGGTCAAGCGCTCGGTCCAGGCCCTGGGCGGCCGCATCTCGATCACCTCGCGGCCCGGTCTGGGCTCGACCTTCACGCTCAGCCTGCCGCTGACCCTGGCCGTCCTGGACGGCATGGTGGTCGACGTCGCCGGCGAGACCCTGGTCGTGCCGCTGGCCGCCATCGTCGAAAGCCTGCGTCCGAAGCCGGAAGAAGTTCGTCCGCTGGGCCCGGTCGGCTCGGTGCTGGCCGTCCGCGACAGTTTCGTGCCGCTGATCGACGTCGGCCAGGCCCTGGGTTATCGCGCTCACTCGCCCCACCCGACCGACGGCGTCGTGCTGCTGGTCGAAGGCGAGGACGGCTCGCGCGCCGCCCTGGTGGCCGACGCCATCCACGGTCAGCGCCAGGTCGTGATCAAGTCCCTGGAACAGAACTACCAGCAGGTCGAGGGCGTCGCCGCCGCGACCATCCTGGGCGACGGCCGCGTCGCGCTGATCCTCGACGTGGACGCCACGATCGCCATGCGCCGCCGCGAAGGTGGCGCGCCTCGCCCCACCGAACCCACCCTCATCGCCGCGGAGTAAGTCATGACAGACCATGCCACCGCCACAGGGATAGACCGCCGGGAACTGATCTCCTTCCGCGTAGGGGACCAAGAATACTGCGTGGACATCATGGCCGTCCGCGAGATCCGCGGCTGGAGCCCGGCCACGGTGCTCCCGCAATCGCCCGGCTTCATGCGCGGCGTCATCAATCTGCGCGGCGCGGTCCTGCCGATCATGGATCTGGCCTGCCGCCTGGGCATGCCGGTGATCGAGCCCACCGTCCGTAGCGTCTTCATCGTGGTCAAGGCGGGCGACCGCACCGTCGGCCTGCTGGTCGACGCGGTGTCGGACATCCTGTCGATCAATGACGACATGGTGCAACCGACGCCGGACATGGCCTGCGACACCGTCCGCAACTTCGTGCGCGGCATCGTCTCGATCGAAGGCCGCATGATCAGCGAGATCTCGCTGGACCGCATCCTTCCCGAACGCGAGGCCATGGCAGCCTGATGACGATCGCCCCAGCCTCAACCGAACGCCGTGAAGCCCTCGTCGATGGCGAGTTCGCGTTCACGACCGCCGACTTCAAACGTATCGCCGCGCTGCTGTACGACCTGGCGGGCATCAGCCTGCCCGACAGCAAGGCGACGCTGGTCTATTCGCGCTTGGCCAAGCGCCTGCGCACCCTGGGCCTGCGCTCGTTCACCGAATACTGCGCCTTCGTCTCGAGCGACAAAGGTCATGACGAGAGCCAGGAGATGCTCCGGGCTCTGACGACCAACGTCACGCGCTTCTTCCGCGAGCCGCATCACTTCGACGATCTGCGCGCCAACGTCCTGGAGCCGGTCGCCGACAAGGTGCGCGCCGGGGGCCGCCTGCGCCTGTGGTCGGCCGCCAGCTCGTCGGGCCAGGAACCCTATTCGATGGCCTTCACGGTGCTGTCGGTTTGGCCGAACGCGGCCGATCTGGACATCCGCATCCTGGGCACGGACATCGACACCAACGTGCTCGCCACCGGCCGCGCCGCCTCGTACGACGAGAGCCTGCTGGAAGGTATCCCGGCCGCCGCGCGCAACCAGTACTTCGAGCGCGACCCTTCGGATCGTCGCGCGTTCCGGGTCTGCGAAGCGGCCCGCAGCCTGGTCGCGTTCCGGGAACTAAATCTCAACGGTCCGTCCTGGCCTATGAAGGGTCCGTTCGACGCCATCTTCTGCCGGAATGTCGTGATCTATTTCGATGAACCCACTCAGGAACGCGTTTGGAGCCGGTTCGCCCCGCTCATCGCGCCGGGCGGCCGCCTGTACGTCGGCCATTCCGAGCGCGTCGGGGCTTCGGTGACCGCGTTCGAAAGCTGCGGCCTGACCGCGTACCGGAAGGTCGGTCGCTGATGCCGAAGATTCGCGTTCTTGTCGTCGACGACTCCGCCACGATGCGGAGCCTGATCACGGCGGCCCTCAATCGTGACCCGGATATCGAGGTGGTCGGCGGCGCCGGCGACCCGTTCGAGGCGCGGGGCATGATCAAGGCCCTCAATCCCGACGTCGTCACCCTCGACATCGAGATGCCGAACATGAACGGCATCGAGTTCCTCGAGAAGATCATGCGCCTGCGGCCGATGCCGGTGGTCATGGTCTCGACCCTGACCCAGGCCGGCGCCGAGATGACGCTGCGGGCGCTTGAACTGGGCGCGGTGGATTGCGTGGGCAAGCCCGCCGACGCCACCGGCACCCAGGAAGCCCTGGCCGAGATCGTCGCCAAGGTGAAGATCGCGGCCCGGGCCTCGGTCCGCACCAACGCCGGCGCCGCGCCGACGGCCGCGCCGACGCGCCGCAAGGACTTCATGCCCTCGGGCGATATCGTGGCGATCGGTTCGTCGACCGGCGGGGTGGAAGCCCTGCTGTCGATCCTGACCCTGTTCCCCGAGACCTGCCCGCCGACGGTCATCACCCAGCACATGCCGGCCACCTTCACCGCCAGCTTCGCCGCGCGCCTGGATCGCGCCAGCGGAGCCAAGGTGCAGGAAGCCACGGACGGCGCCCTGCTGGAGCCCGGCAAGGTCTATGTCGCCCCCGGCGGCGCCACGCACCTGGAGGTCGTCCGCTCGGCCGGCCTGCGTTGCCGCCTGGTGCAGGGCGACCCCGTCAGCGGCCACCGCCCGTCGGTGGACGTGCTGTTCAATTCGGTGGCCAACGCCGTCGGCGACAAGGCGGTCGGGGTGATCCTGACCGGCATGGGCCGCGACGGCGCCCAGGGCCTTCTGGCCATGCGTAAAGCCGGCGCCAAGACGCTGGGCCAGGACGAGGCCTCGTGCGTCGTCTACGGCATGCCGCGATCCGCTTTCGAACTTGGCGCTGTGGAAAAGCAGGTCTCCCTGTCCCACATGGGCCAATCCATTCTCGATCTGGCCTCCGCGAGGCGATGAACCATGCCGCAAGCTAGCTCCATCTCCGTACTCGTGGTCGACGACCAGCTCACAATGCGGGCCTTGATCCGCAATGCGTTGCAGCAGATCGGCTTCAAGGACATCCGCGAGGCGCCCGATGGCGAGGAGGCTCTCAAGAACCTCCTGGCCAAGCCGGCCAACCTCGTCATCTCGGACTTCAACATGCCGAAGATGGATGGCCTGGCGCTGTTGCGAGCGGTCCGCTCGCACCCGCCGATCCGTCAGACCGCCTTCGTCATGCTGACGGGCCGCGCCGACCGTGAACTGGTCCAGCGCGCCGTGCAGTTCGGCGTCAACAACTACTGCGTCAAGCCCTTCACCGTTCAGGGCCTGCGCGAGAAGATCGAACAGGTCTTCGGAGCGTTGACCTGATGCAGCTTTCCCATAACGACGACCCGGAACGGGCGATCAAGGTTCACGTGACCCAGGGCGAAAGCCATGTGACGACCGATCCGCAGGTGGTGATGACCACCGTGCTCGGCTCGTGCATCGCCGCCTGTATTCGCGACCCGCAGGCCGGCGTCGGCGGCATGAACCACTTCCTGCTGCCGGAAGGCGACGGGCGTGGGGGCGGCGACGCCGTCCGCTACGGCGCCTACGCCATGGAACTGCTGATCAACGACCTGCTGAAGCGCGGCGCCCGCCGCGAGCGGATGGAAGCCAAGATCTTCGGCGGCGCGAAGCTGTTCGACGGACTGTCTGACGTCGGCGCCAGCAACTCCGCTTTCGCCGAACGTTTCCTGCGCGACGAAGGCATCCCGATCGTCTCGTCCAGCACCGGAGGGGTCTCGGCCCGTCGCGTCGAGTTCTGGCCGACCTCGGGCCGGGTGCGCCAGCGCCTGGTGGCCGTGGACAACGCGCCGCAGGACGTCCGTCGTCCTACGCCCGCCCCGATGCCCGCCGCCTCCAGCGGCGACGTGGATCTGTTCTGACGCCCATGACCGCTTCACCGCTGCCGTTGACGCCGATCGCCCCGACCGAGGATCACCTCCCGGTTCAGGAGCTGTCGCGTCGCCTGGCGGCGGAGCTGGCCTCGGCCGCCGCCATCTGCCGCGACTGCGAGCATTTGGCCGGCGACCTGGCCAAGGAAGGCGGCGCGACGATCGAGAACCTCTCGCGCCTGCAGGCCCTGGACGAGCTCAGCCAGCGGCTGCATGGCCTGTCCGAGGTGCTCGAGCGCGTCAGTCAGAACGCCTCCGGCGATTGGAACATGTCGATCACGCCGGTCCTGAACGGCCTGGGCCTGTCCGACATGGCCATGCGCCTCCGCGCCGAGGAGCTGGTCGGCGACCGCGCCGAAGCCGGCGAACTGGATTTCTTCTAGGGGCCGATGCCGGAAGTTCTTCTCCCCTCGGCACGGATCAATCTCGAACGAGCCACGGTGCTCGTACTGGACGACAACGGCACCTCGCTGGACATTTTGTCGCAGGTCGTCTCCGGCTTCGGGGTCAAGCAGCTGTTTCGGGCCGAAACCGTCGCCGACGCTCAGGTGCTGATCCGAACCAAGACCTTCGACCTGATCATCAGCGATGTGCAGATGCCCGTCACCGACGGTATCGAGTTCATCGAGTGGCTGCGCCGCGAGGGCGGCGAGACCAATCGTTATATCCCGGTGATCCTGGTCACCGGCCACACCCGCACCTCGCAGATCTTCAAGCTGCGCGACGCGGGCTCGAACTATGTGGTGGCCAAGCCGATCACGCCGAAGGTGCTGTTGGAGCGTATCTTCTGGGTGGCGCGCGAGGAGCGGGCCTTCATTGAATGTGATACGTTCATCGGGCCCGACAGACGCTTCAAGCATGAGGGGCCGCCGCCGGGGACGGATGGACGGCGGAAGGATGACCTCCCGGCCGAGGTGGGCGATGCGCAGACGCCCAACATGTCGGATGACGAAATCGCCAACCTGATGCGCCCAGCCAAGGTGCAGATATGACCGTCCGCAAGTTCCGCCCCCCTAACCGCCTGGCGGCCATGATCAGGGACAAGGGGGGGATCCTGGCCAAGGATGCCGTCGCCGCCGCCGAGGCGGGGGTCGAAACGCTGCGCGAAGCCTCGATGGCCGCGCTGGACGAGGCCCTGGACGAGATCGAAAACCGGTTCGGCAAGGGCGCGCCCGATCGGGATGGCGAGAGTTTCGAGGCGCTGTACCTGCTGTCCTCCAAGGTCATCGACGTCAGCATGTTCGTCACCGACGCGGCGATAGACAAGGCGGCGATGTCGCTGTGCGGCCTCGCCGACAGCTGCGGAACGGCCGGCGCGTGGCGCTGGGACGCGGTGGACGTGCACCTGAACGCGTTGAAGCTGTTGCGGGCCGTGGGCGCCGAGCTGCCGGTCGAGCAACGCGACGCCATGCTGATGGGGCTCTACCAGGTCAGCCACTACAAGCCCGAAGAGGGCTGAGTAAGCGCGGCGGCGTCCCTGGCCGCGGATGTGACAGAACGCCACTATGTGTCGAAATCGCAACGGGGCTACAAGTCTGTAGCTTTGTGACCGCTTTGCGCCCTTGTCGGCCGTCGCGGGCTTTGTTAGCACTCTGATACCGGTGTCAAAAACCATAGTTCGGTTCTGACACCGGTGGCAAAAACGAAGATCAATAAGGCCGGAGCCGGTCTCGTGGGAAGGACGCGAGACCGAGACGAAGGCCGAAGGCGGCGGTTACGTCGCCTCGCAACGACCAATGGTCGACACGGGAGGAGGTTCTATGTCCAAGAATACCAAGGGGAGCGTGCGCGCTCTGCAATACGGCGTGTCCGGCGGTGCTCTGGCCCTGGCGATGGTTTTCGCCGGCGCCGCCGCCGCGCAGACCGCCGATGCACAAGTCCCGGCTTCGGCTCCGGCCGTCGATGAAGTCGAGGCCATCGTGGTCACCGGCTTCCGTAAGTCACTGGATGCGGCGCTCAGCGCCAAGCGCAGCTCGGTCTCCTCGGTCGACGTCATCGTCGCCGAAGACATCGCCAAGTTCCCCGATCAGAATCTCGCCGAGTCGCTGCAACGCGTTCCTGGTATCTCGATCGTTCGCGACGGCGGCGAAGGCCGCGCTATCACCGTGCGCGGCTTGGGTTCGCGCTTCACCCGCGTGCGGGTTAACGGCATGGAAGCGGTCGCCACCACTTCGGACGGCGCCAGCGCCAACCGCGAGCGCGGCTTCGACTTCAATGTCTTCGCTTCGGAGTTGTTCAGCTCCCTGGTCGTCCACAAGACCGCCGAGGCTTCGCTCGACGAGGGTTCTCTGGGCGCGGTCGTCGACCTGAACACCGGCAATCCGCTGGCCGGCAAGGACGGCTTCACGCTCGCCCTTAGCGCCCAAGGCCAATATAATAGCCTGAGCAAGGATCTCGGTCCGCGCCTGGCCGGCCTGGTCAACTACCGTCATCCGAGCGGCGTGTGGGGCGCGTCGATCTCGGCCGCCTATTCCCAGCAGGAACAGGTTGAGTCCACCAACAACACCGTGCGCTGGTCACAGGCCCGCTTCAACCGCGTGGGCTCGACCAACTGTTTCACCACGCAAAATAGCGGCGGCTCCTACGTTCCGAGCGCGGCCTGTAACGAAGTGGCGCTGGCCTTCCACCCCCGTATTCCGCGCTACGGTCAGGTCACCCACGATCGTGAGCGTTTGGGACTGACCGGCAGCTTCCAATATGCGCCGACCGACCGCACCAAGTTGTCGGTCGATGGCCTGTATTCGAAGTACAGCGCCATCCGCAACGAGAAGTGGGCCGAGGTCCTGTTCCGCTCCAACGAGCGTTCGATCAGCGTCCGTGACTACACGCTGGATAGCAACAACAACCTGATCAAAGGCACATTCGACAACGCCTGGGTGCGGCTGGAACACTATGAGCGCAAGCTGGACACCACCTTCTACCAACTTGGCGCCAACCTGACCCACGAGTTCTCGGACAAGTTCAAGATCCAGGGCTTGGCCGGCTTCTCGAAGTCGGACGCCGACATCCCGTATGAGACGACGATCATCTTCGACGACCGGGACGCCACCGGTTACCGCTATGACTACACCGACATGAAGAAGCCGGTGCTGGCGTTCGGCACCAGCATCAGCGAGCCGACGAACTTCCAGTTCGCCGAATTCCGCGATCGTCCGTCGAACAACACCAACAAGTTCAAAACCTTTGGCCTGAACGGCGACTGGGCGATGAACGACTCGATCACGCTGAAGGGCGGCGCGTCCTTCCGTCAGTTCGACCTCAACCTGCGCGAGGGCGCTCGCGACTCGACCTATTGCGCCGCCTTCACCTGCGCGGCGGGGACCTATGGCGCGCCGGTCACCTCGGCGCTGACCACGAACTTCACCTTGAGCGGCGCTGAGGCTCCGAGCGGCACGACGACCAGCTGGGCGGCTCCGAACCTCGATGCCGCGACCGCTCTGATCAATCTTTACAATCGCCCTCTGATCCAGCAGGCCGGCAATACCCGCGCGGTGACCGAGAAGGACACCGGCGCCTACGTCCAACTGGACGTGAAGAGCCAGATCGGCGACCTCGACTATGCGCTGAACGCCGGCGTGCGGTACGTGAAGACCGAGCAGTCCTCGACCGGCATCAACAGTGGTCAGACCGTTACCGTGGATCGCTCCTATAAGGACTGGTTGCCGGCGGCCAACTTTGTTCTCTATCCGATGGAGAAGGTCATCTTCCGCGTCTCGGCGGCCAAGGTCATGACGCGTCCGAACCTGGGCTCCCTGACCCCCGGCGGTTCGGTGGACGGCTTCAACTACCGTGTCACCTCGGGCAACCCCCAGCTGAAGCCCTATCGCGCCAAGGCCTACGACGCGTCGGTCGAGTGGTACTTCGCCCGCGAGTCGATCTTCTCGATCGCGCTCTTCAAGAAGGATATCGCCAGCTTCCCGCTCAGCAGCTCGATTCAAGGGACCTATGCGTCCACCGGCCTGCCGACCTCGCTGATCCTGGCCAGCTCGCCGGCGGCAGCGGATCCCGAAGGGCGGCCGTGGACCATCGGCACCACGATCGACGGCGAAGGCGCGTCCCTGAAGGGCGTCGAATTCGCGGTCCAGGGGCCGTTCAGCTTCCTGCCGGGGTTCTGGTCGAACTTCGGCGGTATCGCCAACCTGACGCTGGTCGACTCCAACGTCGACTATAGGGTCAACGGCGCGGCGACCGCGGCCCCGACCGCGACGGGCAACTTCCCGATCCTGGTTGCTCGTAACGAAAGCTCGTCGCTGTTCGATCTGTCCAAGCGCGCTGTGAACGCCACCCTCTACTACGAGGCCGACAAGTTCAGCGCCCGGGCCTCGATCGCCTATCGCAGCGGCTACATCGACGCCGCCAGCGACACCGGCAACGTGTTCGAGGGTTACAACAGCTCGATCAATGTCGATGCTTCGATGCGTTATCGTCTGAACGACAACTTCGAGGTTTCGCTGGAAGGCGTGAACCTGACGGACGAGTACCGCGACCGCTTCACCGACCTCGCGGCCGACCGGAACTACGAATACAACCACTTCGGCCGGACCATCATGTTTGGCGTCCGCTACAAGATGTAGTCGCGCCGCGATGCATGAACGGGAAGGGCCGCCGGGTGACCGGCGGCCCTTTTCATTGGGGGATGGCCGACGGCCGGGTTAGTCGGCGACCCCGTCGATCCAGGTCCGTCGCACCGAAAGATCGTCGTTCAGCAGGCACAGATCCGCCGCGTGGCCGGGCGCGATCCGTCCGCGCTGACCGTCCAGTCCCAGGAACGCGGCGGGCGCGGCCGAGGCCATCATCACCGCGTCTTCCAGGCTGACGCCCAGCATCCGGACGGTGTTGCGCACGGCTCCGGCCATGTCGAGGTCCGAGCCCGCCAGGGTGCCGTCGTCGCCGACGCAGACGCCGTCGCGGACGACGATCTCGCGGCCCTGCAGGCTGAAGCGCTTGTCGGTCATGCCCACGGTGGGCATGGCGTCCGTGACCAGCATGAAGCGGTCCAGCGGTCGCGTGCGCAGGGCCAGTTTCAAGGTCACCGGATCGACGTGGCGCCCGTCGACGATCAGGCCGCACCAGGCGGTCAGGCTTTCCAGCGCCGCGCCGACGGCGCCGGGCTCGCGGCTGGTCAGGGGCGACATGGCGTTGAACAGGTGGGTGAAGCCGGTCAGGCCATGGTCCAGCGCCTGGCGCATGGTCGCGTAAAGGGCGTTGGTGTGGCCGGCGGCCACGTGCACGCCCGCGTCGGCCAGCCGCTGGATCATCTCCGGCGTGGTGCGTTCGGGGGCCAGGGTCACCAGGGTCTTGCCGACCTTCAGCGACGCGAGCAGCGCCAGCGCCTCCTCGTCGATGACCCGGAACTTGCCCTCGTCGTGGATGCCCTTGCGCTTGGGATTGAGGAACGGGCCCTCGATGTGGACGCCCAATACGCCGGGCACGCCCTGTTCGATGGCCCGCTCGGTGGCCCGCATGGCCTGGTCGACGACGGAGAGGTCGTCGCTGATCAGGGTCGGCAAGAAGCCTGTCGTGCCATAGGCCCGATGCGCCGCGCCGATGGCGGCTATGGCCTCGGGCGTGGGCGCGTCGTTGAACAGCACCCCGCCGCCGCCATTGACCTGGGTGTCGATATAGCCGGGGACCAGCAGGCCGCCGTTCAGGTCGTGGCGCTCGGCGTCGGCCGGGGCCTCGGACGCGGCGACGACGGCGGCGATCTTGCCGTCTCGCACCAGCACGGCCTTGCCGGATTCGACACCGGTCGCCGTCAGGACACGGCCATTGACGAGAGCAGCCAGCATCAGACGGTTTCGGTGACCTTGTTGAGGTGGGGCGGGTTGTCGGGATCATAGCCGCGCGCGACCGATAGGGCGTTGGCCATGCGGTAGAAGCTCTGGATCATCAGGATCGGCTCCAGCACCGGATGGGCCGGGACCGTCGGCAGCACGCCGTCGCCCGTCTCTCCCATTTTCGTCCCATTGGGAGCCGCGATCAGGACCGTGGCGCCCCGCGCGCGCAGGCCCTTGGCCATGTCGTCGACGCTGGCGCGGCTCTCGTCGTTCTGGGCGAAGACCAGGGCCGGGAAGCCGTCCTTCACCAACGCCATGGGTCCATGGAGTACCTCGGCGGCGCTGAAGGCCTCGGCGTGCAGGCCGCAGGTCTCCTTGAACTTCAGGGCCGCTTCCAGCGCCACGGCGAAGCCGACGCCACGACCCAGGACGTAGAGGTTGCGGGCCGGCTTCAGGCTCTCGACGGCCGAGCTCCAGTCCAACGCCCAGGCCCGCTCCAGAGCCTTGGGCAGCGCCGACAAGGCCTTGGTGAGATCTTCGTCTTCCGTCCAGGCGGCGATCAGCTGGGTGATGGCGACGAGCGCGGCGATGTAGGACTTGGTGGCCGCCACCGACAGCTCGGGCCCGGCATGCAGCGGGATCACCTCGTCGGCCAGCTGGGCCAGGGGCGAGTCCTCGACATTGACCAGGGCCACGGCATAGGCGCCGGCGGCCTTGGCCGCCTTCACCGCCGCCAGCAGGTCCGGGCTCTTGCCCGACTGCGAGATGGCGAGGACCAGCGCGCCTTCCAGGTTGGGCGAGGCGTCATAGACCGAGCTGACCGACAGGCCGGCCGACGAGGTCAGGACGCCCGCCTTGGTCTCGATCAGGTAACGGGCGAAGGTGGCGGCGTGGTCGCTGCTGCCCCGGGCGCAGGTCACCACCACGCGCGGCGGATTGGCCCGTAGGCGTTCGGCCAGGGCTTCGATCTTGCGGGCGTTGGCCGTCAGCTGCGTCGCCGCGACCGACGCGGCCTCGCCGGCTTCGAGGAACATCCGGGTCGACTCGGGCGCCAGGCTTTGGGGCGACAGCCGCGTCTGCGCGGGGGTCTCGGGACGGGTCAAGGCGGGCGCCTCCAAGCTCTACTCCTAACTCAGGACAACGAGTTCAGTTCGGCGACGAAGTCGTAGGCGTCGCCGCGATAATAGGATTGCGTCACTTCCACCGCCCGGCCGTCCCGCAGGAAGCCGCGCCGCTCGATCAGCAGGCCGGCGTCCTTGATGGGAACGCCCAGCAGGTCGGCCTGTTCGGCGCCGAACAGCACCGCCCGCAGCCGCTGCAGCGCGCGCACGGGCCGATGGCCGGTCGCTTCGAGAGCCTCGTAGAGCGACGTGCCGACCGCCTCGGTGGAGGGCAGGGCGAAGGCGGCGATGGTCGTATATTCCACCGCCATCGGGGCCCCGTCGGCATAACGGATCCGGGCGAAGCGATAGACCGAGGCGCCGGGCGACAGGCCCAGGGTCAGCGATTCTTCCGGGTTCACCTGGCCTTCGCTGCGGCTGATCCACTCGCTGCGCGGCACGCGACCGCGCGAGATCATGTCCTCGGTGAAGGACGACAGCTTCGAGAAGCTCTTTTCCACCCGCGCGGCGACGAAGGTGCCCGCGCCTTGGCGGCGCGTCAGCAGGCCCTCGCTGACCAGCCCGTCCAGCGCCTTGCGGACGGTGATGCGCGAGATGCTGAATTCGTCGGCCAGGTCGCGTTCGGCGGGCAGGGCGTCGTCGGGCGACAGCACCTTCTTCTGGATCGCCTCGCGCAGGGCGCGCTGCAATTGCTTGTACAGGGGGGCGTGATCGCCATTGGCGTCGAGCCGTCCAATTCGTTCAGCAAACGTCATTTCACAGCCCTCCCTTCAATCCCGTCCCCGCGAGCAATCCGGCGGCGTTCTACGCCCGCTTCGATAGCATATGACCATTTTCATACCAATAAGAACATGGTCTGCAATTGGTTTCTTTTTGGCCTTGTCAGATGAAAAATTTCCGTCACAGTCATCTTCCGAGGCTTGAGAAGTACCACGTTCCACGGGTTTTCCGAGGTTGATTGGTATCGAATTGGTCTTTGGGGTTTGGCTCGCGGTCCGAGCGGCTGAGCATATGGGGAGAATTGAACTATGAAGAATTTCCACAAGGCCGTTCTGGCCGCCTCCGCTAGCGCCATGGCGGTCATCGCCGCCGCGCCGGCCCTGGCGCAAGACAGCAGCGCCGTCGAGGAAGTGGTCGTCACCGGCATCCGCGCCTCGCTGCTGCAGTCCATCGAATCCAAGCGCCGCGCCGACGCCATCGTCGATGTCGTCACCGCCGAGGACGTGGGCAAGTTCCCGAGCACCAACGTCGCCGAGGCGCTGACCATCGTTCCCGGCGTCACCGTCGACCGGGCGTTCGGCCAAGGCGAAAAGGTCAGCATCCTGGGCACCGACCCGGCGCTGAACCGCACCCTGCTGAACGGCCAGACCGTCGCCTCCGCCGACTGGTTCATCCTCGACTCGCCGG
This sequence comes from Caulobacter sp. ALps2, assembly GCF_058681635.1. Classification (NCBI taxonomy): domain Bacteria; kingdom Pseudomonadati; phylum Pseudomonadota; class Alphaproteobacteria; order Caulobacterales; family Caulobacteraceae; genus Caulobacter; species Caulobacter sp. ALps2. The sequence continues at coordinate 2,193,429 of NZ_CM178743.1, forward strand.
GTCGCACCTTCAACTACGCCCTGCTCGCGCCGCAGATCGTCGGCAAGGTCGAGGTCTTCAAGTCGCCCGAGCCGCGCATCGACGAAGGCAGCATCGGCGGTACGGTCATCGTCAACACCCGCAAGCCGCTGGACCTGAAGTCGGGCCTGATCGCCGGCGCGGTGAGCTATCTCTACAATGACCGCTCGAAGAAGGGCGACGCCCAGGGCTCTCTGCTGGTCAGCTGGAAGAACGACGCCCAGACCTTCGGGGCCAGCTTCTCGGTGCAACGCGCCGAAGATCAGCTGCGTCGCGACGGCGTCGAGAGCTACGGCACCATCGCCGCCAACCAGTGGGCCGGCGGCAACCCGGACAATCCGGTCGACTCACGCACTCGCGGCTGCACCGGGTCGTGCGCCACGACCCTGACGGCCAATCTGAACGCCCGCGGCCCGAACGCCTTCGGCACGTCGTACTTCGAGCAAGGCCGCGTGCGCACCACCTACACCACGGCCCTGCAGTGGAAGCCGACCGACGCCCTGTCGCTCGAGTTCAACTGGCTGAAGATCGACGCCACCTACGACAACACCAACCAGTCGATGTACGCCTTCCAGGGCAACACCTGGAACAGCCTGGGCGCCCTGACCGACCTGACCGTCAAGGACGGCGTCGTCACCAAGGCCTCGTTCAACAACGCCCTCAGCGTTCTGGACGTGCAGTACCGCGAAGCCGGGCTGAAGTCCGACACCTACCACCTGAAGGGCGGCTACAAGGGCGACGGCTGGGACCTGAACGGTGAGATCGGCAAGTCGACCGCCGACGGCGGCACCAAGCGTCAGGTCTTCCTCGAGTTCCTGAACTGGGCCAACTACACCGTCGACCTGTCGGGCGCGCCGAAGACCCCGGGCAACCTGTCCTACACGACCAACGTGCTGGGCAATCCGGCCGCCTTCGCGACCGATCCAGGCTGGAGCGGCAACCTCGTTTCCAAGCCGACCAGCGACGAAGAGAAGTACGCCCAGATCGACCTGGGCAAGGACTTCGACGGCGTCATCCAGCGCGTCCAGGTCGGCTACAAGCGTCGTGAGCACGAGACCGGTCAGCAATATGCCGGCATCGCCATCACCGGCGTCGCCGCCCCGGCCTCGCTGTTCAGCGCCAGCCAGGTCCCGGGCAACTACCTGAAGGGCTTCGACGGCGTAAACGACCAGATGAGCAACCGCTTCCGTATCAGCGGTCAGTCGATGGTCGACTACGTCCAGAGCGGCAAGTGGCTGGCGGCTGGCGCTTCGATGCCCCAACCGTCGATCTTCGCCGCCGCCGAGTTCACGGCCGGCAACTGGAACATCGAAGAAAACATCGACGCCGCCTACGCCCAGGCCAATTTCAAGGCCGACAACATTCGCGGTAACTTCGGCGTCCGCTACGTGAAAACCTCGGTCAACAGCGCCGGTTACGTCTGCAAGCCCGGCGCGGCCTGCAACGCCGCCGCCGACTGGACCTGGAACACCACCAAGAAGAGCTACGACAACGTCCTGCCCAGCGTGAACATCATCGTCGACGCCCGCGAGGACCTGGTGTTCCGCTTCGCGGCCGCCCAGGTGATCGCCCGCCCGAACTACGCCGACATGACCAACTATTTCTGGCTGTCGGACGGTATCCTGACCGGTGGCGGCGGCAACCCGGCCCTGGATCCCTACAAGTCGAGCAACTTCAACGCCTCGGCCGAGTGGTACTTCCAGCCGCAAGCCATCCTGTCGGCCGAAGTCTTCTACAAGGACATCAACAACTACATCCTGACGCAGACCCAGCCGGAGTCGTACTTCAACCAGTCGCAAGGCCGCGTCACGACCTATCAGATCAGCCGTCCGTTCAACGCGGGCACGGCCGAGGTGAAGGGTCTGGCGGTCGCCTACCAGCAGAACTTCGCCCACGGCTTCGGCCTGCTGGCCAACTACACCTATGCCGATGCGTCCGGTAAGGACGGCGCCCCGCTGCCGTACAACTCGAAGAACCAGATCAACATCAGCCCCTTCTATGAAATGGGTCCGTTCTCGGCCCGGGCGACGTTCAACTGGCGCTCGAAGTACTTCACCGGTGTCGACCGCGGCGACAACATGTTCGTCCGCGCCCAGAAGAGCCTGGACGCCACCGTCGGCTACGCGGTGAACCAGAACATCACGGTGTCGGTCTCGGGCCAGAACCTGCTCGACACCGAGTACTACGCCTATGCCAACACCACGGCCCTGGCGCGCGGTGTGTACCGCACGGGCCGCAAGCTGCAGGCCACGCTGAACGTCAGCTTCTAAGACGTTCCGCGGCGGAGGCTTCGGGATATCTCGAAGTCTCCGGCCACGGCGCAATTGATCCAACCTCTCCTGACTGCAAGCATGGAGCTGGGGCGGGATAGCCTGGCTATCCCGCCCGCTTTTTGTCGCCTGTTTCCCGTGAGGCCGCGTGACCAAGACCTCGTTCAGCACCGTCGCCGTTTCGGCGTTCGCCCTCGTCGCCGCGCTCGGCGCGACAGCCGCCCACGCCGAGTCCGCGGCCCTGACCCTGACCCCCGCGCCGGCCAAGGCGGTCCGCGCCGAGGGGACCTTCAAGCTTTCCGCCGCCTCCCGCATCTCCGTCGCCAAGGGTGACGTCGAGGCCAAGGGCGTGGCCAATCAGCTGGCCGACCTGATCCAGCGCTCGCGCGGCTTCCGCCCGGCTGTGGTTGAAGGTGGCCCCTCCGCCAGCGCCATCGTCCTGACCCGTGAGGGGCCGGCCGGCGAGGCCTACAAGCTCGACATCGGCCCGGACGCCGTGACCATCGCCGCCGCCAAGCGCGCGGGCCTGTTCTACGGCGCCATGTCGTTGTGGCAGTTGGCGACGCCGGACGCCGCCAAGGGGCCGGTCGCCATCCCCGCCGCGTCGATCGAGGACGCCCCGCGCTTCGCCTGGCGCGGCCTGATGGTCGACAGCGCCCGCCACTTCCAGTCGATCGCCACGCTAAAGGCGGTCATCGACACGATGGCGGCGCACAAGATGAACACCTTCCACTGGCACCTGGTCGACGACCAGGGCTGGCGGCTGGAGATCAAGAAGTATCCGAAACTGACGCAGGTGGCCGGCTGGCGGCGCGACCCCGGCGCGGCCGTGAACGATCCCAAGTACGGCGGCTTCTACACCCAGGACCAGGCCCGCGAGCTGGTCGCCTACGCCGCCGCCCGCAACATCACCATCGTGCCGGAGATCGAGACCCCGGGCCACGCCCTGGCGCCGATCGTGGCCTATCCCGCGCTGGGCACGGCCGCGCCGGACGCCAGCAAGATGGGGGATTGGGGCGTCTTCCCCTGGCTCTACAACACCGACGACACGACCTTCGCCTTCCTCGACGACGTGCTGAGCGAGGTGATGGACATCTTCCCGTCGCCCTTCATCCATGTGGGTGGCGACGAGGCGGTCAAGGACCAGTGGAAGGCCAGCCCGAAGATCCAGGCCAAGATCAAGGAACTGGGTCTCAAGGACGAGCACGAGCTGCAAAGCTGGTTCATCCAGCGCGTCGGCAAGAGCCTGGACAAACGCGGCCGTCGCCTGATCGGCTGGGACGAGATCCTGGAAGGCGGCCTGGCGCCCAACGCCACGGTGATGTCCTGGCGCGGGATCGACGGGGCCATCGCCGCGGCCAAGGCCGGCCATGACACGGTGCTGTCGCCGCACCCGACCCTCTATCTGGACCATCGCCAGAGCGCCTCGCCCGACGAGCCCACCGGTCGTGGTCTGATCGTCACCCTGAAGGACGTCTACGCCTTCGATCCGGCGCCGGCCCAGCTGACCCCCGACGAGCGCAAGCACATCCTCGGCGTCCAGGCCAATGTCTGGACCGAGCACATGCAGACCGACACGCGCATGCAGCAGATGGCCTTCCCGCGCGCCATCGCCCTGGCCGAACGGGCCTGGACGCGGGAAGAGGGCGCCAGCTGGGACGATTTCGCCCGCCGCCTGCCCGCCGAGATGGCGCGGCTGAAGGTGCTGGGCGTCACCGCCAATACCGTGCCGTTCGAGCCCGGCGCCAAGCTGTCGGCGGGCGAGGGCGGCAAGACGCAGCTCGACCTGGCCTCGCCGCTGGGCGTGGGCCAGGTGCGTTACACCACCGACGGCAAGGCCCCGACGGCCAGCTCGACCGCCTATGCCGGCCCCCTGGCGCTGGCGGCCGGGACCACGGTCAAGGCCCGCGCATATGTTGGCGACCAGGCCCTGGGCCGCGAGCGGGTGATCGAGGTCGATCCGGCCGCGCTCCAGACCCGCGCGAGCGGCCAGCTGAAGCGCTGCACCAGCCACGTGCCGCTGCTGATGATCGATGACGCCCCGGCCGCTTTCGACAAGCGGGCGATGTTCGATGTCGACATCTTCAACCCGTGCTGGATCTGGGAAGGCGCGGACCTGTCGAAGGGCGCGTTGCTGACCGCCCGCGTCGGCCAGATCCCGTTCAACTTCCAGGTCGGCAAGGACCGGGAGAAGATTCCGCTACGTGCGCCGGCCACGCCGGGCGGTGAGCTGGAAGTGCGGCTCGGCTGCACCGGCGAGCGCATCGCCGCCATCCCGCTGGGCGACTCGGCGAAAAATCCGGCCCTGTCGACAGTCAGCGGCCGTTTGCCCGCCCAGTCGGGCAAGGTCGATCTTTGCTTCAGCTTCACGAGCAAGACGCTGGATCCGTTCTGGGTCCTTGACCGCGTCACCGTGAAGCCCGCGAACTGAATCCGCGAAGAAGAGTAGCTGCCGTGTCCAATCTGGTTCTTTCCGCCCCGATGAAGGGTTGGCTCGCGGCGTTGGACGAGACGCCGGACGCGGTGTTCGCCGAGCGCATGCTGGGCGACGGGCTGGCGATCGATCCGCTCGACTCGACGCTGCACGCACCTTGTGACGCGGTCGTCACCACGGTGCACCGGGCCCGCCACGCCGTGACCCTACGCGCCGCCAATGGCGTCGAGATCCTGATGCATGTGGGCCTGGAGACGGTGGCGCTGAACGGCGAGGGCTTTAGCGTCTTCGTCAAGGAAGGCCAGAGCGTGAAGGCCGGCGACAAGCTGCTGGGCTTCGATCTGGACTTGCTGGCTCAGCGGGCCCGCAGCCTGATCACCCCGGTGGTGATCACCAATCTGGACGCCTTCGAGATCGTCCGCCGCGACCAGGACCGCGCCATCTCGGTCGGTGACTTCCTGATGGAGCTGTCGCCGATCGGCGGCGCGGTAGCCGCGAGCCAAGTGGCGGCCGGCGAGGTCGCCCGCGAGGTCATTGTACCCCTGATGCATGGTGTCCACGCCCGTCCGGCCGCCCGCATCGCCGAGACGGCGCGCAGGTTCGTGGCCGAGACGGCGCTGGTGGCGGTCAACCGCCGGGCCAGCGCCAAGAGCCCGGTGGGCGTGATGTCCCTGGCCATCCGCCATGGCGACACGATCCAGGTCGTGGCCGCCGGCATGGACGCCGACGCGGCCATCCAGGCTATCGCCGAGCTGATCGAAAGCGGCATGGGCGAAGGGGCTCCGGTTCCCGCCAAGAGCGCCGCTGCGGTCGTGGCTGAGGTGCCGACGGGCCCCACGGAACCGCCGCGCGATGGCGTCCTGAAGGGCGTGCTGGCCGCGCCGGGCCTGGCGATCGGCAAGGCCGTGCGCCTGGCCTCGTCGGACATCGTGGTGCGTGAAGCCGGCGAGGGCGTCGCCCACGAGGAAGCCGCGCTGGCCGTCGCCATCGACAAGGTCCGCGCCAAGATCGAGGCCAACGCGGCTAAGGGAGACAAGGCCCGCAAGGCGATCCTGGGCGCTCACCTGGCCTTCCTGGAAGACCCCGAACTGTCGGCCGGCGCCCGCCGCCTGATCGGCGAGGGCAAGAGCGCCGGCTTTGCCTGGCGCAAGGCGGTCGGCGGCTATGTCGATGCCCTGCGCGGCCTGGGCGACCGCCGCCTGGCCGAACGCGTCGACGACCTCGTGGACCTTGAGCGCCAGGTGCTCAAAGCGCTGACCGGCGAGGACGACGACACGACCATCCTGCCGCCGGGCTCGATCTTGCTCGCCGACGAACTGCTGCCTTCACAGCTGATGGGCGTGGATCCGGGCGCGGTGGCCGGCTTCGCCACCGCCCGCGGCGGCCCGACCTCGCACGTGGCGATCCTGGCCGCGGCCATGGGCATTCCGGCCCTGGTCGCCCTGGGCGGCGGCGTGCTCGGCGTCGAGGACGGCGCGGCCCTGATCCTGGACGCCGACAGCGGGACGCTCCGAGTCGCCCCCGACGCGCCCGCTCTGGAAGCGGCCCAGACCGCCCTGGCCCAGCGCCAGGAGCGCCGCGCCGCCGCCAAGGCCGCCGCGCACGATCCCTGCGTCACGCTGGACGGGACCCGCATCGAGGTCTTCGCCAACACCGGCTCGGTCAATGACGCCCTGGCCGCCGTGGCCAACGGCGCGGAGGGCTCTGGCCTGCTGCGCACCGAGTTCCTGTTCCTGGACCGCGAGACCCCGCCGGACGAGGACGAGCAGGCCCGCCAGTACCAGGCCATCGCCTCGGCCCTGGACGGCAAGCCGCTGATCATCCGCACGCTGGATGTAGGCGGCGACAAGGCCGCGCCGTACCTGCCGATCCCGGCCGAGGAGAACCCGGCGCTTGGCCTGCGCGGCGTGCGTGTGTCGCTGTGGCGGCCGCACCTGCTCAAGACCCAGCTGCGCGCCATCCTGCGTGTGAAGCCACCCCAAGGCCAAAAGGGTAGCCAGTGCAAGATCATGGTCCCGATGGTCGGCAGCCTGGACGAGCTGCGCGCCGTCCGCGCCGTGCTGGACGAGGCCAAGCGCGAGATGGGCGTGGTCGCGCCCATCGAGCTGGGAGTGATGATCGAGACCCCGGCCGCCGCCGTCACCGCCGACCTGATCGCCGCCGAGGCCGACTTCCTGTCGATCGGCACCAACGACCTGACCCAGTACGTGCTGGCCATGGACCGGGGTAACCCGGAGCTGGCCGCGCGCATCGACGCCATGCATCCGGCGGTGCTGCGGATGATCGACCAGACCTGCCGTGGGGCGCAAAAGCATCACCGCTGGGTCGGCGTCTGCGGGGGCCTCGCCTCCGACATCGCCGCCACCGCCATCCTGCTGGGCCTTGGGGTCACCGAGCTTTCCACCACGGCGTCCATCGCGCCCGAGGTCAAAGCCAAGGTGCGGACCTTGTCCCTCGACGCCTGTCGCGACCTCGCCCAGCAAGCGCTCAATCAGACGTCCCCCGAGGCCGTGCGCGCCTTGGCCAAAAGCTTCGGAGCCTGATCCCGATGAAGTCTCCGCTCGAGATCCTCCAGCCCCTGGGCCGGGCCCTGATGCTGCCGATCGCGGTGCTGCCGGTGGCGGCGCTGCTGCTGCGCATCGGCCAGACCGACCTGCTGGGCGCGCCGGGTCTGGCCGCCATGACCCACGGCGTCTCGCTGAGCATCGCCAACACCTTCAGCGCCGCTGGTGGCGCCATCTTCGGAAGCCTGGGCCTGATCTTCGCGATCGGCGTGGCCGTGGGCCTGGCCAAGGAGAACCATGGCGCGGCCGGGCTCGCGGGCGTCGTCTGCTACGTGATCGCCACCAAGGGCGTCGACGCCTTGATGGTCGTGCCGCCCGATGTCACCGCCAAGGTGGTCGAGGGGGCCAAGGACCTGACGGCGGCGGCCTGGAAGGCCAAGGAGATCGGCAAGCTATCGATCCCGGTCGGCATCCTGTCAGGGGTGATCAGCGGCTGGCTGTACAACCGCTACAGAAACATCAAGCTGCCGGAATATCTGGCCTTTTTCGGCGGTCGTCGTTTCGTGCCGATCGTGGCCGGCCTGGCGGGCGTGATCCTGGCCCTGGTGTTCGGGTCCAGCTGGAGCACGCTGGAAGCGGGCGTCGACGGGCTGAGCGGCCTGGTCACGGCCTCGGGCGATCTGGGCCTGTTCGTCTTCGGTCTGTTCAATCGCCTGCTGATCGTCACGGGCCTGCACCACATCCTCAACAACGTGGTCTGGTTCATCCTGGGCGATTTCAACGGCGTCACCGGCGACCTCAATCGCTTCGCCGCCGGCGACAAGACCGCTGGCGCGTTCATGAGCGGCTTCTTCCCGGTGATGATGTTCGGCCTGCCCGCCGCGTGCCTGGCCATGCTGCACACCGCCAAGCCCGAGCGCCGCAAGGCCGTCGCCGGCATGCTGGGGTCGCTGGCCCTGACCTCGTTCCTGACCGGGGTGACCGAGCCGATCGAGTTCACCTTCATGTTCCTGGCGCCGATGCTGTACGCCATCCACGCGGTGCTGACGGGCCTGTCCATGGCTCTGATGAACATCCTGAACGTGAAGCTGGGTTTCGGCTTCTCGGCGGGCCTGTTCGACTATGTCCTGAACTTCAACAAGGCCACCCATCCGCTGCTGCTGGTCCCGGTGGGCCTGGTCTATGGCGCGATCTATTACGGCGTCTTCCGCTTCGCCATCCAGCGTTTCAACCTGAAGACCCCGGGCCGCGAGGACGAGGAGACCGCCGCCGCCGAGACGGTCGCCACCGGCGGCGGCCGTGGCGCGGACTTCGTCCAGGCCCTGGGCGGCGCGGCCAATCTGACCAGCGTCGACGCCTGCACCACCCGCCTTCGCCTGATCGTCGCCGACCAAGGCGCCGTCAACGAGCCGGCGCTCAAGGCCCTCGGCGCCCGCGGGATCGTCAAGCCGTCGGACAAGGCGCTGCAGGTCGTGCTCGGCCCGATCGCCGACACCGTCGCCGGCGAGATCCGCGAGGCCCTAAACCAGCGGAATGGGGGCGCGCCAGCTCCGGCGGCCAAGTCGGTCACGACCGCCAAGGCCGCGCCGTCGGTGCTGCCCACCGTCGAGGACGACCAGAAGGCCCAGGCCTTGGCCGCCGCCCTCGGCGGAGCCGGCAACCTCAAGACCGTCGGGACGTGCTCCAGCCGCCTGCGGGTGGTGGTCGAGAACCCCGCCGGCATCGACGAGGCCGCGCTGGACGCCGCCGGCGTCAGAGGCGTCGTCCGCGTCGGCGAGCGCGCCATCCACGTGGTGCTGGGTCCCTCGGCCGAACGGGTCGGCGAAGCCCTTCGTTGCTTAATTTAGGGCGCTGCCCGTTCTAGCCGGCCAGCAGGTCGTGGATCTTGGCGTTCAGCTGCTCGGGCGCGAACGGCTTCATCAGGTAGCCATCGGCGCCGGCCTGCATGGCCATGACGATGCGGTCCAGGCGCCCCTCGCCGGTCAGCATCAGGATCGGAATGTCGGCGCATGCGTCGATCGATCGCAGGGCCCGCACAAGCTCGATTCCATCCGTGGTGGGCAGGCGGACGTCGAGGATGAACAGGGCCGGCGGGGCGCTCTGGACCTTGCCCAGCATCCGTTCGCCGGTCGCGAACACCTCGACGGAATAGCCTTGCGGAGCCAGCGCGGTCTGGAGAAACGCCAGGATCAGAGGGTCGTCATCGACGACGAAGATCATGGGCGCGACGGCGACTGACGGCATGGGGCATCCTGTCCGGGCGCTCGATCGCAGCGCAACGCCAGCCTTGCCGTGGGCGGCGGCGGGATCAAGAGGCCCCAGGTTGCATCGCGACTAACCCGCCCTTCACGCTTTTGCGCGACGGATAAGGCTTGAGCCCGCGTCCGGGCGGGACAGAAAGTCCGTGATGGCCGTTGAACACGACGAGATCGACGTCGCGACCTTGCGCGCGCGCCTTGACCGCATGACCCGCCTGGCCAAGGCCCAGGCCGCCCTGTCGGAAGCCGATCTCGATCTCGACGCCTTCATGCAGGCCATCGTCGAGCACCTGGCCGAGCTGACCGGCGCCAAGGGCGCGATCGTCGAGCTGGTCGACGGCGGCGACCTCGTCTACCGCGCCGCGACCGACCGCGGCCTGATCGGCACGCGTCTGAAGCGCGAGAACAGCTTCTCGGGCCGATGTGTCGCCACCGCCGAGGTGATGATCTGCGCCGACGCCATGACCGATGACCGCGTCGACCGCGAGGCCTGCGCGCGGGTGGGCGTGGGTTCGATGGTCTGCGCCCCGCTCATGCACGCGGCCGAGGCCCTGGGCGTGCTGAAGGTGTTTTCCGAGCACAAGAGCGCCTTCGACGACGACGATATCGAGATCCTGCGCGTGTTGGCCTCGCTGCTGGGGGCGGCGATGTCGCGCCAGCTGGCCTTCGAGCAGAACCGGCGTCTTCTGGCCGAGAAGACCGTGCAGGAGGAGCTGTTCGAGACGGCCTTCCACCACGCCCCGATCGGCATGGCCCTCGGGGACCTCCAGGGGCGGATCGTCAAGATCAACGGCGTGTTCTGCGACATCATCGGCTATTCGCCGGAAGAGGCGCGGGCGCTGGATTTCCGGACCCTGACCCATCCCGACGATATCGAGACCAGCCTGAGCTACATGAGTCAGCTGCTGGCCGGCGAGATCAAGCGCCACCAGGCCGAGAAGCGTTATGTCCGCAAGGACGGCGCCGAGATCTGGGTGCGGCTTTCGGTGTCGGTGGCGCGCGACGAGGACGGCCAGCCCAAGCACTTCATCGGCCAGATCCAGGACCTGACCAAAAAGCGAGCCATCGAGAACCGCTACCGGCTGATGGCGCAGAACGCGACCGATATCATCGTCACCAGCGACATGCGGGGCCTGGCGACCTTTGTCTCGCCGGCGTGCGAGGCGGTCACCGGCTATGCGCCCGAAGACATCGTCGGCCGCTCGTCCCTGTCGATCACCCACCCCGACGACCAGGATCTGGTCCGTGACGCCTTCGGCCGCCTGATCGCCGGCAAGGCCATCGAGCGGGTCCGCTGGCGCGTGCGCCACAAGCGCACCGGCGCGTGGACCTGGCTGGAATCCAATCCCGTCCTGGTGCGCGACGAGAGCACCGGCGCGGCGATCGGCTATCTGGACGTGCTGCGCGACGTCACCGCCCAGAAGGCGCAGGAGGACGCCCTGGCCCTGGCCCGCCTGGACGCCGAGGCCGCCATGCGCTCCAAGGCCGACTTCCTGGCCAACATGTCCCACGAGCTGCGCACGCCGTTGAACAGCATCATCGGCTTCACGCGCCTGCTGACCGAGAGCCGGGACCTCTCGGCCGAGGACCAGCGGCGGGTCGAACTGGCGCACGGCGCCGGCCAGGCCCTGCACGCCGTGATCGACAACGTGCTGGACTTCTCGAAGCTGGAGGCCGCCGCCCTGGAGCTGCACAAGGCCCCGTTCGACCCGGCCGAGCTGCTGCGCCAGACCGTCGGCATGCTGGAGCCGCAGGCCGCGGCCAAGGATCTGCGGCTGAAGACCATGATCGACGCCGACGCCCCGGCCCGCGTGGTCGGCGACGCCGGACGCGTGCGCCAGGTGCTGCTGAACCTGTTGTCCAACGCCGTCAAGTTCACGTCCAAGGGCGGGGTCACCGCCACGCTCGTTCGCCTGGGGGGCGACGCGACGGCGCCGCGCCTGCGAATCGAGATCGTCGACACGGGCTCGGGCATCGACGCTTCCAAACAGGCGGGCGTCTTCAACCGTTTTGTCCAGGCCGGCTCGTCGGTCTCGGCCCACTATGGCGGCACGGGCCTGGGCCTCGCCATTTCGCGCCAGCTGGTCGAGTTGATGGGCGGGGAGATCGGCGTCGAGAGCGCGCCGGGCAGGGGCTCGACCTTCTGGTTCGAACTGGCCCTGCCGGCCAGCGCCGTCGAGAGCGGGGGCAAGGCCGCGCCGGCCCCCGAACCGCTGCGCTTGCCCGGTCGCCGCATCCTGGTGGTCGACGACGTCGAGCTGAACCGCGAACTGATGCTGGCCTTGCTCAGCAAGTACGGCTGCGAGGTCGGACTGGCCGAGGACGGCGCCCAGGCGATCGAGGCCCTGCGCGCCACGCCCTTCGAACTGGTGCTGATGGACTGCCAGATGCCGGTCATGGACGGCTTCGCCGCCACCCGGGCGATCCGCGCCTCGAGGGCGGCGTTCGCCGACATCCCGATCGTGGCCCTGACCGCCAGCGCCCAGCCGGAGCACCTGGCCCGGTGCGAGGCGGTCGGCATGAACGACCACCTGACCAAGCCGCTGAACCCGGGCGCGCTGGAGCGGGTGCTGGAACTTGTCTTCCGGGCCGCTCCCCAGCCGGTCCGCGCGCGACCCGAGTCCGACGCCGGCGAGCAGGCCCGCCGTTATCTCGTCGAGTCGATGGGACCCGCGGCCGTCCGTTCGCTGCTGGCCATCCTGCTGGCCCAGTTGGAGAATCGCTTTTCCCAGCTGGACACCCAGACCGTGCGCGAGGACGCCCACGCCTTGGCCGGCTCGTCGGGCATGATGGGGTTCCTGGACCTGTCCAGGACCTGCCGCGACCTGGAGGCCGTGATCGAAGCGGGCGACGATCATGCCGCCGCGCTGAATTTGACACTGGACCTCGTCTCGCGAACGATCGGGGTCGCCCGGCGTTGGGAAGCCGAGCTCGCCGTCGCCGACGCGACGCCGCGCCGACACATGATGCACTGAGGAGAGTTCCGCTTGCCCGCGTCCGCCGCAGTCCTGGTGATCGATGACGACGCGGTGGTGCGCCAGTTCGTCGAGCTGGTCTTGACCCAGGCCGGCTACAACGTTTCGTCCGTGGCGACCGCCGAGCTGGGCGTCAAGGCCCTGCAGACCGCGCGCTGGGACCTCGTTCTGCTGGACATCAACATCCCCGACATGACCGGGTTGGAGGTGCTGCGCCTGCTGCGCAAGTACCAGAAGGTCAAGGCGGCGGTGATGATGATGACCGCGCGGGGCGACGTCGCCACCGTGCGCGAGGCCATGGCCGAAGGCGCCGACGGTTATCTGGTCAAGCCGTTCGGGCCGCGGGATCTGCTCAAGCGCGTCGAGGCCATGCTGAACCCCGACAAGTTCCGCGCCGCGCCCAAGGACGACGAGCGTCCCACCGTCCAGCTGGACTGATCACCAGCTCAGGTACAGCGCCTCGGACACGGTCTCGATGGGGCCGTTCAGCACCTTGGCGACAGCGGAATTGCCGCTGACCAACGACAGTCCGCGCCGATAGAGGTCCGTGGGCACGTCGGCGCGATAGACCGTCTCGCCCCGCTGGCCGTCGAACGACAGGGCCCAGCGCACGCCGCGTCGGTTCAGGTCGTCCAGCGCCGCGAACAGCGCCGCCTCGTCAACGCCGCCGATATAGCGCTGGTGGTTCCCGGCATAGGGCGGGTCCAGATAGACGAAATCGCCAGGCCGCGCGTCGGCCAGGGTCTCGCGATAGTCACGGGCCACGAAGCTGACCCCCTGGATCCGCGCCGACCAGGTCAGCACCGCCTTCTCGAAGCGGGCCGGCAGCATGCCCTTGCGCGACAGGTGGAACGAGTTGTTGAAGTCGCCGGCCTGGCTGAAACGAACGATGCCGTTGACGCAGGTGCGCATCAGGAAGTTCAGGTCGGTCGGACGCTTGTTGGCGTTGAAGCGCTCGCGCACGGCGTAGAAGTAGCCGGGCAGGTCATCCTGCAGCCGCCGCCACTGATCGGCATAGTCGGCGATCAGGGCCTGGGGCTCGTCGCGCGCCAACGTCCAGAAAGCGATCAGCGGGGCGTAGAGGTCGCTGGCCACCGCCCCGTCGCGGGCCAGGTGGTAGAGCACCGCGCCGCCGCCCAGGAAGGCCTCGACATAACGATCGTGCGGCGGCGCCAGCCGCGCGATCTCGGCGGCCTGGCTGCGCTTGCTGCCCGTCCATTTCAGGATCGACGGGACCGAGGCCGATGTCATGCTAGAGCCCTTTCCGGCCTGATCGAAACGATCAGTCGGATAAAAAGGGCTCTAAATCAAAAACCTGGAGCATTTTGTCGATCCGTTCGGATCGTAAAACGCTCCAGACCGGCACGCTGAGGCCTCCGGGTCCGCATCCGGCCGCCTCAGTCTGACTCGAAAGGCGGCGCTCGCCCCCGCCAATATCTGTCATTGCCCTGAAAAGCGGCCTCGATCGCCATGATCGCACGCGCGACATCCGAGGACAGGCGGTCGACGAGGGCGTGGTGCTTGTCGCGAACCGATGCGTCCCGTGGCGCCCGCTCCAAGGCGCCGGCGCATCGGAACAGGATCGTCTTTATCTGTCGCATCTCCGAAACGATCTTGGCGATTCGAGTGCGATCGACAGGGCCGAAATGTCGGCTGCCTCGCAGGCGGTGGCGCACGCAGGACTGGAGCCATTGGCCACGCGACATGCCGATCGATTGGCATTCCTCGTCCAGTCGCGCCATGTCGTCGGCCGACAGCCGTATCGTTACGCTTTCACCGGCGCCGTGGTCGGCCCGCGCTGGCGGAAAGGGAGGGACGTCCGCGCCTTCAGCCTTCAGCGCCTGCGCGACCAGCATCCGCAGGGCGGCTGAGCGACCGCCGCGGCCCGCGGCGAATTGATCAAACCGCGTGCGAAGTTCGTCGGGTAGCAGGAAGCCAAAGTGCGCCATATGCGTCGAAGCCGTCCGGTCTCCGGTGGCGCGGAGACTTAAATTCGTTGGCGCGAATATCGTCACACCACTGATCAAATTCGCGCAATAAGGTTTTGGTTTGTATCTTCAAAATTCATACAAACTAATCCGAGTCAAGAATTTACGGGTTAGTTTCCGGATGCTCAAAACCGTCATAAAAATGTATACATAATATGTTATTTCGCGAATGCGCGCGATTCAACCAAGGTGACTATCAATCTTGGGTATCCAGATAGACTCAGTATGAATTGTTATATCTCGTAAAAGATCGAACTCGATTGTTTCGGGCCGTGTGGCTCGTGTAATGACATCCGCGCTTCTGGAAAAAACTGTCACAATTGCCGACTAAATAGCTCGCAGGGCGTGAACGCCTGCGTTCGTCGCGGCTTGAGAAACCAGAGGGGCTCCTGTGAAGCTGTATAGAAACCTAATCCTCATGAGCTGCGCCGCGATGGCGCTGGCTGGCTGCGGATCCGAGGACATTTCGTCGCCGGGCACCGGTGGCAACGTCACCATCAACAACCCGACGACGCCGACCACGCCGACGACGCCGACCACGCCGACCGGCGTGACGCCGGCCTCGGGCTGCCCCACCATCGCCGATCCGCAAGGCCTCAAGGACGACGGCACGATCACCGGTCCGACCGGCACCTGGCGCGTCTGCACCCTGCCGTCGCGCATCAACCGCTCGATCACGCTGCCGAAGATCGCTGGCCTGCTGTATCAGATGGCCGGTCGTGTGGACGTGGGCGCCGATGGCGGCTTCACGAAGACGGCTTCCGACACCAACGTCACCCTGACCATCGAGCCGGGCGTCATCGTCTACGGCGGTTCGGGCGTGTCCTGGCTGGCCGTCAACCGCGGCAACAAGATCAACGCCGTAGGCACCGCGGCGAAGCCGATCATCTTCACCAGCCGTGACAACGTCCTGGGCCTGAACACCGAAACCTCGCAAGGCCAATGGGGCGGCGTGGTGCTGATGGGTCGCGGCAAGGTCACCGACTGCACCACCGGCTCGACCACCTCCGGCACCTGCGAGCGCCAGACCGAAGGCGCGGCGGATCCGGCCCTGTTCGGCGGCGCCGACGACACCGACAGCAGCGGCACGATGTCGTACGTGCAGATCCGCTACTCGGGCTACGTCCTGGGCTCGAACGTCGAACTGCAATCGCTGACGCCGTCGGGCATCGGCAGCGGCACGGTGATCGACCACATCCAGAGCTACAACAGCTCGGATGACGGCATGGAAGTCTTCGGTGGCGTCGCCAACGTGAAGTACTACATCTCGGTCGGCGCTGACGACGACAGCCTGGACTCGGACGTCGGCGCGACCGGCAACTTCCAGTACGGCCTGCTGATCCAGCGCCCCGGCGCCGGCGACGCCCTGATGGAAATCGACAGCAACGGTCGCGAAACCGAGCTGCCGCGCCAGACGCTGAAGCTCTCGAACTTCACGATGATCCAGAGCCAGGTCAGCAGCAACAACGAAGCCAACGACCTGGGTTCGATCCTGATCCGTGGCAACTCGGACGTCACGATCGCCAACAGCGTCATCAGCACGCCGAACAACGAATGCCTGCGCCTCAACGGCTCGGGCGCGACGCCGGCGACGCTGACCGCCCGCTCGTTCGTCATGAGCTGTAATTCGACCAAGTACCTCGGCACTGGCTCCTACAACGCCGCCGCCGTCGCCACTCAGTTCGGCACGGGTTCCAACAACAACAACGACGCGTTCACGTCGACGCTCAACGCGTTTGTCAACGGGGCCAATGAGCTGGCGGTCGCCGTGTTCAACGTGACGGGCCTGGGCGCGTTCTTCAGCCCCACCACCTACATCGGCGCCGTCAAGGACAGCAACGACACGTGGTGGGCCGGTTGGACCTGCAACAGCGCGGCGGCGAACTTCGGCTCGACGGGCACGAGCTGCACGTCGCTGCCGACCACCTAAAGCGACTCGACATCGTCGAAGCGGGGGCGGCCGGAGGACGGCTGCCCCCAAACTTTACTTATCTCACTCCCGGGGGGATCGGATATGATCACGCGGCGACTAACGTCCCTGTTGCTTCTCTCGACCGCGCTCTCAATGCCTTCCTGGGCCTTGGCGCAAAACGCCCCCTCGGCTAACGAGGCTTCGACGCCCGCCGCCGCCGCCGCGACGCCGGCGACGCAGTTCGAGCAACCCGAAGTCTCGATCCCCGGGATGGTTGATAGCGTCGTCATCACGGCGACCCGTACGGGCAATGTCGTCAGGACGGGCTCGCAGGTGGTCACGGTCCTGTCGGCGGCCGAGATCGCCCGGACCGGCGAAGGCAACATCGCCGGCGCCCTCAGCCGGGTCACCGGCCTGACCCTGGTCGGCAATGGCTATGTCTATGTCCGTGGTCTTGGCGACCGCTATTCGCTGGCGCTGCTCAACGGCTCGCCCCTGCCCAGCCCGGAGCCGCTCAAGCGTGTCGTCCCGCTGGACCTTTTCCCCAGCCGCGTCATCGCGTCCTCTCTGGTCCAGAAGAGCTATTCGGCGAACTTCCCGGGTGAATTCGGCGGCGGCGTGATCAACCTCACGACCAAGTCGATCCCGAAAGAAGGCTTCATCAGCATCGGCGGCACGGTTTCGGCCGATACCGAAACCACGAACCAGCTTGGCTACGACTACTACGGCAGCAAGACCGACTGGACCGGCTTCGATAACGGCAATCGCGACACGCCGTCGGCCCTGGCCGCCTTCCTGGCCAGCGGCGAGCGCATCAGCTCCGGCGCCGTCGACACCGCGCCGATCGCCAGTCAGCTGGTCAATAGCCGTAACGGCGTGGTTCAGAAGTGGAACCATCTGCCGGCGAACTTCTCGATGGACATCACCGCCGGCAAGCCCTTCGATCTCGACTCCGTCGATCTGGGCGTGATCGCCACCCTGGGCTACAGCAACCGCTGGACCACCCGCGACGCGCTCAGCCAGAGCTCGCTGCAAGCGGATCTGGCCGACCGGGAATCGGATTTCCGCCGGGTCAGCACCGACAACCGCGTGGTGCTGAACGGCCTGTTCGGGGCCTCGCTGGGCTTTGGCGACAACACGATCCGCTGGACCAATCTCTACGTTCACGACACGGTCAAGAGCGCGCGTCTGGCGCTCGGCAATCGGGGCGGCACGAGCGTCGACTTCATGCAGCAGAACACCGCTTGGTATGAGCGCCAGCTCGTCAACACCCAGCTGGTGGGCGAGTTCAAGCCGACGCCGAAGCTCAACGTGGATGTTCGCGCCAGCTACGCCAACACCAAGCGCGACGCGCCGGCCGAACTGTCGTTGGAATATGTCCGGACCAACACGTCCGCCGACCCCTTCGGCCAATATTTCGTCAACCGCCTGAACAACGGCAACGGCGGCGATGCTCGCATCAGCTATTCCGACCTGAGCGAGGATCTGTGGTCGGGCGGGGCCGACGCGACGTACAAGCTGGCCCCGGGTTTCGCGGCCACCGTGGGCTATGCCTACCTTCACACCGACCGCGACAGCTCGCGTCGCGACTTCCAGTTCCAGGCTCCGAACAGCTTCCCGCGCGGCGTCGACATGCTGCGCCCGGATCTCCTGCTGGCGCCCGCGATCATCCAGAACTTCGACATCGCGCTGGTCGAGACGAACGAAGGCAACCCCGCCTTCCGCGCCATGCTGCAAAACCACGCCGCCTACGCCAAGCTCAACGGCGCGGTCTTCGGCGACCTCGAGTTCGATGTCGGCCTTCGCTACGAGACGGCCCGCCAGAAGGTCGCTCCGATCCAGGTCTTCAACACGCCCGGCGCGTCGCTCGCATCGACTCGTTTGAATGATAACTATTGGCTGCCGTCGGCGACCATGACCTGGCACGTGAAGTCGGATTCGCAGCTGCGGCTCAGCGCGTCCAAGACGATCGCGCGTCCCCAGTTCCGCGAGTTGATCTACCAGTTCTACTTCGATCCCGACAGCAACCGCATGTATCGCGGCAACCCGCTGCTCGTCGACAGCAAGCTGACCAACGCCGAAGGGCGCTATGAGTGGTATTTCGCCACCGACCAGCGCCTGTCGGTCGCGGGCTTCTACAAGCAGATCGATCGTCCGATCGAGAGCTACGTCTCGGGCAGCGACCTGTCGACCAGCTTCGCCAACGCCCCCAAGGCCAGCCTCTACGGCGCTGAATTCGAAGCGCAGAAGTACTTCGATCTTTCGGGCTGGAAAGGCGACTTCTGGGCTAGCCGCCGCTTCGTGGCGATCGCCAACTACACCTACTCGAAGTCGGAGCTGAAGGTTTCGGCGGGCGACACCGTTTCGGTTTTCGCGGCCAGCTCGACCAAGGCGACCGACTATTTCACGGACGGCGCGCCCCTCACCGGCCAGTCGGACCATGTGGTCAACCTGCAGCTGGGC
This sequence comes from Caulobacter sp. ALps2, assembly GCF_058681635.1. Lineage (NCBI taxonomy): Bacteria > Pseudomonadati > Pseudomonadota > Alphaproteobacteria > Caulobacterales > Caulobacteraceae > Caulobacter > Caulobacter sp. ALps2. The sequence goes on from NZ_CM178743.1 coordinate 2,212,251, forward strand.
CTTGAGGACACCGATCGTCTCTCGCAGCAGACCCTGCTGATCAACTACGCCAGCAAGCGGGCCACGAGCCGCGGCCTGGTGAACAGCGGTCAACCCGACGTCGAAGCCTATCCGGGGACCCGCATCGACTTCGTCGCGCGTCAGGGCCTCGACCTGTGGGGGCGTGAAGTCGAGCTGAAGTTCGAGGCGCGCAACCTGACGGGCGTCGGCTACGAAGAGTACCAAAAGTCCGGGAAGAACCGCATCGACGTCAATACGTACGATGTCGGACGGTTCTTTTCGATCGGCGCTTCCGCGAAATTCTAAACATCGCGGGGAGGGGCGTTCAGCCCCTCCCCAGTGCGCGGACCCTGGGGCCGACCGCGCGCCGACCACGCTCCCGATCATCCGGATAGGGAGTGTTTGTCATGCGTTTGTCATTAAAGCGTCGCAGATCTGCGGCGCGGCCGCGCTAATCCGCTTTCCCTGAGAGCGACGTGTCGGCGGGCCCAATTGCATTTCCTTGACCTCATTCGTTCGCCCGGTCCCCGGCTGATCCTCGCGCTCGAGATCGCGTTGGTCCTGCTGCTGGCGGCGCAGTCGGCGCGCCTGGTCTGGGTCGTCGCGGCGCCCTCGGGCGTGGTCTCGGCCCCGAGCAGGGCGTCGCGCCCGCCCGCCGACCTTGGCGTCCTGGCACGGTTCGACGCCTTTGGCGCGGCCGGCGCCGTGGCGCGCGGTCCCGTCAGCGAGGGCTTCCGACTTTTCGGCGTCCGGTCCGGCGGCGCCGGTGGCGGATCCGCCATCATCGCCGGCGCGGACGGCGTGCAGAAATCCTACGCCGTGGGCGAAGCCATCGCCGACGGCGTGACCCTGGCCTCCGTCGCCGGGGATCATGTCGAACTTTCTCGCGGCGGCGCGCGCGCGACCCTCTCGTTCCCGGATTCTAAATGACCAAGGTCCATCCGTCGCGTTCAGTCCTGGTTGCCGTCGCCGCCGCTCTGGCCATGGGCTGCGTCGCGCTGCCCTCGGCGCCGGCGCTCGCCCAGACGCAGCTTCTCAACGTCCAGGACGCCGACATTCGGGTCTTCATCCAGGATGTCGCCAAGTCGACCGGAACGACCTTCATCATCGATCCGCGCGTCAAGGGCACGGTGACGGTGGCGAGCAACGGGCCGTTGAACCGCCGCGAGCTGTTCGAGGTGTTCCTCGCGACCCTGCGGGCCAATAACTTCGTGGCCACGCCGGCGGGCAACGGCGCCTATCGCATCGAGCCGTCCGAGAATGCGGCGCGCCAGCCGGCCACCGCCGGGGGCCAGTTCGCCACCGAGGTCTTCCGTCTGCGCACCCTCGACGCGGCCAGCGCCGTGGAGATGCTCAAGCCGTTGGTCGGGCCCCAGGGCCAGGTCGTGGCCAATCCGCGCGGCGCCGCCGTGGTCGTGGCGGACTACGCCGACAATGTGCGGCGGATCCGCGGGCTGTTGGCTCAGATCGACCAGGATCGGGCCGCCGTCCACACCGTCACACTGACCAACAGCTCGGCGCGCGAGATCGCCCAGGTGCTGAACGACATGCTGGCCTCCCCAGGCGCCGACGGCAAAGGCGGCCGCGGCGCGGTGACCGTCGTCCCGGTCGAAAGCAGCAATTCGGTGCTGCTGCGCGGCGACTCCGACGCGGTTTCACGCTTGCTGCCGGTGATCGCCGACCTGGATCGGCGCGCCGAGTCCAGCGATGACGTGCGGGTGGTCTTTCTGCGCCACGCCAACGCCGAGCAGATGCTGCCGGTGTTGCAACAGCTGGTGGGGCAGAGCACCGGCGCGGCGACCACGACCTCGTCGCGCGGGCTGGGAAGCTCACGGTCCGCGACCGGCGCGGGGAGCACGACGTCGCCGACCGCTTCGGCCACGCCGGCCACCGTCGCGCCATCGAGCGGGGCCCAGGCCACCGTCGCGCGCTTTCCGGGCGCCAACGCCTTGATCATCAACGCCCCGCCAGAAACCCAGCGCACCCTGGCGGAGGTCATTCGCCAACTGGACATTCGTCGCGAGCAGGTCCTGGTCGAGGCCATCGTCGTCGAGGTCACCGACGGAACCGCCAAGCAATTGGGCGTGCAGTTCCTGTTGGGCGGCGCCAACGGCACCATCCCCTTCGTCGCCACCAACTACACCAACGCCACGCCGAGCCTGCTGCCGCTCGTCGGGGCGGCCGCGAGCACCAAGAACGGAACGGACTCCGAGAGCCTGACGTCCCTGCGCGACGCCGCCGTCAGTTCGTTGCTGACCGCGTCGGGCGTCACCTCGGGCGTCGTCGGCCGCAGCGGCGATCTGCTGTTCGGCGCGATCATCAACGCGGTCAAGAAAGACTCGGGATCCAATCTTCTGTCGACGCCGTCGATCATGACGCTGGACAACGAGGAAGCCCGCATTCTGGTCGGCCAGGAGGTGCCCATCACCACCGGCGAGGTGCTGGGAGATTCGAACTCGAACCCCTTCCGCACGATCCAGCGCCAGAACGTCGGCATCCAGCTGGAGGTGAAGCCGCAGATCAACGCCGGCGGCGGCATCACCCTGTTCCTCCGCCAAGAGGTCTCCAGCGTCGCGGGGCCGGTCAGCGTCGGCTCCAGCGAGCTGATCATCAACAAGCGCGAGATCGAGACGACGGCCCTGGTCGACGACGGCGACATCGTGGTGCTGGGCGGCCTCCTCGACCAGCAGGAGACGCGGTCCGTGCAGCGCACCCCGGTGCTCGGCGACGTCCCTGGCCTGGGGGCGCTGTTCCGCAGCACGGCGCGGGAGCGGAAGAAGACCAACCTGATGGTCTTCATTCGTCCTCGTATCATCCGCAGCGTCGCCGACGCCCGCAACATCACCGCGCCGCGCTACGACTACATGCGCAACCTGCCGCCCATGACCACGCCGGACGGCGACAATTCGCTGGACGCCGTCATGCGCGACTACCTGAACGTGGCGCGTCCCGTCGCTTCTCCCGTCGCTTCTCCTGTTTCGGCCGCGCCGCGATCGGCCGCTCCCCAGCCGACGACGACGCCATGACCGCGCCGATGCTCGCCTACGGCTTCGCCAAGCGTAACGGGGTGGTTTTGCTATCCGTGGGCGAGCGGGCGGTGATCGGCGTACGGGAGGGCTTCGACCCCGCCGCCCTGGTCGAGGTGCGTCGGGCGATCGGGGCGCCGTTGGTGATCGAGGCCATGTCGGCGCCGGTGTTCGATCGCAAGTTTTCCGAGGTCTATGCCGGCGCGGGCCTGGCCTCGGCGTCGAGCGCCGACAGCCTCAACCTCGATGGCGGACTTGGTCTCCTGCTCGAGGACATGCCGGCCGCGGCGGACCTTCTCGACCCGCAGGACGACGCGCCGATCATCCGGCTGATCAACGGCCTGATCGCCGAGGCGGTGCGGCTGGGGGCGTCCGACATCCATATCGAGCCCTTCGAGCAGGCCCTGATCGTACGGCTGCGCATCGATGGCGTGCTCAGCGAGGTGCTGAGCCTGTCGCCACGCATCGCCGCGATGCTGGTTTCGCGGGTCAAGGTGATGGCCAAGCTGGACATCGCCGAAAAGCGCCTGCCGCAGGACGGCCGGATCTCCCTGGCCCTCGGCGGCAAGAGCCTGGACGTCCGCGTCTCGACCCTGCCGGCCCGCATGGGCGAGCGGGTGGTCATGCGCATCCTGGACAAGGACCAGGCCGGCCTTCGGCTCGCGGACCTCGGCATGTCGCCCACCGTCCTGACCGCCCTGGAGGCGGCGGTGCGCGAACCGCATGGGATCATCCTGGTCACCGGCCCCACCGGCTCGGGCAAGACCACGACGCTCTACGCGGCCCTGGCGGTGCTGAACGACAACAGCCGCAACATCCTGACGATCGAGGACCCGGTCGAATACGCCGTGCACGGCATCGGCCAGACCCAGGTCAACACCAAGGTCGGCATGACCTTCGCGGCCGGCCTGAGGGCCATTCTCCGGCAGGATCCCGATGTGGTCATGGTCGGCGAGATCCGCGACTCCGAGACCGCCCAGATCGCCGTCCAGGCCAGTTTGACGGGCCACCTGGTGCTGTCGACCGTCCACACCAACGACGCGGCCGGCGCCGTCGTTCGTCTGCGCGACATGGGGGTTGAACCCTTTCTGCTGGCCTCGACCCTCCGGCTGATCATCGCCCAGCGGCTGGTGCGACGGTTGTGCGAGCACTGCCGGGCGCCGGAACCCGCGGACGCCGCGACGGCCGCCCTGGTCGGGGTCGAGGTGGGCGACGTCCTGCACCGACCGGTGGGCTGCGCCCATTGCGCCCATACCGGCTACCAGGGACGGATCGGCATCTACGAGGCGCTGCGAGTCGATGACCGGCTGCGCCGCCTGATCGGCGGCAACGCGACCGAGCAGGAGATCACGGCGGCGGGCCTGGATCGTGACCTTGGGCAGGAAGCGCGACGCTACATTCTGGCGGGCCTGACGACCGTGGAGGAAGCGCTGCGGATCACGGGGCAGGGGGCGCGCGATGGCGACCTTTGACTATGTGGCGCTCGACCTGGCGGGCCGCACGCGTCGCGGCCAGCTGAAGGCCATCGACGAGGCCGCCGCGGCCGGTCAGCTGGAGCGACGTCAGCTGGCGCCGGTGAAGATCATGACCGCCGTCGCCAAGCCGGCCGTCGGCGGCGCCCAGGCGTTCGGCCGCGGGCTGAGCGCCAAGGACAGGTCCATGTTCACGCGCCAGCTGGCGACGCTGACCTCGGTCTCGACGCTGGAGGAGGCGTTGCGCACCATCGCCCTCCAGGCCGACAAGCCGAAGCTGAAGCAGGTGATCGGCGAGGTTCATGCCGCGGTTCTGGAGGGCTACCGGCTTTCGGACGCGATGGCGCGTCCCGCCAAGGCCTTTCCCCCGCTCTACCGAGCCATGGTCTCGGCGGGCGAGTCGTCCGGCGCGCTGCCGACCATCTTGGATCGCCTGGCCGACCTCCTGGAACAGCAACAACAGGTCCGGGCCAAGATCACCACGGCGCTGGTCTATCCGATCGTCCTGGCCCTGGTCGCCTGCCTGGTGGTGGCGGCCCTGATGATCTTCGTGATCCCCAAGGTGGTCGAGCAGTTCGACTCGATGGGCCAGACCCTTCCGCTGCTGACCCGGCTGGTGATCGGGCTGTCGGCGGGGTTGCAGACCTTTGGCTGGCTGATCGCCGCGAGCATCGCGATCGCCGTGTTCGCGTTCCTGCGCGCCCTGCGTCATCGCCCGTTCAAGCTGGCCGTGGACCGGGGATTGCTGCGGCTGCCGCTGCTGGGTCGGTTGATCCGGGACGTCCACGCGGCGCGGTTGGCGCGGACCCTGGCCACCATGGTCGCCAGCGGCCTGCCCATGCTCGAGGGCCTGATGCTCACCGCCGGCACCGTGCGCAACGCCGTCCTGAGGGCGGCGATCGACGACATGATCGCCGCCATCCGCGAGGGCGGAGCGTTGTCGGTGGCCATGCGCCGCGTCGAGGTGTTTCCGCCGGTGCTGGTCTACATGACCGCCAGCGGCGAGAGCAGCGGCCGCGTCGAAGCGATGCTGATGCGGGCGGCCGACTATCTGGAGCGGGAGTTCGAGACCTTCACCGCGACGCTCCTCAGCCTGCTGGAACCGGCCATCATCGTTCTGCTGGGCGGCGTGGTGGCGACGATCGTCCTGTCGATCCTGCTGCCCATCCTGCAGATCAACAATCTGGCCTTGAACTAGGAAGCGTAGCCATGCCGACCCTCGACCCCGAGAAGAAACGCCGCCGGGCGCGCCAGGCCGGCTTCACCCTGGTGGAGATGATGGTGGTCATCGTGATCCTTGGCCTTCTGGCCACGGTCGTGGCCATCAACGTCCTGCCCAACCAGGAGAAGGCCATGAAGGGCAAGGCTCGCGCCGATGTTTCGGTTCTGGAGCAGGCGCTGGAGGGCTATCGCCTGGACAATTTCTCCTTTCCGACCACCGAGCAGGGGCTACAGGCCCTGGTGGCGCCGCCGGCCGGGCTGACCCAGGTCGATCGTTACCGCGAGGGGGGGTATGTCCGCCGCCTGCCCAAGGATCCCTGGGGCAACCCGTACCAGTATCGGGCGCCGGGCGCGCACGGGGCGATCGACGTGTACTCGTTCGGCGCGGACGGGCGCGAAGGCGGCGAAGGCAAGGACGCCGACATTGGCAACTGGAGTTGAAGCCCGGAGCCTGACAGCGCGGCGCGCGGCGCGGGCGGGCTTCACGCTGGTCGAGCTGATGGTCGTGTTGATGATCATGGGCCTGCTGGCCACCGCCGTGATCCTGACCCTGCCCGATGGCAGGATGACCTTGGCGCAGGAGAGCGCGCGGTTCGCCGCGCGTTTGCTGCGCGCGCGGGAGGAATCGCTGCTGGTCAATCGTCAGGTTCGGGTCAGCGTCTCTTCGTCCGACTACCGGTTCGACATCCGCGACGGCCGCGACTGGCGCGCGCTGGACAAGGCGCCGTTCCTGACGACGGCGTGGGTGGAGGAGACCCAGGTGTCGGGGCTGGACGGCGAGCGCGCCGTCGTCTTTGAACCCACGGGCCAGGCCAGTGGGGCCGAGTTCACGCTGGGACGACGCAACGCGGGCTATGTGGTCAGCGTCGATGTCGCCGGGAATGTTGCTGTCCATGCCGCGCGCGCGCTCTGAGGCGGGTTTCACCCTGATCGAGCTGTTGGTCGCCCTGGCGATCTTCAGCCTGGCGGTGCTCGCGCTGCTGAATCTGGCGGGCGAGAACACGCGCGCCAGCGGGCGCTTGCAGGACCGAATCCTCGCCGAGGTGGTGCTGGACAATCGCGCCATCGAGACGGTGACCAGTCTCGTCCCGCCCGCATTGGGCAAAGCCGCCGGATCCGAGCAGGTCGCGGGCCGTCCATGGCTGTGGACGCGGCAGGTCAGTCGCACCGCCGATCCGGCGATCCTTCGCGTCGACATCATTGTCATGACGCCCAGGTCACGCCAGCCCGCCGCGGCGGCGACGCTGTTCCGAGCCGCGCGATGAAGGGCTTCACCCTGATCGAGATGATGGTGGCGCTGTTGATCTTCGCGCTGATCACCGCCGCCGGCGTGGCGGTGATGAGCTCGACGCTCGCCAACCAGAGCGCCGTCCGCGTCCATGTGGAGCGTTATGCCGAACTGCAGCGCATGCGGGCCATTCTCAAGGCGGACCTGTCACAGGCGGCGATGCGACGGACCCGCGGCGAGGACGGTTCGCCGGCGCTGACCGCCTTCGCGGGCGTCAGCCCCTGGGTCGTGGGCGGCCCGCTGCTGGCCTTCACGCGGCGCGGCTACGAGAACCCCGACCACGCGCCCCGCGCCTCGATGCAATATGTCGAGTACGCGCTGGTCGAGGGACGGCTGGAACGCCGGGCGCGTCCCGCCCTCGACGGCGCGCGCCTGGGCCCGGCCCAGGTGCTGATGACCGATATCGAAAGCGTGCGGCCCTTCTATCTGTTCGACGGCGTCTGGCGGCCCACCTGGCGAGGCGATCCCACGTCGGACATTCCCACCGCCGTGCGGTTGGACATGAAGCTCAAGGACCTGGGCGAGATCGACCAGCTCTTCCTCACCTCGGGAGAAGGCCGATGAGGCCCGAGCGTGAAAAAGGCGCGGCGCTGCTGACGGTCATGCTGATGGTCGCGGTGATCGCCGTCATCGCTGTCGGCGTGCTGGACGACATTCGTTTCGGCGTCCGCCGGACCCTCAACGCCCGCGTCGCCAGCCAGGCGCACTGGTACGCCCTGGGAACCGAACAACTGGCTCGGACGCGTATCGCCCAGCTGATGGACCGCGATCCCGCGAAGACCACCCTGGAGGGCGGATGGAACGGGCGCGTCATCGCCTTTCCTATCGACCAGGGCCAGATGGAGGCCAAGCTCACGGACGCGACCGGTTGCTTCAACCTCAACAGCGTCGTCGAAGCCAACCAGGGCGAGCCGTTCCGGCGGCGGGAACTGGGCGTCCGGCAGTTCGCCACCCTGCTGTCGCTGGTCGGCGCGCCGGGCAAGGCCGAGCTCGCGGAAAACCTCGCCGAGTGGATGGACAGCAACGACGTCGGTCGCGCCGAGGCCGAGGATCCGGGCTACGCCAAGCTGCCCGAGCCCTACAGGACGGCGGGAGGCCCTCTGGCCGAGGTCAGCGAGCTGCGGGCGGTGCGCGGCTTCACCCCCGGCGTCTACGCGGCCCTGCGGCCCTATGTGTGCGCGCTGCCCACGACCGATCTGTCGCCGATCAACCTCAACACCCTGCCTCCGGAGCGGGCGCTGCTGCTGACGGCCCTCACCGAGGGGCGGGTCGGCCGCGAACTGGCCTACACGATCCTGTCCAGCCGCCCCACCCAGGGCTGGCCCGACGCCCAGGCCTTCTGGGGACAGCAATCCCTGCTCGCCACGCCGCCCGGCGACGTGGTGCGCGACCAGGTGCGTTTCCGCACCCGGTTCTTCGCCCTGGACAGCCAAGTCGTCTTTGCCGACATGCCAGTGTTCATGACCTCCCTTTTCGAAACCCCATCGGCCGGCAAGGTTACGCTGGTCGCGCGGCGTTGGACCCCCGACGAATGACCTTGCTACGTCTCTTGATGCCGCCGTCCGAGCCCGGCGAGCGGCCCGAACTGCTCGAAGCCGATGGCGTGACCGCCACCCGGCGGACGCTTGGCCCCGACGAGCGCCTCGACGACGCCGGTCCCGTGGTCCTGGTCGCGCCGGGCGCCGAGGCCGTGGCGCGCTGGATGGACCTGCCGCTGGGCAGCCCCGCGCAGGCCCGTTCGGCGGCGGCCTTCCGTATCGAGGACGAGGTGGCGCTAGGCGGCGACGACCTGCATATCGCTGTCGGCGCCGTCGATGAGCTGGGCCGCACCCTGGTGGTGTGGACCGCGCGCGAAAAGCTGCAGGCCTGGCTGGACGTCGCCCTCGCCCACGGCGTGACGCCCCAGGCGGTGATCCCGGACTATCTTCTGCTTCCCGAGGGCGAGGCCGGCCAACTGGTGGTCGCCCCGCTCGGTCGGCAGCTGGCGCTGCGCGAGCCCGGCAAGGCCTTCAGCGCGGATCCCGAACTGGCCGCCCTGCTGATCGAGGGGCGTCCGCATCGCTACATCCCCGCCGAGGAACTCGATCCCTGGCTGGCGGCCGGTGCGCGCTCACCGCTGATCAACCTGCTGCAGGGACGTTTCGCCGTCCGCGCGCGAACCGAGCGGCGCGGCCTGAAGCGCCTGGCCATCCTGGCGGCCGCCGCGGCGATCTCGCCGCTTCTGCTGCTGTTGGTCCAGATCGCCCACGACCAGATGACCGCGAGGGCCATGGAAAGGCGGGCCGCCAGCTTGGCGGTCTCCCTGGTCCCCCAGGCGTCCCGCTATGAGGACGCGGCCGGCTACGCCCTGTCGCGCCTGGCGGCCAGCCAGAGCGGCCGGGGGTTCGGCGAGCTTTCGGCCAGCTATCTGAGCATGGTCCAAGCGACGCCCGGCGTGACGCTGGACACGCTGGTCTATGGCGAGGAAGGCGCGATCCGCTCGACCGTCGGCTACGCCAACTATTCGGACATGGATCGACTTCGGATGGGCGCCAAGCGGCTGGGCCTCGAATTGACCGAGCAAAGCACCATCAGCGAGGGCGGGCGTATCAGCAGCGATCTGGTCGTCAGGAGAAAGCCATGAATGGACGACTCGAAGCCGCCCGTCTGTGGTGGTCCGGGCGCACTGGACGCGAGCGGCTGATGCTGTCCGTCATGGTCGTCGCCTTCGTGGCCGTGATCGGCTGGTATGGCGTTCTGACGCCTATGGTGGCGGCGGCGGAGGCCGGACAGGTCCGCCTCGAGCGCGCCTCGGCCCAACTGGCCAGCCTGCGGGCCCTGGCGCCCGCGGCGGCTCCGTCGGCCTCCTCGGGAGGCGCCGCGCCGCAGGCCGTGGTCGAGGCCGCCGCCAGCAAGGTCGGCCTGCCTATCGCCCGCCACCGCCAGGACGCCAACGGCCGCTTCACCATCTGGATCACCGCGATCGACGCCAAGATCCTTCTGCCCTGGGTGGCGGCGGTGGAACGGGAGGGGGGCTTGATGGTCACCGACTTCACGGCCTCGCGCCTGGATAGCGGCCTGGTCGAGGCCGAGGTCACCTTCGCGCGCGCCGCCCGATGAGCAACCGTCTCCTCATCGCGATCCTGCTCGTCGCCACCCTGGCGATGACCTTGCTGTTCGCGCCGATGCGCCTCCTGGTCTCCCGTCTGGCGGGTTCGGAAGCGTTCAGCATGTCAGGCGTCAGTGGCGTCGTCTGGAGTGGACGCCTCGAGGACGTCACTCTGGCCGGCGCCCCGATCGGAACCTGGAAGGGCGGGCTCGATCCTCTGGCCCTGGTCACGGGCCAGGTCCGGATCGGGCTCAAGCAGGAGAGGGCGGCCTCGGATCAGCGCGTCACCCTGCTGCTGGGCGGCCGCGACAAGGGCGTGCGGCGCTTGAACCTGCGGACCGCCGTCGATCTGAGCGCCATGGGCCTGCCTCTCAGCGGTGATGTCGCCTTCCGCGACGCCGCGGCCGTCTTCCGCGGCGGGCGTTGCGCGCGCGCCGGTGGCGAGATCCGGTTGCGGTTGATCGGTGACGGCCCCCTGCGGGGCAGCGTCCTGAGCGGGGTGTCCGCGTGTCGCGCCAACAGCTGGACGGCGACCTTGAGCGGGAAGGCCGACGGCGCCGACCTCAAGCTGACGAGCCGTATCGACGGCGCGGGCCGCTATCAATTGGAGATGACGGTCGCGACCACCGATGCGGACCTGATCCAGGGATTGGTCGCCAGCGGCTTTTCGAAGGACGCGGTCGGCGCGCGGCGAACGGTCAATGGTCGGCTGCTCCCGGCGTCAACGGATCAAGGTGTGAAGCGGACCCCATAGCCAGGTCAGCCAGGCGCCCACCGCCAGGAAGGTTCCAAACGGCAGTTGCTGGCTCGGTGAGAAGCGGCGGCGGACGATCGCCTGCGCGGTCGCCACGCTGAGGCCCGCCACGCAGGACCAGACCAGCACCGACGGCAGACCTTGCCACCCCACCCAGGCCCCGATGGCGCCCAGCAGGCGCGGATCGCCGCCGCCCATGCCGTCAAACCCGCGGATTCTCCTGTAGAGCCAGGCGATTACGGTAAGCGCGCCATAGCCCACGGCCGCGCCAAGCAGTGGCGTCCATGCCGGAGCCAGCCCCAACCCTAGGGTCAACACGACCCCCAGGGCGCCGAGCGGCAGGGTCAATATGTCGGGCAGCCAAAGGTGCTCGGCGTCAATTGTCGCGATCAACAGTAGCGCCCAGCCGAAAAGCGCGGTCACCGGAACCATCACGCCGGCGTAGGTGACCAGGCTCCAGGCGGCGATCAGCAGGCATCCGACTTCCAGCAGGAGGTACCGCGGCGGTATGGCCGCGCCACAGGTTCTGCATCGTCCCCGCAGGAGGAGGAAGCTGAACACGGGGACCAGATCGATAACCGCGAGCGGGCGGTCGCAGGCCTCGCACGCCGACCGCGACATCGCCCAAGGGCGACCCGCCGGCAGACGAAGCGTCAGCAGGCCAATGAAGCTTCCGACGAAAGGCGCGAAGATCAGCGTCGAAGCGGCCCAGAATTGGTCGATGGTCAAGGGCTGCGGTTCCAAGGGCAAGCATGAGCCTTTGGCCCAAAGCCGCGTGGACGGCAATCGTCCGCGCGGCGCGGATCGTATTTTTCAGGCGCGCCATCGGGACCGGTTCGGCGCGACGGCTCGCGCCGCCCCCTCCGTCTCGTCGCGTATCCGCAACGATCCACCTCCCCGCGAGGGGGGGCGGACCCTCGGGACCTATCCCGAGATCTTCGCTTCCAACTCGGTCATCCGGGCCCGGGTCGCGGCCAGGTCGGGGCCGAAGCGGGCCGGGTCGGCGGCGGCCAGGCGGCCGGCGATGTCGTAGCTTTCGCGATAGAGGTCCAGCGCCCGCATGCGGTGGCCGCGATCCTCGCGCAGATCGGCCAGGCGTTCCAGGTTCACCGACAGGGCGCGTTGGGCCTGGGTGTCGCCGGCCTCGCGGCCGCCGCGCGAGCGGCGCAGGGCCAGGGCTTCTTCGAAGGCCGAGAGGGCGGCGTCCAGGCGACCCTCGGCCTCGGCCGTGTCGCCGACGCCCGACAGCGCGCCGGCCAGCAGTTCGGCGGTCTCGTCGTTGGGGCGGGCCTGGCGCACCTCGCGGGCATAGGAGACGGCCGTCTCATAGGCTTCGGCGGCGTCATCGGTCTGGCCCTGGCCGCGCGCGAAGTCGCCCAGGTCGCGATAGACGATGGCCAGCTCCTCGTCGGTGTCGGCGGCGCGTTTCATGGACGCCAGGATGCGGGCGGCCTCGGCCCAGGATCCGTCTTGAGCGAGCGCGACCAGACGCACGCGCATCTCGGCGAAGGTCTCTGGCCTAGGCGGCGACGGAGGAGCCTGCGGCCGCGGCGGAGCGACGGCCGTGGCCGGCGTCGCGACGGGCTGGGGAGGCGGCGCGGACATGGGCGCGGGGGCTGGCGCCGGTATCGGCTGGGCCGTCACGGCCTGGGCCATTGTGGGTTGGGCCGTTGAGGGCTGGGCCATTGTGGGTTCGCCCATTATGGGCTGGGCTTGCGGCTCCAGCTCCAGGCCGAACGCCATCGGCGCGGCTTTCTTCTTCGGCCCGCGGCGGGGTAGCAGGGCGGCGATGATGAGCCCTCCGCCCACGATCGCCGCCGCCGCACCGGCGGTCGGACGATGCGGCTCGAACGGTCCGAGATCGAGATTCGTGGCCCAGCTCCCCAGCGAGCCCCAGCCCGCCACCACGTATCCCGACGTCGCCAGGATCAGCCCCAAGATGATCCCAACCAGTCGCGCCAGCATCACGTCCCCCCGAACGCTAAACCCAGAAAATGGGCGTCCCACCGCCAGAGCGCACTAGTCAGCGCACGGTCCCTCCTCCGTCGAGCCGTCTCAACTGGCAGGAGAAGGGAGACGCGGGCCTGACCCGTCAGTGGGCGCCCGGCGGCGAAGGCGCCTCTAAATCAACCAGGCGCGCGGGCGTGGGTACGCCTCGCCGCGGACCAGATAATAGATTCCCATGACGCAGCGCACCACGAACCACAGGCTGACCGCGCCCATGATCGCGCCGCCGACGATCATCATGGGGATGCCGATCAGCAGCAGGGTCAGCGGGATGCCGAAGCCCAGCAGCAGGCCGCCGATGATGAACCAGGCGATCGACAGCCAGAAGGTCCGGATGGCGAAGGTGTAGTGGCTCTCGTTGATCGGGCCGGCCTGGTCGCGGTTCACATAGGCCACGATCAGGCCGACGATGAAGGTCAGGCCGTTGGTGAAGCCCAGCAGATACAGGCCGTAGACCACGGCCGGCAGGATCTTGTCCTCTTCGGCGCGGGCCTCGATGGCGGTGGTCGCGTCGGTCATGGTTCAGAGCATCCAGTTCTTGGGAGTGGGATAGGGTTGGCCCTTCAGCAGGGTCGACAGGCCGACGACGCCGCGCACCACCAGCCACAGGCCGGTGGCGACCAGGGCCACCATGCCGATGCCGACGGGCGTCAGGATGATGCTGATCACGCTGAACAGCAGGGCCAGCCAGAACGTGCGGATCTGGAATTCGTAGTGGCTGACCAGCCACTCGGCCGCGTCCTTGCGGCTGATATAGGCGATGATCGCGCCGATCAGGCAGGTGACGCCGGTCACGGCGCCGGCGATGTGCAGGGCGTAGACCACGGCGGGCAGGGTCTTGTCGTCCTGCAGCCGGGGCGGCACGGCGGGGTCGATAACGGGGTCGGACAAAGCTTGAGCCTAAGAGAACGTCGTTGGCCCAATCGTCGCGCCGATCGCCGCGCGATGCAAATGAAGGTCGCGTAACCCTTACGGCAGCAGGTCCGACGGCGGATCGTGCGGGTCGAAGTCGGCGCCGCGGTCCAGCCATGGCGGGACGGCCAGCATCAGGATCAGCACGAAGCTCATCCGCGCGGCCATGTCGACGCCGACCCCGGCCATGCCGGCGGTCAGCGAGAAGACCAGCATCGCCAGGGTCCCGAAGGCCAGCAGGCCCATGACCAGGGTCAGGGCCTGGCGGGCCCGCGGCCGGGCCACGCCGAAGCGGGCGCGCGGGGACAGGTCGGCGCCGACGGCGGCGATGGCGCGGGCCAGGGGCGAGAAGCTCTTCAGCCGGTCCTCGAACCGTCCGGGGCCGACATAACTCTGGGCGGTCAGCACCACCTTGGCGCGGCCGAAGCTGAGGGCCAGCACGCGGCGGTTGCCGCCGTCCCCATTTCTGCTTTGGGGCGCTGTGGTCAGGCGATAGCGGGTCAGGCTGGACAGCGGAAAGCGGCGTTGGAGCTTACCGCGTGTCTCCGTCAGCGTTCCGGCGTCCAGCGTCCAGACCGTTTCGGGCTGGAAGGGGGCGACGCGGGCGCTGTGAGAGACTTCCATTCTAGGACCGGACGGCGGTGATCTCGACGCCGGCGGCGGCCGCGTGCGGGGCCAGGGCGCCGGGTTTCTCGACCCGCACCCGGGCGCGGGTGACGCGGGGATCGAAGAAGCAGGCCTGGGCCAGGCGTTCGGCGAAGGTCTCGACCAGGCCGACATGGCCCTCGGCGGCGATGGCGCGGGCCGCTTCGCCGATCATCTCGTAGTTCACCGTGTCGCCCAGGCGCTCGAAATGGCTGGCGGCCACGTCCAGCTCGACATCGACGATCAGCGACTGGTGGCGGCCATATTCGTGGTCGTAGACGCCGATCTCGGCGTCGACCTTCAGGCCGCGCACGAAGACCTTGGTCACGATCACGCGGGCCAGGTCCTGCGGCGCGGTGTTTTCGGCGAGGGGCGAAGCGGCCAAGCGTGGCCTCCTACGGAGCAACAATGTCCGGCGTCTGCCAGGCCAGGTGCTGGCCGCCGTCCACCGCGATCATCTGGCCCGTGACCGACCTTGCGTCAATGAGGTAGCGCAGGGCGCCGGCAAGCTCGTCGGGCGTGACGCGGCGCTGCAACAGCACCCCGGCGGCCTCGGCCTCGAACTCGCCGGGGGCCTGGTGCACGGACGGCAGGGTGGGGCCAGGACCGATGGCATTCACGCGGACGCGCGGCGCCAGCGCCTGAG
This sequence comes from Caulobacter sp. ALps2, assembly GCF_058681635.1. Lineage (NCBI taxonomy): Bacteria > Pseudomonadati > Pseudomonadota > Alphaproteobacteria > Caulobacterales > Caulobacteraceae > Caulobacter > Caulobacter sp. ALps2. The sequence continues at coordinate 2,227,310 of NZ_CM178743.1, forward strand.
CCAGCGTCTGGGTGGCCCACCACAGCCCGGCCTTGGCCAGGGAATAGCTGAAGAACTGCGGGTTCGGGCGCAGCACCCGCTGGTCGACGATATTGACCACCAGGCCTTGCGCGTCTTCAGGCAACGCGGCCGCGAAGGCCTCGGCCAGCACGATCGGCGCGCGCAGATTGGTCTCGAGATGCAGGTCCCAGGTGTCGCGCGACAGCCCGCCGACACGATCGTCCTCGAAGGCCGAGGCGCTGTTGATCAGCAGGGTGACGGGGCCGATCGTGTCGGCGGCCTCCCCTTTTGAGATTTGGGCGATCAGGCCGCGTGTCTCGTCCTCGTCGGAGAGGTCGGCGCGGACCAGGACCGCGCGGCGGCCCAGGGCTCGCACGGCCCGCGCCGTCTCTAGCGCCTCGTCGGCCGAGGCGCGGTGGTGGACGGCGACGTCGTAGCCGGCGCGGGCGGCCTCGAGGGCCAGGACCTTGCCGATCCGACGCCCCGCGCCGGTGACCAGGGCCGCGCCGCGCGCCTGGCTGCTCATTAGTCGATGCGGCCGAACTCGAAATAGTTCAGGGCGAGAACGACAGCCAGGAAGATGGCGATGACACCGATCGCGAGCATGGCGCGGCTCCGGAAAGAGAAAAGACAGTTGCTGGGGCTTTAGCCGTCGGCGCCGCTGACCGCAAGCGCAAGCCGCGCTAGGAAGGGCCATGCTCTGGCGACGTCGCATCGAACCCTTCACCCGGCCCCTGGTCCACGCCGTCTTCCGGATGAGGCGGGGGCTGACCCTGGGCGTGCGGGCGGTGGCCACCAACGCGGCCGGCCAGGTGCTGCTGCTCCAGCACACCTACATCCACGGCTGGCACCTGCCCGGCGGCGGGGTCGAGCGCGGCGAGACGGCCGAGACCGCCGTCATGCGCGAGCTGCGGGAGGAGGCCGGCGTCCGCGCCCTGTCGCGCCCGCGCCTGGTCTCGGCCCACAGCAACGAGGCCGTCCACCCCGGCGACCACGTCCTGGTCTACCGCGTCGACGCCTGGGAGCCCTGCGCCTCGGACGCGGCGGGCGAGATCCACGAACTGGGCTGGTTCGACCCCCACGCCCTGCCGGAGGGCGTCTCGCCCGGCACGCGGCGGCGGCTGGCGGAGGTGTTCGGCGAAACTCCCAGCGATCCGATGTGGTGACCCCTTCCCACGTGAACGCCGATCACATTAAATGCTTGTTTGAAACGACCCGCCATCTCTCCAACTAAGAGCGGGCCAACCATCCACGGGCAGGAGAACGGCATGCGCGAGTACACCAAGTTCTACATCGACGGGGCCTGGGTCGATCCGGTCGCACCGAAGCCGCTGGACGTCATCAACCCGGCCACCGAGGAAGTCGCCGGCGTGATCTCGCTGGGTTCGGAGGCCGACGTCGACAAGGCGGTCCGCGCCGCCCGCAAGGCCTTCGGCAGCTTCAGCCAGACCAGCCGCGAGGAGCGCATCGACATTCTCGAGCGCATCATCGCCGAGTACCAGAAGCGCTTCGAGGACATGGCCAAAGCCATCACCGAGGAGATGGGCGCCCCCGCCTGGCTGGCCCAGCGCGCCCAGGCCGCCATGGGCATCGCCCACGTCCAGACCGCCGCCGCCGTGCTCAAGGACTACAAGTTCGAGGAAGACCGGGGCACGACCCGGATCGTCAAGGAGCCGATCGGCGTCTGCGCCTTCATCACGCCGTGGAACTGGCCGGTGAACCAGATCGCCTGCAAGGTCGCGCCCGCCCTGGCCACCGGCTGCACCATGGTGCTGAAGCCGTCCGAGATCGCGCCGTTCAGCGGCTACATCTGGACCGAGATCCTGCACGCCGCCGGCGTTCCGGCGGGCGTCTTCAACCTGGTCAATGGCGACGGCCCCACGGTCGGCGCGGCGCTCTCGAGCCATCCCGAAGTCGACATGGTCTCGTTCACCGGCTCCACCCGCGCCGGCATCGAGGTGGCCAAGAACGCCGCCCCGACCGTCAAGCGCGTGCACCAGGAGCTGGGCGGCAAGAGCCCCAACATCATCCTCGACGACGCCGACTTCGCCCGCGCGGTGGGCGGCGGCGTGGCCTCGGTGATGATGAACTCGGGCCAGTCGTGCAACGCCCCGACCCGCATGCTGGTCCCCGGCGCGCGCATGGACGAGGTCATCGCCATCGCCAAGGCCGCCGCCGAGAGCCACACGGTCGGCGACCCGAACGGCAACCACAAGATGGGCCCGGTGGTCTCCGAGGTGCAGTGGAACAAGATCCAGGGCCTGATCCAGAAGGGCATCGACGAGGGCGCCACCCTGGTCACCGGCGGCGTCGGTCGGCCGGAAGGCCTGGACAAGGGCTACTACGTCAAGCCGACCGTCTTCGCGAACGTTAAGCCCGACATGACGATCTCCAAGGAAGAGATCTTCGGCCCGGTGATCTCGATCCTCGGCTACGACACGGTCGAGGAAGCCGTCACCGTCGGCAACGACACCGAGTACGGCCTGGCGGCCTATGTCTCGGGCACGGACCCGGAGGGCGTCCGCAAGGTGGCGAGCAAGCTCCGCGCCGGCCAGGTGAACCTGAACGGCGCCAGCCCCGACCTGATGGCCCCGTTCGGCGGCTACAAGATGAGCGGCAACGGCCGCGAGTGGGGGGATCACGCCTTCGGGGAATTCCTCGAGACGAAGGCGATCCTCGGTTACTCGGCGAAGGTGGCGGCGGAGTAGGGTTACTCTGCTGCTGAGTTGGCTAGACTTGGAGAGGGCGGGGCCAGGAGGCTCCGCCTTTTTCTTCACCGGAATATTTGGAGGGCTCTACAGTTCTGGGAAAAATGTAATGATCGTAATGGGCCAAATAATTCCCAGAACAAATGCCGATCCGGACGCAAAAACTAGACGCATAGTAAGCTTGTGGTGGCGCTTTGAGGTATTAAGATACTTGATATATTTGTCCATATCATTACCGTTGGCATCGCCTAAAGCGCGCAGAGATAAGCCAAGATGTCCTGTAGTATAACTGTTTAGCGCGGTGAGTGGAGCGATTCCGGCTAAAATTAATCCTGCGGAAAACATCCACAGTGCGGGCAGTAGCGCTGTAAAAAGATTCAATTTCCATCCGTTCAATAGTGCCCCGCCGAGGACTACAAGTGCTGCCCCGTTGCCAACGCTTGCGGACAATATTAATTTTTGCTCCCAATCGACTAGAGTCTTAAATGCTTGATCGGCAAGGGCTTTTATCATTTCAGATTGCGGATCTGCGTTCGTCAAAATCGTTCCCCCTTCGCGGCGTATATGCGGGTCCAACCATCTAGTAGATGGTGAGGATCTATTCCTAGCGACCCCTCGCAGGGTCGGACCCAACCTTACATCTCCTGGAGGCTGCAGCGTGCCGGGCTGACCAGGTCAGTCAAGGACCGCCCCGTGACACCCTCTCTCTTTGAGAGAGGGAGGGGCCCGCCGCCGACGGCGGTGGGAGGGTGAGAGGTTTCATCGCCCGCCGGAAAATCTCAATTCCTTCGGTTGAGCATGCAAGGCGGCTGTGTCCAAGCTCGGCCATGGACAGGATCGCCAACGCCCGTCGCCTCCGTCAGGATCAAACCCTGGCCGAGAAGACGCTGTGGAAGCTCGTCCGCAACCGTCGCCTTGGCGGTTTCCGTTTTCTCCGGCAACACCCGATCGATCGTTACATCGTGGACTTCGCCTGCGAGGCCGCGAAGCTGATCGTGGAGCTGGACGGCGCGGTCCACGACGGCCGGGAAGACTATGACGCCCGCCGTATGGAGACGCTGGAGCTGTTCGGCTACGCCGTCATCAGATTTCGCAACGAGCGGGTCCTGGCCGATCCCGGCGGGACGGCGGACGATATCCTCGCCGCGCTCCGTTCGGCGGGGTCGTAACCTCTTGTCTGTGGGCGATTGTCGTAAGGTGTTGCGGTCTTCCGGGACGCCCGCCTGGCGCGCCAACGCCAAGCGGGCAGTCGGCGGAGGGGCCGATAGCCCCTGAGCGTTGGGCGCTGAGGGTGAGCAGGGCCGCCGCCGACGTTTCATGACCCGGATGGTTGCAGGGACGGATGGGTCCGAAGCCACAAGGATGGGTCGATGGAACGGGTGCAGCGTAACACGACAATCGCCGGGATCGATGTGGGCAAGTCTTGGCTGGACGTGGCGATCCACGGCCAGGAGGAGGCGCGTCGGTTCGGCAACGACGAGGCGGGCCTGGCGGCGCTGATCGCCTGGCTGGTCGAGCAAGGCGTGGTCCGGGCGGGGTTGGAGGCGACGGCCGGCTACGAGCGGGCGGCGCGGTCGAGGCTGGAGGCGGCGGGCTTTGAGGTGATCGTCCACCAGCCGCTGGAGGTTCGGCTCTTTGCTCGGCTCAAGCGCTGGAAGGCCAAGACCGACCGGCTGGACGCGGCCCTGATCGCGGCGGCGACAGCCCAGGTCGAGGCGGTTCGAGCCGCCCAGGACCCGCGCTTGGTCGAACTGGCCCAACGCTTGACCGCCTATGAGCAGATTACCGACCAGGCCGCCGAGCTGAAGACCTTCATGGAGCACGTCGACCTGCCGGATCTGGTCGAGGCGATGGGCGAGCAGATCCAGAGCCTGTCGCGTCTCAAGGCCAGACTGGCCGCCGAGATCCTCGTTCGGATCAAGGCCCGCGCCGATCTTCTGGCGCGCTACCGCCTGCTGCTGTCGCTGCCCGGCGTCGGGCCGATCGTCGCCGCCAGCCTGGTGATCCGCATGCCCGAGCTTGGCGCCATGCGGCGCGGCCAGCCGGCCGCCTTGCTCGGCGTCGCCCCGTTCGACCGGCAATCGGGTCAATGGAAAGGCCAGAGCTTCATTGGAGGCGGTCGAAACCGACCCCGCCGAATGCTCTATCTCGCCGCCATCGCCGCCAAGCGCTGCGACCCAGGCTTCAAGGCCTTCGCCAGCCGCCTGCTCAAGGCCGGCAAGCCCCCAAAGGTCGCCATCGTCGCCGTCATGCGAAAGCTCATCGAGGCCGCCAACCTCGTTCTGGCCAGACAGCAGCCTTGGACCATGCAAACCACATCAACAACATAGTTGCTCACCCTCCCACCGCTACGCGGCGGGCCCCGCCCTCTCTCAAAGAGAGAGGGTTTCGTGGAATGTGCTACGCTTCCGCCATGACCGCCGACTCCCCGCCCGACGAGACTCCGATCCAGCGCGCCCTGCGCCTGAAGCAGACCGCTCTCGACGCCCGGCCCAAGCCGCCTCGGGGTGGGAAGTTTCAGCGTCAGCAGGCGTCGCGGATCGCGGCGGGTTCTTCCAAACCGTGGATGGCGAAGTAATGGCCGGACTGAAAGACAAGCGCGGCTTCATCGACAAGGACCGCCTGGATCTGTCCGAGCGCCAGGCCGTCGAGTACTGGATGAAGCGCTGGGGCGTCACTCGCGACCAGATCACCGCCGCCCACCGCAAGGTGGGCCGGATGACCAAGGATATCGCCGCCGAGCTGGGCAAGAAGCGCTGACACGCCCCTAGGCCTCAAGCCTTCGACGCCTCGACCCACACCTGGTGCTGGTCGTCATAGGCCCGCTGGAACGCCGGCCGCGCCTGCGCGCGCGCGACATAGGCGGCGAGGTTGGCATGGTCCGCCAGCACGCCCGATGACCCCAGGCGGCGCAGCACGCCGACCATCATCAGGTCGCCGGCGCTGAAGTCGCCGTCCAGCCAGTCGGCGTCGCCCAGGCGGGCCGACAGCTGCTCCAGCCGTGTACGGACCGCCTGCTCCAGCATCGGCTGGCGGGCCTCGAACCACGGCTTGTCGCGCTCCAGGATGGTGGCCATGCCGAACTCGACGATCGGCGCCTGCATCGTCACCAGCGCGGCGAACATCCAGGCCAGCGCCCGGGCGCGGCCGTCCGTGTCGGATGGCAGCAAGCCCGGATGGCTCAGGGCCAGGTGATGCACGATCGCCCCGGACTCGAACAGGACGAGGTCGCCGTCCTCATAGGTGGGGATCTGGCCGAACGGCTGGATCGCCATGTGCTCGGCCGCCTTCATCTCGGGGAAGGTCACCAGCCTCACCTCATAGGGCAGGCCCAGCTCTTCCAGCGCCCAGCGAACCTGCATGTCGCGCGCCAGGCCCCGGCCGCGATCGGGCGAGGCCTTGAAGGCGGTGATGGTGGGCTTCATGGCGATGTCTCCGCGCTGTTGGCCTCCCGAGGACGAAGGACCGGGGCGCATCCCGACATCAACTGGAATTTTTCGGCTAGCGCGCGTTGGCCGCGCCGTCGGGCTTGTCGCGCTCGGTCTTGTCGCGTTCGGAGAGGCGCAGCAGGTGGTTACGGCCCAGCGGCGTGATCTCCCAGCCGCCGCCGCCATGGCGCGCCAGGCCCAGCGCCGTCAGCGCCTGGGCGGCGGCGATATTGACGAAGTTGGCGTCCTGCCCCGGCTGGCGCTCGGACAGGTTCAGCAGGGTCTGCATCTGCTGAGTGGGGAGGGCCGGTGTGTCGTCGGGCGTCGAGGTCATGTCCATCCGATGCGGGAAACGATCGAAGCCGTCGATCGACGCCTGGGAGAGCCGCCAGGTCGACATGAACCGCCTTCTTAGCACGCGGAGCGCGTTCTGCCTCGCCCATCCCGTCTCGCCCATCCCTTCTCGCCCATCCCGTCTCGCCATGTTCCGTGGAAAGGCGCATGGTCGTCGCCATCGCCGTCGGGCGCGCGCCGCAAGTCGCCTTCGGGGGGCGCGCGGTTGAGCGCGACCGATGCGGCGCCGACCAGATCGCGTCGTCTTCTCCATGTCCGACCAGCAAGACAGTCTGTTCGGGCCGCACGTCTATGAGATCGTCTACGGCTGGTCGACGCGGTCGCTGGAGGTGACGATCACGGCGGAAGCGGGACCGCCGCTGGCGCGGGGCGACGTCTGCACGATCGGCGGCCAGACCGGCTACTGCAAGGACTTCGTCGTCATCGAGGTGAGGCGGCGTGGCGAGGGCTGGAGCGCGCGCTGCGTCAGCTCCGGCGAGGAGCTTTTCTGAAATCGATCTCCGCGCGATCTCAAGAAAATTCCTGGTATTTCGAGATCGAGCGGCGGTAATTTTATTTTTCGGGCCCAAGAAAAACCGTGGCCATTAAGCGATTTTTATTATTCCGATAAGCCGCTCGATTTCGTGTTATCGTGCGGCATGCGTACGATCACAGACCGGATTATTCTCACCGTCGCTCTCCGCGAAGGCAGTTGGAGCGTGGAACAGGACGGCGACTATTTCGGCCAGTCCGCCGACAAGGAAGTCGCCAAGGCCGCCGCCACGCGCCGCGCCCGTGACCTGCAGGACGGCGGTCGCCCCTGCCAGATCCGCATCAGCGGCGAACACGGCTTCTGGGCCAAGGCCCTGTGAGCAAGCTTCCGATCAGCAAGGATCGCTCCAAACCGACGCCGCCACCGGCCCCGCCGGCCGTCTTCTTCCAGCGCCGCATTCAGGACGCCCTGACCGAGGGGGCGGTGGTCGCCGACATGACCCTGCGCCTGACCCTGGGCGACGCCCGCCGCCTGCGCCGCGACGCCGACCTCCCGATGGAAGCGATCAGCTACCGCGACGGCGCGATGCACTTTCTGGGCGTCAAGGTGGTCGAGGGCGGGGTTGAAGCCAGCGTGCTGGAGCGCGGCGAGGCTTAGAGATTTCCCCTCTCCCCTTGTGGGAGAGGGTGGCCCGCGAAGCGGTCGGGTGAGGGGTTTCGTTCCGCTATCCGGATAGGTCTTTCGACCCCGCATCCGTCGGCTGCGCCGACACCTTCTCCCGCAAGGGGAGAAGGGGATTGAGCGCGCTGTATCCTCGGAATTGGCGAGATCGAACCCAGCGAAATCAACCGCTTGTCGATTTTACGCGCCCCTGAATGATCCGCGTTCAAACCCGCCGCACAATCATAGCCATCCCCGTCGCCGGGGAGGGCGTTTGGATCCGGCCCAATACGGCGGCGGGGGTAGGTTGAGCGGGGCCGCTGGCGGTTCCCGGCGGCTTCGCCAGGTCGCGTGGCTTACTCTTTAGGAGCGCACGCGGGTGACGGATCGTCCGGGATCAAGGCCGAGCAGCGGATCGACAGGGCGGTGATCGTACAAGCCGCCTATCGTGGATCGCCGAGCTGGAGACGGATTGAGCCGATCCAGTTGGTCCACGCCCGTCCGGGGGCTCTTGGGGACCCGAGCTGAAATACGCTCACGCCTCCCGTCCTCACGGAAAAAACAGCCTGGCGGAGCGGTCAGCGAGCCGAAACACACAAACCACTACGGTCTCCGGGTTCGCCCGGCCGCTCCGTCGCCTCCCCACACATCTTCAGCGGCTGGCCGCGTGAAGCCGATGTCGCTTGCCCTCGCGACCCCGCCAGCCCACGGTCGCCGCGGGTGACTCGCGGAGAGGTTTGATGAGCGCGGACTGGAGTGGCGGCTATTCCGTCGAGACCGGCTACACCTTCCACACCTATCCGGAGCTGAACCCCGTCCGCGCCGCCCTGCCGCTGCTGCTGAAGGGCGTGCGGGCGCCGAAGATCCAGACGGCCTGCGAGCTGGGGTTTGGCCAGGGCTGCTCGGCGGCGATACACGCCGCGACCCAGGCCGACACCGAATGGTGGGGCTGCGACTTCGCCCCGGCCCAGGCGGTGTTCGCCCGCGACCTGGTGGGCGCCAGCGGCGCTCCAGCGCGTTTCTACGACGACTCGTTCGAGGAGTTCGCCAACCGGCCGGACCTGCCGGACTTCGACTTCGTGGCCCTGCATGGCATCTGGAGCTGGGTCAGCGAGGAGACGCGGGCCGGGGTGGTGGCGTTTCTGCGTCGCAAGCTGAAACCCGGCGGCGTCGTCTACATCACCTACAACGCCATGCCCGGCTGGGCGACGGCCGCGCCGCTGCGCCACCTGATGAAGCGCCATGTCGACATGATGGGCGCGCCGGCCCTGGGGCCGAACGCCAATCTGGACGCGGCCCTGTCGACGATGCAGCGGTTCTTCGCCCTGGACCCGGCCTATGCGCGGATCACGCCCGGCGTCACCGAGCGGCTGGACGGCATCGTCCGCCAGGACCGCACCTACCTGACCCACGAATATCTGGGCGGCCACTGGTCGCCGATGTGGTTCTCCGAGGTCGAGGCCAGGCTGGCGCCGGCCAAGCTGTCGTTCGGGGCCTCGGCCTGGATGCCCGACCATATCGACGGGCTGAACCTGTCGCCCGACATGCTGGCCTTCCTGCGCGACCTGCCCGATCCGTCGCTGCGCGAGACCTTCCGCGACGTGGCGGTGCAGGCCCAGTTCCGGCGCGACTACTGGCTGCGGGGCGCGCAAGGCCTGACCCCGGCCGACCAGCGCCGGGCCCTGCGCGATCAGCGGGTGGTGCTGGCCAGGCCCGTCGCCCAGCGACCGGCCAAGACCACGGGGGTCTTCGCCGAGACCACCCTGGAGGGACCGGTCTATGACGCGCTGTACGACGTCCTGGGCGACTATCAGCCCCGCACGATCGGCGAGCTGGAGGCCGCGGCGCTGCCCGACGGCGCGCCGTTCGGGGACCTGACCATGGCCCTGGTGGCGCTGATCAGCCAGGGGGCGGTGCTGCCGGCGCAAGGCGCGGACACGGCGGCGCGCTCGGCGGGGACGGCCAGGGCGCTGAACCTGGAGCTGGCCCGGCGGGCGGCCGAGGCGGGCGATCTGGGCGTCCTGGCCGCGCCGGTGACCGGCGGCGCGCTGAACGCCTCACGCTTCGACCAGCTGTTCTGGCTGGCCATGCAGGACGGCGGCGGGCCGGCGGACTGGGCGGCCTACGCGGCTGGCGTCCTGGCGGCTCAGAAGCAGACCCTGGTGGCTGGTGGCGCGCCGATGTCGCCCGAGGCGACGCGGGCGGCGCTGGAGGCCCATGCCGAGGCCTTCGCGCGGGTCGAGCTGCCGTGCTGGCGGGGGCTTGGAGTCGCTTCGTGACCTGGTCAAGCTTGAGACATCCTGCCGCGGGGCCGCGCCGCCATCGGCCTGTCATCGTTTGCATGATCTCCTCGCGAGTCGGTGACGAGGATCGGCGGAGCGACCGGGATGGCGGGCGTGGACGTTGGTGGCGTTGAGCTCGAATTTGCCTGCCCGCGGTGCGGTGAGCCGGCGCGCGCGGCGATCGAGGCGGTGCGCGTGCTGCCGGTGATCGACTGCCCGGCCTGCGGCGAGCGGTTCGGCGTCGACCTGGAGGCCTTCAGCGCCCAGGTCACCCAGGCCGAGGCGGCGGCCAAGGCGGCGCGAAAGCGGCGGCCGTCCTAGAGGCTTTCCGAACGGCAACCTTGCCGAGCCCGAGGTTTCCGCTACCGTCAGGTTCAACAGAACAACGATAAGCTGAGGGAGTGAGACCATGACGCCGCCAGACGGCGCGTCGCCGGCGCGCGACGTCTCCAGCGTTCCGTTCAAGCCCCTGGCCATGAAAGGCCCCGACGTCAGCGTCGAGCGACGCGCCGACGGGACCATCGTCATCACCTCGAACCACGCGCCGGGCGACGGACCGCGTTCGATCGCCCACCTGATCGCGCAAAAAGCCGCCGAGCATCCGGACCGGCCCTACATCAAGCAACGCGAGCCGGGCCACGGACCCTGGCGCGGCGTCACCTACGGCGAGGCGCTGCGGGCCGTCGAGGGGATCGCCCAATGGCTCCTGGATCGCGGGCTGATGGCTGGCGACAGCGTCATGATCCTGTCGGGCAATTCGATCGAGCACGCCTTGATGACCCTGGGCGCCTACACCGCCGGCGTTCCGGCCGCGCCGATCAGCCCGGCCTACAGCCTGATCTCGACCGACCACGCCAAGCTCAAGCACTGCTTCGAGAAGGTCGCGCCTCGCGTCGTCTTCGCCCAGAACGGCGCGCTGTTCGCCAAGGCGCTGGAGACCCTGAAGGCCATCGACCCGACCATCGAGGTGATCACCGCCGACGGGGAGGGCGCGATCTCGTTCGCTGACGTCGCCGGAACCGAGCCGACGCAGGCCGTCGCGGCGGCGCTGGAGACCGTCGGACCGTCCACGGTGGCCAAGTACCTGTTCACCTCTGGCTCGACAGGCCTGCCCAAGGCCGTGCCCCAGACCCATGGCATGATGGCGGGCGTGATCGCCGGCCAGGAGGGCATCCGCACCGACACGCCCGATCCGGACGAGGTCCCGCAAAGCCTGGAGTGGATGCCCTGGAGCCACATCTCGGCCGGCAATATCAGCTTCAACGGCGTTCTGTGGGCCGGCGGCGTTCTGCATATCGACGAGGGCAAGCCCCTGCCGGGCATGTTCGAGACGACGATCAAGAACCTCTACGAAGTCTCGCCGATCGTGTTCGGTTCGGCCCCGATCGCCTTCTCCATGCTGGCCGAGGCGATGGAGAACGATCCGGGCCTGCGGGCCTCGTTCTTCAGGAACCTGCGCTACATGGGCTATGGCGGCGCGACCCTGTCGAACGACGTCTATGACCGCATCCAGGCTCTGGCGGTGGCCGAGACCGGCCAGCGGATTCCGCTGACGACGATGTACGGCGCGACCGAGACGCAAGGCATCACCGTCACCCACTGGATCACCGAACGCGTCGGCCTGGTCGGCCTGCCCCTGCCGGGCATCCAGTTGAAGCTGGCCCCCAGCGGCGGCAAGTACGAGGTCCGGGTGAAGGGGCCGACGGTAGCCAGCGGCTACCATAAGGACCCTGAGAGAACTTCGGCGGCCTTCGACGAGGAGGGCTTCTACAAGCTGGGCGACGCCGCGCGTTTCGTCGATCCGGATGACCCGGCCAAGGGACTGGTGTTCGACGGCCGGGTGACCGAGGACTTCAAGCTGGACAGCGGCACCTGGGTCAGCGTCGGCGTGCTGCGGCCCGACATCGTCGCCGCCTGCAGCCCATACATCCACGACGCCGTGATCACCGGCCAGGACAAGCCGTTCATCGGCGCGATGCTGTGGCCCTCGCCGGCGGGGCTGGCGGCCCTGGTCGCCGATCCGGGGCCGGGCACGCCGCTCGAGAAGCTGGTGGCGATCCTGCGCGAGCGGCTCGGCGCCTTCAACGCGGCGGCCGGCGGCTCGTCGCGCCGCGTCTGCCGCTTCACCATCCTGACCGAGCCGCCCTCGATCGACGCCGGCGAGATCACCGACAAGGGCTACGTCAACCAGCGCCGCGCGCTGGAGCGGCGCAATGCCCGGGTCGAGGCGCTTTACGCGAAAGAGCCCGGGGAAGGAGTGTTCGCGGTTTAGCGCCGCGTCACCAGCTCATCCCGCCCCGCACCAGCACGGCGGTCTTGTCCGACATGCCGTAGGCCATCAGGTCGGCTGGCTTGGCGGGCGGGGCCTTGGCCATCTGTGGCCAGCCGTCGTGATACTCCAGGGCCGCCACCTCGACCTTGCCGGCCCCCGAGGTCGTGAAGCTCAGCGTCACGCCGTTCGGATCGGGAGCGTGATAGGTCAGGTTCGACCACTTGCCGGCCTCGGTGGTCAGGGTGATCGGCCGGCCGTTCAGGCGCGGCGCGCTGAGCGCGGCGCTGGGGCGCAGGCGGATGCTGACCATCTCCGCGCCCGGCGCCGGGATCAGGCGGACCAGCAGGCGGTCCTCGGCGCGGTCGACCGTCAGTTGCGGGGCGGCGACCGGCGCGGCGCGGGTCTCGGACATCCAGACGGGCTCGCGCCAGAACGGGAGCAAGGCCCGCTTCTTGGGCTCGGCGCCGCCGTCGTCGGGCAGGGTCTTACGGGTCCAGGCGTCGAGGCGGGCCTGGTCGGAGACCCGCCAGGCCTTGCCCGTCGACAGGTCGGCCACATGCAGGGCCTGGGTGATGGCCGGGCGGCCGGGCTCGCCGCCCAATCGCGCGGCGTTCGCGGTCAGGGCGATGCCGGCCACGGCCAGCAGGCCGGCGGCGCGCCAGGCCCAGCGCGTGGCGGCGAAGTCGTGGGCCAGGGGGGACAGGGCCGGGGCGGCCAGCATGGCGAACAGGGCCAGGATCGCTGGCTCCATCATGCCGACGCCGGCGAAGGTCCAGGCGCCCCAGGCGCTGAGCTGTGCGGTCGACAGCACCGCCAGGAGGCCGACAGCGAACGTCAAGGCAAGCGCCACCCGCTTGTCGCGGGTTCCGCCAACGCCGATGACCAGGGCCGCGCCGACGGCGGCGATCAGCAGCGGCCAGGTCAGCATCACGGTGGCGCCGGGGGCCAGCACTTGGGCGGTGGTCGCCAGGATCAGCACCACGATCATCCCGCCGATCCAGGCGCCCAGCACGTCGGTCTTGAAGCCCAGGGCCAGGGCGGCGAAGACGCAGGTCGCGACGCCCAGGCCCAGGCCGATGGGATCGAAACCGCCGGCCAGGCTGCACGCGCCGCCCAGCGCCAGGGCGACCACGCACGGAATGACCCGCCTGGCGCCCCGCGCCTGGGCCGTGGCGACGCCAAGGCCGGCGGCGGTCGCCAGGATCCCCGCGCCCCACAGCAGGTGGTCGAAGCGGACCAGCAGGCCGTAATAGCGCTGGACGTCCTGGATCATCAGGGCCCGTCCGGCCAGGTGCAGGACGAGACCAGCGCTGGAGGCGATCAGCAGCAGGCCCGCCGCCCCCCGGGCGATCTCCCAGCCGCTGGCGCCCCGGCCGACCAGGGTGCGCCAGGCGGTGAAGGCGATCAGCAGGGCGGCCAGGCCCAGCAGCACCCAGCCGACAACCGGCGGATAGCTGATCAAGAACAGGCCCAGCACGTCGGAATAGATCGCATTCTGGGTCCTGGCCGGCAGGGCTTGCGCGTCGGCCAGGGCGCGGATCGTCGGCAGCGCCTGGTCGCCGATGTGCTGCAGGCTGCCGCGCTCCAGGTGATCAGGGCGGGCCAGCGGCGTGTGATAGGCCAGCTGGTCGTCGATGAAGGCCAGGTTCAGCCCGGGCAACCCCTTCCTCACCGCGTGGGTGAAGTCGGTGTCGTTGGGCATCTTCTCGTAGACCGTCGAGGCCATCGAATTGGCCGACGGACCCTTGGCCGAGCGGGCGAAGACGCTCATCAGCGCGCCGTTGCCGGGGCCGGTCTGGAACATGGCCGCGCGGCCGGCGTCGCCGCGGGCTTCCATGTTCAGGACGAGGCCGACGCGGGCCAGCATCGGGTCGCGGGCGAAGAAGGCGTCGGCGCCCAGCAGGCCGGGCTCCTCGGCGTCGGTGAACAGGAAGATCACGTCGCGCAGGTGCGGCCCATCGGCCTTCAGGGCGCGGGCGATCTCGAGGGCGGCGGCGGTCCCCGTGGCGTCGTCCGCCGCGCCGGGCGAGTTGTGGACCGAATCGTAGTGGCTCATGACCAGGATGGCCGGCAGCTCGCGGTCCTTGCCCGGCAGCACGCCGACCAGGTTCTGCACCGCCGCGACGCCCAGGGCGCGGCCGTCGTTGGAGTAGGGCCGGAAACCCTCGCCCGGTCGAACCGAGACCTCTAGGTCCATGCCATTGATACGCGCCAGCAGGTGGTCGCGGACCTTGGCGATCTCGGCCGAGCCGGTCGGGTGGGGCTTCTGGGCGATGGCGACGACGTCGGCCATGGCGCGGTCGGCCGAGAAGGCCGTGGCCGGAGCGCTGACCGGCACGGACGCGGGCGTCCGCTGGCTCCAGGCGCCGAGGCCTAAGCCGATCACGAGGCAGATCCAGAACCCGAGGAAGCGGATCGTCTTCATGGGCGTGGCTCCGGCGAGAGCGTGATAGCCGAAAGTGGACGCCGGTTTCGGCGGTTATCACGCTCTGATGTAAAGATACCGGTGTCTGGCGAAGCCAGACATCGGCGGACGAATCCCCCAAGTCATGCTGAGGTGATGCGCGCCGATCGAAAACCCCTCCGAACAAGGAAAAGGGCGATCCGGTCGCCCGGATCGCCCTTCCCTCTTCCGAAAGCCGGCGACGCCTTTTGCGCGCCGCCGGTTCCCCCTCCCGGCTAGAACTAGAACCTTGAGCGCAGGGTCACGCCGTAGGTGCGCGGCGCGCCCAGGAACGCGTCGTAGGTGATGGTGTCATTAGCCGGGACGTAGGTGGCCTGCGTGGCGCCCAGGCCCGAGGAGCCTTGCAGGAAGCCGTTGAAGGCCACCTGGGTGTACTTCTCGTTCAGCAGGTTCTGACCCCACAGCTCGACGGTCCAGCGCTCGTCGGCCGAACCGATGCCCACGCGACCGTTCACCACGGTGAAGGCCTTCTGCACCTTCGGCGGGAACAGGTCCGAACCCGTATTGTACGAGGACGAATATTTCGCGCCGATATTGAAGCGGGCCTTGAGAGCGTCGCCAACCGGGGTCTCGTAGGTCATCGAGCCCGAGGCCGAGTACTTCGGAGCCAGCGACATGCGGCTGCCCGGCAGCAAGGCCAGGGCGTTCGTCGGGTCGTTCGGGATCGCCTGGTCGCCGTACTCGGTCATCGCGTAGGTCAAGCCGCTCTGGACCATCAGGCCCTTGATCGGGGTGAACCACAGGAAGTCGGCGTCGAAACCCTTGGATTTCACTTCCGGGATCGAACGCACCGCGAACGAAGTGCCCAGGAAGGTGTTCAGCTGGAAGTCGGTGAACTTCTGATAGAAGCCGCTGACGTTGAAGAGCACCGTGCGGTTGAACAGGGTGTTCTTCAGGCCGATTTCATAGCTGTCGACGAACTCGGCGGGGAACGAGGTGTCGAGGATCGGCGTCACGCCCGAGCCGCCGGACGGCAGGCCGTTCGACGATTGGGTGCGGTCGAGGTTGTAGCCGCCGCCCTTGTAACCGCGCGCGAACGAGGCGTAGCTGAACACCTCCGGCGAGAAGCGGTACGAGGCCTTCAGCGTGCCGCTCCACTCCTTGTCCGTCCGCGTCTGCTTGGTGCCGCGGTTGTTGAACAGCGGGTTGGCCCAGGGCAGGCAGAGGTTGCCAATGACCGTCGGCGTGGCGGCGGCGCCGACAATACCGGCGATGCGGGCCTGGCCGGCCGGCGACAGGGCCGTGCCGCAGCCGACGCCGCCATCGCTGGTGGTCTGATAGGTGTTGAGGTTTTTCTCTTCCGCGGTGTAGCGCAGGCCGGCGGTGATCTCGAACGCGTCGGTCACGTGCCAGGTGTCGTTGGTGAACAGGGCGACCGTCGTGGCCCGCTGATTGTAACGGTCATACAGGCCCTGGCCCGGCGTGAAGGTCGTGTTCGGCGCCCGGCCGGTCAGGATCGAGATGAAGTTGGCCACGCCCGCGGGGTTGGCGGCCGAACGCGACAGCAGACGGCCCAGATACTGCTCGTAGTCGTTGCCGTAGAGGAAGTTGGCGCGGGTCTCCAGGCGTTCGTCGGCCAAGAACGCGCCGACCATCCAGTCGAACTTTTCGCTCTTGCCGGCCAGGCGCAGTTCCTGGCTGTAGGTCCGGAATTCCGAATAGTTGGTGCCGTCCTTGTTGCGATAGGCGATGTCGGCGAGGCTGAAATCGGAATCCTGGCCGTTGTCGGTGCGCCAGTTGCGGATCGCCGAGATGCTGGTCAGCGTGCCGATCGGCAGGTCGATGTCGCCTTGCAGCGAGACGCCCATGTCTTCGATCTTGGCCGGGGCGCCGCGGTTGGAATAGGCCACGCGCTCATAAGGATCGGCGGTCATGGCGATCGGCGCGGCCTGGCCCGAGACGAGGGCCAGGATCCCGGCGGTCGGACCGGTGCGGAGCTGCACGGCGCCGCAGCAGTTCTCGTCGCGGCGGCTGTAGTCGGCGATCACCCGGAAGGTGGCCTGATCGTCCGGGATGAACAGCAACTGGCCGCGGACGGTGTAGAAGTTCTGGTCGGCGTCCTGGTCGCGCGTGGACGGACCCCGGCCGGTGACGACGTCGTTGTAGCCGTCGCGCTGGCGGGCGGCGACGTAGAGGCGGCCGGCCAGCTTGTCCTCGTACAGCGTGCCGGTGACCGAGGCCGACGCGCCCTTGGCGTCGTAGTTGCCGAAGGTCAGCTCGCCGTTGGCGCCGAAGCCGAACTCGGGCTCCTTGGTGACGACGTTGATGACGCCGGCGGAGGTGTTCTTGCCGAACAGGGTGCCTTGCGGGCCCTTCAACACCTCGATGCGGTCCATTTCGCCCAGGTCGCCGAAACCGACACCGTTACGGGGCCGGTAGACGCCGTCGATGACCACGCCGACCGAGCTTTCCAGGCCAGGGTTGTCGCCGACGGTGCCGACGCCGCGGATACGGGCGGTGGTCGACGCCTCCGACGACGTCGAGGTGACGGTCAGGCCAGGGGTCAGGATCGTCAGGTCCTTGATGTCCCGGACGCCGGTGTCCTGCAGCAGCTTCGCGCCGACGGCGGTGACCACCACCGGCACGTCCTGCAGGTTCTGTTCCCGCTTCTGCGCGGTGACGATAATGCTGTCGACGGTTTGTTGATCGCTCGTCTGAGCCTGCGCGGCGCTGGTAGCGCCAAGACCGGCGAGGACAACAGCGGACGCAGTGCCGCAAAGCACCTGGGTGAAGCGCATTTCCTACCTCGGTTTGTTGGCCGAAAGCGCTTGCCCGCTCCCGGCTTGTTTTTCGTTGGTCCGTCGAACGATTGTTCGAATGGATAGCCAAGGGTTAGGCGCCGCAGGGGGGATCGGCAAGCGAAATCCCTTGGTGTGACTAGGTTTGGAAGATTTCTGTTGCCGGGAAGCGACAGCGTTCGCTGGCCGTCATCGAAATTCGAAAAGGGCTTGCGCCGCCGTCAGGCGGCACTCATCTGGCGGCTATGAGCCCTTCGTCCGCCTATCGTCCCGACCCGCGTTTCCAGGCCCTGGGACGCGACTTCTCCGATCCGGTCGAGGCGGCCGATTTTCCAGAGACGATCCTGCGCTTCCGGAACCATCGCGCCGCCGCCACGGTGGGCCTCGAGACGTTAAGCGACGATGACTGGATCCGGCATTTTGGGCGCTTCGAGCCGCTGCGTGGCAACCTGTCGATCCCTTTGGCCATGCGTTATCACGGTCACCAGTTCCGCGTTTACAACCCCGACCTGGGCGACGGCCGAGGCTTCCTGTTCGCTCAGCTGCGCGAACAGGGGAGTGATCGCCTGCTGGACCTGGCGACCAAGGGCTCGGGCCAGACCCCGTGGTCGCGGGCTGGCGACGGACGCCTGACCTTGAAGGGGGGAGTGCGTGAAATCCTGGCCGCCTCGATGCTGGAGGCTCTGGGCGTCCCGACGTCGCGAGCCTTCTCGCTGATCGAGACGGGCGAAGCCCTGACCCGTGGCGATGAGCCCAGTCCGACGCGCTCCTCGGTGCTGACCCGATTGTCGCACAGCCACGTCCGGTTCGGGACCTTTCAGCGCCAGGCCTATCTGGATCGCCGCGATCTGATCGGCGTGCTGGTCGACCACGTGATCGAGACCTATTTTCCGCATCTGGCCGATACGCCCGACCGGCCGGCGGTCCTGCTGGAGGCGACGGTGGCGGCCAGCGCCAAGCTGCTGGCGCGCTGGATGTCGGCCGGCTTCGTGCATGGGGTGCTGAACACCGACAACATGGTCGTCACTGGCGAGAGCTTCGACTACGGCCCCTGGCGGTTCCTGCCGCGCAATGACCCGAACTTCACCGCCGCCTATTTCGACCACCAGGGGCTCTACAGCTTCGGCCGTCAGCCCGAAGCGGTGTTCTGGAACCTGCAGCAACTGGCCGCCTGCCTGACCCTGGTCACCGACCAGGCGGGACTGCTGACGGCGCTGAACGGCTTTTCCGACGCCTATCGCCTGGCCTTGCGCGGGGCGATGTTGGATCGTCTGGGCGTGAAGAGCCGGAACGCGGACCAGGACATCGAACTGGTCAACAGCGCGTTCCGCGCTTTGGCCGAAGGGGGCGAGGCCTCGCGCTGGGAGCCGTTCTTTTTCGACTGGTTCGGCGGTGAGGCTTCGGAGGCGCGCGCCTTGGGTGGGCCGCGCGCGAGCCTCTACGAGACCGAGACCTTCAAGGCCTTCCGCCACCAATTGGCCGGGTTCGAACCCGATCGCCCCGAGCGGCTGGCCGACTCGGTCTTCCAGCGTCCGGAACCGGAGGAAATGCTGATCGAGGAGGTCGAGGCCCTGTGGACGCCGATCGCGGAGGCCGACGACTGGGCGCCGCTGCACGCCAAGCTCGGCCGGATCGAGGCGGCGCGAAAGGCTTACAGGCTAGGACGCCAGGGCGACAAAAACGCCGCACCCTGAAAATTTTCGTTCGAGCGCGGAACAACCGTCAAGGTTCCGTCTTACAACTCCGGCACAGTGCCCTCGATGAACGCCGCCCGGAGAGTCCCGATGCGCATCTTCCAACCGATCATGCTGGTCTGCGCCGTGGCCATGTCGTTTGTAGGCGCCCTAGGCATCCCAGGCTGCGCCCGCGCCATCGGCGAGTGCCTGCGCGATCGCCACCCCGAACCGGCCTAAGCCTGACTATGCGCTGAGCGCGGTCGGTTCGACCGCTCGGTCGCCCATCAGGTCGGCGCGCGCCCGCATCGGAAAGACCGCCAGGAACCTTTCCAGGAACAGCCACGTCGCGTGGTCGTGGTCCAGGTGGTGGGTCAGTAGGCCGATGGGCTCGTCCCACTGGCCGGCCAGGCGACGCTGTTTGAGCAGCCGACGCATGCGACCCAGGAACTTCCACTGCCCCCGGAATCTGGCGGCATCCTTCCAGCGCAGCACATCTAGGTGGACGTCCAGGCGGGCCACTCCGCCCTGGACGCTGGCGGTCTGGTCGAAGCCCGAGACCGCGCGCAGCGGCGAATCGGGCAGGACGGCCATCAGCTGCGGCCGCAGATTGTTCCACGGCGGCACGAACAGGCTGGGGTTCACGCCAGCGCGGACGAAGGCCGTCACTGTCGCGCGCAGTTGCGCGCGAACCCATTCGATCTGGTCGGTCTCGACGATCTCGCCGAAGCCGCGCCCCTCGGGTTGGCGGTTCACGTGCTTGAAGCCATGGACGGCGATCTCGACGTGAAGATCACGCTCGACCCGGCGGACCAGGAGCGGCAGGCGCGGACCGGCGATCGCGGCCAGCGTCAGCGGCGCCTGGTGACGGCGGGCCAGGCGCAGCAGTTGTTCCAGCGCGCCGGTCGGGCCGCGGGCGTCGTCATCACGCCACCACAACACCGGCGCGTGGCCAGCCTTGGTCCAGAGCCACAGCTCGGAACCTAGCGCCAGCTGGAAGGCGAGGGGCAGGCGGGTCAACATGGCGGGGCGCTTACTGAGCGGCCTCGATGCGGCGCAACGGCACGGGCGTCGGCGCCAATGTCGGACGTTCCTCGGTGTTGGCCTTGGCGCGATCGCGCAGGATCTCACGGGCTCGCAGGTTCGACATGATCGGGTAGAGGCCCGCCATCAGCGAAATCAGAAAGCCCAGATCGCCTTCCTTGTAGCCCTTGCGTTGGACGTAGCACTTGTAGAACCGGCGCAAGCCGCGGAAGGCGTCGTCGGCGACGCCCTTGATCTCGCCGCTGTCGGCCAGGTCTAGCGCCTTGAGCGCTGTGTAGCGGCCCAAGCGCGCGAACATGTCGGCGATGTCCTCGTCGACCATGTGGCGGATAGGGGTTTTCAGGCGACCGCCGTAGGCCCCCTCCAGCCTGGCGCCCGGATGGACGCGCTCGGCCTTCCACGATTTGACGCCGCGGCGGTACAGGCGCGCGGCCGACGAGGTGCCGAACGAGCCACCCCAGCCGTGGCGGACCAGATGGTCGCCGACATAGTTGTCGATCGGGATCTGGTACCAGTCGGCGGCGTTCGCGCCCGCGATGGTGTCGCGGACTTCCTGGCCGAATTCGGGAGAGACGCCTTCGTCGGCGTCCAGTTCCAGGACCCAGTCGCCGGTGCAGCGGGCGATGCCGGCATGCTTGCGCGGACCCTCGAGCGGGAAGATGCCCGAAACGACCTTGGCGCCGTACTGCCGGGCCACGGCCTCGGTGCCGTCGCTGCAGCGGTCCGCGACGACGATGATCTCGTCACAGAACGAAAGCGCCGATAGGCAAGCGTGCAGGCGCTCCTCTTCGTTGTGCGCGCAGATCAGGGCCGAAAGCTTGGCCATGGCCTTATCCTTGATCGAACAGCCACGCCCCCGCGCCGCCTCGATGAGATGACGTCGCCACGGCGGCCGTCCCCCCCGTCCGTGCGTCAACAAATGTTTAAGCTTTGCAGCAAGCAAAAGGGGCGCGACCTAGAAGTTGGCCGTCAGGGCCAAGCTCCAGGTGCGGGGGCGCTGCGGCGTCACTTGGCGGACCTGGCCGAAGCTGAAGGGATTGCCGTAGGCGAAGGTGTCGCTGGCGCTGTTCCAGGGATTGCTGACGAACAGGGCCGCGCGCCAGCGGTCGGTCATCAGCTGGGCGGACAGTTTGCCGGTATAGTAGCCGCCCATCGACGGCGAGTAGCGCGGGTCGAAGGTCAGGCGCGACTCGCCGATGTAGCCGGTCTCCGCCGTCAGCATCAGCGTCGTCGCCGCCGTGAGCGGCCGTTGATAGGTGATCAGGCTCCCGAACGAGACGTCCGGCACGCCGGGCAGGCTGGCGCTGTCGGTAATGCCGTAGCCGGGCGCGATGCGGGTCAACTTGGGTTCGTTGAACAGGGCGTTGCCGCTGACCGTCAAGTGCGGGGTGGCGCGCCAGGCGGCCTCCATCTCTAGCCCCCGATTGCGGCCGTCGCCGATATTGGCGGTGTAGGACAGGCCCGAGCCGAAATACTGGTCGGTCTGGATGTCGCGCCAGTCGTCGTAGAACAGCGCCGCCCTCAGGTTCACCCTTCCGTGGAACGGATTGAGCGTCGCGCCGATCTCGTAGTTGCGCAGGTGATCGGGGCGGAAGGTCCGCCGGGCCTCGCTGGGCGTGGTCAGACCCCCGGAGTTGAAGCCGCCGGCGCGATAGCCTTCCGAGCTCAGGGCGTAGACCAGTCCGCCGCCGGACAGGTCGCGCTGTACCGAGACCTTGGGCGAGAAACCGCTGAACGAGGCCTCGCGGTCCAGATCGCGCGAATTGCCCGGATAGGGCGCGGTAACGTACGAACGCGTGTGGACCGTCGTCTTGAACGAGCGTCCGCCCACGGCGACCTTCCAGCCCGCGCCCAGGTCGTAGGTCGCCTCGCCATAGAGGGCGTATTCGTTCAGCCGGTCCTTGCGGTCTTCGTCGTAGTAGCTGCGGGTGACGCTGACGACGCGGGCGCGCAGATCGGCGTCGCCTTCCTCGATGCTGGTCGCCAGGAAGCCGCCAACCATGAAGCGCAGGCGGCCGATCTCGGGGGCGGTGTAGATCAGATCCTGCACGGCCATCCGCACGCGCGCGGATTCGTCGTACAGGCCAAGCTCCACGGCCGTCTCGGCGAATTCCGTCAGGGCCAGGGTGGCGTCGTAGCGGCTGGCGTAGCGGTGGGTGACGTAGCCGGTCACCGACTCCAGCTGGCCCCAGTCGCCCGACCCGCTGATCTTCAGGGAGGTCTCGGCCAAGCGGTTGCGGTGGGTCTCGCGCACCTGGTTCGCGCGGCGCGGGCCGCCGGGCGACAGGGTGACGTACTGGGTGTCCTTGGACGAGACGCTTTGCAGGGCCGCGCCAAGCTTGAGCTGCCAGTCGCCCAGGTCGAGCCGCCAGGCCGCGCGGCCACCGCGGCGTGTGGTCTTGTCGACGTTGGACAGGCGCAGGTTGACGTCGTCCAGGTAGCCGCCGTCGATGTCGTGGTAGGCGGCCGCCCGCATTGCCGACTTCTGGCCGATCGGGGCGTTGATCACGCCCTCGACGCGATAGCTGTTCGAGCCGGATTGGGTCGAGGCGATGGTCGAGCCGATCGTGGCCGAATAGGTCGAGAGCTCCGGCGCGCGGGTGACGATGCGATAGATGCCCGACAGCGAGCCGCCGCCGTACAGCGCGCCTTGCGGCCCGCGCAGCACCTCGACCCGGTCGACGTCGATCAAGCGCAGGTCGGGGTCGGGGGCGTTGTAGTTGACCGGCACGTCGTCGAGATAGGTGCCGACCGTCGACTGGGTGCGGCCGGTGAAGGTGCCGTCCGACAGGCCGCGCAGCAGGATCTTGTTCCGCGCCGCGCCAAGGTTGGTGGTGATGAAGCCGGCGGTCTGGCGGGCGACGGAAGCCGTCTCGCCGACGCCGGTGTCCTGCAGCTGCGGTGAGCTGATGACGCTGACCCCGCCGGGCAGGCTGCCCAGGCGCGCTGGCCGTTTGCCGGCGTTGATGATCAGCGGCGCCAGGGGGGCGACCGGCTCGGGCGCCGCGACCGTCGTGCGGGCCGTGACAGCGGGCCGCGGCGATGGGGCCGGCTGGGCGGCGGAGAACCGGACGGTCTGGCCGTCGATGAAGCTGTAGGCGCAGCCCTTGCCGGCGGTGGCGCGGTCCAGGGCTTGGCGCAGGTCGAAGGTCCCCACCAGCGGCGCGCCGGAACCCTTGCAGGCTTCGACCCCGCCGAGCGTGACGCCCATGCGGACGCCCAATTCGATTAGCGTCTCGGCGACGGTGGTCTTGCGGATGTCCAGGCGCACGCGCGTCGGAGCGGCGGCGCTCGTTTGAACGCTGGCGCCTAGACCCAGAATACTGGCGGCAACAAGGAGCGAAGCCCGTCTCAGGATCGAGCTCGCGCGCAGGCGTCAGTTCGGCGAGGAGGTCTTTCCGCGCAGGACAATCGAATCATCAGTCGGCGACGCCGAAATCGGCATGAGGCTGGTCAGGCGACGGACCATCGCATCCTGCCCATCCACGATCAATACGCCGGAAAACCTGAGATTCGCCGTGTTTTCACCTTCGAGACGAAGCGGTCGGTCGAAGTAGTGGTTCATGTCGCTGACGATGCGGCTCAACGACTGATCGCGATAGACCAGTCGGCCGGAACGCCAGCCGACCTGATCCTCTGGCGCCACCGTACGGACGACGACGCTCGCGGCGCCCTCGGCATGCTCCAGCATCTGACCAGGGCGCAAGCGCACCGGGGCGTCTTCGCCGTCGGTCGAGACCTCGACCAGGCCACGCAGCACGGTGACGCTGAGTTGGCCGTCGCGGCGGCGGACGTCGAACTTGGTGCCGACCACGCGCACGGTCTCGTCGCCAGCCGTGATCAGAAACGGTCGGGCGGCTTCGTGGGCCACGTCGAACAGGGCCTGGCCGTCGTGCACGGTGACGCGGCGGGCGTCCTTGTCGAAGCGGACCGACAGGTGGGAGTCGGTGTTCAGGTCGATCTGGCTGCCGTCGGCCAGATGGACGGCGCGGCTTTCGCCCTTCGCCGTCGTGTACAGCGTGTCGGAAGCGGGCAGGATCTCGCCCCAAGGGGCGACCACGATGGCGACAGCCGCCGCGGCGCCCGCGGCGCCCAGACCTCCCAGCCAACGCCAGTCGATCGTGAACGTCCGCCTCGCCGCGGCGCGCCTCGGTTCGGCCAATTCCCCCCGGACGGCCGGACCACGCTGGAAGATCTCCTCGTCGACGGCCTGGATGGCGTCATACGCCTCCTGCGCACCGGGCTCGCTGAGCCAGACGTCAAACGCCAGCCAGTCGGCCTCTTCGACCTCCGGCCGCTGCAGTCGGGTCAGCCAGTCGGCCGCCTCGTGCAGGTGTTGCGCTGACCGGCTCATCCGGTGGTGCTCCGACGAGGATCCATCATCCCCCTGACCGTAGACGGCGCCAATGCGCGCTGTCCCCCATGTGCAAATGCATAAATCACCGCAGGCGCCTCGTCAGAGTCTTTAGGGCCGAGCTAATGTGTTTTTCGACCGTGCTGACGCTGATGCCCATGCGGCGGGCGGTCTCGACATGACTGTGCCCGTCCAGCTTGTGCAGCTGGAAGGCCTGCCGGGTTTTCTCGGGCAGATCCTCGACCGCCTCGACCAGGGCTCTCAGCCGCTGCCGGCTGGCGACGACCTCGTCGGCCGACGGCTCGTCCGCGACGTCCTCGCCGGCTAGGCTGGTGGTGTTGATGCCGCGCCAGTCGTTCTCGCGCGTCCCCGACCGCTTCTGGCTGCGCAGGCGGTCCAGCATCAGGTTCGAGCCCATCCGGTGCAGTAGGGCGGACGGATTGTCGATGGGGCCCAGGGTCTCAATGCCGCTGATCTTAAGATACAGATCCTGGATCAGATCCTCGGCCTCGGCGCGCGAGCCCAGGCGCGCGGCGAAGAAGCGCACCAGATTGGCGCGCTTTTCCTCGTACAGGCCTAGCAG
This sequence comes from Caulobacter sp. ALps2, assembly GCF_058681635.1. Taxonomy (NCBI): domain Bacteria; kingdom Pseudomonadati; phylum Pseudomonadota; class Alphaproteobacteria; order Caulobacterales; family Caulobacteraceae; genus Caulobacter; species Caulobacter sp. ALps2. The sequence continues at coordinate 2,252,342 of NZ_CM178743.1, forward strand.
TGCGGCCTTGTCCGAGTCCGCTACGCTCAAAAGATCACCCACATCCGCCAATCGCCGCCCCTCGGGGCGCAGCACTATCCATCTTTTTGGCGGAAAGACGATCGTTTGTTCGACAGCCCGTCCTTGCCCCCGAAGCGTCCGATAGGCCAAGGCGCGGGCCTCGAAAAGGCGCCTCGGAGGTGCAATAGCGGCGTTTTCCCTACTGGAGCTTCGAATTTCTTTCGCTCGCGACACGCGGGCGCCCGGCGGGGTCCTCGATTTCCGTGGCGAAATGTCGCGGAGGCCCCGACCGAACGGCGCCGTCTTGCGGGGGGCGGAACGTTCGGGTCCGGCGGCCCGGACAATGTAATCCATTGTAAAAACAGGGCTGTCGCCCCTGGTCGCGGATTGCCGCGTGCTCTTTAACCTTGTTCAACGCGACGGGGAGCGCGAGAACAAAAATGAGCCAGCCCAGCGCCACGTCGCCGCCTTCGGGCCGTCGTCGCCGTATGGCGCCCTTGATCCTGGCCATCGCCCTGGCGGCGCTCGTCTGGCTGATCATCGCCCTGGGCGGTGCGGTCTTGAGCGCCTGGCTGGCGTGACCCGTCCCTAGCGTGACCTGGGGCCGGATGGGCGCTATCTTCTGAACGATCGGCATTTCGGGGGCGAAAAGATCATGCGCGTACGTACGCTTGTCCTGGCCGGGACGGCTCTCCTGGCGCTGAGCGCCTGCGCCACGCCGCGCGCGGTGGGACAGGGTGATGTCGCCGCCTTGAAGGGCGCGACCGTCGTCGCCTACGCCAGCCAGGCCGACGGCGAGGACGCCGCCTTCGCCAAGGCCGTACAGGACCAGGCCATCAGTCGCTTGGGCGCGCAGACCGGGGGCGCCAAGACCGGGGGCGCTCAAACTGGGCCCGCCCAGACCGCCGGTGGCAAACCGGCCTATCTCGTCCAGGTCGGCGTGGCGGTCGCGCCACCGGCGGTCGGAGTCTCGAGCGCGGCCGCGACCCTCGACACCACGGCCTGGCGCAGCCAGGCGGAGAAGCGGCGCTGGTGGCGGTTCTGGGGGCGCAAGGGGCCGGCCCGCACCGTCACCCTGGCGGTGCTGGACGCCGGCACGGGTAAGACCGTCGCCTGGTCATCGATCCGCGTGCGCAAGGGCGAGCCGGCGGAGGTTGCCGACCTCCTGGTCTACGCGCTGCGATCCCCCGCCAAGAGCTGACGCGCTTTCTAGTTCAAGCCGTGACGCGGCAGGCGCACGGTGAACTCAGCCCCGACGCCAGGCTCGCTGCGGCACGAGACCTCGCCGCCATGGCGGGCGACGGCGGCGTGCACGAAAGCCAACCCCAGGCCTACGCCATTGGTCGCGAAGTCGTGGCCGGGACGCTCGAACCGCTCGAAGGGCCTGAAGGCGGTCGCCGCCTCCTCGCGGGAGAAGCCTGGCCCCTGGTCGGCGATGGCGACATTGGCGGTCGGACCGTTGTCGGACGGCTGCTCGGACAGGGTGACGGTGATGGTCGAGCCCTCGGGGCTATACTTCACCGCGTTGCCCAGCAGGTTCACCAGGGTGCGGGCCAGGACGCTGCGGTCTCCCAGCACGATAAGGGGCGTGTCGTCGCCGGTCTGCTCGATGCGGATCTTGCGCTGGGCCGACTGAGGCCAGACCTCGTCGATCGCCTCGACGGCGATGTCTGACAGGTCGACGGGCTCCAGCGAAACGGGCGTCACCTCGGCCCGCGCCAACTGCACGAAGCCGTCGGCCAGGGCCAGGGTGCGCTTGGCGTAGGCCGACATGCGCTCGGCCAACTCCGGCGGCACGTCGGGCGTGGTGGCCAAGAGCGCCAGTATCGAGGTTTGCGGCGAGCGCATGTCGTGGGTCAGCAACTGCAAGGCCTGCTCGCGCTGGCGCATGGCCGCCGTCTGGATCGAGATGTCGGCCAGGCGCACGATCCAGCCGGCGCCGGCGCCGGTCTCATCCGTCCGGAACACGGTCTGCAACTGGTAGGCGCGACCGTCGGGCAGGTGCAGGTCGATGGGGTCGTGACGTTCGGTCTCTTGCGGCCAGTCCAGCTCGAACCGGCGGCCCAGCGGCTCCAGCATGTTGATCAGGTCGGCCAGGGACGCGCCATGCAGGACGGTCTGGGAGGGCCGGAACAGGGTCTGGGCGGCGGCGTTGGCGGCGATCACCCGGCCGCGCGCGTCGGCGACCAGGGTGGCGTCGGGCAGGCTGAACAGGGCGTCGGCCGAGAAGCGGCGCAGGTCGTCGATGCGTGTGATCGCCTCGCCCAGGTCCAGCGCCTGGCGGGCGACGACGTCGCTTTCGAACTCTTTCGGCGGCGTGTTTCGACTCCGGACGATCCCCCCCACCCGGGCCAGTTCGCGGCCGAGCAGGTCGTTCACGCGGCCCAGCTGCATCCAACCCCAGATCAGGGCCACGATCTTCAACCCGATCACCGTGATGATCGGCGACAGCCAGAAGTGGCCCAGCCAGAACATGGCGGCCGAATAGGCCAGGCCCAGCAGGCACAGCCCGATGGTCAGCACCAGATTGGCGCGGGGCGGCAGAACCAGGAAGCCGACCATCAGCAACCACAGCAGCGCGAGGCTGAAGGCCATGCGGCCCCAAGGGCCGGCCGGCTTGACCATCAGGCCGCTGCGCAGGCCGTCCAGGATGCTGGCCTGCAACTGCACGCCGGTCATGCTGGCCGCGTCCGGGGTCACGGGCGTCGGGAAGGCGGGGCCCAGGCCCGGCGCGGTCAGGCCGACGAAGACGGTGCGGCCGGCGATCAGCGAGGGCGGCACCTCGCCCTCCAGCACGCTGGCGAAGCTGACATGGCGATAGATCGACGGCGGGCCGGCGAACGGGATCAGCAGGGTCTGGTCCAGGCCGCGGGTCGTGTCGCGGTGGCCCGGCGCGCGGGTGGCGCGGTGAACCACGGTCATCAGGTCGGGGCTGAGCGTGGGACCATTGGCCTCGAACGGGGCCATGCGGCGCACCACGCCGTCGTCATCGAAGCGGACATGGGCCAGGCCGACGCCCGCCGCGCCCTGGGCGATCTCTGGCGTCGAGCCGACGATGCGTGGCGGAGCCCCCGCCCCGGAATCCTGCAGAAACTGGGGTAGATAAACCTTGCCCGAGCGGGTGATCGCCTGACCCAGGAAGCGGTCGTGGGTCGGATCCGGCGAGGGCTGGCTGAACAGGATGTCGTAGACGATGGTCTTGGCCCCGGCCTCGTTCAGCCGATCGACCATCGCGCCGTGCACGTCGCGCGACCAGGGCCACGCGCCCAGCTCGGCCAGGCTGCGGTCGTCGATGTCGACGATCAGGATCGAGGCGTCAGGGGGGCGGCCGTTGGCGCGGGCCAGGACGTCGTACAGCACGTCGTCAACCCGCTTGGGCGGCGAGACCGAGAACACCGCGAACGCCAGGCTGGAGACGATCGCCAGCAGCAACCACGACAGCAGCCGGCCACCGCCGCGCTGAATCCTGGCGCCGCCTTTCGTCACTTGCCGATCTGCAAGGTCTGCAACGTCCCAACCTTCTCGGTCATCGTCCCGTTCTTGAAGCGGACGGCGGCGACGCGCCAGGCATAGGCGCCTGGCGGCAGATCGGTCAGGGTCAGTTGCGGTTCGGACAGGCCCGGCTGGTCGACCAGCGGGGTCTTGCCGCCTTCCGTGAAGAGCTGGAAGCGATAGACACGCACGCCGTCACCGGCCGAGCTCCAGCGGAACAGGAACTTGCGATGCTTGCCCTCGCGCGTATCGCCCGGCGCGGCGGTGTCCAGGGTGTCCAGGTCGCGGTCGAAGCTGTAGTCGGCCGGGAAGCCTTCCAGTCCGCCGGCGTCCAGCGCGGTCAGGCGGACGAAATAGGTGCCGTTGGCGACCTCGCCGAAGTCGGCGGCCGGGTCCTTGACGGTGGCCTCGGCGAAGATGTCGACGAAGCCGGCGTCGCGTGACAGCTGCAGGCGGTAGGCGGCCGCGCCGGTCAGCGGCTCGACGGCGAAGTGGACGGTCTTGTCGCCCTGGGTCTGGCCGCCAGCGCCTAGCTTGGGGGCGGGCAGCAGCTTGACGGGCGCGCTGACGCCGCCGGCCGTCGCGCTGACGCCGAAGCCGGCCGCCACCGGCGGGGCCGCGGTTGGTACGGCGCCTGGATCGACCCCGACCGCGCCCTTCAGCACCTCGGTCTGGGCCTTGTCTCCATCGGCGCCCACCCGGAATTCGGTGCCGCGCACGGCCGAGACCGATACGGGCGTGCGGACCTCGAACTGGCCGGCCGGATTGGTGGTCGGGGTGGCGGAGATCGCGCCGCGGCCCTGGTCCAGCTGGAACACGCGCTGCGGGGCGTTGTTGATCAGCACCTGGCGCAGCTTGGCGATGCGCACGCGGGTGTTGGACGGCAGGGTGACGCGCGAGGCGTCTTCCAGCTCGAAGGTGGCGAAGGCGTTGGGGCCGGTGATCACCACCTGGCCCTCGGCCAAGGCCATGCCCACGCGGGCCGGAACGCGCTGGCCGTTGGTCTCGATGAACACCGGGCCGGTGAAGGCCGAGATGCTGGCGGCGATCGGCGTCGACTTCAGAAGATTCGGATCGATGTTCAGCCGCGAGCCGGGACGCAGCCGCGTAGGCTGCCGCACGCCGTTGGACTTCTGCACCGTCCGGTAGTCGCCCGGCTTGTTCAGATAGGCGCGGCCCAGGCCAATCAGGGTGTCGCCCGGCTTGACCTCGTAGGTCACCGGCGGCTCGCTGGGTGGTCGTGCTTGCGCGTACGCGCTTCCCGCGCCCAGCACCGCCGCCAGGATCAGGCCCGCCCCCACAGCCTTGGTCATCGTCCTAGTCTCCCCCGCCCGCGCCGGCGTCCGCTGTTTCGGGCTCGCAGGCTTCCAGACGATAGCCGAAACCGTAGACCGTGCTCAGCCGGAAACCGTTGCTGGGCCGCAGGTGCAGCTTGGCGCGGAGGCGCGAGACGTGGGCGTCCAGGGTGCGGGTCTCGAGGTCCGGCCGCTGTCCCCAGATCCGGCGCAGCAGATATTCGCGCGACAGCGGACGGGACAGGTTGTTGAACAGCAAGGACGCCAGCTGGAATTCCTTGGGCGTCAGGGCCTCGACGTGACCGCCCCAACTGGCGGTCTGGGCGCCGGGATCCAGACGATACTGGCCGTGCTGCTCGGTCTGCGGCTGCACTGGCGGACGATGGATGCGGCGCACCACGGCGTTGACCCGAGCCAGCAACACCTGGGGCTGCAATGGCTTGACGATGTAGTCGTCCGCGCCCGCGTTCAGGCCCGCGACCAGGTCGGCCTCGATCGAACGGCTTGTCAGCAGCAGCACGGGCGGCGCCGTGGCCGGATCCTCGCGCAGCAGCTTCAGCGTCTCCACGCCCGACAGCTCGGGCATGTTCCAATCCAGAATCACCAAGTCGAACGTCTGCTTGCGCAGCTCGGCCAGGAAACGCGAAGGTTGGGTGAAGCTGGTGCACGTAAAACCAGCTGGATCTAGCACAGAGGCGACAAGCGCATTGTGGCTTTGATCGTCGTCGAGCAGGGCGACTTTCATCTGGTCCATTAAGCTGGGAGGTGGCGCGCCCCGCGGGGGAGCGGGACGCGCCGCGGTCAGCTCGCTGTCGGTGGGGCGACGAGAAGGCGACCAGCCATCCATCTCTATCTTGCCCCGCCCCTGGTTGCTCGACTTTGAGCGGCATTTTTACAATGCTTTACAGTCCGGTCGAGCTGTCTTTCATGTCCCGAGACGGATGATCGAACCCAGAGCGGGGGCCAGATCGCCCGTGGGGCGAACTTCGACGCCGGAAAGCCCCAGCCAAGACGCCATAAGGGATAGCTCGTCGGCGAGCCTGGTAGCGGTATCGTCATTGGCGTCCGGTTCGGCATGGGCGGCCAGCACCAGCAGCTTGCCGGCCTTGCGGTCGGCCTTCAGGTCCACGCGGGCGGTGATCGCCTCGTCCTGAAGAAAAGGCAGGACATAGTAGCCGTGGGTGCGCTTGTGGGCCGGGGTATAGATCTCCAGCCGCACGCGGACGCCGAACGTTCGCTCGGTGCGCTCGCGGAACCAGATCAGGTTGTCGAACGGCGAGAGCAGGGCCTGGGTCTTCACGGCGCGCGGCCGTCGCGCGTCGGGCCAGAGATAGGCGGGCTGATCCCAGCCCTTCACCGTGATCGGCGACAGCGTTCCGTCCGCGACCAGCGAGGCGACGCCTTCGCGAGCGTCGGTCACGCCCAGGCGAAAATAGTCGCGCAGGTCGCGCTCGGTCGCCACGCCCATGGCGCGGGCCGAGATCTTCAAGAGCTCGCGGCAGGCTTCGGCGCGGCCGGGCGTGGGAGTATCGAGGATCGCCTTGGGCAGCACTCGCTCGGGCAGGCCGTAGACTCGCTCGAAGGTCCCGCGCCGTGTGGCGGTGGTTAGGCGGCCGGTCCAGAACAGGCACTCCATGGCCCGCTTGCCCTCGCTCCAGCCCCACCAGCCGCCTTCGCCCTTGGCGCCCAGCTCCAGCTCGGAGGCCGCCAACGGACCGCGTTGGGCCACGGTGGCCAAGGCCTTGTCGATGAAGTCGGCATGGCTGCGCAGGAACGCCGAAACGTTCTTCCAGACTCCGACGCCGTCCAGGGCGTCCTGCATCCGCCAGCGCAGTAGCGGGTGGGTGGAGAGCGGCGTCAGCGAGGCCTCGTGCGCCCAGTATTCGGCCAGCGCCGGCTTCTTGCCCCAGGCCAGGTCCTCCAGCAGCGTCCGGTCATAGGGTCCCAGGCGCGAGAACAGCGGCAGGTAGTGCGAGCGCGAGACGACATTGACCGAGTCGATCTGGACGACACCCAGGGCCTCGATCGTCGAGAGCAGGTGACGCCTGCCGGGCGCGGCCGGGCGGGGGCGTCCGAAGCCCTGAGCCGCCAGCGCGATACGCCGCGCGTCCTTCGCGGAAAGGGTCTCGACCATGGGCTCAGTTGAACTTGCGTCGTCGGTCCGTGCAAGGCAGTGAGACCGCTAACAGTTGGGAGCAGCGTCCATGACCGTGATCGAACAGGGCCAGGCCCGCCTCGTGCTCGCCCCCGAGGTCGGCGGCGCGATCGCCGCCTTCACGGTCGGTGGCCGCGACGTGCTGCGGCCGATGGCGGCCAACGCGAGCGACGCCCTGCAGGCGTCGAGCTTCCCGCTGGTTCCGTTCTGCAACCGCATCCCGAACGGCCGCTTCGAATTCGAAGGCCGCGAGGTCGTGTTGCCGCCGAACCTGGCCGGCCATCCGCACACCCTGCACGGCCAGGGCTGGCGCGCGACCTGGACGGTGGAGAAGGCCGAGGGCGGCGAGGCTGTGCTCTTTTACGAGCACGCGCCGGACGCCTGGCCGTGGGCGTACCGCGCCGGTCAGCGCCTGGTGTTGTCCGAGAGCGGCCTTCGCATCGATCTGACCGTGACCAACACCGGCGACGCCGCCATGCCGGCCGGCCTGGGTTTTCATCCCTATTTCCCGCGCCGCGAGGGCGAGGCGCTGACGGCGGCCAATGACGGCGTCTGGCTGATCGACGTCGAGGTGCTGCCGACGGTGCGCCACCCCGGCGTCTGGGGACCGGACTGGGCGGCCGGAGCCATGGTCGAGGGCCACGCGCTGATCGACCATTGCTATACCGGTTGGGACCAACGGGCGGTGCTCAGCGCGCCGGGCCAACCGGATACGATCGTGACCGCCTCGGCCGACTGCCGCTGGCTTCACGTCTACGTGCCGCCGGGCGAAGACCACTACTGCGTCGAGCCCTGCGCCAGCCGCCCCAACCCATTCGGGGAAGGGGAGACCGGCATGGTGACGCTTCAGCCCGGCGAGAGCCGGTCGATCTGGATGGAAGTCGCTACGGCGTAATCCCGGCCTGCGCCTTCAGCCGAGCGACCATATCATTCGATAGATAACCGTCGGCCGGCAATTGCTGGCTCTGCTGCCAGGCGCGCAGGGCCTTGCGGGTTCCGGCGCCGATGACGCCGTCGGCCGGGCCCGGATTGAAGCCGACACGAGCCAGGGCGATCTGGGCGGCCATGCGGTCGGCCAGGGCCAGGGGCGTCTCGACCGGCCAGGCGGTGACCAGCGGCCCGCCGCCGCCGAAGCGGTCGGCCAGCAGGCCGATGCCCAGGGCGTAGGACGTCGAGTTATTGTAGGTGCGGATCGCGAAGTGGTTGGGCAGGGCCAGAAAGGCGGGGCCGGCCGCGCCCGAGGGCAGGATCAGCACGGCCGGCTGGGCCGCGTCCTGTGTGGTCCAGGGCAGACCGTCGGCGCGGCGCACGCCTCGCGCTTCCCACCACGATGGGAGCTGCCTCTCGACCTCGGTGACGGAATAGTCGAAGCCCTGCGGCAGGATCACTTCCTTGGCCCAGCCCACGCCGGGCTTCCAGCCGCCCCTGGCCAGCAGGTTGGCGGCCGAGGCTAGGCTGTCGGCGTCCGAGCCCCAGATGTCGCGTTTGCCGTCGCCGTCGAAGTCGACGGCGGTGGCGCGGTAGCTGGTCGGGATGAATTGGGTCTGGCCCATGGCGCCGGCCCACGAGCCCTTGAGTTGAGCGCGGGTCACCTCGCCCGAATCGATGATCCTCAGGGCCGCGATCAGTTCGCCCTCGGCCCAGGCGCGTCGGCGGCCGTCGGCGGCCAGGCTGACCATGGAGCGGATGACGTCGAAATTGCCCTGAAGTTGGCCGAACGCCGACTCCATGGCCCAGACGGCCAGCAGGATGTCGCGCGGCACGCCGTAGCGGGCCTCGATGGTCGGCAGGAAGGCCAGCTCTTCGCGCTTGCGTCGGCCCACGGCCACGCGGTCGTCGCTGATCACGCCATTGATATAGGCCCCGGCCGGCTTGGAGAATTCCGGCTGGCGGCTGTCCAGGCTGATGACCTTGGGATCGGGCGTGACGCCAGACAGCTCGCGGTCCAGCAGGGCGGGCGACAGGCCAGCGGCCAGGGCGCGCACGCGGAAGTCGGCCAGCCAGGTGTCGAAGGCAAGCTCGCCCGCCGGCACCGGCGTGGCCGGAAGCGGCGTCGGCGCGGTGGGTTGGGGCCTCGGCGCGGGCGGCGGAGGCGGGCTGACAGCGGTCAGCGGACCTTGTGGAGAGGTGTCCGCGCAGCCGGCGAGCAATAGGACGAGAAAGACGCGACGATCCATGGCCATGGGGAGAAAGCTACCGGGGTTCGTGTAAAAGCTTCAATCACAAGCGCGCCAGACGGGTGAAGTTCCGTCGAAGTGTCGCCCCTGGGCCCAGAGCGCATTGACTCCTAGGCGCGTCGCACTTATACGCACCGCCTCCGAAACACCCCGGACGTTCCGGCCGTCATCTTGTACGCGCCCGAACCTCTCCGCCGAAGTACAGAGACGGTCATGAAGGTTCGCAGCTCGCTGAAGTCGCTGAAGGGTCGCCACCGCGACTGCAAGATGGTTCGCCGCAAGGGCGTCATCTACATCATCAACAAGACCGACCCGCGCTTCAAAGCCAAGCAAGGCTAATGACCTTGTCGCGTCCCAGAGCCGTTCTCTGGGATGTCGGCAACGTCATCGTGCGCTGGGATCCCCGCGCACTGTACGCGAAAGTGTTCAAGGAACCGGCCGATATCGACCGGTTCCTTTCGCATGTCTGCACCATCGATTGGCACGTCGAGCACGACAAGGGCGTGGGCTTCCCCGAGAACGCCGCGCCGCTGCTTGAACGCTTCCCGGAGCACGCGACTGCGATCCGCGCCTGGGACGAGCGCTTCGACGAGATGCTATCGGGCCCGATCCCCGAGACCGTCGCGGTGATCGACGCCCTGGCGGCGCGTGACGTCCCGCAGTTCGCGCTTACGAACATGCCCCAGAGCAAGTGGCCGGCGGTCCAGGCGATCTCGCCCGCCCACTTCGGCCTCTTCCGCGACGCCATCGTCTCGGGCGACGAAAAGGTCATCAAGCCGGACCGGCGGATCTACGAGATCGTGCTGGAGCGCACGGGCCTGCAAGCGTCCGACCTGCTGTTCATCGACGACAGCATCGCCAATATCCAGGCGGCCATGGACATCGGCTTCCACACCCACCACTTCACCGATCCGGCGCAGCTTCGCGCGGCCGTGGAGCAGCACCGCCTGCTCTGATCTTCAGGACCCTGATCTTCAGAATAGGGAGTTCGCCATGAACGTCGGTTTTGTCGGCCTGGGCGCCATGGGCGCGGCCATGGTGCGCAATCTGCTGGGCAAGGGCGTGACGGTGACGGTGTGGAACCGCTCGCGGGCCATCGTCGACGAGCTGGCCGCCGAGGGCGCGACGCCCGCCGCGACCGTCGACGAGGCTTTCGCCGCCGACATCGTCCTGACCATGCTGGCCCACGACAAGGCGATGCGTGAGGTGCTGGTCGACAGCGGCGTGTTGGCCCGGGCGAAGAAGGGCGTCGTTCACGTCAACCACGCCACCATCTCGACCGATCTCGCCGCCGAGCTGGCCGCCCTGCACGCCGAGCTCGGCCTTGGTTATGTCGCGGCCCCGGTGTTTGGCCGTCCGCCCGTGGCCCAGGCCGGCGGGTTGAACGTGCTGTCGGCCGGTTCCGCCGACGCGGTGGCCAAGGCCCAGCCGGTGCTGGACCTGCTGGCCGCCAAGGTCTGGCCGCTGGGCGAGGATCCCGTCCGCGCCAACGCCCTGAAGCTGGCCGGCAACTTCATGATCGTCGCCGCCATCGAGTCGATGGGCGAGGCGGTGGCGTTGGGCGAGGCCTATGGCGTCGAGGCCCCCGACCTGCTGGACATGCTGTCCAGCACCCTGTTCGCCGCGCCGATCTACAAGATCTATGGCGGCATGATCGCCGAGCGTCGTTACACCCCGCCGGGCTTCGCCGCCGAGCTGGGCCTGAAGGACGTGCGGCTGGTGCTCGACGCCGCCGAGGCCAAGGGCCTGTCCATGCCGCTGGCGGATCTGGCCGAAGCCAGCCTGGAATCGCTGCTGGGCGGCGAGGACAAGAACCTCGACCTGGCCGCTCTGGCGGAGATCGCGAGAGGACGTGTGGAAGGTCGCTGAATCACGCTTCCCAGGGGCGCGGCTTCGAACTAGGTTCCGCGCCTCTTGAATTCCAGCCTTCTGACGAGATCTCGCATGGCCGACGACGCCGTTCCCCACGCCGACGTTCTGAACAGCACCGCCCAGGGCCAACTGAAGTCGATCGTCGACCGCGTCGAGCGGCTCGAGGTCGAAAAGGCCGAGATCATGGAGCAGATCAAGGAAGTCTATAACGAAGCCAAGGGTAACGGCTTCGACGTCAAGGTGCTGAAGAAGGTGGTCCGCCTGCGCAAGCAGGACCGCGCCAAGCGCCAGGAAGAGGACGCGATCCTGGACCTGTACCTCTCGGCCATCGGCGAGATCTAAGTTTTTCAGGGTGCTTTGGCGCGCGGGGTCGGAGATAGTCCTCCGCCATGCGCGCCAAGCCGCCCGATCCTAAAGAACAGGCCAAGAAGGCCGCGCTGAACGCCCTCAAGCGGGCGCGGCGCGCGGCCGAGAAGTCGGGTGTCGAGCTCTCCGAATGGGAGGGCGAGTTCCTGACCAGCGTCGCCCAGCGCGTCGAGACCTATGGCCGGGCCTTCGCCGATCCCGAAAAGGGCGCGCGCGGCCAGGCCCTGTCGGGCAACCAGACGATCAAGCTCAAGGAAATCGTCCGCAAGGCCCAAGGCGCCAAAAATGAGGGCGAGAAGAAGCCCATGAACCGCGGCAAGGGCTTCCAACGTCGCGGCCGGCCCGAGCCTGAGCCCGAGCCGGAAAGCGACGAAGGCTGACACGGCCGCGACCAGGCAGGACGTCTGTCCGACGGTTTCGCGGTTAACTCCTCGGCTTCTGGGGAGAAAACTCATGGACACCCAAAAGTCCTGGCGCGACATCGCGCTGACCATCCTGCTGGCCACTGTGGTCGCCGGAACCCTCGATATCACCGACGCTTGCCTCTGGTGGGGGATCACCAAGGGCGTGCCGCCCGAGCGGATCTTCCAATCGATCGCCAGCGGCCTGCTGGGCAAGGCGGCCTACAAGGGCGGGGCGCAGACGGCGGCCCTGGGTCTGGCCCTGCATTTCGCGATCATGGCGGTGATGGTCGCGGTCTATGTCCTGGCCAGTCAGAGATTTAGAGTGTTAACGCGGCGGCCCGTGCTGATGGGTCTCGCATACGGCGCCGCGACCTATGTCGTGATGAACCATGTGGTGCTGCCCCTGTCCCAGGTCGGACCTCGTGGCGCGTTCGTATTGCCAAGCTTCATCAATGGCTTGCTGGCTCATCTCGTGCTGGTCGGTCTCACTATCGCCATGATTGCGACGTCACGAGAAAAGATGACAAGCACAGCTTGAAGTTTGTCCCAAAGACTTACCAAAAACTGTCGTTCGCCGACTACTGTTAAGATCTTGGTAACGCTCTGGGCGGAAAATGTGAATGATTGTAAATAGTTAACAGTTATCCTGTTGTGGGGTTCTAGGTCGCGGCTGCTCACGGCGACCTCAGTCTCGATGCGCGCGGGCGAAAGCCTGGATCGGCCGCCGAGCGGACACCACGGCCCCTTCGGAATAGGGACAATGGCGACGACCTATCAATATCTGCTGCGCCGCAAGGCGGAGCTGGAAACCCGTATGATCGAGGCGCAGCGGCGGGCTCAGGCCCCATTCGAGAGCGAGCTGCGCGCGATCATCCTGGCGCTCGACGCGCTGAAGCAGGCCGGCATGGCCGAGCGGCTGTCCTCGGGCGAGCCGCCGTCCTTCGCGGCTCAGTCCTTCGCGCCGCAGCCAGCCGCCCCGACGCCCGCCAAGCGCGGCCGGCGAGGCCGCTCGACCCGCGACATGATCCTGATGACCCTGGCCCAGGCGCCGGGCCTCAACGAGGCCGAAATCGCTCGCCAGCTGGATCACCGCTGGAGCCGTCCCGTGACTCCGGTCGCGGTCGGTCGCGAGCTGGAGCAGCTTGAAGTCGAGGGCCTGGCCAAGCGCTCGGGTCCGGGCTGGATCCGGCTGGACGATCAAGCCCAGGACGACGAAGAACGACCGAGCCTCAGCCTGGTCTCTCCCGGTCACTAGCTTTTTGGGTCACTAGCTAAAGAAGAAGCCCTAGGCTCGCACCGTCGCCGGCTTTGTCGACACGGGGCGGGCCGGCTTCAGCAGCGCCTTGAGACGCTGCTCGCGCGAGACGGGTCGGAAGATCATCAAGCTCGCCATCAGCCCGCTTCCTTCATGTCGACCTCGATGCCCTGCTCGCGGACCTTGCGATACAGGGTCGAGCGGCCGATGCCGAGGCGGCGGGCCACTTCGCTCATATGACCGGCATAGACGTCGATCGCGTGCTGGATCAGGTCGCGCTCGATGTCTTCCAGCGTCCGCAGGTGACCGCGGTCGTCGAGGATGCGCACGGGCGCTTCGGCCGCCGTCGGGGCGGACATGGCGGCGTGGGCGGCTTGCAGCAGGGCGGCCGGCGGCGGGCCCGGCGCGACCGAGACGGCCTCGATCGGCGCGGCGAGGCCTGAGATGGCCGGGAAGTCGTAGGGCTGCAGGTACGGCGCGTCGGCCAGCACGATGGCCCGATAGATGGTGTTCTCCAGCTGGCGGACATTGCCCGGCCAGTCGAAGGCGGTCAGCAGCGCAAGCGTTTCGGGCGAGGCGCCGATGACACGCTTGCCTTCTTCCACGTTGAAACGACGGATGAACGCCTCGACCAGGGCCGGGATGTCCTCGCGGCGCTCGCGCAGGGACGGAGCCTCCAGCGGGAAGACGTTGAGGCGATAATACAGGTCCTCGCGGAAGCGGCCGGCCGAGACGGCCTGCTGCAGATCACGATTGGTGGCCGAAACGATGCGGACATCGACCTTCAGCGAGCGCTTGGAGCCGATCGGATCGATCTCGCCCTCTTGCAGCGCGCGCAGCAGCTTGACCTGGACGTCCAGCGGCAGCTCGCCGACCTCGTCCAGGAACAGGGTGCCGCCGTCGGCTTCCTTGAACTTGCCCAGGTGCTTGTCCGAGGCGCCGGTGAACGAGCCCTTCTCGTGGCCGAACAGGATCGACTCGACGAGGTTCTCGGGAATGGCGCCGCAGTTGACGGCCACGAATGGCTTGCCGGCGCGGTCCGAGGAGCCGTGCACCGCGCGGGCCAGCAGCTCCTTGCCGACGCCGCTTTCGCCCGTGATCAGGACGGGAATGCCGCTCTTGGCCGCGCGCTCGCCCATGCGCTTGACCATCGACATGATCGGCGAGCCGCCGATCAGATCCGCGAAGGTGGTCCTGCCGCCGGCGCGCTTGGTAAGGCGCTCGACCTCGCCCTTCAGGTCGCCCATGGACAGGGCGTTGCGGATCGAGACGGTGATCCGCTCCGGAGAGGCGGGCTTGATGAAGAAGTCGGCGGCCCCGGCCTGCATGGCCTTGACCACGGTGTCGACGCCGCCGCTGGCGGTCAGCACGATCACGGGCTGGGTGAAGCCGCGGGCGCGCATTTCCTTCAGCGTCTCCTGGCCGGTCAGGCCGGGCATGACGAGGTCGAGCAGGATCACGTCGGCGGGCGCGCCGGACGTCAGGTGCGCGATCGCCGCGTCGCCGCCCTCGGCGTGCGAGACCGCGAACCCGTCGCGCTCGAGCACCGCCTGGATCAGCCGACGTTGTGTCGGGTCGTCATCGACGACAAGGACCGTTTTGGTCATTGGGCACATCCACCATCACCGGCCACGCCCACATGGAGCAGGGCTCTTGTTGGTTCAGAGTGATACAGCAGGGGGGTAAACACCGGCTTTCGGAGACGTGCTCAGAACCTTAAGCTTTAGGCTTAACAGTGTGTTGCGGGGAGGCGGACATGGTCGATACGGAACAACTGCGGGTGCTGGCCTTAGGCCTGCCCGAGGTGGTCGGCGCGGTGAGCGAAAGCGGCCAGTTCGGTTTCGAGGTCGGCGGCAAGGGCCTGGCCTGGGCCTACCTGGCGCGCCCGGCGCCCAAGGCCAAGCGCGTGCTTGTCCCCGGCGTCATCGCCATCCGCTGCACGATGGACACCAAGGAACTGCTGCTGGAGGCCGCCCCCGAACGGTTCTTCACCGACGACCACTATCGCGGTTATCCGGCGGTGCTGGTCCGGCTGTCGGAGATCGAGGCCGACGAGCTGGCTGGACTCCTGCGCCAGGCCTGGAAGATCGTGGCCCCCAAGCCGATCGCCAAGAAGTACGAGGTCTAGGGGCATGTTCGTTGGACACTATGCGGCGGCGCTGGCCGCCCGGGCGGTCGAGCCCCGCGCGCCGCTGTGGACCTATGTGCTGGGCTGCCAGGCCATCGACATCGCCTGGAGCGGCCTGATCATCGCCGGCGTCGAGAAGGCCAGCATCGATCCCAGCCTGCCGGGCAGCTCCCTGGTGCTCTCCCACATGCCCTACACCCACAGCCTGCCGGCGGCGCTGGCCTGGTCGGTGGTCGTGGGCGGGGCGCTGACGCTGCTGCTGAAGCTGCCCAGGCGCGCGGGCCTGTTTATCGGCCTGACCGTGTTCTCCCACTGGATCCTCGACTTCCTGGTCCATCGGCCGGATCTGCCCCTCGTGTGGGAGGGGCCCAAGGTTGGCCTCGGCTGGTGGAACTATCCCGTGCCCGAGCAGGCGCTGGAGATGGGCTTGCTGGCCATCGCCGCGGCGGCCTGGGGCTGGCGGCGGGGCAAGGAAGGGCAGGGCTGGATCGCCGCGCCGGTGTTCCTCGCTTTCCTGCTGTTCCTGCAGATGGTGCCGCTGGTTTCGCCCTTGGGCGAGAGCCGCCTCTCGATGGGCGGCTCGGCCCTGGCGGCCTATCTGGCCACCTGCATCTTCGCCTGGATGGCTGAACCCTACAGGAAGGCCTGACGTTCAGGGGTGCTACGCATTGCGCCACCCGGGCGCGGAGGCCTATCTGCTTGCTCATGAACGCCCCCTTCAAGCCTGACGCCCCGCCCGAATGGAACCTGGCCGACCTTTATGTCGGTCGCGACGACCCGCGCATCGAGACCGACCTCGCCGCCGCCAAGGCCGCCAATGACGAGTTGGCTTCGTTGGAGGGGATGTTCCTGGAGGCCCGCAACGAACCGCGGCGCCTGGGCGTGCTGCTGGACCGTGGGATCGGTCTCTATGAGCAGGCCACCAACGGCCTGTGGGGCGTCGGCGCCTATGCCGGCCTCGCCGCCTCGGTCGCGCGCGACGATCCGGCCTGGGCCAAGTTCGAGGGCGACCTGCGCGCCCGCTCCTCGCAGATCGCCGCCGAGAGCCTGTTCTTCACCTTGGAGCTCAATCAGCTCGAAGACCCCGAGATCGCCGCCGCGCTCGAGGCCCATCCCGACGCCGCCCGCTGGACGCCTTGGTTGCGCCGCGTGCGCTTGTCGCGGCCGCACGAGCTGTCGCCGGAGTTGGAGCGTTTCATTGTGGACAAGGCCCCGGCCGTCGCCAACTGGGTGCGCCTCTATGACGAGACCCTGGCCAAGCTGACCGCCAGGGCAGGGGATGAAACTCTGACCCTGCCCGAGGCTCTGAATCGCCTGTCCGACCCCAGCGTCGCGCGCCGCAAGGCCGCCGCTGACGGTCTGGCCAAGGCGCTGGAGGAGCGCGGCTCGACCCAGGCCCTGGTGCTCAACACCCTGGCTTTCGAAAAACAGATCGAGGACCGCTGGCGTCACTACGAGACTCCCGCCCAGTCGCGCCACCTGGCCAACGAGGTCGATGGCGACGCCGTCGACGCCCTGGAGCAGGCGGTGGTCGAGGCCTATCCGCGGCTGTCGCACCGCTACTACGCGCTGAAGGCCAAGGTCATGGGCCTCGACAGCCTGGACTATTGGGACCGTAACGCGCCGCTCGACGCCGCCGCCCCGCGCGCCTACGCCTGGGACGAGGCCAAGGGCATGGTGCTGGAGAGCTTCCAGGACCTGGCCCCCAAGTTCGCCGACGCCGCTCGGGTGTTTTTCGACCGCCCGTGGATCGACGCCCGTCCGCGCCCTGGCAAGCAGTCGGGCGCCTTCGCCCACCCGGTGACCGCCGACCGCCATCCGTTCGTGTTCATGAACTATATGGGCGAGCGGCGCGACGTACTGACCCTGGCCCACGAGCTGGGCCACGCCGTGCACCAGACCCTGTGCCAGCCGCTGGGCACCCTGCTGGCCGATACGCCGCTGACCCTGGCCGAGACGGCCTCGATCTTCGGCGAGGGCCTGGTGTTCGACCGCCTGCTGGCCGAGGCCGCGCCGGATGACCGCAAGAAGCTGCTGGCCGGCAAGATCGAGGACGGCCTCAACACCGTGGTCCGCCAGATCGCCTTCCACCGCTTCGAACGCCGCTTCCATGAGGCGCGTCTCGAAGGCGAACTATCGCCCGATCAGATCGGCGGCTTGTGGCTGGAGGTGATGGGCGAAAGCCTGGGCCCGGCCGTCAAGCTGAACGAGGGCTACGAGCACTATTGGGCCTATGTCAGCCACTTCTGCCACGCGCCGTTCTATGTCTACGCCTATGCGTTCGGGGACCTGCTGGTGCGCGGCCTGATGGAGAAGCGCCGCGAGGATCCGGTGAAATTCGCCCCGCTGTACGAGGACCTCCTCGCGGCGGGCGGCACGCGCACCTATGTCGAAGCCTTGAAGCCCTTCGGCCTGAACCCGAGGGACAAGGCGTTCTGGGCCGCCGGCTGCGCGCAGCTGGAACGGCTGGTGGACGAGTTCGAAGCCCTGGTGTGACCTGACATGGCGGATGACGTCCGTGACCCCGCCCGTGATCCTGAGCGCGACCGGCTTTCCGGCCGGCTCTCTCGCTTCGCGAAAGTCGGGGCGGGGCTTTCGGGCGCGGCCGTCTCCTACGGCGCGAACAGAGTGTTCGCCGGTGAAGACGCCAACGCCCGCAACGCCAAGGCGCTGAAGGCGGCGCTGGGCGGGCTGAAGGGGCCGCTGATGAAGGCGGCCCAGATGTTCGCCACGGTGCCCGACCTCCTGCCGCCCGAGTTCGCCAAGGAGTTCGCGGAGCTCCAAACCAACGCCCCGGCCATGGGCTGGCCGTTCGTGCGTCGGCGCATGGCGGCCGAGCTGGGGGCGGACTGGCAATCCAAGTTCGCCAGCTTCGAGCATGAAGCCGCGGCCGCCGCCTCGCTGGGTCAGGTGCACCGCGCCACGACCCACGACGGTCGCGCCATCGCCGTGAAGCTGCAATATCCCGACATGCAGAGCGCGGTCGAAAGCGACCTGGGCCAGCTGCGCGCCCTGATCGGCATCTTCAAGCGCATGGACGGCTCGATCGACCCGACCGAGATGATTGTCGAGATCGGCGATCGCCTGCGCGAGGAACTCGACTACCAGCGCGAAGCCAAGATGATGTCGGTGTACGGAAACTTCTTCGCCGACCGCGAGAACATCCGTACGCCGACGCCGGTTCCGGCGCTGTCGACGGGCCGCCTGCTATCGATGACCTGGCTGGACGGCCAGGGCCTGTTGGCCTTCAAGAGCGCCCCGCAGGAGACCCGTGACCGCATCGCCGCCCTGCTGTTCGAGGCGTGGTGGAGCCCGATGACCCATCTCGGGATCATCCATGGCGACCCGCACCTGGGGAATTACAGCTTCGGCGGTGACGAGGCGGCGCACCTGAACCTGCTGGACTTCGGTTGCATCCGCGTGTTCCCGCCGACGTTCGTGGCCGGCGTGGTGCGGCTCTATCGCGCGCTCTCGAACGACGACCGCGCGGAGCAGGTCGAGGCCTATCGCACCTGGGGCTTCCAGGGCCTGACCGACGAACTGGTCGACACCCTGAACGTCTGGGCCCGCTTCATCTATGGCCCGCTGCTGGACGACCGGATCCGCACCGTCGCCGACGACGTCCCGCCCGGCGAGTACGGCCGCCGCGAGGCCTTCAAGGTGCGCCAGGCCCTGAAGGCCAAGGGACCGGTGACCATCCCCCGCGAGTTCGTGTTCATGGACCGGGCGGCCATCGGTCTGGGCGCCGCCTTCCTGCACCTGGGCGCCAGCCACAATTGGCGAGCGCTGTTCGAGGCCTCGCTGGAGGGGTTCTCCGAAGCGGGCGTGGCCCAGCGGCAGGCCAAGGCGCTGGCCGCGGTCGGGCTTTAGCGCTCGTACTCCCGCAGCAGATCCTCCAGCCGCCGCTGCTCGGGCTTCATCACCCAGAAGTAGCGACCCGTGTTCCAGCCGACGCTGGCGACCAGGGCGACGCCGAATACGAACAGCATCTGCCAAGCGTCCCTCTCGGTGGCCTTGCCGACTTCCTGCAACTGGGAGACGCCGACCAGCGTCGGCACGAGAAAGACCGGCAGCATCATCCAGAAGATCCTTACATTGGTCCGCGCCCGGCGGTTGGCGGCGAGCATGGCGGAAAGGGTGTCGCGCATGGGCGCGTCGTCAGAGCGTCCCCGGTGGCGTAGCAGGATCCCGGCGATCAGCACCGCCGCCAGGATTAGCCAGCAGACTCCAAGCATCGCCAGCGAGCCCCATTCCCGGACGGGGTCCATACGGCCCGAGGCGACGGTCTGAACGGCGATGGTGGTGAAGATCGACATGGCGACCATAGGAATGGCGAACAGCAGCACCTCGGTCCGGCGCCGGGCTTTCAACGTCTTCATGACTTCCTCCATCAGATAGGTCTGGGCGCGGTCGTCCGGCGTGTTGGCCGGCGAGCGCCAGGCGGCTTCAAGGTGTTCAAACTCCATTGCCGGCCTCCTCCACGAGGCTGGAGACGCGCTGGCGGATACGGGTCAGCCGCGCCCCGACATTGGTTTCGGTTAGCCCGTGCAGGCGGGCGATCTCGGCATAGGCCACCCTGTCCAGCGACAGCAGGATCAGCGACCGCTCGACCGGCGGCAGTTGGCGGATGGCCGCGTACAGTCGTTCCAGCAGCGGCCCCTGCGGGTCACTCCCGGCGTCGCGTGTCAGCAGCTCGGCCTCGACCGTCACGCCACGCAGCCGCCGCCGGGTCTCGCCCCGTCGCCAGGTGAGGGCGGCGTTGTGGGCCACGCGATGGACGAAGGTCCCGGCCGCGCTTTCGTCGCGGAACCTGGGCCGCGCCTTCCACAGGGCCAGGGTCAGTTCCTGCAGCAGATCGTGCTGATCGGCCGGATCGGCGAAGGCGCGAGCCGTCCGGTGCAGCATCGGCAGATGCGGCGCCAGCCAGTCGGCGAACTCCTTGTCGATGCTCCGAACCATCATTCCCCTCGTTTCGAAAGGTTAGATGCCAGCCAGCCCGCCGTCCTTACGGAAGGCTTTCCTTTTTTCAAACGCTCGTTAGCCTGATCGCATGTCCGACGACCTGACAGACGCCCAGACCGCCGCCATCCCCGAGGGCTTCAACCAGTTGAACTGGTCCCGCGGCTTCGGCCGCCAGATAGGGCCTTTGTTCGAACAGCGCGAAGGTCCTGGCCAGGCGCGGTTGGCCTTCCGGGTCGAGGAGCACCACACCAACGGCCTGGGCAACTGCCACGGCGGCATGCTGATGAGCTTCGCCGACATGGCCTGGGGCCGGATCATCTCGCTGCAGAAGTCCTACAGCTGGGTCACCGTGCGGCTGATGTGCGACTTCCTCTCGGGCGCCAAGCTGGGCGACTGGGTGGAAGGCGAGGGCGAACTGATCGGCGAGGAGGACCTGCTGTTCACCGTGCGCGGCCGGATCTGGGCCGGCGACCGCACCCTGATCACCGGCACCGGCGTCTTCAAGGCGCTGAGCCCACGCAAGCCGCGTCCGGGCGAACTGGCCTATACGGAGGCCGCCAGTGGCTGACGATCAGACCCAACCCGCCTCGCTGCTGGCGCCGTTCCACGGCGAGCCGCCGCCCGCGCCGGCTTGGTTCGAGGCGGCGATCTCGCAGGAACCCGAACGCTCGAAGATCGCGGTCGAGGGCGTGGACATCGAGCTCCTGACCTGGGGCGAGGTCGGCAAGCCAGGCCTGCTGTTCCTGCATGGCAACGGCGCCCACGCCGACTGGTGGAGCTTCATCGCGCCATTCTTCGCGAAAGACTGGCGGGTGGCGGCGATCTCGTGGTCGGGCATGGGTGGCAGCGACTGGCGGTCGGCCTACACCGCCGAACTGTTCGCGAGTGAAATCTTCGCGGCGGTCGAGGCCGCTGGCCTCGAGGCGGGCGGCGTGAAGCCGATCGTGGTCGGCCACTCGTTCGGTGGCTTCCCGACCCTGTACTGCGCCGCGCGCCATCCCGAACGCTTGCGCGGCGCGATCATGGTCGACAGCAGTATCCAGCCGCCCGAGAAGCGCTGGAAAGGCCCGCCGCCGCGTTCGGGGCAGGGCGCTCGGATCTATCCGACCCTGGAGGAGGCCCTGACCCGCTTCCGCCTGGCCCCGCCGCAGCCCTGCGAGAACCTCTACATCGCCGACTTCATCGCCCGCCGCTCGCTGAAGGCGGTCGAGGGCGGCTGGACCTGGAAGTTCGATCCAGACCTCTGGCACAATTTCCGGATGCCGGACCTTGGACAGCTGCTGCCCCAGATCGCCTGTCCGGCGGCTCTGATGTGGGGAGAGCGGTCGAACCTGATGCGCGGCGACACCTTGGACTATATGCTGGAGCAAATGCCCAAGGACATGCTGCTCTTGCCCCTGCCCGACGCCGACCACCACGTGATGATCGACCAGCCCCTGGCCTTCGTGGCCGGGCTTCGCGGACTGTTGGCGGCTTGGGCCTAGGCGCCATGGCTGGCCCCGTTCTCGTCTACACGCCCGATCGTGGGATCGGCGACCTGATGTGGCATTTGCCAACCATCCGGGCGATCGCGGCGACGACGCCGGAGAGCAAGGTGGTGCTGGTCGCGCGACCGTCGTGCCGGGCGTCCGAGGTGCTGGCGGTCGAGCCGACCGTGGAGCGAGTGCTGCTGGCCCCGCACTACAAGGACAAGCTGAAGGGCGTCCGCGAGGCCCTCGACTTCTACCGCATCTGCAAAGCCGAGAAGCCGCGCGCGGTGTGGATTCTGGAGAAGATCGACCGTCCCGCCATCGCCGCCTTCCTGGCCGGGGTGCCGGAGCGTCGGGGTTTTGGCCTGGGGCATGGTCAGGAGAGTTTCTTGACCACCGGGCCCTATCTGCCCAAGTCCATGCGGCCCGCCCACAGGATCGACAAGCTCGAGGCCTTCGAGAAGGCCCACGGCCTGGCGGTGACCAGCCGCGAACCCGAGTTGAAGCTCGATCCAAAGGCTGTCGCGACCGTGAAGGCCAAATACGCCGACCGCCCCGGCCCTTGGCTCAGCCTGGGCATCGGCGCCAGCGAGCCTGCCCGCACCTGGCCGGCCGAGCGTTTCGCCGAGACCGCCAGGCGGCTGTCCGACCTGTTCGGCACGGTGTTCTGGGTCGGTGGTCCGCATGAGGCCGAGGCGGCCAGGGCGGCGATCGGCGATCTGCCGAACAATGTCGTGGCCTGCGATCTGCCGCTGGACCAGTCGGCGGCGCTGATCTCGCTGTCGGCGGGGTTCCTGGGCAACGACTCGGGCGCGCTGAACGTCTCCGCCGCCGTCGGCACGCCCTGCGTCGGCCTGATGGGCGCCGCGCCGGTGCCGGCCTATTCGAAGTGGCTCACCCGCCTGGACGGCGGAGAAGGCCGAATCGCGGACATCACGGTTGATCAGGCCGTTGAAGAAGTGCGCAGGCGGTTCCTTACGGAGACGTGGGGCAATTCGCCCGCTTGAGCCTTAAGCCCCTCCGTTGTATCGGGCGGGCTCGGTATCCTCCCTTTGCTTCCAAGGACGACACATGGCCGGCGACTATCACCGCGGTGAGATGGACATTTCTGAACAAGCGGCGACGTTCGCCGCGTTCAACGGCATGACCAAGTGGGGCTCGCTGGGCGTGTCCACGCTGCTGCTGTTCATCACCCTGCTGTTCTGCACCCCGGCCGGCTTCATCGGTGCGGTGATCCCGACCGTCGTGCTGCTGGCCGCGGGGATCTTCTTCCTCCGCGATAAGCCTGCCTCGGCCCACTGACACCGGTAGACATCGGCATATTTTCTCCCTGAACTGCGTCTTCAGCCTCGACAAGAGGCAAGACTATCCCCTACAGAGCGCCCCATGCTGATGCGCAAACAGCGCTCTGGGGAGGGGTATGCCGATGGCCGTTATCGCCGTCACAAAAGAGACCCGCGCGAACGAAACGCGGGTCGCGGCCACGCCTGAAACCGTCAAGAAGCTCGGCGCGGCCGGCTTTTCGGTGGTGGTTCAGGCGGGGGCGGGGACGGCCGCGTCCTATCTCGACGCCGACTACGAAGCGGCTGGCGCCACGATCGCAAAGACCGCGAAGGACGCGCTGAAGGACGCCGACGTCCTGTTCAAGGTGCGCGCGCCCGAGTCGGCCGAGATCGCGGCCCTCAAGAAGGGCGCGATCGTCGCCGCCGCGCTCAATCCCTATCAGGACAAGGAAACGCTGGACGCCCTGGCCAAGGCCGGCGCGACCGCGATCGCCATGGAATTCATCCCGCGCATCACCCGCGCGCAGGTGATGGACATGCTGTCCTCACAAGCCAACCTGGCCGGCTATCGCGCCGTGATCGAAGGCGCCGAAGCCTATGGCAAGGCCTTGCCGATGATGATGACCGCCGCCGGCACCGTCGCCGCGGCCAAGGTGTTCATCATGGGCGTGGGGGTCGCGGGTCTGCAGGCCATCGCCACGGCCCGCCGCCTGGGCGCGGTGGTCACCGCCACCGACGTGCGTCCGGCCACCAAGGAGCAGGTCGAGTCCCTGGGCGCCAAGTTCCTGGCCGTCGAGGACGACGAGTTCAAGAACGCCCAGACCGCCGGCGGCTACGCCAAGGAAATGTCCAAGGAATACCAGGCCAAGCAGGCCGAACTGGTCTCCTCGCACATCGCCAAGCAGGACATCGTCATCACCACGGCCCTGATCCCGGGCCGCGCGGCTCCAAAACTGGTCAGCGCCGCCCAGGTGGCGTCGATGAAGCCGGGCTCGATCCTCGTTGACCTGGCCATCGAGCAGGGCGGCAATGTCGAGGGCGCCAAGCTGAACGAGACCGTGGTCACCGCCAACGGCGCCAAGATCCTCGGTCATGCCAACCTGCCGGGCCGCATCGCCGCCGACGCCAGCGCGCTCTATTCGCGCAACCTGATGGCGCTGGCGACCCTATTCACGACCAAGGAGGGCGCCTTCGCCCCCAACTTCGAGGACGAAATCCTGCAGGCCGCCGTCGTCACCCGTGACGGCGCGATCGTCCATCCGAACCTGAAGACCGCCTAGCAACATCGAGAGAAGGGAGGCCTCCATGGAAGCCGTCGACCCCACAGTGTTCCGCCTGGCGATCTTCGTGCTCGCCATCTTCGTCGGCTACTACGTCGTCTGGAGCGTGACGCCCGCGCTGCACACGCCGCTGATGGCCGTCACCAACGCCATTTCGTCGGTGATCATCGTCGGCGCCCTGTTGGCCGCCGCGGCCCATGGCGCCAATTCGGACTTGGCCGGCGGCGCCGTCGCCGGCTCGACCTGGATCTCCAAGGGGGCCGGCGCGATCGCCGCGGCCTTCGCGGCGGTCAACATCTTCGGCGGCTTCTTGGTCACCCAGCGAATGCTGGCGATGTACAAGAAGAAAGAGAAGAAGTGAGCGGGACCCGGGGGAGAACAAGATCATGAACGCCAATCTCGCCGCCATTCTCTATATCGTCTCGGGGGTGCTGTTCATCCTCGCGCTGCGTGGCCTTTCCAGTCCCGTGACCAGCCAGACGGGCAACCGTAACGGCATGATCGGCATGGCCATCGCTGTCGGCACCACCCTGGCCACCCTGTGGAGTCAGGGCGCGCTGGACGCCGTGACCCTGGGCCTGATCCTGGGCGGCGTCGCCGTCGGGGGCGCGGTCGGGGCGGTCATCGCCCGCAAGGTCGCGATGACCTCGATGCCGCAGCTGGTCGCCGCCTTCCACAGCCTAGTCGGCATGGCCGCCTGCCTCGTGGCCGTGGCCGCCATCTACACGCCCGCCGCCTACGGCATCGTGGGCGAGGACGGCGCCATCCACCTCAACAGCCTGATCGAACTGTCGCTGGGCCTGGCCATCGGCGCCATCACCTTCACGGGTTCGGTCATCGCCTTCGCCAAGCTGAACGGCAACATGGGCGGCGCGCCGATCCTGCTGCCGGCTCGCCATCTGCTGAACATCGCCATCGCTCTGGGCATCGTGGCCCTGGTCGTGGTGCTGGTGATCAGCGGCGGTTCGGCGATCTGGGCCTTCTGGGGCATCTTCGCCCTGAGCTTGCTGATCGGCGTCACCCTGATCATCCCGATCGGCGGCGCGGACATGCCCGTCGTGGTGTCGATGCTGAACAGCTATTCCGGCTGGGCGGCGGCGGCCCTGGGCTTCACGCTCGAGAACACCACCCTGATCATCACCGGCGCCCTGGTCGGCTCGTCGGGCGCGATCCTGTCCTACATCATGTGCAAGGGCATGAACCGCTCGTTCGTCTCGGTGATCCTGGGCGGCTTCGGCGCCGACGCCGCGGCGGCCGGCCCTGGCGGCAAGGTCGAGACCCGCCCCGTCAAGCAGGGCTCGGCCGATGACGCGGCCTTCATTATGAAGAACGCCAGCAAGGTGATCATCGTCCCGGGCTACGGCATGGCTGTGTCGCAGGCTCAGCACGCCCTGCGCGAGATGGCCGACAAGCTGAAGGAAGAGGGCGTCGAGGTGAAGTACGCCATCCACCCCGTGGCGGGCCGGATGCCGGGCCACATGAACGTTCTGCTGGCCGAAGCCAACGTCCCCTATGACGAGGTGTTCGAGCTTGAGGACATCAACAGCGAGTTCTCGACGGCCGACGTCGCCTTCGTGATCGGCGCGAATGACGTCACCAATCCGGCCGCCAAGACCGACCCGACCAGCGCCATCTTCGGCATGCCGATCCTGGACGTGGAGAAGGCCCGCACCGTCCTCTTCGTCAAGCGCGGCATGTCCTCGGGCTATGCCGGCGTGGAGAACGAGCTGTTCTTCAAGGACAACACGATGATGCTGTTCGCCGACGCCAAGAAGATGGTCGAAGGCATCGTGAAGGGCCTCTAGGTCTCTTCTTTCACCGCTGGAAACGACGAAGGCCCCGGCGGCGGCGGGGCCTTTTTCGTACGCTGAACGAAACAAAGGCCCCAGGGTTACCTGGGGCCTCTGTCGCGGGGTGCGGGGAGACAGGGTGTTTTCGGGTAGGCGGTGCTGAAGATCACTTGGCGGCGAACTCGGTCGCTTTGCTGTGGGCGGCGACCATCAGGTTGGCGCGTTCGGCGACCGGCAGCTCGCGTTCGACTTCACGATGGATGGCGGCGACGCAGCCACGCAGCGGCATGCTGCCCAGGACGCCGGCGCGCAGCTTGGCGCGGCAGATGTCTTCACCGACCGTCTCGACGCGGGCCTTGAAGATCTTGGCTTGCGACGGGTTGGCCAAGTCCAGGTCTCCGTAGGCGATGCTGATGGTCTGCTCGCGTTCGGCGGCGTTGGCGGCTTGGGTCAGGCCCAGGACCGGCACGGCGGCGAGGCTCAGGCTGGCGACGGTGGTCAGGCTCATGATGAACTTGCGCATTTTGAAGATCCCTCTGGCTGGGCGCTGTTCTTGTGCGCCGATGAATATTGAATAATCCCCAGAGTTCTCGAAGTCCCGTTACGACTCATTCATGACGTGTAATTAAAGAAATGACGGGCATGTAATGAGATAAACTTCGTGTAATGTTCGGCTCTATATTGAGCATGGGCGTCGAGTTGGGCGGCGTGGTTAGCGAATGGTTAAGCTGCGCCCTGTTTTCGCCCCACGCGACCGTCATAGACCTCCGCCATTCACCAAGCCGAAAGGTCAGGTATGAGAGTAAAGCCGTCCGCGCGCGGTCCTCTCGACTGACCGAACGTCGAAGAGGTAGCGGTTTGATCTCCAAGAGCCTGGCTTTCCCGCCTCAACACCTGCGCATCGCCTTTTTCACCATGCTGGGTGTCGCCGCCATGGCCGGGACCCTGAACGGAGCGATGGCCTTGGGCGAATGGGTGGCGGGGACCGCGCCCGTCGCCGATCCGACTCCGGCCATCGTGGCGATCGCGCCCAAGGCCAAGGAAGCCGAGCCCGAGACGCCGCCGCCCGCCTTCCAGTTCGGTGCGCCGCTGCCCGGCCGGGTGATCAACTCGCCGTTCGGCCTGCGCCAGCTTCCGTGGGAAGAGAACGGCCGCCTGCACGAGGGCGTCGACATCGCCGCGCCCGGCGGCGCGGCGGTCAAGGTCGCCGCCGACGGCGTGGTCAAGACAACAGGTCTCAGCCCCAGTTACGGCCGCTACGTCCTGGTGATGCACAAGGGCGGCCTGACGACGCTCTACGCCCACCTCGCCAAGCCAGCGGCGGGTGTCAAGCGCGGCGCCTATCTGCATCGCGGCGACACGGTCGCCTTCGTCGGCAATTCGGGCCGCTCGACGGGTTCGCATCTGCATTTCGAGATCCGCAAGGGGGACAAGGCCCTGAACCCCACCTTCTTCCTGGACCGGAGCTTCGCCGAGGCCTCGGACCTGCCGCTGAAGGCCGCCGGCCGCGTCTCGCGCAAGGTCCACGTGGCCACCGTCTCGAAGTGGCCACCCGGTGTTACCGGCAAGACCGCCACCGCCAAGGGGGGCGTCAAGGTCGCCCGACTGAAGAATGGCCGCGTCCGCGCCACCATCCCGGTCGCCACGGTTCCGGCGCCGGCCGCCCAGCCCGTGAGCGCTTCGCCGGGCATGACGACCTAAACTCCGTTCCCATCGCAACGCGTCTCGACGCGTCGCAAAGCGTCACTACATTGGACAGTATGATCCAGTTTCTCGGTCGTGGCGTCGCGGGCTTGGCCCTGCTGTTGGTTTCGTACATCGCCGTGGGCGGGCTGGTGAGCGCCGCCGGAGCGCCCAAGATGCGGGGCCAACTGGTCGAGATCGAGCCGGATCGCAAGCTGCGGCTGGTGTGCGAAGGCCCCAAGAGCGACCGTCCCGTCATCTGGCTTGAGGCCGGCGCCTTCGGCTTCGCCGCCGACTGGGGTGGAACCCAAGAGGCCTTGACCGCCGCCGGCTGGCGCTCGTGCGCCTATGACCGGGCCGGCATGGGCTATTCGCCGAAGGGGCCCAGCCCCCGTGACGGCGTCGCCATCGTCACCGATTTCGAGAAACTGGTCGCCGCCTCCGGCGAACCCGGGCCCTACATCCTGGTCGGACACTCGATGGCTGGCCTGCGCTTGCGCGAATATGCCGGGCGCAATCCCGACAAGGTGGCGGGCATCGTCCTGGTCGACGCCGCCACGCCGGAGGCCGCCCAGGATCCGCGGATGCAGGGCTTTATCAAGGCCTTCGCCAGCGCCTCCAAGTGGGCCGCGCGCGGAGCCTCGCTTGGGCTCTACAAGCCGCTGGTCCACACGCGCCTGGGCGACAAGATCGACCTGCCGCCGGCCGCCAAGGCCGAGAAGGGCTGGGCCTTCGCCAATGGCCGCCACAACCGCGTCTCGGCCGAGGAGGTCGGGCTGTGGAAGCAGGCCTCGGACCAAGCCGCCCAGCAGCCCGACTTCGACCCCAAGTGGCCCGTCGCCGTGGTCACCGCCGGTCCGGTGGCGGGTCGCGAGCTGCGCAAGGAAATGCAGGCTGGACCGGCCCGTCGCTCGCGGCGCGGCTTGGTCGATCACGTCGAGGCCGCGACTCACACCCTGTTGATCGGCCGCCGCTTCGCCGACCACATCGTTCGCGCGGTCGCCTTCGTGGCCGACGCCTACAAGAACGACTGATACAACTAAGAAGGGTCCGATTCGGGAGGTTTCCATGGTCAGCGCCGTCAGCCTGGAGGGCGTCAGCAAGACCTATGACGACTTCCATGCCGTGCGAGACGTCAGTTTCGAGGTTCCAGCCGGCCGGATCACCGGGTTCCTGGGCCCCAACGGCGCGGGCAAGACCTCGACCATCCGCATGATCCTGGGCCTGCTGCCGGTGAGCGCGGGCCGGATCACGGTGCTGGGCGGCGACGACGCCCAAAAGGTCCGTGAGCGGATCGGCTTCCTGCCCGAGGAGCGCGGCCTCTACAAGCGCATGACCCCGATCGACGCCATCGCCTTCTTCGCGGGCCTGAAGGGCGTGCCGGAGGCCGAGGGGCGCAAGCGGGCCAAGGCGATGCTGGAGGCCCAGGGCCTGGGCTACGCCATGAAAAAGCCGATCAAGGAGCTGTCGAAGGGCATGGCCCAGAAGGTCCAGCTGCTGTCGGCCCTGGCTCACGAGCCGGAGCTGGTGGTGCTGGACGAGCCGTTCTCGGGCTTGGATCCGGTGAACCAGCAGGCCCTGGAGGCGATGATCCGCGAGATCGCCGCGCGCGGGGCCACGGTGCTGTTCTCGACCCACGTGATGCAGCACGCCGAACGTCTGTGCGACAAGGTCGTGCTGATGGCGCGCGGTCGGAAGGTGTTCGACGGCGACGTCTCCACCGCCCGCTGCGCGGCGCCCCGCGCCCTGGTGCTGGAGGGCGACCTCTCGGCCGAACAGGTCGCGGCCCTGCCGGGCCTGGGGGCGGTGACCTCCGAGACCCTGCCAGACGGCGGTTGGCGGCACGTGGCCGTGCTGCCGCCAAATGGCTTGGGGGCTGGAACCGGCCACGACGCCCTGAAGGCCGCCTTCGCCCGTGACCTGTCGCTGCGACGGTTCGAACTCAAGGAGCCCAGCCTGCACGACGCTTTCATCGTCCTGACGGGAGGCCAGGCATGAGCCGCCTGCTGAAGATCGCGCGCCGGGAGTACCTGGCCTATGTCCGCACCGTGGGCTTCTGGCTGTCGATCATCGCCCTGCCGCTGGTGATCGGCATCAGCGCCCTGGCGCCGATGATGATGATGAAGTCCGCCAAGCCCGAACGCCTGGCGATCGTCGACCTGACCGGCCAGACCTTCGGTCCCGCCCTGGCCAAGGTCATCGTCGAGAATCAGAATCGCGATGGGGCCCGCGCCCTGCGCGCCGCGGCCCTGTCGGCGGCCGGTCCCAAGGCGCGGGAGGAGGTCCGCGAGGCTCAGGAGACCGGCGGCGACGCGGCCGGCCGAGCGGTCCTCGCCCGCTACAATCCTTCGGCGGCCGCCCGTTACAAGGCGCCCCGGGCCAAGGTCATCGTCCTGCCTCCGCCCGCCGAGGCTCAAGCCGCGGTCAGCCCGCGCGTGGCCGGGCTCGTGGCCCGCCGCGAGGTGGGCGAGAAGCGTCTCGATTCGGTGCTGATCCTCAGCGGGCGCGACGACGCCGTCGTGATGGACCTATGGAGCCGCAATCTGGGCGCGCCCGTGCTGGAGAACGACCTGAAGGCCGCCGTGGGCGAGATCATGCGCGAGCGGGCCCTGGCCCGCGCTGGCGTCTCGCCCCAGACGCTGAGGACCGCCGACGCGTTGAAACCGACCTTCAACAGCCTGTCGCCCAAGGCCGCCTCGGGCGAGAAGGTCAGTCTGCGCGATCGCCTGCCGACCATCGTCGGCTTCGCGGCCGGCATGCTGCTGTGGTCGATGATCCTGACCGGGGCCAGCATCCTGCTGAACAGCGTGATCGAGGAAAAGTCGTCCAAGATCCTCGAGGTGCTACTGTCCTCGGCCTCGGTCCCCGAGATCATGGGCGGCAAGATCCTGGGTGTGGCGGGCCTGACGCTGACGGTGCTGGGCGTGTGGGCGATGGGCGGCTGGCTGGCCCTGATCAACTTCGCCCCGGGCCTTGCCGGCGACTTGGCGGCCGTGCTGCTGGGCAAGGGGCTGGTGTTCTATTTCGGCGCCTATCTAATCGGCGGCTACCTGATGTACGCGGCGCTGTTCGCCGGCGTGGGGGCCTTCTGCGAGAGCCAGCGCGACGCCCAGACCCTGCTGGGCCCGATCATGATGGTGATGACCATCCCGGTGCTTTTCATGGGCCAGGCCATCCGCTCGCCCGAGGCGCCGATTCTCAGCGCCTTGTCGTGGGTTCCGCCCTTCACGCCATTCCTGATGCCGGTGCGCATCGCCAGCGATCCGCCGCTGGTTCAGGTGCTGGGCACGGCGGTGCTGATGCTGGTGACTACGGCGGCGATCATGGCCTTCTCGACCCGGGCCTTCCACGTCGGCGCCCTGGCGACGGGAAAGGTCGATCTGAAGACGCTGATCAAGCTGATCGCCAGGCGGCAGGCTGGCTAGGTCCCGAATGCAACAAAGGCCGCGCGGATCGCCGCGCGGCCTTCGAAATCTTCAACGATGTGAAGAGGTCCGGTCTTACCGGGCCGGCTTCTTCGGCATCGGCAGCAGGCCTTCGCGCTGGGCGCGCTTGCGGGCCAGCTTGCGAGCGCGACGGACGGCTTCAGCCTTTTGGCGAGCGCGCTTTTCCGACGGCTTTTCATAGTGCACGTGCCGCTTCATTTCGCGGAACGAGCCTTCGCGTTGCATCTTCTTCTTCAGGGCCTTCAGCGCCTGATCGACGTTGTTGTCGCGGACGAAAATCTGGACCAGGGGTATCTCTCCATTCGACAGCCCGACCAATATTCCCAAGTCCCTCTTGAGGGGCCGGGCGGGCGAACAAAACCGGGTAACCTGAGAGGGGTGCTCCCAGGCGATGAGGCGGGGCTGATAGCAGAGCGGAGGGCCGCTGTCCATGCGCGACGCGGCTTAAACCTCGGTGTAGACTCGGATTCATGAGCGAAACCGCGCAAACCGCCCTTGAGACCACCGGTCAAGCTTCGCGCCCGAAGGGCCGAAGCTGGGCCGACGAAGCCGAGCAGCGCGTGCTGGATGAAGCCCTGCGCCTGGCGCCGAAAGCCGGCTGGAACAGCGGACTCGTCTCGCGCGCCCTGGCGGCGGCGGGCCTTTCCGAGGCCGAGGGCCAATTACTGCTGCCCGAGGGGCCGCGCGACTTGGCGGCTCTGCTGTCGCGACGCCATGACGCGGTGGCGCTGGCTCGCCTGAATCAGTTCGATGTCGCCGCCCTGAAAATTCGCCAGCGCATCCGCGAGGGCGTCGTCGCCCGGCTCGATGCGGCCCAGGAGCACGCGGATGTGATGCGCCCGTTGGCCGCCTTCCTGGCCTTTCCGACCAACCTGGCCTTGGCCCTGCGGCTGACCTGGGAATCGGCCGACGTGATCTGGCGCTGGGCCGGCGACACCGCGACCGACGAGAACCACTATTCGAAGCGGGCGATCCTGTCGGGGATTCTCATTTCGACCCTGGCCGTCGACCTGGCCTCGGGCCGCGTCTCGGCCCTGACGCACCTCGACGCGCGCATCGACAACGTCATGGCCTTCGAAAAGTGGAAGGCGGGGTTGAAGCCGATGGATCTTGCGAGCGAGGCCGTCTCGGCTCTCGCTCGGATGCGCTACGGCAAGTAGGTCCAATCTCCTCCCCTTTTGGGGGAGGTGGCCCAGAGGGCCGGAGGGGGCTGCGCGGCTTAGGCCGAGATGGCCCCCTCAGTCGCTTCGCGACAGCTCCCCCAGCAGGGGAGCAGATTTTAGCCTCAGCCCCCGAACGCCGCCGTCAGGCGATCGAAGTGGGCCTGCACGGGGCGCGGAGCCTCTTCGTTCGGCGATTCCACGTACATGCGGCGGTCCAGGTGACGGACCCGCTCGTACAGGCGCTCAGAGCGCGTCAGCAGGTGGGTCAGGCCGAAGGGCAGCTCCTCGATGGCCGGAGCCTCGCCGGTGGCTTCCTCGCCCAGGCGGTAGCTTTCGGCGCAGGCGGCTTCCGGCGGCATCTCGCCTTCGCGGACGGCGCGCTGGACCAGCAGCCACGAGGCGACCTGCATCAGGCGGGTGGTCAGGCGCATGCTCTC
Organism: Caulobacter sp. ALps2; assembly: GCF_058681635.1. Taxonomy (NCBI): domain Bacteria; kingdom Pseudomonadati; phylum Pseudomonadota; class Alphaproteobacteria; order Caulobacterales; family Caulobacteraceae; genus Caulobacter; species Caulobacter sp. ALps2. The sequence goes on from NZ_CM178743.1 coordinate 2,284,999, forward strand.
GGTCGCATAGCCCAGGGCGGCGTTGCGCGAGAGGACCTTGCTGTCATGCCGGCCAGCCCCGTCGAGATAGGCGGCGGTCTCTTCGACCAGCTGCATGCCCTCTTCGAAAGTGCGGTCGAACAGTTCCGATCGCGCGAAGTCCTGGATCACTCCGGCGCGCCAAGGCGTGTCCGCGAACGCGTTCACTTCGGTCATAGCTACTCAATGCCCCTTCGAAAGGCCGCGAGGACGTCTCGCTTGGTGACGGAACTGCAACGCCCGTGCCAAACCCAACCGTCCCGTTTCGCGACCCGCCCCCCCCTTCGAACCGACGATACTCTTACTGTAGAGTTGCGTCCGAAAGCGGATGAACGCTTAAGACGCCAGTAACCTCACCGAAACCTTAAAAGAGCCCTTAGAATCTGTCTCTCCGTTTTGGATCGCGATCCAAAACGGAGAGACAGATTCTAAATTCTTATAGTGAGAGCGTGGCGGGCGGCGAAACCGCTATACACTTTCGCCTGCCACGCTCTTAGTCCAGGCGACCAAACAGCGCATTCGCCGCGTCGCGACCGGCTTTTTTCTTGGCCAGAAAGGCTTTGGTGCGTTCGATTTCGGCCTGCAGGGCCTCGATCCGCTCCTCAAGTTCCGCGACGCCGTAGATCTCCAGATCCTCGTGGGTCGTCTCGCTCAAAGCACGTCCGCTGAAGGCGCGGGGTTCCGCAGGCTCTTCGAACATCGGCTTTTCTCCCTTTTCCGTTGGATATCTGACCCCTACCTAGCTCCCAAGGCAAGCTTCACGAGGATCCGCACCCATGGCGCAGACAATGACGGCGATCGCGATCGAGGGCGGAAAAGGACCCGCCGAGTCTCTGCGAGCCGTCCAGCTTGAGCGTCCCAAGCCGGGACCGAGCGAGATCCTGATCAAGGTCGCCGCGGCCGGTGTGAACCGCCCGGACCTTTTGCAGCGCATGGGCTTCTATCCGCCGCCGCCGGGCGCGCCGGCGACCTTGGGCCTGGAAGTGGCGGGTGAGGTCGTGGTCGGCGCCGGTCGCTGGCGGGTCGGCGACAAGGTCTGCGCCCTGGTGGGCGGCGGGGGCTATGCGGAATATGTGGCGGTCGACGCCCGCCATGCGCTGCCGATCCCAGGCGACCTGGATTTGATCCAAGCCGCGGCCCTGCCCGAGACCGTCTTCACCGTCTTCGCCAACGTGTTCGAGCATGGCGCCTTGAAGTCCGGCGAGACGCTTCTGGTTCATGGTGGAACGTCCGGAATCGGAACAACGGCGATCGCCATGGCCAAGGCGGCGGGCGCCAAGGTCATCGCCACGGGACGCGGCGCGGACAAGAAGGCCAAGGCTCTGGAACTGGGCGCCGACATCGCGATCGACACCAAGGCCGAGGACTTCGCCGAGATCGTCAAGGCGGCTGGCGGCGCCGACGTGGTGCTGGACATGGTCGGGGCCAGCTATTTCGAGAAGAACCTCGACGCCCTGAACGTGGGCGGCCGTATCGTCTACATCGCCAGCCTGGGCGGGGCGGTGCTGGAGGTCCCGGTCATGAAGGTCATGCAGAAGCGCGCCGTGATCACTGGCTCGACCCTGCGCCCCCGCTCGGCAGACGAGAAGGCTCGCCTGGCCGCCGAGGTCGAGCGCGTGGCCTGGCCCTGGGTGGCGGCGGGCAAGCTGAAGCCCCTGATCGACGCGACCTTCCCTCTGGCGGATGCGGCCAAGGCGCATGCGCACCTGGAAGCCGGGGAGCACGTGGGCAAGGTGGTCCTGACGGTCTAGGGAAGACTAGGGACGGCTGAAAGCTCTGGCGCTGTTGAAGTTTGCTTGATCCCCGTTCCCTTTTCGCGAGAACGGGATTATAGCGTTGACCAACATCCCGCCCGGCCGAAAGGCCGGGCGCCGTCATTTCTGGAGGACCGCATGTCCGACATCCTGATGCCCAAGGCGACCGCCGTCTGGTTGGTGGACAACACCTCTCTCAGCTTCGAGCAGATCGCCGACTTCTGCGGTCTGCACCCGCTGGAAGTGCGTGGCATCGCCGACGGTGAAGTGGCGCGCGACATCCGCGGCGCCGACCCGATCGGCAACGGTCAGTTGACCCGCGAGGAGCTGGACAAGGCCCAGGCCAACGACGCCTACCGCATGAAGGCCCAGGTCAGCCGTCACGCCGAGCTGCTGAAGCCGCAGAAGAAGGCCCCGCGCTACACCCCGGTGTCGCGCCGCCAGGACCGTCCTGACGCCATCGCCTGGTTCCTGCGCCACCACCCCGAAGTGACCGACGCTCAGATCTCGAAGATCCTGGGCACCACCAAGGCCACGATCGAGCAGGTCCGCGCCCGCACCCACTGGAATGCGGCCAACATCAAGCCGATCGATCCGGTGACCCTGGGCCTGGTCGGTCAGCTGGAGCTGGACGCGCTGGTCAAGAAGGCGGCCGAAAAGAAGGCCAAGGACGACCTGAAGAAGGGCATCCTGCCGGAAGACCCCACCCTGCGCCCCGCCTCGGAAGCCGGCCAGTTCGAGCCCGAGGTCGAGGAAGAGGAAGAAGACTTCCGCGCCAAGCGCGGCGACCTCAAGGCCGAGGACGTGTTCGGCCAGTCGACGGGCTATGTGGACGAGGAAGACGAGGACTGATCCTCGCGCCAGCGGTACAAAAAGCAGAGGCCCCGCTCCTTGCCGGAGCGGGGCCTCGTGTTTTTTCGGCTGCCGCTAGCAGCTAATGAAGTCGCGCCCTCAGGCCCTCGATCTCCTCCTTCAGCCGAAGCTTCTGCCGCTTAAGCTCCCTAAGCATCGTTCCATCGCTACTGGGTCGACTGGTCTCGTCCTGGATCTTGCGATCGAGGACCTCGTGACGGGATCCAAGCTCGCGGATACGGGATTCGATGGCCATGGCTCTCGGCTCCATTGCTGTTGGAGAAGAAAGTGAACACCCGCTGCGCGACGCTGTCAGATCACATATGATTGCAAGCGGCGGCGCTTGACGTGGCGCGATTTGCTCCCAAGACGGACGAAAATTCACCATGACCGAAGTTTCGGAGACCGTTGATCGCCCCAAGGATCGGGCGCGTTTGGTGGTCGGGATCACCGGCGCTTCGGGCGTGATTTATGGGCTCAGAACCCTGGATGCGCTGCGCGAACTGGGAGTCGAGAGCCACCTGGTGGTGTCCAAATCCGCGGCGCTGACGCTCGCCCAGGAGGCAGATCTCAGCGTCGCCGAGGTCAACGCCAAGGCCGAGGTCGTGCACCGCGCGGCCGATGTGGGGGCCGCGATCGCGTCCGGCTCGTTCCGCACCCTGGGCATGATCGTCGCCCCCTGTTCCGTCAGGACCATGAGCGAAATCGCCACCGGCGTGACGTCTTCGCTGCTGACCCGGGCCGCCGACGTCACCTTGAAGGAGCGTCGCACCCTGGTCCTGATGGTGCGTGAGACGCCGCTGCACCTGGGCCATCTGCGCACCCTGACCAAGCTGGCCGAGATGGGCGCGGTGATCGCCCCGCCGCTGCCGGCCTTCTACGCCAAGCCCGCGACGATCGCCGAGATGGTCGACCAGTCGGTGGGCCGGGCGCTGGACCTGTTCGACCTAGCCTGGAAGCCCGTGAAGCGTTGGGGCGAGGACCTGAAGACCATTGGGGAAACGATCTCCGGCAAGAGCGAGGGTTAACGCGTATGAGGCTGTGGGACTGGGCCCTGGAAGCCTATGCGCGACAACCTGTCGCGGAGGCCTGCCTGCTGTTGCAGGACGCCCATGGCCAGAACGTGCCGTACCTGCTCTGGGCCGCCTGGATGGCCGGGGAGGGGCGTATGGCCGACCTTAAGGACGCCGCCAAGATGATGCGCGCCTGGGACGCCGAGGTCGGCGCGCCTTTGCGCGGCGTGCGCCGGGCGTTGAAGCCCGCGCGTCCTCCCGTCGACGAGGCGCTCAAGGAGGCGCTGCGCGACGCGGTGAAAGCCGTCGAGCTGAAAGGTGAGCGGGTGCTGATGGAAAGCCTGGAAGCGCTGAGCGGTCCGCCGGGCGCGCCGATCCCGGTTCTGGAGGGGCTCGCGGCCGCCGCTGAAGCTTCCGGCGATCCGCCGCGTCGTTCGGCGCTGGAAAAGCTGGCCGTCGCCCTTGAAAAACAAGCCGGCTGAGCGCCTTTACCCGCTGTCAGCCTTTGCTATCTATCAACCTGAGCGGGCCCCACCAGAGATATGTCCATGAACGACGATGATCCGTCGGACGATACCGACATCGCGATCGAACGTCGCCTCGCCGACCTGCGCGAGGAGCACAAGGACCTCGACGACGCCATCCAGGCGCTGGAAGAACGCTACCAGCCCGACATGCTGCAGATCGCGCGCCTGAAGAAGAAGAAGCTGAGCCTCAAGGACGAGATCGGCCGGCTGGAAGATCAGCTCACCCCAGACATCATCGCCTAGCCGGCAACCGCTTTCACGCACGCCATGCGGGCCTCGGGCGTCAGGTCCTTGGGCATGAGGACGCGCTGGAAGTCCAGCATCGCCTTGCCCTCGGGCTTGAAGCGGATCGTGCGTCGCGCGCCGGCGTCCTCGACGACGTAGGCGACCTCCACTGAACTGTCCCCGACCTTGCCGCCCCGGCGTTCCAGCCGCTTCATGCCGTCGCGCAGGCCCGCCGCATAGGCCGGACCGTCGGGCCGCACGCCGGTGATCACGCCGCTCTTGGCGCTGGCGTCGCTGTCGAAGCCGAGTTCGTAGGCCGGCCGGCTAAACGCCTCCACCGTGAGGCAGCCGCCGAAGGCGTCGGGCGGCAGGACGATCGGCTCGCCCTTGACGATCCAGCGGTCGATCTCCGGTGTCAGGTCCACGCCGGTGCGGGTCTTGACGATGCGCGGCAGCAGGCTGGCCGCCGCGTGGTCCCACTCGGCCGGGTCGCGGCCCTTGGCGTAGTCGCGCATGGCCAGCATCACCGGATCCAGGCCGCCTTGCGCCTTCAGCCGGGCCTCCAGCAGCAGGGCGACCAGGGCGCCGCGCTGGTAGGGCAGCTTCTGCATGGCCCTGTCGCTCCAGAACCGGGCGGCGATGTCGGCGTTCGGCGTGGCCCGGGCGGGCGAGGCGGCATAGGCCTCCAGCACGGCGTTCCAGGCTGCGACGAAGGTCTCAAGATCGACGAAGCCCGAACGGAGCGACAGCTTGCGGGCGTAGTAGTCGGTGAAGCCTTCGCTGACCCAGTAGCCCAGCGGCTCCTCTGGACCCTCCTTGAGGCCGCCCGTGCGGTTCGAGTTCCAGGTGTGGAAATACTCGTGGGCCAGGAACAGCTTGTAGGTGTCCAGCGGCACGTTGCGGCTGGAGATCACCGCGAAGGCGTCGCCCAGGCCCGAGCCGCGATAGGTGGTCCAGCCGGGCGGCGCGCTCTGGTCGACCAGGGTGATCAGGAACGGCTCCTGGCCGTCGCCCCAGAAGGCGCGGCTGGCCGTGATGGTCTGGGCGGCCATGTCAGCGAAGGCCGCGGGCGTGAAGGCGAACTTGCCGCGCACGGCCAGGCGCAGCGGCGCGCCGCCAGCGTCTCGCTCCAGGAAGGTCAGATCCTTGTAGGCCACGGCGACGCTGTCGCTGATGTCGTCGATCATCCCGGCCTTGCGGGCCAGGTCCTCCAGGTCGGACGCGAAGACGAGGCCCGAGCCGGCCGGATCCCAGCTGAAGCGCGCCTTGTCCTTGTCGCGGCCCTGCGGCGTCACGAAGACAGTGTGGCCGATCACATAGAACCCGTCGGGCCCGACGATCGGCTGGCCGTAGTTGGGGCTGTCGGCCGGCGGCTCGCCCTCATAGGCGCTGATCACGCGGTAGCGGACGGTCAGAGGCGCGCGGGGCTTGGACGTGATGGTCCATGTCTTCTCGTCGGCGCTCGACAGCGTCCCGCCGGTGACGACAGGGTCCTTGATGAAGCGCCAGAGTTTCTCGCCGCCGCCCCAGTCCTGGGGCAGGCGCAAGCGGGTCTCGCCATCGGCGTCGGCGGGCAGGGTGATCGTCACCGACAAGGCGGTGACCTTGCCGTTCTCGATCACCGGCGCGAGGCGGTAGCTGTCTGTCGGCGGCGACGCGGCAAGGGCCTGCGCGGCGGAAAGGGCGGCGACAGCGCCGCCCAGCAAGGCTTTGGTGATCAAGCGACGTCCCCCAGTTGCGCTACCCTAGGGGCGCCGCCGGGAGCCGGTCAGCTTAAAGTTTCTTCACGCGGCGATCTGCGTCGCTTCCAGTTCGCGGACGGCCTGCAGCAGCCGGCCAGGGGTGATCGGCTTTTCCAGGCGGGCGTCGGCGTGCTGGTCGGCCTTCAGCAGGCGGGCGTCGCAAGCCGAGGCCATCAGGGTCACCGCGCCCGGACGCGCCTTGCGCACCGCGCTGACCAGCTCGCCGCCGCTCATGCGGGGCATCGAATGGTCGGTGATCACCAGGTCGGGCGCGAAGCTGTCCAGGGCCTCGAAGGCTTCCTGGCCGTCCTGGCACAGCAGGACGTCGAAACCCGCCTCGGTCAGGGTGATTTCATAAATCATCGACAGGACGGGATCGTCCTCGGCGACCAGAATACGCTGCATGTAACCCGCCCAGCCATGCTTAACAGACTATGAACGTGTTACCGCGTGGGACGGGTCCACGTCGCCGTGCGATAAGGTCGCATAACCGCCGGTTGTCAGACCGCCTGCTTGCGCTTCCGGACGAACATGGCGGCGTCGGCCTCGGCGAGGGACACTTCCGGATCGACGCCGGGCTCGATCTCGCGCACGCCGAACGAGACGTGCAGCGGAGCCGACCATTCGCCGAATTCCACTGGTTGCGAGCGGATGGCGTCGGCCAGACTCTGGGCCTTGGCCAGGGCGGTTTCCTTGTCGGCCTGGGCCAGCAACACGGCGAACTCGTCGCCGCCCATGCGGCCGACCAGATCGCTTTCGCGGACATTGGCCAGGAGGCGCTTGGCCACCGCCTTCAGCGCCTCGTCGCCGGCCGCGTGGCCGAAGCGATCGTTGACGCTCTTGAAGTTGTCGAGGTCGAAGAACACCAGGCTGGCCGAAGAGCCGTAGCGCTGGGCGAAGGCCGAGACACGCTTGGTTTCACGCAGAAAGGCGCGGCGGTTCAGCACCGGGGTCAGGGCGTCCATGTCGGCCAGGCCCTGCGCCTCGTTCAAACGCAGCTTCAGGGCCGAGACCTCGTTCCGCAGGTCATCGATCTCGGTCATCAGCGTTTTCAACGCCTCGACCACCTGCGGCGTCAGGTCCGCCTCGGTGAGGCCGAGGAAGGCGGCGCTGTCTGGCGCGGAGACTTCTCGGCTCGCCACCTGGGCTCCGGCGCGCGCGAGGGCGCGCTTGCGGATAGCGGCGAAAGGTTCGGTCCGGGCGCCGGTAATCTTCATGACCTTAGGGGGAATCGATATGGCACAGCTGCGCTATGGTTAACGGGAACGGCGTTCGTTTCAATCCGGGGTGCTGATTGGTCACACGCGCAAAGGGTCGCAGGCTCGACCTATGGGCGATCTTTGCTGTTGGCTCTGTACGCCTTGTGTCGTTTTGCACTTGCGCGGATGGGGTGAGGCGCATACGGGGCGGCCTTCATTCACCGCGCCCAGGGAAGACGCGATGACACCACCTGTCGCCATCATCATGGGCAGCCGTTCGGACTGGCCGACCATGAAGGGCGCGGCTGACGCGCTGGACAGCCTGGGCGTGGCCTACGAGGCCAAGGTCGTTTCCGCCCATCGCACCCCTCAACGCCTGTTCGACTTCGCCACGGGCGCGGAAGCCGCCGGCTACAAGGTGATCATCGCCGGAGCCGGTGGCGCGGCGCACCTGCCAGGCATGGCGGCCTCGATGACCAACCTGCCGGTGCTGGGCGTGCCGGTGCGATCCAAGGCGCTGAGCGGGCTCGATTCCCTGTTGTCGATCGTCCAGATGCCGGGCGGCGTCCCGGTGGCGACGCTGGCGATCGGCGAGGCCGGGGCCAAGAACGCCGGCCTGCTGGCCGCCCAGATCCTGGCCCTGTCGGACCCGGCCCTGGCCCAGCGCCTGTCGGCCTTCCGCGCCGCCCAGACCGACAGCGTCGCCGAGAGCGTCGAGGACTAACAGACGATGGCCTCCTTCCCCCTGGTTCCTGGTTCGACCATCGGCATTCTCGGCGGGGGACAGCTGGGTCGCATGCTGGCCTTGGCCGCGGCCCGCCTGGGCTTCGACGTGGTCATCCAGGATCCGGAGGAAGGCTCGCCCGCCGGCCGCGTCGCCGCGCGCCAGATCGTGGCCGCCTATGACGACCGCTGGGCCCTGAAGCGCCTGGCCGAGGCCTGCGACGTCGTTACCTACGAGTTCGAGAACGTCCCGGCCGACACGGTCTCGGAGCTCGCCGCCCTCGGCGCGGTGGTCTCGCCGGGCGCCAAGGCCCTGGCCGCCGCTCAGGATCGGGTGGTCGAGAAAAGTTTCCTGGCCGAGATCGGCGTGCCGACCGTGGCCTTCGCCGCCGTGCATGACAGCGACAGCCTGGCCGCCGCCGTGGCCAAGATCGGTGCGCCCTCTCTGCTGAAGACTCGCCGCGAGGGTTATGACGGCAAGGGTCAGGCCTGGATCCAGAGGGCCGCCGACGCCGAGACCTCGTTCGACAAGATCGGCCGCCAAGCCGCGATCCTGGAAGCGCCCGCCGACTTCGGCCGCGAACTGTCGGTGATCGCCGCGCGCGGCCGCGATGGTGAGATCGCCTGCTATCCGGTCAGCGAGAATCATCACGAAGGTGGCGTCCTGCGCCGCACCGTGGCTCCCGCCAAGATCACGCCGGCGACCCGCGACCAGGCCGAGGCCATCGTCGCCAAGATCCTGACGGCCCTGGACTATGTCGGCGTCATCGGCGTCGAGCTGTTCGAACTGGCCGGCGGCAAGCTGCTGGTCAACGAATTCGCCCCGCGCGTCCACAACACCGGCCACTGGACCCAGGACGGCTGCGAGGTCGACCAGTTCGAGCAGCATATCCGCGCCGTCGCCGGCTGGCCGCTGGGCCCGACCGCGCCGCACCACCATGTCGAGATGACCAACCTGCTGGGCGCCGACGTCGACGCCTGGCGCAAGCTGGCCGCCGAGCCCGAGACCCGCGTCCACCTCTACGGCAAGGGCGAGGCCCGCCCGGGCCGCAAGATGGGCCACGTCAACCGGCTACGGTCGTTGAAGGACTAGAGGCGCTCAGTCGTCCTCGTCCGGAACGGCCAAATCGGCGGCGTCGAAGTCGTAGTCCAGGAGGTCGCCGGGGCGGCATCCCAGGGCGGCGCACAGGCGGGCCAGGGTGCGGAAGCGGATGCCCTTGACCTTGCCCGAGCGGAACAGCGATAGCTGGGTTTCGCTCAGGCCCACCTCGGCCGCCAGGTCGCGGGCCTTCAGGCCCTTGGCGACGATCAGGGCGTCCAGGGTGACGCGAACGGGCATTAGATCATCTCGTCCAGTTCGGCCTGCGCCGCCAGGGCCTGGTCCATCACGCGACCCAGCAGGAACAGGGCGCCGCCGATCATGCCGAGCGTCATGCCGGCCACGTCGAAGTTCAGATAGCTGCGCTTGTCCGCGCCGACCAGCCGCATCAGGTTGATGACCACGAAGACGCTGGCCACGCCGCCGACCCCCAGGGCCAGGCCGACACGGCGCAGGGCCGACGGCAGGGCGGCCTGGATCAGCCGGCCCTTGGCGATCTCCCCCAGCGCCTGACCGATCGACCACACCCCGAACAGGTAGCAGGCCGCCGGCGCGTACTGGATCGTCGTGGCGAGCATCCTGGCCGGCGTGGGCGCCGATGGCCGGTGCAGCGCCATCAGCAGCAACGGCGCGACCCAGGCCATCAAGGCCAGTAGCAAGCCGACGCTGATCACCATGAACACCGCCAGCCAGCGGAACTGGCCGCACATGCGGCGGAAATTCTCGATGTCCTTCGCGCTCACGGCGGCCTCCAATCCTGTCTCGTCTTTAATCTTGACTTAAAGGCGATGTGTCCGCAACTTTATATCTGACTTAAACGAACTCTCCCCGGAAAGGGGCGCCGCGACCCATGCCCGCCGCTATAGAGACCGAAGGCCTGACCCGTCGTTTCGGCCGCCGCCTGGCGGTCGAGGCGGTGTCCATGACCGTGCCCGAGCAGGCGGTGTACGGCTTCCTGGGCCGCAACGGCGCGGGCAAGACCACGACCTTGAAGATGGTGCTGGGCCTGATCCGTCCCACCGCCGGGACGGCGCGGGTGCTGGGCGTGGACGTCGTCCGCGATCGCATCGGCGCGGCGCGCAAGATCGGGGCGCTGCTGGAGGCGCACGGCTTCTACACGAACCTGACGGGCCGCGAGAACCTGGCCCTGACCGCCACCCTGCTGGGCCTGCCCGCCGGCGAGATCGAGCGCGTGTTAGAGGTGGTCGAGATGCGGGCCGACGCCGGCCGCAAGGTCGCCGGCTACTCCCTAGGGATGCGCCAGCGCCTGGGCCTGGCCCGCGCCATGCTGGGCGCGCCGCCGGTGCTGGTGCTGGACGAGCCGACCAACGGCCTGGATCCCGACGGCATCGCGGACATGCGCCGCTTTCTCAAGAGCCTTCCCGAGCGCACCGGCGCGACCGTGCTGCTTTCCAGCCACCTGCTGGGCGAGATCGAGCAGACCGCCACCCATGTCGGCGTCGTGAATGACGGTCGCCTCGTGCTAGAGGGCGAGTTGGCCCGGCTTAAGGCTGACCTTGCGCCCGAGATCGTCCTGCGGACCGGCGACGACGCGCGGGCCGCGGAACTGCTGGCCAGCCACGACCTGGTCGCCGTCCAATCCGAGACCGGCCTGATCGCGCCGTTGCGCCCCGGCGACGACGTCGACCAAGCGGCGGCGGCTCTCAACCGCGCCCTGGTCCAGGCCGGCCTGCCGGTCTTCGCGATCGGCCCCCGCGATCGGTCCCTGGAGGACATCTACCGCCAGGTTTCCGCGCCCCAACGCCAAGTCGAGGCCGTCTGATGCTCGCCGTCCTGTCCGTGGAAATCCGCAAGCTGAACCGGTCGCTGGCCGCCGTCCTGGCCCTGGCCGCGCCGTCGCTGATCGCCTTTTTCCTGTTCTTCGTCGCCCTGCGAGGCGCGCGGGCCGGCCCCTGGAACATGTTCTTCGAGGGCTCGACCACCGTTTGGGCCTTCTTCATGCTGCCGATGAGCGTGACGGCCCTGACCGCGCTGGTGGCGCACATGGAGCATGGCCCGCGCGCTTGGGATCATCTGCGGGCCCTACCGATTCCACGCTGGCGGATCTACGCCGCCAAGGCCCTGTGCGTGATCGCCATCGTCATCGTCATGACCGGCCTGAACCTGCTGCTGACCTGGGGGGCGCTCTCGCTGGTCGGCGTCGTGAAGCCCGCCATCGCGCCCACCGGCGAGCTCGACGTGGCCAAGCTGCTGCTGGTCAACGCCAAGGTCGTGGCGGCCGCGACCCTGCTGATCGCTATCCAGCTTTGGACCGCCCTGCGCTTCGCGAGTTTCGTGCCGGCCCTGGCGCTGGGCATCGGCGGGACCTTCTTCTCGGTCGTGGCGACCTCGGCCAAGGAGGGGGTGTTTTTCCCCTGGCAGATGCCGGTCAACATGCTGGCCAAGGACGCCTGGCGGGTGGAGACGGCCCTGGCCCTGGGCGGCGGCCTCGGCGCGGTGGTCCTGGTGCTGGCCGTCCTGCACCTGGCGCGGCGCGAGGTGTTGTAACGCCGCGTCGGTCTCTCTAGGACGCTCTCAGGCAGGAGAGGCGGAGCCATGACGGACCAGGCGCTCATCGGATTGATCGGCGGCATGAGCTGGGAAAGCTCGGCCCAGTACTATCGGCTGATCAATGAGGCGGTGCGCGAGCGCGTGGGTGGCGTGGCCTCGGCGCGGACCCTGATGTGGTCGTTCGACTTCGCCGAGATCGAGCACCTGCAGCACGCCGGCCGCTGGCCGGAGCTCTCGCGGCGCTTGGCCGACGCGGCGCGGGCGCTGGAGGCGGGCGGGGCCGATTTCCTGGTGCTCTGCACCAACACCATGCACCGCGAGGCCGACGAGATCGAAGCGGCGGTCCATATCCCGCTGCTGCACATCGCCGATCCGACCGGCGCGGCGATCAAGGCGGCGGGCCTGACGACCGTGGGCCTGCTGGGCACGGCCTTCACCATGGAGCACGATTTCTATCGCGGCCGGCTGGAGAAGAAGCACGGTCTGACCGTGCTGACGCCTGACGAGGGCGATCGCGCCGACGTGCACCGGATCATCTACGAGGAACTGGTCACCGGACAGGTGCTGGACGCCTCGCGCGAGGTCTACAGGGCGGTGATCGGGCGGCTGGTTGAGCGGGGCGCCCAGGCGATCATCTTGGGCTGCACCGAGATCATGCTGCTGATCTCCCAGGCCGACAGCTCGGTTCCAGTGTTCGACACCACGACTCTGCACGCCATGGCGGCCGTCGACCGCGCCTTGAATGGCGCCGCCTAGCCGATAGGGTGCCGCTTCGCTCTAGTTGCGGAGTCACCCCATGCGCCCTCGTCTTGTTTCGGGCCTCGCCCTGCTCGCCAGCCTCTCGATCCTGGCGGCGAGCCCTGTCCTGGCCCAGACAGCCTACGAGGCGGTGGATCCTTTCATCGGCACGGGCGGCGATGGTCACACCTTCCCGGGCGCCGTGGTTCCATTCGGCATGGTGCAGCTCAGCCCCGACACCGACATCCTGCCGTTCAAGCAGAGCTATGCCCGCGCGGCCGGCTACCGGTTCGGTGATCCGACGATCCTGGGCTTCTCGCACACCCACTTTTCGGGCGCGGGGCACTCGGACCTTGGCGACATCCTGCTGACCCCGGTCAGCGGCGAGGCCAAGCTGGAGCCGGGCGAGGCCGACAAGCCGGGCTCGGGTTACCGCTCGCGCTACAGCCACGACACCGAGGTCGCCCAGCCGGGCTACTACGCCGTCACCCTCGACGACAGCCACGTGCGGGCCGAGCTGACGGCGGGCCTGCGCACCGGCCTGCATCGCTACACCTTCGAGAAGGGCCAGCGCGCCCAGGTGCTGATCGACCTGCGCAGCTCGATCTACAACTATCCGGGCAAGGTGCTGTGGTCGCGGCTGCGCGTGGCCCCGGACGGGACGATCACCGGCTATCGCGAGACGCGCGGCTGGGCGCCGGGGCGCAAGCTGTTCTTCGCCATCAAGTTCGACCGTCCGCTGGTCGGCCAGCAGTTCCACAACCGCGAGGCCGACATCCCCTACAAGGGTTTCGCCCAGCCCGGTCGTACGCCAGAGGATCGCGCCCAGGTCCAGGGCCGGGCGCTGGTCGGGGTGTTCGACTTTGGCCAGATCGACGGGCCGCTGACCGTCAAGGTGGCGCTGTCGTCGGTCAGCGAGGATGGCGCGATCGCCAACCTCGCCAGCGACGAGCCCGCCTTCGACTTCGACGCCCAGCGCGGCCGAGCCAAGGCGGCCTGGGAGAAGGCCCTGGGGGCGGTGGACATCGAGGCCGCGGCTCCGATGCGGAAAACCCTCTATACGGCGCTCTATCACACCCTGCTGGCCCCCAGCGTCTTCGCCGACGCCGACGGCCGCTACCGGGGTCCCGACGACCAGGTGCACGAGGGCAAGCTGGACGGCCGGCCCTTCACCTTCCACTCGACCTTCTCGCTGTGGGACACCTTCCGGGCCGAGCATCCGCTGCTGACCCTGGTCCAGCCGGCCGACTACACCAACGACGTGGTCAACTCGCTGATCGCCTCGCAGAAGCAGAGCCCCTACGGCATCCTACCGGTCTGGCAGTTCCACGGTCAGGAGACCTGGACGATGATCGGCTACCACGCCGTGCCAGTCATCGCCGACGCCTGGATGAAGGGCATCCGCGGCTATGACGGCAAGGCGGCCCTGGACGCCATGGTCAAGAGCGCGACCTACGCGCCCTACGGCGGTCTCGGCGACTACATGAAGCTGGGCTACGTTCCGATCGACAAGGAGCCGGAGGCGGCGTCCAAGACGGTCGAATACGCCTATGACGACTGGACCATCGCCAAGGTCGCGGCGGACATGGGGCAGGCCGACGTGGCCAGGACCTTCGAGAAGCGCGCCGGCTACTGGCGCAACAGCTTCGACCTGAACACCGGCTTCCTGCGGGCCCGCAAGAGCGACGGGACCTATCGCGAGCCGTTCAACCCGACCGCCATCAACTACGGCTCGGACTATACCGAGGGCAACGCCTGGCAATATTCGTGGTTCGCGCCACAGGACCTGGGCGGGGTGGTCACGGCGCTGGGCGGCGACGCGGCGACGGTCAGGAAGCTGGACGCCATGTTCGACTTCGACAATTCGAAGATCGACTACTCGCACGCCGAGGACATCGCCGGCCTGATCGGCCAGTACATCCACGGCAACGAGCCCAGCCACCACGTGGCCTATATGTACAACTACGCCGGCGCCCCGTGGCGGACGCAAGGCCGCCTGACCCAGATCATCAAGAGCCAGTACCAGCCGACCCCGGACGGCCTGTCGGGCAACGATGACCTGGGCCAGATGTCGGCCTGGCTGATGTTCACCAGCCTGGGCTTCTATCCGGTGACCCCGGCCTCGAACGAGTACGCCATCGGCCGCCCCTTTGTGGACAGTGCGGCGCTGAACCTGCCCAACGGCAAGCGCTTCACGGTGCGGGCGCGGGGGCTGACGGATGCGAAGCCGTACGTCGCCAAGGTCACCCTGAACGGCAAACCCCTGACGAGGGCCTTCCTGCGGCACGAGGAGATCATCGCCGGCGGCGAGCTGGTCTTCACGATGAGCGCGACGCCGAACAAGACCTGGGCGACGAAGGTGGGGGATCGTCCGACGTCGATGACGGAGTATCGGTAGGGGCCCCAACCACCACCGTCATCCCGCGCTTTATGCGCGGGGCCCATTTGTCCGCCGCGGGTGAAGAGCGGACTTACGCTCTCACGTAGAAGCTGAACCATGGGTCCCGCGCACAAAGCGCGGGATGACGGGTTAGGTTGGTGCAAATCCTAGTAAGGCAGCTGATCCGCTGGCGGCTGCCCTGGCGGGGTCGACGGCTGCAACGTCTCCGCCGCCTTGGCCGCCGCGTCCAGTTCCGAGGCCGCGCGGGCGAATTCGGCCGACAGGGTCTCGTAGTAGCCGTTGCGCGGGTCGGGCTCGGTCTGGGGCGCGGGGTCGGGCAGCAGCCAGGCGAAGTCGCGAACCGCCAGGGTCTGGTGGGCGGTCATCATGAAGCGTCGCCAGATGCTGGCCGGGATGTCGCCGCCGACCACCTTGTTCATCGGCTTCTCGTCGTCGTTGCCGACCCAGACGCCGGTCACGTAGTCGGGCGTGAAGCCGACGAACCAGGCGTCGCGCCAGTTCTGGCTGGTGCCGGTCTTGCCCGCCGCCGGGCGGCCGAAGGCGGCGCGCTTGGCGGTGCCGTCCGAGACCACCTTCTTCATCATCTTCACCATGATGCTGGCATGGCCGATGTCATAGACGCGGCGCTCGGCGGCCGGCGGCTGGTGGGCGAACAGCGACTGGCCGTCCTGGGTGGTGATCGACTCGATGACATAGGGCTCGAGCCGCACGCCGCCCTGCTGAAACACCTGGAAGCCCGAGGTCAGCTGCAAAAGGTTGACCTCGTACGAGCCCAGCGACACCGACAGGTCGGGCACGGGTGGCAGGGAGGTGATGCCGAAGCGGCGCACCAGGTCGCCGATCGCCGCGCCGCCGGCTTCCTTGCCCAGCTTCACGGCCACGGTGTTGGTCGAGGTGACCAGGGCCTGCTCGACGGTCATCGGACCACGATAGCCGCCGCTGTAGTTCTCCGGGCTCCAGTCGCCGAACTTCACCGGCTCGTCGACGCGGATGTCGGTGGGCAGCACGCCCTTTTCGACGGCGGCGGCGTAGATGAATGGCTTGAAGGTCGAGCCCGGCTGACGCTTGGCCTGGACGGCGCGGTTGAACGGGCTTTCGCTGTAGCTGGCGCCGCCGACCATGGCGCGGATGGCGCCGTCGGCCGACAGCGACAGCAGGGCCGCCTGGCTGGCGCCCGAGCGGGTGGTCTCGGTGGCCATGGTCTGGCGCACGACCTCGGCGCCCTCGTGCTGCAGCACCGGGTCGATGGTCAGGCGCACCACCAGGTCGGGGGCGTTCTGGCCGGCGATCTTCACGGCCTCGGTGGTGGCGTAGTCCAGCACCCAGCCGTAGTCGCCCTCGTCCTGCAAGGCCATCGGCGACAGGCGCGGGGTGTCGTCCAGCGCGCGGCTTTCCTGCTCGGCGGTGATCCAGCCTTCCTTGCGCATGTTGGCCAGGATCAGGCGCGAGCGGGCCAGGGCGCGCTCCATGTCGTTGGTCAGGGCCAGGCGCGAGGGGGCCTTGGGCAAGCTGGCCAGCAGCGCCGACTCCGAGAGGGTCAGCTGGCTGGCGGGCTTGCCGAAATAGGTCTGGGAGGCGCCGTCGACGCCATAGGTGCCGGCCCCGAAATAGATGCGGTTCAGATAGAGCTCGAGTATCTCGTCCTTGGAGAGGACCTGCTCCAGCTTATAGGCCAGCAGCATCTCCTGCAGCTTGCGCTTCACCACCCGGTCGGGCGTCAGGAACAGGCCCTTGGCCAACTGCTGGGTCAGGGTCGAGGCGCCTTGCTTGGTGCGACCGCCGCGCCAGTTGACCCAGGCGGCGCGGGCGATGCCCTGGGCGTCGATGGCCCCGTGCTTGTAGAAACGCCGGTCCTCGGCCGCGAGGAAAGCCAGGGGCACGTAGTTGGGCACCGAATCGACGGTGATGCGCTGGCCATAACGCGGGCCGCGCGTGGCGATCACCTGACCGTTGCGATCCTCGAAGCGGATGCCGGGCGCGCGGTTGACCGCGAACAGCGCCGAGCGCGAGGGCAGCTGCGGCGTGTCCTTCAGATACTTGAACCAGACATAGGCCGCCCCGCCGCCGACGGCGAGCACGCCGATCAGGAACGAGACCAGCAGGGTCCCCCAGATCCAGCCCCACTTTCGGGCCTTCTTCTTGGCCGCGTGGTGCTTCAAATCAGCGCGGAACGGCTCCTCGGGCGGGGGCGGAGGCGGCGCGGATTGGGGCGGCGGGGCGGCGTCCGAGAGCTTGAACGGATCCTTCAGCGGCGGCTCGGAAGCCCAAGGATCATGGGCCGGACCGTGCGGCTGCGCGGGCGCGCCTGGGCTAGGTCCCGGCCCCCGTTTGGACGGATCCTTGTCGTCGAACTTGTAGGGCGGAAGCGTCCAGTCGTTCACGGTCTGCGTCAGGCTCTGTTTGGTCGCCAACTAAATCGGGTTTAGGACGGCGTCATGACGCCACGCAAACCTTTCTGGGAGACGAAGACGCTCTCCGAGTTGACCGTCCCCGAGTGGGAGAGCCTATGCGATGGCTGTGGTCTTTGCTGCCTGGTTCGCTTCGAAGACGAAGATACCGGCGAGATCATACCCACGCGCGTGCACTGCCAGCTGTTCGACGAGCATCGGTGCCAGTGCAAGGACTATCCGAACCGCAAGAAGACGGTGCCGGACTGCATCAAGCTGACGCCGTACAACATCGAGGACCTGGAGTGGATGCCGCCCTCGTGCGCCTACCGCCGGATCCACGAGGGCAAGGACCTGCCACTATGGCATCCGCTGGTCACCGGCGATCCGGACAGCACCCACAAGGCCGGGGTCTCGATCCGCGATCAAACGGTGTCGGAGCTCAGCTTCGTCGACGCCGAGGACGCCATGGACTTCGTGGCGACGGATCTGATGCGCGATCGTGGGGATGACCTGTACGAGCCGGAGGACGATGAGGACTAGGTCGCGCTTGCGGCCGTCCGCGTCCTCCCCATTTCCGGTAAAGCTTTCTCCGGAACCGCACGCATGTCGCTGTTGATCGCCGCCCTGATCGCGCTGCTGGCGCTGGCCGTGTCACGTACGCCGGGCGGGAGGCTGTGGCGGCTGCTGGTCGAGGCGCCGGCGCGGCGGCTCGATACGATGAGCTGGCGGACGTTGCTGGCCGGGGCGATCGTGATGGCCTTCGCCATCTTCGCGGCCGAACTGGTGATCGCGGACCTGGTCTGGGTGCTGGCCTTCGACATCGTCGGCTGGATCGAACTGTTCGCGGCGACCCTGATCGTCACGCGGCTGGCGCCGGGGTGGCGGTCGTTCAGAGGGCAGCTCGGAAATCTGGTCCAGCGCGTCGTCCGGGCGCGTCCTCGGACTGTGCGGGCGCGGCGCATCCGTCGCCCGGCTCAGACCTCCGATGACCCCGACCCGGAATGGGGCCTCGCCTTCGCCTGAGGTCCAGAAACAGAAAAGGCCGGCCCGCGAACGCGGAACCGGCCTTTCGTCGCCCTTACGGCGAGAAGCTGAAAGCTTCTTATTTCTTGGCGGTGAAGCCAGCGAACTTGGCGTTGAAGCGCGAGACGCGGCCGCCACGGTCCATCAGCTGGGCGTTGCCGCCCGTCCACGCCGGGTGCGTGCGCGGATCGATGTCGAGCGCCAGGACAGCGCCTTCCTTGCCGTAGGTCGAACGGGTTTGATAGTTCGAGCCATCCGTCATGGTGACCGTGATGAAGTGATAGTCGGGGTGAATGTCTTGTTTCATGGCGGCGATCCAGTCCGACTAAGCCGGCGAGTGTGAATTGGGGTAAGCGCCATCCCGCGCACGCGCGGGGTGGCCCTCGAAGACGGGCGGCTATAAAGAACCCGCGCGATTTTGGCAAGGGACTGTTGATGACTGACGTGAACGCCGGCGAGCAAAAGGCCGAAGGCCGCCCCGGCGCGGGGGCCGAACTGGTCCAGGGCATGGCCGAGGCCAAGGCCCGGCGGGCGCGCCGCAAGGACATCCGTCCGCTGGTCCATCTGCTGCCCTTCGTGAAGGCCCACAAGGGCGACGGGATCGCCGCGGCCTTCTTCCTGCTGTTCTCGACGGGTGCGACCCTGGGCCTCACCGCCGCCTTCAAGGAAGTGATCGACCACGGATTCGCCAAGGGCTCCGGAGCTGAGATCAACAGCGCCTTCGTCGGCCTGGGCGCGGTGGCCATGGTGCTGGCCATCGCCACGGCCCTGCGATTCTTTTTCATCACCCGCCTGGGCGAGCGGGTCGTGGCCGATGTGCGCCGGGCGCTCTACGGCCACACCCTGACGCTGGACCAGCAGTATTTCCTGAAGACCCGCACGGGCGAGGTGCTGTCGCGGCTGACCACCGACGTCTCGCTGATCGAGCAACTGGTCGGGGCCTCGGCCTCGATCGCCCTGCGCAACATTCTCAGCCTGGTCGGCGGCCTGGGCTACATGGCGGTGGTTTCGCCCAAGCTGGCGGGATTCATCGTGCTGATGGTGCCGGTGATCCTGGCCCCGATGTTCCTGGTCGGCCGCCGCGTGCGCAAGCTGACCGTCACCGCCCAGGACAAGTTCGCCGACGCCGTCGGTTATGCCGGCGAGAGCC
This sequence comes from Caulobacter sp. ALps2, assembly GCF_058681635.1. Lineage (NCBI taxonomy): Bacteria > Pseudomonadati > Pseudomonadota > Alphaproteobacteria > Caulobacterales > Caulobacteraceae > Caulobacter > Caulobacter sp. ALps2. Next base: position 2,304,364 of record NZ_CM178743.1, read on the forward strand.
TGGACGCCCTGGAGACCGTGCAGGCTTTCGGGCGCGAGCGGACCTCGTCAGTGCGCTTCGGCGGGGCGGTGGACGAGGCCTACAAGGCCTCGGTGCGTCGGATCACCACCCGGGCCACCATGACGGCCATGGTCATCACCCTGGCCTTCGGCGGCGTCACCTTGCTGCTGTGGAGCGGCGCGCGCCTCGTCCTGGCCGGCGAGATGACCGGCGGCACCCTGGCCCAGTTCGCCATGCTGGCGGTGATGGCCGCCGGCTCGATTGGCGCCCTGGGCGAGGTCTGGGGCGATGTCCAGAAGGCCTCCGGCGCCATGGACCGCATCGCCGAGTTGCTGAACGCCCAGCCCGACATCGCCGCGCCGCCGGCCCCGACGACCCTGCCGGTCCCGGCCCAGGGCGCGATCGTTTTCGAGAACGTGGTCTTCGCCTATCCCGGCCGCCCGGACCTGCCGGCCCTCAACGGCTTCGACCTCAGCGTGAAGCCCGGCGAGACCGTCGCCCTTGTCGGTCCCTCCGGCGCGGGCAAAAGCACGGTGCTGCGGCTTCTTTTGAGGTTCTATGACCCACAGGCCGGGGGTATCCGCCTTGACGGCGTCGACCTGCGCGACGCGGCGCCCGACGAGGTCCGCGCCCGCATGGCCCTGGTCGCCCAGGACTCGCCGCTGTTCTCGGGATCGGCGATGGACAACATCCGCTTCGGCCGCCAGGACGCGACCGACGCCGAGATCCGCGCCGCCGCCGAGGCCGCCCAGGCCGCCGGCTTCTTGTCGGCCCTGCCACAGGGCTTCGACACGCCGGTCGGCGAGCGGGCCAAGACCCTGTCGGGCGGCCAGCGCCAACGTCTGGCCATCGCTCGCGCCCTGGTCCGTCAGGCCCCGATCCTGCTGCTGGACGAGGCCACCAGCGCCCTCGACGCCGAAAGCGAGCGCCTGGTCCAGCAGGCCCTGACCGCCGCCATGGAAGGCCGCACCACCCTGGTCATCGCCCACCGCCTGGCCACCGTGCTCAAGGCCGACCGGATCGTGGTGATGGAAGAGGGCCGGGTGGTCGAGCAGGGCACGCATGCCGAGCTCTTCGCCAAGGGCGGCCTCTACGCCCGCCTGGCCAGCCTGCAGTTCGGGATCGCGGCCGCCTAGGCGGCCGCGCGGGTCACGTCACTGTCTCGACAAAGCGACGTCGGCGCGCCAAGCCTTTGTACAGGCTTAGCTATTTGCGCAGGTCGGCCGGCGTCGTCGGTTCGCTGATCACGCGTTCCATGGACTTCCAACGGGCGTCCTCGGTCTTGCCAGCGCGGTAGACGTGGTCGCGAACCATGTCTTGGCCGATGTTGTAGTTGATCACGTAGGAGCGGTAGGTCTCGATGAACGACACCCGCTTCTCGGCGCCGCCGCGCGAGTACAGGCTGTATTTCATCAGCGCCTGGATGGCCTGTTCCTTGGTCATCCGGCCGGCCAGGTACTCGGCCGCGACGGTGTTGCCGCTGCTGGACAGGGCCGCCTTGGCCTCCTGCAGCTCGCCATAGGCCTTGGCTGTCGCCGGATCCAGGCCGGCCAGCGGATAGAGCTTGTCGCGCTCGAACTCGGTCTTGGCCTGGCCCGGGAAGGCCAGCTCGATGCCGAAATTGGCGCTACCCTCGGCGATGAACGACTGCGGGGAGAACAGCGGATAGACCGAGTACTCGATCCAGCCCTTTTCCTTGGTCAGTTTCTCTTCCAGCAGGGCGTTCAGCACGTGGTGGCCGGGATAACCCTCGTGGCAGCCCAGATCCAAGGCGCGGCTGATGTAGATCGGCAGGTCGGTGTTGATCTGGATCAGGCTGTGGGCATTGCCCTTGTACCAGTTGTAGCCGCTCCATGGCTTCTTGGTGACGAACTCCATGTCGAAGCGCTCGCCGGCCGGCAGCTTGATGTGCTGTTCGGTCCTGGCCTTGCAGGCGGCGATGCCGGCCTGCATGACGGCTTCCACCTTGTCGGTCGGAATGACGTACTTGTTCTGGAAGGCGTCGACGCGGCCGGCCAGATCGCCCTTGCCGGGAACCAGCTTGTCGATGCGGGCCAGGATAGGATCGTAGCTCTTCAGGGGCTTCAGCACCGGGCGCACGCCGAACAGGCCCTCGGCCTCGTCGGCGAAGCTGAACGTGTCGCCGGCGATCATGGCCAGGCGCGTCTGGGCCGCCTTGACCTGGCCTTTCAGGAACGTCTTGCGGCGCAGCTGGTCGGCGTCGAGATCCTTGTTCGGGACCTTGGCCAGCAGGGTCTGCAGGCGGTCGGCCTCCTTGCGCAGCACCGAGACCGGGCGCGGGGCCAGCTTGGCGGCGTCCTGCATCTCGCTGGGGCCGTAATAGGCGTCGACATAGCCGGGCTCGCGCTCGCCGGCCTCCAGGGTCAGGCGGACGAAGTCGACGGCGATCTTGTCCAGCAGCTCCGAGCCCGGCGAGGCGAAGGCGGGCGCGCCCAGCAGCATGGCGGCGGCGAGAACGGCCGCGGAGACGGCGTGACGGAGCTTCATGGGATCCCCCTGAACGAACAGGCGGGCACGCTGCACCGTCTAGCCCCGGTTCGGCAATATCGAGGAACGATCTTGCCTAGAAGAGGCCGATCCCGATCAGCCGCGCGCGGCGACCGCCAGGGCCGGGAAGTCGCTGAACACGCCGTCGACGCGGGCGGCGTACAGGGCCTTGAACACCGGCGTCACGTCGCCGTGCTGGGCCAGGAAGGCCGGGCTCTGGGCGTCGCCTTTCCGCAAGGTCGCGGGTAGGAAGTAGTTCTCGGCGCGCACGGTCCAGGGGTGGACGGCCAGGCCGGCGGCGTGGGCGTTCTTGACCAGATCGGTGGCCGGCAGCAGCACCTTGCCGTCGTTGGGGACCACCAGGCTCCAGTTCGGCCCCAGGCCGTCGGCATAGACGGCGACGTCCTTCAGGCCTTGGGCGGTGATCAGGTCGGCATAGTTCACGCCCGGCAGGTCGGCCGGTCCGCCTTCCCCGTCGACCAGCAGCACCAGGCGCGCGGCGGTCTTGGCCTTCAGCTTCTTCAGAGGGCCGACCTCGAAGCACTGCACGAAGACCGGCGCGGTGGCCGAGTTCAGGTCCGCGGCCTTGAGCTTGGCGACCAGGCGATCCTCCGTCGGGAGGCCGATCGAAGCGAAATAGGTCGGGTGCTTCAGTTCGGGATAGACGCCGATCGTGCGGCCCGTGCGCTGGGTCCCGGCCTTGGCGATGGCCACGACCTCCTCGAAGGTCAGGACCTGGGCCTGGCCGTCGAAGGCGGTGCTGACGGCGCGCAGCCGCGGCAGCCGCTCGCGGGCGCGCAGGGTCTTGATCTCGGCCAGGGTGAAGTCTTCGGTGAACCAGCCCGTGATCTGCTGGCCATCGATGGTCTTGGTCGCCTTGCGGGCGGCGAACTCGGGGCGGCTGGCGACGTCGGTCGTGCCGCCGATCTCGTTCTCGTGGCGGGCCACCAGGTGGCCGTCCTTGGTGGGGACCAGGTCCGGCTCGATGAAGTCGGCGCCCTGCTCGATGGCGCGCTCGTAGGACAGCGCCGTGTGCTCGGGCCGCTCGCCGCTGCAGCCTCGGTGGCCGATGACGATCGGCTTCTTCGCTTGAGCGAAGCCGAAGCCGGGCAGCAGCGTGCCGGCGAGGGCGGCGGTGGTCATGGCGCGACGGGTAAGCAGGGTCATGGCCGGCGATTTAGCGCCGGGATGTGACGGTTTGGCGAGAGCCTTCGGGCTCTCGCCAACACAAAAAACTACGCCGCCCGCAGCTTTTCCAGGATCAGCGGATAGAGGTCCTGGTTGCTGGCCAGGATCGACTTGCCAGCGACCACATCGTGATCGTTCTCGTCGATCGTCGTGACCTTGCCGCCCGATTCCTGAACCATCAGCACGCCGGCGGCGACGTCCCAGGCGCCGAGGTTGCGCTCCCAATAAGCGTCGAAGCGGCCGGCGGCGACCCAGGCCAGGTCCAGCGAGGCGGCGCCGAAGCGACGGACGCCGGCGACCTTCTGGCTGACCTGGTGGAGTTCCTTCAAGAACTGCCCGTGGCCGGGCTTGCCGGCGAACGGCACGCCGGTGGCCAGGATGCTCTCGTCCAGGTGACGGCGGGCGGCGACGCGCAGGCGCTTCTCGGCGCCCAGGAACGCGCCCTTGCCCTTCTCGACCCAGAACAGGTCGTGGGTGATCGGGTTGTACGTGACGCCGGCCACGACGCCTTCGCCTTCACGCTGCAGTGCGATGTTGACCGCGAAGTGCGGGATGGCGTGCATGAAGTTGGTAGTGCCGTCCAGCGGGTCGACGATCCAGGTGTGGGTCTTGTCGGTGCCCTCGATCATGCCGCGCTCTTCGCCCAAGAAGCCGTAGCCCGGGCGGGCCTTGGTCAGGATCTCGAACAGGGTCTGTTCAGCCTTGATGTCGGCGTTGGTGACGAAATCGGCGGCGCCCTTCTTGGAGACCTGCAGTTCCGTGACTTCGCCGAAGTCGCGGGCCAGGCCGCGGGCGGCCTTCCGGGCCGCGTCGATCATGACGTTCAGGAGGGCGGAAGGCGTGGCCACGGGCGGATATCCTCAAGGAATTGCCGTCGACGCCCGCCGGAATGTCCGGCGGCGGAGCGGTAGGTCGACGGTGTGAAAGAACGGGCGCGGAACCTAATCGTCCACAGGCGGGATGGCAAGACGGGCCTGATTCGACAGGCTTAATGGCCGCGCCGGACGGTTTTCCGCGTGTGCGTATGCGTGTGCGTGTCGGATTGGCGGCGCTTGTCTCATCCTGCTGTCGACACCCAATCGGCGGGGCCACGACGCGCGGGACGCTGGGCTGCTCTGCCTGAAGCTCGACGCCGACGCCGAGCGCGGCAAGCGGCGTCGTGTTCCAGACCACGAGCCTGGAAATCCAGAACGACCGCATCGCCGGCTACGCTGCGCAACCCTGGGGATCTCTCCAGGGTGGACGCCTAGGGAAGTTCGACCTTCGGCAGCGTGTCCTTGGTGTCGCAGGCCAGTTTTCCCGCCTTGCCGACGGCGCCGGAGATGTCCTCGATCTTGGCTTCCTTGCGCCAGCCCTTGGGCAGGCCCTTGGTCCCGTCGAAGTCCATGCCAAGGTCCATCCACTTGTCCGACGCGCAGTCCAAGGCGAAGACCAGGATTGGTCCCTTGCTGGCCGGCCAGTTCTTGTAGGGACCATTACCCTTGCCTTCGGCGATGCGGGTGACGATCAGTCCACTGGACTGGTCGACGCGGGTGAAGTCCACGTCGTAGTAGGTCTTGGTCTCGCCTGGAGCCAGCTTCCAGGTTTCCGCGATCGAGGCGCCGGAAAACGCCAGGACCGGTACGCTAAGCAAACACACCACGAGTCGCTTCATGTCAGCGTCTCCCCCTTACCTGTTGTTCGCTGGGAGAGACGCTATGCCTGTGTGCGGTGCGTCACAATATCGGCGTTATCCGAAAGTCAGCGGGCGGCCAAGCCTTCGGCGATGGCGGCGTTCAGGGCCGCGACGGCGGCGTCCGAGCCTTCGGGATAGGCCCACACCCCGGCCGACACGGCCAGGAAGTCCGCGCCGGCCGTGGCCAGGGGCGCGGCGTTGGCGGCGGTGATCCCGCCGATGGCGACGCACGGGACCTCCATCGTCTCCTGCCAGATGGTCAGGATGTCGGGCTGGACGGTGGTGGGCGCGTCCTTGGTCGTGGTGGGGAAGAAGGCGCCGAAGGCGACGTAGTCGGCCCCGGCCTCGGCGGCTTCCATGGCCAGGTGGCGGCTGTCGTGGCAGGTGACGCCGACCATGCGCTCGCCCATCAGCTTGCGGGCGTCGCGATAGGCCATGTCGCTCTGGCCGACATGCACGCCGTCGACCGGCAGGCGGGCGGCGAGGTCCGGGCGGTCGTTCAGGATCACGGCCACGTCGCGAGCTTGGGCGATCGGCCCCAGGACGTCGACGGCCGCCTTGATCACGTCGTCGGGCGCATCCTTCAGCCGGATCTGGAGGGCGGCCACGTCGCCGCCTTCCAGGGCTTTGGCCAGCTGGCGGCCAAAGCCGGCCAGGTCGTCCAGGGCGGGCGGGGTGATCAGGTAGAGGCGGCAGGGGAGCGTCATTCCGCTCGCTTTATGCCAATTCGAGCGCGGATGCGACCTCTGGCCGCTGCTAACCAGAGTGAGAGTCAGTTGCAAAACCTCTCGCGACCGGCTAGATGAGAATGACACTCAATCGGGTAGGGCGTTCTGCGTTGTACGTCTGTAACTGTAACGGCATCCGCGAGCGCGAAGTGCGCGCCGCCATCGACGCTGGCGCCACCCGTCCGGCCGAGATCTTCCGTCACAAGGGCTGCCAGGCCCAGTGCGCCAAGTGCGTGTGCGAGATGCGCCAGATGATCCAGGACAATCGCGAAGCGCTGGCATTCGCCGCCGAGTAGTCGTTGGCGCGGCCGAGCAACGGCCAAGAAGCCAGCAAAATCAGAGATCGCGAGGCACTCGCATGGATTTCTGTGAGAGCGCGAAACACTCGCACACATTCAGGTTGAAGCCCGTTTCGGCTTGCCCCAGGTTCCCGCCGAGATACGAACCTTAAGGAGGCCGCCATGCAGGGCGATCCCGGCATCATCCGACTGCTCAACGCGGTGCTCACCAACGAACTGACGGCGGTCAATCAGTACTTCCTGCACGCGCGGATGTACGACAACTGGGGCTTTAAGCGCCTCGGCAAGATCACCTACGACGAATCGATCGGCGAGATGAAGCACGCCGACATGCTGATCAACCGTATCCTGTTCCTGGAAGGCCTGCCCAACCTGCAGGACCTGCACAAGCTCAAGATCGGCGAGACCGTGCCGGAATGCCTGAACAGCGACCTGCAGGTCGAGATCGGCGGCCGCGAGACCCTGATCCCTGGCATCGTCCAGTGCGAGCAGGCTCGCGACTACGTCAGCCGGGAACTGCTGCGCGTGATCCTCAGCGACACCGAGGAGCATATCGACTTCCTGGAAATGCAGATCGGCCTGGTGAAGTCGCTGGGCGAGCAGAACTACCTGCAATCGGCCATGGGCGAATTGCCGGCATAAGCGCCGCGAGAACCTCGTCCCCACGGGTCTGGCTTCGCCAGCCCGAGGGCGGACGCCGACAAGCTCGGGATGAGGTTCTCAAGTGACGGCCCTACCAGTAGTCCTCATCCTGGGCCTGTCGAAGGACCCGCTAGGCTTTCCGCTCCATGAATACCCGCAGGCTCTCGTCAAGCCCGCGCGCCAGATGTTCGCGCCGGATCTCCAGGAGGTCCGGCGCTAATTTTTTGTCGTCGATGTCGCGGAAGCCCAGGCGCCGATAGTAGGGCGCATTCCAGGGCGTCTCGCGGAAGGTCGACAGCGTCAGGCGCGCTCGGCCGGCGGCCCGCGCCTGGTCGGCCACGGCGTCGATCAGGGTCGCGCCGATTCGCCGGCGCTCGAAGGCCGGCAGCACGTCGATCTGCTCGATATAGAGACTGTCTCCGACGGGGCGGTACATCACGAAGGCCGCCAGATCCCCTTCGACGTCCGCGACCAGCAGGCCGCCGGCCGTGATCCGCGCGGCCAGCACCTCGGCGGGAGAGGGTTCGTCGGCGGCCAGGGCCTCCATCAAGCCGATGAAGCGCTGGGCCGAGGCGCGTTCGATCTCTCGAACGGCCTCGATCTCAAAGGGCCGGGCGGGGCGAATGGCGACGGTCATGCCGCCATGCTGATCCGGGAAGGTCGTCTGGTCTAGGCCGCGCGAGCGCCCGGGCGGCGTTGCTGGGCGACGCCGCGAGCTTGCGGTTGCGCCGTCTGGTGCTGGCCGGTGCGGAACCGGGTCATCAGGGCCGACAGTTCGTGAGCCTCGGTGCGAAGGTTGGCGGCGGCCGCGGTGGTCTCTTCCACCATGGCCGCGTTCTGCTGGGTCACCTGATCCATCTGGTTGACGGCGCTGTTGACCTGGTTGAGGCCGGTGGCCTGTTCCTGCGACGAGCGGGCGATCTCGGAGATCAGGCCGTCGATCTCGCCGACCTTGGCGACAATGCCGTCCAGCGACGCGCCGCTTTCGCCGACCAGCTTCACGCCCCGGTCGACCTGGGCGGTCGAGTTGGCGATCAGGGTCTTGATCTCCTTGGCGGCGTCGGCCGAACGTTGGGCCAAGGCTCGCACTTCCTGGGCCACGACCGCGAAGCCACGGCCGGCTTCGCCCGCGCGCGCGGCTTCAACGCCAGCGTTCAGCGCCAGAAGATTGGTCTGGAAAGCGATCTCGTCGATGACGCCGATGATCTGGCTGATCTGGGCCGAGGACTTCTCGATCTCGCCCATGGCCGCGACGGCCTGCTGGACCACTTCGCCCGAGCGGCCGGCGTCGACCCGCGCGGCCGAGGCGGCCTGCGAGGCGCGGCGGGCGCCCTCGGCGCTGCGCACGACCGTGGCGGTGATCTCGTCGAGGGCCGCGGCGGTCTCTTCCAGGCTGGCGGCCTGCTGCTCGGTGCGACGCGACAGGTCGTCGGAGGCGTAGGAAACCTCGTCGATGCCGGCCTGCATGCTGTTGGTGCGGTGGACGATCGTCGAGACGGTGTCGCGCAGGCAGTCGATCGCGGTGTTGAAGTCGTCCTTGACCTGCTGATAGCGCGGATCCATCGCCGCCTCGATGTGCTCGCTGACGTCGCCCCGGGCCAGGCGACCCAGGCCGTCGGCCAGCACGGTGACGACGTTATTGTCCTGGTCGGCCTTCTTGCGGGCCGCCTCGGCGGCGGCGCGCTCCAGCTCTACAGCCGTGATGTCGGCGGCGAACTTGATGACCTTGATCGGCTTTCCAGCCTTGTCGAACAGTGGGTTGTAGGAGGCCTGGATCCAGATCTCCTTGCCGCCCTTGCCTACGCGCTTGAACTTGTCCGAGAAGAATTCGCCGGCGTTCAGGCGACGCCAGAACTCGCGGTATTCACCGGTCTTGGCATAGTCGTCCTCGACGAACAGGCTGTGATGGCGGCCCTGGATCTCCGACAGGCCGTAGCCGAGCGTCTTCAGGAAGTTGTCGTTGGCCGTGATGATCGTGCCGTCGAGGTTGAACTCGATGACGGCCTGACTGCGATGAATGGCGGCGATGATCGCCTCCATTTCGGCGATCTGGCCCGTGGCCTTGCTGTCGTCCTGGCGCGTCCGGAAGAAGGACATCGGCGATTTCCTCTCGCGTGAGGTCCCACCGAGCGCACCACCTTGGAGACGCCTGCTTCTCACGCTACGGCGAAAAGTTGCGCCCTGAAACTCAAAAGAGCCTTAACGGCGAACGGCCGCGGTCAAGGCTCGAAAAAAAGATGCTACAAAAAAATGCTTCTAAAACAGAAGGTTGACCTATCAAGCTAAACGCGACGTTTTCCTTAACGCGTCATCCGGTCGCACGAGACTTTCGGCTAGAGCCTCTCGCGCGAGGGTCGTGGAGTCGGCGCTCGCGCCGATTTTCGGTGGCGCGGCGCGAGGATCAGGCCATCATACGCTCTAGGCCCCGCTCGAGCTGGAACCAAGGCTCAGCTGGGCTGTTTGACCTTGCGAGTTCACGAGGGAGTCCCGCCATGCATATCGCCAACGGAAAGTCGCGCGAGCGCGCCCTGCCCGGTCGCGAAGCGTTCGAGCTCGACCGGCGGGAGGGCGCCCATCCGGCGGCGCAGATCGCGGTCGGCGCGGCCTTGGCCGGCGGGGCGATCATCGCCGCGCTGATGATGGGCCGTCGTCACGAAGCGGTGCTGGACGACGAGATGTACGCGGTCGAATTCGCCGAGATGCACGAGCCGGTGGCGCATCAGCCCAAGCCGCTGACCAGCCTGCTGCTGCCGCCGCTGTTCATCGCCATGACCCTGTCGGGCCTGCGCACGTGGAACGCGCCGGCCAGTCCGGCCCGCACCCGCGCCCTGACGATCTGGAGCCTGGTGCAGGGCTTCAACGCCCTGTGGCTGGGCCTGGGCGCGCGCCGCGTCGGCGGCCAACTGGGCGCGGCCACGGCCTCGCTGGCGGCTTCCGCGGCCTATGCGCTGGAAGCTCGCAAGGTCGGGGGCGGCTCCGCGCCGGACCTCGGCTGGATCGGCATCGCCAACGCCCTGACGACGCAGCTGTGGCGCCGGTCGCCGCTGCGCGTTCCGACCATCCACTAGGGTCTAGGCGGCGCGGGCGGCTTGCCGTTCGCGCAACGCCAGCAGCAAAGGCAAGCCCAGCGACACGCCCGCCAGGACCACCGCCGCGGCGGTGATCCAGAACGCGCGCCAGCCGATCCGCCGCGCCTCGGCGGCGGCGAAGCTCAGCAGCACGACCGCCGACACGATCACGTCCCAGCCGAAGAACGCGCCGATCCGTGTCGAGAACAGCTCGGCGACGAACGGTCCGGGCGCGAGGCCGTGCTCCATGACCCACGGCGCGAAGGCGCTGTAGGGCAGGAGCAGGCCGGGCAGGCAAAGGAGCCAGTAGAGGCGAGACATGGGCGTTCCCCGACGAAGGATCCGATAGGACCTCCGGGCGCGCGCCGTGTCGACGTCAGGCGATCTTGAAGAGGCGATCCAGGCTGAATTTGCCCCCGCCGCGCGCGATCAAGAACAGCAGCAGGCCCGCCCACGACAGGTGGGTCGGCCAGGCGTCGGGATAGACGAAGATCTCGATGACCGCCGTCATGCCCAGGAAGGCCAGGGCCGACAGGCGGGTGAACAGACCCAGCACCAGCAGGATCGAGAACAGGTGCTCGGCATAGGTGGCCGCGTGCGCCGCCACGACAGGCGACAGCAGAGGGACGTGGTACTCGCTCTCGAACAGCGAATAGGTCCCGTCGGTGATGTGCAGGACGCCGTCGACCTTGGTTCGGCCCGACTGGAAGAAGATCGCGGCGACGCCAAAGCGTGTGACAAGGGCCAGGACGTCCTCGGTCAGCACCTTGCGGGCGACGTCAGCGAAGGCGTCGAAAGGGGCGCGGAGCGTGAAAGCGGTCATCGGTCTATTTCCATAAAGACGCCGTCGGCGATCAGGGTCGCGAACAGCGCGGCGAGGTTGGCGGTGGGATCGGCCAACAGCGCGCGCTCGGCGGCTTCGGCGGACGTCAGGCCGTCCCGGCAGGCGTGCAGGAACGCGGTTTCGGCCACGCCGATCACGCGATGCATGACCGCGCCCTTGGCGCGGACGCATAGGAGCGTTTCCGCGTGCTCGGAGAGCTCCAGATCCTCGCGGCCAGCGCGGGCCGCCGACCACAGGCTGGGCAGGCCAGCCTCGAAGCTGGCCAAGCGGACGCTGGGATGCGGCGGCAGGGACGTCGTCGCCAAGACCTCCGGCGCCAAGGCCGCCAGCGCCTGAGCCGTCAGGACCGGGGTCTCGGCGGCGAACAGGGCTTCGGTCCAGAGGCGGTCCAGGTGGGCGACGCCGGCCAGGTACGGCAAGTCGTCGGCCGGCGGGAAGCGTTCCAGCCAGGCGGGGAAGGCCTGGCCATAGTCCAGCAGGGCGGCGCTGGCCGGCGGCGCTTCGCGGGCGAACAAGGCGGCGGCGGCGCGGAACCAGTCCTCGCCGACCATCGACAGCACGGTTGGAAAGTTGGCGGCCAGGGCGTCGACGCAGCCCTTGGCGATGGTGTTGCGGTAGACCGACAGGCCGGCCTGGCCCTCGCCCGGCGGCAGCCAGGGCGACAGGGCCGACGGGCTTCCGGCCAGGGCGGCGACGAAGGCGTCCTGGAAGTCGAGCAGTTCAGGCATCGACCGTCTCCAAGGCGGCGAGCTCGCCGCCGGCGCGGTCGCGCTCGGCCATCAGAGCCGAGAAGGCGGGGATGTCATCGTCGCGCTCGATCAGCGTGGGGCGCGGGCCAATACGGCGGATCAGGCGGCGATAGAGCGCCCAGACCGGCTCGGCGACTGGCGCGCCGTGGGTGTCGATCAAGAGGCCCGAGCCACCGTCGTCCACGCCATGGCCGGCCAGGTGGATCTCGCCGATCGCGGAGGCGGGCAGGGCGTCCAGATAGGCCTCGGCCGAGTAGCCGAGGTTGCGAGCGCTGACGAAGACGTTGTTGACGTCGACCAGCAGGCCGCAGCCGGTGCGCTCGACCAGGGCGGTGAGGAAGCCGACCTCGTCCAGATCATGGCCGGTCAGGGGCAGGTAGAGGGACGGGTTCTCGATCAGAACTTGGCGTCCCAGGACGTCCTGCACGCCGCCGATATTGGCGGCGATGCGAGTCAGGGCGGCGTTCGTGCGCGGGAAGGGCAGGAGGTCGGGCTGATGCGCGCCGCGATGGGTCGACCAGGCTAGGTGCTCGGAGACAACGAAGGGCTCGAACCGCTCGACCAGACGCTTGAGGGCCAGCAGGTGCTCGGCGTCGGGATCGGCGTCGGCGGCCAGCGACAGGCCCACGCCATGCAGCGACAGCGGGTGGCGCGCGCGGACGGCCTCCAGCGCGGACAGGCGTGGCCCGCCGGCCGACATGTAGTTCTCGGGATGGACCTCGAACCACAGGCCCGGCGCGGCGCACGCGAGCGCGTCGTCATAGTGCTGGGACTTGAGGCCGAGGCCGGCGGTGGGGGTCATGGGAAGCTCTCGGGAATCCGTCTCCCGGCGAAAGCCGGGACCCAGATCTCAAAGCATTGGAGCTGACTGGAAGAGCGCTGAGATCGTGGAAATCACGTCCGCGCTCTTCCATCTGGACCCCGGCTTTCGCCGGGGACACGGAGTGTGGAATTACATCTTCGGCGTCAGCGAACCCATGCCCTTCGGGGTCTTCATCGTGACGCAGGTGCCCTTCTTGACCATCTTCCAGGCGTCGCCCTGGTAGTCGACCTTCGAGGTGCCGGCGCACGAGGTGCCAGCGCCAGCCTTGCAGTCATTCTCGCCGGCCTTGGCGACGCCGTAACACTTTTCCTGGTCGCCCTTGCCCTTCATGTGGTCATCGGCGGAAGCCATCGAGACGCCGGCCGAGAGGGCCAGGACAGCGGCGAGGGCGGCGGTGGCGGCGGTGCGGTTCATGGGGTTTCTCCTGGAGATGTTTCTTGCCGACGCGACATCTTGTCGCCCGGTCGAAGGGAGATACGAAGGCTCCGCCCCGAAGGTTACACCGGCCAAAAAACAAAAAACGGGGCGAACAAAATTTCGGCGCGGCGTTTTCGGCTGGTTCCGGCGCGGCGCGACACCGTGTAACCATCCGGCCCTCGCGCGCGAATAGGGGCAGGCGTGACGGATACCGAGACCCGTTTGAAGGCGCTGATGCTGCGCGCGCTGGACGGCGACGCCGCCGCCTATCGCGAGTGTCTGGCCGTTCTCGGCGTCCGGCTGCGCGCCTATTTCGCGCGCCGGATGTCCGGCGCGCCCGGCGATGTGGAGGATCTTGTGCAGGAGACGCTGCTGGCGGTGCATCTCAAGCGATCGACGTGGGACTCGTCCCAGTCGTTTACCGCCTGGGCGCATGCGGTGGCGCGCTACAAGCTGATCGACCACTGGCGGCGGCGGAAGATCCGCCAGACCCTGCCGATCGAGGACCATATCGAGTTCCTGGCGGCCGATGAGCCGGAGCCCGGCGTCGGCCTGGAGCTGGATCGCGCCCTGGCCACCCTGCCCGACAAGCAGCGCACCCTCGTCGCCGACGTCAAGCTGACCGGCCTGTCCCTCGCCGAGGCCGGGGCCCGCGCGGGCATTTCCGAAGGCGCGGCCAAGGTCGCCCTGCACCGGGCGCTGAAAGCGCTGGCCGAAAGGATGCGTCGTGCGGACGGATGATCTGATCGACGCCCTCGCCTCGGACAGGGAGCCGACGCGCGCGCCGCCCAAACGCCTGGCGATCGTCGCGGGGCTGGGCGCCCTGGCGGCCCTGATGCTGGTGCTAGCCTGGCTGCACACGCGACACGACCTGATGCCCGCCATGCGTGGCGGCATGTTCTGGATGAAGGCGCTCTATACCGGGGCGCTAGGCACGGCCGGCTATCTGGCCATCGAACGCCTGGCGCGGCCGGCGGGCTCTGGGCGGCGCGGCTGGATGCTGGGCGGCGCGGTGCTGGCCCTGTTCGGCTTGGCGGGGATCGTCCAGGCGATCACGAGCCCGGACATCCAGATGACCCTGCGCATGCTGCGCGGTCACTCTTGGCACGTCTGCAGTCGCAATATCTTGGTGCTGGGTCTGCCGATGCTGGCCCTGGGCCTGTGGGCCGTGCGCGGCATGGCGCCCACCCGGCCGGCCGCCGCCGGCTTCGCCACGGGCCTGTTCGCCGGCGGCGTGGCGGCCACCGTTTATGGCCTTCACTGCGCCGAGAACACCTTCACCTTCGTAGCCCTCTGGTACAGCCTCGGCGTACTGGCCCTGGCCGCCCTCGGCGCGATGGTAGGGCGCTGGACGCTGCGCTGGTAGGCAGACCCCGTGTCCCCAGAACTCGCGACGATCAAGTTTCGTATCGTCGCCTTCCGGTCGATTGACAAACCGTCGTTCCGTCAATTGAAGTGCCGGCGCTTTTGCGACTGATCCGCGATAAGCGCTACTGAAACCGCCGGCCGGCTCTGTGGGGAGAGGCGCGTGACGATCGACGACACCCTTGCCTCCCCGGACGATCGGGGAGCGAGCGGCGCGGGCCTCGGCGCGCCTATCTGGTCGACCGCGACCCTGCCCTGGCGGCTAGTCGAGATCGCCGGCGCTGGCGCGCTAGCCGGCGTACTGATGATCCTGCTGTGGCTGGATCTGAGGCCCGACCTGTCCGTGGCGGCCGGCCACACCTTCTTCTGGATCAAGGCCGTCTACCCGGCCGGTGTCGCGGGCTGCGCCCTGGTCGCCACCACGTGGTTGGCGCGTGGACGTAAGGCCGGCGTCATGGCCCTGGCGCCGGCCGGCGCGGCGGCTTGCGCCATGTTGATCGCGGCCGGCGTCCAGAGCGTGGCCATGAGCCCGGCCGCTCTGGTCGCGCTGCACTGGCCCAACGCCTTCGTCTGCATCGGCAATGTGCTGGTTATCGCCGCGCCGATGCTGGCCCTGACCGCCTATGGCCTGCGCGACGTCGACCTGCTTCGGCCCGCGCCCACCGGATTCGCCGCCGGACTCTTTTGTGGGGGCGTCGCGGCGACGGTCGACGGCTTGCACTGCTGGCAGGGGACCTACGCCTTCGTGGGTCCGTGGTTCACGCTGGCCATGCTGGTCAGCGGCGCCATCGGGGCCGGCTCGATCAAGCTGCTCGCCCGTCGCCGCCGCTTTCTGGCGCTTGCCGCAGAATAGACTGACTGCCGAATGAAAAAGGCCTCCCGGAGCGATCCGGGAGGCCTCTTCGTCTTCAATCGCTAGCTCGCCTTACTCGGCGGCGGCCTTGGCCGAATCGGCGCCAAACTTGGCGTGGAGTTCGCCCGAGCTGTAGCGCTTGGCCATCGTGGCGGTCGACAGCGCCTTGATCTTGTCGGCATGGCCGGCCGAGCCGAACTCGACGAAACGAGCCTGGCAGACCTTTCGCATGGCTTCCTTGGCGGGCTTGAGATAGGCGCGCGGGTCGAACTCGTGCGGCTTCTCGACCAGGATCTTGCGGATGGCGCCGGTGATGGCCATGCGGTTGTCGGTGTCGACATTGATCTTGCGCACGCCGTGCTTGATGCCGCGCTGGATCTCTTCAACCGGCACGCCCCAGGTCTGGGGCATCTCGCCGCCGTATTGGTTGATGATGTCCTGCAGGTCCTGCGGGACCGAGCTGGAACCGTGCATCACCAGGTGGGTGTTGGGCAGGCGGCGGTGGATTTCCTCGATCACGTTCATGGCCAGGACGTCGCCGTCCGGCTTGCGCGTGAACTTATAGGCGCCGTGGCTGGTGCCCATGGCGATGGCCAGGGCGTCGACGCCGGTCTGGGCGACGAAGTCGACCGCCTGGTCCGGATCGGTTAGCAACTCGTCGTGCGACAGCTTGCCTTCGAAGCCGTGGCCGTCCTCGGCCTCGCCCATGCCGGTCTCCAGCGAGCCCAGCACGCCCAGCTCGCCCTCGACCGAGACGCCGCAGCTGTGGGCCATCTGGACCACCTTGCGCGTGACCTCGACATTGTACTCGTACGATGCCGGGGTCTTGGCGTCTTCCATCAGCGAACCGTCCATCATCACCGAGGTGAAGCCGTACTGGATCGCCGTCGCGCAGGTCGCCGGGCCGTTGCCATGGTCCTGGTGCATGCAGACCGGAATGTGCGGATAGATGTCGACCAGGGCGTCGATCATCTTGGCCAGCATGATGTCGTTGGCGTAGTTCCGCGCCCCGCGCGAGGCCTGGATGATGACCGGCGAGTTGACGGCTTCAGCCGCCTCCATGATCGCCAGGCCCTGTTCCATGTTGTTGATGTTGAAGGCGGGCAAGCCGTACTCATGCTCGGCGGCATGGTCCAACAGCTGGCGCAGCGTGATGCGAGCCACGTAATTCTCTCCTGCAAGCGTGAAGTAGGTTGAGGTCGTTTCTTGTTGTTGGGGCCGTGACGCTTGTGCGTTCTCTGCCCGGGTAATCTGTCTGGCACAGACTGAACGCGGATCTGCACGATCCGCGCCAGCAAAAGGGTCTTTAGGCTTCGAGCGCGGCGACGCCCGGAAGCGTCTTGCCCTCCATCCATTCAAGGAACGCGCCGCCGGCGGTCGAGACGAAAGTAAAGTCGGCCGACACGCCCGCGTGGTTCAGTGCAGCGACAGTATCACCGCCGCCCGCGACCGCCACGAGTTTACCCGATTTCGCCAGCGATGCAGCGTGTTTTGCCGCCGAAACCGTCGCTTCGTCGAACGGAGGGACTTCGAACACACCAAGCGGGCCGTTCCAGATCAGGGTATTGCTTGCGTCCATGGCCGCCAGCAGGCGCTTGGCGCTCTCCGGACCGGCGTCCAGGATCAGGTCGTCGGCTTGCACTTCGTTCAGCGCGCGGACAGCGGTTTCCACACCAGGCGCGACCTTCTTGGCGACGACCACGTCGACCGGCAGCAGCAACTCGCAGCCAGCGGCGTCGGCCTTCTTCATGATCTCGCGGGCGGTGTCGGCCAGGTCCTTTTCGCAGAGCGAACCGCCGACGTCGTGGCCTTGGGCGAACAGGAAGGTGTTGGCCATGCCGCCGCCGATCGCCAGGCGATCCAGCTTCGCGACCAGGTTGTTCAGGAGGTCCAGCTTGGTCGAGACCTTGGAGCCGCCGACGATGCCGATCACCGGCTTCTTCGGGTTGCCCAGCGCGGCGTCCAGCGCTTCCAGTTCGCGCTGCATCGACAGGCCCGGATAGGCCGGCAGCAGCTTGGCCAGGCCTTCGGTCGAGGCGTGGGCGCGGTGGGCGGCGCTGAAGGCGTCGTTGACATAGACGTCGCCATTGGCGGCCAGCGCCTTGGCGAAGTCGGCGTCGTTGGTCTCTTCGCCGGCGTGGAAGCGGACGTTCTCCAGCAGCGCGACGCCGCCGTTCTCGAGGCCGTCGACAACCTTGGCGGCTTTAGGACCGATCGCGTCGGAGGCGAAGGCGACCGGCTGTTCCAGAAGTTTGCTCAGCGGCTCGGCCACGAAGGCCAGGCTCATTTCCGGCACGACCTTGCCCTTGGGACGGTCGAAGTGGGCCAGCAGGACGACCTTGGCGCCTTGCTTGGACAGGTAGTGGATGGTCGGCAGCGCCGCGCGCAGGCGGGTGTCGTCGGTGACTTGCTGGCCATTTGGGCCGCCCTCGACGGGGACGTTGAAGTCCACCCGGACCAGGGCGCGCTTGCCGGCGAGATCGGCGGTGTCGAGAGTGCGGAAGGTCATCTGGGCGTCCTGGGCAACGGATATCGGGCAAGGAAAACCCCCGCTCCTGGTAAGGAGCGGGGGTTGGGTATCTCGGTTCCTTAGAGGAACTTGGCCATCTCGAGGGCCGTGTCGCTCATACGGGTCGCGAAGCCCCACTCGTTGTCGTACCAGCTGAGCACGCGGACCAGCTTGCCCTCGATGACCTGGGTCTGGGGCAGGGCGGCGGTCGAGCTGGCGGCGATGTGGTTCAGGTCCGACGAGACCAGCGGGTCGGTCGTCGTGAACAGCACGCCCTTCATCGGACCGTCGGCGGCGGCCTTCAGGGCGGCGTTAACCTCGTCCACCGTGGTGTCGCGCGAGGGGACGACCTTCAGGTCGATGACCGAGACGTTCGGCGTCGGGACGCGGATCGACGAACCGTCCAGCTTGCCCTTCAGGGCCGGCAAAACGAGGCCCAGGGCCTTGGCGGCGCCGGTCGAGGTCGGGATCATGCTCAGGGCCGCGGCGCGGGCGCGGTAGAGGTCCTTGTGCATGGTGTCCAGCGTCGGCTGGTCGCCGGTGTAGCTATGGATCGTGGTCATGTAGCCACGCTCGATGCCGACCAGGTCGTGCAGGACCTTGGCGACCGGGGCCAGGGCGTTGGTCGTGCACGAGCCGTTCGAGACGACGATGTCGTCGGCGGTCAGGGTCTCGTGGTTGACCTTGTAGACGATGGTCTTGTCGGCGCCGTCGGCGGGAGCCGAGACCAGCACGCGCTTGGCGCCGGCCTCCAGGTGCAGGGCGGCCTTGTCGCGGGCGGTGAAGATGCCGGTGCACTCGAACGCGATGTCGACGCCCAGGTCCTTGTGCGGCAGGTCCTTCGGATCACGGATCGCCGTGACCTTGATCTTGCCCATGCCGACGTCGATCCAGTCCTCGCCCGACGTGACCACGCCCGGGAAGCGGCCGTGGACGCTGTCGTAGCGCAGCAGGTGGGCGTTGGTTTCGACCGGACCCAGGTCGTTGATGGAGACGACCTCGATGTCGCGGCGGCCATGCTCGGCGATAGAGCGCAGGACCAGACGTCCGATGCGGCCGAAGCCGTTGATGGCGACGCGAATAGCCATGGGTCTTTCTCCTGATTATGGCCGCCAGCCGTGCTCGACCAGCGTTCCCTATTTGGGGTGGCGTTTTGCGGGGGATAGGCGGGAAGTCAAGTCCGAGAAACTCACAACCTTTCCCTGAAAGCTGCTATGGCCTCCGCATCGCCCAAATCTCGCCCCGGCGTCTGGCATAGACGGGGCTGATCTATATGTTGCGTTGCATGATGGAAATCCGCCGATGATCCCGGCCGACGGTACGGCCCTCGACCTCGCCGTGCGCCGCTTGGAGCGTGCGGTCGGTCTGCTGGAACAGCGTCTCGCGGCCCAGGCGGCCGAGACCGTTCGCGCGCCCGCGCCGGGCCTGGCGTTGGCCGAGCCGAGCCTTTTCGACGACCACGAGCGCGCCCGTCTGATCGCGGATCTGGACGCCGCCCGCGAGCGCGAAAAAGCGCTGGAAGAGGCCGGGGAGCAAGCCTCGGCGGCCCTGGGGCGCGCGATCGCCGAGATCCGATCGGCCTTGGGCGACGAGGCCGTGGCCAACGACGATCATGAGCACGGCGAGGACGAGGCTCAGACGGTTCCACCCGAACAGGACGAAGACCTGTTCGACGACCCTAGGGAGGGCTGACCCATGGCGCAGGTGACCATCCATGTGAACGGCCGCCCCTATATGGTCGGCTGCGAGGACGGCCAGGAGCCGCACCTGACCGAGCTGGCGCGCCTGTTCGACCGCCAGGTCCGACAGGTCAGCTCCGACGTCGGCCAGCTGGGCGAGACCCGGCTTTTCCTGATGGGCGCCCTGCTGCTGGCCGACGAGCTGTCGGACATGAAACTGCGCCTGGCCCACGCCAACGCCGAGATCAGTCGCCTGAACCAGGAAGGCACCAAGGCCGAGATCGCCGCGATCCGGGCGCTCGACGCGGCGGCGGAGAAGATCGAGAAACTGGCGGCGGAGTAGTCTCAGCCGTCGAACTCGACATCGACCTCTCGCCCGCCGTGAAAAATCCGGTCGATTACGA
This sequence comes from Caulobacter sp. ALps2, assembly GCF_058681635.1. Lineage (NCBI taxonomy): Bacteria > Pseudomonadati > Pseudomonadota > Alphaproteobacteria > Caulobacterales > Caulobacteraceae > Caulobacter > Caulobacter sp. ALps2. The sequence goes on from NZ_CM178743.1 coordinate 2,324,115, forward strand.
CGGCGTCGAGCGTGACGTGGAAAGCGATTTCGGTTTTTCGCTCGAAACCTAGAAGTCGCGAGGCTGGCGCGGCGCCTTGTCTATCCGCGCGATGTAGGCCATGGCGGCGTTCGATGCGCCGCGCTCGGCTATGTATCGATAGAGTTCGAAAAGATCGTCACGGGCCTCAGGCGAAAAGACGATCTTTCGCGTCACGGCTTGGTCTTCAGGCGATCAGCATGGTGGGCGCGGATCGAAGCGAAGACCTCAGCTGCGTCGATGGCTCGGTTCGGATCGTCGAGCATCGCGTCATAGACGGGGGCGACGTCTTCGCGCAGCCAGCGTTCCACGGCCGCGTCTCGTTCCTGCAGGGCGCGCACGCCAGCGCGAACGACTTCGCTTGCGGACGCATATGTTCCCGCCGCGACGAGGTCGTCGATGTAGCGTGACTGTTCGGCGGGCAGGCTGACAGTGCGTTTGCTGACGGTGGTCATGTGGGCCTCCGCCACGACGATATCAGGCGGTATGAAGGATGCATACCGCTGTCCGCGACACACCGCCCCTGGCTTTCCCACCTCCGAAGCCCTATCTTGTTCAACGGCGGGTCTTGCTGTGGCTCTCGTCGAAGATTTCTATTCCCAGGGACCTTAATCTCTCTATCGGGACCTGTTCCCTCCCGTGGCCGTGGCTGCGGGAACACGGGGCCCACCTGTTACTGACAGGTTCGAGTGGATTGAAACGTCTTCACGGTTCTTCGCGGCGCCGCCACCTTTCTTCCTCTGAAAACGCTATAAGCGGTCGATGACCATCGCCGACCCCCTCGCGGCCAAGATCGCGCTGCGCGTTTTCCTGCGGAACCAGCGTAAGCAGCTGGCCCTCGAACATCCCGAAGCCGACTGGATGATCGCCGAGGCGGCCCGCGAGCCGCTGACCAGGCTGTTCCCGAACCCGGAAGGCAAGATCGCCGCCCTGTATCACGGCCTCGGTTCGGAGGTGTCGCCGCGCATCCTGGCCGACCAGTTGGCGGCAGCGGGTTGGGCATTGGCGCTGCCGGTGGTGCTGGACAAGGACGATGGCGAGATGGTGTTCCGACGCTGGGACCGAACGGCGCCGTTGGTCCACGACGCCATCGGTTTGCGCGGCCCTCCGCCGGAAGCGCCGATGGTCCAGCCCGATCTGGTGATCACGCCGCTACTGGCCTTCCAGCGCGACGGCCTGAGGCTGGGGCAGGGCGGCGGCTACTACGACCGGGCGCTGGAGGCGTTGCGCGCCACGAAGAAGATCTTCGTCCTCGGCCTGGCCTACAGCGGCCAGCAGGTGGAAAATCTGCCGCACGAGCCGCACGATCAAAGGCTGGACGCCATTCTCACCGAAAAAGAGTATATGGCCGTCAATGACATGAGCCGCTGAAGGCTCGATCCACTCCTCTTCCTTGGGACTTTCGATGCGTTTCGCCTTCTTCGGCGATGTCGTCGGCAAGTCGGGCCGCGACGGCCTGGCCGACCATCTGCCCGATCTTCGCCGCCGGCTCTCCCTCGAGTTCGTGATCATCAACGCCGAAAACGCGGCGGCCGGCTTCGGCATCACCGAGAACACCGCCCGCGAGCTGTTCGAGGCCGGCGCCGACTGCCTGACCCTGGGCAACCATAGCTGGGACCAACGCGAGGCCCTGACCTACATCGTCCGCGAGCCGCGCCTGATCCGCCCGGCCAACTACCCGATCCTGTCCGACGCCCCGGGACGCGGCAGCCACCTGTTCCAGACCGACTCGGGCAAGACGGTGTTCGTCGTCAACCTGCTGGGCCGGGTGCACATGGACGCCATGGACGACCCCTTCGCCGCCGCCGACCGCGAGCTGGACAAGGCCCCGCTGGGCCAGGTGGCCGACGCGGTGATCGTCGACATGCATTGCGAGGCGACGTCCGAGAAGATGGCCATGGGGCACTATTGCGATGGCCGCGCCTCGCTGGTGGTCGGCACCCACACCCACGTACCGACCGCCGACTGCCAGGTCCTGCCGGGCGGCACCGCCTATCAGACCGACGCCGGCGCCTGCGCCGACTATGACAGCGTGATCGGCAACCAGAAGGACGAGCCGCTGCGCCGGTTCACCACCAAGATCAGCGGCGGGCGTTACACGCCGGCCTCGGGTCCGGCGACGGTGTGCGGCGTGTTCGTCGAGACCGACGACCGCACCGGTCTGGCCGTCCGGGTCGAGCCGATCCGCGTGGGCGGACGCCTGCGGCAGAGCATTCCCGAGGTCTGACACGATTGCTTTCGTCATGCGTTGGGCGTTGGCTGTCGACAGCCACCTTCAGAGGAGCCCTCCATGACCGACGCCATCTACACCGCCAAGGCCCACGCCGTGGGCGGCCGCCAAGGGACCGCCAGGACCGACGACGGTCACCTGGACGTGACGCTGGGCTATCCCAAGTCGCTGGGCGGTGACGGCAGCGGCACCAATCCCGAGCAGCTGTTCGCGGCCGGCTATGGCGCCTGCTTCCTGGGCGCGCTGGGCCTGGTGGCCCGCAACACCGGCGTCAAGCTGGGCGAGCACAGCCTGGACAGCGAAGTCGACCTGATCAAGGACGAGACCAGCTTCCACATCGCCGTGCGCCTGAAGCTGAACGCCCCGGAGCTGGACCGCGAAACGGCGCTGAAGCTGCTGCACACCGCCCACGAGGTCTGTCCGTACTCGAAGGCGACCCGTGGCAACGTCGATGTGCAGCTCGAGGTCGCATAGGCGCGCTAGTCGAAGTGTGAGCGTTTCGCCGCCCGGGCGCGCCGCGAACATCATCCCTCGGGGAAGAACTTGAAGAAGGGCTCGGCCTCGGTCAGCACGCGCTGCACCGACGGCCGGTCCTTCAGGCGCTGTAGGTATTCACCGCAGAGACGCCAGCGGCCTTCGAACGGCTGGACCTTGTCGGCATAGAACAGCGCCGGGAACGCCGCGCAGTCGGCCAGGCCGAAGTCGCCGCACATCCACGAGCGGCCATCGGCCAGCACGCTCTCCAGGTGATCGCAGGCCTGGGCCAGTTGGCCGTAGGCCTCGTCGACGCCGAAGCCGTCCTTGGCTTCCGGCGGGCGCAGGCGGTCGGCGACGATCTTTTGCATCGGCGTCTGGACGTAGTTGTCGAAGAACCGGTCCCAGAACCGCATCCGCCAGGCGAAGTCGAGATTGGCCGGCGTGAACCGCACGCGGCCGAGATAGTGGGCGTCCAGATAGTCGAGGATGATCGTGGTCTCGATCACCGTCTCGCCCCGCGCGTCATCCCGCAGAGCTGGCATCTTGCCCATCGGCGACAGTTTCAGGAACGCCTCGCGCGCGGTCGGGTCGCCGAGGTCGACCAGCACGTTCTCGAATGGGATCGCGTTCTCGTAGAGGCCGATCAGAACCTTCCAACAGAACGAGGCCAGCGGGTGGGCGTGCAGCGTCAGGCTCATGGCGGTCGCTCCCATATACTTAAGTCAATGCTTAACTATATACCTTGCCCGAAATGCGCAAGCTGTCCGTGGGGGTGACAAAACCCGCCCCCGGACGCTAGAAGCGCCCACACTCCATTTTTCAGATCAGAGACAGAGCCTCCGAATGGCCGGCCACTCGAAATTCAAGAATATCATGCACCGCAAGGGCCGCGCCGACGCCGCGCGCTCCAAGCTGTTCTCCAAGCTGTCGCGGGAAATCACCGTCGCGGCCAAGACCGGCCTGCCCGATCCGGCCATGAACCCGCGCCTGCGCCTGGCCGTGAACAACGCCAAGGCCGAGAGCCTGCCCAAGGACGTCATCGACCGCGCGATCAAGAAGTCGCAGATGGGTGACGCGGCCGACTACTCGGAGATCCGTTACGAAGGCGTCGCCGCCGGTGGCGTCGGGATCATCGTCGAGGTGCTGACCGACAACAAGAACCGCGCCGCCGCCAATGTCCGGTCCTACTTCACCAAGATCGGCGGCAACATGGGGGCCACCGGCTCGGTGACCTTCAACTTCGATCACGTGGGCCAGATCACCTACCCGGCCAAGGTCGCGTCGGAAGACGACATGATGGAAGCGGCCATCGAGGCCGGCGCCGACGACGTCACCTCGGACATGGACGAGGAGGGCGAAGGCCACACCATCTACACCGCCTTCGAGAGCCTGAACGAAGTGGCCGCCGCCCTGGAAGCCAAGTTCGGCGCGGCGTCGAACACCAAGATCGCCTGGCGTCCGAAGATGCAGGTGCCGGTCACCGGTGACTCGGTCGCTACGCTGATGAAGCTGCTCGACCTGCTGGACGAGGACGATGATGTCCAGAACGTCTATTCGAACGAGGACATCAGCGACGAAGACCTGGCGAAGCTGGGTTGATGTCCGCCGCCGATCACCCGAACGCCCTGGCGCCAAACGCCTTGACGGAAGTCGACCTGCCCGGCCTGCCCAACCACTATCGCGGCAAGGTGCGGGACAATTACGACCTGCCGGACGGCCGCCGGGTGATCGTCGCGTCCGACCGGCTCAGCGCCTTCGACCGGATCCTGTGCGCCGTGCCGTACAAAGGCCAGGTGCTGACGCAGACGGCGCGCTACTGGTTCGACGTCACCGCCGACATCTGCCCCAACCACGTCCTTGCCTATCCCGACCCGAACGTGCTGATCGGCCAGCGGCTGCAAATGCTGCCGGTCGAGCTGGTGGTGCGCGGCTATCTGGCCGGGACCACCTCGACCTCGATCCTGACCCTGTACAACAAGGGTGAGCGCCAGATGTACGGCGTGACCCTGCCTGACGGCCTGCGCGCCAACCAGCGCCTGCCCCAGCCGATCCTGACCCCGACCAGCAAGGCCGCCGACGGCGACCACGACGCGCCGCTATCGCCCGCCCAGATCCTGGAACAGGGCCTGCTGACGGCCGACCAATGGGCGCGGCTCAGCGCCTACGCCTTGGCCCTGTTCGCGCGCGGTCAGGCGCTGGCCGCCGAGCGTGGCCTGATCCTGGCCGACACCAAGTACGAGTTCGGCCTCGACGCCGACGGCCGTATCGTGCTGGCCGACGAGATCCACACGCCCGACAGCAGCCGCTTCTGGAAGGCCGCGACCTACCAGGCCCGGTTCGAGGCTGGCGAGCGTCCCGACAGCTTCGACAAGGACTTCGTCCGCGCCTGGGTGGCGCAGCGCTGCGATCCTTATGCCGACGCGATTCCGGAGATTCCCGAGGCTCTGATCCAACAGACCTCCGAGGTCTATATCGAGGCGTTCGAGACGATCACCGGCCAGACCTTCGCGAGGCCGGATGCGGCCGAGCCGGTGCTCGAGCGCGTAAGGCGCAACCTGGACAGCTACCTGGCCGGCTAGGGATCACTCAAGCTCTCCGTCCGTTACAGCCGGCATGGACTGGCTGCTGTCTCCCCAAGACTATCTGCCCATCGTGGGCGCGGTGATCGCCGGCGGGGCGATCGGGCTGGAGCGCGAATATCGCAGCCGGCCCGCCGGTCTGCGCACTCACGTGCTGGTCGTCCTGGCCTCGGCCCTGCTGATGATGGCCGCCGTCCACCAGGTGCGGTGGATGAACGACACGCCGTTGGACGTCGTGCGGATCGACCCGGTGCGGATGGCGCACGGCGTGCTGACCGGGGTCGGTTTCCTGTGCGGCGGGGTGATCTTCCAGCAGGGCTTCTCGGTGCACGGCCTGACCACGGCGGCGTCCCTGTGGATAACTTCGGCGATTGGCACGCTGTTCGGGGTCGGTCTCTACGGTTTGGCCGTGGTCGGGACGGTGATCACCCTGCTGGTCCTCAGCGCCGCCCGCTTTCTCGACCATCGCATGCCGCAAAAGAACTTCGCCGAGATCCGCGTGCGCTCGCGGCGCGAGACGATACTGCGCGAGGGTGATTTCCGTGACCTGCTGAGCGCCTTCGGCCTCAAGGGCGCGCGGTTGGAGCAACGGCTGGTCGAGGGCGGAACAATCTTCGAGTTGTCCGGCATGTTCTCGGGCAAGGACTCCCTGCCGCTGTCGGCGGTGGCCGATCGGCTGCGCGAGGATTCCCGCGTCGTCGAGTTCGATATCCTGCCGCGTAAGGACTGATCTTCTCGCCGTCACACCGCCCCGCTAGACTGCGTCACATGGTTCTGCGAGTTCACATCGACACCGACTGCGGCGTGGACGACGCCTTGGCGCTCGCCTTGATGGCGCGCTCGCGGCAGGCGGTGGAGGTGGTCTCGGTCTCGGCCGTGTTCGGCAACACCTATGTGGATCAGGCCGCCGCCAATGCTCGGGGGGTTCTGCGACTCGCCGGCTGCGGGGCCGAGGTCTATATCGGGGCCGGCGTTGGCCTGGCCAAGCGCCGGGTCGAGCGCATGCGGCCGGCTCACGGCGTCGACGGCCTGAACGGCGCCGGCTTCTCCCAGCGCTGGAAACTGCCCGAGCTGGAGCGCGGTCATTCGGCCAATTTCCTGGCCTTCGCCGCCCGTCGCAAGCTGGGCGGCCTGTTCCTGGGACCGCTGACCAACCTGGCCAAGGCCTCGTTGGAAGACCCAGCCGCCTTCCGCGCCTGGCGGCCGACGATCATGGCCGGCGCCTTCGCCGTCCAAGGCAAGGCCAAGGGGGGCGCGGACTTCAACACCTGGAGCGACCCGGAGGCGTTCCAGCGCACGCTGGAGGCCGGGGTCATGCCGCGCCTGATGCCGCTGGACATCAGCCATCAGGTCGAGGTCACGGCCGCCGACCTGGCCAAGGGCGCGGTCTGCTGCGGCTCGCCCTTGTCCCAGCGCCTGACCAAGGCCGCCCAGGCCTATATCGCCTTCCATCAGCAAGTCTGGGGCGGCGAGGGCTGCCGGCCGCACGACGCCGTGGCCGCCGCCAGCCTCGTCGCCCCCGAGCTCTTCACCTTCGAACCGGCTCGGCTGCGGGTCATCGTCGACGGCGAGCGCCTGGGCCGGATCGAACGCATCGACGGCGCCCCGAATGCCGAGGTCTGCGCGGGCGTCGACATCGAGGCCGTAAAGCGCTTGATCCTGGGCGGGCTATTCGGCTGGGGCGCGGTGGAAGCCGCTTAGCTAGTGCGGCTGACCCCACTGGGCGGCGCGTTCGCGGACCAGATCGCGCATGAACTGGTCGAGCTCGGCCAGACGGCGATCCATCTCGGCGACCGGGACGCCGTTCCAGACGGCGTGGTCATAGGCCGAGCGCGCCTCGCGCAGGTTTTCGCCGGCCTGGTAGCGCTCGGTTATGTAGAGGGTCTCGAGGAGCCTCGTCGGGCGGTCGATCTTCTCGTGCTTCATCGACCAGTAGCTGACCATGTACTCGGCCAGGATCCCATCGTCCGACGTACTGACCATCGGCGGCTCCCATGTGGTTGACGCCTAGGTGGGTAGCCGGAGCGATGGTTCCAGACCAACCGGCCAGCTTTATTTGCCGCCCGCATAGTCCTTGATCAGGGCGTACAGGAAATCCCGCCCGTCATAGAGCGACTTGACCCGCACGCGCTCGTTCAGGCCGTGGATGCCGTCGCCGTCCGAGCTGCCGAAGATGCCGCTGACGCCATAGGTCGGGATGCCGGCGGCGTTGGTGTGGACGCCATCGGTGGCGCCGGTCAGCAGGATCGGCACGACCGGCACGCCGGGCCACAGCTTGGCGGCTTCCTTCTCGATCGGACCCATGATGGCCGGCGTCAGGGGCGGGGGCGGCGAGACGCTGTTGGGCTCATGGGCCAGGGTCACGGCGATCGGGTCGGCGGCCAGCTCGGCCAGCTTGGCGCGGACCTCCTCGGTCGGCGTGCCCGGCAGGATGCGGCAGTTGACGTTGGCCGTGGCGCGTTGGGGCAGGGCGTTGGGCGCGTGGCCGGCATTGACCATGGTCGCCACGCAGGTGGTGCGCAGCATCGAGTTCCACATCGGGTCGGCGGCGACGGCCTTCAGCGCGACCGGGTCGTTGATATTGGCCACCAAGGCCTTCATCGCCGCGGCCTGATCGGGGTTCACCCGGGCCTGCATCTTGGTGAAGTAGCCCCGCGTGGCGTCGTTGAAGCGCGCCGGGAAGCCATAGGCGCCGATGCGATCCAGCGCCGCCGACAGCTGGTAGATGGCGTTGTCGGGCACGGGGCGGCTGGAGTGGCCGCCGGGGTTGGTCACGGTCAGGGTGAAGTCCTGATAGACCTTCTCGCCGCCCTGGACCTCCAGCACCACCGGCTTGTCGTGTTCGTCCAGCAGGCCATCCGCGCCTTCGTTCAGCGCGAACTCGGCGTCGACCAGGGGGCGGTGGTTCTTCACCAGGTCCTCGATGCCGTTATAGGCCTCGCTTTCCTCGCCGCAGGTCAGGGCCAGCTTGATGTCGCGCTTGGGCTTATAGCCGGCCTGCTTGAGGCGGATCAGGCTGTCGACCCAGATGGCCGCCTGGGCCTTGTCGTCCGACGTGCCGCGCCCGAAGAAGTAGCCGTTCTCCTCGACCAGCTTGAACGGGTCGCGGGTCCAGTCGGCGCGGTTGGCCTCGACCACGTCGATGTGGGCCAGGAGCAGCATCGGCTTGGACTTCGTGTCGGTCCCCTTGAGGATGGCGACCAGGCTGCCTTCCTTCGGATGGCCATCGGCGACCACGACCTTGACGTCCTCGGCCGGGAAGCCGGCCGTCTTCAGCCGCGCGCCCATGGCCTCGGCGGCGGCTGTGCACGAGCCGACCGACAGGGTGGTGTTGATCTCGACCAGCTCCTTGTAGAGGTCGCGGAAGGCCAACTGGTCGGGACGGACGGTCTTGGGCGGTTCGGCGGTCTGCGCCGCCGCTCCGGTGGCCAGGGCCATCAAGGCGCCCGCCGTCATCAATACCGCCCGCTTCATTCGTACTCTCCCCAATGACCTTAAGGGGCGAACAGAGCTCGCCTGACGACCGCGCGCAAGAGGCCGTGCTTAACCCCTCGTTAGCAATACAGGGGCTTTTCCTCGGGGGCGGGACAGACGATGTTGCGAGAACACATGATGAACGCGATTCGTATCCTTGGCCTTGATCCTGGCCTCCGCCGCACCGGCTGGGGCGTCGTCAGCGTGCTTGGCTCGCGGGTGACGCATGTGGCCCACGGGGTCATCGCGCCGGACGACAAGGGCGCCTTCTCCGATCGCCTGCTGCACCTGTTCGAGGGGATCTGCGCGGTGATCGAGCAGCACAAGCCCGATGAGGCGGCGGTCGAGGAGACCTTCGTCAACACCAACGCCCAGTCGACCCTGAAGCTGGGCCACGCTCGCGCCGCCGCCATGATCGCCCCGGCCCGCGCCGGGTTGCTCGTGGCCGAATATTCCAACGCCATGGTCAAGAAGGCGGTGGTCGGAACCGGCGGCGCCGACAAGGCCCAGGTCGCCTTCATGATCGCTCGCCTGCTGCCGACCGCCGGCTCGCCGACGGCCGACGCCGCCGACGCCCTGGCCGTGGCGATCGCTCACGCCCACGCCCGCACAGCGAGGAGAGTCGCATGATCGGTCGCCTTCGCGGGGCCATCGCCGAGATCGGTGAGGAAGAGGCCCTGATCGACGTCATGGGCGTCGGCTATGTTGTCCGCTGCGGCCACCGCACGCTGCAACGTCTGCCCGCGCTTGGCGACGAGGCCCTGCTGCACATCGAGAGCCAGTGGAGCGAGAGCGCGGGCCTGCGTCTCTACGGCTTCGCGACGCGCGAGGATCGCAAGGCGTTCGTGCTGTTGCAGGCCATCCAGGGCGTTGGCCCGAAAGCGGCCATGGCGGTGCTGGACGTGCTGTCGCCGGCCGAGCTCGCCTCGGCGGTCGCCCGCGAGGACAAGGCCGCCGTCGGCCGCGCCAGCGGGGTCGGGCCCAAGCTGGCCTTGCGCATCGTCACCGAGCTTAAGGACAAGCCCATCACCGACGGGCCGGTGCTGATGACCGCGCCCAGCGCGGCGAAAACGGCGCCCGCCAAGCCTGCTCCCACTGGTGACGCCGTCGCCGCCCTGATGGGCCTGGGCGTCGCCGAGGTGAACGCCCGCCGCGTCGTCGAGGCCGCCGCCGCCCAACTGGGCGAAGAGGCGACCGTCCAGGCGCTGATCAAGGCCGGCTTGCAGGAGCTTGGACGATGAGGCTCCCCCCACCTGACCTGCTGCGCAGATCGTCCGCCCCCAAAGGCGGGCGGAAGGGCGCCCGGCTCTTCTTCCCCCTCCGGGGGAGGAGCGCGAAGCGCGGAGGGGGCAAGTGACCCGCATCATCTCCGGCGACGCCCAGCACGGCGACCAGGTCCCGGCGACCGACCGCGCCCTGCGCCCCCAGACGCTGGCCGAATTCGTCGGCCAGGAGCAGGCCAAGGGCAACCTCCGGATCTTCATCGAGGCCGCCAAGGGGCGGGGCGAATCCCTGGATCACGTGCTGCTGTTCGGCCCGCCCGGCCTGGGCAAGACCACCCTGGCCCAGATCGTCGCCCGCGAGCTGGGCGTGAACTTCCGCGCCACCTCGGGCCCGGTGCTGAACAAGCCCGGCGACCTGGCCGCGATCCTGACCAATCTCGAGCCGAACGACGTCCTGTTCATCGACGAGATCCACCGGCTGTCGTCGAACGTCGAGGAGATTCTCTATCCGGCCATGGAGGACCATGTGCTGGACCTCGTGATCGGCGAGGGGCCGTCGGCGCGCTCGATCCGCATCGATCTGGCGCCCTTCACCCTGGTGGCGGCGACCACGCGGGCGGGCATGCTGGCCACCCCGCTGCGCGACCGCTTCGGCATCCCGATCCGGCTGGAGTTCTATACGCCCGCCGAGCTGCGCCACGTGTTGTTGGGCGCTGCCCGCAAGATGGGCGCGCCGCTGTCCGAGGACGGGGCCGACGAGATCGCCAAGCGCGCCCGGGGTACGCCGCGCGTCGCCGGCCGCCTGCTGCGCCGGGTCCGTGACTTCGCCACCGCCGACGGCGCGGCCGTCATCGACCGCAAGGCCGCCGGCTTGGCCCTGGCCCGGCTTGAAGTGGACGAAGTGGGCTTGGACAGCCTGGATCGCCGCTACCTGCGGGCCATGATCGAACACTATGGCGGCGGCCCGGTGGGCGTGGAGACCATCGCCTACGCCATCGCCGAGGCCAGGGACGCCGTCGAGGATGTCATCGAGCCCTATCTGATGCAGCAGGGCTTCATCCAGCGCACGCCGCGCGGCCGCATGGCCTGCGGCAAGGCCTATCTCCACCTGGGCCTGACCCCGCCGGCCGCCCCGCCGGGGACGGCGCAGGGCGCGCTGTTCGACGAGTGACATGTAGGGAGTTTAGTAAAGTTATGGAAAACTCCTTATAACTGGATAAACTCGCTATATGGACGCCATCATCAATCCATTCGCGCCTGGCGCGGGGTCTCCGCCGCCAGAACTCGCGGGTCGCGACGCGGTTCTGGAGCAAGCGCGCGTCACGCTCGGCCGGATCCAACGTGATCGGTCGGCCAAGAGCGTGATGGTCGTTGGCCTTCGAGGCGTGGGCAAGACGGTTCTTCTCAATCGAATTGTCGGTGTCGCCGAGGAGCAAGGCTATCTTGCCGAACTTCTGGAGGCGCCCGAAAACAAAAGTCTGGCCGCGCTTCTGGCGCCCGCTCTTCGCAGCTTGATCCTGAAGCTCGATCGTGGCGAGCAGGTGAGCGCCGCCGTGCGCAGGGCTTTCCGCGTGCTTCGGGGTTTCGCCGCCGCGATCAAGGTCTCCTACAACGACATCGAAATCGGCTTGGACGGCGAGACGGAGCCTGGCGTCGCCGACAGTGGCGATCTCGAAGCGGATGTGCAGGATCTATTGCTGAGCGTCGGCGAGGCGGCGAAGGACCGGAAGACCGCCGTGGCCTTGGTCATCGACGAGCTGCAGTATCTCAGCGAAATCGAGATGAGCGCCCTCATCGTCGGCATGCACAAGGTCAGCCAGAAGCAATTGCCTTTGGCTCTGTTCGGGGCCGGCCTGCCGCAATTGGTCGGTTTGACGGGGCGCTCGAAATCCTATGCGGAGCGATTGTTCGATTTCCCGCAGGCCGGGCCATTGTCCTATGACGAATGCGTCAAGGCGCTGCGGGGGCCGGCGGTGCAGGAGGGGGCGGACTTCACCGACCGCGCCATAGGGCGCATCTACGAGCTTACGGAAGGATATCCTTATTTCCTGCAGGAGTGGGGGTATCATTCGTGGCTGACAGCAAACCAGTCCCCCATCGATATAGCCGATGTCGACGAGGCGACGCCGAAGGCGATCGCGGCCCTGGACCGGAGTTTTTTCCGCGTGCGCTTCGATCGGCTGACTCCGGCCGAAAAACGATATCTGCGCGCGATGGCTTCGCTCGGCGCGGGGCCTCATCGGTCGGGTGATATCGCGCACCAGCTGGGCGTGAAGGTGTCGAGCACGGGACCCGTTCGCGCGAGCTTGATCTCGAAGGGAATGGTCTATAGCCCGGCCCACGGGGACACGGCGTTCACCGTCCCGCTATTCGATCAGTTCATGCGGCGAGCCATGGCGGAGGGCGCGGCATGACCACCCCGCCCGAACCTACGGCAGGCGTGTTCTCCGGCCGCGAGCATCAGCTGCCGGTGCGGATCTACTACGAGGACACCGACTTCTCGGGGATCGTCTATCACGCCAATTACCTGCGCTATCTGGAGCGCGGGCGGAGCGATTTCTTCCGGATGGTGGGGATCTCGCACACCGAGCTGGCCCAGCAGGACACGGCGTTCGCGATCATCCACATGACGCTGGACTTCAAACGCTCGGCGCGGATCGACGACGCCCTGGTCGTGCGGACGACCTATGATCGGGTGAAGGGCGTCCGGCTGTACGTCACCCAGAAGGTCACGCGCGGCGACGAGGTGCTGCTGGAGGCCAAGGGCGAGGCGGTCTGCATCACCCTGCACGGTCGTCCGCGGCGTCCGACGGCCAGGATGCTCGCCCAGCTGGCGCCCTGGCTGGCGAACGAGGGCGAATAAACAACATCGTTTTTCGGGATCGCTCGACGATTGTCATAGTTTCACCCAAGCGTCGCTTCATGTCATACGGCGCACGACAAGACTTTTTAGACGCCCCAACGGAGCCTTCCCCGCATGGACGCCTCGGCAGCCGCCCCTAATTTCTCGTTCTTCGCCCTGTTCATGCAGGCCGACTGGGTCGTCAAAGGCGTGATGATCGGCCTGATCCTGGCGTCGCTGGGATCCTGGGCCGTGATCCTGGACAAGCTGTTCCGCTTCGCGAACCTGAACCGCGCCGCGGACCGCTTCGAGGAGCAGGTCACCGGCGGGCGCTCGCTGGAGGATGTCGCCGGTGAGGCCGGGGCCAATCCGCGCCACGCCTTGCCGCGCATGCTGCAGGCCGCCCTCAAGGAATGGCGCGACGCCAAGGCCAAGGGGACGATGAGCGAGAATCAGGCCGCATTCCTGATCGCCCGCATCGACCGAATCCTGGACACCCAGATCGCCCGCGAGAACAGCAAGGTGGAGGAAGGCCTGGGCAGCTTGGCCATCGTCGCCACCGCCAGCCCGTTCATCGGCCTGTTCGGCACGGTCTGGGGCATCATGCACGCCTTCCAGAACATCGCCCTGTCGAAGAACACCTCGCTGGCCGTCGTCGCGCCGTCGATCGCCGAGGCCCTGTTCGCCACGGCCGTCGGCCTGATCGCCGCCATCCCGGCCTATATCGCCTACAACAAGTTCTCGACCGACGCGGGCAAGTACGCCGGCCGCCTGGAAGGCTTCGCCGACGACCTGTCGACCGCGATCCAGCGTCGCCTGTCGGAACGGGCCTAGTCGGATGTCGATGTCGTCCGGCGACGCCTTCGCCACCAACAGCGGCCGTGGTCGCCGCCGCCGCGGTCGCCGCTCGCGCGGGGCCCTGTCCGAGATCAACGTCACCCCGCTGGTCGACGTGATGCTGGTGCTGCTGATCATCTTCATGATCAGCGCGCCGCTCCTGACCGCCGGCGTGCCTTTGGAGCTGCCCAAGACCGAGGCCGCCGCTCTCCAGAACCAGGAAGAGCCGATCACGGTGTCGATCCGCAAGGACGGCGGCATCTTCGTCGGCGAGACCGAGATCCCGTTCGAGAACCTGGCGCCGCGCATCAGCGCGATCGCGGGCGACGGCTACGACAAGCCGATCTTCGTGCGCGCCGATGGTGGAGCGACCTATTCGGTCGTCGCCCAGGTGATGGCGGGCCTGTCGAATGCTGGCTTCAACAAGATCAATCTGATCACCGAGACGGGCGGCCCGTCCTCGGGCGCGGCGCCGAAAGACGCCCAGCCGGAGGGCTCGGGCGACCTGCGGCCTGCCCAGTAGGATCAGTATGAGCGCTCGCCGCGAACAGACGATCTCCCCGGGGCTGCTGGCCTCGATCGCGCTGCACGGGGCCGTGGCGGCGCTGATCGCGTTCGGCCTGCCATGGAAGTCGTCCAAGCCCATCACGATCGGTGAGTCGGTGCCGGTGACCATCGTCACCAACGGTCCGACCAATGTCCGCCCGGCCGAAGAGGCGTTGGAAGAGCAGACCGCCCAGGCGCCGGATCCGGTTCCGGAGGCCACGCCCCAGCCGCCGGCTCCGACCCCGGCGCCCACGCCAACGCCCGCCCCCGCGCCGCCGCCCAAGCCGACCCCAACGCCCAAGCCTTCGCCGACCCCGACGCCGGCCAAGCCGAAAGAGACCAAGAAGAACGACAACGACTTCTTCGCCTCGCTGGAAGCCTCGATCGCCAAGTCCAAGAAGGCGACCGGCAAGCCGACCGCCAACGCCCCGAAGGGGCCGGCCCGCGCGGAGACCTCGGTCTCGGCCCGCCCGGCCATGGGAGCGGCCACGGGTCTGTCGGCCGCGGCCCTGGGTCGCTTGCAGGGCGAAGTGCAAGACCGCTGGAACCCCAATTGCGAGGTCGAAGGCGGCGCCAACGTCAATGTCCGCGTGGTGTTCGTGATCGGACCTGGCGGCCGCGTCGTGGGCCAGCCACAATCGCCGGGCACGTCTTCGTCAGATCCTGTCGTGAAGGCCGCTTCCGACCGCGCCATCCGGGCGCTGTTCGCCGCCTCGCCATTCGCCTACCTGCCGTCCGACCTGTACGGTAAGGAAATCGCCCTCAACTTCAACGCCAAGCAGGCCTGTACGCGTTGATGCTGGAGAAGAAGGAGACGTTGATGCGCTTGAGAGCCCTGATGATGGCGGCCGCCGTCCTGCTGAGCGGCGCGGCGTTCGTCACGCCGGCCGCCGCGCAGATCGAGGTCGACATCAACGCCGGCGCGGTCAAGCCGCTGCCGATCGCGGTTCCGGCCTTCTCGGGCGCCACGCGCGGCGCCGAGATCGCCCAGGTCATCACCGGCAATCTGGAGCGCTCGGGCCTGTTCCAGCCGCTGAACGTCGCCAATGTCGCCGACAAGCTGAGCGACGTGAACGTCCAGCCGCGCTTTCCCGACTGGCAGGCGACCGGCGCCCAGGCGCTGATCAACGGCCAGGTCACGGTCGGCCCCGACGGCGGGCTGCGCGTCGACTTCCGCCTGTGGGACGTCTTTTCGCAACAGCAGTTGCTGGGCCTGCAGTTCTCCTCGACGCCGGACAATTGGCGCCGCGTGGCTCACAAGATCAGCGACGCCGTCTATGAGCGCCTGACCGGCGAGAAGGGCTATTTCGACACCCGAGTGGCCTTCGTCGCCGAGAGCGGCCCGAAGCTGAACCGGGTGAAGCGCCTGGCGATCATGGATCAGGACGGCGCCAACCCGCAGTACCTGACCGACGGTTCGTACATCGTGATGACGCCGCGCTTCTCTTCGACCAGCCAGGAACTGACCTACATGGCCCTGCGGCCGACCGGGTCGTCGATCTACCTGTTGAACCTGGAGACCAGCCGCCAGGAAACCATCGGTAAATTCCCGGGCATGGTGTTCGCGCCGCGCTTCTCGCCCGACGGCGGCAAGGTGGCGTTCTCGGTCGAGCGGGCCGGCAACAGCGACATCTACATGATGGACCTGCGCAGCCGCGCCTCGACCCGCATCACCACGGACCCGTCTATCGACACCTCGCCGTCGTTCTCGCCGGACGGGACCAAGATCGCGTTCAATTCCGACCGCGGCGGCCAGGCCCAGCTCTATGTGATGAACACCGACGGTTCTGGCGTGCGCCGCATCTCGTACGGCGGCGGGCGCTACACCACGCCGGTCTGGAGCCCGCGCGGCGACTTCATCGCCTTCACGAAGCAGACGGGCGGCCAGTTCCACATCGGCGTGATGCGACCCGACGGCAGCGACGAGCGACTGCTGACCACCAGCTATCTGGACGAGGGCCCGACCTGGGCGCCAAACGGCCGGGTCTTGATGTTTTTCCGCGAGGGCGCCAGCGGCAACCCCCGCCTGTGGACGGTGGACATCACCGGCCGCATCCTGCGGCCGGCCGCCTACCAGGGTTCGGGTTCGGACCCGGCTTGGTCGCCGCTGCTGGACTGATTGACACACAGATCGGCTAGAGGGGGCAACCTGGGCCGGACATAGGCGTTAAGGCTCAGGTTCCTGCGCGCGACTTATTCGCGCCGGAAGTGAATCCGCATCGTCTGACGAGCATCTGACATCATTGTGAGGTTTGGTCAGACATTTAGAGGGTCCATTCCAAGCGTTGCGCAGGTATGGATCAGGTTCAGAATTCGTTGACTTGAGGAGAAACTGGATGAGCTTCGACACCCAGCGCGCCGTTAGACTGGCGCTCGTCGGCGTGGCCGCCGCTTCGCTCGCCGCCTGCGCTTCGCGTCCGAAGCCTCAGCCTGTCGCGCCGACGCCCGAACCGCCGCCGGCCGCCCCAAGCCAGCCCTACACCCCGCCGCCGCAACCGCCGGTCTCGAGCGGCGTGCTGCCGGGCTCGGTGCAGGACTTCGTCGTCAATGTCGGCGACCGCGTCTATTTCGACACCGACGAATACACGGTCCGCGCCGACGCCCAGCCGGTCCTGGCCGGCCAGGCCCAGTGGCTGAACCGCTACCAGTCGGTCCGGGTCCGGATCGAAGGTAACGCCGACGAACGCGGCACCCGCGAATACAACCTGGCCCTGGGCGCCCGTCGCGCCAACGCCATCCGCGATTTCCTGATCGCCCAAGGCGTCTCCGCCGCTCGCATCGAGACGATCTCGTTCGGCAAGGAACGTCCGGTCGACGCGGGCGGCACCGAAGAAGCCTGGGCCAAGAACCGTAACGGCCGCACGGCCATCACGGACGGCGCTCGCTAGGAATAAGAACCCTTCCCCCTTGATGGGGGAAGGGCAGGGATGGGGGTGATGCGGCGGTTGCGCTTGCGATGCCCAGCTCACCCCCACCCAACCCTCCCCCATCAAGGGGGAGGGCTTTTTGTGCCCTACTTTTGTCAGCAACTTGGACATACTCGTCGCATGAAGCTGAAATCCGCCTTGCTCGCCGCCCTGCTTGCCTCGGCCGCCACGGTCGCCGTCGCTCAGACCCCGCTGCCGCCGGCCGATCCGCTGGACGACCGCTCGGCCAAGCGCGTGGAGCGGATGGAGAAGGTCGTGCGTGAACTGCGCGCGATCGTCTTCCAGGGGCGCGATACGGGCAAGCCCGTCGTCGTGCAGCCGGCCGAGACCGACGCCCAGATCGCCGCGCTGAACGAGCGCGTCGGCGACCTGGAACAGACCCTGACCAAGCTGAACGGTCAGAACGAGACCGCCAACTTCGAGCTGACCAAGGCCAACCGGGCCGCCGCCGATCAGAAGGTCCGCGCCGATGCTCTGGAGCAGCGCCTGGCCGCCCTGGAAAAGACGCTCGCCGACCTGCAGACGGCCGCCGCCGCCCAGGTCGCCGCGCCCGCTCTCGGCGCAACTCCGCCGCCGCCCGCGCCGCCGGCCGATCCGGCCGTGGCATTCAAACAGGCCAAGGACCTGCTGCTGGCGGGCGACTATGGCAATGCCGAACAGGCTTTCTCGGCCTTTGTGACCAATTACCCGGAAAGCACCCGCGCGGCGGAAGCCAAGTACTGGTGGGGCGAGACCCTGTTCGTGCGCGAGGCCTATAGTGACGCCGCCGGCGCCTATATCGGCGCGATCCGCGGCTGGCCGCAGACCACCTGGGCGCCCGACGCGACCTTGAAGCTGGCCCGCTCGATGGTGGCTCTGAAGAAAACCGCCGACGCCTGCCGCACCCTGGACGAGCTGTCCAAGCGCTATCCCAAGGCTCCGGCCCAGGTGGTTTCGCGCGCGGCCTCGACCCGCGTCGCGGCGAAGTGTTCCTAAAGACGGTCCGGGCCGCCCTCGACCGGCGGCTCGACCCGGCCTCCGCCGCTCCGCTGGCCGTCGGTTTTTCGGGCGGGGGCGACTCCCTGTTCCTGTTGAAGACGGTCCTGGACTGGGCGCGGCCGCTCGGGCGGCCGGTGCTGGCCCTGGTTGTCGATCACCAGCTGCAAGCCGGTAGCGACCGCTGGACCGCCGAGGCTCTCGCCAAGGCGCGGACGCTGGGCGCTGATGTGCGCGCCTTGGCCTGGACCGGCGACAAGCCGAAGACGGGGCTGCCCGCCTCGGCTCGCCGCGCCCGCCACGCTTTGTTGGCGACCGCCGCCCGCGGGGCCGGCGCCAAGGTTCTGCTGCTCGGCCACACCGCCAGTGACTTGGCCGAGGGCGCGGCGATGCGGGCCGAGGGCTCGACCGTTTCCGACCCTCGCGAATGGGCGCCCTCGCCGGTCTGGCCGGAGGGACGGGACGTGTTTCTCCTGCGCCCGCTCCTGGCCCTCGGCCGCGACGAGATCCGCGAGACCCTGGCCGACCAGGGCGAGACCTGGCTGGAGGACCCGGCCAATGCTGACCTCCGCTACGCCCGGGCGCGGGCCCGCGTCGCCGGGCGCGCGGCTGAGGCGGGGGAGGCCGCGCCGTTCGAAGCGCCGCCGCCGTCACCGCCGACCTTCGCTGTCGACGCCGCTGGGGCTATTCGTCTGCCGCGTGACGTCGCCGCCACGCATCTGGCCGCCGCCTTGCTTTGCGCCGCCGGGACCGAGCGCCCGCCGCGCGGCGACCGGCTGGACCGCCTGACGCAGCGGACCCGATCTGGCGAAGCCTTCGTCGCCACCCTGGCCGGAGCGCGGATCGAGGCCGGAGAAGACGTGCTAATCTGCCGCGACGCCGGCGAGACCGCGCGTGGAGGCCTCGCGCCGCTGGAGCTCGCGCCGGGCCAGACCGGCGTCTGGGACGATCGCTGGGAGATCACGGCGGGCGACGCGCCCCTGGTGGTTTCAGCCCTGAAGGGCCGTTCGGCGGCTCTATCAGCCACAGATCGCGCCCGGCTGGTCACCCTTCCCGCTTCGGCGCGGCCCGCCCTGCCGCTGATCTCGCGCCAGGGCGCTCAGCCGTACTGTCCCGCGCTTGACGGCCCGCACCTCGCAGCGGAAGGAGGAGCGCGCGCGCGCCTGCTCGTTCTGGCTCGTTTCAAGGCCGCGACCGGCCAAATCGACCAAGAATCCGTGACCTGATGTCACGCGCATGGCGCAAGCGCGTTCAACCGCCTATCTTGGTGGGTCAAGAGCTATCGTTGGGAAGACGACGCGTATGAATTTCAGGAACCTGGCCATCTGGCTGGTGATCGTGGCGGTGCTGGCAGGCGTTTTCGTCGTCAGCCAAAACGCGCGCACGAAGAGCGGCGGCGAAGTCAGCTACTCGCAGCTGCTCAAGGACGTCGACGCCGGCAAGATCAAGTCGGCCGAGATCGCGGGCCAGACGGTGGTCGCCAAGACCGCTGACAACAAGGTCCTGACGGTCAACGCACCGATGAACTCCGAGGAACTGGTCAACCGCATGGTGGCCAAGAACGCCGACGTGAAGTTCAAGAGCGGCTCGATCAGTTTCCTGGCCATCCTGGTCCAGTTGCTGCCGATCCTGCTGGTCGTGGGCGTCTGGCTGTTCTTCATGCGCCAGATGCAGGGCGGGGCGAAGGGCGCCATGGGCTTCGGCAAGTCCAAGGCCCGCCTGCTGACCGAGAACAAGAACCGCATCACCTTCGAGGACGTCGCCGGCGTCGACGAAGCCAAGGAAGAACTGCAGGAGGTCGTCGACTTCCTGAAGGATCCGGCCAAGTTCCAGCGCCTGGGCGGCAAGATCCCCAAGGGCGCCCTGCTGGTCGGCCCTCCCGGCACCGGCAAGACCCTGATCGCCCGCGCCGTCGCGGGTGAGGCGGGCGTGCCGTTCTTCACGATCTCGGGTTCGGACTTCGTCGAGATGTTCGTCGGCGTCGGCGCCAGCCGCGTGCGCGACATGTTCGAGCAGGCCAAGAAGAACGCCCCCTGCATCATCTTCATCGACGAGATCGACGCCGTCGGTCGCCACCGCGGCGCCGGCCTGGGCGGCGGCAACGACGAGCGCGAGCAGACCCTCAACCAGCTGCTGGTCGAGATGGACGGCTTCGAGGCCAATGAAGGCATCATCCTGATCGCCGCCACCAACCGCCCCGACGTGCTGGACCCCGCGCTGCTGCGTCCGGGCCGCTTCGACCGTCAGGTCGTGGTGCCGAACCCGGACGTCGCCGGCCGCGAGAAGATCATCCGCGTCCACATGAAGAACGTGCCGCTGGCCGCCGATGTCGACGTCAAGACCCTGGCGCGCGGCACCCCGGGCTTCTCGGGCGCGGACCTGGCCAACCTGGTCAACGAAGCCGCCCTGACGGCCGCCCGCAAGAACCGCCGCATGGTCACCATGCACGACTTCGAGCACGCCAAGGACAAGGTCATGATGGGCGCCGAGCGCCGCTCGATGGCCATGAGCGACGCCGAGAAGAAGCTGACCGCCTATCATGAGGGCGGCCACGCCCTGGTGGCCCTGCGCGTCCCCGTCGCCGATCCGGTCCACAAGGCCACGATCGTGCCGCGTGGCCGGGCTCTGGGCATGGTCATGCAGCTTCCCGAGGGCGACCGCTACTCGATGAGCTACGACATGATGACCTCGCGCCTGGCCATCATGATGGCCGGCCGGGTCGCCGAGGAGCTGATCTTCGGCAAGGAAAAGATCACTTCGGGCGCGTCCAGCGACATCAGCGCCGCCACCAGCCTGGCCCGCAACATGGTCACCCGCTGGGGCTTCTCCGACCAACTGGGCACCGTGGCCTATGGCGACAACCAGGACGAGGTGTTCCTGGGCCACTCGGTCGCCCGCACCCAGAACGTCTCGCCCGAGACGATGATCACCATCGACGCCGAAGTGCGCCGCCTGGTGAAGGGCGGCGAGGACGAAGCGCGCCGCATCCTGACCGAGGAACTGGACCACCTGCATTCGGTGGCCAAGGCCCTGCTGGAGTACGAGACCCTGAGCGGCGACGAGATCATCGGCGTCATGAAGGGGGAATTGCCCAAGCGCGACGAGGATGAGAGCAACAAGGAAACGGTCGCCGCGCCGTCCCTGGTGCCGCTGTCGCCGGGCGCGGGCGCCAGTGTCACGGCTTAGGGTCAGCTTGGCCTGAAGATCGAAGCCGGCTCGAAAGGGCCGGCTTTTTTCTTGGCTGGTGATCCGGAACCGGCTTTCTGGACGCGGCTTTTTTCCAAGGGAGAGCCGCAACCTGTCGGCTATCCGACCGTTCACAAGCTTGGCCGCGTGGGCGCGGCCGAGGGGCGCTGCTATTGGAAACGATGTCTCCCGTCGACGGGCCCTCGGGCTCGCCCTCCAGTCCATCCATGGCGCCCGCCTTCCTGATCGGTGGCGGCGAGATGGCTCTCGCCCTGGCGGCGCATGATTGGTCAGGCGCCTCGCTTGGCGCGCCCGAGACCTGGTCTCCCGGCCTGAAGGTCGCCGCCGGCATGATGCTGGCGTCGCCCATCCCCGCGTTCCTGGCTTGGGGGCCCGAGACGCTGCTCCTGCACAACGACGCCGCGCGAAACTTGCTGGCCGCCAACAGCATCGCCCTGGGCGCGCCGTTCGTCGAGGCGTTCCCCGTGCCGGCCGGCCTCCCGCTGCTGGAACGGGCCCTGAAGGGCGAGAGCATCGTCCAGGAGGCCATCGGCTTTGCCCGCGCGGACGGCGAGGCGGCCTGGTGCAACCTGATGTTCGCCCCGGTGCGTGACGAGACCGGCGCGGTCGCCGGCGTTCACGTCCTGTGTAACGACATCACCGAGCGCGTCCGCCGCGAGCAGGCCCACCTGGAGGATGAGCGTCGCTATCGCGCGCTGTTCGAGTCGATGGACGAGGGGTTCTGCGTCATCGAGTTCCTCGACGGTCCGTTCGGCCCCCTGAGCGACTACGTGCACATCATGGCCAACGGCGCTTATGAGCGTCACGCGGGCATCCCCAACGTGGTCGGTCAGAAGGTCCGAGAGATGGTGCCGGCCGAGGCCGGCAGCTGGGTCGAGCGTTATGGCGCGGTCCTGCGAACGGGTCAGCCGATCCGCTTCGAGCAGGAGTTGGTGGCCACCGGCCGTCACCTGTCGCTGTCGTCATTCCGCATCGAGCCGCCCGAACTGCGCCAGGTGGCGGTGCTGTTCCAGGACATCACGGCCCGCAAGCAGGCCGAGGCCGAGCTGCGCCGGCTGAACGAGACGCTGGAGATCCGGTTCGCCGAGGCCCTGGCCGAGCGCCGCCTGTTGGCCGATGTCGTCGAAGGCGCCAGCGTCTTCGTCCAGGTCGTCGATACGAGCCTGACCTGGCTGGCCATCAACAGCGCTTCGGCCAGCGAGTTCGAGCGGATCTACGGTATTAGACCTCGGGTCGGCGACAACATGCTGGAGCTGCTGGCCGACCGCCCAGAGCACCAGGCTCAGGTCAGGACCGTCTGGTCGCGCGCGTTGGCGGGCGAGAGTTTCGTGGCGACCGACGAGTTCGGCGACTCCGAGCGCGAGCGCCGCCACTACGAGATGCGTTTCCATCCGTTGTACGACGCCGACGGAAACCTGATCGGCGCCTACCAGTTCGTCTACGACGTCAGCCAGCGCGTGGCCGAGCAGGAGCGTCTGCGCGAGACCGAAGAAGCTTTGCGTCAGGCGCAGAAGATGGAGGCGGTCGGCCAGCTGACCGGCGGCCTGGCCCATGACTTCAACAACCTGCTGGCCGGTATCTCGGGCTCGTTCGAGATGATCGGGGCAAGGCTGGCCCAAGGGCGCACGGCCGATGTCGAGCGCTATCTGTCAGCTGGCCAGGGGGCGGCCCGCCGGGCGGCGGCTCTGACCCACCGCTTGCTGGCCTTCTCGCGCCGCCAGACTCTGGCGCCCAAGCCAGTGATCATCAATCGGCTGATGGTCGAGTTCGTCGAGCTGGTGCGCCGCACGGTCGGTCCCGGCATCCAGGTCGAATATGTCGGCGCCACGGGGCTGTGGCCGACCCTGGTGGACGCTAATCAGCTGGAAAACGCGCTCCTTAATTTGTGCATCAACGCTCGCGACGCCATGCCCGAGGGTGGGGTGATCACCATCGAGACCGGCAACCGCTGGCTGGACGCCCGCACCGCCCGCGACCACGGGCTGGAGCCGGGCCAATACGTCTCGGTCTGCGTCAGTGACACCGGTACGGGCATCGACAAGGCGACATTGGAGCGGGTGTTCGATCCGTTCTTCACCACCAAACCGATCGGCCAGGGTACGGGCCTGGGCCTGTCCATGGTCTACGGCTTCGCCCGCCAATCGAACGGCCATGTGCGGATCTATTCCGAGGTCGGCCAGGGCACGATGGTCTGCCTCTACCTGCCGCGGCGCCTCGGCGAGGAGGACGAGGTCGAAACGGTCGAACAGCCGCTCGGTCCCGCGCCAATCAAGGCCGGCAAGACGGTGCTGGTGGTGGACGACGAGCCGACCGTGCGGATGCTGGTCGTCGACGCTCTAGAAGAGCTGGGATATGCGTGCCTGGAGGCCGCCGATGGCTCGGCGGGCCTTCGTATCCTGCAATCGAACGCCGAGATCGACCTGCTGATCACCGACGTCGGCCTGCCGGGCGGATTGAACGGCCGTCAGGTCGCCGACGCCGCCCGTGCTCTTAAGCCCGAACTGAAGGTCCTGTTCATCACGGGGTATGCCGAGAACGCCGTGTTGAACCACGGCCACATCGAGCACGGCATGGAGGTGCTGACCAAGCCCTTCGCGGTCGGCGACCTGGCCGGCCGGGTCGACCGGATGCTGCGCGAGGCGTAGGAGAGGGGGCATGAGCACGGTCTCGCGCCCCCGCGTCATGGGCATTGTCAACGTCACGCCCGACAGTTTCTCGGACGGCGGCAAGTTCCTGGGCGCCGCCGAAGGGATCGAGCACGCCCGCCGCCTGATCGCCCAGGGCGCCGACATTCTCGACATCGGCGGCGAGAGCACCCGGCCGGGCGCGGCGCCGGTCTCGGAATTCGAAGAGATCCTGCGCGTGGTCCCGATCATCGAGGCGATCCGCCGGGCTAGCGACATCCCGATCTCGATCGACACGATGAAGCCGGGCGTGGCCCGCGCGGCGATCAGGGCCGGAGCGACGATCTGGAATGATGTGGCCGCCCTGCGCGTCTCGCCCGACGCCCCCGAGGTCGCCGCCGAACTGGGCTGCGAGGTGGTGCTGATGCACATGCTGGGCGAGCCGGGGACCATGCAGGACGATCCGCGTTACGGCGACGTGGTCGCGGAAGTCGAGGCCTTCCTGCTGGCGCGGGCCTTCACGGCCATGGCCGCCGGCGTGGCCAAGGAGAAGATCTGGCTGGATCCGGGCATCGGCTTTGGCAAGACCGTCGACCACAACCTGACTCTGCTGAGAGCACTGCCCCGGTTCGTGGCCCTGGGCTATCCGATCCTGCTGGGCGCCAGCCGCAAGCGGTTCATCGCCGGCATCGATCCGTCGGCGGGGGAGGCGACCGATCGCCTGGGCGGTTCGCTGGCTTCGCACCTCGCAGGCGCGGAAGCGGGCGTGGCGGCGGTGCGCGTCCATGACGTGCGCGAGACCGTGCAAGCCCTGGACGTCCAGGCGGCGATCAAAGCTATTTGAAGCCTGGGTAGGGAACCCCTTGTCACACGGGGCTTGATGCGTCCGCGCGCGAGTCTGGGTTGACCGCGACCCCTGGTCTCGCTTGCGGGTTGGGGAATCACCGCGCTTAAATATCTGGGGACGGCCTATCGAAAGCACCCCTAGAGATGCGCTCGCGACATGCCCTGATCATTGAAGACGAGATCCTGATCGCGCTGGAAATCGAGGAACTGCTCAAGGAGCAGGGGTTCACCAGCATCGCTATCGCCGACAGCCCGCTGGAGGCCCTGGACTGCGCCCTCAAGCGCAAGCCCGATCTGATCACCGCCGACTACCGGATCGTCGACGGCACGGGTGTCGAGGCCGTGAGGATGATCATGGCGCACCTGGGACCCATTCCGGTGGTCTACGTAACCGGTCATGCCAAGGCCCTGGACGGCCAGGATGACGGCGTCGTGGTGCAGAAGCCGATCCGTCCCAGCGTCTTGGCGGGAGCTTGGCAGCACGCGTTGCAGGCGGCGTAGCGGACCTTCCGAATCCCGCCTAAACACCGGGTATGTCCGACGCTCCGCTCAACGCCTTCCGGGGCCGGGTCCTTGTCATCGCCGGGTCCGATTCCGGCGGCGGCGCGGGGATCCAGGCCGACATCAAGACCATCACCGCGCTGGGCGGCTACGCGGCCACCGCGATCACCGCCGTCACTATCCAGAACACCCTGGGTGTCACCGGCGTGCACCCGATCCCGCTAGACGTGATCGCGGCCCAGGCGCGCGCCGTGCTGGACGACATCGGCGCCGACGCGATCAAGACCGGCATGCTGGGTGACGCCGCCGTGGTCGAGACCGTGGCCGCCGCGATCGATCATGCTGGCAAGATCCCGGCCGTCGTCGATCCCGTCATGATCGCCAAGGGCGGGGCGCCGCTGCTCGCCGAGGCCGCGATCGGCGCGGTGAAGGCCCTTATGATCCCCCGCGCCGCGTTGCTGACTCCCAACGCGCCGGAAGCCGCCGCCCTGACGGGCCTCGTCGTCGAGACCACCGACGACCTGCGCCGCGCCGGCGAGGCGCTGCTGGCCCTGGGCGCCAAGGCGGTGCTGATGAAGGGCGGCCACGTGCCCGGTGAGCGCGTCGTCGACGTGCTGATGACGACCGAGGGCGAGACCACCTTCGAAGGCGAGCGCATCGAGACCCGCCATACCCATGGAACGGGTTGCACGCTGGCCTCGGCCTGCGCCACGGGCCTGGCCCAGGGGCTGCCGCTGCGGGAGGCCGTCGCCCGCGCCTGGAACTATGTTCACGAGGCCATGTTGCGCGCGCCGGGTTTCGGCGCCGGTCATGGCCCCCTCGACCACGGCTGGACCCTTCGCCCATGACCGACGTGCTTGAAGACCGCCTGCGCGAGATCGTCCGCGCTACATCGACGACTTGGGAGGTGCTCCACACCGTCCGCGACCTCGACTTGCCCGACTGGATGATCTTCTCGGGCGCGGTCTACCAGCCGGTCTGGAATCACCTGACCGGCCGCGACCTGGCCTATGGCATCAAGGATTATGACGTCGCCTATCACGACGATAGCGACACCTCGTACGAGGCGGAGGATGTCGTGATCCAGCGCGTGGCCGCCGCCTTCGAACCGCCGCTGCGTGAACTGGTCGAGGTCCGCAATCAGGCCCGCGTGCACCTTTGGTTCGAGAAGAAGTTCGGCGCCGACGAGCCCTATCCGCCACTGGAGGACAGCGCCGCGGCCCTGAAACGCTTCGTGGCCACGGCCTTTTGCGTCGGCGTGCGGCTGGAGAAGGACGACAGCTTGAGCGTCTGGGCCCCGTTCGGCCTGGAGGACCTGTTCGCGATGCGCCTCAAGCCCAATCCCTTGCGCGTGAAGGGCGCGGGGGGCTGGGAGCGCACCACCGGCTCGGCCAAGGCCCGCTGGCCGGAG
This sequence comes from Caulobacter sp. ALps2, assembly GCF_058681635.1. Taxonomy (NCBI): domain Bacteria; kingdom Pseudomonadati; phylum Pseudomonadota; class Alphaproteobacteria; order Caulobacterales; family Caulobacteraceae; genus Caulobacter; species Caulobacter sp. ALps2. Next base: position 2,350,832 of record NZ_CM178743.1, read on the forward strand.
ATCAGTGTCGAAGGCTGAATTGTCACCGGGACAATAAAGGCTTTGCCGGCCGATCGGCGCGCGCATAACAGCGAAGTCCGCCTCCAGGAGCTTTCGCATGCGCCAGTGGACCATCGACGCCTTCGCCAGCGGCCCGTTCAAGGGCAATCCGGCCTGCGTGGTCGAGCCGTTCGATGCTTGGCCGCCCCCCGCTTGGATGCAGGCCCTGGCGGCCGAGAACAACCAGGCCGAGACGGCCTTCCTGCTGAAGACCGACGACCCGGCGCGCTTTGGCCTGCGCTGGTTCACCCCAGCCCTGGAGGCCCCGCTGTGCGGTCACGCCACACTGGCGGCGGCGCACATGCTGTTCGAGGAACTGGGCGTCGACGTTCCGCTGCTGACCTTCGACACTTTGTCGGGACCGCTGACGGTGCGCCGTTCCAGCGATGGAGTGGAGATGGATTTCCCGGCCGACCCGCCGCGCCGCGCCCAGATCCCCGAGGGGCTCGCCCAGGCGCTGGGCGTTCAGCCGGTCGAGGTGTGGGCCGGGGCCTATCTTATCGCGGTGCTGGAGAACGAGGCGGCGGTGCGAGCGGCGACGCCGGACCTCGCGGCGCTGAACAGGATCGAGGGCGAGGCCACGGGCGGCGCCGGTCAGACCGTGATCGCGGCCATCGCGGATCCGGGCAAGCCCTATGCCGTGGTCAGCCGCTTCTTCGCGCCGGGCTTCGGCATCCCCGAGGATCCGACCACCGGCTCGGCCCACTGCATCCTGATGCCGTTGTACGGCGACAAGCTGGGGCGGGGCGTCCTGAAGTTCCACCAGGCCTATCCTGGTCGGGGCGGGGACCTGGAATGCGAAAGCCGCGGCGCGCGCGTTCTGTTGCGCGGCCGCGGCTTCACGGTGGTGGAGAGCCGGCTCCGGGTGGAGCCGGCCTAACGCTTAGTAGCGCGGACGATTGCCGTAGCCGTAACCGTAGTCACGGTCGTGGCGCTCGTAACGGATCTGCGCGCTGATGCGGTCGAAGCGACGGTCGAGGTCGGCGCGCTCCCAGCCGCTCAGGCCACCGCGACGATAGCGGTCTTCCAGGCGGGCGGTTTCGCGCAGTTGAGCGCGCAGGCGGTTGGCTTCCACGCGGGTCAGCGAATGGTTGCGCACGCCCATGTCGATACGACGATCAAGCTGGGCTTGACGCTGGTTGACGGTTGCGGCCGAGGCCATGGCGGGAACGGTGGCGGCCGCCAGGGCCGAGACCGCGGCGATCGAGATCAGGATCTTTTTCATCGGTTCGGTTCCTCTTGAATGTCTCCGTCGCCAGAAGGGGGAAGCGACGTTGAGCTAAGAGAAACACGTTCAGCCTGAAGCGGTTCTGAGCCGCTCGTTATGTTGTGTTCATGTTCCGACACAACGGAATGTGGGGGCGATCAGGCCGCCTGCGCCAGCCGCGCGGCGGTCATGGCCGCTTCAATGGCGGCGTAGAGCTTGGTGACCTCGATCGGCTTGGCCACGTGGCCGTCCATGCCGGCGGCCAGATAGTCCTCGACCTGATGGGCCAGGGCGTTGGCGGTCACGGCCAAGATCGGGGTGCGCTGACGACCCTCGGCGGCTTCCAGCTGGCGGATCGCCTGGGCGGCTTCAAGGCCGTCCATGACGGGCATGTGGATGTCCATCAGCACGATGTCGAACTTGGCGGCCTTCCAGGCCTCGACGCAGGCCGCGCCGTCGCTCACCAGCACCACCTCGGCGTTCAGCGGAGCCAGGACGGCCTCGACGACCTTCTGGTTGGTCGGATTATCGTCGGCGGCCAGCACGCGCAGGAAGGTCGCGTCGGCCGGGGCGGCCGGCGCCCCCTTGGTATTGGCGGTCCGTGGCGCGGGCGGCTGGTCGTCGTCGATATAGTGGACGTCGGTGATCGCTTCCTCGCGGGGCAGGGCGACCAGGACGGTAAAGGTCGAACCCCGGCCCTCGCGGCTCTGCACCTTGATCGAACCGTCCATCATGGCGGCCAGCTCGCGGCAGATGGCCAGGCCCAGGCCCGAACCGCCAAAGCGACGGGTCGTGGTGCTGTCGGCCTGGACGAACTTGTCGAACAGACGCGGCAGGATGTCGGGTGAGATGCCGATTCCGGTGTCGGCCACGTCGATCCGCAGGCCCGAGCCGTCCTCGGCCGAGGCGAACCGCACGGCCACCGCGCCTTCCAGCGTGAACTTCAGGGCGTTGGCGATCAGGTTGCCCAGGATCTGGCGCAGGCGGTCGCTGTCGCCGCGCCACAGACCTTGCGCCTCGGGCGCGATGGCGACCTCGAAAGCCAGGCCCTTGTCGCGGGCCTGGGGCGCATAGGTCTCGCGGATGGCCTGGGCCAGCTGGGCGATGTCGAACGGACGGTCGGTGATCTCCAGACGGCCGGCCTCGATCTTGGAGAGGTCCAGCACGTCGTTCAGCACGCCCAGCAGCAGGCCGCCGGACTCGCGGATCACCGCCAAGCGCTCGCGCTGCGTGGGGGCCAGGTCGTCCATGGCCATGACCTCGGCCATGGCCAGCACGCCGTTCAGCGGGGTGCGGATCTCGTGGCTCATATTGGCCAGGAAGTGCGACTTCAGCACATTGGCGGCATTGGCGTCGTCGCGCGCCTTGACCAGCTCGGCCATGGTGCCGCGCAGGTCGTGGTCGTTGGCCTCCAGGCGCGTCACCAGGTGGTTGAAGCTGTCGGTCAGGCTATGGAAGACGTCGTCGTCGGCGGTCTGTTCGACGGCCTTGTAGCGACCGCCGACAGCCGTCTCGTGCATGGCCTCCGACAGGCGCTCCATCGGGCGCGCCAGGCGTCGGGCCAGGCTGTTGGCCAGCAGGATCGCCAGGCCCGCTGCGCCGAAGAACAGCGCGCCGGTCAGGGCCAGGTCGCGAGCCAGGGTCTGGCCTAAGCCGGGATGCTGGGCCACCAGCACCAGGGTGCCGACCGTCTGCGAGGACAGCTTGATCGGCCGCGTCAGGGTGTCGGCGTCGGTGGGATTGGCCGCGCCCAGTTGGGCGACCGTGCGGCCCTTGGTGTCGATGATGCGGACGGCCGCGACGCTGGGCGCCTTGGCCACGGCCTCCAGCGCCCGATAGACGCCGACCATGTTGTGGTCGGCGAGAGGGGCGGCGGCGCCGGCGGCGGCCATCTGGGCCAGGATCTCATGATTGGCGCGGGCTTCCTGCCGCGCGACGCTCCACTGCTGCAGCATGAAGCACAGGCAAGCAGCCACGAGCGCGAGAACGGTCGTGGCCAAGGCCACGCCGGCGATTCGCGCCTGTAGCGGCGCGTGTGTCGCGGCAATGCTCGCGCTGTTGTTGTGCTTTTCGCCCATCAGCGTTCAGGAACTCAATCGTCGCGACAGTATGACTGAAGGTTCCTAACGCTTCGCTTCCAAGGGCAGTGAGAGTCGCGCGACAAAACAACGCTAGGGCGCATTTTTGCGTTGCTTTGGCTTTAACAATCTATTTACCTTTTCCATTAGTGTTTCGTTAATGGAGGCGGGCGTGGAAAAGGTTTTTGTTGCTAAGCGGGTGGCCGGCAAGCTGGTCTCGACCGAGGCGGCTGTGGACGCGGCGGTGACGGAAGTCGCTGAAATGATGGCCGAGCTGATGCAAGCTCGTAAGGATCTGGGCCTGTCGGCCACGTTCGGCCATGGCGTCACCGCCAAGGTCGCGGACGCCATGCAGGCGCTCATCGTGGCGCGCACGGCGATGGTCGAGGCGCATACCGAGCTGGACGAGACGCGTCTGCGCCTCGGCGTTCGCACGCGCATGGTCGGCGATATCAAGCCGCAGGACGAGATCCCCCTGACGGGCCTGCGCGAGGTCGTCTGAGGTTCTCGCTAAAAAGACATTGCAATAGTTTAATACCTTTGGGCCTCTAATCTGAGTTAGAGGCCCAAAGCATGTTTGCGTTCCTGCAACTGTTATTCTGGATCAATTGGCCGCTGCTTGCTGCGGCGTGCTTCGGCGCGTGGCGCTGGGGCGGGCGGGCCGAGCGCAGTGGCGCGCTGCTGGTTCTGACGACGTTCGTCACCGTCGTCCTCGTGGGCCTCATCCATGGCAAGGAATTGGTCCAAGGCCTCTATCTGGCGCTGGACGGCTTGATGGCCCTGGGTCTGCTGATGCTCGCCCTGCGCCACGCCACCCGCTGGCTGGGCATCGCCGTGCTGCTGCAAGGGGTGCAGTTCAGTCTTCACGCCTACTATCTCGTGGGGGCTCGGCGGTACGACAACATCTACATCCTGGTGAACAACCTGGTCAGCACGGGCGTGCTGATCTGCATCCTGGTCGGCACGTTCCTGGCTTGGCGCAGGCGGGACCGGTCCGCAAAATAATTGCCGCAGCCGGACGATCGGCCGCGGCTTTCGCAAAATCTCTCCTTGCAATCCGCCGCGAAACGAGGTTCTTCGCCGGCGGGCCACGCCCCCCCAACGGGGCGCTGTCCATCTGTAAGGATGGGAGACATCGCTATGACGACCCTCGCCAAGCCGGCAATCCGTCCGGCTCGCCCCGAGTTCTCTTCCGGCCCGTGCGCCAAAAGGCCCGGTTGGACCCCCGAAAATCTCCAGAATGCCGTTCTCGGCCGTTCGCACCGCTCGAAGCTGGGCAAGGCGCGCCTGAAGGCCGCCATCGACCAGACGCGCGAAGTGCTGGAAGTCCCCGCCGACTTCCTGATCGGCATCGTCGCCGGTTCGGACACCGGCGCTGTCGAGATGGCCCTGTGGTCGATGCTGGGCGCTCGCCCCGTGCAACTGATGGCCTTCGAGTCCTTCGGCAAGGACTGGGTCACGGACGTCACCAAGCAATTGAAGCTGCCCGACGTCGAGGTGCTCAGCGCTCCGTACGGCCAGCTGCCCGACACCACCAAGGTCGATCCGGCCAAGGACCTGGTCTTCACCTGGAACGGCACGACCTCGGGCGTACGCGTGCCCAACGCCGACTTCATCTCGGCCGACCGTGAAGGCATCACCATCTGCGACGCCACCAGCGCCGCCTTCGCCCAGGACCTGGACTGGGACAAGCTGGATGTCGTGACCTTCTCCTGGCAGAAGGCCCTCGGCGGCGAAGGCGCGCACGGCGTTCTGATCCTGTCGCCGCGCGCCGTGGCTCGTCTTGAGAGCTACACGCCGGCCTGGCCGATGCCGAAGCTGTTCCGCATGACCAAGGGCGGCAAGGTTTCCCTCGACATCTTCGAAGGCGCGACGATCAACACGCCGTCGATGCTTTGCGTCGAGGATGCGCTGGACGCCCTGAAGTGGGCCGCCTCGATCGGTGGCCTGGAAGCCATGCAGGGCCGCGCCGACCAGAACCTGGCCGTGCTGGCCGACTGGGTCGCCAAGACCCCGTGGGTGGACTTCCTGGCGGCCACACCGGACATCCGCTCGAACACCTCGGTGTGCCTGAAGGTCGTCGACCCCAAGATCACCGCCCTGCCGGAAGACGCCCAGGCCGACTTCGCCAAGAAGCTGGCCAGCCTGCTCGAGAAGGAGGGCGCGGCCCTCGACATTGGCGGCTATCGCGACGCCCCGGCCGGTCTGCGCATCTGGTGCGGCGCCACGGTGGAAGCCTCGGACCTCGAGGCCCTGACGCCCTGGCTCGACTGGGCCTTCGCCACCGTCTCGGCCGAACTGGCCGCCGCTTAACGCGCGTACTCCCTCCCCCTCGATGGGGGAGGGGCAGGGGTGGGGGTGATACCCCGCCGCCTCAGCAAGCACCCCCATCCCAACCCTTCCCCCATCAAGGGGGAAGGGCTCGATATCCGGAGAATACCTCCATGACCGCTCCTCGCGTCCTCATCGCTGACAAGCTCAGCCCCGCCGCCGTCGACATCTTCAAGAACCGCGGTGTCGACTTCGACATCAAGACCGGCCTCACCAAGGACGAGCTGATCGCCGTGATCGGCGACTATGACGGCGTCGCCATCCGTTCGGGCGCCAAGCTCGACAAGGACGTGATCGCCGCCGCCCACCGCCTGCGCGTCATCGCCCGCGCTGGCATCGGCGTCGACAATGTCGATATCCCGGCCGCCACGGCCAAGGGCATCGTCGTGATGAACACGCCCTTCGGCAACTCGATCACCACGGCCGAGCACGCCATCGCCATGATGTTCGCCCTGGCCCGCCAGATCCCCGCCGCCGACGCCTCGACCCAGGCCGGCAAGTGGGAGAAGAACCGCTTCATGGGCGTGGAGCTGTACGCCAAGACCCTGGGCCTGATCGGCGCCGGCAACATCGGCGGCATCGTCGCCGACCGCGCGCTGGGCCTGAAGATGAAGGTCGTGGCCTACGACCCCTTCCTGTCGCCGGAACGCGCCGTCGAGATCGGCGTCGAGAAGGTCGAGCTGGAAGAGCTGCTGGCCCGCGCGGACGTCATCACCCTGCACACGCCTCTGACCGACAAGACCCGCAACATCCTGTCGGCCGAGAACCTGGCCAAGACCAAGAAGGGCGTGCTGATCGTCAACTGCGCCCGTGGCGGCCTGGTCGATGAAGCCGCCCTGCGCAAGCTGCTGGACGAGGGCCACGTCGCCGGCGCCGGCTTCGATGTCTTCGTCACCGAGCCCGCCAAGGAAAACCCGCTGTTCGGTTCGGACAAGGTCGTGGCCACCCCGCACCTGGGCGCCAGCACCAACGAAGCCCAGGAAAACGTGGCCCTGCAGGTCGCCGAGCAGGTCAGCGACTACCTGCTGACCGGCGCGGTCACCAACGCTCTCAACAGCCCGTCGATCACGGCCGAAGAAGCGCCGAAGCTGAAGCCGTACGTCGCTCTGGCCGAGAAGATCGGCGCCCTGGCCGGCCAGATGGTCGATTTCGGCGTCACGGCCATCGACATCGCCTATGAGGGCGAAGTCACCAAGCTGAACGTCAAGCCGATGACCTCGGCCGCCCTGGCCGGCGTGCTCAAGCCGATGCTGGCCGAGATCAACATGGTCTCCGCCCCGGCCATCGCCAAGGAGCGCGGCATCACCGTCTCCGAGAGCCGCCAGGAAATCAGCCCCACCTATGACAGCCTGATGCGCGTCACCATCACCACCGAAAAGGGCAAGCGCGCCTTCGCCGGCACGGTGATCGCCGGCGCCCCGCGCGTCGTCGAGGTCAAGGGCATGGAGCTGGACGCGGCCTTCTCGCCGGCCATGCTCTACATCAACAACCTGGACAAGCCGGGCTTCATCGGCGCGCTGGGCATGCTGCTGGGCGAAGCGGGCGTCAACATCGCCACCTTCAACCTGGGCCGCCTGTCGGCCGACGCGGACGCCATCGCCCTAGTCGGTGTCGACCAGGCCCCGGCCGCCGACCTGCTGGCCAAGATCCAGGCCCTGCCGCACGTGAAAGAAGCGCGCGCGCTGACGTTCTAAGGCTGAAGGCCCTTCTCCCCTTGCGGGAGAAGGTGTCATCCGAAGGATGACGGATGAGGGGGCGCGCTGACCTGTCCGTGCGACCCCTCACCCGACCCACTTCGTGGGCCACCCTCTCCTGCAAGGGGAGAGGGATTACCAAAGGCGACAGATGTCCCTGCTCACGCCCCGCAAGATCAGCTGGCCTGGCTTCCTGGTCTTCGTCGCCGCCGTCGTGTTCACGCTATACGCGGCCCTGGCGCCCGGCGATGATACGCAGGGGCTGATCCCGTGGGACAAGGCCAAGCACTTCATCGTCTTCTACGGCCTGACCTTCCTGGCCTCGGTCGCCTTGCCGCGCAGCCGGCCGTGGAAGATCGGCGGGGTGCTGCTGGCCTTCGGCGTCGCCATCGAGATCCTGCAGGGCCTGCCGATCGTTGGCCGCGACGCCGATGTGTTCGACATCGTCGCCGACACCCTGGGCATCGGCTTCTATTTCGGCCCGATCGTCGTCACTCAGTGGCTGAACCAGGACGCCTAGGCCGGTTCCCCGCCGCGTCCGGCGCCGTCCCTGAACCGCGCCGCGCCCGCCCGGGCCTCGCGGCGTAGAGGTTCCAGCCCGCCGCGTCCCTCGACCTTCAGGGCTTCGGCCAGATCCGTGTCCCACTGGGCATGGGCCGAGGCGCGGTCGGCGCGCAGGCACAGCTGCGGGAAGGCGGCGATCTGCCGGGCCAGCGCGTGCGCCGCCGCCAGGGCCGCGCCGCTCGGAACCACACGGTCGGCCAGGCCCCAGGAGAGCGCCTCGGCCGCTCCGACCGCGCGACCCGTCAGGATCATGTCCAGCGCTCGACCCTGGCCGACGATGCGCGGCAGTCGCACCGTGCCGCCATCGATCAGCGGCACGCCCCAGCGGCGGCAGAACACCCCGAAAGTCGCGTCCTCGGCGGCGACCCGCAGGTCACACCAGAGGGCCAGCTCCAGCCCGCCGGCCACGGCGTGACCCTCTACGGCGGCGATCACCGGCTTGGACAGCAGACGCCGCGTCGGCCCCATCGGCCCTTCGCCGTCGGGATTGTAGGGCTCGCCCTCGCCGCTGGCGGCGACCTTGAGGTCGAAGCCCGCGCAGAACGTCCCGCCCGCTCCGGTCAGGATCGCCACGGCGGCGACGTCGTCGGCCTCGAAGGCGTCGAACGCCGCCCGCAGTCGCAGGGCGGTGTCGGGATCCACGGCGTTGCGCTTGTCCGGCCGGTTGATGGCGACGGTCCAAACAGGGCCGTCTTTCGTGAGTTCGACGGTGCTCATGCTCGCCTCCTTCAGAAGCTGTCCACCCGCATTTCCCAGGGCTTGCTCATCCCCGCCGCCGCGTCCAGCCCGCCGATCACCCAACGCCGTGTGTCGGCAGGGTCGATGACCGCGTCGATCTCCAGGGCGGCGGCCATGCTGGTCGCCTTGCCGGCAGCGTAGAGCCGTCCCACCAGCTGATCGTAGAGCGCCTTCTGCTTCACGGGATCGGTCTCGGCCTCCAGCTCCTTGCGGTAGCCCAGCTTGACCGCGCCCTCCAGGCCCATGCCGCCGAACTCGCCGGTTGGCCAGGCGGCGATGAAGGCCGGCGAATGGAAGCCGCCGCCCGCCATGGCCTGGGCGCCGAGGCCGTAGCCCTTGCGGGTCACGATCGTGAACAGCGGCGAGCGCAGCTTGGCCCCGGCGATGAACTGGCGACTGACCCGGCGCACGGCGGCGGCGTCCTCGCTGTCGGGGCCGACCATGAAGCCGGGGGTGTCGCACAGGCTCAGCACTGGCAGGGCGAAGGCGTCGCACAGCTGCAGGAACCGCGCGGCCTTCTCGGCCCCCTCGCAGTCGATGGCGCCGCCCAGGTGGCGCGGGTCATTGGCGATCAGCCCCATTGTCCGGCCCTCGATGCGGATCAGGCCAGTGACCATCCCGGCGGCGAAGCCGCCGCGCAGCTCAAGGAACGAACCCTCGTCGACCAGGCCGGCGATCAGGGCGCGGACGTCATAGACCCGCAGGCGGTTCTCCGGGATGGCGTTCCGCAGCCGCCGCTGGTCCGGCGCGATCCAGGTCGAAAGCGATCCCTGGAAGTACGACAGCGCCTGCTTTGCCAGCCGGGTGGCGTGGGCTTCGTCGTCGGCCAGGATGTCGATGACGCCGTTGGCCCACTGGCGCGCCGCCGGGCCGATCCGCTCGGGTCGGAACACACCCAGCCCGCCACCCTCGATCATCGCCGGCCCGCCCATGCCGAGGTTGCTGTCGCGCGTGGCGATGATGATCTCCGACAGCCCGGCGATGGCCGCGTTGCCGGCGAAGCAGCGGCCGGCGACGATGGCGATCTTGGGGACCAGGCCCGACAATTGGGCGAAGCTGCGGAACGTCGGCACATCCAGCCCCGCCACCGCCGTGGTGTCGGTGTCGCCCGGTCGGCCGCCGCCGCCTTCGGCGAACCACACGACAGGCAGGCGCTGGTCGGCGATGATCGCCATCAGCCGGTCGGACTTCCTGTGGTTCATCGCCCCCTGGGTGCCAGCCAGCACGGTGAAGTCATAGGCCAGGGCCGCCGTCCGCGCCCTGTCCGGCGAGAAGAGCGCGCCGTTGACGCTTCCGATGCCGGTGATCAGCCCGTCGGCCGGGGTGGCGACGATCAGGTCCTCGGTCGAGCGCCGCCGCTTCTGGGCCGCGATGGCCAGGGCGCCGTACTCCAGGAAGCTGCCGGGATCGACCAGGTCGTCGATGTTCTCCCGCGCCGTGCGGTGGCCGGTCCTGCGGCGCTTGGCGACGGCGTCGGGGCGGGCTTCGTCCAGCGTGTAGCGGTGGCGGGCGATGACTTCGGCCAGGTCCGGGCGGATCGTGTCGAGGTCTTCCGTGACGGCTTCGACGGCCTCACCGCCCGGGATCTCCATCGGCTCCAGGAACACCAGCGGCTGGCCCTCGGTGACGGTGGCTCCGGGCTTGGCGGCGATCTTCAACACCCGGCCGCCCGACGTGGCGTGGACCAGATGCTCCATCTTCATCGCCTCCAGAACCGCCAGGGCCTGGCCGGGGCGGACACGGTCGCCCTCGGCGACGGCGATCGAACCGACCGTTGCGGAGAGGGGCGCGGCGATGGCGACCGAGCCGTCGAGAGTCTCAAACCGAGCGTTGCCCTCCGAAGGCAAAGGTAAGCCGGCGACCAGTTCGGCCGCATGATCCTCGATGAACCGCGTGGTCGGCGTCGCGGGCGCGGCGGCCAAGATCGCCCGCACCAGCGGCGCGGTGGTCGAGACGCCCGCGATCCGGAACTCCGCCAGCGCCCGATCCAGCCGCGCCGAGGCTTCCGCATAGGTCCGCCCGCGCGCGATCACCTTGGCCAGCAGGCTGTCATAAGCGCCGCCGACCGTCGTTCCGACCGCGACGCCGGCGTCGACCCGCACGCCCGGACCGCCCGGCGGGCTCCAGCCGCTGATCGTTCCGCTGGACGGCTTCACCTGGCCGTCGGCGGTCAAGGTCTCGGCATTGATCCGCGCCTGGATCGCGACTCCGAAGGCCGGCGGAACGGTCAGGTCCAGGGGCGCGCCCGCCGCCAGGTCGAATTGCAGCCGCACCAGGTCCAGCCCCGTGACCTCCTCGGTCACCGTGTGTTCGACCTGCAGGCGCGGATTGACCTCCAGGAAGAAGGCCTCGCCCCCGGAGGAAGGATCGGCGTCGGCGTCGATCAGGAACTCCACGGTCGCCAGGCCGCGATAGCCGGCGCACAGCGTCTCGGCGTGCTTCCACAGAGCGGCCCGCAGCGGAGCGGGCAGGGCGGCCGGCGCGATCTCGACCAGCTTCTGGTTCCGCCTTTGCAGCGAGCAGTCGCGGTCGCCGATCGCCAGCACGCGCCGCCCATCGCCGACGATCTGCACCTCGACATGGCGCGCCCGTTCGATCCGCTTCTCGGCATAGAGCCCGCCGTCCCCGAAGGCCGCGAGGGCTTCCCGCTCGCAGGCGGCGAAGGCGGCGTCCAGCTCGCCGGGATCCAGCACCGCTCGCATGCCGCGCCCGCCGCCGCCGGCCCGCGCCTTCAGCATGATCGCGCCATGCTCGGCCTGGAACGCCCGTGCGCCGTCCGGTGAGATCGCGCCCGTCCCCGGGATCAGCGGAACGCCGCGTTCGGCCGCCAGCGCCCGGGCGGCGGCCTTGTCGCCAAAGGTCTCCAGGTGCTCGGGCGAGGGGCCGACGAAGACGATCCCGGCCTCGGCGCAGGCGCGTGCCAGGGCGGGGTTCTCCGACAGGAAGCCGTAGCCGGGATGCAGGGCGTCGCAGCCCTGCGCCTTGGCCGCCGCCACGATCGCCGTGATGTCGAGATAGGCCCGCGCCCCCGCGCCGGGCAGGGCGACCGCCTGGTCGGCGGCGCTGACATGGGGCGAGCCCGCGTCATCGGTCGCGTGGACCGCCACGCTCGCAAGCCCCGCCTCCGCCGCCGCGCGGGCGATACGGACGGCGATCTCGCCACGGTTGGCGATCAGGACGCGGGTGAGGGACATGAGGTTTCCTGCGGGGGCTTCATACGGCCGTTTGAGACACTTTGGCCGGTCCCGCGCGACTCTCCAAGGCTTGACTCCGCCGCGCCGCGAGATCAGAACAAAAGTGGAACAAGGAGTGTGGAATGGCCGGATCGCGCGAGGCGCGTCTTGCGGCCCTGAGAGGCCGGATCGCCGCGATCGAAGCGGGGACTCGGACTCCGACTCCGGTCCTGCCGTTCGGGGATCTGGCCATCGACGGCTGCTTCCCGGGCGGCGGCCTGCCGCTGGGCGGCTGGCACGAGGTGACGGGCGCGGGGCTGGAGGACGAGACCGGCGCCGCCCCGGCCGCCTTCGTCGGTTTGTTGCTCCGATCTCTGTTCTCCACGGGGGTCAAGACCGGCGCGATCGTCTGGGCGGCTCGGCGCAACGACCTGTTCGCGCCCGGTCTGTTTGGTTTGGGCTTCCCGGCCGAGAGACTGATCCAGGTCCGCACCCGCGACGAAGCCGAAACCCTGTCGGTGCTGGAGGACGCCTTGTCCACCCAGGGGGTCGCCGCCGCCGTCGGCGAAGCCGAGGCCCCCGACCTGACCGCCGGCCGCCGCCTGCAGCTGGCCTGCGAGAAGCGCGGCGGCTTCGGGGTGCTGCTGCATCGGAGACCTTACGGCGGACGGGTGGGCGCGGGGCGGGCGGTGTCCGGCTCGGCCTCGTTCAGTCGCTGGCGGATCGGGCCTTCGCCGACCCCGCCGCCGGCCGATGACATCGGCCTGGGCCCGCCGCGCTGGCGGGTCGAACTCGAACGGTGCCGGGGCGGACGTCCCGGCGCCTGGATCTTGGAAGCACAGGAGGCCGGCCATGGCCCGCATCCTTTCCGTCTGGTGTCCCAACTGGCCGATCACGACGTGGCGCCGGCGGAACCCGGGCTACGACACGTCGGCTGAAGCGGCTCCGTTCGCTTTGCTGGCCACGGAAGGCGGCACGCGCCGTCTGGCCGCCGTCGACGACACCGCTCGCGCCCTGAGCCTCAGCGTCGATCAGAAGGCCGCCGACGCCATGGCCCTGGTCCCGAACCTCGTCACCTTCGATCACGATCCCGCCGCCGACCGCGCGGCGCTGGAGGCCCTGTGCGACTGGTGCGTGCGGTTCTCGCCGGCCGTGGCCATCGACGGGACCGACGGCCTGTTCCTCGACATCACCGGGACCGATCACCTGTGGGGCGGGGAGGGCGAGATGCTGGTCGACCTCGCCGCCCGGCTGGCGCGCTGGGGCGTGCCGACGCGGGCGGCGATCGCCGACACGGCGGGCGCGGCCTGGGCGCTGGCCCGCTATGGCGACGACCTGGCCATCGCCGCGCCCGGCGAGCAGCGGGCGGCGATCGAGGGCCTGCCGGTCGCGGCCCTGCGCCTGGAGGACGCCGCCGAAGCCCAGCTGCCGCGCCTGGGCCTGCATCAGGTCGGCCAGCTCTTCGCCCTGCCGCGCGCGCAACTGGCCAAGCGTTTCGGCCTGGTCACGACGCTCCGTCTCGACCAGGCGTTGGGCATGGCCGCCGAGGCCCTGACCTTCCGCCGTCCGGCCACGCCGTGGTTCGACCGCTTGGCCTTCTTCGAGCCGATCAGCGCCCCCGAGGACCTGGCCCGCGTGGCCGGCGACGCCCTGGCCCTGATCTGCGCACGGTTGGAGGCCGAAGGGCGCGGCGCCAAGCGTTTCGAGGTCGTGTTCCATCGCCTGGACGGCCAGGCCTATCCCGTGCGCGCCGGCTTGGCCCGCATCGGACGTGACGCCAAGCGGCTGACCAAGCTGATCATTCCCAAGCTGGACAAGGTCGACCCGGGCTTCGGCATCGAGGTCGTCACCGTCCATGCCACCGCCGTCGAACCCCTGGCCGCCGCCCAGGATCGCCTGGACGCCGAAGCCGGGACCGGTCTGGATGAGACCCTGGCTCCCCTGGTAGACCGCCTAGTCAACCGCCTGGGCGAGGCCCGCGTCTGGCGCGCCGATCCGTACGAGAGCCACGTGCCCGAACGCTCGGTCGTCCGCAACGCCCCCCTCGACCCACCGGTCGTCGCGAAATGGGATCCCGACCGCCCGCGCCCTGTGCGCCTGTTCAAGCGGCCCGAGGCGATCACCGCCATCGCCAAGCTGCCCGACGACCCGCCGATGCAGTTCAACTGGCGCGGCCGCGCCCACCGCGTCCGCCGCGCCGAGGGGCCCGAGCGCATCGGCCAGGAATGGTGGCGCGCTGGGGTCGGCGAGGCGGACACCGGCCCCGACAAGATCCGCGACTACTACCGCGTCGAAGACGAAGTGGGCGGCCGGTTCTGGATCTACCGCCAGGGCTTGTTTGGCGAGGACGAGGCGCCGAAGTGGTGGATCCATGGGCTGTTCGGATGAGCGCCTACGCCGAGCTGCAAACCACCACCAACTTCTCGTTCCTGCGCGGGGCTTCGCACGCGGAGGAGCTGGCGATCGCGGCCGAGGCCCTGGGCCTGTCGGCCATCGGCGTCACCGACCGCAACAGCCTGGCCGGGATCGTGCGGGGCTGGACGGCGGCCAAGACGCGGAACGTTCGGGTGCTCAGCGGCTGCCGGCTGGACTTCATGGACGGGACGCCCAGCCTGCTGTGCTACCCGACCGACCGCGAGGCGTTCGGCCGGCTGACGCGCCTGCTGACCGTTGGCCAGCGCCGGGCCGGGAAGGGCGAGTGCCATCTGGCCTGGCGGGATTTCCTGGAGCATTCGGACGGCCAACTCGGCCTGATCGTGCCGCCGCGGCAGCTGGACGAGACCTTCGAGCAGGATCTCGCCCGCATGGCCGGCGACCTGCGCGGTCGCGCGTGGCTGGCGGCCAGCCGCGCCTATGCCGCGCAGGACCTCAAGCGCCTCTCGCGCCTGGACGAGCTAGGCCGGGCGGCCGGCGCGCCGATCGTGGCGACCAATGACGTGCTCTATCACGGCCCCGAACGGCGACCCCTGCAGGACGTCATCACCTGCGTGCGCGAGCACCGCACGATCCAGGAGGCTGGCTTTCGCCTGGAGGCCAACGCCGAGCGTCACATCAAGTCGCCGACCGAAATGGCCCGCCTGTTCGAGCGCTGGCCGCGCGCCGTGGAACGAACGGTCGAGATCGTCGAGCGGATCGGCTTCGATCTGAGCCAACTGAACGAGCAATATCCCGACGAACCGGTTCCGCCCGGCAAGACGGCGATGCGGCACCTGAGCGACCTGACCTGGTCCGGCGCGGCCTGGCGCTATCCCGGCGGCGTGCCGGAGAAGGTGACCGCCCAACTGAACGAAGAGCTGCGGCTGATCGCCAAGATGGACTACCCCAACTACTTCATCACCGTGCACGACATCGTGCGTGAGGCCCGCGGCATGGGCATCCTGTGTCAGGGGCGCGGGTCGGCGGCCAATTCCTCGGTCTGCTTCTGTCTGGGCGTGACCGCGATCGACCCGACCGAGCACAGGCTGCTGTTCACCCGCTTCATCTCCGAGAACCGCGGCGAGCCGCCGGATATCGACGTCGACTTCGAGCACGAGCGGCGAGAGGAGGTGATGCAGTACGTCTATCGTCGCTACGGTCGCGAATACGCCGCCATCTGCGGGACGGTCATCCACTACCGCCCACGCAGCGCGATCCGCGATGTCGGCAAGGCGTTGGGCCTGACCGAGGACGTCACTTCGCTGCTGGCCGGCACGGTCTGGGGCAGCTGGGGCTCGGGCCTGCCCGAAGAACACCTGCGCAATGCGGGCCTCGACCCCGACGCGCCCGAGATCGCCCGCGCCGTGGCTCTGGCCACCGAGCTGATGGGCTTCCCGCGCCACCTGTCGCAACATGTCGGCGGCTTCGTCCTGACCAAGCGCCGGCTGGATGAGACCGTGCCGATCGGCAATGCGGCCATGGAGGACCGCACCTTCATCGAGTGGGACAAGGACGATATCGACAGCCTGAAGCTGATGAAGGTCGATGTGCTGGCCCTGGGCATGCTGACCGCGATACAGCGGGCCTTCGGCATGCTGCGCGCCGATCACGGCGAGGCGATCAAGGATCTGGCCGACGTCCCCGTCGAGCTGCCAGGCGTCTACGACATGCTGTGCGTGGCCGACAGCGTGGGCGTGTTCCAGGTCGAGAGCCGGGCCCAGATGTCGATGCTGCCGCGCCTGAGGCCTCGGCGCTTCTACGACCTCGTCATCGAGGTGGCGATCGTCCGGCCCGGCCCGATCCAGGGCGACATGGTGCATCCGTACCTGAAGCGGCGGAACGGGATCGAGCCGACCGAAATGCCGGCGCCGTCGCCGGAGCATGGTCCGGAAGACGAGCTAAGGCAGATCCTTGGCAATACCTACGGCGTACCGCTCTTTCAGGAGCAGGCGATGAGCCTGGCCATCGAGGCGGCCAAGTTCACGCCCGACGAGGCCGACGGCCTGCGCAAGGCCATGGCCACCTTCCGCAATCTGGGCACGCCCGACGAGTACCGCGATCGGTTCATCGAAGGCATGACCTCACGGGGGTATGAACGCGACTTCGCCGAGCGGTGCTTCAAGCAGATCGAGGGCTTCGGCCACTACGGTTTTCCGGAGAGCCACGCGGCCAGTTTCGCCAAGCTCGTTTATGTCTCGGCCTGGATCAAATGGGCCTGGCCGGATGTGTTCTGCGCGGCTCTGATCAACTCCCAGCCGATGGGCTTCTACCAGCCGGCCCAGCTGGTCCGCGACGCCCGCGAGCACGGGGTCGAGGTTCTGGCGCCCGACATCCTGGCCAGCGACTGGGACTGCACGCTGGAGGCCGTGACGGCGGGCTTCCGCGCGCCCCGGATCCGCGAGGACAAGATCGCCTGCCAGGACAATCGTCCGAAGTGGAAGGCCGTCCGCCTGGGCTTGCGCCAGATCAAGGGGCTGCGGGAGGAGGGCGACATCAAGCCGTTGCTCAAGGCTCGCGAGGAGGGCGCCCGCACCCCCGGCGAGTTCGCGCGGGGCGGCGTGCCGCAACGCGCGCTGGAGCTCCTCGCCGAGGCGGACGCCTTCGCCTCGGTGGGGCTGTCGCGCCGCGAGGCGCTGTGGGCGGTGAAGGGGCTGAAGGGCGAGCACAAGGCGCCGGTCCAGGCGCCGCTGCTGGCCGACCTGCCGCTGTTCGAGGCCAAGGTCGCCCTGCCGGTGATGGGCGACCCGCAGGAGGTGGCCGAGGACTATCGCACCACCAGCCTCTCCTTGAAGGCCCATCCGGTCGGCTTCTACCGGCCGATGCTGGCGCGGCGCGGGGTGATCACGGCCGAACAGCTGCTGACCATCAAGGATGGCCGCAAGGTGTCGGTGGCGGGACTGGTGCTGATCCGCCAGCGGCCGGGCACGGCCAAGGGCGTGGTGTTCGTGACCCTGGAGGACGAGACTGGCGTGGCCAACGCCGTGGTCTGGAAGGACCGTTTCGAGGCCGACCGCAATGTGGTGATGACGGCCTCGTTTCTGGTCGTGCATGGCCGGGTGCAGCGCGCCGAGAACGTCATCCACGTCGTGGCCGAGGGCTTCATCGACCTGTCGGCGCACCTGTCGACCCTGCGCGACGAGCCCGGCGCGCCGGCGCCGCGCGTGCGCCAGAAGGTGTCCGGTCGGCTGCTACGGAGCCGGGATTTCCACTGACGACCCCACGCGGCGCAGTCCCCAGTAGACCGCCCCGGCCACGATGAAGCTGGGCAGGGTCGCGCCGAGATCGGGGACCAGACGGCTCAACGCCTGGTAAGCGACGACACCGGCGGCCCAGGCCAGCAAGGCCGGCAGGCTCGGACGGGTCTTCGCCACGGCGGCCACGCGACGGCGGACGACGAAGTGGTCTGTCAGCAACACGCCGAACAGCGGCGCGAACACCGAGCCGATCAGCAGCAGAAAGCCCTCGTACTGGGCGATCGGGGCGAAGAGGGCGATGGTCGTGCAGACGCCGCCGAACACCAGGGCCAGGTTGGCGGGTTTGGCCGGGACCAGGGTGGCGGTCGAGACGGCGGCCGAGTGGATGTCGGCGAAGGTGTTGTCGGTCTCGTCGATGACGATCAGGAACAGGGCGATACCGCCGCCGCTGGCGGCCAGGGCGGTCAGCAGCAGGCCGTCGCCGCTTCCCCCATTACTTGTGGCGGACGCCAGGGCGTAGGTCGCGCCCAGGCCCATGAACCAGATATTGGCCAGCAGATAACCCAGGGCGCTGCCCTTGAACATGCCGCCCGGCGAGCGGCCGAAGCGCGTGTAGTCGGCGATCAGCGGCAGCCACGACAGCGGCATGGCGATGACCAGGTCGACGCCGGCCCCGAAGCTCGTCTCGCCCGTCCCGGCCTTGGCGAACAGGGCGGCCAGGTCGTGCTCGGCCAGCAGCCGCCAGCTCAGCCAGCCGGCCCCGGCCAGCAGCAGCCACAGGCCATAGGCGCGCAGGAAACGGCGGACGAACGACAGCGGCCCGACGATGGCCAGCCAGGTGGCGAGCGCGCCGAACACCAGGGTCCAGGCGACGGGGCTGGAGAAGCCGAAGGTCTGCTTGGCCAGGGCGTCGGCGGCGTCGCGCATGGCGATGATCTCGAACGCGCCCCAGCCGGCCAGCTGGACGGCGTTCAGCACCGTCGGGACGGTTGCCCCATGGGCCCCTAGGGTCAGGCGCAGAGCGCCCATCGACGAGAGACCGGTGTCGGCCCCGACCACGCCGGCGGCGGCCAGCAGCAGGGCGCCCAGGACCGAGCCCGTGACGATCGCCGCCAGGGCCGCGCCCAGGCTGAGGCCCGGGACCAGGAAGGCGCCAGCCTGCAAGACCAGCAGGCCGATCCCCAGGCTGAACCACAACGAAAAGGCGTCGCGCGCCGTGAACGCCCGGCGCTCGGCCGGCACGGGCGTCAGGGGGTCATAGGTGTCGTCGAGCTGAGCCATGGCTCCGTTTAGCAAGTTCGTCCGGCCCGCGCGATTGCGGCGTTTATGGCCAAGCTGTGTCGCGAGGGCCGTGAAAGCGTCACCATTCAGTCGAATCAATGTCTGGTTGTGATTGCTCTCTTGGAGTTGAGGCCACGGGGGTGGCGTAGGGGGATTGGCGATGGACTTGAGCCTGATGGCGCTGGGCGGCCTGGCGGCCGCCATGACCCTGGACGCCGCGCCGGATCCGGTTCCAGCAGCGCCGCGCGAGACACCGGTGTCTTGCGAGGACGCCGAGGATGAAGCCGCCAAGGCCAAGTGTCGCCGCGACCGCAATGAGCTGGCGCCCCTGACCGTCGAAGGCGCCAAACCGGGCGATACCGAAGGTCCGATCGAGCCTGAACTGGAGCTGGACGAGGAGGCCATCCGCACGCTGGGGGTCAACACCGTCGGCGAGCTGCTGACCCGCCTGGCCCCGATCATGAGCAACGCCCGGGGCCGCGGCGACGAGCCGCCGGTCATCCTGATCAACGGTCGACGCACGACGGGCAACATGTCCGACATCCCCGCCGAGGCGATTCTGCGGGCCGCGCCCCTGCGCGAGGAGGAGGCCCTGGCCCACGGCTATCGCGCCGATCAGCTGGTGCTGAACATCGTGCTGAAGAAGCGCTTCGACGCGGTGACCGTGACGAACGAGGGCCATTGGCTGGCGGCGGGTGACCGGGCCTCGACCGATCAGCTGGTCAACCAGTTCAAGGTTCAGGGCGAGGGGCGCACGATCGTGACCGCCCGCTATCATCGCGACTCGCCGCTGTTCGAGGATGAGCGCGCGGTGGTCCGCACGCCGGCGGCCGGCAGCGCCGAAGCCCTGGTCGATGCTGTCGTTGGCGGGAGCCTGACCGCCGCGCGCACCCTGCTGCCACGCGCCGAACAGGCCAAGATCGAGGTCGTCCATACCCACCCTCTCGGCGGCGAGACGACGGCGACGCTGGGCGGCGACCTACAGGTGAACAACAGCGTCAGCTTCCGAGGTCTGCCTGGCGTGGCCCTGGATCCGCCGGGCGACGGCGACGTCTACCGTTATCTCGATGTGTCCGAGGCCCTGAAGACCCGCAACGACACCCGCAAGGTCGGACTGGTCGCGGGTCTGTCGGGGCGCAGGGCCGGCTGGCGCTGGACCCTGGACGGCGACGTCGACCGCAGCGAAAGCGCCAGCCGGACCGGGCGGGGCCTGGACACCTCGGCCCTGCGCGCCGCCGTGGCGGCGGGCGAGGTCGATCCGGCCGGGCCGATCCCCGACCGGCTGATCCGTTACGCGCCAAGCGACACCGCCGACTCCGTGGCCACCAGCGCCAAACTGAACATGACCTTGAACGGCACGCTGGCCGGGCTGCCGGCGGGGCGGATGCGGGCCATGGTCCGTCTCGGCGCCGATCATCGCCGGTTCGATTCCGAGAGCGTCCGGTCGGGCGTGCGCGTCGACCAGGTCCTGACCCGCGATCGGGCTGCGCTGCAGACCAGCCTCGACATGCCGTTGGTCGACAAGGCCGGAGCGCTGGCTTTCCTGGGCAAGGTGTCGCTGAACGCCAACGGCCAGTACGAGCAATTCTCGGACATCGGCGGCCTGCTGACGGCCGGCGGTGGGGTGAACTGGACGCCGGTCAAGGGCCTGAACCTGTCGGCCGACTATGGCTGGGAGGAGGGCGAGCCGACGCCGCAGCAGTTGAACAACCCCGTCCAGCAGACCGCCAGCACGCCGGTCTACGACTACGCCACCGGCCAGACGGCGTTCGTCACCCTGATCTCGGGCGGCAATCCGGCCTTGCGGCCCGACAGCCGCCAACTGGTCAAGCTGGGCGTCAACTACAAGCCGTTCGAGACGCGAGACCTGCGACTGTCGACCAACTATATCCGTACACGGATCGATGATCCGATCGCCGGCTTTCCCTCGGCCTCGGCGGAGCTAGAAGCGGCCTTCCCCAGCCGCTTCACCCGTGACGCTCAAGGCCGGCTGACGGCCATCGACACGCGGTCCGTCAACTTCGCCCATGCCGACACCGAGGACCTGCGCTCGCGGGTGACCTATGTCCGGCGCTGGGGCGGCCCCAAGCCCGGGACCGGGCCCAAGTCCCTGTTCGTGGCGCTGAACGACCGCTGGCGGCTGCGCGACGAGGTGACGATCCACGACGGCATGGCCCCGCTGGACAAGCTGAAGGGCGCGTCGCTGGGTCAGTTCAACAGCTCGCCGCGTCACGAGATCAACCTGTCGGTCAATCTGGGCGTACCGGGCTACACCTTTACCGCGGCGGGTTTCTGGCGCAGTCCCACGCGCGTTGATGGCGGCGCGCGGGGGCAGGACCTGCGGTTTTCGACCCCGCCGATCCTGATCCTAATGAGCACCGTGGACCTGGGCGCGAACAAGGCCCTGGCCAAGGGCCGGCCGTGGCTGAAGGGAACCAAGCTGAACCTCAGCCTGGAGAATGTCTTCGACAGCTACATGCACGTCCGCGACAGTCAGGGCCGCACGCCCGAGGCCTACCAGGAGGCGCTGGTGAAGACCGCGGGCGGGCGCGGAGTGCGGTTGGGTTTGCGGAAGCAGTTTTGAGGGAGCGACGGCAGGGCTTTTGCTCTTGCGGAGCGCCTCTTCCGTCACGATGCGGATACGAAGCGAGACGGAGGGGGCGCTTAACGGCTTATTTCCCGCTCCCCGCTCATCGCAGGGTCTTTTCAAGGGCGGCGGTCCAGTTAGGCCAGGATCATGACCTCGCCGCGATATGTCAAAGCGCCTTGCCCCCCCCCGAGGGTAGGCCCCGCCCTCTAAGACGCCCGGATCTTCACCACCTTGGACGGACCCACCTGACGCAGGTCCTCCACCAGCTCGAACAGGTGGGCGCGGACGGCGGCTTCGTCGCCGATCTCGGCCAGGGCGTCCAGGGTCTCCAGGCGCTCGTCCTCGATCACGGGCGCGCGCGACAGGCGCAGGGCTTCCATGATGCCGGGGGCCTTGGGACGGGCGACTTCGTTGACGTCCAGCAGGGTCTCGGTCAGCTTTTCGCCGGGACGCAGGCCGGTGATCTTGATCTCGATGTCGCGGTCCGGGACCAGGCCCTGCAGCTCGATCATCCGCTTGGCCAGGTCGATGATCTTGACCGGTTCGCCCATCTCCAGGGTGAGAACCCCGGCCTCGTCGGCGTCGGTGGCGATCATCGAGAGCGCGACGGCGCGCAGCACCAGCTGCACGGCCTCGGGGATGGTCATGAAGTAGCGCTCGACCGCCGCGTCGGTCAGGGTGACCGGGCCGCCGCGGGCGATCTGCTGTTGGAAGATCGGCACCACCGAGCCGGCCGAGCCCAGCACGTTGCCGAAGCGAACGATGCTGACGCGCATGTCGCCGCCGCCGCCATACTGGCGGGCCACGGCCTCGGCCACGCGCTTGGCCGCGCCCATCACGCTGGTCGGGGCCACGGCCTTGTCGGTGGAGATCAAAGCGAGGTGCGCCGCGCCGCAGGCCTTGGCGGCGGCGGCGACGTTGCGGGTGCCCAGAACGTTGGTGCGCACGCCCTCGCAGGGGTGGTTCTCGACCAGGGTGACGTGCTTCAGCGCCGCGGCGTGGAAGATGATGTCGGGCTTCTGCTCGGCGAAGACGCGTTGCACCCGCGAGGCGTCACGCACGTCGCACAGCACCTCGCGGCGCAACAGCAGCGGGTGGCTGTCGGCGATCTCGCGGTCGATGTGGAACAGGTTGTATTCCGAGGTGTCGACCATGGTCAGGTGGGCGCAGCCGCTGGCGGCGATCTGGCGGCACAGCTCCGAGCCGATACTGCCGCCGGCCCCGGTGACGAGCACGCGGCGGCCCGAGACCAGGGCGCGGACGGGTTCGGGATCGAGGCGCACGGGCGGGCGGCTCAGCAGTTCTTCCAGGCTGATTTCGCGCAGAACCGGGCCTGGGCTGGCCGCGGCGCCCATCTCGACCACGCCGTGGCGGCGCAGCAGGCGCACGCCTTCGGTCTTCAGCCGGCCCAGGCGCTCGGCCCCGAAGGTGCTCATGGCGCTGTCGGTCAGGAACAGGATGGCCGAGGGCGACAGGCCGCTGTCACGGAGCCGGGCCAGCACGCGGTCGAAGTCGGCGATGGCGCCCAGCACGCAGACGCCGCGCAGCTCGTCGCCGGTCTCGCGGTCCAGCGGGGAGACGACACCGATCGGGGTGTAGCGCTCGCCCAGGCCGGCCGGGGAGCGCAGGAAGGCGTCGGCCTCGACCGCCGAGCCGACGATCAGCAGGCGCGGCAGGGCGGGGTGCATCAAGGCTGGGCCCAGGCGCAGCACCGAGTCCAGAAGTTGGCGCTCATGCAGGCTGCGGCGGATGACGCGCAGGGCCGACAGGAAGGTGCCCTGGAACAGGGCCGCGCCCGCCACGGTGCGCAGGCCGCCGTCGATGCCCGGATGGGTGAACCGGGTGATGACCATGAAGGTCGCGGCCGTCAGGAAGGCCGAGCGGAACAGGCGCAGGTGGTCGCTGGCCGAGACGAAGCGCCAGGGCGCGCGCTCGACGCGGAACAGCAGTTCGACGATCAGCGCGCCCAGGCCGTAATAGCCGGCCTGCGCCAACGTGTCCGGCGTGAAGGGCATGTCGATGACGAGGTAGCGGCCCACCAACAAGGCCAGGAAGGCCAGCAGGACGTGCGTCGCGATCTTGCCTGCATGCCCCATGAAACGAACCTCTTGAGCCTGAAGGCCGGGGCGCGCCCCGGTGGAATCGTTCAAGCAACTAGCACGGCAATCCGCCGCCGTCGCGATTTCAGCCGCGCCGCAGCGGCAGAACTTCGACGACGTCGTTCGTTGAAGCAGCGGGGGCGCCGGACCGTCGACGCAGCAGAGCATCCGCCCGCGAGAAGACGCCGACCAGCGAGGAATCCTGATCGGGGAAAACGCTGGCGACGGTTCGCCCTTCGAGATCGACCGACAGGGCGGCGCGCATCCAGTGTTCGCGCGGGCCGCTGGCGGGCAGGGGCGTGGCTAGGCGGGCCGGGACCAGGCGGACTTCGCCATCGCCGCCGGTCAGGGCCGCCAGCAGCGGACGCAGGAACAGCTCGGCGCAGACCAGGGCCGAGGCCGGATTGCCGGGCAGGCCCAGCACGCGGCGACCGCCATCTTGGCCTTGTGGGGGCAGGAGTCCGAACCAGGTCGGCTTGCCCGGGCGCACCGCGACTGTCTCGACGGCGAGGCCCAAACCCAGGGTGCGTAGGGCCGGCTTGACCAGGTCGTGGTCACCGACCGAGGCTCCGCCGATGGTGACGATCAGGTCGGCGTCGACGGGCTCGACGGCGGCGGCGATGGCGGCCGCGTCGTCGGCCGCGGCTGTCAGGCGAAAGACCTCGCCGCCCCAGCTCTGGATCAGGGCCGCCAGGGCGAAGGAGCCGCTCTCATAGATCTGGTCGGGACGGGGCGCGGCGCCGGGCGCGACCAGCTCGTCGCCGGTGGCCAGGATCGCCACGCGCGGCCGGCGGGCGACCAGGACCCGCGCCAGACCGGCCGAGGCGACCAGGCACAGCCGCCACGGATCGATGCCGACGCCGGCCTCCAGCAGGACGTCGCCGGTCTTGAAGTCGCCGCCGCTGGCGCGGACGTTGGATCTGGGATCCTCGCCGGTGTCGAAGCGGACATGGCCGCCCTCGCGGACGGCTTCTTCCTGAATGATGACGAGGTCGGCGCCGGCTGGGACGGGCGCGCCGGTGAAGATGCGGACGGCCTCCCCGGCCTGGACCGCGCGCGGAAAGGCCTTGCCCGCCGCGCTCTCGCCGGCGACCGCGAAGACCTTGCCGGGAGCGTAGTCGGCGCGGCGGATCGCCCAGCCATCCATGGCCGAGGCGTCGAACGGCGGCTGATGGCGGTCGGCGACGACGGACTGGGCCAGCACGCGGCCCAGGCTTTCGGTCAGGGCGACGGTCTCGACGCCCAGGCGGGCGGCGCCGTCCAGGATCCGGCCGCGCGCCTCTTCGACCGTGAGGTTCTTGAGCGGGCGCGCGGGCTTGGTCACGATCTACCCGACGAACGCGCGCTCGATCACGAAGTCGCCCGGCTCGGCGTTCGAGCCTTCGCGCAGGCCGTGGGCTTCCAGCAGGGCGGCGGTATCCTTGATCATGGCCATCGAGCCGCACAGCATGGCGCGGTCGTGCTCGGGATCGAACTTCACCTGGTCCAGGCCCAGGTCGGCGAACAGCTTGCCGCTCCCGATCAGGTCGGTGAAGCGGCCCTGCCGCTCGAACGCCTCGCGCGTCACGGTCGGATAATAGACCAGCTGGGCCTTGGCCTCGTCGCCGACCAGCGGATCCTCGTGGATCTCGGCGGTGAACAGGTCACGATAGGCCAGCTCCTGCACTTCACGCACACCGTGAGCGACGATGACCTGCTCGAAGCGGCTGTAGGCGTCGGGATCGCGGGCGACCGATAGCCAGGGCGCCAGGCCCGTGCCAGTGCCGAACAGGAATAGGCGCTTGCCCGGGCGGACGGCGTCCAAAACCAGGGTGCCGGTCGGCTTCTTGCCCAGAAGGATCTCGTCGCCTTCCTGGATCTGCTGCAGGCGCGAGGTCAGCGGGCCGTCGGGGACCTTGATCGAGAAGAATTCCAGCTCTTCGGCGAAATGCGGCGAGCCGATCGAATAGGCGCGCAGGATCGGCTTCTTCTCGCCCAGCTCTTCGCGGGGCGGCAGGCCGATCATCACGAACTCGCCCGAGCGGAAGCGGAAGCTGGCGGGGCGGGTGATGGCGAAGCTGAACAGGCGGTCGGTCCAGTGCTTCACCCACAACACCTTCTCGGTGAAGTACGGGGCTTCCTTGACGGGAGCGCCAGTAGGGGCGGGAGCGGTCGCGGTGGCCGTCATCTGAACTCTTGAATCCTTGGCGCGCTCGGCGCGGGGAGGGCGGAGCGCCGGTCGGCTCGGCGCGATGGACGCCGCTACGGCCCTGTAGGCGGCTCCTGTCTCATTTGAGCAGCGCCGTCTCCATGTCAACGCCGGTTGTCTAAAGCCGGCTTCGGAAAAACTCCGGCATCCAGGAGCTTTTTGCCTGTGTCGGCGACCCGAAAGATCAGCGCCAGTATTCGTACGCGGAGAGAAAGCCGCGTCTCGGTCCACGAACAAATGTTCAGATGAGAAGGGCTTTCAACATGATGCGGCATGGCATTGCGCTTGGCTGGGTGAAATTTGACGACGTTGTTCGTCTGTCGTCCGGTTAAGGACAATCTTTTTCCCATTCAGCGAAACATCCGCACCGGTTTTTCGAAAGCGTCAAAAATGTGATTGCCGGTCCTTCAAACGAGGCGCAGACTTCCTTTTGCTTCGTTCGCGAAGCCAACGATACGGAGGAACGTATGCGGGTTAGGTTCATAGGGGCCGCCGCGGCGGCCGGTCTGTTAGCGTTTGGTTTGGCTGGTTGCAGTGAAGGCGGCGCGAAGACGAAAGTCGCGCAAGCCAATCAAGTCGTCATGGAAGGCGCCACGATCACGGCGTCGGGCTGCGTGCGGCCTGTCGAGAAGACCAACTGCCTGGTCGTAAAGGGCCGTGGCGGCGGATATTATGACATCAGCAGCGCCAATCCAGCGCCGGATCTGTCCAAGGGCGTGGCGGTCTCGCTGCGCGGCTTGGACAAGGGCAAGAACACCCAGTGCGGGCGCGAGCTGACGAACGTCAAGTTCTCGTACCTGGGCATCCAGTGCGGCGCCACCTTGCCGGCAAGTGCGTCGAACGCGACGGACAAGGACGCCAAGACCAAACAGGAGAAGGCCGGCTGACCTGAACCAGCCTGGCTTGACCTGTAGCCCTTAGCTCTCGCCGGAGCCCGGATCGGTCCGGGTCTTCGGCGAACGGGCGCTGTTGGCCGCGCCTCGCGGTTCGGTGGCCGGCCGTGGCGGCTGGCCATCCCGAGTCGCGGGACGCTGGTTTTCGTGCTCGACCTCCCGATTCGACGGGCGGTCGGCCGGGGAAGACGCTTGCGATGGCTGAGAAGGGGGCGAGGAGGGGCTGGGCATGGCGAAATAACGCCGGGCCGGGGCTTCCGATCCCCTTTTGAAGCCCGCGCGCCCCTAGGGACGTGGGGTTGAGAGGCTCTAAACCCGTCAAACCGTTCCGCCCCGCTTGCCCGCCGCATGCGACCCTGCTAAATGGCGCGGCTCTGGCGACAGGACATGGCGCGCCGAGGCTTCAAAGCCTTCCGGCGCGCTGTCTGTCTCCGGATGTCCGTAAGCTCGAAAGAGCGGTCGGTCCGCAGGAGTGTAGCTCAGCTGGTAGAGCGTCGGTCTCCAAAACCGAAAGTCGTGGGTTCGAGTCCCTCCACTCCTGCCACTATATGTTTCCGACGGGCCGCCATTCCGGCCGGTCGCATTTGAAAGTCGTGAGCCTCTAGAGCATGGCCAGGAAACCGGGATCCAGCCCGTCCGCGATCAAGAACCGCGCCGCCAAGACGGCGGCGGCGATGGCGCCCGCTGGCGCCGGCGCGACGGTCGCGGCCGCTCCCGCCGCCCCCAAGAAGCGCACCAGCCCGGTGCAGTTCTTCCGTGAAGTCCGCGCCGAAGCCCGCAAGATCACTTGGACCACGCGCAAGGAGACCTGGATCACCTCGGTGATGGTCTTCATCATGGTCGTCGTGGCGTCGCTGTTCTTCATGGCCGTGGACGGCGGCGTGGGTTTCGCCATTAATCAGCTCCTGAAGCTGGCGACCGCGGGATAAGATAGAAGCGATGAGCACCGAAACCGCCTCGAACCCGAACCACAAGTGGTACATCGTCCACGCTTACTCGAACTTCGAGAAGAAGGTGGCCGAGAGCATCCGCGAGCAGGCCAAGAACCAGGGCCTCGAGGAGAACTTCTCCGAGATCTTGGTGCCGACCGAGGAGGTCGTCGAGATCCGCCGCGGCCGTAAGGTCAACGCCGAGCGCAAATTCTTCCCGGGCTACGTCCTGGTGAAGATGAACCTCTCGGACGAAGCCTACCACCTGATCAAGAACACTCCGAAGGTGACGGGCTTCCTGGGCAGCGGCTCCAAGCCGATGCCGGTCTCCGAAAAGGAAGTCCAGCGCATCGTTGGCGCCATCGAGGAGGGCGTCGCCGCTCCGAAGTCGGTGGTGCTGTACGAAGTCGGCGAGAACGTCCGTGTCATCGACGGTCCGTTCGCCAGCTTCAACGGCGCCGTCGAGCAGGTCGACGAGGAAAAGGCCCGTCTGCGGGTCACTGTCTCGATCTTCGGTCGCGCGACCCCGGTCGAGCTGGAATACGCCCAAGTCGAAAAGATCGCCTGATCCTTCGACGCGGTCTGAAGTTTTCTGGCCTGAGAATTCTGAAAAGCCCCGCGTCCTCCGACGCGGGGCTTTTTGCTGTCTAGTCTTCGATGGCCTCCACGCCCCGCCGGTCCAGTTCGGCCAGGTGGTCGCGCATGGTTTTGAGCTGTTCGGGCGTGTGGCCCGTCCAATCGACGACCTCGCCCACGATCCGCAGCGGATAGGGGGTGCGGTACGACTTGGTCGGATTGCCCGGAAACTTCTGGTCGGTGAGGTTGGGATCGTCCTCGATCGGCCCCGTCGGCTCGACGATGTAGATGCGGCCGCGTCCTTGGCCCTGGGCCAGTTCCGCGCCCCATGTCGCCGCCTCCAGCGTGGCGGTCAGATAGACGAACCTGGCCTTGTTGCGCTTGCCGTAGTTGGAGGCGTATCCGGCCCCGATCCGGTCGCCGACCGCCAGGTCGACCTTGGTCCCATGGTAGAACGGCTCCGCGCCGGTTTCGGCGCCCGTTTTGGCGAAGGTGGTCATCAGCGGCCCTCCTGATTTTGGGACCCGACGGGTCCCTCGCGTCGAGGGCGCTACAAACTGCGCATATTTCGTCGATCGCCAATTCTTGAACTCAGGTTTTTCGACCCCAAATCCCCTTCAGGCGGGGGCCAAGACGGTCGATTCAGAGCGGTTTTCCGCCTCCCAACCCGGAGATCAGTCTTGATGAAAGCGCCCCGGAAGTTGGTG
Source organism: Caulobacter sp. ALps2 (assembly GCF_058681635.1). Classification (NCBI taxonomy): domain Bacteria; kingdom Pseudomonadati; phylum Pseudomonadota; class Alphaproteobacteria; order Caulobacterales; family Caulobacteraceae; genus Caulobacter; species Caulobacter sp. ALps2. The sequence continues at coordinate 2,379,528 of NZ_CM178743.1, forward strand.
GCTCTGGCCGTCGCGCCCATGACCGTGGCCATCGTCCTGCTGCCGCTCGCCAACCGTCTCCCGCTGCCAGATGGTCTGCTGGGATGCGCCATGGGCGTTTTGTTCGGACTTTCGGCGCTCAGCCTGCTGGCGATGGCAGGCATGGCCAAGTGCGCTTCTTAGGCTGGGCTTCTCACACAATCCGAAACACGTCTTGAGGCCCGGAATCCGCACCCGGCTTGCCGTCCACGCGAATGTGACTACTCTGTAACTGGAGCGTCCGGGGCTGAGCGAGCGCGATGGGGGGGCCTATCACCAAGTCGCAGACAGGTGACCGCGACCATGCGGTAGCGGTTTCGATGCCTATCGAGGTCATCGAGGGCGACCGCGTGCGTGTGTCTCCGGAGGGCCGTTCGGTCGGCGATCCGGTGGTCTCCGCCGTGGCCGCCTTTGTCCTGCGGACCTTGCAACCCTATGCCCCGTCGGGACGGACCGTGACGCCGACGACCGACATCACCGCCGATCTGCACATCGACTCCCTGACCGTGATGAACGCGGTCCTGGACATCGAGGATCACTTCGACATCTCGATCCCACTCAATCGACTGGCCCAGTTCCGCACCGTCGAGGACTTGGCCGCCTACATCGTCTCAAGACTCGGAAAACACTGAATTGGGCATCTTCGACACCCATTCCGCCCTGATGGCGCGCTACGAAACCGCTCGCGCGTCCGGACAAATGCCCACGGGCGTGGTGATGGACAGGCTGCTGTCCGCCACCGAGGCCGAGATCAACGGGCGAAAAACCGTGACCGTCGGCACCCACAACTATCTGGGCCTGGCGTTCGATCCCGCGTGCATCGAGGCCGCCGTCGAGGCGGCGCGTCGTGAGGGCACCGGCACCTGCGGTTCGCGGATCGCCAACGGTTCGTTCTCCGAGCACGTGGCCCTGGAGCGAGAGATCGCCGAGTTCCACGGCATGGCGCATGCGATGGTCTTCTCGACCGGCTATCAGGCCAACCTCGGCGTGATCTCGACCCTGGTCGGGGCCGGCGACTTCCTGCTGCTGGACGCCGACAGCCACGCCTCGATCTATGACGCCTGCAAGCAGACGCAGGCCAGCGCCATCCGCTTCAAGCACAATGACCCAGCCAGCCTGGAGGCGCGCCTACGCCGCGTGAAGGACGAGCCCGGCAACAAGCTGGTGGTCGTCGAGGGCATCTATTCGATGCTGGGCGACATGGCCCCGCTGAAGGAAATGGTCGAGGTCGCGCGCCGCTACGGCGCCTACATCCTGGTCGACGAGGCCCACTCGATGGGCGTTCTGGGCGAGCGCGGCTGCGGCCTGGCCGAGGCGGTTGGCGTGCTGGACGATGTCGACTTCGTCGTCGGCACCTTCTCCAAGAGCCTGGGCGCGGTGGGCGGCTACTGCGTCTCCAATCTCGAGCAGTTCGACATCCTGCGCGTCGCCTGCCGGCCCTACATGTTCACCGCCTCGCTGCCGCCGGCCACCGTGGCCTCGGTGCGCGCCGCCCTGGCGGCGGTCCGCGAGCGGCCGCAGCTGCGCGAGAAGCTGTGGAGCAACGTCCACCGCTTCTACGGCGCCCTGGCCGCCGCCGGTTTCCAGCTGGGTTCGATCGCCAGCCCGATCGTCGCGGTCTGTCTCGACTCCGAGCAGACCACCCTGGCCATGTGGCGGGCGCTGCTGGACCGCGGCTACTACGTCAATGTCGGCCTGCCGCCGGCCACGCCCTCGGGCGAGAGCCTGCTGCGTTGCGCCATCTCGGCCGCCCACTCGGAGGCGCAGCTGGACGGCCTGGCCGAGCAGCTGATCAGCCTGGGCCATGAATACGGCGTGCTGCCGGAAGACCTGCGCCGCGCCGCCAAGGCTTAAGCCAGGGGGATCGCCGAGACGTGGCCGTCGGCCCGGCCTTGGCGGCCATGCGCGACCAGCGGCGGACGTTCGGGGGTGATCACCCGCGTCTCGAACGTCCCGCCGGCCTTTGACTCCGCCTTCCCCGCCTGCTACACGCCGCGCCTCGCTCTCGGGCCCATTCTCTGGATGGGTCCTGGAGCGTGCTTGTCGTTCCGGCGGCGAGTTCAAATCCGTGGGAGGGCCGCCAAGCCCGCACCACGGCTCACCAGCGAGGGCTCCGGCCCTCACGAGAGGATACCATGGCTAAGAAGATCCTGGGCTACATCAAGCTCCAGGTGAAGGCTGGCTCGGCCACGCCTTCGCCCCCCATCGGCCCGGCTCTGGGTCAGCGCGGCGTCAACATCATGGGCTTCTGTAAGGAGTTCAACGCGCGCACCGAGAACGTCGAAAAGGGCACCCCCCTGCCGACCGTGATCACGGTCTACCAGGACAAGTCGTTCACCTTCGTCACCAAGACGCCTCCGGCGACGCACTTCCTGAAGCAGATCACCGGCCTGAAGTCCGGCGCCAAGCTGACCGGTCGCGAGACCGTCGGCGAGGTGACCCGCACCCAGCTGCGCGAGATCGCCGAAAAGAAGATGAAGGATCTGAACGCCAACGACATCGAGGCCGCGGCCAAGATCATCGAAGGCTCCGCCAAGGCCATGGGCCTGAAGATCGTGGAGGCCTAATCACATGGCTAAGCAACCCAAGCGCATCCAGGCCTGGACCGGCGACCGCGAAGCGGCTCACTCGGTCGAAGCCGCCATCGCCCTGGTCAAGGCCAACGCCAAGGCCAAGTTCGACGAGTCGATCGAAATCTCGGTCAACCTCGGCGTCGATCCGCGCCACGCCGACCAACAGGTCCGTGGCGTCGTGAACCTGCCGTCGGGCACCGGCCGTGACGTCCGCGTCGCCGTCTTCGCCAAGGACGCCAAGGCCGCTGAAGCGACCGCGGCGGGCGCCGAGCACGTCGGCGCCGAAGACCTGTACGAAAAGATCGCCGGCGGCTTCATGGACTTCGATCGCGTCATCGCGTCGCCGGACATGATGGCCCTGGTCGGTCGCCTCGGTAAGGTGCTGGGCCCGCGCGGCCTGATGCCGAACCCGAAGGTCGGCACCGTGACCCCGAACGTCGGCCAAGCCGTTAAGGACGCCAAGGGCGGCGCCGTTGAGTTCCGCGTCGAGAAGGCTGGTATCGTCCACGCCGGCATCGGCAAGGCCTCGTTCACGGACGAAGCCCTGGTCATCAACGTCAAGGCCCTGATCGAAGCCCTGAACCGCTCGAAGCCCTCGGGCGCCAAGGGTGTGTTCATCAAGCGCATCGGCCTGTCGTCGACGATGGGCCCGGGCTTCAAGGTGGACACCGCCTCGGTCGGCTAATCGCCGTCTGAAGTCACGAGATGAGAAGGGCGGGGCCTTGCGGCGCCGCCCTTTTTCTTTGATCCAAGGCGCATGAGCCCAAAGCCCACACCCGAAGACGAGATCCTCGACGTCGCCGTGATCGGCGGCGGGCCGGCCGGGCTGATGGCGGCCGAGACGGTGGCCCAGGGCCTCGGAAATGGGGCGGGCAAGTCCGTGGCCGTGTTCGAGAAGATGCCGACCTTCGGACGCAAGTTCCTGATGGCTGGACGTGGGGGGCTGAACCTCACCCATTCCGAAGAGTTCGAGCGGTTCGTTCGGCGGTATGACGCGCGGTCCGAGACCTTGCGGCCAATGCTGCGGGCGTTCGCGCCGAAGGACCTGGTGGCCTGGGCCGAGGGGTTGGGACAGCCGACCTTCGTGGGCGCCAGCGGCAGGGTGTTTCCCAAGGTGATGAAGGCCTCGCCGCTGCTGCGGGCCTGGCTGGCGCGGCTCGAGAACCTGGGCGTGCAACTGCGCGCTCGCGCCGAATGGACCGGCTGGAGCGCCGACGGCGGCCTGCTGATCAATGGCGAGGTCGTAAGGGCCCGGACGGTGATCCTGGCCCTGGGCGGGGCCAGCTGGGCCAAGCTGGGCTCGGACGCGGCCTGGGTTCCAGCGCTGGAAGGGCGGGGCTGCGCGGTGGCCCCGTTCCGCCCCGCCAACTGCGGCTTCGACGTCGCCTGGAGCGCGGTGTTTCGTGAGCGTTTCGCTGGCGAGCCGTTGAAGAATATCAGCCTACGCCATGGTGACCGGACGGCGCGGGGCGACGCCATGGTCGCGGGCTATGGCCTGGAGGGCGGTGCGGTCTACGCCTTGGCCGCGACCCTGCGCGACGCGATTGAGGCTGACGGCCAGGCCGTGGCGATCATCGACCTGCGCCCCGACATCCCCGTCGAGACCTTGGAGCGCCGGCTGCACGCGTCCAGGGGCGGGCAGAGCTTGAGCAACTTCCTGCGCAAGGCGGTCAAGCTGTCGCCGGTCGAAGTCAATCTGCTGCGCGAGGCTCACGGCGTGGACCTGGCCGCCGAGCCCGCGACCCTGGCGGCGGCGATCAAGGCCGCGCCGATCGCGCTGACCGGCGTGCAGCCGCTGGAGCGCGCCATCTCGGCGGCGGGCGGCGCGCGGTTCGAGAGCCTGGATGGCCTGGCTCTGAAGGGCCGCCCCGACGTGATCCTGGCCGGCGAGATGCTGGATTGGGAGGCGCCTACGGGCGGCTATCTTCTGCAGGCGTGTTTCGCGACGGGCGTGGCGGCCGGTGGCGCGGCGCTGGCGCGTTTGGGTCAAGCGAAAGCGCACCGCGCGGCGGGTGAAACTTGACGTAACGGCGTTCCGCGAGCAATTCTTCTCCTCCACTCCGGGGGGAGAGGTCCCATGACGACAATTGATCAGGCGGCGGCCGTCGCTGGCGTGCGGCTCGACGCGCTTTCCGGCAAACGCACGGCGTTTATCGATCGCTGGATCTACGTTTTCATGGCCTCCAGCTTCGTGGCTATCGTGCTCGCGGGCTTCATACCGGACTCGCTGGTCCAGATGGCCGCGGTCGAGGCCAAGCAGCGACCACCGTTCCCCTTGGTGCTGCATCTTCACGCCCTCCTGATGGGGGCTTACCTGTTGTTGCTGCTCACCCAGACCTCGCTCGTGGCGACCGGCCACGTCGCCGCGCATCGCTTGCTTGGCATGGCGGGGGCGGTGCTCGCGGCGGCGCTTGTGGTTGTCGGGTTCGTGCTGATCCCGACGATCTATCACCAGGTGTTCGATGGATTGCGGGCCGCGCCGCCGCTGGTCAGGCCCCAGGTTCTGGGCCTGCTGACGTTCCTCGAGAACATCATGCTGGTCCAGGGCCGCATTGGTATCGTCTTCGCGATCCTGGTGTTCCTGGGCGTCAGGGCGCGGGCGACGGATCCAGGCTTCCACAAGCGGATGATGATCCTGTCGATCGCGGGCGCGCTGCCAGCCGCCTTCGACCGTATCAAATGGATCCCGACCACATTACCGGAGCGACCGCTCTCGTCAGACCTCTACATCCTAGTGGCGATCGCCCCGATGTTCTTGTGGGACGTCTTCCGTAACCGCCGCGTCCATCGCGCCTATTGGATCTGGCTGGCTGTCGCCGCGCCGTTCACCCTCGCCGTTCACACCCTTTGGGACACGCCATTCTGGCACGCCACGGTCAAGCGGCTGATGGGGGTCTGATCGTGGCGCCTACTTGACCGCCGCCCGGATCCGCGCCGCCATCGCCTCCAGGTCCTTCGGATCAGCCGGCTTGTTCTCCATGAGATAGACCGGCTTGCCGGCCACGCGCGGGATCACATGGACGTGCAGGTGCGGCACGCTTTGGCCAACACCGTTATTTTGCAGGATCAGGAAGCCTTCCAGGTTCAGGGCGTCGACTTCCGCCTGGCCGACCTTCTGGGCTACAGCCATGACCTTGGCGATGTCCGCGGGGTTCATCTCCAGCAGGTTGCGAGCCTTGGAGGTCTTCGAGATCACCAGCACATGGCCGGGCTCCAGCGGGGCGCGGTCCATGAAGGCCAGGATGTCGGCGTCCTCATAGACCTTGTAGCTGGGCAGCTCGCCCCGGATGATCCGGGCGAAGACGTTGCCTTCGTCATAGGCGCCCTTCAGTGGCGGGAAGGGAGCCTTGGCGGCGCTTGCAGGTTCGAAGCGGGCCAGCCAGCGGATCACCTCGCTCTCCAGCGCGATACGCGCGTCCGAGAAGCTGTGATCGGTGGCCATGTAGGTTTCGGTCAGCGCCCTTGCGCTGGCCGCCTTCGCGGCGGCGGCCAGCTTGCGCGTGCCGGGCGCGCCGGCGAATTCAGCGCCGATCAACAGCAGGGGGCGATCGGAGATCTGGGCGGTCAGCTTCTCCAGGTCCAGCTTGTCGGCGTCGCGCTCGATCTCGGCGACCAGGGCCTCGGGCGTCGTGGCCAGCGGCGCGGTGTCGGGGCGCATGGCCTCGATCGCGGTCTTGCGGGCCTCGGCCGAGGTGATGCGGTCGCCGCGCGAGCCGATGTCCCAGGAGTCGATCAGCACGGCGCCGGCCACGCGCGGCTCGGCGGCGACGGCGTCGGCGGCCATGAAGCCGCCCATGCTGTGACCGGCCACGACGATGCGCTTGGGATCGATGTGGTATTTGGCGACATTGGCCGGATCCAGCAGGAAGGCCACGGCCGCCTCGCCGTCGGCGCGGGCATTGGCGAAGCTGAACTTGCCGTGGCTGCCCCATGAGCCGCGATAGTTGATCCGCATGGCGTTCCAGCCGGCGCGGCGCACCGCCTGCAGCAGGTCGATATTGGTCTCGTTGCCGGGGAAGCCGTGCAGGAACAGCATCGTCGGGTGCGGTCCGGGGCCCGAGGCGGTGTAGAGGATCGCATTGACCTTCGACCCGGCGATGTCGATCTGGAAGGCGGCCATGTCGGCCGGGCGATCCTTGTCGCGAGCCGGATCGGCGACCACGGCGCGGGGCGTCGGCGGGACCTTCGGCTCGGTGAAGGCAGGGCCGGCGAAGGCCAGCAGAAGCGCGGTCAGCACGACGATGCGTTTCATAGAGATCCCCCAAACTCGTCGCCCTATAGAACATGGCTTCGAGGCGGCGGGGGAGGGGCGGCGTGAATTTCAACACGCTGTTGATATCCGTCGCCACTTCGTCTATACGGCCCGCCTCTTCGCTGGACTCCGGTCCAACGGAGAACCTGTTTGAGAACTACGGGGCGTGGGGTCACCAACGCCGTAATCGAGGAAGAGCCCTTCCTCGCCGTCGGGAGACAGGGATAGAGACGCCAAGTCTTCCTGCTCGTGGCTTCCTTCTTCATTGAGGGGACGGTCCGAGACCGGAACGCGGCCGACTTTCCTTGAAACAGGCATGTGCGACTCGCAAGCGGGAGCAATTCCGCATGGGACCGCATCTGGCTGCCGGAATGGTCCGGCCGCTGTTATTGAGTAGGAGACCGCAATGGACCGCGCTCAAAAGCAGGAATCGATCGAGTCGCTGAAAAGCGTCTTCGCCGATGCCGGCGCTGTCGTCGTGACCCACTACATGGGTCTGACCGTTGCGGAAATGACCGACCTTCGTCTTCGCCTCCGCAAGGAAGGCGCCGCGATCAAGGTTGTGAAGAACACCCTGGCCCTCAAGGCTCTGGACGGCAAGCTTGGTGATACGGGTTCCGCCCTGTTCACCGGCCCGGTCGCCATCGCCTACGGCCCGGACGCCGTTTCGGCCGCGAAGATCGCGGTGCAGTTCGCCAAAGAAAACGACAAGCTCAAGATTGTCGGTGGCGTTCTGGACCAGACCAACGTGCTGGACGAAGCTGGCGTGCGTGCTCTGGCGACCCTGCCGTCGCTGGACGAACTGCGTGGCAAGCTTATCGGCCTCATCCAGGCTCCGGCGACCAAGATCGCTGGCGTCCTGCAGGCCCCGGCTGCCCAGCTGGCTCGCGTTTTCAACGCCTACGCGACCAAAGACGCCGCGTAACGGTCATCCCCGCAAATCTATCCCAATCTCTCTAAGGAACTGACACATGTCGAAGCTCGAAAAGCTGGTCGAAGAACTGTCCACCCTGTCGGTGCTGGAAGCCGCTGAACTGTCGAAGCTGCTGGAAGAAAAGTGGGGCGTTTCGGCCGCCGCTCCGGTCGCCGTCGCCGCTGCCGGTGGCGCTGCCGCTCCGGTTGAAGCCGCTGAAGAGCAAACCGAGTTCACCGTTGTCCTGGTCGACGGCGGCGACAAGAAGATCAACGTGATCAAGGAAGTCCGCGGCGTCCGTCCGGACCTCGGCCTGAAGGAAGCCAAGGACCTGGTCGAAGGCGCTCCGCAGAACGTCGTCGAGAACGTCTCGAAGGCCCAAGCCGACGAAGTCGCCAAGAAGCTGACCGAAGCCGGCGCCAAGGTCCAAGTGAAGTAATCCATTCCCAGCGTTCGCTGGGGACGGGTTCCTTTTGGAACTGCCGAGCGGCCTCGGAGGGAAACCTCCGGGGCCGCTTTGTTTTTGGGCTCTTGTCGTCAGGCGGCCCAATGGCGAATCTGCCCCCTCTCTTTCGGGGAATCGCATGCCGAAGCTGATCCATCGCCGCGGCGCCCTCGTTGGCGCGCTCTCTCTGGCCGGCACGCCTGTCTTGGCCAAAGGCGGCTTGGGCGGCATCGTCATGCCGGCGTCGGTGGCCGACAGCGAGCTGCGCGGTCTCTCGCCCACCGGCGGTAAGTCGTACTGGGCGTCGGGGTCCAAGGGCTGGCTGATCCGGGGCAAGGGCGAGCGGCAGGACGCCATGCGGATCGTCGGGGCCGAGGGGCTGGACTTCCGGGGCCTGCACGCCTTCGACGACGACCACCTGCTGGCGATGAGCGCCGGTCCGGGGCCGGCCTCGCAGCTGTGGCGCACCAGGGACGGCGGCAAGGCCTGGAAGCGCATCGCGACCAACCACGACCCTGACGGCTTCTGGGACTCGATCGCTTTCGTCGACGGTCGCCGCGGCTTCATTCTGGGCGACCCGACCCAGGGCCGGTTCACCATGCTCTACACGGCCGATGGCGGCGAGACCTGGACGCGGCTCAAGAACGAGGGCGTGCCGCTAGCGGCGCCGAACGAGGGGGCCTTCGCGGCCAGCAACGGTTGCGTGGCGATCGGCAAGCGCGGGCAGGTGGCCTTCTGCACCGGCGGGGCGGGTCGAGCGCGGGTCTATCTGTCGCGCGGCGGGGGCGGGGTCTTCGTGGCCATCGACACGCCGATCCTGGCCGACGCCGCATCCAAGGGTGCGTTCGCGGTCGCCTTCGACAAGCACAATGCGCTGTGGGTCTGTGGCGGCGACTACAAGAGCCCGACCGCCAAGGGCGTGAACCTGGCGCGCCTGGACCCCGGCCGCGTCACCTTCGAGCCGGTCGAGGCCCCGCCAGGCTATCTGTCCAGCGTCTCGGTCGACGGTTCGACCGTGATGGCCACGGGCCTGGCCGGTACGATTGTCAGCCGCGAGGGCGGGGCGTTCGAGCGGATCTCGCCCGCGCCGATGAACACCGTGCGCCTGACCTCGGAGACGTCGGGCGTGCTATGCGGGCCCAAGGGTTCGATCGGGATCTGGAAGGCTTAGACGGAACCGTTCCGGCCAAGCTCACGTTCATCCGCCATGCTCAAGATCGCCGGTGTCCTGCTCGTCCTCATGATCGTCTTCGGTATCCTCGGCTTCGTCGTCGACGTCGCCGGCGCGATCACCAAGGTCGCGTTCTTCGTCTGCCTGATCGCCCTGGGCGTCTCGCTGGCCATGAAGGCCCTGAAGCGCGGCACCTGAGAGAACCCGGTTCGCCGAAAGCCGGGCCGCACAAGGCTGTGGGAAACCGCAAGAGCGTATTTACGCCAGTTTACGAATCCCCCTTTTCTTCCCTGCCTTCATCCCCTATATCCCCGCGTTCACGATTACATCGGCGGAGCGCCTACGCGCGTCCGTATTACGCCCCGAGGCGCGGTCAGCCGCCCTCCGACCAGCGCGAAGGGGCGCCCTAAGGCTTCCGGTCCCGGTCGCTTTTTAGGGGAATTCCAGCGTCCGCGGCTCCCTGAACAGGCGAGCGGCGAGGGTGGACGCTAGGTACATTCGAATTCACGCGCGGACTCTGTCCGCGCCGCAGGGAAAAAACATGGCGCAATCCTTCACCGGCAAGAAGCGGATCCGGAAGTCTTTCGGCCGCATTCCCGAGGCTGTGCAGATGCCGAACCTCATCGAGGTTCAGCGCTCTTCCTACGAACAGTTCCTGCAGCGCGAGGTCCGTCCGGGCCAGCGTCGCGACGAGGGCGTCGAGGCGGTCTTCAAGTCGGTGTTCCCGATCAAGGACTTCAATGAACGCGCCGTGCTCGAGTACGTCTCGTACGAGTTCGAAGAGCCCAAGTACGACGTTGAAGAGTGCATCCAGCGCGACATGACCTTCGCGGCGCCGCTGAAGGTCAAGCTGCGCCTGATCGTGTTCGAAACGGAAGAAGAAACCGGCGCCCGCTCGGTCAAGGACATCAAGGAGCAGGACGTCTACATGGGCGATATCCCGCTCATGACGGACAAGGGCACCTTTATCGTCAACGGCACCGAGCGCGTCATCGTCTCGCAGATGCACCGTTCGCCGGGCGTGTTCTTCGACCACGACAAGGGCAAGACCCACGCCTCGGGCAAGCTGCTGTTCGCCGCCCGCGTGATCCCGTATCGCGGTTCGTGGCTGGACTTCGAGTTCGACGCCAAGGACATCGTCTACGTCCGCATCGACCGCCGCCGCAAGCTGCCGGCCACGACCTTCCTCTATGCCTTGGGCATGGACGGCGAAGAGATCCTCACCACGTTCTACGACGTCGTCCCGTTCGAGAAGCGCGCGGGCGGCTGGGCCACCCCGTACAAGCCCGAGCGCTGGCGCGGCGTGAAGCCGGAGTTCCCGCTGGTCGACGCCGACACCGGCGAAGAAGTGGCCCCGGCTGGCACCAAGATCACGGCTCGCCAAGCCAAGAAGTTCGCCGACGCGGGTCTGAAGACCCTGCTGCTGGCCCCGGAAGCCCTGACCGGCCGCTACCTGGCCCGTGACGCCGTCAACTTCTCGACCGGCGAGATCTATTCGGAAGCCGGCGACGAGCTGGACGTCCCGGCGATCCAGGCCCTGGCCGACCAAGGCTTCGACACCATCGACGTGCTGGACATCGACCACGTCACGGTCGGCGCGTACATGCGCAACACCCTGCGCGTGGACAAGAACGCCGTCCGTGAGGACGCGCTGTTCGACATCTATCGCGTCATGCGTCCGGGCGAGCCGCCGACGGTGGAAGCCGCCGAGGCGATGTTCAAGTCGCTGTTCTTCGACGCCGAGCGCTACGACCTGTCGTCGGTGGGCCGCGTGAAGATGAACATGCGCCTGGAGCAGGACGTGTCGGACGAAGTCCGCATCCTGCGCAAGGAAGACGTCCTGGCCGTCCTGAAGGTCCTGGTGGGCCTGCGCGATGGTCGCGGCGAAATCGACGACATCGACAACCTGGGCAACCGTCGTGTTCGCTCGGTGGGCGAACTGCTGGAAAACCAGTACCGTGTCGGTCTGCTGCGCATGGAACGCGCCATCAAGGAACGTATGTCGTCCGTCGACATCGACACCGTGATGCCGCACGACCTGATCAACGCCAAGCCGGCCGCCGCCGCCGTCCGCGAATTCTTCGGCTCCTCGCAGCTGTCGCAGTTCATGGACCAGACGAACCCGCTGTCGGAAATCACCCACAAGCGTCGTCTCTCGGCCCTCGGCCCGGGCGGTCTGACCCGTGAGCGCGCCGGCTTCGAAGTCCGCGACGTTCACCCGACCCACTACGGCCGGATCTGCCCGATTGAAACGCCGGAAGGCCCGAACATCGGTCTGATCAACTCGCTGGCTACCCACGCCCGCGTGAACAAGTACGGCTTCATCGAGAGCCCGTACCGTCGCGTGAAGGACGGCAAGCCGCAGGACGAAGTCGTCTACATGTCGGCGATGGAGGAATCCAAGCACGTCATCGCCCAGTCGAACATCGCGGTGTTCGAAGGCGAGATCGTCGACGACCTGGTTCCGGGCCGCATCAACGGCGAACCGACCCTCCTGCAAAAGGAGACGGTGGACCTGATGGACGTGTCGCCGCGCCAAGTCGTGTCGGTGGCCGCCGCCCTGATCCCGTTCCTCGAAAACGATGACGCCAACCGCGCCCTCATGGGCTCGAACATGCAACGTCAGGCCGTGCCGCTGGTGCAGTCGGACGCCCCGCTGGTCGGCACCGGCATGGAAGCCGTCGTCGCCCGTGACTCGGGCGCCGTCGTCATCGCCAAGCGCACCGGCGTCGTGGAACAGATCGACGGCACGCGTGTCGTCATCCGCGCCACGGAAGAAACCGACGCGGCCCGCTCGGGCGTCGACATCTACCGGATGTCGAAGTTCCAGCGGTCGAACCAGTCGACCTGCATCAACCAGCGTCCGCTGGTGAAGGTGGGCGACCGGATCAGCGCCGGCGACATCATCGCCGACGGCCCGTCGACCGAGCTGGGCGAACTGGCCCTGGGCCGCAACGCGCTCGTCGCGTTCATGCCCTGGAACGGCTACAACTTCGAAGACTCGATCCTGATCTCCGAACGCATCGTCCGTGACGACGTCTTCACCTCGATCCACATCGAGGAATTCGAAGTCATGGCCCGCGACACGAAGCTGGGTCCGGAAGAAATCACCCGCGACATTCCGAACGTCGGCGAGGAAGCCCTGCGCAACCTCGACGAAGCCGGCATCGTGGCGATCGGCGCCGAAGTCCAGCCGGGCGACATCCTGGTCGGCAAGGTCACGCCGAAGGGCGAAAGCCCGATGACGCCGGAAGAAAAGCTGCTGCGCGCCATCTTCGGTGAAAAGGCCTCGGACGTCCGCGACACCAGCCTGCGTCTGCCCCCGGGCGTCGCCGGCACGATCGTCGACGTGCGGGTGTTCAACCGTCACGGCGTCGACAAGGACGAACGCGCCCTGGCTATCGAACGCGCCGAGATCGACCGTCTGGGCAAGGACCGCGACGACGAGTTCGCGATCCTGAACCGCAACATCTCGGGCCGCCTGAAGGAACTGCTGATCGGCAAGGTCGCGCTGTCGGGTCCCAAGGGCCTGTCGCGCGGCGAGATCACCGCCGAAAACCTGAGCCAGGTGGCTTCGGGCCTGTGGTGGCAGATCGCCCTCGAGGACGAGAAGGCGATGGGCGAACTGGAAAGCCTGCGCCGCCTGTTCGACGAGAACCGCAAGCGCCTCGACCGTCGTTTCGAAGACAAGGTCGATAAGCTGCAACGCGGCGACGAACTGCCTCCGGGCGTCATGAAGATGGTCAAGGTCTTCGTGGCCGTGAAGCGCAAGCTGCAGCCGGGCGACAAGATGGCCGGCCGTCACGGCAACAAGGGCGTCATCTCGCGCATCCTGCCGATCGAGGACATGCCGTTCCTCGCCGATGGTACGCACGTCGACGTCGTTCTGAACCCGCTGGGCGTGCCGTCGCGCATGAACGTCGGTCAGATCTTCGAGACCCACCTCGGCTGGGCCTGCGCCAATCTCGGCAAGCAGATCACCAACCTGCTGGAAGACTGGCAGCACGGCGGTCAGAAGGAAGCCCTGGTGACGCGCCTGCGCGACATCTACGGCCCGGACGAAGAACTGCCGGACACCGAAGAGGGTCTGGTCGAACTGGCCAAGAACCTGGGCAAGGGCGTTCCGATCGCCACCCCCGTGTTCGACGGCGCGCGCATGGACGATATCGAGGACCACCTCGAAATGGCCGGCGTGAACCGCTCGGGTCAGTCGATCCTGTTCGACGGTCTGACCGGCGAGCAGTTCAAGCGTCCGGTCACGGTCGGCTACATCTACATGCTGAAGCTGCACCACCTGGTCGACGACAAGATCCACGCCCGTTCGATCGGTCCGTACTCGCTCGTCACGCAACAGCCGCTGGGTGGTAAGGCCCAGTTCGGCGGTCAGCGCTTCGGGGAAATGGAAGTGTGGGCTCTGGAAGCCTACGGCGCGGCCTACACCCTGCAGGAAATGCTGACGGTGAAGTCCGACGACGTGGCCGGCCGCACCAAGGTCTACGAGTCGATCGTCCGCGGCGACGACACGTTCGAAGCCGGTATCCCGGAAAGCTTCAACGTGCTGGTCAAGGAAATGCGCTCGCTCGGCCTGAACGTCGAGCTGGAGAACAGCTGATCCGGATCACCCTCCCTCGCGTGAACCGCGGGGGAGGGGCCCTGTCAGCCCTCTCCAACTCTATGAATTTTCGCGGGTAATCCCGCAGAAGGAACCAAGATGAACCAGGAAGTCCTGAACATCTTCAATCCGGTCCAGGCCGCTCCGACCTTCGACCAGATCCGTATCTCGCTGGCCTCGCCGGAAAAGATCCGCTCGTGGTCGTTCGGCGAGATCAAGAAGCCGGAAACCATCAACTACCGCACGTTCAAGCCCGAGCGTGACGGCCTGTTCTGCGCCCGTATCTTTGGCCCGACCAAGGACTACGAATGCCTGTGCGGCAAGTACAAGCGCATGAAGTACAAGGGCATCATCTGCGAAAAGTGCGGTGTTGAAGTCACCCTGGCCCGCGTCCGTCGCGAGCGCATGGGTCACATCGAACTGGCCTCGCCGGTCGCCCACATCTGGTTCCTGAAGTCGCTGCCGTCGCGTATCGCCATGATGCTCGACATGCCGCTGAAGGACATCGAGCGCGTCCTGTACTTCGAATACTACATCGTCACCGAGCCGGGCCTGACCCCGCTGAAGCAGCACCAGCTGCTGTCGGAAGACGACTACATGCGCGCCCAGGAAGAGTACGGCGACGACAGCTTCACCGCCGAGATCGGCGCCGAGGCCGTCCAGAACCTGCTGAAGGCCATCGACCTCGAGAAAGAGGCCGAGCGTCTGCGCGAGGAACTGGCCGGCACCGTGTCGGACATGAAGCAGAAGAAGTATTCGAAGCGCCTGAAGATCCTGGAAGCCTTCCAGGAGTCGGGCAACCGTCCCGAGTGGATGGTGCTGACGGTCGTCCCGGTCATCCCGCCGGAACTGCGTCCGCTGGTGCCGCTGGACGGCGGCCGCTTCGCGACCTCGGACCTGAACGACCTGTATCGCCGGGTCATCAACCGTAACAACCGCCTCAAGCGCCTGATCGAGCTGCGCGCGCCCGACATCATCATCCGCAACGAAAAGCGGATGCTGCAGGAGTCGGTCGACGCCCTGTTCGACAACGGCCGTCGCGGTCGCGTCATCACGGGCGCCAACAAGCGTCCGCTGAAGTCGCTGGCCGACATGCTGAAGGGCAAGCAGGGTCGCTTCCGTCAGAACCTGCTGGGCAAGCGCGTCGACTATTCGGGCCGTTCGGTCATCGTGGTCGGTCCCGAGCTGAAGCTGCACGAGTGCGGCCTGCCCAAGAAGATGGCTCTGGAGCTGTTCAAACCGTTCATCTACGCGCGCCTGGACGCCAAGGGCCTGTCGGGCACCGTCAAGCAGTCCAAGCGCATGGTCGAGCGCGAGCAGCCGCAGGTGTGGGACATCCTCGAAGAGGTGATCCGCGAGCACCCGGTCATGCTGAACCGCGCCCCGACGCTTCACCGTCTGGGCATCCAGGCGTTCGAGCCGAAGCTGATCGAGGGCAAGGCGATCCAGCTGCACCCGCTGGTCTGCGCCGCGTTCAACGCCGACTTCGACGGCGACCAGATGGCCGTGCACGTCCCGCTGAGCCTGGAAGCTCAGCTGGAAGCGCGCGTCCTGATGATGTCGACCAACAACATCCTGTCGCCCGCCAACGGTCGCCCGATCATCGTGCCGTCGCAGGACATCGTCCTGGGCCTGTACTACCTGTCGGTCGCCCGCGAAGGTGAGCCGGGCGAAGGCAAGATCTTCGCCGACCTGGGTGAAATCGAAGCCGCCATGGACGCGGGCGTCATCTCGTTGCACGCCAAGATCAAGGCGCGCCACACCGAGATGACTCCGGAAGGCGTTCTGCTGCGCAAGGTGATCGACACCACGCCGGGCCGCATGAAGATCGCCGCCCTGCTGCCGCACCACCCGCAGATTGGCCACCGCCTGATCGAAAAGGCGCTGACCAAGAAGGAAATCGGCAATCTGATCGACATCGTCTACCGCCACTGCGGTCAGAAGGCGACGGTCATCTTCGCCGACAAGGTCATGGGTCTGGGCTTCAAGGAAGCCGCCAAGGCCGGCATTTCCTTCGGCAAGGACGACATCATCATCCCGAAGCGGAAGGAGGCGATTGTCGCCGAAACCCGCTCGCTGGCCGAAGAGTACGAGCAACAGTACGCCGACGGCCTGATCACCAAGGGCGAGAAGTACAACAAGGTCGTTGACGCCTGGGCCAAGGCTACCGATCGCGTCGCCGACGAGATGATGGCCGAGCTTCAGATGAAGCATAAGGACGAGAACGGCCGCGAGAAGGAAATCAACGCCATCTACATGATGGCCCACTCCGGCGCCCGTGGTTCGCAAGCCCAGATGAAGCAGCTGGGCGGCATGCGCGGCCTGATGGCCAAGCCCTCCGGCGAAATCATCGAGACCCCGATCGTCTCGAACTTCAAGGAAGGCCTGACCGTTCAGGAGTACTTCAACTCGACCCACGGCGCTCGTAAGGGCCTGGCGGACACCGCGCTGAAGACCGCCAACTCGGGCTACCTGACCCGTCGTCTGGTCGACGTCGCGCAGGACTGCATCATCGTCGAGGAAGACTGCGGCACCACGCGGGGCATCACCCTGCGCGCCGTCGTCGAAGGCGGCGACGTGCTGGTCTCGCTGGGCACCCGCGTCCTGGGCCGCTTCACGGCCGAGGACGTCAAGGATCCGGGCACCGGCGAGCTGGTCGTTCCGGCCGACACCTATATCGACGAGAACATCGCCGACGCCATCGAGGCCGCCGTTGTTCAGTCGGTGAAGGTCCGTTCGGTCCTGACCTGCGAAGCCAAGGTCGGCGTCTGCGGCGCCTGCTATGGTCGCGACCTGGCCCGCGGCACTCCGGTGAACATCGGCGAAGCGGTCGGCGTCATCGCCGCCCAGTCGATCGGTGAGCCCGGCACGCAGCTGACCATGCGTACGTTCCACATCGGCGGCACCGCCCAGGTGGCCGAGCAGTCGTTCTTCGAAGCCTCCAACGAGGGTACGGTCCGCGTGATCGGCCCGACCGTTGTCGGCGCCGACGGCGCGCTGGTCATCATGAGCCGCAACACCTCGGTCAGCGTGCTGGTCGACGGCAAGGAGCGCGAAACCTACAAGCCGCCGTACGGCGCCCGCCTGCGGGTCAAGGACGGCGACACGGTCAAGCGCGGCCAGCGCCTCGGCGATTGGGACCCCTACACCACCCCGATCATCACCGAAGTGGCCGGCAAGATCCGCGCCGAAGACCTGGTGGATGGCCTGTCCATCCGCGAGGAAGTCGACGAAGCGACCGGCATCGCCCAGCGCGTCATCGCCGACTGGCGTACGTCGGCCCGTGGTTCGGACCTGCGTCCGGCCATGGGCGTGCTGTCGGAAGACGGCTCGTACAAGCGCCTGTCGAACGGCGGCGAGGCTCGCTACCTCCTGTCGGCCGGCGCCATTCTCTCCGTCGCCGATGGCGACGAAGTGAAGCCGGGTGAAGTCATCGCGCGTATCCCGACCGAAGGCGCCAAGACCCGGGACATCACCGGTGGTCTGCCGCGCGTCGCCGAACTCTTCGAAGCCCGTCGTCCCAAGGACTGCGCGGTCATCGCGGAAATGGACGGCCGTGTCGAATTCGGCAAGGATTACAAGAACAAGCGCCGGATCAAGATCACGCCGGACGTCGACGCCGATGGCAACCAGGCCGAGGCGGTCGAGTTCCTGATCCCGAAGGGCAAGCACATCGCCGTCCACGACGGGGACTTCATCTCCAAGGGCGAGTACATCATCGACGGCAACCCGGATCCGCACGACATCCTGCGTATCCTGGGCGTCGAGGCCCTGGCGAACTTCCTCGTCGACGAGATCCAGGAGGTCTATCGACTGCAGGGCGTGCCGATCAACGACAAGCACATCGAGACGATCGTTCGTCAGATGCTGCAGAAGGTCGAGATCCTCGAGCCCGGCGACACCGGCCTGATCAAGGGTGACCACCTTGATAAGCCGGAGTTCGACAAGGAACAGGACAAGGCCGTTGCTCGCGGCGGTCGTCCGGCCGTGACCCAGCCGGTGCTGCTGGGCATCACCAAGGCCTCGCTGCAAACCAAGAGCTTCATCTCGGCCGCGTCGTTCCAAGAAACGACCCGCGTCCTGACCGAAGCCTCGGTGCACGGCAAGACCGACACCTTGGAAGGCCTGAAGGAAAACGTCATCGTGGGTCGTCTGATCCCCGCCGGTACGGGTTCCTACCTGCGCAGCCTGCAGCGCGTCGCCGCCAAGCGCGACGAGCAGCTGGCCCAGCAGCGCGAAGAAGCGATGGAGCCGCTGCCGGCCGAGATCGCTCTCTCGGACGCCGAATAGGCGTCCGAAACACTCGGAAACTCGGACGCCCATGGGCGTCCGGGGCCGGACAGCGAATAAGCCTCAGGCTTAAAGCGAATACGGAAAGGCCCGGGATCACTCCCGGGCCTTTTTTGCTTTTCGGTGGTGGGCTGCGGGGCTAGCGCGGCTCGCGCACGTAGATGGTCTTGGTCGAGCGGCCGCGCAGCAGCAGGCCCAGGATGATGCCGAGGCCGGCGGCGATGCCCACGGCCCGGGCCGGCTTCTCGTGCACCCAGGCTTCCAGGTCGCCATAGCGATGCTGGATCTCGTCGGAGGCCTGGGCGGCGATGTCCTTCACGCGGGCCCGGGTCTCGCCCAGGGCCTCGGTCGCGACGTCCCGCAGGCTGTCATAGGCTTCGTGAGCGGCGCCGGTGACCGCCTTCAGCTTGGGTTCGACCTTGGCGCGCGCCCGGTCGGCGGTCTTGGAGGCGTCGGAGGTCAGGCTATCGACATAGTCGGTCATGATCGGGCTCGAGGCAGGAGGAGGGCGCGATGCGCCGCTGGGACGCTTGCACAACCCGCCCCTTCGAGGACCGTTCCGCGCTGGGGCTAAGCGGGGCCTATTGCGGCCCTGCTCAAATCCGGCAACCCTGCCGCGCGGCCCGGGTTGTCGCCAAGAACGACAGGGTCGGGGCCCATACGCATGACCGTTTCCGCCACGGCGACCGACGCCATTGCGCCCGGCAAGAGCCATTACGTCATCCTGGACGGGCTTCGGGGCGTGGCCGCCTTGATGGTGGTGGTCTTCCACCTGTTCGAGGCCTGGGCCGGCGGCGGTCCTGCGCGGCAGATCATCAACCACGGCTACCTGGCGGTGGACTTCTTCTTCCTGCTGTCGGGCTTCGTGATCGCCTACGCCTATGACGAGCGCTGGGCGGCGGGCCCAAACCAGACGGGCATGGGCCAGTGGGACTTCTACAAGCGCCGCCTGGTGCGCCTGCAGCCGATGATCATTGTCGGCGGCCTGATCGGCGCGGTCCTGCTGGGCTTCCAGCACGGGTCGCTGTTCCCCAAGCTAGACACCGTCACGACCTGGCAGGTGCTGGGCGTGTTGCTGCTGGGCTTCGTGATGATCCCGCTGACGCCGTCGGCCGAGATCCGCGGCTGGGGCGAGATCTATCCGCTGAACGGCCCGCAGTGGTCGCTGTTCTACGAATATATCGGCAACATTCTGTATGCCGTGGGCCTGCGGAAGCTGTCGAACCGCTGGCTGGGCGTGCTGGTCTTCCTATCGGCCCTGGCGCTGATCCACCTGCTGGTTTTCGGTCCGCGTGGTGACGTGATCGGCGGCTGGGCGCTGGACGCCAGCGGCGTGCGCATCGGCCTGACGCGGGTGATGTTCCCGTTCTTCGCCGGCATCCTCTTGATGCGCCTGGGCAGGCGGATCCGGATCAAGAACGCCTTCGCCGTCAGCAGCCTGCTGCTGGTGGTGGCGATGTCGCTGCCACGTTTCGGCGTGGGCGACCAGCGCTGGATCAACGGCCTGTACGAGGCGGCCTGCGTGATCGTGCTGTTCCCGCTGATCGTGGCCATCGGCGCGGGCGACAAGCGCGTTGCCAAAGAAGATTGGGACGGTCCGTCGGTGCGTGTGGCCCGTTTCTTCGGCGACCTGTCGTATCCGCTCTACATCACCCACTATCCGCTGATCTACATTTACACCGGTTGGGTCGTGGACAAGAAGCCGCCGGTCGCCGAGGGCGCGCTGGTCGGGGCGGTTCTGTTGATCGCCGCCGTCACGATCGCCTGGGCCTGCCTCAAGCTCTACGATGAGCCAGCCCGGCGCTGGCTGGCGGTCAGGTTCCTGCCCCGTCCTGCGGCCTATCGTCGCGAAGCGTGACTATGTCGCGTTCCTAACACTGTTATTAATCAGCGCTTTAACTATACGGCGCATGCCGGAGTTTGATCTGCCTCAAATTCCGGTCCCCAAGCCCTCATGCGCGCCAGCATTTCCACCAAGGTCAGCCTGACCATCGCCTCGGCCTTCCTGGTCCTGACCGTCGCGGTCCTGGGGATCGTGGCCAAGAGCTCCCTGGATTTCGCGCGCCAGCAGGCGACGCAGGCTCAGGAGGCCAGCATGCGGGTGGCCTGGGACGTGGTCGGCGAGCGGGGCAAGAGCTTCAAGCGCCAGGGCGACCAGCTGATGGTCGGCGACCACGTGCTCAACGGCGACTTCGACGGCGTCGATCGCGTGAAGGCCCTGGTCGGCGGCACCGCCACCGTCTTCATGGGCGACAAGCGGGTCACCACCAACGTCACCAAGGAAGATGGCTCGCGCGCCGTCGGCACCAGCCTGGCCAAGGGGCCTGTCCATGACGCGGTGCTGGGCAAGGGCGAGCCCTATCGCGGCGAGGCCAAGATCCTGGGCCGGCCGTTCTTCGTGGCCTACGACCCGATCAAGGACGCCTCGGGCCAAGTGATCGGCGTGCTTTATGTGGGCGTGCCGCAGGCTGATTACTTCCAGCCGGTCTATCGCCAGCTGACCCTGCTGGCGCTGGCCTGCGTGCTGCTGGGCGCGGCCGGGGCGGGGGCCTCGGTGCTGATGACCCGTCGCCAGCTGTCGCCGCTGTCGAGCCTGCGCGACGCCATGGGCCGTCTGATGGGCGGAGACCTGTCGGTCACCCTGCCGTTCGCCGGCCGTCAGGACGACATCGGCCTGATGGCCGACGCCGTGCACCGCTTCCGCGACGAAGCCCTGGAGAAGAACCGCATCGCCGCCGACGCCGCCGCGCACCGCGAGGCCTCGGAAGCCGAGCGTGACGCCGCCGGCGCCGACAGCGCACGCCGCGCCGCCGACCAGGCCCAGGTGGTCAAGCGCCTGGCCGAGGGCCTGGACCGTCTGTCGGCCGGCGACCTGACCGTGCGCCTGGCCGAGCCGTTCGCCCACGACTACGAAGGCCTGCGCGCCGATTTCAACCAGGCCGTCGAGCGCTTGGAAGGGGCGATGGCCGCCGTGATCTCGGCGGTGTCGGGCCTGAACAGCGGGGCCAGCGGCATCGCCTCGGCCGCCGACGACCTGTCGCGCCGCAGCGAGGCGCAGGCCGCCAGCCTGGAAGAGACCGCCGCCGCTCTCGACGAAATCACCGCCACCGTCCGCCGCACGGCCGACGGCGCCAAGGAAGCCCACAGCGCCGTCAGCGCCGCCCAGGTCGAAGCTGGCCGCTCGCGCGACGTCGTGGCCTCGGCCGTCGAGGCCATCGGCGGCATCGAGGCCTCTTCCCGCCAGGTCGCCCAGATCATCGGCGTTATCGACGAGATCGCTTTCCAGACCAATCTGCTGGCCCTGAACGCCGGCGTCGAAGCCGCTCGCGCTGGTGAAGCCGGCCGCGGCTTCGCCGTGGTGGCGCAAGAGGTGCGGGCCCTGGCCCAGCGCTCGGCCGACGCGGCCAAGGAGATCAAGGTCCATATCGGCGACTCCGAGCGCCAGGTGGCCTCGGGCGTGTCGCTGGTCGGCGCGGCCGGCGAGACCCTGCAGCGCATCGCCGGCCAGGTGGGCGCGATCAGCAGCGTGATCACCGAGATCGCCGCCTCGGCCCAGGAGCAAGCTTCGGGTCTCAGCCAGGTCAACACCGCCGTCAATCAGATGGACCAGGGGACCCAGCACACCACGGCCATGGCCAGCCGCTCGGCGGCGTCCAGCCAGTCGCTGCTGGACGAGGTTCGCGGCCTGGCCGAGCTGGTCCAGCGCTTCCGCGTCGGCGCCACGGCCTCGGCGATCCGGCGCGCGGCCTAAGGCAAGGGTTCGTTAACCACGTTTGGCCAGGGTCGCCGCGTAAGCTTCGGGGATCGTCCATGCGCGCCGTCTTCATCAAGGGTCCGTCGCGGTATGACGCGACCCGGCGGTTCACCGACGAACTGGCCGCCGCCTTCGCCCACAAGGGGCACGAGGCGGTCGTCGTCGACATCGTGGGCCCGGACGACATTGGCGCGGCGCTGCGCGCGGCGGCGCAAGCCCCGACCAACCTTGTCCACACCTACGGCATATTAGGCGACGCCCAGGCGCTGCTGGGACAGTCGCTGGGCGAGATCTTCGCCGCGCCGCACGTGCTGCAGCATGTCGACTATCCGCTGAGCCACCTGAACCAGCTGGAGGTTACGCCGCGCGAGACGGTGATCCTCACGGTCGACCCGTCCCATGTCGAGGCGATCCACGGGACCTTTGGCCCGGACCACTTCGCCCACGTCGCCTTCTGCCCGCACGCGGCGGTGGGCCAGCGGGTCGAGGCCGATCCGGACGTCGACGCTTTCGTCGATCAACGTCCCATCCCGATCCTGTTCGCCGGCTCGTTCCATGGCGTCGGGCCCGCGCCCTGGGTCGAGGAGGGGAGGGGCATCCGTCAGATCTTCGATCGTGCGTTGGACCTGGCCCTGGGCACGGAATTCCTCCCGGCCCTGGAGGCGCTTGACCAGGCCCTGCGGAGCTACGGCGAGGATCCCGCCCACCCGCGCTACGAACGCATGCGCCGCTACGCCACCTGGGTGCACGAACAGGCGCGCGAGCTGCGTCGCCAGGCTCTGCTGGAACTGGCCGGCCAGGCCGGCCTGCCGGTGTTCTGCGTCGGGGCCGGCTATGAAGGCTGGATCGAGCGGCACAAGAGCTTCCGTCTTGGACCGCCGATGACTCTGGCCGACACGGTCGCCCTGATGCGCCGGGCTCGGGTGGTGCTGAACGCCAACGCCAATTTCGGCCGGGGGTCGCACGAGCGTCCCCTCAGCGCCATGCTGGCCGGCGCCGCCGTTGTCACCGACGGGGCCTGGTGGAGCCAACAGTTCGAGCCGGGGCGCGAGGTCCTGTCCTATCGCTGGACCAGGCTGGAGTCGGATCTGGCCGGCTTGGCCACGCTCGTCGACAACCCCGAGGTCGCTCACGCCATCGGCCAGGCCGGCCAGGCCCGCGCCGTCGCCGCGCACCGTTTCGAACACCGCGTCGACGCCGTCATCGCCGCCGCCCTGGCTCCCGTCCTGACCCCCCTCCTGACCTAAGGCTGGCCGGCCTTCTTCCGCAGTTCCAGGAACCGCCGGGCCCGGTCGGCGGAATCGTTCTCGCGGCGCTTCTGGTCGACGACCGACTTGCGCGTCCGGCCCAGGCCGTCCTGCTCGGCGCCCAGGACGAAGGGGATCTCCTTCATCGTGCCGGGCTGGTCCTTGCTGCGATGGTCGACACCCGGGGCCATGGGCGCGTCGAGATAGCGGCGATAGGCCTCCTGCGCCGCGCCCTGGGCCTCCAGCTCGCGGCGCCTGGCGGCGCTCATGCCGGATAGCGGGTCGCCCTTGGGCTTGGCCGCGCCGAAGCGCTCGTCGCACTTCTCGCGCTCGCGGCGATTGAGGCCGACGGCGTCGGCGCTGACGCAGCCGGTGCTGGTTCGCAAGGCCGTGCGCAGGTCGCCGGCCCCCTCGCCCGGCAGAGGCGCGGGGCGGATGGCCGTGCCCGGCCGCGAGATGCCGGCCGCCGGGACGGTCAACGTCGGGACTCCCGCCGGCGCCGGCCGCGTGGGCTGGCGCGCCTGGAACGGCGGAACGGGGGAGGGCCCCGAGGCTTGTGCGATCGCCGGGCGAGGTCGCGGCCGCTCTTCACGCTCGGGCCGGATCAGGTCGATCGTCACGGTCGACAGGTCGTCGGCGATCAGCTCTTCCAAAAGCGGGCGTGCCGGCACGGCCAGCCAGGCCAGCAGAACCCCGTGCAGCAACAGCGAGCCGGCGAGAATCGTCGCCCGCCTTCTGTCGTGCGCATTGATCCTCAAGCTGACGCTCACCTGTCCTCTTGGCGCTTGCTTTCGCCCACCCCACATGGAGAAGGTCGGCCGGCAAACAAGGCGCTCCATTTGAGCGTGAGCCTGCGCATCCAGCGGTGGCGAAAACTTGACCGGAAATCCAGCCTTAAGCCGGCGTTAACCGACGCGGGAACAGGCGGTTGACGTTGGGCGGCTTCGCGAGTACATACCGCGCTCTTTTTCGAGGCGTGCGTTCGCGTGCGTTCCGATGAGCTTCCTCTCCTCGTGAGCGGAGAACCCGCCGGTGTGCTTCCCGCGCCCCGGCGAGTTTCGTGTTTATCGGGTCTCCAAGCGGAGCCTTGAACCAAGAACAACAAAGACAAGGACCTGAAGCGCCCCGGCCGAAAGGCACACGCTTCCATCAGAGCAGAGACTTAATGCCTACCATTAACCAGCTCATCCGTAAGCCGCGCTCCCCGAAGCCGGTCCGGAACAAGGTGCCGGCCCTGAAGGGCTGCCCCCAACGTCGCGGCGTTTGCACGCGCGTCTACACCACGACCCCGAAGAAGCCGAACTCGGCTCTGCGTAAGGTCGCCAAGGTCCGTCTGACCACCGGCATCGAAGCCGTGTGCTACATTCCGGGCGAAGGCCACAATCTGCAGGAGCACTCGGTGGTGCTCATCCGCGGCGGCCGCGTCAAGGATTTGCCCGGCGTCCGTTATCACATCCTGCGCGGCGTCCTCGACACCCAAGGTGTCAAGGATCGTAAGCAGCGTCGTTCGCTCTACGGCGCCAAGCGTCCGAAGTAAGGAATAGAAGAAGATGTCCCGCCGCCGTCGCGCCGAGAAACGCCAAGTCCTGCCGGATCCCAAGTTTGGGGATCTGATTGTCACGAAGTTCATGAACTACGTGATGTACGAGGGCAAAAAAGCCGTCGCCGAAAACATCATCTATGGTGCTTTCGACATCCTGGAAAACAAGCGCAAGGACCAAGGTCCGCTTGAAACCTTCCACTCCGCTCTGGACAACGTCGCCCCGGCGATCGAAGTCCGGTCGCGCCGCGTCGGCGGCGCCACCTACCAAGTGCCGGTTGAAGTCCGTCCGGACCGTCGCCGCGCCCTGGCCATTCGTTGGCTGGTGACCGCCGCTCGCAAGCGTGGCGAAAACACCATGACCGAAAAGCTGGCCGGTGAGCTGCTCGACGCTTCGAACAACCGCGGCACCGCCGTGAAGAAGCGCGAAGACACCCACAAGATGGCTGAAGCCAACCGGGCGTTCTCGCACTACCGCTGGTAAGCTTTTCGCTATCAGCACTCTTTCAGGCGCGGGCGGTTTGCGATAAACCGCCCGCGCCGCACGTTTAAATGTCCCTGCCTCACCGCAGCGCTACGCAGAGCTCCATCATGGCCCGCCAGCATAACATCGAAGATTACCGTAACTTCGGCATCATGGCGCACATCGACGCCGGTAAGACCACGACGACCGAGCGGATCCTGTATTACACGGGTAAGTCGCACAAGATCGGCGAAGTCCACGACGGCGCCGCCACGATGGACTGGATGGAGCAGGAGCAGGAACGCGGCATCACGATCACGTCGGCCGCGACGACCGCTTTCTGGAACGGCAAGCGCCTGAACATCATCGACACCCCCGGGCACGTCGACTTCACGATTGAAGTCGAGCGCAGCCTGCGCGTGCTCGACGGCGCCGTGACGGTGCTGGACGGCAACGCCGGCGTCGAGCCGCAGACGGAAACCGTCTGGCGTCAGGCCGACAAGTACAAGGTTCCGCGCATCGTCTTCGTCAACAAGATGGACAAGATCGGCGCCGACTTCGACAAGTCGGTGGAATCGATCCGTGACCGTCTGGGCGCCAAGGCCGTGCCGATCCAATTCCCGATCGGTTCGGAAACGAACCTGAAGGGCCTCGTGGACCTGGTCCGCATGAAGGCCGTGGTCTGGGACAACGACGCCCTGGGCGCGAACTTCCGCGACGAGGAAATTCCCGCCGACCTGATGGACAAGGCGATCGAAGCCCGCGCCTATCTGGTCGAGAACGCCGTCGAACTCGACGACGAAGCGATGGAAGCCTATCTGGGCGGCGAAGAGCCGTCGGAAGCCACCATCAAGAAGTGCCTGCGCAAGGCCGTTCTGACCGGCGCCTTCTATCCGATCCTCTGCGGCTCGGCCTTCAAGAACAAGGGCGTGCAAACGCTCCTGGACGCCGTCGTCGACTACCTGCCGTCGCCGCTGGACATCCCGCCGACCAAGGGCATCGACTTCAAGACCGAAGAAGAAGTCGTGCGTCACGCCTCGGACGAAGAGCCGCTGTCGGTTCTGGCGTTCAAGATCATGGACGACCCCTTCGTCGGTTCGCTGACCTTCTGCCGCATCTATTCGGGCAAGCTGGAAACCGGCATGTCGCTGCT
The DNA here is from genome assembly GCF_058681635.1 of Caulobacter sp. ALps2. Classification (NCBI taxonomy): domain Bacteria; kingdom Pseudomonadati; phylum Pseudomonadota; class Alphaproteobacteria; order Caulobacterales; family Caulobacteraceae; genus Caulobacter; species Caulobacter sp. ALps2. The sequence goes on from NZ_CM178743.1 coordinate 2,405,959, forward strand.
GAACGCCACGCGCGACAAGCGCGAGCGCGTCGGCCGCATGCTGCTCATGCACTCGAACAACCGCGAAGACATCAAGGAAGCCTATGCCGGCGACATCGTCGCCCTGGCTGGTCTGAAGGAAACCCGCACGGGTGACACCCTGTGCGATCCGCTGAAGTCGCCGGTCATCCTCGAGCGCATGGAATTCCCGGCCCCGGTCATCGAGATCGCCGTCGAGCCCAAGTCGAAGGCCGACCAGGAAAAGCTGGGCGTCGCCCTGCAGAAGCTGGCCGCCGAAGATCCGTCCTTCACCGTCTCGACCGACTTCGAGTCGGGCCAGACGATCCTGAAGGGCATGGGCGAGCTGCACCTGGACATCAAGATCGACATCCTGAAGCGGACCTACAAGGTCGAAGCCAACATCGGCGCGCCGCAGGTCGCCTATCGTGAGTCGCTGGGCCGCAAGGTCGACATCGACTACACGCACAAGAAGCAGACCGGTGGTACGGGCCAGTTCGCCCGCGTCATGATCACCTTCGAGCCGGGCGAGCCGGGTTCGGGCTTCGTGTTCGAAAACGCGATCGTCGGCGGCGCGGTGCCGAAGGAATACATCCCGGGCGTCCAGAAGGGCCTGGAATCGGTCAAGGACAACGGCCTGCTGGCCGGCTTCCCGCTGATCGACTTCAAGGCGACCCTGACGGACGGCAAGTTCCACGACGTCGACTCGTCGGTCCTGGCCTTCGAAATCGCCTCGCGCGCCGCCTTCAAGGAACTGCGCGAGAAGGGCAATCCGAAGCTGCTCGAGCCGATCATGAAGGTCGAGGTCGTGACGCCGGAAGAATACCTGGGCTCGGTCATCGGCGATCTGAACAGCCGCCGTGGCATGATCCAAGGTCAAGACATGCGCGGCAACGCCACGGTGGTGAATGCCTACGTGCCGCTGGCCAACATGTTCGGCTACGTGAACACCCTGCGGGGCATGTCGCAAGGCCGCGCCCAGTTCAGCATGGTCTACGACCACTACGACCCGGTGCCGCAACACGTCGCCGACGAAGTGATCAAGAAGTACGCCTAAGCCTTTCCTCGCGGAAAAGCCTAGACGAAGGATTGGGAAGGGGCTCTATGGGCCCCTTCCGACCAACCCCAGACGTCCAACCTGTTTTGATAAAGGCCCCTCTGGGGTCCTGGAGCTAAGAAGATGGCCAAGGAAAAGTTCGAACGCACTAAGCCGCACTGCAACATCGGCACCATTGGTCACGTTGACCATGGCAAGACGACGCTGACGGCCGCGATCACGATCACGCTGGCGAAGTCGGGCGGCGCGACCGCCAAGAACTACGCCGACATCGACGCCGCGCCGGAAGAAAAGGCCCGCGGCATCACGATCAACACGGCTCACGTCGAGTATGAGACGGCCAACCGTCACTACGCGCACGTCGACTGCCCCGGCCACGCCGACTACGTGAAGAACATGATCACGGGCGCGGCCCAGATGGACGGCGCGATCCTGGTGGTGTCGGCCGCCGACGGCCCGATGCCGCAGACGCGCGAGCACATCCTGCTGGCCCGTCAGGTCGGCGTGCCGGCCCTGGTCGTGTTCATGAACAAGGTCGACATGGTCGACGACGAAGAGCTGCTGGAGCTCGTCGAGATGGAAGTGCGCGAGCTGCTGAGCTCGTACCAGTTCCCGGGCGACGACATCCCGATCACCAAGGGCTCGGCCCTGGCCGCTGTCGAAGGCCGCGACGCCAAGATCGGCGAAGAGGCGATCCTGGCGCTGATGGCTTCGGTCGACGCCTACATCCCGCAACCGGAACGCCCGGTTGACCTGCCGTTCCTGATGCCGGTCGAAGACGTGTTCTCGATCTCGGGCCGCGGCACCGTGGTCACCGGCCGTATCGAAAAGGGCATCGTCAAGGTCGGCGAAGAAGTCGAAATCGTCGGCATCCGTCCGGTCCAGAAGACGACCTGCACGGGCGTCGAAATGTTCCGCAAGCTGCTGGACCAAGGTCAAGCCGGCGACAACGTTGGCGTGCTGCTGCGCGGCACCAAGCGTGAAGACGTCGAGCGCGGCCAAGTGCTGTGCAAGCCGGGTTCGATCACCCCGCACACCAAGTTCGTGGCCGAAGCCTACATCCTGAACAAGGAAGAAGGCGGCCGTCACACCCCGTTCTTCACCAACTACCGTCCGCAGTTCTACTTCCGCACGACCGATGTCACCGGCATCATCAAGCTGAAGGAAGGCGTGGAAATGATCATGCCGGGCGACAACGCCGAGCTGGACGTCGAGCTGATCACCCCGATCGCCATGGACCAAGGCCTGCGCTTCGCCATCCGCGAAGGCGGCCGCACCGTCGGCGCCGGCGTGGTCGCGAAAATCGTTGAATAACGATTTTCACGACAGTGTTTGGTGACCAGAGGCGCAAGCGCTTCTGTGGGCCAAGATCGTCGAGTAATCGACCGATCTCAGCGACAGCTGACCTGATCTAAGCGAAGGCCCCGGAGGAAACTCCGGGGCCTTTTGCTTTTCCATTTCCCTGCTGTGTCGGCTGCCGGCTTGACGGCGCCGCTTGAAAGCGCGAGCACCGAAGCGGGGACGGGGAGGTCAGCGCTTGGATTTGCGGCGGAGGATCAGGGGCAATGTCGTCGCCCGCTACGGCCTGGCCATCGCCCTGACGGCTTTCGCCGTGCTGCTGCGCTTTGGCCTGGACGCGGTGTTTCCGCCGGGCTTTCCTTATGTGACCTTCTTCCCGGCCATCGTGGTCGCCGTCTATCTGGGCGGCTTGGGGCCCGGCGTGCTGTGCGCGGCGTTGAGCGGCGTCTCGGCCTGGTACTTCTTCATCCCGCCGGCGTTCGGCTTCAGCGTCGATTTCACGGTGCTGGTGGCCCTGGCCTTCTATGTTTTCGTGGTGGCGGTCGACGTTTTCTTCATCGACGGCATGCGCAAGGCGCTGGACCAGCTGGAGGGCGAGCGCGAGCGGTATCGCGAACTGGCCGACAGCCGCGACCTGCTCTATCGCGAACTGCACCACAGGGTGAGCAACAACCTGCAGGTCGCCGGGGCGCTGCTACGGCTGCAGGGGCAGGGGATCACCGACGCCGACGCCCGCCACGCCCTGTCCCAGGCCGGCGAGCGGATCGAGGTCATCGCCCGTATTCAGCGCGAGCTGCACAACCGCACCGGCGAGCCCGTGCCGTTCCGCGCTTTCGCCGAGGCTCTGCTGGCCAGCGCCGCCGCCGCGGCTGGCGCGCGGGTGCGCCTGACGATCGCGGGCGGCGAAGAACCCCTGCACCCCGACCAGGCCACGCCCGTGACCCTGGTGATGCTGGAGAGCTTCAACAACGCCCTGGAGCACGGCTTCGGCGAGGCTGGGCCAAATGGGGAAGGAGGTGGCGAGGTGCGGGTGGTGCTGGATCAGTCGGGCCTGACCCACCTGCTGACGGTCAGCAACGACGGCGCCGCGCCGCCAGCGGATTTCGATCCGGCCAAGTCCAAGAGCCTGGGGTTGCGCATCGTCCGCGCCATGGCCCAGCAGCTGGGCGGCAAGTTCGAAATGGCCCGGGAGAACGGCTGGACCGTCTGCCGGCTGAGCTACGCGCCGAAGCGGGACTAGAGCGCCAGCCGATAGAACCGGGTATCCACCGCCATGCGCGGGAAGGTCTCCGGCAGCGCCGACGCCTCGACCAGGCCAAAGCCGTTCTTCTCGTAAAAGCGATGCGCGGCCTTGAAGGCTTCGGTCGTGCCCAGCCACACCGCCTCGACGCCACGTCCGCGCGCGTGTGTCAGCGCCGTATCCAGCAGCGCCTGGGCCGCCCCGACCGCGCCGCGCGCGACCGGCTTCACGAACATCTTCCGCAGAGCCAAGGCCCCGCCGCCGATGTCCTTCAGCGCCACCGTGCCGACCACTTCACCATCCAGCTCGGCAAGCCAGAACTGGCCCGCGCCGGTCTGATACCAAGCCGGAATATCGGCCAGGTCGGGCTGGTCGGCGGCGGTGATCGAGACGCCGAACTCCTCGCGCTGGATCGGCAGGATCACCCCGACGACGGCGTCCTCGTCGCCGGGGTGGAAAGGCCTGATGATCACCGCCAAAGCTGTCCTAGAGCCGGTCGACCGGAACGGCCTGGCCATGGCTGGCCTCGCGCGGCGTGGTCAGGCGCCCCAGCTTCGGCTTTAGCCACATCTCGATGTCGTCGACGATCTCGTAGACCACCGGCACCAGCACCAGCGACAGCACGGTCGAGGTGATCAGGCCGCCGATCACGGCCACGGCCATCGGTTGGCGGAACTCCGAACCGGTGCCGATGCCCAGGGCCGTGGGCAGCATGCCGGCCATCATGGCCAGGGTGGTCATGACGATCGGCCGGGCCCGTTCATGGCAGGCGTCGACGATGGCGTCGCGCTGGCTCATGCCGGCCCGCTCCTGCTCGATGGCGTATTCGACCAGCAGGATCGAGTTCTTGGCCGCCAGGCCCATCAGCATCAGGAAGCCGATCAGCGACGGCATCGACAGCGACTGGCCGGTGACCAGCAGGGCCAGGAACGCGCCGCCGATCGCCAGGGGCAAGGCCGACAGGATGGTGATCGGCTTGAAGAAGCTGCGGAACAGCAGGACCAGCACGCCGAACACCAGGCCCACGGCCGACAGCAGGGCCACGGCGAAGCCGGTGAACAACTCGACGAAGGCCTCCTGGTCACCGGCCGTGGCTGGGGCGACGCCGGCGGGCAGCTTCTTCATCGTCGGCAGATCGCCGACGTCGCTCATCGCCTGACCCAGCTGGGCGCCGTTGTTGAGGTCGGCCTCGATGGTCAGCTGACGCTTGCGGGCGAAGCGGTCGATCTTGGCCGGACCGGCCTGGAATGACAGGTCGGCGACACTATCCAATCGCGTTGTACCGCCGCTGGCGGTCGGGATGCGCAGGGCGCCCAGGGCCTGGAGGTCGGCTCGGGTCTCGGCCGGCAGGCGCACGCGGATCGGGATCCGGCGCTCGCCCTGGGTCATCTTGGCGACGTTGGCGTCGATGTCGCCGACCGTGGCCACACGGGCGATGGCGGCGATGTCGGCGGCGCTGACGCCCAGGCGGGCGGCCTCGTCGGCCCGGGGGCGGATGACGATCTCCGGACCGCTGGGCGGGCTGGAGGGACGCGGATCGGCGACGGTGGACAGGCCGCGCATCTCGCGCTCGACCTGGGCGGCCGTGCGTTCCAGCAACGGGCCGTCCTCGGCGGTGAGGATGGTCTGCACGTCCGAGGTGCCCCAGTCGCCCAACAGGTTGACCCGGGCGTCGGGGATCTGGCGCAGGCCGTCGCGGACCACCTGCTTGATCTCGGTGACGGTCAGGTCGCGCTTGCCGTTCAGCACGATGGTGATGGTGGCGTCGCGGATGTCGGTCCCGCTCTGGCCGCCCCAGCCGCTGCCGATGTTGGAGCCGACCTGGGCGAAGACGTGGGCGGTTTCCGGACGCTTGCGGAACAGGGTGGTCACCGACTGGACGGTGCGCTCCATGTCCGCCGTCGTCGCGCCGGGCGGGCCCTGGACCTTCAGATAGTAGAAGTTGGCGTTGGCGGCCGGCTGGAAGGCCGTGGGGATGAACGGCACCAGGGCGAACGAGCCGATCAGGATCAGGGTGCCGATGATGATAGCCAGGATCCGGTGGTCCAGCGACCAGTCCAGCACGTTGCGATAGAAGCCCTTGAACTCGGGCCGTTCGTGGGCGTGCTTGGCCGGCTTGAGGAAGTATGCGGCCAGCAGCGGGGTCAGCAGGCGGGCCACGACCAGCGAGAACAGCACCGCCACGGCGACGGTCAGGCCAAATTCCTTGAAGAACTGGCCGGGCGTGCCGGGCATGTACGACACCGGCACGAACACCGCGACGATGGTGAAGGTGGTGGCCACGACCGCCAGGCCGATGGCGTCCGCGCCCTCCATCGCCGCCTGGAACGGCCTCTGACCGCGGGCGACGCGTTTTTCGATGTTCTCGATCTCGACCACGGCGTCGTCGACCAGGATGCCGATGACCAGGGTCAGGGCCAGCAGGGTCACGACGTTCAGCGAGAAGCCCATCACCGCCATGAAGGCGAAGGTGGGGACCAGCGACACCGGCATGGCGATGGCGGTGATCAGGGTGGCGCGCCACTCGCGCAGGAACAGGAAAACCACCAGCGAGGCCAGCAGCATGCCTTCCAGCAGCGTGTGCTCGGTGGCGGCGAAGCTGGCGCGGGTCTCGTCGACGGTCGAGAAGATCTTCACGAACTTCACGCCCGCCTGCTTGGCCTCCAGGGCGTCGACGGCTTTCTTGACGTTATCCTCGACGGCGACGTCGCTGGAGTCGCGGGTCTTCATCACCTGGAAGGCGACGACGGCCTTGCCGTCCAGGCGGGCGAAGCCGCGCTGCTCTTCCGAGCCCTGGCCCACCTCGGCCACGTCGGTGAGCTTCACGTAACGGCCGCCGCTGATCGGGATGGTGATCTGGCGCAGCTGCTCGACCGTGGTCGCCGCGCCCAAGACCCGCAGGGTCTGCTCGCGACCGCCGATATTGGCCCGGCCGCCGGGTGCGTCGACGCTGAAATTGGCCAAGGCCTGGTTCAGCTGTGGGGCGGTCACGCCGAACGCGGCCATGCGGTCGGGATTGATGACGACGTTGATCTCGCGGTCCACACCGCCGACGCGCGCCACCTGGGCCACGCCCTTCTCGCCCTGCAGGGCGCGGGTGACCGTGTCGTCGATGAACCACGACAGCTCGGTCGAGCTCATGTTCGGGGCCGAGACGGCGTAGGTGATGATCGGGGCGCTGGTGATCTCCAGGCGCTGAACGATCGGCTCGTCGACTTCGCGCGGCAGGATCGAGCGGGTCTGGTCGACCTTGGAGCGCACCTCGTCGGTGACCTTCTGCAGGTCCTCGCCGAGATTGAACTCGATCGTCGTGGTCGATGCGCCCTGGACCACCGACGAGCGGATGGTCTTGACGTTGGAGATGCCGGCCACCGCGTCCTCGATGGGGCGAGTGACTTGGGTCTCCATCTCGCCGGGCGCGGCCCCGCTCTGGGTGACCGTCACGGTCACGGCGGGGAACTCGACGTTTGGGAACTGTTTGATCGGCAAGGTCAGGTAGCAGCCGATGCCGGCGATCATCAGCGCCAGGAACAGCACCGCGACCGGGATCGGGTTCTTGATCGCCCAGGCCGAGATCTTGAGCTCGCCGGTCTTGTGGTCGCCGGTCTTTTCACCGGCCTTGTGTTCGCTAGCCATCAGCGGGCGGCCTGGTTGGAAGCGGCGGGACGGATGGTGTCGCCGTCGGCCACGAAGGAGGCGCCGCCCAGCACGACGCGCGTGCCGGCGGGCGGACCTTGGACGAGTTGAGCCCAGCCGCCGCCCTTCTGGCCGACCTTGATGGCGACCTGGTGGGCGCGGTTGTTGCTGTCGACGGTCATCACCGACAGGCCGTCGGCCTCGTAGCGGATGGCCGATTCCGGAATGGCGGTGACCGGCGCGCCCGAGGCCCCGAAGGTGGCGCGACCAAAGCCGCCGGGGCGCAGGTCCGGACGCACGGGCAGGCGCACGCGCACCTTGCCCAGGCGGTTGGCGCTGTCGACGCGCGGGCTGACCAGGCGCACGACGCCAGAGATCGATTGGCCGCCGGGCAAGGACACCTGGGCGCCCTGGCCTTCGCGGATGCCCGACAGGTCGGCTTCATTGACCTCGGCGTCCAGTTCGACCAGGCCGTCGCGGGCGATGGTGAACCAAGGGGTCGTGCCGCCGCCGGCGATCTGGCCGGGCTGCACGCCGCGCGACAGCACCCGGCCGCTGACCGGCGAGGTAATGGTCATGCGCGAAGCGCGGGTGCGCAGTTCCTTCAACGCCGCCTCTTGAGCTTTCGCCTGGTAGCGACGGGTCTCGATCTGCTCCTGGGACAGGATGCCCTGGCCATCGAGGCCGGCGACGCGCTTGGCCTCGGCCTGGGACTGGGCCGTGACGGCCGCCTGTTGCTCGACCTGGGCCCGCAGCAGGGTGTCGTCCAGCTGGACCAGCGGCTGGCCGGCGCGCACCCAGTCGCCTTCGTCGGCATAGAGGCGCGCGACGCGATAGCCGGTCAGCTCAGAGCCGACGGCGGCTTCCTCGCGCGAGACCAGCAGGCCGGAGGCCTCGACCCCGCCGCCCAGCGGCCGGGTCTCGACGCTGCCGACGCTGACCGTGCGGGCCTGAGCGGCGGCCGGGGCGGCGGGCTTCTTGTCTTCCTTCTTGCCGCCACAAGCGGACAGGCCGCTTACCCCGACAAGGAGGGCGCCGCAGACCAGGGCGGTGGCGATCGGAGAGCGGGTCGTCATCGGTTCGGGTCTCATTGCGCGGAAGGCTTTTGGGGAATGCTCTGCGGGGACCAGCCGCCGCCGAGCGCCTTGTAGGTCTGGACGGCGCGTTGCAGCGCCTGGGTCCGGGCCCCGGTCAAGGCCGTGCGGGCGTTGCGCCAGGACTGCTCGGACTGCAAGGCCGTGGTCAGGTCGGTGAGGCCGGCGGCATAGCCCTTGCGGCTGGCCTCGTAGGCCGAGGCGGCGCGGCGTTCGCCGGCGGCCAGCAGGGTCACGCGACGCTCGTCGGCGGCCTGCTGGACCAGGGCGTTCTCGGTCTCGCCGAACGCCTTCTGGACGGTCTGTTCGTAGGTCACGGCGGCCTGCTCGACACGGGCCCCCTGCGCCTTGATGTCGGACATCAGCTTGGGGATGTTCAGCACCGGGATCGACAGGTTGGCGCCAAGGGTCCAGGCCGAGCTGGTGGTCGATTGGGTCGAGCCGGGCGCGAGGAAGCTGGGGCTGATCTGCTTGCTGATGCCGATGCCCGGCTGCAGGGTCAGGGTCGGGAACAGCGCCAGCTCGTTGATGTTCAGATTGCCCGAGGCCGAGGCCAGGCGGGCGGCGGCTTCGCGCACGTCGGGGCGGCGGGCCATCAGCTCGGCGGGCGCGGCGGCCGGGATCGGCGGGGCCGTGGCCAGCACCGGCTCGACCGGGAGGCTGGCCAGAGGATCGACGCCCTTGCCGACAAGGATCAGCAGGCCGCGGCGGGCGGCCTGAAGCTGGGCTTCCAGCTGGGCGACCTGGGCCTGGGCCTGGGCGAGGTCGGCGGCGGTGCGATCGCCCTCGGAGGTGGCCGAGAGGCCCCGGCGGCCCTTCTCGTCCGAGACCTTGAACAGGTTGTCGGCGATGGTGGCGTTGGCGCGGGCGTCCTCCAGCTGCACGGCGTAGCCGCGGGCCTCGAAATAGGACTGGGCGACATTGGCGGCCAAGGCGGCGCGAGCGCCTTCATAGGCGAAGCGGGCGGCGGCCAGGTCGTTGTCGACCACGCGGCGGGCGGCGCCGCGGCGGCCGATCAAATCGAGCTCCCACGAGACGTCGAAATTGGCCGAATAGGTCTTGGTCACCCCACCTAGGGTGAAGCCGCCGGTGCCGCTCTGGTCGATGATGTCGGTGTCGGTGCGCTTGGCGGAGCCGACCAGCGGGGTCTGCGGAATGTAGAGCTCGCGGATCTGGCCCTGGCGCACGGCGCGGGCCTCCTCCAGCCGGGCGGCGGCCAGGCGGGCGTCCGGCGCCTTCTCCAGCGCGGTGGCGACCAGATCGTTCAAGACCGGGTCGTTGAAGGCGGTCCACCATTGGTCCAGAGCTTGGGAGGCCAGGGGCGAGCCCGCCGGCGCCTCGTAGGCGTTGGGCAGCTTCACCTCGACCTGACGCGCGGGCGTGGTGCAGGCCGAAAGGCCCGCGCCCACGATAACGGACGCGAGTAGGGTGGAAGACAAGCCAGAAGGCCGGCCTGGACGCCTGAAGGCGCCGGTCTTGGCAAGACGCATGTAGTTCGAACCCGGATACTCCGCCACAAAGCGGATTGGCGACCAATGTTTTCCCACTTAGGGGTCCTGCCCCCTCGGGAAAACCCCCCGTCCAACGCTTTAGCGAAGCTTATGTTGCGACGCACCCGTCATTACTGATCAGTGATCCCATACCTGTCAGCAGTGCGACCCGGTGACGCGGGGCCTGTAACCCGATTGTTGCGGCGGTTGACGGCGCTGCAAAACATACCGCATCATCGAAACAGATGTTCGATCTTATTGATCGGCATCCGCCTCGGTTGCAAAACCCGGGCAGTATGCGTGGCTTTTCAAGCGTCCGACCCAGGGGAACCAAGGTTTGTCGGCTCCAGAAGGCGCATCGCCAAGTTTCGAAAAAGAACGCTCCTCGCGGCGCGCGGGCCCGACCGCGCGTGTGTGGACATGTGGATTCGGGAGATCGCCGCCCGGCTGAGCGCAGGCCGTAGCCCATTTGGGCCGAACGCGAAGACGATCGGCCAACCAAAAAACAATCGAGGGAGGGAAAACCAATGAAACGAACCAGCTTCCTGCGCGGAGGCTCCTGCCTCGCGCTGGCCATGTCGCTATCCGGGGGCGCGGCCTACGCCCAGCAGCGCAACGACGCCCCGGTCGAGGTCGAGGAGGTCGTCGTCACCGGCTCGTTCATTCGGGGCACGCCCGAGGATGCGGCGCTGCCGGTCGAGGTGATCGGCGCCGAGGAGCTTCAGAAGCGCGGCTCGCCCTCCACCGTCGAACTCTTGAAGGCGCTGTCCATCTCCAACGGCGTGCTGGGCGACACCAACCAGTTCGACAGCCGGGCCCAGGGCTCGGAAGGCTCAGGCTCGGTCAATCTGCGGGGGCTGGGCTCCCAACGCACCCTGGTGCTGCTGAACGGCCGCCGCATGGCTATTAACCCCTTCGGCCAGGCCGGCGCGGGCATCGTTGACACCAACATCATTCCCGCCGCCGCGATTGGCCGTCTGGAAGTGCTGAAGGACGGCGCCGCCGCCACCTACGGCTCGGACGCCATCGCCGGCGTCGTCAACTTCATCACCAAGAAGAACTTCGAGGGACTGGAGGCGGCGGCCGACTACCGCCATATCGACGGCTCGAAGGGCGACTACGGCGGCAGCCTGACCTGGGGCAACACCTGGGAGAACGGCAATGTCCTGGCCAGCCTGGGCTGGCAGCACCGCTCGAAGCTGTCGGTGGCCGACCGCGAATGGGCCAACCGGCCGTATCTGAGCAACCCCGAGGCCGGCTGGTCCGCCGCCGGTAATCCCTCGACCTTCATTCCCCTGGCCAGCACGACCAGCGGCATGCGCGACCCGGCCTGCGCCGGCCTGGGCGGCTTTCCGGGCTTCAGCGGCCTGACTCCGGTCTGCTATTGGCACTACACGCCATTCGACAATCTGGTGGAGAAATCCAACGCGGTGCAGGCCTATGCCGAGGTCAACACCGACCTGTCGGCCAAGACCAAGTTCCACGCCGAGGTGCTGTACGCCCACACCGACGTGCCCGAGTGGAACACCTCACCCTCATATGCCGCTCTCGCGGTTCCCACGGCGGAAGTGGCGCCGATCGCGGCCCTGGCTGGCCGTTATTTCGTGCCGGCGAGCAACCCGGGCCTCGCGGCCTTCATCGCCGCCAATCCGACGGTGCAGCTGACAAACCTGGCCACCGGCGCCACGACGACCGCGCCTGGCGCGATCTTCGGCGGCGGCGCGCTGAACGTGGCCAACCGACCGTTCGGCATCGGCGGTAATCCCAAGTTCGGCTACGGCCCGTCGATCGGCGCGCGCTCGTTCGACGCTTTCCGCGTGTCCGCTGACCTGTCGGGTGAGTTCGAGAACGGCATCGGCTGGGACGTCGCCCTGACCTATTCGCAGGAAGTCGGCATCCGCACCGGCTACGACACGCTGGTCAACCGCTTCGCTCTCGCGCTGCAAGGCCTGGGCGGGCCGCTGTGCGACAGCAACCCATCGCTGCCCGGCATCCAGGGCACGCCCGGCGTCGGCCAGTGCATGTACTACAACCCCTTCGCCAGCGCGATCCCCGGCAACGCCATCACCGGCGTGGCCAATCCCGGCTACAACTCGGCCCTGGCCAACAACAAGGACGTGGTCGACTGGTTCTTCAAGAAGCTGTCGACCAAGCAGTCCTCGCGCCTGTTCGTCGGCGAGGCGGTGCTGAACGGCAAGACCAACATCACCCTGTCAGGCGGCGACATCGCCTGGGCCGCCGGCGTCCAGTACCGTCGCACCTACTTCAAGGCCGACTACAACGACATCAGCAACGCCGCGATCAATCCGTGCGTGAACACGCCCGACTTCGGCGTGACCACCTGCACCGGCTCGCAGCGAAACGGGCCGTTCATGTTCCTGGGCGTCGGCAACGAGGCCGATAACCAGAGCGACGTGATGGCCGGCTTCGGCGAGCTGTCGGCGCCGCTCACCGAAGATCTGCAGTTCCAGTTCGCCGCCCGCTACGAGAAATACGGCGGCGCGATCGGCTCGACCTTCAATCCCAAGGCCTCGCTGCGCTGGCAGGCGACGCCTTGGATGGCCTTGCGCGCCTCGGCCGGCTCGACCTTCCGCGGGCCGCCGGATCCGCTGACCACCACCACCTCGGTGACCTCGCTGCAGGGCATCCTGGGCGTCTTCCGCGCCGTCGACATTTTCGGCAATCCGAACCTGAAGCCCGAAAAAGCCAAGACCTATAACTTCGGCCTGCTGTTCAACGTCGACAACTTCAAGGCCAGCATCGACTACTTCGCTTTCGACTTCAAAAACCCGATCGTCGCCGAGCCGGTCGCCGGCATGGTCGCCTCGCTGTATCCAAACGGGGCGGCGGGCGCGAACAACTGCGCCGATCCGGCCTATGCGGGACTCGTCTCGCGCTTCACCTTCAACGGCGGCTGCGGAACCCCGACCACCAGCATCGCGCGCCTGCGCACCAACTACATCAACGGCGCGCCGGTGAAGAACTCGGGCTTCGACTTCTCGGCCGAGTACCGGTTCAAGGACGTCATCGGCGGCGACCTGACCTTCGGCGGCTCCGCTACCTACATCCGCGAGTACAGCGTCGGCGCCACGGTGGTGGAGGGCATCACCGTCGAGAAGGCCTTCGACGCCGTGGGCCTGCTGAACTATCAGACCACGGTCGTGCCGATCCCCAAGTGGAAGGGCGACGCCTTCGCCGAGTGGAACGCTGGCGTCCATAACCTGCGCCTGTCGGTCCATTATATCGGCGGTTACACCGACCAGCGCACCGCGCCGTTCTCCGCCAACGCCTACAAGGACACCACGGGCGCGTTCGTGACGATCGCCGCCGGCAAGAAGATCGAGAAGCAGATCCTGACCAACCTGGCCTATCGTGTCTTCCTGCCCTGGGACACGACGGCGACCCTGGCCATCACCAATCTCTTCGACAAGGATCCGTCCTACGCCCGCCTCGACCTGGGCTACGATCCGTTCACCGGCGACCCGCTGGGCCGGACCTACAAGGTGGGGCTCCGCAAGAAGTTCTAGTTCCTCTGGCGTCCGTGGGAACTGGCGGCGCGTCCTCGTCCGGGGACGCGCCGTCTTCTTGGCCACGCGGCGCCCAGGAAGCGGTCGTGTCGCGAACGCGGGACGATCGGCGGCTCGAGGGGCTTGTCAAGCTCGCCGGTATGCGACCTCATGGGTGTTATATTGTAACTCTCGCGAGGTCCCAGATGGTCGCCATGCCGACCCGCCGCCACTTGATCAAGTCCGCCGCTGTCGGAGGGCCCGCGCTGCTGGCCGCGCCGGCCGTGGCGGAGACGGCGGGGCCGACCATCCCGCGGCCGGGCTCCATCTCGGTCGCGGACCTGCCGAGCCACTATGACGTCATGAGCGGCGTCCATAATCTGGAAGCGGGTTACTGGAGCATGATGCCGCGCGTGGTCGCCGACGACTATGCTCGGCACAACGCGGCCGTGAACAGCGCCAACGCCGTCTGGGCGCGCAACGTGCTGCCGGGCGGCGAGGGCTGGACGTCGACCTTCAGGGCCGCCCATGCCGCCATCGCCCGCCAGATGGGTTGCGCCCCGGAGGAGATCGCCGTGACGCGCAGCGGGGCCGACGCGCTGCAGATGCTGATCACCAACTACAAGCCGCTGAAGCCCGGCGACGCGGTGATCCACTGCGACCTCGACTACGACGCGATGATCGCGGCCATGAACTGGCTGGGCTCACATCGGGGCGCGAAGGTCGTGACCTTCGCCATGCCCGAACCGGCCACCACCGCCAACATCCTGGCCGCCTACGAGGACGTGCTGAAGAAGACGCCGGAGGCCAGGCTGCTGCTGGTCACCCAGATCTCAAACCGCACGGGTCTGGTGACCCCGGTGCGCGAGATCGTGGCCATGGCCCGGGCGCGCGGCGTGGACACGATCGTCGACGCCGCCCACGGCGTGGCCCTGCTGGACTTCCAGCTGGACGACCTGGGCGCGGACTTCGTCGGCTGGTCGGTGCACAAGTGGACCTCGGCCCCGCTGGGCACGGGGGCGATGTACATCCGCAAGAGCCGCCTGGCCGATATCGACATCGCCTTCGGCAGCACTGTGCCCGCCAGCGAGATCTACGCCCGCGTCCCGCCGGGCACCGTGAACTTCCCTGCGGTGGCGACCATCCCGACGGCCGTGGACTTCCACTTCGCCGTGGGGGCGGCGGCCAAGGAAAAGCACATGCGGGCCCTGCGCGACCGCTGGGTGAACGCGGTGCGCGATCTGGCCAATGTCGAGATCTGCGTGCCCGACGATCCGGAGCGCTACTGCGCGATCACCAGCTTTCGCCTCAAGGGCATGACCACCGACGAGCAGGCCCGGCAGGTTCAGCGCGTGCTGTTCGCGCGCTATCGCGTCCACACCATCTGGCGCACTGGCGTCAAGAACGGGCCGGTGATCCGGGTGACGCCGGGCTTCTACAGCACGCAGGCCGATGTCGACGCCCTGGCCAAGGCCTTGAGGGCCGAGCATGGCATGTTCGTCTGAAGGCGGCGCGGCCGGCGCGCCGTCTCGCCACAAGCTCTATAGGTCATCGGTGAGACGGCCGACCTCGTCCGCATGCAAGAGGTGGTCTGGACGCGTGCGAACGCCGGCACGGAATACACCTCAGTTCCGGCTACGCTGATCTGGACGCGTGAGAACGGCTTTGGCTTCCGTGTCCGCAGCTTCAAGCCCGACTAGAGATAGTCCAGCATGCTCGGCGGTCCAGCCATCGACCCGTCGGCATTGAACATCTGGGCAAGCTTGTCGCGCGAGGCCTGGAGTTCGACCATCTTGCCGTAGACGGCCGGGGTCCAGCCGGAGGCTTGGCGCTCCTCGGCGGTCATGCCGGCATAGCGGGTGATCATCGCCTTGCCGAAGCCGCCCTCGTCCTCGCTGGTCGACTGGTAGCTGGCCTTGATGGCGTCACTATCGCGCGAGCGGATCTCGGCCTTGGCCTGGGCGATCTCGTGGGTCGAGAACTGTTCGTCCTTGTTCAGGGCGATGGCCGACAGCGAGCGGTCGTCGAAGCGGCGGAAGTCGATCTCGCCGCTGGCGCTGTCCTTGGCCGCCTCGGGGGCGAAGGCCAGCTCGTACTGCTTGTCCAAGGCGGTGCGGACGTCGCCGGCGACCTTGCCGAAGTCGCGAGTCTTGGCCCCGGCCACGGCGCTGCCGGTTTCCGTCATGTAGGCGGCGACGCTGTCGTTCTCGATGCCGGCCGGGGCCAGGCCCGGACGGGCGATGGCCTGCTTGCGGCCTTCGACCAGGGCGGCGCGCTCCCGCGTCCAGGCCGCGGAGGCTTTCTCCTCGGGGCCGGCGGCGTCCAACTGGTCGATGGCGGTCTGGTAGAGGCTGGCATAGTCGCCGGTCAGCCGCGCCTGGGCGGCGGGACCGGCCAGGGCGGTGTCGTGCTGGCCCTTCAGGGCCAGGGCCGCGACGACCTGCTGGTCCAGCGGGAAGCTGTTCCCCATCGGGCCGCCCCGGTCGCTGGCCACGGCGTAGAGCGTGCGGCGGTCCAGGCCGCCGACATCGATCGTAGGGTCGCCATCCTTCAGCGCGCTTGCGGTTTTGGCGGCCTTCAGCAGGGCGGCGATCTGGGTCCGAGCCTCGGCCACGACAGCGTCGGTGGTGCGGGAGTCGGTCTGGGCCTTCAGCGCGGCCTGGGCGGCGGCCGACAGGGTGACGTTGACCGCCGGCGTGTTGAGCGTCGGGCTCTGGTCGCGCGTCTGGCCATGGCCGGTGGACTGGTTGGCGCGCTGTGTCGCCGTCTGCCCGGCGGTGAGGCCGGGCGCGTAGGTCGGCGAATAAGGGTTGATCGTCGTCATGGCGCGGACGGAACTCGAAGCGAATCAGACGCTTGACGATACCAGCCGCCCCTGGGGCAGGACCACCCTATGGTTAATAGGTCGCAACCTTTACGCCAGCACCCCCGTCAGCAGGGGCCTGGCGAACAGCTCGGCGGCTTCTTCGCGCTCGAGGCCGGGGACCCAAGCGCCCAGCGAGGCGGCGGCGTTCAGCATCGAGTTGATCATGTGGGCGGCGATGCTGGGGTCGATCGGGCGGATCGAGCCGTCGGCGATACCGTCCGAGATGATCGAGGCGAAACGCTGCCAGCCGCGCGCATAGCCATCGGCCATGTCGTGGCGCAGGGTGTCGGGCAAGGCTCCCATCGACGAGGCCCGCAGCAGGGGTCCGTGCTCGGACAGCTGGTAGCTGGCCAGGCCCGCGGCGGTCGAGGCCAGCTGGGTCCAGTTGTCCGCGCTGAGGCCGCGGGCGTCCAGCTGCGAGCGGCGGGTGACCGTGAAGGTGCGCTCGAAGCACTCGGACACCAGGGCGTCCTTGTCCTCGTGGTGGTGGTAGAAAGAGCCCTTGGTCACGTTCAGCGCCGCCGAGATGTCCTCGACCGAGGCGCCGCGATAGCCGCGCTGGTTGATCAGGCGGGTGGCGGCGACCAGGAAGGTCTCGCGCCACTCCAGCCCTTCCGGCGACAGCGGGGTCGGATCGGGCAGGGGCCGCGGGGCCCAGGTCCGGCCGCCGGCCGGCAGGCCGTTCAGCAGGATGTCGCCCAGGCGGTCACGCACGCGGCCATAGTCCTCGACGTCGTAGCGGCGCAGCCAGGTGCCCGACCAGAACACCTGCTCCATCAGCAGGTGCGTGCGGGCGTTGCGCTGGCGCTTGTCCAGGTGGGCCAGGGACGGGTCGTCGAAGAAGCTCCGCACCCGGCGGAAGAGGTCGTTGAACGCGCCGATGATCGACCCGCGCAGGGGTTCCTTGAGGGCCTTGATCTCCGTGAAGCTGGTGAGCGGCGTGGCCTCGCCCAGCCGGACCTGGCGGTTGAGGTCGAGATAGAGGTCCAGGAACTTCATGATCCGCGCGGCGGGCGTCGTCTCGGCGGCGGCCTCCTCGACCATCGCCTCGAAGCGCTCCAGGCCGCGCATGAAGCAGGCGGCGGCCAGGTCGTCCTTCTTGCGGTAGTAGTAGGTGACGCTGGTGGTGTTGAGGCCGACCTTGGCGGCGACGTCGGCCAGCGTCATGCCACGCACGCCCTGACGGTTCAGGATCGCCGTGGCCGCCGCCAGGATCGTCTCTTTCTTGCGGGCGTAGCGCGCTGTCGCCGCGCCCGCGATCCGACCGTCATCCATCGTAACCAACCCCAAGAAACCCGTCGCGCGCCGGTTGCGCCAGAGATTGGACGGTTGGGTCCAATCTAGGCGCCCGAAGAGGTGGCTTAAAGGCCACCTCCGTCCGTCGCGGGACAATAAGGGGGCCGTACAGCCAGGGTTTGTCAGGATTGTTGCAGCCCACCCCATTTTCGAGGCGCCGCGGATGATCGGCGAACGACGTTTCGACCCTGGTGCATGGCGGCGTCGCGACGGGCTTCACGAGACTTCTGGGATGACAGCGGAGCTTTTGAACGCGTTCATCGCGCCTAAGACGCCTTGCGCGTCCCCGGTCGGTCCGCCGTGAGGGCCTGGGCGATGGCCTGGGTCAGGGCGGTGGGCGACAGGGGCTTGGCGATGGCGCCGTCCATGCCGGCGGCCAGATAGCCGGCCTGCTGGTGGGCCATGGCGTTGGCGGTCATGGCCAGGATCGGGACTTCGCCCGCGGGGCCCTTCAAGGCGCGGATGCGGTGGGTGGCCTCCACGCCGTCCATGCCGGGCATCTGGATGTCCATCAGGATCAGGTCGAAGCCGCCCCGCGTGGCGGCGGCCACGCCTTGGACGCCATCCTCGGCGATGTCGATCCGCGCGCCCAGGGCCTCCAGCATGCGGCCGGCGATCAGGCGGTTGGTGGCGTTGTCCTCGACCAGCAGGATACGCAGGCCGCCGAACAGCGCGCCATCGGCCTCTTCGGTTTCGCCCGTCGATGCGGCGCAGGCGTCGGCCTCGACCTCCAGCCAGAAGGTCGAACCCTCGCCCAGCTTGCTTTCGAAGCCGACCTCGCCGCCCATCATCTCGGCCAGGCGGCGGCAGATGGCCAGGCCCAGGCCCGAGCCGCCGAAGCGGCGGGTGGTGGAGCCGTCGCCTTGCCTGAACCGTTCGAACAGGTTCGCCGCGGCCTCCTCGCCGATGCCGACGCCGGTATCCTGGATCTCGAAGCGCAGGCGGGCGCGGTCTCCGTTTCGGCGACCTGAAAGCCGCGCCACGACGCCGCCTTCCAGGGTGAACTTCACGGCGTTGCCCAGCAGGTTGAACAGGGCCTGGCGCAAGCGCAGCGGGTCGGTGGCCACCCAGCCCAGGTCGCCCTCTTTTCCTCTGGGGGGCGCCTCCACGCGCAAGTAGAGCCCTTTCGCCTCGGCCTGCGGCCGCAGCATGTCGGCGACGCCGGCCAGCAGCTCGGCGGGCTCGACCGGCTCCGTGGCCAGTTCCAGCTTGCCGGCCTCGATCTTCGAGAAGTCGATGATGTCGTTCAGCAGCGCCGACAGCATCTCACCGCAACCCAAGGCCTCGTTCAGCAGGCGGCGGCCATCGTCGGTCAGGCTCTCGTTCTTCAAGAGGTGCAGCACGCCCAGCACACCGTTCATCGGGGTGCGGATCTCGTGACTCATATTGGCCAGGAACTGGCTCTTGGCCTCGGCCGCGCCGAGGGCCGCGTCGCGGGCGGCGACCAGCTCGGTGACGTTCTGGCTGATGCCGATGACGTCCCAGGCGTCGGGGCTGGAGCCGCGTACGCCGCGCCAGGCGCAGTGCATGTGAGCCCACTCACCGTTGGCGGGATCAAGATAGCGATAGTCGATCTCGACATGCTCGCCGCGGCGCAGGGTCTTGGAGAAGGCGCCCCAGACGCGTTCGCGGTCTTCCTCGTGGATCGACATCGTCATCTCGGTGACGGTCATGGTCCGCACCCCGCCCTGGGGCGAACTGGGGGTAGGGATGTCCTGGTCGAAGACGTAGACGCCCTTGCGCGGGTTGAAGCGCCAGACATAGACGCCGGCGGCGCTGCGTAGCAGCTCGTTGGAGCGCTCGACCTGCTGGCGGGAAATCTCACGGGCGCGGTCCTCGCTGAAGTCCTGGAAGACGATCAGCAGGCCGCCGTCGGCCCCGGCTCCGGGCAGCACCTTCGACTGCGAGCGCACCCACAGCCAGCCGCCGCCCTTGCGGGCCAGGCGATGCTGCGAGCGGGCCTGGCCGACCATGCGCAGGGCGTCGGCGATCGCGTGGATCACCTCGGTGTCGTGCAGGTGGAAGAAGTCGCGGATCGGACGGCCCAGGGTGTCCTCGGACGTCCAGCCGGTCAGGTCGGTCCAGGCCGGGTTGACGCGAATGATCACGTCGTCCTGCAGGATGACGAACATGTCCAGGCTGCTCTGGAAGAACCAGTCAGCGGCGGCGGCTTCGATTCTGGAGGCAGCCTCGGTATCCAAGTGCTTGCCCATCCCGTTTCCCTCGTTTTCAATCGGTATCGCAGGATCGGGTAAAGTTTACGTTGCGGCATAACGTCCGAACGTGAGTCCTGATCCAGGCCAGCGATAGTCGTGAACAAGGGGAGAGCAGGACGTTGAGTAAGCCAGAAGCCGTGGGACTGTCGTCGGATCGACTTAACCGCATCGAGACCTTCCTCAAGGGCAAGTATATCGACAGCGGAAGGCTGCCCTGCGCTCTGACGCAGGTCTGGCGACGCGGGCAACTGGCCTACACGTCCGTGCTGGGCAGCGCCGACATCGAGCGGGGCAAACCGCTGAAGGCCGACAGCCTGTTTCGCATCTATTCGATGACCAAGCCGGTCACGAGCGTGGCCTTCATGATGCTGGTCGAGGAAGGGCTGGTGTCGCTGGACGATCCGGTGCACCGCTTCATCCCGGCCTGGCGCGACCAAGGTGTGTTCGTGGCCGGGGGGCTGGGCGCGTTCCAGACCAAGCGCACGGCCGAGCCGATGCGGATGCTGGACCTGCTGCGCCACACCTCCGGCCTCACCTATGGCTTCCAGAACCGCACCAATGTCGACGCGGCCTATCGCAAGCTGAAGCTGGACGGGATCGACAGCGAGGGCGGGCTGCAAGGTTATGTCGACGCCCTGGGGACCGTGCCGCTGGAGTTCTCGCCGGGCGAGGCCTGGAACTATTCGGTCTCGACCGACGTGCTGGGCTATTTGGTCGAGAAGATCTCGGGCCTGCCGTTCGACGTGTTCTTGAAGACCCGCATCTTCGATCCGCTGAAGATGGGCGACACCGGCTTCTTCGCGCCGGAGAGCGAGCGGTCCCGCCTGACCGCCTGCTACGCCCTGACGCCGTCGGGCAAGGTGGCGCCGCAGGATGATCCGGAGAAGAGCCGCTTCCTGAGCGACCCGGCGGTGAAGTCGGGCGGCGGCGGCCTGGTCTCGACGGCGGACGACTACATGCGCTTCTGCCGCATGCTGCTGAACGGCGGTGAGCTGGACGGCGCGCGGCTGCTCAGTCCCAAGACCATCAAGCTGATGACCATGAACCACCTGCCCGGCGGGCGGGAACTGGTCCACATGTCCAAGTCGCTGTTCAGCGAGGCGGTGTTCGAGGGATTGGGCTTTGGCCTGGGCTTCGCCGTGACCATCGACCAGGCCCGGACCAAGAACCTGGGCTCGCTGGGCGAATATTTCTGGGGCGGCATGGCCTCGACGGCGTTCTGGATCGATCCGGTCGAGGACCTGGCGGTGGTGTTCATGACCCAGCTCATGCCGTCGACCGCCTATCCGATCCGGCGCGAGCTGCGGACGCTGGTCTATTCGGCCTTCACCGACAGCGCGGCTTGACCGCTAAGAAAGCGGCGCGGGATGCCCTCCCGCGCCGAGTTGCGCTTTACCAAAGTCCGACGCATTGCGAGCAATACGCCACGCTCGCGGAATCCACCGACTTCGAAACGTCAGGACGCGTGCAAGTCGCGCCCAAAGCCCATGACTTCCCGCGAACGCCCTCCCCAGCACGGATCATTCTCTCTGTATTTCAGATGAATGCGGCGTTCCGCCATGAGCGGCGTCGCATCCGTCCCCACGGATGACCTCGGCTGAAACTCTGATTTCGAATTTGTAGTATGCCGAACGCGTCGTCAACGGGCGGCGCCTTGAAATCGGGCGCCGCCACGGAGCTCTGGACATCTTCGCCTGGGCGTGCAGGCTGGCTTCAAACAATCGTTCAAACTAGAAAAGCAGGGTGGAAACCGCCATGGCCGCGATCAACGCCGTCACCGATCTTTCCGTCGAAGGCGACATCGGCGTCGTCACGCTGAACTCGCCGCCGGTCAACGCGCTGTCGGCCGCCGTCCGCGAGGGGCTGAAAGGCGCGTTCGACGCCGCCATCGCCGATCCGGCCGTGCGGGCCATCGTGCTGATCTGCGAGGGCAAGACCTTCATCGCCGGCGCCGACATCACCGAGTTCGGCAAGGCCATGACCGGCCCCAGCCTGCAGGACGTCCAGAACGTCATCGAGAATTCGCCCAAGCCGGTGGTCGCCGCGATCCACGGCACGGTGCTGGGCGGCGGGCTGGAGGTGGCGCTGGTCGCCCACTACCGCGTCGCCGTCCCCTCCGCGAAGGCCGGCCTGCCCGAGGTGAACATCGGCCTGCTGCCGGGCGCCGGCGGCACCCAGCGCCTGCCGCGCATCGTCGGCGTCGAGAAGGCGCTGGAGATGGTCACCAGCGGCCAGCACGTGCCGGCCAAGGCGGCGCTCGCCATGGGCCTGTTCGACTCGCTGGTCGAGGAAGGCGCCCTGCGCGACGGGGCCATCGCCTTCGCCCGCGTGGTGCTGGCCGAGGACCGGCCGCTGAACAAGGTCCGCGAGCTGAACGACAAGGTCGAGGCCTCGCGCGGCAAGCCCGAGATCTTCGCCGACTTCCGCAAGGCCAACGCCAAGAAGTTCCGCGGCTTCATGGCCCCGGAAAACAACATCAAATGCATCGAGGCGGCGGTGAACCTGCCGTTCGAGGAAGGCTTGAAGGAAGAGCGCCGCCTGTTCATGGAGCTGATGACCGGCACGCAGTCGGCCGCCCAGCGCTATGTGTTCTTCGCCGAACGCCAGGCCGCCAAGATCCCGGACGTGCCGGACGACACCGCGATCATCCCCGTCAAGAAGGTCGGCGTCATCGGCGCCGGCACCATGGGCGGCGGCATCTCGATGAACTTCCTCAACGCCGGCATCCCGGTGACGATCATCGAGGCCAAGCAAGAGAACCTGGAGCGCGGCGTCGGCGTCATCCGCAAGAACTACGAGAACACCGCCAAGAAGGGCCGGCTGACGGCGGACGACGTCGAAAAGCGCATGGGCCTGCTGACGCCCTCGATGAACCTCGAGGACCTGGCCGATTGCGACCTGATCATCGAGGCCGTGTTCGAGCTGATGGAGATCAAGAAGGAGGTCTTTGGCAAGCTGGACAAGATCGCCAAGCCGGGCGCGATCCTGGCCTCGAACACCTCGTATCTCGACATCGACGTGATCGCCGCCTCGACCAGCCGGCCCGAGAGCGTGATCGGCCTGCACTTCTTCTCGCCGGCCAATGTCATGCGGCTGCTGGAGATCGTCCGGGGCGAGAAGACCGACAAGTCGGTGATCGCCACCTCGATGCAGATCGGCAAGAAGATCGGCAAGGTCGCGGTGCTGGTCGGCAACTGCCACGGCTTCGTCGGCAACCGCATGCTGGCCCAGCGCCAGCGCGAGGCCCAGAAACTGATCCTGGAAGGCGCCATGCCCTGGGACGTCGACCGGGTGCTGTACGACTTTGGCCTGCCCATGGGGCCGTTCGCGATGAGCGATCTGGCCGGCCTCGACATTGGCTGGGACTCGACCAAGTCCAGCTCGTCCACCGTGCGCGAAGTGCTGTGCGAGATGGACCGTCGCGGCCAGAAGAACGGCAAGGGCTTCTACGACTACGACGAGAACCGCAACGCCAAGCCGTCGGCCGAGGTCGAGAAGGTGATCCGCGACTTCGCCGAGAAGCGCCAGATCCAGCGCCGCGAGATCAGCGACCAGGAGATCCTGGAGCGCTGCCTGTATCCGATGGTCAACGAGGGCGCGAAGATCCTGGAAGAGGGCAAGGCCATCCGGGCGTCCGACATCGATATCGTCTGGATCAACGGCTACGGCTGGCCGGTCTATCGCGGCGGTCCGATGTTCTGGGGCGAACTGGTGGGCCTGGACAAGATCCTGGCCAAGATGCGGGAGTTCCACGAGACGCTGGGCGACGACTTCAAGCCGTCGGCCCTGCTGGAGCGCCTGGTGGCCGAGGGCAAGGGGTTCAAGGACGCTTGATCCATCTCCCTCCCCCTTGATGGGGGAGGGGCGGGGGTGGGTGACGCGGCGGTTAAAGCCGCGCTCCCACTTCGAACGGTGTCACCCCCATCCCCGACCCTTCCCCCATCCAAGGGGGAAGGGAGTTTGCTAGAGGCGTTCCCATGACCACCATCGCCGCCATGATGTCCGCCGACTACGGCACGCTCGGCGACATTCTCCGGCTGCGCGCGCGGGAAGGTCCCAACCATCCGGCCGTGATCATGGAGACCGGCGAGGCGGTGACCTACGCCCAGTTCGACGCCCTGGCCGACCGCGTCGCCGCCGCCCTGCAGCGCGATGGCGTCAACCCCGGCGAGGCGGTCGCCGTCTGCGCCCTCTCGTCGATCCCCTATGCGGCGCTGTTCCTGGGCGCCCTGCGGGCCGGCGTCGCCGTGGCCCCGATCGCCCCGTCGTCGACGCCCGACGCCATCGCCGGCATGGTCGCTGATTGTGGGGCCAAGCTGTTTTTCCTCGACGCCGGCGTGGCCGAAGCTCAGAAGCCCGCGCCGATCCCGGTCCGGCAGATCGATCTGGATCGCGACTTCGACGCTTGGCTCGCCCCGCTCGACGCCCAGCCGGCGCCCGTCGAGATCGGCCCCGAGCATCCGTTCAACATCATCTATTCCAGCGGCACCACCGGCACGCCCAAGGGCATCGTCCAGTCGCACGGCATGCGCTGGAAGCACGTGTTCCGGGGCGATGGCGTCGGCTATGGCCCGACGGCGGTGTCCGTGCTCTCGACACCACTCTATTCGAACACCACCCTGGTCTGCTTCTTCCCGACCCTGGCCGGTGGCGGCACGGTCGTGCTGATGAAGAAGTTCGACGCCGGCAAGTACCTGGAGCTGGCCCAGAAGCACCGCATGACCCACACCATGCTGGTGCCGGTGCAGTACCGCCGTCTGATGGAGCGACCCGACTTCGGTGACTACGACCTGTCGTCCACGCATCTGAAGTTCTGCACCAGCGCCCCGTTCGCGGCCGAGCTGAAGCAGCAGGTTCTGGAACGCTGGCCCGGCGGCCTGGTCGAGTATTTCGGCATGACCGAGGGCGGTGGCACCTGCATCCTCATCGCCCACGAGCATCCCGACAAGCTGCACACGGTCGGCCGCCCGGCCCCGGGCCACGACATCCGCCTGATCGACGAGGACGGCGTCCAGGTCGGTCCCGGCGTGGTCGGCGAGATCGTCGGCCGCTCGGCCGCGACCATGAACGGCTATCACGGCCGCCCCGACAAGACCGCCGAGGCCATCTGGACGTCACCCGAGGGCTGGACCTTCATCCGCACCGGCGACGTGGGGCGTTTCGACGAGGACGGCTTCCTGACGCTGATGGATCGCAAGAAGGACATGATCATCAGCGGCGGCTTCAACATCTATCCGTCCGACCTGGAGGCGGTGTTGGTCCAGCATCCGGCGGTGGTCGAGGCGGCGGTGGTCGGCGTGCCGTCCGACGCCTGGGGCGAGACCCCGGTGGCCTTCGTGGCGGTGAAGGGCGCGGCCGACGCGGAAGCGATCAAGGCCTTCGTCAACGGCCAGGTCGGCAAGACCCAGCGGCTGGCGGATGTCCGTGTCGTCGACAGCCTGCCGCGCAGTCACATCGGCAAGGTGCTGAAGCGCGAACTGCGCGACTCATGGCAAATTCAGCCTAGCGGGTAGGGCGCGATAGCCGAAAGTGTCTGCGGTTTCGGCGGCCATCGCGCCCTAAGTGTT
This sequence comes from Caulobacter sp. ALps2, assembly GCF_058681635.1. NCBI lineage: Bacteria > Pseudomonadati > Pseudomonadota > Alphaproteobacteria > Caulobacterales > Caulobacteraceae > Caulobacter > Caulobacter sp. ALps2. The sequence continues at coordinate 2,431,223 of NZ_CM178743.1, forward strand.
TGAATCAGAGCCTGTTCATCCATTTCGCATTTGCATGCGAAATGGACAGGCTCTGGGACTTTTTTGCCGCGACCGCGCGCCACATTAGGCCAGGCGGAATCGATGAATACGGTTGCTTAACCATATGGTGCGGCCATTCGGGTCGCACGGTTCGTCGTGGATTGCGTCTGAAATGCTCCCGAAGCTCGCCGCCGCTCAGCTCAACGCCCTTCAGCGGAAGGCGTTTGTCCGCGCTCCCAGTGGGCCTGGCGTAGCGCCGATCGACTTCGACGCGGTCGCCGCCGCGCTCGGCGCCGCTGGCCACGCCACGGACCTGGACCAGCGTCTGGCGGGCCGCTTCGCCCGTCCCGTCGCCATCCGCGCCTTCGCCGAGCGTGTGGAGGCCACCGCCGCGGCGCTGAAGGCCCTGGGCGTCCGCGAAGGCGGGATCTGCGTCGTCTCGGCCCTGGCCGATCCCGAAACCCTGGCCGGCGTCGCCGCCGCGGGTCTCAAGGCCTGGCTGGTCGATGTCGACCCGTTCAGCGCCATGTTCGACACCAATCACCTGCGCGAGCGCCTGCCCGAAGCGCCCGGTCCGCTGGAAGCCATCGTTCCCGCCGCCGCCCACGGCCGCGCGCCCGACATGCGCGCCTGGGCCGCCTTCCGCGCCGAGACCGGCCTGCCGATTTTGATCGACGCCGCCGGCGCCTTCGACGTCGTGATCGAAGCTCCGGTTCCTGTTCTCGTCGGTCTCCCCGCTGGGGCGGGCGTGTTCGTGGCTTGCGAAGACGCTACCTGCATCAACGCCATCGACGCCGCGCCTTTCGCCGGGGACGATGGCCTGGCCGCCTGGCCGGGCCTGCGTCAGCGTCTGTGCGGCGCCGCCCAGCAACTGCGTGTCCTGCTGCTCGACAGCGGCGTCGGCTTCCAGCCGGGCTGGGGCATGAGCTGGATCGCCCCGACCTGCGCCCTCTCGCTGCCCACCGACGACGCCGGCGCCGTGGCCTGGAAGCTTCAGGCGGCGGGTGTCCAGGCCAGCTGCTCGGTCCGCGACCGGTCCGTGGCCACCGACGATACCCCGACCGCCGACCACCTGGCGGCCTCGACCGTGGTGATCACCCTGGACCCGAACCTCGACATCGAGGGCCTGGATCGCCTGTGCGACGCCCTGCGCGACGCGGTGGCCTAAGGTGTCGGAATGACCTAGTCATTCGGTCGACGTTCCGAGGATGACGATGGCCGAGACCTTTTTCTGCGCTACCTGTGGTCGAGAACATGAAGGCCTGTCCAAGGACCGTGGCTTTACTCTGCCCGATGAGGTCTGGGCTATCCCGGAGGCCGAGCGTGAGGAGCAGGCGCACTTCAACGATGATCTCTGTCAGTGGGGTGATCGCCACTTCATCCGCTGCATCCTGCCCGTGCCCATGAAGGGTAGCGATGACTACTTCGGCTGGGGTGTCTGGGCCGAGGTCGATGCCGAAGTCTTCGAGCGTTATCTCGATCTCTACGAGGAAGACGGCCGCGAGGAGCCGCTCAAACCGGGCAAGCTGGCAAACTGGCTGAGCCCCTATCCCGGGACCACACTGGGCACTCGCCTCCTCATCCAGTTCCAGACCCCGGACCAGCGACCGACCTTGACCCTACCAGAAAGCGACAAGAGCCGGCTGGCGCAGGAGCAGCGCGACGGCATCGACGCCGCGCGGCATCACGAGATCCTCGAGATCTGCGGCGCCTAAAGCCAGCCCGCCGTCTTGAAGCGCCGGAACAGCAGGCCGCAGATCACCGCGATCCCGGCCAGCACGCCGTAGTAGCCGTACTCCCACTTCAGCTCGGGCATGTGCTCGAAGTTCATGCCGTAGATGCCGGCCACCGCCGTCGGCACGGCCAGGATGGCGGCCCAGGCGGCGAGCTGGCGGGTGATCACGCCCTGGCGCTGCTGTTCCAGCAGGCTGCTGATTTCGAACACCGAGGTCAGCACTTCGCGCAGGCCGTCGACCAGGATCTCGGTGCGCTGGATATGGTCGCGCACGTCGCGGAAATAGGCCCGCACCTCGGTGTCGATGCAGGGCAGGTCGTGATGCTCCAGCGCGCTGACCACCTGGGTCATCGGGCCCAGCAGCTTCTTGAACTTCATCAGCGCCCGACGAAGGTTGAAGATGCGGGCGATCTCGGCGCGGCTGAGGAAGGCGTCCAGGGCCCGCCGCTCGAAGGCGTGCAGGTCGTCCTCGATCGTGTCGACGATCGGCATGTAGCCGTCGACGATGAAGTCCAGCACCGCGTGCAGTACATAGTCGACGCCGTGGGCCAGCAGGGCCGGCGCGGCCTCCAGTTGGGCCCGCAGCTCGGTATGGGCCCGGGCCGAGCCGTGGCGGACGGTGATCAGGTGCCGGCGGCCGACGAAGAAGTCGGTCTCGCCGTAGATAATGTGGTCGTTGTCCAGGTGAGCGGTCTTGGCGACAACGAACAGCTGCTCTCCGTAGACGTCGACCTTGGGCGTCTGGCGGGCGTTCAGCGCGTCCTCGACCGCCAGCGGGTGCAGGTTGAAGGCCTGCTGAAGCACGCGCAGTTCGGCCTCGTCCGGCTCAACGAGGCCGATCCAGACGAACTCGTCGCCCCGCGGCGAGAGGCTATCCGGATCGTCCAGGCTGAGCGCGCGAACGGCCTTGCCGGCGACATAGGCGTTGGCGGCGACGACGGTCACGGGCGAATGATCAGTGCGCCGCCACGTAGGCGTCGACCTGCGCCACCCGTTGGGCCTTCTCGGCCTCGCTCAGGAACGAGCCGGTGAAGCTGTTCTTGGCCAGGGTGACGACATCCTCACGGGTGAGGCCAATCGCGCCGGCGGTGGCCAGGTAGTTCTCCAGCAGGTAGCCGCCGAAATAGGCCGGATCGTCGGAGTTGACGGTCGCCTTCAGGCCCAGGTTCAGCATGGTCTTGAGCGGGTGAACGTCCAGGCTGGGCACGCCGCACAGCTTCAGGTTCGACAGCGGGCAGACCGTCAGGGTCGTGCCATCCTTCACGAGTCGCGCGGTCAGGGCCTCGTCCTCAAGGGCGCGGTTGCCGTGGTCGATGCGGTCGACCTTCACCAGGTCGATGGCCTCCCACACGTACTCGGGCGGGCCTTCCTCGCCGGCGTGGGCCACGACCTTGAGGCCCAGGTCACGCGAGGCCTGCATGACGCGGGCGAACTTGGCCGGCGGATGGCCGACCTCCGAGCTGTCCAGGCCGACGCCGGCCAGGTGCGACAGCCACGGCTTGGCCTGCTCCAGGGTCTCGAAGGCGCTTTCTTCCGACAGGTGGCGCAGGAAACAGAGGATCAGCTTGGACGTCACGCCCAGGGTTTTCTCGGCCTCGTCCATGCCGGCCAGCAGGCCCTTCATCACCGTATCGAAGGCGACGCCGCGATCGGTGTGGGTCTGGGGATCGAAAAAGATCTCGGCGTGGGTCCCGCCATCGGCCGCCAGGCGCTTGAAATAGGCCAGGGCCAGGTCCTTGAAGTCCGCCTCGGTGATCAGCACGCCCGCGCCCTGGTAGTAGATGTCCAGGAAGTCCTGCAGGTTCGAGAAGTCGTAGGCCGCGCGAATCTCTTCGACCGAGGCGTAGGGCAGGGCGACGCCATTGCGCCGCGCCAGCTCGAACATGAGTTCCGGTTCGAGGCTGCCCTCGATGTGCATGTGCAACTCGGCCTTGGGCAGGCCCCTGACAAATTCAGAGAAGGAGAAGTCGGAGGAGACGGTGTCGGTCATGGGGTTTTATGGTCCCCCAATCGGCTTTCGATCAACCGTCATCCCACGAACATGTCGCGGGATGACGGGGTTTGTTGGTGATCGAGGCCTAGTGCGCCGCGTCCTGGGCCTTCTCGGCGGCTTTCTTGGCGTCATCGCCGGCCTGTTCGGCGGCGTCACCGGCGGCGGCGGCGGCGTCGCCGGCGGCTTCCTTGCCTTCTTCGGTCGTGGCCGTGGCGGCGCTGGCCGTGGCGTCGGAAGCGGCTTGGGCGGCCGCCGCCGCGGCGGCGCTCTCGCTCGCGGCGTTGCTGCTTTCGGCGGCCGCTTCCTGCGCCTTCTCGGCCTTGTTCTCGCAGGCCATCAGCGTCAGGCCCAGGGCGGCCACGGCCGCGATCGTCACGATACGCATGAGCGTCTTCTCCCACGTCCGGCCTTCGCGCCGGGTCAGGAGATAATTCCAAGGCGGAGGTTCAGTTGCCTCAGAGGGGTTGAGGCGGGGGCGGAGGGGTGGTCTCCGGCAGCGGGATGAACTCTTCGTCGTCCAGGTCTGGCAGCTTCATGCGGCCAGCCCTCCAGTCGGACTTGGCCTGTTCGATGCGGTCCTTGGACGAGGAGACGAAGTTCCACTCGATGAAGCGCGGACCCACCGGCTCGCCGCCCAGCAGCATGACGGTCGAACGCTCGATGGCCTTGAACACAACGGTGTCGCCGGGGGCGAAGATAGCCATCTGGGTCTCGACCAGCTCACGGTCGCCCACCTCGACGCGGCCCGAAGCGATATAGGCGGCGCGCTCGGAATACTCGGCCGGCAAGGCCGCGACCGCGCCGGGCTCCAGCTCCCAGTGGACGTAGAACAGCGGCGAGAACACCGGCACGTTCGACTTGGCTCCGAAGGCCTCGCCCGCGATCAGCCGCGCCTTCAGCCCGCCATTCTCGTAGTAGGGCAGGTCGGACGGGCCTTCATGATGCGTGAACCGCGGCGCGGTCTCTTCGAATTCGTTCGGCAGGGCCACCCAGGCCTGCATGCCGTCCATGCGGCCGCCGTGCTCGCGCAGGCCCTCGAAGCGTTCGGAATGGGTGATGCCCGACCCGGCGGTCATCCAGTTGACCTCGTTGGGCTTGATGACCGCCAACGAGCCGACGCTGTCGCGGTGGGTGATCTCGCCCTCGAACAGATAGGTCAGGGTCGACAGGCCAATGTGCGGGTGCGGACGAACGTCGGCGCTCTTGGCGAAGCCCGGTTGGAAGGCGTTGGGGCCCATGTGGTCCAGGAAGATGAACGGCCCGACCATGCGGTGGGCGTGGAACGGCAGCACCCGCCCGACCTCGAAATTGCCAAGGTCCCGACGGCGGGCTTCGAAGACGAGGTCGATCATGGAAGGCTCCGGCGAGTATCGAGGCGGAGTTTAGCGGTTGAGCGCGGTGAGCGTCTTGTCGAAAAGCGCGCTCAAGGCGCGATGCGCAGGGACATGACCTTGGCGGGGGCAAGCCTGTCACGCGGCTGGCCGTTCGGGCCGAAGTCGCTCCATTGACTGCGGGCCACGAAGACGAAGTCACGGCCGCGCAGAACGCCGCCGGTCGGTTCGTCCAGGTCGGGCAGATTGGCGGCCAGGACCTCGGCCCGCCCGACCTCGCGACCATCCGGAGAGATCGACAGGCGCAGCACGCGTTGGGGGGTGACGCCGTTCTGGACGACGATCAGCGCCTCGCCATCACGCAGCACGCCGTCGGCGCCGATCAGGGAAAGGTCGGCCGGGAGCGCGACGGACGTAACCTCGGCGGTGGCCAGGTCGATGCGGTGCAGGCCGCTGGGATAGTCGGCGACTAGCAGAGCCTTGCCGTCGGGCGAGATCGCCAGGCCTTGGGCCGAGCCGATCTCTTCGGAGCGGACCAGCAGGTCGAGGTCTTTCGCGTGGGGCTTCAGACGCCAGATCTCGCCGCCCAGGCTGTTGGCGGCATAGATCGTGCCGTCGGGCGCGAGCGTCAGGTCGCCCAGCTGGCGCTTGGTTCCGTCGTCGGGCGGGGCGTGGCGGGCCAGGACCTTGCCGGTGTCGAGGTCGATCCGCAGCAGGGCGGTGGGGCCCCTGGCTTCGGGGGCGAGGTCCCGGGTCTGGTCGGTCGCCGAGGTCAGAGCCCACAGCGCGCGGGCTTGCGGGTCGGCGACGATCCCGAACAACGACCAGAGATCGTCGGCGGCCGGGGTGAAGTCCGAGACGGTCCCGTCGGTGGCGACGGCCACGATCTTGCGGCCATGGACCTGGCTGACCAGCAGGCGCTCGCGCTTGGGATCGTAGGCGACGCCTTCGGCCAGTGGCGCGCCGGGCAGGGCGGCGATGGGCGAGAGCTGGCCGACCGGTTCGCGATTGGAGGCCAGGCGTTCGGCCACATCCGTGAAGTCGGGACGCGCGGCCAGAAGCGCGAGCGTCTCGTCGGCGGTGATGTCGAGAAAGAACCCGAGTCGGGCGTAACGCTCGACCAGCGCGACAGCGCCGGCCGGATCCAGCGGCGCGGTCAGCCGAGCCGCGCCCAGCAGCACGCCGGGATGGGTCGGGATCAAGGCCAGGGCTTCGGTCATCCGCGCCCGGGCCAGGGCGCCGTCGCCCGCGCGGACGGCGGCGGTCGCTTCCCTACGAAGACGGAAGACCATCGGCAGCCGCCCCTCCGCCAATGCGGGGGCGGCGATCAGGAGGGCGAGCCCTCCCAGGGCGAAGCGCCTAGCCCAGCGGGCTGACATAGGGGCTGATCAGGCCCAGCGGCACGGCCGTCGAGTTCTTGACGCCGCGGATGACGATGCGGCTCTCGATGTTCGACACCAGGCCCAGGGACAACAGCTTGTCGCGCAGAAATTCGTCGAAGGCGCGCATGTCGCGGGTGACGATGCGCATCTCGTAGTCGGCGGCGCCGGTCACGGTGGCGCACTGCACGACCTCGGCCCACTTGCCGACCGCCTGTTCGAACGTGTCGAGATTTTCCTTGGTCGGAAGAGACAGCTTGACGGTGCAGTAGACTTCGAAGCCCAGGCCCAGCTTTTCACGGTCCAGGATGGTGACGCGACGCTGGATGACGCCGGCGTCCTCCAGGCGCTTGATCCGGCGCCAGCACGGGCTGGACGAGAGACCGACCCGTTCGGCGATCTCCGCGACGGACAGTCCGGCGTCGTGTTGGATGAGATCCAGGATCTTGGCATCCACGGCGTCGAGTTGTTCGGACAAGAAATTCCTCCCCCCAGCGGGCGTTGACGCTCACTTCTTGCGCAAAACGACCCCGAGTCGGGCACGCCTTGGGCAAACAATTTCCGCGCTTCTATAAGATATTGCGTAACGGGCGGGAAGACCCAGGAGGAAAATTTTTGCCATGCGGCACTCGGAAGTCACTCTAGACGACAAATATGTGCTCGAAGATGGCCGCGCCTTCATCACTGGCGTGCAAGCTCTCCTGCGGGTTTTGCTGGATCGGAAGCGCCTGGATCGCCTCGCGGGGCTGAACACCGGGGGCTATCTGTCCGGCTATCGCGGCTCGCCCCTGGGCGGTCTCGACCAGCAGGCGGCGCGTATCAAGACGCTGCTGACCGCGCACGACGTGGTCTTCCAGGAAGGCCTCAACGAGGACCTGGCCGCCACCGCCGTGTGGGGCAGCCAGCAGGCGAATCTTTTCCCCGGCGCGCTTTATGATGGCGTGTTCGGCATGTGGTACGGCAAGGCGCCCGGCGTCGACCGCACTGGTGACGTCTTCAAGCACGCCAATTTCGCGGGGACCTTCCCGACCGGGGGCGTGCTGGCGGTGGCCGGCGACGACCACGGCTGCAAGAGCTCGACCCTGCCGTCGCAGTCGGAATTCGCCTTCCAGGACTTTGAAATGCCGGTGCTGTCGCCGGCCGACGTACAGGAGGTCCTGGACTACGGCGTCCTCGGCATCGCGATGTCGCGGTTCTCGGGTCTGTGGACGGGCATGATCGCCCTGGCCGACACCATGGATTCGGGCGTGACGATCGACGTCTCGCTGGGCCGCCACCACGCGGTGATCCCCGACTTCGCCTTCCCTCCTGGTGGTCTGGGCATCCGGCTGAAGGACCAGCCGATGGAAAAGGAACGGCGGATGCGGCTGCACAAGCTGCCCGCCGCCCTGGCCTTCGCCCGCGCCAACCAGATCGACCGCGTGGTGCTGGGCGCCTCGCACGTCCGTGTGGGCAAGGCTCGCCTGGGCATCGTCTGCCAGGGGCAGGCCTACAAGGACGTGCTGGAGGCCTTCACGGCCATGGGCATGACCCTGCAGGAAGCCGCCGACCTCGGCGTCTCCATCTATAAGGTGGGCATGCCGTGGCCGCTGGAGCCGCTGGGTCTGCGCGCCTTCGCCGCCGGCCTCGAGACCCTGATGGTCATCGAGCACAAGCGCGCCCTGATCGAACCGCAGGCTCGGGCGGCTCTTTATGATCTCCCCGCGCAGGCGCGTCCGCGCATCATCGGCAAGATCGACGAACGCGGCGCGCCGCTGCTGTCCGAGCTTGGCTCGCTGTCCGTGGCCGAAATCGCGCTCGCCATCTACGACCGCCTGCCGGACGGCCCGCACATGGAGCGGGCCCGCGCCTATCTGAACCGCGTCTCGGCCGCCGGCGTCGCCGCCGTCAGCCTGGCCGCCGACCAGGCCCGCAAGCCGTTCTTCTGCTCGGGCTGCCCGCACAACACCTCGACCAAACTGCCCGATGGTAGCCGCGCGCTCGCCGGCATCGGCTGCCACTACATGGCCGGGTTCAACGACCCGATGACCGACCTCAACACCCACATGGGCGGCGAGGGCCTGACCTGGGTGGGCGCGGCGCCGTTCACCAGCGAAAAACATGTCTTCCAGAACCTGGGCGATGGCACCTACAACCACTCGGGCTCGCTGGCGATCCGGGGCGCGGTCGCGGCCAAGACCAACATCACCTACAAGCTGCTCTATAATGACGCCGTCGCCATGACCGGCGGCCAGCGCGCCGAGAGCGGCTTCACCCCCGCCCAGATCACCCGCCAGCTGGCGGCCGAGGGCGTGACCAAGACCGTCATCGTCGTCGACGAGCTGGAACGCTACCAGGGCGTCACCGATCTGGCTCCCGGCGTCGAGATCTTCCCGCGCTCGGACCTGATGCGGGTGCAGGAGATGCTGCGCGACACGCCCGGAACGACCGTGCTGCTCTATGACCAGACCTGCGCCACCGAAAAGCGCCGCCGCCGCAAGCGCGGCTCGATGCCCAAGGCCACCAAGCGCGTCTTCATCAACCCGCTGGTCTGCGAAGGCTGTGGCGACTGCTCGGTGAAGTCCAACTGCGTCTCGGTCGAGCCGCTGGCCACCGAGTTTGGCCGCAAGCGCAAGATCAACCAGTCGTCCTGTAACCAGGACTACAGCTGCGTCGAGGGCTTCTGCCCGTCGTTCATCACCCTGGAAGGGGCCGAGAGCGCCAACGCCAAGAAGCCGCCGGCGGCCCTGACCGCCGAGTCGACGCCGCTGCCCGAGTTCGAGCCGCTGGTCGGCGTGCGCAAGATCCTGTTCACGGGCGTCGGCGGCACCGGCGTCACCACCGTGGCTTCGATCCTGGCCATGGCCGCCCACATCGACGGCCGCGCCGGCAGTGTCGTGGACATGACCGGTCTGGCCCAGAAGGGCGGCTCGGTGTTCAGCCACGTCAAGATCGGCGAGACCGAGGACAGCATCGTCGGCGGCCGTGTCGCCGCGGCCAGCACCGACGTGCTGATCGCCTGCGACCTGCTGGTCGCCGCTTCGCCGGAAGGCCTGTCGCTGTACGCCAAGGACCGCACCCGGGCCTTCGGCAACAGTGACTTCGCGCCGACCGCCGAGTTCGTCACCAGCCGCGACGTCCGCTTCGACAGCGGGGCCATGGCTCGTCGTGTGAAGGGCGCGACCCAGACCTTCGACGCCTGCCCGGCCCAGCGCCTGGCGGAGACGGAGTTCGGCGACGCGATCTACGCCAATATGATCATGGTCGGCTTCGCCTGGCAGCGCGGGGTGATCCCGCTGTCCAGCCGCGCCCTCTATCGCGCCATCAAGCTGAACGGGGTCGACGCCGAGGCCAATCTGCAGGCCTTCGAGCTGGGCCGCCGCATTGCTCATGATCCATCCGCGGTCGCCGTGAAGGAAGACAAGGTCGCCACGCCCGAGGTCATGCCTCTGGACGACCTGATCGCTCACCGGATCCGTGAGCTCACCGCCTATCAGAACGCCGCCTATGCCCAGCGTTATGCCGACAAGGTCGCCAAGGTGCGCGCCGCCGAAGCCGCCATTGGCGGCGAGGCCCTGACCCGCGCGGCGGCGGTGAACCTCTACAAGCTGATGGCCTACAAGGACGAGTACGAGGTCGCGCGCCTCTATACCGACGGCCGTTTCGCGGCCGAGCTGGCCGGGACCTTCAAGGGCGGCAAGACCAAGGTCTGGCTCTCGCCGCCGCTGCTGGCCCCCAAGGGCCCGGACGGCAAGCCCAAGAAGATCGCCTTCGGCGGCTGGATGCTCGACCTCGCCTTCCCGATGATGGCCAGGATGAAGGGCCTGCGCGGCGGCGCCCTGGACATCTTCGGCCATACCGAGGAGCGCAAGATGGAGCGCGGCCTGATGGCCTCGTACGAAGTCACCCTGGACCGCCTGGCCGCCGGCCTCTCGACCGAGAGCCTGCCGCTGGCGGTCAAGATCGCAGAGGTACCGCAACAGATCCGCGGCTACGGCCACGTCAAGGACGCCTCGGTCGTAACGGCCAAGGCGGCCGAGGCCAAGCTGTGGGAGCGGTGGTGCGGGAGCTGATCTAGCCCGAAGTCCGGCGCGCCGTGGGCGCGTCGGGCGCGGTTCGCCGCATGACCGCATAGAGGACCAGCACCACCGCGATCAGGCCGCCCGCCGTCAGCGGCGCGGCGAGGTCGCCGGTGGCGACGCGCACGGCGATCAGGCCCAGGCATACGACCGCGCCCAGCATCGGCACGATCGCCGGCGGTTCGAACGCTCCGCGCGTCTCGCCAGGTCGGCGGCGCAGGACCAGCAGGGCGATGTTGACCACGGTGAAGACGGCCAGCAGCAGCAGGGCCGTGGCCTCGCCCAGCTGGGTGACGTTCCCCGCCAGAACCAGGACCGTGACGATGGCCAGCAGCACGCCGATGGCCACGTGCGGCGTGCGCCGGCTGGCGTGGACCTTGGACAGCGCGCCGGGCAGGCGGCCGTCGCGGGCCATGCCGTACAGCAGCCGCGAGGCGGTGACGTAGTTCACCAGCGCGCTGTTGGCGACGGCGAAGACGGTGATGATCACGAAGGTCCACCCGGGCAGCCACGGCGCGGCCTTGGTCATCACGGCCGCCAGCGGCGCCTTGGCCTCGCCCAGCTCGCGCCAGGGGATGACCGAGACGGCGGTCACCGCCACCGCGACATAGAGCAGGGCGGTGATGGCCATGGCCGCGATGATGCCGACGGGCAGGTCGCGGCGCGGATTCTTGACCTCCTCGCCGACATTGATCGAGTCCTCGAAGCCGACGAAGGCGAAGAAGGTCAGGGCCGCGCCCTGGACGATCAGCAGTGGCACGAGACCGGTCGCCGCGCCGTCGGCCGGGGTCGGCAGGTCGAACAAGTCGGCCTGGCCCCAGAACCTCGCGCCCACCACCACGACCAACAGCAGGCCGCCGGCCTCGATGAAGGTGCAGACCAGGTTGGCCCAGATCGACTCGCGGATGCCTCGGAACACGATCCCAGCCATCAGCACCACATAGGCCAGGGCCAGCAGCACGGGCGGCGCGACCGATAGCGCTGGGAAGGTGTGCAGGTTCTCGCCGATCACCCAGGCCCCGGCGGCGATCGAGGTCAGGCCCGAACAGGCCGTCGCCAGGCCGACCACGTGGGTCAGCAGGCCGCGATGGAACGCCCGCTCGGTGATGTAGGCCGCGCCGCCCGCCTTGGGATAGCGTGAGGCCAGCGAGGCGTAGGACAGGCCCGTCAGCAGCGCCGCGACCAGCGCCACCAGGAACGAGGCCCAGACCGCCGATCCGACCTGTCCCGCCGCCTTGCCGATCAGCCCGTAGATGCCCGCGCCCATCATGCTGCCAGCCGCGTAGAGCGTCATCTGCACTGGCCCGATGGCGCGCAGCAGTTCCGGTTTCTCGGGGCGGGTCGGGGTGGTCATGAAGAGCCAACGCGCTGGCGCGGTTGGTGGTTCGTGTTAGGCTCGGGGCATGAACAAGCCTCTTAGCCCCGTGACGGTCACGCTCAGCGCCGAGGACGCCGCCGACCTGCAGGCGCGGGTGGAACGCGGCGAGTTCGCGTCGCTGGAGGAGGGCCTCGCGGCGGAGCTGGCCGAGCTGAACTATCGCCGCGCGGCGGAAATCGTCGGCGGTTCGGACGAGCTGGAAGCGCTGCTGGACGTCCTGGAAGCCGACGTTGTCGATCCTGACGACCGCGACAGCCTGCCGTTCCTGTCCGAGATGCTGGCCGATATGAAGGCCGGAATGAAGTCGTGATCACCTGTTTGATCGCGCGTTCGGCGAGCCTGAAATGACTCAAGAATTCGATTTCGACGCCGTCGTCGTCGGCGCGGGCGCTGTCGGCCTCGCCTGTGGATACGCCCTCGCCAGGCGTGGCCTGATCGTCGCGGTGCTGGAAGAGCAAGCCCACATCGGCCAGGGCGTGTCGTCGCGCAATTCCGAGGTGATCCACGGCGGGCTCTACTATCCGACCGGGTCGTTGAAGGCCAAGCTGTGCGTCCAGGGGCGGCGGCTGCTGTACGCGTTCCTCGATACGCACGGCGTCGCCTACAAACGCTGCGGCAAACTGGTGGTGGCCACCAGCGACGACGAGATCTCGCGACTGGACGCCATCTGGGATCAGGCCCTGGCCAATGACGTCGAGGGCATGGAGCGCCTGACCGGCGAGCGGGCCCGCGCGATGGAGCCCGGCCTCAACGCCCACGCGGCGCTGCTGTCGCCGGAGAGCGGCGTCTTCGCCAGCCACGACTACATGCTGGCCCTGCAGGGCGAGATCGAGGCGGCCGGCGGGGCGGTGGTGCTCTCCACGCCGTTCGAGGGCGCCGAAGCTCCGCCGGGCGGCGGCTTCACGGTGCGGGCGGGTGGAGCGGATCCTACCAGCCTGACCTGCCGCCTGCTGGTCACCGCGCCGGGCCTGTCTTCACAGGACGTCGCCGGACGGATCGAAGGCTATCCCGCGGACCACATCCCCAAGGCCCACTACGGCAAGGGCGTCTATTTCCGCCTGACCGGCAAGGCGCCGTTCCAGCGTCTGATCTATCCGCCGCCGATCCACGGGGCGCTGGGCACCCACTACCGCAACGACCTGGGCGGCCAGGCGGTGTTCGGGCCGGACCTGGAATATGTGCCGGCCCCCGACTACTCGGTCGACCCGGCCCGCGCCGAGGCCTTCGCCGCCTATATCCGCAAGTTCTGGCCGGGTCTGCCCGACGACAAGCTGGTCCCGGACTATGCCGGCGTACGGCCAAAGCTGCACGGCCCCGACGAGCCGCAGCCCGACTTCCAGCTGCGCGGCGTCGAGAACCACGGCTTCGAGGGCCTGATGGCCCTGTTCGGCATCGAGAGCCCCGGCCTGACCAGCAGCCTGGCCATCGGCGAAGAGGTCGCGAGCCGCCTGCTGGCCGCATGACAAATCCTTCATGTAGCTGAGCCTTGGCGACACTCCGGCGCGTGCTAGCAATTCCGTCTCCGGAGTTTCTAGGGCGAGGGGCGTCCCCCATGGGTCTCAAACTGAAGGCGCTGCTGGGCGCCGTATCGGCGCTTGCGCTGGGTTCCGCCGCCATGGCCGCCACTCAGGCGCTGCCGTCTTTCGCCGAGCCGGCCCTGTCGCCGGACGGGAGCGAGATCGTCTTCGCCTCGGGCGGCGACCTGTGGACCGTCCCCGCCGCCGGCGGCCAGGCGCGCCTGTTGGTCACCGACGAGGCCACCGAGTCCCGCCCGCTGTACTCGCCCGACGGCAAGTCGCTGGCCTTCGTCTCCACGCGGTCGGGCGTGGCCAACCTCTATGTCCTGACCCTGGCCACCGGCGAGCTCCGCCGGCTGACCTTCGGCGACAGCGCCGAGGTGTTGGACGGCTGGTCACGCGACGGCAAGTGGATCTACTTCACCTCGGGTGTGAACGACGTGGCGCGGCTGGGCGACGTCTACCGCGTCGCCGCCAGCGGCGGCACGCCCTTGGAAGTCAGCCGCGAGCGTTATCTGAACGAGTTCGAAGCCGCGCCGTCGCCGGACGGCCGCGCGATCGCCTTGGTGGCGCGTGGCATGTCGAGCGCCCAGTGGTGGCGCAACGGCCACTCGCACATCGACGAGAGCGAGGTGTGGCTGAAGCCCGTTGATGGCGGCGGTTACCAGAAGCTGGTCCCAGCAAGCGAGAAGGGGGCCGGCGCCAAGCGCGCCTGGCCGATGTGGAGCCCGGACGGCAAGGCGCTCTGGTACATGAGCGACGAGGGCGGGACCGAGAACCTGTGGCGTTTGCCGCTCAATGGGACTTCAGGCGGCGGCGTCCCGCGACAGGTCACTCGCTTCACCGACGGCCGCTTGCTGTGGCCCAGCATCGGCTATGACGGAAAGACGATCGTCTTCGAGCGTGACTTCGCGATCTGGTCGCTGGACACAGCGACCGGCCAGGCCGCCAAGGTCCCGATCGCCCCGCGCGGCGCGCCCGCCGCCGCTGGCGAGACCCACAAGAACGAGACCAGCTTCGACAGCCTGGCCTTGTCGCCCGACGGCAAGAAGGCCGCGATCATCGCCCATGGCGAGCTGTTCGCTGTGTCGACCAAGGACGGCGGCGCGGCTCAGCGGGTGACCCGGACCCCGATCCTGGAGCGTGATCCGGCCTGGTCGCCCGATAGCAAGCGCCTCGTCTATGTCTCCGAGCGCGACCGGGCGGCCAACATCTACGCCTACGACTTCGCGACGGCCCAAGAGACGGCCGTGACCACCGGGGCGGCGCGCAACACGGTCCCGACCTGGTCGCCGGACGGCAAGGTTCTGGCCTATGTCCGCGATGGCGGGGAGGTCCGGGTGATGACCTTCGATCCGGCGGGCAAGGTCGCGACCGACCGGGTGCTGTTCCAGGGACCGCTGGGCGGTTTCGACGACACGCCGCTGACCTGGTCGCCCGACAGCCGCTGGATCGCCTTCACGGTGAGCGACCGCAAGGCGTTCGACAACGTCAATGTCGTGTCGCTGGATGGCGGGGCGGCGCGGCCGGTGACGTTCCTGGCCAACGGCAATGTCGGCAAGGTCGCCTGGTCGCCGGACGGCAAGTACCTGCTGGTCGACATGGGCCAGCGCAGCGAGGACGCCAAGATCCTGCGCGTCGACCTGTTGCCCAACGTGCCGAAGTTCAAGGAGGACGCCTTCCGCGACCTCTTCAAGCCGGCCGACGCGCCCGACAAGCCGGCGCCGGACTCCAAGCCCGAGCCGGCCAAGACCGACACGCCAGCCAAGCCTGTCATGGACGCCAAGCCCGCCGCGCCGAAGAAGAAGATCGAGCCGGTCCGCATCGTGTTCGAGGGGCTGCGCGAGCGCGCCAGCTACCTGCCGCTGGGCATGGATGTCGGCGACCCGCTGATCAGCCCCGACGGCAAGGTGCTGGTCTTCCGCGCCCGCCAGGCCGGCCAGACCAACTTCTACACCTGGAACCTGGACGAGCTGGCCAAGGAACCGCCGGTCCCGGTGCAGCTGACCTCGACCCGCAAGCCCAAGGGCGACATCGCCTTCACGCGCGACAGCAAGGAGGTGTTCTTCCTCGAGGGCGGCTCGATCGTCTCCTCGCCCATCGAGCAGCCCAAGCCCAAGCCCCTGGCGGCGAACGCCGAGCTGGACGTCGACTTCGACGTCGAGAAGACCGTGGTGTTCGAGCAGGCCTGGGGCGTGCTGAACCGGGGCTTCTATGACCCGAAGTTCCATGGCGCGAACTGGGAGCAGCTGCGTCAGCGCTGGGCGCCCTACATCGCCGGCGCCCGCACCGGCGATGAGCTGCGGCGCGACATCAACCTGATGATCGGCGAGCTGAACGCCTCGCACTCTGGTATCAACAAAGCGCCTGATCCGTCCGTCCAGGTGGTGCGCGCCGCCAATCTGGGCCTGCGCTTCGACCGCGGGGACTATGAGGCTGGCAAGGGCCTGGTGATCCGCGAAGTGATCGTGCTCGGGCCGGCGGCGCTGGAAGGCTCGATCAAGCCCGGCGAGACCCTGGTCGCGGTCAATGGCGAGAAGCTGTCGCCCGGCGTCAACCTGGACAAGTTGCTGCGCGGCCAGGCCGGCAAGCGCACGGTGCTGACGGTCGCGGATGCTTCAGGCAAGACCCGCGAAGCGATCGTTCGCCCGGTGGCGACGGCCACGGCCACCGGCCTGCTCTATCGCCAGTGGGTCAACGACCGCCGCGCCTATGTCGACAAGGTCAGTGGCGGCCAGCTGGGTTATGTCCACATCGCCGACATGTCCGACGCCTCGCTGGCCCAGCTCTATATCGACCTGGACGCCCAGAACCAGGGCAAGCAGGGCGTGGTCATCGACGTGCGCAACAACAACGGCGGCTACGTCAACGGCCATGCGCTGGACGTGTTCGCGCGCCGCAACTACCTGATGATGACCGCCCGCGACCGCTTCCCGGTGCCGTCGCGCCAGAACCTGGGTCAGCGGGCGCTGGGCCTGCCGACCGTGCTGGTCACCAACGAGTCGTCGCTGTCGGACGCAGAGGACTTCACCGAGGGCTACCGCTCGCTCGGCCTTGGCAAGGTCGTCGGCAAGCCGACCGCCGGCTGGATCATCTTCACCGGCGGCCGCCAGCTGATCGACGGCTCGGTGGTGCGCCTGCCGTTCATCCGCATCGAGGACCTGCGGGGGCAGAACATGGAGCTCAATCCCCGGCCGGTGGACGTCGATGTCGACCGGCCGCTGGGCGAGGCGGGCGACGCGCAGCTGGACGCTGCGGTGAAGGTGTTGCTGGGGAATTAGGGGGCGGATCATCCAGCCCCGGTCCCGCGTTGACACCACGGCCGGGTCCCACGATGGTCCCGGCCCGTAACGTCGCCCCGGAGCCCGCCTTGACCAACATCCTGCACGCCATGCTGGGCAAGGGCTTGGGCGGCCTTGAGCAGGTGTTCCTCGACTATCAGCCGATCCTGGAGGCGTGGACTTCCAGGCGCGGCGGCCAATGCGTCGGCGTGGTGCGCAAGGGCGGCAAGGTCGCTGGGCGCGAGGCGGGCCGCGCGCCGCCGCTGGTGCCGATGGCCGCTTTCACCGACTGGGACCCGCTGACCCTGGCCGCCGCCAAGGGCGTGGTTCGTTCCGCCGCGCCGGACCTGATCCTCAGCCACGGCCAGCGCCCCGCGCGGGTGTTCGGCAAGGTCGCGCCGGCCGGTGTGGTCCAGGCCGTCTGCCTGCACAAGCCTTCGTTCGAGGTCGCGCCCGGCGTCCACTACCTGGCGGTCGGTCGGCACCTGGCGCGGCTGGCGATCGAGCGCGGCGCGCCCGAAGACCATGTCTGGTTCATCCCCAACGCCGTGAGCGCGCCGACCGCGCGGGCGACGCCGTTCGAACGCCGGACCGTGGCCGGCGAGACCTGCCCGGTCAAGATCGTCGCCGCGGGTCGCCTGCATTCCAAGAAGGGCTTCGACGTCCTGATCCGCGCGGTGGGCAAGCTGAGGGCCTGGGACATCGACGTGACCTGCGAAATCGCCGGTGAAGGCGAGGAGCGCGGCGCCCTGGAAGCCCTGATCCGCGAGCTGGATCTCGCGCCGTGCGTCAAGCTGGTGGGCTGGACCGACGACGTCGCCGGCTTCCTGGCCTCGGGCGACCTGTTCGCCTTCCCTTCGCACCAGGAGGGTTTCCCACTGACCCTGCTGGAGGCCATGGCCGTCGGCCTGCCGGTGGTCGCTTCCGAGATCGACGGGCCCAACGAAATCCTCAAGGACGGCTTGAACGGCCGCCTGACGCCCAACGACGATCCCGATCGCCTCGCCGAGGCGCTGGGCGAACTCGTCGCCGAACCCGAGGCGGCCAAGCGCCTGGCGGCGGCGGCGCGCGAATTGGTTCTGAAGGACTACGGCCCTGGCGAGCTGGCGCGGCGCTTGGAAGCGGCTTTGGACGGAATGTTATCCAAGGCTTGATGCGGGGCGGACTCGGAGGTATGACCCGCGTCCGTCCTGGCGATGGCTGGGTAGCTCAGATGGTTAGAGCGGTGGATTCATAACCCACAGGTCGGCGGTTCGATCCCGCCCCCCGCCACCAGGACGGACTGCTCCATAGGGACGATTTGGCAACGCCGCCGCCGCGTCGCCCGTTCTCGCCCCATGGCGCGCGCACCCAAGGTCTTCACCTGGTCGGACGGTTTCCACCGCTACACCGTGGCGGCGACGTCGCGCGCCAAGGCGCTGGCGGCGTGGGAGACGGACCGGGATCTCTTCAAGGAAGGCGTCGCCGAGGAAGCGCCAGACGCGCCGGACGCCAAGGCGGCCTTGGCCGCGCCGGGGGCGGTGATCCGTCGGGCCGAGGGCGGACTGAAGGCGGCCGTCGACACGCTGCCGCCATCTAAGCCTAGGCCGAAGAAAGACGAGGCCGCCGAGGCCAAGCGCGAGCAGGCTCTGGCCGAAGCGGAGGCCGCGCTCGAAGCGGCGGAGTCGCGGTAACGAGACGCCGAGGCCGATCTGGAACACCGTCGTCGAAAGCTCGACGCTGAGGCGGCCGCGCTCAGCGACTCCTGGACGAAGCGCCGATCGACGCTAGAGCAGGCGGTCCGGCGTCTGCGATCGCGATAGAGGTCGGGACGTGGCCGCGCAGGCCGCGTTGCTCCAGATAGTCGAGCAGGGCGGCCGGATAGTCGGTCTGGACGATGCTGACGCCTTGGTCGATCAGGCGGCCCCAGGCCTTGTCGGGATTCCGCAGCGCCTTGCGATCGCCCGACTGGTCCAGCACGCCGCGCCAGCCCTTGGTGGCCAGGGTGTTGGTCCACACGCGGATGCGGGCGGCTCGGGCGGCGTCCCGTACGGCGATGAAGCTGTCCCGGCGCAGCGCGACCATTTCGACGGCGGGGATCTGGCGGTCGCCGGACGCTTGCCGCGCCGTGATCCGGGCCAGACCCAGCGGACGCTCGGCGGCCTTGCCGGCGACCATCGGCATGAAGGCCAGGTCCCGGTACGGCGGCAGGTCGGCGAGCGGCGGCGCGCCCAGGCCGGCCTTGGCCTTGAACAGCACCCAGTCAGCGGCGTCGGTCCGGCGCACGACCACGGCGGCCTCGTCGGCCAGCGAGCCCTTGAGGTCGACATTGACCAGGATGCGGCCCTGGGCGGCGTGGAGGAAGGCTTCCAGCGTCGGCGGAGCCTCGTCGCCGCCATGGACGTCCTTCAGGCGCAGGGCCTGGACCTGGGCCAAGGTCAGGCTCGACACGCGGCCCTTGCCGTCGGTGGTGCGATCGACCTTGGCGTCGTGCATCAGGACGAGGGCGCCGTCGCGGGTGCGGCGCACGTCGATCTCGACCAGGTCGACGCCCAGCGCGACGCAGCGTTCCAGCGCGGCCAAGGAGTTTTCGGGAACGCTCTGGTCGAAACCGTGGCTGGGAGCGGGGCGGTGGCAAGCGCGGTGGGCGACCACCAGGACGCCATCAGCCGGATCGTAGAGGCGGTCACGCAGGGCGCCGGCCTGGGCCGAGCTTGCCGCCAGAACCAGCGTAAGGATGATCGAGAACGCGAGACGTCGCATGGTCGAAGAGCCTCCGGCCTTCACTCCACATGACCGATTCACGCGACAAGCATACGGCAGTTTGGACCAACTGACATGACGGCGCGGGGTAGGCTTCACCGCCGTCGCCATGCCGAGAAGTCGGTCAGCTAAGGCTTGCGGAAGCCTCGCAGCACGTTGGCCTCGGTGCTCAGCTGAAGCTGACCGTAGTCGATGCGCGGCGTGTCGGAAAACAGCAGGTAATAGTATTTCATCTGCTCGGACCACCAGTAGCCGGGGCAGTTGTCACCCTGGGTCATCGGCTTGCTCGTGATGTCCTTCAGCGCCGTGTAGCCGAAAGGCGCGCGGCTGGTGGCCTTCATCTGGCGATAGTGGATGGCGGCCAAAGCGCGATAGCGCTCGTCGCGATCGACCAGCCACAGGTTCAGGCAGGCGTCGGGATATTCCGGGCGCAGGCCTGTGTGCTTGCGACGCGGCTGACGGGTGGCGACGTCGATCGACTCCGGGATCACGCCGAAGTTGGCCTGTAGCTCCGTGAACGAGGCCAGATAGTCGTCGCCCTGTTTCTTGCGCCCGACCTGGCCCAGGAGGCCGGCATAGTAGGCGGCCAGTTCGCTCTGGGCCGTGGAGGTCACCGCGCCGGTCTCGAAGTCCACCATCGGGAACCAGAGCCGATTGTCGTAGCGCTTGGCCTGATGGGTCAGCTGTGCGTCGACGCATTCGACCGCCCAGCGCTTACAGTCGGCGTCGCCGAACAGTTCCCAGGCGTCCCACAGGTATTCGTAGAAACTGTCGGCATAGACGTCGATGCTGGCGTTGCGGCTGGTGAACTCGCCGGTGCGGGCGTCGATATTGGCGGCCATCAGGCCGATCTTCGAGCGGCGGTCCAGGGCGTGCTTCATGGCCCGCTTGGCGGCGTCGAAATAGCGTTTGTCGCCGGTCAGCTGGCTCAACACCCCGAACTCGGTGATGTAGGTGCCGATCTCGGCCAGGTTGGTCTCGGGATCGCGGACCGCGCCGGTCTTCAGGTTCACATAACGCCAGGGCAGGCCGTGCGGGGAGGCGTCGAAGGCCTTCATCAGCCGGTCGGCCAGGTCGCGGGCCTTGGCCAGCAGCACCGGATCGCCGCACGCCAGGTGCGCCGAGAGCAGGCCGCCGACCAGGCGGATGTTGGTCTCGAAGACCTGGGCTTCGCCGTCGACATCGAAGTCGAGGGACGACTTCACCCAGTCGACACCGACCAGGAACTCGGCGTCCAGACCCATGATCCACAGGGTGTCCAGAGCTTCGACCAGAGAGAGGCCCAGGTCATGGCCCTCGATAAAGAACGAGCGCGAGGTCCCGCTGACCGGATTGATCTCGTCCTTGCCCCAGGCCTTGGCGACATAGCCCCGCCAAGCCCACTGGAACTCGGACCGGACGTCGGCGGCGAGGGCCGCCCAGTCTTCGGATCGGGCGACCGCGAGGCCGGGGGCGCACAGCGAGGCGCCAAGAGCGGTCAGGGCGGAGCGGCGCGTGAGTCGGGCAGGCGTCATGGCGCCAGCCTACCGGCGGTCGAGCGATCCAACGAGAGGGGAAAGCAGCCGGCCGGGATTCACGACATCCCGGCCGACAAAGTCGCCCGGCCGGTGGGATTGACCGGGGATCTGCTCGCCTAGGACGACACAACGGGGGACGAGCCGCCATACGGTGGTCGACTAAGTTTCCCATTAGGTCATTCAGGCGAGCGGTAGTGTCGGATTCCCGTCAGAGTTTTCTGGGGGAGCTTCCGGCAAACGCGCGCTGAGCGTGCAATGCAGGCCTTCCGGACGATAATCCATCACCGCCGCGCCCTTCAGCTCGCCGCGCAGGCTGCGCTCGATGAGGCGCGAGCCGAAGCCCTTGCGCGTGGGTTCGGAGACCAGCGGGCCGCCGGTTTCGATCCACTTGCCTTCCAGCTGGCGGGCGGCCGGATCGTAGGTCCAGGTCAGGTCGACGCGCCCGTCGGGATTGGACAGGGCGCCGTACTTCAGCGCGTTGGTCGCCAGCTCGTGCAGGACCAGCGCCATGGTCAGGGCGCCGCCCGGCTGCAGGCGCACCGGCGGACCCTCGACGCTGAACCGCGTGCCGGCCTCGTCGAAGGGACGCAGGGCCCGCTCGGTCACCTCGTGCAGCTCGGCCCCGTGCCAGCTCTCGCGGGTCAGGATGTCATGCACCCGCGAGAGGCCCATCAGGCGGGCTTCGAACTTCTCGAAGGCCACCACGGGATCGGGCTCGTTGCGCAGGGTCTGGGCGGCCATCGACTGGACGGTGGCCAGGGTGTTCTTCACCCGGTGGTTCAGCTCGTTGATCAGCAGGCGCAGTTGGCTCTGATGGTTCGCCTGCGCGTTCTCGGCCTGCTTGCGGACGCTGATGTCGGAGATGATCGCCAGAATGTAGGCGGGCTCGTCGTCGATCCGCACCATGGAAGCGGTCAGGTGGATCCAGATGTCGCCGCCGGGAACCAGGAAGCGGCGCTCGGCCGAGCAGGTCTCGCGCTCGCCGTTCAGCAGGGCCAAGCTGGAGGCCAGGACCTCCTCCAGGAAGTCGGGGTGGGCGAGGCCCTGGATCGGCACGCCCAGCAGGTCGTCGCGCGGGCGTTGCAACAGGGCGCAGAAGCTGTCGTTGGCCTCCAGGATTTCGCCGCTCGGCGTCAGGCGGGCCACGCCCATGGCGGCCTGATCGAAGACGGCGCGATAGCGGGCCTCGGCGGCTTCCAGCTTCTGGCGAGCCTCGATATTGGCGGTGACGACCTCGGTGTAGAGCACCAGGCCGCCGATCTCGCCGCCATCCGTCCGCCAGGGCGCCATCGACCAGCGGATCCACTGGGTGTGGCCCTCGCGGTCGACATACGGATCGCCCTCGTGGCGCAGCTCGACGCCTTCGTTCAGCACCCGGGCGTGTAGATCGCGCCACTTCTGCGGCACCTCGGGAAAGGCTTCATAGTGGCGGCGACCGATCAGCGGCATGTCGGCCGGCAGGTTCTGGTCGGTCAGATACTGACGTGACGCCGCCAGGTAGCGCATCTGGCTGTCGAAGATGGCGATGCCCAACGGCGCGTGCTTCAGCGCGGTCGTAACGCTTGGAGACGCGGACAAGGGTGGCGCTTCATCGATCATCGGTCGCGTTTGTATCTGGCGGAACGGCAAGGCTTCGACTGAATTTCGCGTGAGATGTACCCAGGGTGACGTCGCGGTCAGCCCGCGACCGGAAACACCCGGGTCTGCTTGACCACGCCGTACGCGAAACTGGTGTCGATCGAGGCGATGCCGGGGATGGCGTGCAGCTTGCGGCGCATGAAGTCCTCGTAGGCCTCGAGACTGTCGACGATAACGCGCAGCAGATAGTCGTCGCTCCCGGCCAGCAGGAAGCAATCCAGGATCTGGTCGATGCGCGCCACCTGCGCCTCGAAGCCGGTGATCAGGTCCTGGCTTGGACTGTTCAGGCGCACGCGGACGAAGACGGTGATGGGCAGGCCGTAGGCCTTCTGGTCGACCAGGGCGGTGTAGCCAGTGATCACCCCTTCGGCCTCGAGGTTGCGCACCCGGCGCAGGCAGGGGGAGGGCGACAGGTTCACCCGCTCGGCCAGGTCCTGGTTGGTCAGGCGGCCATCTTTCTGCAGCTCGCGGATGATCTGGCGGTCCTTGGCGTCCATCGGCATGGAAGGCGGGCTCCTTGAGCAGAATCTGCCAAAATGGAACCCCATCGTGGCAGACTTCGCAATCTATCACGGCCCGCCTCGCGCCACTGTCATCTCAATTAAGGAGTGACACATGCGTAGCGATCAGGGCGGCTTCTCCACGCGGGCGATTCACGCGGGCTATGATCCCGCCGACGAGCACGGGGCGCTGACGCCGCCGGTGCACCTGACCTCGACCTTCGCCTTCGAGAGCGCCGAGGCCGGCGGCGAGATGTTCGCCGGACAGCGGCAGGGGCACTTCTATTCGCGGATCTCCAACCCGACGACCGACCTCCTGGAGCGCCGCCTGGCGAGCTTGGAGGGCGCCGAGGCCGCCGTGGCCACCGCCTCGGGCATGGGCGCGATCACCGCCACCCTGTGGAGCTTCCTGCGGACTGGGGACGAGGTGATCACCGACCAGACTTTGTACGGCTGCACTTTCGCTTTCCTGCGCGACGGCCTGACCCGGTTCGGCGTCACGGTGCGCCCGGTCGACATGACCGATCCCGCGGCGCTGGCGTCGGCGATCTCGGCCAAGACGCGGATCGTCTATTTCGAGACCCCGGCCAATCCGAACATGCGCCTGGTGGACATCGCCGCGATCAGCCGCGTCGCGCACGAAGCGGGCGCAAAGGTGGTGGTCGACAACACCTACGCCACGCCGGTGCTGACCCGGCCGATCGCCCTGGGCGCGGACATCGTCGTCCACTCGGCCACCAAGTACCTGGGCGGCCACGGCGACCTGATCGGCGGCATCGCGGTCGGCGGCGTCGAGGACATGGCCCGCGTACGGCTCGTGGGCGTCAAGGACATGACCGGGGCGGTGATGTCGCCGTTCACCGCCTTCCTGGTGTTGCGGGGTCTGAAGACCCTGTCGCTGCGCATGGCCCGCCACGGCCAGAGCGGCGAGGCCGTCGCCCGTTGGCTGGAGGCTCATCCGGCCGTCGACCGGGTGTTCTATCCGGGCCTGGAGAGCTTCTCGCAGCACGACCTGGCCGCTCGGCAGATGTCCAGCGGCGGCGGCATGATCGCCTTCGAACTGAAGGGCGGCCACGCGGCCGGTGTCGTGATGATGAACCGCCTGACGATGATCCGCCGCGCCGTGTCGCTAGGCGACGCCGAGACCCTGATCCAGCACCCGGCCAGCATGACGCATTCGACCTACGCGCCCGAGGAACGGGCGGCCGCGGGAATTGGCGAGGGGCTGGTGCGGCTGTCGGTCGGGCTGGAGGAGGTGGGCGATATCCTGGGCGATCTGGAGAGGGCGCTGGACGTCGAGAAGGTGGCGGCCCTGGCCTAGCAATCCAGGAACTTCACCTCTTCGGCCGAGTACTTCATGTCACTGGCGCTGAAGAGTCCCGACAGGCCTAGCAGGGTGCACCGGCCGTTCGCCAGATACACCGGGATGCCTTTCAGGTACGCGCTCATCCGGCCCTTGTCGGAGAAGCGTCTGGCGAAGGCGGCGTGGTCCAGCAGGCCGTCGATGCGTTCCATCAGCGGGCTGTTGATGTAGACCCCGCCGCGGGCGGCGAACATCAGGGCCGCGTCGCCAGCGAAGGCTCCGAGCAGCGCGCTGAAGATCGACACCGCCTCGCGGGCCCGCGCGTCGCCGTCGCGAACGCGGGTCAGGATCAGGTCGTCGCTGTCGGCCTCGCCGCCGCCCCCATCTATGTTTCCTAGGGCCGCGTGGATGTCGACCAGGCCCTGTTGCGACAGGAAGTGTTCGGCCGAGACCCGCCCGTACTTGGCCTGCAGGGCCGAGAAGACCGGGACCTCGCGCGTTTCGCCCGGGGTGAAGTCGATGTGGCCGCCTTCGCTGACCACGGG
The DNA here is from genome assembly GCF_058681635.1 of Caulobacter sp. ALps2. Taxonomy (NCBI): domain Bacteria; kingdom Pseudomonadati; phylum Pseudomonadota; class Alphaproteobacteria; order Caulobacterales; family Caulobacteraceae; genus Caulobacter; species Caulobacter sp. ALps2. The sequence continues at coordinate 2,456,140 of NZ_CM178743.1, forward strand.
AACCCAGCCGTCGATGCGATGCGGCGACAGGCCGGCGACTCCCAGGCCAAGATTAGGGCCGATCACCGCGATCGGCGCATTCTTGGCCGGCTTGCCGTCATGGATCACGGTCATGGCCTTCGGGGCCAGGCGCGGCGCGCCCAGGGCGCAGGCGGCGAAGTCGTTGAGCAGGGCCACACGGGGCGTCTTCAGCACCGCTCGCAGCCACGACTGGGTCACGGTGAAGTCGCCCGCGGTCAGGGCTATCGCGCCGTCGATTTCGGGACCCGCGCCGCAGATCGCCGCGCCGATAAGTTCGCCGTGGCGGGTGTCGGCCAGGACCGTCGTCAGGTGGTGTTCCAGTTCACGCAACGACGCGCAGGCCAGTTCCTGATGCTCGCGCGGCGGATCGCCGGGGCGCACCACGGCGACCGCCAGGTCGCGCCCGTTCACGTCGGCCAGCAAGACCGATCCCTTAGCCATGTTGTTTCCTCGCCTGGCCGGTTCTTTTGTCCGGCTTCGGATCAGTGTTGTTGTAGCGGTAACATCGACCGGTAAACGCAAGCTATCACCGACGAACGGCGTTATGACAAGGTTGTCAGCACCGATGCGTGAAACCCGCTTCGGGTCCCACCTACGTTAACCTTCACTATAAAAATCTTAAATTTGCACGGGCGATTAACCGCGCCGTGCGTTTATCCACCCATGGCGAAGTACGCGTCAGGCGTGGAAAGTGATCGTCGGACAGCGGTCCGGATCCAGACTCAGAGGTCCGGCAAGGTCCTGTGCGGCGCCTTCGCTTGGGACTGCGTGATCCGCGATCTGTCGAGCAGCGGCGCGCGTATCCAGATGCTGTCGAACACCACCCCGCCCGGGCAGGTTCAATTGGTCGACCTGGCCGCGGGCCTGGCGCACGACGTCACCGTCGCCTGGCAGCGCGACCGCGAGATCGGCCTTCGCATCGTTCGGACCTACGACCTTCGAGGCTTGGCGCCGGCCGCCGCCGGCATGGCCAAGCGCATCTGGCTGGCCTCCCAGTCCGACGTCTCGACCGGCTGAATCAGAGCCCAGAAACGACAAAGACCCCGGCCCGCCAGCCGAGGTCTCGTCTTACTCTGTACTAACCGCGCCCAAGGTTGGCGCGGCGGCCGCGTGAGTATCCCGCTCAGGCGGTCTCGCGAGAGGCTTCGTCGGCCATCGCGCGCACCAGGTCCAGGACCTGACGGCGGACACGGCCGCGGCCGATACGCGGGAACACCTCGGCCAGCTCCAGACCTTCCGGCGTGGTCAGGAATTCCTGGACCACCTTCTCGGCGTGCTGGGTGGCGTCGTCGACTTCCGCGCCGCTCATCGGGTCAGCGAGGCCGTCGAAGAAGAACGATACCGGGACCTGCAAGGTCTTGGCGATTTCGTACAGCTTCGAGGCGCTGACGCGGTTGGCGCCGCGTTCGTACTTCTGCACCTGCTGGAAGGTCAGACCCAGGGAGTCCGCCAACTGCTCTTGGCTCACGCCCATCAGCTTGCGACGCATCCGGACCCGGCCGCCGACATGCAGATCGACAGGGTTGGGGCGTCGGCCTTCGGTTTCTTCGCTCATGTTTTTTCCGCCTCCAACGGTTGTTCGGGGAAGATGACACGACCGTGACGTCGGTGGAAGCGAGGGACCCCCATGCGCGGCGACTTGTCGCTATGGTCCGGCTTCCTTCCCCGGAACGAGGAGGCTAGTCGCCCGGAGGGCGATTCGCCGCCAACCGAAGCGCGACCTACTTTCGTCAGGCGAGTATAGCGCGCGCATCGGTGGCGAAAATATCTCCGGCCCGCCAAGGAACGGCGAGCCGGAGGGCGTGCAAGACCTTGTTTGATCAGGCGTTGAGCTGTCGACCGCGCTCGCCCCATATCCGTCTGGCTTGGCCGGTGGTGTCGTGCAGGCGGAACAGGGTCTCGGCCGCCAGGGTCTCGTCGCGCTCCTGGCCGGCGGTCAGCTGCGGCGTCATGGCGCGGGCCACCTGGCGCTGGACGGCGGCGATGTCGCCGAACGCCATCAGGTCCATGGCGTCGATCTCGTAGCCGATCGGGGACTCGCGGCCGATGGCCTCCAGCACCCGGTCCAGCAGCTCACGGGACACCGCGATCTCCGAGCCGGCCACAACGCCGTACTCATAGGGACGGGGAATGCCGACCAGCCGGGTGTCGATCGGCGAGTTCAGGATCCCCGGATACAGCTGCATGTCGATCATGCCGACGAAGCGGGTCACGCCACGGCGCAGGGCCAGTTCGAAGGCGGCGGCCCAGCACTCGAACACCCGCTCGCCGCGGCCCTTGCCCTTGCGCTTGCGGTAGGCCTCGGTGGTGAACAGGCGCGTGGCCTCCCAGACGTCGAGGCCCTTCTTGGGGCTTTCGCCCGGCGCGATCAGGTGGGGGAACTTGTCCGCCAGCATGCAGCGGTCTTCGGTGGGCCGCAGACGCAGGCCCACCTCCAGCTCCATCTCGTCGTTGAAGCCCAGGAGGTAGATGGCGCGGTGGTCGTCGTAGTCATCGGCCTCGCCGCCGTTCAGCACGACTAGGTCCACCCAGCCGTTCTTCTCGACGCACTGGCGACGACGCTCCTCATGCATGGCCCACAGCTGGGGCCCATACAGGTGGCGATTTTCGGAAGTGATGATGTGGATCATGGCCGGCCCCCGTACCGAGCGATTGGACGGCCTGGATTAAGGGGCATGACCGGGGAAGTCGCGATAGGCCAAACGGCCTATGGCGTTCTCTAGTCGCGCGCGTAAGGCTTGCCACGACGACGGTTGGGGACCAGCATCGGAGGCATGAACACAGCGACTCCACAGGGCGCTGAAGAGCGCTACCGCAGCTTCGCGGCCTTCTATCCGTTCTACCTGACCGAACACGTCAATCGGGTCAGCCGGCGGCTGCACGTGATCGGCACGACCCTGGTGATCGTCGCGCTGGTCCTGGGCTTCGCGAGCGACTGGCGCTTCTTCGTGGCCGCGCCGGTGATCGGCTACGGCTTCGCCTGGATCGGCCACTTCGTGTTCGAGAAGAACCGACCCGCGACGTTCAAGTACCCGCTGTACAGCCTGATGGGCGATTTCCGGCTGTGGTTCGAGGTGATCACGGGACGGCGGAAGTTCTGAGGCGCAACAGATCCGATTCCCGGCGAAAGCCGGGGAAACGGACTGGGGAGCGACGCTACAGCTTGGCGAACAGCCCCAGCTCGCCGGCTTTCAGCACGGCTTCCTGGCGCTTGACCACGCCCAGGCGCTTCTTGGCGGCCTCGATGTGGTGGTGGACGGTGCGGGGGGACAGCTCGAGGATCGCGCCGATCTCCCAGTCGGTCTTGCCGCGGCCGGCCCAGTACAGGCATTGCGCCTGACGCTCCGACAGGATCCCGTAGTCGGGATTGTCGTCCTGCATTTCCCAGTGCTTGAGCATGATGGCGCCGAACACGGTGGCGAGGCTGTCGACCACCGCGCGGGCGGTGGGATCGGTGTCGCGCGCCTCGGTCGACATGCGGATCAGCACTTCCTGGCCGGCGGGACCGAAGACGCGGACGACATAGCCGTCGTTCATTCCAAGGTCCGAGGCCTCGCCCCACATCGATTGGGCGCGGCCGTCGCCCAGCGGCTTGGCGTCGGTCCAGGCGAACGAGCGGGGCGATTTCAGCAGCAGTTTGACGCACGGATCGTGCACAACGTACCGCTCGCTCCAGTAGCGCTGGTCCCAGACGTCGAAGTCCTGGCGGCTGAGGGTCGGGGGTTCCTTGCCGTAGTGCTCGGCATTGACCAGGGTGGCGCAGAACCTGTCATAGCCAAAGGCGGCGATGGCCTGCGCGAAGTGGGCCTCCACCTCCCGCGCCGAGCCCAGGTGAGGGGCCTGACTGAGGAAGGCCCAGGCCTGTTGTTCCGCCGTGTTCAGCACGCGTCCGGTTACTCCGTACTCATGGAGCCAAGCTAGGCGCGGATGCGAGGCGGCCGCAAGCGCCTACTATCCCGAGTAGAGCGACCAAGAGTCGCGCTGGAGCGATTTAGGCGGCGGCTTCTTCGCCGTCTTCGTCCTCGCCGCCCAGCAGGGCGCTGAGCACGACGGCCAGGCGCTCGGGCTTGATCGGCTTTTCGACGACGTCCTGCATGCCGGCGGCGATGTAGGTCTGGACGTCGGCCGGATCGGCGTTGGCGGTCAGGGCCACGATCGGCACGGAACCCGCGGCCCCAGCCATGTCGCGGATGGCGCGGGTGGCGGCGATGCCGTCCATGCGCGGCATCTTGATGTCCATCAGGATCAGGTCGTAACGACCGCCCTTGGCCATCTCGACGGCCTCGGCGCCGTCGACGGCCTGTTCCGAGGTGCAGTCGAACATGTCGCACAGCGCCTCGGCGACCATGCGGTTGGTGGCGTTGTCGTCGACGATCAGGATGTGAGCCGCGCGGCCGGCGACGGCGTCCTGGGTCTCGTGAACCTCGGCCTGAGTCGCGGCGGAGGGCAGCGGCAGGCCAAAGCCGACGGTCAGGCCGGCGCCGCGATTGGCCTCGGCGTGAAGCGGGCCGCCCATGGCGCGCAGCAGGCGGTGGGCCAGGGCCATGCCGACGGCCATGGCCATCTCGTTGCGATCCTGCTGGCTGGTGTCGCCGAGCGGGTCGTTGACGCGGGCCAGGCGCTCGTCGCCATGAGCGCCGGTATTGTCGCGCACCTGGCCTTCCAGGCGGATATGGTCGTCCTCGGCGCGGGCCGTCAGGCGGGCCTCGATCGTGCCGCGGCCGGCCGAGAGGGCGTTCTCGATCAGGATGTCGAACACCTGCAGCAGGCGCTCGCCGTCGACCTCCACGCCACATTCCGGGTCGCCATCATAGGAGACGAGAAGGGTCGAGCCGCCCTCATGGGCGCGGGCGGCCCAACGGTCCTCGACCGCGTCGGCGAAGTCGCGCAGGCGGGTGGGAGCGGCGTTGATGGTCAGCTGGCCGCGGGCCGAGCGGTGCAGGTCGATCGCGCGGGCGACCGTCGCGCCCATGTCGCGGCTGGTGTCGCCGATGGCGCGGACGAAGGCGGCGGCGTCGGGCGTCAGGCGCTGGTGCTCGAGGCGCTCGGTGATCGCCAGCACGCCGTCCAGGTGCGAACCGATGTCGACGGCCATGCGCTCGACCATGGCCATGGCGTCGCGGGCGTCGGCCTGACGGCGACGGTGCGAGGCCAGCAGGGTGGCGAGGCCCCCCACGCCGGCGAAGCGGCCGGAGGCGTCGACGGCGACATAGGCGGTGCGGAAAACCGGGGTCGGGCTGTTGGCCAGCGCGTTGACGAAGGTGTTGGAGTCGGTCTGGGCCGTCACCACGCGCGGGTCGGCGTCCATGATGTCGGAGATCGGCTTGTCGGTCAGCTGGGCGCCGGCCACGCGCATCATGCCCTGCAGCACGTCACGATAGACGAGGCCGATGGGCGCGAGATCGGCGTCCACGACCGCGAGCGCGGCCAGGGCCGGATCGGCGTCGAACATCGCCGCGACCGCGTCACAAGACGTGGCGGGCGAGATCGGGGCGCGGGTGTCGATCAGACGGGTCAGCGTTTCCATACGGCGCTTCGCTGGGATTTGGACGGGCACCTTGCCGTCGGCGCCCTTGCGGAGTCGTTAAGTTGGGAGCGCTTCCAGGGCCGTAACGTCGGAATAAGCTAGGTTTTCTGTCGAGCGGCGACAGCGGCGCCGGAAATTCACGGTAAAGGGGGCGGCGGGTTGTCCGCCGCCCCGGATCGGTCCAGTTCGGAACGCTGCTTACCAGGACTTGGTGATCGCCACGCCGTAGAGGCGCGGTTCGGCGGTAATCACGTTGGTGAACAGGCCCGAGCTGTCGTCGGTGGTGTAGGCGTCGACGATCGGGGTCTTGTTGCCGATGTTCTTGACGTAGGCGTCGATCGAGACGCCCCACTCCGGCTTCTCCACCTTGAGAGTGACGTTGCCGTTGTCCCACGACCGCAGCCGGTCGTACTCGGTGTTGTAGACGCGGGCGAACTGCTTGCTCTGGCGGTAGTAGTCGCCGCGCAGGGTGGCCGACCAGCCGCCCGACAGCTCGAAGGTGTACTGGGCGCCGATCGAGGTGGTCCAATGCGGCGAGTTGGGCAACTCGTTGCCCGACAGATCCGCCGCGGTCCCTTCGATCGAGTAGCCGGCGCCGTAGGTGTAGAGGCCCGTGGCGTTGGCCAGGAAAGCCGCGGTCGGAGCGGGCAGGCCCGCGCCGCCCAGGGCGGCCGGCGTGGACAGGAACGCCTGGTAGGCCGCCGCGCCCGAGCAGGCCCAAGGCAGGGTGGCGCCGGCGCCGGCGCCCAGGATCGTGGCGACGCCGGGCGTGGCCAGCACGCAGTTGGCGCCGACCGCCGACGAGTTCGGGCCCACCTTCACGACCGTATAGGCCGCGTTGGATTGGGTCCGGTTCATCGTGTCGATCGAGGTGACGCCTTCGCCGATCTTGGTGTGCAGGTAGCCGATGTTGGCGTTGAGGCGCAGATTGCGGACCGGTGACCAGATCGACTCCAACTCGAAGCCATAGACCTTGGCGTCGACGTTCTCGTTGACCGAGGTGCGGTTGACGATCTTTGAGATCTGGTAGCCCTGGTAGTCGTAGGCGAAGCCGGTGGCGTTGAGCAGCAGGCTGCCGCCCATCATGGTGTTCTTGGTGCCGACCTCGATGGCGTTGACGAACTCGGGCGCGAAGGTTTGCTTCACGCCGACCGCGCCGGCCGGAACGCCTGGATTGATGCCGCCGCCCTTGTAGCCCTTGGAATAGAAGGCATAGAGCAGGGTGTCGTCGGTGAAGCCCAGGTTGGCCTTGTAGTCGAAGCCGAAGCGCCCCGTGAGCTCGCTGAAGCGGGCGCGCTGGTCGGGGTTGGTCGGGTTCAGGGTCAGGCCGTAGCCCGGCGCCAGCAGCACGGTCGAGAAGTTCTCCACCGCCTTCTTGTCGCGGGTCTGGCGCAGGCCCAGCGTGAACTTCAGCTGTTCGTTGGCTTGCCAGTACAGCTCGCCGAAGAGGGCGTCCGACGTCAGGTTATAGGGCGTGCGGTTGTCATAGTAGTTGTGGCCCTCGCCGGTGGGCGTGGCCGCCGTGTCGATGCCGATGCAGCGGGCGGTGGTCGCCGGGTTGCAGTTCGGATTGCCGGTGTTGGAGAAGTTCAGAGCCAGCGACGACAGGGTCAGCGAATTGCCGATCACGTAGTAGTCGGTCATCGTCCGATAGGTGAAGTGGATGCCGCCCACGTTGAAGTTCAGCGGTCCGTCGAAAGCCGATTGCAGTCGAATCTCCTGACTGAACTGCTCGGAGCGGCCCGACGAGATGTCGATCGTCGTGAATTTGTTGGTGTTGCCGACCTGCGGGTCGTTGAAGAAGCCGCCCGGCGTGAAGGGCGTGCTGTTGAAGGCGACCGGCGAGACGTTCCGGTTGTAGTCCTGCTTCGTATAGACGTCGCCCTTGCTGTAGGCCGTCATCGACGTCAGCGTCAGCTCGTCGGACAGGTCGTAGTTCAGCGTGAACTGGTAGACGTTCGAAGACGATTGATAGAGCGGGTCCAGCGCCGTCTCGATCTCGCGCAGGTTGGTCGAGGTGGTGTCGCCGGCGTTGGCGTCGCCCGAGGTGAAGCCGAAGATGTTGCCCAGCAGGCCCGTCAGGGTGCCCGAGGTGTTGACCGTGCCATAGGCGGCCGGGGCGTACAGCGAGGCCGACAGGCAGCCTTGGGTCAGGTATCGGCGCGCCGTGCCGGTGGGCACGCCGCCGACCGTGGCCGGGCCGTCATCCTTGGTGCAGAGCTGCTTGCCGGTGCGGGCGCGGCTGTCGTCCTCGTGGAACCGTTCCCACAGGAAGTTGGTGCGCAGCTTCTCGGTCGGGTTGAACATCACCTGGACGCGGGTCGAGTACAGGTCCCGGTCGTCGACCTTATGGCTGTTGAAGGTGTTGGTGACGAACCCGTCCCGCTTCAGCGTCGTGCCGGATAGGCGCAGGGCCAGCTTGTCGCCGAAGATCGGCACGTTGACCATGCCGCGCAGCTTGATCGAGTTGTGGTTGCCGTACTCGGCGCGGAGGTTGGCCTCGAACTGGTCGGTCGGCTTGGCGGTGATCACGTTGACCACGCCGCCGGTGGCGTTGCGGCCGTACAGCGTGCCTTGTGGGCCGCGCAGCACTTCCACCCGCTCCACGTCGTAGAACTCGGCCTCGAACAGATTGCCCGCCTGCATCGGGGCGTTGTTCATGTGGACGCCCACGCCCTGGTCGGCCGACGCGCCGACGGCCTTGGCGCCGATGCCGCGGATCTGGAAGTTGAAACTGTTGGTGAAGTTGCTCTTGGCGAAGGTGACGTTGGGAATCGCCAGCTGCAGGTTCGGGCCGCCGTCGATCTTCTGCGCTTCCAGGGTGTCCTGACTGAAGGCCGACACCGCGATCGGCACATCCTGAAGCGCTTCTTCCTTCTTCTGAGCGGTGACCACCAGCTCTTCGATGACGGTGGTGTTCTGTTGGGCGAAAGCGGGGACGGCGAAGCCGGAGATCGCGACCGCCGAAGCGCCCATGACCAAAAGGCTCCGCATACGCAGAGTTTGCGACATTGAATTCCCTCCCTGGACCCGGGCGGCGCCTTATGGATGGAGCCTGCGAGGGTCGGTGTTTCCTCGGCGCCGTACTGTTTTTCACCACGTGGGCGTACGGCGAGCCCCTCGCAGCATTGGGAGATTGCATACTTGCGTTTGAAAGCTGTCAACTGGCCTGATCGTAAGTGAACAGCGATAGGTTACAGCTTTTCACTTTCCAGGAGGTGGTGTTCTCCTGGGTGGTGTAAGTTGATCACGCATTAGAAGGTTGGGTTTGGAGCTTCCGTAGCGGAAGGCCGTGCGGGCGCATGGCGAATGGGCTTTGCAATATAGAGGGCATCGCTTAATTCGCGGGCGAAAGACTTCGTTTCGGTTCGTTGGCGGAGTATCGCGCGATCCGCTCGGTTCCACCCATGCTGTTCCGGCCGGGCCTTGCCTCGTGTAGAGGAGGGGCCATGTTCCCCTTCTTTCACCTTGAGAGGCTCGCATGAGCCCGAACACGTCCACTGGCGCGCTTGTCCTCTTCTCCGGCGGCCAGGACAGCAGTGTCTGTCTGGCCTGGGCCCTCGAGCGTTATGAGCGCGTCGAGACGGTCGGTTTTGACTATGGCCAGCGCCATTCCATCGAGATGGAGGCCCGCCAGGATGTCCGTCGCGAAGTCGCCGCGCGTTTCCCACGGTGGGCCGACCGCCTGGGCGAGGATCATGTGCTGGACATCAGGAGCTTCGGCCAGGTGGCCCAGTCGGCCCTGACCGCCGACCGCGCCATCGAGATGACCGAGCGCGGCCTGCCCTCGACCTTCGTGCCGGGCCGCAACCTGGTGTTCCTGATCTACGCCGCCGCCCTGGCCGACCGCCGAGGCATTGACGCCCTGGTCGGCGGCATGTGCGAGACCGACTTCTCCGGTTATCCCGACTGTCGCCGCGAGACGATGGACGCTCAGCAGAGCGCCCTGAACCTCGGCATGGATCGCGACTTCCGGATCGAGACCCCGCTGATGTGGTTGACCAAGGCCCAGACCTGGGCCCTGGCCAAGGCGCTGGGTGGCGAGGACCTCGTCCAGCTGATCGTCGAGGAAAGCCACACCTGCTACCAGGGCGAACGCGGCGAGTTGCACGCCTGGGGCCACGGCTGCGGAACCTGCCCGGCGTGCGAGCTGCGCGAGAAGGGTTATGTCGAGTGGGACGCGGCTGGGCGCGAGGCGCTATCCGCGTGACCTATTCCGTCAAAGAGATTTTCCTGACCCTTCAAGGCGAGGGCGGCCAGGCCGGCAAGGCGGCGGTGTTCTGTCGCTTCTCGGGCTGCAACCTGTGGACCGGCCGCGAGCAGGACCGCGCCAAGGCCGTCTGCACCTTCTGCGACACCGACTTCGTGGGAACCGACGGCGAGAACGGCGGCAAGTTCGCCACGGCCGATGACCTGGCGGCGGCGGTCGAGGCTCAATGGGCCGGCGGGCCTGATGATCGCCTGGTGGTCTGCACCGGCGGCGAGCCGTTCCTGCAACTGGACGAGGCGGCGATCAAAGCCCTGCACGCGCGAGGCTTCCAGATCGCCTGCGAGAGCAACGGCACGCTGGAGGCTCCGGCGGGCATCGACTGGATCTGCATCAGCCCCAAGGCCGACGCCCCCGTGATCCAGACCTCGGGCCAGGAGCTGAAGCTGGTTTTTCCGCAAGACAAGGCCATGCCGGAGCGCTTCGCGGACCTGGATTTCGAGCGGTTCTATCTCCAGCCGATGGACGGCCCGGACCGCGACAGGAATACGCAATTGGCCGTCGCCTATTGCCTTTCGCACCCACAATGGCGTTTAAGCGTCCAAACGCACAAATATCTCGGCCTGCCCTGACGGATAAGGCGCTCGACTTGGTGACAGGGTCGACGCGCTAGAGCCTCCCAGGCCTTAGTCAAAGAAGTCCCTATGAAGCCCGTCTTCGAGATCACGAAGGCCGCGTTCTTCGACGCCGCCCATTTCATCGAGCAAGGTCCGGCCGACCATCGCTATCGTAAGCTGCATGGCCATTCGTTCAAGGTCGAGGCCAGCGTGCGCGGCCAGATGCAGGAAGCGGGCTGGGTCGCGGACCTGGAAAGCCTGGACCTGGCGCTGAAGGCCGTCGCGGCCGAACTGGACCATGGCCTCCTGAACGACAAGCCCGGCCTGGAGGTCCCGACCCTGGAGCGCCTGTGCCTCTATTTCGCGGAACGGCTGAAGGCCCAGTTCCCGGGCCTGTCGCGCGTGGAGCTGTCGCGCCCGACCATCGGCGAACGCTGCGCGCTGGTGCTGTAGCTAGCGGCGGTATTCGTCCCGCTCGCGGTCCTTCTTGCCGTCACCAGGGATGACCGCCTTGCCGGTGGCGACGACGGCCTTGCCGGCCCCGCCGACGACCGCGCCGGTGACGCCGATGGCCGTGCCGGCCACGGTCCCGACCGCGGCGGCGGCCAGGCAGCCCGTCTGCGAGACGGCGACCATCGCGAGGATGGCGGCGATGGGAGCGGTGCGGCGGAAGGTCATGGTGAAGCTCATAAAACGCTGTTCACCACGTTGTACCCGGCCAAAGGTTTAAATTCTCCGCGTCGGATGGCCGCGCCCGGCCTGCGGGTCATCCACATACAGCGCGCTTTTGTCTTCTTCGCGTCGGCGTTCGCCCCGGTAGCGGGGGTCGTCGCGCCGCCGCCGGTCAGGGCCGAAATAGTCACCCGCCCGCACGAAGGGCCGAGGGTTCTCGATCAGCAGGGTCAGGCGGTGGATGACCCCGCGCGCCGTAACCGGCTTGACCAGGAATTCGTTGACCCCAGCGTCGCGCGCTTCGTGCACCCGGCGCTCGGTCGAGTGGCCGGTGATCATCACGATCGGCACGAACGGGTTGGGGCTGTCTGGCGAGTTGCGCACCAGTTGGACGAAGTCGATGCCGTCCAGGCCGTTCATCGACAGGTCGGTGAACACCACGTCGATCGCGGTGGAGCGCAGGATCGACAGCGCTTCGGCCCCGTCCATGGCTTCATAGACCTGGCGCACGCCGATGGCCCGCAGGATCTCGATCAGCAGCATCCGCATATGCTGGTTGTCGTCGACCAGCAGGATCTTCAAGAGGTCGAACCGCACGCGCTGAGCCCCCTGCATCGCGTCGTGTATCTCAACCTTGGCGCGTATATTCCGCGGATCAGGGGATACGTCTAACGGCGTTTTATCTCTGCAAACGTATGCAAGTCAACCGAAAGCCAAGCTAAATCAGTGGTAAGGCCATTGATGCTCGGTTCTCTGACCTTTGGGCCCATGTCAGCGACTCGGCACGTTAAGCGGGAAAACGGCGCCGCCGGTTTGGCCGCGATGGCGCAGGAAGGCGTCGGCCAGCACGCAGGCGACCATGGCCTCCACCACCGGCACGCCCCGGATGCCGACGCACGGATCGTGGCGGCCCTTGGTGCGCAGGTCGACCTCTTCGCCAGCCTGGTTGAGGGTCTGGCGGGGGATCAGGATCGACGAGGTCGGCTTGAAGGCCACCCGCGCCACCACGGGCTGACCCGTGGAGATGCCGCCGAGAACCCCGCCCGCGTGATTGGACAGGAACATCGGCTGGCCGTCCTCGCCCATCCGCATGGCGTCGGCATTGTCCTCGCCGGTGAGGGCGGCGCTGGCGAAGCCTTCGCCGATCTCGACGCCCTTGGCGGCGTTGATCGACATCAGGGCGGCGGCCAGTTCGGCGTCCAGCTTGCCGTAGAGCGGCGCGCCCCAGCCGGCCGGCACGCCGACAGCTTCGACCTCGACGACCGCGCCAGTCGAGGAGCCGGCCTTGCGGATGGTTTCCAGATGCTCTTCCCAGACCGGGATGATCGCCGCGTCGGGCGACCAGTAGGGGTTCTGTTCCGTCTGGGCCCAGTCCCAATTTCCTCGATCCACCGCGTGCGGGCCGATCTGCACCAGGGCGGCGCGGATCGTCACGCCGGGGATCACCAGCCGCGCCACCGCGCCCGCCGCCACCCGCGCGGCGGTCTCGCGCGCCGAGCTGCGGCCGCCGCCGCGATAGTCACGCACGCCGTATTTGGCGAAATAGGGATAGTCGGCGTGGCCTGGGCGGAAGGCCTGGGCGATCTCGCCATAGTCCTTGGACCGCTGGTCGGTGTTCTCGATCATCAGGCTGATGGGCGTGCCGGTGGTCCGCTGGCCATTCGTGCGCTCGTCCTCGAACACGCCCGACAGGATACGCACCGCGTCCGGCTCCTGGCGCTGGGTCACGAACTTGCCGTTGCCGGGGCGGCGCTTGTCGAGGAACCCCTGGATCATCTCGGCCGTCAGCGCGATGCCGGGCGGCACGCCATCGACGACGCAGCCGAGCGCCGGGCCGTGGCTTTCGCCCCAGGTGGTGACGCGGAACAGGTGACCGAAGGTGTTGTGCGACATGGGGCGGGGTTTAGCGGAAACGGAAGCGTGTCGCAAAACAGGGAAGGGAGTTGCGTGAAAGCGGACGGTCTCGGCAACAAATCCGCTCCCCTTTCGGGGGAGCTGTCGCGGAGCGGCTGAGGGGGCTACTCGGCTTAGGCCGCGCTGCTCCCCCAACGGGGGAGGAGAGGCGAGTCAGCCCCGCACCTTCGCCGCGTCGGCCAGATAGAGCTCCAGGTTCGTCCAGCCCGATCCGTCCTTGGCCAGCGCCGCGCCGTCGGCCTTCTTGGGATCGAAGCCGTGCGCCTTCTCCCAGGCGTCGGGCATGCCGTCGCCGTCGGTGTCCTTGGCCGCCTTGCCCGCCGGCAGCACCGGCCAGCCGCCGACGTCGGCCTGGGTGTTGATCACCTTGCCGGCGCGGGTCTTCACACCGTCCAGGATCCGCTTGTCGACCGGATCGCGCCACACCGAGGCGCCGGCGTCGGCCAGCACGCGGGCATAGGCCTTGTCGGCGCTCTCGGGCGTCACCGGCGCGACGTCGACCGGCGCGGCCAGGCGGTAGCCCGCGGGCTCGGGAATGGTGAAGGTCACCAGGCTCCAGGGATCGGCCGGGATCACGCCGTCCATGCTGTTACCGGCGAAATAGGCCTTGGCCAGGGTGTCGCTTTCCTTGAAGGCGATGGGCTTCCGCGAGCTGGGGCCGGGGATGTAGGCGTTGTCGACGAAGTTGTAGGCCGATAGCGTCGCCTTGTCGGCGTTGTAGCCCGACTTGTCGCTGCCCCAGTTGTAGAAGACGTTCGAGCGGAAATCGAAGAACGCGCCGATCGGATCCTTGTCCGGCCCCTCGTAGTTGCCGGGGCGCGGCGCGCGGGCCATGTGGTTGGCCCACAGATTGTGGTGGAAGCTGATCTTCGACCCGTCGCCGCCCCGGATCAGGCTGCCATAGCCGTGGTCGCCCTTGACGTGGATCGAGTGGGCCAGGCTCTCGGCGATGATCGACCACTGGACGGTCAGGTCATAAAAACCCTGGCCTGGCTGGTCATAGCGGGCCGAGGCCGACAGGGTCTCGTCCACCGACCAGCTGGCCGAGACGTGGTCCAGAATGATCCGCCGGCCGCCCGAGATCCAGATCGCGTCGCCCTCGACCTTGCTCTCGGCGCCGAGGCGCGAGCGGATGAAGCGGATGACCACATCGTCGGCGCTGACGATCAGGGTCTGGTCGCGCAGGGTGACGCCGCCCCCCGGCGCGGTCTGGCCGGCGATGGTGATCTGGCCGTTGGAGATCTTCAGCGGGGTTTTGAGCTGGATCGTGCCGGCGACGTCGAAGACGACGGTGCGCGGCCCCTGGGCCACGACCGCCGCGCGAAGTGAGCCGGGACCGTCGTCGTTCAGGTTGGTGACGTGGATAACCGCGCCGCCGCGACCGCCGGTGCTGAACCGGCCCGCGCCCTCGGCGCCCGGGAAGGCCAGGACATCCGCCGCCAGGGCCGAGCCGGCCGCGAGGGTCAGGGCAAGCGCGCCGACGGCGGCGAGAAGGTGGCGGCTGAGCATCTGTCCATCCCCGAAAGCGACGCGGCGTGCTCTAGGCTTCTTTGGGCGCCGTCATCTGATCGAGAGCGAAAATGCAGAGCCGAGCCGGCTTTGTCCACCGGTGTCATAAGCTACATGATGACGTTCAGCGTCACGCGCGACTTGGCGCCGTCCGGATGATTGATGACGTCCAACCGCTTGATCGCGCCGTCGGGCAGGGTCGTGGCGTCGAAGCCGGCCGGCGGCGTCTCGCCGTTCAGCAACACGGTGGTCTCGGGCGGACGCAGGCGGCCGCGGATCTTGACGTGGCCGTGATAGGTCGAGACCTGGCCGTCCGGGATCTTCAGGCGGCCCTGGATGATCTCGGCGTTGGACACGCGGACATAGTCGGAGCGGATGTCGACATACTGACCGCCCTCGTCCGAGCTGATGACGGTCCGACTGCGGCTGTGGGTCTCGCCCTGCTGGGCCAGGGCGAAGGAGCCGGCGCCGGCGGCGATCATGGCCAGCAGGCCGGCGGCGGCGAGCAGGGCGCGACGGCCCAGGCTGGCCGGCTGGCCAGGTTCGGTGATGGCTTTCAGGCGCATGAGGATCGGTCTCCTTCCCTTGCCGGTAAAGGCGGGATGCAGGGCGGGCGCGGCGCGGGTGCGCAGCACCTCGACCAGGGTTTCGGCATAGGTGCGGCGCACGGTGGAGCTAGCGCCATCCAGGGCCAGGGCGTCGCACAGCTCCTCGCGGGCGGCGGCGGCGCGAGCGCGCAGCAGTCCGAACGGCGGGGTCATCCAGAACAGGCCGCCCAGCAGGTGCTCGAACAGCTGTCGCCAGTTGTCGCCTCGTTTCAGGTGCGCCAGCTCGTGAGCGCAGACCGGCACCAGGCGCGCGATGTCCAGGCGCTCGACCATGGCGCGGGGCAGCAGGATGACCGGAGTCGCCAGGCCCGCCAGCATGGGCTGGTCGATCGTATCGCTGACTTTCACCTCGGGGCGGCCGGTGTCCATGCGACGGGCGGCGGCGCGAACGGCCATGGCCAGTTCGGGCGAGACCGGCCGGGCCTCGCGCGCGATGCGCTTGAGCCTGGCGCGGCCGACGATCTGGCGAACGCCCGCGACGGCCAGGCCGCTCAGCGCGCCTAGGATCAGCACCGCGCCCAGGGCCTGGACGCTGCTGACGCCGGGCAGGGCGCGCGCCGAGACGCCGTGCATCACCGCGCCGGCGGTGGCCACGGCCTCGGAGGCCAGGGCGGCGCGATAGACTGGAGCGGTGGTCTCCTCGGGCAGGGCGGCGATGCCGATCATGGCCGCCATCACGGCCGGTGGCAGGGCGACGGCGCGGTTCCACGCGCCGGCGCGCAGCTGGGCGTCACCGGTCAGGCGGTCGGCCGTCTTGCCCAGAAGCCAGCCCAGGCCGCTGGTGGGCCAAGCGGCGATCAGGCCCAGGGCGGCGGATGCGAAGAGGGGGTGCATGGCTGGGTCTGCTCCTTCCTCAGCGGCGGTCCCAGGGCGACTCGGCGCTACGCACCGTGACGCCGACGGCGACCTTGGGCTCGACCGAGACGCGGGTGTTCACGCCGGGATCCATCACCTTGATCCGCCGGCCCAGGTCCTCGGCCTTGTCGCGCGGCAGGAGGATCCGGATGGTCGGCTGGACCTGAGTCCGGACCGCGATGGTCGGCTCCGCCACGGCCAGGGCCTCCGCGCGCGGCGCCGGGCTCGGTTGCGGGTTCGGATTGGGCTGGGGATCGGGTTGCGGGTTTGGCCGCGGATCGGGACGCGGATCGGGCCCGACGGCGACGGCCATCGGCGCGGCCGGTTCGGCTTCCGCGGCCGGAGCCGCCGGTGCGGCGGGCGCCACCTCGGCCAGCATCGGCGCGGCCTCGGCGGCTTCAACCGCGGGGGCGGCCGGAGCGGCTTCCTCGGCTGGGGCGGCGGCCTCCGGCGGGGCCAGGCGACGGGCCTGGTCGGCCAGGGCCAGCGAACCGGCCCCGGTGGCGGCCGTCAGCACCCCGCCCAGAACGACAGCCAGCCCGACCCGCGCGGCCGAGGCGCCGCCTCGCGGCTGCAGGATCGCCGACAGGCGCGCGCGGACCAGCTTGCGCTCGCGGCCGGTGAAGGCCGATTGCGGAGAAGGCGTCGCGTTCATCCGCAGGGCCTCGACCAGTACGCGGGCATAGTCGCGGCGAGCGTCGGGCGCGGCGTCGGCCAGGGCGGTGTGGTCGCAGACGGACTCGCGGGCGGCCAGCATCCGGCCGCGCAGGACGGCGACGGGCGGAGCCAGCCAGAACAGGCCGGCCAGGGCCTCCTCGGCCGGGATGCGCCAGTTGTCGCCGCGCTTCAGGTGGGCCAGCTCGTGGCCGCAGACCAGCTCCAGGCGCTGGGCGTCGGTGGTCTCGGCCAAGGCCATGGGCAGCAGGATCACCGGCCGACGGGCGCCGGCCAGCAGCGGCTCGGCGATATCGGCGCTGACCCGTATGGGTGGGGCCTTCACGCCTAGGCGCGGGGCGCGCAGGCGGATCGCCTCGACCAAGGCGGCGTCCTGGCAAGGCCCGGCGGCGGCGCGGATGGCGGCGAGGCGCCGGCGACCCCGGTTCCAGCGCCAGCCACGGACCAGCAGGCCCGCGACCGAAAGGCCGACCAGGCTCCAGGCCAGGTTGCCGGCGAGTTCCCCCTCCGGCGTCCAGGAGGGAGCGGTCGCCACGACCGGCGCGGCCACGGCGCTGGGCGCTTGGGCGGCCGGCATCGGCGCGAAGGTCAGGGCCACGGTCGCGGCCAACGCGCCGGCGGGCAGGGCGTAGGCCAGGCTCCAGGCGGCGGCGCGCGGCCGCGGATCCTCGGTCAGGCCCTCGACCAGGCGGCCAAGACCCAGGCCCAGCACGCCGACGGGCCAGGCCGCGATCAGCCCCAGGGCGGTGGAGGCGAGCAGCGGATGCATCACTTCTCCTCCCCGGAAGCCTTGGCGGTGTTGAGCAGGGTCTCCAGCTCCGCGATCTCGGTCGCGGACAGGATCTGGCTGCCGGCGAAGGCCGAGGCGGGCAGGCGGCCATCGATTTCCAGCAGGCCGCGCAGGCGGTTCAGCACCCCGCCGATCACGTCGACCTTGCCCTTGTGGGCCTCATAGACCGCCAGGCCATGCACCGATCGGCGGACCAGCAGGCCCTTGGCCACCATCCGCTCCAGCACGGTGCGGGTGGTCGAGGCGCTCCAGCCCAGCTCGGGCTCGATCAGGCCTTGCGCCTCGCGGGCGCTCATCGCGCCGCCGCGCCAGAAGGCTTTCAGCACTTCCAGTTCCAGGTCGGAGGGTTCGGTCATGGCCAAATCCTTTGCGGAGAACGCGCCTTCGTCATGTCGTGAGTACGCTACAAGTGTAACGATCTGGCGTCAAGTGTGATGAACAACGTTCGGTAGTGACAGGCGCGGCCTCATGATTTACGAACGTACATCCAGCTTACGAATGTGAGTTCAATCATGGCGACCGAACAGGTCCGTATCCGAAAGTTGCCCTTGGAAGGTCGCGCGCCAAGCCGCTGGCGCTGGGTCCCGGTCATCGCCGGGTTCGTGGCGCTGATCGGTGTGGGCGCCGAGGTGATGGCGCGCCACGATCGCGCCGAGCAGGCGCGCCGGGACGCGATCTGGCGCGTCAGCGGCCCGGCCTGCGCGCCGCTCGACCCCGCGGTTTTCCGAAGCTTGGGCCGCTATCCGCAGGCCACCCCTTATGACGAGGCGCTGTACCGGCGGGTCGGCGGGACGATGTCCTGCACGCATCTGGTGGACCGGATGGGCGGCGAGAAGGTCCGCTATTCGGTCTGCAAGTTCAGCGCGCCGGACTATCTGCTCGTGTCACTGGGCGGACGCGACCGGTTCTACGACCTGACCGGCGCGCGTTCGGCGGCGGTCACGGTCATCAAGGACGAGGTGCGCTGCGTCGTCGTCCCGCCTTTCAGGATGTAGTCGCCCTCTTGCCATCCCGGCCATTTCATAGCTAGCTATATAGCATGCTATGAAATGGAGGTTCGGCCATGAATGTCGATCTGCTGGCGGGGTTTGGCGTGGGGTTCCTGGGCAGCCGGCTGAAACGCCTGGCGGAACGGATGCAGGCTGACGCCGCCGAGGTCGCGCGCTCGCTGGACCTCCCGGTCCAGCCGGCCCAGATGTCGCTGCTGATGACCATTCGCCTGCACGGTCCGATCGCGGTCGGCGAGCTGGCCGAGCGTCTGCAACTGGCCCAGCCCACGGTCACCCGCGCCCTGGGTACGCTGGGTGATTTCGTCGAGGCGCGGCCCGTGCCGGGCGACGGGCGGTCCCGGCGGCTGGCCCTGACGGACAAGGGCGAGGCGTTGCTGGCCCGCGTCCAGACGGAGCTGCTACCGCGCATCGAGCCGGCCGCCGCCGAGCTGGTCGAGGGGCTGGACGGCGACTTCATGCAAGGCTTGGCCAAGGTCGAGCAACGTTTGGCCGAGGCCTCGCTGCTGACCCGCATCGAGCGCGCCGGCGCGCCGGCCATGTGGGCGCGCGACTTCTCCGATGACCTTGCCGAGGCCTTCTATCGGATCAACGCCGAGTGGATCCAGGACATGTTCGCCCTGGAGGAAAACGACATCGCGCTGCTGTCCAACCCGCGCGAGTTGATCCTCGACAAGGGCGGGGTGGTGCTGTTCGCCGAGACCCCGGACCTGGGCGTGGTCGGAACCTGCGCCCTGATGGTGTCCAAGGACGGCTGGGTCGAGTTGACCAAGATGGGCGTGCTGCGGAGCGCGCGCGGCCTGAAGGTCGGCGAATATCTGCTGGCCAAGACCCTGGAGCGCGCCGCCAGCCTCGGCATGGACAAGGTCTATCTGCTGACCAACAGGAAGTGCGCGGCGGCCATTCACCTCTACGAGAAACTGGGCTTCGCGCACGACGCCGAGATCATGCGCCTGTTCGGGGCGCGGTATGAGCGGTGCGACGTGGCGATGTCGTTGCGGGCGAGGGGCTAGGCTTCCAGCACCTTGCGCAGCGAGGCCTCGATCTGGCCGCCGCACCACGTATCGCCGTAGTCCTCGCGAGCCTTTTCGGCGAGGGCCTTCAGCGGCGGCAGGTCGGCGACGCGGCGGACCAGGGCGGCGGTGTTCGGGGCGGCGTCATCGAGGATCTCGGCGATCTTGTCGAAGCGCTCGGTCAGGGTTGACCAGAGCACGGCCGTGACCACGTCGGCGATCCCTGGCTCGTCGCCACCCAGCAGAAAGCCGCCGCCGGCCTTCAGGCCATGGCGGCGGCCAGTCTCTTCCCAGAACGACATCCACTTCCTCAGGCGGGGCTCGAACTCCTCCCAGCGCTTGTCGGTCCACATCTGGCGGCCGCCATCCAGAGTCAGCTCGTCGATCACGTCATTGGCGTCGCAGACGATCTTCAGCGTCAAGGCGCGCGGGGCGGGGGTCCTGGGCAAGAGATCCAGCGTCTCGCCCAGATAGAGGACGATGGCCGGCATCTGCGCGATGGCGACATCGGCCTTTTTGTCGACCAGCAGGGGTGGACCCATGAACGGCGCCGGCATGGCCTTGACCGGTCCGCCCATCAGCTCGCCGATCGCGTCGTCGCCGGCCTCGGTCCAGGTCTGGCCGGCGAAGGCCAGAACGCCCCGCACGAACTGGCCCCGGAACGGCGCGGACCAGTAGTAGAGCTCATAGTCGGACATGGCGGGGCTCCTGGACACGTCCGCTGACAACGCCAGAGCGCCGCGTCCGTTCTAGTCGATCTTGCTGAGCACGCTCCGGAGCGTCTCGACCATCCGATCGATGTGGCCCGTCTCCAGGATCAGCGGCGGCGACAGGGCGATGATGTCGCCGGTGACGCGGATCAACAGGCCCTCGTCGAAACAGGTCTCGAACACCTCCATGGCCCGCGCGGTCGGGGCGCCGGGGCGGGGGGAAAGCTCGATGCCGGCGACGAGGCCAAGGTTGCGGATGTCGATGACGTGCTGGGCGTCGGCCAGGCCGTGCATGGCCTCCCGCCAGTAACCCTCCATGCCGGCGGCGCGGGCGAACAGGTCGTCCTCCTGGTAGGTCTCCAAGGTGGCGAGGCCGGCGGCGCAGGCCAGCGGGTGGGCCGAATAGGTGTAGCCGTGGAAGAGCTCGATCGCGGCGTCGGCGCCCTCGAGCATGGCGTCATAGATCTTGGTCGAGGCCGCCACCGCGCCGCACGGGACCGTGGCGTTGGTCAGGCCCTTGGCCATGCAGATCAGGTCGGGCGTGACGCCGAAGCGGTCAGCGGCGAACGGCGCGCCGAGGCGTCCGAAGCCGGTGATCACCTCGTCGAAGATCAGCAGGATGTCGTGCTTGTCGCAGATCGCCCGCAGGCGTTCGAGGTAGCCCTTGGGCGGGACCAGCACGCCGGTCGAGCCGGCCACCGGCTCGACGATCACGGCGGCGATGTTGGAGGCGTCATGCAGGGCGACGATCTTCTCCAGGTCGTCGGCCAGGTGGGCGCCGTGCTCGGGCTGCCCCCTGGCGAAGGCGTTGCCGGCGACGCCGTGCGTGTGGGGCAGGTGATCGACGCCGGTGAGCAGGGACCCGAAGTACTTGCGGTTGGTCGCAATGCCGCCCACCGAGATGCCGCCGAAGCCGACGCCGTGATAGCCGCGCTCGCGGCCGATCAGCCGGGTCTTGGTCCCCTTGCCCCGGGCGCGGTGGTAGGCCAGGGCGATCTTCAGGGCGGTGTCGACCGACTCCGAGCCAGAGTTCGTGAAGAAGATCCGGTCCAGCCCCTTTGGCGTCACCTGGGCCAGGCGCGAGGCGAACTGGAAGGCCAGCGGGTGGCCCATGTTGAAGCAGGGCGCGTAGTCCATCTCGGCCGCCTGGCGCTGGATGGCCTCGCGGATCCTGGGCCGGTCATGGCCGGCGTTGACGCACCAGAGCCCCGACGTGGCGTCCAGAACCTCGCGGCCCTCGGGCGTCTTGTACAGCATGCCGCTGGCCGACGAGAGCATGCGCGGATGGCTCTTGAACCGCCGGTTCGGCGTGAACGGCATCCAGAAGGCGTCGAGGTCGTTGGCGCTGGACATGGGGGGTCTCCGCGAGGCCTTGCATTGTGATCGCAATTTGATCTTCTTCGGAAGAGCACTTCTCTCATCCGCCTCCCCGGCGAAAGCCGGGGTCCAGATGGAGGGGCGCTGGAGTGGGTTCCATAAGCGCGGCGCCCATCCCATCAGCACAAGAGCTTTGGATCTGGGTCCCGGCTTCCGCCGGGAAGACGGAGGGAGGTGGAGAAGATGGTTCAGACCCGCCGCCCGCTCGCCGATCAGACAGCCATCCACGACCAGGTGTACGGGGCGATCCGGCAGGCCCTGATCACCGGCCGCATCGCGCCAGGCAGGGGCGTCTCACTGCGCAGCCTGGCCGCCGAACTCAATGTCAGCCCGATGCCTGTACGCGACGCCGTCCGCCGGCTGGTGGCCGAGCGGGCGCTGGCGATCAATCCGGCCAACAAGCGGCTGCTGGTCCCGTCGCTGACCGCCGACCGGCTGGAGCAACTGTCCCTTGCCCGCCTGTGGGTCGAGCCGGAACTGGCGGCCCGGGCGGCGAAAAACGCCGACGCCGGATTGATCCGCCAGCTGCAGGCCATCGACGCCGATGTCGACGAGGCTCTGCGGCTGGGCGACGTCGACCGCTACATGACCGCCAATCACGCCTTCCATTTCGCCATCTACGAGCGGGCCGGGGCCGAGGTGCTGGAGGCCATGGCCGGCGGCCTGTGGCTGCAGGTCGGGCCGTTCATGCGAGTGGTGTTCGGTCGCGTCGGGGCCAACGACCTTGCCGCCGACCGCCACGCCGAGGCCATCGACGCTCTGAAGACCGGCGACGCGGACGGCGCCCGCCGGGCCATCGCCGCTGACCTTTCCGAAGGCATGGACAAGATGCGCGCCGCCGTCGAGGTCGGCCCATGAGTCGGATACTTGACACTTCCGTCCATGGCGCAAACTGTGATCACAATTAGTCCGGATTATCCCGCGTGACCCTACCCGCCGACATCTCCGAGCGTCTCTCGCGCCTGGCCCTGCCCAGTCAGGCGATCATCGGCGGCGCGCGCGCGGAGGCGGCCTCGGGCGCGACTTTCCACAATGTCTCGCCGCGCGATGGCCTGGTGCTGAACCAGGTGACGGCCTGCCAGGGCGAGGACGTCGCCCGCGCCGTGGCCGACGCCCGCGCCGCCTTCGAGGACGGCCGCTGGCGCGACCAGGGCCCGCGCGCCAAGAAGAAGGTGTTGTTTCGCCTGGCCGAACTGATGGAGCGCGACGCCGAGGAACTGGCCCTGCTGGAGAGCCTGGACGTCGGCAAGCCGATCAGCGACGCCCGCAATGTCGACGTGCCGCTCGCGATCGGCACCTGCCGCTGGTACGCCGAGGCGCTGGACAAGGTCTATGGCGAGGTCGGGGCCTCGCCCGTCGATCGCCTCAGCTACGCCGTCCACGAACCGCTGGGCGTGATCGGGGCGATCGTCCCGTGGAACTTCCCGTTGCACATGGCGATGTGGAAGGTCGCGCCGGCCCTGGCCATGGGCAATTCGGTGGTGCTGAAGCCCGCCGAGCAGTCGCCGCTGACGGCCTTGAAGCTGGGCGAGCTGGCGCTGGAAGCGGGGCTCCCGGCCGGTGTCCTGAACGTGATCCCCGGTCTGGGGAGTGTCGCCGGCGAGGCCCTGGCGCTGTCCAACGACGTCGACATGATCGCCTTCACCGGCTCGGGCCCGGTGGGCCGCAAGCTGATGGAATATTCGGCCCGCTCGAACCTGAAGCGGGTCAGCCTGGAGCTGGGCGGCAAGTCGCCCCAGATCGTCTTCGCCGACTGTCCCGACCTGGACGCCGCCGCGCAGGCCGCCGCCTGGGGCGTGTTCTATAACCAGGGCGAGGTCTGCACCGCCGCCTCGCGCCTGCTGGTCGAGGCCTCGATCAAGGACGCCTTTCTGGAGAGGGTGGTGGCGGTCGCCAAGGCCATGACGGTCGGCGACCCGCTGGACGCCTCGACCCAGTTCGGCGCCATGGTCAGCGAGCGGCAGATGAACACCGCGCTGGACTACATCGCCACCGCCGACAGCCAGGGTGCGCGCCGCGTGCTGGGCGGCCGGCGCATCCGCCAGGAGACCGGCGGGTTCTATGTCGAGCCGACCATCTTCGATCGCCTGGAAGCCGACCACACCCTGGCCCGCGAGGAGGTGTTCGGCCCGGTGCTGGGGGTGATGAGCTTCGCGTCCGAGGACGAGGCGATGCAGCTCGCCAACGACACCGTCTATGGTCTGGCCGCCGGCCTTTGGACCGCCGACATCAACCGCGCCCTGCGCGGGGCGCGGAGGCTGAAGGCGGGTTTGGTCTGGGTCAACGGCTGGGACGCCTGCGACATCACCATGCCGTTCGGGGGCTTCAAGCAGTCGGGCTTTGGCCGTGACCGCAGCCTTCATGCGTTGCACAAGTACGCCGACCTGAAGTCGGTGTCCGTGACGCTGAGGTAGCCCCCCAATGACTGGCATGACACTCAATCTCGTTGAAACCGAAGCCTTTATCGACGGCCTCTGGATCGAGGGGGATACGACCTTCGAGGTGCTGAACCCGGCCGACGGCACGGTGATCGCCAACGTCGCCGATCTGGGCGCCGGCGAGACGCGGGTGGCCATCGAGGCCGCGCACCGCGCCTTCCCGACCTGGGCCGCCAAGACCGCCAAGGAACGCGGCGCGATCCTGCGCAAGTGGAGCGACCTGATGCTCGCCCGCGCCGACGACCTGGCCCGCCTGATGACCGCCGAGCAGGGCAAACCCCTCGCCGAGTCGAAGGGCGAGGTGGCCTATGGCGCGGCGTTCATCGACTGGTTCGCCGACGAGGCCAAGCGCGCCTACGGCCACACCATTCCCTCGCCGATGCCGGGCAAGCGGCTGGCTTCGATCAAGCAGCCGGTCGGCGTCTGCGCGGCCATCGCGCCGTGGAACTTCCCGATCGCCATGATCACCCGCAAGGTCGGCCCGGCCCTGGCCGCCGGCTGCACGGTGGTGGTCAAGCCGGCCGCCGAGACGCCGCTGTGCGCCCTGGCCATCGCCCGGTTGGCGGTCGAGGCGGGCGTGCCGGCGGGGGTCCTCAACGTCGTCACCGGCAAGGACTCTAGCGCCATCGGTAAGGCCCTGTGCGACGACGGCCGGGTGCGCAAGCTGTCGTTCACCGGCTCCACGCCGGTCGGCAAGGTGCTCTACGGCCAGTGCGCCGGCACCATGAAGAAGCTCTCTCTCGAACTCGGCGGCAACGCGCCGTTCATCGTCTTCGACGACGCCGATCTCGAGGCCGCCGTCGACGGCGCCATCGCCTCCAAGTACCGCAACACCGGCCAGACCTGCGTCTGCGCCAACCGCCTGATCGTCCAGGCCGGTATCCACGACGCCTTCGTCGCGCGGCTGGCCGAGAAGGTCGCGACGATGAAGGTCGGGCCGGGCACGGGCGAGGGCGTGGTGATCGGCCCGCTGATCAACGACAAGGCTTTGGCGAAAGTCGAGAGCCTGGTGCGCGAGGCCGTCGCGGGCGGGGCCAAGGTCGTCGTGGGCGGCGATCGCCACGACCTGGGCGGACTGTTCTACCAGCCCACGGTGCTCAGCGACGCGACGCCCGACATGCGCCTGTTCCAGGAAGAGATCTTTGGTCCCGTCGCTCCGATCGTGAAGTTCCACACCGAGGAGCAGGCGATCGAGCTGGCCAACGCCACGCCGTTCGGCCTGGCCGCCTATTTCTACAGCCGCGACGTCGGCCGCTGCTGGCGGGTGGCCGAGGCGATCGAGGCCGGCATGGTCGGCGTCAACGAAGGCCTGATCTCGACGGAGGTCGCGCCGTTCGGCGGCGTGAAGGAGTCGGGCCTGGGCCGCGAGGGGGCGTCCGAGGGCCTCGATGAGTATCTGGAGACCAAGTACCTCTGTTTCGGCGGGGTGGTATGAACGGGTCTTCCGCTACATCCCTAACACCGTCATCCCGCGCTTTATGCGCGGGACCCATTTGTCCGTCGCAAGTGGGGATGGGATCTCCTACGAGCGCTCAACGACTAGCCCACTTGCGAGCTGAACGATGGGTCCCGCGCATAAAGCGCGGGATGACGGGGAGAAGGTGGTGGTCATCATGATCGCCGAACTCACCCGAACCCTCCCCGACCTGATCGCCGCCGAGCGCGCGCGGTTCGCGGCGGAGCATCCTCGGTCGGTGGCGATGGCCAAGGCCGCCTCGGCCGTGTGGCGCGGCGGCGCGCCGATGCACTGGATGAACGACTGGGCGTCGCCGAGCCCGATCTTCGCCGCCCAAGGCGTTGGGGCGCAGGTCACCGACGCGGATGGGAAGTTGTATGACGACTTCTGCCTTGGCGACACGCCGGCGATGTTCGGCCATGGCGACGCCTCGGTGGCCGCCGCCGTCGCCGACCAGATCAGGCGCGGGGCGGGGTTCATGCTGCCGACCGCCTCGGCGGTGATCGTCGGCAAGTTGCTGGCCGAGCGTTTCGGCCTGCCGTTGTGGCAGGCGGCGACCACGGCCAGCGACGCCAACCGCGCGGCGATCCGCTGGGCGCGGGCGGTGACGCGGCGGCCGGTGATCGTGGTGTTCGACGGCTGCTACCACGGCATGGTCGACGACGCCTTCGTGGTGTTGAAGGACGGCGCCGAGGGAACAACCCGCGTCATGAAGCCCGGTCTGCTGGGCCAGGTCCACGACCTGACCGCCACCACCTGGGTCGTGCCCTTCAACGACCTCGCGGCGCTGGAGATGGCCCTGGCGTCGGACCAGGTGGCCGCCGTGCTGGCCGAGCCGGTGATGACCAACTGCGGCATGATCCTGCCCGAGCCGGGCTTCCACGACGCCCTGCGCCGGCTGACCCGCGACGCCGGGACCCTGCTGATCATCGACGAGACTCACACGATATCGACCGGCCCCGGCGGTTATACGAAAGCCTACGATCTGGAGCCGGACATCTTCGTGCTGGGCAAGGCCGTCGCCGGCGGCGTGCCGGCCGCCGTCTGGGGCGTCACGGCTGAACTCTCGGCGCGGATGGACGCGGCTCAGGCCCGGATCGGCCCGGGCCAGTCGGGCATCGGCACCACGCTGTCGGGCAACGCCCTGGCCATGGCCGCCATGCGGGCGATGCTGTCCGAAGTGATGACCGACGCGGCCTACGCGAAGATGCTGGCCGGGGCCGAGCGGCTGGTGGCGGGTCTCAAGGCCGTGATCGCCACGCGAAAGCTTCCGTGGTCCGTCGTCCATGTCGGCGCTCGCGTCGAGCTGGTTTTCGCCGATCCTCCACCGAAGAATGCCGCCGCGATGCGGAAAGTGCTGGACCATGACGCCGTGGAAGCGCTGCACTTGTGGCTGATCAACCGAGGGGTGCTGATCGCGCCCTTCCACAACATGATGCTGGTCTCGCCCGTCACCGACGACGCGGCGATCGACCGGCTGGTCGCGGCCGTGGACGGCTTCGCGGCGGCGATGGGGGACGCATGAGCGCTGTAGCCGACATCCAGGAATGCCGGGATTTCCTCGCCGCCAACCCGCGGGTGCGGTTCGTCGACGTGTTCTTCACCAGCATGACCGGCGTGCCGCGCGGCAAGCGGCTGCGGGTGCATGAACTGGAAGCCATTTATGAGTACGGCCGCTTCCTGCCCGGCTCGATCCTGGTAGTCGACACCCTGGGCGCCGACTGCGAGGACACCGGCCTGGTCTGGGAAGACGGCGACGCCGACCGCCGCGCGCGGCCCGTGCCGGGGACCCTGACCCTGGCCCCCTGGCTCGGTTCCGACGTCGCCCAGGTGATGCTGTCGCTGTACGAGCTGGACGGGACGCCCAACGACCTGGACCCGCGCCATGTGCTGCAACGGGTGCTAGACCGCTACGCCGCCGATGGGCTGACCCCCGTCGCCGCCTGCGAGCTGGAATACTACCTGGTCGACTTGGAGCGGGGCGCGGGCGGCGAGCTGCAGCCGGCCAAGTCGATGCAGACCGGCCTGCGCCCTAGCGGCATCCAGGTCTATGGCCTGCCCGAGCTGGAGGCCCACGCCCCGTTCCTGCGCGAGCTGTGGGACACCGCGGACGTGATCGGCGTGCCGCTGGAAGGCGCGATCTCGGAATTCGCTCCGGGTCAGGTCGAGCTGACCCTGAAGCACAAGCCGGATGCGCTCCGAGCCTGCGACGACGCCCTGCTGTACAAGCGCATGGCCAAGGGCGTCGCCCTGCGCCACGGCTGCGAGGCCACCTTCATGGCCAAGCCCTGGGCCGACCGGGCGGGCAACGGCTTCCACGTCCATGTCAGCTTCAATGACGCCGACGGCAAAAATCTCTGCGCCGACGAGGCCGCCGAGGGCTCGGCGATGCTGAAGCACGCCATCGGCGGCATGAAGGCGCTGCTGGGCGAGGGCATGGCGATCCTGGCGCCGAACGCCAATAGCTATCGCCGCTTCAAGGCCAACTCCTACGCGCCGGTCGCCGCCACCTGGGGCGTCAACAACCGCACGGTCAGCTTGCGCGTGCCGGCCGGACCGGCGCCGACACGCCATGTCGAGCACCGCGTCGCCGGGGCCGACGGCAATCCGTACCTGGTGATGGCGGTGCTGCTGGCCAGCGCCCACCACGGCCTGACCAACAAGATCGATCCGGGCCCGGCGGTGGTCGGCGACGGCTACGCGGCGGCGGCCAAGGAGAAGTCGCGGCTGCCGGCCAACTGGTTCGCGGCGGTGGATCTGTTCGAGAAATCCGAGGTCCTGCGCGACTATCTTGGCGACCGCTTCGTGGACATGTTCGTCTCGGTGAAGCGTACCGAACAGGCGCGGTTTTTCGAGGTCGTCACCGAACTCGATTTCGACTGGTACCTCCGCAACGCCTAGTTGCTGAGTGAACGCGTGAACATCGGAACAGGAGGGAGTTTCAGATGAGCGGATACAGGAACGGCGGGGCCTCGCGGCGCTCGCTTCTCACGGCCTTCGGGGCGGCGGCGATCGGGCTGTCGTTCACGGCCTGCGGTGAGAAACCCAAGGCCACGGGCGCCAATGGCGAAGAGCCCAAGCTGAACTTCTACAACTGGGACACCTATATCGGTGAGACCACGCTGGGCGACTTCAAGAAGGCGGCCGGCATCGACGTGAACATGAGCCTGTTCGCGACGAACGACGAACTGTTCGCCAAGCTCAAGGCGGGTAACCCGGGCTTCGACGTGATCGTGCCATCGAACGAGTTCGTCACTCGGATGGGCCAGGCCGGCATGCTCGAGGTGCTGGATCACGCCAAGATCCCGAACATGAAAAACATCGACCCATCCTTCCTGAACCCGGACTTCGACCCGGGCCGGAAGTACTCGATGCCCTATACATGGTTGCTGCTGGGCATCGGCTATCGCAAGAGCAAGGTCGACGGCGTCCCCGACAGTTGGAAGTGGCTGTTCGACAGCGACAAGTACAAGAACCGTATCGCGCTGCTGTCGGAAAGCGCCGACCTGGTGCGTCTGTCGGCGAAGTATCTGGGCCACTCGGTCAACGACATCCCGGCCGACATGATCCCCAAGATCGAGCAGATGCTGATCAAGCAGAAGCCGTTCGTGAAGGCCTTCCACGACGACAACGGCCAGGATCTCCTGTTGTCCAAGGAGGTCGACCTCGTCCTGGAGTACAATGGCGACATCGCCCAGATCATGAAGGACGATCCGGATATCGGCTTCGTGGTGCCCAAGGAAGGGTCGTTGATCAATTCGGACACGCTGTGCATCCCGAAGGGCGCGCCGCGGCCGAACAACGCTCACGCCTTCATCAACTACCTGCTGGACGCGCAGGCCGGGGCCGAGATCAGCAAGACGATTCTCTATCCGACGCCCAACGCGGCGGCCAAGGCGCTGATGCCGGACGACTACAAGAACAACCCGGTCATCTTCCCGCCCGCCGACATCATGGCCAAGTGCGAGTACGGGGCGTTCGAAGGGGCCGAAAAGGCCAGTCAGTACGAGGAAGTCATCACGCGGGTGCGGGCGGCTTAGTTGTGACCTCTCCTCCCCCTCCGGGGGAGGTGGCCCAGAGGGCCGGAGGGGGTAGCTGGGCTTAGGCCGAGTAGCCCCCTCGGTCGCTCCGCGACAGCTCCCCCCAGCGGTGGAGCAGATTCAGGGACTGGGATCCGAATGGAACAATCCTGGAAACAGGCGAAAGCCGTCTTCGCCGCGGCGCTGGGACCGCCGGTGGTGTGGCTGGCGTTGTTCTTCCTCGCGCCGATGGCGATCGTCTGGGCCTACAGCTTTGGCCACAACGCGGGCCTGACCGAGATCGAGATCAGCGGCACGTTCAGCAATTACGCCCGGGCGATCGAGCCGTTGTACCTGAAGATCTTCCTGAAGTCGGCCTGGGTCGCGGGGCTGACCACGGGCCTGTGCCTGGTGATCGGCTTCCCGGTGGCATTGGCCATCACCTTCGCGTCCGACAAGGCCAAGACCTGGCTTCTGCTGCTGATCATGCTGCCGTTCTGGACGAACCTTCTGATCCGCACATACGCGCTGATCGCCGTGCTGCGCACCGAGGGCTATGTGAACCAGGGCCTCGAGTGGCTGTGGAAGGGCGGCAGCGGCCTGGCGGCTTTGGTCGGCCTGCAGCCGCTAGGCGACTTCCAGCCGCTGGAGCTGCTGCACAACAATTTCGCGGTGATCCTGGGGCTCGTCTACGTCCACCTGCCCTTCATGGTGCTGCCGCTCTATTCGGCCCTGGACCGACTGGACAAGTCGCTGCTGGAGGCCAGCCTCGACCTCGGCGCCGGGCACCTGAGAACCCTGTTCAAGGTGGTCGTGCCGCTGGCCTTGCCGGGCATCGCCTCGGGCGTCCTGATCACCTTCATTCCGGCGTTGGGGGCCTATCTGACACCCGACCTGCTGGGCGGGCCGGACAGCCAGATGATCGCCAACGTGATCGAGCGCCAGTTCAAGCGCGCCAATGACTGGCCCTTCGGCGCGGCGATGTCGTTCCTGCTGATGTACCTGACCTTCATCGCCATCGCGATCCAGGCGCTGCTGGCCAAGAAGACGCCGGAGGCCAAGGCATGATGGTCCTGTTTCATGATCCCTCCCCCTTGATGGGGGAAGGTAGGGTGGGGGTGATGCGGCGGTTCAGCTCGCGCCTTGTCCTGACGTGCTGTCACCCCCATCCCCGACCCTTCCCCCATCAAAGGGGGAAGGGGGAGGTGTTCGCATGACCAAGAAATCGCCCCCCGGTCCCCTCGAATACCTCCGCCGTTGGCAGATGCAGGCCTGGCTGGGGGCGGTGGCGGTCTTCCTCTACGCGCCGCTGATCGCGCTGATGGCGTTCAGCTTCAACGACAGCAAGCGCAACATCGTCTGGAAGGGCTTCACGCTCAAATATTACGACAAGCTGTTCAACGACTCGGCCCTGCTGGAGGCGTTCGGCAACAGCCTGACGATCGCGGCGGTGTCGACGGTGGTCAGCCTGTTCCTGGGCGCGGCCGCGGCGCTGGTGCTGTGGCGCTTCCGCTTCCCGGGCAAGACGGCCCTGGACGGGGCGCTGGCCCTGCCGATCGTGGTGCCCGAGATCTGCATGGGCGTGGCGATGCTGGTGTTCTTCGCCCGGGTCATGCCGTGGCCGCAGGACCTGCCGTGGCCGCTGAACCTGGGCGCGATCATCATCGCCCACGTGTCGTTCTCGTTCCCGTTCGTGGCGGTGGTCGTGCGCGCCCGCATGGCCAGCTTCAACCGCGAGATGGAGGAGGCCGCCCGCGACCTGGGCGCCGGCGAGTTCCGCACCATCAAGGACGTGATCCTGCCGCACATGGCCCCGTCGCTGGTGGCCGGGGCGCTGCTGGCCTTCACGCTGAGCCTGGACGACTTCGTCATCACCTTCTTCACCGCCGGGCCGGACACGGTGACCTTCCCGGTGAAGGTCTATTCGATGGTGCGGTTCTCCGTGACGCCAGAGGTCAACGCGGCCTCGACCGTGCTGATCGTGCTGACCGTGCTGCTGACGGCGGCGGCGCTGAAAATGCAGGGGAATCCCGCCGCCGCAGCGGGGCATGGGGCGGGGGACGCTAAATGAACAAGCCGATCATCACCTTCGAGAACGTCACCAAGCGGTTCGGCAAGCTGGCCGCGGTCGACAACGTCTCCCTGACCGTCAACGAAGGGGAGTTCTTCGCCCTCTTGGGTCCGTCGGGCTGCGGCAAGACCACCCTGCTGCGCATGCTGGCCGGCTTCGAGACGCCGACCGAGGGCCGGATCCTGATCGACGGCCAGGACATCTCCAACGTGCCGCCCAACAAGCGGCCGGTGAACATGGTGTTCCAGTCCTACGCCGTGTTCCCGCACATGACCGTGGCCGACAACGTCGCCTACGGCCTGGTGGTCGACAAGGTCGGCAAGGCCGAGCGCGACCGCCGGGTCGAGGAGGCGCTGGAACTGGTGCAGTTGGGCGGCTATGGCGGTCGCAAGCCCGACCAGCTGTCGGGTGGCCAGCGTCAGCGCGTGGCGCTGGCCCGCGCCCTTGTAAAACGCCCGCGCGTGCTGCTGCTGGACGAGCCGCTGTCGGCCCTGGACGCCAAGCTGCGCGAGCAGATGCGCACCGAGCTGTGCACCCTGCAGGAGAAGGTCGGCATCACCTTCATCATGGTCACCCACGACCAGGACGAGGCCCTGGCCCTGGCCACCCGCTGCGCGGTGATGAGCAAGGGCCTGCTGCAGCAGGTGGCCTCGCCCAACGACCTCTACGAGTTCCCCAACAGCCGGTTCGTGGCCGACTTCATCGGTCAGGTGAACCTGTTCGAGGGCGTGCTGGCCGTCGACGAGCCGAGCCACGCGGTGATCCGCGCGCCCGACCTCCCGGTCGACATCTTCCTGGACCATGGCGTCACCGGCGCGCGCGGCGGCACGGTCTGGGCCGCGATCCGTCCCGAGAAGATCGAGCTGCACAAGAAGGACGGCGACACCCCGCCCAACCTTGGCGACTGCCCGCAAGGCACGAACGCCGTCGCCGGCGTCATCAAGCACGAGGCCTATCTGGGCGGCCAGTCGACCTATGAGGTCGAGATTGCTGGTGGTCGCCGGATCAAGGTTCAGCGCTCGAACCTGACCCGCTGGGACCAGGAGGACTTCAAGCTGGGCGAGACCGTCTGGCTGTGCTGGCACGCCTGCTCGCCAGCGGTGCTGTTGAGCTGAGAATTCCCCTCCCCCTTGATGGGGGAGGGGCAGGGGTGGGGGTGATGCGGCGGTTCGGCCGAGCTGAGTTCGGACGCGCTGTCACCCCCATCCCCAACCCTTCCCCCATCAAAGGGGGAAGGGGGCCGTAAAACGAAAAAAAGATCGCCAGGAGCCCACCGATGACCGTCCCGATCCGCAACCACGACATCGCCGAGCTCAAGCGCCTGGATCTGGCGCACCACCTGCCGGCCCAGGCCGATCACAAGGTCATCGCGGAGCTCGGCGGCAGCCGGATCATCACCCGCGCCGACGGCGTCTACATTCACGATGGGGAAGGCCACCAGATCCTCGACGGCATGGCCGGCCTGTGGTGCGTCAATGTCGGCTATGGCCGCGAGGAGCTTGCCGACGCGGCCTACGAGCAGATGCTGGAGCTGCCGTACTACAACACCTTCTTCAAGACCGCGACGCCGCCGACCGTGACCCTGGCGGCCAAGATCGCCGAGAAGATGGGCGGCCATCTGACCCACGTGTTCTTCAACTCGTCGGGGTCGGAGGCCAACGACACGGTCTTCCGCCTGGTCCGCCACTATTGGAAGCTGAAGGACCAGCCGTCGCGGACGGTCTTCATCAGCCGCTGGAACGCCTATCACGGCTCGACCGTGGCCGGCGTCTCGCTGGGCGGCATGAAACACATGCACAAGCAGGGCGACCTGCCGATCCCCGGCGTCGAGCACGTCATGCAGCCGTATCTGTTCGGCGACGGCTTCGGCGAGGACCCGGCCGCCTTCCGCGACCGCGCCGTCAAGGAGATCGAGGATAAGATCCTCGAGGTCGGCCCCGAGAACGTCGCGGCCTTCATAGGCGAGCCCGTTCAGGGGGCGGGCGGGGTGATCATCCCTCCCGACGGATATTGGCCGGCGGTCGAGGCCCTGTGCCGCAAGTACGGCATCCTGCTGGTCTGCGACGAGGTGATCTGCGGCTTCGGGCGCCTGGGCCAGTGGTTCGGCCACCAGCACTACGGGATCAAGCCGGACCTGATCGCCATGGCCAAGGGCCTGTCGTCTGGCTACCTGCCGATCAGCGCCGTGGGCGTGGCCGACCATATCGTCGCCGAGCTGCGCGAGAAGGGCGGCGACTTCATCCACGGCTTTACCTATTCGGGCCACCCGACGTGCGCGGCCGTGGCGCTGAAGAACATCGAGATCCTCGAGCGCGAGGGCCTGATCGAGCGCACCCGCGATGACACCGGCCCTTACCTGGCCAAGGCGCTCGCCTCGCTGAACGACCACCCGCTGGTCGGCGAGACCCGCTCGCTGGGCCTGATCGGCGCCGTCGAGATCGTGCGCGAAAAGGGGACGAACCATCGCTTCCTGGACAAGGAGGGCGAGGCTGGTCCGATCGTGCGCGACCTGTGCATCCAGAACGGCCTGATGGTCCGCGCCATCCGCGACAGCATCGTCTGCTGCCCGCCGCTGATCATCACCCACGCCGAGATCGACAAACTTGTCGCCATCATCCGCCAGTCTCTGACCGAGGCCGAGCCGGTGCTGCGGGCGCTCAAACCGGAGGCGGCGTTATGAGGTTAGATCGGGCGACGAGCGCCGTGGCGAATTTCGAGGATGAGAACACGCTCACCTTCGATCCGATATCGCGGCAAGTACGGTGCGACGACGGTCAATTCCCGGCGATTGCGCCTAGTGGGGCGCCCGCGCTCTGGCGAGTCCGCAAGGCTGTAGCCAGCGGCCATCAACCTTTGGCCCAGGCGCTGAGCGGCGAGGGGTCTCGACTGGCCGACGATATAGGCGACTATCCTCTCGAAATCGGAAAGCGCCCTATCGCTCCAGACGACTTTCGCCACGAGTACGGCGTCGGCAACTGGTCCGGCGTGCCGACGGTCTTGAGCCATTCGACCACACGCTCATGCGGGACGACCCGGCCAGCCGCAATATCGGCGTCGGCTTCGGCTTCCGCCGCCAGATCGGCTTCGTCTTCCAATTCGTCGAAGATGTCGGGCTCGGGCTCGGCCATGCGCTATGATAACAGAAACGTTTCGAGAACAAATCCGAAAAAACCGGGCTCTCGGCCAACCTCTCGGAGCGCGTCATGAAGCCCAAGCACAACAAGGCCAAGCGCGAGACCACGCTGAACCGGGGCGTCTCGTCGCTGGAGGAGGCCCAGGCCTGGTTCGCGCGGCAGAGCATCGAGGAGATCGAGTGCGTGGTGCCCGATCTGGCCGGCGTGGCGCGGGGCAAGATCATGCCGGTGCGCAAGTTCTTGGGGACCCCCTCGATGAACCTGCCGCTGGCGGTGTTCTACCAGACCATCACTGGCGACTTCCCGGAGTTCGAGGGCGCGGTCAGCGCGGTGCAGTCGGACACCGACATCTTCCTGACCCCCGACTTCGCCACGCTCGCGGCGGTGCCGTGGGCCCAGGACCCGACGGCCCAGGTCATTCACGACGCCTTCCATCCCGACGGACGTCCCGTCGAGGAGGCCCCGCGCCAGGTGTTGCGGCGGGTGCTGGCGCTCTATGCCGAAAAGGGCTGGGCGCCGATCGTGGCCCCCGAGATCGAGTTCTATCTCGTCGACAAGAACACCGACCCGGACTACCCGCTCAAACCCCCGATCGGCCGTTCTGGGCGGCCGGAGACCGGGCGCCAGGGCTACTCGATCAGCGCCGTGAACGAGTTCGATGCGCTGTTCGAGGACATGTACGAATACTCCGAGCGCCAGGGCCTGGAGATCGACACCCTGATCCACGAAAGCGGCGTGGCCCAGATGGAGATCAACCTGCGGCACGGCAATCCGCTGGAGCTGGCCGACCAGGTGTTCATGTTCAAGCGCACCATCCGCGAGGTGGCTCTGGAGCACGAGATCTACGCCACCTTCATGGCCAAGCCGATGGCCAGCGAGCCCGGCAGCGCCATGCACATCCACCAGTCGATCGTCGACAAGGACGGCCAGAACCTGTTCTCGCACCGCAAGTCGGGCGAGGAGACGGCGCTGTTCCATGGCTTCATCGCGGGGCAGCAGACCTATCTGCCGGCGATCATGGCCATCCTGGCGCCGTACGTGAACAGCTACCGCCGGATCGCGCGGGACTCGGGCGCGCCGGTCAACACCCAGTGGGGCTACGACAATCGCACCTGCGGCCTGCGGGTGCCGCCGTCGGACCCGGCCAACCGGCGCCTGGAGAACCGCATCCCCTCGTCGGACGCCAATCCGTATCTGGCCATCGCCGCCTCGCTCGCGGCCGGCTATCTGGGCATGACCCAGGGGCTGACGCCCAGCGCGCCGGTCGACACCGACGCCAGCGTCGCGGGCGTGCAACTGCCGCGCAGCCTGTCGGAATCGCTGAAGCTGTTCGAGCAGTGCGAGCCCCTGGTCGAGATCCTGGGGCCGATCTTCTGCCAGGCCTATGACCGCGTGAAACAGGCCGAGTACGAGACCTTCATGCGCACGATCAGCCCGTGGGAGCGGGAGTTCCTGCTGCTGAATGTCTGAGCCCTACGGCGCGGGAAACTGGTACGCGGCCACGGCTCACGACCACCCCGAGCTGGCGCCGCTGGAGAGCGACGCGCGGGCTGATGTCTGCGTCGTCGGGGCGGGTTTCACCGGGCTCGGCGCGGCGATGGCCCTGGCCTCTCGCGCAAAGGTCGTGGTGCTGGAAGCCGGCAGGATCGGTTGCGCGGCGACGGGGCGCAATGGCGGGCAGGTCCATACCGGCCAGCGGCGCGACCAGACCTGGCTGGAGAAGGCCGTTGGTCGCGACGATGCGATGGCTCTGTGGCGCCTGGCCGAGGATGCGCGGGCGCACTTCAAGACCCTGACCGATACGATCCCCTGCGACTGGCGGCCGGGCATGATCCACGCCCGGCACAAGCCGATCGGCGAGGCCGAGGACGCGGCCTATGTCGCGCTGATGGCCGACCGCTACGGCTACGATCAGCTGGACCTGATCAGCGAGGGCGACCTCGCCAACGAACTGGGCACGGACGTTTATCACGGCGGCCTGATCGATCGCGGCGGCGGGCATGTGCATCCGCTGAACCTGGCCCTGGGCATGGCGCGACGAGCGATGGCGGCCGGGGCGGTGGTCCACGAGAACACCCGCGCCGAAACCTGGCGGCGCGAAGGCGGCGGGATCGTCGTCGAGACCGCGACCGGCCGGGTGACCTGCGACCAACTGATCCTCGGCGGCGACGGTCTGCTGAATGCCATGGCCGGCAAGGCGCGGGCGCGGGTCATGCCAATCAACAACTTCATCGCCGTCACCGCTCCGCTGGATGATGTGGCCGAGACGATCATTCGCTCGAACGTGGCGGTGTCGGACAGCCGCTTCGTCGTGAACTACTTTCGCAAGACGCCCGACGGCCGGCTGCTGTTCGGCGGCGGCGAGAACTATCGGCCGGGTTTTCCGAGCGACATCGCCGGCATGGTCCGCAAGAACCTCGCCAAGGTCTATCCGCGCCTGGCTGGCGCCCCGATCACCCACGCCTGGGGCGGGACGCTGGGCATCACCATGAGCCGCATGCCGTTCGTCGGCGAGGTCGCGCCGGGCGTGCGCGTCGCCTCTGGCTATTCGGGGCAGGGAGTGATGCTCGCGCCGTATGTCGGCAAGCTTCTGGCCGATGCGGCGGTGGGCGAGACAGGCGGCGTCGAGCTTCTCTCGCGTTTGCCCACTCCGCCGTTTCCGGGCGGCAGGCTGCTGAGGTGGCCGCTGACGGTGGCGGGCTTGACCTGGTACGCGCTCAGGGATCGTCTGTAGCGGGGCAGGGAGGCCCCCGACATGATGCGATCATTGATGGCGTGCGCCTGCGCGCTCGTCCTGGCCGCCAGCGCGGCGAACGCCCAGCAAAGCGGCGGCTGGAAGGATTTTCCCGGCGTTTCGAACACCTCTTACGTCGACGCCGCCGGCCAGAAGGCGCTGCAGCTGTCGATGGACATCCCGGCCCCGCCGAAAGCGGTGTTCGAGGCCTTCGCCACGACGGAGGGCTTCAAGAGCTGGGCGGTCCCGATGGCCAAGATCGACCTGCGCACCGGCGGCGAGATCGAGTCCAGCTACGACCCCAAGGCCAAGCTGGGCGATCCAGGCAATATCAAGAACCAGATCGTCACCTTCATCCCCGACCAACTGTTGGTGATCCGCAACATCCAGGCCCCGGAGAACTTCGCCGGCAAGGGCGAGTTCCAGAAGACCGTGACGGTGATCGAGTTCACGCCGATCGAAGGCGGCACGCGGGTGCGGCTGACCAACACCGGCTATGGCGACACCGCCGAGGCCAAGACGGTCTATGGCCACTTCGAGTGGGGCAATGCCTACACCCTGGCGGAGCTGAAGAAGAAGTTCGCCAAGTAATCTCCTCCCCCTCTGGGGGAGGTGGCCCAGAGGGCCGGAGGGGGCAGCTCGGCGCAGGCCGGCGATGCCCCCTCAGTCGGCTTCGCCGACAGCTCCCCCAGCGGGGGAGCAGATTCCGTTGACACGCTTGCCAACGCTCCGCTCTCCTCGCCCCATGAACTCCACGACCGCCCAGCCCGCCATGAGCCTCGCCGCGGCGCTCGACCATGCCGAACGACTGCTGGAGGTCGATCCGCGGATGGCGGCCGAGCAGGCGCGGGCGATCCTGGAGGTCGTGCCGCGCCATGCCGATACGACCCGGATCCTGGCCGCCGCGCTGCGTCTCTCCGGCCAGCCGCAAGCCGCGCTCGACACCGTCGCGCCGCTGGTCCTGGCGTTGCCGAACCTGCCGCTGGCCCAGCTGGAGCTGGGTCTCAACCTCGAGCAACTGGGCCGCACCGCCGAGGCCGTCCGCGCCTTCGACCGCGCCAGCGCTCTGGAGCCACGTCTGTCGGAAGCCTGGCGCGGCCTGTCGGAAAGCCTCGAACTCCTTGGCGACACCGTCGGCGCCGAGCGCGCCCTGGCCCGCCAACTGCGCGCCTCCACGCGCGACCCGGTGTTGGTCGAGGCCGCATCGGCCCTCGCCGACAATCGGTTGGGCGAGGCCGAGCAATTGCTGCGCGAGCGCCTGAAGGCCGACCCCGGCGACGTCGCCGCCATCCGCATGCTGGCCGAGACCGGCGCGCGCCTGGGTCGCTATGCCGACGCCGAGGCCCTGCTGACCCGCTGCGTCGCGCTGGCTCCGAACTTCGCCGCCGCCCGGCACAACCTGGCGACCATGCTCTATCGCCAGAACAAGAACGCCGAGGCGCTGGCGCAGATCGAGTCCCTTACCGCCAAGGACGCCCGCCATCCCGGCTACGCCAATCTGCACGCCGCCATCCTGGCGCGCCTGGGCGAATATGACCGCGCCATCGCCGTCTACGACCGGGTGCTGGCCGACTATCCGAGCCAACCCAAGGGCTGGATGAGCTATGGCCACGCGCTGAAGACCGTGGGCCGCCAGGCCGACTGCGTCGCGGCCTATCGCCGGGCGCTGGAGCAGGCCCCGACCCTGGGCGAGGCCTGGTGGAGCCTGGCTAACCTCAAGACCGTCAAGTTCACCGAGGCCGATCTGGCCGCCATGACCGCGGCGCTGGAGACGGCGGAGCTGTCCGACGAGGACCGCCTGCACCTGCGCTACGCGCTGGGCAAGGCGCACGAGGACGCGGAAGCTTGGGACGCCGCGTTCGAGCACTACGCCGCCGGGGCCGCGATCCGTCGCAAGCAGCTTGACTATGATCCGGAGGAGAACGCGTCCGACAAGGCGCGGACCAAGGCGGTGTTCACCCCGGCCTTCATCGCCGCGCGGGCGGGGCGGGGGTCGCAGGCGCCGGATCCGATCTTCGTCGTCGGCCTGCCACGCTCGGGCTCGACCCTGGTGGAGCAGATCCTGGCCAGCCACTCGATGGTCGAGGGCACCATGGAGTTGCCCGACCTGATCGTCATGGCCCGGCGCCTGGGCGGCAAGACCGCCACCCGCGCCGAGTCGACCTATCCGGAAAGTCTGGCCGATCTTTCACCCGACGACCTGAAGGCCTTGGGCGAAGAGTTCCTGGAGCGCACCCGCATCCAGCGAAAGACGGACAAGCCGTTCTTCATCGACAAGATGCCCAACAACTTCGCGCACGCGGGACTGATCCACCTGATCCTGCCCAATGCGAAGATCATCGACGCCCGTCGCCATCCGCTGGGCTGCTGCTTTTCGGGCTTCAAGCAGCACTTCGCCCGGGGGCAGGCGTTCAGCTACGACCTGACCGACATCGGCCGCTACTACGCCGACTATGTGGAGTTGATGGCGCATTTCGATGCGGTTCTGCCCGGCCGTGCGCACCGCGTGATCTACGAACACATGATCGCCGATCCGGAAGCCGAAATCCGCGCGCTGCTGGCCCACTGCGGGCTACCGTTCGAAGAGGCCTGTCTGTCGCCGCACGAGAACGATCGCGCCGTCCGCACCGCCAGTTCAGAGCAGGTGCGGCGCCCGATCTTCAAGGACGCCGTCGAGCACTGGCAGAAATTCGAATCGCATCTGGACCCGCTCAAGCAGGCATTGGGCCCGGTGTTGGACGCTTATCCGAACCCGCCCGTTATTTGACCATCTCAACGCGACCTCCATCGCGCCTTGCCATTTGTGCAACACTTCAAGGAATTGACACCAAACTGAAATTTCCAATCTTGCCGAGACCCTGAGGCAGGTCGAACCTCGTTCGATCAGCCGCCAAGGGGAGCGACTTAATGTCGTCGGGATCGGTTCGTCTAAAAAAGACAGGGGGCCTCGCCGCCGCCCTGCTCGCGTCTTCCATGCTCAGCGGGGTTGCTCACGCCCAATCTGGTCAAACCACAACGGCCCTGGAAGAGGTCGTCGTCACCGCCCAGAAGCGGTCCGAAAATCTGCAGGACGTGCCCGTCAGCATCCAGGCTCTCGGCGGAGAGAAGCTGGAGCAACTGCAGGTCGCCAGCTTCGTCGACTATGTGAAGTACCTGCCCAGCGTGTCGTTCACGACGTCGGGGCCTGGCTTTGGTCAGGTCTATATGCGCGGCGTGGCCAGCGGCGGCGACGGCAACCACTCGGGCTCGCTGCCCAGTGTCGGCGTCTATCTGGACGAACAGCCGGTCACCACCATCCAGGGCGCGCTGGACATCCACGTCTATGATGTCGCGCGGGTCGAAGCCCTGGCGGGTCCGCAGGGCACGCTGTACGGCGCCAGCTCGCAGGCCGGCACGCTGCGGATCATCACCAACAAGCCCTCGACCGCCGGCTTTTCGGCCGGGATCGACGTCGAGGCCAACAAGGTCGACCACGGCGGGACCGGCCACACGGTCGAGGGTTTCGTCAACATCCCCCTGTCGGACAAGATCGCCGTGCGGGCGGTCGGTTGGGACGTCCGCGACGCGGGCTATATCGACAACGTGGCGGGCACGCGCACCTATGATCGCGGGGACGCCGACCCGACCAACGATGTCACGATCAACAATGCCGCCCGGGTGCGGAAGGACTACAACCGGGTCTACACCCAAGGCGGTCGCGCGGCCCTGCGGGTCGAGCTGGACGACAACTGGGTGATCACCCCCAGCGTCATGGGCCAGGTGCAGAAGGTCGGCGGCCTGTTCGCCTATGATCCGCAGGTCGGCGACCTGAAGGTCACGCACTTCTATCCGGAAAGCTCGAAGGACAAGTGGGTCCAGGCGGCCCTGACCATCGAGGGGCAGGTGGCCAATCTGGACGTCACCTATGCCGGCTCGTACCTGAAGCGGAACGACGTCACCAACTCGGACTATACCGACTACTCGTACTTCTACGATCAGGTCGGCTACGGCTTCTACTGGACGGACAACGACGGCAATCTGGTCAATCCCTCGCAGTACATCCAGGGCAAGGACCGCTACCGCAAGGAAAGCCACGAGATCCGCATCGCTTCGCCGCAGGACCAGAAATTCCGGTTCGTGGTGGGCGGCTTCTACCAGAAGCAGAAGCACGGCATCTTCCAGAACTACAAGATCGACGGTCTGGGCAGCGACTATTCGGTGCCGGGCTATGTCGGCACCATCTGGCTGACCGCCCAGCAGCGGGTCGACCGCGACAAGGCGATCTTCGGCCAGGCCGAGTACGACATCACCGACAAGCTGATGCTGACCGCCGGCATCCGCTTCTTCAAGGCGAACA
The DNA here is from genome assembly GCF_058681635.1 of Caulobacter sp. ALps2. NCBI lineage: Bacteria > Pseudomonadati > Pseudomonadota > Alphaproteobacteria > Caulobacterales > Caulobacteraceae > Caulobacter > Caulobacter sp. ALps2. The sequence continues at coordinate 2,497,830 of NZ_CM178743.1, forward strand.
ACACTCTGGTCGGCTTCTACGGCTACGGCGCGGGCTACGGCTCGACCGGCGAGCGGGCCTGCTTCTCCGGACCGGTCGTGGAGGGCTCGCCCTGCACCAACCTGGACAAGGGCACCAAGGAGAGCGGCAACTCGCCGAAGGTGACGCTGACCTACAAGATCAGTGACGACAAGCTGGTCTACGCCACCTACTCGAAGGGCTTCCGGCCAGGGGGCATCAACCGACGCGCCACCCTGCCGCCGTACCATGCCGACTATCTGAAGAACTACGAAGCCGGCTGGAAGACCTCGTGGGGCGGCGCCTTCCGCTGGAACGGCGCGATCTTCATGGAGGACTGGACGGGCTTCCAGTTCTCGATCCTGGGGGCCAACGGCCTGACCGAGATCAAGAACGCCAACCAGGCGCGCATCAAGGGTATCGAGAGCGACATCACCTGGGCGCCGGTCGAAGGCTTCACGCTCAACGCCTCGGCCGCCTATACCGACGCCAAGCTGACGGCCAACTACTGCGGGTTCACCGACTCCGCCGGCAATCCGATCACGGTTTGCCCGGTCGGTTCCGCGGAGGCGCCCGACGGCCCGCAGGCGCCAGACGGTACGCGCTTGCCGATCACGCCGAAGTTCAAGGCCAACATCACAGCCCGCTACCAATACCAGGTCGCCGACTATGACGGCTTCTGGCAGGTGTCGGTCGTGGGACAGACCTCGAACTGGACCGATCTGCGCATTGTCGAGCGCGAGATCATCGGCAAGCAGGGCCGCTATTCGGTGGTCGACTTCTCGACCGGCCTGTCGAAGGACAGCTGGTCGATGCAGCTCTATCTCAAGAACGTGTTCGACAAGCGTGCCAGCCTGAACCGCTATGCCGAATGCGCCGAGAGCGTCTGCGGAACCCAGGCCTACATCGTCCCGAACCAGCCCCGGACCGTCGGGATCAAGGTGGGGAAAGAGTTCTAGTGCGTGGTGGGGAGTGAGAGGGGGCGGTCCGCGAAGGGCCGCCCCTTTTTCGTAGAGTTGCGTTAGGGGGAAACATGGCGTCGTCGAGCGCCCGCCCGTTGGGTCTGTGGATGTGCACGGCCCTGGTCGTGGGCAACATGATCGGCTCGGGCGTCTTCATGCTGCCGGCCTCGCTGGCGCCGTACGGCTGGAACGCCGTGATCGCCTGGCTGATGACGATCGGCGGGGCGTTGTGTCTGGCCTTCGTCTTCGCTCAGCTGGCTCAGGCCTTCCCGCGCGCCGGCGGGCCGCTGGCCTACACCCAGGAAGCGTTCGGGCCGACGGCCGGCTTCATGGTCGCCTGGGCCTACTGGATCTCGATGTGGGTCGGCAACGCGGCGATCGCGACGGGCTGCGTCAGCTATCTGTCGGTGTTCGCGCCGGCCATCGCCAGGGTCCCGGGTCTGCACGCCCTGGTGACCATCGCCCTGGTCTGGGGCCTGACGGCCGTCAACTGCTGGGGCTCCAAGTCGGCGGGGCGGCTGCAGGTGGCGGCCACCATCCTGAAGCTCCTGCCCCTGGTCGCCGTGGCGGGCCTGGCCATCGTCGTCTTCGCGCGCAAGGGCGGGGCGGCGGTGACGCCGTTCGAGCCCTCCCAGTTATCGGCCGGGGCGATCACCGCGGCCGCCACGCTCACGCTCTGGGCCTTGCTGGGCCTGGAGTCGGCCACCGTGCCCGCCGACAAGGTGCATGAACCGACCAAGACCATTCCGCGCGCGACGCTGTATGGTACGGCCTTCACCGGCCTGATCTATCTGGTCGTCTGCTCGGCGGTGGTGCTGCTGTCGCCGGTCGGCCTGCTGAAGGGCTCCAACGCGCCGTTCGCGGACTTCGTGGGCTATCATGGCGGCGGCGACCTGCGGCTGGTCCTGGCCGCCTTCGCCGCGATCAGCGCCTTTGGGGCCTTGAACGGCTGGGTGCTGCTGCAGGGCGAGATGCCCTACGCCATGGCTCGAGACGGGGTGTTCCCCGCCTGGCTGGGCAAGGCCGGCAAGCGCGGGACGCCGGTGCGGGCCCACGTGCTGTCCAGCGCCCTGCTGACCGCCCTCGTCCTGATGAACTACGCCAAGTCGATGGCTGATCTGTTCACCTTCATCGCCCTGTTGGCGACGACGGCCAACCTGTTCGCCTACCTGTTCAGCGCCCTGGCGGCCTTGCGCCTGCAACAGCAGAAGCGGATGACGGCCAGCGCGCCGCTGACCGTGCTGGCGATCCTGGCGGCGCTGTATTCGATCTGGACCCTCTACGGCGCCGGGACCTCGGCCACCCTGTGGGGCGTGGTCCTGCTGCTGGTCGGCCTGCCTGTCCGTTTCCTGACCGCCCGCGCGGCGCGTCCCGCTCTTGAGGCTCGTACATGATCGTCGCGCTGCTGCTGGCCGCTCAGGTCAGTTATGTTCACGCTGGCAAGCTGGTCGATCCCCAGGCCGGCAAGGTGATGACCGACCAGTTGATCCGCATCGAGGGCGAGAAGATCACCGCGGTCACGCCGTGGAAGGTCGCTCCCAGGGATGGGCCCGTCACCGACTGGAGCCAGCTGACCGTTCTGCCCGGCCTGATCGACATGCACACCCACCTAGTCGACGAGGAGCAGAGCGAGAACATCGCCGAGCCCCTGCTGCGCACCGCCGCCGAGCAGGCCTATATCGGCGCCGCGCACGCCCGCGCGACCTTGATGGCCGGTTTCACCAGTGTCCGCGACGTCGGGACCTGGCGGGCGTTCGGCGACGTCGCGCTGCGCGATGCGATCAACGCCGGCTACGTCCCTGGACCGCGCATGTCGGTGGCCGGCGCCTATGTCACCGCGCCCGGCGGGGGCGGGGAGATCACCGGGATCGCGCAGGACGTGGTCATCCCGGCCGAGATGCGGCGCGGCGTGGTCGAGGACGCCGCCGACGTCCACAGGAAGGTCCGCGACCTGCTGGTCCACGGCGCCGACTTCATCAAGCTGATCGCCACCGGCGCGGTGCTGACCGAAGGCACCGAACCCGGCCAGCTGGAACTGTCCGAGGACGAGATCCGCGCCGCCGTCGAGGAGGCCGCCAAACGCGGGACCTACGCCACCGCCCACGCCCACGGGGCCGAGGGCGTCAAGACCGCCGTCCGCGCCGGGGCGCGCTCGATCGAACACGGCTCGCTGATCGACGACGAAGGCATCGCGCTGATGAAGGCCAAGGGCGCGTTCCTGGTCGCCGACATCTACAATGGCGACTTCATCGACACCTATGGCCGCGAGCACCACTGGCCCGATGGCATGATCCGCAAGAACCGCGAGACGACCGACGCCCAGCGCGAGGGTTTCCGCAAGGCGGTGAAGGCGGGGGTCAAGATCGCCTACGGCACCGACGCCGGCGTCTATCCGCACGGCTGGAACGCCCGACAGATGCCCTACATGGTCAAGTACGGCATGACGCCCATGCAGACGATCCAGTCGGCGACCACCGTAGCGGCCGAGCTGATGGGCAAGACCGGCCAGGTCGGCTGCGACGCGTCCGGCTGCTATGCCGACCTGATCGCCGTGGCCGGGGATCCGCTGGCGGACGTCTCGCTCCTGACGACCGTGCCCAAGGTGATGAAGGGCGGGGCGGTGGTGAAGAACGAACCCTAGCGACGGTGAAGAACCGCACAGTCAGGCCTGGCGTGGATCATGCATTGTGCATCGCAGCGCAATTCTGTTGTGCGATAGCGAAACAACTGTCATGTCTGCGTGGTTAGCATCACGTTGAGTACGTCCAAGGAGGTCTTCATGACCGAGAATCACTACTACGTCCGCCCGGTCGCTGGCGTGTGGCACGTGACCTGGAACGACTCGGCCGAGCTGATTGGTTCGTACTCGTCGCAACACGAGGCCGACACCCTGGCCCAGTTGCTGGCGCGTCACATGCGGACCCAGGGCCGCAAGGCCGAAGTGCACGTGTTCGAACCGGAAGTGCGTACGCCGTCGTGGGGCCGTAATCGCGCCGCGCATCAGGTCGCGGCGGCTTAGGTTCCAAGTTGAGTTTCGGGGCGCGATGCTTACCGCGCTCCGCCCAGTAGGGGGCATCCGGTCTTCCCGGCGACAGCTGGTCGCCGAGGTGTTTGGGGTGGTGGGATTTGGCGCTGCAACGACAGCGCGCCCCGACGTCTCCCTGAACCGGCGCTTGTCGGGAAGACCGGAGTTTCCCCTTAGAAAGCTTCCAGCCAGCTTTCCAGCGCGCGGCCGATGATCCGCGCGGCTTCGTCGGGGCCGAAGGTCGCCGGATCGAGGCACAGCTCCAGCCATAGTCCGTCCACGGTCGCCGTCAGGGCGATGGCCGCCAGTCGCGTGTCGCGCGCGCCGGCTTCTTCCAGCAGATGCTCCAGCCGCGCCCGGAAACCCGCATAGGACGCCGCGTGAATGGCGGCGATGCGCGGCTTGGTTTTGACCAGACTCCAGAAGCCGATCCAGGCGGCCAGCAGCCGCGGGTCCAGCACCGGCGGCGCGAAGCTGGCGGTCAGATAGGCCAGCAGGCGCGCGCGCGGAGCGGGCTCGGCGGCGTCCAGCGCCGCGTCCAGCGCCGCGTCGATCCGCTGGCTGACCGCCTCATAGGCCGCGGCGATCAACTCGTCGACGCCTTCGAAATAGTGGCGCAGCAGGCCGGGCGAGACGCCGGCTTCGGCGCAGATCGTCCGCACGGAGGTCCCGCCGACACCCTCGCGGGCGAGCACGGTCTCGGCGGCGGCGACCAGCGCCTGGCGTCGGACGTCGGGGGTCTCGCGGGTGAAGGCGGCGCGGCTCACTTCCGCACCATCCCCAATCCAAACCCCGTCATCCCGCGCTTTATGCGCGGGACCCATGGTTCAGCTTTCAGGTGAGAGTGTGTTTCCGCTCCGCACTTGCGACGGACAAATGGGTCCCGCGCATAAAGCGCGGGATGACGGTTGGAGGAAATCACCATCCCTCCGGCGGCCTCGCCAACCGGCTCTCCGGAACCAGCGCGCGCATCTTGCGGCCGAAGCTGCGCAAGCTGACCTCGCTCGTCGCCAGCGGTCCCGCGGTGAAGGTCCGCGACGCCATGCCCTGCTGCACCCTGGCCACCAGCTCGGTGTCCTCGGCGTTGACCTGGCGGTTGATGCGCCAGTTCAGATAGCGCGCGGCCTTCATCTCCCGGCGCTCGTCCGGCAGCGCGTAGGCGATCTCGCGGATGATGGTCTTCTCGGCCGAGACCGGGATGAACTGCATGAAGTCCACCTGGTCGGGATAGATGTCGAACGCGAAGTTCGGCCAGAGCTTGAAGTAGGTCCAGAGACGTTTGCGATCGTCCGGCAGATGCGGCACGTCGGGCAGCAGGTCCTGGTACAGCCGCTCGGACGGATTGCGCGACGGCTCGTCGATCAGCTGGCCCCACATCTTGTCGACGAAGGTCCTGGCCTCGACGCCATAGCCCTTGCCGAACAGCCGCGTCAGGCCCGGATGGGCGATCGGGATGTGCAGGCCGTCCGAATAGTTGTCGCTGATGTTCTTCCAGTTGACCTCGCGCGGCCGCAGGGTGACGCGGCCGAACGGCTGCAGGTCCTCGAAGCGGTAGTGGGCGACCTCGTCCTCGTGGGGCGCCATCATGGTCGCCACCGACGGCCCAGTCCCCTCGATCCGCACGAAGACGAAGCCGCGCCAGATCTCGGTCTCGACCTTGGCCAGGCCCTGCTTGTCCATCTCCAGCGCCGGATAGTCATCGCGCATCGGCACGCCGATCAGCCGGCCTTCCAGGTCGTAGGTCCAGGCGTGGTAGGGGCAGACGATCCGGCCGCAGTGGCCGACGGGGCCGTCCAGCAGCCGCGCGCCCCGGTGGCGACAGACATTGGCGAAGGCCCGCGCGCCGCCGTCCTTGCCGCGCACCACGACCAGGCTTTCGCCCACGAAGTCGAAGGTGTGGAAGTCGCCGGGCTTGGGGATGTCGTTCAGGTGGCAGACGATCTGCCACGACGGGCGGAAAATCTTCTCCTGCTCTTCCTTGAAGAAGCGTTCGGAGCCGTAGATCCAACCTGGCAGGCCCCAGTCGGATTGAGGGTCTTCATTGGAGATGGCGGTCATCGCCCGACCACCGACAGCTTCACGGCCGTGGCGAAGTCCTTGTCGCGCAGGATCTCGCGGGCTGCGTTGCGGCCCGGATTGCCCGAGACGCCGCCGCCAGGGTGCGTGCCGGCCCCGCACATGTAGAGGCCCTTGATCGGCGCGCGGTGGCTGGCGTTGCCCAGGAACGGGCGGGTGGCCCACAGCTGGTCCAGCGACATGTGGCCGTGCATGATGTCGCCGCCAATCAGGCCGAACTTGCGCTCCAGGTCCAGCGGCGACAGCAGGGCGCGCCCCAGCACCGAGGCCTTGAAGCCCGGCGCCCACTGGTCGACCGTGGCGATGATCAGGTCGCCGGCCGCCTCGCGCGCGTCGTCCCACGAACGGCCGCCCGGCAGCTCCGGCGCGAACTGCTGGCAGAACAGGCTGGCCACGTGCTGGCCCGGAGGGGCCAGGCTGGTGTCGATGGTCGAGGGGATCAGGATCTCGACGATCGGGGCCTTGCTGACGCCTTCGGCCTTCGCGTCGCGATAGGCGGCGTCCATGTAGTCCAGGCTGGGCGCGATCACGATGCCCGACTGGTGGTGCTCGGCGGTCTCGCGGCCGGGCAGGCAAGTGAAGCTGGGCAGCTCCGACAGCGCCACGTTCATCCGGAAGGTGCCCGAGCCGTTCTTGTAGCCGTCGACGGCTTTACGGAAATCGGCGGTCAGGGCCGAGGGCGGCACCAGTTTCTTGTAGAGCAGGGCGGGATTGACGTTGGCGCTGACGATCGGGGCCATGATCTGGCGGCCGTCGACCAACTGCACGCCCACGGCCTTGTCGCCCCCGGGGACGTTTTCGACGTGGACGCCCTCGACGGGCGCATCGAGCAGGATTTCGACCCCGGCCGCCTCACAGGCCTTGGCCATGGCCTGGGTGATCGAGCCCATGCCGCCGACCGCGTGGCCCCAAGCGCCCTTCTTGCCGTTCACCTCGCCGAAGGTGTGGTGCAGCAGCACATAGGCCGAGCCGGGGGTGTCGGGGCTGGCGAAGTTGCCGACCACGGCGTCGAAGCCGAAGGCGGCCTTGACGGCGTCGCTCTCGAACCAGCCGTCCAGCACGTCGCGGGCGCTCTTGGTGAACAGGTCCAGCAGGTCGCGCTTGCGCTCGCGCGACAGCATGGCCAGCCGCCCGCCCTGGCGCAGGGCTCGCAGCACGCCCGGCAAGCCGTCGCCCAGGTTCGGCGGCGTCTCCTGGGCGAAGTCGCGCAGGATGTCGCCGATCTCGTCCAGCATGGCGTAGTAGGCCGGCAGCACCTCGGCGTCGCGGCGGCTGAACTGGCGGAACTGTTCTTGCGTGCGCTCCAGCCCGCCGCCCAGCTTGATGTACTTGTCGTCGGACAGCGGCAGGAAATTTGAGATCGGCCGCTCCAGAAAGGTCAGGCCGTAGTCGCGCAGGCCCATGTCGGCGATGACCTTGGGATTGAGCAGGCTGACCGTGTAGCTGGCTGCCGAGTTGCGGAAACCCGGATGGAACTCCTCGGTGACCGCCGCCCCGCCGACCACGCCCCGCGCCTCGCAGACCGTGACCTTCAAACCCGCCTTGGCCAGGTAGAAGGCGCAGACGAGCCCGTTGTGGCCCCCGCCGATGATCACCGCGTCGCGGCTGGTGGTGTCGGCCATGGTGTCTCTCCCCGGAGTATGGGGAAAGGTTGCTATACGATCGTACAATAGACAAGGGCGCCATATGCCGAAGACGTGTTCATAAATCACAGAACGGCGTTATCTAAGATTCGCGTTTAGACTGTGTGAATGTTAAATTCCCTTTCTGCTAGAAGGGGAATGGGCATGGGTATCGATCTCGAAGACGCGCTCGCGTGGAAGTCCGCCACCGCCGACGAACTGGCGATGCTTTCGGACCTCCAGGGCAATATTCTCAAGGGACACGGCCGCCATGCGGCGCGGCTGCTGTTCCTGCAGTTCGGACGGGACGTCGCGCGGGCCAAGACGTTCGTGCGGGACATTTCGACCTTGATCATCTCGGCCCAGGAGCAGTTGCGGCAGGCCGACGCCTACAAGTTGGTCAAGCTCAGCGGCGGGCCGTTCGTGGCCTTCTACCTGTCGTTCGAGGGCTATGGCGCGCTGAACCTGGAAGCGCTGGCTCCGCCGGACGCGACGTTCCGTGAAGGGATGAAATCGCGCGGCGGCGACCTGAACGATCCGGCGGTCGAGAACCTGGATCGCGGCTATCGCGGTCCGCTACACGCCCTGGTGCTGATCGCCGGCGACCCGGACGACAAGACCAGCTGGACCTCCAGCGCGGTCGACGACCTGGAGACGAAGATTCTCAACCTGCTGGGCGGCGCGGGCAAGGTCGTCGCGTCCGAAGCGGGCCGGGCGATCTTCAACGCCGGCGGGGGCGGCCTGGAACACTTCGGCTATGTCGATGGCCGCAGCCAGCCGCTGCTGTTGAAGGAGGACGTAGAGCGCGAGAAGAGCGAAGGCGGCATCGACGTCTGGGACCCGAAGTTCCCGCTGTCGCAGGTGCTGGTCAAGGATCCGGGCTCTTCGTCGCCGGCGGCGTTCGGCAGCTATTTTGTGTTCCGCAAACTGGAGCAGAACGTCAAGGCCTTCAAAAAGGCCGAGGAGGGCCTCGGCGCCTTGGCGGGCAATGGCGAGCTGGCCGGGGCGACGATCGTCGGGCGGTGGGAGGACGGCACTTCGATCGAGCTGTTCGGCCACGACGGCGAGGTCAATCCGATCAGCAACAACTTCACCTATGCCGGCGATCCGAACGGCGCGCGCTGTCCCATCCATGGGCACGTTCGCAAGACCAACCCGCGCGGCGAAAGCGCGACCAGGTTCGGCATCCCGCTCAAGAGCGAGCGCGACCACATCATGGCCCGCCGCGGTATCCCGTACGGACGCCGGGTCAGCACGGTCGACCCGAAGGACGAACCGGAAGGCGGCGTGGGCCTGCTGTTCATGGCCTACCAGTCCGACATCGCCAACCAGTTCGAGTTCACCCAGATCTCCTGGGCGAACAACGATGCGTTCCTGGCGCCCGGCACGGGCCTGGACCCGATCATCGGCCAAGGGGGGTCTTCGGTGCTGCGCCATCCGAAGGCTTGGAACGATCCGGCGGCGGGCAGCGTCGACAAGGGGTTTGGCGGCTTCGTGACGATGAAGGGCGGCGAATACTTCTTCGCGCCCGCCCGCAGCACCTTGGCCAACGTCTAGGGCCCTTTCCTTGTCATCCCGGCCGTGGCGAAGCAAAGAGCAGGGATGACAAGGGTTTGACCTAGTGGGACGCGGCGGCGGTCTCCGACGCCCGCTCCCGCGCCGTCAGCCAGTACATCACCGGCGTCGCCACGCGGCTCAGCAGGGTGCTCGTGATCAGCCCGCCAATGATCGCGATGGCCAGGGGCGAGTAGAGGCCCGAGTGCTCGAGCGCCAAGGGCAGCAAGCCGCCGATCGCGGTCACCGAGGTCAGCAGCACGGGCAGGAAGCGCACCTCGCCGGCCTTCTCGATGGCGTCGTGCAGGTTCATGCCCTCGTGACGCAGCTGTTCGGTGAAGTCGACCAGCAGGATCGAGTTCTTGATCTCGATGCCGATCAGCGCGACCACGCCGATCGTCGCCGTGAACGACAGCGAGTTGCCGGTCAGCGCCAGGGCCAGCACCGCGCCGAACACCCCGAACGGGATGATGCCCGCCACGACGAGCGCGGTCTTGAACTTCTGGAACTCCAGGACCAGCACGGCCAGGATCCCGAACACCGCCACCAGCACCGCCGCGCCCAGGCCCGCGAAGCTCTCCGACGCGGCCTCGGCCTCGCCGCCCAGCGACAGGCGGTACCCCGGCGGCAGAGGCAGGTCCTTCTCCAGCCTCGCGACGGCGTCTTGTGTCACGCTCGAGGCCAGGAAGCCGGTGCGGACGTACGCACTGATGGTCACGGTTCGCTCGCGGTCGAAGCGGTCGATGCGCGAGGGGCTGGACTTGAGCTTCGGCGTGGCGATGGCGTCCAGCGGCGCGGCCAGGCCGTCGGCGGTCGGGACATAGACGCCCTTCAGCGCCGACAGCGGGTTGCGGGCCGCGCCGTCGACCTGAGCCGTCGGCAGCCGCACCTTGACCGCGTAGTCGTCGCCGTCCGGGTCGCGGAAGCGGGCGGCCTCCTCGCCGGACAGGGCCAGGCGGGCGATGCGGCGCGGGGCGCCGGCCGGCACGCCCAGGGCGGCGGCCTTGGCTTCGTCGACGCCAAGGTCCAGATCGGTGCGGTCCAGGCGTACGGGGTTGGTGACGTCGCGCGCGCCCGGCGTGGCCTTCAGGATCGCCTCCGCCCGGGCCGATAGAGCTTTGAGAACGTCCAGGTTCTGGCCGGTCAGGCGCACGGCCACCGGCGCATCGATCGGCGGGCCGTTCTCGAAGGTCAGGACGCTGATCCGCGCGCCGGGATAGGTGTTGAAGTCCTTGCGCAGCCGATCCAGCACCAACTCACTCTTGCCCGGCTCCCAGCGTTTGAGGCTGACGAACACCTCGGCGAAGGTCGTGGCGCTCTCACGCTGGTTGCGGTTGTAGAAGATCTGCGGATTGCCACGCCCCAGGTTGGCGGCCTCCCACACCACCTCCGGCTCGGCCAGCACGCGCTTTTCCACGTAGCGCAGCGCCTGGTCGGTGCGGGCCAGGGATGAGCCGTCGGGCGTCTCGATGCGGATCAGGAACTGCGGGGTCTCGGCCTGGGGAAACAGCGACGAGCCGATCAGTTTCACCAGCGGCAAAGTGGTCAGGCAGATGGTCAGCAGGATGGCCAGGGTCAGCCACGGCCGCGCCAGGGCCCGGTGCAGCACGGGACGGTAGAAGCGGTGGATGCCGTCATTGACCGCCCGCAGCAGGGCGTTGCCTTCGGGATCCGAGTGCTTGTCCAGCACCCGACTGGCCAGGAACGGGATAATGGTCATCGAGACCAGCAGCGAGGCGGCGATGGTGCACAGCACTGTCACGGGCAGCGACTTGATATAGGCCCCCGAGCCGGCCGGCAGGGCCATCAGCGGCAGGAAGGCCAGCATCAGGGTGGCCGTGCAGCCCAGCACCGCCAGGCTGATCTGACGCGTGCCGTTGATCGCCGCGTCGACCCGGTCCTCGCCCTCGCGCACCCGGCGCGCGATATTCTCGGTGATGACGATGCTGTCGTCGACCAGCAGGCCAAGCGCCAACACGAAGCCGGCGATCGACAACTGGTTCAGGGTGAAACCGAACGCCTGCAGCATGGTCAGGCCGATCAGCAGGCTGAGCGGGATCGAGACCATCACCACGACGCCGGCGCGCGGGCCCAGCGGCAGCAGGGTGATCAGCACCAGAACCAGGGCGATGCCGAAGTCGCGGAAGAGGTTGGTCAGCCGGTGTTTGACGTTCTCGGCCTGGACGAAGCCGCGCTGCAGCTTCACCCCCGCGGGCAGGGTCTTTTCGTAGTCGTTCAGCACCGCCTGCACGGTCTTGGTGATCTTGGCGACGTCCTGGCCGTCCTTCTGGGTCACGGTCAGGAAGATGGCCCGCTTGCCGTTGAACCGTGTCAGGTGCGAGGGCTCGGCCTGCGCCCAGGCCACGCTGGCGACGTCCCGCACGCGAGTGACCTGACCGCCGACCGAGCGCACGGGCGTGTCGGCGATGGTCGCCAGGTCCCGGAAGGCGCCGCCGGACTTGACGTTGAAGCGTCGCTCGCCGGCCTGCACCGCGCCGATCGGCGCCTCGGCCCCGTTGGCGCGCAGGGCGTCGCCGACCGCGGTGACCGGCAGCCGCAGGGCCGACAGGCGGGCCAGATCCAGGGTGACCTGCACCTCGGACGGCGGCGCGCCCCAGTACTTGGCCTCGCGCACGCCCGGCACGCGGTCCAGCCGCTCGCGCAGGCGATCGGCGGTCTTCTCCAGCCGTCGCATCGGCATGATGTCGCTGGTCAGGGCGACCTGGACGATGGCCACTTCCGAGGTCCGCACCCGCTGGATGTCGAGCAAGGTCAGGCCGGCTGGCAGGTTGCCGCGAATGGCGTTCACCTCGCGCACGACCTGATCGTACTTGCGTTCGGCGTCGACATCCCAGGTGAAATGGACACGGACAAGGGCGGCGCCGTCCAGGCTGGTCGACTCGACCTTGTCGATGTTGTCGAGGCCGTCGACGGCGTCCTCGATGGGATCGACGACCAGTTGCTCCATCTCCGACGGCTCGGCGCCGGGCAGCACCGCGCGGATGAAGACGATCGGGGTGGGGAAGTGCGGGTCCTCGGACCTGGGCACGTTCAGGAAGGCGTTGACGCCCAGCATCACCAGCAGGCCGAAGGCGACCAGGGTGAACTGCCAGCGGCGGACGGCGAAGGTCGCGAGATCGAACTTCACGGATCAGCGCCCCACGGGACCGGCGAGTCGGGTCGGATCGACGACCCGCACGGCCTCGCCGTCGGCGACGAAGCCGGCCCCGGCCGTGATCACCTGGGCGCCGTCCGGCAGGCCGGCCACCAGGGCGTCGTCGCCATCGAAGCCGCCGAAGGTCACCGCCGTGCGACGGGCCTTGCCGTTGTCGAAGCGGTAGACGAAGCCGCGCTGTCCGCTGGCTTCCAGCACCGCTTCGGCGGGAATGCGCGTATAGGCCGTCGCGGCGCCGGGCGCGGCCCGGACCTGCAAGGTCGCATGCGCCACCTGGCCGGAGCGTAGATTGGCTGGCGGCGCGGAAAGCTCGATCTCGACGCTGATCGCGCCGGTGCGGGTGTCGGCGGCTTCGCCGACGCGGGTGACGCGAGCGGTGAGGGGCTGACCTCCGAGATCTTCCACCGTCACCTGGGCGGCGTCGCCGACCCGAACGCGAGCGGCCTCGCGGGCGGACAGCGGCAGGCGCAGGACCAGCGGCGAGGTGAGGTCGGCGACCCGCGCCACCACCTGGCCGGCGGCCACGACCTCGCCCGCCTGGGCGCGGCGTTCCAGCACCACGCCCGACACCGGCGAGGCCAGCGTGGCCCAGCGGCGGTCGAAGCGGGCGGCGTCATAGGCGGCCTGGGCGGCCTTCAGGGCGCTGGTTCGGTCGTCGATGCGCTGGCGGCTGACATAGCCCTTCTCGAACAGGGCCTTGTCGCGCTCGACGTCGCGGCGGGCCCGTTCCAGGTCGGCGGCGGTCTGCTGCTGACGGGCGTCGACCCCGGCCGGATCGATCGCGGCGATGGTTTGGCCGGTGCGGACGCTATCGCCGGCCTCGACCCGCATGGCGGTCAGGACGCCGGGGATGCGGAACGACAGCGCCATCTCGCGGCGGCGCTCCAGCGTGCCGGCGCCGGTGACCGAGCCCGAGGCGCCGGGGGCGGCGACCCTCGCGGCCTCGACCGGCGTCGGGGCCACGGGTTCGTCGGCCTTGGGCTTGCCACCACAGCCGGTCAGCACGACCGCCGCAAGCAAGGCTGTCGAAGCGAGCAGGCCGGTCCGCCACATAAGCTGTTCCAAATCGATCGATGATAAGTTATCAGTGATCGATAATGCTTGCTTGTCAAGCTCGGAGACCGGTGGTCAAGGACGTCGGATGCAGACCCGTTCCCCGCGTAAACCCAAGGGCCAGGGCGCCGAGCGCCGCGAGGAGATCCTCGACGCCGCCCAGAGCCTGTTCGCCCAGAAGGGCGTCCACGCCGTCTCGACCCGGCAGATCGCCGCGATCGCCGGCATCTCGCAGCCGGCGCTGTACGCCTATTTCGCCACCAAGGACGACATCGCCGCCGAGCTGTGCGTGCGCGCCTTCGCGATCCTGGGCCAGCGGATGGCGCGGGCGCGGGTCGACTACACGCCGACGCCGGAGAACTTCGAGCGTTGCCTGCGGGTGTATATCGACTTTGGCCTGGACCACCCCGACGCCTACCGGGTGGCTTTCATGCTGGAGAAGAGCGTCGACGGCTCGTTCCTGGAGAAGACCGGCGGAAAGCCGATGGCCGCCGGCAAGGAGGTCTTCCACGTGTTCGTCGAGATGGTGGGCGAGCTGCACGCTGGCGGGCTGATGGCTGGCGACGACGTCATGGCCGCGACCCAGTCGTTGTGGGCCGGCCTGCACGGCCTGGTCTCGCTGTTGATCGCGCGGCCGGAGTTCCCGTGGGTCGATCGGGGGCCGCTGATCGCGACGCATGTGGCCATGCTGCGGCGAGGCGCGTTGAAATAGGGCGTTCGAGCCTCTAGATCAGCGCTCGCATTTCCGAAGGATCCCCCATGGCCACGCTCCTGCCGCTCCAATCGTTCAGCCTGCAGGAAACCGAGGACGGCTACCGTCTGCTGGTCTCGGCCATCGGCGGCGAGTCGCTCTATGTCTCGATCACGCCCGACCAGATGGACGACATCATCGACAGCCTCGAGAACGCCATGGGCGGCGAGGCCGAGGGCGAGACCAACGAGGACGACGTCGAGTTCTAGCCGGAAAGCCGGAAAGCCGGAAAGCCGGAAACGAACGGCCAGCGCTCGCTTCCGGCCCGCCGTCAGACGCCGAGCGTGGCGACGCTGCCGACCAGAATGCCAAGCGTATTGCTTTTGGTCAGGGCCAGCAGGTGGTGCTCGGGCGTCAGGCCAGGCACGCCCAGTTCATGCAGCGGCGAGGCCAGGGCGTGCAAAGCCGCCTCGGTCGGCTGCACCAGCTGGATGGCGTAGAACTTGACCTCCCAACCGGCCTGGACCGGCGGATTGGCCCAGTACGAGTAGGACACGCTGGTCTTGTAGCCGGCCGGGATGGTCAGGATCTGCGAGCCCATCGAGCCGGAGCTCTGCGGGATCGCCGACTGCACCAGCTGGATCACCTTGCCCGCGTCCGGACCCGAGGGGATGGGCGTGCCGGCCGAGAAGCCCAGCTGGCTGCCGGTGCTCAGGTTCTTGAAGCTGATCCCGATCAGGAACTGAGCCAAGCTGCCGGGTTTCAGCGAGGTGGTGTCGATCTGGAAGGTGTTGGTGAAGGTCGGGATGCCGGACTCGACCAGCACCACGTTCCGCCACGCATAGTTAGGATGCTTGCAGATGAAGGCGGCCAGGTCGCTCATCGTGGTGAAGTCGCCGTCATTGGGCACGGGGTTGGGCGTGGTCGGCGTGACCAGCCGCGCGATCAGGCAGCTGTGGATGTTGTTGGTCGGCACGTAGGCGAAGGGCTCGGGCGTGACCGCGATGTCGTTGGTCTTGGCCGCCGACAGGGCGACGGAGTCCTTGCCCGAGCTGGTCTTCATTTGGTTGTTCGCCCACAGGGACGGAAACAGGAACAGGTTCTGCGGGCAGTAGTAGAGGTAGAGCGCGCCGGTCTGGGCGCCGGCCGACAGGTTCTTGGCTCGCGCGTAGAAGTAGTTGGTCTGCTCGAAACTGGTCGACTTGCCCACGTCCGAACCGTAGGTGGCGGCGCCGAAGTCGCCGACCGGATTGGTCGAGACCGCGGGGCCGTTGGGGATGATGTCGGGCGACGATGTCCAATCGCCGCCGGGGTACGGATTAGCGCCCGTGTCACTCAAAGACTTGCGCACGAACATGTCTGTCCACTGAGCCATGATTCCCTCCTGGGATGTCTTTTGTGAAAATACGCTTCATGCGCGTATTTCGACGCAAAATCGCGCATAACGCGTCAGGAGTCCATGTGCAATTATCGGTAGTATTAACTTTATGGCTCTAGCGAGGGTCTAGGCGCGCTGGAGGCCGCCCAATGCGGTAAGGGCGTGGGTCAGAACGGAGCGTTTGGTTGCCGCGCCCAGCGAGATCCGCAGGCCCTCGCCGGTAGCGCCGGCGGCGCGGAAGGCGTCGGCGCCGACCAGCGCCAGGCCGTGGTCTCGCGCGGCCGGGGTCGCAACGGCGCCCGGCAGCCAGACGTGCAAGCTCTCCGCCCCGCCTACGGCCGTCGGCAGTCGCTCGGCCGCGAGGGTTCGGCGGGCGATGGCCTCTTCTCGCACCCCCGCCAGCACCTGGCCGGCGATCCCCTCGCGGATCCAGCTGGTGACCACGGCCGCCATCAGCGGCGCGGGCATCTGGGCGATGGCGTGCAGAGTGGCCGCAAGGCTTTCGCCCCGTCCTGGCGGCGCGACGACATAGGCCAGGCGCAGGCCCGGCGACAGGGTCTTGGCGGTGGTGGCGACGTGGAACACGCCGTCGGGCCACAGCGCGGCCAGGGCGGGCAGGGGCGAGGCCGGCAACAGGCCGTAGGCGTCGTCCTCGACGATCGTGACGCCGGCCGTCCGGGCGATCGCCACGACCGCCTCGCGCCGCGACAGGCTCATGGTCGTCGCCGTCGGGTTCTGGAAGGTCGGGGTGCAGCACAGCAGGCGCGGACGATGCTCGGCGGCCAGTCGCGCCAGGGCCTCGGGTTCCAGCCCCTCGTCGTCCAGCGGGCAGGCTACGACCTCGAGGCCGCGCCGCGCGGCCGTGGCCAACAGGCCGGGATAGGCGAAGGCCTCGGCCAGGATCGTGTCGCCGGGGACCGTCAGGTGATCCAGCAGCGCCGACAGCGCCGTCTGCGCCCCGCTGGCGACGACCACGCGCTCAGGCGCGAGCTCGCCCAAGACCGGAGCGAGCCAGGCCGCGCCGGCGGTCCGCTGGGCCAGGGAGCCCGCGCCAGGGTGGTAGGCCATCAAGGTCGCCGGGTCGGTTCGCGCCAGGATAGCGCCGGTCGTCTCGCGGAGCAGCGCCGCCAGGTTCAAACCCGCCGGCGGGGGCGGCAGGTTCATGGACAAGTCGACCAGACCGGCTTCATCCTCAATCGTCCGTAAGCGGATGAATGTGCCGCGACCGGCCGCACCCTCGATCAGGCCGCGCTCGCGGGCCAGGGCATAGGCGCGGGTGACGGTGGTGAAATCGATGCCGACGATCCGCGCCACCTCGCGCTGGGCCGGCAGTTGGTCGCCGGCCTGCAGTTCGCCCTCGGCCACCGCGGCCTCCAGGGCCTCGGCGATCCGTCGATAGGCGGGGCCGTCCAAGGCGTCGATCCGACGCAACCAGACGGCGGCTGGATTCGGTGATCCCTTAGTTGTCGCCACGCCCTAAAATCCATACATTATGCGAACAATGTATGGATCAATCCTGCGATTGTAGGAAGGGGTCTTCGATGACCGAGCAACAGTTTCCAAATGGGGTCTACGACTCTCCCACGCCCGTGGAGGCCGGCCTGAAGTGTTGCTGCCCGCGCTGCGGCGAGGGCAAGCTCTATAGCGGCTTTCTCAAGCTGGCCCCGTCGTGCGACCGCTGCGGCCTGGACTACGGCTTCGCCGACCCGGCCGACGGCCCGGCCTTCTTCGTGATGAGCGGCGTGGGCATCGTGATCACCGCGGTGTTCGCCTGGGTCGAGATCGCCTACCGCCCGCCGATCTGGGTGCACCTGGTGACGATCTTCCCGGCTCTGATCCTGGGATGCCTGGGGACCCTGCGCCCCGTGAAGAGCTGGCTGGTCGCCGCCCAGTACATCAACAAGGCCGAGGAAGGCCGCTTCGAGAGCCTGGGCCGCCACGACTTCGACTCCAGGAGGCTGTGAGCTCAACTCAGCTCCGTTTCCCCGGCTTTCGCCGGGGAGATCGGATGAGGGGATCACGCTAAACCCCCAGCGATCCCGCCACTTGACGCGTCGCCGCGTTCAGACGGTTCCATACGTTGATCGCCGAGATGCTGATCAAGAGGCCGGCCAGGGCCTTTTCGTCATAGTGGCGAGCCGCTTCGGTCCAGACGTCGTCCGGCACGGGGTCGGCCTTGTCGGCGATGCGGGTGACGGCCTCGGCCAGGGCCAGGGCGGCGCGTTCGGCGTCGGTGAAGTAAGGCGTGTCACGCCAGCCGGCGACGGTGGCCAGGCGCTCTGGGCTCTCGCCCGACTTCGCCGCGGCGCGGGCGTGCATTTCAAGACAGACGCCGCAACCATTGATCTGGCTGACGCGCAGGTGCAGCAGCTCGTGCAGGGTCTCTGGCACGCCCTCGACATGGGCGGACTTGCCGAGCGCCATCATCGCCTTCAGGGCGTCGGGCAACAGGAAGGCGGGCTGGGTCATGCGGGCTTGCATCGAAGTCTCCGTGGGCTTTTGTTTCGTCGAGACGCTCGAGCCGGTCACATCCGGCGATTTCCGTTCGTCGAAGAGGTGACGGAAGCCGACGGAGCGATGTGACCGCCATGACCGGAAAAAATTATCTGGCCGAGACATTCGAAGCCGACCGCGCCCGTCTGCGCGGCGTGGCCTATCGGATGCTCGGCTCGCTGCCCGAGGCCGAGGACGCCGTGCAGGAGGCTTGGCTGCGGCTGTCGCGCGCCGACACCGGCGGCGTCGACAACCTGTCGGCCTGGCTGACCACCGTGACCTCGCGGGTGTGCCTGGACATGCTGCGCGGCAAGAAGTCCCGCCGCGAGGACGCGCTGCTGGAGGGCGGTCCCGAACCCTCGGTCACCGCCGAGGAGGCGATCGAGCGCGAGACCATCCTCGCCGACTCGGTAGGCCTCGCCCTGCTGGTCGTATTGCGGTCCTTGAACCCCGCCGAGCGGATCGCCTTCGTGCTGCACGACCTGTTCGACATGCCGTTCGAGCAGATCGCCCCGATCGTGGACCGCACGCCCGACGCCGCCCGCCAACTGGCCAGCCGGGCCCGTCGCCGAGTGCGCGGCGTTGACGCGCTTGACGCTACCCAAGTCGCCCAGAAGAGCGTGGTCGACGCTTTCCTGACCGCTTCGCGCACGGGGGACATGGCGGGGCTGATGGCGATCCTCGACCCCAACGTCGTGGTCCGCGCCGACATCTTCGCCGGCGGCGGCCAGACCCGCGAACTGCGCGGCGCCGAGAAGGTCGCGGCATTCTACAACGGCCTGGCCCAGACCGCGCGCACCGCCCTGGTCGACGGCGCGATCGGCGCGGTCGTGGCCCCGAACGGCAAGCTGTACGCCGTGCTCGACATCCGGATCGAGAACGGCAAGGTCGTCGAGATCTTCGCCGCTGGAGATCCCGAGCGGCTGGCGGCGGCCGAGGTGTCGGTGGTCTAGATCATTTCAGCAGGGCCTGCCCCCGGCGGCTCAGTTCGTCCTTGATCTTGCCGGCCGCCATGCCCAGCAGGCCGGGCAGGGAAATATCGAGGCGGGCGTGGTCTTCCAGCACCTGGACGACACCGGTGATGGTCGAGCCCATGGCCACGGCCGAGAAGTTCAGCACGTCGCCCGCCCAGCTCTGGGTGAAGCCGTTGGCGTCGCCGCCGGGGATCTGGCCGGCCAGCTGTGAAAGGCCCTGCTCCAGCCGGCGCTTGGCCTCGGCCGCGCCCAGCTGGTGGGGGATGTTGATGCTGACGGTCTTGGCCATGGCAATCCTCGCAGACTTCGCCCCAACGCAACGCGGCCAGGGCTAGCCCGGTTCTATACGTCCGATTCTGGCGCAGTGCACGGCCAAGGTCGTTTTCATCAGATGAGGCCCCCTAAGCCCAGGGATGACGACATGACCGACTTCGCCATGACCCAGCCGTTCACCGCGCCGCGTCGTTTCGTACGCCCTGGCCGTCCGGGCGGATTGCTCGGCGCGATCCACTATGCCGGCGTGCTGCTGGTCTGGGCGGCGCTGTTCGTCGTCGACCGTCCGCTGGCGTTGAAGGTGATGGCCGAGCGCCGCGCCGACTCGCCGATCCCCCGTCACTGGGGCTGGTGATTTTCGGGGGCTGGTAGGACATCGCGAAACGCGGCATCCCTGCGGGCATGTCGATCGTCGTTTCCGTCCGCCCGGTCTCGCATCCGCTGAAGGCCCCGTTTCGCATCTCGCGCGGGGTCAAGACCGCTGCCGACGTGGTCGAGGTGATTGCCTCTGTTGATGGCCATGTCGGGCGCGGCGAGAGCGTGCCCTACGGTCGCTACGACGAGACGGTGGAGAGCGTGCTGGCGCAGCTCGCGCCGGCCCTGGCGTCGACTGATGCGGAAGCCGCCTGCGCCGCCCTGCCACCCGGCGCGGCCCGCAACGCCCTCGACCTGGCCCTCTGGGACCTACGCGCCAAGCGCACCGGCGTCAGTGTCGCGCAGGCGACGGGTTTGACGGTCCCAACCGACCTCGTCACCGCCGTCACGGTCAGCCTCGATACGCCCGAGAAGATGGCCGAGGCCGCCCGCGCCGTCGCCGACGCGCCGCTGATCAAGATCAAGCTCTCGGCCGACGACCCCGCCGCCCGCCTGCGCGCCGTCGCGGCCGCCGCGCCCAATTCGCGGTTCATCGTCGACCCCAACGAGGGCTGGACCTTCGACATCCTGCGGGACCTGAAACCTCTGCTCGCCGACCTGCCGATCGCCCTGGTCGAGCAGCCGCTGCCCGCCGACGCCGACCAGGCGCTGGACGGCTGGGACCCGCCGTTCACGGTGTGCGCCGACGAGTCCGTCCATGTCGGCGGCGACTTGGCGAAGCTGCGGGGGCGCTACCAGGCGGTAAACCTCAAGCTCGACAAGACCGGCGGCCTGACCGAGGCCGTGGCGATGCTGAAGGCGGCGCGGGCGTTGGGGTTCCAGGTGATGACGGGCTGCATGGTGGCCTCGTCCCTGGGCGTCGCGCCGGCTCTGCATCTGGGCGGGGCGAGTGACTTCGCGGATCTGGACGGACCGTGGTGGCTGGCGGTGGACCATCCGGGTGGGTTGCGGGTCGAGCGCGGGCGGATCAAGCCGCCGGCGGCGGGGTTCTGGGGGGATGCGGTCGAGGCCGGGGGGCTTTGGCTTTGACGGCCTAATGCTCTCCTCCCCCGTTGGGGGAGGTGGCCCAGCGGGCCGGAGGGGGCAGCTTGGCTTAGGCCGGCGACGCCCCCTCAGTCGCTCCGCGACAGCTCCCCCAACGGGGGAGCAGATATCCATGTGTTATCGACGCTGACCCCGCCCCCACAGGCCCCACACCGCGCCACCGGCTCCAGTCGCGCCCCGCAGCTGTGCGTCAGAATTTCAGGACTCCCCTCGTTTCCCGCCAACCACCGATCGCCCCACGCCATCAACGCCGCGATCAACGGAAACAGGTCCCGCCCCTCTTGGGTCAGCCGATACTCCCACCGTTCCGGCCGTTCCTGGTACCGCACGCGCTCCAGCATGCCTCGCGCCACCAGCCGTTCCAGACGGTCGGTCAGGATATTGCTGGCGACCTTCAGTTCGGCCTGGAAATCCTTGAACCGGCGCAGGCCGTAAAAGGCCGCGGCGATCAAGTGGGCGGTCCAGCGGTCGCCCAGCACTTCGACGCCGCGCTCCAGCATCGGATGCAGGGCGGGGCCGCCGACGTCGTCGTGGCTGGCGCGGCGCGAGTGGCGGGCCGGCGGCGCGGGCTCCAGCCCCGCGCCGGGGCCGGGCGACAGGGTGACGTCGCGCACCTTCACCGCCTCGCCGCAGGCCTTGCAGGCCAGGACGGGTTTCAGCGGCTGGCCGCAGGGTTCGTGGACGATCTGGTGCGACGGGCAGTCGGGATCGAAGCGCCAGCGCATCTCCCAGCCCAGCAGCATCAGCGCCGAGTCGTAGAGGTCGCGGCCCATGGCCGTCAGCCGGTACTCAAAGCGCGGCGGGCGGTCCTGGTAGAGGCGGCGTTCCAGCACGCCGCCGGCCTCCAGGCGCTTGAGGCGGTCGGTCAGCAGCGAGCGGGCGACACCGGTCATGGCCACGAAGCCATCGAAGCGTTTCACGCCCATGAAGGCGGCGTACAGCACCAGCAGGGTCCAACGGTCGCCGATCAGGTTCAGCGCGCGGGCGGCTGAACTGCGACGAACCAGAGCAGGGGCCTTCTGAGCGACCATGCGGCTTGGTGGGCCGCTTCGGCGCGGCGAGTCAACGCCGGTTCAAACCATTGTTCGCCTAAGTCGTGGACTCAACAAAGGTCGCTTGTATAATCGAACTAACTGGAGGGAGGTCCGGGCATGGTCTATGTGCTGGGCGGTTGGCAGAGCGACTTCGCCGCCAACTGGAGCCGCGAGGGACGCGAACTGGCCGACGCCTTCGCCCAGGTCGTGGGCGAGGGGTTGGCGGCCGTCGATCTGGATCCCGACGACGTCGAGACAGGCCATGTCGGCAACTTCGCCGCCGAGCTGTTCGCGGGGCAGGGCCTGCTGGGCGGCATGTTCGGCCTGGTCCATCCGGCCTTCGATGGCCTGCCGACCGCGCGCCACGAGGCGGCCTGCGCTTCGGGCAGCGTCGCCATCCTGGCCGCGACGGCCGAGATCGAAGCCGGGCGCTACGACCTGGCCTGCGTCGTCGGCATCGAGCAGATGCGCAACGTCCCTGGCCAGATGGCGGCCGAGAACCTAGGAGCCGCCGCCTGGGCCGGTCATGAATTCCAGGATGCTCGCTTCCTGTGGCCGCGCGCCTTCTCCGATCTCGCCGACGAGTATGACCGCCGTTACGGGCTGCGTTACGAGCACCTGATGGGCATCGCCGAGATCAATTTCGCCAACGGCAAACGCAATCCCAACGCCCAGACGCGCGGCTGGAACTTCGGACCCGAGGCCTTCACCGCGGATGAGGTCGCCAATCCGGTGGTCGAGGGCCGCACGCGCAAGCAGGACTGCGGCCAGGTCACCGACGGCTCGGCCGTGGTGTTCCTGGCGTCGGAGCGGCGCGCGCGGGACTACGCCGACCAGCGCGGGATCGCGCTGGAGAGCATTCCCCGGATCAAGGGCTGGGGTCATCGCTCGGCGCCGCTCAGCTATGCTCGCAAGGTCGAGGCCAGCCGCGACGCCGAATACATTTTCCCGCAGGTGCGCGGGGCCATCCTGGACGCCCGCGTCCGGGCCGGCATCGCGCCGGACGTCTCTGGCGTCGACGCGGTCGAGACCCATGACTGCTTCACCGCCACCGAGTATATGGCGATCGACCACCTGGGCCTGACCGCGCCGGGCGAGAGCTGGAAAGCGGTCGAGAACGGCGACATCGCGATCGGCGGCAAGCTGCCGATCAATCCCTCGGGCGGGTTGATCGGAACTGGCCACCCGGTCGGGGCCACCGGCGTCCGGATGTTGCTGGACGCGTGGAAGCAGACCTCGGGACGGGCCGGGGACTACCAGGTCGAGGGCGCCAGGACGGTGCAGACTCTGAACATCGGCGGTTCGACCACGACGACGGTGAGTTTCGTCGTGGGGACTTAGGGGACCCGCACGGTTCAGGCTCTCCTCCCCCTCTGGGGAGGTGTCGCGGAGCGACGGAGGGGGCTTCTCCGCCTAGGCCGCGCTGCCCCCTCCGGCCCTCCGGGCCACCTCCCCCAACGGGGGAGGAGAAAGACACTACGATCAAGGTTTTGCCCATGCCTCCGCTGCTCACCCTCCTCGCCGTCAACGCCGCCGTGTCGGCCGTCGCGTTCCTGCTTCTGTGGATCGTCAGTCTACGGATCAAGGACGTCAGCTTCATCGACGCCTGGTGGGGCCCGAGCATGGCGCTGCTGGCCTGGAGCGCCCTGCTGCAGCGTCCGCCAACCCCGCACGGCCTGCTGCTGACCGCCCTCTGCACCCTTTGGGCGGCGCGGCTGGGCGGGTATCTGTTCTGGCGCTGGCGCAAGCATGGGGCGGATCGGCGCTATGTCTCGATGATCGCCCATGCCGAAAAGCATCGCGGCTGGGGCTTCGCCAAGACCGCGCTGCTGCTGGTGTTCTCGCTGCAATACGCCCTGAGCTTCCTGGTGGCCCTGCCCGTGCAGCTGGGTCATCAGTCCGGACCGCTGGGACCGATGGCCTTCGCGGGCGCGGCCTTGGCCGTGGTCGGCATCCTGTTCGAGACGATCGGCGACTGGCAGCTGACCCGCTTCAAGGCCGATCCCGGCAACGCCGGCCAGGTCATGGACAAGGGCCTTTGGCGCTATACCCGCCACCCGAACTATTTCGGCGACGCCTGCGTGTGGTGGGGGCTGTACCTGATCGCCGCCGAGACGGGGGTGGGCGCGTGGAGCCTGCCGGGACCGGTGCTGATCACCTTCCTGCTGACCCGGTGGAGCGGCGTGCCGACGACCGAGGGGCGGATGCGCAAGAGCAAGCCGGGCTATGCGGAGTACGTGGCGCGGACCAGTGGGTTCCTGCCGTGGTTTCCGAAGAAGGTTTGAGGGGGCGCAATCCAAGCCAATCAAACCCGTCATCCCGCGCTTTATGCGCGGGACCCATTTATCCGCCGCAGGTGCGGAGCGAAATGAGGCTCTCACGTAGAAGGTGAACGATGGGTCCCGCGCATAAAGCGCGGGATGACGGTGTTGGGTGTGGTGAGCGCTCTACGCCCCCAGCTTCTCGATCAGCGCCATCGCCGCCGCCGGATTCCTCACCTTGGCCCCGGCGATGAAGTAGGCGAACACATCGCCGCGCTCGGCCCAGGTTCGCGCCTGTTTGACGATCCCGTCCAGCTCCTCCGATGTCATGCCGGTCGGCTCGTCGGGCTTGCTGGACATCAGCCGCGCATAGGTGAAGTCGGCGGTCGGTTCGTCGATGCAGGGCCAGGTCGGCTCTTCGTCGTCGACGGCGTAAACGATGGCCGCGCCGTACTTGGCGGCCAGGTCGTAGAATTCCTGGCAGGCGAAGGTCAGGTTACGGACCTCGAGCGCATGGCGCAGCCGAACCCCGCCGCGTTCTTTCGGCAGTAATTTCAGGAAACCCTCGAAATCAGCCGGATCGAACTTCTTCGTTCCCATGAACTGCCAGTTGATGGGCCCGAGCTTCGGACCCAGCTCCTCCAGCCCCTGGGACAGGAATTTCTCGAGGGAGTCGTTGTTCTCCGACAGCACCTTGCGGTTGGTGCAGTAGCGGCTGGCCTTGACCGCGAACACGAAGTCGTCCGGCGTCTCGGCGCGCCACTTCTGCCAGCTATTGGGCTTGAAGGTCGAATAGTAGGTGCCGTTGATCTCGATGCTGGTCAGTTTGGACGAGGCGTATTTCAGCTCGTCCTTCTGCTTGACGTCATCGCCGTAGAAGGGGCCGCGCCAAGGCTCGAACGTCCAGCCGCCGATGCCCGCCCGGATCACGCCCTTGGCCATGCTTGTTCCCTTCCTGTTCTCGGCGCGCACCCTAGCATCGCGGCGCGGATGGGCAAGAGCGGGCGGCAAGCCTGCTGACTCCTGCCGTCAGCACTCGACCCGGTTGACCGACAGGCCCACCGCCAGGCCGCCCATCGAGGTTTCCTTGTAGATCTCGTTCATGTCCTCGCCGGTGCGCTTCATGGTGGCGATGACCTTGTCCAGCGACACCGAGTGCTGGCCGTCGCCGAGCAAGGCCAGGCGCGCGGCGTCGATGGCCTTGATGGCGCCCATGGCGTTGCGCTCGATGCAGGGGATCTGGACCAGGCCGCCGATCGGGTCGCAGGTGAGGCCCAGATTGTGCTCCATGCCAATCTCGGCGGCGTTCTCGATCTGGGCGTTCGTCCCTCCGAGCGCGGCGGCCAGACCGGCGGCGGCCATCGAGCAGGCCACGCCCACCTCGCCCTGGCAGCCGACCTCGGCCCCGCTGATCGACGCGTTGCGCTTATAGAGCGCGCCGATCGCCGCGGCGGTCAGCAGGAAGACGCGTATCTGCTCAGGGCTGCCCTTGTGGAAGCGCACGAAGAACCGCAGCACGGCCGGGACCAGGCCCGCCGCGCCATTGGTCGGGGCGGTGACGACGCGGCCGCCGGCGGCGTTCTCTTCGTTGACCGCCATGGCCCACAGGTTGACGAAGTCCATGGCCGCCAGGGGATCGCTCATCTGGCGCTCCATCCGACCCAGGATGGTCTGGTGGATCTGGCGGGCGCGACGCTTGACGGTCAGGCCGCCGGGCAGGACGCCGTCCTGGCGCATGCCGCGATCAATGCAGGCTTCCATGGCGTTGAAGATGCGGTCGAGGCCGGCGTTCATCTCGTCCAGCGACATCCGCGCCAGCTCGTTGGCGCCCATGACCCCGGCGATCGACAAGCCCGCGTCGGCGGCGCGTTGCAGCAGGTCGGCGCCGCTCTCGAACGGGTGGGGGATCTCCGGGCCGGTTTCGGGCGGGGCGTTGCTGCCCATCTCGCGCTCGTCGCGCACGAAGCCGCCGCCGATCGAGAAGTAGGTGCGCTCGGCCAAGACTTCGCCGGCCCTGTCGAAGGCGGTGAAGGTCAAGCCGTTGGGGTGCTGAGGCAGGCGTTCGTGACCCAGCCAGACGATGTCCCTGGCCTCGTCGAAGGTGATCGTGTGGTCGCCGCCCCCCATTTGACCGCCAAGGTTTAGGGACTGGGTCGCTTGGCTCTCCAGCAGGGCGGCCTCGCCGGCGTCGGGGTCCAGCTGCGCGGGGACGAAACCCATCAGGCCCAGGATCACGGCGCGGTCGGTGGCGTGGCCTCGGCCGGTCAGGGCCAAGGAAGCGTAGAGTTTGATCTCGACCCGGACGACGGCGGCCAGTTTCCCGGCCTCGCGCAGGCGGCCGACGAACAGCACCGCGGCGCTCATCGGCCCCATGGTGTGGCTGCTCGACGGGCCGACGCCGAGTTTGAAGAGGTCGAAGACGGAGGCGGTCATGGGGAACTCTGGGTATTCACATCAGCCCCCAAGTCCGATCTCCCCGGCGAAAGCCGGGGCCCAGATCGAACCCACGAGCGCTTGCCGAGGGGGCGAGGCTGCTGGCGAGCAAACCTCAACCGCTCAGGCTGTATCTGGGCCCCGGCTTTCGCCGGGGAAACGGGGCAGGGGTCGTTACTTACGCTGCGCGGCCGTCTTGTCGCGCAGGGCCTTGAACTCCGACCCCGCCTGCCACTGGGGCCAAACGCGGCTGTTGGCCAGGTCCGCGCCGATCTCGTAGACGAGGCCCAGGTCCATGGCCTGGCCCGACAGGTCCCAGCTCGCCGACCACTCGTCGGCCGGCTGGTGGTAGCGGTTCTCGGTGTAGTCGGCCTCGGCCTTCTCGCCGGCCTCCTTGCCGCCGACGACCAGGTCGTTGCCCGAGCCGATCGAGATGGCCGGCACGCCGCGCTTGGCGAACGGGAAGTGGTCCGAGCGGTAGAAGTGGCCGGCCTGAGGCGTCGGGTCGGGCGTGAAGTAACGGCCATGGGCCTTGGCCTTGGCGGCCAGCATGTCCTGCAAATCGACCTTGCCGTCGCCCGAGGTGGTCACGTCCTTGGCCGGACCGGCCGCCGACAGGGCGTCGATATTGATGTCGCCCACCGTGGTGGCGGTCGGGAACAGCGGGTTGGCGGAATAGTATTCCGAGCCCAGCAGGCCCTTCTCCTCGGCGGTCACGGCCAGGAACAGCACCGAGCGTTGCGGCGCGGGCTGGCTCTTGAAGGCGCGGGCCAGTTCGAGGATGCCGGCGATGCCGTCGGCGTTGTCGACGGCGCCGTTATAGATCTTGTCGCCCTTGGCGTCGGGTGCGCCCACGCCCAGGTGGTCCCAGTGGCCGCTGTAGATGACGGTCTCGTTCGGGAACTTCGCGCCCACCACGCGGCCGGCGACGTTCTTGGAGATGATCGTCTCGTGCTTGACCTTGAAGTCGGTTGAGAAGGTCACGCCCTTCAGTTCCACCGCCTTGAAGTCGCGGCCCTGGGCCTGCTTCTTCAGGGCGTCGAAGTCGAGACCGGCTTGCTTGAACAGGTCGACGGCGACGTCGCGCTGGATCCAGGCCTCGACCGCTGGGTGCTGCTTGGCCGGCTCCTTGCGGACGATGTCGAACATCACGTTGGTGTTGGAGTTCTTGACCGTGGCCCAGCCGTACGAGGCCGGGGCCGTCTCGTGGACGATCAGCACGCCGGCGGCGCCCAGGCGGGCGGCCTCTTCGTACTTGTAGGTCCAGCGGCCGTAATAGGTCATGGCCTTGCCGCCGAAATCGCCGGACCCCGTTTCGAAGTCCGGATCGTTGATCAGCACGACCAGGATCTTGCCCTTCACGTCCAGGCCCTTGAAGTCATCCCAATCGCGCTCGGGCGCCTTGACGCCATAGCCAGCGAAGACGATCGGGGCGTTCTTCAGCGAGACGGCGTCGACATTGGTCATGGCCGCGCGGATAGCGATCTGGTCGCCCTGGGCCAGGGCTTGGGTCTTGCCGTCCTTGGCGAAGGACGCGGCGACCGGGCCGGCCATCTCGAACTTGGCCAGCGGCACGTTCTGGGTCCAGGCGCGGCTGCCGTCCTTCTGGACGTCGCCGGCGGGCGACAGGCCGATGGCCTTCATCTGGTCGACGATATAGCCGACCGCCTTGGTCTCGCCGGCCGTGCCGGGGCCGCGACCTTCGTACTCGTCGGACGACAGCACCTTGATGTGGGCCGACAGCTTGGCGGGGTCGATCTTGGGCGCGTCCGCGGCCAAACCTTTTGCAAAAGAGGGGGGCGCCAGCATGGGCGCGGCGACCAAGGCGGTGGCGAGCAACAGACGTTTCATCCTCGGCCCTCTTTGGGAGCAAATCTTGGCGCGGGACCCTAGAGGGAGACCCGCCGGCCGTCCACCGCCCAGCGCTCCAGCTTTTCGCCGTCCCAGACATGCAAGGCGTCATAGAGGTTGATGGTCGGGTCGCAGTGGCCCGGCTGCAGCCAGACGAGGTCGCCGACACGGGGGGCGTCGGAAGGGAAGTCGCGGGCGGCATCGGCGTCCGCGGCGGCCACGGCGCGGTCGAAGCCCAGGGGATCGCGGCCGCCGGCCTTCAGGACGTCGATCATCGCCGGGTGGGCGATCATGCCGTGCTCGTCGCCCATCGGCCGCCAGAGAGAGCCCGGCGCGGCGCCGGCCACCACGCGGGCCGGCGGGCCGTCCATCGACATGGCCTTGAAGCCGGCGTCGACCGTGACGTGGCTCTTGTGGTTGCCTGAGACCACGGTGGCGGCCACGAACAGCGCCGGCTCGAAGGTCCATCCGCCGCCGCCCGGCGCGCCGCAGGCGTCGTACTCGACGTCCATCACCGCGTAGGAGCCGGCCTGCAGCTCGGTATAGACGCCCGAGGCCAGGTCGAAGGCGTGGGTGCCGGTGCCGCCGCCGGTCACCACGGGCGGCGGCAGGCCGGCGGCGGTCAGTTCGGCGACCACGCCTTTCAGCGTGGCGAAGGCGGCCTCGTCGGCGCTCTGACGCAGGGCCAGGTCGTCCATGTGCTGCAAGTGGCCCAGATAGGCCTGGATCCCCGCGAACCGCAGGCCCGGCGAGGCGTCGGCGGCGCGGGCCAGGCGCAGGGCGTCCTTGGGATAGGCGCCGGCGCGGTGGGTGCCGAGGTCGAGGTCGACGACCAGGTCGAGCATGGTCCCGGCCGCGACGGCCGCGTCGGACAGCCGGTCGATCTGGCCCTCGTCGTCGGCGACCGCGCCGATCTTGGCGCCGGCGCGGGCCAGGGCCGCCAGGCGCGCGGGGCCCCAGGGCGGGATGGGCGCCGTGACCAGCACGTCCTTGATCCCGCCGGCGACATAGGCCTCGGCCTCGCCAACCGTCTGGCAGCAAAGGCCGATTGCGCCGCCCTCGATGATCAGGCGGCCGAGCGTCGAGCACTTGTGGGTCTTGCCCTGAGCGCGCAGGCGCACGCCAGCGGCGTCGCACAGGGCCTGCATGCGGGCGAGGTTGCGGGTCAGGGCCGCGCGGTCGACGACGAGGAGCGGCGTCTGGGGGAGGTGTGCCGCGCTTGGAAAGTTCATCTCACTCGTCCCCATGCCAACCCCGTCATCCCGCGCTTTATGCGCGGGACCCATTTGTCCGCGGCAGGTGCGGAGCCAGGCTAGCGCTCACGTGCCAGCTGAACCATGGGTCCCGCGCATAAAGCGCGGGATGACGGCCCGTTGGTGAGCGAGGGTTAGATCTCGCCCCGCAGCACCCGCGCGAACAACCCCGGATCCACGTTGCCGCCCGACAGCACGATCGCCGCCGTCTTGCCCTTCAGGTCGACCTTGCCCGTCAGCGCCGCCGTCAGCGCCACGCAGCCGCCCGGCTCGACCACCAGTTTCAGCACCGAGAACGCATACCGCATCGCCTCGGCCACCTCGGCGTCGGTCACCGCCACGATCCCCGACAGCGTTTTCGAATTGATCGGCCAGGTCAGCTCCCCTGGCACGGGCGTCAGCAGGGCGTCGCAGATCGAGCGGGCGTCCTTGTCGATGGTCTCGCGCTGGCCGCTTTCCAGCGAGCGACGGGTCTCGTCGAAGCCGGCGGGCTCGGCGCCCCAGACTTCCGTGGACTTCGAGAGACCCTTCACCGCCGTCGAGGTCCCGGCGATCAGTCCGCCGCCGCCGACGGGGCTGAGCACGCGGTCCAGCTCGACGCCAAGGCCGCGCGCCTGCTCGATGATCTCGATCCCCAGCGTGCCCTGGCCCGCGATGATGCGCGGGTCGTCATAGGATGGCACGACCGTGCAGCCGCGCTCGGCGGCGATCTGGTCGGCGATGGCGACGCGGTCCTCGGTGAAGCGGTCGTAGAAGCGGATCTCGGCCCCGAAGCCCTTGGTCGCCTCGACCTTCACGCTCGGCGCGTCGGTCGGCATGACGATCAGGGCGGGGATCTCAAGCAGCTTGGCGGCCAGGGCCACGCCCTGGGCGTGGTTGCCGGACGAGAAGGCCACGACGCCGCGCGCCTTCTCGGCGTCCGTCAGCTGGCTGAGCCGGTTATAGGCGCCGCGGAACTTGAAGGCTCCGGCCCGCTGCAGGGTCTCGGGCTTCAGGAAGACACGCCCGCCCAGGCGTTCGTTCAGCGCCGGACTTTCGATCAGCGGGGTCTCGACCGCCAAGCCCTTGAGGCGTCCGGCGGCGGCTTGGATATCGGCGAGGGCGATGGTCATGCCCCCAGGTTTAGGGGTTGCGATCGCGCTTTTGAAGCGCCGTGGCCACATCGGGGCAAAACCGTTCAAAGACCACCGACCGAAACCCTTTGCGACCTTCGCCGTTCGCTCCATATAGGGCTGGGCTGACTTTTCAGGACGACTCGATGAAGACCGCCATGTTCGCCGCCGTGGCCGCCGCCACGCTGGCCGTCGCCGCGCCCGCGTGCGCCGGTGAAGCTTTTGTCGGTGTCTACAAGCACGACGTGACCTTCATCGGCAACGCCGTCGGCCTGGGGGCCGCGGGCCGCGAGGACGGTTTCGACGTCCACCTGGGCTATCGCACCAATCGGCTGGAAAACCTGCGCTGGCTGGGCAAGCCGCAGGTCCACGCCATGGTGTCGATCAACAGCAAGAACACCTCCAACTTCGTGGCCGCCGGCTTTGACTGGAAGATCGAGCTGGGCCAGCCCGGCGGCTTCTATTTCCGCCCCGGCATCGGCCTGGCCTATACCGACGGCAAGGCCGGCCTGCCGCCCGCCAACGCCCCCGGTCTGACCCAGGCCGAGCGGGATCGCCGCACCTATCTCTATTATCACCGCATCGATTTCGGCTCGAAAGTGCTGTTCGAGCCGGAGCTGGCGTTGGGCTACCAGGTCAGCGACAAGGTGTCGGTGGAACTCAGCTACACCCACCTGTCGAACGGCCAGATCTTCCACCAGGGGAAGAACCAGGGGCTTGACGACGCGGGGGTTCGGCTGGTTTACGCCTTCTGACTTCGCGAAGGGTCGATTTGACGATCCACGCGGCGCCGCCCACAACTGACTAAACGTCCGCGGCCGAGTCCTGTCGAAGGGCCGCGTGACGTCACCGGGCAGGTGACAAGGCATATCTCTACCATGGCCAATGTGACCGTCGTCGGCGCCCAGTGGGGCGATGAAGGCAAGGGCAAGATCGTCGACTGGCTCAGCAACCGAGCCGATGTCGTCGTGCGCTTCCAGGGCGGGCACAACGCCGGCCATACGCTGGTCGTGGACGGCAAGGTCTACAAGCTGGCCCTGCTGCCGTCGGGCGTCGTCCAGGGCAAGCTGTCGGTGATCGGCAACGGCGTCGTGGTCGACCCGTGGCACCTGCTGGGCGAGATCGACAAGATCGCCGACCAGGGCGTCAACATCACCCCCGAGCTGCTGATCCTGGCCGACAACGCCTGCCTGATCCTGCCGCTGCACCGCGACCTGGACCAGGCCCGCGAGGCCGCCTCGACCCAGAAGATCGGCACCACCGGCCGTGGCATCGGCCCGGCCTACGAGGACAAGGTCGGCCGCCGCGCCATCCGTGTCGCCGACCTGGCCGATCCGGAAGCCCTGAAGCCGAAGATCGAGCGCCTGCTCAGCCACCACGGCGCCCTGCGTCGCGGCCTGAACCTGCCGGAAGCGAGCGCGGAAGAGCTATTCGACGCCCTGATGGCGCTGGCTCCGCGCATCCTGCCCTACGCCCAGCCGGCCTGGCGGGTGCTGGACCAGGCCCACAAGGCCGGCCGCCGCATCCTGTTCGAGGGCGCGCAAGGCTCGCTGCTGGACGTCGACCACGGCACTTACCCCTTCGTGACCTCTTCCAATACGGCGGCGGGCCAGGCCTCGGCCGGCTCGGGCATGGGCCCGTCGGCGACCGGCTTCGTGCTGGGCATCGTCAAGGCCTACACCACCCGCGTGGGCGAAGGCCCGTTCCCGGCCGAGCTGTTCGATGACGTGGGCAAGCACCTGTCGACCGTGGGCCGCGAGGTCGGCGTCAACACCGGTCGCGCCCGCCGCTGCGGCTGGTTCGACTCGGTGCTGGTGCGCCAGTCGGTGGCCATCAACGGCATCCACGGCGTGGCCCTGACCAAGCTGGACGTGTTGGACGGCCTGGAGACCCTGAAGATCTGCGTCGGCTACAAGATCGGCGACAAGATCGTGGACTACCTGCCGGCCGGCCTGCGCGACCAGGCCGCCGCCACGCCGGTCTACGAGGAGATCGCCGGCTGGACCGAAAGCACCGCCGGCGCCCGCTCGTTCAAGGACCTCAACGCCAACGCCATCAAGTATGTGCGCCGGGTGGAGGAACTGATCGGCGCGCCGGTCGCCCTGCTGTCGACCAGCCCCGAGCGGGACGACACCATTCTCATGCGCGACCCTTTCCAAGGGTGAGGCCTGGCCAAGGCTAATGACCAAAAGGTGAGACAGGCGGTCGCACGGTAAACGCTTGGTGAACTATGTTGACCTAACCTCCCGCACCTTGAGAGCGTGGCAGCCGAAAGTGGAAGCCGGTTTCGGCGTCCGCCACGCTCCAAGCAAAGCTGCGGGAGGAGCGTTTTGGCTCTCCGAGACATCCTCGACGACGGACGCGAAGGCGCGTCGCTCATCATGAGCCGGCGCAGCCGCGTCGCGCGCCTGGCCGTGACGACCCTGGTCGGCGGGCTGCTGGCCTTCCACTTCGGACCCGGGCCCGCCCTGCTGTGGGCGGGGATCAACCTGCTGCTCGAGGCCTGGCTGGTCTATCTGCAGTTCAGCTTCAAGCCGCGCGAGAGCGGACGCACGTCGCTGTTCATCCGCCTGGGACCGCCGGCCGCCTACACCCTGGCCTGGTCGGTGATGGCCGGCTGGGCCGCCGTGAACGGCCCGCTATCGATGAAGTTCGCGGCGGTGATGATCCTGTTCGGCCTGGTGGTCGAAGGCCTGAAGTATTCCACCATCAGCTGGGGCGCGATGCTGGCCATCCTGCCGGCGCCGTTCGTCGCTCTCACCGTGACCCCGCTGATGGCCCCGCGCTTCAACGGCTGGGACAAGGCCGTGGCCCTGGTGACGATCGCCGGCCTGGTCGGTTACGCCGTCGACGCGGTGCGGGTGATGCGCCGCACCTCCCAGGCGCTGGAACGGGCCCAGGACGAGGCCCTGGAGGCCAGCCGCGCGAAGTCGGCCTTCCTGGCGATGATGAGCCACGAACTGCGCACGCCGATGAACGGCATCCTCGGCCTGGCCTACGCCCTGCGCGGCGCCAAGCTGGATGCGCGCCAGGCCGAGTATCTGGAGATGATCGAACAGTCGGGCCACGGCCTGATGACCATCCTCAACGACATCCTCGACCTGTCCAAGATCGAGGCCGGCAAGCTGGAGCTGGAGATCGCGCCGTTCGACATCCGCAAGCTGGCCGCCCAGACCCGCCTGGTCTGGAGCGAGACCGCGCGGCTCAAGGGCGTGGAGCTCGTCTTGGACATCGATCCGGTTACGCCGGAATGGCTGTCGGGCGACGCCGCCCGCGTGCGCCAGGTGCTGATGAACCTGGTGTCCAACGCCCTGAAATTCACGGAGGCTGGCCGCGTGACCGTAAGTATCACGCCCCTGGGCGAGGGTGTCGCCCTGTCGGTTTCCGACACTGGCGTCGGCATGAACGACGAGCAGCAGGCGCGACTGTTCACGCCGTTCGCGCAAGGCGACCGCACCATCGCGCGCCGGTTCGGCGGCACCGGTCTGGGCCTGGCCATCTGTCGCCAGCTGGTCGACATGATGAGCGGCGAGATCGGCGTCGAAAGCGCGCCCGGCCAGGGCTCGACCTTCACCGCGCGCCTGCCCCTCCCGGAAGCCGTGGCCGCGGCCAACGCCGACGACGCCGCCGAGACCCTGGACCTGACCGGCGCGCGGGTGCTGGTGGTCGACGACAACGCCATCAACCAGACCGTCGCCCGCGCCATCCTGGAAGCGGCCGGCGCCGTCGTGGCCACGGCCGACGACGGCCACACGGCCCTGGCCCGCCTGCGCATCGAGGACTTCGACGTCGTGCTGATGGACGTCCACATGCCCGGCATGGACGGCGGTGAGGCCGTGCGACGCATCCGGTCGGGCGAGGCCGGCCGCGTCGACCTGCCCGTGGTGGCCCTGACCGCCGACGCCATGGCCGGCGACGCCGAGCGCCTGCTGGCCCAAGGCTTCGACGACGCCCACCCCAAGCC
This sequence comes from Caulobacter sp. ALps2, assembly GCF_058681635.1. Taxonomy (NCBI): domain Bacteria; kingdom Pseudomonadati; phylum Pseudomonadota; class Alphaproteobacteria; order Caulobacterales; family Caulobacteraceae; genus Caulobacter; species Caulobacter sp. ALps2. The sequence continues at coordinate 2,532,430 of NZ_CM178743.1, forward strand.
GATCCAGCCCGCCGGCCTGCTGATGACGGTGGCCGCGCTGCGCGGACCCGCGCCGGCGGTCCGCCTGGCGGTCGCTTAGCCGTGGCGCGGGCGATCGCGGCCGCGCTGATCCCCCACTTTTGGTTGCGTGCAAACGGTTGAACGCGGGTCGGTCAGCGTTTGTTAGCAGGCGGCGCCTTATAGGAACCCCGCCAAGCAAGGGGGTTCCGTGTCCGCACTCGCGCGTCGTCGCAAGCTGAAGCCGGTCAACAAGGCCGACCGGGTGATGCGCAGCCTGCGCGCCCTGGAGCGCACGGCCTCGACCAGCCGCGTGCTGAACCTGATCGCCATCGAGGCCGAGAGCGGCCACCGGCCGGAATACGCCCAGCACCCGCTGTTCAAGAACAAGATCCTGAACACCGCGCTGATCATCAAGCACCGCCTGCGCAACGACGACATCTACCTGTTCGACGAGGCGCGGCCGACCGCGACCAAGATCATCATCCCGTTCGACCGTCGCGACCTCGGCCTGGGCGGTCAGTCGGTGTTCGTGGGCCAGCGCGGCTGGACCGAGGTGCTGGTCGAGGCCTGCAACGCCTCGGGCGACATGAACCGCGACCTGACGACCCTGCGCGGCATGGACATGCTGCCGTCGCTGGACCCGTTCCTGCTGCGCGAGCACCTGCGCCGCCATGGCCTGAACGTGGCCAACTGCTATTTCGCCCTGTCGCCGGCCGACTACGACGGCATGCAGGGCTTCGTGACCATGGAGATCGCCAAGCTGATCGAGCTGGCCTATCGCGACGTCGGGGGACTGGGCCGGGCCCACGCCGCGCGGCTGGTCGAGGCCCTGCTGGCGACCGATGTCGACGAGCGCCTGGAGCCCCTGCGCGACACCCTGGTCATGGAAGGCGAGAGCTTCAAGGAGGGCGTCTTCAGCTGGAAGGGCTTCCTCTATTACAAGTGGATGCTGACCAAGCTGTGGCCCAAGCTGACCGACGTCAGCAACGAGATCGGCCGCATCGTGGTCACCGGCCAGAGCGACGTCGAGACCAGCCGCTACCTGGAAGACGCCCGCAAACGCCTGCAGGGCGGGGTGATGGTCGAGCGCAGCGCCATCCTGCGCACGCTCAAGGTCTATGACGACGCCTTCGACAGCCTGGTCGACAATGGCCGACCGCAACAATTCCGCGACTTCCTGCTGCGCGCGCCCGAACTGTTCCTCAGCCTGGGCGAACGGGTTGGCGTGATCTCGCACATCTCCAGCTTCTGGCGCTATCGCTTCCCCGAAGGCGAGGCGATCACCGCCCATATCGACGAGGCCATCGATATCTTCATGGATTTCGAAGCCGGCCTGTCGGTGCCGCTACCCGCCTAGGGCAGGCGCGTCAGAAAGCGGTCGCGACCTCTGACAAAACGACGCGGTCGACTCTCTTCGCGCAATAAGCGGATTTTTACATTCTGGGACTACAGATCGGGGTCTAGTTTCGAGGAGCCGCGAGTCCGTGTTCGACGGGAACGTCCGCACAATCCAGCGCGTCGCCGCCAAGGTGCAACGGGTGATGGTCGTAGACCCCAACCCCGCGACCGCGCGCCTGCTTGCCGAACACCTGCGTCCGTTGGGCGGGGTGCAGATCTTCGCCGCGCCGTCGGCGGAGAAGGGCTACGCCATGGCGCGGGCCACCGACCCACAATTGATCTTCGTCGAGCATGCCCAGAATGGCGTCGACGGCCTGGCTTTCACCCGCAAGATTCGCCGCAGCGATCTGCTGTGCCGCGAGGCGCCGGTGATCATGTGCACGGCCGAAGCCACCGCCGAGGCCATCTTCGGCGCCCGTGACGCCGGCGTGCACGAGTTCATGCGCAAGCCGTTCAATCTGGGCGATCTGGAGCGCCGCCTCGAGGCGGTGGCCCTGAAGCCACGCGACTGGATCGAGGCCGTGGCCTATGTCGGGCCCGACCGCCGCCGCTTCAACTCGGCCGACTACAAGGGGCCGCGCAAGCGCAAGGCCGACGCGGCCGGCACGCCCGCCGCGCGCCTGTCCCAGGCCCTGCGCATCGTCAAATCCGCCGCCACGGCCCTGGACAGCGATCCGACCCAGGCCCGCCGCGCCCTGGCTGCTCAAGCCCTGGAGCTCAAGCGGGTGGGCGAGGCCGTCAAGGACGCCCGCCTGATCCAGGCCGCCGAGGCCCTGGGTTCTTTCATGACCGCGGAAACGTCCGGCGCCGGCGGCCGCGCCGAACTGGTCAAGCGCATCGATGCCCTGATGGGCTTCATGTCGGGCGAAGACACGGGCCGGGCGGCCTAGTCTGAACTTCTCCTCCCCCGCTGGGCAAGGTGGCCCAGAGGGCCGGAGGGGGTAGCTCGGCATAGGCCGGCGATGCCCTTCGGTCGCTACGCGACAGCTCCCCCAGCGGGGGAGCGGTAAAAAAGGCGGCGCCCTCGCGGACGCCGCCTTCTCCGTATTCAGGACCCCGAGGTTCCTTAGAACGCCATGCGGGCGGTCAACTGGAACACCGGGCCGGCCTTTTCGCGCTCCAGTTCATACTCGTCGAAGTCGCGGGTCTGCTGGCTGGCGAGGGTGGTGAACTTGTTGAACGTCTCTTTCTTGTTGGCGTCCAGCAGGTTCGAACCGGTCAGGCGGATCACGGTGTTCTTGCCGATCCGCTTTTCGATGAAGGCTTCCAGGTCGGCGCCATAGGTGGTCGTGACCTCTTCGCCGACGACGCGGCTGTAGGCCTCGCCCTGCTTGCGATAGGTCATGCCGAAAGAGGCGGCGAAGGTCGGGATGTCCTGGATGAAGCCGATGTTGAACACCGACTCGGCCTGGCTGTTGAACCGGCGCTTGCCGAACTCGTCGCTGACCTCGCTGTCGAGGTACGAGTAGTTCAGGAACACGCCGGTGTTGTCCATGCCGATGAACGACAGCGGGGTCGAGAGATCGAACTCGACGCCGTACACCTTGCCGTCGCCGGTGTTGCGGGCCGAGAAGACCCAGGCGATGTCGTCCGGCGGATCATCGGCCGAGCCGCGAACGTTGGTGTTGTAGATCTCGAGCAGATCCTTGATGTCGCGATAGAAGACGTTGACGCCGAAGACGCCGTCACGACCCATGCGACGCTCGTAGCCGACGTCCAGGCCCCAGGCCTTTTCCGGATCCAGGTTCGGGTCGCCGACGAAGTCGTTGCTGCCCAGTTCCTCTTCCAGCAGCACCGGCGACAGGTGCTGGAAGCTGGGGCGGCGCACGGTGCGGGCCACGGCGGCATAGACCTGGTCGGTGTTGGTCAGGTTGTAACGGACCGAGGCCGAGGGCAGCAGGACCTCGTATTTCTTCTTGGTCTCTTCACGCAGCACGAAGTCATCGACCGTGACGTCGGTGGTCTCGTAGCGCAGGCCGGCTTCCCACTTGAAGCCGTTCGAGCGGCCCGACAGCATCACGTACGGGTCGAGGCGGGTCTGCTCCAGGCGGGCCTTGCCGGTGATGTCGAAGGGCTTGTAGGCCGGCGGCGTGGCGGCCGGCAGGTTGTAGCGGTTGCGCGGCACTTCGCTGACGCGGTTGTCGCGGCGCTTGCTTTCGTACTGGACGCCGAACTCCAGCTCGGTGTTCTCGGTCAGGTCGCGCTTGTGCTCCAGCTTGGCCGAGGCTTCGTCGTCGCTGACGCGGGTCTTGGCGCGGTCGCCGGTGAAACGGTCGCCGTCCGGGAACGGGGTCGAGTCGCGCAGATATTCGGTCTCGTACTCGAACTCGTATTCATCGGCCTTGAACGCCGCGTAGCCCAGCTTCACGGTCGTCGTGCCGCCGGCCATCGGGAACTTGTACTTGCCGTTCAGCGAGTAGCTGTCCTGCTGGATGTCGACGTCGTTGTTGTTGATCGTCGAGAGATTGGCGTTGGTGTTATTGCCGGTGTTGTACTCGATCGAGTCTTCGTCCTGGTAGCGGTCGGTGTGGACGTAAAAGCCGTTCATCGACAGCTGACCGGGGCCGACCGGCACGTCGTAGGCGATGTTGAACGAGCTGTCCGTGCCGTTGCGGGTGTCGGTCTGGATTTCGTTGTTGTTCAGGGCCGCGCCGGGCTCGTCATAACGCAGGCTGAGCTTTTGCTTGGGGTTGCGGCGGCCTTGGGTGTTGGCGCCGATCAGCAGGCGGCCCGGGCCGACCTGACCGCCCCACACGCCGCCGAAGGCGCCGCGGATGCGCTTGTCGTCGAACATCAGGGCGCCGGCGCGGACATAGCCGCCGTCCAGGGCCAGGGCGTCACGCAGGACGATGTTCAGGGCGCCGGCGACGGCGTCGCCGCTGCGGTTGGCCGAGCTGCTGCGCACGATCTCGATGTGGTCGATCAGTTCGGCCGGGATGCGGTCGACGAAGAACGACTGGTCGGCGCCGTTGCCGAACGAACCCGACGACGAGCCCGAGCCCGGGACCTTTTCGCCGTTGATCAGGATCTGGGTGTAGGCCGGATCCAGGCCGCGCAGGCGCACGCCGTCCGACTCCAGAACGTCCGACAGGAACGAGACGCTGGGCACGCGCTTCAGGGCGTCGCCGACGGTCAGCGGCTCGAAGCGCTGGAAGTAGTCGAGGCCGTAGTCGAGGACCGGCGTGGTCGACTCGCTGCGGTTGCGATAGGCGATCTTGGCCTGGACGACGACGGCCGAGGCCAGGGTGGGTTCGTCGACGGTGGCCATCGGCGCGTCATCTGGCGCCGCCGTGGCGACCGAGGCCAGCGCCAACGGCGCGAGCGCCGCCAGCGCGAAGAGCATGGTCTTCCGCATGAAATATCCCCTGTGTTGGCGCGCTCTTTTTGAGCAGGCGCGCGTTCGCGTATGCGGGGCAGGGGATAGATTTCACGGTCCTTAGGGACCAGTGATGTTTGTTTGACGGTTTTGTTGCAGTTTTTTGAAACGCGGCTCCAAGTAATGCGGATATTACTTTGGGTGGCGTCAAATCAGCGGCGAAGGTCGCCAGTGCGTCACGGTTATACTTCGCGTCCAATGGGGCTGAAGCATGGCCATTATCGGCGGATCAGCGCGTTCCGGCAGGTCTTTGTAGCCAGTGACGAAGCGCTCCGTTGACCGGGCCGGGGGCTTCCATCGGCGTCATGTGGCCGGTGTCGGGGATCACCACCAGGTGCGAGCAGCCGATCGCCTCGGCCATCTCGCGATGGGCGGGCGCGGGCGTGATCTGGTCGTTTTCTCCGACGATGATGACCAAAGGGACACGCAAGGCCCGCAACGCCGCCTCGCCATCCTCGCGCTCCAGGGTATTCTGGCGCAGGAAGACCTCACGGCCCAGGCGCTGGGTCATGTCGACGATGCGGGTGGTCAGGTCGGTGTCCGAGAGTCGCGAGGCGTCGATATAGGACTTCATGATCGCCTGGCCGATCCCCAAGAACGTCCCGCCTTTGGCGGCGGCCTTGTTCAGCGCCTTGCGCTGGGCGGCGCGCTGGGGGGTGTCGACGCGGATCGAGGTGTCCAGGAGGGCCAGGCGCTCGATGCGCCGCGGCGCGAGCCGCGCGATCTCCTGGGCCACGTAGCCGCCCATCGAGAACCCGGCCAGGGCGAAGGTCGGTTCGGCCTTTTCCAGCACGCTCTGGGCCATCTCGCGCAAGGTGGCGTAGGGGGCGAGGTCGGGAACCCAGACGCGGGCGACGTCGGAAAGCCCGCTGATCTGGTCGCGCCACAGCTCGGCGTCGTTGAGCAGGCCGGGGAGCAGGATCAGCTGGGGGAGGGGAGCGGTGGCGTCGGTCATCACGAAGCTCATAGCACCATAAAAAAATCCGTCATTCGCGCCGCAAGGGCGGGAATGACGGTTGATGGGAAACGGGAAAGGGGAAAACGAAAAAGGGCGCCCCGAAGAGCGCCCCTTCCGTCTCACGCCAGTGAGCGTGGTTCTTACGCATCCACCATGTTCTTGGCGATCGCCGCCTCGCGCATGGTCTTCTGCAGTTTCTCGAACGCGCGGACCTCGATCTGGCGGACGCGTTCGCGGCTGACGCCGTACTGGGCGGCCAGTTCTTCCAGGGTGGTCGGGTCGTCCTTCAGGCGGCGCTCGGTCAGGATATGACGCTCGCGGTCGGTCAGCTCGACCATCGCCTCTTCCAGAAGCGACATCCGCAGCGACTTCTCCTCGTTCTCGGCGACGACGGTCTCTTGCGACACCTGGTCGTCGTCGGCCAGCCAGTCCTGCCACTCGCTTTCGCCGTCCGCGCGCAGCGGCGCGTTCAGCGAGGCGTCCGGGCCCGACAGGCGGCGGTTCATCGAGATGACCTCGCTGTCCAGCACGCCCAGCTTGGTGGCGATGGCGCTGACCTGGTCAGGATGCAGGTCGCCTTCCTGGAAGGCGGCGATCTGGCTCTTGGCCTTGCGCAGGTTGAAGAACAGCTTCTTCTGCGCGGCGGTCGTGCCCATCTTCACCAGCGACCACGAGCGCAGGATGTACTCCTGGATCGAGGCGCGGATCCACCACATGGCGTAGGTCGCCAGGCGGAAGCCCTTGTCGGGCTCGAACTTCTTGACGGCCTGCATCAGGCCGACATTGCCTTCGGAGATCACCTCGCCGATCGGCAGGCCGTAGCCGCGATAACCCATGGCGATCTTGGCCACGAGACGCAGGTGCGACGTCACCATCTTGTGGGCGGCTTCGGAGTCCTGATGCTCTTTCCAGCGCTGGGCGAGCATGAACTCCTCGTCCTTGGGCAGCATCGGGAACTTGCGGATCTCGGTGAGATAGCGCGACAAGCCGCCGTCCGGCGACATCACCGATAGAGAATTCACGGCCATCTTTCTTATATCCCCTTGCGTGCGGATCCGCTCGCCAATCGCGCGCGATCATCCCCCACACGAAGGACTAGATAGTTCGCGAAGCGGCGGTTTGAAGAGTGGTAACGCATTTGTAATGTCCGAGTTCACAGCTGGGATATTGTACAAATCAGGCATCAGTTTGATCGCGGCGCGCGGCTGGGCCAATCTTCGCCGAAATCGACGGGAGTCGCGCCATATGATCCGTTTCGTCCTTCGCATCCTGATCGCCGCCGCTGGCCTATGGCTGTCGGCCCGGATCATCCCCGGCGTCACCGCCGACGGCTTCACCACCTTGCTGATCGCCGGCTTCCTGCTGGGGATCGTCAACGCCATCGTCCGTCCGGTGGTGACGGTCCTGACCTTCCCCCTGACCGTGATCACGCTGGGTCTGTTCCTGCTGGTCGTGAACGCGGCGATGATCGGCCTCGTGGCCTGGTTCCTGGATGGCCTGGCGGTCGCCGGCCTGTGGCCGGGCGTCCAGGCGGCCATCGTGACCGGCATCGTCAGCTGGGTCGGCCAGGTGCTGCTGGGGGATGCGAAGCGGGAAGAGTAGGCCCTCCAGCCTCTCCGCCGTCATCCCGCGCTTTATGCGCGGGATGACGGGGTTTGGGATTAAGGTGGGGTACGCAGGGGCAATCTGGCGTCTTCGCACAACTCGCGTAACCTCGGTCTCCGGGAGGAAGCCGAGATGAAGATCACCGGCGTCAATCACCTGGCTCTGGTCTGCCGCGACATGGCCCAGACGGTGAAGTTCTACACCGAGGTGCTGCGGATGCCCCTCGTGAAGACCGTGGCCCTGCCGGACGGTGGCCAGCATTTCTTCTTCGACTGCGGGGGCGGCGCGTGCCTGGCCTTCTTCTGGTGGCCGGAAACGCCGCCGGCCGCGCCTGGAATCGCCTCGGTGAAGAGCTTCCCGGCCGACTCCAAGACCGCCGTTGGCTCGATGAACCACGTGGCCTTCACCGTCGATGAGGCCGACCTGGAAGCCTGCCTGGAGCGTCTGCGGGCCGCGGGCGTACCGGCCTTCCCGATGGTGGTCAATCATGACGACAGCGAGATGGGCGTGGCGCGCGAGCCGCATCCCGGCGTCTTCGTCCGTTCGGTCTACTTCACCGATCCGAACGGGATCATGATGGAGCTGGCCGCTTTCACCCGCGACTTCGGGCCGGAAGACGTCAGGCACGCGCCGGCCTCGTCAATGGCCGACGCCTGATGCCGCGTCTGCGCGAGGTCCCTCGCGACGAGGTCGCCGACAAGGGCACGCTGAAGCTCTACGACCTGCTGTTCGGAGACCGCGATCCCGTCGCCGAACCCGGCACGGCCACCGGCACGCGCGGCGACTGGTGGACGGTCTTCGCGGGCAGCCCCGACGTGCTGCGCCACGCCGCCCAGGGTTTCGCGCTCTACCGTGACCCGGCCCGCAAGATCGACCCGGTGCTGCGCGAGCTGGCCCAGACCCGGGCCGGCTGGACGCGGGGCAGCCAATTCGTGTTCTCCCAGCACTGCAAGTCGCTGCGCGGCCTGGGCGTGTCCGAGGCCAAGATCGCCGCCGTGCCGTCCTGGTCGATCTCCGAGGTCTTCGACGCCCACGAGCGGGCCGTGCTGGCCTATGCCGACGGCCTGGTGCTGGAGGGCGGCCGTATCGCGGACGGGGTGTTCGCGGCGCTGAAGGCCTTCCTCACCGACGAGCAGATCCTGGAGCTGACCTACATCACCTGTCTCTACGAGATGCACGCGGTGATGAGCCGGGCTCTGCGCACCGAGTTCGACGACCGCGAGGAGGCCGTGATCGAGGTCGCCGCGCCGGAGGATTTCAAGGCCAGAGACTTCATGGATCCCGGGCGCTAGGTCCAGGGTTCCATTAAAAGTAGATAAGAACAGTAAATAGCCTCGCAAACACTGTGACAGCGTCATGAAGTTTTGGCGAAATGAGGCGTTCCAAGCGGAGCTATTAGCGCCTCGTTAGTCAGGAAATGGTCCCTGCCATCCCGTAAGTGGAGGCGTACCATGTTCACCTTGCGGGACACCGTTTCTTCGCTGGCGCCGGCGCGCCAGGACGATCTCGGCAAATCGCTATATGAGCGGTTCCGCGAGGAGCCCGACACCCTGATCGTGCCCGTGCTGGACGCCGACGATCGGCCGATCGGCATCGTCGAGCGCAACGCCTTCTTCCTGCGCATGGCCGCCGAGTACGGCCGCGCCCTGTACGCCAACCGTCCGATCTCGACCTTGATGGACCGCGAGCCGCTCGTCGTCGACGCCGACACCGAGCTGGCGGCCTTCACCAGCGACAGCCTGTCGTATCGCGCCTCGGACCTGCTGCGCGGCTTCATCGTCACCGAGGGCGGCCGATATCTGGGCGTGGGCACCGTGCTGGGCCTCTTGCAGGCCGCCAACGAGACCAACCGCCGGGGCGTCGAGGCCCTGGCCGCCGCCAAGGCCGATGTCGAGCGCGCCCAGACCTTCATGACCGCCATCGTCGAGGCCATGCCCTCGATGGTGTTCGTCAAGCGCGCCGACGATCACCGCTACGTGCTGCTGAACCGCGCCGGCGAGAAGACGCTGGGCATGTCGCGCGCCGAGGTGATCGGCAAGACCGACGGCGACATCCACGATCCCGAACTGGCCGCCCTCTATGTCGAGCGTGACCGCGAGGTGCTGGAGTCCGGCGAGGTCCGCGTGATCGAGGAAGACCACGTGCCGCGCAAGGACGGCGGCATGGCCATTCTTCGCACCAAGAAGCTGGCCCTCTGCAACGCCGATGGCGTGCCTGAGTATCTGTTGGGCGTCTCCGAGGACATCGCCGAGCGCAAGCGGGCCGAGGCCCAGATCGCGCGCCTGGCCCACTACGATCCGCTGACCGAGCTGCCCAACCGCGTGCTGTTCCAGAAGCACCTGTCCGAGGCCCTGGCCCGCCGGGCGCGCAAGGGCGACCAGCTGGCCGTGCACTTCATCGACCTGGACCGCTTCAAGACCGTCAACGACACCTTGGGCCACCCGCTGGGCGACGCCCTGCTGCGCGAGGCCGCCGAGCGTCTGCGCGGCTGCGTGCGCGAGGGCGACACCGTGGCCCGACTGGGCGGCGACGAATTCGCCGTGGTCCAGACCGGTCTCAAGGACATGGGCGGCGCCACCCGCCTGGCCGGCCGCATCGTCGAGGCCATGGCCGCTCCGTTCGACCTGCAAGGTCACCAGGTGGTGATTGGGGCCAGCGTCGGCGTCTCGGCCGCCCCCTCCGACGGCGAGGACGCCGACGAGCTGCTGAAGAAGGCCGACATGGCCCTGTACCGCGCCAAGGCCGACGGCCGCGGCGCCTTCCACTTCTTCGAACGCGCGATGGACGAGCAGCTGCAGGCGCGCCGGGCCCTTGAGCTGGACCTGCGCCGGGCCCTGACGGCGGGCGAGTTCGAACTGTTCTACCAGCCGCTCTACAACCTCGGCGTCGAGCAGGTGACGGGCTGCGAGGCCCTGCTGCGCTGGCGCCATCCCGAGCGGGGCATGGTCTCTCCGGCCGACTTCATCCCGCTGGCCGAGGAGATCGGCCTGATCGTCCAGCTGGGCGAATGGGTGCTGCGCACGGCCTGCGCCGAGGCCGCCAAGTGGCCCGATCACGTGCGACTGGCGGTGAACCTGTCGCCGGCCCAGTTCCGCGACCGGGGCCTGGTGCGCACCGTCGTCTCGGCCCTGGCCACTTCGGGCCTGGCCGCCCAGCGCCTGGAGCTGGAGATCACCGAGTCGGTGCTGCTGCAGGACAGCGTCGCCAACATGTCGATGCTGCACGACCTGAAGGCGCTGGGCGTGCGCATCTCGATGGACGACTTCGGCACGGGCTATAGTTCGCTGAGCTATCTGCGCAGCTTCCCGTTCGACAAGATCAAGATCGACCAGACCTTCGTCCGCGACATCCTGGACGACAGCGACGCCATGGCGATCATCAAGGCCGTGCTGGACCTGGGCTCGTCCATGGGCATCGTCACCACGGCCGAGGGCGTCGAGACCCTGGAACAGCTGAACGCCCTGCGCGGCCAGGGCTGCGCCGAGATCCAGGGCTACTTCATCAGCCGCCCAGCCCCGGCCAGCGAGATCGCGCGGCTGCTAGGCATCACCGAAACCTCGGCCGCGGCCGAAGCCGCGCCGGTGATCACCTTCGCGCAGAAGGAAGAGCCCGCGCCAAGGGCTCGCCAGGGCGCGCGGGCGGCGGCGTCTTAAGCCACCCGCTTCAGCGCCGCGCCCAGGTCCTCGACCATTTCGGGCGTGGTGGCCCAGGAGCACATGAAGCGCACCGTGCCGTCCAAGAAGCGGTAGACGAACCAGCCCTCGCCGCGCAGGCGTTCCAGGGTGGGTTCGTCCATCTCGACGAAGACGCCATTGGCCTCGACGGGGTGCTTGATGTCGAACGGCATCAGGGCGGCCAGTTTCTGGGCCATGGCGTTGGCGTGGGCGGCGCGAGCGGCCCAAGGACCAGCCCCGCCATCCTCGCCCAGCAGGCCCAGCCACGGGGCGGCCAGGAAACGGCCCTTGCTGACCAGCTGGCCGGCGTGTTTCAGCCGCGCATCCAGGCGACGGGCGTGGTCGGGGTCGAGGAACACCACGGCCTCGGTCGGGGTCGAGCCGGCCTTGGTTCCGCCCATGACCAGGATGTCGACGCCCATCTTCGCGACGCTCTTCAAGTCGAAGCCGGCGGCCACGGCGTTGGCCAGGCGCGCGCCGTCCAGGTGGACGCCATGGCCCTTGGCCTTCACCGGCGCGATCAGCGACCGCAGATGGTCTTCCGAATAGACCGTGCCGTATTCGGTGGCGGTGGTCAGCGACAGGGCGTTGGCCGGCTGGTTGTACGACACCTCGGGCCGCGCCAGGGCCGCCTCCAGCGCCGAAAGCTCGATCTTGCCCGAGGCCCCGGGCAGGCCGATCAGGCCGACGCCTTGGCCGAAGAAGCCGGGGGCGCCCGTTTCGTCGGTGCGGATGTGAGCGTGCTCGTGAGCCAGAACCGCCTCGTGCGGGGCGGCCAACAGGGTCAGGGCGAAGGCGTTGGCCGCCGTGCCCGAGGCCGTGAACCGCACCTCGGCGTCGGCGTCCAGGAGGCCGCGGATACGGTCGGCGGCGGCCTTGCTGACGTGGTCGGTCCCATAGCCCGAGGCCGTCCCGGCGTTGGCGGCGAGCAGGGCCTCCATGACTTCGGGCATGGCGCCGGCGACGTTGTCGGACGCGAAATCGTAGCGGGCCATGGACGGCGTACTCCTGCGGGGAACCGCGCCGGGCATGCCATGGCCGAGCCTTGGCCGTCTAGACGTCCCGCGCCCAGGCCCGGACATCCTCCACGAACAGCCCCGGTTCCTCCATCGCCGCGAAATGGCCGCCGCGCGGCTGGTCGGTCCAGCGGGTGATGTTGTAGGCGCGATCGGCCCACGAGCGGGGCGGCGGCTTGTAGATGCTCTCGCCGGGGAAGTTGGCGAAGGCGGTCGGCGTCTCGCAGCGCTGGCCTTCGGCGAGGACGGGGCCGCCTTCCTCCAGCAGGGCGCGGTAGTACCAGGCGCCAGTCGTGAAGCCGCCGGTCATGACATACAGCATCAGGTTGGTCAGCAGCTGGTCGCGCGTGAACACCTGCTCGAAAGGCTTGATCGACAGGTCGGCCCAGTCGTGGAAGCGCTCCAGGATCCAGGCGGCCTGGCCGACGGGGTTGTTGGCGCCCAGCCAGGCCACCGACTGCGGCTTGCTCGCTTGCAGGCGGAAATAGGCGCCGTAGGCGTCCATCTGGGCGCCGAAGCCGGTGATCCAGGCGATCTCCTCGGGCGTCCGGGGTTGGCCATGGGGGCGCAGGCCGATCATGTTCAGGTGGATGGCCCTGACGTGCGCGGCGTGGTCCAGGCCCAGCCATGAGGTGACCAGCCCGCCCCAATCGCCGCCCTGGGCGAGATAGGTGTCGTAGCCGAGCTCGCGGGTCATCAGTGTGTCGAAGATCCGGGCGGTGGCGCGCTGGCCCAGCGGCCGTTTGGGCTTTCCCGAGAACCCGAAGCCCGGCAGAGACGGGATCACCAGGTCGAACGCATCGGCCGGATCACCGCCGTGGCGCGACGGGAAGGCCAGGGGCTCGATCGCGTCCCAGAACTCGAAATGCGATCCCGGCCAGCCGTGGCTGATCAGCAGCGGCCGCTTGCCTCGCGCTTCACCGACGACGTGGACGAAGTGGATGTCGAGATCCTCGATCCGGACCGTGAACTGCGGGAAGCGGTTGAGGTTGGCCTGGGCCGCGTCGACATCGAACCCGTCGGTCCAGTAGCCGCGGAGGTCCCTCAAAAAGTCCGCGTCACATCCGTAGGTCCAGCCGCCGCCCTCCGGCGCCGGCGGGAACTCATAGGCGCGGACCTGGGCGAGGACCTTGTCGATCTGCTCGCGGCTCCAGTTCACCTCGAACGGCGTGATCATGGCAGGCCCTCCCTTTGTTTGAGGTGAGCGTCAGGCGGGTGACGCCGGGGAGGTCAAGAAGACTCTCCTCCCCTTCTGGGGGAGGTGGCCCGGAGGGTCGGAGGGGGCCAGCTCGGCCTATGCGGAGCTGCCCCCTCAGTCGCTCCGCGACAGCTCCCCCAGAAGGGGAGCAGAATGACGTCAAGCCACCGCGAACCGCGCCCGCACCTTGGGCCACAGCATGTTCACCGCCAGACCGGTCAGCACCAGGGCCGCCGCCGCCAGTTTCCAGCCCGGCAAACCCTCGCCCAGCAGCAGCGCCGAGGCGCCCATGCCAAACACCGGCACCAGCAGGGCCATCGGGGTCACCGTGGCGGCCGGGTGGCGCGCCAGCAGCCAGCCCCAGGCGGCGTAGCCGAACATGGTGTTGCCCACGGCCTGCCAGGCGACCGCCAGCCAGGTCGAGAGGCCCGCGCCGGTCACGCCCTTGACGATGGCCGGCCAGCCTTCCAGCCACAGCGACATCAGGAACAAGGGCGGGATCGAGAACAGGCTGGCCCAGACGACATAGCCCAGCATGTTCACCGGGCCGGCCTGGCGCGCGACGATGTTGCCGCCCGACCAGCTGGCCGCCGCCAGCAGCACCAGAAGCACGCCCAGCGGCGTCGCCGAACCGCCGCCATGCGCGGCGATCAACACGATGCCCGAGGCGGCCAGCAGCAGGGCGGCGATCTGAAAGCCCCGCACCCGCTCCTTGCTGATCCGCATGGCCATGCCGATGGTGAAGAACACCTGGGTCTGCACGACCAGCGAGGCCAGGCCCGGCGAGATGTGGCCCTTCATGGCCACGAACAGCAGGCCAAACTGTCCCGCGCCGATCAGCACGCCATAGGCCGCCAGGTTCTTCCACGACACCGGCGGGCGCTTCACGAAGAAGGCCATCGGCAGCAGCACCAGGCAGAAGCGCAGGGTGGCGAACAGCAGCGGCGGCAGGTGGTCCAGGCCGATGCGGATGACCACGAAGTTCGTCCCCCACACCGCCACCACGGCCAGGGCCAGCAGGAAATGGCGCAAGGGCAGGGGCGTGGTGGTCATGGCGGTTCCAATCGCAAGCTGGACTGGCTTGGGATTGCGCCCTCGTGACCGGCCTCGCAACGGAAACATTGTCCCAGTGACAATGGCCTTAGACAGGGGGCTTAGACAGGTTGGGCTTAGGCGCCCTCGGTCGGCTGGGGGTGTCCGAAGCACCGCTGGACGATACGTCCGGCGAGTCTCCACGCTTCCACGAGCGTTTCGGTCAAACGTGCGTTTGACTTGCCGCGCGACCTCCCGCTAACTCCGTCGAAACAGCACGGGAGGCCGCCATGGCCTGGGATCTCGTCGTCGCCAAAGACGACCTGCGCCGCACGGAATTCCGCGACGTGGAGCCGCCGCCGCTGGAGGACGGCCAGGTCCGCCTGGCCATCGAAAGCTTCGCCCTGACGGCCAACAACATCACCTATGCCGTGTTCGGCGAGATGATGAAGTACTGGGACTTCTTCCCCGGACCGGACGGTTTCGGCCGCGTGCCGGTCTGGGGCCATGCCCATGTCGAGGCCTCGGCGCATCCGGACATCGCGGTGGGCCAGCGGTTCTACGGCTACTGGCCGATGTCGACCCACCTGACGGTGCGGGCCAAGCCCAGCAAGAGCGGCTTCACCGACATCGCGCCGCATCGCCAGCATCTGGCGGCGGTCTACAACCAGTACCAGGCGGTTGGCGCCGACGACGGGCTGGAGGCGCACAAGGCGCTGCTGCAACCGCTGTTCATCACCGCCTTCCTGATCGACGACCAGTTCGAAGAGAGCGGCTTCCACGGCGCCAGGAGCGTGATCCTGTCCAGCGCCTCTTCCAAGACCGCGATCGCCCTGGCGGCCTTGCTGAAGAAGCGCGGCGGCGTGGCGGTGGTCGGCCTGACCTCGCCGCGCAACCAGGCGTTCGTCGAGGGGCTGGGATTCTACGATCAGGTCGTGCCGTACGACGACTTGGCGAGCGCGCCGATCGCGGCGCCGGCGGCGTTCGTCGACTTCGCGGGCGACGCGGCGGTGCTGGGCGCCGTGCACAACCGGTTCGCCGATGAGCTCAAGGCCTCGATCCTGGTCGGCGGCACGCACTGGGAAGCGCCGCGAGGTGGCGGGACCTTGCCGGGACCGACGCCGGCGTTCTTCTTCGCCCCCGACCGCATGGCCAAGCGCCGCCAGGACTGGGCCCCAGGCGAGTTCGAGCAGCGTTACGGCGCGGCCTGGGCGGGGTTCGTCGCCGATGCGCCGCGGTGGTTGCGGGTGGAGCGCGGGCAGGGGCGGGAGGCTATACAAGCGGCCTATCTGGCGCAGGTGGATGGGGGGACGGCGGCGGATGCGGGCGTGGTGTTGAGACCTTAGCGTCTTAAGCCGCCACCCGCCCCTCGTCCTCCAGGCTCACCCCCAGCCGCTCCCGCAACGCCCGCGCCCCGTCCACCGTCAGCCGCACCGCGCGACCCTGGGCCTCCAGCGCCAGCCATCCCCGCGCGGTCATCGCCTCCAACAGCTTCACCCCCAGCGGCCCGGCCAGGTGATGCCGTCGCTCGGTCCAGTCCAGGCACTGTCGCGCCACGCCGCGCGGTGAGCGCAGGGTGTCGACCTCCACGCCCAGATCCTCGAACCAGCGGCGGCCGTCCGGCGTCACCTCATAGAGCTTGTCCGCCGCCGGGCGGATCAGGTCCTGGCTCACCAGGGCGTCGCAGACCTTCACGCCCAGCCTGCCAGCCAGGTGGCCGTAGCAGCAGCGAGCATCGCGCAGCGCCCGGGCCTTGGGCGAGCGCGGCGCTTCCAGCGAGCGCACGGGCGTGGCCAGCACCGACAGGGCCTCGATGGCGTGGGCGACTTCCGCGCTGGCAAGGCGGTAATACCGATGCCGCCCCTCGCGCTCGACGGCCAGCAGGCCGCCGTCGACCAGCTTGGCCAGGTGGTTGCTTGCCGCCTGGGCGGTGACGCCGGCGGCCCACGCCAGGGCGCTGGCGGGCTGGGCTCGACCGTCCTGCAGGGCCTGCAGCATGGCGGCGCGGGTCGGGTCGCCAATCAGGGCGGCGGGGGTGGCGATGTTGGCGTCCATGGTCCACATCCTAGACCCATCGCTGGCGGAATGGTTCATCGGCGCGTGTAGCATCGGCGTGGCGTGAGGGGGCAATTCCAGGACCATGAGCAACCCGCCTTCTCGCCTTCTCCTGATCACGGCCGCCGCCAGTTTCGGCTTCTTCGTCACCCAGCTGGACGCGACCATCGTCAATGTCGCCCTGGACGCCATCGGCACGGCGCTGCACGCCCCGACCGCCCAGCTGCAATGGGTGGTCGACGCCTACATCCTGGCCTTGGCGGCCATGCTGCTGTCGGCGGGGGCGATCGGCGACCGGGTGGGCCCGCGTCGCGCGTTCGTGGCGGGGCTCATCCTGTTTGGCCTGACCTCGGCGGCGTGCGGCTTCGCGGGCGCTCCGCTGATGCTGATCCTGTCCCGCGTGGCCCAGGGCGCGGCGGCGGCGCTGCTGATCCCGCCGTCGCTGGCCCTGATCGCTCACGCCGCGCATGGCGACGACCGCAAGCGCGCCTCGGCCGTCGGCTGGTGGACCGCCGCCGGCGGGGTGTCGATCGCCGCCGGGCCGGTGCTGGGCGGCCTGCTGGTCGAGAGCCTGGGCTGGCGCTGGGTGTTCTTCGTCAACCTGCCGGTCTGCGCGCTCGGGGTTGTTCTCACCCTGGCGGTCGCGCCGCCCACGCCCGCCAAGCCCAAGGTCCCGTTCGACATCCCTGGCCAAGCCCTGGCGGTCGCCGCCGTCTCGCTGCTGGTCGGCGGCTTGATCGAGGGCGGCCACCGAGGCTGGGGCGGGGCGCCGCTGCTGGCCCTGCTCGTCGGTGTCGTGCTGGCCGCCGTCTTCGTGCTGTTCGAGCGCCGCGCGGCCCACCCGGCGATGCCGCTGAACGTCTTCCGCGAGCGCCCGGCCTGGACGGCGGTCGTCGTCGGCTCGGCGCTGAACTTCGCCTACTACGGCCTGATCTTCGTGCTGGGCCTCTACATGCTGCGCGCCCTGCACTGGGCGCCGGCCAAGGCGGGCCTGGCCTTCCTGCCCCTGACGGCGACCTTCATCGTCTCCAACCTGTTGAGCGGCGGCCTGGTGGCGCGGTTCGGGGCGCGGACGGTGACGACGGGCGGCGTGCTGCTGGCCGCCTGCGGCTACGCCCTGACGGCGCGGCTGGGCGCGAGCAGCGGCATGCTGGAGATGCTGCCCGGTTTCGCCCTGATCCCCGGCGGCATGGGCCTGGCCATCCCGGCCCTGACCAGCGGCCTGCTGGCCAGCGTCGACCGCCACGACGCCGGCGCGGCCTCGGGCGCGCTCAACGCCTGCCGCCAGGTCGGTGGCGCCGCCGGCGTGGCCATCTTCGGCGCGCTGGCGGGCGTGGACGTGGTGACGGGCCTGCGCGCCTCCGGGATCGCGGCGGCGGCGCTGCTGGTCGGCGCGGCGGTGGTGGCGGGGTTGCCTACCAGGCCTCGACCCTAACCCGTCTCCCCGGCTTTCGCCGGGGAGATCGGAGTTTGAGCTAGCTCACTTCACCAGCGAGCCGTGGCACTGCTTGAACTTCTTGCCCGAGCCGCAGGGGCAGGCGCTGTTGCGGCCCGTGCGTTCCCAGTCTTCCGGCAGCGACGAGACCGGCAGGGCTTCGCGCTGCTGCGGCGACAGGCCGTCGGGGATGGCGCCAGCGACGGCGGCGTTCTCGCCGGTCAGCGGGTCCAGGTGGACCTCGACCAGGCCTTCCGGCGTGTGCGGGACCTCCGGCTCGGCATAGGCGATCTCGACCGTCATCAGCCAGCGGGTGGTGTTGGTGCGCAGATCGCCCAAGAGCTTCTCGAACAGCGAGAAGGCCTCGGTCTTGTACTCGTTCAGCGGATCACGCTGGCCATAGCCGCGCAAGCCGATGACGTTGCGCAGGTGGTCCAGGTGCATCAGGTGCTCGCGCCACTGCAGATCGATCATCTGCAGCAGGAAGTTCTTCTCGACCGAGCGCATCTGGTCGGGCGTGATGATCACTTCGCGCTGGGCGGCGTATTCGTCGGCCGCCTTCTGGATGCGGTCCTTGATCTCTTCGTCGGCGATGCCTTCCTCGGCGGCCCACGTCTCGATCGGCAAATCGAGGCCCAGGATCGACTGGACACGTTCCTTCAGGCCCTCGATGTCCCACTGCTCGGCATAGGCCTTGGGGGGCAGGTGACGAGCGACCAGGTCGTCGATCGTGTCCTGGCGCATCTCGGCG
Source organism: Caulobacter sp. ALps2 (assembly GCF_058681635.1). Taxonomy (NCBI): domain Bacteria; kingdom Pseudomonadati; phylum Pseudomonadota; class Alphaproteobacteria; order Caulobacterales; family Caulobacteraceae; genus Caulobacter; species Caulobacter sp. ALps2. The sequence continues at coordinate 2,550,928 of NZ_CM178743.1, forward strand.
ATGATGTCCGAGAGGTCGCTCGACTCCATGAACTCCTGGCGCTGCTCGAACACGGCCTTGCGCTGGTCGTTGACGACGTCGTCGTACTTCAGGAGGTTCTTGCGGATCTCGTAGTTGCGCTGCTCGACGCGTTTCTGGGCCGTGGCGATGGCGTTGTTCAGCCACTTGTGGGTGATCGCCTCGCCTTCCTGGACGCCGAAGGTGCGCATGATCGCGTCCAGGCGTTCGCCGGCGAAGATGCGGAGGAGATCGTCCTCGCACGACAGGAAGAACTTCGAGCGGCCCGGGTCGCCCTGACGGCCGGTGCGGCCGCGCAGCTGGTTGTCGATGCGGCGGCTTTCGTGGCGTTCGGTGCCCAGCACGAACAGGCCGCCGGCGGCCAGGGCCTTTTCCTTGGCGACCACGATCTCGGCCTCGAGACGGGCGCGCTCCTCGACCTCGTCCTCGTGCGAGATCTCCAGGCCCATGCCCTTCTGCTGCTGGCGCCAGTTGGCCAGGCGCATGTCGATATTGCCGCCCAGCTGGATGTCGGTGCCGCGGCCGGCCATGTTGGTGGCGATCGTCACCGCGCCGGGCACGCCCGCGTCGGCGACGATGCCGGCTTCCTGTTCGTGGAAGCGGGCGTTCAGCACCTGGTGCGGGATGCCCTTGACCTTCTTGCCGTCGTTCTCGAAGGCGAAGCTGGAGAGCAGCTTGGACAGTTCTTCCGACTTCTCGATCGACACGGTGCCGACCAGGATCGGCTGGCCGCGCACGTGGCAGTCGGCGATCTGCTTGAGGATGGCCTCGTTCTTCTCGCGCTCGGTGCGATAGACCTCGTCGTCGTCGTCGATGCGCTTGATGACGCGGTTGGTCGGGATTTCCGACACGCTCATCTTGTAGATGTCGTCGAATTCCTGGGCCTCGGTCGAAGCCGTGCCGGTCATGCCCGACAGCTTCTTGTAGAGGCGGAAGTAGTTCTGGATCGTCACCGAGGCCAGGGTCTGGTTCTCGGGCTGGACGTCGGCGCCTTCCTTGGCCTCGATGGCCTGGTGCAGGCCTTCCGACAGGCGGCGGCCGGTCATCATGCGGCCGGTGAACTCATCGATCAGGATGATCTCGCCGCCCTTGACGATGTAGTCCTTGTCGCGCGTGTACAGGATGTTGGCGCGCAGGGCCTGGTTGACGTGGTGGACCACCGAGACGTTGGCCGCGTCGTAGAGGCCCGCCGAGTCCTCGGCCAGGTGGCCGCCCGACATCAGGATCTCTTCGATCTTCTCCTGGCCGTCCTCGGTCAGGATGACCTGCTTCTGCTTCTCGTCGTGGTCGTACGTGCCCTTGTCCTGGATCAGCTGCTTCACCAGCACGTCGATCGTCTTGTAGAACTCGCTGCGGTCCTCGGTCGGGCCCGAGATGATCAGCGGCGTGCGGGCCTCGTCGATCAGGATCGAGTCCACTTCGTCGACGATGACGAAGTTGTGGCCGCGCTGGACCATTTCCTCGACGCTGTAGACGAGGTTGTCGCGCAGGTAGTCGAAGCCGAATTCGTTGTTGGTGCCGTAGGTGATGTCGCTGCGATAGGCGCGCTGACGCTCACCCTGGCTCAGGCCATTGACGATCACGCCATAGGTCAGGCCCAGGAAGGTGTAGATCTGGCCCATCCAGTCGGCGTCGCGGCGGGCCAGGTAGTCGTTGACGGTGATGACGTGGACGCCCTTGCCTTCCAGGGCGTTCAGATAGGTCGGCAGGGTGGCGACCAGCGTCTTGCCCTCGCCCGTGCGCATTTCCGAGATGCCCGAGAAGTGCAGCACCATGCCGCCGACCATCTGGACGTCGAAGTGGCGCATGCCCAGCACGCGCTTGGAGGCCTCGCGCACCACGGCGAAGGCTTCATTCAGCACGTCGTCCAGCGTCTCGCCCTTTTCCAGGCGCGCCTTGAACTCGGCGGTCTTGCCCCTCAGCGCCTCGTCCGAGAGGGCCGCGTATTCGGGCTCAAGGGCGTTGATCTTGGCGACCCGCGCGGCGAAGGCTTTGACCTTGCGTTCGTTGGAAGAGCCGAAGAGCTTTTTGGCGAGACCAAGCATGCAGGGGGAATCCGAAAGGGACGGTTTGACGAGGAGGCCGGCGCTAAGGCTGTGGGGCCTCGACTACGGTAGATGAAGTCGCGCAGGATGAGCGGATAAATCCGCTATTCCATTGCGGCCGGAGACTTAAGCACCGGCCTTCTTGGTGTCAACGCGAAGACCCCGCCGTATGTAGGGGTTCAAACCCGTCGATGGGCGTTACAAGGCTAGTTTTCACCGACACGAACGCTTTGTGTGGCGAAGCCGTTTCCACTGGGCGAAAAAGCACGCTAGAGCGCTTTGCTAAGCAAAGCCGGAGAACTTGGCCTTGAAGACCACTTTCCGCCTCGTCAGTCTGATCAGCGCCGTGACCTGCGCCCTGTTGCTGGCCTCGTGTGGCCAGAACAAGGTCGCCGAGCGTCCGCCCGAGCCCGGCGACACCGCCGTGGCGCGCGTCAACGGCCAGGTGATCTGGGCGTCGGACGTCAAGCGCGAGGCGGTGGCCCAGGGCCTGATCAGCGAGGGCGAGCCGCTGGACATCTCCAGCGAGGTCTTCCGCCAGCGCCTGGACGAGGTGATCGACCAGAAGCTGCTGGCCGCCGAGGCGACCAAGCGCAAGATCGACAAGGAAGCCATCGCCCAGCGCCGCCTGGCCGCGGCCCGCGAGCGCATCCTGGGCGACATGCTGGTCGAGGGCGTGGTCGAGAAGGCCGTCACCGAGGACGCCATCCGCAAGCTCTATGCCGAGCAGCAGAAGCTCTCGAAGCGCTCGGAAGAGATCCGCGCCCGCCAGATCATCGTCGGCAGCCAGGCCGAGGCCGACAGCGTCAAGAAGCTGCTGGCTTCGGGCGCCTCGTTCGACGCTCTCGCCATGGAGCGTTCGACCGACCAGGCCACCCGCTTCAATGGCGGCGACCTGGGCTATTTCACGCTGGACGTGATGCCCGAGCCCTATGGCGTCGCCCTGAAGGACGCCCAGAAGGGCGCCCTCGTCGGTCCGTTCGCGGCCGAGGGCGGCTGGGTGCTGGTCAAGGTCGAGGACAAGCGCACCGAGGAGCCGATCACCCTGGAGGCCGCGCGCCCGCAGATCGTGCGGTTCCTGACCTATGACCAGGTCCGCGACATCCTTGAGAAGCTGCGCGGCTCGGCCAAGGTCGAGATGCTGATCGGCAAGACCCAGGACGCGCCCGGCGCGGCCGGCGCCCAGGAGCCCGCCTCCGCGCCGCCGGAACCGCTGGCCGGCGCGCCGGCCTCGGCTCCGCCTCCCGCCCAACCCGCTAAGAAGTAAGAGCGGCCCATGACCAAGACTCCCAAGACTTCGGGCAAGACCACGGCCGCGAAGGCGCCGGAAGCCGCGCCTAATCCAGTCGCCGCCGCCGGGGCCGCGATCGAGCGCGCCCTGGTTGATCCGCTGACCTCGGCCCTGAAGCGCGCCGGCCTGCGCCGCGCCCAGAAGTCGGCGGGTGAAGATGTTTCCGCGTCCGCTCCGGCCAAGCCCGTATCCACCGGCGCGGGCAAGCCCGGCCTGGCGATCTCGCCCCTGGCCGTGCCGTTTCCGCTGATCCCGCCGATCGCCGGCGTCGAGATCGCCACCGGCCGCGCCGGCTTCTACAAGCACGAGCGCGAGGACCTGCTGCTGATGCGCTTCGCCGAGGGGACCTCGGCGGCGGGCGTCTTCACCCGTCATGGCGTCGGCTCGGCCCCCGTGGACTGGTGCAAGCGGCAACTGGCCGCCACCGGCGGGGCGGACGTCCGCGCCCTGGTGGTCAACGCCGGCTGCGCCAACAGCTTCACCGGCCGTCCCGGCGCCGACGCCGTGCGCCGCGTGGCCACGGCCGTCGGCAAGCGCCTGGACTGCCGGCAGCGCGACGTGATGATGGCCTCGACCGGCGTCATCGGCGTCATCCTGGACGACGCCAAGATCACCGCCCGTCTGCCCGAGGTGGAGAGCCGCCTGACCGCCGACGCCTGGGCCCAGGCCGGCCGGGCGATCATGACCACCGACACCTTCCCGAAGGGATCTTACGCCACGGCGATGATCGACGGCGTCGAGGTCAAGATCGCCGGCATCGCCAAGGGTTCGGGCATGATCGCGCCCGACATGGCCACCATGCTGGCCTTCGTGGCCACCGACGCGGCCATCGCCCCGGCGGCGCTGCAGACCCTGGTCAGCCTCTACACGCGCACGACCTTCAACTGCGTGACGGTGGACGGCGACCGCTCGACCAACGACACCCTGCTGCTGTTCGCCACCGGCCAGTCGGGCGCGCCCAAGATCAGCCGTCCGGGCGACAAGCGCCTGGCCGACTTCCGCGACAAGCTGGAGCACGTGCTGCTGGACCTGGCCCTGCAGCTGGTCCGCGACGGCGAGGGGGCGACCAAGTTCGTCAAGATCACCGTCAACGGCGCCGAGAGCCCGGCCAGCGCCCGCAAGATCGCCCGCACCATCGCCGAGAGCCCTCTGGTCAAGACCGCCTTCGCCGGCGAGGACGCCAACTGGGGCCGCATCGTCATGGCCGTGGGCCGCGCCGACGAGCCGGTCGCCCGCGAGAAGATCAGCGTCAAGTTCGGCGACCTCTACGCCGCCCGCGACGGCCTGGTCTCGGCCGAATACGACGAGGCCAAGATGAGCGCCTACGTGAAGAACCAGGCGTTCGAGGTCAGCGTCGACGTCGGCGTCGGCAAGGGCTCGTCCACCGTCTGGACCTGCGACCTGACCAAGCAGTACGTGGCCATCAACGGGGATTATCGGAGCTAGGGTTCTAGCCGCCGCCCCAAAACTACCCGTCATCCCGCGCTTTATGCGCGGGATGACGATGAATGTTAGAGTGGCGAGCCTAGACCGGAGCCTCCCCATGACCGACCTCACCCCAGACCAGGAAGCCGCCCTGCTGGCGCAGCTCACGACCGCTTGCCGCGAGGCCGGCTATGTCGTCGACGCCATCGATCGCGGCCTGGAAGTCTCAGGCGGCGAGGATGAGGGCGCCTATTACCTGCTGCCCGACCACGGCTGGCTGCAGGTGCGCTGCCTGGTGCTGGATCCCGAGGACCTGGCCGAGGCCCGCGACCTGACGGCGCTGTTCGAGACCCTGGCCCTGGCCCAGTTCCGCCTGATCGGCTGCCGCTTCGGCTATGACGCCCAGACCGGTCTGTGGCTGGTCGAGGACCTGTATCCGGGCTTCGAGACCGCCCGCGTGCCGGCCGTGCTGGAACAGATGACCTTCATCTGGGACGCTCTGGAGGACCTGTTTCTCGGCGCCCTGGAAGGGACCGTGCCCGGCGAGGAGGCCTTCGACGCCGCCTTCGAACTGGAAGCCGCGACCCCGCCGAACTAAGCTGGCCCAAACCCTTGCCGCCCCTTGGCCGGGCAAGCGGAACCACAAGCGTGGACCGCCGTTCCTGATCGGTGTTCACCTGGGTTGGAGGGCGTTTGAGATGTCTCTGAAGCAAACCATCATGACCGGACTGCTGGTCGCGATGCTGGCCTCGGCCGCGCCCGCTCTGGCCCAGGTCAAGCCGCCGTCCACCCCGGACGAGCCCGGCGGTCGCTGGGGCGAGGCCAAGAAGAAGGCCACGGATATCGGCAGCCAGCCGGTCCGCGACGTCGGCATGTCCAAGCGCGAGATCCCGCCGATCCTCGAGAAGGCCTATGCCGATCCCTACAGCCTCAAGGGCCTGAAGACCTGCAAGGCCCTGGCCTCGGAAGTGACCAGCCTGAACGGGGTCCTGGGCGCCGACTACGTCGTGGGCAACTCGTACGAGGAGAACCGCGCCGGCAAGCTGGCCGAGGCGGGCGGCAAGACCATCATCAACAGCATCATTCCCTTCCGCGGCCTGGTCCGCGAAGTGACCGGCGCGGCGCCCAACGACCGCCGCCTGAACGCCGCCGTCGACGCGGGGCTGGCCCGGCGCGGCTTCCTGCGTGGGGTGCATCTGCGGCAAGGCTGCAAGACGCGGTTCTGACAAGGCGACCGCTCCCAAATCTTCATGAGAGTCATTTGCAATTGCAGGTGACGCTCGTTATAGCCTCCTGATCAACGGCGTCTCAAGCCGACAGCGCCTGCGACCGCCGCGTCTCTCCGTGCGGCAGGCGTCTATCAGGGGTAAGGCACATGGACTTCAAAATCACGCTGCTCGCGGGCGGCGCTCTTCTGGCATTCGCCGCGCCCGCCATGGCCCAAGAAGCCAAGGTCAGGGACGCGACCGAAGTCGACCAGGTGGTCATCACCGGCTCGTACACGATCAACAACCGCATCGACACGGCCACGGGCCTGGGCCTGACCCTGCGCGAGACGCCGCAGTCGGTGACCGTGATCACCGCTCAGCGCATCCTCGACCAGAACCTGCGCACCGTCGCCGATATCGTCACCAACACGGTCGGCGTCGCCGCCAACCAGGTCGACGACGTGCGCAACACGTTCAACGCCCGCGGCTTCGAGATCAACAACTACCAGATCGACAGCGTGCCGACCGCCTGGACCCTGGCCGGCGGGGCCGGCGAGACCATCGCCGACGTGTCGATCTACGAGCGCGTCGAGATCGTGCGCGGCGCCACGGGCCTGATGACCGGCGCCGGCGAGCCCTCGGCCTCGATCAACCTGGTGCGCAAGCACGCCACCAGCCGCGAGCTGACCGGCTATGTGAACGCCAGCGTCGGCAGCTGGAACAACCGCCAGGTCCAGGCCGACGTCGCCGGTCCGCTGACCGCCAGCGGCAAGATCCGCGGCCGCGCCGTCGCCAAGTACGAGAAGACCGAGAATTTCATCGACTGGTACAAGAACGAGAAGTCGGTGCTGTACGGGGTCGTCGACGCCGATCTGGACGAGAACACCCTGCTGCGCGTCGGCGCCAGCCAGCAGAAGGGCGCGCCGAACGCCCCGGCCTGGGGCGCTCTGCCCACCTTCTACAGCGACGGCGGCGTGGCCATCTGGCCGCGCACCAAGACCGCCTCGGCCAAGTGGAGCTACTGGGACAGCACCAACCAGAACGTCTTCGCCAACCTGCGGCACAACTTCGGCAACGGCTGGTCGCTGAGCGTCAACTACAACTGGATCCGCAACGCCCAGAGCACCGAGCTGCTCTACATGTCGGGCCTGATCGACAAGACGACCGGGACCTGGCAGTGGGCGCCCTATCCGTACAAGGACAGAGGCGAGAGCATCCAGAACAGCATCGATGTCCAGCTGAAGGGCGACTACACCCTGTTCGGCCGCCAGCACGAGCTGGTGCTGGGCGCGCTGGGCAGCAAGCAACACCTGACCACCGACACCTTCGCCCAGACCTCCGCGGCCACGACGGCGGGCAGCTTCTTCGACTGGACGGCCATCCCGCACCCGACCTTCTCGACGACCCCGTCGCCGACCGTCGATCAGCGTATCAAGCAGAGCGGCTACTACGCGGCCACGCGCATCAACGTCACCGACGAATTCAAGGTGATCGGCGGCGCGCGCCTGTCCAGCTGGCGCCAGAAGGGTTTCAACTACGGCAACTTTGACTTCGGCGACGACAACGTGTTCGTGCCCTATCTGGGCGCTCTCTACGACCTGACGCCGAACCATCGCCTGTACGCCAGCTATACCGAGATCTTCCAGCCGCAGAACGCTCAGGACTACACCGGCGCCTATCTGGATCCGATCACCGGCGAGAGCCTGGAAGGGGGCCTCAAGAGCGCCTTCTTCGGCGACAAGCTGCAGACCTCGGTGGCGGTGTTCCGCATCGTCCAGGACAATCTGGCCCAGACCGACCCGGACCTGACGCACATCATCCCGGGCTCGTCCCCGCCGACCCGCGCCTCGATCGCCGCCAAGGGCGCGACCAGCAAGGGCTTCGAGCTGGAAGTGATCGGCAAGCCGCTGGAAAACTGGAACGTCTCGCTGGGCTACAGCCAGTTCCAGATGCGCGACGTCAACGACGTGAAGGTCAACACCGCCTTCCCGCGCAAGCTCTTCAAGCTGTTCACGACCTACCAACCGCCGGGCGCGCTCAGCGGCCTGACGGTGGGCGGCGGCGTCAATTGGCAGAGCGAGGCCTATTCGGCCTCGACCAACCCGGTCACGGGCGCGCCCTTCAGCTTCGCGCAGAAGTCCTACGCCCTGGTCAGCCTGATGGCCCGTTACGAGGTCAACGAGCAGCTGTCGGTCCAGGCCAATATCGAGAACCTGACGGACAAGACCTATTACGCCCAGACCGGCTTCTACAGCCAGTATCGCTATGGCGAGCCGCGAAACTACACGATCGCCCTGAAATACGCGTTCTAAGGCTTGGCGGCGCCCGCTCTCTTCCGGGAGCGGGCGCATCCTCTTGCCTCGGTTACCGCATCAGGCTCACATCGTCGCCGAGCAGTGTTTGGGGGCGGGTTTGACGGAAGCCTTGATCGTTCGCGGGTTGAACAAGACGTTCGCCAAGCCCGCGGTGTCCGACCTCGACCTGACGGTCCATGCCGGCGAGCTCTACGCCCTGCTGGGCCCGAACGGAGCGGGCAAGACCACCACCCTGCGCATGGTCGCCGGCCTCACCCAGCCCGATAGCGGCCAGGTCGAGATCTTCGGCGTGGACGCCCGCAAGGACCCCGCCGGCGCCAAGGCCCTGCTGGCCTGGGCCCCCGACGAGGCGATGATCTACGACAAGCTGACGCCGCTCGAATATCTGGAGTTCGTCGCCGGCCTCTGGAACATCGAGCCGCGCGCCGCCAAATCAAAGGCCGAAGAGCTGCTGGCCACCCTGGGCCTGGCCGACGAGGCCCGCCGCCGCTGCGAGGGCTTCTCGCGCGGCATGAAGCAGAAGGTCGCCCTGGCCGGCGCCCTGATCCACGAGCCCAAGCTGCTGATCCTGGACGAGCCGCTGACTGGCCTGGACGCGGCCGCCGCGCGGCTGGTCAAGGACATGCTGCAAGCCCGCGTCGACGCTGGCGGCACGGTGATCCTGACCACCCACATTCTCGAGGTCGCCGAGCGGATGGCCAACCGCATCGGCATCATCGCCGGCGGCCGGCTGATGGCCGAGGGCACGCTGGACGAGCTGCGGGCCAAGGCCGGCGAGGCCAGCGGCCGCACGCTGGAGGACGTCTTCCTGCAGCTGACCACCGCCGAGGCCGCCCCCGAGAAGGTTGGCGCGTGAGCCTGCCGTTCAAGCCCGCCAGCACGCCCTGGCTGCTGGCCCACGAGCTGCGCCTGACTTGGCGCGGCCTCAAGGCCGGGCGCAAGGGCGGCGTCGGGGCCTGGATCGCGTTTCTGTTCGTCGGTTCGATGATCCTGACGGGCGGGATCTTCCTGGCGGTGGGTGTGCGTGGGCACGAAGTGCCGCTGGTCCCGCTGGCGGTGGTCATCGCCGACCTGGTGCTGGCGGTGATCCTGACCCTGATGCTGTCGACCACCCTGGCGGCCTCGGCGGACGCGCTCTACGAGCGCAACGACCTCGACCTGCTGTTCTCGTCACCGCTGGCGCCGCGCAAGGTGTTGTTCGTCCGGGCGCTGGGCCTGGCGGTCAATGCCGGTCTCTGGTTCCTGTTGCCGGCCGTGCTGCTGCTGACGCCGGCGATCTTGCTGGGGCACTGGGCCTGGGCCGGCGTCTTCGTGGTGCTGGCCGCCGCCGCGCTTGGCGCATCCGGGATCGGGCTGCTGCTGGCCATGGCCCTGTTCGCGCTGATCGGTCCGCGCCGCACGCGCACCGTGGCCCAGGTGATGGCGGCCCTGATCGGCGCGGCCTTCTTCCTGGCCAGCCAATACCGCAACCTGATGGGCGAGCAGCGCAGCGAGAGCCTGTTCGCGCGCATCGCCATGGACGTCAACGAAGGCCGCGTCGTGCCGCCGCCGTTCGCCGACTGGCCGCTGCGCGCCGCGCTCGGCCAGCCGATCCCGCTGCTGGTGGTGACGGCGATCGGCCTCGGGATCTTCCTGTTCGCGGCCCGCGTGCTGGGCCGTCGCTTCGCCGACGCGGCCGCCGCCACCCAGGGGGCCGAGACCCGCAAGGCCGCCAGGGGGCCGACCCGCGCTTTCGCCGCCGGCGCGTTCCGGGCCACGGTGCGCAAGGAGCTGCGCCTGGTCAGCCGCGACGCGGCCCTGCTGTCCCAGGTGCTGCTGCGGGTGCTGTACATGCTGCCTTTGGCGTTCCTGCTGGCTCGCAACGCCGCGCATCTGCCGGCCTGGGCCCTGGCCGGTCCGGCCGCCGCGGTGACCTTCCTAGCGGGCCAGGTGACCGGCAGCCTGATCTGGATCACGGTCTCGGCCGAGGACACGCCCGACCTGCTGGCCATCTCGCCCACGCCGATGAGCGTGCTGCGTCGGGCCAAGCTGGCGGCGGCCCTGATTCCGGTGGCGGTGCTGCTGGCCGCGCCGATCGCCGCCCTGGCCTGGTTCGCGCCCCTGGCGGCGCTGTGGACCGCGATCGGCGCGGGCTTGACGGCCTGGAGCTCGGGCCTGATCGGCATCTGGCATCAGAAACCCGGCAAGCGCGCCGACTTCCGCCGCCGCCGCGCCGGCTCGTTCCTGGCGGCCCTGGCCGAGCTGCTGATCGCCTTCCTGTTGGGCGGCGCGACGGCCCTGGCCGTGGCGGGCTGGCACGTCTGGGCGCTACCGCCGCTGATCGTGGCCGGAGCGGTGATGATGGCGCTGCGACGAACGGACGAGCAGATCGCGGCGGCGCTTAGGGCGTCCGCATAATTCCGTTTCCCCGGCGAAAGCCGGGGCCCAGATGGAAAAGCGTTGAGGTGGGCGCTAGGAACGCCGCGCTCTTCCAATCATCCCCAGCGCTTCGAGATCTGGGTCCCGGCTTTCGCCGGGAAAATCGGATGAGGAGTTCAAGCCTCCAGCAACGCCCGGATCCGGCACACCACCCCGTCCGGCTGGAAATCGATCGCCGCCGAGCCCGACAGTTCCGCCGCCAGGCCGCGTTCGATCAGGCGCGAGCCGAAGCCGCGATTGGTCGGCGGCTTGACCGGCGGCCCGCCGCGTTCGGTCCAGGTCAAGTCCAGCCGCGCCGCGCCGGGATCGGGCGCCAGGTCCCAGACCACCTGGATGCGACCGTCCGTCGTCGACAGGGCGCCGTACTTCATGGCGTTGGTGGCCAGTTCGTGCAGGGCCATCGACAGTGACAGGGCCGTCTTGGGCGACAGGCGGATGGAAGGCCCTGACAATTCGAAGCGGGCGAGGCCGCCATGCAGGTCGGCCAGACGGCCGGTGACGTCATGCAGCTCGGCGCCTTCCCAGTTCTCGCGGGTCAGAAGGTCGTGGGCCTCGGCCAGGGCGACGATGCGGCTGGAGAAGGCTTCTTGCGCCTGGGGCAGGGCGCGTTCTCCGGTGAAGCTTTGGGCGGCGATGGCTTGGATGGTGGCCAGGCTGTTCTTGACCCGGTGATTCAGCTCGTTGACCAGCAGCCGCAGATGCAGTTCGGCGCGCTTGCGGTCGGTGATGTTGACCACGGCCCCGACGAAGCGATGGGCCTTGTCGTCGTCGCCGAAGAACACCTTGCCCTTCACGTACAGCCAGCGCTCGACATGGTCGTCGCGGCCGATGACCCGGAATTCGATCGAGTAGTCGGCGCGAACCGCTGGATCGCGGGCCAGGCGCATGGCCTCCTGCACCCGCGCCTGGTCGCCTGGGTGCACGCGGGCTAAGAAGGTCCCGGGGTCGATCGTCTCGCCCGGCTCGATGCCGAACATGCCGTAGCAGCGGTCCGACCAGACCACCTTGTTCGTGTCGATGTCGAAGTCCCAGGTGCCGACGTCGGCCGCGTCGATGGCCAGGCGCAAGGTCTCTTCCTGGCGCAGCAGGTGGTCGATCACCTCGCGCCGCTCGGTGACGTCCGAGACCACGCCGACGAACCGCGTGACCGTGTCGCCGTCCAGGAACGCCCGCCCGAACGTCTCGACCCAGCGCAGGGCGCCGTCGTCGCCGCGATGGATGCGGTATTCCATGTTGATCGCGCCGGTTCCGCCCGGCGCGGTCGCGGCGGCCACGGCGGCGCGGACCGCCGGCAGGTCATCGGGATGCAGCAGCCGCTCGAAGGTCTCCTGAGAGGGTTCCTCATCCGGCGTCAGGCCGAAGATGGCGCGCGCGCGCGCGTCCCAGAACCGCTGGCCCAGAACGGGCCTGTGGTCCCAGCGGCCCATCCCGGCGGCCTGGGCGGCGAGGTCGAGGTCCAGGCGCGCGGCGGCCAGATCGTCCTCGACGGCCTTGCGCTCGGTGATGTCGACGATGACGCCGGTGTTGCGATGCGGCTGGCCATCTTCGTCCAGATAGGCGCGACCGCGCGTATAGACCCAGCGGATCGAGCCGTCGGCCTGGACCAGCCGGTACTCCTCGGAGAAGTGGCCGCCGCTCTGGGCGGCCTTCAGGGCGGTGTCGCGGATGCGGTCGCGGTCTTCCGGGTGGACCGCGGGAGTGTAGCTCTGGGCCGGAAGGCCGGCCTCGGCGAACTCGGGCGCGACGTTGTGCAGCTCGGCGTAGCGGGCGTCGGCATAGACCTTGTTGGCCTTGATGTCCCATTCCCAGGCGCCGACCACCCCGGCGACCTCGCGGGCCATCTCATAGCGTTCCTGGGTGGTGCGCAGGGTTTTCTGGTCGGCGACCGACTGCGAGATCTCGACCGCGGTGACCAGCACGCCGCCGACGCCGTTGGCGGTGGTCGCGTCCGGCACCGGGCTGTAGCTGACCCGGAAATAGCCCAGCTCCTGCCGGCCGCCCCGGGTGACCCGAAGGGGCAGTTTCTCGAAGGCGAAGCCGCCGCTGGCCCCGGCCAGGATGTCTTCGTGCAAAGCGCGGATCGAGGCCTGGAATTCGGGCGAGGTCTGGGTGAACAGCACGCCCAGCGCCTGCGGATGGCTCTCATGCAGGGCCGGGCTGTAGGCGTCGTTGTAGATCAGGACCAGCTCGGGCCCCCAGCGCAGCGCCATGGGGAAGTTGGTGGTCAGGATCATGTTGACGGCCATGCGCAGGGCCGGCGACCAGGTGTCGATCGCCCCCAGCGGCGTGCGCGACCAATCAAACGCCATGACGCGAGCCGCCATATCGCCGCCCGCGATGCGTGTCAGTACTGGCGTGGCGCGTGGTTTACCCTCGCCCATCGCAATCGGTCCCCCATCCGGCCTCACTGGCCGGCCCGCCATTATGGTGACCTCATAGGCGTGGCGGATACAAGCTTCGCTTTAGCGAAAGAATGCCGGAAAACGAACGGGGCGACTTTCGCCGCCCCGTTTTACAACTCTTTGTTTTATTTCCGCTTAGTCGATGGGCGACCAGCGCTTTTCGGCCGGGGCGGCCGGGCGCTTGGGCCCGCGGAACTCGTTCCGGGGAGCGCCGGCCTTCTGGCCTTGGCCCTGACCCTGGCCCTGACGCTTCTGGCCTTGGCCCTGCGCCTTCTGTCCGCCCTCGGAACGACCGCCGCCGCCGTTGGCGCCATTGCGGTTGCGGGGACGCTTGCGGCGCAGCTCGGACGGCACGTCGTTGCGCGGATCGGCCTTGCGCGGATCGACGTACTTCTCCGGCGGGGCCAGCTTGTCGGCGACGGCCGCGGCGGCCGCGAGGTTCTTGTCGTTGCGGCGGTCGAAGGTCGGGATCACCTGGCGGGTGGCCTTCTGGATGTCCTTCAGCAGGCTGCGTTCGTCATCGGCGCAGAAGCTGATGGCGATGCCGTCCTTGCCCTTGCGGGCGGTGCGGCCGATCCGGTGGACATAGGCCTCCGGCACGTTGGGCAGCTCGTAGTTGATGACGTGGCTGACGTCGTTGACGTCGATGCCGCGCGCGGCGATGTCGGTCGCCACCAGGGCCCGCATCTCGCCAGCCTTGAAGGCGGCCAGGGCGCGCTCGCGCTGGCCCTGGGTCTTGTCACCGTGGATCGAGGCGGCCTCGATGCCGGCGGCGTTCAGGTACTTGGCCACCCGGTCGGCGCCGCGCTTGGTGCGGGTGAAGACGATCGAGCGCGAGAAGTTGCTGTCGGCGAACAGCTCGGCCAGCAGCGGACGCTTGCGTTGCGCCTCGATGAACAGGACACGCTGGTCGATGCGCTCGACGGTGGTCGCCTGCGGAGCCACCGAGACCTGCACCGGATCCTTCAGCAGCTCACCGGCCAGCTTGCCGATCTCCGTCGGCATGGTGGCCGAGAAGAACAGGTTCTGGCGGTTCTTGGTCAGCTGGCTGGCGATCTTGCGGATCGGCACCACGAAGCCCAGGTCCAGCATCTGGTCGGCTTCGTCGAGCACGAAGATCTCGGTGCCCGAGACGATGGCCGACTTCTCGGCCATGTGGTCCATCAGGCGGCCCGGGGTGGCGACCAGAACGTCGATGCCGCCGGCCAGGGCCTTCATCTGCGGGCCGTACTTCACGCCGCCATAGATGGTGTGAACCGACAGGCCCATGTGGACGGCGTAGGCCTTGAAGTTCTCGGCGATCTGGGTGGCCAGTTCGCGGGTCGGCGACAGCACCAGGCAGCGGAAGCCGCGGCGCGGCGCCGGCTTACGGTCTTCGGCCAGGCGCTGCAGGATCGGCAGGGCGAAGGCGGCGGTCTTGCCGGTGCCCGTCTGGGCGATGCCCAGCAGGTCCTTGCCTTGCAGCACCACCGGGATGGCCTGGGCCTGGATCGGCGTCGGCTCCTTGTAGCCCTTCTCGGCGAGGGCCTTCAGCAGCGGCTTGGCCAGGCCAAGGTCGGAAAATTGCGTCACGGGTGTTTGTCTTAATCATGCGCCGAATGCAGCCCATGCGTCCTCGCACGGCTGGCCCCTCGGCTGGTCGTCGGGGGAGCGCCCCGCGTGCACGGGCTCTCTAATGAGAAGCTCTTCATGGCGCTCGACAGGCTGGTCCGAAAAGGACCCTCACGCGGCTGGAGCACCGATAGCGCCAATGGGGCGCGGGGCTCATATCTTATGTTGCGGTGCAAAAGTCAAGGAAGAGGGTTGGGAACGCTAAATCCTCCCCCCGCCGGGGGGGGATCTGGAAACTCTTGCCAGCGCCGCGGACCCACGCCAAACCCGGCCCATGACCAAGCCGATCGTCCTCGTCGTCGCCGCCGCCCTGATCGATGTCGACGGGCGGGTGCTGATCTGTCAGCGGCCGCGAGGCAAGCAGCTGGCCGGCCTGTGGGAGTTTCCGGGCGGGAAGGTCGAGCCCGGCGAAACCCCCGAACAGTGCCTGATCCGCGAACTGCAGGAGGAGCTTGGCATTACCGTCGCCCAGGCCTGCCTGGCGCCGTTCGTCTTCGCGTCACACTCTTACGAGTCTTTTCACCTCCTGATGCCACTCTACCTGCTGCGTCGGTGGGAAGGCCAAGTGACGCGTAAGGAGCACGAGGCGCTGGCATGGGTGAAGCCCGACAAACTCGCGGACTACCCGATGCCCCCCGCGGACGAGCCGCTGGTCGCCTGGCTGCGCGATCTGCTCTGAGCCGCTTCTGGCGCGACGAGCGCGGCGCGACCGCCGTCGAGATCGGGGTGATCATGGCCCTGATCACCGTCATCCTGATCACCGCCCTGACCACCATCGGCGGCAATATCAAGAGCGCCTTCACCAAGACCGCGAACGCGATCGGCACCTGATCCTTACGGCGTGGACTTGTCGCCCGCCGGCTGCTCCTGAGTTCCCAAGGCCTCCGCCAGCCGCATCTTGGCCGAGCCTGGACGCAGCGGTTTCTGCTGGCTGTCATGCGGCGCCCAGCCGGTGACCGAGACGATCTCGAAGGTCGCGGGGACCTTGCCGTCGGCCTCGGCGAAACGCTCGACATAGAGCTCCATCGCCCGGAACAGCACCTTGCGGGAGAGCGGCTTGCGCGAGCGGTCCAGCAGCACGCTGGTCTCGCCCATGGCCCGCAGGTCGTGCAGCAGCCTGATCGGATGGGCGTAGCGGACCTTCACACGATCCACGTCCGCGACGGGCAGGGCGAAGCCGGCTCGTTGCAGCAGGCCCGCCGCGTCGATGGCGTCGGCGAACGGCGAGACCCGCATGGAGGCGCCGTCCGACAGCTCGGCCTCGGCGGCCAGCAGGCACTGGCGCAGTTCGGTCAGGGTCGCCCCGCCGAAGATCGCGCCGACGAACAGGCCGTCGGGCCGCAGCGCGCGGCGGATCTGGATCAGGGCGCCGACCAGGTCGTTGGTCCAGTGCAGCGAGAGGGTCGAAGTCACCAGGTCCAGGGCGCCGTCGCCGAACGGCAGGCGCTCCTCGTCGGCGACAACGCGGAGGGTGTCGCGGCCGGCCAGCATCCGGCCAGACAGGTCGGCCTCGATCAGCGTATCGATGTTGACGCGGGCGTCGCTGTCCTCCAACGCCTTGAAAAAATGGCCATTTCTCGCGCCGAGGTCGACGGCGACCGGAAAGCGTCGCAGGATCGTCTCCAGCCGCATGACGACGTCCTGGGCCGCCCGAGCCTTCAGGAAGTCGGCGGACGCGAACTCGGGCGCGGCGCGGTCGAGACGGGCGCGATGCAGGGCGCGGTCGAAAAGCAGGGGGGAGGCGGTCATTGCGCGCGGAACATGGCGATTCCGGACCGTTCTGGAAAGGCGCCCCCCTCTTGATGGGCATGGGGCGCGGTGTGCTCGATCTGCTGCTGCCGCCGTCCAGCCTGGATGGCGAGGCGGCGCTTAGCGGGGGCCTGTCCGCGTCGGCCTTCTCGAAGGTGACCTTCCTGGACGACCCGGTCTGCGATGGCTGCGGCCTGGCCATGGCCTATGCGGAGATGGCGCTGGAGCGCTGCCCTGGATGCCAGGCCAAACCCAAGGCCTTCCGGCGCTGCCGCGCGGCCTGTGTCTACGACGAACATTCGCGCGACCTGGTTTTGAAGCTGAAGCACGCCGACCAGCCGGAACTGGCGCGACTGTTCGCCCGCTGGCTGTCGCGGGCGGCGATCGACCTGCTGGCGAGCGCCGACGCGGTGGTCCCCGTGCCCGTCCACCGCTCGCGGATGTTCAGCCGCCGCTACAACCAGGCCGCCGAGATCGCCCGGCCCCTGGCGCGGATGGCGAGCCTGGCCTACCTGCCCGACGCCCTGGTCCGTAAACGCGACACCGCCAGCCAGGGCGGCAAGTCGGCCACCGGCCGGCGGCGCAACGTGGCCGCCGCCTTCGCCGTCCCCGAAACGAGGCGGCGCTGGGTTGAAGGCCGGCGGATCGTTCTCATTGATGACGTGTTGACCACAGGCGCCACGGCCGAGGGTTGCGCGCGAGCGCTTTTCGCGGCCGGCGCGGCGGACGTGACTTTATCCGTCGTCGCCCGCGTTACAGAAATGCAAGCGCGTCCTATATGAAGACGCAGGACTCAAGGTTTCTCACGCTAATGGCTCACGTCACCATCTACACCCGCCCATTCTGCGGCTATTGCGCCCGGGCCCTGGCCCTGCTCAGCGACAAGGGCGCCGACTTCACCGAGGTCGAGGCCGGCATGGATCCCAACCTGCGTCAGGAGATGATGCAGCGTTCGGGCCGCACGACCTTCCCGCAGATCTTCGTGGGCGAGCAGCACATCGGCGGCTGCGACGACATGATGGCCCTCGAGCGCGAGGGCAAGCTGGACCAGATGCTGGCCGCATGACGCCGCCAAATGGGGCTCTACGGGTCGGTCTGATCCAGACCCGCACCCCCGCGACCCACGCGGCGGCGCTGGCTCATGTCGCGCCGCTGGTGCGCGAGGCGATCGCGGGCGGGGCCCGGTTCGTGCTGACCCCGGAGTGCACGAACGTCCTGCAGAAGGACCGGACGAAACTGCTGCCGACCCTGACGGCGCTGGAGGACGATCCGGTCGTGGGCGGCCTGCGCGAGATCGCGTCCGAGACCGGAACCTGGATCGACGTCGGCTCGGCCCTCGTCCTACGCGAGGATGGCAAGGCGGCGAACAGGCAGGCGGTGATCGACCCGACCGGCGCGATCGTGGCGACCTACGACAAGCTGCACATGTTCGACGTGGATCTCCCCACCGGCGAGACGGCGCGGGAGTCGGCGACTTACACCCCCGGCGAGCGGGCGGTGGTGGTCGAGACGCCGCTGGCGAACTTCGGCTTGACCATCTGCTACGACATGCGGTTCCCGGCCTTGCATCGCGCCCTTGCCCTGGCCGGGGCGACGGTGCTGACGGCGCCGGCGGCCTTCACCCGTCCGACCGGCGAGGCGCACTGGGACGTGCTGTTGCGGGCCCGCGCCATCGAGACCGGCTCGTTCGTGATCGCGGCGGCGCAAGGCGGTTTCCACGAGGACGGACGCGGCACCTGGGGTCGCTCGATCGTGATCGGACCTTGGGGCGAGATCATCGCCAAGCTTGACCACGACGAGCCCGGCGTGCTGTTGGCCGACCTCGACCTGCCCGCCGCTTTGTCGGCGCGGGCGGCGATCCCGGTCCTCAAGAACGCCCGGCCTTTCGTCGGGCCCTGAAAGTCCTCATCTTAAGCCGATGATAAAGTACGCGCTCCAGTGCGATGCGGCCCACGCGTTCGAGGGCTGGTTCGGCTCGTCGACGGACTATGACGACCAGGCCGCGCGCGGCCTCGTCGAATGTCCCGTCTGCGGTTCGCGCGGCGTCTCCAAGCAGATCATGGCCCCGGCCGTGGCGCGCACGAAGGCGCAGCGTTCGGCGCCGGCGGTTGATCCGAAGATGCGCGAGATGATGATGACGGCCATGGGCGAGGTGCGCCGGCACGTCGAGGACAACTTCGACTACGTCGGCGACGCCTTCGCCAAGGAGGCCCGGGCCATCCACGAAGGCGCGTCGGAAGAACGCGGCATCTATGGCGAGGCCTCGCCCACCGAGGTCCGGGCCCTGGTCGAGGACGGGGTCAAGGTGGCCCCACTGCCGCCGGCCGCGCCGAAGAAGACGGACGTGAACTGAGCCGTCGGGCGAGGACGGCGTCGGGTCGATCCCGGTCCCGCGAGCGAGGC
This sequence comes from Caulobacter sp. ALps2, assembly GCF_058681635.1. Lineage (NCBI taxonomy): Bacteria > Pseudomonadati > Pseudomonadota > Alphaproteobacteria > Caulobacterales > Caulobacteraceae > Caulobacter > Caulobacter sp. ALps2. The sequence continues at coordinate 2,569,813 of NZ_CM178743.1, forward strand.
GCGATTGGTCCACGCGAGGCGCCGGGGGCTTGGTTATGCCCCATGCTGCGGCGCCGAACCGCGAAACCCGGGTGATCGGACCGCATGGATATTGTCGGCCTCGCCGACGGGCCGGAACTTGCGCCTAGTCCAAGTCGCCGCCGTCGAGGGGCCGTTGAAACAGAGCCGCGCCGAGATCGTCGCTTTCGTGGGCGGCCAGATCCTTCCGCACGAAGCGGACGTGCGCGCGTGGCTGCGGCGCTCGGGGAGCACGGCCGTCGACATCGACGACGTGATCCAGGAGACCTATTGCCGGCTGGCCGCCCTGGACAGCATCGCCCACATCGCCAATGGTCGCGCCTACTTCTTCCGGACCGCGCGCAACATCGCCATCGAGAAAATTCGCCGCGCGCGCATCGTTCGTATCGATTGCGTCACGGAAATCGAAGCGCTGAACGTCGTAGATGAAGAGCCATCTCCCGAACGCGTGGTCGCCGGCCGTCGCGAACTGGGGCGGGTGCGACAGCTGATAGAGGAGCTACCCGAGCGGTGTCGGCAGATCTTCACCCTTCGCCGGATCCACGGCCTGTCGCAGCGGGAAACCGCCTTGCGCCTGGGGGTGACCGAGAATGTCGTGGAAATGCAATCGGCGCGGGGCTTGCGTTTAATCCTGCGGGCCTTATCGGAAGCGGTGACACAGGATCAACCGGCAGTCGGCAAGGCTCATGAGCTCCATCCGGTCCGCAAGCGAGATTGACGAGGAGGCGGCCGACTGGGCCGCCCGCGTCGATGCGCGTGGCCTGGACGTGGAGCATGATCCCGAACTGCAAGCCTGGCTGAGCGGCGACGCGCGCCGGCCCGGCGCTCTGTTGCGCGCTCAGGCGGCGATCAGCTTCCTGGATCGCGGCCGGGCTCTGGCCAGCACCGTCCCGCCGGTCGAGGCCGTGGTGGCCGAACGCCCCAACCGTCGCGCCCTGATCGCCGGAGCGGGGGGGCTGGCCGCCGCGCTGATCGGCGGCGTCGGCCTGTGGGCCGCGCGGCCGCAGCGACTGGACACGCGCCTGGGCGAGATCCGGCGGGTGCCGTTGACCGACGGCTCCCTGGTGGCGATCAACACCAAGACCGCGCTGGAAGTGGCGATGAAGCCCAAGTCGCGGCGGATCGAGCTCAAGGAAGGCGAGGCCTGGTTCCAGGTCGCCAAGGATCCCGAGCGCCCGTTCATCGTCGCGGCGGGGGCTGTTCGCGTCCGGGCCGTCGGCACGGCCTTCTCGGTGCGGCGCGACGAGACGGGCGCCGGCGTCGACGTGATGGTCACCGAGGGCGTCGTCGAGACCTGGATCGAGGGCGAGCCGGCGTCCCGGCGGCGGGTGTCGGCGGGCAGCCGTATCCTCCTGGCCGGCGCCGTCGCGCCCACGGTCGCGGAATCGCCGTCCGAGATCGAGCGCAGCCTGGCCTGGCGCAACGGCGAGATCGCCCTGGACGGCGAAAGCCTCGAACAGGCCGCGCGGCTGTTCAACCGCTACAACAGCCGGCAGATCGTCATCGAGGATCCGGGGCTGGCGCGCGAGCGCTTCGTCGGTCTCTTCCAGACCAACGCGCCCGAAAGCTTCGCCGCGGCGGTCGCCGCGACCCTGGGCGCGGTCGTCGACGACGACGCCAGCGTGATCCGGATCAGCCGTCCTCATACGTCTTGATGGGTTCCGTCCGGCCGCCGGGTGGGATGACCATGCCCGACCGCGCGCATCAGAAACGGGCGCCGTAGGCCAAAGCTGGCGCGAAAGCGGGCGTGTTGGGCCGTGATCGGACCAATCACACACATGCTCCCCGGAAATCCGCGCTCCACCCCTCGTGCTGTCAGGAGGCCGCGAATGGCGGACCTCGGAACGATGGGGGATTGTCTATGCGTGACTGGACGAACCGTTCCGCCAGACGGCGGCTGCTGTGTGCGGCTTCCGCTGTCTGGGCGCTGAGCGCGGGGGCCGCGCTGGCCCAGGCCATGCCTTTCAAGATCGACGCCCAGCCGGCGGCGGCGGGCATCCGGCAATTCGCGCGTCAGGCGGGCGTGCAGATCCTGGTGCGGTCGGACGCCGCCCAGGGCAAACGCACGGGATCGGTGAAGGGCGCCTTGCCCGTCGAGCGCGCGCTGGAGCAACTCCTGTCCGGCACGGGCCTGACGGTGATCTCCAACGACGGCAAGACGATCATCCTGGCGCCGCCGCGCACGGGGCTGATCCGCACCGGCTGGTCGAGCGCCATGGGCGGTGTCTCCGCCCCGCCCCCCGAGCCCGCGCCGCCGCCCGAACCCGAAACGCCCAGCGTCATCGAGGAGGTGATCGTCACCGGCACGCGCTCGACCTCGCGCACCGTCACCGAAAGCATGGCCCCGATCGACGTGATCTCGGCGGCCGAGCTGACCAAGAGCGGCAAGCAGTCGACCCGCGACCTGATCTCGACCCTGGTGCCGTCGGCCAACACCTCCAACAGCGGCGCGGGCGCCAGCTTCGCGATCAAGACGGTGTCGCTGCGTGGTCTCTCGGCCGACCAGACCCTGGTGCTGGTCAACGGCAAGCGCCGGCACAACACCGCCATCCTGTTCGTCAACGGCACCACCCAGAACGGCCAGTCGCCGCCGGATCTGGACCTGATCCCCTCGGCCTCGATCGAGCGGATCGAGGTGCTGCGTGACGGCGCTTCGGCCCAGTACGGCTCGGACGCCCTGGCTGGCGTCATCAATGTCATCCTGAAGAAGAGCCCCGAGGGCGGTTCGATGACGGCGCTCTACGGCAAGACGGGCGAGGGCGACGGCGAGACCGGCCAGTTCTCGGGCAATTTCGGTCTGAAGCTGGGCGAGGCGGGTTATCTGAACCTGACCGCCGACGTCCGCATCACCGACCCGACCGATCGCGGCGACGTGACGCCCAACACCACGCAGATGTACTTCCCGCTGAACGCCCTGGGCCAGCCCGTCCGGGTGGGCACGGCGGGGGCGACCCCGGATCCGCGCGAGGCCACGGCCAACCGCCACACCAGCCATCCGGGCTCGCCGCAGGTGCAACTGTTCTCGCTGGGCTACAGCGCCGGTTCGCCGGTGAACGACCAGATCGACCTCTATTCGTTCGGCACCTTCTCCAGCCGCAACACCGCCGCCTGGCTGACTTTCCGCAACCCGAACGCCAGCAACAACATCACGGCGGTCAATCCGGACGGCTATACGCCGCGTCTGTTCCTGAAGGACCGCGACTTCCAGGTCGCCTTCGGCGCCAAGGGCACGGGGCTGCTAGGCTTCAACTGGGACCTGTCGACGACCTTCAGCCGCGACGACGTCGACTACGAGACCAGTTCGCTGAACGCCTCGCTGGGTCCGGCCAGCCCGACCTACTTCTATCTCGGCACGCTGAAGTTCCAGGAATGGACCTCGAACCTCGACCTGACCCGTGAAGTCGACACGGGTGTCTTCGCCGACCCGCTGTTCGTGGCGCTCGGGGCCGAATACCGCGACGACAAGTTCGAGATCGTGGCGGGCGAGCCGGCCTCGTACATCAATGGCGGCTATGTCGCTCCGGCCGGCAGCCCGCAGGCGGGCGTGGTGTTCGCCGGCGGCTCGCAGGGCGTGACCGGCTTCCCGCCGTTCTCGGCCGGGTCGTTCTCGCGCGACAACATCTCGGCCTATCTGAACGTCGAGCAGAAGGTGACGGAGAAGCTGGAATTCGCCCTGGCCGGCCGCTTCGAGCACTATTCCGACTTCGGCGACGCCAAGACCTTCAAGCTGTCCAGCCGCTACGCCATCCTGCCGGGCTTGGCGATCCGGGGCACGGCCAGCACCGGCTTCCGGGCGCCGTCGCTGCAACAGCAGCACTATGCCTCGTCCAGCACCATCGGCGTGATCGTGCCGCCGGCCACCACCACCCAGCTCTATCCCGTGCAACTGCTGCCGCCGGACAATCCCGCCGCCATCGCCCTGGGGGCCAAGCCGCTGCGTCCGGAGAAGTCGGTCAACTACTCGGTCGGCCTGGTCGCCAAGCCGCTGCCACGCCTGAACGTCACGCTGGACGTCTACCAGATCAAGATCGACAACCGGATCCTGCAGAGCGGCACGCTGGGCCCCAACGCGGCGGTCAGCACCGCCCTGGCCAGCCAGGGCCTGAACCCGCAACAGGCGGCCTTCTACTACGGCAATTTCGCCGACACCAAGACGCAGGGGATCGACTTCGTCGCCGACTACCGGACCGACTTTGGCGACTTCGGTTCGGTGCGGTGGACGGTCTCGGCCAACCACACCAAGAACAAGTTCACCCGGGTCGTGCAACCGCCGCCGGCCCTGGCGGCCGCGGGCATCGTCTATATCGATCGCGTGAAGATCGGCGACCTGACCGTCGGTACGCCCAAGGACAAGTACATCCTGGGCGCGGACTGGACCCTCGGTAAGTTCAATTCCAACCTGCGCCTGACCCGCTATGGCGAGGTCATCCAGCGCACCTCGCTGGCCGCCAATGACGAGACCGTGTCGCCGAAGCTGATCGTCGATCTCGACCTCAGCTACGCCGCGACCCAGAACGTCACCGTCAGCGTCGGCGCCAACAATCTGTTGGACGCCTATCCCGACCGCGTTCGGGCCGCGAACCGGGGCACACCCGCCTTCGCCTATTACAATCAGTACGCCCCGTACGGGATCAGCGGCGGCTTCTACTACGTCCGCATGGCGGCGCGGTTCTAGGTTGGCCTGGCCGGTCCGGCAGCCCCCGGACCGGTCCTTTTTTGCGAGTTCACGATGACCAAGACCTCCAAGCGCGGCGTCAGCCGCCGGCGGCTGTTCTCGATCGGCGGCGGGGCGATCGCGGCCTCGGGCGTCGTCGCCCTGGCGCCGGCCGGCGCCAAGGCCGCCGACCAGCCCCTGGCGGCCGACACCAAGACGGTCACGGCGACCGAAGGCACCAACATCTGCGCCACGGTCTCGCCCGACGGCAAGACCGTGGCCTTCGACATCTACGCCATGCTGTGGCTGGTCCCGATCGAGGGCGGCGCCGCCAAGCGCCTGACCGACGAGATCTACGAGATCGCCCAGCCGGACTGGTCGCCGGATGGCAAGACCATCGCCTTCCAGTCCTATCGCGACGGCAACTTCCATGTCTGGACCATCGGCGCGGACGGGCGGGGGCTGAAAGCCCTGACCAAGGGCGCGTTCGACTGCCGCGAGCCGCGCTGGTCGCCGGACGGCAAGGCCATCGCCTTCTCGTCGGACCGGGGCGGGCGCTACGGCGTGCACCTGCTGGACGTCGCGACCGGCGCGATCACCGCCTTCAGCTCGGGTCCCGGCGATGAGTTCGAGCCCTGCTGGTCGCCGGACGGAAGGAGCATCGCCTTCACCGTCGACAAGGTCCGCGTCGACGTCCAGGGCCTGGACGGGACGCGGCGGACGGTGGCCAAGGTCAAGCCGTCGGCCGATCGTTTCAACGCCGCCTCGCTCGCCAGCCCGGCCTTCACGCCGGACGGCCAGGACGTGGTCTTCACCGTCATCGAGAACGGCAAGGCCGAGCTGCGCGACGCCAGCGGCGTGGTCGTCGGAGGCGAGGATGTCTTCCCGTTTCGCGCCGCGTGGCTGCCGTCCGGCGAGTTCGTCTACACCGCCGATGGTCAGATCAAGCGCCGCACGGCCGGCGGCGCGGCCACGGCGATCGCCTTCACCGCCGCCGTCCCGGTGCTGACGCCGCGCTACGCCAAGAAGAGCCGCGACTTCCTGTCGGCCAAGACCCGGCCGGTGGTCGGGATCGGCAGTCCGGCCCTGTCGCCGGACGGCCGCCAGGTGGTGTTCCGGGCGCTGAACGACCTCTACCTGCTCGACATCGGCGGCGGCCCGGCCAAGCCGTTGACAAGCGACGCCTTCAGCAAGGTCGATCCCGCCTGGTCGCCCGACGGCGAGACCCTGGCCTATTCGACCGACAAGGGCGGCTCGCTGGATATCTGGCTGCGCGACATGGCCACGGGCGCCGCTAGGCAGCTGACCCATTTCGATGGCGCGGCGGTGTCCAGCGCCTGGTCACGCGACGGCAAGTCGATCGCGTTCCTCAGCCAGAACGGCGGCCTGTTCGTCGCCGACGCCGCGACCGGCGAGACCCGTCGCCTGTATGGCGATCTCTGGGAGCCGGGCAAACCGACGTGGGGGCCGGGCGACAAGACCATCGCCTACGCCGCCTTCAAGCCGTACTCGGCGCGTTTCCGCGAGGGTCTCAGCGAGATCCTGACGGTCGAGGTCGCGAGCGGGAAGGGGACCTACGCCCCGATCCTGCCCGACCGCTCGCTGGGCACGCGGGGCGACGACGGCCCGGTCTGGTCGCCGGACGGCAAGAGCCTGGCCTATGTCTTCGCCAGCCGCCTGCACGTCTCGCCCGTGGATGAGGCCGGCGCGTTGCTCGGTCCGCCCAAGCCGCTGAACGACGAGGTCACCGACGCCGTCAGCTGGAGCGGCGACGGCAAGACCCTGATCTACATCTGCGCTGGTCAGCTGAAGCTGATCCCAGCGACCGGCGGCGAGCCCAAGACCGTGCCGCACGGCCTGACCTGGGCCAATGTCCGGCCCAAGGGACGCATGGTGGTCCGCGCCGCCAGCCTGTGGGACGGCAAGTCGCCTGAGCTTCGTAAGAACGTCGACGTGCTGATCTCCGACGGCCGCATCGCCGGCGTGGCGCCGCGCGGCGAGGTGACGGCCGACGTCAAGGTCATCGACGCCCCGACCGGCACGGTGATGCCCGGCCTGATCGACATGCACACCCACCGCCAGATGCAGGGTTACGGCTATGGCGACCGGGAGGGGCGGCTTTGGCTGTCGCTGGGGGTCACGACCACCCGCTCGCCCGGCGGTCCGGCCTATCACACGGTCGAGGACCAGGAGGCGATCGAGTCCGGCAAGCGGGTCGGCCCGCGCTATTACGCCACCGGCGAGGCGATCGACGGCTCGCGCATCTTCTATAACTTCATGCGGCCAGTGACCGAGCCCGGCCAGATGGCGCTGGAGATGCGGCGCGCCGAGGCGCTGTCCTACGACCTGATCAAGACCTATGTCCGCCTGTCGGGCGAGCGCCAGAAGGAGGTCATCGCCTGGGCCCACGCCAAGGGCCTGCCGCTGACCTCGCACTATCACTATCCGGCGCTTGGCCTGGGCATGGACGGCATGGAGCACCTGGGCGCGACCAGCCGCACCGGCTATTCGCGCACGGTCAGCGCGCTGGGGAACATCTACCAGGACGTCAACGCCGCCTTCGTGGCCAGCAAGGCGGCGCGCACGCCGACCCTGTTCACCTCGACGGCGCTGCTGGGCGACAACCGTTCGCTGGTCGACGATCCGCGCGTCAAGGCGCTGTATCCGCCGTGGGAATATGCCCGCCTGCTGGAGCGGGCCAAGCAGATGGCGACCATGGATCGCACGCCGATCCTGGCCTCGCTGGCCCGCAACGTCGCCGAGGTGGCGCGCACCGTCCGGGCGGGTGGCCGTATCACCACCGGCACGGACTCGCCGATCGATTTCAACGCCGTCAGCCTGCACATGAACCTGCGGGCCATGGTCAAGTTCGGCATGACGCCGCTCGAGGCCCTGGTCACCGCCACCAGCGCCTCGGGCGAGTATCTGGACGAGCCGCTGGGTGCGATCGCCACCGGTAACTACGCCGACCTCGTGGTGGTCGACGGCGACCCGCTGGCCCGGATCGAGGATGCGGCCAAGGTCGCCACGGTGATCAAGCACGGCGAGGTCTACACGGTCGCCGACCTGATCGGTCCGTTCGCGGGCCACGCCCGGCACGCCGCGCTCGATCGGGGGCGGCGCTTCGTCTGCGAGGCCTCGGCCGAATACTGGTGGCACGAGCCCGATTTCCTCGCCCAGGCCCGCGCCTCGTGCTGCGACGGCGCCTGCGGCTTCACGCCGACCTTCAGCCTGCACGCCTAGTTTCGGGGACGATGATGGGGATTTCGCGACGCAACTTCCTGGGCGCGGTCGGCAAGGCCGGCGGCTACGGGGCGCTCTACACCACCATGATGGGCATGGGCCTGCTGGCCGCGCCGCGCGCCTATGCCGGGCCGCCAAAGCTGCCGGCCGCCGGCGGGGCGGGCAAGTCGGTGGCCATCCTCGGCGCCGGGATCGCCGGGCTGGTGGCGGCCTACGAACTGCGCAAGGGCGGATACGCGGTGACCGTGCTGGAAGCGCGCGATCGTCCGGGCGGCCGCGCCTGGTCGGTGCGAGGCGGCTCCAAGATCGTCCAGACCGGACGGCCCGACCAGATGGTCGACTGGGCCGAGGGGCGGCACGCCTATTTCAACGCCGGCCCCGCCCGCATTCCGCAGTGGCACCACGCCATCCTGGGCTACTGCCGCGACTTGAACGTGCCGCTGGAGGTGATGGTCAACGCCAACCGCTTCGCCAAGCTGGACTTCGGCGGCAAGGTGGTGACCGAGCACCAGGCGGTCAACGACACGCGCGGCGCCTTCACCGAACTGCTGGCCAAGGCCGTCGACAAGGGCGCGCTGGACCAGGAGTTGACCGGCGTCGATAAGCAGAAACTGCTGGGCTACCTCTCGGCCTATGGCGACCTGGGCAAGGGCTACGCCTATGGCGGTTCGACCCGGGCTGGCTTCAGCGCCGCGCCAGGCGGCTACGCCCATCCGCCCAAGGGCGGCGACCCGCTGCGCATGGCCGACATGATGAAGTCGCGGTTCTGGGGCGCCAGCCTGATCTTCGAGGAGATCATCGACATGCAGGCCACCATGCTGCAGCCGGTCGGCGGCATGGACCAGATCGCCTACGCGCTCTACGAACAGGTGAAGCCGGCCGTGAAATTCGAGGCCGTGGTCAAGGCGCTGCGCAAGACCACCAAGGGCGTGAAGATCGACTACGCCGACGCGGCGGGTCCCAAGACGCTGGAAGCCGACTTCTGCGTCTGCACCATCCCGCTGCCGGTGCTGGCCAAGATCCCGTCGGATTTCGCCCCGCGCGTGAAGCAGGCGATCGCGGCGGCCGAATATCACCACGGCACCAAGGTCGCCTGGGAGAGCCGGCGGTTCTGGGAGCAGGATGACTTCCAGTATGGAGGTCTGGGCTGGACCGACGAAGCCAACGAGCTGGTCTGGTATCCCAGCGGCGGCATCGGCGAGAAGACGGGGATTCTGGTCGGGGCCTATTCGATCGGTTTCTCGGGCCCGGACGCCCCGCCGAAATACGCCGCCATGCCGTTCGAGGAACGCTTCGCCCTGTCACGCAAGGTGATCGACAAGTTCCACCCCGGGCATGGCCAGGAGCTGACCAAGCCCTTCACCGTCTCCTGGATGCAGACCCCCTACAGCGAGGGCGTGGCCGTCGGCTGGAAGGAAGAGCAGCGCGCCACCGACTATGCCGAGCTCTGCAAGCCCGACGGCGCTTTCTATTTCGCGGGCGAGCACATGAGCTACATCAACGCCTGGCAGGAGGGCGCGGCGTTGGCGGCTCACGAGGCGATCAAGCTGATCCAGGCGCGGGTGTCGGCGGCGTAGAGCCGGCGACTTGCGATCACGGAAAAGGCGCCGGACTGTCGTCCGGCGCCCTTCATGTTCGCGATGAAGCGCTACGGGTTACCGATAGCGGTACTCGTAGTGGCACTTCTTCTTGTTCTTGCCGATCTCGTGACCGGCCACGGCGCCGACCGCGCCGCCCAGCAGGGCGCCTTCGGTCTTGTTGCCGCGAGCGGCGACGGTGTTGCCCAGCAGGGCGCCGCCGAGGCCGCCGATGATAGCGCCGTTCTTGGCCTTGGACTTCTTACAGACCAGGACGCGTTCGCGGCGCTGTTGGGCGTCGGCGGCGGTGACGGCCACGCTGCTGACGGTGAAACCGACAACGGTGGCCAGGACGATGGTCTTCAGGCGGGCGCGCATGGCGGCTCTCCGATAGTTTCTTGGTTTAGATCCCTCGGAACATAAACGCCCTGGCTGGCGGCGGGTTTCCAGAAAGTCGGCTACCTGACGCCAGCTTGGGGCCTACGGTCGGATCAACCTTCGACGCGATAGCGGCCGTCGGCGTCGGGGCAGACCCGCACATAGCGGGTTTCGACGCGGCCGTTGTACTCCGTCGGGGCTGGGGCCAGGCGGCAACGCTCGCTGGCCGAGCCGTAGCGCCCATCGCTGTAACGATAGGGCTGGGTCTGCTCATAGCTGTAGTAGTTGCCACGCGTGTCGCACTTGGCCGAGGCGTTGCCGACGGCCGCGCCGACGCCGGCGCCCACGAGGGCCCCGAGGACGGTGCCCTCGGGGCGCGCGTTACGGGCGGCGACGTTCGAGCCCAGCGCCGCGCCGGCCAGGGCCCCGATCACGCCGCCGACAGTGGCGTTGCGCTTGGCGTCCTGGCGACAGTCGCTCGGATAGTTGACGCTGGCGCTGGTGTCGATGCTGTAGGCGCCGGCATAGGGGGTGTTGTAGCGGCTGGCCTCGCCCGGATACCGGCGGTCATAGGCGCCGGCGCCACGACGGCGGTCGTAGTCGTCGCGCGCGCTGAGATAACGCGAGCGGTCGCGTTCCCACTGATCACGGTCGGCATTGTAGCCCGAGGCGTAGCTGACGCCTTCGGTGCGGAAGCGAGCCGCCTCGCTGGGATGGCGGCGGTCATAGCTGCCGTCGCCGTTGCGGCGGTCATGGTTGTAGCGGGCGCGTTCGTAGGTGGCGCGAGCGCGCTCGAACTCGGCCTGCTCGGCATAATAGGCGGCGCTGTCGCGATACTGGGCGACCCGATAGCGCTCGGCGTAGCTGGGGTTGCGGCGGTCATAGGCGCCGCGGCCGTAACGACGGTCGTAGTCGTCGCGATTGCGGATGTAGTTGGCCCGGTCGCGCTCATAGGCTTCCTGGCGGTCCTGATACTCGGCCACCTTGTCGTAGTAGTTGGCGCGCTGGTTGTCGTAGTTGCGCAGGCTCTGTTGATAGGCCGAATCCTGGGCGAAGGCGGGGGCGATCGCGCCACAGGCCACGGTGGCGGCCAGGACGGCGACCAAGGTCTTGGAAGTCATAGGGTGTTTCTCCGTTCCCACGGAGCCTGCCCAATTCGGATTTCATCCGAATTGGATAAGCAGGCTCGTCCTGATTGGTGGAGCGTGATGGCCGCCGAAACCGCTCACACTTTCGGCTATCACGCTCCAGAACGGATCGACGGCCACCCCCGAGGGGTCGCCAATCCGGGTTCATGTCCCGGGGAGGAAAAGCCCGCCTGACACCGAGGTTCCCGAACCTCTGCCGTTTCAACCCTTGGTGACGGTCATCATGTAGTTGATGTCCACGTCGGCCGAGCGGCTCCAGCGGCCCGTCAGCGGATTGTAGGTCACGCCGAACGGGCCCTGCATCTCGACCGGCTCGCCGGCCAGGAAGGCGCGCAGCTCTTCGGGCTTGAGGAACTGCTTCCAGTCATGGGTGCCCGGCGGCACCCAGCGCAGCACGTATTCGGCGCCGATCTTGGCCAGGGCCAGGGCCTTCAGCGTGCGGTTCAGGGTGGCGACGATCATCAGCCCGCCGGGCTTGAGCAGCTTGGAGCAGGTGCGCAGGAACTCGCCCGGATCGGCGACGTGCTCGATGACCTCCATGGTCAGCACCACGTCGAACGGCCCCGCGCCCTCGGCCAGCAGCTGCTCGGCGGTGGCGGGGCGGTAGCCGATGGACAGGCCCTGCTCGGCCGCGTGGGTCGCGGCCGTCTTGATGTTCTTCTCCGAGGCGTCGATGGCGGTGACGCCAAAGCCCAGGCGGGCCATCGGCTCGCTGAGCAGTCCGCCCCCGCAGCCGATGTCCAGCAGGGAGAGACCCTCGAACGGCGCCCGCACCGCGCCGTCACGGTCGAACCGCGCCAGGGCCTCTTCCCGGATAAAGGCCAGGCGGCAGGGATTGAACACATGCAGCGGCGCGAACTTGCCCCTCGGGTCCCACCACTCGGCCGCGATGGCCGAGAACCGCGCCACGTCGGCGGGGTCGATGCTCCAGGAGGGGCCTGTGGGGGATGAGGCGGAAGCGCTCTGAGTCATGGGTCAGCGTATGAGCACGACTTCGACCGGCAGGTCCAGATCGGCCCAGGCGCGATCTGCGGTCATGACGGGAAGGCGTTCGCGCATCGCTAGCGCCAGGCAGGCGCGGTCGCCGAGGGAAAGACCTTTGTTGCGGGTAGCGACGCGGAGGCTTCCTGCATGAAGCGCGAGGCCGAGATCGAAGGGAACGGAGGCGCAGGGAAAGGACATCGTGTAAGCAGCCGCGATTTCCGGGGTATCGCCTCGATCGATCATCTTCGTCATGACCTCGGTCAGGTTCACGACGCAAACCAGCGCACCGTCCAGATGGCGCGCGACCATCTCGCCGCCGGGTTCGCCCTTCGCCAGGGCCAGAAGAGCGGAGGAATCCAGGACCACCCTAGAACGCCTCGCGCTCGTCCTTTTGTGCCTCGCGTCGCCGATCCTCTATCAATTCGTCGGACATCAGCTTGCCGTCGGGATGGGGTGGAAGGGTAGTGAAATGAGTTTGGATCCGCCGAACCGCGCTCATCGCGCTGATCATCGTAAAGGTGTCCTCGCCTAGATCGGCGATGATCACGCCGCCGGGGCGCGTACCCAGGCGCTGAAGCACTTCTGGCGGTAGGGTCACCGACCCGTCGCTGCCGACCTCGAGCTTGTAGGTGGGGGTATGGTTGTGAAGGAAGGCGGTGGTGTTGGCTTCGGCGACGCCGATGGGCGCCGGTGTGTCCGGCGAGGCCTTGCGCACCGACTCTTCCAGAACATTGCGAACGTGCTGGTAGCGCTTGTCGAGAATGCGGGCGATGTCGGCGCGCTTGTAACCGGCGGCGTCCAAGGCGCGAATCTTTCCCGACACCGTCGTTTGGCCGGCAATCACTCTTTCGATCTCAGGCGACATGTGCGCTCCTTCGACTTGATAGGTTGTAGACAGTTAGATAGGTAGGTTCCGTCAAGCGCCAACTTCGTCACCTGGATGTGAAAAAGACACTGCCGCGACATTGCCGTTGCGCTTTCCGGTCGGTAGAAGGCCCGAGCTTGCGCGAGGGGGAGCGATCCGGCCGCGCGGGCGCAAGAAATAACCAAGTGTCGAGGTACCAAGGACGTGTCACGTCTGGTGATGAAGTTCGGCGGCACGTCGGTGGCCGACCTGGAGCGCATCCGCCGTGTGGCGCGCCTGGTCGCCGCCGAGGTGGCGACCGGCAAGCAGGTAGCGGTGGTCGTCTCGGCCATGTCGGGCAAGACCAACGAGCTGGTCGCCTGGACCGACGGCGCCGGTCGCGCCGCGCAAGGCGTCCGCGAGTCGGATGACGAGTACGACGCCGTCGTCGCCTCGGGCGAGCAGGTCACGGCCGGCCTGTTGGCCATGACCCTGCGCAACATGGGTCACAAGGCCCGCTCGTTCCTGGGTTGGCAGGTGCCGATCATCACGAACGAGGCCCACGGCAGCGCCCGCATCGAGGACATCCCCTCGGAGAACCTCGAGGCCTGCTTCGCGGACGGCGAGATCGCCGTCATCGCCGGCTTCCAGGGCGTGACCACCAAGCAGCGCATCACCACCCTGGGCCGTGGCGGCTCGGACACCTCGGCGGTGGCCATCGCCGCGGCGGTGAAGGGCGCGTGCGACATCTATACGGACGTGGACGGGGTCTACACCACCGACCCGCGGATCGAGAGCAAGGCCAGGCGCCTGGCCAAGATCAGCTACGAAGAGATGCTTGAAATGGCCTCGCTGGGGGCCAAGGTGCTGCAGACCCGTTCGGTCGAGATGGCCATGGCCCATCGCGTCCCGGTGCGGGTGCTGTCGAGTTTCGTCGAACCGGGCGAAGCCCCGGGCCAAGGTACGATCGTCTGCGACGAGGAAGAAATCATGGAAAAGCGCATCGTCTCGGGCGTCGCCTACAGCCGCGACGAAGCCAAGATCACCCTGCTGGGCCTGCCCGATCACCCGGGCGTGTCCTCGCAGATCTTCGGCCGCCTCGCCGACGCCAATGTGAACGTCGACATGATCGTGCAGTCGCGCGCCCGCAGCGCCGACACCGCCAACATGGAGTTCACGGTCGGCAAGCGTGACGCCGCGCGCGCCGTCGAGATCGTCCGCGCCGCCCAGAAGGAGATCGGCTTCGAGGACGTCGCCGTCGACGAGGACGTCTCCAAGGTGTCGGTGATCGGCGTCGGCATGCGCAGCCACGCCGGCGTGGCTCAGTCGATGTTCCAGGCCCTGGCCGAGAAGAACATCAACATCCAGGTCATCTCGACCTCGGAGATCAAGATCTCGGTCCTGATCGACGCGGCCTATACCGAGCTGGCGGTGCGCGCGCTGCACGCGGTGTATGGGCTGGACCAGCTGTAAGGCCTCAAGGCGGAGCGTGTTCGCGCTCCGCCGTTGCCCAAACGTCGTGTTCTGACGTTAAGAAGACGCCGCAACGCCGCTGAGAATCCTCGATGCCCGACGTCTTCAAGTTCGATCCCGCCGCCAAGACCGTCACCTTCCATGGCGACGCCGGCCTGGACCTGCTCTACGACCTGCTGCTGCGCGCCAAGTTCGGCGACGGCTACGAGAAGCCGCTGCTGATCAGCCCCTGGCTGGCGGCGCTGCTGAACCAGCTGGACCAGGCGCTGCCGGACGACGGCCAGTGGTTCCCGGAAAAGCCCGGTCAGCCGATCTTCGACACCGACGACCTGCTGGCCATGGGCGACGCGGTCATCGAGGAAGGCCACACGGTCGGCTGGTGGACCATGTCCGAGCTGGAAAAGCGGGCCTATCTGCGCAATGTCATCGCCGCGCCGCACCCGCTGACCGATCTCGAGGTCGAGTTCATCGAGAACGACATCGACGCGGCGCTCGCCCAGGCTCGCCGCCTGGTCGCCGACGCCGACGAGCCGCTGGCTATGCCGGGGCACGGCTGAGCCTCCCTGTCTCCGTTTCCCCGACGAAGGCCGGGGCCCAGATGGAAGAGCGCTGGGTGGGTTCTAGGACCGTCGCGCGTCTCCCATCAGCCTCAGCCCCCTGAGATCTGGGTCCCGGCTTTCGCCGGGAAGACGGGACGGGGTAAAGTCCACGCCCATGGGCGATCATCTCCCGACCCCCGCCGCGCTCTCCTTCCGCCGCTACGGCGAGGACGCGCCGCCGCACGACCATGCCTTCGACCAGATCGTCCTGCCGCGCCGGGGCGTGCTGGAGATGGAGATCGACGGCAAGGGCGGGCGCGTGGATCCCGGCCGCGCGGCGGTGGTGCCGCCCGGAACCCGCCACGCCTTCGCCGCCCGCGGCGAGAACCTGTTCGTGGTGGCGGATATCGGCGGGGCGCTGATGAAGCCTTTCGAGCGCCTGCGCGAGCGGCCCTTCGCCCCGGTCACCGGCGCGGTTCGGGGCCTGCTCGAGTATTTAGCCGGCGAGGGGCCCGGCGCGATCGATGGTGGCGTCGCCAGCCTGTGGGCGCCACTGCTGCTGCGCGGTCTCTCAGCGGCGCCGATCGATGTGGACCCGCGGCTGGCCCGCGCCGCCGCGATGATCGAGGCCCGCTTCGAGCAGCCGCTCACCGTCCGCGATCTGGCCAACGAGGCGGGCATGAGCCAGAGCCGGTTCTTCGCGCGGTTCGCCGACGCCTACGGAACGACGCCGCACGGGGCGCTGTCGGACGCCCGCCTGCGCGCCGCCCAGAGGCTGCTCTCCGACACCAGCCTGTCGATCGCCGAGATCGCCGCGCGCACGGGGCACGGCGATCAGAGCGGTCTCACCAAGCGCATGAAGGCCAGCCTGGGCGTCACCCCCGGCGCCTGGCGAAAAGGACGTCCCTAGACCTCAGTCCGAAGCATAGGCGGCGCGGATGACGCCGGTGCTGGTGGTTTCGTTGGCGCTGTCGGTCACCTGGCAGATCCAGCCCGAAAGGCGCGGCGGCCCGCCGAACGAACCCAGCCAGCGGAACTGCGTCGCGTCGCCGTTTGGATCCGTGCAGTCGATATCGCTGGAGCCCGAGATGCGCGTCCATTGATAGGTGTAGGGACCGATGCCGCCGCTGACGCTGACGGTGACGTAGTCCGACCAGTTATCGTCGTCCATGCCGACGATCGACGGCGAGGCGCTGGCGGAAAGCGTGCGAGCTTGAGCGGCGGTGGCGACCATCAGCGCGCCGACGCCGAGGCCGGCGGCGCTGAACATCAATTCACGACGAGATTTCATCGAACCCTCCTGCTGTTTACCTAGGGTTGGATTGCGTCATTACTCTACTTAAGAGTCAACCCTTGAGAGCACTCGCCAAGCCTCCGGGAGCTTTCGCCAAGTCCGCCGCGCCGCGACCTGCTAACCCAGCCCCATGAGCACCTCCCGCAATCTCCTCCTCGGCCTGCTGTGCGGCCTGGTCGCCGGCGCGTTCTGGGGCGGGGTGTTCCTGGCGCCCAAGCTGCTGGCCGCCTTCACGCCGCTGCAGATGACGGCGGGGCGCTACATCGCCTATGGCCTAGCCTCGGCGGTGCTGCTGATCCCGACCTGGAAGGCGGTGATGCGGAAGATGGACGGTCGCGACTGGCGCGACCTCGTCCTGCTGAGCCTGCTGGGCAACCTGATCTACTATGTCGGCCTGTCGGTCTCGGTGCAGAGTTCGGGCGTGGCCCTGGCCTCGCTGGTCATCGGCCTGCTGCCGGTCACGGTGACCCTGGTCGGGGCCCATTCCAAAAAAGGAGGGTCGGGGGAGGGCGTGCAACTGGGCCAGCTGGCCGCGCCTCTGGCTTTGATCGTCGCCGGCGGGGTCTGCATCAATGTCTCGGTGTTCACCGACGGGCAGGGCGTCGGCATCGGCAAGCAGGTCGTGGGCCTGCTGGGCGCGCTGCTGGCCCTGGCGATGTGGACCGCCTACGCCGTCTGGAACGCCCGCCGCCTGGCCGCGACGCCGAAGTTCACCAGCCATGAGTGGTCGCTGCTGACCGGCCTGGCCACGGGCCTGCTGTCGCTGCTGCTGGTCGTCCCGGCCTTCATGATGGGCGGCCAAGTCCATGCGGCGGCGGACTGGCGCTGGTTCTGGATGGTCAGTTTCGCGGTGGCGATCGGGGCGTCGGTGATTGGCAACGGCCTGTGGAACTCGGCCAGCCGCCTGCTGCCGCTGAGTCTTTCGGGCCAGCTGATCGTCTTCGAGACCCTGTTCGCTCTGCTGTACGGATTCCTGCACGAAGGCCGCTGGCCGCGCGGCCTGGAGGCCACCGCGATCGTGCTGATGCTGGCCGGCGTGCTGTGGTCGGCGCGGCTGCATCGGCCGGCCGCCCACCCTGCCTAACTACCCCACACCCGTCTCCCCGGCTTTCGCCGGGGAAACGGAGCGGGAGGAGGCCCAAAACTTTTTCTCAACATGACGCGAACCTGAACGGCGCGGTTCAAATGAGGTTCAGGCGGACCCCCTTACAACAGACATCAACAGCGCCGCCCAGAACTGATTTGGGGGCGACGCATCTGGAAAAGGAGTTTGTCATGAAGACCTTCACCAAGACTGCGATCGCCGTGGCCATCACTGGCGCGATGATTGTCCCCGCCTCGAGCGCCTTCGCCGCCAGCAAGACCGAGCGCGCCATTCTGGGCGCGGTGATCGGCGGCGTGGCCGGCGCGGCCCTCGGCGACGGCAAGACCGAAGCGGTCGCCATCGGCGCGGTCGCCGGCGCGGCCCTGGGCGCCACGACGGCCAAGAAGAAGGACTATCGCTACGGCTACCGTACGGCTCCGCGCTACGACAACCGCTACTACAACCAGCGTGGGTATCAGAACCAACGTGGCTACCAGAACAGCCGCTACGCCTATGACCGTTACGGCAACCGCTACGACGCCCGCGATTACGGCTATCGCCGCTAACCCCGACTATCGCCGCTAGAGTTCCGATCCCTCCCCTAGCGTGCTGACTGCGCCGTCCGGCGAAACCGGGCGGCGCTTTTTCGCGCCGCCCGTCTCCTCTCGGAAAATTTGGGCGGCGCTTTTTCGTGCCCACGCACCTAATCGCTGTTCGGTTGACCTAGGCCGCTTTCGCGCGGGCGAAATCTGCTATAGCCCCCATCTAGAGGACGGACGGTCTTTAACCCCTGGCGTTTGCGGCTAGGCTAGAAACCGTACCTCCGGGCTTAGGGAGCGCACGCGGACGAGATGGCTGCATCCGGCATCGCCGTTCGAGGACCACGCAGCCTGCTGCGGCAGATTCGCGAGGCCATGGCTGGCGGCGGTCCCGCCCAGGCCAAGCTGGACATGGTGGTGCGCACCATCGCCATCTCGATGGTGGCGGAAGTCTGCTCGATCTATTTGCGCCGCGCCTCGGGCGATCTCGAACTGTTCGCCACCGAGGGTTTGGCCCGCGAGGCCGTCCACGTCACCCGCCTGAAGCCGGGCGAGGGTCTGGTCGGCGAGACCATGCGCCTGGGCCGGCCGCTGAACCTGTCGGACGCCGCCAGTCATCCGCAGTTCTCGTACCGTCCGGAAACCGGCGAAGATCCCTACCACGCCTTCCTGGCCGTGCCGCTGCTGCGCGGCGGCCGCGCCATCGGCGTGCTGGTCGTCCAGAACCGCACCGAGCGGGTCTATGACGAGGAAGAGGTCGAGGATCTCCAGATCATCGCCATGGTGCTGGCCGAGATGGTCAGTTCCAGCGAGCTGTTGGGCGCCGACGAGCTCAAGGACGTCGAGCTGGCGCCGCACAAGCCCGAGCGGCTGAAGGGCTCGCGCTTCGCCGAGGGCCTGGCCTATGGCGTGGCCGTGTTGCACGAGCAGCCGGTGGTCCCCGAGACCCTGCTGTCCGACGACGCCTTGGCCGAGGAGGCGCGGCTCTCCTACGCGATCGAAGCGCTGCAGACCCAGATCGACCAGATGCTGGAAGGCCAGCACGGCCTGGTCGGCGCCTCGTACGAAGTGCTCGAGACCTACCGCCTGTTCGCTCACGATCGGGGCTGGAACCGTTCGCTGAACGAGGCCGTGCGCTCGGGCCTCACGGCCGAGGCGGCCGTCGAGCGCGTCCGCTCCGAGCACCGGGCCCGGCTGGGCCAGGCGCGTGATCCTTATCTGCGCGAGCGGCTGCACGACCTGGAAGACCTGAACGACCGGCTGTTGCGCCACCTGTCGGGCGACGTGCACCACGTGCGCCAACTGCCCGACGACGCCATCCTGATCGCCCGGAACCTGGGGCCGGCCGACCTGCTGGAATATGACCGCACCAAGCTGAAGGGCATCCTGCTGGAGGAAGGCAGCGCCGCCAGTCACGCCGGCATCGTCGCCCGGGCTCTGGACATCCCCTGTGTCGGCCGCCTGGCCGGCCTGCGCGACCGGGTCAATGAAGGCGACCCGGTGGTGGTCGACGCCGAGACCCAGGAAGCCTGGCTGCGTCCGCGCTCGGACGTGGTGAAGGCGCTCAAGGCCCGGATGGAGGTCCGCGCCCAGCGCAAGGCCGAATTCGCCCGCCTGCGCGACACCCCGCCGATCACCAAGGACGGCGCCAAGATCACGCTGCTGATGAACGCCGGCCTGGCCGTCGACCTCGACATCCTGGCCGAGACCGGGGCGGAGGGCATCGGCCTGTTCCGCACCGAGTTCCAGTTCATGGTCGCCGAGGAGTTGCCGCGCCTGGAGGCTCAGACGGCGCTCTACGAAAAGGTGCTGGAAGCCGCCAACGGCATGCCGGTGACCTTCCGCACGCTGGACCTGGGCGGCGACAAGCTGCTGCCGTACATGGAGCTGGAGCGCGAGGACAATCCGGCCCTGGGCTGGCGCGCCGTGCGCATGGGTCTGGATCGTCCGGCCCTGCTGCGCATGCAGATCCGCGCTCTGATCAAGGCCGCCGCCGGCCGGCCGCTGCGCGTGATGTTCCCGCTGGTGGCCAATGTCGACGAGTTCCGCGCCGCCCGGGCGTTCGTCGACCAGGAAGTGGCCTGGGCCCAGAAGCGCGGCCGTCCCGCGCCGGCCCGGCTGGACGTGGGGGCGATGATCGAGGCCCCATCGCTGCTGTGGCATCTCGACGCACTGCTGCCGATGACCGACTTCGTTTCGGTCGGCACCAACGACCTGATGCAGTACATGTTCGCCGCCGACCGGGGCAATCCGAAGGTCTCGGATCGTTACGACCCGCTGTCGCCGGCGGCGCTGCGCGCGCTGAAGACCATCCAGCAGGCCTGCGCCGACACCGGCACGCCCGTCTCCGTGTGCGGCGAGATGGCTGGCCGTCCGCTAGAGGCCTTCGCGCTGGTGGCCCTTGGATTCGAAGGACTTTCCATGCCGCCGGCCGGCATCGGCCCGGTCAAGCAGATGGTGCTGTCGCTGGATCGCGAGGCCGCGCGGCGCAATGTCGAGGCCCTGCTGAAGGGGACCAGCGGATCGTTGCGCGGCGAAATCGAAACCTTGGCCCGCAAGCTGTACGTCGCGGTCTAGGGGCGTTTCGAGGAAAAGCTGCGCCGTTAACTAAGCGTCACCGTTTAGTCCATTGAATCCGGCTACTTAGTTTGTTATCCCAAACACTTGTTAAGACCTCCGTGCAATACGGGGTGGGGGAGTGCGTCGCGCTTCGCGCGTGGCGCGATTTTGGGGGCGTATAGTCAAGTTATGCCGCTGGATACGGGCAACGTGAGACGTTTGCATCTCGTCTCCGACGCCGACACGGATGATACGCCGGTCGCCGTCTATCATCCGTCGATCGACTCCCCTGGAGTGGAGGGGGGCGCCGACATCGGCATGGCCCTGAAGTCGGCGCGCGAGTTCCGCGGCCTGACCACCCAGGACGTGGCCGACGCCACGCGCATCCGTCAGAGCTATATCGAGGCGATCGAGGACCTGCGGTTCGAGGACCTGCCCTCGCGCCCGTTCACCATCGGCTATGTCCGCGCCTATGCCGGCCTGCTGGGCCTGGACGCCGAGGCCGCTGTCGCCCGCTTCAAGACCGATGCGCCCGACGACGGCGCCGAGCTGCGCGCCCCGGTTGGCGTGCGCCGCGAGCGCGACCCGCGCCTGGCCCTGATCTTCGCCGGCGGCCTGCTGGTGGTGGGCGCCATCCTGCTGTGGAACGTCGCCCAGCGCGCCATCGCCAAGGACGAGCCGCCGCCCCAGGTGGCCCCGGCCGCTTCCTCGGTTCCGGTCCAGGCCCACGCCAGCAACAACCAGGTCGCTCTGGGCGCGCCGCTGCCGGCCCCCGTCGAGTCGACGACGCCCGAGCCTTACAAGACCCCCGGTCTCGATGACGCCGCCGCCAATGGCGGATCGGTCGACGCCGCCAAGGCCGCCGCCAAGGCGCGCGCCGAGGCCGACGCCAAGGCCGGGGTGGTGGACAAGGCCAACCAATTCGTGGTCGGCGCGCAGTTCAAGCCCAAGGGCCAGATCCTGGGCGCGACGCCCCAGGAGGCCTCGGGCGTGCTGATCCAGGCCCGCAAGGCCGGCGCTCTGACCGTTCGCCGCGCCGACGGCACCATCCACATGACCCGCTGGCTGTCGACCGGCGACGCCTATCGCGCGCCCGCCACGCCCGGCCTGATCCTGGACGTGGTCGAGCCGTCCCTGTTCGAGGTCTATTACCAGGGCCGCCTGACGGGGCATCTGACCTCGAACCAGACGGCGGTGGCCAAGCTGATCCCGCCGGCGCCGGTGGCGGCGGCTCCGGTGGCGGTGAAGCCTCAATAATCCCTTCTCCCCCCGCGGGAGAAGGTGGACGCGAAGCGGACGGATGAGGGGTTGAAAGCCCTGTCCGGACGCGATCGCGAGACCCCTCATCCGTCGCCTGACGGCGACACCGTCTCCCGCAAGGGGAGAAGGATGGGTGAGAGCCCTTCAGTTCCGCCCCAACACCCTCTAAATTACCACCATGGCCGCAGACCACACGCACGTCCGTCCCTGGCGCATGATCACGCGCCGGCAATCGCGCAAGATCCGCGTCGGCAATGTCGAGGTGGGCGGCGACGCGCCGATCACCGTCCAGTCGATGACCAACACCCTGACCAGCGACGCGGCCGCGACGCTGGAGCAGATCCGTCAGCTGGAAGAGGCCGGGGCCGACATCGTCCGGGTCAGCTGCCCCGACGTCGAGAGCACGGCCGCGTTCAAGACCATCGCCCGCGAGGCCAAGGTCCCGCTCGTGGCCGACATCCACTTCCACTACAAGCGCGGCATCGAGGCGGCCCAGGCGGGCGCGGCCTGCCTGCGGATCAATCCGGGCAATATCGGCAGCCCCGACCGCGTGCGTGACGTGATCCAGGCCGCCCGCGACCACGGATGCTCGATGCGCATCGGCGTCAACGCCGGCTCGCTGGAGCGCGAACTGCTGGAGAAGTACGGCGAGCCGTGTCCCGACGCCATGGTCGAGAGCGCCCTGAACCACGCCCGCATCCTGCAGGACCACGACTTCCACGAGTTCAAGATCTCGGTGAAGGCGTCCGATCCGTTCATGACCGTGGCGGCCTATTACCAGCTGGCCGAGGCCATCGACTGTCCGTTGCACCTGGGCGTGACCGAGGCCGGGGCGCTGCGCACCGGCACGGTGAAGTCGTCGATCGGCATCGGCTCGATGCTGTGGGCCGGCATCGGCGACACCATCCGGGTCTCGCTGGCCGCCGATCCCGTCGAGGAGATCAAGGTCGGCTTCGACATCCTGAAGTCGCTGGGCCTGCGCCACCGCGGCGTCAACATCATCGCCTGCCCGTCGTGCGCGCGGCAGGGCTATGACGTCATCAAGACCGTGGAAGCGCTCGAGGCGCGGCTGGCCCATATCTCGCAGCCGATGTCGCTGTCGATCATCGGCTGCGTGGTCAACGGCCCGGGCGAGGCGCTGATGACCGATATCGGCTTCACCGGCGGCGGCGCCGGGGCGGGCATGGTCTACATGGCCGGCAAGCCCGACCACAAACAGTCCAACGACGGCATGATCGACCACATCGTCGAGCTGGTCGAGAAGAAGGCCGCCGAGATCCGCGCGGCCGAGGACGCCAAGGCCCTGGCGGCGGAGTAGGCCCTAGGCCCCGTCCGCCATCACCCGCACCAGGTCGACCAGCTGTCGGCGTACCCGGCTGGCGCCGATGCGGGGGAAAAGCGTGGCCAGTTGCAGGCCTTCGGACGTGTGCAGGAAGGTCCGCACCGTGCGGTCGGCCTCGTGTCCCGCGCTTCCGGGCCCCGCGGCCTCGGCCGGATCAGGTAGGCCGTCAAAGAAGAAGCCGATGTCGGTCTTCAGCAGCGTCGCGATCTGGTAGAGCTTGGACGCGCTGATCCGGTTCTCGCCGCGCTCGTATTTCTGCACCTGTTGGAAGGTCAGGCCCAGGTCGTCGGCCAGCTGATCCTGGGCGACGCCCAGCACCTTGCGCCGCATCCGCACCTGAGCGCCGACATGCAGGTCGATCGGGTTGGGGCGGCGTCCTTCAGTCTCCCTGGCGGTGTCTTTGGGCATTTTGGTTTCTCCGTACACGCCGGAGAGAACCAAAATGCCGCGGTGCAACTGGGGCGGTTCTGTAACGGCAGTGTATCAAGCCGCGCGGGAGTCAGGCTTTCGGTAGCAGGGCCGCTACACGGGCCTCGCCGGTGAGCGCCTCACGACGACCGGGGCCTCCGCCGGGCGGGGGACCTGGAGGCGGGCCGTCGCCGAAGCCGCCGGGCGGCGGTCCCCTGAAGCCCTCGGCCCGTGGCCGGGCGTCGCGGTCCACGACCACGTCGAAATCGACCCGGAAACGCTCCGCGCCCTCGGCCACGGCGGCGAAGGTCGCCTCGCCGCCCTGCTTGGCGATGAAGTCGTTGCTGTTGAGCGTGTCGCGCGTGCGCCCACGCTTGTAGTCGGCGGCCTGGACATAGAGGAACTCGTTCAGCGCGTCGGGCAGGAAGACCTGCGAGGTCAGCAAGGTCCGCTGGCCCAGCCAGACCTTGTAGTGGATGTGGGTGGTGCGGCCCTCGTACCAGCCCGGATAGACGGTGCGGAACGTCGCCGCGCCGCCCTCGTCGACGGGCTGCGCGCCGCGCAGGAACCGCGCCGCCTTCAGGGCCGCCTCGGGCTCGCGGCCGGGCGCGTCGCCGAACCCGGAATAGCGGCCCTGCGCGTCACAGTGCCAGACATCGACCCGCGCGCCGGGCAGGGGTGCTCCAAGTTCGTCGAACACATGGAAGCGCAGCTCGACCGCCACCCCCGGCAGGCCCTCGGCGATGTCGATCCGCGTCGGCGCGCCGGCCAGGTAGTAGGGGCCCTCGGTGACCGCGGGCGTCAGCTGGGGGCCGGGATCGAGACGCGGCGCCGCCGTCGCGGTCGTTCCCGTACCGGCCACGAGGCCCAGCGCCAGCAGTCCGCGTCGATGAAGGTCGGCCATGGTCATTCCCGTCGTTGTCGTCCGCCAGGAGATGCCGCGCGGTCGTGGCGCCGCGAGGGCGGGGTTCGTTTCCGGCCGGTCGCGAACGGAAAGGGGGCGTGATCGAAAAGATCCGACGGCGGATAGCCGATGGGACGTCAATGGCCGCGTCTATGGCCAAGATAGGAACAATCAATTGTACCTATGGCGCGATGAGGAGGCTGATGCTCATCGGGGACGGCGCTGGGTTCCAAGCCAAAGCGGAGGAAACGACGATGGATGCGAAGGTCGAAGATAATGTCCAGGGCCAATGCCCCATGGGACGCGGTCGTGGCGGCAGAGGCAACCGGGACTGGTGGCCGGAAAATCTGCGTCTCGAGGGGCTGAACCAGCACTCGCCACGCTCCAATCCGATGGGTGAGGCGTTCGACTACGCCGAGGCCTTCAAGAGCCTGGATCTCGATGCGGTGATCGCCGACCTGCACGCGCTGCAGACCGACAGCCAGGACTGGTGGCCCGCCGACTTCGGACACTATGGCGGCCTGTTCATCCGCCTGGCCTGGCACAGCGCCGGCACCTATCGCACCAGCGATGGTCGCGGCGGCGCGGGCGGCGGGCAACAGCGTTTCGCGCCGCTGAACAGCTGGCCAGACAACGCCAACCTGGACAAGGCGCGCCGCCTGCTGTGGCCGATCAAGCAAAAGTACGGCGCCAAGCTGTCGTGGGCCGACCTGTATGTGCTGGTCGGCAACGTCGCGCTCGAGTCGATGGGCTTCAAGACGTTCGGCTTCGGCGGCGGCCGCGCCGACCAGTGGGAGCCCGAGGAGCTCTACTGGGGCCCCGAGGGTTCGTGGCTGGGCGACGAGCGCTACAGCGGCGAGCGCCAGTTGCATCCGGCGCTGGGCGCGGTGCAGATGGGCCTGATCTACGTCAATCCGGAAGGCCCGAACGGCAATCCCGACCCGCTGGCCTCGGCGCACGACATCCGCGCCACCTTCGCCCGCATGGCCATGAACGACGAGGAAACCGTCGCCCTGATCGCCGGCGGCCACACCTTCGGCAAGACCCATGGCGCGGGCGATCCCTCGTTCGTCGGTCCAGAGCCGGAAGGCGGCGAGATCGAGCACGGCGGCCTGGGCTGGCATAGCAAGCACGGTACCGGCCTGGGCGCCGACGCCATCACCTCGGGCCTGGAAGTCACCTGGTCCCAGACGCCGACCCGGTGGAGCAACCACTTCTTCGAGAACCTCTTCAAGTTCGAGTGGGAACTGACCAAGAGCCCCGGCGGCGCCCACCAGTGGGAAGCCAAGGACGCGCCGGCCGACATCCCGCACGCCTTCGACCCGTCCAAGACGCAGCGCCCGCGCATGCTGACCTCGGACCTGGCCCTGCGCTTCGACCCCGAATACGAGAAGATCTCGCGCCGGTTCCTGGAGAACCCGGACCAGTTCGCCGACGCCTTCGCCCGCGCCTGGTTCAAGCTGACCCACCGCGACATGGGGCCGATCGGCCGCTATCTGGGCCCGCTGGTCCCCAAGGAAGAGCTGATCTGGCAGGACCCGGTCCCGGCCGTGGACCACCCGCTGGTGGACGCCGGCGACGTCAAGGCGCTGAAGGACAAGATCCTGGCCTCGGGCCTGTCGGTTTCGGAGCTGGTCTCGGCGGCCTGGGCCTCGGCCTCGACCTACCGCCAGTCCGACAAGCGCGGCGGCGCCAACGGCGCGCGCGTTCGTCTGGCCCCGCAGAAGGATTGGGCGGTCAACGATCCGCCGGTGCTGGCCAAGGTGCTGTCGACGCTGGAAGGCGTCCAGGCGGACTTCAACGGCTCGGCCTCGGGCGGCAAGAAGGTCTCGCTGGCCGACCTGATCGTGCTGGCCGGCTCGGCCGCGGTCGAGAAGGCCGCCCGGGACGCCGGCAGCGCCATCGAGGTCCCGTTCTCGCCGGGCCGCACCGACGCCACGGCCGAGCAGACCGACGCGGAGTCGTTCGAGCCGCTGGAGCCGATCTCGGACGGCTTCCGCAACTATCGCAAGGAGGGGACTCAGTTCATGGCCCCCGAAGAGGCCCTCGTCGACCGCGCCCAGCTCCTGGGCCTGTCGGCGCCGGAGCTGACCGTGCTGGTCGGCGGCCTGCGGGTGCTGGGCGCCAACAGCGGCGGCTCCAAGGCTGGCGTGTTCACCGACCGTCCGGGCGTGCTGACGACCGACTTCTTCGTCAACCTGCTCGGCATGGGCACGACCTGGAGCCCGACGGCGGTCAACGCCTTCGCCGGTCACGACCGCAAGAGCAGCGAGGCCCGCTGGACCGCCAGCCGCGTCGACCTGATCTTCGGCTCCCACGCCGAACTGCGGGCCTTCGCCGAGGTCTATGGCTGCGCGGACTCGCAGGACAAGTTCGTGAAGGACTTCGTGGCGGCCTGGACCAAGGTCATGAACGCCGGTCGTCTCGACCTGAACTAGCCCTCGGCCCCGGCCGAAGGACGAGGGCGGCTGCCGTGAGGCGGCCGCCCTTTTTCAATCAAGGCCTCACAGCGTGCCAGCCTCGGATCATGAAGGCCTGGAAGAACGGGATCGGCTGGCGGAAGCCGGCGGCCCGCCACAAGGTTTCCGTCTCCGCTGGGGGCACAACCCCCAGCACGTCCCGCATCATGCCGCCCAACTTGGCCAGCGACTCCGGCGTCGCGCCCATCAGGGTCTGGATCCGCTTCCAGTCTTCCAGCATTTCAGAGAACTCTGGGGCGTCCAGGTCGCCGCTGATTTCCGCGCTGACGAAGCGGCCTCCGGGTTTCAGGCGGTCATGGATGGCGGCGTAGAAAGCGCCTCGGTCTTCGCTCTTGATGAAGTGCGCGACCAGCAGGCTGACCACGGCGTCGAAGCCCTCGGCGGGGGCGTCCTGGACATAGCCCTGGATAAGCTCGCAACGCCGCAGCACCCCGGCCTGTTCGAGCCGGTGTCGTCCCACGGCCAGCATCTCCTCGGACGGATCGACGCCGACGAATGACCAGCCCGGATACGCCTTGGCCAGGGACAGGATCTCGGCGCCGGTCCCGACCCCGACACATAGCACCCGCGCCTCGGCGGGCAGGTCGGCCAGAACCAGCCGCATCAGGAAATGCAGATTGTCGGAGATCGGGGCCAGGGCGCTGTTCCGACGGTCGTAGGCGTCGGCCATGTCCTGATTGAAGAAGTTGGTCGGGGCGGAGGGCGTGGGCTGGCTCATTGTTATAATATAACGGCAAATTCGGTGCGCGCTACCTATGGCCGTTTGATGCCTCCTCAGCCCGCGATCAACGCCGCCCGCTCTTCACTCGTCAGTGGCCGCCAGCGCCCCTCGGGCATCTCGCCCAGGGTCAGCGGACCGATCCGCACTCGGAACAGGTCCACGACTTTCAGCTCGACCAGCTCGCACATGCGGCGGATCTGGCGGTTGCGGCCTTCGCGCAGGACGATGCGCAGGCGCTGGTCGGAGATGACCTCGACGTCGGCGGGGCGGAGCTCTCTCCCGTCCAGCTCCAGGCCGAAGCGCAGGAGTTCGAGCTTCTCTTCGGTCAGCTCGCCCATCACGGCGACGCGGTATTCCTTCTCGAGGTCCGACCGCGGGCCGATCACGGCCTTGGCCACCACGCCGTCCTGGGACAGCAGCAGCAGGCCGCGCGAGTCCTTGTCCAGGCGGCCGATCGGCGGCAGCAGGTCGCCCGACTGCGGGATTGGCGCGGGCACGCCGCCCCAGATGTTCTGCCGGGTCAACAGACGCGCGGCCGGGACCTGGCCGGGGTCCGGCTGGGCCGACACCACGCCCACCGGCTTGTGGATCATGTAGGTGAAGGTCGATTCCAGCTGCGCCGTCGCGCGGTCGGCCAGGACCAGGGTCTGGCCCGGCAGGATCTTGCGGCCGACATCTTCCACGACCTCGCCGTCGATCGAGACCAGGCCGTGGGCGATCAGGGCTTCGGCCTCGCGGCGCGAGCAGACGCCGCTTTGGGCCAGCCACTTGTTGACCCGCTGGGGCTCGTCCTCGTCGTAGGTCCGGGTCCAGGTCATGGCTTAGCCGAAGCTTTCTTCCAGGCTGGCCAGACGCTCGGCCTGGTCCTCGGCGATCAGCGGGTTGATCACGTCATCCAGGCTGTCGCCCTCGATGATCCGGGCCAGGTTGTAGAGGGTCAGGTTGATCCGGTGGTCGGTCACCCGGCCCTGCGGGAAGTTGTAGGTGCGGATGCGTTCGGAGCGGTCGCCGCTGCCGACCTGGCTCTTGCGGGCCTCGGAGCGGGCGCTGTCCAGGGCCTCGCGCTGCATGTCGTACAGGCGCGCCTTCAGGTTCTTCATGGCCCGGGCGCGGTTCTGGTGCTGCGACTTTTCCGACGAGGTCACGACCACGCCGGTCGGCAAGTGGGTGATGCGCACGGCGGAATCGGTCTTGTTGACGTGCTGGCCGCCGGCGCCCGACGAGCGGTAGGTGTCGATCCGCAGGTCGCTTTCCTTGATGTCGATCTCGACGTCCTCGGCCTCGGGCAGCACCGCGACCGTGGCGGCCGAGGTGTGGATGCGGCCCTGGGCTTCGGTGGCCGGCACGCGCTGCACGCGGTGCACGCCGCTCTCGAACTTCAGCCGGCCGAACACGCCGTCGCCGGTGATCGAGGCGACGATTTCCTTGTAGCCGCCCATTTCGCCTTCCGAGATGCTGTCGATCTCGACGCGCCAGCCCCGCAGGGTGGCGTAGCGCTGGTACATGCGGAACAGGTCGCCGGCGAACAGGGCCGCCTCGTCGCCGCCCGTGCCAGCCCGGACTTCGAGAATGGCGGACGCGTTCTCGTCCTTGTCCTTGGGGGCCAGCATCAAGGCGAGGTCGTGTTCGAGGGCCGGCAGCTTCTCGTCCAGGGCCTGGATCTCGTCCTTGACCATCTCGGCCATCTCGGGATCGGCGGCCATGACGTCCAGCTCGGCGCGCTCGGCGCTCAGCTTGGCCAGGCGCTCGACGGCCTCGGCGACCGGGCGCAGCTCGGCGTGCTCCTTGGAGAGCTTGACGATCTCGGTCCCGTCGGTGGCCGCGCCCATGCGCGCCTCCACTTCGCGGAAGCGGTCGAGAACCTGGTCGAGGCGGGCCTGGGGCAGTCGCAAGGGTGTGGTCGCAAAGCTGGGGGAACGGGTCGGTCTCTCTAGAACCTTTCCGGTTCGAAGGGAATGGATGCGGACGAAACCCGTTTCGGAGAGCGTTAGGCTTCGCCATTAGCCACGGCCTGGCCATTCCCGCCGCCTGGATCCCGAACGCGACTGCTGACAGGAATTGTCATCAGTCCTTATTGAAAACGCTCATAAGCGTGTCTAACTCGCTAGGCAGCTCGGCCGGAGGGGCCGGAGCTAGCGAGGAAATTCCCATGTCCGTTTCCATCCAGCACGTCGCCGTGACCACGTCCGCGCGCGGCCTCAAGACGCTGTCGGCCCTGCTCGACAAGGCCAAGGCGCATGCCGAGGCCTCGGGCGCGAACCCGGACGCCTATGTCACCGCCCGCCTGTTCGAGGACATGCTGCCGCTGAGCGGCCAGATCCAGCGCGCCTCCGACAGCGCCAAGGGCGCCATCGCCCGTCTGGCCGCCGTCGACGCCCCGTCGATGGCCGACGACGAGACGACCTTCGCCCAGCTGCAAGAGCGCGTCGCCAAGACCCTGGCCTTCATCGAAAGCGTCCCGGCCTCGGCCTTCGAGGGGGCGGCCGAGCGCGAGATCACGGTGCCGGCCGGCCCGTCGATCACCCTGGGCTTCTCCGGCCTCGACTACCTGTTGGAGTTCGTGATCCCGAACTTCCAGTTCCACGTCGTCACCGCCTACGACATCCTGCGCAACCAGGGCGTCCCGCTGGGCAAGCGCGACTTCCTGGGCATCGGCCCGGAACGGGTGAAGGCGGTGGCGGCCTAGGGCTTCAGAACGCCGGCTTGACCTCGATCGAGGTCAGCTGGCGCGGCGCTCGCGATGGACGCAGGTCGCCATCGACGACAAGGCGATAGGGGCCTTCGCGGTCGTCCAGCTTGTGGCCGCCCACGGTGTCGGCGACCACGACCGGATTGGCGCGATAGACCGGGTCGGTCTCGGCCAGGGACAGCACGCTGAAGAAGCCGTCGGCGGCGCGGGCGATGACCACCTGGTTCAGGAACCGGCCCATCAATCGCTCGCCGTGCACCACGCCCGCCTGGGCTAGCACGGCGTCCAGGCGCACGCCCTCATAGACGACGTCGGCGCCCTTGACCTTGATCGTCGCCTTGGCGCGGGGCAGGGCGGCGAGGTCTTTGGGCGTCAGCACCACGCTGTCGCGACCGGCGACGGTGACCTTCAGATCCTGCGCCGCCGCGCTGGTGGCGAGCAGGGCGGCGGCGGCGAGGGCGAGCAGCGGGCGCATGGTGTAATCCTCGGGTAAGATCGCTACCCTAATAAGCGCTTGGCGCCCCTCCGTCTCGCCGCGGATACGCGCCGTGACGGAGGGGGCGCGACGGCCTCACCCCCGCGACCGCGGCATCGGCGGGGCCGGCACGCTGGCCAGCGCCTCCAGGCTCACCGGCCTCGCCTTGTGATCCACGATCAGCGGATACAGCGACGCCACCAGCAGCACCGCCATCGTCACATTGAACGTCCGCAGCACCGCCGGCCGGTCCAGGAACGGCCGCAGCCCCTGCCCAAACCCCGCCCAGGCGGCGCTGCACGGCGCGCCGATCATCATGAAGGTCCCGGCCAGCAGCGGCACGATCGTCCAGCCCGAGCCTTCCGGCGCATAGGTCGTCACCGCGCCCAGCGCCATGGCCCAGGCCTTGGGATTGACCCATTGGAATGCCGCCGCCTGCAGGAATGTCATGGGCTTGGCCAGCGACTTGTCACTGACCGCGCTGGAGGTCCCGATCTTCCAGGCCAGCCACAGCATATAGGCCGCCCCGACCCAGCGCAGGATCTCGTGCAGCACCGGATAGCTCCGGAACACGCCGCCCAGGCCAAGGCCCATCGCCAGCACCATGAAGCCCAGTCCCGCGCTGATCCCCAGGATGTGCAGCACCGTCCCGCGGAAGCCGAAATTCGCGCCCGACGCCAGCAGCAGCATGTTGTTGGGGCCCGGCGTACCGGCCGTGGCGAAACAGAACAGAACGTAAGCGAGCAGCAATTCGGGAGTCATCACGACCTCCAAGGATCAGGAATGTCATCGTGATGATTTCCATTGTATCGTGAGTCAAATTGCATATTGTAATGATGACAATAAAGGAGGCGACCCTTGGTCTCGGCCTGGACGCCAAGCATCCCCGACGGCGGCGGCCCGCTCTATGAGCGGCTGGTGGGGGTGCTGCGCGCCGATATCGCCTCGGGCCAGTTGGCCGCCGGGATGCGCCTGCCGCCGCAGCGCGACCTGGCCTACCGCCTGGGCGTGGGCCTGGGCACCGTGACGCGGGCCTATGTCGAGGCCGAGAAGGCCGGGCTGGTCAGCGCCCATGTTGGCCGCGGCAGCTTCGTCAACGCCCCGACCGAACATCGCCCCTATGAGCGCGCCGGTCCGATCAACCTGGCGCAGAACATCGCCACGGCCGCGCCGGCCGCCTCGCGCCTGACCGAAGCCCTGGCGCGCATGCGCAAGCGGCCCGATCTGCTGGAGCACCTGGCCTACGCCCCGCCGGCCGGCCACGAGGTCCAGCGCCGGGCCGGGGCGGCCTGGCTGGCGCGGACCAGCAGCTACGAGACCATCGACTGGCGGCGGCTGATCTGCTGCGCCGGCGCCCAGCAGGGCCTGGCCCTGGCGATCGGCTCGGTCGCGCGGGCCGGCGACACGGTGCTGTGCGAGGCCTCGACCTATAACGGCGTCAAGGCGCTCGCGGCCCACAACGGCCTGCGGCTCAAGGGCGTGGCCATGGACGGCGAGGGACTGGACCCCGACGCCCTGGAGGCGGCGATCAAGGCGACCGGCGCGCGGGTGCTGTCGACCATTCCGACCCTGCAGAACCCGACCGGACGGATCATGAGCGCCGCGCGTCGCCATGCTATCGCCGCCCTGGCCCGCAAGTACGACCTGACCATCGTCGAGGACGACATCTACGGCATCTACGCCCCCGAGGCGCCGCCGCCGTTCGCCCTGCTGGCCCCCGAGCGGACCTTCCACGTCTCGGGCGTGTCGAAGATCCTGGGGCCGGGCCTGCGCGCCGGCTTTCTCGTGGCGCCCAGCGACGAGGCCTTCGACCGGGTGCTGGATGCGGTGCGGGCCCTGACCTACGCCCCGCCCGGCTTCGGCGGCCTGGTGGCGACCCAGTGGATCGAGGACGGCTCGGCCGACGCCATCGCCGTCGAGGTCCGCAAGGAGGCCGTCGCGCGGCTGAACATGGCCCGCGAGATCCTGGGCGGCGCGATCGAGACCCCGCATTCGGACAAGGCCCCGCACGTCTGGCTGCCGATGGGCGAACTGGCCGCCGAACGCATGGCCGGCCGCGCCTTGCGCGGCGGCGTCGAGGTCACCCCGCCGGACGCCCCGGTGGTCGAGCCGGGCCTGGAGAGCGGCGTGCGCCTGTGCCTAGGCGCGGCGGTCGACCGACCGTCCCTGCGGCGCGCCCTGGAGATCGTGGCGAGTTCACTGTCGAGCGAAGTGGCGGAGCGCTCGCGGGCGGTGATCTAGCTACAACCCTTACCGTCATCCCGCGCTTTATGCGCGGGACCCATTTGTCCGCCGCGGGTGCGATGCGGACCTTCGCTCTCTCTTGCAAGCTGAACCATGGGTCCCGCGCATAAAGCGCGGGATGACGGGGTTGGTTGTGGAGGGTTGGTTGTGGTGGTTCAGCAGCTCACCACAGCAACGTCTTCACCCACACAGCTCCGTCCGGCGCGGTGGCGACGTTCTTGATCACCACTTGGCTGTCCTTGGCGATCCAGAAGGTCGTGGGCTTCATCTCCGGGCGGTTGTAGTCGGTGGTCACCACCCAGCAGTCGATCTTGCCGCCGGCCGAGCTGGTCAGGACTTCGCTGCCCGTCACCTTGAACACGTACGGCGCCGGCGGGCCGCCGCCCGGATGGTGGAAGACGATCTGGGCCTCGTAGCCGGCCGCCAGCGGCAGGGCCTGGAGGAACTCCATGTCGGTCTCGAAATTGAAGGTCGGCTGGGCTGAGGCGACGTCATAGGCGGCCTGGCTGTTGCCCTCCAGGTCCTTCAGGCCGACGATCCGGTCGGACTTGAAGTCGAAGCCCTCGATCTTGGTCTGGCCGTCCTTGGTGGTGCGGCGCTCGTGGGTGAACGGGCGGAAGGTGTTCAGCTCGAACCAGCTGTCCAGTGTCTTGACCGCGCCCGCCGTCGCCCCGTCCCAGTGCTGGACGATGTGCAGGCGCTTCACCCCGGCCTTGTCGGGCTCGATGCGGATCTCGCGGGTCCAGACGTCCAGCGGCTGGATCGTCTCGCCGACCTGCTTGTAGCGCAGGTAGCGGTGGGTGGCGGGCTTGAGCTTGTCGAACCGCGCCAGGGGCTCGCCGACCGGCACGGGCGTGACGGCGGCTTGGGCCGAGGCGGCGAGGGACAGGGCGAGCGCGACGCCGGCGACCGCGCGAAGGATGAGCGACATGGTGGGCCCCTGGAGATTGGATGGGGCATGTGAGGGGCGGCGGGGAGGCGGCGCTACTTAAGCTTCGGTAATCTCCCAAACCCGGTGAAGGATTCTACAGCGCCTTTTCCATGATCACGAAGTGCAGGTCGTCGCGCTGGGGCACGCCGAAGCGTTCGTCGCCATAGGGAAAGGGTTCGGTGTCGCCGGTCAGGCGGTAGCCGCGGCGTTCGTACCAGGCGATCAGCGTGTCGCGCACCGAGATGACGGTCATGGTCATGCGCTTGCCGCCACGGTCCTTGGCGTAGGCCTCGGCGGCCTCCAGCATCGTGCGGCCGATGCCGCCGGCCTGGCGCGGGGGCGAGACGGTGACCATGCCGACGTACCAGGCGTCGTCCTCGCCAGGCTGGAGCCAGACGCAGGCATGGGGCTTGTCGCCCTCGGCGTCGCGCAGGGTCAGCAGGGTCGAACCGGGACTGTCGGCGAGGTCGGCGCGCAGGCTGTCCTCGTCGGTGCGCTGGCCGCCCAGCAGATAGCTCTCGCTGGTCCAGCCCTGTTCGGCCAGCTCGCCGCGATAGGCCGAGTTCACCAGTACGGCCAGGTCGGCCAGTTCGTGGTCTTGGTACGGCGAAAGCAGCGGCATGGACGGTCCCCGACGGCGAAGGTCGGAAGCTAGGAACGCGGCGGCGGCGCAACAACCCGATTCCGGGGGTCAAGCCGAACAATGTTCAGCGCCCTCGCACCTTCTTCCACGCGCCGCCGGTCACCCGGCGGACCATGCCCGCTTCGCGCTTGATCATCTCCCACGGATGGAAGGCCAGGCCCACCGTGTCGGCCATGGCCGCGCCGCGCGCGCCCATCGGGCGTTCGGGACCGGTGGTGGAGTCGACGGCGGTCTGGTGCTCGATCTCGGCGTTCAGCTCGGCCCCGACCAGGATGGCCATGATCGAGAACCACACCCAGACCATGAAGGCGATCACCGCGCCCAGCGGGCCGTAGGTGGCGTCGTAATGAGCGATGCGGTTGACATAGACCGAGAACACCAGCGAGCCGGCCAGCCATCCGGTCGCGGCGCCGGCCGCGCCGATCCACACCCACCGCCATCGCGCCTGAGACCGGCTGGGGGCGAAGCGGTAGAGCACGGCGAAGGCCAGGGCCGTCATGGCCAGCACGATCAGCCAGCGGATCGGCCCCCAGATCGCGTCCAGGGCCGACAGGCGCGCGGCTTCCAGCAGCACCGGCGTGACAATCAGCACGCCCGAGGCGACAGCCGCATAAAGCAGGGCGCAGAAGGTGAAGAGGTAGCTGAGCAGGGTCCGCGGCACCAGATGGCGCTTTTCCTCCTCGTCATAGGCGATGTTCAGCCCGTCGAAGAGCGCCCGCATGCTGGCGTTGGCGCTCCAGATCGACAGCAGCAGGGAGAAACCGAAGGCCACGCCCAGCTTGGTCTGGCCCTGATTGGCCAGCCGCAGCATCTGCTCGCCCACGATCTGGACCACGCTGGGCGGGAACACGCCGCGCATCTCGCGCAGTTGCTCCTCGACTGTCCGCACGTCGGCGAACAGGCCGTATAACGACACGAAGGCGCCGATGGCCGGGAACAGGGCCAGCAGGGTGTAGAAGGTCACGCCCCCGGCCACGGCCGGCAGGCGGTCGACGCTGATCTCGCGCCAGGTGCGCCAGAGGATGTCGCGCCAGCCCAGAAGCGGAATGTGGCCGGGGTGGCGGGCGGCGCGGCCCCGGCGCGGCTCGGCCTGGTCGAAGTCGGCGGGCGGCATGGCGCGGTCCTCCGACAGGCCCGGCGGCGCATCGATATGTTCCTCCGCTGGCTTCTTGGGAAAGGCGAACGGCGCGACAGCCAGCAGCACGATCCAGGGCGTCAGATGGTACGGACGCGACTTCAGCCATTCGAGGATCGGACGCGGCGAAGCGTCAGCCATGAAACGCCCTCCAGGCCAGCAAAACCCGGTTGGCCGCGCTCTGTTCCCCTCAAGCCTTGCCATGGGCTGAGTCGTCCACAATGTTCCGGCCCATGGACGCTCGGATCGCCTCGATTTACCGCCATCCCGTGAAGGGCTTCACGCCCGAGCGGCTGACCGCCGCCACGCTGGAGGCGGGGGCGTGTTTTCCGTGCGACCGGCTCTACGCCGTCGAGGACGGGCCCAGCGGTTTCGACCCCGAGGCGCCGGGCCACGTCTCGAAGATGAAGTTCACGGTGCTGGCCAAGATCCCGGCCGTCGCCAAGGCCCGCACGGCCTATGACGAGGTCACTGGCGTGTTGCGCGCCACGGCCGACGGGCGTCCGGACTTCGCCGGCGACCTGCGCACCGAGGTAGGAAGGGCGGGCCTGGAAGGTTGGCTGGCCGATCTGCTGGACGGCGAGATCAAGGGGCCGCTGAAGGTGATCGAAGGACCGGGCGCGCACCGGTTCATGGACAGTCGCTCGGGCTATGTCTCGATCGTCAACCTGGCCAGCGTGCGGGATCTCGGGGACCGCCTGGGCATGCGCCTTGATCCGCTACGCTTCCGCGCCAACCTCTATGTCGAGGGCTGGCCGGCCTGGGCCGAGAACGACTGGACCGGCAAGACCCTGACCCTCGGCGGCGCGACCACCGAAGTCCTCAAACCCATCGTCCGCTGCGCCGCCACCCACGTGGATCCGACGACGGCCGAGCGGGATGTCGAGCTGGTGAAGGCGCTGTTCGACACCTACGGCCACATGTTCTGCGGAATCTATGTGAACGTGACGCAGGGCGGTGCGGTGGCCGAGGGGGATGGGGTGGCGCTAGCCTAGACGGCTTGAGGCGTCCATTTGCTGGTGGAGGATGCGAGCGACGAGTATGCCGCTGTCCGACACGGTGTAGAAAATGACGTGTGATCGGAAGATCTGTTTGCGACAGGTCTCCTCGATCCATTCCGTAGCGATCCCTCGATATGGATCGCGAGCAATGGCTTCGAACGCGGCAGTCAGGTCGCGAATGTATCGATCGGCGGTGCGTCGTCCCCATTGCTGGACGGCGTAGGTCCAGATTTCGCGCATGTCGAAACGCGCGAGCGAAGTTAGTTCGTATCGGGTCACGACTTCGCGTCGTATTCCGCATTCACCTCAGCGAGAAAGGTCTCGACATCAAACGGCTCTGGCTTCCCGCTTTCTAGGCCCTCCTTTACGGCAGCCTTGAGCATGGCGAGCTTTGTCTCGTGGTTTTCGAGTAACCGCAGACCCGCTCGAACAACCTCGCTTGCCGAGCCGTAACGCCCTTCCGAGATTTGGCCGTCGATGAAGGATTGAAAGTGCTCGCTGAGCACGATCGAGGTGTTCTTGCTCATCAGTCTCTCCAATGCGGGCAAAGTACCAAAATCTGGTACCGCTTTCAATCTCGCCTCCGCCAATCCAACACGCTAAACCCCGCCCATGACCCTGACCCTCGTCAAAGCCTGGACCGCCGCCAAGGATCGTCTGAAGGACGCCGGCATCGATCAGCCCTCCATCGACGCGCGCCTGATGCTGGAGGTGGCCGCCAACGTCTCCCGCACCGAGATCGTCACCGATCCATACCGGGAGCTGACGGCCGAGCAGGAGGCGACCCTCGAGGACTACCTGTCCCGCCGCGCGCGCCGCGAGCCGGTCAGCCACATCATCGGCCGCAAGGGCTTCTGGAAGATCCTGCTGCAGGTGAACAAGAACGTCCTCACCCCGCGTCCCGAGACCGAGGTCATCGTCGACGAGGTGCTGAAGGCCTTCCCCGAGCAGATGGGCTTTTCGATGCTGGACCTGGGCGTGGGCTCGGGCACCATCCTTCTGGCGGTGCTGGCCGAGCGGCCGGCGGCCAAGGGCCTGGGCGTCGATGCTTCCGCCGACGCCCTGGCCGTGGCCAAGGACAACGCCGCCAGCCTGGACCTCAACACCCGCGCGGCCTTCCTGCACGGCGACTGGACGGCCGGCCTGGGCGACGCGGGCTTCGACCTCGTGGTCTCCAACCCGCCCTACATCCCGACGGCCGTCATCGACACCCTGGAGCCGGAGGTTCGCGACCACGAACCGCGCCTGGCCCTGGACGGCGGGGCCGACGGCCTGGACGCCTATCGCCTGCTGGCGCCGGAGATCCTGCGGGTGCTGAAACCGGCCGGGATGTTCGCGGTCGAGATCGGCTTCGACCAGTCCAAGGACGTCGAGGCGCTGTTCCGTGAGGCCGGCGCCCAGCAGGTCAAGACGATCAAGGACCTGTCGACGCACGACCGCGTTGTCACGGGGGTGAAAAATCCCTTGGAAACCGGGGCGTGAACCGCTAGACGAGTCATGTCCCCTTCCAGATCGCCAGGTGACGGGAAAAGCAGACGTTCATGACGCCTAGGCGTTGAACGAATGTGAGGCTCCCCTGGCAGGCGCGCCCGGTTCGCCGGTCGCCGCGCCCGAAGACAGGGCGGGGGCTCTACGGAAACCAGTGTCTCTGAAACTCAACAGGGTTCGACCCGCTCAGAGACCAGCAAGGCCGGACGCGCCAGCGCAAGACTGACCTCCGGACAGGTTCAGAGAGACCATGAGAGATTTCAAAGGCATGAAGCGTCAGCGCGGCCGCAACAATCGCGGTGGCAGCGGCGGCAAGCCTCAACAGCACAACGCCAACCGCGCTTTCGATTCGAACGGGCCCGAAGGGGTCAAGGTTCGTGGCGCGGCTCAGAGCGTCTATGAAAAGTACCAGCAGCTGGCCCGCGACGCGACGTCGTCCGGCGACCGGGTGCTGGCCGAGAACTATCTGCAGCACGCCGAGCACTATTTCCGCGTCCTGCGCGCCATCCAGCCGAATCGTCCGGTCAGCGACATCGTCGGCAAGGACGTCTACGCGGCCTACGAGATCGACTTCGAGGCCGAGCCGCCCGAAGAGCCGGAAGTCGCCGAGACCCCCGCTCAGCCGGAAGGCCAGGGCGAAGGCGGCGAGGGCGGTGAAGGCGGCGAACAACGTCGTGACCGCTTCGAAAGCCGTGATCGTGACCGTAACCGCGATCGCGACCGCAACTTCGACAACAACCGCGACCGTGATCGCAGCCGCGACGATCGTCCGCGCGACAACAACCAGGGCGAAGGCCGCCGCGACCGTTGGCGCGACCGCGACGACCGCGACCGCAACCGTGACGACCGCCCCCGCGATGATCGTCCCCGGGATGATCGTCCCCGTGACGATCGCCCGCGCGACGACCGCCCCCGTGATGACCGTCCTCGCGAAGACCGCTTCCGCGACCGTGACGACCGTCCCCGGGATGACCGTCCGCGTGAAGATCGCCCGGCCGCCGCCGAGGGTGAAAACCAACCGCAGGCCACGGAAGCGCGTGATGGGGGCGAGGGCCGCGAAGGTCGTCGTCGCGGCCGTGACCGCGATCGCAACCGCGACCG
This sequence comes from Caulobacter sp. ALps2, assembly GCF_058681635.1. Lineage (NCBI taxonomy): Bacteria > Pseudomonadati > Pseudomonadota > Alphaproteobacteria > Caulobacterales > Caulobacteraceae > Caulobacter > Caulobacter sp. ALps2. The sequence continues at coordinate 2,608,969 of NZ_CM178743.1, forward strand.
TGACTGGCAGCCGCGCGGCGAGCGTGACCCGCTGGCCGTGATCGAACCGGAAGCCTCGCCGCTGCCGACCTCCGACGCCTCGGCCAGCGAAAGCTCGCCGGTGCTGCGCGGCCAGGACGGCGCCGTCAGTGAAGCGCCGGCCTTCCTGGGCCGCAAGTCGACCCGCGCCGCGCGGACCGTCGAGGCGCCCGTCGCCGAAGCGCCCGTGGAGGCTCCCGCCGCCGAAGGTGGCGAAGAGGTCAAGAAGCCCCGTCGTCGCCGCGCGCCGCGCAGCTTCGAGGCGGGCGAGGGCGCTCCGGCCGGTTCGGAATCCGAAGACGCCTGATCCGCTCGCGAGCGGTGAGGGGATCAAGGGAGTCGCGAAAGCGGCTCCCTTTTCTTTTGGCGTCGCGCGGTGCGGCAATGGGTCCCGATCGCTAGCCACACGGGAAGCCTTGGCGAGTCAGCAACTTCGGCGATAGGGTCTGTTACCCGACGGGGACGGAGCCGAACAATGGCCGAAGCGCGTAAGCTTACCCCAGGCGACAAATCCACCCGCGGTCAGCGGGCGGTCGCCAAGCGTTCAACCAAGGCGGCGGTGGTCGACGCGCGTTACCGCGCGATCGTCGACACGGCCGTCGACGCCATCGTCGTGATCGACGAGCGTGGCAAGGTGGAGGCGTTCAATCCCGCCGCCGAGCGCCTGTTTGGCTACAAGGCCGCCGAGATGGTCGGCCAGAACGTCAACCGACTGATGCCCGAACCCTATCACGGCGAGCACGACGGTTATCTGTCGCGCTATCGCGAGACCGGGGAGCGGCGGATCATCGGCATAGGTCGCGAGGTGAGCGGCCTGCGCAGCGATGGCGCGACCTTTCCGCTGGAGCTATCGATCGCCGAGTGGTGGGACCACGACAAGCGCTTCTTCACCGGCGTCATGCGCGACGTCACCGATCGCCGGCGCGCCGAGGAATTGCAGCGCCTGATGATCAACGAGCTGAACCACCGGGTGAAAAACACCCTGGCCACGGTGCAATCGGTCGCGGGCCAGACCCTGCGCAACGCCGAGGACATGGAAGACGCCCGCGACAGCCTGACCCGCCGCCTGCTGGCCCTGGCGCGCGGCCACGACATCCTCACCCGTGAGAGCTGGGACGGAGCGGAGCTGGTCGATGTCGTCGAATCGGTCGTGGCCGCGCACGGCGATACGGAACGTTTCCTGGTGGATGGTCCGGCCGTGCGCCTCGCGCCCAAGGCGGCCCTGGCCCTGTCGATGGCCTTACACGAACTGATGACCAACGCGGCCAAGTACGGCGCGCTCTCCAACGCGGAAGGCCGGGTGCGGCTCACCTGGCGGCGGACCAAGAGCGACCCCGGCCAGCGCCTGCAATTGAGGTGGGAGGAAACCGATGGGCCGCCAGTCAGCACGCCGAGACGCCAAGGCTTCGGCACCCGCCTCATTACCGGCGGCCTGGCCCGCGAACTCGGGGGCGAGGTCCGCCTCGACTATCCGTCAGGGGGCGTCGTCTGCGAGATCGATGCGCAGCTCTCTCGGACCGGCGAGTCGAACCGTTTCATCCGCGGCGCGGCCTGATCCTCTACGCATCCTCGTCGTCGAGGACGAACTGTTCGTGGCCATGCTGGTCGAGGACCTGCTGGGCGACCTGGGCTGCCGGATCGTCGGCCCGGCCGCGTCCGCCACCGAGGCCGTGCGGGCCGCGGAGACCGAGGTCTTCGACTTCGCCCTGCTGGACGTGAACCTGGGCGATGGCGAGACGTCGTTTCCGGCGGCGGAAATCCTGCGCCAGCGCGGCGTGCCATTCGCCTTTGTCACCGGTTATGGCGAGCAGGGCGTGCGTCCCGACCTCCGCGACGCGCCGGTGCTGTCCAAACCCATCGATCCGGTCCGCCTGACCCGCCTGATCGAAGGACTGCGTTCAAAATCGTGAGGCGTCGGCCGGGCCTGGACCGCGACGTGTTCTCGCTTCCGGGCGTGTGAAGACCCCGATCGTGCTGAGCGGCGTCAAAATCGAATGGCGTGGGGCCGAACTCTCGCCATGCGCTCGCGTTACCCCTGACCGCGAAGTTCAGGAGCCGCCCATGCATATCGCCGCCGCCTTCGTCCTGTCCCTTCTCGCCGCCGGTTCCGCCCAGGCCGCCTCCGCCGACTGGCGCGCCGACGCCAAGCGAGCCGACATCCGCAGGCTGGAGCGGCTGGACGAGGCCTGGGACGCGGCTCTGTCGCAGGCGCGCGCCGATGGCCACGGCCGGGCGCTGCGGGCCTTGGGCGCGCTGGCCGATCCTCGCGTCTCCCTGGCTCGCCCGCGGCCGACCCCAGGCCAATACCGCTGCCGCGCGATCAAGCTGGGCTCGCCGGGCGGCGGGCCGTCCTATATCGCGTATGGCTGGTTCTGCTGCCGGGTCGAGCTGACCCCCGGCGGCGACCTGATCCTGGAGAAGACCACCGGCTCGCAACGCCAGGCCGGCGCCCTCTATCCGGAGGTGTCCCGGCGCCTGGTGTTTCTCGGCGCGGTGTCCTGGGGAACCGGCGAAGGCCGCGCCCGCTACGGCCGCGATCCCGACCGCGACCAGGTGGGCGTGTTCGAACGCGTGGGGGCGGGCCAGTACCGCCTGGCCCTGCCGTGGCCCAAGCAGGAGTCGAAGCTCGATATCCTGGAGCTTCGACGCTGATGACAATCCGGTAAGGCGAAGCGCTGCTGGTTGCGTCGTTTGGATCGGCCGCCGATAAGCTTGTGTCGAATTGGAAACATCCGCCGAGCCCATGGCCCTTCGCAGACTGACCGTTCCGCTGTTCCTGGCCGCGGCCGCCATGCTGGGCGGCTGCGCCTACAATGCCGACCTGGGCCGCGATCAGCTGTTGATCGTCAATGACGACAGCCTGGTCGGCGAAGGCGAGAAGGCCTGGGCCGACACACTGCGGACCAGCTACGTCTCCAAGGAGCCGCGCAAGAACGCCCGGGTCCAGGCGGTCGGCCAGCGGGTGATCACCGCGGCGGGCCTGGCCAACCGGCCCTGGGACTACGCCGTGTTCCTGGACGAGGCCCCGAACGCCTTCGTGCTGCCGGGCGGCCATGTCGGTGTGACGGTCGGCCTCTTGGCCCTGGTCGAGAACGACGACCAGCTGGCCGCCGTGATCGGCCACGAGGCCGGCCACGTCGTCGCCCGCCACGCCGCCGAGCGCGTCTCCCAGGAGCGAACCTCCAAGATTCTGCTGGGCATCGCCGGCGCCGCGGCTGGCGGCACCGACTTCGGCAAGCTCCTGAAGGACCACGGCGATGACGCGGCCAAGTTCGGCGTGCTGTTGCCGTTCTCGCGCAGGCAGGAACTGGAGGCCGACAAGCTGGGCGTCGACTTCATGGCCCGTGCTGGTTATCGGCCGCGCGAGGCCGTCGCTCTGTGGCGCAACATGCAGGCCCAGGACGCTCAACCCGGTCAGTCCGGCGGCGGCGATCTGGGCTCGACCCACCCATCCGACGCCGTTCGGATTTCCGAACTCGAACGTTATCTCGCCGGCCGAGGCTGGTAGGTCTTGTGTGGCCGATGGGCCACACCTAAATGCCCCATCGGAGCGCGTTGTGCTTGATCAAGGCAGCGCGTCCAGATCCGCCTAGGAAGGGGACACCATGAACATCGATCTTTATTCGGACCGCGCCAAACAGGCGGTCCAGTCGGCCCAGAGTCTGGCCTTGGCCCGTGGCCACCAGCAGTTCGCGCCCGAACACATCCTCAAGGTCCTGCTCGAGGAGAAGGACGGCCTGAGCCGCGCCCTGATCCAGAGCGCCGGCGGCCGCCCCGACCAGCTGGACGGCGGCGTCGAGACCCTGCTGGCCAAGACCCCCCGCGTCGACGGCGCCGGCGGCCAGCTGTACATGAAGCCCGACACGGCCCGCGTCTTCGCCGAGGCCGAGAAGGGCGCCAAGGCGGCGGGCGACGCCTTCGTCACCACCGAGCGCCTGCTGATCGCCATCGCCAAGGAAGGCGCGGACGCGGCCAAGCTCTTCAAGGAGGCCGGCGTCTCGGCCCAGGCTCTGGAAACCGCCGCCAACGCCATCCGCAAGGGCCGCACCGCCGACAGCGCCAACGCCGAGGAAGGCTATGAGGCGCTCAAGCGTTACGCCCGCGACCTGACCCAGGCCGCCCGCGACGGCAAGCTGGACCCCGTGATCGGCCGCGACGAAGAGATCCGCCGCACGATCCAGGTCCTGTCGCGCCGCACCAAGAACAACCCCGTCCTGATCGGCGAGCCCGGCGTCGGCAAGACCGCCATCGTCGAGGGCCTGGCCCTGCGCATCGTCAATGGCGACGTGCCCGAAAGCCTGAAGGACAAGAAGCTGCTGTCGCTGGACATGGGCAGCCTGATCGCGGGCGCGAAATATCGCGGCGAGTTCGAGGAGCGCCTGAAGGCCGTGCTGGCCGAGACCACGGCCGCCGAGGGCTCGATCATCCTGTTCATCGACGAGATGCACACCCTGGTCGGGGCCGGCAAGGGCGACGGGGCGATGGACGCCTCCAACCTCCTGAAGCCCGCCCTGGCGCGCGGCGAGCTGCACTGCGTCGGCGCCACCACGCTGGACGAGTACCGCAAGCACGTCGAGAAGGACGCGGCCCTGGCTCGTCGCTTCCAGCCGGTGTTCGTCGGCGAGCCCACGGTCGAGGACACCATCTCGATCCTGCGCGGCCTGAAGGAGAAGTACGAGGTCCACCACGGGGTGCGCATCTCGGACTCGGCCCTGGTCGCGGCCGCCACGCTCAGCAACCGCTACATCGCCGACCGCTTCCTGCCCGACAAGGCGATCGACCTGATGGACGAGGCCTCCAGCCGCGTGCGCATGGCGATCGACTCAAAGCCCGAGGAGCTGGACGAGATCGACCGCCGCCTGGTGCAGCTGAAGATCGAACGCGAGGCTCTTTCGAAGGAAACCGACGCGGCCTCCAAGCATCGCCTGGAGAACCTCGAGGTCGAAGTGGACGACCTGCAGTTCCGCAGCGACGAGATGACCGCCAAGTGGAAGGCCGAGAAGGAAAAGGTCGGCGGCGCCGCGCAAGCCCGTGAAGCGCTCGACCGTCTGCGCGCCGACCTGGCCAACGCCCAGCGCGCCGGCGACTTCGCCCGCGCCGGCCAGATCCAGTACGGCGAGATCCCGGCCCTGGAACGCCGCCTGGCCGAGGCCGAGGAAGGCGACACCCAGGCCCTGACGCCGGAAGTCGTCGACGCCGAGCAGATCGCCGCCGTGGTCAGCCGCTGGACCGGCGTGCCGGTCGAGAAGATGCTGGAAGGCGAGCGCGAGAAGCTGCTGAAGATGGAGGACGAACTGCGCGGTCGCGTGGTTGGCCAGGACGAGGCGCTGACCGCCGTGTCCGACGCCGTCCGCCGCGCGCGGGCCGGCCTGCACGACCCGACCAAGCCGATTGGCTCGTTCCTGTTCCTGGGTCCGACGGGCGTGGGCAAGACCGAGCTGACCAAGAGCCTGGCCGAGTTCCTGTTCGCCGACGAGCACGCCATCACCCGGATGGACATGTCCGAATATATGGAAAAGCACTCGGTCAGCCGCCTGATCGGCGCGCCTCCCGGCTATGTCGGCTACGACGAGGGCGGGGCGCTGACGGAAGCCGTCCGTCGCCGTCCGTACCAGGTGGTGCTGTTCGACGAGATCGAGAAGGCCCACCCGGACGTCTTCAACGTGCTGCTGCAGGTGCTGGACGACGGTCGCCTGACCGATGGCCAGGGCCGCACGGTCGACTTCCGCAACACGCTGATCATCATGACCAGCAACCTCGGCGCCGAATTCCTGGCCAACCAGGAAGAGGGTGAAGACGTGGAAGCCGTCCGGCCGCTGGTGATGAACATGGTGCGCGGCCACTTCCGCCCCGAGTTCCTCAACCGGATCGACGAGATCATTCTGTTCAAGCGCCTGTCGCGCGCGCACATGGGCGATATCGTCACGATCCAGCTGAAGCGGGTCGAGAAGCTGCTGGCCGACCGTCGCATGACGCTGTCGATCGACGCCGAGGCCCTGAACTGGATCGCCGACAAGGGCTACGACCCGGTCTATGGCGCGCGTCCCTTGAAGCGCGTGATCCAGAAGGAACTGATCGACCCGATCGCCCGCAAGCTGCTGGCCGGCGAGATCGAGGACGGCGGCGTCATCGCCGTCGGGGTCGAGGATGGCCAGCTGTCGTTTGGAAAAGCGACGCTGCAGTAGAACCTCATCCCTCTCCCCTCGCGGGAGAGGGGGCCCCGGCGAAAGCCGGGGTCGGGTGAGCAACTATGTTGTTGATGTGGTTTGCATGGTCCAAGGCTGCTGTCTGGCCAGAACGAGGTTGGCGGCCTCGATGAGCTTTCGCATGACGGCGACGATGGCGACCTTTGGGGGCTTGCCGGCCTTGAGCAGGCGGCTGGCGAAGGCCTTGAAGCCTGGGTCGCAGCGCTTGGCGGCGATGGCGGCGAGATAGAGCATTCGGCGGGGTCGGTTTCGACCGCCTCCAATGAAGCTCTGGCCTTTCCATTGACCCGATTGCCGGTCGAACGGGGCGACGCCGAGCAAGGCGGCCGGCTGGCCGCGCCGCATGGCGCCAAGCTCGGGCATGCGGATCACCAGGCTGGCGGCGACGATCGGCCCGACGCCGGGCAGCGACAGCAGCAGGCGGTAGCGCGCCAGAAGATCGGCGCGGGCCTTGATCCGAACGAGGATCTCGGCGGCCAGTCTGGCCTTGAGACGCGACAGGCTCTGGATCTGCTCGCCCATCGCCTCGACCAGATCCGGCAGGTCGACGTGCTCCATGAAGGTCTTCAGCTCGGCGGCCTGGTCGGTAATCTGCTCATAGGCGGTCAAGCGTTGGGCCAGTTCGACCAAGCGCGGGTCCTGGGCGGCTCGAACCGCCTCGACCTGGGCTGTCGCCGCCGCGATCAGGGCCGCGTCCAGCCGGTCGGTCTTGGCCTTCCAGCGCTTGAGCCGAGCAAAGAGCCGAACCTCCAGCGGCTGGTGGACGATCACCTCAAAGCCCGCCGCCTCCAGCCTCGACCGCGCCGCCCGCTCGTAGCCGGCCGTCGCCTCCAACCCCGCCCGGACCACGCCTTGCTCGACCAGCCAGGCGATCAGCGCCGCCAGGCCCGCCTCGTCGTTGCCGAACCGACGCGCCTCCTCCTGGCCGTGGATCGCCACGTCCAGCCAAGACTTGCCCACATCGATCCCGGCGATTGTCGTGTTACGCTGCACCCGTTCCATCGACCCATCCTTGTGGCTTCGGACCCATCCGTCCCTGCAACCATCCGGGTCATGAAACGTCGGCGGCGGCCCTGCTCACCCTCAGCGCCCAACGCTCAGGGGCTATCGGCCCCTCCGCCGACTGCCCGCTTGGCGTTGGCGCGCCAGGCGGGCGTCCCGGAAGACCGCAACACCTTACGACAATCGCCCACAGACAAGGGGGTGAAGATCGTATCCGCCGCGACTGGCCCTGCCGCTGGTCGCGGCGGTTTCGTTTGCGCGACCCCTCATCCGTCGCCCGCGGCGACACCTTCTCCCGCAAGGGGAGAAGGGGGCTTTGAGGCCCGGCTCTTTTTCTTCGCGCCGCGTCGGGTTATTCCCTCGCATGGCCAAAACCACCAAGCTCACCGTCGAGTTCGACATCGATATCGATGGCGCCCCCTATGTCTGGCGTCTGCACCGCTTGCCGCAGTGGAACTACGACCCGTCGGAGCGCCACGGCAAGGTGATCGCCGCCCGCCACAAGGAAGGCCAGCGCGAGGCGCTGATCGAGTTCCCGCCCGGCCCCAAGCCCAAGTTCAGCGCCCCGCCCCTGAAGCCCTCGCAGATCCCCGTCCGCATCGTCGCCAAGGCCATCGCCTCGGCCATCGAGGCCGGCTGGGAGCCGCTGTCGCGGGGAAAACCGGTGGTGATCTACGTGGACGAGGAGGGGGCGTAAGGGCGTCGGGATTTCAGCCCGCATAACGCCTCGTGACTTACGCCTCGCCCGTGCTCTTAAGCACTCGCGAATAGAGTGAACTGAAAGGACGACGACATGGCCTTGCTCGACGAACTCAAAGCTGACCAACTCGCGGCGCGCAAGCTGAACGACCGTCTGAAAGCCGACGTGCTCACCACATTGATCGGCGAAGCCACGCAGATCACGACCGAAGAATTCAAGCGCGGGGTGACCGAAGTCACCGATGAAAAGGTTGTCGCGACCGTCGCGAAGTTCTTGAAGAACACGAAGCTGACGCTGGAAAACCTCGCGACCGAACGCGCGCGTCTGATCGAAGCCGCTGGCGATGTGTCGAAGGTGGACGAGCGGACCAAGGCGGCTGAAACCGAACTGGCGATCCTGTCCTCGTACGGCCCAAAGCAGATGACGGAGTCGGAACTGCGCGAGGCCATCAACGACTTCCGCGCCAAGAACCCCGGCGCCAACGTCGGGACGATCATGGCCCACCTGAAGACCAGCTTCGGCGGCCGGTACGACGGCAAGGCGGCCAGCGCGTTGGCCAAGGCTTGAATTGAGCGCGACCGAGCAGTCTCGCGGTAAATCCGAGCCGGCTCGGCCGATGTAGGAGCTGAACGGCCGCGGCTAGGCGCTGCTGGCGTTGGGCGACAACAAGGCCGCGATCGCCGTCCTCAAGCAGGGCGCCGAGATTTACCCCGCCCGCAGCCCCGCCATCATCACGCTGAGCAGGCGTCGCGCGCCGATGTCCCAGCCGGGTTGTTCGTAGCCGATGCTGAGGCCGCTCATCATGCGCAGGATGTCCTCGAAGCCGATGTCGGCGCGGATGTCGCCGGCGGCGTGGGCGGCTTCGGTCAGGCGTTGCAAGGCCGGCAGGATGGTCGCGCCGGCGCTGGCGTAGACGCGCGAGCCTTCGCCCGGGTCGGCCTGCAGGGCGGGGGCCACGACGCGCTTGGTGGCCATGTAGTCGATCAGCAGGTCCAGCCAGGCCTCCAGCGCCTCGCCCGCCGGGCGGCTGGCCAGCAGGTCGTCGGCCGCCCGCGCCAGCTGGTCCAGCGCTCGCGCATAGACCGCCGCCACCAGGGCCTCGCGGGTGGGGAAGTGGCGATAGAGCGTGCCGATGCCGACGCCGGCCCGGCGGGCGATGTCCTCCAGCGGGGCTTCCGCGCCCGTCTCGGCGAAGGCGGTCTTGGCCGCGCTCAGCAGCAGGTCGCGGTTGCGCAGGCTGTCGGCGCGCGGCTTCCGGGCCTTGATCTCAGATTCTTCAGGCATCGATCTTGAAAAGTGGAGGCTGCCTCCGAATATGTATCCGGAGCCTTCCTCCACTTATCCTCCGGATCGGCTCGCACAACAACCCTGCAAGGGATCGAGAGAGTCATGAGCAATCCATTCGGCGCGCAATCCACCACCGACCAGGTCCTGGCCGGCGTCGACCTCACGGGCAAGCGGGTGCTGGTCACCGGCGTGTCGGCCGGACTGGGCGTCGAGACCGCCCGCGCCCTGGCCGCCCACGGCGCCGACGTGGTCGGCGCGGCTCGCGACCTGGCCAAGGCCGAGGGCGCGACCGCCGTCGTGCGCGAGGCGGCCGCCAAAAGCGGCGGCTCGCTGTCGCTGATCGAACTGGACCTGGCCAGCCTGGCCAGCGTCCGCGCCGCCGCCGACGCCCTGGTCGCGGACGGCCGAGGCTTCGATATCGTCATCGCCAACGCCGGCGTCATGGCCACGCCGTTCGGCAAGACCGTCGACGGTTTCGAGACCCAGTTCGGGACCAACCATCTGGGCCACTTCGTATTCATCAACCGCATCGCCAGCCTGCTGAAGGCCGGGTCGCGGGTGGTGTCGCTGGCCTCGTCGGGCCACCGCTTCTCGGACGTCAATCTGGAGGACCCGACCTTCGAGACCACCGAGTACGCGCCGTTCGTCGCCTATGGCCGTTCCAAGACCGCCAACATCCTGTTCGCCGTCGAGTTCGACCGCCGTCACAAGGATCGCGGCGTGCGCGCCGTGGCCGTGCATCCGGGCGGCATCCAGACCGAACTGGCCCGTCACCTGGATCCGGCCTTCCTTCAGGGCATGATCGACAGCCTGAACGCCGAGGCCGCCGCCAAGGGCGAGGACGCCTTCCAGTGGAAGACCATCCCGCGGGGCGCGGCCACCAGCGTCTGGGCCGGCGTCGTCGCCCCGGCCGAGGAGGTCGGCGGCCTCTATTGCGAGGACTGCCACGTCGCCAAGCGGGTCGAGGACGCCTCGGAAGTCCGCGCCGGCGTCCGTGGCTACGCGCTTGATCCGGCCAACGCCCAGGCCCTGTGGGCGCTGAGCGAGAAGATGGTCGGCGAGACGTTCTAGAGGCTAGCGGCCGATCTCGACCTTCGCCGCCACGCCGGCCGCCGGGGCCAGGCCCGGGCGCGAGACCGGCTGGCCGCCGCCGATCCACAGGTCGGCGGCGCCGGGGGCGACGCTCTTCTTGCCCTCGGCGTCGACCGTGGCGAAGGCGGCCGCGTCCAGGGCGAAGGTCAGCTTGCGCGTTTCGCCTTTCTTCAGGGTGACCCGCTGGAAACCCTTCAGGGCCCGCGCCGGGGCGCCGGCGACGCCGGGGCGGGTGACGTACAGCTGGGCCACCTCGTCGCCGTCACGGCCGCCCGCGTTGGTGACGTCGACGCTGACGGTCAGCGGCTGGCCGGCCTTGACCTTGGCGGCGCTCAGCACCGGCTTGCCGTACTTGAAGCTGGTGTAGGACAGGCCGTAGCCGAACGGATACAGCGCCTCGCCCGTGAAGTAGCGATAGGTGCGGCCGGCCATCGTGTAGTCCTTGAACGGCGGCAGCTGGTCGGCCGAGCGGTAGAAGGTCACCGGCAGGCGGCCGGCCGGGCTGAAGTCACCGGCCAGCAGACCCGCGACCGCCTTGCCGCCTTCGCCGCCGGGATACCAGGCCTCGACGATCGCCGGGACGGTCTTGTCGGCCCAGTTCACCGCCATGGCCGAGCCGTTGACCAGCACCAGCACCGTGGGCTTGCCGGTCGCGACGAGGCCCTCCAGCAGCGTCTGTTGCGGGCCGGGCAGGTCCAGGCTGGTGCGGTCGCCGCCGGCGAAGCCGGGCGCGTGGACCGGCATCTCCTCGCCCTCGACGCGGGCCGACAGGCCGCCCACGAAGACGATCAGGTCGGCGTCCTTGGTCGCGGCGATGGCCGTGTCGGCATTGTCGGCGGGCTGGCTCCAGGTCAGGCGCTGGCCGCCGCGATTGCTGTCCTGACGCGCCTCGATGGTGATGGCGTAGGCCTTGCCGGCGGTCAGCATCACGGTCTGGGCCTGGCCCGGATCTTGGATCGTGTCCCAGGCTTCGGCGACCGGCCGGCCGTCGATCATGATGCGCCAGCCGCGCTCGCCATCCATGGAGAAGCTGTGCGGGCCGCTTTGCGTCGGCGTGACAAAGCCGCTCCAGCGGATCGAGGCTTGCCGCGCGGTCCGCGTCGGCCAGCCCCAGCGGAAGTTGGCGTTGGCGTCGACGCGGGTGGCGATCGGCGCGCCGGCCAGCTCTAGCCCCGCGAACTCCTCGACCTTCAGGCCCTTGGCCGCGCAGGCGGCGTCCTGGCAGAAGATCGTGTCCGGCGCCGGCGCGCTGGGCGGACCGATCAGGCCCGTGCCCGCGACATAGGTCACCTTGGCGTCGGGGAAGCGCTCGCGGATCCCGGCCAGCACCGTGATCGGCTTGGACGGCGTGCCGTTATAGTTGCCGACCAGGGCGTCGACGCTGTCGGCATTGGGACCGATCACGGCGATCGACTTCGGCGCGGTCTTCAGCGGCAGCAGGCCGTCGTTCTTCAGCAGCACCATGGCCTTCTGGGCGGCCTTCAGGGCCAGGGCGCGGTGAGCCGGGGTGTCGTTGTCGGCGGCGGTGATCTTGCCCCAGGGACCCGAGCCGGGCGGATCGAACAGGCCCAGGCGCATGCGGCCCTCGAACAGGCGGCGGGCGGCCTGGTCGACCTCGGCCTCGGTCGCCAGGCCCGCGCGCACGGCCTCCACGATGGCGGGCGCCTCGACGCCGTTGGCCCCGCCGAAGTCGCACAGCAGGTCGGTGCCGGCCTTGACCGTGACGGCGAAGGCCTCGGCGGCGGTCTTCCGGTAGGCGTGCGAGGTCGGCAGGTAGACGTCGGCGATGGCGGCGCAGTCCGAGACCACGTGGCCGTCGAACTTCCACTGACCGCGCAGCCTGTCCTTCAGCAGCATGTCGCTGGCGCAGGCCGGCTGGCCGTCGACGGCGTTGTAGGCGCACATCACCGACTGGGCCTTGGCCTTGGTCACCAGCACCTCGAAGGCCGGCAGGTAGGTGTCTTCAAGATCGTGGCGCGAGGGGTGGATGTCATCACGATGGCGGTCGGCCTCTGGGCCGCTGTGCACGGCGAAGTGCTTGGCCATGGCCAGGGTCTTCAGGTGGTTCAGGTCAGGGCCTTGCAGCCCCTCGACGAAGGCCGAGCCCAGGGTCGCGGTCAGGTGCGGGTCCTCGCCCCAGGTTTCCTGGCCCCGGCCCCAGCGTGGGTCGCGGAAGATGTTGATGTTGGGCGACCAGACCGTCAGGCCGCGATACTGGGCCGTCGAGCCGTCAGGCGCGACCTTCTCCACGTATTTGGCGCGGAACTCGGTGGCGATGGTGTCGGCCACCTCGTGGATGAAGGGCTCGTCCCAGGTCGCGGCCAGGCCGATCGCCTGCGGAAAGACCGTGGCCTCGCCGGCCCGGGCCACGCCGTGCAGGCCCTCGTTCCACCAGTTGTAGGCGGGGACGCTTAGGCGCGGGATGGCCGGCGCGGCGTGGCGCAGCTGCGCGGCCTTCTCCTCCAGCGTCATGCGCGCGACGAGATCGGCGGCGCGCTGGGCGGCGGGCAGTTTGGGATCCTGATAGGGGAGGGTCTGAGCCGTCGCGGACGAGGCGATAGCCAATACCAGCAAGGATGGCGCGATCAGCGACGGCGCGATGGTCTTCAGCATGGTCGATTTCCTCCCCGTCCCGGTTTGATCACCGGTGTCAGCGCGGGGAAGCTAGCAGAAAAGTTACCGGTAACAAGAGCGGCCTCTACCGTCGCTTCAGCTTCCTCAGCGCCGCTTGCATCGCCGCCGCCTGAGCGGCCGGCGGCTTTTCGCTATCCGGACGGTCGAAGGCTTCTTGGATCATGGCCGGCAGCTGGCGGAGCTTTTGTTGCGGGACCATGGCGGCGACCTTGCGGACCTCGGCCGCCATCTGGCCGCACAGCCGGGCCTTGTCGCGGGCCTTGGCGATCACGGCCGGGTCGTTGGTGGACTCGGCGAGCGCCCAGGCGGCGTCGAGGGCCGCCATCAGCTTGGCTTGCAGGTCGGCGCACCAGGTGGAGGGGGTTTGGGGCTGGCTCATGGGAAGATCATGAGGGCGCGCGGAGGGGTGGGGACAGGAAACGGATGTTTTTGGGTAAGGGGTTGTGGGGTAACGGAAACGTCGGTGACTGGGCGGGGATAGGCACGGGAATTCCCCTCTCCCCTCGCGGGAGAGGGGGGGCCGCGAAGCGGGTCGGGTGAGGGGGCGAAAGCCGGATCCGCCGCGCGACCCCTCATCCGTCGGCTCCGCCGACACCTTCTCCCGCACGGGGAGAAGGGGGAGGAGAGCCCTGTGGATAACTTTCTACCGTCCGAATCCCGCCGCCACGACCGCCCGCGCCACGTCGGCCAGCACCGCGTTGCGCGCGTCGTCATCCGAGCTCCCCCGATCATGGAAGCTCGCGATCAGCACCGGCTTGCGCCCCGGCGGCCAGGCGATGGCCACGTCGTTGGTGGTGTCCTTGCCGTTGTTGCCGGTCTTGTCGCCGACCCGCCAACCCTTGGGCAGGCCCGCCCGCAGGCGCTTGTCGCCGGTCTTGTTGGCGACGACCCAGGCGGTCAGCTGTTTCCGTGAGGCGGGGGAGAGGGCGTCGCCCAGCAGCAGGGTCTTCCAGGTATCGGTGATCGCCGTCGGCGTGGTGGTGTCGCGCGGATCGTCTGGAGCGCCGGTGTTCAGCTCGGGCTCGAGGCGGTCGCCGCGGGTGGTCTGGTCGCCGATGGCGCGCAGGAAGCGCGTCAGGGCGGCCGGACCGCCGTCGCCCGGACCCAGGGCCTCGAACAGCAGGTTGGCGGCGGCGTTGTCGCTGACCGTGATCGTCGCCGCGCACAGGGCGGCGATGGTCATGCCGTCCTCGACATGTCTCTCGACCACGGGCGAATTGCCCATCAGCACCTCGCGGCCGTAGGAGATCCGGCGATCCAGGCGCTCGCGGCCCTGGTCGACGCGGCGCAGAATGGCGGCCGAAAGCGGCAGCTTGATCGTGCTGCACATGCGGAAGCGTTCGTCGCCGCGCCAGGCGAACCGGCGGCCCGTGTGGGTGTCCAGCACCGCGACGCCCAGGCGTCCGCCGCTGCGCTGCTCCAATTCGTTAATACGTGAGCTAAGGGCGGAGGGCGGCGTGCTGCTGAACAGGGCAGCCTTCGACAGTGTGGGCATGACAACAGGCGCGGCCGCCAGGGCCGTTAAGAACTTGCGACGGTGGAACATGGGTGGGGTCTCCTTGCCCGCCGAACCTGCCGGGGGCTGGCCTCCGCCGCAAACGACGATACCTTGGCGGACCCATTAGTTCAGCTAGGGTCATCCTTAATGAGCCGCGCCCAGTTGCCCTTGAACGCCCTGCGCGCCTTCGAAGCTTCGGCCCGGCACCTGTCGTTCACGCGGGCGGCGATCGAGCTGTGCGTGACCCAGGCCGCCGTCAGCCACCAGGTGAAGGGGCTGGAGGCCCGTCTGGGCGCGGCCCTGTTCCGCCGCCTGCCGCGTGGCCTGGCCCTGACCGACGAGGGCCTCGCTTTGCTGCCCAGCGTGCGGGACTCGTTCGACCGGCTGGACGACGTGCTGGCGCGGTTCGAGGGGGGCCGGGTGCTGGAGGTGCTGAGCGTCGGGGTCGTGGGCACCTTCGCGGTGGGCTGGCTGCTGCCGCGCCTGCCGGCCTTCCGCGAGGCCCATCCATTCGTCGACCTGCGGCTCTTCACCAACAACAACCGCACCGACCTGGCGGGGGAGGGGCTGGACTGCGCGGTGCGGTTCGGCGACGGGGCCTGGCATGGCGCCGAGGCGGTTCCCCTCGTCGAGGCCCCGATGAGCCCGCTGTGCGCCCCGGCCCTGGCCGAGCGGATCGCCGAGCCGACCGATCTGTTCGGCGAGACCCTGCTGCGCAGCTACCGCGCCGCCGATTGGCCCGACTGGTTCGCCGCCGCCGGCCTGTCGCCGCCGCCCATCCGCGGGCCGGTGTTCGACAGCTCCTGGGTGATGGTCGAGGCGGCCATGCAAGGATTGGGGGTGGCGTTGGCGCCGCCAATGATGTTTGCTCGCGATCTGGGGCAGGGGCGCCTTGTGCGGCCGTTCCCGACTCAGGTCAGCGCTGGCCGTTACTGGCTGACCTGGCTGAAGTCCAAGGCCCCGACGCCCGCTCTGAAGGCCTTCCAGGCGTGGCTTTCCAGCACTGAAAATCAATAAAGAATTTTCGGAACCAAACGCCGGAAACGGCGCTTGCGCGCGGTTCTATAGGCATCGGAAAACGTCACCATATCAAAGGCATAGCTTGGCTCGGAAGCGCCGGAATCATGCCCATCTTTGGCCAAGTTCGGCTGCCCGATTTGGTCCTGCGAGCGTTGCAGGACGCCTCGCCTCACACGAGGTCTTCCCGCTCTCGAGTTCATCGCGAGCGGACAAGAGGACCTTTCAGATCAGGCAGGAGAGCCTGCTTTCCCAGCTCGAAACGAACTGGGGCAGGCTCGACGGACGAGATGGAAACAATGATAGCAAGCACGAAGACGATGATGGTCGCCGCCGCCCTGGTGATGGGCGGCCTGTCGGTCAGCGGCTGCGCCACCAAGAAGTACGTCAACACTCAGGTTGGCGCCGTCAATGAGCGGGTCAGCGCTCACGACACCCAGATCGGCGAGTTGGACAAGACCTCGAAGGACGCGCTCGATCGCGCCATCGCGGCCGGCAAGCTGGCCGAGGGCAAGTTCCAGTACGCCCTGGTGCTGAGCGATGACTCGGTGAAGTTCCCGGTCAACGCCGCGACCCTGTCGCCGGAAGCCGAGCAGCGTCTGGCGGAGTTCACCGAGAAGCTGAAAAGCGACAACAAGAACGTGTACCTGGAAATCCAGGGCCACACCGACAACTCGGGCTCGAAGGAATACAATGACGAGCTCGGCGAGAAGCGCGCCGAGACCGTCCGCAAGTTCCTCAGCGGCCACGGCGTCGCCCTGAACCGGATGGCGACGATTTCCTACGGCCAGGAAGCCCCGGTCGCCCCGAACGAAACGCGCGAAGGCCGGGCTCAGAACCGCCGCGTGGTCGTGATGGTGCTCAGCTAGTTTCGCGTTCCAGGCGGGTTCCCACTGGTGCGCATCAACCCAGTAGGAAACCGTCAGGGCGGACTCGCCGGCGCGGGAGTGAGCGCCGCGCCGGCGAGCTTTCCGCTCTCCTAGGCCTTCCGGAGGCGAGCCGCTGGCTCGCTACGCGAAAGGTTCGGGTAGAGCTTGGCCTTGGCGGCCACGGCGCCGTCCCAATCGGCGGCGTCCGGCAGGGACGGGATCGTCACCAGCTCGCCCTGGTCGAAGCCCGCCAGAGCCGCGTCGACCATGTCATCGACGCCCATGATCATGCCGGGGTCCATCGCGTTGATATCCGAGCCCGAACGCTCCCAGATCTCGGTCCGCGTGGCGCCAGGCAGCACCGCCTGCAGGCGGACCGCCGACTGAGCGAACTGCACCCGCAAGCCCTGGGTCAGGTAGGTCACGAAGGCCTTGCTCGCGCCATAGACCGGCATGTTCAGCTCCGGCATCAGCCCGACCACCGAGGCCAGGTTGATGATCGCGCCCGTGTCGCGCGGCACGAAGTTGCGGGCCGCCGCCGAGGCCAGGCGGGTCACGGCCGTGACGTTCAGCTGGATCAGCTTCTCGAACGCATCGGGATCCGAGCCGACGAAGTCGTTCGAGCCCGCGACGCCGGCGTTGTTGACCAGCGCGGTGATGGCGGCGTCGGTCGCCAGGCGCTGTTCCAGCGTCAGCAGCGCGGCCTTGTCGGTCAGGTCGGCCTTGATGACCTCGACCTTGACGCCGGTCTCGGCGCGCAGCCGGTCAGCGAGCGTGCTCAGGCGGGCTTCGTCGCGAGCGACCAGGATCAGGTCGTAGCCGCGCTTGGCCAGGCGGTCGGCATAGACCGCGCCGATGCCGGTGGAGGCGCCGGTGATCAGGGCCGTGCCTTTGCTGGTGTTGTCGCTCATGGTGTGGTTCCTCGTATCCCTCGCCGAGGCCCCATCGGTCCGGCTCCACGCTTAGCTATGGAGCAACTTGCAAATCGCAAGTGACTAACCAGATCTTTTGTCATGAGCAAATCTGAACGCCCTCCCACCCAATGTCCGGTCGGCCGCACGCTGGAGCGGGTGGGCGACGGCTGGACCCTGCTGATCCTGCGCGACGCGGCCCAGGGCCTGACCCGCTTCGACCAGTTCGAGAAGAGCCTTGGGGTGGCGCCCAACATTCTGACCAAGCGGCTGAGCGGGCTGGTCGAGAATGGGATGCTGGAGAAGCGCGCCTATAGCGCACGGCCGCCGCGCTACGAATATCTGCTGACGGACCTGGGCCGCGACTTCGCGCCGGTGCTGACGGCGATGCTGGCCTTCGGCAACCGCCACTTCGCCGTCGAGGGCGTGGCGGGCCAACTGGTCGACCGCGAGACAGGCGTTCCGGCCGAGCCGATCATGGTCGACCGGATCAGCGGCAAGCCGATCACCGGCGAGCACTTCGACTATAGGCCTGGCCCCGCCGCCGGACCCGAGGTGCTGGACCGGGTGGCCTTCATGGCGGCCGGGGCGGCGAAACCCTAGGCGATCAGATCCGGGTCGTTCCGCTTGAGCCAGGCGGCCGCGTAGGAGCACAGCGGGGTGATCCGCATGCCCTCGGCGCGGGCCGTCTCGGCGACCTTGCCCATCAGCCGCCCGGCGGCGCCGGTGCCCCGTAGCGGCATGTCGGCCTCGACGTGCGGGATCACCAGCCGGTGGCCCGAGCGCTGGTAGTCGGCCCACGCCAGGTGGCCGTCCTCCTCCAGCTCATAGCGGCTGAGTTCGGGGTTGTGGCGGAAGGTGTCGGTCATGACGAGTGAACGCGTCTCAACGGCAATCTGATCCGCCCCAGATAGGATCAGACCAGCTCCACCGCCATGGCCGTGGCCTCGCCGCCGCCGATGCAGAGGGACGCCAGGCCCTTCTTGCCGCCGCGCGCCCGCAGGGCGTTGATCAGGGTGCACAGGATCCGCGCGCCCGACGCGCCGATCGGGTGGCCCAGGGCGCAGGCGCCGCCGTTGACGTTCAGCTTGTCGTCCGGGATGCCGAGCTCCTGCTGGGCGATCATGGCGACGACGGCGAAGGCCTCGTTGACCTCGAACAGGTCGACGTCCGAGACCTCCCAGCCGGCCTTCTTCAGCGCCTTCTTCATGGCTGGGACCGGGGCGGTGGTGAACAGGCCCGGCTCGTGGGCGTGGGCGGCGTGGGCGACCACGCGGGCGACGATCGGCAGGCCCAGGGCCTTGGCCACGCTCTCGCGGGTCATGACCAGGGCGGCGGCGCCGTCGCTGATCGACGAGCTGTTGGCCGCCGTGATGCCGCCGTCGCGGGCGAAGGCGGGGCGCAAGGTGGGGATCTTGGCCGGATCGGCCTTCAGCGGCTGCTCGTCGGTGTCGACGACCTCGGTCCCCTTGCGGCTGGTCACGGTGACCGGGGTGATCTCGGCCTTGAAGGCGCCGCTCTGGATCGCGTGCTTGGCCTTGGCCAGACCCTTGGTCGCGTAGTCGTCCATGGCCTCGCGACTGAACTGGTACTGGGCCGCCGTCTCCTCGGCGAAGGCGCCCATCAGCTTGCCGGGCGTGTAGGCGTCCTCGAGGCCGTCGAGGTACATCGAGTCCCACATCTGGTCGTGGCCGATGCGGGCCCCGGCGCGGTGCTTGGACATCAGGTAGGGCGCGCCGGTCATGCTCTCCATGCCGCCGGCCACCACCATGTCGACCGAGCCGGCCGCCAGGGCGTCGTGGGCCATGATCGCGGCCTGCATGCCGCTGCCGCACATCTTGTTGACGGTTGTGGCCTCGACCGAGAGGGGCAGGCCCGCGCCCAGCGCCGCCTGGCGGGCCGGGGCCTGGCCAAGGCCCGCGGGCAACACGCAGCCCATGATGATCTGCTCGACCTTGTCGCCGGAAACGCCGGCGCGTTCGATGGCCGCCTTGACCGCCGCCGCGCCCAGCTCGGTAGCCTTCACTCCGCCTAGCGCGCCCTGGAAGCCGCCCATCGGCGTGCGGGCATACGAGACGATGACGACGGGATCGGACGCGGACATGAAACGGGCTCCATTGGAGTATTTTGAGGCGAGATAGGCCCTCATCACCCGATCATGCGCAAGAGGGTTGCGAGATCGTGATGGGAAAGGGGCGAGGAGACATCGGCCGTGGCCGCGGCCTCCCCGCCAGTCGTGCAATAACCGAGAGAGTCAATTGCGATTAAAAACGTACGGCAGTTCATATTCAAACGCAACGGTCTCTTGCTTTCCCTCGAGGAACGCAGCACCCTGCCAGAATGGGCCGCACCGCTGACTACACGAACGAACGCTGCTCGGTCGCCGCCACCCTCGAGGTCGTGGGCGATCCGTGGACCCTGCTGATCCTCCGCGACGCCTTCGCCGGGGTGAAGCGCTTCGAGCAATGGCAGGAGCGGCTGGGCGTGGCCCGCAACGTCCTGGCCGCGCGCTTGAAGACCCTGGTCAGCCACGGCGTCATGGAAACCCGGCGTTATTCCGAGCGTCCGCCGCGCCACGAATACTGGCTGACCCAGAAAGGCCTGGCCCTGTCGCCGGTGCTGCTGACCATGTCCGAATGGGGCGACCGCCACGTCTACGGCCGCGACAAGTCGCCGGTCCTGTTCCGCCACAAGAGCTGTGGCTGCGCCTTCCATCCCGTCCTCGCCTGCGAGGAATGCGGCGAGGTGGTCCAGCGCCGAGACCTCGAGCGCGCGCCACGGGAAGCCCAGGGGCTGACGGTCGGCGAGGCCCTCGAGGCCGTGAAGATCGCCGCGGAGTAAGCTTTCGCTTCCTGGATTTCTACCGGGTTCGACGTCGCGAATTTCAAGAACAAAGCGCGCTGGATCCCCATCGCCGCTTGACGAGCCAGACAGTCGCTCTCTCGGAAAGAGGGCTTGGAAGGCGCTACGCCGTTCTCCTCGCATCGGCCGCCTCGAACAGCGCGATCTGGTCGGCCTGGGCCTTCCGGAACGCTGGACGGTCCGTCATCCGCGCCACATAGGCCTCGGTCGCCGGGCGGTCGCCGAACGCCCGCACCTTCGGAACCCGCAGCACGTCGGCCATCAGCAGGTCCGCCACCGTGAAGCGGTCGGCCGCCAGCCATTGTCGCTCGTTGAAGATCCGCTCCAGATGGTCAAGGCGCTGGACTAGCCAGCCGGTCAGCTGGTTGTCCTCGTCGCCGCGGATCTTGAGGAACCACCATGGGACGCTGACCATCTCGATCGAGTTGAGAGCGGCGATCGTCCATTGCAGGGTTTCGGTTTCGCCGACCGGGTCGCGAGGCATCAGCGTGTCGCTCTTGCGGGCCAGGTGCAGCAGCCCCGCGCCGCTCTCGAAGATCTCCAGCTTTCCGTCGTTCAGGTACGGGACCTGGCCGAACGGTTGGCGCTCCAGATGGTTGGTCTCGCGGCCGTCGAAGGGGATGGTCCGGACCGCGTAGTCCAGGCCGGCCTCCTCGCACGCCCAGCGCAGCCGCACGTCCCGCACGAAGCCGCGCGGGCCGTCGGGCGTCCAGTCGTAGGTCCAGATGATCAGGTCGCTCATGCTCGGTTCCATCCCGGAGGCGGCGCGCCGGTGAAGTCGGCCATCTGCGCGGCCAGGGCTTTCTGGAAGGCCGGACGGGCCATGCAGCGCTCGACATAGGCCGCGAGCCGAGGCTGCTCGGCCAGCAGGGCGGCGGGCGCGTTGCGCAGCACGTCGGTCATCAGCAGGTCGCCGGCCGTGAAGCGGTCGCCGTCCAGATAGGCGTTGTCGCCCAGGCGGACGGCCAGCTCGGCCAGGCGCTTGCGGGCGAAGGCCTCGACGGCCGGGCGGCGCTCCTTGGTCCACTCGGCGCCGGCGTTGAAGATGTCGATGTCGGCCAGGGCGCCGATCGGGATCTCCATGGTGTTCAGCGCGCAGAACATCCAGGTCTGGACCCGCGCCCGACCGGCCGCGTCGCGCGGCATCAGGCTTTCCGTCCGCTCGGCGATGTGCATGACGATCGCGCCGCTCTCGAACATCTCGACCTCGCCGTCACGATAGGCTGGAACCTGGCCGAACGGCTGCTGGTCGCGATAGGCGCCGGCATTGTCGCCGGGGCTCAGCATCTGGGTCCCGTAGGAGAGGCCTGCCTCCTCCAGGGCCCAGCGCACCCGCAGGTCGCGGACGTGGCCCTTGGCGAAGTCGGGAACCCAGGCGAAGGCAGAGACGGTGGCGGGAGTTTGGGTCATCACACTCATTGGACGGTCTCCAGATAGGCGGTGAGCTTGTCGAACAGGCTGCTCCAGCCGCCGATGTGCGAGTCGCGGGCCTCGACGGTCTTGAAGGGCGCCTGATGGAAGCGGAACAGCGTGCGGCCGCTGGCCATGGTCAGCAGGGTCACGGTGACGAGGTTGTCGACGTCCCAGGCCCCGTCGTCCCACTTGAACGTCATGACGATGCGTTCGTTCGGCACGATCTCCTTGTAGATCCCCGACTTCCAGACCTCGCGACCCTCCTCGCTGCGCATGCCGTAGCGATAGGCGCCGCCGACGCGGAAATCCTGCTCGATGGCCAGCGGTGTGAAGGTCTTGGGGCCCCACCATTTCATCAGGTGCTCGGGTTTGGTCCAGACGCGGAACACCAGTTCGCGCGGCGCGTCGAAGATACGTTCGATCAGGAGCTCGTCGTCCTGGATCACCACGGTGTCGGTCATGCCTGAGAATCCTTCGGGGTCTTGTTGTCCTTGGAGGGAGCGGCTTCCTCGGCCTGCAGCTGCGCCAGATAGTCGGCCATGCGGTCGAAGCTCTCGTCCCAGAAGCGGCGGTAGTGATCGATCCAGGAATAGGCCCGCCGCAGGGCCTCCGGCTCCAGCTTGCAGGGCCGGGCCTGGGCTTCGCGCGTGCGGCTGATCAGCCCCGCGCCCTCCAGCACCTTCAGGTGGCGCGATACGGCGGGCAGGCTGATGTCGAACGGCTCGGCCAGCTGGTTGACCGTGGCCTCGCCGCTGGCCAGCCGGGCCAGGATGGCGCGGCGGGTCGGATCGGCGAGGGCGGCGAAAGTGGCGGTCAGGGGATCGGTCATCTATTTAACGAGTTTGCTAATTAACGTGATTGTTAAATTAAGGGCTCGGGTGTTGTCAACCGACGTTCGGCGAAGGTCGCGAAGCCATGCAAAGCGGCGGTGGTCGAAGGGCCTGAGCCGTCTCGCGTCGCGAGCGTAACCATGGTCGCCGCTTCCGGGGTTGCGCCAGACCGACTCCCTCTCTAAACGGGCGGCTTAACCTGCAAGATGGTCGGCAGCGGGCGCGCGGATGTGCGCGACCGTGTCTCTGCGCGCGAGTTTACGATGCCCAAAAGAACAGACCTCTCCTCGATCCTGATCATCGGCGCGGGCCCGATCGTCATCGGTCAGGCCTGCGAGTTCGACTATTCGGGCGTCCAGGCCTGCAAGGCTCTGCGCGCCGAGGGCTACCGCATTATCCTGGTGAACTCGAACCCGGCCACGATCATGACCGATCCGGACGTGGCGGACGCGACCTATATCGAGCCGATCACCCCGGAGATGGTCGCCAAGATCATCGAGAAGGAGCGCCCCGACGCGCTGCTCCCGACCATGGGCGGCCAGACCGCTCTGAATACCGCGCTGGCGCTGGAGGCCGATGGCACCCTGGCCAAGTTCAATGTCGAGATGATCGGCGCCAAGGCCGAGGTCATCGACAAGGCCGAGGACCGCCAGAAGTTCCGCGACGCCATGGACAAGCTGGGCCTCGAGAGCCCCAAGTCCAAGGCCGCCCACAACATGGACGAGGCCCGCGAAGGCCTGGCGTTCGTCGGCCTGCCGGCGATCATCCGTCCGTCCTTCACCCTGGCCGGCACCGGCGGCGGCATCGCCTATAATGTCGAGGAGTTCGAGGAGATCGTCGAACGGGGCCTGGACCTGTCGCCGACCACCGAGGTGCTGATCGAAGAGAGCGTCCTCGGCTGGAAGGAATACGAGATGGAAGTGGTCCGCGACACGGCGGACAACTGCATCATCGTCTGCTCGATCGAGAACATCGACCCGATGGGCGTGCACACCGGCGACTCGATCACCGTCGCCCCGGCGCTGACCCTGACGGACAAGGAATACCAGTGGATGCGCGCGGCCTCGATCGCCGTGCTGCGCGAGATCGGCGTCGAGACCGGCGGCTCGAACGTCCAGTTCGCGCTGAATCCGGCCGACGGCCGCATGGTCGTCATCGAGATGAACCCGCGCGTGTCGCGCTCGTCGGCTCTCGCGTCGAAGGCCACCGGCTTCCCGATCGCCAAGGTCGCCGCGCGCCTGGCCGTCGGCTATACCCTGGATGAGCTGAAGAACGACATCACCGGCGGCGCGACCCCGGCCTCGTTCGAACCCTCGATCGACTACGTCGTCACCAAGATCCCGCGCTTCGCCTTCGAGAAGTATCCGGGTTCGGAGCCCCTGCTGACCACGGCCATGAAGTCGGTCGGCGAAGTGATGGCCATCGGCCGCACCTTCAAGGAAAGCGTCCAAAAGGCCCTGCGCGGTCTGGAGACCGGTCTCGCCGGCTTCGACGAAGTCGAGATCCACGGCGCCGACGATCCCGACACCGGCAAGGCCGCGGTGATCCGCGCCCTGGGCACGCCGACCCCCGACCGCCTGCGCGTCATCGCCCAGGCCTTCCGCCACGGCCTGACCGTGGAAGAGGTCAACGCCGCCTGTTCGTACGAGCCCTGGTTCCTGCGCCAGATCGCCGAGCTGATCCGCCAGGAAGGCTGGGTCCGCGCCGGTGGCCTGCCCAAGGACGCCGCCGGCTTCCGCGCCCTGAAGGCGCAAGGCTTCTCCGACGCGCGCCTGGCCAAGCTGACCGGCTCCAACGAAGGCGCCGTGCGCGCCCTGCGTCAGGAGCTCAGCGTCCGTCCGGTCTTCAAGCGCATCGACAGCTGCGCCGGCGAGTTCCTGGCCTCGACGCCCTACATGTACTCGACCTACGAGACGGGCGCGCTGGGCCAGATCCCCGAGTGCGAGAGCGAGCCTTCGAGCCGCAAGAAGGCCGTCATCCTGGGCGGTGGTCCCAACCGGATCGGCCAGGGCATCGAGTTCGACTACTGCTGCTGCCACGCGGCCTTCGCGCTCGACCAGATCGGCGTCGAGTCGATCATGGTCAACTGCAACCCCGAGACCGTCTCGACCGACTACGACACCTCCGACCGCCTGTACTTCGAGCCGCTGACGGCCGAGGACGTGCTGGAGCTGCTGCATGTCGAGATGAGCAAGGGCGAGCTGGCCGGCGTCATCGTCCAGTTCGGCGGCCAGACCCCGCTGAAGCTGGCCCACGCCCTGGAAGAGGCCGGCGTCCCGATCCTGGGCACCAGCCCCGACGCCATCGACCTGGCCGAGGACCGCGAGCGCTTCCAGCAACTGCTGAACGGCCTGAACATCGCCCAGCCGGAAAACGCCATCGCCCGCACCTGGGAAGAGGCCCGCGCCGCCGGCGAGGAGATCGGCTTCCCGTTCGTGATGCGTCCGTCCTACGTGCTGGGCGGGCGGGGGATGGAGATCATCCGCGACCACGAGCACCTGGAACGCTACATCGCCAACACCGGCGAGATCTCGTTCGAGCACCCGATCCTGCTGGACCACTATCTGAGCCGCGCCACGGAAGTGGACGTCGACGCCCTGTGCGACGGCAAGGACGTGTTCGTGGCCGGCGTGCTGGAGCACATCGAGGAAGCCGGCGTCCACTCGGGCGACAGCGCCTGCTCGATGCCGCCCTTCTCGCTGAAGGCCGAGACCATCGAGGAGCTGAAGCGCCAGACGGTGCAGATGGCGCTCGCGCTGAACGTCCGTGGCTTGATGAACGTGCAGTTCGCCATCGAGGAGCCGCACGGCGAGAATCCGCGCATCTACGTGCTGGAAGTGAACCCACGCGCCTCGCGCACCGTGCCGTTCGTGGCCAAGACCATCGGCCAGCCGGTCGCCGCCATCGCCGCCAAGGTCATGGCCGGCGAGCCCCTGGCCAGCTTCGGCCTGAAGGACATTCCGTACGACCACATCGCGGTCAAGGAAGCGGTCTTCCCGTTCGCCCGCTTCGCCGGCGTCGACACGGTGCTGGGCCCGGAAATGCGCTCGACCGGCGAGGTCATGGGCCTGGACTGGAAGCGCGACGGCGAGGCCGACATGGCGCCCGCCTTCGCCCGCGCCTTCGCCAAGAGCCAGCTGGGCGGCGGCGTGAAGCTGCCGCGCTCGGGCACGGCGTTCGTCTCGGTCAAGGAAAGCGACAAGCCCTGGATCGTCGAGCCGGTCCGCCTGCTGCAGGCCGCCGGCTTCAAGGTGCTGTCGACCGAAGGCACCCAAGCCTATCTGGCCAGCCAAGGCATCGCGGTCGAGCACGTGAAGAAGGTCCTGGAAGGCCGTCCGCACATCGTCGACGTGATGAAGAACGGCGGCGTCCAGCTGGTGTTCAACACCACCGAGGGCAAGCAGGCGCTTGAAGACAGCTTCGAGATCCGCCGCACCGCGCTGATGATGAAGGTGCCGTACTACACGACCAGCGCTGGCGCGCTGGCTGCCGCTCAAGCCATCGCCGGCGCCCCGGACGAGGCCCTGGAAGTACGTCCGCTGCAGAGCTACGCGGCGGAGTAGGGCTAGGCGCTCTCCCCTACAGGAGAGCCGAAGAACAGAACCGCCGCGACAGCGTCACAGCCGTCGCGGCGGTTTTCGTTTGTGCGAGCCTCAGGCCCGTTTCGGTATGTTGCTCCGACGAGCGTCAATCAGGGCCCGCGCGCGGTCAGCGACATTGGCGGCGTGGGCGATCTCCTCGGCGTCGCCGGCGCGAGCATCCGCCAAGTAGGCGGCGATCGCCTCTTCGCTATCGAGGTATTCGGCGGGGTCGAAAGGCCGCGTTTCCAAGCTCAAACCTCCTGCGCCATGGCCTTGGCGCGAGCAATGTCGCGCGGCTGCGAGGCCTTGTCGCCACCGCAGAGTAGCACGATCAGGGTCTCGCCGCGCCTGACGAAATAGACGCGGAAGCCCGGGCCATAGTCGATCCGCAGTTCACTGACGCCGTCGCCTACTGGCCGAACGTCACCCAGGTTCCCGGCTGCAACGCGTTCGATGCGCCGAATGACGATCGCGCGGGATACGGCATCCTTCAGGCCCGTCAGCCAGTCCTCGAAGGCGGAAGTCTGCCGGATTTCCCAGTTCATCGAATTCGGAGAGTTGCTGATGTTTAGCAACTATAAAGAGAGTTCGGCCGGCCGCCAGGTGCTATTTCTTCCAGCCCCACGCATCCATCGCCACGTCGAACAGGTGCGTGTTGGGGAAGTACCCTCGCACCCGTTCGGCCCCGGCTCCGGTGGCCAGCGCGACGACTTCCTCGCCGGTGTGGGTGCGGTTGACCATGACGTTCTTGAGCCGGATGAGGTCCTCGTCTTTCCCGCTGGCCTTCCAGGCGTCGTAGCCCTCCAGCAGCGGCTCGCCGCGCTTGCCGCCGTCGACCTGCAGGCCGAACGAGTGGTCGGCGGTGAACAGCAGCAGGGTGTCCTTCAGATCGACGCGCGTCTCGATCTCGGCGATCAGCTTGTCGAAGTCGACGATGTGCCGCAGGCCTTCGCGCGGGTCGTCGGTGTGGGCGTCCCACTCGACGACCAGCAGGTAGCCCTTGGGCGACTTCTCGAGCAGGTCCAGCGCGCGGAGCGTCGCGGCGCGGGTGTCGATCTGATCGTTCTCGGTCACGACGATGGGGCGGGTGTTCGTCGCCGGCGCGTCCTCCAGCTTGGCGTAGATCGGACGGCTGTGCGCCTTGGCCAGCTGGTCGAAGCCGGTCCCGGCCGTCGCCAGCTGCTGGCCGATCTTCGCGCGGCCGGTCCCGAACAGCACATCGACCCCGTCGCCGAAGCGGGGACTGAAGGCCTGCTGGAAGATCTCGCCCCACTTGCCGCGATCGTTGGCGTGGGCGTAGGTCGCCGCCGGCGTGGCGTCGGTGATCGGTTGGGAGGTGACGACGCCGGTGCGCAGGCCGCGCTCCTCGGCATATTCCAGCAGGGTCTTGGTCGGCGCCCCGTCGGTCTTCCCACGCACGCCGTCAGGACCCTGGCTGATCACGCCGTTGTGGGTCTTCACGCCGGTCATGATCGCCGACATGCCGTTGGCCGAGTCCGACACGAACTGGTCGACCGGCGTGGTGTCGCTGAGACCCAGGTTGGGCCACTGCTGGACGTGCAGCTTAAGGGGCTGGCCGTAGCCCAGGAGACTGGCGGCATTGACCGACGGCACGCCGCCGGCGTCCGCCAGGAAGACGATGACGTTCTTTGCCTTGCGCGGGGTCTGCGCCAGGGCCGGGGAGGCGAGCGTCAGCGACAGCAGCGAGGCGGCGACCAGAAGACCTTTGAGCATAGGCGTTTCCCAAGCGAACTCGTTTCGATTGGGGCCGCTTCTAGCCGCTGCGTGGCGCGGTTTGTGTGAAACAAGTGCGACGGCCGTCGCCTTATTGCTGGACCCCGTTCTTCGTCTTGAAGCACCGCCGCCGGCCCAGCTCGCTGCCACAGAACCCCGGCTCCGTGGTCCCCGCGTGCAGCATCACGTACGGGTCGCGGCGGCACTGGAACCAGGCGTGCTGGAAGGGGATGTGGTCGACGTCCTGGTGGAACACCGGGCGCTGGTCGACGGTGTAGAACCGCACCATGCTGGACAGGCCGCCGAAGCTGCCGCGGCCGTTGACGATGCCGCAGATCTGGCCCTTGCGAGTGGCCCACACCGCGCCCAGCTCCAGCGGGCTGGCCTGGTCGAGGCGGGTTTCCAGATTGGCGTGGACGATGCGCCACTGGGCCTGGGCCAGCGGCCGGTAACGGGCGAGCTGTTCGGCGGAGGGCGGGGGCAGGCGGGCGTTGTCGCGCTCGAACCGGGCGAAGTCGAAGCCGGTGAACATCATCGCCCACAGCGTGCCGACCACGGCGACCGCCGAAATCGCCAGGGCGACCCACGAGCGCCGCGTCTTGCGCGTTCCGTAGTCCCGCACCGCCATGACCCCACCTCCCGCCGTCCGTGTCGGAGTCAGGAGATTACAAATCTAAACTAATTACAATCGTAATTGTTCGGCGCTCGGACAAAAACCTGCGGCCGTGATCTGGCCGGTCTGAAGGGGCTGCGCGCGGTCAAGCCGGGCGAGCTGGCCGCCGCGCCATGACCGGTTCAACCTCCGGGCGGGGTTCCGCCTGCGAGCTTTACTGGTAGTAATCGGCCCCTGCGGTGGGCGCGACGGAATCAGGAACGATGGGCGGAACCAAGAAGACGTGGATCTGGGGCGCCGGCGCGGCGCTCTGGTGCTTCCTGCTGGCGGGCGTGCTGGCGGACGATCGTATGCTGTCGCTGTCGGTCGACAGTTCGTACCACCTGCAGGTGATGGAGGTGGTCCGCCACGCGTTCATCATCCCGCCGCAAGGCCACGAGTGGATGGCCGAGATGGCCTACTATCCCAAGCTCAGCCACCGGTTCGCGGGCCTGTTCGCCACCCTGGGCTGGCAGCACCTGAACGCCCTGCTGATGGCCGGCGTCGTGTCGGCGGCCGTGGCCTGGGCCTGCCTGTTCGAACAGGCGCGGCGCATCTCGTTCACCTATCTGGGCCTGGCGTTCGGCCTGACGGTCGTGAACATCTTCGTCACCCGCGGCGCGTTCGGCGGCGAGCTGATCGACAACTTCTTCTTCCCGCAGATCGTCGGCGAGGGCGTCAACCTGCTGGCCCTGGTGATCGCCATGGCCATCCTGCCGCGCTCGCGCCTGGCCTTTGTGATCTTCGCGACCGCCGCCGTCGGCTTCTGCGGCTGCTTCCACCTGGTGCCGACCCTGCAGTTGGCCGGGGCCCTGATGGCCGTGCTGGGCGTGGTCTGGCTGCGCGACATCATCCGTGAGCGCAAGTTCGGCCTGCGCGAGCTGATCGGCCTGGTTGGCCTGGCCGCCATTCCCGCCGCGATCGTGCTGAACCCTTTCTTCGCCAAGATGCGCTTCATCGCCGGCAACAACGGCAGCCTGAACCTGGCCGCGCCGGTGACCATGGAGGTCCTGGCGGCCTTCTCGGCCCTGCTGGTGGCCTTGTCGGCCTGGGTGCTGCTGGCCGAGCTGCTGCGTCCGGCCGACGATCCCGAGGTCGCCGAGAGCGACCGCGCGGCCCTGATGCTGGCAGGCCTGGGCGCGGCCTGCGGCGCGGCCATGCTGGCCCAGTACGGCGTCTTCAAGCTGACCGGAGACGGCTCGCACTACGCGGTGATGAAGCACGCGTTCGGCGTGTTCGGCATGCTGGCCTTCGTCGTCCCGCTGTGGGGCCTGACGGTGCTGGGCCTGCGCGGCCAGGCGGCCGAGGAGGGCGCGCAAGGCCGTCGCTGGCAGATCGGCGTCGGCGCGGCGCTGGTCGCCCAGACGGCGGTGATGCTGTGCCTGTTCCTGCGCCCCAGCGTCTTCGACGTGCCGCGCGTCAACGCCGTGATGGAGGACATCCGCCAGGTTCGCGTCACCCGCGGCCTGCACGGCGACCAGGCCATGTTCTCGGCCGCCGACATGCCGCCGATCACCAACTACATGGGCACGATCGCCATGCTGCAGTCGGCCCACGGCGCCAATGTGCTGAGCCTGATGGCCGACGGCCGTCCCGACCGCGCCGGCGACGCGCCCTTCATCGTCACCCTGGCCGGCGACGCCTATGACAAGCCCGGCTGCCGCTCGGGCGCGCCGATCGGCCTGGTGGTCGTGGTCGCCGGCCCCTGCCTGGAGCCGCCCTCGTACCGCTTCAAGCAGGGCGGCATCGGCGTGCCCTACCTGCGCGAAGGCTGGTCGACGCCCGAGCCGGGCGGCGTGTGGTCGGACGGCAAGCGTTCGGTCGTCCAGCTGCCGATCGCCGACTGGCAGCGCGCGCTGAAGGCGCCGACCCTGGAAGTGGCGGGCTTCGCCTTCCTGCCGCCGGAGTCGCCCAAGCGGACCGTCACCGTCTCGGTGGCCGGCGGCCCGTCCGAGACCGTCCAGTTCGACCTGAAGGGCGTCATCCAGCACAAGTACATCCTGACCCTGACGCCGGAGATGCTGAAGGCTCGGACCCTGACGGTGGTGTTCGACAGCCCCAACGCCCAGCGCCCCAACGACCTGGGTCTCGGCGCCGACACGCGCCTGCTGGGCGCGGGCCTGGAGGCCATGCGCATCACCGAGGGGCCGACGCTGCGCTAGTCTTCCTGATGGGCGAAGACCCAGAAGTGGCTCATCAGGAACAGGGCGGCGGTGTAGGTCACCGCCGCCGAGCCTTGGGCCGCCACGCTCCACGGCGCGCCATGCGGCAGGATCAGCTTGGCCAGGGTCAGCACGCCCTGGTTCAGGCCGAAGGCGACGGCCACCGCCACGACATAGCGCAGCGGGGCCGAGCGCGTGGTGCGGCGGGCCTTGAACACGAACAGCTTGGACAGCGCGAAGCTGACGCAGATCCCGACCGCGTAGCCGATGGCGTTGGCCAGGTGCGGATCCAGGTGCAGGCCCAGGTCCAGGGCCAGGATGATCGAGAACCCGACCAGGGTGTTGAACACCCCCGCCACGCCGTAGCGCAGCGCCGAGACCAGGAACGCCCGCCGCTCGGGGGTCAGCAGCGTCGCGAGGCTCACCGCGGATCGAACCCGTAGCGGTCCATGACCACGTACAGCGGCCGGCCCTTCACCTCCTGATAGATGCGGGCGACATATTCGCCCAGCGAGCCGATGGCCAGCATCTGCAGGCCAAAGCTCATCAGGATCACCACCATCAGCGACGGATAGCCGGGCACGTCGCGGCCGAACAGCAGGGTGCGGATCACGATCATCCCCGCCACGCCCACGGCCAGCACGCCGGCGATCAGGCCCACATAGCTCCACACCCGGATCGGCGCGGTGCTGAACGAGGTGATGCCGTCCAGGGCGAAGTTCCACAGCTTCCAGTAGCGGAACGAGCTGGTCCCCGCCGCGCGCTCGGGGCGGGCGTAGGGAATGGCCTCCTGCCGGAAGCCGACCCAGGCGAACAGGCCCTTCATGAAGCGGTTGCGCTCGGGCAGCTGGCGCAGCACCTCGACTACCCGCCGGTCCATCAGCCGGTAGTCGCCGGCGTTGTAGGGCAGGTCCACGTCCGACATGCGGTTGAAGGCGCGGTAGAAGCCCTGGGCCGTCATGCGTTTGAGGAAGCTGTCGGCGCTGCGGTCGACCCGCACGCCATAGGCCACGTCGGCCCCGTTCTCCCAGGCCGCGATGAACTGGCCGATCAGCTCCGGCGGATCCTGCAAATCAACGTCGATCGGCACCACCATGTCGCCGCTCGCCGCGTCCAGCCCGGCCGACATCGCGGTCTCCTTGCCGAAGTTGCGGGCCAGGTTGATGACCTTGATCTTGGGGTTGCGCTGGTGATGGCGAATGAGCACCGCCAGGGTGTGGTCGCGGCTGCCGTCATTGACGCAGACGATCTCGTAATCGACCCCCAGCGCCGCCAGCTCGGCCTCGATCCGCTCGAAGAACAGGTCCAGCACCTCCTGCTCGTTGAAGCAGGGGGCGACGATCGACAGGCGCTTGCCAACGCGGGTGCGCGTGGCGGCGGCGGGAAGGGGCGCGGCGGGGGACGCGGGAGACTGAACCATGGAGGTGGTTTAGCGGGGTTGCGCGCGGAGGGGGAGGGGGCGGACGCGCGGAGCGAAGTTATCCACAGGGCGGGCGTCAGGGTGGCGGCGCCGGGGCTCGCTCTCCTCCCCCTGGGGGTGGGGGACCGCCGAACGACGGCGGAGGGGCCTCAATCCCCGCAGAATCCGCGTCCCACCCCAACGAATTCAAGGCCCTACGGGAAAACGCGCGTTTCCTGTCCCCGGTCTCCGAACCGCCCGCACACTCAACGCCATGACCCACCCGACCCATGCCGAACAGGTCGCCCGCTGGCGCGACGCCACCCAACTCAAGCTGATGGCCGCGCTCGACGCCGCTTGGCGCACGATCGAGACCAGCCAGGACCCGGCCGAGATCCGCAAGGCGCGGGATAGGGCCAGAGTCTGCGGGGATCTGGCGGCGTGCGTGCGGAAGGTGGCGGGTTTGTCGGCGGGGCGGGGTGGAAAAGCCGCGCTACCGGTGGGCGAGGAGGAGGCCCTGGCCGCCGAGATCGAGGCGGTGGCGATGGTGGGGGAGGTGGTCAGCGGGCTGACGGCGGCGCCGCCGCGCAAGCTGGGGCGGCTGAAGGGCGGGGGCCGGGGGAGGTTGTGAGGGGGAATGTGCGCCAGATGCCGACGTTGGGACCGCTCCAGCCTCCGGACATTCGTCGATGATGATCATCGGCACGCTCACTACCACCCTGGCGGACATCGTGACGCGGTTCCGTTGATCGGGTACGAATTCAGGTACAGTTGCAGCGCTGCTTTTAGCCACGTAGAGCGCCAGATGAGAACGAGAGTTTTCCCGGGAGCGCAACGGTTGGAGGAAGTTATTGCCCGCCCTAACTCTTAGCAGAGCCAGAACGGACCCTGCCGGATTCGAAGAGCTTGCGGATCTCTATCGTAAGGCCGCAATGAGCACCGAGCTTTCGATCCAGGTAGATTGTTCAAATATGACGTGGTGCGACGCAAATCTTGCAGCGGCGCTACAGGCGATCCGGCATAAACTAAGAGTCGAACAAGGAAAGATCACTCATTTCTTAAATGTGCCGGAATCGACTGGGCAAGCGCTCACAGCAGTAGGATTTTTGCCCACCCAGCGACCCCGCCGAAATGCAAACATCATTCCGCTTCAGCGCTTCGAGCTAGCAGGAGGCAAGGAGTTCGCAGCGTACACTCAGGGCCATTTCTCAGACAAGCAACTGCCCGTGATGTCCGACCGAGTAACACAGCGCTTTTACGAGGGTATCGACGAGCTGTTTCAAAACTGTGCGATTCATTCGAAAAGCGTGCTCGGTGTCTTCGCCAGCGGTCAGTTGTTTCCTAGGAAGCATCGATTAGATTTCTCGATGGTCGACCTTGGCCTGGGTATTCCGCGTGTCGTTCGTGCGCACACCGGAGGCAGGATGTCGGGGGCCGCAGCCATCGACTGGGCGATGACCGGATCGAACACCACGCGGATGGGAGATGTGCCTGGCGGTTTGGGTCTCAAGCTTCTCCGCGACTTCATTCGCCGAAATCGCGGAAGACTCGTTATAGCCTCATGGGACGGCTACTGGGCTGAAGGAGCGCGCGGTGTAGCTCAGCGCACCCTTGCAAACCCCTTTCCTGGGACTGCAGTAACCATTGAGGTCGATACATCCGATGATGCGGAGTATGTGATGAGCGACGAAATCGACCCAAGCGTGATTTTCCGATGAATGAACTGCAACTGCAAAGCATCTCTCTCGTTCGTACGATCGGGAGCCCGTTCTGCGTGTCGATTGAGGATGGTGCTCGGGTCCACGAGATCATCACGTCGGCCTTAGAGCGCGGGCAGCGAGTACAAATTTCGTTCAAGGGCGTCACGCGCTTGACCACGGCATTCCTCAATGCTGCGGTGGGCCAGCTCTATGACGACTTGGGAGAGGAGCGGCTGCAAGGCAAGCTACTTCCGCCCGTCGAAGCCACGCAGGAGCAACTGCGTCTTTTGGTGAAGGTCGTGGAGAACGCGAAACGCTTCTTCGCCGATCCTGACCGTCATCGCGCGCTATTAAACGACGATGATTGAGCGCTACAGGCTAGCTCCAGGTGAAATACCTGAGGAGCTTCTCAAAAGCCCTATGGTTTTCGATACAAACGTCTGGCTATTTATCAACGGTCCATTTATCGATAATCGTGATCCTAGACATCGGGTGTACTCGGCATTGTATGGCGCGGCACTGAAGGCTGAGGCGCAGATATTTCTTCCGCAAATCGTTTTGGGAGAGTTTGTTCGACAATCTCTTCATCAATACACTAAAAGTGTATCCAAAGAGCGCCCGCGTAAGATACACGGTCACGCCGACTATGGTCGGTGGATGAACGATATCTCGGATGAGGTCTTTCATATCGTTAGCGCTTGCAAGTTGTTAGATGATCGTTTCTCGGAGTTAGATCTCGAAACTTGTTTTAAGCATTCTGCGGCTGCATCGATCGATTTTAATGACGTAATGCTAGCGGCGATTTGCAAGAGTAATAATCTGGTACTTGTTACTGATGATGGAGACTACGCATCGTCAGCAATCTCCATCGCGAGTTCGAATAAGAAGTTGGTCGGGAACGGTTAGACAACTTCGTCGCCAGGGCGTGGGCCTGCGAACGCCAGGAAAGAGTGAGACACGGCCGATCATCTAGATTGCGTCTCCGGCACCTTGGCCGTCGCCAAGAAGCGCACGCTCCCAACATCCGAGAAGAGCCTCTATCGGCCGATCCCCTCCTGACGTGACCCCCATTTCTCATCCAGCCATAACGAGAGTCCTGGGTTGATTTGAGCCTTGGTGTTGGTGGGTGGCAAGAGGCCGGCGCGCGGAGCTATCAGCCTGCGCAGCGTGCCGGCCGGTCTCTCCGCAGAAGGCGCTGGCGTACTCCCTGGGCGTCATCCAGCCGAGCTTGGAGTGCGGCCGGCGCTCGTTGTAGTCGCGCCGCCAGGTCTCCAGTACGGCGCGGGCGTGCGGCAAGGACCGGAACAGGGTCTCGTTCAGCAGTTCGTCGCGTAGCCGGCCGTTGAAGCTTTCGTTGTAGCCGTTCTGCTGGGGCTTGCCCGGTGCGATGTAATGCCAGCCCACGCCGCTGTCGTCGGTCCAGGCCAGGATGGCGTTGGAGGTGTATTCGGTCCCATTATCGCTGACGATTGTGTCGGGCCGCCGCCCGCGCTGGGCGATGATGGCATCGAGCTCGCGCGCCACTCGCCGGCCTGACAGCGAGGTGTCGGCCACCAGGGCCAGACACTCGCGCGTGCAGTTGTCGATCACCGTCAGGATCCGGAAGCGGCGGCCGTCGGTCATCTGGTCGGAGACGAAGTCCAGGCTCCAGCGCTGGTTGGGCGTCAGCGGGACCTCCAGAGGCCGCCGCGTGCCGATCGCCCGCTTGCGCCCGCCGCGCCGGCGCACGGTCAGCTTCTCCTCGCGATAGAGCCGCTGGATCCGCTTCTTGTTGACGACATGGCCCTCGCGTTTGAGCAGCACGTGCAGCCGGCGATAGCCGAACCGGCGGCGTTCCTGGGCCAGGGCCTTCAGCCGCTCGCGCAGCACGCCGTCGTCGGTCCGCGTGGCCGCGTAGCGCACGCTCGTCCGATCCACGCCCAGAACCCGGCACGCCCGCCGCTCGCTCATCTCGTAGGCCGACCCCAGATAGGCGGCGGCCTCCCGATGCGCGGCGGGCGTCACCACTTTTTTCCCAGCAGATCCTTCAGCGCGACGTTGTCGAGCATCGCCTCGGCCAGCATCCGCTTGAGCTTGGCGTTCTCGTCTTCCAGCGCCTTGAGCCGCCGCGCCTCCGACACGTCCAGCCCGCCATACTTGGCCTTCCACTTGTAGAAGGTCGGCGAGCTGAGCCCATGCTTGCGGCACAGGTCCGCCACCGGCACGCCCGCCTCCTGCTCGCGCAGGATTCCGATGATCTGTTCTTCCGTGAACCGTGATCGCTTCATTCGTCCGTCCCTTTCCTGGGGCGGACTCTAGTTATTTCTGGAGGAGTTTCAGGGGGTCACGTCACTCCCTACCCCGCCATCAACAACCCATCCTCCTTGATCGCCTTCATGCACACCGTCGTGGTGTAGCGCTGCACCCCCAGCAACTGGCTCAGTTCCTTGCGTAGGGTGTCCAGGTCGGCGATGCCGGCGGCGACGATCCTCAGTAGGTAGTCCCCCGCGCCGGCCGTCGGTTGGCGCTCGATGATCGACGGGTAGCGCAGGACGGCGGCTGGCCAGGGCGTCGACGGCTTGCCGATCGCTTTGGAGCGCTACCCGGGACGGGACGTCAGTGGCTGGACGCGGACGCGGGACGCTCCGGTCCATGGCGTGGCGGCACCGTCGCGGAAGGCGACGAGGTAGAGCTCGCCGCGCGCATCGCGGGCGTAGCGACGGCAGCTGGTGGTGTTCTCCGGGGTGAGGCTGACACACAGCTCGTCGCCCTGGAAGCGGTAGTGGCCTTGGCGCAGGCCACGCGTCCGTTTGCTGTAGCGGCCGTCGGCGTAGAAGCGCTCGGCCGTGGCGGCGGGGCCGTCGACGTCAATGACCACGACGCCGTGAAACATCGTCCGCAGGTCTCGCCCTGACAGGACCTTCAGGGGCGGTTTTGGCGCCGGGGGTGCCGGTTCGCTCATGGCCAGGCTGGTCAGCACCGCAAGGATACAATGCAGCACGCGCGCAACTCCACTTTGCGAACGCCCTTGGGCGAGGGCGTCAGATAAAAGCTCTAGCCCCCCGCCATCAACAACCCATCCTCCTTGATCGCCTTCATGCACACCGTCGTGGTGTACCTCTGCACGCCCGGCAGTTGGCTCAGCTCCTTCCTCAGCAGGGTGTCCAGGTCGGCGACGTCGGCGGCGACGATCCTCAGCAGGTAGTCGCCGGCGCCGGCCGTCGAGTGGCACTCGATGATCGAGGGGTGGCGCAGGACGGCGGCTTCGAAGGGTTCGGCGCGGGCGAAGTCGACGGTGGCCAGGGCGTAGACGGTCAGGCCCTTGCCGACCGCCTTGGCGTCGATGCGGGCGCGGTAGCCGGTGATGACGCCCTGCTTCTCCAGCGCCTGGACGCGCGACCAGCAGGGGGATTTGGAGAGGCCCACCCGCTCGGCCAGGGCCGCGAACGAGATGCGGGCGTCGGCCTCCAGGATGCGGAGAATCGACAGGTCGATGCGGCTGAGAATGGACATTCGTCCTGCCTTTGGTGGCTTTATCGGGACAGCGTTCTAGCCTGCTCGCCATCGGCGGCGCAAACGAGGACAATGTGCCGTCGCGATCGGCATAGGGTCCTTCCATGGCGCAAGACATGACCCCAAACATGACCTACGCGCGGTATCTCGCGCTCGACACCCTGCTGGCGGCGCAACAGCCGCGGAGCGACCGGCACGACGAACTGCTGTTCATCGTCATCCACCAGACCAAGGAGCTGTGGCTCAAGGAGATCATCCACGAGGTCGGCCTGGCCATGCGGCTGATCGCGGCGGGCGATGTCGAGCCGGCCTACAAGGCCCTGGCGCGGGTGTCGCGGATCCAGACGGTGATGACCCTGTCGTGGGACATCCTGGCCACCATGACGCCGGCCGATTACCTGAGTTTCCGGGGTTCGCTGGGGACCAGCTCGGGCTTCCAGTCGGCCCAGTTCCGCACCCTGGAATACATGTTGGGCCTGAAGGACCAGAGCTTCCTGAAGTTCCAGGAGGAGGGCTCGGACGGCCTGGCCCTGCTGGAGGCGGCGCTGGCCGCGCCCAGCCTGTACGACATCGCCATCGCCCAACTCCCGCGCCACGGGCTGACCGTGCCGGACGCGGCGCTGCATCGCGACTTCACCCAGGCCTATGTCCCGTCCGAGGCGGTCGAGGCCGCCTGGCTGGAGGTCTATCGCGACCCGCGGCGCTATTGGGAGCTGTACCAGCTGGCCGAGAAGCTCGTGGATCTGGACGACGCCCTGGTCACCTGGCGGCACAAGCATGTGCTGACGGTCGAGCGGATCATCGGCGGCCGGCCGGGGACGGGCGGCACCGACGGCATCGGCTACCTGGCCTCGACCCTGCGCCGGCGGGCCTTCCCGGAGCTGTGGACGCTGCGGGGCAAGCTGTGATGGCCGCGCGCAAGGATCTGTTCTCCAAGGCGCTTTCAGTGCCGGGCCGGCTGCACATGGCCGCCCACAGCCACCACCTGTGGCCCGACGCGACCCTGGCCGCCCAGGTCCAGGCCTGGGAGGACGCCGCCCTCCTGGCCGACCACAAGTGGGACAAGGCGCTGGGCGAGGTCTATCCGGCCGCGCAGGGCCTGGTGGCCCGGGAGCTCAATCTTCCTTCCTCCGACACCGTGGTCTTCGCGCCCAACACCCACACCCTGCTGGCGGGGCTGAAGTCGGCCGTGGATCGCAAGCCCGTGCGAGTCCTGTCGACCGACGGCGAGTTCCACTCGTTCCGCCGCCAGGCCCAGCGATGGGTCGAGGCGGGCGAGATCGAGCTGACCCTGGTGGAGAGCGAGCGCCCAAATGACGAAAAAGGGGGCTTCGCCGAGCGGTTCATCAACGCCGCGCGCACGGGCGCCTACGACCTGATCTTCGTCAGCCACGTGTTCTTCAAGACCGGCTTCGTGTTCGACCGGGTGTGGGAGCTGGCGGCTCTGTCCAGGCCCGAGGGGCCGTGGCTGGTGGTCGACGGCTATCACGGCTTCCGGGCCGTGCCGACCGACCTCTCGGCGGTGGCGGATCGGGTATTCTACCTGGCCGGCGGCTATAAATACGCCATGGCCGGGGAGGGCGCGGCCTTCCTGCACGCGCCGCCGGGCTTTGGTCCGCGGCCGGTGCTGACCGGCTGGTACGCCGAGTTCGGCGATCTGGAGGGACCGCCGGGCGGGGTCGGCTACACCGCCGACGCCCAGCGGTTCATGGGCGCGACCTTCGATCCCTCGGGCCTCTACCGCTTCGTGGCGGCCGGGCGGATGCTGGAGGCGGAAGGCCTGACCACGGCGGCGATCGCGGCGCATGTGGGCGGGCTGATGCGGAGCCTGCTGGCGGCCGAACCGCTGAAGGACGCGGTGGTTCTGAACCCGCCCGGCGAAGGCCCCCAGGCGCGGTTCCTAGCGCTACGGCATGAAAAAGCCAGCGCCTGGAAACAGGCGCTGGCCGAGAAAGGCGTGGTCGTGGACGTCCGCGACGACGTCCTGCGGATCGGCCTCTCCGTCTATCACGACGAGGCCGATCTCGCGGCGTTTCGCGCGGCGTGCGCGGCGCTGACGGTTTAAGCCGCCAGACGCTCCAGAGCCTTCAGCATGCTGCCCATCGCCTCGTGGACCGGCAGGCCATCGCGTTCGTAGCTGCCGGTTTCGAAGATTTGCAGCAGGTCGGCGCGGGCGCGGCTGACACGGCTCTTGACCGTGCCGACGGCGACGCCAATGACCTCGGCCGCTTCCTCGTAGGAGAAGCCGCCGGCGCCGATCAGGATCAGCGCCTCGCGCTGGTTCTCGGGCAGCATCAGCATCGCCTGGCGCAGGTCGTCCAGGGCGATGGCGCTGTCGAAATTGGTGTTGGCCACCAGGGTCCGCTCGGCGGTCTCCTGGTCCAGGCCCACCGAGCGCCAGCTGCGGCGCTTGTCGGAGTAGAACTGGTTGCGCAGGATCATGAAGGTCCAGGCCTTCATGTTGGTGCCCATGGTGAAGCTGTTGCGGCTGGCCCAGGCCTTGGCGACGGCGTCCTGCGCCAGATCGTCGGCCGCCGTGGCGTCGCCGCACAGCGAGCGGGCGAACGCGCGCAGGTGCGGGATCAGGGCGATCAGATCGCGTTCGAAGGTCTTCTGGTCTTGATGGTCCATGACGGCCCCCGGTCGGGATAAAAACACTCAAGCTATCAAACGGGACCGGAGGGCTTAGGTTCCAGCGGGGTCTGAAATGAATCCCCGTTTCGAGTCTTCAGTAATCGTCTTCGGGAATGGGCGGGATGGCGTAGACGATCGGCACGACGCAGCCGCGATAGCCGGTGGGCGGCGGCGTGGGCCGGGCGCCCTGCAGCAGGTTGCGGGCATAGTTGCCGAAGACCTCGCTGGGCTGGGCC
Organism: Caulobacter sp. ALps2; assembly: GCF_058681635.1. Lineage (NCBI taxonomy): Bacteria > Pseudomonadati > Pseudomonadota > Alphaproteobacteria > Caulobacterales > Caulobacteraceae > Caulobacter > Caulobacter sp. ALps2. Next base: position 2,648,898 of record NZ_CM178743.1, read on the forward strand.
GCCAGCACCTCGATCGCGCCCACCTGGCCCCACGGGGCGACGTCGAAACGCAGGATCGCCCAGCCGGACACGCGGCGCTTGCCGAAGGCGGGCGGATAGAGCTTGGCCTGCGGAATGTTCAGCTGCGCCTGGGTCACCTCGCAGGCGTCCTGGGGGCGCTCGAACGACTCCGCGGACGGACGCGCCGGGGCCGGCGTGGCCTTGGGCGTGGCCTTGAAGATGACCAGGCAGCCCGTGCGCGCCGGGCCTGGGAAATAGCGGGCCTCGGCCACGGCGCTGGCGGCCGTGTCGGCGAAGGCGGCCTCGCCGTGCTGGGCGGCGACCTTGACGTCGCGCACCGCGCCGTTCGCGTCGATGTCGTAGCGCAGGCCCGCCCAGGCCGGGTCGACCGACTTGTCGTCGAAGGCGCGAAGGTCGGGATAGACGATCATCCGGGGGCGCCGGCGAGTGTCGCAGTCACCGCCGCCGGCCAGGACCTCGCGGATCGCCGGCCAGGGCGAGCGCGGCGCGGCGGCCATGGTTTCGAACAGGCGGGCGGGCGACGCCTGGTCCAGCGGCATGGCGGTCGGCGTCAGGTCGATGGCGCAATCCTTGGCCGCCGCGCCCGGTGCGAACCGCCAGCTGGCGATGATCGCGGTCTGGTCGTCGATGGCCCACGGGATGGTGACATTGCTGGAGGGCGTGCGCTTCAGATCGATGACGTGGCCGTCGGTGTCGACCGAGAACGTATAGGCCTCGCTGCTCGCCAGCGGCGGCGGGACATAGGATTGGGCGCCGACTGGGGCGCCACCTGGGGCGCCAACTGGGAGGGGCGGCGGGACATAGGGCTGCCAGAGCCGGGGCGGCGGGGCCGCGCCCTCGATCAGCTGGGCCGAGCCCTGGCCGCAGGCGATCCGGGCCGGCGGCGGGGCGAAGGCGATCAGCTGGGCTGGCGCGATGGAAGCGCCGGGCGGCGGCGCGATGTCCGCCATCGCCACGGCGGGCGTCAGGAAGGCCAGGGCCGCGAGCAACAAGGCGCGCATGGTCGCTCCGCGATCTAAGGTTGAGAATCTCTCCTCCGCCCGGCGCGGCCGGTCAAGTGAACGTTTAGGCCGCGCGCCCACGGATCGCCGCGCCCAGCCGGCCGGGGCTGTAGGGCTTGGGCAGGAACGGATCGCCGGCCGGCAGGCGGCGCGGGCGGCCCGAGGTCAGCAGGCAGCGCACGGCCGGACGGCGGCGGTGGATCTCGTCGGCCAGCTCCAGGCCGCTCATGCCGGGCATGTCGATGTCGGTGAAGACGACGCCGACCTCCTGGTGGTCCTCGAACAGGTCCAGGGCCTCGCCGGCGTCGGCGGCCTCGTAGACGGTGTAGCCCTCGTCGCGCAGGGCCTCGGCGGCGACCAGCCGGACCAGCGGCTCGTCCTCGACGACCAGGACGACCAGATCGCTCATGGACGGGCCTCCAGCGCGCGGCCGCCCTGAACACGGCCGCCCTGAACACGGCCGCCCAGAACCCGACCGACGGCCTGGAGCCCGCGAGGCGGCGTTGTTTTCGACCGGCAGCACCGAAGTCTGTTCCATGCTCATTCTCCTGAGCAATGGAATGTGCGAGTGCGTCGGAAGTTTCAGGTTCGGTAGAATTAATATCTTGTAAGTACTTGTTAAGTCTTTGAGGCGACCGAGCCTCGTGGCGGCTAGGTCACGACAAACGTCGCCGCCCCCGCATCGCCCGCGCCGACGACCACCACCCCGTCCCGATGCCGCAGACGCCCGCCGCCCAGCGCCGCGAACGACACGCCCTCGCCGGCCAGGCCGGGGATCCGCCGGAAGCTGGCCCGCTTGGGATCGCCGCCGGCCTTGACGATCTCGACCGCGCCGTTCGCCCCGACGGCCAGCACATGTCCGGGCTTGAGGATCGGCTCCAGCGACACCGTCCCGGCCCCGGCCAGCCCCGGCTTCAGCCGGAACTGGGTCGTCGGCGGCGGACCCGCGCCCACCACCAGCCGATCGCCGTCGTGACGCAGGAAGCTCCCCGGCCGATCCAGCGGCGCGAACCTGTCCGGGACCTCGCCGGCCCCCACCGGCACGCCGAAGTCCGGCGCGCCATCCGGCTTGTAGTACAGGCGCTGTACGCGTGTGTGGCGGTTGGGATCGAACAGGGGGTCGCCCTTGATCTCCCTGTAGTCTCTGCCGTGATAGACCAGGACGTCGCGGCCCTGCTCGTCGACCGTGAAGGAATTGTGGCCCGGCCCCCAGACGCCCGTCTCCTCGCAGCTCTTGAACACCGGCTCGGGCGACTTGCTCCAGACGTCCGGCGACATCAGGTCGGCGTCCTCGTCGGCGCTTAGCAGGCCCAGGCAGTAGCGGTCGTCGGTGGCGCTGGCCGAGTAGCTGATGAACAGCTTGCCGTTGCGGCGCAGCGGCGCGGGGCCCTCGGCGACCTTGAAGCCCCGGACCTCCCAGTCCAGCGTCGGCACGGTCAGGCGGACCGGCGGCCGGGCCAGGGTGGTCGGGGTCGCCATCGGGGCCAGGTAGAGGTTGCTGTTGGTCTTGACGCCCGGCTCGGCCTGGGCCCACAGCAGGTAGCGCACGCCCTTGTGGCTGAAGACCGTCGAGTCCAGCGTGAACGTATCCCACGGCGTGATCAATTGTCCGAGGGCCTCCCAGCGGCCGGTCATCGGGTCCTTGTCCAGGCAGCGCAGCACATAGGCGCGGATGTGGAACGGCGCCCCCGCGTCGCCGGCCGCGAAGTACATGTGCCAGCGGCCGTCGATCTCGTGCAGCTCGGGCGCCCAGATGTAGCCGCCCAGCTTGCCGCTCGAGGGGCGCCGCCAGATCACCGCCTCCTGGGCCGTGGCCAGGCCCGCCAGGGTCGGCGCGCGGCGGATGGCCAGGCGGTCGTACTCCGGGACCGAGGCGGTCATGTAGTAGAGGCCGTCGTGATGCCGGAAGACCTGGGCGTCGGCCCGCTGGCGCACCAGCGGGTTCGACGGGACGGGCGCGGCGGCGGGCTTGGCGAGCGCCGGACCGCCCCCGATCAAGGGCGTGGTCGCGAGCGCCCCGGCGCCGGCCAGCATCGTCCGGCGGGAGGGGACGGCGGCCTGGATGGATCGGATCGACATGCAAGGCCCCTCGCCAGCCACGCCCTGGTCGGCGTGAAGCTTTATTGTCCGACAAATAGGATGATCGCAAGACCGGCCGCGACGCCGCCGCCGCGACGGGCCGTCAGATGGCCGACAGGGCCGCGGCGTCGACGGTCACGCGCTCGCGACCCGGACGCCCTCGACGATCGGCCACATGTCGGCGTCATGGGGCGGGACGGTGGGAGGGCTCATGCGGCGTCCTTACGTTGCGAGCGGCCGGCGTAGCGGCCGTCGGGAAGGGCGGTGACGTGGCCCCAGCGGACCAGGCTGGCCAGGGCCTTGATGACCGCCTGCTCGATGCGCTTGCCGCCCTTCTTGAAGCGCTTGGTCAGACCGGTGACGTCCAGCGGCTCGCCGGCGGCTTCCAGTGCGGCCAGTACGGCCGGCGGGCGGTCGGCGGCGTCCTTGGGGAAGTCGGGCAGGTCCTCGCCGGCGTCGACCGGCGCCTCGCCCAAATCCAGCTCGCCGCTCTTGGCGGTCGCGCCCTTGGCGAAGCGGGGGATCTGGTAGTCGGGCCGCAGCCAGCGCACATGGCCGGCCGCCTCCTCGCGCGCCCGCTCGGCGTTCAGGGCCACCAGCCGCTCCAGGATCTGCTCGTCGGTCAGGTCGCGCGGCCAGCCATAGGCGTCGGCCGTGGCCGCGTCGATCTGGTCGTGCAGCTCCTTGAGGATCAGCACCCGGCCGCGCGTCTTCTGGTCCTGCTCGATCGGCGTCAGCGCGGTCCCGGCGCGGACCTTTTCCAGCAGGTTATAGAGCCCGGTCAGGGTCAGGTCGACGTTCTCGGCCAGCACCGTCTTGCGCGTGGCGTCCAGCTCCTCACCGAGCGCGCGCAGGCGGGCTTTGATCTCCTCCGACGGGTCGGGGAAGGGGAAGGGGTCGAAGCAGGCACCTTTGACATAGACCGGCCGGTCTTCGAGCAAGCCGCCCGTTGAGATCGCCCAGTGGGCGTGGATGCGAGACGAAAGAATGGCCAGGACCGCCGCCTCAGCGGCCGAAACTACAACCAATTTATTATCGGGAGCGATCTCGGCTTCCAGAAACTGAAATACGCGATGCTTGGCTGTTTCGACGGTGGCGATGTAGCGCTCGATGCCGCTCAGCGCCGGCCGAAGCTCGCGCCGGGGTTCGCCGAATATCCACCAGTTGTCCCGGTAGACCGCGCGATTATTTTGATCTCTTTCAGGCTTAACCGTTGCAAGTAGGTGCTGATAGACCTCCGGGTATTCGCGCCTCACAGCCTCGGCCGACAGTCCGAAGAGGTCTATGACCATTACTTCCCTGGGCCTTGCGGTTAGATCGCGGCCGTTGCGGTATCGCCGGATGTACTTCTCCAGGCCCGGCCGCTTCCCTAGCCCCATGTGCTCGGCATCGGCAGGCGCGACGATAAAGCCCGATCCGTGCAGTTTTACGCCCGGCGAACAGATGCCTTCATTGGCCATCAAAGCGCGCGTAAGTGTCACATCTACACCCACCGTGAGGTCCGGATTCACCTTCCCCCGTTTCTCGGTGAAGGTCAGAAATGGCTCGTCGGTATCGAGACCAGTCTCGGTCGCGACCTCCCAGGCCACGCCGTCCAGCTTGCCGCGCGCGGCGGCGGTCATCGCGATCCGCACCGCCGCGCTTTCGCGGCCGGCTTTTGTCCAGGGATGGTCGTCGATGGCGAAGATCAGGCTGATCGGCGGCTTGCCGTTCAGGTGGCGCTCCATGACCCGCCGCTGGAAGACCTGGGTGATCGAGTTGGTGGTGACGAAGCCGAAGCGGCGCAGGATCGTCTTCTTCCGGGTCAGGATCTCGGCGGCGCGGTCCCACCAGTACATGACGAAGTCGGCGCTGTCGTTCATGGCCTTGTGGACGCCCCACAGGGCCTCGACATAGCCGTCGCCCAGGCGCGCGCGGAGGTCCTTGCCGCCAATAAACGGCGGGTTCCCCACGATGAATTCCGCCTCCGGCCACTCCGGCCGCCGGGCGTTGGGATAGGCCTCGACCCGTTTTCCGTCCTGCTCGACCACCCCCGGAACCGGATAGCCGTCCCAGGTCAGCACCGCGTCGCGGTTCTCGATGTTCTTGAACGCCTTGAGGATCGGCTCGGACGGGTGGCCGTCGCGGCTGCGATAGTGCTGTTGCAGATAGCCCAGCCACAAAACGAGCTCGGCGATGGCGGCGGCGCGGGGGTTCAGCTCTATCCCTAAGAACTGGTGCGGATCGACGGTCTCGAACCCCAGGCCCTCGGACTCGCCCAGCTGGGCCAGGGTCTCCAGGACCTCGGCCTCCAGCACCTTCATCAGCTCCAGCGACACATAGAGGAAGTTGGCGGTGCCGCAGGCCGGGTCCAGCACCCGCGTAGTGCAAAGCTGGTGGTGGAACGCCTTGACCGCCGCGCGGGCGCCCACGAGGTCGCCTTGGTCGGACAGCGCCTCGGCCTTGGTGCGGGCCGCGCGCCAGTCGTCGCGCAGGGGCTCCATGACCGTGACATTGACCAGCCGCTCGACATAGGCGCGCGGGGTGTAGTGGGCGCCCAGACGGCGGCGCTCGTCGGGGTCCAGGGCCTGTTCGACCAGGGTGCCGAAGATGGCCGGCTCGACCTGGCGCCAGTCGCGCTCTGCGGCGGCCAGCAGTTCGCCGATCTCCTCGCGGCCCAGCTCGAAGGCGGTGGTGTCCTTGAAGAGGCCCCCGTTGAAGCGCAGGACCGTGGCGTCGATGGCCATGGACTCGCCGCCCTTGTCCATCGCCGTCCACAGCTCCTTGACCCGCTGGGGAAAGCGCTCGGGGCTGTCCAGCGACTTGCGCAGCAGGCCTCGGAAGCTGTCCTTGGGCAGCAGCTCCACGTCCTCTGCGAACATCGTGAAGATGCAGCGCATCAGGAAGTGGGCGACGTCGGCGGCGCGGGCGCCCTTGGCCTCCAGCGCCTTGGACACCTCGGCCAGGCGCTCGGCGATCTCGCGGGTGACGCGGGCGGCCTCGCGGGCCGGGTCCAGGCTGTGCGGGTCGCTCCAGATTTTCAACAGGCGTTCGCGGACCTTGGGGTCGCGAAGCTCGTCCAGATAGATGCGATAGCCCTTGCGGTCGGGGAAATAGGCGTAGCCCCGCCCGGTGCCCGAGAAGTCGGCGTAGATCTCCAGGCAGTGGCCGACGTCGGCGACGATCAGGAACGGCGGCGCCGGGTGATCGGCGGGCAACAGGTGGACATAGTCCAGCGCCTGGTTGAAGGCCTTGCGCATCAGGACGTCGAAATTCCGCACGGCGGCGCGGCGACCCAGCTGCTCGGGCTGGACGGCCTCGGGCGCGGCGGCCAGGCCCAGGGCCAGTTGCTCGGGCGCGGCCTTGTCGCCGCCCTTGGCGTGCGACTGCTTGGCCTCCAGCAGGAAGTGGGCCTTCTTGTAGAGGTCGATGCGCTTGGCGCTGGCGCCGTCCAGGGTGGTGGAGCGCACGGCGCGCTCGAACACATAGTCGTTGCGGTCGCGCTCGGCGCCGGACGGATCAGGCCGCGAGACGCCCAGCACGTCGCACAGCTCGGACAGGAACATCTGATAGTTGGCGCGTTCCGCGCCGCCTTCACGCGCCGTCCAGCGCGCGATGAACTCGTCGACTGTCATATCGTTAAGCAGGCCCCCGGCAATCGCCTCAACTTAGACGGCTTGGGCGGCGCTTGGCGAGCGTCTCCTTCTCCCCTCGCGGGAGAAGGTGGCCTGCGAAGCAGGTCGGATGAGGGGTTCTCGGCCAGGTCGGCGCGACCCCTCACCCGGCCCTGACGGGCCACCCTCTCCCGCAAGGGGAGAGGGGAGCGTCACCCCTTCCTGAAAAACCCATGGATCCGCTCGGCCAGCGCCTGGCTGACCCCCTCGACCTTGACCAGGTCCTCCACGCTCGCCCGGCCAACCCCCTTGGCCGACCCGAACGCGTGGAGCAGCGCCTTCTTGCGCCCCGGGCCGACGCCCTCGATCTCGTCGAGCGGGTTCTTCTTCAGGTCCATGGACCGCCGCGTGCGGTGGGCGCCGATGGCGAAGCGGTGGGCTTCGTCGCGCAGGCGTTGCAGGTAGTAGAGCACCGGCGACTTGGGCTCGAGCATGAACGGGGTCTGGCCGGGGATGAAGAAGCGCTCCAGGCCGGCGTCGCGGTCAGGACCCTTGGCCACCCCGACGACGGCGATGTCGTCGACGCCCAGGTCGGCCATGATCTCGAGGGCGGCGTCCAGCTGGCCCTTGCCGCCGTCGACCAGCACCAGGTCGGGGCGGTTGTCGCTGTCGCCTTCCTCCTCCTCCTTGACCAGGCGGGCGAAGCGGCGGCGCAGCACCTCCTTCATCATGCCGTAGTCGTCGCCGGGGGTGAGCTCGGTGCTCTTGATGTTGAACTTGCGGTACTGGCCCTTCATGAAGCCTTCCGGCCCGGCCACGATCATGCCGCCCACGGCGTTGGTGCCCTGGATGTGGCTGTTGTCGTAGACCTCGATCCGCTCGGGCGGGGCCTCCAGCTTGAAGGCCTCGCAGACGCCGGCCAGCAGCTTGGTCTGGGCCGAGCCTTCGGCCATTTTTCGCCCGAGCGCTTCACGGGCGTTGGTCAGGGCGTGCTGGACCAGATCGGCCTTCTCGCCGCGCTTGGGGACGGCGATCTCGACCTTGCGGCCGGTCTTCAGGGCGAAGGCCTCGGACAGGAGCTCGGCCTCGGCCGGCTGGACATTGGCCAGGATCAGCCGCGGGATCGGCTTGTCGTCATAGAACTGGCCCAGGAAGGCGGTGATGATCCGCTGCTCCTCGGTCGTGGCCTCGTCCTCGGACTCATCCGCCGAACCGGCCACCCGGGGGAAATAGGCGCGGTTGCCCCAGTTCTGGCCGGCCCGGAAGAAGAACACCTGCACGCAGGCCTGGCCGCCCTCGACGTGCAGGGCCACGACGTCGGCCTCGTCCACGGTCTCGGGGTTGATCTGGGTCTCCTGGGCGACGCTGGAGAGAGCGCGGATGCGGTCGCGCAGGCGGGCGGCGCGCTCGAACTCCAGGTCCTCGGCGGCGGCTTCCATCTCCTTGGCCATGGTCGCCATGACCGCGCGGGACTTGCCTCTCAAGAAGGCCTCGGCCTGGTCGACCAGGGCCTGGTAGTCGTCCTTGCCGATCAGGCCGGTGCAGGGGGCGGCGCAACGCTTGATCTGGTGCAGCATGCAGGGCCGGTCGCGGCTGTCATAGACGCTGTCGCTGCACGAACGCAGCAGGAAGGCCTTCTGCAGGGTGTTCAGCGTGCGGTTCACCGCCCAGGCGCTGGCGAACGGCCCGAAATAGTCGCCCTTGAGGGTGTGGGCGCCGCGATGCTTGCGCAGCTGGGGCGCGTCGTGGTCGCGGCGGATGACGATCTCGGGGAAGCTCTTGTCGTCGCGCAGCAGCACGTTGAAGCGCGGCTTCAGCTGCTTGATCAGGTTGATCTCGAGCAGCAGGGCGTCGGCTTCGGTGCGGGTGGTGATGAACTCCATCGACCGCGTGGCGTCGACCATGTTGGCGATGCGGTTGGTGTGGAAGCGGCCTTGCGCGTACTGGATGACGCGCTTTTTCAGGCTCTTGGCCTTGCCGACATAGAGCACCTCGTCGGCGTCGCCGATCATCCGGTACACGCCGGGCGCATCGGGCAGGCGCGAGACCTCGTCCTTGATCAGGGCGGCGCCGGAGAGGCGGGGGGAGGAGGGAGTGTCGGCGGTGGTGTCGGTCACGGAGGGAGATATAGGCGAGTCCCGGACGTTCAGCGATCTTCCAGGGCGTGGTGAATGCGCGCGATGGTCACGCGGTCTGGACGAACGCGGTAGCTGATGACGTAGGTCCAGGTCCGGAAGGGAACAACGAATTCGCGCATCGCGCTAACCTTCGACGACCGACCGCGCTCGGGAAAGTCGCGCAAACCATTGATAGCGGTTCGAAGCGTGACGCCGAGGGCTTCCGCGTAAGGTGCGTCGCGATCGGCCAGCCAGGCTTGTAGACGTTCGAGATCAGTCCAGACGGGGCCGGCGATGACGATCCGTCGCACCGATCAGCGCTTTTGTCCGAAGTTCAGCAGCCGAGCCTCGACCTGTTCCCAGGGGACGCCGCCGGTTCGATCGGCCTCATCGCAGATCGCCTCGAGTTCCCGCCAATACGCGGCGTCGCGTTCGGGCGGGGCGTGAACCGGCGTCTCATTCCATGGGGCCTCTTTTTCTTCGAAGCCGGGCTCCTCGACGACGCGTCGAAGCATCTCGATCAAATACGCCTCAACGGTCTGCCCCGCCGCCTTCGCGCGGGCGCGGAAACGCTCGGCGAGCGCCTCGTCGATTTTAACGGTCAATCCATCATCGGCCATGTTCTCATGATGTTCCATCCGCCGTTTGTCGTCAATCGCGAGGGGCGCTATGACGCCTCCCATGACCACGCGCCCGCTCTTCGTCACGCCGCTCTATGAAGCCAGCCTCGCCGGCGAGAAGGACTTCGAGACCTTCGTCGACGAGCTGCACGACGCCTGTATCGCCATCGCCGAGGACGACGAGGCCGGCCAGGCCTGGGCCTATAACAAGGGTTATCTGGGCTACACCTCCTACGCCTCGCTGAACGACCTGCCGCGGCGCGACAGCCTGTTTTCGGACCTGAAGAAGAAGCTCGACAAGCACGCGGCCGCCTTCGCCAAGGCCCTGCATTTCGACCTGGGCGCGGGCAAGCTGGTGATGGACAGCTTCTGGATCAACATCCTGGAGCCGGGCGGCCAGCACAGCGGCCACATCCACCCCCACAGCGTCATCTCCGGCACGGTCTATGTGACCATCCCGCCGGGCGCCTCGGCCCTGAAGTTCGAGGATCCGCGCCTGCCGATGATGATGGCCGCGCCCACCCGCGACGAGGACGCGCCGGAGGGCCTGAGGCCGTTCGTGTACGTCCAGCCGGCGCCCGGGACGGTGCTGCTATGGGAAAGCTGGTTGCGCCACGAGGTGACGCCCAACCAGGCCGACGAGCAGCGCATCAGCATCAGCTTCAACTACGCCTGGCGCTGATCTCGAAACTTGGCCGGTGGGCCATGGGTTCTCCCGTCGAAGGAGATCCGCCATGGCCCAGACCCCGAACATTCCGGCGACGCCCTGATCATCCAGAAGGTCCAGCCCTTCGGCCAGGGCGATATCGTCCTGACCACGCCGTCGCTGGACCCCGACGGGCGGCTGGACGACCGCCACTCGGCCTATCACGAGAACCGCTCGCCGCCGCTGGTCTGGACGCCGGTGGAGACCGTGGCCGCCTACGCCATCGTGGTCGAGGATCCGGATGCGCCGCGCGAGCATCCGTTCGTGCACTGGCTGATCTGGAACATCCCGGGCGAGGCGACCAGCCTGCCCGAGGGCCTGCCGAACGACGTCAGCCTGGGCGCGATCGGCGGCGCCGTCCAGGGCGTCAACGGCGCGGGCAAGGTCGGGTGGTTCGGGCCGCGCCCGCCGCCGGGGCACGGCCTGCACCGCTATCACTTCCAGATCTTCGCCCTGGCCGAGCGCCTGACCTTCGGCCCCAACGTGCCGCTGGAGACCCTGGTCAGCGCCCTGAAGGGCGACACGCTGGCCGACGGCCTGCTGGTGGCGACCTACGAGGCGCCAGAAACCCAGTAGGCGACGCGGTAGGGGCTACGGACCGCAGGTCCAGGTCCCCTCGATGACCCGCTTGGCGCCGTCGGCGCGGTTGTAGCTCAGGGTGGCGGGGTAGGCGGGGGATTCCCCGCCGCCCGTCGCCTTGCCGGTGATGGCGATCTTGATGGTCTTGCCCTGGCCGCTGAAGGTCGCGCCGTTGACCATGGCGTCGTAGCCGCCGGGCGTGACGATGCGCTCGACATAGGTCCCGACCTTGACCAGGCCCTGGGCGGCGTCCTTGGAGGCGACGAAGCCCACGGCATAGAGCAGTTGATCGGCGCCGCTGTTGAAGCCGCAGCTCAGCTCGCCCTTCAGGTCGTTGGCCTCGAAGTCGGGGCGGGTCAGGCCCGACAGCGTGATCGGCGAGCCGTCGCCGCCCACCGTGGGGCTGACGGTGGGGCCGTCATTGGGCGCGGCCGCCGTCGGCGCGGGCTGGGTCGCGGATATGGCCGGGGTGCGCACCTCGTCCGGCGCGGGCGGCGCGGCGGGCTGGTCTTCGGTCTTCTGTTGAGAACAGGCGGTCAGGACGAAGGCGGCGGCGATCACGGTCGCGAGGCGGTAAGTCATGGCGTTCCTTTGTCGTTGAGAACGACGTTAGACGGTCGCCGGTTCGCCCGCCACCACGCTCGCCTTCCAGCCCTTCTCCAGGGTCCAGGCGGCGATGGCCAGCCACAGCAGCCCCAGGAAGGCGTGGCCCCGCTGCCAGTAGCCGACGTCATAGCCGGTGCGCACGTTCCACACCCCGGTCAGCAGGGCGAAGACCAGCAGCAGGCCCAGGAACCATCCCAGCGAGAACTGGGCCAGCCGGCGATAGCCTGGTCGGCCCCACAGGGCCCAGGCGGTGAACAGCGGCGCGAACTGGATGGCCAGGCCCACGCCGCAGGCGCGGTGCATCGGGTCTGGCCAGTGGAAGATGCCGGCGAACACCGCGCCCAGGCCGGTCAGGGCCACGAACAGTCCGGCGAAGGCCGAGACCCGCCGCCGGCCGCCGGCCTCTTCCAGCGCGTGGGCGAAGCCGGCCCCGGCCAGCAGGCCCGCGATGCCCGCGATGACCATGCCGATGTTGAAGACCTCGGGCAGGGGGGCCTTGGGGCCGCCCAGCTCGCTGATGAACTGGGCGCCGGCGTCGAAGCCGGGGAACAGCCGCTGGGCCAGCCACACGTCGGCCACCATGATGGCCGGCGCGATCACGCCGATCTTCAGGAAGGCGCCGGTGCGGACGGTCAACGCATAAGCCTTGGTTGGATCGAGACCTGAAAATCGCTCCTCGCGGGGGAGGGGTCAATGCACCAACGCCGTCATCCCGCGACTTGTTCGCGGGACCCATTTGTCCGCCGTGAGTGAGGAGCAAGGACTGCTCTCACGTGGACGCTGAACCATGGGTCCCGCGCATAAAGCGCGGGATGACGCTTTGGGGGAGCGGGAATTACTTCGCCGTCGACGGATGCCCCGCCGGCGCGAACGTGCCGCCGAAGAAGTCGCCCTTCTTCCAGACCGGGCGCGCCGGCTGGTTGGCCAGCTCGCGGGCGATCTCGTAGTTGACCAGCGCGAACTTGGCGGCCGCCTGGTAGTCGATCGGCTGGTTCAGGTCGTCGCCCGGGTGGTGGTAGTTGGTCTTCAGGAAGGCGGTGAAGGCCTTCTCGCCGCCATTCTGGAAGCCGGTCATCAGGAACACCGACGGCACGCCCTGCTCGACGAAGCGGTAGTGGTCCGAGCGGGTGAACAGGCCTTCGTCCGGCATCGGGTCGCCCGACAGCGCCACGCCCACGCGGCCGGCGGCGTGCTTGACGGCCTCGCCGACGGTCGAGCGGTCGGCGCCGAACGCGATCACGTCGGTGAACGGATACAGCAGCACCGGCATGTCCAGGTTCACATCGGCGGCGATGTTGGCCTTCGGCACGGTCGGGTTGTTGGCGAAGTAGTCCGAGCCGACCAGGCCCTTCTCCTCGCCGGTGACGGCCAGCAGGATGATCGAGCGCTTGGGGCGCATCTTGGTGTTCTTGAAGCCGCGCGCGACCTCCAGCAGCGTGGCGATGCCCGAGGCGTTGTCCAGGGCGCCGTTATTGATGCGGTCCTCGCCGGGCTTGGCGTTGTCCTTGACGCCGATGTGGTCCAGGTGCGCCGACAGGATGATGGTCTGGGCCTTCAGCGTCGGGTCGGAGCCCTCGATGACGCCGACGACGTTGCTGCTCTCGCGCTTCTCGATCTCGGTCTTCAGCGAGACCTTGGCCTTGCCGGGCAGGGCGAAGCCCTTGATCGCGCCGGCCGGGGTCTCGGCCTGTTCCAGGACGGTCGCCAGCGGCGTCGCCGAGCCGGCGAACAGCTTCTCGGCGCCGGCCAGGCTGATCGAGGCCAGCGACGGGGCCGACGGCGCGCGGATGGCGCCGACGTCCTGGGCGTTGCGCCAGATCACCCGCCACTCCTTCATGCCCGCCAGGCCGCGCGCGAACGGACGGCGCTTCTCGCTGCTGGTGGTCGGGATGATCAGCACGCCGATCGCGCCGCGCTTGGCGGCCTCGACGCGCTTGGTGTTGGGGTTGCTGAAGTGGGCGCGTTCCTCGGTCTGGATCGAGGTCGGGGCGCCGGTCAGGATGACGACGATCTTGCCCTTCACGTCCAGGCCCGCGTAGTCGTCGCGACCGCGCGAGGGATCGACCACGCCAAAGCCCGCGAACACCAGCGGGGCCTCGACATTGATGTCGGCGGCCTGGGCCTGCGAGCCCGGCAGATAGTCCTCGCCGTACTTCAGGGCGACGCTCGTCCCATCGGCGCCGATGATGCTGATCGCGCCGTCGGTGGCCGGGCGGTGGGCCAGCAGCGGCACGTGCTGCAGGTAGCTGACCCCGGTGGTCGTCTTGTCGCCGGCCGGCTTGACGCCCAGCAGGGCGTATTGGGCGGCGACATAGTTGGCGGCGATGTCGTAGCCGCGCGTGCCGGCCTCGCGGCCTTCCATGGCGTCGTCGGCCAGGAAGGTCATGTGGGCCTTGATGGCCTCGGGCGAGGGGACGAAGTCAGAAGCCGGGGCAGCGGCCTTCTTGCCAACTTGCTTTTGGGCGGCGGCGGGCGCCGGCTTGGCGGGCGTGGCGGCGAGGACCGGTTGAGCGACCATGAGCAGGGCGGCGCTGGCGAGCGCGGCGCGGCGCGTAAACGACATGTATGGAGAGCCTTCTCAGGAGGGTGACAGCCGAAAGTGTGGGCGGTTTCGGCGGCCGTCACCCGACCAACGTTAGAGTTGGCGAGCCGCCCCCGGCCCGCATAGGGGGCGAACCATGTCGGCGCCGTGACAGCTTGTCGAGACGGCCGCGCCTGAACGTTTTGTAATGTTGGGAAGGATTTCCCGCCGAGAACAGTGTTCTCGCAACGGCGCTCGCGCGGCGGGCGAAGCCAAGGCCAGCAACGGCCCCGAGCGGTTCGGTTAGCGGCAGATTCACCCTGTTCACCGGTCCGGGGAGGCCCCGGAAAACGTGGTTAATTCGCGTAAAAAATTATGACCAAGGTGTGAATTTTACCATTTTTGGTTGCGTCCGCTTAACCCAACCGGCGCGATAACCAACGTCAAGAAAACGGCAATTCCCGCCGCAACGTCCTTCTGGGGGATTTTCCCATGCAGGCAATCTCGATCGCAGCCTCCGGCATGATGGCCGCCGCCGACCGTCTCCACGCTTCCGCCCAGCGCGTGGCGTCGGCGGACGCCTCGGCCGAGCGCGCCCAGACCCTCGGAGACGTCGACTACGTCAACGAGCGGGTCCAGCAGATCGGCGCCGCCACCGACTTCAAGGCCAACGCGGCGGTGATCCGCACGGCCGACGAAATGACCGGAGCCCTGCTCAACCTCAAGGTCTGAGCCGCTCCTCAAGTCCTCTTTGAACGTGGTCCGCCACGCTCCCCCGAAGTTAGAGCCCGGTCAGCCGAGGCGGCTTTGCGCCGCAGCGGATGGGCTCTAGCGGCCGGACGCCCAAAGCGCGCCCCCCTTGCAGAGGGCGTTCGGCAGCCGCCTCCCGCTTTGCCCCCTAGTCTTGCGGGAGGCGGCCCCCACCTAGTTTTCCTTCTCCCCTTGCGGGAGAAGGTGGCCGCGAAGCGGCCGGATGAGGGGTTGATAGGCTTGTCGGCTTTCTGCCCTCGTCAGCCGCCGTCGCGGCGGATGCTGTCTTCGACCCCTCACCCGACCGCCTTCGGCGGCCACCCTCTCCCGCAAGGGGAGAGGGGTTGCGGGTTATGGATGTTCATGTATTGTTCTTGTTATGGTGGAGCCCTCGAGACAGGTCGCCTTTGCTAGGCGGTTACGGCGGGAAGCGCCCGCGATGGAGCAAGTGCTCTGGCGACTGCTGCGCGACCGTCGACTGGAAGGGCTGAAGTTCCGTCGCCAGCTGCCGGTCGGTCGATACGTCGCTGACTTCGCATGCCTGCGGCATCGACTGATCGTGGAGTTGGACGGGCCGCATCACGATGAACGCCGGGACACCCAACGTGATACCTGTCTGGTCTCGCAAGGCTTCCGCGTCCTACGTTTCAAGAACGAACAGCTGAACGCCCCTGACTACGTCCTCGGCACGATCCTCGACGCCGTTGCCGTTCCCCCTTCTCCCCTCGCGGGAGAAGGTGTCGGCGCAGCCGACGGATGAGGGGTCGCACAAACGAAAACCGCCGCGACCGGCGGTGAAGCCAATCGCGGCGGATGCTGTCTTCGACCCCTCACCCGACCCGCTGCGCGGGCCACCCTCTCCCGCAAGGGGAGAGGGATGCTTACTTCGCCTTATCCATCAGGCCGGCGAAGCGCTCGAACAGGTACAGGCTGTCCGTCGGGCCGGGCGAGGCTTCCGGGTGGTGCTGGACGCTGAACACCGGCTTGTCGGCCAACTGGATGCCGGCATTGGTGCCGTCGAACAGCGAGACGTGGGTCTCCTGGACCGGGGCGGGGAGGCTCTCGCTGTCCACGGTGAAGCCGTGGTTCATCGACACGATCTCGACCTTGCCGGTGGTCAGGTCTTTCACCGGGTGGTTGGCGCCGTGGTGGCCCTGTTCCATCTTCACGGTCTTGGCGCCCAGCGCCAGGGCCAGCATCTGGTGGCCCAGGCAGATGCCGAACACCGGCTTGCCGCTCTGCACCAGCTTCTGGATCTCGGGCACGGCGTATTCGCCGGTCGCGGCCGGGTCGCCGGGGCCGTTGCTGAGCAGCACGCCGTCCGGATCGCGGGCCAGGATATCCTCGGCCTTGGTGTCGGCCGGCACCACCGTGGCGCGGGCGCCGACATGGGCCAGAGCCCGCAGGATGTTGCGCTTCACGCCGTAGTCGATGACGACCACTTCGTACTTGGGCTTGTCCAGCTTGGCGTAGCCTTCCGGCCACGACCACAGGCCCTCGTCCCAGGTGAAGGTCTGGGTGGTCGAGGCGTCCTTGGCCAGGTCCAGGCCTTCCAGGCCGGCCCAGGCCTTGGCCTTGGCGACCAGGGCGGGCAGGTCGAACTCGCCATCGGGCGAGTGGGCGATGACGCCGTGCGGCATGCCGGTCTCGCGGATCTTGCGGGTCAGGGCGCGGGTGTCGATCCCGGCCAGGCCAATGACGCCGCGGGTCTTCATCCAGGCGTCGAAGTCGCTGTTGGCGCGCCAGTTGGCCTGCTCGGTCGGGACCTCGCGGAACAACGCGCCGCGGGCGGCCGTCTCGGCCACGCCGGTAATCTGCTCGACGTCCTCGACGTTCGTGCCGACATTGCCGATGTGCGGGAAGGTGAAGGCGACGATCTGGGCCATGTAGGAGGGGTCGGTCAGGATCTCCTGATAGCCCGTCATGGCGGTGTTGAAGCACACCTCGCCGACCGCGTCGCCGATCGCGCCGCAGCCCACGCCTTGCAGGATCGTGCCGTCGGCCAGGGCCAGAACGCCGGTGACGCCGGGGAGAAGGTCTTGGGACATTCTGTGGAGCGCTCCTGAACGCGGCTGGACCCGGAGATGGGCCGGTCATTTTCGCAAAAAGGCGGGCCAGGAGTAACCCCTGCCCGCCGCGCAAACGGCGGGGTGTCTAGGGGGTATAGGGGGAGGGGTCAACCCCCGCTGATCACGCGGATTTCGCTTGGCCCAACATTCCCGTGATATGCGAACGCGCACCCTCGCGCGAGGGGCTGAAAAGCCCTTATGGTAGAAGGCTTCCAGGCGAACAGAACTCAGCCACGACCAGGCGAACACGGGAGGACGGACCCATGCTCGAACTGCGCCCCAATTGCGAGTGCTGTGACGCCAACCTGCCGCCCGACAGCCACGCGGCCCGAATCTGCACCTTTGAACACACCTTCTGCGCCGACTGCGCCGACATGCGGTTCGACGGAGCGTGCCCGGATTGCGGCGGCGGCCTGGTGGCGCGGCCGATCCGGCCGGAGAGCCAGCTGCACCGGTACCCGGCCTCGCTGCGGCGGGTGAACCGGGGTCACCGGTACAGCGTGCCTCGGCGAGAGGATGAGCGGCCGGCGGGCTGGGCTTAGGGTTTTGGCTTAGCGCCATGCCAACGTCGCCATTGGTCTGACGTTCTCATCTAAGTAATTTCTGTGAAGGGCCGGCCTCGGCGCCCGGCCACGCGCTCTCATCCCGGTGGTCTAGCCGGCAGCGCTCTCGGGCCTCGTCCGAGTGATCTTCAATGTTCGCGCGAACATTCGCGGAAAAATCCGATTTCATCCCAAGACATCCTCGCACCGCCCCGCCCGGCGTGGCGCCGGCGCCGCGGGTGCGTGTCAAAGGTCCGACGGTTGACCGCCGATAAGGTCTGACCACCTTGACCTGGGAGGACTTACCTCGTAACGCTGTCCATTGTGACCGCTACCACCGCCGTGTGGGGCGTGAGCGCCGGCACGGGAAGGCCGGCGGACCCCACGGCGGCAACGAACAAGTGCGCAGAGCACCGTCTCTTAGGGGAGAAACATGCCGTCCATCCGACACCACGCTTCCGTCCGTCGCCTTGCCTTGATCGGCGCGACGTGTCTGACCACCATCACCATGGCGCCCGTTCTGTTGGGGGGAGCCGCCCATGCCCAAACCGCCCCGGCCGCCGCCTCCGACACCGTCGAGGAAGTGGTCGTCACCGGTTTCCGCAAGTCGCTGGCCGACTCGACCAACGCCAAGCGTGAGGCCATCGGCTTCAGCGACACCGTTTTCGCCGAAGACATCGGCAAGTTCCCCGACCTCAACATCGCCGAGTCGCTGAACCGGATCCCCGGCGTGCAGCTGACCCGCGAGATCAACGGCGACGGCCTGAACGTCGCCATTCGGGGCCTGGGCACCAACTTCACCAAGATCCTGCTGAACGGCGCGCAGGCCGCCGTCGCCTCGTCGGGTCGCACCGATGGCCAGAACCAGAACCGCGAAGTCGACCTCGACCTCTATCCGACCGAGCTGTTCACCCGCCTGGACGTCTCCAAGACCCCGACCGCCGGTCAGGTCGAGGGCGGCGTCGCCGGCGTCGTCAACATGCGCAGCGCCCGTCCGTTCGACTACAAGGTCGGCCAGCAGCTGGTCTATTCGATCCAGGGCGGCAAGAACTCGGAAGACGACGGCTTCTCGCCGCGCGGCTCGCTGCTGGGCAGCAAGACGTTCGAGACCGCCGCCGGCGAGTTCGGCATCCTGGTCGGCGGCGCCTGGGCCCGTAACAAGTCCACCACCACCGGCTTCGAGACGATCGGCTGGACCAACGCCAACATGACCTGCACGGGCTGCAACGTGACGGGCGGCAACGGCTTCAACTGGGCCTCGACGGTTCCGGCCGGCGTGAGCGGCAACGGCCTGACGCCGGGCCAGACGGTCGACAACGCCCTGCTGGCGGCGCTGAACCCGGGCACGACCCTGGCCCAGCTGTCCGACGCGCAACTGCCGCGCCTGGGCCGCGACTCCTGGAGCTCGGGCGAGCGCAACCGCAACAGCTACATCGCCTCGCTGCAGTACCGCCCGAACGACAGCCTCGATATCTACCTCGACACGATGTTCTCGGAGGCCCATCGCGAGTTCGAGCGCATCGACATGAACTGGTCGGTGCGGAACTCGAACTTCATGGTCCCTGTGGGCGTGAAGGTCGACAGCAACAATGTCGTCACCGAAGGCACCTTCCTCAACTCGCAGTTCTTCCTCGAGTACCGCCCGTACAAGGAAGACGTCGAGGTCCTGAACGTGAACCCGGGCTTCAGCTGGAAGGCCAACGACTGGATCAAGGTCGACGGCCAGGTGAACTGGAGCCGCTCGGTCTTCTTCCGCGAAGCGCCCACGGTCCTGTTCAACAGCCCGCTGAACACCGGCCTGAACGTCACCTACAAGAACGATGGCGAGAAGCCCTCGATCGTCGCGTCCAAGAGCCTGAACGACCCGAACCTGGGTTGGACCTGGGCCGGCGGCCGCGTGAACGTGCAGAACGAAAAGCGCGTCACCTTCACCAAGGGCGCCCACTTCGACGTCACGTTCGGCGAAGACAAGAACATCAACTTCAAGGTCGGCGCGGCCTATGACGACGTCGGTCGCCGCATCACGGCCATCGACAACTCCGCCCGCTGGCAGACCTTCACCTGCGGCGGCGGCGGCGTCACCCCGCAGAGCCCCGCGCCCGCCCCGGTTCCCGCCTGCGACGGCCGCGCCGGCTCGGCCGTCACCTCGGCCACCCTGGCCAGCTACATCAAGGCCGGGCCGATCGGCTTCGTGACGCTGGACAAGGACAAGTTCTTCGGGGCCACCCAGTACGACGCGTTCAACGCGGCGGCGCCGTTCTCGTCCTCGGCCGCCACGGGCGCGGCCTCGGGCTACATCCGCGAGAAGACCACCGGCGCCTATATCGAGATGAACGGCGTCGCCCAGATCCTGGACCGCGACCTGCGCTTCAACGCGGGCGTCCGCTACTACGACACCGAGCAGACGATCGAAGGCCCGCAGACCGTCAACGGCGTGCTGTCGTTCCTGCAGCGCACGACCAAGTACGACGGCATGCTGCCCTCGTTCAACGCCGCCTTCGACCTGAGCGACAGCATCGTGCTGCGGGCCAGCGCCTCGCGCTCGATGACCCGTCCCAACCCGTCGGCCATGCTGCCGGGCACGGTGTTCTCGGATCCCTCGGCCCAGCAGGCCACCCAGGGCAATCCGAACCTGCAGCCCTACTTCTCGAACAACTTCGACCTGGGCGGCGAGTGGTACACCGGCGGCGCCGGCTATGTGGGCGTCGCCTTGTTCCGCAAGGAGCTGACCGGCTTCACCATCAACGGCAACAGCACCATCCCCTTCCTGCAGCTGGGCGTGCCCTATGACCAGCTGACGAACCTGCAGCAGCAGGCGATCACCAACCGCGGCGGCCCCAACGCCGCGACGGTCACGGTCAGCCAGCAGGTCAACGCCGACGGCGTGCTGACCATCCTGGGCCAGGAAGTCACCTGGGTGCAGCCGCTGGACTTCGTGCTGAAGGGGGCGGGCTTCACCGCCAACGCCACCCACGTCGAGCAGAACCCGCGCGGCCAAGGCGCCCCGGCCCAGGCCGTCGGCATCTCGCCGTGGACCTACAACATCACCGGCTACTACGAGGACCACGGCGCGACGGTCCGTCTGTCGTATGTCTGGAACGACGCCCAGGTTTCGTCGGGCAATAACCAGAACGGCATCCCGTTCGCGACCCTGAACACCGAGGCCCGCGGTCAGTTCGACTTCTCGGCCAGCTACCAGTTCAAGAACCTGCCGACCCAGCCGCGCATCACCCTGGATGTCATCAACATCACCAAGGAAGAGCAGCGCAGCAACTTCTACTGGGACAACGCCATGTTCACCCAGTACCAGCCGGGCCGCCAGATCCTGGTGGGCATCCGGGGCAAGTTCTAGGGCTTCACCACCTCAACCTCTGTTCCCTCTCCCCGCCGGCCGCGTTCCCTGGTCGGCGGGGTTCTTTTCTCCCAATTCGCGCGCGGGATCCTAGTCTACCTCCCCCCGTGCGCGGCCTTCGCGGCGTGCCTTCCACCGAAGGCGCGCCGTCCTTTTTTCGGGTGCGCCAAGGGCCGACAAGGACAATCTGTCGCGGTTCCGTGACCGTGGCGGAATCTGGGCGTTAACCAGCGGCGGCGCATGGTCCTATCCGCAAGGAGCCGCCATGACCCACCTCGACCCGACCGCCGCGAAGTTCGCCGCGATGTCCGCCAAGTTCGCCCTCGGCGTCGGCGAGACCGTGTTGAACCTGGCCCTGTCGGCGGCCGTCCCGGTCAGCATCGTGGTCTTCGTGGCCCTGACCTTCTGAGGTCGAGGGGCCGCCTCGGCGGCGGCCAGCCAGCGTTCGCGGGCCAGGGTCCGGCCCGGATCGTCAGGGCGAGACAGCCACGGGCACATACAGGGGGCGGCCAGCGCGCCATACGCGCAGGAGCACGGCGTTGCGCCCCAGCTCGCGCGCCGTCTGGACCGCTCGCCTCAGGTCGTCACCGCTGGTCACCGGCTGATTTGACGCCTGGGTGACGATGTCGCCCGCGCGGAGACCCTTGCTCGCCGCGTCGCTCCGTGGCGCGACCCGCTCGACCAGGACGCCGCTCTCGGACGCGGGAAGACCGGTTCGGCGACGTGAGGCCTCGTCGAGTGGGGCCACGCTCAGGCCCAGCACATCGCCGCCGCCATCGACGGCTTGAGCTGGCGAATCCTGGCTCGGTCGTTCGCCGGCCACCAGATCCAGTTGCAGCCGGCGCCCGTTGCGCAAGACATCGAGGCGGAGGCGCTCGCCGGGGCGCGCCTGGCCCACGCGGCGCGTGAGATCGGCGCTGGAGGTCAGGGCCTGACCATTCAAGGCCAGGAGGGCGTCGCCGGGCCTGACGCCCGCCTTGTCGGCCGGCCCGGCGGGCGTGACTTCCGCGGCCAGGGCGCCCTTGCGGCCGGGAATCCCCAGGCTGTCGGCGATGTCGGGCGTCAGGTTCTGGATCGTCGCCCCGATAAAGCCGCGCGTGACCGAGCCGGTCGCGATCAGCTGCTTGGTGATGCGGTCGGCCACGTCGGCGGGGATGGCGAAGCCGATGCCCACCGAGCCGCCCGAAGGCGAATAGATCGCCGCGTTCACGCCGATCACCCGCCCCCAGATGTCGAACGTCGGGCCGCCGGAATTGCCGTGATTGATCGGCGCGTCGATCTGCAGGTAGTCGACATAGGCTTCGCCGATGTCGCGGCCATAGGCCGAGACGATGCCCGAGGTCGCCGTGCCGCCCAGGCCGAACGGATTGCCCATGGCGATGACCCAGTCGCCCACCCGCGGCCGGGCCTTGGTTTCGAAATTGACGTGGGCGAAGCCCGCGCCGTCCACCTTCAGCACGGCCAGGTCGGTCAGGGCGTCACGGCCGACGATCTCGGCGATGAGATCCCGGCCGTCGTTCAACCGAACCCGGACCTTCGAGGCGTTCTCCACGACGTGGTTGTTGGTGACGATGTAACCGGTGTCGGAGATGAAGAAGCCGGAACCGGAAATCCGCGCGTCCGGTCGCTTGGACGGGGTTTCGTCGTCGGGGGACCCAAAGCGGAACGGAAAGGGCAAGCCGGGGAAGATCCGAGAGAAATCGGCGCGGGGCGGCGCCGGTCGCGTCACGTCGATCGACACCACGGCTGGGGCGACGCGCGCGATGGTGTCGGCGAAGCTGCCGGAGGCCGGTGCGTCGGGCGGGACGGCCTGAGACGCCGAGGGCGGGGCCGGGCGCGTCGCGGCGAGCGCGGGGGACAAAAGCAGGGCCGCCAACACCGGGGCGAGCAGGGACTTGGAAAACTTTGGGTTCGCCATTTTCAATCGAGAGGTTCGAAAAGCTGGGTCCAGAGGCCAAGGCGGCGCGGAGCAGGGCGCTCCGAGGCTCGACCGTCGACGAATTCGACGGGCGATTAGTTAAATCGCGGTCTGGCGCGATCAAGGCGCGACGACCCCTATCGCCATAAAAATATCGTGAAGCGATATATTAATCCGTGCCGTGGCGCGATCTTCGGTTCGCCGACGTGGCCAGGCTTGATAGGCCGATCTGGGCCGCTATTGTCCCCCTTAGAGATCGGGTCGCGCTCGCGACCGGGCTGGCGCTCTTCGGCGAACCCAGTCAGGCGTCCGTCGATAACCGGACGCCGCGTTCGTCAACCGCTTCCGCGGACGCAACGGAGACCTCGGGTCTTCGCGTGCGCTCCGCCAGGCTGCTCAAGGCTCATCCATGATCAAGACATTGGCGGTCCGGTCGCTTCGCGGCTTTCGCGACTTCATCACGCACGAGGCGGCTGGCGGTTATGTGCTGATGGCGGCCGCGGCCCTGGCCCTCGTCGTGGCCAACTCGCCGCTGGCCGAAACCTATTTCCACGCCCTGCACGCCGACCTCGGCCCGATGAGCGTCCACCACTGGATCAATGACGGGCTGATGGCCCTGTTTTTCCTGCTGGTCGGGCTGGAGATCAAGCGCGAGGTCCTGGACGGACAGCTGTCGCGTCCCGCCGACGTCATCCTGCCCGGCGCCGCGGCCCTGGGCGGCGTGGCGCTGCCGGCGGTGATCTATCTGGCCTTCAACGCGGGACACCCCGGCGGCGTCGCCGGCTGGGCCATCCCGTCGGCCACCGACATCGCCTTCGCGCTGGGAGTGCTGGCCCTGCTGGGGCCGCGCGTGCCGACCTCGCTGAAAATCTTCCTGACCGCCATCGCCATCATGGACGACCTGGCGGCCATCGTGATCATCGCCCTGTTCTACACCGCCCAGCTGCACCTGCTTTATCTGGCCGGGGCGGGCGCCGTGCTGCTGGTCCTGATCGCCCTGAACCGGCTGAAGGTCCTGACCCTGTGGCCCTATCTGCTGCTGGGCGCGGTGTTGTGGTTCCTGGTGCTGAAGTCGGGGATCCACGCCACCCTGGCCGGCGTCGCCCTGGCCCTGACCATCCCGCTGCGCCCGGGCGACCATTCGCCGCTGCACCGGCTGGAGCACGCCCTGCACGAGCCGGTCGCCTTCGTCGTCACGCCGATCTTCGGCTTCGCCAACGCCGGGCTGTCATTCGCGGGCATAGGCCTCGCGGCCATGCTTGACCCCGTGCCGCTGGGCGTGGCCCTGGGCCTGTTCTTCGGCAAGCAGTTGGGCGTGTTCGGAGTCGCCTTCGGCCTCATCAAGCTGGGCTGGGCGCGCCTGCCGCGCGAGGCCAGCTTCGGCCAGCTCTACGGCGTGGCGCTGCTGTGCGGCATCGGCTTCACCATGAGCCTGTTCATCGGCGCCCTGGCGTTCAGGGATCCGCATCTGGTCGACGAGACCAAGATCGGCGTGCTGGCCGGATCCCTGGCCTCCGCGCTCGCGGGCATGGCGATCCTGCGCGTGGCCAAGTCCCGGGTCAGCCGGGCGGCGCCAAATGGTGACCCAAAAAGATCGTGAAGCGATATAAAGCGCCACGATCCTCGGCGAGCGTGGGGCGGCGCACGCGGAATGATCCGCCGGCGCGCTATTCCGTCAGGACAAGGCAATCCTCGCCCTCGGCGGTCAGCAGGGCGCAAGCGGCGGCGGCGCCTTGTTCCGTGCGCGCCGAAAATCGCGCGGCGAACAGCGTTCCGATCCTGGCGACGTCCCGCATCCGATGTCCAAAACGATTGCGATGCCGCTCGGCGATCCGGGTCAATCGCGCCTGGCTGCTTTCCTTGGAGCGGTAGGCCCCGACCTGGACCCACCAACGACCCTGTCGCCGATCGAGCGAGGCGTCGCCCCGCGCGACCGGATCGGCGGGGGCCGCGGCGGCCAGGATCGAGGGCGCGGTCGCGGCGGGAGCCGGTTGCGTCGTGACACCGGCGCGGTTGGGCTCGCCGAGCAGATCGGCGACCGCGACTTCGAATCCCGCCGAACGCACCGTCAGGGTCGAGAAGCTGGCCTGGACCAGACGGTCCATGTACGCGTCGCGTGAGCGCGCCGAGCGGCCCCCCAGCACCACGGCGATGATCCTGCGGCCATCGCGCACGCCCGAGGTCAGCAGATTGTAACCCGAGGCGTTGACGAAGCCGGTCTTGAACCCATCGATGCCTGGTCGGGCCAGCAGGGCGTTGTGCCCACGGATCACCCGTCCCCGAAACAGCGTCCGCTCCTGGTCGAAAATGGCGTAGTCGTCCGGATGGTCTCGAAGGAAGGCCCGGCCGAGCAGCGCCAGATCCCGCGCCGTGCTGACGTGACTGGCGTCCGGCAAGCCCGAGGCGTTCCGGAAGCGCGTGTGCGACAGACCCAGCGCCTTGGCCTTGGCGTTCATGGCGCGCGCGAAGGCCTCTTCACTGCCGCCGAGCCGTTCGGCCAAGGCCGTGGCGATGTCGTTCGCCGACTTGACCACCAGCAGGTCCATGGCTTCGCGCACGGTCAGGCGCGCGCCCACCGGCAGGCCCATTCGCGAGGGCGGACGCGCGGCCGCCCGCCGCGAGATGGTCACCGGATCGCTGGGCTTGAGGCGGCCCGCGTCCAGGGCGTCGAACGCCAGATACAGGGTCATGACCTTGGTCAGTGACGCGGGGTAGCGCCGCGCGTCCGCATGGCGGGCATAAAGCGTCTCGCCGGTCTCGGCGTCGATGACGATCGCGGCGAACCGTTCTTGCCGGACGCTGGCGGCCATGGCCGGCGCGGCCTGAACCAGGCAGAAGCCAAGCCAGATCGCCAGGACCGCGAACGCGCGCGAGCGCTTGGTCAGGCGCTGGGTTGGGGGCGTGGAAATAGGCGGCATGAACGTGGGCGATCCGTCTGGGGACGGTCCCTGCGAGTGGCGAGTGGAAGGGACCGATCTCACGGCCGATGCGGTAAAGCGGGTCTTAACATCGAGCAAAAAAGATCGCTATGCGATGTAATTGAGGGCCCAGGTCCGGCGGCGTCGAACGCCGGGAGATCGTGCAAGGCGGCCCCCTCCCGAGACTCGTGGAGGTCGAGCCTGGCCGGGCCGCCCGTCCCGTTCAAGCCAAGCCGGCGCTAGTTGGGCGCGCCGTGCGGTCCGGCCAGTTCCGCCACCTGCCGTTCGGGCATGACGATCTTGAGGTGAGGGAAGGGGATTTCGATCCCGGCCTCGTCGAAGGCCAGCTTGATCCGCCGGTTGTACTCGCGCCCGACGTTCCATTGCTGCAGCGGCAGGGTCTTGATCCTGGCCTTCAGCACCACGCCGCTGTCGGCCAGATTGTCGACGCCGACCACTTCGATCGGCTCGAGGATCTTGTCGGCGAAATCGGGATCGGCCTTCAGGCGGGCGCCCACGCGGCGCATGATCGCCAGGGCCGCGTCCAGGTCCGAGCCGTAGGAGACCTGCAGGTCGAAGACGTAATAGGAGAAGCTCTTGGTCAGGTTATGCAGCACCTGGGCTTCGCTGTAGGGAAAGACGTGCACCGTGCCGTCGAAGTCGCGCAGGCGGATGGTGCGCAGCGTCATCTGCTCGACGAGACCGCCGCTGTCGGCGATGCGGACAATGTCGCCGACCGAGACGATGTCCTCGACGATCAGGAAAATGCCGGTCAGGAAGTCCTTGACCAGGGTCTGGGCGCCAAAACCCAGCGCGACGCCGATCACGCCGGCGCCGGCCAGCAGCGGTCCGATCTTCACCCCCAGCTCGCTCAAGGCCATCAGCGCGCCGACGATGACGATGGCGCTCTGGGCCAGACCGCGCAGCAGCGGGCTCAGCGTGGCCAGTTGCGCGCGCCGGCGCGGTTCGGCCGCGTGGTCGGCGAAGCCGTCCATGGCCCGGCCGATCGCCACGCCCGTCAGCTCGAAGGCCACGACCCCGCCGATCAGGAGCAGGCCAAGTCGCATCGCGCCGCCGAGGATCCGTGCGCCCAGCGGGGTGGCGGTCCAGCCCAGGAGGTTGAAGCTCCAGATCTCGGCGATGACGAGCACGGCGGCGACCGCCGCGAGCGCCTGGACGATCCGGCCCGCCAGGCGCGCGAGCCGGTTGCTGCGCACGGTCTTCTCGGCGTCGGGCGGGCCGGGGAGATGATGCGCGCCCAGCCGCGCCAGGCGTCTGGCCGTGCGACCCGCGGCCACGGCCAGGAACGTGACGCCGAAAGTCAGCGCCAGGTTGATCGTCCAGGCCAGGGGACTCATACCCGCGAAATGGGCGATCAGGGCCTTCAGGCCCGCCAGAATGCGTTCGCTTGCCGTCATCGGCGCGAGCTCCTTTTGCTGTGCGGGACGCCGCTGGGCGGCGAGATCGGAAGGGGCGCGAGGCCCGCCTCAGGCCGGAATCTGGCCTTGAGCCAGAGCGCCGCGAACCCGAGCGACCTGATGGTCGGGCGCGCGCCAGTCGAACGCCTGGTGGGCGTCATGGTCCGCCGGATCGAGCAGCATCGTGCGCACGCCCCAGGTGGACATCAGAGCCCTGGCCAGCTCCGGCCCCTTGCGCTCGCCCGTGGGCTGGCCGGCCAGCAGAGCCAAGGTGGGGCCGGTCTGGGCGGCCATGGCCAGGGCCATGCGCGCCGTCTGGATCGGACCGACGACGCGGATGTCGGCGTCGTAGAGGGTGGTCATGATCGCGGCGGCGTTGGCTTCGTCGTCGCAGACCAGCAGGATGGTTTCCTTGTCGTGATCCGTCATGGGAGCCCCGCTTTTCCGGGCCGAAGCGCCGGCCCGGAAATATCGTATCACGATCTGTTGTCGCGCTCGGACACTTCGGCCTGACGAAATCGTGAAGCCGGGGCGCTAGAAGGGGAAGAACAGCGGGATGACCGCCAGTCCCGTCGCCCAGGTGATCAGGTTCAGTGGCGCGCCGATCCGCACGAAGTCGAGATAACGATAGCCGCCCATCTGGTAGACGAGCACGTTGGTCTGGTAGCCGAACGGCGTGGCGAAGGCGGCGCTGGCGGCCATCATCACCGCCACCAGGAAGGGACGCGGGCTGACGCCCAGGCTTTCGGCCAGGGCGACGGCCATGGGCGTGAGCAGCACCGCCACGGCCGCGTTCGACAGCAACTCGGTCAGCAGCAAGGTCGCGCCGTAGATCAAGGCCAGGGCGTACAGCGGACCCAGCTGCCGCAGCATGCCGACCAGGGCGTTGGTGGCCAGGGCCGCCAGGCCGGTCACCTCCATCGACAGGCCAACCACGACCATGCCGGCGATCAGCAGCAGGATGTCGGGCCGAAGACCCTTATAGGCGTTCTCGACGCTGATGACCCCGGTGACCACCAGCAGCACCGCCCCGGCGAAGGCGGCCGCGGCGATCGGCAGTAGGCCAAGGGCCGCGACGCCGACGACCATCACGAACACGGCCAAGGCCGCGCCCGCGCGCAGCGGATCGAAAGGCGCATCCACCGGATAAAGCGCGGGGTCCTCGCCGGCCGGCGGGCTTCTGGCCGGGTCGGGCGGGGAGGGGGCGGTCTCGGTGTCCGCCGGTGGCGCTCCGGCCAACAGGCGCGGGCCGACCAGGACCAGATAGAGCCCGCCAACCGCGGCGATGATCAGCGCCACCGGGGTGGCCTCGAACAGGCTGAAGGCCGGCTGACCGGCGTTACGGGCCATGTCGTTGACCAGGAGGTTGGTCGAGGTGCCGATCAGGGTGCAGGCCCCGCCCAGGATCGTGGCGTAGGAAAGCGGGATCAGGAAACGCTTGGGCGACAGGCCCAGGGATCCGGCGACGTCCCGCACGACCGGAGCGCCGAGCACGACGATCGGCGTGTTGTTCAGAAAGGCGGAGGCGAGGCCGCAGAGTACGATGACGAGCCACAGGCCCGCCGATCCCAGCCGCGCGCAAAGCCTCGTCGCGCCGCGGATCAGCAGGCCCAGCAGGCCCGAAAGCTCCATCGCGTAGGCGATCACGAACAGTGACGCCAAGGCCAGGATCGCCGGGCTGGCGAAGGCCCCCTGAACCTCGACCGGCCGCACCGTGCGCGTGCCCAGCAGCAACGCGGCGCCCGCCAGGGCCACCACGTCCGAGCGCAGCCTGCCGTGAATCAGGGCGGCGACGACCGCCACGAGAACGGCCAGGGCGATGATCTGGGCGGGCGTCATGACCGGTGCGCGCGGCCGCGAGGGACGGTGCGGCGCGCGGACCGGGGCGAAGGCGGTTGCAATCTGGACCTTGTCTTCTGCTAGGCTGAAGCCATGAGCGACAATAGACAGAGGTCCCCGGACCGCAAGTTCGCCCTGATCGCGCCCGTCGTCATCGGCTTGGCGGCTCTGGTGGTGCTCGTCCTGCTGCTGACGCGGCCGCAAGAGGCGCCGCCGCCGGCGACCCCGCCGCCGGTGGTCGCGGCTCCGCCCGCGCCGCCGGCCGCCGCGACGCCCGCCCCCACGGTGGTCTCGCGGGCCGATCTCGTCCGGGCGGCGGGCAAGGCCGCCGACGCCTTCGCCGCCGGCGCGGCCGATGGCGGCAAGGATCTGGTCGGCCGGCGCTTCGCGCTGCGGCTGGCGTTCGGCTGCGGCGGTCCCGTCGCCGATCCCGGACCGGCCCAGGCCTATTATCAGTTCGATCCGGCGGCGTCGGCCCTGCGCCTGGCGGCCCGGCCGGCCATCTGGACGGACCTTCCGCTGGTGCGGGCCGTTCCCGCGCCGGCCGGCGCCGAGTCCGTCGAGGGTTTCTGGATCCCGCGACCGTGGCTGACGGGCGACGCCTGCCCCGCGCGTCGCCAGGTCGCCCCGCCCGCGACGCCCACGCCGGTCGAAGCGCCGAGCCTGGGCCTGGCCATGTTCCATGTCGCCGAAGCCTCGCGTGTCGAGCGGCGTGGCCTGCGCGCCTACGAGCATGTCATGAAGCTGCAGGCCGACGCCGTCGCCCAGGGGCGCACGTTCGTCCTGGTTCTCGAGGGCAGGATCTCCGGCTTCGGCGACGGCGCGGCGATCCATTGCTGGAGTGAGTCGGCCGAGCATCGGCCAACCTGTCTCTTCGCCGTCGATATCGATCGCGTCGCCTTCGAGGACGCCCAGGGAACGGTGCTGGCCGATTGGCCAAAATGAGCGCCTCCGAGGCGGACCCCGGCCTCTGGGTGACGGGGCTGGAGCTGGACGTGATCGTCGCCGACGCCTAGTCGCCTCGCA
This sequence comes from Caulobacter sp. ALps2, assembly GCF_058681635.1. NCBI lineage: Bacteria > Pseudomonadati > Pseudomonadota > Alphaproteobacteria > Caulobacterales > Caulobacteraceae > Caulobacter > Caulobacter sp. ALps2. The sequence continues at coordinate 2,678,573 of NZ_CM178743.1, forward strand.
ACACCGGCGCTGGCCGTTGTGACAAGGCGAGGCCGGCGGCGATCAGTCCGCCCAGCGTCGCCAGTCCGGTCGCGCCCGCCAGCAGCGCCAGCACGCCGCTCCAGTCGACGCTCCAGCTGGCCTCGAACACCTTGACCACCACCGGCCAGGCGGCGGCGAAGCCGAACGCGACGCCGGCCGCGCCGGCGATCAGGCCCACGGCGCCATACTCGATGACATAGGCGACCAGGATCTGGGACCGGGTGGCGCCCAGCACCTTGAGCGTCGCGGCCTCGCGCGCCCTGGCCCTGGCCCCCGCGGCGATGGCGCCGGCCAGCACCAGCAGGCCCGCCAGGCCGGCGACGGCCGCCGCGCCACGCACGGCCAGGGCCAGGCGGTCGAACAGCGCCGCCGCCGCGTCCAGCTGCTCGCGGACGCTGATCACGTTGACCCCCGGAAAGGTCTCGCCAAGCTCGCGGGTCAGGGCCGCTTCCTGGGGACGTCCGAGGCGGGCGATGGCGACGCTGCGCAGTTCGGCGTCCTCGAGGGTGGCGGGGTTGAAGATCAGGTTGAAGTTGGGACCAAAGCCGCCGAAGTCGATCTTGCGCAGCACGGCGATCCTGGCCTCGATCTCGCGGCCCAGCACCAGGACGGTGATGGTGTCGCCGACCTTCAGGTCCGCCGCCTGGGCGATCTCGGCGCTCAGCGCCACCTTGGGCGGGCCCGTGTCGTCGGCGCGCCACCAGCGGCCGGAGACCACGCCGGCGGCCTTCGGTTCCTTGGCCAGCAGCGACAGGCTCAGGTCGTTGTCGAACGCCCAGCGCTCCGACGCCTTGATGGCCTTGGTGTCGATCGGCTTGCCTTTCAAGGCGATGATCCGGCCCGTCGCGAACGGCATGCGCAGGTAGGCGTCCTCGCGCGGCGGGCCGATGACGCCGGCCACCGTGGCGTCGAAGGCGCTGGCGCGGTCGCCGGGGATCTCGGTGAAGACCATGGCCGGGGCGGTGCGCGGGGCCACGTCGCTGACCTGGGCCAGCAGCGCCGACTGGATCAGCACCACGCAGGCCAGCAGCGCGACACCAAGGCCGATGGCCGGGCTGGCGGTCCGCGCCGCCGAGCCGGGACCCGCCAGATTGGCCAGGCCCAGCTTTGCCGGGCCGCGCGTCAGACCGCGCGCCTTGCCCGCCAGCCAAGCGGCCGAGCGGCCCAGGACGGTGAGCAGGCCGAAGGCGACGGCGACACCGGCGATCATGATGGCCGCGGCCAATGGGGTCGGGGCGGTGGCCACGGCCAGGGCGGCCAGGCCGGCGCCGGCGACGACCGCGCCGATGGTCTCCAGGCCCAGGGGCGGGCGGGCCTTGGGCGCGCGTCGAAACAGGGCCGACGGCGGCGTGGCCCGGGCCCGGGCCAGCGGCGCGAGCGAGAAGGCGGCCGCCGCCAGGATCCCGAACAGCCCGGCCTTGGCCAGGGGCCACGGATAGACCTTGAACAGCGCCGGGATCGGCAGGCTGGAGCCGGCCAGCTGGCCCAGGATCAGGGGCGCGACGGCCCCCACGCTCAGGCCGATCGTGACGCCGAGCAGGGCCAGGACCCCGATCTGGATCAGGTGCAGGTCGCGGATCAGGCCGCTCTGGGCGCCCAGGGCCTTGAGCACGGCGATGGCGGGCTCACGCGTCGACAGATAGGCCGAGACGGCGCCCGCGACGCCCAGGCCGCCGGCCACCAGCGACGCCAGGCCGATGAAGCCCAGGAAGTATTCCAGCTGGTCGATCAGCCGCCGCGCGCCGGGGGCGCTGTCCAGGCGGTCGCGGACCCGCAGGTGGGACTCCGGCAGCGCCGCCTGCACGGCCTTGCCGATGGCGCGAGGGTCCTGGCTGGGCGCCAGCGCCACGCGCACGGCCCGACCGGACAAACCGCCAGGGGCGAGAAGGCCCGAACGCTCCAGCACCTCGCGGCGGACCAGGACACGCGGGGCCATCGAGAAGCCGCGCGACAGGCCGTCGGGCTCGCTGATCAGGCGCGCGCGCACGACCAGGGTCATGGGCCCGGCCTCGAACCGGTCGCCGATCTTCAGGTGCAGGCGATCCAGCAGCGCCGGCTCGACCGCCGCGCCGGGCAGGCCATCGCGATCGGCGAGGGCGGCGGCGAGGTTCGGCGCGCCTTCCAGCGTCACCGTCCCGGCCAGGGGGAAGCGCGCGTCGACGCCGCGCAGACTGACCAGGCGGCGGTCGCCGCTGGGGGCTTGAGCCATCGCGCGCGCCACGGCGGCGTAGGTGGTGACGCCCAGCTTGTCGAAGGCGGCGCGCTCCTTGTCGGTGAAGTCGCGGTTCTCGACCGAGAACGACAGGTCTCCGCCCAGGATCTCACGCGCCTGGCTGGCCAGGCCCTGGCGGAAAGCCTCGGCCGTCGAGCCGGCGGCGGCGATGGCGGCGACGCCCAGGGCCAGGCAGGCCAGGAAGATGCGAAAGCCGCGCACGCCCGAGCGCAGCTCGCGGGCGGCCAGGCGGAAGGCGAGGGGCCAGGAAACGCGCGGAGTGCTCACGAGGCGATGCGCCCGTCGGCCATCCGCACGATGCGGTCGGCGCGCGTGGCCAGGCTGGGGTCGTGAGTGACCATGACCAGGGCGGCCCCGACCTCGGCGACGAGGTTGAACATCAGGTCCGCCACCGACGCGGCGGTCGCGCCATCGAGATTGCCGGTCGGCTCGTCGGCGAACAGCAGGGCCGGCCGCGCGGCGAGGGCCCGGGCCAGGGCGACGCGCTGCTGCTCCCCGCCCGACAGCTGGTGCGGATAGTGGGTCAGGCGCGCGGAGAGGCCCACCCGGCCCAGCCAGTCGCGGGCGGTGGGCAGGGCGTCGCGGGTCGCCGCGATCTCCAGCGGCGTGGCGACGTTCTCCTCGGCGGTCATGTTGGGCAGCAGGTGGAAGGACTGGAACACCAGCGCCGCCCGGCCGCGTCGCAGGCGCGCCCGGCCGTCCTCGTTCAGCCTGGACAGGTCCTGGCCGAACAGGCGCACGCTCCCGGCGGTCGGCTCTTCCAGTCCCGCCCCCACCGCGATCAGTGACGACTTGCCCGAGCCCGACGGCCCGACCACGGCCACCCGCTCGCCGGCGTTCACGACCAGGTCGACGCCGCGCAGGATGTTCACGGGTCCGGCGGAGGAGGGCAGGGTCAGGGCGACGGCGTCTAGAACCAGGGGCGAGGCGTCGTCGATCATGGTGTTTCCCGCGAGGCCGGTCCTTGTTCGGCCGGCAGCCTGACTACATAGGAAGGCATGAGCCAGACCGCACAGCGTTTTCCCAGTCGTCGCCGAATTTTGCTGGGCCTGGGCCTGCTGACCCAGATCGCCGCGGCGCCCAAGCCCCAGATCGTCACCGTCTTGGGCGATTCGATCACGGCCGGCCTGGGCCTGCCGGCGCGCGACGCCATGCCGGCCCAACTTCAGGCGGCGCTGGGCAAGCTTGGCGTCTCGGCCGTGGTCCGGGCGGCGGGCGTCTCGGGCGACACCAGTGGCGGCGGGCTGGCGCGGGTCGGTTTCAGCGTCGCTGCCGACACCCGGGTGTGCGTGGTGGCGCTGGGCGGCAACGACCTGCTGCAAGGGATCGAGCCGGCCCAGACCCGGGCCAACCTGCGTGGCGTCCTCCAGAAGCTGAAGGCGCGCGGCATCGGGGCGGTGCTGGTGGGCGTCGGCGCGCCGCCCACCATCGGAGCGTCCTACGCCCGCGAGTTCAACGCGATCTATCCCGGCCTGGCGCGCGAGTTCTCCGTACCGCTCTACGCCAACATCCTGGCCGGGGTCGGCGGCGCGCCAGCCCTGATGCAGCGGGATGGCGTCCATCCCAACGCCGGCGGGGCCAAGAGGATCGGCGAGGCCCTGGCGCCGATCGTGGCCAAGGCGTTGCGAGCCCGCGCTGGCCGACCCTAGACGCCAGCGCTTTGTTCGGCTTGCGCCACGAGCCACGACATAAAGGTGTCCGCCGCTTCCGAAAGCGGGACGGCGGCCTTGGTCAGCACATAGAACTGATTTCTGGAAGCGACCCGTTCTTCAGAGAGCAAACGCAAGTCGCCGCGTCGCAGAAGTCCGTCGATCAGCGAGGTGTGCCCGATCATGAAGCCGCGCCCTTGCAGGGTCGCTTCGACGGCCATCGAATACAGTGAAAAGGTCTGGGTGATCATGCTGGCGGGCCTGGTCCGTCCGGTAAGGCCTAGCCAATCGCCAAAGTCGTGTTCCCAGTACGTATCCAGGATCAGGGGGGCGCCCACTGGCAGGCCGTGCTCGTCCAGAGTCGACGTCTCGATCAGCGACGGGGCCGCGACCGGAACCAGCTGGTCGAACAGCAGCGCCCGATGCTCGCAACCCGGAAACGGCGGCTTGCCGTAGCGGATGGCGAGATCGAAGTTCGAGGTGCGCAGATCGACCACGGCGGCGTCCGCCCAGATCTCGACCGAGGTATTGGTGTGCAGGGCGTGGAAATCCTCCATGCGCGGCCCAAGCCACAGCTGCGCCAACGCCGGAAGGATCGTGACCCGCACCGAGCGCGCGCTGCCGGGCGTGGTCAGTTCCCGCGTGGCGACCGCGATCTGCTCCAAGGCCGGGCGTACCCGTTGGGCGTACCGGCGGCCGGCTTCGGTCAATTTCACGCCCCGCGGATAGCGCTGGAACAGGTCGACACCGAGGTAGGCCTCGAGCCCCTTGATCCGCTGGCTGACCGCGCCCGGCGTCACCCCCAGGCGCGTCGCGGCCAGGGCGAAGCTCTCGGTCGCCGCCGTCGCCGCGAAGACCCGCAGCCAGTCCAGGTTCGGCAGATCGCGTTGCACCAGAATTTCTAAGCCTCAGGCTTCGGATTAGTCATTTGCGCCACAAGACCGCCTTCGGCCTTATCAACTCAGACGCCGTAGCCGGGTGAGCCATGCAGACCATCGATAAGCCGCGTTCCGCAAGTAGCAATAGTTTGTCTGCGGCTTCAGCGCTGACGATGGACGATCTGGCCGGCAACCTCATCCGTTATGGCGGCGCTTTCCTGCCGTGCCTGATCGAGCGGGCGGCGGGATCATACGTCCATGATCAGAACGGCAGGGCTCTGCTGGATTTCACCTCGGGCCAGATGAGCGCCATCCTGGGCCACGCCCATCCGGAGATCGTCGCCGCCATGAAGGCGGCGGCCGACGAGCCGGTCCACCTGTTCTCGGGTTTCCTGTCGTCGCCGGTCGTCAAGCTGTCCGAGGTTCTGGCCGACCTGCTCGGCCCCCAATTGACCAAGTCGATCCTGCTCAGCACCGGCGCGGAGTCGAACGAGGCCGCGCTGCGCCTGGCCAAGCTCTACACGGGCAAGCACGAGATCGTCGCCTTCGACCTGGCCTGGCACGGCATGACCGGCGCGACCTTCCCGACCACATTCTCGGCCAGTCGGCGCGGCTATGGGCCATCCATGCCCGGTGTCATGGCCCTGCCGACGCCCTACGTCTATCGGCGTCCCGACTGGGCGGGAGATGGGTTCGAGCTCGACATGCTGGACTACGCGTTCGGCTTGATCGACCGCCAGAGCGTCGGCTCGCTGGCGGCGGTGATCGTCGAGCCGATCCTCAGTTCGGGCGGCCTGATCGAACCGCCGCCGGGCTATCTGCGACGGCTGCACGAGAAGTGCCGCGAGCGCGAGATGCTGCTGATCGTCGACGAGGCCCAGACGGGCCTTGGCCGCACCGGCGCGATGTTCGCCTGCGAGCATCACGGCGTCACGCCCGATATCATCACCCTGTCCAAGACCCTGGGCGCGGGCCTGCCGTTGGCGGCGACGGTCACTTCGGCCGAGATCGAGCAGCGCTGCCACGAGCGCGGCTTTCTTTTCTACACGACCCACGTGTCCGATCCCTTTCCGGCGCGCATCGGGTTGAAGGCCATCGAGATCATCCTCCGCGACCAGCTGACCGCGCACGCCGGGGCGATGGGCGTCAGGCTCAATCGCGCGCTGCTCGACCTCCAACAGCGCCACGCGTGCATTGGCGACGTGCGGGGCAGGGGCCTGCTGGCCGGGATCGAGTTCGTGAGGGATCGGGTGACCAAGGCGCCGGCGCCCCGTTTCGGCGCGGCCGTCTCGCGGCGGTGCTTCGAGCTCGGGCTGTGCGTCAACATCGTTCAATTGCCCGGCATGGGCGGGGTGATGCGCATGGCGCCGCCGCTGACGATCTCGCCGGAAGACCTCGAGCTGGGCGTCGAGATCATCGGCGAGGCGATCGGCGACTGCCTGGCGGCTGGATTGCTGGACCGCGACTGAGAGCTCCGATCCTCACGCCTGAAGGAAGCCGATCATGATCAAGACCTCGCTCGTCGCGCTGTCGTTCTGCCTGACCCTGTCGCCGGCCCTGGCCCAGTCGGTCGACCCGGTGGTCAAGCCGGGCGGCGACGTCGTGAAGGTCTTCACGCCGCCGATGGCGGGCGCCGACTTCGAGCGTCGGGAGGTGATGATCCCGATGCGTGATGGCGTGAAGCTCTACACCGTCATCATGATCCCCAAGGGGGCGGCGAACGCGCCGATCGTCCTGACACGCACGCCCTACAACGCCGCCGCGCGGTCGCGGAGAACGCCCAGCGTCTCGATGGTCCAGGCCATGGCCCTGGAGGACGAGGACTTCGTCAAGGCCGGCTATATCCGGGTCTGGCAGGACGTCCGCGGCAAGTACGGCTCGGAGGGCGAATACGTCGTCACCCGACCGATGATCGGACCTCTGAACACGACCAATGTCGATCATGGAACCGACGCCTACGACACGATCGAGTGGTTGGTGAACAAGGCCAACCTGTCGCGGTCCAACGGCCGGGTGGGCATGATCGGATCGTCGTACGAGGGCACGACCACGGTGATGGCCCTTCTGCATCCGCATCCCGCCCTCAAGGTGGCGGCGCCCGAGAGTCCGCTGATCGACGGCTGGATGGGCGACGACTGGTTCCACCATGGGGCCTTCCGCCAGGTGATGATGGACTACATCACCCAGCAGACCGGCTCGAAGACCATCGCGGGCAACCCGCCGCACGGCGGCTATGACGACTACGACAATTTCCGCGACGCCGGCTCGGCCGGCGCCTGGGCCAGGCGGACCGGCATCGACCAGCTGCCGTTCTGGAAGCGCCTGTCCGAGCACCCGACCTATGACGCGGTCTGGCGGGGCATGGCGTTGGACCGGTTGATCGCCGCCAATCCGTCCGACATCCCGACCCTGTGGGAGCAGGGTCTCTGGGACCAGGAGGACATCTATGGCGCGGTGATCAGCTGGGAGCTGCTGAAGGCGGCCGGCAAGATGGGCAACAACCATCTGGTCCTGGGTCCCTGGCGGCACAGCCAGGTGAACCGGACGGGGCGCGAGACGGGCGTCTTCAAGTGGGACGGCGACACGGTCGTCGAGTACCGCCGGAAGATGGTGATGCCGCTGTTCAACCAGCACCTGAAGGATGGCCCGCCGGCCAATCTGCCGGCGGCGGCCGTCTACAACACCGGCGAGGACCGCTGGGACAGGCTGGCCGACTGGCCGTTGGCCTGCGAGACGGGCTGCGCCGCGACCCTGACCCCGATCCATCTGAGCGCCGGCGGCGCCTTGAGCTTCTCGCCCGTCGCCAAAGGCGGGGACAGCTATGTGTCCGATCCCAACAAGCCCGTGCCGTTCCTGCCCCGCCCGATCGACATGGACGAGTTCAAGGCGCCGTGGGCCAACTGGCTGCTGAGCGACCAGCGGGCCTCGGACGGACGGCCCGACGTGATGACCTACCAGACCGAGGTGCTGACCGAGGCGGTGCGGGTGTCGGGCGCGCCGATCGCCGATCTCTTCGCCCGCACCACGGGCTCCGACGGCGACTTCGTCGTCAAGGTCATCGACGTCTTCCCGCCGGAAAACGCCACCGAACCCGCCATGGGCGGCTACCAGCTGGCGATCAGCCTCGACATCTTCCGAGGCCGTTATCGCGACAGTTTCGAAAAGCCGTCACCGATCCCGGCGGGCCAGGTGCAGCGCTACAAGTTCCGGCTGCCGACCGTGAACCACGTCTTCCAGCCGGGGCACCGGATCATGGTGCAGGTGCAGTCCAGCCTTTTCCCGGTCTATGATCGCAATCCACAGACCTATGTCCCCAACATCTTCTTCGCCGAGAAGGCCGACTACAAGGTCGCGACCATCACGCTGGAGCGCGGCGGCGCCACGCCCAGTCGGGTCTGGCTGCCGATCGTGCCGGTCGATCAATCCCAGGCGATGGCGCGCTGAGGGGGCGCCCCCGCTCTCGCGACGGCACGGCTGGCCTGCTATCTTCGATGTCGATGAATTGTAAGCGCTCGACCCGAGGGCCAGTTCAGGCGACTCGCCTGGATCCGTGGCTCGGGCGGCGTGGCGAGAAGACAAAAAAGACCAATGACTTCAATCACCACCGTCGGCGTCGACGCCGACGACACCCTCTGGCACTGCGAGAGCAAGTTCCGTCTTTCGCACGCGCGATTCCTGGACCTGCTGTCCGACCACGGCGATCCCGAGAAGATCGAGAGCCAGCTGCTGGCCGTCGAGAAGCGGAACCTGCGGGTCTATGGCTACGGGGCCAAGGGCTTCACCCTGTCGATGATCGAGACGGCGCTGGAGGTCACCGACGGCGCGGTCGACACCCGCGTGATCCGCGAGATCCTGGCCGTGGGCCGCGAGATGCTGACCGAGCCGATCGAGCCGCTGCCCGGTGTCGAGAAGGCGCTGTCGGACCTGTCGGACCGCTACCGACTGATCCTGATCACCAAGGGCGACCTGCTGCACCAGGAACAGAAGCTGGCCTCGTCGGGGCTGGGCGACTTCTTCGTGGCCGTCGAGATCGTGTCCGAGAAGGACGCCGACACCTACCGCCGGGTCTTCGACCGCTATGGCACGGGGGCCGAGCAGGCGGTGATGGCTGGCAACTCGATGCGCTCGGACATCCTGCCGGCGCTGGAGGCCGGCTGCTGGAGCGCCCTGATCCCGTACCCGCTGGTCTGGTCGCACGAGGCCGCCGAGGCGCCGGTGGGGCATGAGCGGTATGTCGAGCTGGGGAGCATCAGCGAGCTGCCGGCGTGGGTGGACGGTCTGAAGGGCTAGCGCTTGCCCAGCTTCGCCACCCAATCCCGCGCCGGGCGCTCGAAGCCGATCAGCGACAGATACGCGATCGGGAACAGGGCCATGATCCACACCAGGCACCACAGGCGCATGGCGTCGCCGTTCAGCCCCCACATCCCGAACCCCACCCAGTTCAGCGCGATCTTCAGCGCGATCGGGTGCAGCAGGTAGAGGCTGAAGGACAGCTGCGCCCACGGGGCCATGGCCCTGCTGACCCCGCCTTGCACGCCGGCCGCGTCGGCCGCGACGCCGGCCAGGCCGAGGGCGTAGATCACCAGCAGCAGGCTCGTCCGTGAGGCCCCCATCCCAGAGGCGACGACGAACACCGCCAGCAGGCCCCACATCACGAAGCGGGCGTACGGCAGCTTCCCGAGCTGGTCGCGCAGCTGGAAGGCCAGCATGCCCAGCATGAAGCCCGGCACGGCGCGCGCGACGCCGAAGTCGTAGGTCCACTGCGAGAAGGTCTCGCCGGTGCGTGAGATCCAGAGGAGCAGGGCGAGGCTGCCGATCGCCGTGGCGGCGGTGGCCCACGCGCCCCTGGCGGTGATCCAGAAGAGCAGGGGCAGGGCGATGTAGAGTCCCATCTCGGCGCTGATCGCCCAGCTGACGAAGTTCCAGGTCTGGGCCTTGCACGTCCCCCAGGCGTGGATGAACAGCACGTTCCGTGGGATGCAGCCCACGTCATAGCGCGAGGGATCGCGCTCGTTCAGCACGCCGGCCCAACCGAGCGCGGCGATGACGACGAACACCAGCATCGTCGCCCAGTGCAGTGGCCCCAGCCGCGCCACGCGCTTCTGCAGGAAGTCGCGGTACTTGGCGAAGGTCGTCAGCCGGCCGGTATAGATCGCCGCCATCACATAGCCGGAGATCAGGAAGAACAGGTCCACGATCAGGCTGAAGCTCTTGATCGTGTCGTCGGCCAGCTGCCAGCGGCCGTCCAGATTGATGAACCGGTTGAAGTGGAACACCACGATCATCACGGCTCCGACGATCCGCAGGGCGTCCAGGTGCAGCATCTGGTCGGAGTCGGGCTTCAGCGGGGGCAGGCGCATGGGCAAGCTGTGCCACGTTGCGCCGTACACGTCACCGTCTTCAGGCCGCGGTTCGCCACGCGCCCGGCGCGCGGCCGGTCAGCGCTTTGACGTCCCGGGTCATGTGGGCCTGGTCGCTGAAGCCGACGTCCGTCGCGATGGCCGCCAGGGCGTCGGTCGTCCCGGTGATCAGGCCCCAGGCCCGCCGCGCCCGGGCCTCGACCCGGTAGCGCGAGGGCGCTACGCCATAGGCCTGGCGGAACCAGCGGAAGGCGGTCTCGCGGGTCACGCCGTGCTCGCGGGCCCAGGCCTCGACGCCAAGGTCGGGCAAGTCGGACAAGGCGGCGGCCATCAGGTCCGGCGCGTCGTCCAGGGCCGCGCGGCCGGGGGTCCAAGTGTCGGTCAGGAGCGCCGTGGCGGCGAGCGGATCGCGCTCGGCCAGGCGGACCAGGGTGTCGGGATCGGCGAGGTGGGCGATAGCGAAGGTGGGCGTGGTGGCCAACGGCAGGTTCAGCACGACGGCGCGACGACCCGGCGCCGGATTCCAGTGGGCGCTGAAGGCGGCGTGGACCAGAACGTCTCCGGCCTCGACGCGATAGCGGCCGCGTTCGCCGGCCTCCTCGTAACCGCCATCGAGCACCACGGCCGCGTAGGGCGCGGCGTGCAGGTGGCGGGGGATGGCGTCTGGGGCGAGGGTGTGCCGGAGGGGCGGGTGCATTGGGCGAACGTAGTGCGCCGAAAGCATCGCGCCAGTTAAACCGCTGTCATCCCTCTCCCCTTGCGGGAGAGGGGGAAACTTTAAATCGCCACCCGCTTGGCGATGGCGCTGCGCCGCGCCTTGGTCTCCTGCTGCGCCCGCTGGACCGCCTCGGTCTCGGTCGCGTGCAGCAGGTGGTCGATCACCCGCTCCAGGTGGTCGCGCATCGCCTGCCGCGCCGCGGCCGGATCGCGGGCCTTCAGCGCGTCCACCACCCGGCGGTGCTCGACGATCCGCGGCTCCAGTCCCATGCCGCGCGCGCGGGTCAGGATGTTCCGCGCCAGGGGCGAGCGGTTGCGCCAGTCCCAGAGGTTCTCGATCGTGGCGATGATCGCGCCGTTGCCGGTGGCGCGGGCGATGATCATGTGGAAGTCGCGGTCGGCGTCCTCGCCCCGGATCTCCTCCTCCTGGTGCATCCGCAGCAGCAGGCCTTCCAGCTCGGCGATCTGCTCGTCGCTGATCGAGGTGGCGGCCAGGGCGGCGGCCTCGCCCTCGAACAGGCGGCGGGCCTCGATCAGCTCGAAGGCGCCGATCTCGAAGTCGATGTCGGCGCTGGGCGCGGCGGGGCGGACATTGCCGGTGACATAGATGCCCAGGCCGTGGCGGGCCTCGATCATGCCCAGCATTTCCAGGGCGATCATCGCCTCGCGCAGGGTCGGACGCGAGACCCCGAACTGTTCGGCCAGTTCGCGCTCGGTCGGCAGGCGGTCGCCCAGCTTGTACTGCCCCGACTCGATGGCGTCGGCCACGGTGTCGGCGATCTTGCGGTAGAGCTTGACGTTGTCTGACATGGTCGGCGGGAGCTCAAGAGACGCGTGGGGCCCACAGGGGCCGTCGTCGGAATCCGTGATTCACTATCACGGAGACCGGCCCGATTTGTCCTACTTTCTCGCGCTTCCTGACGAAGGGTCAGATCACCAGTCGTGCATCGAGCCGTCCAGGCGACGGGCGACCGGCAAATAGGCGCGTTGGTAGGGATATTTGGCGGCCAGGTCCTCGTCGATGTCGACGCCCAGGCCCGGCGCCTCGCCCGGGTGCAGCATGCCGTCCTTGAAGCCGTAGGCATGCGGGAACACCGCGTCGGTCTCGGGCGTGTGGCGCATATATTCCTGGATGCCGAAATTGGGGATCGACAGGTCGAAATGCAGGGCCGCGCCCATGCAGACCGGCGACAGGTCGGTGGCCCCATGGCAGCCGGTGCGCACGTGATAGAGGTCGGCGAAGCTGGCCAGTTTCTTCAGGTGGGTGATCCCGCCGGCGTGCACGACGGTGGCGCGGATATAGTCGATCAGCTGTTCCTCGATCAGCTGCTTGCAGTCCCAGACCGAGTTGAAGATCTCGCCCACGGCCAGTGGCGTCGTGGTGTGCTGGCGGATGATGCGGAAGCTGGCCTGGTTCTCGGCCGGGGTGGCGTCCTCCATCCAGAACAGCCGGTAGGGCTCCAGGTCCTTGCCCAGGCGCGCGGCCTCGATCGGGGTCAGGCGGTGGTGGACGTCGTGCAGCAGGTGCAGGTCGTCGCCCAGGGCCGCGCGGGCCGCCTCGAACAGGGCCGGGGCGCTGCGCAGGTAGCGCTCCGTGGACCAGACGGTCTCCTTGGGCAGGTCGCTGTCGGCCGGCTCGTAGAAGAAACGGTCCTTGGAGACGCCGTAAGCGCCCTTCATCCCGGGGACGCCCGTCTGCAGACGGATGGCCTTGTAGCCCTGGCCGGCATAGTGCTTGGCGTTCTCGATCGTCTCCTCGATCGTCTCGCCGTTGGCGTGGCCGTAGACCATCACCCCCGTGCGGCAGGCGCCGCCCAGGAGTTGATACACGGGCAGGCCGGCGATCTTGCCCTTGATGTCCCACAGCGCCATGTCGACCGCGGCGATGGCGGCCATGGTCACCGGACCCCGGCGCCAATAGGCCCCGCGATACAGGAACTGCCAGATGTCCTCGATCTGGTGGGCGTCGCGGCCGATCAGGCAGGGGATGACGTGCTGGGTCAGATAGGCCTCGACCGCCAGCTCGCGGCCGTTCAGCGTGGCGTCGCCGATGCCGTACACCCCCTCGTCGGTCACGATCTTCAGGGTGACGAAGTTACGCCCCGGACACGTGACGATGGTCTTGGCGGCGATGATCTTGGGCATTAGGGACGCTTTGCTGGCGGTTCTGGGCTTGTAACCTGCGGGCGGGTCGAAAGACCGAGGACGCGCCAAAGCCGAGGGCGCGCGACGTCCATCTTCCTCCCTGCTTATCGGTTTACCGCTACCATAAGGCTTGTCAACCCAGTGGTCTGACCACTACAGAAGGGTGACCCGACCTTTGAGATCGGGGACCATAAGCATAATTATCCGTCTTCCCGGCGAAAGCCGGGACCCAGATCGTAAGGCTGTGAAGCGCCAGGATGGCTCAAGCTCAGGCTGGATCTGGGCCCCGGCTTTCGCCGGGGAAACGGAGTTGGGTTAGGGAGTGAAGATGCGTCTGTTGGCCCTCGCCGCCGTGTTGCTGTTCATCGCGGCCCCCGCCGCGCGAGCCGAGGACGGCTATGACCTGTGGCTGCGCTACAAGCCGGTCGAGGCCAGCGCGAAGGCGTCCTACGCCGCTCGGGCCGCCGCCATCGCGCCCGTCTCCGACACCCCGACGCTGAAGGTCGCCCGCGCCGAGTTGGAGCGTGGCCTCACCGGCCTGGTCGGCAAGCCCGCCAGCGCCGCCGCCGGGTCCCGCGACGGGGTCATCCAGCTGACGGTCTCGCCGCAGAAGGACCTGGGCGACGAGGGCTACCGCATCCGCACCACGGCGGTGAACGGCAAGACGACCACGGTCATCGCCGCGTCCAAGGACATCGGCGTGCTGTACGGCGTGTTCCGTTACCTGGAACTGCTCCAGACCCGCCAGAGCGTCGAAAGCCTCGACATCGCCAGCTCGCCCAAGATCAAGCTGCGCATGCTGAACCACTGGGACAACCTGAACCGCACGGTCGAGCGCGGTTATTCGGGCCAGTCGATCTTCGACTGGTGGCGGCTGCCCGGCCATGTCGATCCGCGCATGGTCGACTACGCCCGCGCCAACGCCTCGATCGGCATCAACGGGACGGTGCTGAACAACGTCAACGCCAAGGCCGACAGCCTGACGCCGGCCTATATCGCCAAGGCCGCCGCCCTGGCCGACACGTTCCGGCCCTACGGCATCCGGGTCTATCTGTCGGCCCGCTGGTCGGCCCCGGTCGAGCTGGGCGGCCTCAAGACCGCCGACCCGCTGGACCCGGCCGTCGCCGCCTTCTGGAAGGCGAAAGCGGACGAGATCTACAAGGCCATTCCCGACTTCGGCGGCTTCCTGGTGAAGGCCAATTCCGAAGGCCAGCCCGGCCCGCAGGACTATGGCCGCACCCATGTCGACGGGGCCAACATGCTGGCCGACGCGGTGGGTAACCGCGGCGTCGTGATCTGGCGCGCCTTCGTCTATTCGCACGAGCAGCCCGACGACCGCGCCAAGCAGGGCTACAACGAGTTCAAGCCGTTCGACGGCCAGTTCCGCGACAACGTGGTCATCCAGGTCAAGAACGGCGCGATCGACTTCCAGCCGCGCGAGCCGTTCCACCCGCTGTTCGGGGCCATGCCGAAGTCGAACCTCGGCATGGAGTTCCAGATCACCAAGGAATATCTCGGGTTCTCCACGCACCTCGTCTACCTGGGCCCGATGTACGAGGAGACCCTGCGCGCCGACACGATGGCCAAGGGCAAGGGCTCGACGGTCGCCAAGGTGATCGACGGCCAGCTGGACGGCCGCGAGCTGACGGTGATGGCGGGCGTGGCCAATATCGGCAGCGATCGCAATTGGTCGGGCTCGCAGTTCGACCAGGCCAACTGGTACGTCTTCGGCCGCCTGGCCTGGGATCCGGAGGCCTCGACGCGCGACATCGCGACCGACTGGGCGAAGATGACCTTCAGCAATGACCCGCGCTTCGTGAAGCCGGTCGTGGACATGATGATGGGCTCGCGCGAGGCGGCGGTGGACTACATGACCCCGTTGGGCCTGCACCACCAGATGGGCCGCAGCCATCACTACGGTCCCGGCCCCTGGGTGGCCGGCGGCGAACGCGCCGATTGGACCAGCGTCTACTACGCCAAGGCCGGGCCGGACGGCCTGGGCTTCGACCGCACGCCGAGCGGCAGCAACGCCACGGCCCAGTACGCGCCGGCGGTGGGCGCCTGTTTCGCCGACCTGAAGTGCGTCGACGAGAAGGACCTGCTGTGGTTCCACCACCTGCCCTGGGATTACCGCCTGAAGTCGGGCGACACGCTGTGGGATGGCCTGGTGAAGCACTACGGCCGGGGCGTGAAATACGTGGACGGCATGGAGACGACCTGGGCGGGCCTGGCGCCGTACGTCGACCCGCAACGCCACGCCGAGGTCACCGACTATCTCAAGATCCAGCGCGACGAAGCCCAATGGTGGCGGGACGCCTCGGTGGCCTGGTTCGGCAGCTTCGCCAAGCGTCCCCTGCCGGCGGGCGAGAAGGCGCCGCCGAAGTCGCTGGAAGACTACGAGGCGATGCAGTTCCCCTACGCGCCGGGCATCTAGCCAACCGTGTCATCCCGGATATCGCCCGCGGCGTTTCCGGGATGGCGCCGATCCATCGGCGGGCGCCCTTCAGCCCGCCATCGCGTCGCAGTTCTCCCGGATGAACGCCATATGCCCGGGCATCACCTCCGCCGACTTGGCGATCACCGACTTGATCTCGGCCATCCGCGCCCGGAACAGTCCCTCGTCCATGGGATCGGCCATCGGGTCCCAGCTCTCGGGCATGACGCCCTGGCCGATGAACACCGCGAACCACGAGGTGTCATTGAACAGCTCCTCGTTCTCGCGGAACACCCGGCCTGAACCCCGGAAAAGTTCGATCTTGTCGGCCAGATAGTCCGGGATCGGCATCTCGCGCAGATAGTCCCAGTACGGTGTGTCGTTTCGGGTCGTGGCCTTGAAGTGAAGAATGAGAAAATCCCGGATCTTCTCGTACTCGAAGGTCATGGTGCGGTTGTAGCGGTCGATGTCGGCCTGGAAGAACCGGCG
The DNA here is from genome assembly GCF_058681635.1 of Caulobacter sp. ALps2. Taxonomy (NCBI): domain Bacteria; kingdom Pseudomonadati; phylum Pseudomonadota; class Alphaproteobacteria; order Caulobacterales; family Caulobacteraceae; genus Caulobacter; species Caulobacter sp. ALps2. Next base: position 2,694,499 of record NZ_CM178743.1, read on the forward strand.
GTCGGGGAAGTGGGCCATCAGGCGCGAGATGCCGACCTGGATCAGGTGGATCGACTGGCTCTCCAGCGGCTCCATGAAGCCCGCCGACAGGCCGATGGCGACCACGTTCTTGTCCCAGCTTTTCTTGCGGCGGCCGGCGGTGAAACGCAGGAAGTTCGGATCGGCCAGGGGTTCGCCGTCGAGGTTCCCCAGCAGATCGGCCAGGGCCTCGTCGTCGCTGACATGGGCGCTGGAATAGGCGTAGCCGTTGCCCAGCCGGTGCTGCAGCGGGATGCGCCACTGCCAGCCGTGCGGCCGGGCCGTCGCCCGCGTCACCGGGGCCAGCGAGCCGCCCAGCGTACACGGCATGGCCACGGCGCGATCGTTCAGCAGCCAATGCGACCAGTCCTCGTAGCCGGCCTTCAGGGTCTGCTCGATCAGCAAGGCGCGGAAGCCCGAGCAGTCGATGAACAGGTCGCCCTCGACGACCTGGCCGCTCTCCAGGGTGACCGAGGTGACGAAGCCGCTCGTACCGTCCTGCCGCACCGAGGCGATCTTGCCCTCCTGGCGCGCGACGCCGCGCGCCTCGGCGTACTCGCGCAGGAACCTGGCGTAGAGCCCGGCGTCGAACTGGAAGGCGTAGGCGATCTGGCCCAGCGGTGAGTTGGCCTGGCCGTTGGGGCGCATGAACTTCGACTGGCGCGAGGCCACCGTCTGCAGGCTGTAGTCGCCGAGGTCCGGCGCGATGCCCAAGGCGTGGGCCTTCAGCCAATAGGCGTGGAACGACACCCCCTCCATGTCGACGCCGTAGGGGCCGAACGGGTGGTGGTAGCCGTGGCCGATTTCCTTCCAGTCGACGAAGTCGATGCCCAGCTTGAACGTCGCCTTGGTCTTCCTGACGAACTCGTTCTCGTCCAGGCCCAGCATACGGTTGAAGATGTTGATCTGGGGGATCGTCGACTCGCCGACGCCCACCGTGCCGATGGCCTCGGACTCGACCAGGGTGACCTTCGTGTAGCCGTCCTTCAGGAAGCGCCCCAGGGCGGCGGCGGTCATCCAGCCGGCGGTGCCGCCGCCGACGATGACGACGCGGCGCAGGCGGTGGTTCTGGGTCATTTCGCGAATTCCGGAGCGGCGCAGTAGCGGGCGATGAAGGCTTCGTGGGTGGGCATGGACTCGGCCGTGCGGCGGATCAGGCCGGCCAGCCGCTCCATCTGCGCCCGGACGAAGGCCTCGTCATACTGGTCGACCAGCGGGTCGTGGCGCCGCGGCGTCACGCCCTGGCCCAGCAGCACGGCGATCCAGCTGGCCTCGGCGAACAGGTCGTAGTCCGACTGGAACAGGCGTCCGGAGCCGCGGAACAGCTCGATCTTGCGCTTGAGGTCGGCCGGGATCTCCATCTCGCGCAGCTGCTTCCAGTACGGCTCGTCGCGCTGATTGGCGTGGAAGTGCAGGATGATGAAATCGCGGATCAGCTCGACCTGCTGGATGGTCAGGCGGTTGTACTCGGCGATCTCGACCGGGTCGAAGCCGCGGTCGGGGAAGAGGGCCAAGAGCTTGGTGATCCCGGCCTGGATTAGGTGGATGCTGGTGCTCTCCAGCGGTTCCAGGAAACCCGACGACAGGCCTATGGCCACGACGTTCTTGTTCCAGATCTGCTTGCGCCGGCCGGGGCGGAACCGGATGAAATTCGGTTCGGCCAGCGCCTCGCCGTCCAAGGTGGCGCGCAGGCGGGCCAGCGCGTCCTCGTCGCTGATATGCCGGCTGGAATAGACGTAGCCGTTGCCGGTGCGGTGCTGCAGCGGGATGCGCCAGCGCCAGCCGGCCGTGTCGGCCGTGGCGCGGGTATAGGGGGTGAGGCCGTCGCCGCCGGTCGCGCAGGGCAGGGCCACGGCGCGGTCATTGGCCAGCCAGTGGCCCCAGTCCTCGAAGCCGGTCTTCAGGGTCTGCTCGATCAAGAGCGCGCGGAAGCCGGTGCAGTCCACGAACAGGTCCGCTTCCAGCACCCGGCCGTCCTCCAGGGTGACGCCGGTGACGAAGCCGGTCTCGCCATGCTGCTCGACGCTGCCGACCTTGCCCTCGACGCGGGTGACGCCGCGCTTCTCGGCATAGCCGCGCAGGTACTTGGCGTAGAGGCCGGCGTCGAAGTGGAAGGCGTACTTCAGCGCCGACATTACCTGGCCCGGATCCTTGGACGGCAGGGCGAAGCGGCCCAGGTTCACCGCCGTGGCCGGCAGATTGTAGTCGTCGATCGGCTGGGCCCAGCCCTCGTGCAGGCCGCGCAGCCAGAACTGGTGGAACTTCAGCGCCTCGATATCCAGGCCGAAATTGCCGAACGGGTGCTGGTAGCGGTGGCCCTTGTGCTTCCAGTCGACGAACTCGATGGCCAGCTTGAAGCTGCCCTTCGTGGCCCGCATGAACTCGGCTTCGTCGATGCCGAGGATCTGGTTGAAAGTGGTGATCGGCGGGATCGTCGCCTCGCCCACGCCGACCGTGGCGATGGCGTCGGACTCGACGAGGGTGATTTCGACGCCCTTGGTGTCGAGCACCTTGGACAGCGCGGCCGCCGTCATCCAGCCGGCGGTGCCGCCGCCGACGATCAGGACCTTGCGGATGGGGTTGGTCATCGCGCTTCTCCTCCCCCGTTGGGGGAGGTGGCCCGGAGGGCCGGAGGGGGCAGCTCCGCATAGGCCGGCGACGCCCCCTCGGTCGCTCCGCGACAGCTTCCCCGCTGGGGGAGCATATTCAGTTCACGCACGCGGCATCCCCTCGGCAGTCCGTTCGATCACGGTTCGCATCCGCCCCAGCATCTCCCGCATCTGGCCTAGCGGAACACGTTCCACCAACGGATCCCAGCGCTTCGGCGTGATCCCCCGCGCCAGCATCGCATGCACCCAAGCCTGCTCCGGCCAGGTCTCCTCGTCGTAGCTCACCACCCGGCCCCGGCTTTCGAACTGGGCGATCTTCCAGGCGAGTTCTTCCGGCGGGTTCGAAAGATCCCCCCAGCGCAGGATCGCCATGTCCCGCGCCCGTTCGACGGCCAGGGCGGTCAGGCGGTTGAACTCCGCCGCCGCCGCGGGGGTGGTCGGCAACAGCGCGACCAGGCGCGAGGCGGTGGTCTGCAGCAGGTGCAGGTCGCCGCCGTCGGCCGCGCCGATCGAGGCCAGCGCCCCGCCGACCGCCACGACGTTTCCCGTCACGGCCTGGGCCCGCCGGCCGGCCTTCAGCGGCGCGTCGTGGGCGAAGGTCGCGACCCTGCCCTCGACGTCGGTCAGCCGCGCGCCCGTCGGCAGCCAGGCGCTCCAGTCGATCCCATCGCCGGCCTCGCCCGAGGCGTCGACCACGAGGTCCGCATTGGGGCGGCCGTCGACCTGTTTGGCGCCGGCCTTGAGGGCCACGGCCTTCAATGTCTCCGCATACTCGACGGCGTCCAGCAGCAGGCCATGATCCAGGGTCGAGAGCGGCGAGCGCGGATCGGCGCTCCTCGGCGCGAAACGACCCCGCGCGGCGGCCTGGGCGGTCAGGCTCCAGGCCTCCAGCGTCGCGCCCTCGCCATCGGCCTTCGCGCGCAGCCAGTAGTGATGGAAGGCCAAGCCTTCCAGCATGGCGCCCGTGTCGCCAAACGGCTCGACGCTCGCGCCGTGGTGCAGACCCAGCAGCGGCGTCCCGACCTCGATGCCTAGTCTTGTGTGCAGGCCACGCAACGCCGGTAGGGCGACCAGTTGGCCTGCCGCCGGCGCAGCGGTTTCAACCACCGAGACCTCGGCCGTCCCCCGGGCCGCCGTCGCCAGCACGGCGGCGGTCATCCAGGCGTCGACACCGCTTCCGACGATCAGGATCCTCATGCGGAGATCCTCGCGTCGGCCACCGAGCGCAGATAGGCCTCATGCCGCGGCATCGCCTCGACCGTCCGGGCCACGGCGGCCTTCAGCGCGGCCAACACACGGGCCGACTCGGCGGCGGGGATGGCCTCGACCATCGGGTCATAGCCATCGGGCGTGATGTTCTGACCCAGATAGACCGCCAGCCACGAGGGCTCCTTGAAGAAGCCGTCCTTGTAGGCCGCCACCACGCCGCGCTCGCGCCACAGGGCGATCTTTTCGGCCAGGCTGTGGGGGATCGGCGCGGCGGCGCGGTCGCGCCAGAAGTCGGAATCGTCCCTCTGGTTGGCGTGGTAGTGCAGGGTCAGGAAATCGCGGATCCGCTCGAACTCCAGGTCCATGACCCGGTTGTACTCGTCCTGGTCGGCGGAATCGAAACCCCGGTGCGGAAAGAGCTCCAGCAGGGTGCTGATCGCCACCTGGATTAGGTGGATGCTGGTGCTTTCCAGCGGCTCCAGGAAACCCGACGACAGGCCGATGGCCACGACGTTCTTGAACCACTGCCTCTTGCGCCGGCCGGTGACGAACCGCAGGAAGCGCGGATCGGCCTGGGCCTCGCCGTCCAGCTTCTCGAGCAGCACGCGAGCGGCCTCGTCGTCGCTGATGTAGCTGGAGCAGTAGACATAGCCGTTGCCCACGCGGTGCTGCAGCGGGATGCGCCAGCGCCAGCCGGCCTGGTCGGAGGTGGCGCGGGTCAGGGGCGTGGCGGGCTCGACCGAGGCGCACGGCACGGCGGCGGCGCGGTCGCAGGGCAGCCACGGGGTCCAGTCTTCATAGCCGGCCTTCAGGGTCTGCTCGATCAGCAGGCCCCGGAAGCCGGAGCAGTCGATGAACAGGTCGCCCTCGATCGCCTGGCCGCTCTCCAGCGTCACGCCGGTGACGAACCCGTCCTCGGGACGCTGCTGGACGCTGGCGATCTTGCCCTCGGTGCGGGTGACGCCGCGCGCTTCCGAATAGGCCCGCAGGTACAGCGCATAGAGCGCCGCATCGAACTGGTAGGCGTAGTTGAAGGTCGAGCCCAGCGAGCGCGGGTCGGGGGAGGGCGGCACGAACTTGCTGGCGAAGCCGGCCATGATCGGCAGGCTGTAGGCGGTGATGGCGTCGGCCTCGCCCCGCGCGTGGGCCCGCAGCCAGTGCTGGTGGAACGGCACGCCGCCGATCGGATGGCCGAACGCCCCGAACGGATGGACGTACCGCTCGCCCTTCTTGCCCCAGTCGCGGAACTCGATGCCCAGCTTGTAGGTCGCCTGGGTCTTCTTCATGAAGTCGGCCTCGTCGAGGCCCAGGCGCGCATTATAGTTGCGGATCTGCGGGACCGTGGCCTCGCCGACCCCGACGGTGCCGATCTCGGCCGACTCGACCAGGGCGATCTCGATGGGCAGGCCCTTGAGCATCGCGGCCAGGCCTGCGGCGGTCATCCAGCCGGCCGTGCCGCCGCCGACGATGACGATCTTGCGGATGGGAGCTGGGGTCATGCGTGAACCCTACCCATCTTGGGGTCTGTTGCGACCCCCGCGCGGACGTTTTCGCCCGTCATGCCAATGTCTCCCCCGATACCTTATCCCCGTTCAGGTGTCGTCAGATCACCTGCGGACGAGTCTCAAATTGACAACGCTGTCTTGCGTTGTCATCCTTGTTTTAAGCTGGACGTCTAGATCCGGTTCGTCGTGGCCAGACCACGAATGGGGAGGTGACCAAGTCGGGAGAAGAGGCTGCAGGACCGCGGAAACCGCGAGGCCTCTACCCCAAATGGTAACGTTCCCATTCCTTACGGCTACTCGAACCGGGCCAGTGTGACAACGGCTTGACGAGCAGTGGTCTATCATGTGATCTGACAACAATGGTCACGGTAACATGACCGAATGGTAGCGCTACCTTGCTGCCAAATGACAAAAGGGGAGGTGGACTAATGGGAACGGCCAACAGGCCGTCCGCGCAGCGCGGACGCGATTCAATCACCAACAATCTGAAATACGGCGCCTCGGTCCTGGTGCTGGGCGCTCTGATGATCGGCGCGCCGGCCCTGGCGCAGGACAAGAAGGATGCTGACACGGTCGACGAAGTCGTCGTCACCAGCATCCGTCAGAGCCTGAAGAGCAGCCAGCAACTGAAGCAGTCGTCCGACATCATCGGCGACTCGATCACCGCCGAAGACATCGGCGCCCTGCCGGACCGCTCGGTCACCGAAGCGCTGTCGCGCGTCCCGGGCGTCTCCATCAACCGTTTCGCCGCTGGCGTCGACCCCGACCACTTCTCGGTCGAAGGCTCGGGCGTGGTCGTCCGCGGTCTGAACTTCGTGCGTTCGGAACTGAACGGCCGCGACACCTTCACGGCCAACAACGGCCGTATCCTCAGCTTCGCCGACGTTCCCTCGGAACTGATGGGCGGCGTGGACGTGTTCAAGAGCCCCTCGGCCGACCTGATCGAAGGCGGCATCTCGGGCACCGTCAACCTGCGCACCCGTCTGCCGTTCGACGCCAAGGGCGAGGTGCTGTCTCTGTCGGGTGAAGTCACCTACGGCGACATGATCAAGAAGTACCGCCCGTCGATCACCGGCCTGTACAGCAACCGCTGGGACACCAGCATCGGTGAAGTCGGCCTGCTGGTCTCCTACGTGAACTCGCGCCTGGCCAGCCGCAGCAACGCCATCCAGGTGTCGAACTTCGGCTGCCGCACGAACCTTGGCCAAGCCGTGTCGGATTGCGGCAATGGCACGAAGGGCCTCTGGTTCCCGCGCGGCGCCGCGTTCCGCTCGACCGACACCGACCGCAAGCGCGAAGGCCGCGCCTTCGCCGCCCAGTGGAAGAGCACCGACGGCACGATGGCCGCTTCGTTCCAGTACCTGCGGTCCAAGGCCGTCAGCGAGTGGACCGAGCACGCGATCGAAATCGCCACCGACAACGTCACCAGCAACGGTGACTCGCGTCCCGTGGCCGGCACGACGTTCACCTTCGATGACGAAGGCGTCTTCACCAGCGGCGTGATCACCGGCACCACCGGCTGGCGCGCCGACCAGAACGGCGCTGATCCGCGCACGCCGATCGACGGCCTGCAGTCGAACAACGTCCGTCGCGACGAGAAGCAGACGACGATCACGTCGGACTACGGCTTCAACTTCAAATGGACCCCGAACGAGCACTGGGGGATCCTGTTCGACGCCCAGCACGTCGACTCGACGGTCGACGCCATCAGCATGGGCATCTGGGGTTCGACCTTCCAGAACGCCTCGATCAAGCTGAACGGCAACAGCCTGCCGGAGATCAGCTTCCTGCCGCCCTCGAATGGCACGACGATCTCGAACTGCGCGCCGTTCAACAACACCTGCCCGTCGTACATGCGCGGCGCGCACGCGACCTTCAGCGACCCGTACAACAACTTCTGGCGCTCGGCGATGGACCACATCGAGCAGTCGGAAGGCACCGAAGACGCGGTCAAGCTGGACGTCGAATACAAGTTCAACGACGACACCTGGTTCGACTCGGTGAAGGCCGGCGTGCGCTGGTCGGAACGCGACCAGACCACCCGTTTCTCGGCCTACAACTGGGGCGTGGTCTCGGAAATCTGGGGCAGCGGCGGTCCGGTCTGGATGGACGATCCGATCAACGGCAACCCCACCACGGCCGGCGGTTTCAACAGCACCTCGCAGGTCGAGACCTACGCGTTCGACAACTTCCTGCGTGGCAAGATGGCCTCGCCGACGGCCGGCCAGCCGCGTCTGTTCTATACGAACAACACGGTCGACAATTACGCCGACCTCTCGAAGTTCCTGCTGTCGGTCGGCGACGAGTGGCGTGACCGCAACGCCATCGACGCCGCCAGCGGCCGGTCGTGCCCGCAGAACTGGGTGCCATTGGCGCAACGCTGCGGCGTCGTCGCCGGCACGCCGTTCCGTCCGGGTGAAATCAATCCGGTCAACGAGAAAACCCAGTCGGCCTATCTGATGACGCGCTTCAAGGGCGACGTCGGCGAGTACCGGGTCAGCGGCAACATCGGTCTGCGCTATACCAAGACCAATCGTCAGGCTTCCGGCTACCTGTCGTATCCGTTCGCCAACAGCCTCGCGACCGACACGGCTTGCTCCGACGCGTTGGCGGCGTGGCAGGCCCTGCCCAGCCCGAAGCCGGCCTTCGTGCCGTCGTCGTTCTGCGGTCTGTCGCCGCAAGTCCGCGCCGCCGCGCGGGCCTGGTCGAACGGCGCTCTGACGCCGTCCACGGTCAAGACCTCGTTCGAGTACTGGCTGCCCAGCCTGAACGTGAAGGTCGTGGCCCCGCACGGTCTGCAGTATCGCTTCGGCCTGTCGAAGACGATCACGCCGCCCGATATCGGCCTGACCCGCAACTACTTCGGCCTGGCTCTGAACACGAACGCCGACGGCATCGCCAACGGCCTGCCCTCGGGCAACGTGACGGTCGGCAACCCGTACCTGAAGCCCACCCAATCGAAGAACATCGACGCCTCGGTCGAGTGGTACTTCGCGCCGGTTGGCTCGCTGACGGTCGCGGCCTTCTGGAAAGAGCTGACGGACGTCAACTTCAACTCGACCGCCCGCGTGCCGTTCACCAACAACGGCGCCACGTTCGACGTGCTGGTGACGACGCCTGGCAACTCGACCAAGAAGTCGACGGTCAAGGGCTTCGAAGTCGGCTACCAGCAGTTCTACGACTTCCTGCCCAAGCCGTTCGACAAGCTGGGGATCAACGCCAACTACAGCTACATCGACAGCTCGGGCGTGCCGCAAAGCACGCTGTCGGCGACCGACCCCGACGTGGCCGCCGGCCGCATCACCACGGTCGACACCAGCAAGCTGCCGCTGCAGGGCCTGTCCAAGCACAACGCCAACTTCGCGGTGGTCTATGAGACCAGCAAGATCTCGGCGCGCCTGGCCTATAACTGGCGTTCGGACTTCCTGCTGACGGTCCGCGACGTGATCGTGCCTTATGCCCCGATCATGAACGAGGCGACCGGCCAGCTGGACGGCTCGATCTTCTACAACGTCACCCCGAAGATGAAGATCGGGATCCAGGGCGTGAACCTGACCAACGAGACGACCCGCACCACGCAGATCCTCAACAGCGATCTGCTGAAGACCGGTCGTTCGTGGTTCATGGCCGACCGCCGCTACACGCTGGTCATGCGCGCCAGCTTCTAGGGTTCGTGGACGCCGGCCCTGAGGGGCTCCCCCTTCGGGCCGGCGGATACGGATGGATGGGCTTTTCCGGCTTTCGATCCTCGTTTCGAAAACAGGCCGGACGAGCTTGGTTACTCCTGCCAACTGTCTTTGTTTTGGCGCGCATCGTTCCTCCAAGACGGTGCGCGCCTTTTTCTTGGGAGCCTGACGAATGAGCCTCTCTCGCCGAGACCTTCTCGCCATGGGCGCGGCCGGAACCGCCGCCGCCTTCGCCGGTTCGGCCTGGGCCGACGAGACCCCGCTGCGCGACCTGGCCAAGGCCAAGGGCGTTTGGTTCGGCAGCGCCGTGGGCGCGGGTCCCAAGGGTTCGATCACGAGTTCGTTCGAGGATCCCCAGTACCGCCAGATCCTGGCCCGCGAGTGCGGCGTGCTGGTGCCCGAGAACGAGCTGAAGTGGTACGTGATCCGGGCTCGCGGGCCCGAGGCCTTCGACTTCGAGCGCGCCGACCGCATCGCCGAGTTCGCCGAGCGGAACGGCCAGGCCCTGCGCGGCCACACCCTGCTGTGGCACCACCCGCAGTGGTTCCCCGACTGGACCAAGACCTACGACTTCGGGTCGCGTCCCGCCGAGGCCGCCGCCAAGATGGTCACCCAGCACATCCAGGCCCTGTGCGGCCGGTATCCGCGGATGATCTCGTGGGACGTGGTCAACGAGACCGTCGACCCCAAGGACGGCTCGATCCGCTCGACCTTCCTCTCCGACGCGATGGGCAAGGAAGCTGTGCTGGACCTGGCCTTCCACGTCGCCCGCCAGGCCGCGCCCAAGGCCCGCCTGGTCTACAATGACTATATGAGCCAGGAAGTTGGCAACGAGCAGCACCGACATGGTGTGCTCAAGCTGCTGGAAGGCTTCAAGAAACGCGGGACTCCCGTCGACGCCCTGGGCATCCAGAGCCATATCGGGGCCGAGAACGCCGACAGCTTCACCGGCTTCGGCAAGCCGCAGACCAAGGAATGGACGGCCTTCCTGAACGACGTCACCGGCATGGGCTACGACCTGCTGGTCACCGAGTTCGACGTCCACGACAAGGGCCTGCCCGCCGCGTTCGGCCCGCGCGACGCCGAGGTCGCGGCCTATGCCAAGGCGTTCCTGGACCAGATGCTCAGCTACAGGCAGACCAAGGAGGTCCTGGCCTGGGGCATGGTCGACAAATATTCGTGGCTGCAGAACCAGTGGCTGCGCGAAGACAAGAAGCCCAAGCGGCCGACGCTGTATGACGACGACTACAAGCCCAAGCCGTTGCGGGAAGCGGTGGCGGCGGCGTTCCGGGCGGCGCCGGCGCGGTAGGCTTCTAGATCAATTTAGAATCCCGTTTCCCCGGCGAAAGCCGGGGCCCAGATCATAGGGTTGTGAGTGTCCGGCTGGCCAAGGCTCGGGCTGAACCTGGATCCCGGCTTTCGCCGGGAAGACGGAGTAGGGGAGTGATGTTGATGATGCGCGCCGCGACGAGTGCTTTGGCTCTGGCTCTGCTTTCGGGAGCCGCGCCCACCGCGGTTTGGGCCGCCCCCAACACCGCCCAGTTCTCGAATTTCGTCTACAGCGGCTCCGACCCGTCGGACGCGGTCAAGGCCGCCCCCGACCAATACCGCAACCCGATCCTGCAAGGCTTCTATCCCGACCCGTCGGTGACCCGCGTCGGCAAGGACTATTACCTGGTCAACTCGACCTTCGCCTGGTTCCCGGGCCTGCCGGTGCACCACTCGACCGACCTCGTCCACTGGGAGCAGATCGGCAACGCGCTGGACCGTCCCGGCATGCTGGACTTCAAGCGGCTGGGCCTGTCGCGGGCGGTGTTCGCGCCGGCCATCACCCATCACGACGGCCTGTTCTACATCCTCAACACCTGCGTCGACTGCGGCGGCAACTTCCTGATCACCGCCAAGGATCCCAAGGGGCCGTGGTCGGATCCGGTGTGGCTGCCGGAGGTGGGCGGCATCGACGCCTCGCTGTTCTTCGACGATGATGGCCGCGCCTGGATCGTCAACAACGACAATCCGCCGGGACCGGCCGAATACCAGGGCCACCGGGCCATCTGGATCCAGGAGTATGACCCCAAGACCCAGAAGACGATCGGCCCGCGCTCGGTGCTGCTGGACAAGGGCGTGGATCCCTCGACCAAGCCGATCTGGCCCGAGGGGCCCCACATCCTGAAGAAGGACGGCTGGTACTATCTGGTCGCCGCCGAGGGGGGCACGGCCGAGGGGCACAGCCAGGTGGTGCTGCGGTCGAAGGCGGCGACCGGCCCATATGTTCCGTATAAGGACAATCCGATCCTGACCCAGCGCGGCCTGCCCAAGGACCGCCCGCTGCCGATCACCTCGGCCGGCCATGCCGACATCGTCGACGCGCCCGACGGCTCGTGGTGGGCGACCTTCCTGGCGGTGCGGCCCTATGGCGACGACACCTACAACACCGGCCGCGAGACCTTCCTGCTGCCGGTGGAATGGAAGGATGGCTGGCCGGTGATCCTGCCGAACGGCCAGACCATTCCGTATGTGAAGACCGCGCCCAAGCTGCCGGCGTTGAAGGTCCGGCCGACCTCGGGCCCGTTCCGCGTCGCCGAGACCTTCGCCGGGCCAGAGCTGCCCAAAGGCTGGATGACCATGCGCATCCCGACCTCGCGCTGGTGGTCGGTGAAGGGCGGGCTGTTGAACGTCGAGGCCCGCGCGGCCAGGATCGGCGACAACGACCAGCCGTCCGTCTGGGCGCGGCGCCAGCAGCACATGAACGCCACGGTCTCGACGACGGTGCGCTTCACGCCCAAGGCCGACGGCGACAAGGCCGGGCTGGTGGCGGTGCAGAACGACGACTTCTACTGGTTCGTGGGGCTGGTGCGGGACGGCGGCAAGACGCTGGTGCGGGTCGAGAAGCGGGCCGGGAAGGGCGATCCGGTCGACGGCGTCGTTGTGGCGGAAAAGCCGGTTTCCCTCGTTAATGGCCAAGGACTGAATTTGAAGATCGTCGCGCGCGGCGGGGCGCTGGACTTCGCCTACGGCACGACGCCGGGTCAGTGGGAGACCCTGAAGGCCGACGCCGACGGGACCACGCTCAGCACCAAGGTGGCGGGCGGATTCGTGGGGACCATGCTGGGCGTCTACGCGCATGGCGCGGGGCAGTAAGAACCCTTCCCCCTTGATGGGGGAAGGGCAGGGATGGGGGTGTCTACTGCGGCAGCCCATACTGCGGCTTTGGGGATGTTGAGGCGCCGTGGTCACCCCCATCCCCAACCCTTCCCCCATCAAGGGGGAAGGGGGCTATCGGTACTTATAGAGCTTCACCCGCTGCGCGCCGAACTCGGTCGGCGGCAGCCGCACATGCCGGCCCTGGTGGGTCTGGTCCCCATTCAGCCAGCGCCCATCGACCCACTGGCCGCCTTCGAAGCTGACCTCCCGCACGCTCTCCAGCCCGACGCTGGCGCCCTCGGTGGCGAAGGTGATCGTGATCCCCCGACCCGCCACCAGGAACTCGTCCGGCCCCGTCTGGATCACCAACCCGCCATGGCTGGCATAGTCCTGGGCGTCCTTCGGCGTCCACGGATCGACCACCGTCACCGTGAAGTCCCAAGCGCCGAAGCTGGCCTTGCGCGGCGTCAGATCCACGGTCCCGTCATAGGCCACCGGCGCGCGGAAGCCGCGCATGGTCTTGCCGCCGTCATGCGTCGTGATCAGCGGCGTCAGCTGGTCCAGCAGCTTGTAGGCCGCGCCCAGGGTCTTCACCCCTTCCGCCGGCAGGTGCTCGATCGAGAAGGGCGAGAAGCCGATCGCGTCGTGCTCGCCGATCGCCCAGAAAGCGTTGCCGGGGGCGGGCGTCTTGCCGGCCTGGTCGGCCTCGGGGATGAACAACGGCTGGTCGGCCCGGTCGTAGGGCGGCATCCACCTGGTGAAGTCGGCGAAGTAGATGTCGGGGCTCAGCATGTCCAGCGACGGCGCCGCCGCCCGCCACAGGTCGATCAGGTGCGGCAGCGGCCCGGCGCTGGGATAGCCGCCGGGTACGGCGCCCGGCCGGGGCAGGGCGGCGTTGACGTACATCGGCAGCGGATAGGCCTTCTTGCCCGCCGCCGTCACCGCCTCGACATAACGCCCGAAGGTCCAGGCCTGCCACAGCTCGTCGGTCGCCGCCGAGGCGCCGAACACTTCTTCCCAGGTTCCGGACTTCTTGGCGCCCGTCGCCTTCAGCACCGCCGCCGGCACGGGCTTCTTGAAGTCGTCCTCCGCCGCTTTGCTGTGGTCGCGGGCCTGAGGCAGCATGCCGATCTCGTTCTCGACCTGGACCATCAGGACGGTCCGCCCCTTCCCGGTGTTTATGTCGCCGTCGACCGCCTTCAGGTGGGCCATCATCGCGGCATAGGCCTTGGCGTCGGCGTCACGAGTGGCCGGGTACGAGGCGCTGAGGATCTCGACCGCCTTGCCCCCATCTGGTCCGGGGGCCGTACGGGCCAGCGGGAAGCGGACCGGATCACGCTTCACCCAGGCCGGCGTGTAGGTCGACATGCTGTTCTTCCACGCCCCGAACCACAGCAGGACGAGCCGCATGTCGTTCGCGCGGGCCTGCTGGATCATGCCGTCCAGCACCGTGAAGTCGAACTTGCCCTCGACCGGCTCCAGCTGTTCCCAGGTCACGGGCGCGAGCACCGTGTTCAGGTTCGCCGCCTTCAGCACCGCCCAGTGGCCGGACAGGTCCTTGAGGTCCGAGCTCGAGGAATTGCCCAGCTCTCCGCCCAGGATCAGGAACGGCTTGCCGCCGACCAGCAGCCGGTGCGCGCCGTCCTGGCGGGCGATGCGAGGCGGCTCTTCGGCGTGCGTGGGAACGGTGAGGCCCAGGGTCAGGGCGGCGCCCAAGATCGTAAGAATGTTTCGCATGGCAAAGGTCAGATGACGTCATGGCACTTGTAAGATCAATGCTCAAAGTGGTCGTGCTGGCGGGCTTTGTGACCGCTACCCTCGCCCCGTCTTTGGCGCTCGCCCAGTTCCCGCAACGCGACGTCGCCGCCGGCCAGGCCGAGCACGCGCGGATGCTGAAAAGCCTGGGCATCACCAAGCCCCCGCGCCCCGGCGTCGACGGCTACAACAAGGCCGCGCCCAACGCCGTGAACTACGACGAGGCCAAGGCCGGGCCGTTCAGCCTGCTGCCCGACCCGCTGACCTTCCCGGACGGCCGCCCGGTCCCCGACGCCGACGCCTGGTGGAAGATCCGCCGTCCCCAGCTGGTCGAACTGTTCGAGCGCGAGGAGCACGGGCGGATCCCGAGGAACGCCCCGAAGATCACCTGGACGGTCGTCAAGGAAACCAAGACGGTCCGGGCCGGCGTCTCCGTCGTCGAGAAGCGGCTCGCCGGGGTCGCCGACAACCGCCGCGCGCCGTCGATCAATGTCAGCCTCGACCTGTTGGTCGTGACGCCAGAGGGCAAGACCGGCGTCCCGCTGATCCTGGAGCTGGGCTTCCCCGACGGTCCGCCGTGGGCCCGCAACCGCCCGCCGCCGCCCGGTCCTGGCCCCTCTTACCAAGATTGGCGGGATCTGGTCCTGGCGCGCGGCTGGGGCTACGCCATCCTCGACCCGACCAGCGTCCAGGCCGACGATCCGGGCAAGCTGAGCCAAGGCATCATCGGCCTGGCCAACCGCGGCCAGCCGCGCAAGCCCGACGACTGGGGCGCCCTGCGCGCCTGGGGCTGGGGCGTCAGCCGGGCTATCGACTATTTCGAGACCGACCCGGCGATCGACGCCAAGCGGGTCGGTATCGAGGGCCTGTCGCGCTACGGCAAGGGCGCGCTGGTGGCCATGGCCTACGAGCCGCGCCTGGCGGTGGGCCTGATCGCCTCGTCCGGCGAGGGCGGCGCCAAGTTGCATCGCCGCAAGCGCGGCGAGCAGGTCGAGAACCTGGCCGCCGAGGGCGAGCATCACTGGATGGCCGGCAACTTCCTGAAATACGCCGGCCCGCTGACCGCCGACGACCTGCCGGTCGACGCCCACGAGCTGATCGCCCTGGTCGCGCCGCGTCCGCTGTTCATCAGCGTCGGCAACGACGAGGCCGACGCCTGGACGGATCCGCGCGGAATGTTCATGGCCACCGTGGCGGCGGGGCCGGTCTACCGCCTGTTGGGCAAGAAGGACCTGGGCGCGACGGCCTTCCCCAAGCCCCTGACCCTGATCGCCGACGGCGACCTGGCCTTCCGCCAGCACGAGGGCGGCCACACGCCGGGGCCGAACTGGCCGTTCTTCCTGGACTTCGCGGCTAGGTACCTGGAGGCGCCCAGATAACGGGCGCTTGAATTTATGTGCTCGCCTTGGGTGTGTCCGCGCTTTTATCTTGCCAGGGCTGTGTTAGCCTTTGCCGTGGGCGAGCTCGCGAGCATCAGTGCGGCGTAGCTGCAGGTCGCCATAAGTCCTTCGGGGGGAGGCGGCGATGCCAAAAATTGATTACGGAGCCATCTGGAGGTTCTCGCGCGTTTTCGCGACGTTCTTAGGCCATGCCCTTGGCGCTTTGGCGGTAACCTACGGCTTTCTTCTGGTCTTGGTGACCGCGGCGGCTCAGCAGCGCGTGATCACGCGACTGGAGGCGTTCAACAACACGCCCCCACCGACGCAGGTTGTACAGCCGGCTCGGGACGAGGGCGCCGATGAGAGCGAGATCGAGGAGGCGGATCCGGCGACGGAAGCCGCGAAATCCGAGGTCGCGCCGGCGCGGGAGCGGTTTGACTACAGTTCCGGACGTGTGCGCCTGGAGGCGGCGGTCGAGGCCGGAAAGAAGATTGATACAATAAAACAAAAATACGCGGATCAGCGACGCTACGTACGTGTTGCGAAGAAAGAATATGATGAGGCTCGGGATAAGTCGAAGGCTCTTTCAGCAAAACTTACGCCTCTGTTCGACAAGGCGCAGAAGGTTTGTAGTAAGGCTGGTACGAATTCCATCCTATTGATGATCAGCTCGGAAGCGCGTTGGCAGCGAGCAAAGCAGTGTGGTGATACAAATCCTGTATTGGCTGAAGAGGTCGTTCGGCAAACTGATAACTATTATACGTATCAGGAATCGCTTGTTACACAGAGGAAGGCTTCCTCTGGCCATCAAACGGCGGTTGAAACCTTGGAGGCGACGGGGCGGGATCTCTCGGAGTTGCAAAATGTTCTGAAGGCCGCCGAGCCGCTTGGGATGATCTTCAGCGATGTCACGGCGCTCAAGGATACCTTCCCGCTGAGCCCCTTCGTCGCCAAGATCCCGCCGGCGATCCTCCAAATCGTGATGGCCTTTGTCTCCGGCCTGTTCGGCGCCTTGCTGGTGACGCTGGTGCTGATCGTCTATCCGAACAACTCGATCTCGGCTTCGGCCGGAGGAAAGATCCTGTCACGGATCTTCCTGGGCGGGCTGATCTCGACCGGGGTCTATATCGTGCTCGGCGGCGGCACGGCCCTGCTGGGCGGCAACATCGCCTTCGACGAGAGCAAGGCCAACTTCATGACCTTCTGCGCCGTCGGCGTGCTGGCGGGCATGTTCTCTGACCGCGTGGCGCTGTGGCTGTCGAAACGGGCCGACACCTTCTTCGGCGAACGCGACAAGCTGACACCAGAGTCCTCGCCCGAGGCTGGCGGGACCACCACGACCGCCACGACCACCGAACCCCATACCTACGGGTGATCCATGGCCTTCACCGCGCTCTATCCGGTCACCGAGATTCACGCCCCGATTTCGAAGCGCCGGTCCGGCCGGCGGGTGACGCCCAGCGTCAAGTTCCTGGTCGCTCACGACAGCGGTAATCCGGGGGCCACCGCCGCCGGCCACGCCCAGTGGTACCGCAATGATCCCAACCCCAAGATCGTCAGCTCGGCCCACCTGTTCGTGGACGACAAGGGCATCATCGAGACGATCCCGGCCTTCGCCAATGCCGAGCAGGCCCTGCACGTCCTGTATTCCGTCCCGAACGACAACCGGATGTTCGGCTACGACGCCAACGATGCGGCGATCGGGGTCGAGTACTGCTATGGCGGCGGCATCGACGCCGACGCGGCCTATGCCCGTTATGTCTGGGTGCTGGCGGCGCTGTGCGACTATCACGGCCTGGACCCGGCGCGGCATGTCGTCGGCCACTCGGTGCTGGATCCGGCGCGCCGGCAGGATCCCCAGATGGGGCTTTCGGCCAGCAACCGCTCCTACACCCATTTGCTCAAGGACGTGGTGCGGGTGTTCCAGCAGAACAGCAGCGCGCCGGCGGCCGTCGGTTCTGGCGCGGTGAAGGTCGGCCCGATCACCACCTCGGTCTGGCTGCAGATCCGCCCGACGCCCGACCGCGGCCAGCCGCCGATCCGCAAGGTGGCGCCCAGGACCAGCCTGGTCTGTCAGGCCATCGTGACTGGCGAGGAGGTCGAAGGCGTCGACCAGTGGTGCCAGGTCGGGGCCGCCGAATTCTGCTGGAGCGGCGGCGTCACCTGAGGGCCGCGCAACCCCCAATCCTGGGGGTGTCCCCGTAACGGCGTTCCGTGAGAGTTGCGGCCGTGCTTGTCCTGCCCCAAGCTCCGGTCCCTGATGCGTACATCGTCACCCACTACCCTGTTGCTCGGCGTGGTCCTGCTGTGCGTGGCGACCGCCTTGGCCGGCGTGTGGATGGCGCTGAGTCCCGCCTGGCTGGGGGCAGAGTTCACGGCGCGGCCCGACGGGGCCGTGGTCATTACCCGCCTGGTCCCCGAAGGACCGCTGGCGCGGGCCGGGGCCAAGGTGGGAGATCGGTTGGCGGGCTTGGGGATACAAGCTGGCGCCGATCCGACGGCCCCGGCCTTGCGCGCGGCCGAGATCGGCGGCCTGGACACGCCCGCCACCCAGTCCGCCGCCAGCGCGCAGCACCGCCTGGAGGGCGCCTTCGCCCAGGCCCTGGAAGCCCGGCCGCTGGTCTTGCGCCTGGCGGGACCGGACGGCGTCCAGCGCGCCGTCGCCCTGGATGGCCGCGCCCGGCCGCTGACCAGCCTGAACCCCGAATTCTGGGCCAACCTGGCGTTCGGCCTGATCGCGGCCGTGATCGTCGGCTGGGTCTGGGCGCTGCGGCCGCGCGACCTGGCCACCCAGCTGTTTGGCCTGACGGGTCTGTCCATGCTGGCCTTCACCTTCGGCTGGGCGGTCAATTCCAGCGTCGAGCTGGTCAGCGCCGCCAGCCTGGACCGGGTCGCGGGCCTGTTGAACATGACGGGCGCGGTGGCCTTTGGCGGGGCGATGATCGCCTTCTTCCTGGCCTATCCGAAGCGGGTCACCAGGCTGCCGGTCATGCTGCTGGTTCCGCTGTGGGTGCTGGCCTGGGCGCTGACGCCGCTGCTGCCGGGCAACCCCTCGGTCGAGAGCACGGGCCAGGCGATCACCTCGATCGAGATGGCCCTGATCATCGTCGCCATCGCCGTCCAGGCCTTCGCCAGCCGCAAGGACCCGGCCGCCATGGCCGCCACCCGGTGGCTGGGCCTGTCGGTGATCGTCGGCGCGGGGGCCTTCATCGGCAATGTCGCCGTGCCCATCGCCTTCGGGATGAGCCCGTTCCTGGATCCCCGCTATTCGCTGGGTTTCTTCGTGATCATCTATGTCGGCATGGCCGTGGGCCTGCGCCGCCACAGGCTGTTCGAGCTGGACCAGTGGGCGTTCCGGATCCTGTTCTACCTCGGCGCCGGCGCGGCCATGCTGGCGCTGGACGGCCTGTTGATCACCGCCCTGGGCGCGGCCCCCAGCACGGCCCTGGGCGTCTCGCTGCTGGTCGTCGCCTTCGCCTACCTGCCGTTCCGCGACGTGCTGTGGCGGCGCACGATCGGCCGCCGGACCATGAAGGACCACGAGATGTTCGCCTTCGTGGCCCAGGTGGCCCTGATCCACGACGTCGAGGCGCGCATCTTCGCCTGGAAGGCCTTGCTGGGACGAGTCTATGAGCCCCTGGAAGTCACGGCGGGCTCGCCCTCGCGGGTCAAGGCCGAGATCCTGGAGGAGGGCGTCGCGCTGGGCCTGCCCGCCGCCGCGGGGGGCGGGGCGCTGACCCTGCGGTTTCCGTTCCGGGGCCGTGGCCTGTTCGGCACGGCTCAGGCCCAGCTGGCCGACCAGTTGGTGGGGCTCTTGAGCCAGATCGAGGAAGGCCGCGACGCCTATGCCCGCGGCGTGGTCGAGGAGCGGCTGCGCATCGCCCGCGACCTGCATGACGACGTCGGCGCGCGGCTGCTGTCGGGCCTGCACCGCCAGGACCTTAGCCAGACCCGCGAGGCGATGCGGGGCGCGATCGGGGATCTGCGGGCCATCGTCTCGGGCCTGTCGGGTCACGACCTGCCGCTGGAAGCGGTGCTGGCCGACCTGCGCCACGAGACCGCCGAGCGGCTGGAGGCGGCGGGCATCGCCCTGGACTGGCCGCCGGTCGAGCTGGCCGCCCCCGACGCCGCCGCGCCCTACCGGGTCTACAAGAATCTGACCTCGGCGGTGCGCGAGGTGGTGTCCAACGCCATCCGCCACGCCGGGGCGACGTCGGTGGCGGTCACGGTGCACGAGGACGGCGGGCGCCTGGAGCTGACGATCAGCGACGACGGCGTGGGCCTGCCACGCGAACCCGGCGGGCGCCGCGGCGGCCTGGCCAATCTTGAGCGCCGTCTCGGCGAGATCGGCGGCGTGGTGGATATTCCGGACACGACCAGGGGCACGGTGATCCGCCTGTCCGCGCCACTCGACGCGAGCGCCACCGCATGAACCCGCCCCAAACCGCCCCAGGCACCGCATTGGTCCTCGAAGACCAGGCCGAGACCCGCGAGCACCTGCTGGCGGCCCTTTCGGAGGCCTTCCCCGGCGTGGTGGCGCGCGGGGCGGCGGACCTGGCCGAGGCGCGGTCGTTCCTGTGCGATGGCGCGCCGGACCTGGCCCTGGTCGACCTGGCCCTGCCGGACGGGCGCGGCGTCGACTTCCTGCGCGATCTGAACGAGCGCTCGGGCGGGGCGACGCGGTCGGTGGTGGTGACCATCTATGCCGACGACCACCACCTGTTCGACGCCATCGCGGCGGGGGCGGGCGGTTACCTGCTCAAGGACATGGGCCGCGATGAGCTGGTGCGTTATCTGCGGCGGCTGGAGGCGGGCGAGACCCCGCTGTCGCCCGCCGTGGCGCGGCGGATGCTGGACTACTTCCGCGCCAGGCCGGTGCTGGTCGAGACCATCGAGCCCGAGGCCGCCCTGACCCCACGCGAGACCGAGGTGCTGCGGCTTATTGGCCGGGGCCTGCGCTCGGGCGAGGCGGCCAAGGTCATGGGGGTCACCGAGCTGACCGTGGCGGGGTACGTGAAGGCGATCTACCGCAAGCTCAATATCTGCTCGCGGGCGGAGGCGGCGCTGGAGGCGGCCAAGCGGGGGCTGGTGTGAGCGAAATTTCGCCGCGAAGTTCAGCTCAAGGACGGCTACGGTGCGCCTCACCGTTTTCTTGAGTCACGAGACCCCATGCGCCTTCTCGCCACCCTGGCCGCCACGGCCGCTCTCGCCGCCGCCGGCGCGGCTCACGCCCAGGTCACGCCGACCGCGCCGCCGCAGCTGAACGCCGCGCCCTCGCCGGGCGCGATCGCCGGCAAGGCCTTCCTGGAGAAGAACGCCAAGGCGCCGGGCGTCGTCGTCCTGCCGTCGGGCCTGCAGTACAAGGTCACCACCAGCGGCCCCAAGACCGGCCCGTCGCCGAAGTTGGGCGACATCATCAAGGTCCACTACGAGGGCAAGCTGCTGGACGGCACGGTCTTCGATAGCAGCTTCGCGCGCGGCAAGGCGGCGATCATGCCGGCCGACGGCCTGATCGAGGGCTGGCTGCAGGCGCTGCCGCTGATGAAGGTCGGCGACGAGTGGACGCTGTATGTGCCGTCGGAGCTGGCCTACGGCGGCCGCGACATGGGTGAGATCCCGCCCGATAGCGTGCTGGTGTTCCGGCTGCAGCTGATCGGGATGCTGGCGGTCGATTAAGGGGCGGCGCAGAATCTGCTCCCCCTCTGGGGGAGCTGTCGCGGAGCGACTGAGGGGGCAGCTGGGCCTAAGCCGCGCTGCCCCCTCCGGCCCTCTGGGCCACCTCCCCCAAAGGGGGAGGAGAGTTCTACTTCCGCCGGCTCTTCATCAACGGCTGGATCTTCTCCCCGAAGTCCTCGACCCCCTTCACGAAGTCGTCGAACGTCAAGAGCACCCCCGCCGTCCCCGGCACCGCGGCGATCTCGTCCATCATCCGGGCGATGCTCTCATAGCTCCCCACCAAGGTCCCCATGTTCAGGTTCACCGCTGATTCCGGCGCGGCCAGCTGGGTCGTATTGGTCGTCGCCCCCGCCTTGGCGTTGGGGGCCGCCTGGTTGGTCAGCCAGGCCAGCGCCTCCTGGTCAGCGCCCTCGCGGTAGGATTGCCACTTGGCCATGGCCTTCTCGTCGGTCTCGTCGGCGATGATCATGAACAGGATGAACGACTGGACGTCGCGGCCGGTCTTCTCGGCCGCCTCTTCCAGCCGCTTGTTGACGCTGGCGAAGGCCGTCGGGGTGTTGGTCCCCTTGCCCAGGGCGAAGCTGTAGTCCGCGTATCGCGCCGTGAAGGCCAGGCCCTCGTCGGACGAGCCGGCGCAGATCAGCTTGGTCTCCTTCGGGCGCGGACTGACCCGGCAGTCGTCCATGGTGAAGTACTTGCCCTTGAAGTCCGAGACGCCGGTCTCCAGCAGGTCCTTCAGCACGGTCGTGTATTCGGCCAGGTAGTTGTAGCGGTCGGTATAGTGCTCCTCGCCCGGCCATAGACCCATCTGGCTGTACTCGGCCTTCTGCCAGCCGGTGACCAGGTTGATGCCGAAGCGGCCCGGGGCGATCGAGTCGATGGTCGAGGCCATGCGGGCCACGATGGCCGGCGGGATGGTCAGGGTGGCGACGGTGGCGAAGATCTTGATCTTGCTGGTCACGGCCGCCAGGCCCGACATCAGGGTGAAGCTCTCGAGATTGTGCTCCCAGAACTGCGTTTTCCCCCCGAACCCGCGCAGCTTGATCATCGAGAGCGCGAAGTCGAAGCCGTACTTCTCGGCCTTCTGGGTGATCTCTTTGTTCAGCTCGAAGCTGGGCATGTACTGCGGAGAGTTCTCCGAGATCAGCCAGCCGTTGTTGCCGATGGGGATGAAGACGCCGACCTGCATTGGTGTTGGTCCTTTGAAAATGGAATCCGCTCCCCTTCCGGGGGAGCTGTCGCGGAGCGACTGAGGGGGCCAATGCGGCCTAGGCCGAGCTGCCCCCTCCGGCCCTCTGGGCCACCTCCCCCAGCGGGGGAGGAGAAATCAGACGCCCTCCAAGAACTTCACCAGGCCTTCGTTGAAGGTCTCGGGATCGGTGACGGTGAAGCCATGGCCGCCCCAGGCGAACTGCTGGAACTCGGCGTTGGGCAGCCGCCCGGCCAGACGCCGCGAGCAGAGCGGCGGCACCAGCATGTCGTCGGCGCTGGCGCTGATCAGCACGCGGTGGGTGATCTCGTCCAACCGTGCGTCGATGTCGAAGGCCAGCAGGGCGTTGATCCGCGCCAGCATCACCTCGCGCGGCGGGAAGCCGGCCACGTGGTGGGCCTCCTCGGCCTGCAGGCGGGTGTGGTTCCGCGAGATCCAGTCGGCCGGATAGAGGAAGATCGGCTGGGCGTGGACATAGGCCCGCGGGCCCGTGTCGTTCAGCAGATGGATGCGGGTGTCGAAGCAGCGGCGGATGTGCGGATCGGGCCGCGACCAGCCGTTGACGACGACCAGCTTGCCGAGGCGGTCGGGGTGGGAGAGGGCCAGGGCCAGGCCGGCGTTGCCCCCGGCCGCGTGGCCGACGACGTGGGCCTTCGCCAGGCCCAGCGCGTCCATGACCTTGACCATGTCGTCGGCCATGTCTTGGACGCTGTAGGGCGAAGGCAGCTCCCGCGTGCTTCGTCCCGTGCCCCGATGGTCGTACAGCACCACCGGCCAGCGCTCGGTCAGCGCCGCCATCTGCGGCGCCCAAAACGCCCCCGAACCCCCCAGGCCCGATGACAGCAGCACGACCTCGCGGCCGGCGACGGGACCGCCGTGCAGCTCGTAGAACAGGCCGTCGACGACGCCCGAGGTCATTACTTCTTCCCGATATGCGCCACGGAGGCGATCTCGACCACGAAGCCGGGCTTCACCAGGCCGCACTGGATGCAGTAGCGGGCCGGTTTGTCGCCGGGGAAGTACTCCGCATAGACCTTGTTCATCGGCGCGTAGTGCGACCAGTCGGTCAGGAAGATGTGGTTCATGGTCACGTCTTCCATGGTCCCGCCGGCGGTCTCGATCACCGACTTGATGGTCTCCAGCACCTGGCGGGTCTGGGCCTCGGCGTCGTCGGGGAAGGCGACATTGTTGTCCTTGTCGAAGGCCAGGGTGCCTGAGACGTAGACGATCCCGTCGGCCAGCGTGCCGGGCGAGAACGGGGCGATGGGCGTGCCCGTGCCGGGCGGGGTGATGACGGTCTTGGGCATCTACTTTTCTCCCTGAGTTCGCGGCGCCAGCTGCCCGAACGCCCCCTTGAAATCCGCCGTCGTCGAGACCCAGCCGAAGAAGGTCTCGATGTTGAACAGGGCCGCCTTCTGGACGTAGTCGGGACCCGCCTGGTGGGTGGCGTCCTCCAGCACGGTCCCGAAATATTCGAGGAAGAAGCCGTCCCTCAGCGTCGACTCCACGCAGACATTGGTGGCGATGCCGACGAACACCAGATGGCGGATCCCGCGCGCCCGCAGCACGCTGTCCAGCTGGCTGTTGAAGAAGCCGGAATAGCGGGTTTTGTGTAGCTGGATGTCGCCCGGCTCGGGCTTGAGGTCGTCGACCAGCTCGTAGTCCCATTGGCCGCGCGCCAACAGCTTGCCTTGCAGTTCGGGCTTGGCGCGCATGGTCTTCAGGGCGTTGGACTTCCACCAGTTGGGCGAACCGGGACCGCCGGCCTCGACATACTGGTCGTCCCAGCCGTTCTGGAAATAGATCACCTGCATGCCAGCCGCGCGGGCCACGGGCAGCACGGTCTTGATCTCCTGGATAACCTTCTCGGCCCCCGAGATGTCGAAGCCGGCCAGGTCCAGATAGCCGCCCTTGGAGGCGTAGGCGTTCTGCATGTCGATGACGATCACGGCGGTGGTCTTCGGGTCCACCGGGATCGGCTCGGGCCGCGCGGGCAGCATCACGGCGTCCGGGGAGAGCGGGGTGATCCGAGAGCTCATCGACGCGGCTCCTTGTGAATTCCAGGGGGCATGGAATACCATCCGGAAGAACGTTGCAATCCGAACCATTCGGTCCATGTTTGACCAAATGGTCCAAGTTCGAGATGTGATGACCGGCCCTGGAGCGAAGATCGTCAAGCCGCCGCGCCGGGCCGCGCCGAAACCGGCGTCCGGCGCCCGTGTGCTGGTCAGGGCCGCTCAAACGGTAGGCGACGACAGGCCTGTGGATAACTTCCCGAAAGGCCGCCGGGCGCAAGCGGGTGAAGCCCGCAAGGCCGCGATCCTGAAAGCCGCCCTGGCCGTGTTCGCGCGCCAGGGCCTGGACGGGGCCAGCGTCGAGGCCATCGCCCAGGCGGCGGGGATCTCGAAGGCCAATCTGCTCTATTACCACCCGTCCAAGGAGGCCCTGTACGTGGCGGTGCTGGAGCAGGGACTGTCGCTGTGGCTGGCGCCGCTGGCCCGCTTCACCGAGGCCGACGACCCCGCCGACGCCATCGCCGCCCTGATCGGCGCCAAGCTGGTGCTCAGCCGCGACCACCCCGAGGTCTCGCGCCTGTTCGCCCTGGAAATGCTGCGCGGCGCGCCGCTGCTCAAGCCCGTGCTGGCCGGCCCGCTGAAGGCGGTGTTCGACGCCAAGGTCGCGGTGATTCAGGCCTGGATCGACGCCGGCAAGCTGGGACGGGTCGATCCGTCGCACCTGATCTTCTCGATCTGGGCCCTGACCCAGCACTATGCCGATTTCGCCGTCCAGGTGCGGGCCCTGGCCGGTAAGTCCTTGGCGGACAAAAGTTTCATGGACGAGACTCGCGCGGCCCTGACCGCCCTGGTGCTGGACGGGGTAAGACCTCGTTAGCCGTGAGCCGCGGCTACAGGTCGCCTTCCGCCGCGCCGTTCGCGCCGTCATCTTGCCATGGCTATGGCGTGGCTTTCCCCTCCCTCCACCGACACGGACGCGCGGCCGATGCGACTGATCCACGGGATCGTCGGCGCGGCGGCGGTGCTCGTGATCGTCTCGATCCTGGGCGGCCTGGCGCTGATGGTCCTGGCGGCCCGCCAACTGGACCGCATGGAAGCGGTCGACGAGATCGAGATCACCCAGCGCACCATGGCCCGGTCCCTGGAGCGGATGGAGCGCGAGGTGACCTCGGCCACGGTCTGGGACGCGGCCTATGCCGCCATCGGCCATAAGGTCGACGACGCGTGGGCCGACTCGAACTTCGCCACCTACTATCGCGACCAGTTTTCCCACGACCTGACCTTCGTCATGCGCTCGGGCCAAGTGCTCTACGCTTCCGTGGGCGGTGTGCGGACCACGTCCTCGACGCTGGGCGCCTTTCCGGCCAAGTCGGTCCCGATCGCGGCCGAGATCTCGGCCGACGCCCGCGCCGCGCGCCAGGCCGGACGGGTCAGCTCGGCCGCCGAGGTGACGCGCACGGGCCTCATGCGCGTGGACGACACCACCTATCTGGTCGCCTTCGCCTCGGTCACGCCGGAAACCCTGGCGGGCGCCAAAAGCTATGACGGCCCGCCGGCCGTGGTGATCAGCGCGCGCCGCCTGGACGCCCCCTTCGTCAAGCGCCTGGCCGACGACCTGGGGCTGGACGCTCTGGCCTACGGCTATCCGCCCAACGCCCGGACGCCGCGCGTCCTGCTCAAGGACATCAACGGCGAGCCGGTTGGGGCCCTGGCCTGGGACGCCGCCAATCCCGGCCTGCACCTGTTGATGAGCGTCGCGCCTTGGCTGCTGGTCGGCTTCCTGGTCCTGGCCGGCGCCGGCGCCGTGCTGCTGCATCGCGTGGCCGAGGCCCTGCGCACGCTGGAGTCCGGCCGCCTGGCCCTGATCGCCGCCAAGGAGCAGGCCGAGGCCGCCAACCAGGCCAAGACCCGCTTCCTGGCCAATATGAGCCACGAGGTCCGCACCCCGCTGAACGGCGTGCTTGGCATGGCCCAGGTGATGGCCGCCGACACCCTGAGCGAGCCCCAGGCCAAGCGCCTGCGGATCCTGACCGAGTCGGGCCAGGCGCTGCTGGCCCTGTTGAACGACATTCTCGACATCGCCCGCCTGGAGACCGGCGCCGTGCGTCTGAGGGCCGAGATCTTCGACCTGGCGCCCCTGATCGAGGCCTCGTGCGCGGCCTTCTCGGGCGCGGCGGCGGCCAAGGGGCTGGCGCTCTCCGTCGACATCGCCCCGGACCTGCGCGGCCGCTGGACGGGCGACCCGATGCGGCTGCGCCAGGTGCTGGGCAACCTGGTGGCCAACGCGGTCAAGTTCACGGACGAGGGCGGGGTCACCGTCCGCGTCCGTCCGGCCACCAAGGGCGGCCTGCGCTTCGAGGTCGAGGACACCGGCATGGGCGTGGCGCTGGAACACCAGACCGAGCTCTTCAAGACCTTCTCCCAGGTCGACAGTTCGCTGACCCGCGCTCACGACGGGGCGGGCCTGGGCCTGTCGATCTGCCGCGAACTGGTCGAGCTGATGGGCGGCACGATCGGCGTGCACAGCGCGCTGGGACTGGGGTCCAGCTTCCACTTCACCGTGCCCCTGACCCAGGCCAGCGCCGAGCGGCCGGCGCTGCGGGTGGTGCGGTAGGGCCCGCTGCACACTTCGCGCGCATCCCGACCGTCGCGGCGCCGATAATTCGAGGCGTTCGAGACCACCTTCGCGGCGCCGTGGCCTAAGCCCTCGCCCCCGCCCGCCCTGCTGTTAGCCCTTAACACCGCACCGTCGGACTCTCTCTCGAGTCTCGGGCGGTTCAGTAGGGGATGGGCTTTCTAATGGACTCGCGTTCAGGGGCGCCGACCAGGCGTCAGCTGCTTTCCGCCATCGCCAAGGTCGGCGGCACGGCGGCGCTGTATCAGGCGATGACCACGCTGGGCCACGCGGCCGAGACGCAGTTCCACGGCCCGCCTAGCCTGCAGGGCGCGCGGCCGGGGGCCAAGGTGATCGTGCTGGGCGCGGGCCTGGCCGGCATGCTGGCGGCGTTCGAACTGCGCAAGGCCGGCTACGCGGTTCAGATCCTGGAGTTCCAGAACCGCGCCGGCGGCCGCAACTGGTCGCTGCGGGGCGGCGACACCTATACCGAGCTGGGCGGCGCGACCCAGAAGGTGGCCTTCTCGCAGGGCAACTACCTGAACCCCGGTCCCTGGCGGATCCCCCATCACCACCGCACCCTGCTGCACTATTGCAAGCAGTTCGGCGTGGCCCTGGAGCCGTTCATCCAGTTCAACCATTCGGGCTGGGTCCACTCGTCCCAGGCCTTCGGCGGCAAGCCGGTGCGCTTCAACACCGCCGCCGCCGACTTCGAGGGCAATATCGCCGAGCTGCTGGCCAAGTCGGTCAACGCCAAGGCCCTGGACGACACGGTCACCCAGGAAGACCGCGACAAGCTGCTGGAGGCCCTGAAGGGCTGGGGCATGCTGGACAAGGACTACAAGTACTCGGCGTCCCTGCGGGCCTCCTCGCACCGGGGCTTCGAGCGGCCGGGCGGCGGCGGGGTGGACGGCGCGCCGATCCCATCCAGGGACCTGCACGGCCTGCACGACGTGCTGGACCCGCAGGTCTGGACCTCGATGGGCTTCTTCATGAACCACGAGATGCAGACCACCATGTTCCAGCCGGTGGGCGGCATGGACATGATCGGCAAGGCCTTCGCCAAGCAGGTCGAGGGCCTGGTGACCTACAACGCCAAGGTCGGCAAGATCGCCCAGGACGACAAGGGCGTGGTGGTCAGCTGGACCGACACCGTCACCGGCAAGACCGCCGACGCCAAGGCCGACTACTGCGTCTGCACCATCCCGCTGGGCATCCTGGGCCAGATGGACCTACAGGTCACCGACGAGATGATGGCCGCCATCAAGGCTGTCCCGTACTCCGGCCAGGTCAAGATCGGCCTGGAGATGAAGCGTCGCTTCTGGGAGGAGGACGACTTCATCTATGGCGGCCACAGCTTCACCGACCAGGAGATCGCGCTGATCTCGTATCCGAACAACAACATGTTCGGGAACGGGCCGGCGGTGCTGCTGGGGGCCTTCGCCCGCGAGATGGGGGCTTATCGCCTGGCCGGCATGACGCCCGAGCAGCGGATCGAG
This sequence comes from Caulobacter sp. ALps2, assembly GCF_058681635.1. Classification (NCBI taxonomy): domain Bacteria; kingdom Pseudomonadati; phylum Pseudomonadota; class Alphaproteobacteria; order Caulobacterales; family Caulobacteraceae; genus Caulobacter; species Caulobacter sp. ALps2. The sequence goes on from NZ_CM178743.1 coordinate 2,722,818, forward strand.
GTCGCCCTGCAACAGGGCTCGGTGATCCATCCGGAAAGCTATCGCAAGGAGTTCGCCAGCGGCGCCTCGGTGGCCTGGAGTCGGGTGCCGTGGACCCTGGGCTGCTGCGCCCGCTGGAACGAAGAGACCCGCAAGGAGCACTACCAGACCCTGGTGGCCATGGACCGCCGCATCGTCCTGGCCGGCGAGCACGCCAGCTATATCGGCTGCTGGATGGAGGGGGCGCTGCTCTCGTCCATCGACGCCATCACCCGTCTGCACAAGCGCGCCCTGGAGGCTTGAGGTCATGAAGAAGATCGTTCTGATGGCCGCCGCCCTGGCGGCCTTTCCCGCCATGGCCCAGACGCCGATCCCAAACTCTTCAGGGGGCGGCGACACCGGCGGCGGCATCGTGCGGGCGGTGAAGCCCGTGACGGGCGAGCAAGTCTATGGCGCGGTCTGTCAGGCCTGCCACATGGCGGACGCGAAAGGCGCGACCGGGGCGGGGACCATTCCCGCTCTGGCGAGCAATCCGAAGCTGGCCGGCGCGGCCTATCCGATCATGGTGGTGGCCGGCGGCAAGGGCGGGATGCCGGGGTTCTCTGGCACGCTTTCCAACGCCCAGATGGCCGAGGTGGTGACCTATGTGCGGACCCACTTCGGCAATGCCTATGCCAAGCCGGTGACGGAGGCGGATGTCGCCAAGATCGCCAAGCCGCCGCCGGCCGCGTCGCACTGAGACGAAGAAGCCGGCTTCATGATCTGCTCCCCCTCTGGGGGAGCTGTCGCGGAGCGACTGAAGGGGGCTTCACCGGCCTAGGCCGAGCTGCCCCCTCCGGCCCTCTGGGCCACCTCCCCCAGCGGGGGAGGAGAGATTTCAGTCCGCCCCCTCCACGATCGGCGCGATCGCGTCCAGCTGCCAGCGGATGCCGTGCTCGCGCCCCTCGGCCGAGTAGTAGCCATCCAGGAACACCCCCACCTCGGTCACCACCACGCGGGTCTTGTCGCCCTCGGCCCGGAACTCCAGCGTCGCCACCGACGCCGAGGCCAGCGGTTCCCCATGGTGCATCCAGTAGGTGTAGACGATCCGCTCGTTCGGGATGATCTCCAGATAGCGGTTGTAGAACCGATGCGGCGGCTCTCCCGGCGGGCCGCCGATGCTGTGCTCCTCGCCGCCGACGCGGAAGTCGTACTTCTGGTCGGGGACGCCCCATTCGTCGGGACCCTTGAACCACTTCTTCTTCTTTTCCGGATCGGCGAAGGCGGCGAACGCCCGGGCGGGCGAGGCGGCATAGACCCGCTCGACGGTGAAGGTGGCGTGGATGGCGTTTCGGTCGGCCTTTGGGCGTTCGGTCATTTGGGGGTGTCCTCGTCTTCGGCCGCCAGAAAATCTCCGAGGCGGTCGAGGCGTCGCTCCCACTGGGTGCGCCTCTGGTTGATCCATTGTTCGGCGAGACCGAGGACGTCGGGGTTCATCCGGCAGGTGCGCACCCGGCCGATCTTCTCCGACGCCACGATCCCGCCCGCCTCCAGCATGGCCAGGTGCTGCATGACCGCCGGAAGCGACATGGTCAGCGGCGCGGCCAGTTCGCTCACCGAGGCGGGACCCCGGGAGAGCCGCTCGACCATGCTCCGCCGCGCGGGATCCGCGAGGGCCTGGAACATGAGATCGAGCGACGGCTGTTGGTTAGGCATGGGGTTAAGTATCGAGATGTGGGCAAATAGTCAAGTGATTGCTTAAGTATTTGGGCGAAAACCCGCCTTCTTCCCCCTCCGGGGGAGGAGCGCCGCAGGCGCGGAGGGGGCAAGTTCTGAGATCGGTCGCCTCGCTTGCCCCCACCTGACCGCGCGCCGCGCGGTCGTCCGCCCCCGGAGGGGGCGGAAGGATATCGTCGCCTTAAGCCAGCTTCACCTTGCCATCGACCCGGCGGGCGATGCCCAGCGGGTTGTCGGTCTTCAGCTCGGCCGGCAGCAGCGCTTCCGGCAGGTTCTGATAGCTGACCGGGCGCAGGAACCGCGCGATGGCCAGCGTCCCGACCGAGGTCGAGCGGCCGTCCGAGGTGGAAGGGAACGGCCCGCCGTGGACCATGGCCGAGGCCACTTCCACGCCGGTGCCGAAGCCGTTGACCAGGATGCGGCCGGCCTTCAGTTCCAGGGCCGGCAGCAGGGCGGCGGTCAGGGCGTGGTCGGCCTCTTCCAGGTGGATGGCGATGGTCAGCTGGCCTTCCAGGGCGTCGATCACCTTGGCCAACTCGGCCTCATCGGCGCAGCGCACCACGACCGAGGCGGCGCCGAACACTTCCTCATGCAGGTGCGGATTGGCCAGGAAGTCCTGGGCCGCGACGCTGAACAGGCCCGCGCGGCCGGTGTGGCTGCCGTCCGGACCCGGCAGGCCGCGCGCCACGGTGGTGACCTCCTTGGCTTCGGACAGGGCCGCGACGCCGTGCGCGAAGGCCTTGCAGATGCCCGGCGTCAGCATGACGGCGGCCGGGGCGGCCTCGACCGCCGTGGCGGCGGCCGCGACGAAGGCGTCCAGCTCGGGACCGTCGATGGCCAGGATCAGGCCGGGATTGGTGCAGAACTGGCCCGCGCCCAGGGTCAGGGCGGCCACGAAGTCCGGAGCGATCTTGTCGGCGCGGGCGTTCAGGGCGCCCGGCAGCAGGATCACCGGATTGATGCTGCTCATCTCGGCATAGAACGGGATCGGCTCGGGGCGGCCCTGGGCGATGGCCAGCAGGGCCAGGCCGCCACGGCGCGAGCCGGTGAAGCCGGCGGCCTTGACGCGCGGATCGGCGACCAGCGCCTGGCTGACCTCGTAGCCGCTGTCGTGGATCATCGCGAACACGCCCGGATGCAGACCGACCGAGGCCACGGCCGCCTGGATGGCGCGGCCGACCAGTTCCGACGCGCCAGGGTGCGCGGGATGCGCCTTGACGATGACCGGGCAGCCGGCCGCCAGGGCCGAGGCGGTGTCGCCGCCGGCCACCGAGAAGGCCAGCGGGAAGTTGCTGGCGCCAAACACCGCCACGGGGCCCAGCGGCACGTTGCGCAGGCGCAGGTCCGGACGCGGCAGGGGCTTGCGGTCCGGCATCGCCGGGTCGATGCGGGTCTCCAGGAAGCCGCCGTCGCGCAGCACGCTGGCGAACAGGCGCAGCTGGCCGGTGGTGCGAGCGCGTTCGCCCTCCAGGCGCGGACGGGGCAGGCCGGTCTCGGCCATGACCCGGACGATCAAATCATCGCCGATCGCCTCGATGTGCTCGGCGATGGCTTCCAGGAAGGTAGCGCGGGTCTCGTAGGACAGGGCGCGATAGCTGGCGAAGGCCTCATGCGCCAGGGCGGCGGCGGCCTCGACATCGGCCTTGGTCGCGCCGCCGAACGCGGGCTCCAGGATCTCGCCCGTCGCGGGGTTCACGCCCCGGATTTCGCCATTGCCGCCCTTGCGGCTCTCGCCGCCGATCAGAAGCTCGCCCGTCAGATGCACGTTCGTCGTCCTTAAGTTCAGGTCTCGTCGGCCATATGGGCGCGGTACCATGACAAGTCCAATGCGATTGCCGGATCGGTGCGTTGTAGGCTGCGTATCGTCCACAGGAAGGTCGTCTTCATGCAAATCCTGACCCGCGCCGTCCAGGAGTTCACGACGCTTCCGGGCGGTCCGCGCGTGGATTTTATCGCCCCGCCGGGCGAGGCGGCCCTGGCGGCGCCGGACTCGGTGTCGTGGCGGGTGTTCAAGAACCCGGTCGCCTTGTTCGTCGGCGGGGTGACGGCGGTGATCCTCGAGCTGGCCGAGCCGCGCGTGCGGACGGGCGTGTGGGAGCACTCCTCGTTCAAGACCGATCCCTTGACCCGGCTGAAGCGCACCGGCCTGGCCGCCATGGTCACGGTGTACGGCGCGCGGTCGGTCGCCGAGGCGATGATCGCGGGAGTGGGCCGCCAGCACGCGCGGGTGGGCGGGACGACGCCGGGCGGGCAGGCCTACCAGGCCTCGGATGTCGAGCTGCTGGACTGGGCTCAGGCCACGGCCAGCTTTGGTTTCATGGGCGCCTATCACAGCCTGGTCGAGCCGCTGTCGGCGGCGGATCGCGACCGCTTCCATGCCGAGGCCGCCCCCGCCGCGCGCCTGTACGGGGCGTTAGGGGCGCCGAGGTCCGAGGCGGCCTGGGAGGCGCTGTTGGCGACCATGTCGCCCAGGCTGGAGCGCTCGGAGATCGTGCTGGAGTTTCTCGCGCTGATGAGGGCCGTGAAGGTGGCCGGGCCGTTCAGTCGGCTGCAGCATCCGCTGATCCGGGCGGCGGTGGGGCTTGTGCCGCCGCCGGTGAGGGGGGTGCTGGGGCTTGGGCCGGAGTGGTCGCCGAGACCGCTGGAGCTGCCGGTGATCCGCGCGGCGGCGAGGCTGGCGGACCGGACGCCGATCCCCGGCGCGCCGCCGTGGGAGGCCAGCGTGCGGATGGGGTTGCCGGGGACGTGGCTGTACCGGCGCTGACCCCGACGCCGGAGCGCTCAAAGTACGGGGATTGAGGCGCCTGAATGCTCTGAATTCGCGAGATAGAATCTGGCGAAATCAACGACTTGTCACTTTTACGCGGTTCCCAATCATCCGCGCCCGCTTGTCCCGTATCTTTGTGTCATGGCCGGAAGAAGCGAAGAGGCGCAGGGCTGGGGCGAGACGCACCAGCACACGCTCAAGGGTCTGGTCGACATCCAGATCGAACGCCTGAAACACACCACCGACCTGGCCGAAGTCGCCGAGGTCGAGAAAATCACGAAGGCTTACATGACCGTCGCCCGCACCGTGAAGGCGGTGGAGACCATGGTCCCAGAGCCGAAAGCCAAGCCGGTCGCCAGCGCGGCGACCGATGACGACGAGGCCCCCATGCATGACGGTATACCCGACGACCCAGAAGAGCTTCACGCCGCTCTGGCCGAGCGCTTCGCTCACGTGGCCGATCTCATCGAACGCAAGCGACGCGAGGCGCTGGACGGAGGCGGAGAAGCTGGCGCGCCAGCGGGTGTTCAGCGCGATGATGGCCCGGCCCTTGGGGCACCAGCAGAGCCCTGACCATAAGGCCTGGACGACCTGGCTGATGCTGGGCGGGCGTGGCGCGGGCAAGACTTTCGCCGGGGCGCGCTGGGTTACGCTGCAGGCCCTGGTCCATCCGACCCTGGCCCTAGTCGGTCCCACCCTGCACGACGTGCGCGAGGTGATGATCGAGGGACCGTCCGGACTGAAGACCATGGGAGGGCCGTTGTTCCGCCCCCGATGGGAAGCCTCCCGCCGGCGGCTGGTCTGGCCCAATGGCGCGACGGCTTACGCCTTCTCGGCCGAGGACCCCGACAGCCTGCGCGGTCCGCAGTTCCACGCCGCCTGGGCCGATGAGTTCTGCGCCTGGCCCAAACCCGCCGAGACCCTGGCCATGCTGCGTTTCGGGCTGCGGCTGGGCGAGGATCCGCGCCTGGTGGTGACCTCGACGCCCCGGCCGATCCGGGCGCTGAAGACTCTCATCGCCGAGCCTGGCGTGGCGATGACCCGCGCCGGGACCAGCGCCAACGCCGGCAATCTGGCGCCGGCGTTCCTGCGGACGCTGGAGACCCTCTATGGCGGCACCCGGCTGGCCGCCCAGGAGCTGGACGGCGTCATCGTCGAGACCGACGGCGGCCTGTTCCGCTCGGAAGACCTGGGGCGGTGCCGAGCGGCGCGGCCGGCGCGGCTGGACCGCGTCGTCGTGGCCGTCGACCCGCCCGCGACCGCCGGCGGCGACGCCTGCGGGATCGTGGTGGTCGGACGGCGCGACGACCGCGCCTTCGTGCTCGCCGATGACACCGCGCGCGGTCTGTCCCCCGCCGGCTGGGCCAAGAGGGCGGTCAGCGCCGCTCGTAAATTCAACGCCGACGCCCTCGTGGCCGAGGCCAACCAGGGCGGCGACATGGTCCGCTCGGTGCTGGCGCAAGCCGACCCGCCGTGCCGCGTGAAACTGGTCAAGGCCAGCATCGGCAAACGCGCGCGGGCCGAGCCGGTGGCGGCCTTGTACGAGCAGGGCCGGGTGCTCCACTGCGGGGCCTTCGTGGCGCTGGAGGAGGAGTTGATGGCGCTGGGCTCGGGGGATCTGGAACACAGTCCGGACAGGGCGGATGCGCTGGTCTGGGCGGTGAGCGAGTTGATGCTGGGTATTGGCCGGACGCCGAGGCTGCGCGCCTTGTAGAAGTCGGCGCTGCCCCCTCAGTCGCTACGCGACAGCTCCCCCATCGGGGGAGCAGATTCACTGGCGCGTCTCCTCCCCCGCTGGGGGAGGTGGCCCGGAGGGCCGGAGGGGGTTGCGCGGGCAAGCTCCAGAATACCCCGAGCCGCGTCGTCGGGAGCAGCTAGCAGCTCACGCGCCACGAGGCGCAAGGTCTTCACGCCGCGTTCCGCCAACCAGGCATCTCGTCGCGCGTCACGCTCGGGACGATCGTCGAAAACATGCATCTCGCCGTCGACCTCGACGGCCAACTTCAAGGCCTCGCAATAGAAGTCGAGAATGTAAGGGCCAATCGGATGCTGTCTGCGGAAATGAAGTCCGCCAAGCCGACGGCCTTTCAATCTCTGCCACAGCAGGATTTCTGGCAGGGTCAGTTCCCGACGAAGCCTTTGGGCGGTCAACCGCCGCTCTAGTCGAGCCTTCATAGAGCGCTCCGGCGCGGCCCCCTCCGGCCCTCTGGGCCACCTCCCCCAAAAGGGGGGAGGAGAGAGGTTTTGGACCTTCGCTATTACTCTACATGTTCTCTATTTGTTCTCAACTCCGAAATCGGAGCCCACCTCCATGCCCCTCTTCAAACCCCGCCCGCCCAATGGCCCCCAAGAGCGAAAAGACTCCCGCGCGGCGCGCCTGATCGCCCTCACCACCGGCGGCCGGCCTCAGTGGACGCCTCGCGACTACGGCGCCCTCGCTTCGGAGGGCTTCGCCAAGAACCCCGTCGCCTATCGCTGCGTGCGCCTGATCGCCGAGGCCGCGGCGTCCACGCCGCTCGCCGTCTTCGTCGACGGTCGCCGCGCCGACGATCATCCGCTCAGGAAGCTCCTCGACCGCCCCAATCCCGAACAGGGCGGCCCCGACCTGATGGAGCAGTTCTTCGGAAGCCTCCAAGTCGCCGGCAACGCCTACCTCGAGGCGGCGGGAGACCAAACGCCCACCGAACTCTACGCCCTGCGCCCCGACCGCATGACCCTCGTCCCCGGCCCGCGCGGCTGGCCGCTGGCCTATGACTACCAGGCCGCCGGCCGCGCCGTCCGGATCGCCCGCGACGCCGACGGCTGGCTGCCGGTGCTGCACCTGAAGCTGTTCAACCCGACCAACGACCACTACGGCTTCTCGCCGCTGGAGGCCGCCGCCTTCGCGATCGACGTGCACAACGCCTCCAGCGCCTGGAACAAGGCCCTGCTGGACAACTCGGCCCGGCCGTCGGGGGCGCTGGTCTATTCGTCTAAGGACGCCGGCGACCGCCTGACCGACGAGCAGTTCGACCGCCTGAAGACCGAGCTCTCCGCCGCCCATTCCGGGACCGCCAACGCCGGCCGGCCGCTGCTGCTGGAAGGCGGCCTGGACTGGCGGGCCATGTCGCTGACCCCGGCCGAGATGGACTTCACCGAAGGCAAGCACGCCGCCGCCCGCGAGATCGCCCTGGCGTTCGGGGTGCCGCCGCAGCTGCTGGGCATCCCCGGCGACAACACCTACGCCAACTATCGCGAGGCCAACGCCGCCTTCTGGCGCGGCGCCGTCGCGCCGTTGGCCGAGCGGGCGGCGCGGGCCCTGACCGGCTGGCTGGGCGCGAAGTTCCCCGGCGCGCGGATCGCCCCCGACCTGGACGCCGTGCCGGCCCTGTCGACCGAACGCGACGCCCTGTGGAGCCGGCTCCAGGCCGCCTCCTTCCTCACCGACGCCGAGCGCAGGCGCCTGGCGGGGCTGGAGCATTGAGCGCCTCGGCCACCCGCTGGCGGTTCGACCGCCAGGTGTCGCTGGGCCTGTGCGTCACCGTCTTTCTGCAGGCCGCCGCCGCCCTGATGTGGGCCGGGCGCGCCTCGGCCCGGATCGACGACATGCAGCGCCGCCTGGACGCCCAGGCCCCGGTCGCCGAGCGCCTGGCCCGGCTGGAGGAACAGGCGACCGCGACCCGTCAGTCGCTGGACCGCATCGAGGCCAAGCTGGAGCGGGGCCGATGACCGACGCGCTGAAGATCGAAGGCTACGCGTCGCTGTTCTGGACCCGCGACCTCAATGACGACGTCACCGCCGCCGGCGCCTTCGCCGAGACCCTGGCGCAGGGCGCGCCGGTCGTCATGCTGCACCAGCACGACGAGACCGAGCCGGTCGGTGTCTGGGACGAGGTCGCCGAGGACGCCAAGGGCCTGTTCGTGCGCGGCCGCATCCTGCGCGCCACGCCCCGGGGTCGCCTGGTCGCCGCGCTCGTCGAGGCCGGCGCGCTGGACGGCCTCTCCATCGGCTTTCGCCAGGTCAAGGCCCGCACCCAGGGCCGCCTGCGCGTCTTGTCCCGCGTCGAGCTGTGGGAGGTGTCGATCGTGACCTTCCCGATGCTGCTCCAAGCCCGCCTGAACTTGGCGCGGCTGACAACGGTTTGAACCCTTCCCCCTCGATGGGGGAAGGGCAGGGATGGGGGTGATGCGGCGCTTCCGCGCGCACCTCCATCCGTCTCATCGGGCTGAACCGGCGGTTCACCCCCACCCCAACCCCTCCCCCATCGAGGGGGAGGGGCTTCTTTGGAGATCCCCATGAAGGAAACCAAACACGCGGCCTCGCCCGAGGCCCGCGCGGCGCTGGCTGACGTCTTGTCGGCGTTCGAGAGCTTCAAGGCCGCCAACGACCAGCGGCTGTCGGCCATCGAGACCAAGCGGGCCGACGTGCTGCTGGAAGAGAAGGTCGGCCGTATCGACGAGGCCATGAGCCGCGCGCAGGACCGCCTTGATCGCATCATGGCCGACCTGCGCAGGCCGTCTCTTTCGGCTGATGCGCCGCTGGCGCATGTCGACGAGCGCAAGGCCGCCTTCGATCGTTATGTGAAGACCGGCGAGACGCCCGCCGCGCTTCTGGAAGCCAAGGGCCTGTCCGAAAGCGTGGCCACCGCCGGCGGCTATGTCGCCCCGCCGGAGCTGGAGCGGCTGATCCTGCGTCGCCTGGCGGCCACCTCGCCGATGCGCGAGATCTGCCAGGTCCGCACCATTGGCTCGGGCAGCTTCCGCAAGCCGGTGTCGCCGACGGGCCTGGCCGCCGCCTGGGTGGCCGAGACCGCCGCGCGGCCCGAGACCACGGCGCCCACGCTGGACGTCATCGACTTCCCGGCCGGTGAACTCTACGCCAGCCCGGCCGCGACCCAGGCCCTGCTGGACGACGCCTATGTCAGCATCGACGAGTGGTTGGCCGAGGAAGTGCAGGACGCCTTCGCGGCCCAGGAGACCACGGCCTTCGTGACCGGTGACGGCGTCAACAAGCCCAAGGGCCTGCTGAGCTACACCGCCGCGCCGGACGCCAGCTACGCGTGGGGCCAGGTCGGCTACCTGGCCACCGGCGTGGCGGGCGGCTGGGCGGCGTCGAACCCGACCGACAAGCTGATCGACCTGATCTACGCGGCCAAGACCCAGTACCGCCAGAACGGCCGCTTCGTGATGAACCGCCGCACGGTCAGCGCCGTGCGCAAGTTCAAGGACGCGCAGGGCAACTACATCTGGAACGCGGCCCTGCAGCCGGGCCAGTCGGCGTCCTTGCTGGGTTTCCCGGTCACCGAGATCGAGGCCATGCCGGACGTGGCCGCCAATAGCCTGGCGGTGGCCTTCGGCGATTTCGAGAAGGGTTACCTGATCGTCGACCGCGCCGGCGTGCGGGTGCTGCGCGACCCGTACTCGGCCAAGCCGCACGTGCTGTTCTACACCACCAAGCGCGTCGGCGGCGGGGTGCAGAACTTCGACGCCGTGAAGCTGCTGAAGTTCGCGGCGAGCTAGGTCGGCCAACGCGGCGCCGCCCCCTCCGGCCCTCTGGGCCACCTCCCCCAGAGGGGGAGGAGACGCGTCAGTGAATCTGCTCCCCTCCTGGGGAGCTGTCGCGAAGCGACTGAGGGGGCAGCGCCGCCCTTTCTCCAGGAAACCCCCAAGATGCCCCAATCCCTCACCCTGGCCGAGGCCAGGGCGTTCCTGCGCGTGCCGGACGCCTCGGAGGACGCCGTCCTCACGATCCTGATCGACGCCGCCGAGGCCCGTATCGCCAGCGCCGCGTCCGTCACCCTGAGCCCCACCAGCCCCGCGCCGCTGCGGCTGGCCGTCCTCACCCTCGTCGCCCACGCCTACGAACACCGTGATGCGGGCGAGCCCTCGCTGGCCCTCGTCGAGCCGTGGCTGACGCCCTATCGAAAGGCCCGGCTGTGAGCGACAAGCCCCTGATCGACGCCCTGGTCGCGACCCTGAAGGCCGCGCCCGCCGTCACCGCCATCGCGGCCCAGCGGATCCACGGGACCGCCCCGCGCCTGCCGACCTATCCCTGCGTCGTCGTCACGCGGAGCGAAGCCCGACCGGTCGGCGAGAACGACGCCATCGAGCACCTGCTGACCGTCACCTGCGCCAGCCGTTTCGGCGGACCCGAAGAGGCTCGCGCCCTGGTGGCGGCCGTGCGGGCGGCGCTGCACGACGCCCGTCCGACGCTCACCGGCCGCCGGCTGGTGAACCTGCGCGTCCCTTATGCCGACGTCTTCGCCGGCGCCGACCGCGAGACCACCCTGGGCGTCGTCCGCGTGCGGGCGGTGACCGAAAACCCCTAGACCGAGGAGCTTCCCATGGCCGCCCAAGCCGGCAAGGACATGCTGCTGAAGATCAGCGACGGGGCCGCCACCCCGACCTTCCACACCGTCGCGGGCCTGCGCGCCCGGACCATCAGCCTGAACGCCAAGACCATCGACGCCACCGACAGCGACAGCACCGGCCGCTGGCGCGAGCTGCTGGCCGGGGCCGGCGTCAAGTCGGTGGCCGTGTCGGGCTCGGGGATTTTCCGCGACGCCGCTTCCGACGCCCAGGTGCGGACGAGCTTCTTCGACCAGTCGGCCCGCGTCTGGCGGCTGGTGATACCCGACTTCGGCCAGCTGGAGGGGGCGTTCCTGGTCGCGGCCCTGGACTATGCCGGCGAGCACGATGGCGAGGCGGCGTTCGCGCTCAGCCTGGCCTCGGCCGGCGTCGTGACGTTCACGGCGATCTGATGCTGTCGCCCAATCCCGCGCGCGGGGAGGTGGTCGTCACCATCGCCGGCGCGCCGCGTCGCCTGTGCCTGACCCTGGGCGCCCTGGCGCGGATCGAGGCGGCGCTGGGGCTGTCGGACTGGTCTCAGTTGCCGGACCGTATCGCCACGCTGTCGGCCAGGGATCTCTCCGTCGTGCTGGCGGCCCTGCTGGACGGCGGCGGCGAAGCGCCAGAGGTCGCCGACCGCGCCACGGTGCCGGAAGCCGCCAGCGCGCTTGCCGCCGCTCTAGCGGCTTGCGCGTGAACTGGGCCGCGCCGCTGCGGCTGGCGGTGTCGTTGGGCGTCGCGCCCGAGGCCTTCTGGCGGCTGTCGCTGACGGAGTGGCGGGCGCTGACCGAGGCCCCGCCGACGCCGGTGATCTCCCGCAATGACCTCTCCGCCCTGATCGCCCGCTATCCCGACGAGGAGATCCGATGAGCTTCGAAGATGATGGTTTGTCCGCCATTCCCGCGAAAGCCGCCCAGGCCGCGGCGGCGCTCGAGACCCTGAAGGCCCCCGCCGAACGGGCGGCGCGCTCGATCGACGACGCCTTCACGCGGGCCGGCGCGTCCCTGGCCCGCTCCCTCGCGAGGGCGGCGGCCGACGGTCAGGTGTCGCTGGGCGAACTGGCGCGGGCGGTGCTGGGCGCGGCGGGAACGGCGCTGAAGGGCGGCCTGACCGAGGCGCTCTCGAAGAGCTTCTCCGGCGCCAATTTCTCAGGGGCGAGGGCCGACGGCGGCCCGGTGCTGCCCGGCGGCGCCTATCTGGTCGGCGAGCGCGGGCCAGAGGTGTTTCGCCCGACCTCCGCCGGAAGCATCGAGCCGGCCGGTGGGGGAGGGGTCTCGGTGACGGTCAATGTCCAGGGCGGGGAGGTCAGCGGCCTGGTCCGCTCCGACGCCCAACTGGCCCAGGCCTTGGCGAGAGCAGTGAGTCTGGGCGCCCGAAACCTATAATCCCTCCCCCTTGATGGGGGAGGGTAGGGTGGGGGTGATCGGGCGATCGATGCCGTGCGGCGCGGCCGGCTCGGCAGCCACCCCCATCCCCGACCCTTCCCCCATCAAGGGGGAAGGGAGCTTTTCTTACAACGCCACGGCGTGCGCGTCGGTCGGCGGCGCGCCGTACTTGTTGTCACCGGTCGCGCCGGTGCTGCAGCCGACCCACAGGGTGAAGGCCAGCCAGACGGCGAAGGCGATGAAGAACGACATCAACAGGCCGCCGATGCTGGCCAGCAAGGCCATGCTAGGCTCGCCGCCGTCGAAGGCCGTGGCGATGGCCGAGAAGCCGACCGAGGCGATGGCGCCGAACACCAGGACCGGGCCCAGAACCCACGGCAGCACCTGCCACCAGCCGGTCTGACCCATGTCGTGCAGGCGCTTGGTGTGGATGCAGACGCTGGAATAGATCACCACCAGCATCAGCAGGTGACCGATGACCGGAATGACGTTCAGCACGGCGCTGGCCCCCAGCAGGCAGAGCCAGCCGATCCAGAACGCCTGGCGGCCGATGCGGCCTTCCGGCGAGAGGAACAGGGTCTTCCAATCCATTTCGATCTCCAATCTCAGGCTCAATAGGTAGAGCCCGACGACCCGCTGATGAAGTGAAAAGCGGGTCATGACGCAGTCTTAATGGCGTTTGGCCCGAACGGCTGCGCTTGCGGCCGATTTTTCTGCAAACCTTTTCCGAGAATGAGGGATCGCGATGAGCGAGTTCCATGAGGCGCGCCTGCCCGCGCGCCTGGCGTTCGGCTGCACGGGCGGGATCGAGCGGCGCACCGACATCGTCGCCCTGGCGTCCGGCTTCGAGCGGCGCACCAGTCCGTGGTCGTTCGGCCGTCGCCGCTACCTGATCGCCACCAGCGCCCGGCCGCTGGACGAGGTGGCCGAGCTGATGGCGTTCTTCGAGGCGCGGGGCGGGCGGTTGGCGGGGTTCCGCTTCCGCGATCCGACGGACTTCAAGTCGTGTGTCCCTTCGGCGCTGCCGGCGATGGGCGACCAGGCGATCGGGACCGGCGACGGGACGCGGAAGACGTTCCAGCTGGTGAAGTCGACCCGGATCATCGCCAAGCCGGTGGTCGGCACCGTGAAGGTCGCCGTGGCGGGTGTCGTCGCGCCGTTCAGCGTGGATACGACCACGGGCCTTGTGACCCTGAACGCCGCGCCGGCCATCGGGGCGGCGGTGACGGCGGGGTTCGAGTTCGATACGCCGGTGCGCTTCGATCTGGACCGGCTGGACGTGACCCTGGAGGGTTTCGCCGCCGCGCGGGTGAGCGCCTGCGCGCTGGTCGAGGTGCGGGTCTGATGCGCGCGCTTCCCGAAGGCCTGGACGTTGGCCGGCTGTGCCAGGCCTGGATCGTCACGCGGGTGGATGGTGTGAAGCTGGGCTTCACCGACCACGACCGCGACCTGGTGGTCGACGGCGTGATGTGCCGCGCCGGCGGCGGCTGGAGCCCCGGCGCGACCGAGACCGCCGCTGGTTATGCGCCAGGGCAGGGCGCGGCCTTGGGCGTGCTGGACGACGACGGTGTCACCGAAGCGGATCTGGCGGCCGGGCTCTATGACGGCGCCAGGGTCGCGGCGCTGCGCGTCGACTGGAGCGCGCCGAGCCGGCTGGTGCGGCTGTGGACGGCGACGATCGCGGCGGTGTCGCGGGAGGGGGAAGCGTTCACGGCGACGCTCGCCGGGCCGTTGGCCGAGCTGGAGCGGGTGGCGGGGCGGACGTTCACGCGGCTGTGCGACGCGCGGCTTGGCGACGCCCGGTGCGGGATCGCGGCGGCCCCCGGCGCGGTGTGCGACAAGCGCTGGGCGACGTGTGTGGGGACGTTCGGGAATGGGGTGAACTTCCGGGGTTTCCCGACGGCGCCGGGGGAGGATTTCCTGACGCTGTACCCGGTCGAGGGCGAGCGGAACGACGGGGGAAGGCGGTGAGCGCCTTGAGCGCCTCCGATCTCCGCTCCCCCGCTGGGGGAGCTGTCGCGGAGCGACCGAGGGGGCATCGCCGGTCTACCCCGAGCTGCCCCCTCCGGCCCTCCGGGCCACCTCCCCCAGCGGGGGAGGAGATTATTAGGCGCACCCGCCTCTGGCTCGGCACCCCCTACCGCCACCAGGCCTCCACCCTGCATGCCGGCTGCGACTGCCTGGGTCTGATCCGCGGCGTGTACCGCGCCCTGCACGGCGCCGAGCCCGAACCGCCGCCGCCCTACCGCCCCGACTGGGCCGAGACCGGCGGGCGCGAGCTGCTGCTCGAAGCCTTGTCCCGCTGGCTGATCCCCGTCCAAGACCCCCAACCCGGCGACGTCCTCGTCTTCCGCATGGCCCCTGGCGCGGTCGCCAAGCACTGCGCGATCCAGTCCGGCCCCGAGCGCATGATCCACGCCTATTGGGGCCGGGCGTGCGTCGAGAGCGTGCTGGGGCGCTGGTGGCGCGAGCGCCTGGTCGCCGCCTTCCGCTTTCCCCCGAACCAGGAGCCCGCATGGCCCAGATGATCCTCTCCAGCGTTGGCGCGGCGATCGGCGGGCCGATCGGGGGCGTGGCCGGCGCGGTGCTGGGCGGCCTGGTCGACCAGGCGGCGATCAGCGCCCTGACCCCGGCGCGCCAGGTCGGTCCGCGCATTCCCGAGCTGCGCCTGACCGGCGCCGCCGAGGGGGCGGCCCTGCCTTGCGTGTTCGGTCGCGCCCGCGTCGGCGGCCAGGTGATCTGGGCCGCGCGCTTTCGCGAGAAGCGCATCGAAGGGCGGGTCGGCGGCTCCAAGGGCCAGAAGACGGCCAGCTACGCCTACAGCCTGTCATTCGCGGTGGCGGTGGCGGAAGGTCCCATCGATGGCGTCGGCCGGGTCTGGGCCGACGGCAAGGCCATGGACATGACCGCCGTGACCATGCGCGTGCATCGCGGGACCGAAGACCAAGCGCCCGACCCGCTGATCACGGCGATCGAGGGCGCGGCCCCGGCCTATCGCGGCGTGGCCTATGTGGTGTTCGAGGATCTGCCGCTCGAGCCTTACGGCGCCCGCCCGCCGCAGCTGTCGTTCGAGGTCTTCCGCCGCCCGCGCGCGCCCGGGACCCTGGGCCTGGAAGAACGCCTGAAGGGCGTGTGCCTGATCCCCGGCGCGGGCGAGTTCGTCTACGCCACCGAAGCGGTCCTGCGCCGCGAGGGCCTGACCCGCACGGCCTCGGAGAGCGTGCACAACGCCGAGGGCCGGCCCGACATCGTCGTGGCGCTGGATCAGCTTCAAGCCCAGCTGCCGAACGTCGACCACGTCACCCTGGTGGTCAGCTGGTTCGGGACCGACCCGCGTTGCGGCCAGTGCCAGATCAAGCCGGGTGTCGAGGGCGCGACCAAGGACACCCTGCCGATCACCTGGAGCGTCGCGGGCGTCGACCGCGCGGGCGCCCACCTGATCTCGCTGAAGGACGGCGCCCCGGCCTATGGCGGCACGCCGGCCGACGCGGTGGTGCTGCAGGCCATCGCCGAGCTGAAGCGGCGCGGGCTGAAGGTGACGCTGTACCCGTTCATCCTGATGGACACGCCGAGCTACCCGTGGCGCGGCCGGATCACCTGCGAGGCCGGGACCGACGGTACGGCGTCCGCGACGGCCCAGGTGAACGCCTTCTTCGACGGGACCTGGGGCCTGCGCCGCATGGTGCTGCACCAGGCCAGCCTGGCGGTCCAGGCCGGCGGCGTGGACGGCTTCGTCATCGGCTCGGAGCTGCGCGGCGTGACCACGGCGCGCGGCGCGGGCGGGACCTATCCGGCGGTCGCCAAGCTGAAGAGCCTGGCCGCCGAGGCGCGCGCGGTGATCGGTCCGACGACCAAGCTGGGCTACGCGGCCGACTGGAGCGAATATTTCGGCCACCAGCCCGGCGGCGGCCACGCCGTCTTCCACCTGGACCCGCTGTGGGCCGATCCGAACATCGATTTCGTCGGTGTCGACTGGTACCCGCCGGTCACCGACTGGCGCGAGGGCGAGACCCACCTGGACGCCGTCGCCGGCTTTGGCGGTCCGCACGATCCGGACTATCTGCGCGCCGGCCTCTCGGGCGGCGAGGCGTTCGACTGGTTTTACGCCAGCCAGGCCGCCCGCGACGCCCAGACCCGCGGCCCGATCACCGACGGCGCTTATGGCGAGCCGTGGATCTGGCGGGCCAAGGACCTGAAGGCCTGGTGGAGCAACCCGCACCACGACCGGCCGGGTGGTGTCCGTTCGACGACCCCCACGGCCTGGATCCCGAAGTCCAAGCCCATCCGCCTGACCGAGTTCGGCTGCCCGGCCGTCGACAAGGGCGCCAATTCGCCGAATCTCTTCATCGACCCCAAGAGTTCCGAGAGTTTCCTGCCGCCCTATTCGACCGGCGAGCGCGACGATTTCGGCCAGCGGCGCTATCTGGAAGCCGTGCTGGCCTGGCTGGAGGAACCGGCCGCCAATCCGGCCTCGCCGGTCTATGGCGGGTCGATGATCGAGGCCGCCAGCGCCTGGTGCTGGGACGCGCGGCCGTTCCCGGACTTCCCGGCCCGGTCGGACGTCTGGAGCGACGGCGGCAACTGGGTGCTGGGTCACTGGCTGACCGGCCGGGCCGGCGTCGCGCCGCTGCCGGAACTGATCCAGGCCCTGGGCGCGCGGGTCGGGGTCACCATCGATCCCGGCGAGGCGGGCGGGGCGGTGGGCGGTTATGTCGTCGACCGGCCGATGCGCCTGCGCGACGCCCTGGCGCCCCTGACCGAGGCTTTCGCCCTGGATCCGGTCGAGCGCGGCGACCACGTGAAGATGCTGGCCCGCGCGGGCCGTGCGATCGCTACGCTCGACGTCGACGACCTGGCCCTGCCCGACGACGGCCCGTCAGAGACCCACAGCCGCGTGCTCGACCCCGCCGCCGGGGCCCTGCGCCTGCGCTTCATCGATGCGGCCCGCGACTACCAGGTCGGGGCGCTGGTCGTGCGGCGCGAGGCGGGGCAGGGGACCCGAGACGCCGACGCCCCGATCGTGCTGGCGGCCGCCGAGGCCCAGGCCGTGGCCCAACGCATGCTGGCCGCCGATGAAGCCGCCCGCCGGGCTCGCATCGTGCGCCTGTCGCCCTCGGCCGCCCTGCGCCTGGAGGCCGGCGACCGCCTGTCCGTCGAGGGTGAAACCTGGCGGGTGCAACGCCTTGACCTCGACGAGCGGCCGCGCGCCACCCTGGTTCCGGTGCTGAAGGGCGTCGGCGTGCCGGGCGGCGTCGACTGGACCCCGGCCCCGCCCCGCGATCCGGCCGCCCCGCCGGTGCTGCACGTGCTGGACCTGGCTTCCGATGGCGCGCTGTCGGACGACGCCCGGCCCCTGGTCGCCGCCGCCTGCGAGCCATGGCGGCCGCTGGACGTCCACGCCGGCGCCGGCGTCGAGACCTTGAAGGTCCGCGCTCGCCTGGCCGAGCCCGCGACCCTGGGCCAGACCCTGACCGATCTGCGGCCGGCCTCGCCGCATCGCCTGGACCGCGGCCGTCTGACCGTGCGGATGGAGGGCAAGGCCCTCTCCTCCGCGCTCCTGGCCGCCGTGCTGGCCGGCGACAACGCCCTGGCGGTCCGAGCGGCGTCCGGCGACTGGGAGGTCATCGCCTTCCAGACCGCCGAGCTGGTCGCGCCCGATACCTGGACGCTGTCGGGCCTGCTGCGCGGCCAGCGTGATGGCGCGGCGACCGAAGTCGTGATCCCGGCGGGCGCGCCCGTGGTGCTGCTGGACGAAGCCGTGGCGCCGATGGAGGTGGCCGCCTTCGAGCGTGGGACGCCGCTGATGGTCCGCGCCGCGCCGGCCGGCGGACCCCCGGCGGGGTCGGCCATGACCGAGGTCTCCGCTGTCTGGACCGGCCGCGCCCTGCGCCCACTGGCGCCGGCCCATCTGCGCCAGCGCCTGACCGCCGGCGACCTGCGCCTGACCTGGATCCGCCGCGCCCGGGTCGGCGGCGATGTCTGGGAGGGCGAGGTCCCCCTGGGCGAAGGTTCGGAGCGCTATCGCATCCGTGTGCTGGACGGCGCGATGGTGTTGCGGGAGGCGGTGGTCGAGACGCCGACCTTCACCTACACAGCCGCGATGCGCGCGGCCGATACGCCCTCGGCCGCGGCTCGGATCGAGGTCGTTCAGGGCGGCGCTCTGTACGGTTGGGGCGACGTTGCGACATCAGGTCTGTTGTAAATGAGCCACATAGGCTCTTGCGCGGCGCTCAGGACGTTCTAGATGGAAGGCGGTACCCACTTGCCCGCTTCTTTGAAGGACACTCCTTGGCCCGCGACCCGTATCTGGAACTCGGCGTTTCCCGCACCGCGACCGCGGACGAGATCCGCAAGGCGTTCCGCAAGCTGGCCAAGCAGCACCATCCGGACGCCAATCCGGGGGACAAGAAGGCCGAGGAGAAATTCAAGCAGGTCAGCGCCGCCTTCGACATCGTCGGCGACGCCGAGAAGCGCAAGAAGTTCGACCTGGGCCAGATCGACGCCGACGGTCGCGAGACCTCGCGCGGCTTCGGCGGCCAGCCTGGCAACGGCCCGTTCAACGCCGGCGGCTTCGGTCGCGGCGGCTTCCACCGTGAAGAGGGCCCGGAGATCGATCTCTCCGATCTGTTCGGCGGCATGTTCAACCAGGGCGGCGGCGGACGCGGTCCGTTCGGCGGCGGCGCCGGCGGCGCGGGCTTCTCGACCAAGGGCGCCGACATCAAGGCCCGCCTGGACATCGACCTGGAAGAGGCGATCAAGGGCGGCAAGAAGCGCGTGGCCTTCTCGGACGGCCGCACGATCGACGTCAGCATCCCGGCCGGCGCCCAGGAAGGCCAGACCCTGCGCCTGAAGGGGCAGGGCGGTCCCGGTCGTGGCGGCCAGGGCGACGCCCTGATCGAGCTGGCCATCAAGCCGCACCCGATCTATCGCCGCGAAGGCGACGCGCTGGTCATGGACTTGGCCGTCTCGATCCCGGACGCGGTGCTGGGCGGCAAGGTCGAGGCCCCGACGCCCGACGGCAATGTCATGCTGAACGTGCCCAAGGGCAGCAACAGCGGCCAGACCCTGCGTCTGAAGGGCCGTGGCATGCCCGACGCCAAGGGCAAGCGCGGCGACCTCCTGGCCAAGCTGATGGTCACCCTGCCCGAGGCCGTCGATGAGGACCTGGAAAAGTTCGCCCAGGCCTGGCGCGACCAGAAACCGTACACGCCCAAGCGGAAGTAGGGGCTCGGGCGCTTCCAAGTCTTGCCTCCAAGCCCTACCCGTTTTAGGGGAATTATAGGCTTCAGATAACGGCGTCGGGTCGGCTTCCATGATTGTGGTCAGCATACTGGCGCTTCTGCAGGTCGCCGCGCCGCTTCAAGAGACACCGGTTTCCCCCGCGCCGCCCGAAAGCGAGCAGACGGGGCTGCTCGACAGCCTGGTGGTCCGGGCGACGCGGGGCAAGGCCGAGGGGCCGGCCCAGCCCGAACTGACCCTCGACGCCTCCGAGATCCAGGCCACGGGCGCTAGCACGGTGCAGGATCTCGTGAACCTGCTGGCGGCCGAGATCAGCACGGGCGATCCGGACAGTCCGCCGCCGATCTATCTGGCGAATGGCCGGCGCATCTCGGGGTTCCAGGAGATCAGCGGCCTGCCCAGCCAGGCGATCGAGCGCATGGACGTGCTGCCGCCGGCTTCCGCCATCGCCTACGGCTACCGGCCCAACCAGAAGGTCGTGAACTTCGTCCTCCGCAAGCGCTTCCGCTCGGCCGCCGTCGAGGTCGAGGAGGTCGCCACGACGGCTCCCGGTCGTACCGTGGAGCGCTTCGACGGGGATCTGTTCCGTCTGGCCGGCGACGAGCGCACCACGGTCGGCCTGGACTGGCGCCAGGAGTCGACCCTGTTCGAGGCCGAGCGCGACATCTATCGCGCCCCGTCCGCGACCTCGCCCTACGGCCTGGTCGGCAATGTGGCGGCGACCACGTTCGGGCGCGAGATCGACCCGGCGCTGTCGGCCCTGGCCGGGGGAGCCGTGACGGTGGCCCGCGCGCCCGACGCGGCCTGGGACGGCGTCGTCTCGCTGGCGAGCTTCGCGGCCGGCGCCGGTGATCCGGAGCTGTCAGGCGTCACGGCCAACCGTAGTCTTTTGCCGTCGCTCGGGCTGGGGAACTTCAAGGCCGCGATCACCCGAGATCTCGCCCGCAAGGTCAGCGTCACGGTCAGCCTCGTCCTGGAGGACGCCCAACGCACCAGCTTCCTGGGGCTGCCCGCCACCTCGGTGCGGCTGCCGGCCGGCGGTCCCTTCTCGCCGTTCGCGAGCGACGTCACGGTCTATCGTTACCTGGACGCCCCGTGGTCGCAGCTGCGGACGCAGGACAATTTCAAGGGCCAGCTGGCCATGGCCGCCAACGGTTATGTCGGTGACTGGCGCTGGTCGCTGACCAGTAACTACGATCGCAATGACAGCGAGACGACGACGGGCCGGGGCGTCGACAGCGCCCCGTGGAAGGCGGCGATCGCGGCCCGTGATCCCGAGGTCAATCCGTTTGGTCCGGTCTCCCGCGCCCTGCTGAAGATCAACGCCCGCGACGTCGCCAAGTCGAAATCCCGCGCCGCCAAGGCCGAGCTGGTCCTGAACGGCGACGTCGCCGAGATGCCGGCTGGCCGCGTCTCCTCGACCGTCAAGGTCGGCGGCGAGCGGGTCGAGCAGACCTCCGACGCCCTGCGCAACGGCGCGCCGATACGCAGCAACTACGACCGCCGCACCCTGTCGGTGCACGGCGACATCGATGTGCCCCTGGCCAGCCGTTCGCATGATGTGCTGCCGGTGCTGGGCGAGCTGACCGCCAGCGTCAACGCCGGCTACAATGTCGAGACCTTCAAGGACCGTCTGGCGATGGGCGCGGGTCTGAACTGGTCGCCGGACAAGTTGGTCAGCGTCAATCTCAGCCTGAGCGAGGAGCAGTCGGCGCCCAACGCCAACCAGATCGTCGACCCCGTGGTGCAGACCCCCAGCGTGACGGTGTTCGACTTCAGCAACGGCCAGAGCGTGACGGTCAGCCGGACAGAGGGCGGGAACAAGAGCCTGGAGAACGATCGCCGCCGCACGCTGCGGGCCGGGGTCAACCTGCGGCCGGTCGGACGCGACGGCGGTCCCACCCGCCTGACGGTCAACGCCAACTATGTCCGCACCCATATCGAGGATCCGATCTCGAACTTCCCGGTCATCACCCCGGCGCTGGAAGCGGCCTTCCCCGAGCGGTTCACCCGCAACGCCGATGGCGTGCTGACGGCCATCGATAGCCGGCCGCTGAACTTCGACGCCATCGACCGCGAGGAGCTGCGCGGCGGCCTCAACCTGACCCGCTTCATCGGTCGCCCCAAGAAGGGCGCGCCCAAGGGGACCAAGCCAGATCCCAAGAAGGTCGGTCAGGTGCAGCTGTCGGTGAATTACACCCTGCGCCTGCGCGACGAGACCACCCTGCGCCAGGGCCTGGCGCCGCTGGACCTGTTGAACGGCGCCAGCACCAGCCGCCGGGGTCAGCCGCGCGAGGAGCTGAACTTCCGCGTCAACGCCTTCCGCCAGGGTGTGGGCGTCAACGTCAACGGGGCCTGGCGCGGCGGCAGCGTCATCGACGCGGGCCCCACCACGGGCGCCCTGCGTTTCGACGATCAGACCACGGTGAACCTGTCGGCCTTCTACGAGGTCCCGCGCGACGTGAAGGCCGGCCCCGCCTCCAGCTGGCTGGCCGGTGCTCGGGTCACCCTGGCCGCCGACAACCTCTTCTACAGCCGCCCCGTCGTCAGGGACGCCAGAGGCGCCACGCCCCAGGCCTACCAGCCCGACTATCTCGACCCGCTGGGCCGGACGGTGAAGCTGACTCTGCGGAAGAGTCTGATCGCGCTGTGACCGCTGCCGACGGAACTGGACCGGTCGGTTCGTTCCGAGCGTGTCTATCCGTGACAGAACGTCGCGGCCCGTTCATAACCCCTGCGTTCAGTCTCCATTCAGCCGAGGTCCGTTAGACCCGAAAGCATGAAAACGATCCGCGTCCTTCTCGTCGCCGCCGCGCTGGTCGCCGCCCTTCCGGGCGCGGCGTCGGCGCAGCGTCACGACCGTGGTCCCGACTCGCTGGGCGCCGACTGGCGCGCGCAGTCGGACCAGGCGCGTGGCGGCGTGCAGTCGGGTCGCCTGGTGCCTTTGGGTCGCGTGATCCAGATGATCGCCGCGCGCGTGCCCGGCCGAGTGCTGGACGCTGGCCTTGAAGGCCGCAACTACCGGGTCCGCTGGGCCGCCGCCGACGGCCGCCGCATCGACTTCATCGTCGACGCCGAGACCGGCCAGATCATCAGCGGCGGCTAAACACGGTTTAGGAGTCTCCATGCGTATCCTGCTCGTCGAGGACGATCCTGATCTGTCGCGTCAGCTGAAGCTGACCCTGGGTGACGCCGGCTATGCCGTCGACCACGCTCCCGATGGCGAGGAAGCCCAGTATCTGGGTGAGAACGAGCCTTATGACGCGGTGATCCTGGACCTTGGCCTGCCCAAGGTGGACGGCGTCTCGGTGCTGGAGCGCTGGCGCCGGGGCAATGTCGCCACGCCGGTGCTGATCCTGACCGCGCGCGGCGCCTGGAGCGACAAGGTCGCCGGGTTCGACGCCGGGGCCGACGACTATCTGGCCAAGCCGTTCCACACCGAGGAGCTGCTGGCCCGCCTGCGCGCCCTGCTGCGCCGCTCGGCCGGCCATGCCGCGCCGTCGCTGTCGTGCGGCGCGCTGCGCCTGGACCCGCGCGCCGCCCGCGCCAGCGTCAATGGCGAGCCGCTGCGCCTGACCTCGCTGGAATACCGCCTGCTGCACTACATGATGATGCACCAGGGCCGGGTGATCGGCCGCACCGAGCTGGTCGAGCACCTGTACGACCAGGACTTCGACCGCGACAGCAACACCATCGAGGTGTTCATCGGCCGCCTGCGCAAGAAGCTGGGCGCCGACCGCATCGAGACCGTCCGCGGCCTGGGCTATCGCCTGACCCCGCTCGAGGGCGAGGCGACCGCCTAACCCGATGCTGGACCTTCGCCGCCGATCACTGGTCCGACGGCTGGTGCTGATCGCCGGCGGCTGGACGCTGCTGGTCGTGCTGGTGGCGGGGATCTTCCTGACCGCCCAGTTCCGTGACGCGGCGATCCGCCGGTTCGACCAATCGCTGGCGGTGCTGACCGACGATCTTTACGCCGGCTCGACCGTCGAGAGCGGCCAGCTGCGCGCGCCGTTCCTGACCGACATCCGGGCCACGCGGGTCTATTCCGGCCGCTACTGGGTCATCCTGGACAAGTCGCCAGACGGGGCGATGACGCCCGTCGTGCGCTCCCGCTCGCTGTTCGACAGCGACCTGATGCTGTCGTCGGTGCAGATCGACCAGCTGGAAGCCGCGCCGGGCAAGACCCAGTATTTCGACCTGCGCGGCCCGCAGGACAAGCCGCTGCGCGCCGCCGCCATCCAGGCCCGGCTGCCGGGCTACGCCGATCCGGTGGTGTTCCTGGCCGCCGAGGACCGCTCGCCGATCGACGCGGACGCCGATCGTTTCGCCGGCACCACGGCCGTCGCCCTGTTGATCCTGGGCTTTGGCCTGATCCTGGCGGTGGTGGTGCAGGTGCGTTTTGGCCTGCAGCCGCTGTTTCGCCTGCGCCGCGAAGTGGCCTCGGTCCGGCGCGGCAAGGCCGAGCGGCTGGCCGACGACTATCCCGAAGAGCTGGAGCCGCTGTCGCGCGAGCTGAACGCCCTGCTGGCCCACAATCAGGAGGTCGTCGAGCGCCAGCGGACCCACGTCGGCAACCTGGCCCACGCCCTGAAGACGCCGCTGTCGGTGATGCTGACCGAGGCCAGCCAGCAGCCGGGCCAGTTGGCCGAGGTGGTCGAGCGCCAGGCCCAGACCATGCGCGAGCAGGTCGACCACCACCTGCGCCGGGCCCGCGCCGCCGCTCGCTCCCAAACCTCGGGCGAACGCACGCCGGTCGAGCCGATCCTGGACGAGCTGGCCGTGACGCTTGAGCGGATCTTCCAGGACAAGTCGGACGGCCGGGGCGTCGAGATCGATTGGCGCTGCCCCGAGGATCTGGCCTTCCAGGGCGAGAAGCAGGACTTCATGGAACTGGCCGGCAATGTCATGGAGAACGCCGGCAAGTGGTGCCGGGGCAAGATCCGCGCCGACGCCGCGCCGTCCGGCGAGGGGCGCATGCTGCTGACCGTCGACGATGATGGTCCCGGCCTGCCGCCCGAGGAACGAGCTCAGGCCCTGAAACGTGGTCAGCGACTCGACGAGAACGCCCCTGGCTCAGGCTTGGGCCTCTCGATCGTCGACGAGCTGGCCCGGGCCTATGGCGGCTCGGTCCAGCTTGGTGAATCACCCCTGGGCGGATTGCGCGTCACGCTCGACCTGCCGCGCGCCGAATCGTAACCCATGGTTGCGACGAACCGTCGCGGCGGCGCGCGCGGGCGACTTTGCTACCGGTCGCCTAAACTTCTGGTAGGCCAAGGCTTTTCGGTCCGCGACATCTCGTTCCAAGACCTTGGATTTTTAACCAATTTCGGAAATCCTTAACCTCGTTTCGAACATGGTTGACGTCTGTCGGCCGTGTGAGGCCGACACGGGGGACCATGGCCGCTATCGCCGCGCATAAATTGCAGATCATCCGGACGCTGGTGGAAACCGCTCCGGACGCGGCGCTGCGCAGCCTGGAGCTGGCGCTGTCGAGCGCCGGCGCGACCGGATCCCTGGCCGCCGTGCGGGCCCTCGTCGAGGACGAGACCGCCAGCCGCTTCGTCCGCAACAACATCCTGGCCCCCATCGTGCCGCTGTGCGCGCCGCGCGGCGAGGGCTGCGTCTCGTTCCCCAGCATGGTGCTGGGCCGCCTGTGGAAGGCGCTGAAGGTCATCGCCCCCTCGCGCGTCGACGAGGCCTCGGCCAAGTGCAATCCGTGGGACCTGGAGCAGGGCACGCCCGAGGTCTTCGACGAACTGTGCAAGACGGCCGCCGCCGGCCTGCGCGACCCCGAGAACGCCGCCTTCGACAGCGTGCGCTCGCTTTGCGATCCCGAGCACCTGGCCCTGTGCCTGCAGCTGTCGGCGATCGCCCGCTCGTGCCTGCCCAAGCTGGCCGAATGGGTCAGCCGCATGTCGGACGAGCGCGCCTTCGCCGCCAAGCTGGCCTATCGCGACGCCTGCCGGATCAGCGAGGACGCCGGCCCGCTGCTGCTGGACATGCTGTCGGCCCACCTGCCGGACGACTGGCGGATCATGCGCGTGATCTCGGCGGTCATGGACCGTCCCAGCGACCGCTACCTGGCCTCGTCGGAGGTCAAGGCGTTCGGGGAGCGCATCCTGGCCGACATCGACGCCTCGATCGCCCGGATCGAGAATTTCAACTTCGCCGACGGCGAGAAGGCCGGCCGTCAGGCCGCCCAGGGCGCCCACAAGGCTCAGCTGCAGATCGTCGAGTTCCAGCAGTCGGTCGACATCGCCAAGGACGGCCCGTGGGGCAAGCGCCTGGCCCGTCACAAGCAGCAGATGGCCAAGGTCTGCGAACAGCGCATGGACCAGGCCGACAAGCAGCTGGAAGCGGCCCTGCCGCTGCGGTCGCTCTCGATGATGTCCAAGAAGGGCAGCAAGGGCGCGGCCAAGCTGACCGATGAGCCGGACGAGGCGATGATCCGCCGGGCCCAGTCGGCGCTGGCCTTCATCGCCGAGCTGCGCTCGTGCGCCGACAAGGCCGGCTACGGCAGCTCGCGCAACAAGATCCTGGAAAAGCTCAACAGCCGGCTGGACCCCTATATCGAGGACGTCCTGCACGTGGCCCGCACGGGCGACGGCGGCGACTCAGGCCTGGCCGTGAAGTACCTGGACGTGGCGGCGGGCTTCATCGCCTACACCCGCGACGACAAGACGGCCGAGATCGTGCGGCGGCGGGCGGCGGCGGCGATCGCGGCCTAAGTCTTTCGTTTGGGGTGGCCGCCTGGCGCCGCCCCGCCAACCACTCCACGAGCGCCGCGTTCACGACCTCGGGCCGGTCCAGCGCGACCACGCGCCGCACGGCTCCGCGACCACCACGATCGGCGTCATGAACCTTCCCTCGTCGAGCAGCGTCACCATGGCGCGCGCCCAGACCCCACTTAAGCGCTTTTTTCGCTAACGGACGGCGCGGTTACCGGCTAACACGCGGCCATGATCGCTTTCTGGATCGCCGCGACGGGGCTGTCGGCCGTGACGGCCGGGATGGTGCTGCGCGGGGCCGCGCGGGCCAGGCCCATCGACGACGCCCAGGCGCGGCTGGAGCCGCACCGTCGTCGCCTGGCCGAGGTCGAGCGGCTGGCCATCGACGGCCTGCTGGCCCCGGACGAGCTGAAGACCGCCCGCGCCGAGGCGGCGCGGGGCCTGCTGGCCGCCGCCGACCAGACCCAGGTGTGGGAGCGCGACGGCGTTGGCCCGCGCAAGGCCGTCGTGGTCGCCGCCGGCGCGGCCTGCGTCGCCGCCGTCGGCCTCTATGTCGCGCTGGGGCGTCCCGAACTGCCCGATCAGCCGCGGGCCGAGCGCGTCGCCGCCTGGAAGGCCGCCGATCCCGCGACCCTGGCCCCCGAGCAGATCGCCGCCGTGCTGGAAGGCGTCGCCGCCGAGCGTCCCATGGACGCCGAGCCGCTGGTGTTCCTGGCCAAGGCCCGCGCCGCCGCCGGCGACCTGTCCGGCGCCGAGGCCGCCCTGCGCAAGGCCGTCCGCATCGCCCCCAAGCGGGCCGACATCTGGAGCCTGCTGGGCGAGACCTTCGTCATGGAATCCAAAGGCCAGATCGGCGCCGACGCCAAGCTGGCCTTCGGCGAGGCGCTGAAGGTCGATCCGAACGACATTCGGGCTCGCTACTATCTGGGGCGTGGCAAGGTCGCCGACGGCGACGTGCGGGGCGGCCTTGCCGACTGGCGCGCTTTGGCCGCCAGCCTGCCCGCCGCCGACCCAGGCCGCGCGGCCCTGGCCCAGGAGATCGCCCAGGTCGAGGCCAAGGGCGGCCTGCCCAGCGCCGAGCCCGCCGCGGACGCCAATCCGCGGGTCCAGGGCATGATCGCCGGCATGGTGGAAGGCCTGGCCGCGCGTCTCGCCCAGTCCCCCGACGATCCCGACGGCTGGGTGCGCCTGGTCCGCGCCTATGCCGTACTGGGCGAGACCGCAAAGCGCGACGCGGCGCTGGCCTCGGCCTCCGCTCGCTTCAAGGACCAGCCCAAGGTGCTGTCGGCCCTGCGCCAGGCCGCCGACACGCCTCCGCAGAAGACCGCCCCATGAGTTTCTGGCCCAAATCCCGTAAGGCGCGTCGCCGCCTGACAATTCTGCTGGCCATCGCGCCGGTGCTGGCCCTGGCCGTCGGCCTGGCGCTGTACGGTCTGCGCGACAACATCTCGCTGTTCTATACGCCCGCCCAGGCCAAGGCGGCCAATGTCGCGCCGGGCCGCAAGGTGCAACTGGGCGGCCTGGTGCAGCACGGCAGCGTGGTCAAGCATCCCAGCGGGGACGTCGAGTTCGTGGTCGCCGACCAGCAGGCCACGGCCAAGGTCAGCTATCACGGCGACCTGCCCGACCTGTTCCGCGAAGGGCAGGGGATCGTCGCCGAAGGGACCTTCGACGCCAACGGGACCTTCGTCGCCAAGCAGGTGCTGGCCAAGCATGACGAGCGTTACATGCCGCGCGAGGTGGCCAAGGCGCTGAAGAAGCAGGGCGAGTGGCGCGGTGAGGGTTCTGCCCCGCCGACCTACGGGAAGCCCCCTTCCGAGAAGAAGACATGATCACCGAGCTGGGCGCCTTCGCCCTGATCCTGTCGCTGATGCTGTCGGTGGCGCAGACCGGCCTGTCGGCCGTCGGCGGCGCGCGGCGCTCGCCAGTGCTGGCCGGCGCGGGACGCGGCGCGGCCGTGGCGGCCTTCGTCGCCGTGGCGGTGGCCTTCGCGGCCCTGATCCACGCCTTCGTGACCTCGGACTTCTCGGTCGCCAATGTCGCGGCCAACTCGCACACCGCCAAGCCGCTGTTCTACAAGGTGGCCGGCGCCTGGGGCAGCCACGAGGGCTCGATGCTGCTGTGGTGCCTGGTGCTGACCGGCTACGGCGCGGCCATGGCCTTCTTCGGCGACAGCCTGCCGCCGCGCCCGAGGGCCTACGCCATCGCCATCCAGGGCGCGCTGGGCGTCCTGTTCCTGGCCTATACCGTCCTCGCTTCGAACCCGCTGGCCCGCCTGCTGGACGCGCCCGTCGAGGGGCGCTCGCTCAATCCGCTGCTGCAGGACTGGGCGCTGGCGGTGCACCCGCCGTTCCTCTACGCCGGCTATGTCGGCTTCTCGGTGGTCTATTCCCTGTCCTTGGCGGCGCTGATCGAGGGCCGGATCGACGCGGCCTGGGCGCGCTGGGTGCGGCCCTGGACCCTGGCGGCCTGGAGCCTGCTGACCATCGGCATCACGCTGGGCGCCTTCTGGGCCTATTACGAGCTGGGCTGGGGCGGCTGGTGGGCCTGGGACCCGGTCGAGAACGCCAGCTTCATGCCCTGGCTGATCGGGGCGGCCTTGCTGCACTCGGCCATCGTCACCGAGAAGCGCGGGGCGCTGCCGGGCTGGACGGCGTTCCTGGCCCTGGCGGCCTTCACCTTCTCGATGCTGGGCGCCTTCCTGGTGCGTTCGGGCGTGCTGACCAGCGTCCACGCCTTCGCCGTCGACCCGACGCGCGGCGTGCTGCTGTTGATGATGATGGGCCTGGCCGCCGGAACGGGTTTCCTGCTGTTTGGCCTGCGCGCCTCCAGCCTGAACCCGGGCGGCCAGTTCCGCCCCGTGAGCCGCGAGAGCGCCATCGTGCTCAACAACATCCTGCTGTCGACGGCGACGGCGGTGGTGCTGCTGGGCACCCTGTACCCCCTGATCCGCGAGGCCATGGACGGCGAGGCCGTCTCGGTTGGCGCGCCATTCTTCAACCTGACCTTCGTGCCGCTGATGCTGCTGGCCTTCGCCGTGCTGCCGGCCGGCCCGTTGCTGGCCTGGAAGCGCGGGGACGCCAAGGGGGTCGCCCGCAAGCTGTGGATCGTGCTGGCGGTCGCCGCCGTGCTCGGCCTCGTCGCCTACGGCCTCATCCAGCCACGCAAGGCCCTGGCCAGCGGCGGCCTGGTGCTGGGCTTCTGGCTGGTGGGCGGCGCGCTGCGCGAGCTGGCCGATCGCCTGAAGCTGTTCGCCGCCCCCGTCGCCGAGAGCCTGCGCCGTGCTCGTGGTCTGCCGCGCGGCGCCTGGGGCACGACCCTGGCCCACGCGGGCATGGGCCTGTTCGTGCTAGGCGCTTCGTTCGAGACCGCCTGGCGCGTCGAGGCCGCCCAGGCGTTGAGCCTCAACGACAGCCACGCCCTGGGCGCCTACACCCTGACGCTCAGCGACGTCGGCACGGTCGAGGGGCCCAACTACCTGGCCGAGCGCGGCATCGTGAAAGTCGTCAACAAGGCTGGCGTCGAAGTCTGCCGCGCCGAGCCCGAGCGCCGCTTCTACCCCACCGGCGGCCAGACCACCTCGGAAGTCGCCATCTGCCCCAGCCTGCTGGACGACATCTATATCGTGCTAGGCGAGCGCCGGGCGGGCGAGGGCGGCAAGCCGGCCTGGCTGGTCCGCGCCTATGTGAACCCCTGGGTGCGGCTGATCTTCCTGGGCCCGCTGATCATGGCGATCGGCGGCGCGGTGTCGCTGTCGGACCGTCGCGTGCGCCTGGGCGTGGGCCGCCGCGCTGGCGAGGTCGTGACGTGAGCCGGCTCCGCGCGATTCTGATCGCCGTGGCCGCCTTGGCCATGACCGCCGGCGCCTACGAGCCGTCCGAGCGCCTGGCCGATCCGGCGCAAGAGACCCGCGCCCGCCACCTGTTCAAGGAAGTGCGCTGCCTGGTCTGCCAGAACGAGTCGATCGACGACTCCGAGGCGCAGTTGGCCGGCGACCTGCGGCGGATTGTCCGCGAACAGGTCAAGGCCGGCCGCGGCGACGAGGAGATCCGCGCGTTTCTCGTGCAGCGCTACGGTGAGTTCGTGCTGCTGAAGCCGCGCTTTTCGGCCGGCAACGCCGTGCTGTGGCTGGCTCCGCTGGGCGTGCTGCTGGTCGGAGGCGGTCTGATGTTCGGGCTCCTGCGTCGCCGAGAGACTGAACACACCGAGCTTTCGCGGGACGAAGAAGAGCGTGTCCGGCGCCTGCTCGAAGACGATTGACACGATTGCGCCGAAAAGGAGCCTCAAGAAGCGCCTTTCGGATGACGGAAAGATAATTCGAGAACCATTGCACCTTTTATTGTCGGGACTAGGTTCTCAGATCGACTGGGACCGCGCGCCGGGCGCGCGGGTGACGCGAACGAAGCCGCGTGATGCGCGCGGATGAGGAAAGACGAATGACCGCTAGGAAGTCGGGATTCATTGTGGGCGCCGTCGCTGGCGCGGGCGTGGCCTGTGCGGCGCTGGCAGGCGTGGGCATGCGCATGGGTGGGGCGGACGCCGCCGAAGCCCCGGCGATCCGCGCGTCGATGGCTGGCGCGCCGGCCTTCGCGCCGCCGCCGGGCGCGCCGATGTCGTTCGCCGACATCTTCGAGAAGGTTTCGCCCGCGGTCGTCCAGATCAACGTGACCTCCAAGGCTTCGCCGCCGTCGCTGCGTATCCCGGGCCTGGAAGGCTTCGACATCGTGCCGCGCGGCCAGAAGGGCAAACCGGGCCAAGGCCAGGACGGCGAGGACGGCGACACGCCGACCACGCCGAAGCAGCAGTCGGCCGGTTCGGGCTTCTTTATTTCGGCCGACGGCTACATCGTCACCAACAACCACGTCGTGGCCGACGCCGACGACATCCAGGTGGTGATGAAGGACGGCCGCGAGCTGAAGGCCACCCTGATCGGCCGCGACGAGGGCACCGATCTCGCCGTCATCAAGGTCGTCGATCCCAAGGCCAAGGGCGCCGACTTCCCGTATGTGAACTTCGAGAACCAGGCCAAGCCGCGCGTCGGCGACTGGGTCATCACCATCGGCAACCCGTTCGGCCTGGGCGGCACGGCCACGGCCGGCATCATCTCGGCCTACAACCGCGACCTGGGCGACAACACCTCGTCGTTCGTGAACTACATTCAGATCGACGCGCCGATCAACCGCGGCAACTCGGGCGGTCCCAGCTTCGACATCTACGGCCGGGTGATCGGCGTCAACAGCGCCATCTACTCGCCGTCGGGCGGCTCGGTCGGCATCGGCTTCGCCATTCCGGCCGACATCGCCGAGGACACCGCCAAGCAGCTGATCGCCGGCGGCAAGGTCGTGCGCGGTTATATCGGCGTGACCATCCAGGACTTCAGCGTCGAGGCCGGCGAGGCCCTGGGCTTGAAGGACGTCAAGGGCGCGATCGTCGCCGAGCTGGTCGCCGGCGGTCCCGCCGCCAAGGCCGGCCTGCTGCCGGACGACATCCTGGTCGCCGTCAACGGCGTGTCCGTCGCCAACCGCTCTGAACTCACGCGCGAAGTGGCCAAGGCCCGTCCGGGCGACACTATCCGCATGTCGGTCCTGCGCGACGGCAAGCCGCGGATGGTCAATGTCGTGTCGGGCACCCGTCCGGCCGAAGGCTCCCTGGGGCTGAACGACGACGATCAGGATCAGGATGGCGGTACGGCGCCGACCCCGGACAAGCCGGCCAGCCAGAAGGTCGACGCTCTGGGCCTGACCCTGGGTCCGATCGATCCGGCCTCGCGCCAGACCTACAAGATCGACAGCGAGATCAAGGGCCTGCTGATCACCGGAGTGAAGGGCGACAGCGACGCGGGCGAGAAGGGTCTGGCGAAGGGCGACGTCCTGGCCAACATCAACAACGCCGCCGTCGTCACGGTCGCGGACGTGAACAACGCCGTGGCCGCCGCCAAGAAGGCCGGCCGCAACAGCGTGCTGGTCAAGGTGATCCGCCAGAACCGTCCGGTCTTCGTTCCGCTGAAGATCGCGCCGTAGGCTGACGTCGATTAACTGAATGAGCCCCGTTCCGGTTCGCCGGAGCGGGGCTTTTTCGTATCTGTCCAAGGTTTAAGTTACGCCGGTCGCCGAAACCGCTATCAAGCCTGCAACTGTCGCGCGATGGACCAGAATCGGGAGAACGTCGATCGTTCCGCCATTCTGTCTGGGCGCATGAGAGGCTCACTGATGCGTATTCTGATTATCGAGGACGACCTGGAAGCCGCCGCCGCCATGGCGCACGGCCTCAAGGAGGCTGGTTACGACGTCGAGCACGCGCCCGACGGCGAGGCCGGTCTGGGCGAGGCCCAGAAGGGCGGCTTCGACGTCCTGGTCGTTGACCGGATGATGCCCAAGATGGACGGCGTCACCGTCGTCGAGACCCTGCGCCGCGAGGGCGACCAGACGCCGGTGCTGTTCTTGTCGGCCCTGGGCGAGGTCAACGACCGCGTCGTGGGTCTGAAGGCGGGCGCCGACGACTATCTGGTCAAGCCGTACGCCTTCCCCGAGCTGATGGCCCGTGTCGAGGCCCTGTCGCGCCGTCGCGAGACCGGCGCCGTCGCCACGACCCTGAAGGTCGGCGAGCTCGAGATGAACCTGATCAACCGGACGGTCCATCGCCAGGGCAAGGAGATCGACCTGCAACCGCGCGAATTCCAGCTGCTGGAGTTCATGATGCGCCACGCCGGCCAGTCGGTGACCCGCACCATGCTGCTGGAGAAGGTCTGGGAATACCACTTCGACCCGCAGACCAACGTCATCGACGTGCACATCTCGCGTCTCCGCTCGAAGATCGACAAGGGCTTCGACCGGGCCATGCTGCAGACCGTGCGCGGCGCCGGCTATCGCCTCGATCCGTAGGCGGTCGGGCGAGGGCGTGGTAGGATCAGACCATGAACAAGCCGGCGAAACCCGAGGCTGACGACGTCGACGATCTGGCTTCGGTCGGTGACGGCCTGGGTCCGATTCCGACCAAAGCCGAGATGGACGCTTGGTACGAGCGCAACCGCGAAGCTATTGGTCAGCTGGTTCAGGAAGCGCTCGATGAGATCGCCGAAGGTGAGGGTACGCCTTGGGATATCGAGGAAATCCTGGCCGACTGCGCGGCTGAGTTCGAAAAAAGCCAGAAAGGCTGATGGAGAGGTCACTCGTCGTCAAAGCTCCAGGCGCTCTACGTGACCTGCGCGCCATCTACGCCCGGATCGTCCTTGATGGTGGTCCGGCACGCGCGAAGAGCATCTTCAGGGCGCTGGACGAGACGATCGAACGGCTAGCGCGAAGGCCGCTATTGGGGCCCGAACGCGTTGATCTGCCTGATCAGCTTCACAGCTTCAGTTTCCGTCGATGGACGATCTTCCACCGTCCACTACCCGATGGCAGTGGTGTGATCGTTCTCCGTATCCTCGACAGCCGTCGCGACATCTCGGCGCTGCTCGGCAAGAAGACTTAAAAAGCCCATGCGTCTGCCGCGCCTTCTCCGCACCACGCCGTTCCGGCTGACCCTGCTGTTCCTGGCCCTTTTCGCGGCGGCCGCCAGCGCCTTCCTGGGCTACATCTACGTGGCCACGGCGGGCGAGGTGAACCGTCGCTCCCAGGCCGAGATCAGCCGTGAGTTCGAGAGCCTGGAGGCGGCCTACCGCCAGGGCGGCGTCGACGCCCTGAACCAGACCATCGTCGAGCGGGCCACGGGCGAACGGCCGTTCCTGTACTTTCTGGCCGACTCCAGCGGCAAGCGCATCTCGGGCTCGATCGAGGAGTCGCCGGTCAGCAACTTCAGCGGCGACGGTCCCGAATGGGCCAGCTTCAAGGTCACCGAGACCGACCTGGACGGCGCCGAGGTCAAGGCCGCCGCGCGTGGGGTGCAGCAGCGGCTGGAGCACGGCGAGATCCTGTTCGTCGGCGCCGATGTCGACGCCTCCGAAGCCTATGTCCGCAAGATCGTCCGGGCCCTGTGGGGCGCCGGGGCGCTGGTCATCCTGCTGGGCATGGCCGGCGGCGTCCTGATCAGCCGCAATGTCAGTCGCTCGATGCAGGGGCTGGTGGATGTGGTCAACGACGTCCGGGCTGGCGACCTGCACGCCCGGGCCCGTGTGCGCGGCACGCGCGACGAGTATGACGAGCTGGCCGAGGGCCTGAACGACATGCTCGACCGGATCGAGCGCCTGATGGGCGGCCTGCGCCACGCCGGCGACGCCATCGCCCACGACCTGCGCTCGCCCCTGACCCGCCTGCGCGCTCGCATGGAAGTCGCTTTGATCGACGCCGAGAACGGCAAGGGCGATCCGGTGGCGGCGCTGGAGACGGCGCTGCAGGACGCCGACGGGGTGCTGAAGACCTTCAACGCCGTGCTGGCCATCGCCCGCCTGCAGGCCGCCGGCTCGGCCCCGGACCAGCGCAATTTCGACGCCTCTGAGCTGGCCACCGACATGGCCGAGCTCTATGAGTTCTCGTGCGAGGACAAGGGTCTGGACTTCAAGGCCGAGATCACGCCGGCCCTGAACATCAAGGGCAACCGCGAGTTCCTCGCCCAGGCCCTGGCCAACCTGCTCGACAACGCCATCAAATATACGCCCGAGGGCGGGGCCATCATGCTGCGCGCGCGTCGGACCTCGTCGGGCGAGCTGGAATTCTCGGTCACCGACACCGGCCCCGGCGTGCCCGAAGCGGACCGGCCCCGCGTGGTCCAGCGCTTCGTGCGCCTGGAGAATAGCCGCAGCGAGCCGGGCGCGGGCCTCGGATTGTCCCTGGTCAGCGCCGTCGCCGTCTCGCACGGCGGGCGGCTGGAACTGGCCGAGGGACCGGGGGAATACAACGGCATGGGCCCGGGGCTTCGGGTCGCGCTAGTGCTGCCGCGCGTGGAGTAGGGCGTCGGCCCGAGGAGAGTTTGATGGACCGCCGCCAGTTTCTCGCCTCGTCCCTGCTGGCCCTCGCGCCCAGTGTCGCGTTCGCTCAAGCCCAGACCCAGGCGCCCCCGCCGTCATTCCCGCCGATCGACGCCCGCAGCGTCTGGCTGGTCGGCGACAGCGCGCCGCCCGATCCGGTGAAGACCGCCGCCCGCCTGGCGGAGCTGGTCCAGAAGGGCAAGCCGCGCGACAGCTACATCGCCGGTGGGGCCGTCACCGAGCTGGAGCAGCGGTTCGCGACGATGTTGGGCAAGGAGGACTGCGCGTTCCTGCCCACCGGGACCCTGGCCAACCACGTCGCCGTGCGCATCCTGGCCGGCGAGGCCACGCGGGTGATCGTCCAGCACGAGAGCCATCTCTATCGCGACGAAAGCGACGCCGCCCAGCTGCTGAGCGGCCTGAACCTGATCGACCTGGCGCCCGGTCGCGCCGGTCCCTCGTTGGACGAGATCAAGGCCGCCGTCGACGAGGCCGAGAACGGGCCTTATCCGCTGAAGGTCGGGGCGATCTCGCTGGAGAGCCCGGTGCGGCGAGCCAAGGGCGAGCTGCTGGATCCCGCCGCGCTGCAGAGCATCGCCGCCTATGCCCGCGGCAAGGCCATCCGCCTGCACCTGGACGGCGCGCGACTGTTGCTGGCCCCGCCCGGCTACGACATCGCCGGCACGGCGGGCCTTTTCGATACGGTCTATGTCTCGCTCTACAAGTACCTGGACGCGCCGTTCGGGGCGGTGCTGGCGGGCGGCAAGGCCGACATCGCCAGGGCCCGCGCCCTGCGCCACCAGTTCGGCGGGACGATCTATCAGGCCTGGCCTTGCGCGGTGCTGGCGCTCGCGGCGCTGGACGACTTCGAGGCCCGCCACAAGGCCGCATTCGCCGCCGCCGACCAGCTGTTCGGCGCGCTGGAGAAGGCCGGGGCGGCCAAGGCCAGACCCGCGCCAAACGCCTCCAATATCCGCCAGCTGGTGCTGAATCCCAAGATCGCCGAGGGCGTCTTCGACCGCATGCGCGAGGCCGGCGTCCGCCTGGCCAGGCCCGACAAGGACGGGGCGATCGACTTCTGGATCAACGATACGGTCAGCCGCCGTCCGGTCGACGAGTACCTGAAGCTGTTCCTGGGTTAGTCGGGCTTACTGGCCCTGCACCCAGGTGATCGCGCCCGTGTACGGGTCCATCTGGGCGGCCATGCCGGGGCGCAGATCGCCGGCGTCGGGACCGCGGGGGGAGACGCTCCAGACGATGACCATGGCCATGATCGCCAGGAAGGTCATGGTCAGGAACCCGGCGATGTCGCGGTGCAGGCTGGGCTCGCGCCGGTTCAGCAGCGACACGCGCAGGATCAGCGGATGGGTGGCCCAGCCGCAGGCCAGGGGCGAGGTGGCGACGCTCATCTGCGCCTTCATCAGGGTCTTGGCGTAGTCGGCGCGGATGTCGCCGCGCAGGGCCACGACGGTGGCGTCGCAGGCCAGTTCCTGGTCGATGCGGACCAGGCGCGCGGCCAGGGCGATCATCGGATTGCACCAGCCCAGCACCCCGGCCCCGGCGATGACCAGGTTGGCGATCGGATCGCCGCGATTGATGTGGGTGCGCTCGTGTAGCGTGATCATCTCGCGCTCGCGGGCGTCGAAGCGCTGGTTGAAGTCGGACGGCAGCACCACGCGCGGCCACAGGGCGCCCATGACGGCCGGACCGGCCAGGCCCTGCTCGACCTTGCGCCGGAACAGGCGCTCGCGCAGGACCAGGATGGCGGTGGCGACCGCGCAGCCGGCCAGCCACAGCAGGATCAGCTTGGACGCCCAGGCGCCCAGCGGTCGGGCGGGCGAGCCCAGGTCCATGGTCTCGGCCAGGCTGGGCAGGAAGGCGGCGGCCGCGGCGGCCGGCACGATGGCCCACAGGCCGTAGGCGCGGCGCGGGCCGAACAGCTGGCGCGCGGACGGACGCAGCATGACGACCAGCAGCACGGCGGCCGCGGCGGCGATCTGGGCCCGAACCAGGGCGAGGGCGAAGAGCTCGATCATCGTCGGATGCAGTCCTGACCGTTTCCCGGATCCAATCGTTACAACTGTAATTTCTCGCGTCAAGCCGGCGTGTGTTCGGAATGACCGCAACTGTTACGCTTACAGGAAGGGGCGCCCAGTGACGAAGCGCACCCGACAAACTCGCGGGTCTAGCTCTTTCGGGGCGTGACCCGACGACGCGGACGACATCAACTGGCGATCGGCGCGCGGCGACGGAGGTGAATCTTGACCATGGGCATGGCGACTTTGGGGCGGCGCGGCGTGCTTGCCGGGCTGGCCGGCTGGGGGGCGACGGGGTTGGCGGGCTGCGCTGGCGGACCGATGCCGTCGACCAAGCCTGGCCTGATCTTGCCAGCCAGATCCTTCCTGCCGCCGGTCCGCGCGGAGCTCGACCGGATCACCCGGGTGACGGTTTGCCTGCGGCCGTTCCGCAAGGCCGGGCCCCGGATGGACGTCGAGACGCTGGGCGACAAGACCGTGGTCCACAACTATGGCCACGGCGGCAGCGGCTGGTCGTTGTCGTGGGGCGCGGCCGAGCATGCGACGCGCCAGGCCCTGGCCAGCGGAGCGCGGGACGTGGCGGTGATCGGTTGCGGCGCCTTGGGGCTGACCACCGCCACCGTGCTGCGCCGGGCGGGCGCCAACGTCACCATCTATGCCGCGGAGCAACTGCCCCAGACGCGCTCGGCGCGGGCCACGGGCACCTGGTCGCCCGACTCGCGGATCGCCGCCGAAGGCGAGACGCCGGCGGGCTTCGAGGCGCTTTGGGAAACCATGTGCCGAACCTCGTTCGCCGCGTTCCAGAACTACGTCGGGCTGGCGGGCTCGCCGGTCGAGTGGAGCGACCGCTACACCCTGTTCGACGGGGCCCCGGGCGAGCGCCAGGGCGCGGCGACGCCCGGCTCGCCGCATTTCGCGCAGTACGTCGAGCGCGTGCGGGACATCTCGCCTCGGGCCGTCGCCCTGCCGCCGGAGGCCAATCCGTTCCCGGTCGCCAACGCCCGCCGCGCGGCCTCGCTGCAGTTCAACGTGACCGAATACGCTCACGTGCTGATGACCGACTACCTGCTGGCGGGCGGCAAGATCGAGACGCGGACCTTCAACGCGCCCGGCGAACTCACCGGGCTGACGCAGCCGGTGGTCGTCAACTGCACCGGCTATGGCGCCAGAGCGCTGTGGAAGGATGAGACCGTCGTGCCGGTGCGGGGCCAGATCGCCTGGCTGATCCCCCAGCCGGAGCTGCGTTACGGCCTCTACTACAAGGGTGTGTCGGTCCTGCCCCGCCGCGACGGCATCGTGTTCCAGCAGGTCGGCGACAGCGAGGCCTATGGCTACGCCGATGATCGCGAGGTCGCCGACATGGCCGAGGCGCGCGCGGCGATCACGACCATCGCCGACCTCTTCGCCCGCATGGGCCCGCGCGCCGCCTGATCTTGCCCGCACGAGCAGCGCGGGCCACGGTGCCCGCATGACTCGTCTCGCTGATCGTTTAGGCCCCTGCGGTCCCGTCCTCGACGCCAAGGCCGCCGAGCGGGCGCACGAGGCGATCGCCAAGCGGGCGGGCGAGGCCATGGCCGGCGTCGACGCCGCCTGGGCCGCCTTGGCCCCGGTCTTCGCCGCCTCGCCGTACCTGGCCGGCCTGGCGCGTCGCGACGGGCAGCGGCTGCCGAGGCTTCTGGACGGCGATCCCGGACGGACCCTGGCCGCCATTCTGGCCGCCGCCCTGGATGTCGCCGCGGAGCCGGACTTCGAGACCGCCCGCCGGACCCTGCGCGAGCTGAAGGCCGACCTGCACCTGCTGACGGCGCTGTGCGACCTGGGCGGGGTCTGGGACCTGGACCAGGTGACCGGCGCCCTGACTCGCTTCGCCGACGCCGTGCTGCGCGCCGCCCTGGCCCAGGCCGTTCGGCAGGAGGTCGATCGCGGCGCGCTGACCCATGTGGGCGAGGGGGAGGACGGCCCCGCGCCGGGTCTGTTCTGCATCGCCATGGGCAAGCACGGCGCGTTCGAGCTGAACTATTCCAGCGACATCGACTTCTCGATCTTCTACGCGCCGGAGAAGCTGCCGGTCGCCGAGGGGCACGAACCCCAGGCCGTGGCGGTGCGGATCGCCAATCATCTGGGCCGGGTGCTGCAGGAGCGGACCGGCGACGGCTACGTCTTCCGCATCGACCTGCGCCTGCGCCCCGATCCGTCGTCGACCCCGCCGGCCATGCCGGTCGACGCGGCGATGGACTACTATGAGAGCGTCGGCCAGAACTGGGAGCGCGCGGCCCACATCAAGGCCCGGATCGCGGCCGGTGACCTCAAGGAGGGCGCGGCGTTCCTGGAGGGGCTGCAGCCCTTCATCTGGCGGCGGAACCTGGACTTCGCGGCCATCGCCGACATCCACTCGATCAAGCGCCAGATCCACACCTACAAGGTCGACGACCGCCTGACCGCCAAGGGCGCGGACCTGAAGCTGGGCCGGGGCGGCATCCGCGAGATCGAGTTCTTCGTCCAGACCCAGCAGCTGATCCTGGGCGGCCGGCAGCCCGACCTGCGCGGCCCTCGCACCCTGGACGCCCTGCTGGCCCTGGCCGCCGCCGGCCACGTCACGCTGGAGGACGCCGGCTGGCTGTCGAAGGCCTATCAGGACCTGCGGGCCCTGGAGCACCGCGCCCAGATGATCGCCGATGACCAGACCCACAAGCTCCCGGAGTCGGACAACGACCGCAAGAAGGTCGCCGCGCTCTGGAACCACGACAATCTGC
Source organism: Caulobacter sp. ALps2 (assembly GCF_058681635.1). NCBI lineage: Bacteria > Pseudomonadati > Pseudomonadota > Alphaproteobacteria > Caulobacterales > Caulobacteraceae > Caulobacter > Caulobacter sp. ALps2. Next base: position 2,762,652 of record NZ_CM178743.1, read on the forward strand.
GAACCTTCGACGCCGCCGTCGGCAAGATCCTGAAGGGCGTCAACCAGCGCTACGGCCGCCTGTTCGCCGGCGAGGAGGAGCTGTCCTCGCGGTTCGGCTCCCTGGTGTTCACCGGCGTCGAGGACGATCCCGAGACCCTGGCCACCCTCAAGCGCATGGGCTTTTCCAGTCCCGAGCGCGTGGCCGCCACCATCCGCGGCTGGCATCACGGCCATATCGCCGCCACGCGCACCGAACGCGGCCGCGAGCTCTTCACCCGCCTGGCCCCGCGCCTGCTGGATGCGGCCAACGCCACCGGCGCGCCGGACCAGGCCTTCAATCGTTTCGCCGACTTCTTCGCGTCGCTGAGCTCGGGCGTGCAGATCCAGTCGCTGTTCCTGGCTCAGCCGCGCCTGTTCGAGCTGATCGTCGAGGTCATGGCCTTCGCCCCGCGCCTGGCCGCGACCATGGCCAAGCGGCCGACGGCGCTGGACGCCCTGCTGGACCCCAGCTTCTTTGGCCCGATCGAGACGCCCGCCGTCGCGCCGTGGGACCCGGCCGACTTCGAGGGCGCGATGGACGCCGCCCGCCGGCTGTTCCGCGACCAGAGCTTCCGCATCGGCGTGCGGGTGATGAGCGGCAGCGCCGACGCCCGCGACATCGGCCGCGCCTTCGCCGAGTTGGCCGACCTGATCATCGGCGGCCTGGCGCCCGCCGCCCTGGCCGAGACCGAACGGCTGGGCGGCGCCTTCCCAGGCCAGGTCGCGGTGGTGGCCCTGGGCAAGGCCGGCTCGCGCGAGATGACCGCCAAGTCCGACCTCGACCTGATGACGCTGTACGCCGCCGATGGGCCAGCGGCCCATTCCGCCCTGAAGGAATGGAGCGCCGACACCTTCTATGCCCGCTTCACCCAGCGCCTGACCTCGGCCCTGTCGGCGCCGACGGCGGAGGGGACCCTGTATGAGGTCGACCTGAAGCTACGTCCGTCCGGGACCAAGGGCCCGGTGGCGGTCAGCTTCGGGGCCTTCGAGGATTATTACGAGCGCGAGGCCGAGACCTGGGAGCTCTTGGCCCTGACCCGCGCCCGGGTGGTCTGGGCCAGCTCGCCCGCCTTCAAGGCCCGCGCCGAGGAAGCGATCGCCTCGGCGCTGCGCCGGAGCCGCGAGTGGAAGAAGACCGCCGCCGACGTCATCGACATGCGCGAGCTGATGGAGCGCGAGCGGCCCGGCAAGGGCGATTGGGACCTGAAGCTCGATCCCGGCGGCCTGGTCGACGTCGAGTTCGCCGCCCAGTTCCTGCAACTGGCCCACGCGGCCAAGGGCGGCCCGCTGCGCCAGAACACCGGCGAAGCCTTGGCGGCCCTGCGCGAGGCCGGCCTGGCCGACGATGGGGCGCTGGCCCGGCTGGAAGCCGCTTGGCGACTGGAGCAGGACCTCTCCCAACTGATCAAGGTCGCCCTTGAGGACAGTCTCGACGTCGAAGCCGAGCCCAAGGCCTTCAAGGCCCTGCTGGCCAAGGCCGGCCACGTCAGCCAGTTCAAGTCGCTGAAACCCAAGCTGGCCAAGGCGAAAGCCGAGGCGCGGGCAGCCTATGAGGCGATCGTGAAGGCGCCGGGATAAATCGCGCGACGGAATCCCCACTCCCACGCGTTCATCTCTCCATGGGACGGGCCTTCCACCCTTGGAGACCTAGAGACTGATGATCATACGCATCCTGATCGCCGCCGGCGTGCTCGCCGCGGCGGCGCCGGCCCTGGCGCAGACCGCCAGCGGGGCGGCTCCGCAGGGCATGACCCTGCAGCGGTTCCAGGCCTCGAACGGCGACAAGCTGTTCACGCGGCTGGACACCAACAAGGACGGCAAGATCTCCGCCGAGGAGTTCACGGCCTTCCGCAAACAGAACGCCGAGGTCGACGCCAAGGCGACCAAGGCCGGCAAGCGGGGCGAGCGGATGTTCGCGCGCTTCGACAAGGACAAGGACGGCTTCCTCTCGCGCGCCGAGGCCGACGACGTGCTGGCCTGGCGCTACAAGCGAATGGACGCCAACAATGACGGCATCCTCACGCTTGAAGAGTTGCAGGCCAAGAAGGGCAAGGCCAAGGTCGGGGTCTGATGACGACGTGCGCGGCGGGTTGAAGCTTGGCGTCCGACGGGAACGATCCCGACGAAACCTTGCTGGCGGGGGTGGGACGGGGCGACCCGACCGCCGTACGCCAGCTCTTGGACCGACGCCTGCCGCGCATACTGGCCTTGGCCCGGCGGATGCTGAACGACGCTGGCGAGGCCGAGGATGTGGCCCAGGAGACCTTCCTGCGCGCCTGGAAGCAGGCGCGGAGCTGGACGCCGGGCCAGGCCAGGTTCGACACTTGGCTGCACCGCGTGGCCTTGAACCTTTGCTACGACCGCCTGCGTCGCCGCCGCGAGGTGGTGACCAGCGAGCCTCCCGAACAGGTCGATCCGGGCCCCGCGCCGGACGCCGGCCTGATCGGGGCGGACCTGTCCAGGCGCGTCGAGGCGGCCCTGGCCGCTTTGCCGCCGCGCCAGCGCGAGGCGATCGTGCTTTGTCATCACCAGGGCTTGGGCAATATCGAGGCGTCGCGTTTGATGGAGATCAGCGTCGAGGCGCTGGAAAGCCTGCTGGGGCGAGGGCGTCGGGCCCTCAAGGCGTCGCTGGCGGATCTGCGGGGGGCAGGGGGATGAAGGAGGCGTGGTTGTGATGACCCTTGAAAGGTTCGAGGACCTGGCCGAGATCTATGGCGGCGAGATCGCCCGCTGGCCGGAAGGCGAGCGCGAGGCCGCGCGCGCCCTGCTGGTCGCCAACCCCGAGCGCCTGTCGCCGGTGCTGGCCGGCGCGGCGCAACTGGACCGCCTGCTGGACCTGGCGCCCGCCCAGAGCGCCGACGCCGCCCTGTTGGGCCGGCTGATCGCCGCCGCGCCACGAGCGCCCACCACCGCGCGGCGCTGGCTCGCCGGCCTGGGCGCGGCCGTGGGTCTGTCGGCCGCCGCCTTCGCGGGCGTGCTGGTCGGGGTCTCGATCGCCGACCACGCCCAGCCCCAGGCCGCCGCGCCGGTCATCACGGCCAAGATCGCGATGGGGCGCGCCGACACTATCACCGCCGTCGACGTCTCGACCGACCTGCAGGACGCCCTCGAGGAGGCTTCCGAGCTATGAGTTTGTCGCGTCCGCTGCTGATCGGCCTGATCGCTTCGGCGACCCTCAACGTGTTCCTGGTCGGCGGCGTGGCGGGCATGGCCTATGTGCGCCTGACCAGTCCGCCTCCGGCGACGCCTCAGCCGCGGCCCCAGACGGTCTATCTCCCGCGGGCCGCGTCGGCGCCGACGCCCGCCGATCGGGTCGCGCCCAGCCGCCCCGCGCGGCCCGCGCCGCTCGCGCCGCCCGCGCGGGAAGGCGAGCGCCAGGCTCGGCCGCCGCTGTGGTCGGCTGGCGAACGCCTGTCGCCGGGGAGCCGCCGCGCCCTGCGCCTGGCCCTGCACGCGGCCAACCAGAAGAACCGCCCGATCACGCGCCAGGCCCGCGCCGAGCGCCAGGCGGCGCTGGATGCTCTGGCCTCACCAGGCTTCGACCCCGCCGAGGTCTCGCGCCGCCTGACCACGGCCCGCACGCTGGACATCCAGGCCCGGGGCAATGTCGAGGCCGCGCTGGCGAGCTACGCCGCCACCCTGTCGCCCCAGGAGCGTGTGGTGTTGGCGCAAGGCCTGTCGCGGATCTACGCCCCGCGCAAGGCGGCCCGGAATGGCGGCCAGGAATAATTCACGACGGACGTAACCAAACGGTCCGCGCCGACGTATCTCTGGACGTAGCTTCGGAGTCTCCCATGCTGATCCGCCACGCTCCCGACCTGACCGACAACGACGTCACCGACCACGGCCTCTACCTCAAGCGCCGCACCTTGATGGCCGGGCTGGCGGGCGCGGGCCTGGTCGGCATGGCCAGCGAGGCCAAGGCGGGCCTGGCCTTCACCAAGGGCTTCTCGACGACCGAGAAGGCGACCTCGAAAGAGGACATCACCAGCTACAACAACTTCTATGAGTTCGGCGTCGACAAGGGCGACCCGGCCGAGAACTCCGGCAAGTTCAAGCCGCAGCCCTGGACCGTGCGCATCGACGGGGCCTGCGAGGCGCCGCGCACCGTCGGCATCGAGGACCTGATCGGCGGCGCCAAGCTGGAGGAGCGCATCTATCGCATGCGCTGCGTCGAGGGCTGGTCGATGGTCATCCCGTGGGTCGGCTTCCCGCTCAAGGACCTGATCGCCTCGGTCAAGCCGACATCCAAGGCCAAGTACGTCGCCTTCGAGACGGTGATGCGGCCGTCCGAAATGCCCGGCCAGGGCTGGAACACGCTCGACTGGCCCTATCGCGAAGGCCTGCGGATCGATGAGGCCACGCACCCGCTGACCCTGATGGCCGTGGGCCTGTATGGCGATGTGCTGCCCAATCAGAACGGCGCGCCGCTGCGGCTGGTCGTGCCGTGGAAGTATGGCTTCAAGGGCGTCAAGTCGATCGTCCGCATCAGCCTGGTGGAAAAGCAGCCGGTCACCTCATGGAACAAGCTGGCGGCCCGAGAGTACGGCTTCTTCGCCAACGTCAATCCGGCCGTGGACCACCCCCGCTGGTCGCAGGCCACGGAGCGCCGCATCGGCGAATTCCGTCGCCGCGAAACCCTGCCATTTAACGGCTACGGCGAATGGGTCGGCGACCTCTATCGCGGCATGGACCTGAAGAAGTTCTACTGATGGCGCCAAACACAAAAGGGGGGGGCAAGAAGCGTCCCTCGAAGGCGCGGGACAACCTGGTCTACGCCCTGGTCTGGGCGGCCTGTTTCGCGCCCATCGTCTGGCTGGCCTGGAAGGGTTTCAGCGGCGACCTGGGCGCCAATCCGATCGAGAAGCTGATCCGCCAGCTGGGCGTATGGGGCCTGCGCCTGCTGCTGGTCGGACTGGCGATCACGCCGGTCGCGCGCATCCTGAAAATGCCCAGGCTGGTGAGGTTTCGGCGCACCATCGGCCTGTTCGCCTTCAGCTACATCCTGCTGCATCTGGCCAGCTATATCGGCGTCGATCTGTTCTTCGACTGGGGCCAGCTGTGGAAGGACATCCTCAAGCGGCCGTTCATCACCCTGGGCATGCTGGGCTTTCTGCTGCTGATCCCGCTGGCGGTGACCTCGACCAACGGCTGGGTGATCCGCATGGGCCGCGCCGCGTGGAGCCGGCTGCACAGGCTGATCTATCTGATCGTGCCGCTGGGCGTCGTGCACTACTACCTGCTGGTCAAGGCCGATCATCGGCCGCCGCTGATCTATGGCGCGGTGTTCGTCTTGCTGATGGGGTGGCGGGTCTGGGAAGCCAGGAGGCAAACCGCCCTCTAGACAACCATGGGGCGATAACGCGTAATGTTCGCCTGGAGTCGAGGGCGGCATGGTCAGCGTCAAATCCCTGGGCGTCTCGGACGCCGAGCTCTTTCCGACGACGCCGGTCGCGGTCAAGGCCAAGAAGCCCTCCGCCCACGCCCACCACGCCGGCCATCGCGACCGCCTGCGCCAGCGGGCCAAGCTGGGCGGGTTCGTGGCCCTGCCGGACTATGAGCTGCTGGAGCTCTATCTCTTCCGCACCTTTCCGCGCGGCGACGTCAAGCCGATCGCCAAGGCGCTGCTGACCCGCTTCGGCTCGCTGGGCGCGGTGCTGGGCGCGACGGTCGAGGAGCTGGCCACGGTGCCGGGCGTCGGCGAGGCGGCGGCCATGGATCTCAAGCTGCTGCACGAGGCGACCTTGCGGGCCGGCCGCGACAAGATCGTCAAGCGACCGGTGATCTCATCGTGGAGCGCCTTGCTGGGCTATGTCCGCGTCGCCCTGGCCAACGAGTCGCGCGAGCAATTCCGGGTGCTGTTCCTCGACAAGAAGAACCAGCTGATCGCCGACGAGGTGATGAACCGCGGCACGGTCGACCACGCGCCGGTCTATCCGCGCGAGGTGATGCGGCGGGCGCTGGAGCTGTCGTCCAGCAACATCATCATCCTGCACAACCATCCCTCGGGCGACCCGACCCCGTCGCGGCCCGACATCGACATGACCAGGCAGATCGTGGAAGCGGGGAAGGCCTTGAAGATCGCCGTCCACGACCACCTGGTGGTCGGCCGCGAGGGTGTGGCCAGCTTCAAGGCGCTGGGCTTGATGTAGCGCTGCGACTTGCCTGATCAGGATGGGAATTTTCTGAGCCGGACGGCCCAGCTCGGCTTGACGCCCCGCATCGAAACCTTGAGCGTCGCGGCCTTGGTTTCGTCCGGAGTCTGCCCATGCGTCGCCTGCTCACCATCCTGCTCGGATCGGCCGCCCTGCTGGGCGGCATGGCTCATGCGGCTGACAAGAAGCCCCCAGAGAAGCCCGGTGAAGTCACCAAGGCGATCAAGACGCTGCACGACAGCTTCCTGACCCTGGACACCCACCTGGACACGCCCGAGCACTTCGCCCGCCATGGCTGGTCGATGCTGGACGAGCACGGCGTCGCCAAGGACGGCAGCCAGGTGGACCTGCCGCGCATGAAGGCCGGCGGCCTGGATGGCGGCTTCTATGTGATCTACACCGGCCAGGGCGACCTGACCGCCGAGGGCTATCGCAAGGCCCGCGACTTCGCCCTGGAGCGCGCGACCGAGATCCGCGAGATGGTCGCCGCCCACCCCGACCAGTTCGAGCTGGCCTACACCGCCGAGGACGCGGTCCGGATCAACAAGGCCGGCAAGAGCTTCGTCTTCCAGAGCATCGAGAACTCCTGGCCGATCGGCGAGGACCTGACCCTGCTGTCGACCTTCTACGCCACCGGCGTGCGCATGGCCGGGCCGGTCCACTTCCGCAACAACCAGTTCGCCGACAGCTCGACCGACCCCAAGGGCAAGATCTGGAACGGCTATTCGCCGCTGGGTCTGCGCTGGCTGGCCGAGGCCAACCGTCTGGGCATCCTGGTCGATGTCAGCCACGCCAGCGACGACATCGTCGATCAGTCGGTGGCCTTGTCCAAGGCGCCCGTCATCGCCTCGCACTCGGGCGCCAAGGCGATCTTCGATCACCCGCGCAATCTGGACGACGCCCGCATCAAGAAGATCGCCGACAGCGGCGGCGCGATCTGCATCAACTCGGTCTATCTGCGCGCCAGCGCCGACAGCCCCGAGCGCAAGGCGGCCCTGGAGGCCATCGGCCGTCCGCCGCGCGACGAGGCCAGCCAGGCCGACGTCGTGGCGTGGATGGCCAAGCGGGTGGCGGTCGACAAGCAGTATCCGCCGGTCCGCGCCAACTTCGACACCTTCATGGCCAGCATGCTGCACACCCTGAAGATCGCGGGACCCAAGGGCGTCTGCGTCGGCGCCGACTGGGACGGCGGCGGCGGCGTCGAGGGTTTCGAGGACGTGGCCGACCTGCCCAAGATCACCGCCCGCCTGAAGGCGGAGGGTTATTCGGACGCCGACATCCAGGCGATCTGGAGCGGCAACGTGCTGCGCCTGGTCGCCGGCGCGCAGGCCTACGCCAAGAGCGTGGCGGGGAAATAGGGATACTCGGGGTGTTATCTCCTCCCCCTCTGGGGGAGGTGGCCCAGAGGGCCGGAGGGGGTCGCTCGGCATAGGCCGGCGACGCCCCCTCAGTCGGCGGAGTTTATCCTCGGGCCGGCAAAGCCGGACCCGTGGGCCGACAGCTCCCCCCAGCGGGGGAGCAGATTATCAACCCAGGATCGGCGGCTGGAACAGACCGGCGGGCGAGGCGGTGAACACCTCGTAGCCGTCTTCGGTGACGCCGATCGAGTGCTCGCACTGGGCCGACAGCGACTTGTCGCGGGTCACGGCGGTCCAGCCGTCGTTCAGCACTTTCACGGCCGGCTTGCCCAGGTTCACCATCGGCTCGACGGTGAAGAACATACCCGGCTTCAGCACGGCGCCCTGGCCCGGACGGCCGAAGTGCAGGATGTTCGGGGCGTCGTGGAACACCTTGCCCAGACCGTGGCCGCAGAAGTCGCGGACGACGCTGCAGCGCTGGGCCTCGACGTAGGATTGGATAGCGTGGCCGATGTCGCCCAGCGTGGCGCCCGGCTTCACGGCCTCCAGACCGCGCTTCATGCCTTCATAGGTGATCTCGACCAGGCGACGGGCGCGCGGGCCGACTTCGCCGACCCCGTACATGCGCGAGGTGTCGCCGTGCCAGCCGTCGACGATCACGGTCACGTCGATATTGACGATGTCGCCGTCACGTAAGGACCAGTCGCCCGGGATGCCGTGGCAGACCACGTGGTTGCGCGAGATGCAGACGGTCTTGGGATAACCGCGGTAGTACAGGCAGGCCGGCAGGGCCTTGTTGTCCAGGATGAACTCGCGGGCCAGCCGGTCCAGTTCGTCTGACGAGACGCCCGCCCGCACGTGCGGGACCAGCATGTCCAGGCACTCGGCGGCCAGCTTGCCGGCCTTGCGCATGCCCTCGAAGTCTTCCGGCTTGTGGATCTTGATCTGGCCCGTACGGGTCTCGGCTTCGATCTCGAGGGCGTTGTCCAAGGTCATGCTCTACTCAGCGGTCGCCGCCGCGCGTGGGGCGGCGATCAGGCGGGAAGGGGCGTATCTGCTGATCCTAGCACGAATTTCAACCCCTGGCCCGCTTTCAAACGCCTAGCGGGATGGGTTGATGCGTCGCACGGTGTCAGTGGCCGGACGGATTTCCTTGATGAAGGTCGCGTCCAGGGCCGTGGGCTTGTCGCGACGCACATGGCAGACGCCCTTGTAGCGCGTGACCCGGCCGCTCTCCTTCTCGGTGACGTCGGCGGTGAAGCTGACGTCCCACTCGCCGGGCTTGCCTGTCGAGACGGGCTTCATGTCGTTGGAATTGACGCCGCCGATTTCCTTCAGGCCGAAGCGGTCTTCCAGTTCGCCGGCGCAGGCCTTGAATGCGAACACAGCCCGCAGGCCGGTCATGAAGCCGCTCTCCGGCTTGCTCGGATCGTTAGGCCCGCAACCCGACACCGCGAGCGCCAAGACGGCGAGCGCCAGAACGGTCCTCTTCATGCGATCCCCTTAGTCCCCGAGCCCTGGCCGTTAGCGTGCGCATGGGTAACCGAAGGCGCGACGATTGCGGGTTAAATCGCTGTTAGGTGAGCGTTGGTCCACAGGATCCGCCGGGCGACGCGGATCGTCTCCGTGCTCATCGCGCAGGCATGGACCAGCACCTCGACCCCCGCCTCGGCCGCCGCGTCCAGGCCGCGCGCGAAGGCCGGGTCCAGGTCGGCGCAGGCGCTGAAGGTCTCGCAGTCCTCGCGCTGGACGATGAACAGCACCACGGCGCGGTGGCCCTGACGCACCTGGGCGGCGAGGTCCTCCAGGTGGCGGGTCGAGCGGGCGGCCTCGCAGTCGGGAAACTCGGCCAGGCCCGGCGTGCGGCTGAAATGGCAGTTCTTGACCTCAAGCCAGCAGGGCGGGCGGTCGGGATGGGTCAGCAGGAAGTCGACGCGGCTGGCCTCGGCGTATTTCACCTCGGGGCGGATGGTCTCGTAGCCGGCGAGTTCCGGAATGGCGTCCTGCGCCAAGGCCTCGGCGACCAGCCTGTTGGGCAGCAGGGTGTTGACGCCCACCAGAGCGTTGCCTTGCTCCACGCACTGCAGGGTCCAGGCCAACTTACGTTTGGGATCGTCCGACCACGACACCCAGGCGCCTTGGCCCGGCTCGCGCACGCCCAGCATCGCGCCGGGATTGGGGCAGTGGGCGGTGATCTCGCGCCCGTCGTCCAGCACGAGGTCGGCGAAGAACCGCTTGTAGCGGCTGACCAGGCGGCCATGAACGAGCGGTTGCGGGAGCAGCATGCGGGGCCTAAGTCGGTGCGTAAGACCGAAGCGACATAAGGGATCGAAGCGATGACCACCACTCAAAGTGGGAAAGGCGAGCGCGTCACCGCCGCCGTCATGATCATCGGTGACGAGATCCTGTCGGGCCGCACCCAGGACGTGAACCTCTCGGCCATCGCCAAATACCTGGGGACCTATGGCGTCGACCTGTGCGAGGCGCGGGTGGTGTCGGATGTCGAGCAGGACATCGTCGACGCGGTCAACGCCCTGCGCGCGCGCTATGACTACGTCATCACCACCGGCGGCATCGGCCCGACCCACGACGACATCACCGCGGACTCGATCGCCAAGGCCTTCGGCGTCACCGCGCCCGAGCATCCCGAGATCATGGCCATGCTGCGCGAGCGCTGGGGCGAGCCCAACGCCGCCCGTCGTCGCATGGCCCACGTGCCCGAGGGCGGCAGCCTGGTGAAGAACCCCGTGCAGGGGCCGCCCGGCTTCCAGAAGGACAATGTCTTCGTCCTGGCGGGCGTGCCGGCGATCATGCGCGGCATGCTGGAGGACGTCGGACCGCGCCTGCGCACGGGCGCGGTGGTGTTGAGCAAGACGGTGCGGGTCACCGGCACGGGCGAGGGCACGATCGCCGCGCCGCTGGAAGCGGTGGCGAAAGCCCATCCGGACATGTCGCTGGGCAGCTATCCGTTCTTCAGCCCGCCGGACGTCTACGGCGCCAACCTGGTGCTGCGCGGACGCGACGCGGCGGAGCTGGACGCGGCGGTCGCCGAACTGATCACGGCGCTGACCGAGGCGGGCGCCAGCAATATCGAGCTGCTGGCGGAGCCGGCCTAAACCTCGGTCATTCCTCGCCCGCGACCGCCTTGGCCAGGTCGACCAGATGCTTGCGCATGCCGGTCGACTTGATGGCGGTGAAGGCGCGAGCCAGTTCGGGGGCGCCGGGCAGCGACCAGAAATCGGCCATCTCGTTGGCGAGATCGGCCGCGGTGCTGTCCGTGCCTTCCGGATCGTCCAGGCCTTCGAAGAAGAAGCCGATCGGCGTCTTCAGGAACATGGCCGTGGCTTGCAGCTTGCTGGCGCTGATGCGGTTGCTGCCGCCCTCGTACTTCTGCACCTGCTGAAAGGTCAGGCCCAGGGCGTCGGCAAGCGCCTGTTGGGAATAGCCCAGGTCCTTGCGGCGCATGCGGAGGCGGCGGCCGACATGAATGTCGACGGGATCGGGGGTCTTGTCTTCAGCCATGTCAGATACTCGAACGCGACGGGTGGGAGGTAGCTCATCGAGCCGTCGCGCGAGACCGACCGTCCTGCGTGACGCGGGCGCGATCGTGGCGGGAGTCGAAGCATCGAGAAACGTTTATTCCTGCAAGGAATGTTTATTCCCGAATGGCGAGAAGTAATTCGGCGTCTACCTCGCAGGTGGACCGCTTGTTTTTCTAGTCTTGGTAGGGACGGTGGGACTCGAACCCACACGGATTGCTCCAACGGATTTTAAGTCCGGCGCGTCTACCGATTCCGCCACGTCCCCATGCCCGTGGCGTAAGGGTTTCTGGCCCCAATCACAAGGCTTTCGCTGATGTGAGGAATGGAACGATCGGTGAACTCCGGGGCTGCTGGGACACAAACTCGACCACGGTCCGTTCCTGTTTTCGCCGCGACCCTTTTGAACACGCGGACTCGTCTCGACCCTCAGGTTCGGGCGCTAGAGAACGCGACGGATCCCTATGCGACCGTGCGATCGGCCTATCTCCAGCATCGCGCGGCCCTGGTGCGCCACCCGCCGCGCGCCTCCGCGTGTCTCTAGAACCGTTTGCTGAAGCGAAAGCTCACGGTGCGGGGGCGAGGCGGCGTGATGATCTGGTCCCGGCTAATCAGGTAGGGATTGCCGAACGAGAAACTGTTGGCTTGGCCGTTCAGCGGATTGTCCAGGATGGCGCTCAGCGTCCAGCCCGGCGTCGTCAGACTCGCCACGCCGCGCAGGCTCATCAAATCGCCCATCTCGTGGGCCCTGTCGGCGCCGAAGGTCAAATAGGACGAGCCGACATAGGAGGCTTGGCCTTGCAGGCGCAGGGTCGGCCCCGCCGCCAGATCCCGATGATAGTCGACGCCGAGACTGGCCGAGGCCTGGGAGACTCCGGGAAGGGCCGCGCCCTTGCGCGTGCTGAAAGCGGCGTTGAATGTGGTGACCTCGGGATCGTTGAGCAGGGCCGCGGCGCGCAGGTCGAGTCGCTCGCTGACGCGGAAGGCCGCTTCGACCTCGAAGCCCCGGTTGGCGCCGTCGCCGATATTGACGGTGTAGGCCGTACCGTCGGCCAGATACTGATCGCTTTGGACCGACTCCCAGGTCGCGTAGAATATTGCCGCTCGGCCTTGAAGGCGGTCATCAAAGGCCCGGAACTTGGCCCCCAGCTCGTAGTTCCACAGCTCGTCGGCCGCGTAGCGACGCGGCGGCGTTTCGGGCGCGTCGAACATCTGGCCGATCCGCCCGGCCGTGTTGAACCCGCCTGGCCGATAGCCCTCGGCCGCCTGGGCGTAGACCAGCACCCCGGGTCGAACGTCATAGGTGACGAGCAGCTTGGGCGAGAAGCCGGCGGCTTCAGCCGATTGACGGACTTGGCGCTGGCCGGCCGGCTGGGTCACCGTGGAATCGGTGTCGAAGCTGAAGTTGAACCAGCGCAGCCCGGCCGTGACCGACAGGCGCGCGGTGGCGTCGAGGGTCACTTCGCCATAGAGGGCCTCCTCGTTGATCTCGTCGCGACGGCGCTCGGCGTAGACCAACGGCGAGCGGGGCAGGGCGTGCAGGCTGGAGGCGAGCCCGATCGCGCCATCCGAGGCGAACGCCCCGACCAGGCCGTGCAGGCGGTATTGGCTGGGCGTGGAGTAGGTGATTTCAGCCACCGTCAGGTTGATGCCCTTGTCCTCGTCGAACGCCGCCGGAACCTCCGCCAGGCCGTAGAGCGTCGAGGCCGCGGTGGCGTCGTAGCGGCTGCCGAAATTGTGCGACAGGCGGGAGACCGCGCCCGTCACCCGGCCCCAGCCGCCTTCGCCAGCCACGGTCAGGGAGGCGTGATCGAAGTCGCCGTCGTGCGGCTCGCGCACGAAGGAGTCGCGGATTTTCGGCCCCAGCCGCCGCAGCCCGTACTGAGTGTCCTGGTTGTCGTTCGACTGGTGGGTCATCCCCAGCGTCAAAGTCCAGTTCGGCGTCACCATCGCGCGCAGGCTCGCTCGCATCCCGACCTGGTCGGAGCCGTTGGCGCGGCTCAGGCCCAGCCTGGGGTTGGCGATATAGCCGTCCTGCGCTTCGCGATACACCACCGCCCGCAGCGCCACCCGGCCGCGGATGAGCGGCAGGTTGGCCACCGCCTCGAGCTCGCCGCCGCGTCCGCCGCCCTGGGTGAAGCCGACCCCGGTCAGCACGCTGGCCGAATAGCGGTCGAGATCGGGCTTGCGGGTGGCGATCCGCATCACCCCGCCTAACGAGCCGCCGCCATAGAGGGTGCCCTGCGGGCCGCGCATGATCTCGACCCGCGCGACGTCGGTCAGACGCAGGTTTGGATCCGGAGCGCTGTAGGTGATCGGCACGTCGTCGAGATAGAGCGACACCATCGACTGGGCCTGACCGGTAAAGGCGCCGTCCGACAGGCCACGGAGCAGCACCTTGTCGCGGCCAGGCCCAAGGTTGGTCACCGTCATTCCGGCGACCTGACCGGTCAGGTCGTGGAGGCTGCTCAGCGCCTGGCGCTCAAGCCCATCGGCCGAGACCACCGAGATGGCGTAGGGCGTGCGGCCCGGAAGGTTGGGATAGCGCTGGGCGGTGATCACCACCTCGCCCAGGCCCATCGGCGCCGGCGCCGGGGCCTGCCGCGCGGGACGCGCGGGCGCTGTCGCGAGGCGGTGGATGATCACCGTGCGCGGATCGGGCTGGCGGTAGCCGCAACCGCTGTCGGCCAGGATGCCGTCGAGCGCGGCCGACACGGAGAGGCGGCCCGTCAGGGCGGGGGCTTGGCCGCGGCACGCGTCGAGATCGCCGCCCAGCGAGAGCTCGGCCTGAAGCGCGAATTCGATCAGCGCCGCACGGACAGGCTTGGCCGGGATCCGCAACCGGACGACGGGGGAGCCGCGGCTTGCGAACAGTCGCGGCGCGGCGTCGGCGGGAGCGCCGACAAGGCCTGCCAGGCCCGCGCCCAGGGCCGCGGCCCGGAGTCGGGCGGTGAGGCGGTCGACCTGCCCCGTCACGATCAGCGGCGCGCCGTCTTGGCCTTGAGGATTACCTCGCCCGCCATCGTCTCGGCGACGATCGGCGCGAACAGTTCCAGGCGACGGACCATGGCGGCCTCCTCGTCGATCAGCAGGACGCCCGAGACTGTCACCGCGGCGGCGCTTGGATCAACGCGGATCGGCGTGGCGACATACCGATTTAGGTCGTCGACCACTTCGGTAAGGGGCGTGCGGTCATAGATCAGCTTGCCGGACTTCCACGCGAAGGCCATGTCCGGGACCACCTCGCGCGTTCGCGCGCTCGCGCCGGGAAGTTGGACCAACTGCTGGCCCCGCGCCAGCTTGACCGTCCCTTCCCGCCCTCCCGAAACGGCCACCCGGCCGCGGCGCACCGAGACGGCAAGGCGCCCGGCGTGGCTGAGAATGTTGAACTCCGTGCCGAGCACGCGTACCTCCCGCGCGCCGACCGCCACGACAAACGGGCGGTTCTCCAGATGAGCGATGTCGAAGCTGGCCTCGCCATCGACCAGGGTCACATCGCGCTGCTGGCGGCCCAGGCGCACGCGCAGGGTTGTCGCGCTGCCCAGGGTCAGGCGCGAGCCGTCGGCCAGGACGATCTCGCGCGTCTCGCCGCGCCGGGTCGCGTAGTCGGTGTAGGACGGGCCCGTCAACCGCGGCGTCAGCGCCAGGACGACGATGGCCGCCGCCGCGGCCGCGCCAAGGCCAATCAGCAGCCCGCGTCTCGCCGGAGGGCTGGAGCGCGGGCGCAGGGAGACGACATCGGCGGCCAGTGGCGATGTCTCCGGGGCATCGGCGGGCAGGTCTTCCAGATCGAGCCAGACGGCCTCGACCGCCTCATATGCCGCGGCGTGCTCGGGGGCGGCCTCCAGCCAGGCCTGGAACGCCGTCCAGTCCTCCAGGGCGGCGTCGCCCTGCAATCTGGCGAACCAGTCGGCGGCGGCCTGATGGATCGCATCTTGAGAAAGGAGCTCGGTCATCGGCGGTTCGCGCTTTCTTCGCGCCCGGCCTTGGACGGGCGTCGCCACAATGACGCCCCTCCGCCCCAAGGCCCTCCCCACATCCCGGTGTGGCGATGCATCCGTGCCACAGTCATCGCCCCACCTTGGTGACGAGATGGCCGAGGGCCAGGCTGACGTGCTTCTCGACGGCGCTGCGCGAGATGCCGAGGCGTTCGGCGGTCTGGGCGTGGGTTAGGCCCTCGAACTTGTGCAGGCGGAAGACCCTCTGGGTCAGCGGCGCCAGCGCCTCCAGCGCCGAAGAGAGCTTCTCCAGTCGCTGGCGGGCGATCATCGCGCTCTCGGCGTCGGGCGTGTCGGCCACGTCCAGCGCGCCGACGCTGGCATGGTGGGTCCGCCGCCATTCGGTCTCGCGGGCCCCCGACCGCTTGGCCTGCCGCAGTCGATCCAGCATCAGGTTGGACGCCAGGCGGTAGAGATAGGCTGGCGGGTTCTCGATCGGCGCCTCGGTGACCGCCTGGACTTTCAGATACAGGTCCTGGACCAGGTCCTCGACATCGCCCCGGCCGCCCAGGCGCGCCAGGAAAAAGCGTCGCATGTCGTCGCGGCGCTCTAGATAGGCGCTCGCCAGGGGCGAGAGGTCGGGGGAAGTGTCCTTCATCTTCAGCTCTGGCGCGGGGGCGGGATCTGACGGTCGGCATCGTTGGTCATCGCCAGGACGCGGGGCCCGCTGACAGAGTTGGTGGGAGGTTGAGACATGAAGCGCCGGAGCGGCGAAGGCAAGCGCTGACGCCGTCCGGCGGCGGCGACATTCCTACGGGGCCTGTCGCTGGCCCAGGGTGCTGGCGATCGCGGCGAAGAGTTCAGCGACGCGCTCGGAGAGCCAGCTGACCGGGTTCTGGCCCGGCCGCTTGCGGCTGGCGATCCAGGTCGCCACGCATGCGGTCGCGAAGAGAGCGGCTGGTCCGCCGATCGTGAGCGCGGCGGGCAGGGGTGTGGACGTCACCATGGCCTGACCCAGGATCATGGCGGTCTCGAAGCCAAAGAGCATCAGTCCGCCGATCACCATCGTGGGGCCCGCGCCCGCGCGCTTGGCGCTCAGCCCGAAGGGGACGGCGAGAAGCGGCAGGAGCGGCAGCATCAGGGCCCGGGATAGCCGCGAGAAGAGCTCGGCCAGCAGGACCTGACGGGGCAGGGCCGGTTCGAGGTGGCCAAAACCCTGCTGGGCCAGCTCGACCAAGGTCAGCTCGCTGACCTCGTCGCCGCGCGCGCGCAGGAGCTTGGCGGACTGAGCGAGGGGCAGATCGAACTTAAAGCTGGCGAAATCCGTGACATAGACCTGCCCCTCGCGTGTGGTGCTGACCTGCCGGCCGCCGTTCAGCACCAGGGTGACCTCGTGCGCGCCCGGCGGCTTGAGGACGTCGGCGGAGCCGGCGGTCAGCACGTCCTCGCGGCCTTCCGGATCCAGTTTGCGAATGAACACGCGCCGCAGGTGGCGACCGCTGGCGTCGGTGTCGTCCGCGGTCAGGAAGACGTCCGGGCCCGCCGACAGCAGCGCCTTGGGGCGAATGTCGCCGTTCCAGCCCGCATTGGCGGCCGCATGCAGCACGGCGTGATAGGCATAACGACTATAAGGCTGGATGAAACCGAACAGCGCCATGCTGAACAGCATGAGCACGACCCCCAGACCGACGAACGGCGCGGCGAAGCGGCCCAGCGCAATGCCGCTGGCGAGTATCGCGTCGATCTCCGAGCTCTTGTTGAGGCCGTTGACCACCACGAACAGGCCGATGAAGAAGCCGCCCGGCAGGGTCAGCCCCACATAGTGCGGCACCAGGTTGATCAGCAGCTCGGTCAGGAACTTGAAGCCCTCGGTGGTTTGCGAAAGAAGCTGGAACGAGCGCATCAGGCGTTCCATCAGGAACGCCACCATCGTGCTGATCAGCACGGCGAACATCGGCGTCACCGCCCGCCGCAGCAGGTACCGGTCGAGGCGGGTCAGGATCATTGTTCAGTCCGGCCTAGAGCGCGGGCAGGCCGGCCGGCTGGGGTTCGACGCGACCGCTCCGTTCCGGATGAAGAAGCGAGGCGTCCGCGGCCAACGGCTTGACCAGCGCCGGCGAAGCGGCATGACGATCGCGCGCCTCGACATAGACTTTGGCGACCTCGTCCAGGATCTCCGACCAGCGATAGGCGGCGCTGCGCTCGAGCGCCTCGACCCCCAGCCCGCGCCGCGCGTCGTCGTCGACGAGCAGCTTCGAAAGCGCCTCGGCATAGGACATTGGATGGTCGGGCGCGCAGAGCAAGGCATTGCGCTCATGGCGCATTATGGCGCGGGTGTTGGGCGCATCCGCGCAGACCATGGCGAGGCCGCAGGCCATGGCCTCGAGATTGACGTTGCCGAAGGTTTCGGTCGTGCTGGGGTTGAGGAAGATATCGCCGCTGGCCAGCGCCGCGGCCAGGGCCTCTCCGGTCAGGAAGCCAGCGAACACGGCGCGCGGCAGCCGCGCCTCGAACCAGGCGCGGGCCGGGCCGTCGCCGATGACCAGGACCTGAGGCGCGTGGCCGGCGTTCTCGAGCCGAGCGACCGTGTCGGCGAATGCCGCCAGGCCCTTTTCCAAGACGAGCCGGCCTAGAAACACGATCACCGGACGGTCGGGATCGAAACCGACGCGCCGCCGCCAGGCCTCGTCACGGCGGCCAGGATGGAAGAGTTCGGGATCGACGCCGCGCGCCCAGGTGCGAACCGCCGTCGAGCGGGTTTCTTTGCGCAGTTCGTCGGCGATGGCGTCGGTCGGCGCCATGACGTAGTCGCAGGCGCCGTAGAATCTCCAGAGCTGGCGACGGGCCTTCGGGCGAAGGAAGCCCAGTCCGTAATAGTCGAGATAGGTGTCGAACAGGGTGTGCAGGCTGGCGACGACCGGGACCTTGAGATGTCGGCCGAGTTTAAGCGCCGCGCGGCCCAGAGGGTCGGGAGCCGAGAGGTGGATAAGATCGGGCTTGAAGGCTTCGACGTCGCGGCGGATTGCGCCGGGAAGACCAAGGGCCAGGCGATAGTCGGCCCGGAACGGGATCTTCACCGAAGGCACGGACACCAGGTCCCCGACCGGCGCGAAGGCCGGCGTCGGCGAGGTCGGCGAATAGACCCGCACGGTCGCGCCCAGGGTGTCCTGCAAATGGCCCACCAGCCGGTTCAGGGACATATTGGCCCCATCGAGCGTATAGTTGTAGTTCCCCGAAAACAGGGCGATCCGCATCAGGCGCGCGCGCTCGACGCCCGTCAAAGCCTTGATGTCCATGCTAGTCCTTCCAAATCGTCGCCCGGTCCCGCCGACCAAGACGACGCGCCGCCAGCGCCACCACATGGATTTTCGAAATCGATGAGGGATACACCGGCCCTCGCCGTCCTTTTGTGAAGCCAGCCCCCTCATCACCGTAACGGTGATGCTTTCGCGGCGAAGGCGAGCGTGTTCAGAAAGCTGCGAAGGTGCGATGCGGGTAGTGGATGTCGCCGAGTTCTATTCCCCGACCGGCGGGGGCGTTCGGACCTATATCGACCGCAAGTTCGAGGCGGCGGCGCACATGGGCCACGAGCTCTTCGTGATCGCGCCGGGACCTTCGGACGCCTTCGAAGCCCGCGAGGCGGGCGGGGTGATCCAGGTCCGCGCGCCCGGCCTGCCGTTCGACGCCAACTATCACATGTTCTGGGACGCCGCGCCGGTGCACGGCTGGCTCGACCGGCTCTCGCCCGACCTCGTCGAAGCCTCGTCGCCCTGGCGGGGCGGCTGGATCGTAGCCAGCTGGGCTGGCGCCGCGCCCCGCGCCATGTTCATGCACGCCGATCCGGTGGCGTCCTATCCCCAGCGTTGGCTGGCCCCGGTGGCTAGTCCCCAACGGGTAGATCGCCTCTTCGATTGGTTCTGGTCGTACCTTCGCGGTCTGACCAGGCGGTTCTCCTCGATCGTCACCGGCGGGCCATGGCTGTCAGACCGCCTCTGGCGCCAGGGCGTCGACTTGGTGACCAGCGTCCCCCTGGGCGTCGACCGCGGCGCATTCTCGCCCGCCATGCGCGACGAGCGCCTGCGATTGGCGCTGCTCGACGCCTGCGGCTGTTCCGACACGGCCCGCCTGGTCCTGGGCGTTGGCCGATTTCATCCCGAAAAGCGCTGGCCGATGATGATCGAGGCGGTAACGCGGGCCAGCGCCAGCGCCCCGATCGGCCTGGTGCTGGTCGGCGACGGCATCGACCGCAAGCGGGTTCAGCGCGCCGCCGCCGGCAATCCTAATGTGCGAATCCTCCCGCCCATTCGTGACCGCGCCCTACTCGCCGCCCACCTGGCCAGCGCCGACGTCCTGGTCCATGGCTGCGAGTCGGAAACCTTCGGCCTGATCCCCGCGGAAGCCATGGCTAGCGGGCTGCCGGTCGTGGGTCCCGACCGCGGCGGCTTTGCCCATCTGGCCCAACCGGAAATCTCGGAAGTTTACCGCGCCGGCGATGTTGGGGCCGCGGCAGCCGCTCTTGGCCGGCTGCTGGCCCGGGATCCCATCGCGCTGAAGGCGGCCGCGATCGAGGCGGCGATCAGGGTTCGGCGCGATATCGATCATTTCGCCGACCTTTTCGACCATTATTGGTCCGTCGCGGCCGGCGCACGGGCGTGACGCGGATGAGCGCGCGGGATGTCGCCGATCACGCGGCGTCGAACGCTCTCGGGAACAAGGCCTCGCGGCGCTGGGTCTGGCTGGGCGGGGTCCTCGGGGCAGGCATGGCCTTGGCCATCGTGCTGCAGCTCGGGGGCGCGACAGACACTGTGCTGGCGACGATGGCCAGGTTGCCGCCGCTCGTCTGGCCCACCTTGCTGCTGCTATATCTCAGCCAGCCGCTGTTGGACTTCATGGTCTATCGGCGGCTCTGGAACCTGCCTCCGGCGGGTCTTGAGGCGCTGCTGCGCAAGAACGTCATCAACGAGGTCGTGCTCGGCTATAGCGGCGACGCCTATTTCTATGTCTGGGCGCGTCGCGAGGCCGACACGGCGGTCGCGCCCTTCGCCGCCATCAAGGACGCCGGCATCGTCTCGGCCCTGCTGGGCAACGTCCTGACCCTGGTCCTGGCGGCGATCAGCGCGACGCAGCTGCGCGAACTCGATTTCATCCGGCAGGTGGGGCTGGCGCTCTGGTCAGGGGTCATCCCGCTGGCGATCTCGGTCGGGGTCCTGCTCTTCGGGCGGCGGGTGTTCTCGCTACCCCTGACGCAACTCGTCTACATCGGCGCGGTCAACTGCCTGCGTCTGGCCATTTGGGCCGGCCTCACCGTCCTGATCTGGCGGATGGCGCTGCCGGAGTCCACCCCGAGCATGTGGATCGCCCTCCTGGCGGTCCGCTGTCTGGTCTCGCGCATTCCATTGATCTCAAACAAGGATCTGGTGTTCGGCAATCTGGTCCTGCTGCTGCTGGGCGCCCACGCGCCGATCGCGGTGCTGCTGGCGGCCTTGGCGCTGATGACGCTTCTGCTCCATCTCGTGGTCATCGTCGGACTGAGCGCGGTGGACCTGATCCGCCGTCTATGCGCGCCTCCGAGCGGGACGATCGCCGCCGCCGCCGAGACAGGCGCGCCGAATGTTTAGGTGGAGCCTTCCTGGGCGGGATATCTGGCGGATCGGCGTGGTCGAGGCGCCGATCGTGGAAATCGCCAACCACGGGTTTCCGCCCGACGCGCCAGTCCATTGGCTGCCGGAACAAGGACGCCTGAAGTTCGTGGCCGATCCGTTTGGCGTTTGGCTCGACGGACGTCTCCTTCTCTTCGCCGAGGCCTATGACTACAGGACCCGCCATGGCGTCATCGAACTGATCGAGCTGGGCGCTGACTTTTCGCCCGCGCGGCGTTCGGTGGTCCTGCGCGAGCCGTGGCATCTATCCTATCCGCAGGTCTTCGAGGCCGACGGCGACTGGTGGATGATGCCGGAGGCGCACCGCTCCGGCGTTCTGACGCTTTATCGCGCCTCGGCATTTCCGCATCAGTGGGAGCCGGTCGCTCGGCTGGAACTGGACACGCCGGCCATCGACGCCACGCCTTTCCGCCACGACGGTTTCTGGTGGCTGGCCTATTCGCCAGCCGGATCCCAGCGCTGGAAACAGGGACGCCTGCATTTCGCGTTCGCCGAACGGCTGACGGGGCCGTGGCGACCGCACCCGGGCAATCCGGTGCGCGACGACCTGG
Source organism: Caulobacter sp. ALps2 (assembly GCF_058681635.1). Lineage (NCBI taxonomy): Bacteria > Pseudomonadati > Pseudomonadota > Alphaproteobacteria > Caulobacterales > Caulobacteraceae > Caulobacter > Caulobacter sp. ALps2. The sequence goes on from NZ_CM178743.1 coordinate 2,783,873, forward strand.
CGTCAAGCAGACCGGGCGGCACGGCGTGGCTGGAGAATGGCGTTCCACATCTGCCGGTCCAGGACTGTAAGCGCACCTATGGCGGGGCCTTACGCGTGCTGAAGATCCTGGAGCTCTCGCCCCGTCGCTTCGAGGCCGAGGCGAGTGCGCCGCTGCTCGGGCCATTGAGCGCGGGCGCTTATCGTGATGGCCCGCACACACTGTCGGCCTGCGGCCCGGTGACCCTGTTCGACGTCAAGCGCATCGACCGGTCTCCATGGTGAGGTGATTTCGAAATTCGGCGTTAGCCGCGCGCCACCGTTGGACCCAATGTATCGGCTTCCGTTCGACCATCACTAGGGCCACCACGAGGCCCGCGGCTGCCCCGTGGGATGAGCCGGCAACAACCGCATGACTGCCGAGGTGGGCAGCCGCACAGCGTGGTGCGAAAGCGCGGCGCGCCGCTAAACGTCACCTTCCTGGAGGTGATCCAAGGACCCCTGCTGGCGCTCTACAGGCGAAGTCCGAGCTTTGGGGCCGCCCAGGTCATTGTGAGGTACAGCACGATTGTGAGCGCGCACCCCGCAACCAGCGCGGACCAGAACCCCAAGCCTCGCCGAAGCAGCATTGGGATCAGCAGAAACATCGGCAGAGACGGCAGCACATACCAAAACGTGGCCTGTGCATGCGCCGCCATGTTGGCCGGATCGGGCTTCTCACGCCAAAGCCACATCATTCCCAATACCGAAACAAGCGGAAGCGATGCGATCATTGCGCCCACGCCTGGATAGCGACGCGCGATCGTTGACGCGGCGCCAATCAGGAGCCCGGAGATCGCGCACTTCATGATGAAGTAGAACATCCGCCTTTGATACGCCGGGCCAGGTCAGCGCGCCACCGTTGGACCCGGCCAGCTCCGCGGGGCGATCGACGGTCCTAGCCATCCGTAAAGGCGAGCAGCCGATGGTCTGGTCGCCCGCGCTGGCTTAGCCAACGCGGGCTTAGGACTAGCGTGGCGTCTGGGTTCGGCCGTGGACCAGTCGATAGAGGGCCGGCAGCACCACCAGCGTCAGCAGGGTGGAGGACAGGATTCCGCCGATGACCACGGTGGCGAGCGGCCGCTGCACCTCCGCGCCGGCTCCGACGTTGAAGGCCATGGGCACGAAGCCCAGGCTCGCCACGAGGGCGGTCATCAACACTGGCCTCAGGCGCGTCAGGGCGCCTTCGCGGATCGCATGGTCTATATCCGCGCCCTCCCGCCGGAGCGAGCGGATGAAGCTGACCATCACCACGCCATTCAGCACCGCCACGCCCGACAGCGCGATGAAGCCGACACCCGCCGAGATCGACAGCGGGAGGCCGCGCATCATCAGCGCCGCCACCCCGCCGGTGAGGGCGAGGGGCACGCCTGAGAAGACGATGGCCGCGTCCTTCACCGATCGGAAGAGCGCGTAGAGCAGGCCAAGGATCAGCAGCAGCGCCGCCGGCACAACCAGTTGCAGGCGCTTGGCCGCCGAGATCAGCTGCTCGAATGTCCCGCCATAGGTGATCCAGTAGCCCGTGGGCAGCTCGACCTCGGCGCCGACCGTCTGCTCGAGTTCGGTGATGAACGAGCCCAGATCGCGGCCCCGAACATTGGCGGTGACCACGACGCGGCGCTTGCCGTCCTCGCGGCTGATCTGGTTGGGGCCGATGACCATCTCGATCTTGGCGACGTCCTGGAGGGGCACGAAGCCGCGCGGCTGATCGATGGTCCCGGGCAGCGGGATCCGCAGCCGGCCGATGTCGTCGACCTTGCCTCGCACCGCCTCGGGCAGGCGCACGACGACGTCGAAGCGCCGGTCGCCTTCGAACACCTGACCGGTCACCGTGCCGCCGATGGCGGTGGCGACGACAGACTGGACGTCGTCGACATTGAGGCCAAGACGGGCCAGGGCCGCGCGGTCGGGCGTGATCTGCAAGACAGGCAGGCCCGTGACCTGTTCGACCCCAACGTCCTGGGCGCCCTCCACGCTCTCGACCACGCCCCCGATCTGCTTGCCGATCTCCAGAAGCTGGTCGAGGTCGTCGCCGAACACCTTGACCGCGACGTCCGCCCGAACGCCCGAGAGCAGTTCGTTGAAGCGCATCTGGATCGGTTGGGTGAACTCGTAGTTGTTGCCCGGAACCTTGACGACCACGGCCTGGAGGTCGGCCACCAGTTCGGCGCGCGGCTTCCTCGGATCGGGCCAGTCCTTGCGGTCTTTCAGCATGATGAAGGTGTCGGCCACCGAGGGGGGCATCGGATCGGTGGCGACCTCGGCGGTGCCGATCTTGGAGACCACCCGATCGACTTCGGGCAGCGTCTTGACCTTGGCTTCCAGCGCCGTCTGCATGGCGATGGCTTGGGAGAGGCTCGTGCCGGGAATACGTAGGGCGTGCATGGCGATGTCGCCTTCGTCGAGATTGGGCACGAACTCCGAGCCCATCCGCGAGGCCGCCAACCCCGCGATCGCCACCAGCACGACCGCGCCGGCGACAAAGGCCACGCGTAGACGCAACGCCGTCTCCAAGGCCGGGGCATAGAGCCGGCGCGCGCCTCGCATGATCGGGCTTTCCTTCTCCTCGACCTTGCCGGTGACGAAGAGGGCCACGGCGGCGGGGACAAAGGTCAGGGAGAGCACCAAGGCGGCGGTCAGGGCGATGACCACGGTGATGGCCATCGGGTGGAACATCTTCCCCTCGACGCCGGTGAGGGCGAAGATCGGGACATAGACCAGCGTGATGATCAGGATGCCGAACAGCGACGGCCGGATGACCTCGCTGGCGGCGCCGGCGACTAGGCCGAACCGCTCGTCGCGAGACAGGCGCCGGCCTTCGCGATGCTGGGCTTCACCCAGACGCCGCAAGCAGTTCTCGACGATGATCACCGCGCCGTCGACGATCAGGCCGAAGTCCAGGGCCCCCAGGCTCATCAGATTGCCGGAGACCTTAGTCTGGACCATGCCGGTGATGGTCAGCAGCATCGACAGTGGAATGACCGCCGCCGTGATCAGGGCCGCGCGGATGTTGCCCAGCAGCAGGAAGAGCACGACGATCACCAGGATCGCGCCCTCGACCAGGTTCTTCTCGACGGTGGCGATGGCCCGGTCGACGAGATGGGTCCGGTCATAGATCGGCTCGGCCGTGACACCGGCAGGCAGGGCCTTGGCGGCTTGGGCCAAGCGCTCGGCGGCGGCGCGCGCCACCGTGCGGCTGTTTTCGCCGACCAGCATGAACACCGTACCCAGCACGACCTCCTGGCCGTTCTCGGTCGCGGCGCCCGTGCGCAGCTCCTTGCCCAGTCCCACGTCGGCGACATCGGCGACACGGATGGGCGCGCCGTTGCGACTGGCGACGATCACGGCCCGCAGATCGTCCACGCCGGTCGCCTGGCCAGGAACGCGGATCAGGTACTGCTCGCCGTAGCGCTCGACGTAGCCCGCCCCGACATTGGTGTTGTTTCGCTCCAGCGCCGAGACGACGTTGGCCATGGTCAGCCCGTAGGCCGAGAGCCGGTCGGGCAAAGGCGTGACGTGATACTGCCGCTCGAAGCCGCCGATGGTGTTGACCTCGGTGACGCCGGGCGTGTTGCGCAATTGGGGGCGGATCACCCAGTCCTGCAGGGTGCGCAGGTCCTCGGGCGTCCAGGCCTTGCCGTCGGGACGGCGCGCGCCGGGCTTGGCCTCGACCGTGTACATGAAGATCTCGCCCAGCCCCGTGGAGATGGGGCCCATCTCCGGATTCAGGCCGGCAGGCAGCTGAGCGCGGGCGCTTTGCAGTCGCTCGCCGACCAGTTGGCGAGCGAAATAGATGTCGGTCCCGTCCTTGAAGACGACGGTGACTTGGGACAGGCCGTAGCGCGAGACCGAGCGGGTGTGTTGCAGCCCCGGCAGCCCGGCGATGGCCGTTTCGACTGGAAAGGTGATCCGCTGCTCCGCCTCCAAAGGCGAGAAGCCCGGGGCCTCGGTGTTGATCTGGACCTGGACATTGGTGATGTCAGGCGTGGCGTCGATCGGCAGGCGCTGGAAGCTCCAGACGCCAACGGCCGCCGACACGGCGACGAGCGCCAGCACGATCCAGCGTAGCCGGATCGACGCGGCGATGATGCGTTCAAGCATGGTCGCCCCCTTAGTGGTCGTGGCTCGCGCCGGACTTCTCGATGTCCGCGCGAATGAGGAAGGCGCCGTCCGTGACGTATTCGGAGCCGGGCTTCAGGCCGCTCGACACCTGCGTCCACTCGGGCGTCTGGCGGCCCAGCTCCAGCATCCGCACCTCGTAGGTGTCGCGCACCTTCACGAAGACGACCTGGAAGTCGCGGAAGCGCTGGATGGCCTTGGTCCGCACCGCCAGCGGCGCGTTCGTGGCGCCGACCTGGAACGAGCCCTCCACGCCCATGCCGGGCCGGAACGCGCTCGCCGCGCCGCCAGGCAGGTGAGCGTGGGCGACCAGCGTCTGGCTGACGAGGTCGGCCGTCGGCAGCACCGCCTCGACCTTGGCCATCAGCTTGGTGTCGCCCGACAGGCTGCGCACTTCCACGGGCTGGCCAACGCGGACCTTCTCGGCGTCGCGCGGATAGACCAGGAACTCGGCGTGCAGCTTGGTGGGATCGGCGATCACGAAGATGGCCCGCTCGCCGGCCACATCGCCTACGTTCAGGTTCTTCTCGACGATGACCCCGCTGATCGTGGCCGGGATCGAATAGGTTTGCAGGCTCTCGCTGGATTCCACCCGCGCCAGGATCTGGCCCTTGCGAACGGTTTGGCCCAGCTCGCCACGCAGGCTCATGATCCGGCCGGGATACCAGGCGCGAACCTCGCCCTTGCCCTCGGGGGTTATCTCGACACGGCCAGCCATGTCGACCAACTCGGCGATCTGCGCGCCCCCGGCGATCTCGGTCCTGACACCGCCAGCTCGAGCCGCCGCGGCCGAGAAGCTCGTGCGACCTTCATACGACGCATAGCCCCAGCGGTGGGTTTGGCCCTGATAGGTCGCCACCACCTTCACGTCGAAGGAATGCGGCTCGTGAACCACCCCGCCGCCGCGCAGATAGTCCTCCTTGGGCGCGAAGGCGAAGCGGTTCACCTCGCCGTCCAGGCGCGAAAGCTCGATCGAGAGCTGAACGTCCTTGGGCGCGATCGGCTTGTCCTTGCGATAGGCGTAGACGTGGAATTCGGGCTCCACCCCATCCTCGAAGATCGTGACTTCGACGGCGAAATCGCCTTCGCGGAGCATGCGGCCACGATGGGGGCCGCGCTCGTAGTCGCCCGCCGTGGCGGCATGGCCTTCGGTTTCGGCGGTCTTGGGTCTCTCGCCGCAGGCCGAGAGGGTCAGCGCCCCAGCCAACGCCAGAGCCAGGGAAGCGCCGAGGCGCGTTTTGCGGCGGATCATCGGGTGGTCTCCGAAGCGGGAACCAGGCTCGCATATGCGCCGGTCAGGCGGTCGAGCTGGGCGCGGTCGATCTGAAAGGATTTGAGGACGGCCAGCCGGCGAGCTCGGGCGTCGATCAGGGCCTTCTGGGCCTCGATGACGTCGAGATAGGAGAAGCCGCCCCGATTGAAGCCGTCGCGAACAAGATCGACCGCGCGGGCGTTGGCCGGTACGACCTCGGCCTCGATCCGGCGCGCTTCTCCGGCCTTCTGCGCGAGGGAGGCCTGGACGGCGGCGATCTTCCGCTCGAACACGGTCTTGGCTCCGATCAGCTCGAGGTCGGCGGCGGTCTGAGCCGCGCGGGCCTGGTCGATAGCGCCGCGATTGGTGTCGTAGCGGCCCAGCGGGATGGAGCCCCCGACGATGGCGGCGACATCGCCGCCGTCGTTCAGATAGCGCAGCCCGGCGCGCCAGGTCGGGTCCTGGACCGCCTTGCTCCGCTCGACGCGAACCCGCGCGGCGGCGACGCCGCGCTGGGCTTCGATCAGCGCCAGATCGGTCGCCGACGCGGGACCGGCGACCTGGTCGGCGGGGGAGAGGTCCTCCAGCGCGGCCGCGTCGATCTCGATCTCGCCACCGCCCCAGAAGGCGGCGACCGCCCGGCGAGCGTTGGCGGCCTTGGCCTGGGCCTGGGACAAGGTGATCCCGGCCTCCGCGACCTGGGCGTCGGCGCGGGCGCCGGCGAACAGGGGGTCGCGAGCGGCTTTCACACGACGATTGACTTCGGCTTGCGCGCGCTGGGCGATCGCGAGCCGGTCGGCGGCGAGCCGCGCCTCGGCCTCCGCGGCCACGGCGTCGATCCAGGCCAATTCCACCTCATGGAGAAGATCCAGAACGCGGACGTCGTCGCGCAGGCGCGTCAGCGAGATATCGCTGCGGGCCAGGGCGCTACGCGCGGCGCGCTTGCCGCCGCGCTCGTGGCTTTGCTGATAGTAGACAGTCGCCTGGGCGCGATCGATCAGCGAGTAGGATCCGCTCCCCGCGACGTCTTCGACCTCGACGCCGACGACAGGGTTGGGACGCACCGCCGCTTGCCGGACGGCGGCCTCGGCCGCGTCGAGCCGGGCCGCCAACGCCGGACGCGAGGGATCGGCCTTGGCCGCGCGGCTCAGCGCTTCGGGCAAGGTCATGGGCTCGGCATACGCCAAGAGGGGAGTCGCCAGGGCGAGCGCCGTGGCGAGCAGCCAGGACCGCGGAGCGCGGCCTTGGTGGAGGGCAGGCATGGGAAATCCTCGAACGTGCGGGGACGCGGCGCGGGGCCGCGCGGATCAGGCGACGTGGACGAGGAGGGCTTTGGGCGGGCGGTCTTGCAGGAATGCATCGATCCCCTTGCGGAGATCGTCATCCGACCTGAAAGGCGTGGGCGACGATGACCAGGCGACGGCCAGGCTCAGGCTTTCCACAAGTCCGTAGACGGACGGGTTGTCGTGATGGTGATGGGTCAGCCCCGGTGTCGCCGGGTCGGACGACGGTTCATCGGCGAGGGCCTGTGCGGCTGGAGCGGCGTCGTGCTTGTCATGGTCGGCCGCGATGCTCGGGTGATCGTGGCGGCTATCTTGCTCATGCTCGGGCAGATCGACGACCGCGCCCACGAAGGCGTTGGCGGCGTGCGCGCGCCCAGCGTCATGAAGGAGCCGATCGACGGTCGCGATAGGCGCCTGGACGACGAGCAGGGTCACGAGCATGACGGCCAACGCCCCCACGTAACGACCTAGCCGACTGTCCGCGCGAGCAATCACAGGTTCCCCTCGGCGCATCGAGCGCTCCACGCTATTGTCGCGTGTCGATGAGCGAAGGGCAATGGTGGTGACGCGGCGTGTGGGCCGCGCCTAGCGCTCAACGAAGAAAAACCTAAGCACATCCGAAGCCCCGGCTTATGGAATCCACGGCCTCGGGCGGACAAGGGGTAGCATTGATCCTAGGAAGACACGTCCCCGTGCCTCGACCCCATAGCCATCGATCGGCCGGGGTCGAGGAGGGGAGCGTGTTTCCACGCCTCAGCGGGCGCGGGCCTGACGGTCCAGGGCGCGGGCCTGCTCGTCGGTGACCTCGGCGTCGCCATTGCCGCCGATCGTGGCCGAGACGTTGGTCGCCGCCTCGCCGGCCGCGACCGCGCCCGAGCGGCGGGTCGCGCCGTTCTGAAGCCAGTCGATATAGAGCAGACGGTCGGCGGAGGTCATGCCGACGTCGAAGTTTCGGCTGCGCCAGCCCTGCTCCATGCCGACGCCTTCGCCTTCGTTGGCGAGCGTCTGGTAGTAGGTCTTGGCGGTCTCGAGGCGGCCGGTGCGCTGATAGCCGGTGGCCAGGTTGAAGCGGTTGGGAATGGTCGGGGCTTCGGCCACGACACGCTTCTGCATATTGGTGGCGATCCAGTTGTTGTTGGCCGCGAACTCATATTGCGCGCGGTCGGACAGGGTCTGGGCGCTGGTTTGCGCCAGGGCGGAAGAAGCGGCGCCAATGGCGAGCGTGCCGATTGCGGCCGAAATGAGAACAGCTTTGCTATTGGTCATGGCTAAGTCTCCGTAAGTCGCTGCTTCTGGGAGGATGAGCGATCGAGTTGTTCAAACGAAACTGGAGAGTTAGCGAAATTAATCTGTGTCGGTTCCTCGACGTACTTAAGATTTATGCGGCAAAGCTTTGATTTGTTGACGTGGAGGCGGCGCGCTCAAGGGGGCTCGACCCTCTCCACCGCCGTGCTAGCGTCGCCGTGCTCAATTTTGGACGGGGGACGGATCGTATGGGTAAGGGGATCGAGGCCGCCGTGGCGGCTGCCGTGCTGCTGGGGGCCAGCGTCGCGCAGGCCGCGCGGGTGGAGGCGGTCAGCGCCGCCCGCCTGCTGGACGTGGCGACCGGCAAGTATGTCGACAATCCGCTGGTGATCGTCACCGACGGCCGCATCACCAGTATCGGCAAGAAGGGCGACGCCGTTCCGGCCGGCGCCAAGGTCTTCGACTTGCCGGGCGCGACCCTGCTGCCGGGCCTGATCGACATGCACACCCACATCGACGGCCTGGCCGAGATCGGCGGCTACAACAGCCTGCAGTACGCCGACCGCTTCTGGAGCGTGGTCCAGGTAGCCAACGCCAAGAAGACGCTGGACGCCGGCTTCACCACCATCCGCAATGTCGGCTCGGCCGATTTCGACGACGTTGGCCTGCGCGAGGCGATCGATGCTGGTTACGTGGTCGGTCCGCGTGTCATCACGGCTGCCTACGCCATCGGCGCGACGGGCGGCCACTGCGACTCGACCTTCTTCCCGCCGTCGATGGACGAGAAGAGCCCCTACAACATCGACAGCCCGGAGGAGGCGCGCAAGGTCGTCCGGACGCTGAAAAAATATGGCGCTCAGGTGATCAAGATCTGCGCGACGGGCGGGGTGTTCTCGCGCGGCGACGAGCCGGGCCAGCAGCAACTGACTCAGGACGAGATGCGCGCCGTGGCCGACGAGGCCCACATGGCCGGCCTCAAGGTCGCCGCCCACGCCCACGGCGCCACCGGCATCAAGGAGGCCATCAAGGCCGGCATCGACACCATCGAGCACGCCAGCCTCGTCGACGACGAGGGGATCAAGCTGGCGGTCCAGCACGGGACCTACTTCTCGATGGATATCTACAACACCGACTACACCCAGGCCGAGGGCAAGAAGAACGGCGTGCTGGAAGACAACCTGCGCAAGGACCGCGACATCGGCGAGGTCCAGCGCCAGAACTTCAAGAAGGCGCTGAAGGCCGGGGTGAAGATGATCTACGGCACCGACGCCGGGGTCTATCCGCATGGCGACAACGCCAAGCAGTTCGCCGTGATGGTTCGTTATGGCGCCACGCCGCTGCAGGCGATCCAGGCCGCGACCATCACCGCCGCCGAGGCCCTGGGTCAGTCCAAGGACGTCGGCCAGGTCGCCCTCGGCCGCTGGGGCGACATCATCGCGGTCTCGGGCGATCCGCTGGCCGACGTGACGACGCTGGAAAAGCCGGTGTTCGTAATGAAGGGCGGGGCCGTTATCAAACAGCCCTGACATCCTCCTGGCCTCGACTATCGGAGCGCGAGCGCCTAAGTGCAGCGCTCCGAAAATCACAGGACCTTCGACGTGATCGCCTTCGAGGCTGTTTCCAAGACCTATTCGAAAGGTGGCCACGCCGCGTTGAGCGAGGTTTCGCTGTCGGTGAAGGCCGGCGAGGTGTTCGGCGTGATCGGCGCGTCGGGCGCGGGCAAGTCGACGCTTATCCGGCTGATCAACGGCCTGGAGACGCCGACCGGCGGCCGTGTCGTGGTGGATGGCGACGACGTGGCGGCCCTGGGCGTCGAGGGGCTGCGGACCCTGCGTCGCCGGGTCGGGATGATCTTCCAGCACTTCAACCTGCTGTCGGGCAAGACCGTCGCCCAGAACGTCGCCTTCCCGCTGAAACTGGCCGGTCGTCCGGCGGGCGAGGTCAAGGCGCGGACGGCCGAGCTGCTGGAGCGCGTGGGTCTGGACGCCCACGCCGACAAGTTCCCGGCCCAGCTGTCGGGCGGCCAGAAACAGCGGGTCGGCATCGCCCGGGCGCTGGCCACCGGTCCCAAGATCCTCTTGTGCGACGAGGCCACCAGCGCGCTGGATCCCGAGACCACGGAACAGATCCTGGATCTGATCTCGGGGCTGAACCGCGAGCTGGGCCTGACCATCGTGCTGATCACCCATGAGATGGACGTGGTCCGCCGCGTCTGTGACCGCGTCGCCGTGCTCGAGGCCGGCCGCGTGGTGGAGGAAGGCCCGGTCGAGGATGTCTTCCTGCATCCGGCCAGCGACACTGCCCGCCGCTTCGTTCGCGAGGCGGATGGCGAGGTCTCGGCGGCCGGCGTCGACGGTCGCCTGGTGCGTCTGACCTTCCGAGGCGAAGCGACCTACAAGCCGGTGCTGGGCGAGGTCGCCCGGACCACCGGCGTCGACTATTCGATCCTGGGCGGCCGCATCCACCGCCTGCGCGAGACGCCCTACGGCCAGCTGACCCTGGCGCTGACCGGCGGTGACGTCGCCGCGGCGATCGCCAAGTTCCAGGCCGCGGGCGTCCGCGTCGATGACCTATCGGCGGGGGAGGGCGCGTGATGGAAAACATCGACTGGTCGGAAATCGGCCAAGCCACGCTCGACACCCTGGCCATGCTGGGCGGTTCGATGATCCTGACCATCGCCCTGGGCCTGCCGCTGGGCGTGATCCTGTTCCTGACCGGCAAAGGGCAGATGCTGGAGAACCGCGCCGCCAACGGCCTGCTGTCGCTGCTGGTCAACATCCTGCGCTCGGTGCCGTTCGTGATCCTGCTGATCGTGATGATCCCGCTGACCGTCGCCCTGGTCGGCACCTCGCTGGGCGTGGCCGGGGCCATCCCGCCGCTGGTCATGGGCGCCGCGCCGTTCTTCGCCCGCCTGGTCGAGACCGCCTTGCGCGAAGTCGACAAGGGCGTGATCGAGGCCAGCTTCGCCATGGGCGCCAAGCGGCGGCAGGTGGTGCTGGGCGCGTTGCTGCCCGAGGCGCTGCCGGGCTTGATCGCCGCGGCGACGGTGACCGCCATCGCCCTGGTCGGCTACACCGCCATGGCCGGGGTGGTCGGCGCGGGCGGCCTGGGGGATCTCGCCATCCGCTTCGGCTATCAGCGCTTCCAGACCGACGTCATGATCGTGACCGTCGTGCTGATGCTGGTGCTGGTGCAGTTCCTGCAGATGATCGGCGATGCGGTGGTGCGCCGCGTGTCGCACAAATAGAGCTAGAGATGACCGACGACACGGATACCGACGAGCACTGGGACGCCGCCTTCGCCGAGAGCCTGATCGGCAAGACCCTGCTGATGAACCTGACCTTCCTGGACGACGACGGCGACGTGGTCGAGCGCCAGCAGTTCTTCGGCGTGGTGATCGACGCCACCGAAGCCGAGGGTATCGTGCTGGACCTGATGGGCGAGCACGACGGCGACACCTACACCTTGCCGCCTCAGACCTCGGCGATCCAGGCCGCTGAAGCGGGCGTCACCACGCTGTCTGGCGACAAGCCCGACTTCGTCGCCAACTGGGCCATCCACGGCGAGCCTGACGTCCCTGAAGCGGCCAACGACGAAGACTAGGCTTGGGGACTAGGCCTGGTCGAACGGGAACGGCAGCCGGCCGGCCTTGAACAGGATGTCGGGGTTCTCATCGTAGTCGCCCAGTTCGACGTCGGCGCTGACCGTGAAGGCCACGACGCCCTCGCGAAGCGGCGCCAGGCGTTCGGCCTTGCGGCGCGCCTCTTCGGCCGTCTTGCAGCCGACCTGCTGCTCGGCTTTCAGGCCCTTGCCGCGCCCGGCGATGTAGGACTGCACGATGTGGACGGTTTCCTTGGCCATCCCCATCCAAGCCGCCTGTTCGGAGGCCGGGTCAAGTGATCGCTCGACGGCCCCTCAGGAAATCTGATTTCCTCCGGGGCGGCTGAACGGGCAAAACCCTACCCGTCTGATCGCCTTATGGAGCCGTTCATGGTCGCCCGCCGCGCTATTCTCGTTCTCGGCCTCGCCGCCCTGTCGCTCTCAGGCATGACGCTCGCTGCTTGCGGCCCGAAAGAGCCCAAGGCCAGCGCGCCCAACACCTTGACGGTGGCCGCCACGGCGATCCCGCACGCCGAAGTGCTTGAGTTCATCAAGCCGAAGCTGGCCGCCGAGGGGCTGAACATCGAGATCAAGGTGTTCAACGACTACGTCCAGCCCAATACTCAGGTCGCCGAGAAGCGTATCGACGTGAACTACTTCCAGACCTTGCCCTACCTGAATGAGTTCAACCGCGACAAGGGCACGAACCTGGTGACGATCACCGGAGTCCATGTCGAGCCGATCGGCGCCTATTCGTTGAAGTGGAAGTCGATGGCGCAGGTCCCGAACGGCGCGACAGTGGCCATCCCCAACGACGCCAGCACCGAGGCCCGCTCGCTGCTCCTGCTGGCCAAGAACGGCGTGATCACCCTGAAGAACCAGACCGATCTTGCCACGCTGAAGGACATCACCAGCAATCCGAAGAACCTGAAGTTCAAGGCGCTGGAAGCGCCGGCCCTGCCGCGCATTCTCAACCAGGTCGACCTGGCGGTCATCAACACCAACTACGCCCTCGACGCCAAGCTGAACCCGTCCAAGGACGCCCTGATCGCCGAGGACAAGACCAGCCCGTATGTGAACTACCTGGTCGGTCGCCCGGACAACAAGGACGACCCGCGCGTCAAGAAACTGGCCGCCACCCTGACCTCGCCGGACGTGAAGGCGTTCCTGGCGACGAAGTACAACGGCGCGGTGGTGCCGGCGTTCTAGCTAGCGCCGTCTGACATTTCACACTACCTATCAGCGATCGTTGCTCACGGATCGCTCATGGCCTCGCCTTCGCTGAATCCCGGCCGCACCCTGGTGCTGGACGTCGCCAACTCCTCGGGCCTCGAGGACTGGTCGCCCGACCTGCAGAAGACCAAGGTTTATGAGCGGATCTTGCTGGACGTGATCCTGGGATCGCTGCCGGCCGGGGCGCGACTGGACGAGCAGTCGCTGGCCGCCCACTACGACACCGGCCTGGCCGGGGTGCGCGACGCCCTGGGCCGTCTGGCGCTGGAAGGGCTGGTCATCCGCCGCGCCCGTTCGGGCACGATGGTCGCGCCGCTGGACCTGGTGGAGCTGCGCCAGGGCTACGAGGCGCGGGTGCTGATCGAACCGCACTGCGCCCAGCTGGCCGCCCGCAACGCCAGCAAGGCCGAGGCCCAGGCCATGTACGAGGTCTTCGCCGAGGGCGAGGCCGCGGCCAAGACCTGCGACCTGCCGGCTCTGGTGGCCATGGATCTGCGCTTCCACGCCCTGGTGGCGCGGGCTTCCGGCAACCTGGCCCTGGCCCGGATCCTGATCCCGCTGCAGCACAAGGCCGCCCGCTTCTGGGTGTTCTCGTTCAACGGGGCCACCGAGCAGGAGCTGATGGACGAGATCGAAGAGCACCGCCAGGTCGCCCGTGTCATCGCCGGCGGTGACGCCGAGGCCTCCCGCCAGGCCATGCTGCGGATCCTGAATGTCCAGCCCGAAGCCCAGACCCGGCCGCACGTCGGCGCGGCCTAGCCCTTACGTAAGCTGCGGCATCGGCGCCACAGAGTCTTCGCAATCTTAACTGAAATGTCAGAAGGCATTTTGACGAACATCATGGCGTCACCAGATATCGGAGCGCGACCGCTGGAGACTCTTCGCCTGGCGGCCTGAAGGCTTGTTGTCCGATGTCGTCCAGAACCGCGCTTCTCTCCGCAACCGCCCTGACCCTGCTGGCGTCGCCGGCCCTGGCCGAGACGCAGGTGGCCGACCAGGTCGACGCCGTGCTTATCGTCGCGCGGGACAAGGCGGGACTGCTGGAAAGACAGCCCAGCCAGACGGTGTTCGGCATCGCCAAGCCGCTGATCGAGACGCCACGCTCGGCCAGCCTGGTCAGCGACGTGACCCTGGAGCGCTACGGTGTGCTGACCCTGGACGGCGCGACCAAGGTCTCGCCAGGAACCCACACCGCCAGCTTCTACGGCGTGCCCGGATCGCTGAACATCCGCGGCACCCTGGCCGAGAACTACTTCCGCGGCTTCAAGCGGGTGGAGAACCGCGGGACCTATTCGACCCCGATCGGCGGCGCTTCGCGCATCGAGATCCTGCGTGGTCCGCCGACCCCGGTCTATGGCGCCGGCAAGGTCGGCGGGCTGGTCAACTTCATCCCCAAGTCCGCCCGTGACGAGGGCCGCTTTCTCGCGGAGCCGGAAGGAGAGGTCACCGCCACCTTCGGCGGCTACAACAAGAAGCTGGTCACCGGCCAGTTCGGCGCGCCGGTCGGCCTCGGTCGCGCCGATGGCGGCGTCTATGTCTATGGCGAGGTCGAAGACAGTCACAGCTACTACAAGGGTGTCTATCCGCGTCACCAGACGCTGGAAGTGTCGTCCGACTTCGACCTGGGCGATGGCTGGAGCACGGCCTTCGGCGGCATGGTGTTCCACTCTGACGGCGACGTGCAGACGCCCGGCTGGAACCGCCTGACCCAGGACCTGATCGACAACCGCACCTACATCACCGGTCGCGACACGACGCTGCGGGACGTGGACGGCGACGGCAAGCTGACGCCCAACGAGATCGGCTTCTATCCTTACGCCAGCGCCCTCTACCTGCCGTACCATGGCTTCCCGACGAGCGATGCGGTCCACACCCTGGATGTCGGCGTCGGCACGACGAAGCTGGATCGCCGCACGATCTATATCAGCCCGGCCGACTTCTCGAAGACCAACACCCAGACGCTCTATTTCGACCTCGCCAAGGACCTCGGCGGCGACCGGTCGCTGAAGCTGCAGCTGTTTCACGACCGCCAGGACAACAAGCGTTTCGTCTCGTACGGCTATCCCTCGGCGGTGGACGCCAAGGTCAGCGAGATCCGATTAACTTACGCCTTCCCGACCGATGTCGGGGCCGTGCGCGCTCGCACCCTGGTCGGCGGCTCGCACCGCTGGTTCGAGGGCCGCCGCCGCGAGAGCTACAACAGCGGCCTGATCGCCCTGGACCGCCGCGACATCAGCTTCGGCGCCACCGCCACCGACACCATCGACAGCCCCTTCGACACCGAGCCGGGCGGGATCGGCGTGCAGTGGGAGAACGACAACCGCTCCAAGTGGAAACAGACCGGCGTCTTCGCCACTTCCGACATCGACGTCGGTCGGCTGAACCTGGTGCTGGGCGGCCGCTGGGACCGCTACAACGTCGAGAGCCAGGACACCGGGATCCTGTCCTACGTGCCGGCCGGCCTGCAGAAGGGCGATCGCGACAAGGCCACCTACAGCGCCAGCCTGACCTACAAGCTGCCCTTGGGGCTGATGCCCTATGTCAGCTACGCCAAGGCCACCGCGCTGGAGATGAGCCAGGCCGGCGACGTCGCTCCGAACCTGGTGGCCGACGGCGCGTGGCTGTCCAGCTCGGACCTGACCGAGGCCGGCGTGAAGTTCCAGCTTCTGCGCGGGACCCTGATCGGCTCGCTGGCGGCCTACAGGCAGAACCGCACCCAGATCGCCGGAGCCATCTCGCCGCCGACCGTGCAGGGCACGCGGGCCAAGGGCGTCGAGCTGGAAGTCCGTTGGCTGGCCTCCGAGCGCCTGTCGTTCACCTTCGCCGGCAACAGCCAGCGCACGACCGTGAAGGGGCCGGATACGTCGTTCCAGTACATCCCGGCCTATGCCGCCGGTGTGCCCGGCGCGCAGGGCTATGGCGGCTCGTACGTCGTGTGGAGTTTCGCCGGCCTGCCGGGGCGGAGCGGCGACTATGCCTACACGCTGACGCCCAAGTCGGTGGTCAGCCTGTACGGGACCTATAGCGGCAAGGGCTACGACTGGGGCCAGGCCGGCGCGACGCTCGGCGTCAGCCATGTCAGCCGCACCGCGGGCACCGTGCAGAACGCGGTGCATTATCCGGCCTACAGCCTGGTCAATGCTTCAGCTTTCGTGAACCGTGGCCCGTACACCCTGTCGGTCAACATCGATAACCTGTTCGACAAGTTCTATTTCACGCCAGACGCCGACACCTACGCCAACCTCGGCGCCTTGCCGGGCAAGGGCCGGGAATGGCGGGCCACCCTGAAGCGGACGTTCTGATCGTGACCCCAAATCTCCATCGAGGGACTTCTGAAGACCGCTTCCGTCCCTGGCTGCTGCTGTCCGGTTTCAGTCTGCTGTTGTTTCTGATCACCGCCTCGACCTACGGCTCGTTGGGCGTCGTCCTGCCGACCATGATCGGCGAGCTGAAGTGGAGCTTCGAGAAGGCGTTCCTGGGCTTTTCCGTGCTGGGCGTCTTCACCGGCGCCTCGTCGTGGCTGCCGGCCATCCTGATCCGCAAGATCGGCGTGCGCGGGACCCTGTTGGCCGGGGCGGCGGTGCTGGCGGCCGGGTTCCTGGGGCTGGCCAATTCCGAGAGCCTGCTTAGCTACTATGTCGGCGCGGCCGCGTGCGGCGTCGGCTTCCAGATGGCGGCCCTGATCCCCGGCACTCACGTGCTGTCGTCGCTGTTTCGCAAGCGCGCCCTGCCGTTCGGGATCTATTTCACCTTCGGCTCGTTGGGCGGCGCGGCCGGGCCGTGGATGGCGCTCTCCCTGATGGGCGGCAGCGACGATGATTGGCGCCTCTACTGGATCGTCCAGGCGGTGCTGGCCGCCGCAGTCGGCCTGATCTGCGCCCTGATGGTCGGCGGGACCAAGTGGCTGGCCCAAGCCGCGCACGAGGTCGACCTGGAAGTCGAGCAGGAGGCCCGCCAGGCCCCCGCCGACGCCCGCGTCTACCGCACGTCGCATGAGTGGACCGTCCAGCAGGCCCTGCGCACGCCGCAGTTCTACATCCTGGTCGCCGCCTATTTCAGCCACCTGCTGGTGGGCGTGACCGTCGCCAGCGTCTCGGTGACTCACCTGACCGAACTGGGCGTCGCCGCCGGCGTCGCCGCCGTGGCCGCCGCCGCCCTGGCCGCCAAGATGCTGAGCCTGGAATCGCTGATGCAGACCTTGGCCCGCTTGGCCGGCGGCGCGTTGGGCGACCGCGTCGACCCACGCTGGCTGCTGGTCTTCGCCCAGGGGATGCTGGTTGTTGGTCTTCTGGCTCTGGCCAAGGCCGCCAACCCGGCGCTGATGCTGGTCTACGCTATCGGCACGGGCGTGGGTTTTGGTCTGACCGTGCTGGCCGTCACCGTGCTGCTGCTGAACTACTACGGCCGCCAGAGCAATCTGGAGCTCTTCTCGCTGACCTGCCTGGTCGGGGCGATCTCGGCGGCGGGGCCATTCATCGCCGGGGCCATGCGCGACCGTCTGGGCGGTTTCGCGCCGACCTTCCAGCTGTTCGCGGCGGTGACGGCGGTGGTGTTTGTCGCCGTTCTGGCCATGCGCCCACCCAAGGCGCCGGTGGCCTGACGGGCAAAGAAAAAGCCGCCCCGGCGAACCGGAGCGGCTGATCCTTGATCCTAAGCCGTAAGACCTAGAAGGCGGCCTTCAGGCTGACCACGACGCGGCTGTCGTAGATCTTGCCGTAGTTGTGTTCGTCGGTGTCGTGGTAACGCAGATCCGCCGACAGCTTGTCGGTCAGGGCATAGGCCACGCCGACGTTCCAGGTGTTGTAGTCGCCGTAGTTCTTGATCGTCTGGCGACCGACGGCGCCCGACAGGGTCAGCTTCTCGGCGACGGGCACCGCGCCGTTCACTTCGAAATAGGTCGCGCCACCGCCCTTGCCCGGATATTCCGGCGAGTAGTAGACGGCCGCGCCCAGGGTGGCCGGACCGAAGGCGCGCGACGCAGCGGCCTTCAGTTCGACGTAGCTGTACGAGCCGGGGGTCAGGCCCTTGTCCTTGACGTAGCCGTAGTAGAGGACGCCGAAGTCCAGCGAAGTGTCGCCGACGGTCGGACGCACGCCAACATAGGCGTCGATCTCGGCGGTCGGATCATCGGCGCCGAAGTCGACGTTCGAAGCCCAGACGCCCGCGTAACCGATACCCGAGGTCAGGTCGACGCCGCCCTGGATGGCCGGATCTTCCTGGGTCTGGCTGACGCCGCGGAAAACGTAGTCGCTGGTCACGCCCAGGTTGTACGAGAGCTTCATCTCCTGGGCCATCGCGGCGCCCGACAGGGCGACCGTGGCGGCGGCGGCGGCCAGCGCGATCTTCATGGCTTTCATAATTCTGTCCCCTTTTTCTGTGTCGTCTCTCGGGTTGGTTCCCGAGCCCCGACGGCGCCTGCAAGCGCATTGCGTCCCCGACTGATCTGTCGGGGGCACGCCTCTAGTTGCAATCAGGGGAGTCCGAACGCCAGCAAGAAGGGCGCCTGCCGCCCAAAGTTTGGGCGCTGTGTGACGATTTTGCTTCAGAAGAGACGCGGTTAAGTCACAGCTGACGGAAAACCGAATCCGGCTTGGCTGTGCTTTTTACCTCATAGAAAGACTCGCCCCGCCCAGGTGCAGGCCCCCGTCGACCAGCAGGGTCTCGCCGGTGACGTGGCGCGAAGCCGGAGAGGCCAGGAACACCGCCGCGCCGGCGATGTCCTCGGCGGTGGAGGCGACCTTCAGCGGCGTGGCCGCCGCCGCGCCGGCCCGCAGGCGCTCCAGCGACTCGTCGGGCATGTTCTTGAACCACGGCGTGTCGATGAAGCCTGGGCAGATGGCGTTGACGCGGATACGCGGACCCAGGGCTCTGGCCAGCGACAAGGTCATGGTCGTCATCGCGCCCTTCGAGGCGGCATAGGGCACCGACGAGCCGTTGCCGACCACGCCCGCGATCGAGGCGGTGTTGACCACGGCCCCGGGCGAGGGCGCGGCTTCCAGCAGGGCGCGGGCGGCCCGCGTCATCTGGAAGGCGCCGACAACATTGACCGAATAGAGCCGCAGGAAGTCCTCGGCGTTGACCGCGTCGAGGTCGGCGTGGTTCGGGGCGAACTTGGTGACGCCGGCGTTGTTGAACAGGGCGTCGATGCGACCCGTGGCCTCGGCGGCCGCGGCGATCTTCTTGCAGTCCTCGTCGTTGGCGACGTCGCCCTGGACCAGCACGGCCTTGGCGCCTTCGGCCTCGACCAGGCGAGCGGTCTCCTGCGCTTCGCCCTCGCTGCGGGCGTAGTTGACGACCACCAGGCCCGCGCCGCGCCGGGCTGTTTCGACCGCGATCGCGCGGCCCAGACCCGTGGAAGCGCCCGTGATCACCACCGTGAAGCCGTCGAAGTCCCGCATGTCCGCCTCCCAAACATTTGTTCGCGACGTTGTAGCGAGCCCCACGCGGCTTGTCTCGCGGCTGCCGGAGGCCTAAATCGCGGCGATGACCGATCTGAACGTCACCCAACTGGGCCGCGTCGTCGACGCTCCCGAGAACCCCGAGGCCGCCGTCCTCGAGCGCGTGCCCAATCCACAGAGCGATGTGCTGTACCTGGCCCGCTTCGTCGCGCCGGAATTCACCTCGCTGTGCCCCGTCACCGGGCAGCCCGACTTCGCCCACCTCGTGATCGACTACGCGCCGGGCGACTGGCTGATCGAGAGCAAGTCGCTGAAGCTCTACCTGACCAGCTTCCGTAACCACGGCTCGTTCCACGAGGACTGCACGGTGAAGATCGCCCGCAAGATCGTGGAGATCGCGCGGCCGCGCTGGCTGCGCATCGGCGGTTACTGGTACCCGCGCGGCGGCATCCCGATCGACGTGTTCTGGCAGACGGGCGCGGCGCCGGAAGGCCTGTGGATCCCCGACCAGGGCGTGCCGCCCTATCGCGGCCGCGGCTGATCCAGATGACCAAGGCGCGCCTGAGCCGGGCGCGCCTTTTTATTTTTGGGAGCGTCCTTCCAGACGGGCCAGGGCGTAAATGAGGGTTCGACGCTTCGGGCGTCCGGAAGGACAGCGTCTTGATCGCGCTTGGCGCCGGCCGCGTCAGCCGTCTTGCGACGGGACAGCGCGAGCGGGCGCTGGAGCGACGAAGGCGGACATCGGTGCGTCGGAGAAGGGCTGCGCACGGCGCGGCTTTCGCTAGACTGAGCTCATGAAAGATATCGACCTCGGGCTGAAGTCGGACCTTTTCA
Source organism: Caulobacter sp. ALps2 (assembly GCF_058681635.1). Taxonomy (NCBI): domain Bacteria; kingdom Pseudomonadati; phylum Pseudomonadota; class Alphaproteobacteria; order Caulobacterales; family Caulobacteraceae; genus Caulobacter; species Caulobacter sp. ALps2. The sequence goes on from NZ_CM178743.1 coordinate 2,803,854, forward strand.
GACAGGCGCTGCTCCTGACTCTGGGTGTCTGGGGGCTGGACACGCTGCTGTTCGCCTTACCGTACCTGGCCGCTGGCAAGGCGCCGCTGCCGGGCGTGCTGGCCAGCCACTTTCTTTTCATGGGCCTGGGCGCGCTGCTCTCGGGCCTCGTCTATGTCCGCGCCGAACGCACGCCGCGCGATGACGACCGGCCGGTGCGCTTCGCGGCTCTGGTTCCGGCCGTGCTAGGGCTGGGCGTGGTGATGGCGGCGGCGGACCTGGTGATCGGCGGCCATCTGCGAGCGGTGCTGGACGGCGCCCATCCCGCGCCCCGCGTGGTGCTGGCGCGCGCCGCCAGCCAGCTGATGATCGCGGCCTGGATGTTCGCCCTGCTGGGCGCGCTCTATCTGATGATGATCGCCGTCCGCGTGACCCGAGAGCGCGACCGGCAGCTGGCCGACGCCCGCGCCCAGGCCCTGGCCGCCGAGGCCCAGGCCAGCGCCGCGCGCCTGGCGGCCCTGCGCTACCAGCTCAATCCGCACTTCCTGTTCAACACCCTGAACGCCGTTTCGGCCTGCGTGATCACGGGGCGAAACGAAGAGGCCGAGTCGATGCTGGCGCGCCTGGCCGAGTTCCTGCGCCTGACCCTGGCGGCCGATCCCCAGGCGATGATCCCGCTGGACGACGAGCTGGCGACCTTGCAAGCCTATCTGGAGATCGAGAGCGTCCGTTTCCGCGACCGGCTGGGGCTCGAGTTCTCGTGCCCCGCCGAATTGCGCGGGGCGCTGGCGCCCAGCTTCATCCTGCAGCCGCTGATCGAGAACGCGGTCAAGCATGGCGTGGCCCGTACCAGCCGGCCGGTGACGATCAAGCTGGAGGTCTCACGTGACGGTGACGATCTGGTCATCATCGTCGAAGACGACGGCGAGCCTTGCGCGCCCGAGGCGGCCGGCATGGGTGTCGGCCTGAACAATGTCCGTCAGCGGCTGCAAGTGTTGTTCGGCGACCGCGGCGTGCTGCAGGCCGCGCCCCGAGAGCGAGGGTTCCTGGTCTTGGTCCGGATGCCGCTGCGCTTCGAGACGACGCAGGCGAGGGCGGCGTGATGGAGCTGAAGGTCCTGCTGGTCGACGACGAGCCAGCCGCCCTGGAGCGGCTGTCGGCGTTGTTCGCCCAGATCCCCGAGACCAAGCTGGTCGGCGTGGCCCGCAACGGCCGCGAAGCCGCCCAGGCGATCGCGGATCTGACGCCCGACCTCGTCATGCTGGACATCCAGATGCCGGAACTGAGCGGCCTGGCCCTGGCCTCGGAGCTGTCGCCGGAGGCGCGGCCCGAGATCGTCTTCGTCACCGCCTTCGAGGTCTATGCCGCCGACGCCTTCGCGGTCGAGGCCGCCGACTATCTGCTCAAGCCCGTGCGCTTCGACCGCCTGCGTCAGGCCGTCGAGCGCGCCCGCCGTCGTCGCACCTTGCAGCGGGCCTTCGAGCAGCAGATCGTAGCTGCTGCTCCGGCGCGCGAAACCGATCTGGACGGCATCTGGGTGGCGACCCGCCAGGGCCACGTCCGCGTGGCGGTCGCCGATATCGACTGGATCGAGGCGGCCAAGGATTACGTCCTGCTGCACACGGCCACCCGCAGCCACATTCACCGCATCACCATGAGCGCCCTGGAGCAGGCGCTGGACCCGGCCCGGATGATCCGAGTCCACCGCTCGGCCTTCGTCAGTCCCGACCGGGTCGAGGCGGTCAACCGCCTGGGCAAGGGCCTGATCGCCCTCGTCTTGCGCGACGGCGTCGCCGTGCCGGTGGGGCCGACCTATGTGAAGGCGGTGCAGGCGCGACTGGGGTTGATGGCGGAAGAGGCCTAGCCTTTTTTCGCGAGTCGCCGCCGGTTGGCCCGCACCTTCTTGCGCAGGTGGGCCAGCGAACCCGAGGCGATCGCGGGGCCCGACGCGCCCAACTGGCCGGTCATGGCCAGTATCGGCAGGGTGAGGCTGGCGGCGACCTTTTCACCGACCATCAGCTGCGCCTCGGCCTGGGCGGCCGCGCCGCCGGCGGCGAGTTTCATCATCCGCATGCCGATGACGGACGAGGCTTCCAGCCCCAGGGACCAGCTGTCGAAAGCCAGGGTCGTCCAGGGATCCTTGCGCCGCGCCATCTTCACTCTCCTGCTGAGTTCAGAGGAAACGCCCCGCTCTAGGCAGGGCTCCATTCGCTGGTGATCGCCGCGACGTCCGGGCGCACGCGTTCCTGCGGCTGCTCGGTCGAGGTCCCGAGGTAGAGGTAACCGGCCACCTGTTCGCCTTCGGCCAGACCCAGGATCGCGTTGGCGCGGGGATCGTAGCTGTACCAGTCGGTGATCCAGTTGGCGCCCCAGCCCAAGGCTGATGCGGCCAACAAAAGCTGATGACAAACAGCCGAGGCGCTCTGGCGCTGCTCCCATTCGGGGATCTCGCCCGGGATGAAACGCGAGATCACGGCCACGGCCACTGGCGGGCGGGTCAGCTTGCGCAGGGCGGCGTTGGCCTTGGTCGGGTTGGCCTGGCTGTCGGCCAGCTTGGTGATCTGTTCGGCGAAGGCGTCCTTGGCCGCGCCTTGCAGGATCACGAACCGCCAAGGGGCCAGCTTGCCGTGGTCGGGCACGCGGGCGGCCAGGCGCAGGATCTCCGCCAGTTGGCTCGCATCCGGACCCGGGGCCGCCAGGCTCATGGCCGACGCCGACCGGCGCTTGGCCAGGAAGGCGACGACCTCGGGCGACGCCTCTATTGGCAGCGTTTCGGCGAATTCGGGGGCGGGCGGAACGGAAGCTGCCAAGACGATCTCTCCGAAGCGATGTAGAGGGCACACCTATGGCCGGACCCCGGCCGCCACAAGTCGCGAGTCCGCCGATGTCCCAGAAGCCCGCCTGGCTGAAGCCGCACGGAAAGCCCTGGGGCGTCTCGTCCAGTCAAGTCTTGTACGACAACCCGTGGATCACCCTGACCGAATACCAGGCGATCGCCCCGACAGGCCGGCCGGCGCTGTACGGCAAGATCAGCATGAAGAACCAGGCGATCGGCGTCCTGCCTCTGCACGAGGACGGCACGGTGACCCTGGTCGGCCAGAACCGCTTCGCCCTGGCCAACTACAGCTGGGAGCTGCCCGAGGGCGGCGCGCCGCACGACGAGGATCCGCTGGACGGCGCCAAGCGCGAACTGGCCGAGGAGGTGGGCCTGCGGGCGTCCGACTGGCGCCAGATCCTGCGCATGGAGCTTTCCAACTCGGTCACCGATGAAGTCGCGACCGGCTTCCTGGCCATGGGTCTAACGCCCACCGACGCGGCCCCCGACGAGACGGAGGATCTGGCCGTCGCCCGCGCGCCGTTCCGAGAAGCGTTGGACGCGGCCGTCGCCGGTCATATGCCCGACGCGATTACAGTGGCGTTACTGCTCAGGACGCACCATATGGCCGTACGAGGGGAACTGCCCGCCGACTTGGCGGCTCTAATCCTCGGATAACCGGCGTTCATCGCGTCGGTGGGAGCATTTTTTATCAAGATGCTCTATGGATACGCCAGCTGGGAAGGGAGAGCCCGATGGCCAAGCATCTGGAAGTGGTGACGCCGGACACCGAGACCCCTGTCTGGGTGGCGCTGCGCAACCAGGCCGAACACGCGGCCAAGGACGAACCCGCGCTGGCGTCGCTGCTGAACGCGGTGATCCTGAGCCACGACAACCTGGCCGACGCCCTGACCTTCCAGCTTGCCCGCAAGCTGGGCGACCAGGAGATGCGGGCGATGACGGCGCGCGAATTCGCCGCCGACGCCTTCGAGAGCGATCCGTCCCTGGTCGAGGCCGCCGAGGCCGATCTGAAGGCGGTCTTCGAGCGCGACCCGGCCTGCAAGGGCTACGTCCAGCCGTTCCTGTTCTTCAAGGGTTTCCTGGCGCTGCAGACCCATCGGGTGTCGCACTGGCTGTGGAATGAAGGCCGCGAGACCCTGGCCTTCTACCTGCAAAGCCGGGCCAGCGAGATCTTCCAGGTCGACATCAACCCGGCCGCCAAGATCGGCAAGGGGGTGTTCATCGACCACGGCACCGGCATCGTCATCGGCGAGACCGCGGTGGTCGGCGACGATGTCTCGATGCTGCACGGCGTGACCCTGGGCGGCACCGGCGCGGATCGCGGCGACCGTCACCCCAAGATCGGCAAGGGCGTCCTGCTGGGCGCCGGCGCCAAGGTGCTGGGCAACATCTCGATCGGCGACTACGCCAAGATCGCCTCGGGCTCGGTGGTGCTGCGTCCCGTGCCGGCTCACTGCACGGCCGCCGGCGTTCCGGCGCGCCTGGTCAACTGCCCGACCTGCGAGGAACCGGCCCGGACCATGGACCACACCCTGGCCGAGACCGTCTATTCATACGAAATCTGATTTGGCGAGATCGAGGTTGCGGCTTCTCAAAAGTCTGAGCGCCGTACTGCTGGCGGCCGTCCTGGTCGCCTGCGGGCCCGCGCCTGTCTCCGCCGCCACGGCGCCGGTTGGCGGTTACACGGTCGTGAAAGCCTATCCGCACGACACCAACGCCTTCACCGAGGGGCTGTTCTACCGCGACGGATTCATCTTCGAGAGCACGGGCCTGAAGGGCCGGTCGTTCATTCGCAAATGGAACCTCGAGACCGGCGTCTCCGAGCAGGAGCGCATCGTCGACAGTCGCTATTTCGGCGAGGGCATCGTCGACTGGAAGAACCGGCTGTACGAGCTGACCTGGACCGACGAGCTCGGCATCATCTACGACATCGACACCTTCGAGCGGATCGGCGAATTCAGCTATCCGGGCGAGGGCTGGGCCCTGACCCGCGACGACAAGCGGATCATGATGAGCGACGGCACCTCGTTCATTCGCTTCCTCGACCCCGACACCCTGAAGGAGACCGGCCGCATCGAGGTCACCGACCACGGCGTGCCGGTGCGAAACCTCAACGAGCTGGAATATGTGAAGGGCGAGCTGCTGGCCAATGTCTGGCAGACCACCCGCATCGCCCGGATCGACCCGACCTCCGGAAACGTCACCGGCTGGATCGAGCTGGCGGGCCTGATGAAGGAGGCCGGCGTCACTGGCCGCAACGACGATGTGCTGAACGGCATCGCCTACGACGCGGCCAAGGATCGGCTATTCGTCACCGGCAAGCTGTGGCCGAAGCTCTTCGAAATAAAACTCACGCCGGCGCGATAGCTGGCGGAACCGCGTTCGGGGGATGGCGTTTATCTCACGTCCGCCCCTCTACGCCCCCCCGACCTAGTGGGCGGACCTGGGCCCCGGCCGCGAGACGCGCCGGGGCCCAACCCCTATCTGGGGGTATTCTTCTGGGCTAGCCTTCTTTCGAAGCGCAGGCCGGGCTCTTTCCCTTCAGTGAGATTTGCTCGACATCCGGCGACGACTTGCTCGTCAGGCCGTAGATCACGGCGGTCCAGATCGCCAACAGGGCCAGGACCTGTGGAAAGGTGATGCGGCGGGGATCAGCGGTGGACATGCGCGCGACTATCCCCCGGTTGCGCTTGCCCGGATAACGACTTATCGGTCGGCCTTCTGTGAGGTTTCTTCACATGGCCCGCCGCCAGCTGCCGTCGCTCAACGCTCTGCGCGCCTTCGAGGCGTTCGGTCGGCATGGGCGCATGACCCTGGCCGCCGACGAGCTGTGCGTCACCCACGGCGCGGTCAGCCGCCAGATTCGCCAGCTGGAAGAGCATCTGGGCGTGCCCCTGACCGAGGGGCCGCGCTCGCGCCTGCGCATGACCGAGGCGGGGCTGAAGCTGGCCCAGGCCCTGTCGCCGGCTTTTGATCAGATCGAGGCGGCCGTGCCGCGTCCGCTCGAGGCGGGACCCCGGCCGCTGGTCGTCTCATGCCTGCCCACCTTCGCCATGAAGTGGCTGATCCCGCGCCTACCGACCTTCCAGGCCGCCCATCCCGACATCCCGGTGCGGGTGGCCGAGTCCAACGGCCCGTTCGACTTCAAGGCCGACGGCATCGACCTGGCCATCCGCATGCGCACGCCCGACTCGGTCGTCACCTACGATTCCGTCGTCACACCATTCATGGAGCACTTCCACGGGCCGGTCATGTCGCCGGAACTGGCCGCCGCCGAGCCGATGAGCCTGGCGCGGATTTGCGCCATGCCGCGCCTGCTGACCCGCACGTTCGTCGAGAGCTGGTCGGACTGGGCCCGCAACTTCGAGCTAGGCGACCTGCCGCCGCCGGTCAGCGAGCAGGAGTTCGACCACTATTTCTACATGATCGAAGCCGCCGCCGCTGGCCTGGGCGTGGCCATCGGACCCTGGGCCTTCGTGCAGCGGGATCTGGCCAGTGGACGTCTGGTCGCGCCGCTGGGCTTCACTCACGGTCGGGCCCGGATCGTGGCCGTCACCCCGCCTGACGGCGCCACCGAAGCGGCCGTCCTGTTCCGCGATTGGTTGCTGGCGGAAGGAGCGTCCACACCTCATCCGCCGGAAGCGCTTGCGCCTCCCGCCCCGGACGCTAGTTTCGCCCCGATAACGCGCTCCCGGGCGCTCAGCTAGAACAAGAGGCCCCTCGTGGACGCCACGACCGTCGCCAAGCTCGAAAAGCACCTGAAGCGCACCTTCGGCAACCCGCACATCGCCGTGAAGCCGCGCCCCAAGCAGAAGGATTCGGCCGAGGTCGAAGTGGCCGGTGAATTCATCGGCGTCGTCTTCCAGGACGAGGACGAGGACGGCTCGTTCATGTTCGAGATGGCCATCCTGGCCGAAGACCTGGACTAGTCTCCTTTCGAACCCCGCGCGCGCCTAGGCCAGGACTGGCTTGGGCGCCGCGCGGCGGATCATCAGCGAGGCGGCGCCAGCCACCAGGCCCGCGGCGCCCGCGATGATGAAGGCCTCGACATACTGGCCCTGGCTGGCGCGAATGACGCCGGCTCCGATGGCGGCCGTGGCCGCGCCCAGTTGGTGCCCTGCCGCGATCCAGCCGAACACGATGGGGCCGTCGCGGTCCCCGAACGCTTCGGTGGCCAGGCGCACCGTCGGCGGCACGGTCGCCAGCCAGTCCAGGCCGTAGAACACCGCGAACGCCGAGAGGCTGACCACCGAGAAGTCCGAGAAGGGCAGGTAGATCAGCGAGAGGCCGCGCAGCACGTAGTAGACGAAGAGCAGCTTGCGGGCGTCGTAACGATCGCTCAGCCAGCCCGACGCGGTCGTGCCGAACAGATCGAACAGGCCCATCAGCGCCAGCAGGCCCGCGGCCTTGACCTCGGGCATGCCCCGGTCGCCGCAGAAGGCGATCATGTGCACGCCGACCAGGCCGTTGGTGGTCAGGCCGCAGATGAAGAAGCCCAGGAACAGCAGCCAGAATGTCCGGGTCTTGGCGGCCCGGCCGAGGGCCTCGAACGCATAGGCCAGGGCGTTGGCGCCGTTGACCGGCGGCGGCTCTTGGTAGTCGTCGGGCGCGCCATAGGGCTTGAGGCCCACGCTCGAGGGGCGCTCGGGGATCAGCAGCCACATCAGCGGGGCCAGGACCAGGGCGACCAGCGAGACGGTGATCACCACGGGCTTCCAGCCGCCGTGGTCGGCGATCAGGGCCATGCCGGGCAGGAAGATCAGCGAGCCGGTCGCCGTCGAGGCCGCCAGCAGACCCATCATCACGCCTCGCCGGGCCACGAACCAGCGGTTCACCACCGTCGCGCCCAGCACCATCGCCACCGCGCCGCTGCCGATCCCGGCCATCACGCCCCAGGTCGCGACATACTGCCAGGAGGTGGTCATGAAGGCCGAGAGGCCGGTGGACAGCGACATCAGCAGCAGGGCCAGGGTCACGGTCCTGCGCAGGCCGAACGACTGCATCAGCGCCGCCGCGAAGGGGCCCGTCAGGCCGTAGAGGAAAATGCCGATGCCGGCGGCCAACGAGATCGAGGCGCGGTCCCAGCCGAACGCCTTCTCCAGCGGCAGGATCAGCACGCCCGGCGCGGCCCGGAGGCCAGCGGCCGACAAGAGGGCCAGAAAAATGGCGCCGGCGACCACGAAGGCGTAGTTCTGCCCGAAGGGGCGGCGGCTGGTCTCGCTGCTGGCGATCGTCATGCGGCGTCTCTATGTAACCGATCGGTACGGGCTTGTTCCGCTACATACGTACCGGTAAGTAACATCGTCAAGGGCCATGTCAGACCGAACCCCGGAAGAAAGATTGAACGGACCCTATGGGGTCACGCCGCGCGCCGCCGAACGCATCTTCGACACGGCGCGGGACCTGTTCTATCGCGAGGGCATCCGCGCCGTCGGGGTCGACGAGATCGTCACCAAGGCGGGCGTGACCAAGCCCAGTCTCTATCGCAGCTACAAATCCAAGGACGAGCTGGTCGCGGCGGTGCTGCGCGAGGTCGAGGTCGGCTTCTGGGACCGCTTCGAGGCGGCCGAGGCGCTGTATCCGAACGACGCCAAGGCCCAGATGCTCGCCTATTTCGGCGTCCTGTCGGATCGCTCGGGCGGCGACGACTATCGCGGTTGCAACCTCTCCAACGCCGTCGTGGAATATCCCGACCGCCAGCACGCCGGCCGCCAGGTCTCCCAGGCTCACAAGCAGCAGCTGCGCGACCGGCTGCACGCCAAGGCCGCCGAGATGGGCGCGTCCGACCCTAAGGCCCTGGGCGACGCCATGATGCTGCTGATCGAGGGCGTCTTCACCTCCAGCCAGATGTTCGACGGCGACGACAAGCCGGCCAAGGCCGTGGTCGGGGCCGTAAAGGCGTTGATCGCGGCGTACTGCCCCGCTTGAATGGACGTATGACCGCCCACATCCTCGACCGCCCCGTCTTCGCCACCCTGAGCGGCCGCCAGTCGCATCTGGCCGTGCGCCGGGGCGGGGCGGTGCGGATGGGTCCGGACTACGGCCTGTTCGCCGCGACGGTCGACCAGAGCCCCGAGAGCCTCACCGCCCTGGGCGAGCTGGTGCGCGAGCTGGGAACGGTCGGTCTCGTCGAACTCGACACGCCGCCCGCGCCGCCCGGGACCGAGATCGTCTCCAGCGCCCTGTGCCTGCAGATGGTCGCGCAGACCGTTGCTCCGGCCTGGGACGTCGGGTTCGACATGCCGCCCCTGGACGACGCTGATGCCGCTGAGATGCTGGCCCTGGCCACCCTCACCAAGCCTGGCCCGTTCTTCACCCGCACCCACCAGTTGGGCCGCTTCATCGGCGTGCGCGTGGACGGCCAACTGGTCGCCATGGCCGGCGAACGGATGCGCCCCGAAGGCTTCACCGAGGCCAGCGGCGTCTGCGTGCACCCCGACCATCGCGGCAAGGGCTACGCGGCCCGTCTGTTGCGCGAGGTCACGGCCCGCATCCTGGCGACCGGCGAGCACGCCTTCCTGCACAGCTACGCCGACAACGCCACGGCCATCGGGCTGTATGAGTCGCTGGGCTATCGCGGGCGGCAGGAAGTTCGGTTCACGATACTGAAGCCGGCGGATCAGTAGGGCCTAAAAGAAAACCCCGGAAGGTGGACCTTCCGGGGTTTCCTGTTCGTCGGGGCGGGAGGCCTTACGCCTCCATCGCCTTCGCGCCGGCCTTGCGGGCCCAGCGGTAGAGGCCGATGACCACGAAGGCGGCGGCGATCAGGGAAAGGATCATGCCGACGTGCTCGGGTGGGGCGAAGGGCAGGGCCAGGGGCTCGCCCTTGTTGGTGGTGACGATCAGCAGGGCCAGGGCCACATTGAACAGGCTCTCGCCCACGATGAAGCCCGAGGCGATCAGCACGCCCAGGCGCTTGGCCGGTTCGGCCGCGCGGTCCTTGGCGACGATCTTCTCGAACAGCCAGCCGGCCACCGCGCCGACCACCACCGGGGCCGTGACCGAGCTGGGCAGATAGATGGCCAGGCCCACGCCGAGGGGCGGCAGGCTGTAGCGGTCCTTGCTGGTCTTGCGCAGGATGGTGTCGACGGCGACCAGGGCGAGGCCGATCAGGGCCCCGACGCCGAGCAAGGTCCAGTTCAGGTCGCCACCCAGCACGCCCTTGGCCAGGGTCGAGATCAGGGTGGCCTGCGGCGCGGCCAGGGGCTCGTCCGAGATGGCCTGCAGGTTCGGGGCGCCGGCGAAGCCGTTCGAGCGGTTCAGCAGTTCCAGCACGAACGGAATGACCACGGCGCCCGAGATGACGCCGATGATCAGGCCGACTTGCTGCTTCCACGGGGTGGCGTCGACCAGCTGGCCGGTCTTGAGGTCCTGCAGGTTGTCATTGGCGACCACGGCCACGGCCAGTACGCACGTGGTGGCGTAGAGGGCGAAGGCGACCAGGGCCTTGGTCACGTCCGGACCGACCACGCCGCGGCCCACCATGCCGACCATCAAGGAGGCGCCCAGCACGGTCAGGATGGCGATGCCCGAGACTGGGCTGTTGGACGAGCCGATCAGGCCGGCCATGTAGCCGCAGACGGCGGCGGCCAGCAGGCCGGCGACGATCAGATAGCCGATGCCGATGGCGACCAGCGGGACGGTCAGGCTGACGATCGGGCCGCCGACCAGGAAGTGGGCCAGGAACCAGCCGGCCGGGGCCATCAGGATCAGCGAGACGATGCCGACGATGCCGATGGGGATGTCCTGCTCGACGCGGGGGATGTCGCCGCCGCCGCTCTTGCGGACCTTGGCGGCGTCCAGGGCCGACTTCAGGCCGGCGGTGATCGGGCCGACCAGCTTGGCCAGCGTCCAGATGGCGGCGGCGCCGATGACGCCGGCGCCCAGGAAGCGGACCTGGGTCTTCCAGACGGTCAGGGCGTGGGTGGCCGCGTCGGCGCCCGGCATTGGGGTGGCGACGGTCAGGATCGGCACCAGGATCGCCCAGGCGATGAACAGGCCGGCGAACATGGCGACGCCGACGGTGATGCCCATCAGGTGGCCCGCGCCCATCAGGGCCAGCGAGCTGGAGGCGCCCAGGCCCGACGCGCCCGCGCCGGCCTTGAACTTGAAGTAGCCGGCGACCTCGGCGGCGAACAGTTTGGCGGCGGCGAGCGCGCCAAACAGGGCGGAAGCGATCGCGCCCATGCTGACGGCGGCCAGGCCCGCCTTGCCCTCGGCCTGGCCTTCACGCGAGCCGGTGCCGACCTTCAGAACCTCGGCGGCGGCGACGCCTTCGGGGTAGGGGAGGTTGGAGTTGGTCACCAGGGCCCGGCGCAGAGGGATGGTGTACATCACGCCCAGGATGCCGCCGACGGCGCAGGCCCCGAAGGTGGGCAGGAACGGCACGTTCGACCACCAGCCGATCATCAACAGGCCCGGCAGCACGAAGATCACCGACGACAGCGTGCCCGCGGCCGACGCGATCGTCTGGACGATGTTGTTTTCCTGAATGGTCGAGGTCTTGAAGGCCCGAAGCAGGGCCATCGAGATGACGGCGGCGGGGATCGAGGTCGCGAAGGTCAGGCCGACCTTGAGGCCCAGATAGACCTGGGCGGCGGTGAAGACGAGGGTAATGGCGACGCCGAGAAGGATCCCTCTGAGGGTCAATTCCGAGCGTGGCGCGGTCAGGTCGGCCATGTACGAGTCCGAAAAAATTTAAGGCGGCCGGACCTTGCACGCCCGACCGCCCTGAACTCAAGCCTCGATTTTAACGAATGGCGCTAGGCTTCACCAGGGCCCTTCTTTAGGGACGCCGCTCGGCGCCGCAGACGTTCTTCACGCTGTTCGCCAGGCGCTCGTCCTGTGCGACAACGGCAAGCTCATAGGCGTCGGCGCAGTGGTTGGAGTTGATCAGCAGCGCCGCCTGCTTGGCTCGGTCCCATTCCAGGCGCGTGGCCTTTACGCGGGATCGGTCGGTCTGGGCTTGGTTCGCATAGGCGGGCGGCACGCCCAGGTTCATGTACATAACCGTTGAGCCGCGTGGCAAGACGGACATGACGTCGGTGGGGTTGCCTGGGCCGACGGCGGGATTGGTGGACTGGGCGGAAGCGACGCCGGTCGAGAGGATGGCGAAGGCTAGGGCCGCTAGGGCCGTGTGCTTGAACATGACCGATCATTCCTGAGCCTAATGAGAGATCGTATGCTCATTCAATCCCAGGGTGTTGTAAAGGGGTTGCGCTACCAAAAGCCGCTCCGTCGGCTGACGGAGCGGCTCGTTGGTTCGGGAGCGCTCGAAGTCAGAGGACGCCGAGCATCTCCGCGACCAGCGGGTGGCGGACGATGTCGCGGTCGGCCAGGCGGACCACGGCGATGTTGTCCACCGCGTCGAAGCGGGAGGCCACATCGGCCAGGCCCGAGATGCCCGGCAAGAGGTCCGACTGGTTCGGGTCGCCGGTGACGACCATGGTCGAGTGCCAGCCGAGGCGCGTGAGCAGCATCTTCAGCTGCATGTAAGTGCAGTTCTGGGCCTCATCGATGACCACGAAGGCGTTGTTGAGGGTGCGGCCGCGCATGAAGCCGACCGGGGCGATCTCGATGGCGCCCTCGGCCATCAGGGCCCGCATGCGCTTGACCGACAGGCGATCGGTCAGGGCGTCGTAGAGCGGGCGCAGATAGGGAGCCAGCTTGTCTTCCATATCGCCCGGCAGATAGCCGATCGACTCGCCGGCCTCGACGGCGGGACGCGACAGGACGATGCGGCTGACCTTGCCGGCCTCCAGGGCTTCGACGGCCTTGGAGATGGCGATGTAGGTCTTGCCGGTGCCGGCCGGACCGAGCGCCATGACCAGGTTCTTCTCGTCGATGGCTTCCATCAACTGGGCCTGGCCTGGCGATTTTGGTTTTATGGTTTTTAGGTAGCTCTGATCGCGCTCGGGATTGTTTGGCGCGCCGTCGTGCCCAAGCGGATTCCACGCGTTGCCACGTTCGCGAACATCGATCGGCAGGCGACGCACCTTGGCGTCATCACCGTATTGGCCGGTCTCGTACGCGCCTTCACGCGCCATCCGCTTCAGGGCTCGCTTGGTCATCAAAGCCTCCATGAGGGCAATAAAAAAGGACGAGGCCAGAAGGCGTCGTCCTTGGATGTGAGCTGTTGGGTAATAACGAAGTCGCGTGCGCGGCCGGGCGGCTCCGGGGAGCTTCCAATGGGCGGTGCTGAACGCCGGAACGCCAAGAGCGACACCTCGTCTTCGTCAGCGGGTGGGCCGAAAGCGAAGGTCGCCCCCGACCCGACACGAGAGAAAAATGATTCCCGCTTGAGGAATGTTCCCTCTCGAATCGCCTGACTACAATGGCCCATCGTGGTTTCTGGGTGGTTAACCGGAAAATGGCGTCCAAGAAAACGAGGCATACGGATGACTGTCTATTCGCTAGGCGCCGCAACGCCGACGCTTCCCCCGCGGGACGAATACTGGATCGCGCCGACCGCGAGTGTGATGGGGAACGTGATTCTCAAGAAGAACGCCAGTATTTGGTGGGGCGCCATCGTGCGCGGCGACAACGATCCGATCACCATCGGCGAGAACAGCAACGTCCAGGACGGCTCGGTTCTCCACACTGATCTTGGTGTTCCGCTGACGATCGGTTCCAACGTGACCATTGGTCACATGGTGATGCTGCATGGCTGTACGATCGGCGACGGTTCGCTGATCGGCATCGGCTCGATCGTGCTGAACGGAGCCAAGATCGGGAAGAACTGCCTGATCGGCGCCGGGGCGCTGATCACGGAAGGCAAGGAAATCCCGGACAACTCCATGGTCATGGGCGCGCCAGGCAAGGTGGTGCGCGAGGTCAGCGAGCATCACACCATGATTCTGCAGGGCTCGGCCCTGCATTATGTCGAGAACTGGAAGCGCTACGCGCGGGATCTCAAAGCGATCGCTGAGTAGGAAGCTTGGGAGCGCCACCCGCTGCTTGGGGGATGAAGGCGGCGCTCCCGCTCCTCGCGCGGGCACAGCGCGAGAAGAGCCCGCCGCGAGGAGGCGTCATTCGCGGCGAGACGGCGCGGCGCACCGCATCCGTTCGTCCATAGGTAGTATATACGCATATTCGCGCCGAGCGAAACTGGAACTCGCGTTTTCCGCTGGTCGCTGGGGAAGCTTGCGTGGCGCGGAAAGCCGGACCACTCTCTCCTTAACAATGATAACCTTCGAGGGAGGGCGTCGGGGCCATGGCCAGCGAACGCTATGATTACGTCGTCATCGGCGCCGGGTCCGCCGGCTGCGTGCTGGCCGCTCGCCTGACGGAAGATCCCAACATCAGGGTCCTGCTGCTGGAAGCCGGCGGCAAGAACAACTCGATCCTGGTCCGGATGCCGGCGGGCGTGGGCCAGCTGATCAAGGACAAGGGCGAGCAGAACTGGGGCTTCTGGACCGAGGCCGAGCCGCACTTGAACGATCGCGAGCTGTGGTGGCCGCGCGGCAAGGGCCTGGGCGGCAGTTCGGCCATCAACGGCATGATCTATATCCGCGGCCATGCACGCGACTATGACCAATGGCGGCAGATGGGCCTGTCCGGCTGGTCCTATGCCGAGGTGCTGCCGTACTTCAAGCGCTCCGAGCACCATCACGGCGGCGGAGACGCCTATCACGGCGGAGCCGGCCCGCTGCACGTATCGAAGGGCGAGAGCGACAGCCCGTTCTATGGCGCCCTGATCGAGGCCGGTCGCCAGGCGGGCTACAAGACCACCAAGGACTTCAACGGCTTCCAGCAAGAGGGCTTCGGGCCCTACGACCTGACCATCCGCGACGGCAAGCGCTGGAGCGCGGCCATGGCGTATCTGAGCGAGGCCCTGTCGCGGCCGAACCTGACCTGCGTGACCGAGGCCCGCACCACCCGGATCATCGTCGAGAAGGGCCGGGCGGTCGGCGTCGACTACGTCGTCGGCAAGGCGGCCGAGAAGAACACGGCCTATGCCGACGCCGAGGTGCTGCTGAGCGCCGGCGCGGTGCAGTCGCCGCATATTCTCCAGCTGTCGGGTATCGGCGCGCCGGACGATCTCAAGGCCCACGGCATCGCGGTGGTCCACGAGTCCAAGGGCGTCGGCGCCAACCTGCAGGACCACCTGGATGTCTGTGTCTCGTGGACCGCCAAGAACCTCAAGACCGCCTATTCGGCCAACAAGGGCTTGAACAAGCTGGGCGTCGGGCTGTCCTACATGCTGATGGGCAAGGGACTGGGCCGGCAGCAGTTCCTGGAGAGCGGAGCGTTCCTGAAGTCGCGGCCCGACCTGGACCGACCCGACCTGCAGATCCACGGCGTGCTGGCCATCATGCAGGACCACGGCAAGACGGTGGTCGAGAAGGACGGCTTCACGTTGCACGTCTGCCAACTGAGGCCCGAGAGCCGGGGCAAGGTCGGCCTGCGCTCGGCCGATCCGCTCGATGATCCGACCATCCTGGCCAACTACCTGGCCACCGACGAGGATCGCCGCGCCATCCGCGAGGGCGTGCGCATCGCCCGCGAGACCGTGGCCCAGGCCGCCTTCGACCCCTATCGCGACGCCGAGTACGCCCCGGGGGCTGACGTGCGCACCGACGCCGAGCTCGACGCCTGGATCCGCGCCAAGGCCGAAACGATCTACCACCCGGTCGGCACGTGCCGTATGGGCGTGGCCGGCGATCCTCTGGCGGTGGTCGACGACAAGCTGCGGGTGCAGGGTCTGCGGGGCCTGCGGGTGATTGACGCCTCGGTCATGCCCAACCTGATCGGCGGCAACACCAACGCCCCGACCTTGATGATCGCGGAGAAGGCGGCCGACCTCTTGCTGGGCAAGGCCCCGATGGCCGCCCTGGACGTTCCGGTGTTCGAGGACGGCCGCGCCGTGGCCGCCGAGTAGAGGAATCTCGCATGCATCACCGCCCCCTCGGCCGTTCCGGCCTTTCGACCGCGCCGCTGGTCTTCGGCGGCAACGTGTTCGGCTGGACGGCGGATGAGGCGACCTCGCACCGCTTGCTGGACGCCTTCGTCGACGGCGGCTTCAACGCCGTCGACACGGCCGACGTCTATTCGGCCTGGGTTCCGGGCCACGAGGGCGGCGAGTCCGAGGGGGTGATCGGGCGTTGGCTGAAGGCCAGCGGCAAGCGCGACAAGGTGCTGATCCTGACCAAGGTCGCGATGTGGCCGAAACAGCCGGGGCTGTCGGCGGCCAATATCGAGGCCGCCGTCGAGGGCTCGCTCAAGCGCCTGCGGACCGACTACATCGACCTCTACCAGTCGCACCAGGACGACGCCGAAACGCCGATCGACGAGACGCTGGCGGCCTTCGACCGCCTGGTGAGGGCCGGCAAGGTGCGGGCGGTGGGGGCGTCGAACTTCTCGCCCGAGCGGCTTAAGGCCAATCTCGAGACGTCGAAGGCCAAGGGCCTGGCGCGCTACGAGACCATCCAGCCCAAGTTCAACCTGGTCGATCGTGACCAGGTTGAGGGGGCGATGACGGACCTGACCAAGGCCGAGGGGCTGGGGATCATCCCGTTCTACGGCCTCGCCGCAGGCTTCCTGAGCGGCAAGTATCGTACCGAAGCCGACTTCGAGGGCAAGGCGCGGGCCCGGACGATCCTGCGCGATTACTGGAACGACAAGGGACGGGCGGTGCTGGTGGCCCTGGACGAGGCGGCGGCGGAAGTCAGCGCGTCACCGGCCCAGGTCGCCCTCGCCTGGATCATGGCCCACCCGGCCATCACCGCGCCGCTGGCCAGCGCGACCTCGGTCGAGCAGCTGAACGAGCTGATGGGCGCGGCCCGGCTGGAATTGCCGGGTGATGTGTGGGCGAATCTGGACGCGGCGGGCCGTTAGGCGATAGCTCGCCCGTCCAAGGTCGCCAGGCGCAGACGCGGCATGTCCGCATTGCCGTCGCCCAGCGGCTTGATCTCGCGGATGCCTAGCTCGTAGGCCGGACGGCCCATCAGGCGAGCCATCATGGCGATCGGCGTGTAGAGCCCCAGGAAGCGGTCGGTCTCGCCGCTCGCGCCCTGCAGCGGGGCGAACAGCACCTCCATGCCGACCGAAGGAACCCCGTGCGCTCGAATGTCGGCGGTGACCACCAACGGCGTGCGGCGTTTGCGCGCGACGTCCAGAGCGCTCTTCAGTTCCAGCCTGTGGGCCAGCGCCCACAGCGACAGGGCGTCCTGGCCGCGCAGGTCGCGGGCGTGAAGGTCGGAGACGAAGCCGCCGGCCAGGCGAAATGGCAGCTTGCCGCCGTCTCGGCCCAGGATGAACACCTGCGGCAGAAGCTCCAGGAAATCCCCCGGATTGACGTCCGTGCGGCGCGGCAGGGCGGCGTCGCCCTTCTTGTCTCGCCAATAGTCTATCAATCGTTCCGTGCTTGGATGGAACATCGTCGTCCCCTGGCGGGTCACTCGCGGCTGGTTTTTGTCCGCACGCGGCTTGCTAGGAGAACCGGGCCAAGGCCCCGACCGTCCCATTCTGGCGCAATCCAGGGGGAGCGGCGGGCTCCGGCCCGATTCTTGCTTAACCAAAAGCGGAACGACCCGATGCGAAGGGAACCGCCGATGAAGGCGCCGAAACTGAACACGCGGAACTGGGTGATCGCCCTGAGCGCGCTGCTGGGCGGGCTGCTGATCGGCGGCGCGGCCTGGGCGCAGTGCAGCAGCGGCTGCACGCCGACGCCGCCCGCTTGCTGCAAGCCGCCGCCCGCGCCGCCCAAGCCTCCGGCGCCGCCGACGGGCTGCTGCGGCGGCGGTCACAACGTCAATATTCCCGGCGTCAACGTGAACATCGGCGCGACCGTGATCGTGAACGCCAATGCTTCGGCCACCGCCAATGCCGGCGCCGCGTCGGGGGCGTCCTCGGGCGCCGGCTCGCTGGCCGGCTCGGCCTCGGGCACGGTCAACTATTACGGCGGCGGCGGTCACGGCGGCTACTATTCCGGTCCGATGGCAAGCGGCTACATCCAGGGCCTGAACGTCGAGGGCGGCGAGGCCCGCCGTCGCCAGGCCTATGAAGCCACCCGCACCCGCACGCGCCGCGTGATCATCCGCGCCGTCTGCCTGGACGACCGCGACGTGCCGCACCCGGCCTCGCAGGTCACGCCCGACCGTGACATCGACGACCTCTATGACGGTGAGCTCTACCGCTGCATCGCCGGCTCGCGCATGCAGTACGTGATCGCCGACTATGCCGGCCAGATCGACATTTCGGCCGGTGGCGGCGGCCAGACCTACATCTGCCAGAAGAACGAGGCGCTGTATCACGTCCCCGGCGCCGGCCAGGGCCAGGGCACTCTGACCTGCCGTCCGCAACGTCCGGCCCGCGACTGCAACGAGCGCTCGCTGCTGCGCCGCTTCGGCGCCGGGGTGAAGATCCTGACGATCGTCACCACCGAGAAATACACCGCCTATCGCGAGGAGACGGTGCAGGAACGCCAGAGCCTGACCACCAGCTTCAGCCTGGATGGCGGCGTCGGCGGGGTCGTCTACTAACCCAATTCCGATCTTCCCGGCGAAAGCCGGGACCCAGATCTGAAGGCGCTAGGGCTGACTGGAAAGGCGCGGGGCTTCTAGAACCCACTCGGAGCTTCGCCATCTGGGCCCCGGCTTTCGCCGGGGAAACGGAGTGGGGAGATATAAAAAGGCCCCGGTTTCCGCCGAGGCCTTTCTCTTTGCGTCCTACTTCGCCGCCGCCGGAGCGGCCGCTTCCGGCTTCACCAGCAGCAGCCACGATTGGTCATCGGCGAGATAGGTCTTCGCGGCCTTCTGCACGTCGGCCGGGGTGACACGCGTCAAGCCGGCGATCACCGAGCGGGTGGCGTCCAGCAGGCGCGGGTCGTCCTGGGCGCCCGACAGCGCCCCCAGCCAGTACTCGTTGGTCACCCTGGCCTTCTCGATCGAGTCGATGCGCGGCTTCTTGGCCCGCTCCAGCTCGTCATCGGTGATCGGCTTGTCGCGCAGGTCGGCGGCGATCTTGCGGATCGAGACGACCACGTCGTCCAGCTTCTCGGGCGGCACCTCCATGCTGACGCCCAGATAGCCCCAGTTCTTGAAGGTGACGCTGGCCGTGGACGAGGCGTTGGGGGAGTAGGTCGCGCCCTGCTTCTCGCGCAGTTCGTCGATCAGGCGCAGTTGCATCACCTGGCCCAGGATCGAGACGTCGCGCGAGCGCTGCAGGTTCGAGAACAGGTCGTCGGTGCGCCACACCATGAACAGCGCCGCTTGGTCGGGGCGGCCCTTGTGGGTGCGCACCACCGGCTCGGTCGCCGGCGTCGGGAACGGCGCCTTCTCCGCGCCGGTCAAGGCCGGGTCGCCAGGACGGGCGGGCAGGGCGCCGAAGGTGTCGGCCACGGCGATGATCGCCTTCTCGACGGTTGTGTCGCCGACAATGACGACCTCCAGGTCGCCCTTGGTCAGCGGGTTGTCGACCACGGTGCGCAGTTCGCTCAGCGAGGCGGCGGCGATCTGTTCGCGCGACGGGAAGGTCCAGCGCTGGTCGCCGTTATGCATCAGCCCGCCGAGGTCACGGCTGATCACGCCTCCGGTCGTGCTCTGCAACTGGTCGTGCACCGTGCCATAGGCGGTCTTGATGCGGCTGAAGGCTTCCGGACGCCAGCCGGGCTCGGTGGCGAAGGCGGCCAGCACCTGCAGCTCGGTCGACAGGTCCTCGGGACGCGTGCGGCCGCTCAGGACGAAGGCGTCGTCCTCGACGCCCAGATTGGCGTTCCAGATCTTGCCGGTCAGCACGCGTTCCATGTCGGCGGCGCTGATCTGCTTGAGACCCCCCTCGACGAAGGCGCTGCCCGACCACAGCGGGCTCTGCTTGTCGGACGGCATGTCCAGCAAGCCGTGGCCGGCGCGGACCTTCACCAGCACCTGGTTGTCGCGGAACTTGGTCGGCTTGACCGTCAGCTTCACGCCGTTGTCGAAGCGGATGAAGACGGCGTCCAGGTCGCTCACGTCCTTCTGCTCGGCGACCTTGCCGGTCGGGCCGAAGCTGGAATACGGCCAGACCGTCACGCCCGGCGCGGCCGGCGGAACCACCGGCTGGCTCTTGACCTCGTCATAGGCCTTGAGAACCGCTGGTTCGCCGCCTTCGATGGCGGTCGGGGCGGCGATGACGATCAGCGGACCCGAGCCGGCGAAGGACGACTTCAGCACGGCGCTGACACGCTCGGCGGTCAGGCCCTTCACCAGTTGGTCGAAGAACGCCAGGTTCTGGCTGGGCGAGGTGATCACCTCGCCATCGCCCAGGGTTCCGATCAGCTGATTGGCCAGCTGCGGCGTTCGCTGGGTGGCCTCGCCGGCGGCGGCGGCGACCAGCGACGCGCGGAAGGTGGCGATCTCGCGATCCAACTCATCCTGGCGCACGCCGTACTGGACGGCGCGGCGCTGCTCGGCGTCCAGCGACGTCATGGCTTCGCGCCAGCGGGTCGGCTGGGCGGTCGCGCCGAGGGTGGTCACCCGCACCGCGCCGTACTGGTCGCCCTTGAAGGCCCCACCGGCGATGAACGGCGGCTCGGCCGAGCGGCCGATCGCCTGAAGGCGCCGGTTCAGCACCGCGAAGGCCAGGTTCTCCAGCATGTCACGCTCGTCGACGGCCTTGGTCTCGAGCAGGCCGTCGGGCTTGCGCATCCAGGTCATCTGCACCGACCACGGCGCGCCGGCCTCGACCAGCAGCTTGGCGGTTGGACCACGCTTGATCACCGGGCCAAGGTCCGGGTTCTCGCCGTTGGCGCCCTTGCCGGCCCAGTCGCCGAACTTGGCCTTGATCTTGGCTTCCATGGCGTCGACGTCGAAGTCGCCGACGGCCACCAGGGTCGCGCGCTCCGGGCGGTAATAGGCCTCATAGAAGTCGCGGATGCGCTGGGCCGGGGCGGTTTTCAGGATCTCGGTCTTGCCGATCGGGATGCGCTTGGGCGGCAGCTGACCTTCCATCTGCGCCGAAAGGGTGGCGATAGCGACGCGGTAGCCGGGGGTGTCGCGCGTGCGCTGCTCGGACATCACCACGCCGCGTTCGCGGTCGACGGCCTCGGGGGCGATGGTCAGCTCGCCGGCGGCTTCCCGCAGCAGCATCAGCGAGGTGTCGACCGTGGCGTCGTCCGACTTGGGCAGGTCCAGCTGATAGGTGGTCTCGTCGAAGCTGGTCGAGGCGTTGGTGTCGGCCCCGAACGCCAGGCCGTGGCGCTCCAGGATCTTGACCATCTCGCCCTCGGGCACGTTCTTGGAGCCGTTGAAGGCCATGTGCTCCAGGAAGTGGGCTAGGCCCTGCTGGTCGTCGGCTTCCATCAGCGAGCCGGCGTCGAACCATAGGCGCAAGGACGCCTGGCCGGGCGGGGTGGCGTTCTTGCGGATGGCGTAGCGCATGCCGTTGGGCAGCGCGCCGAAGCGCCAGGACGGATCGACCGCGACGTCCGAGATCTCCTGGGCCCATTGCCCCGGCTTCAGATCGGCGACCTTCGGACCCGCCAGCGGCGGCGCTTCCGCGATCGCCGGCGCGGAGGCCTCCTTCTTCAACAACGGAAGTGACGGGGGCTTGGGAAGATGCGAGCAGGCGGCGACCGAAAGGCCGGCGGCGGCGACAAGCGCCAAGCGCGAAGCGCTGATCATCGAGAATCCAGAGCAGGAGTAGACAAGGCGCGCACCTTGGCTGTCCCACATGGCGCACGCAAGGCGCGAGAGCGGCGGGTTTGCGCCTTATTCTCTCAGGAAGAGAGGTGTTTAGGCCGCCGCCACGTCGCCGGTCTGCCGGCGCAGCCGCCAGAAGCGGATCGTGCGCAGGGCCGACTCGCGCGGCAGGGCCGCATAGAGCTCGCCATAGGTCTTGGCCTTGAGCATGACGTCGTCGGTCGGCTCGAGGATCAGCAGAGCGAAGGTCAGGAACAGCGAGCGGTCGAAGTCGGCCGCCTTGCAGATCACCGACAGGGCGTCCATCTCGCGCCGGTCCAGGATGCGGCGGGCTGTGTGGAAGTCGACCTCGGCCATGTCGGCCAGGGCCACCAGGAACAGGGTCGTGCGCTTGCCGCGCAGCATGTTGGCCAGCATCTGCGGCGAGATCTGCGCCTTGGCGCGGAGGGTCCGGAACTCGGCCTCGGCCTCGGCGTGGTCGGCGGGGAGGGCGCCGTCCTCGACCGCGATGCGTTTGCGGCCGGCCGACAGGGCCGCCTCCAGCATGGCCGGATCGACGCCGGCGTTCTTCTCCATGATCCGGTCGCGCAGGCGAGCCTCGACCACGAAGTACATCTCGTTCAGCAGGTCGACCGGCAGGCTGTGACGGTCGACGACGGCGTCATGCAGAGCCGGATTGGAGGCGGCGCGGTCGACGACGGTCTCATGCGCCTCGCGCGACAGGACCGCGCCCTCGTTGCGCAACAGGACGCCCAGGGTGTCGTCGTCGCCGCGCGCCACGATGGCGTCGGACACGGCGCTGGACACGCTGGGGCGCTGCGAGATGGCGCGCAGGTGGTCCTGGCCCTTGGTGCGGGCGACGTGGACCAGGTCCTCGTCGGTCAGGGCGGTGGAACCGCGCAGGATGGGCGCGGCCACGGCGATCGAGCCCGAGGCCAGGGTGCGCGAGACGCCGCGTGGCGCGGCCGGGGCTTCACCCAGGCGTTCGGCAAGTTCGATCTGGACGGCCTCTTCCATCTCGCCGGCCAGCTGGCCCAACACCTGGTCGAACAGGGCCATCTCGACGCCACTGGCGCCGTCGGCGGCGAACAGCATGTCGGTGACGCCGCGCAGCAGTTCGCGGCGCTTGGCGCTGGAGGGCTCGTTGGCCAGGGCGATCAGGTCGTTGAGGCGCGACTGCATCTTACTGGTCGCTGTCCTTCTTGGTTTTGCCCGTTTGGCCTTGCGGAGCCCAGTCGCGGTCTTCGTCTTCGCGCGGCTTGTCCTCGTCATCCGGCGCGGAGGCCGGCGGGGCGATCAGGACCATGCGCGGCGGACCGGCGGCGGGGATGGCGTCGGGGGTCATGCCGAACTGGCGGCCGACGGAATAGGTGCGGGCGCCGACCTGGCCGTTCGGCAGGTTGGCCTGCTGCCGCGGCTGGTAAGCGGGCTGGGCGTAAGCGGGAGCTTGGGCCACCGGAGCCGGCGGGGCATCGTAGATGCTTTGCGGCAGCGGGGCTTGAGGCGCGTAGGCCGGAACCTGCGACTGGAAGGCGGTGCGGGCTTGTGGCGCTTGCGGCGGCTGAGGCGCCCGCGGAGCCGATTGCGCCCACCAGGGCTGGGGCCGGGCGGCGGTCTGAGCGGCCTGCGGCGCGATCTCGCGCTTGCCGCTCCAGCCCAGGCTGCGACCGGTATAGGTCTGGCCGGTATAGCCGGGCGCGCGGCCGTTCATGGGCTTGGAAGCGCGTTCCGGAGCGGGGCCGTACCGGCTCTCGCGCGAGCCTTCGGCGTGCGCGGCCGTAGCGGCGCAGGCGATAGCGGCGATGAGAACGGCGGCGCGCATGAGCGGGTCCGGGCGAAAGGTTCGAGCTTCCGTCGTAGGGCGCGCCGCTTAATCTTGCGCTAACGTCCGCGCCAAACGGCGAGAAGTCGACTTTCCAACAGTTCCATCAGCGCATGCAGCACGACGCCCAGGACAGCCAGGGTCACCAGGGCCGCGAACACCTTGGCCGTCTGCAAGCGGTTGTAGGCTTCCAGGATTCTCCAGGCCAGGCCTTGGGCCCCGCCCGAGCCGGCCACGAACTCGGCCACGACGGCGCCGATGACGGCCAGTCCCGCCGCGACCTTATGCCCCTCCAGCAGGGCGGGAACGGCTGAGGGCAGGCGCAGACGGATCAGGCGCCGCCAGGGGCTCGCGCCATAGAGGTCGAACAGGCGGGCCAGGTCCGGATCCACCGCCTTCAGCCCCGTCAGGGCGCCCGAGAAGATCGGGAAGAAGGCGACGACGGCGGCCAGGCCGATCACCGCCCGCTCGGGATGGTCGATGCCGGCCCAGATGGTGACCAGCGGCGCGATGGCGACCAGCGGCGTGACCTGCAGGGTCACGGCGATCGGGCGAACAGCGTCCTCCAGGAGGCCGTTCAAACTGACCGCGAAGGCCAGGGCGCAGGCCACCAGGCTGGAGATGACCAGCGCCAGCAGCGCCGTCGACAGCGTCGCCCAGGCCGAGCCCAGTAGTAGCTGCCAGCTGCCCAGGAACGCGATCCAGATACCGCTGGGCGCGGGCAGAAGATAGGTCGGGACCGCCAGGACGCGGCAGGCGACTTCCCAGCCGCCCAGCAGGGCGGTGATCAGGATCAGCGGGGCCAGGACGCGCTTCACGCGGCGCGCTCCGTGGCTTGGGCCAGCAGGGTCGACACCGCCTCGGCGGCGGCGCGGAAGGCCTGCGTGGTGCGGAAACCGGGCGGGCGGACGAGCGGGCCGTCGACGGCGATCTCGCCGGCGATGCGGCCGGGGCCGGGGGTCATGACCACCACGCGGCGGGCCATGTAGACGGCCTCCTCGACATTGTGGGTCACGAAGACGACGGCGGGCGTGAGTTCAGCGGCCAGGGACAGGACATCGTCGGCCAGGGCGCGGCGGGTGATCTCGTCCAACGCGGCGAACGGCTCGTCCAGCAGCAGCAGGCGCGGGCGGGTGACCAGAGCGCGGGCCAGTGAAGCGCGCATGGCCATGCCGCCCGACAGCTGGGCGGGGCGAGCGTTCAGCGCGGCGCTTAGGCCGACCTTGCGCAGCGCCTCGTCGGCGGCGGCTTGGGCCGCGCGCTTGGACAGGCCGGCCAGCTCCAGCGGCAAGGCGACATTGTCCCGCGCCGACAGCCAAGGGGCCAGGGTGTGCGACTGGAAGACGACCGAGGTCTCGCCCTTGCCGGCGGCGCGGGTCACGGTCCCGCGCGTGGGCGGCTCCAGACCGGCCAGCAGCCGAAGCGCCGTGGACTTGCCGCAGCCCGACGGACCGACCAGGGCGACGATCTCGCCGGGCGCGAGAGCGAGGTCGATCGGCCCCAGGGCGCGACCCCGGGCGTAGTCGACCTCGACGCCGGACAGGCTGGCGATGGAGCTCATTGGCCCTTGGGCAGGAACTGCAGCGTGTAGGCCTTCTTGAAGTCCATGTCCTTCGGGTAGACGCCCTGCTCCGAGGCGACCTTGAAGAACTCGGCCCAGCGGGCGTCGCTCATCTGGCCGATCTCGGCGTCCTTGCCGACGATGCCGTAGCTGCGCATCTTCTCGCGGGCCTGGTCGAGGACGTCCTGGGTCATTTCCGGATTGTCCTTGAGGATCGCCGCGTCGCCGGGCTTGGCGTCGCCGTAAAGGTAGGACTTCCAGCCCGCCGCCGTCGCCTCGACGAAGGCCTGCACCGCCGCCGGGTTCTTGGCGATCAGACTGTCGGGGACCAGAGCCATCGAGGCGTAGGCGGGGTAGCCGCTGTCGGCCAGCAGGAACACCGCCGGCTTGATCTTACCTTCCTTCTCTATGAGGTACGGCTCGCTGGTGGCGTAGCCCTGCTGGATCACGCGCTTGTCGGCCAGGAACGGAGCGGACGAGTAGTTGTACTTGCGCACCTGGTCATCGGTGAACTGGTACTTGGCCTTCAGCCAGATCCAGAAGGCGGTGATCGAGGCGTCCGACAGCAGGATCGGCCGGCCCTTCATGTCGGCGATCGCGTTGACGCCCTGGTTGGGGTGCGCGATCAGGACCTGCGGGTCCTTCTGCATGAAGGCCGCGACGGCCTTCACCGGGGTCTTCTGCTGGGCCAGGTTCATGACGATGAAGCTGTTGGAACCGACCCCGACATCGACCGCGCCGGTGGCCAGCAGCTGCGGCACGTTCACCGCCGGACCGCCCTGGATCAGGGTCACGTCCAGGCCGCGCTTCTTGTACTCGCCGGTCGCCAGCGCCTGGTAGTAACCGCCCAGCTCGGCCTCGGCCCGCCAGTCCGTGGCCAGCTTCAGCTTGGTCTCGCCGGCGGGAGCCGCTGTTTCCTTCTTGGTCGGCGAACAGGCGGCCAGCAGGGCCATCAGGCCCAGAGCTGCGAAAGCGCGACGCTGCATCGGAAAGGTCTCCCCCGTTTCGGGGCAAGTTAAGCAGGAGCAGCGCGCGCCGCTAGTCCGCTTGCGCTTCCGAAACGTTCCGGTGGTTCAGCCACCGCTCGACCTTGGCGTACAGCACCTCGCGCTGGATGGGCTTGGCGATGTGGTCGACCATGCCGGCGGCGTAGCAGCGCTCGACCTGGCGGGGCAGGGCGTCGGCGCTCATGGCGATGATCGGGGCCTTGCCGCGCCCGTCCGACAGAGCCTTGATCGCCCGGGTCGCCTGAAGGCCGTCCATCTGCGGCATGTGGATGTCCATCAGGATCAGATCGTAATGGCCGAGCAGGGCCTTATCGACGGCCTGCTTGCCGTTCTCGGCCACGTCGACCTCGCAGCCGACCAGGGTCAGCAGGGCCTCGCCAATCTCCAGATTGATCGGGTGGTCATCCACGATCAGGATCCTGGCCGCGCCCGGAGACGAGACCTTGGGGCGCTCGGGGACGGCGATCGGCTCGGCGGTCGGGGCGGACAGCTCGATCCAGAAGCACGAGCCGCGGCCCGGAACGCTGTCGACACCGATCTTGCCGCCCATCACGTCGACCAGCGCCCGGCAGATGGCCAGGCCCAGGCCGGCCCCACCATGCAGCCGGCTCATCGAGCTGTCGGCCTGCGAGAAGCGCTGGAAGAGGAGCGCCTGCTTGTCCAGGTCGATGCCGACGCCGGTGTCGATGATCTCGAAGCGCAGCCGGTCCTCGATATCGCCGTGCTCGACGATCAGTCGCGCGTCGATGCGGCCTTCGTCGGTGAACTTCACGGCGTTGTTCAGGAGGTTGATCAGCACCTGGCGCAGGCGGTCGGCGTCCACATCGTGCAGGGCCTCGACCGGGTCGATGATCTCCAGCTCCAGCGACAAGCCCTTGGCGCGCGCCTCTGGAGCCATGATCGCCACGGTGTCACGCATCAGTCCCGCGGCGGAGGTTGGCTGGGGCAGGAGTTCGATCTGGCCAGTCTCGACACGCGAGAAGTCGAGGATGTCGTTGACCACGGTCAGCAGGGCCGCGCCGGCGCTGTCGATCAGATTGATCTGGCGACGCACGTCCGGGGGCAAGTCCTCCCGCGTCGCCAGCAACTGGGCGAAGCCCAGGACGCTGTTCAGCGGCGTGCGGATCTCGTGGCTCATGGTGGCCAGGAACTCGGTCTTGGCCTCGGTGGCGGCCAGGGCGCGGGCGCGGGCGGCGCGGGTCAGCAGTTCGCGGCGCAGGAGCAGGCGCTTGAGGCGGTCCTGCTGTGCAAGGGCGAGGCCCGCGGCCAGGCTGGTGTAGAACAGCACCGCGATGAACACCTGGATGGTCCGCGCCTGAGCAACCGGGCCGAGGATGGCGTTGAAGCGCGGCGAGGCGCCGGACAGGGCGATCGGAAGGGTGATCAGGGCGACGATCACGCTGGCCATGGCCGCGCCGCGCGCGCCCAGGCGATAGGCCGCGGCCAGGGCGATCGGAAAGATCAGGAACGGCGGCGCGCCCGAGGCCGGATGGGCGCAGAGCAGGGTGACGGCCGCGACAGCGAACATCAGCAGTAGCTGTTCGCGCCAGTCGCGTTGGAATGTGCGGCGATGCTCGGCGTCGATCAGCACCAACGCGGCGGGCAAGGCGACACCCAGGCCCAGGCCGCAACGCAGGAACCAGTCGGTCAGGCCGCGCATGAACGGCTCGCCATAGCCCAGGGTCAGCGCGCCGGCGGCCACCAGGCTGGCGATGGCCGCGACCGGGGTGGTGACGGCGGGCAGCAGGACCAGCGAACGCAGGGTGCGGATGCGCGGCGCTCCCCGCCAGAAACGCTGGCAGATGGCCCAGATGGCCACGGCCTCTCCGGTGTCGATCGCCACATAGAGCAGGGCGCGCGGCAAGGTGTCGCCGACCAGCAGGCCGATGATCAGGTGGAAGGCGACGAAGACCACGCTCAGGGACAGGCCGCGCGAGCCGCTCAGGGTGATCAGGCCAGCGGCCAGCAGGGCGTTGGCCGGCCAGAAGGCCGCGACGCCCAGAGTGGTGCGGGTCAGGTATTCGCTGAAGGCCAGGCTGACGACAACCGCGACGGACAGGGCCAGCAGCAAGGCGGCCTGCCGTTTACGTTCCTGCGCGGCCAGCCTGTGCGGCATACCGGTTCCGTCCCCCAATGCAGCCTACGTCTTTACGCAGGCGTTCGACGTGGGACGGCCGAACGGTTCGGGAACCACGCCAAACGCGCGCCGCCCCGCCGCCTCGCGGGTACGACGTCACCATCAATACGCCCGCGCGTGGTGTAGTTGCCCGGTTATCGCTCGATGTGTCGTTTGGCCGCAGGACGCCTCCGACCCGCGCCGACCTCTAAGCGATTGTATTTTCCCGGCGCTTTACGTTCAGGCGCGCTGACAATGCATGGCGGGTCCCACAATTCAAGAGGGCGGCTCTCCCGGCATGCGAGCGCGCCGCGGGGTCAACCGTTGGCGAGGGCTTCCTTCTTCCCTTCCAGCTCCAGCCAGTCCAGCTCGGCCTGCTCCAGGTCCGCGCGGGCCTTGTCCAGCGCTTTCATGGTCTTGTCGAAGGCGGCCGGGTCGCGGCTGTAGAGGTTCGGATCGGCCAAGGTCTTCTCGAAGCCGGCGATGATCGCGGGGCTCTTGGCGATCAGGGCCTCGCACTCCTCCAGGCGGCGCTGGTCCTTGAAGGTCAGCTTGCCGGCCTTTTTGGGCGGCGTCGCGATGGGCGCTGGTGCGGGGGAGGCCGTCTTGGTGCTGCGGCCCACCGGCGTGAACGACGAGCCGACACTGGCCCCGCGGGCGCCTTTGAAGAAGTCGGGGCTCTGGTCGATCAGGTCGCTCCAGCCGCCGGGCGTTTCCAGCACCTTGCCGTGACCGTTCATGGCGATGGTCGAGGTGGCCAGGCGATCGATGAAGTCACGGTCGTGGCTGACCAGGATCAGCGTGCCGTCGAAGTCGGCCAGCAGGTCCTCGAGCAGATCCAGCGTGTCCATGTCCAGGTCGTTGGTCGGTTCGTCCAGCACCATCAGGTTGGTGGGATTGGCCAACGCCCGGGCCAGCAGCAGGCGGTTGCGCTCGCCGCCCGACAGGCTGGTCACCGGCTGGCGCAGCTGGGCCTCGGTGAACAGGAAGTCCTTGGCGTAGCCAGCCACGTGCTTGGGCTGGCCGCGCACCAGGATGGAGTCGCCGCCGCCGGGAGTCAGGAAGTCCCACAGCGTGATCTTGTCCGACAGCGCCATGCGGCCCTGGTCGATGTAGGAGACCTCCAGGTTGGTGCCCAACTGCACCGTGCCGGCGTCCAGCTCGAGTTCGCCCAGCAGCAGACGCACCAGCGTGGTCTTGCCGGCGCCGTTCGGGCCGACCAGGGCCACGCGATCGCCGCGCAGGATGCGGGTCGAAAAGTCCTCCACGATCACGCGGTCGCCGAATTTCTTGGTCAGGTGCTTGGCCTCGACCACCTTCTTGCCCGAGGTCGCGGCGCTCTCGATGGCCATGTACATCGAGCCGCGCTTGTCGCCCTGCAGGTCCTTTTTCTGCGCGCGCAGGTCCATCAGGGCGCGACGACGGCCCTCGTTGCGGGCCCGGCGGCCCTGGACGCCGCGCGCGAGCCAGGCGTTCTCGCGCTCCAGCACCTTGTTGAGACGGCGCTCTTCGTCGGCCTCGGCGGCCAGCACCTGTTCGCTCCAGACCTCGAACTCGCCGAAGCCCTTGTCCAGGCGGCGCACCTTGCGGTGCTCCAGCCAGAAGGTGCGCTGGGTGACGCGGTTCAGGAAGGCGCGATCGTGGCTGACGATCAGGGCCGCGCACTTGGAGTTGGCCAGCTCCTCTTCCAGCGTCTGGATCGCGAAGATGTCCAGGTGGTTCGTCGGTTCGTCCAGCAGCAGCACATCGGGCTGCTCGGCGAAGGCGCGCGACAGGGCGGCTCGGCGCTTCTCGCCGCCCGACAAGCCCTGCGTGCTCTTCTCCGGATCCAGGCCGAAGTCGGCGAGGGCGGCCTGGGCCTCGTAATCCTCGGCGCCGCCGGCGGTGCAGTAGTCCAGCAGGGTGTCGCCGGTGATCTCCGGCTCCTGGCTGACGAAGATGATCTTGGCGCCGGGCTGCACGGCGCGTTCGCCGCTGTCGGCCTCGACGCCCTGGCCGGCCAGGATCTTCAGCAGGGTGCTCTTGCCCGCGCCGTTGCGGCCGACCAGGCAGGCGCGCACGCGCGGCTCCAGGGCCAGGTCGACACCGTCGAACAGGGGCTTGGCGCCGTCGGCGAGACGGACGTCCTTGAGGGCGAGAACAGGCGCGCGAGTGGGGGAGGCCATGGATCTTCGAACTATAGAGCGGCGGAATGTCGCGGAGGTGAGGGGCGTATAGCAGGCAATGCGCCGAGGAAACGCCAAAATCACGGCCCAGTTTGCGGTTGATCCAGGCCAGGGAACGCCGGTTCGCGGGCGTGACAAATTAGCCTGTTAACGGCCCGCCAAGCCTGACCTTGCTACGAACCTGGTCCTACGGAGCATAAGTACTCGCCTTAATGTGGAACCCGGAGAAGATTGCTGCTTCTGATCTCCCTGGCTTTCTGGGCCTGGGCTTCGATCAACTGCGTCGGCCGATCTGGGTGTTCGACGACGCCAGGAAGCGGAAAGTCTATGCCAACCGCGCCGCTCTGGACCTGTGGGGCGCGGCGACGCTGGACGAGCTTCTGGCGCGCGACTTCTCCGACCAGTCACCGGCTGTGCGCACGCGCATGGAGGACATCGCCGCGCGCATCGAGGGCGGGGCGCCCGCCGAGGAGCGCTGGACTTTCTATCCAAACGGCGCGCCGGTGGCCGTCGACACCACGATCTCGCGCATCGCCTTGCCGGGCGGCGGCCACGCCATGCTGTTTGAAGGCGCGATCATCGAGGCCGACGCCGAGCAGCAGCGGGCCATAGAGGCTTTGCGGCACACCAGCGCCCTGGTGTCGCTGTACGACACCGACGGCTTCCGCATCTTCGGCAATCCCGCGTCCCTGGCCAGCTATCCGGGCCCCGCCGTCCGCTTCGCGGAGATTTTCGCCAATGGCGACGCCGGCGGCGCGCTGTGGAGCTCGGCCTTGGCCGGCGAAGCGGTCGAGGGGGCCTATCGGGTCATCACGGCCCAAGGCGAGCGCTGGCACGGCCTGGCCGCGCGCCGGACGCCCGATCCGGTGACTGGCGAGCCTTGCGTGCTGGTCAACGAGACCGACATCACCGAGGAGGTCGAGGCCCAGTCCGCTCTGGCCGACGCCCGCGAGTTGGCTGAGGCCGCCATGGCCGCGCGGCAGGACTTCCTGGCCAATATGAGCCACGAGTTGCGCACGCCGCTAACCAGCATCCTGGGCTTTACCGACCTTCTGGCCGCCTCGCCGCTGAATGGCGAGCAGCAGCGCCGCCTGGGCCGGATCCGCGACGCTGGCGTGGTGCTGCTGGACACGCTGAACGACGTCCTGGACTTCGCGAAGCTGGAGGCTGGCGGAGTCAATCTGGACCGACGTCCGTTCGATCTGCGCGCCCTGCTGACCAAGGTGGCCGGCATGTTCGAGGCCCAGGCGCTGGCCAAGAGCCTGGACCTGGCCTTGCGCGTCGATCCGGCTTGTCCCGACTGGCTGGAAGGCGACAGCGATCGCCTGCGCCAGGTGCTGGTCAACTTCCTGGGCAATGCCGTGAAGTTCACCGGCGCCGGTTCGGTGACCCTCAGCGCCAAGCACCGGGTCGGGGCCGCGCCCGGTTTCGCGCGTCTTGAGCTGGCCGTCTCCGACACCGGTGTCGGGGTGCCGGCGGCCATGCTGGAGACGGTCTTCGACCGCTTCGCCCAGGCCGGACCCGAAGTGGCGCGCAAGTTCGGCGGCACGGGCCTGGGCCTGGCGATCAGCAAGGAGATCGTCGAGCTGATGGGCGGCGAGATCGGCGTCGACAGCGTCGCCGGGCAGGGCGCGCGCTTCTGGTGCGTGCTGGACCTGCCTGTCGCGGTCGCGCCCGAACGCCACGAAACCGAGGCGACGCAGAGCGTGGCGCGGCCGCTGAAGCTGCTGGTCGCCGACGACAACGAAGCCAATCGCGAGCTGATCGGGACCCTTGTCCGGGCCATGGGCCATGAGGTCGACGTGGTCGCCGACGGCT
The DNA here is from genome assembly GCF_058681635.1 of Caulobacter sp. ALps2. NCBI lineage: Bacteria > Pseudomonadati > Pseudomonadota > Alphaproteobacteria > Caulobacterales > Caulobacteraceae > Caulobacter > Caulobacter sp. ALps2. Next base: position 2,835,775 of record NZ_CM178743.1, read on the forward strand.
GCGCGGCGGTCGAGGCGGCGGCCTCGGGCGGCTATGACCTGATCCTGATGGACGTGCAGATGCCGCGCATGGACGGCCTGGCCGCGACGCGCGCGATCCGCATGCTGGCGGGGGAGGCGGCCGCGACGCCGATCATCGCCCTGACCGCCAACGTGCTGCCCGACCAGATCGCCTTCTACCGGGCCAGCGGCATGGACGACCATGTCGGCAAGCCGATCAACCCTCGGGAATTGCTGCTGAAAATCGCGCTGTGGAGCCGGGACGATCTGGTGAGGACCGCCGACCGGGCACTGGACGGCGCCCAGGCCTGAACCTTTTCGGGGAAGCTTGACCGCGCCCGACGGCGGCTTGCGCCGCGCCGTCGGCGCCCAAGGCTTCACCCTGCCCAGGCGGATTGAGCATGACGCGCGCCGCCCCGCTGATTGCTCGCGCCGGCGTTCGGCGCCTCGGAATTGAGCAGGTCGGGCTCCGCCGCACGTTAGCGAAACGGCTCAGCTTGGCGAACCGCCAGGTGTCGGGATTTCATCTCATCAAAGCGCGCCGGTTTCCACGCGGATCGCGGCGCTTCTTCTTGAGAGAGATCGCATGTCCGCCATTCGTCACGTCGCGGTCGCCACGATAATGACCCTCGTTGGCGCCTCCACGGCCCTGGCGCAGTCCGCGCCGTCTTCGCCGCCGTCCGCGGCTTCTCCGAGCCAGGCCCTGAGCATCGACACCCCCGTCGAGACCCTCGTCGCCACGCCGCCGGCCAAGGCGGCGTTGGACGCCGATATTCCGGGGCTCACCACCCATCCGATGTACGAGAAGTTCAAGCACGAGAGCTTGCGCACCCTGGCCCCGAAGTTCGGCGGCGCGATCACGGACAAGGACTTGGCCAAGCTGCAGGCCGACCTCGCGGCCCTGCCTCAAGCCATGGCGTCGCGCTGAGCGAGGGGCTAGTTCGGCGCGCTGACGTTGAAGCTGGCGTTGTTGCCGATCGCCGTCGAGACGCCGGTCACCTGGCGACCGCTGGCATTGATCGTGGCCCCGGACTTGGCGCCGATGTCGGCGCTGTTGGTTTGGTTGTTGGTCACCGTCATGCGGCCGCTGCACTTGGCGCAGACATAGCCCGTCACCGCGTTGCCCATGGCCGTGGCGGTGGTCACCGCGTCATAACCGTCGTGGCCCTCGAAGCTGGCCGTCGCCTCGACCCCGCCGCCGGTGTTGGTCTGCAGGTTGTCGAGCACCAGCTCGGTCCCGACGTTGTTGACCTGCGAGGAGTTGCCGGCGGCGTAGGCGTTCGTCTGGGCCGCGCCGAACTGGTACGAAGTCCCTTCGGCCTGGCCGCGCACGTACGAGGTGTTCCACTGGTTGGACGTCACGTCCATCAGCGGGCCTTCGTTGGTGGCCGACAGGTTGTTGCCGGTCGCCGTGGCGGTCGTCGCTGTCAGGTAGCTGTTGCCATAGGCGGTGAACTTGCTGGCCTGGGTCACCTCGGCCGTGTTGGCCTGGTCGGTGATGGCGCGCGCCGCCGACTGGTTTCCGCCCTGGATATCGATGTTGTTGCCGCTCGTGGTCGCGGTGATCGCGCTGGTCCCGGAGACGTATTGGACGATCGCCCCGCCGTCGGCCAGGGTGTTGGCCGAGTTCGCCTGGCTGATGCGCAGGCCGGCCGAGCCGTTGTCCAGGTTGACGCCCTGGCTGTTGCCCATGGCCAGGGTCGAGACCGTCAGGTCGGCGGCCTCGGCGGTGGCCGCCTCGACCTGACCGCGCGCGGTGACTTCGGCCGAATTGGTCTGGACCGCGAAGGCCGAGACCGTGCCGTTGGAGGCCGAGAACGAGCCCGAATTGCCGACCGCGGTGCTACGCACGGCGCTGGACGCACCGGCATTGGCGCCGATGTCGACGACGGTGTGGCCGTAAACGGTCCCCTGGTTGTCCTGGTACGAGGTCACGGCGGCGTCGGCGTTGGTCACGCCCACCGAGACGCCGTTGGCTTGCGCGGTCGTGCTGGCCGTCACGCCGTCCGACACCGTCTGGACGTTGAGGGTCTGCTCCGAGAAGATCTCACCGAGATTCAGCTGGTTGTTGAGAACCGGGCTCGGCGTGACGGTCTGGCTAGTAGCGACCCCGCTTAGCATCACGGATATCGGGATCGCGGCGAGCGTTCCAGCGAGACGGGTCATCGCGGGTTTGCGCATTGTTCGTTCCCAGATTGTCGTAGGCCGGCACGAAGGCGCCCGTCTGGCCGACGGTGGCGTCCCCGAACGGGTCGTAGCGCAGGCAGCTTTGCGGACCCGCCATGCCGTAGAGGTTGGCCGCCATCTCGACGGTGGCGCGCTCGATCAGGGCGCGCACCGCCAGCTGCATGGGCTCAAGCGCCCCGCGACCGGCCGAGATGTCGAAGATGTTGCCGTTCAGGAAGTCGAAGATGCCGGCGCTGATTTCGCGGCCGACCACCTGCTTCTGATACGAGATGACGTCGACCACCTCGAGCGTGCGGGTGTTCACCATCCGCAGGTCCAAGGCGATGTTCATGATGAAGACGCGACGGCGGAAGTTGCCCTTCAGTCCGTCGGTGTCCTTGTCGCCGACATAGGCGTCCACGCCGGCCGAGCGGATATTGTAGTTCAGCTCGGTGATGCCGCCGACCACGTAGAAATCCGAGCCTGGCACCTGGCCCGCCAGGATTTTGCGATAGTCCGCCGGGGCGTCGGGCGCGCTGTTGGGGCGATCCGAGATCAGCTTGTTGTTGGCGTACTTGAGTTCGAACTCCGACACCGAGGTGTCGAAGCGTTCGACCATGGGCATGCCGGCCTTGGCGAAGGCCGAAAAGGCCATCAGCGAGGCGCCTTGCGTCACCTTGCGGCCGGAGCCGTCGGACTCTTCCTTGCCGGTGTAGTCGGCGATGCGGCCGATCGCGATGCGCGGGGCGGCCACGCGGTTGGCGCGGGCGTATTGGTTCAGGCAGACCAGGGCGGCCGAATAGTCGGTCGGGTTGGCCGTGACCGGCGCGCTGCCGATCGGCTGGGCGTAGTTGCCGGCCGTCGAGGCCACGGGCACGCTGCCGCAACCGGCCAGGGCCGTCGCGGCCATCAGGGCCAGGACCAGACCTGTGCGCTTGAGACTCATTGAGCGGTTCCCGCCTTCACGACATTCGAGCCGGCGGTGACGTTGCCGTTGTTCACCTGGCTGGAATTGACGATGACCGTGTTGTTGTTGCCCTGGGTGATGACCGTCAGGTTGTTGCCGATCGCGGTCGAGCCGGCATAGCCGCCGATGCCGCCCACGCCCGAATAGGCGTCCAACGAACCGTTGCTGCGGCTCGAGGAATAGACGCTCTGGTCCGAGCCGGTCAGCATGACGCCGTCGACGATCACCCGGTTGCCGTTCGCGTCGCGGGTCGAATACTCGACCATACGGTTTTCCTGGCCCGAGCTGCGGCCGTAACCGGCGTTCATCGAGGCCGAGTTCGTCGTCATCGATTGCGCGGCGGCCGGGCCGCAAGCGCTCAGCACGACGATGCCCAGCACCAGGGGGGCGGCCGTCGCGACGCTGCTCTTCTTTTTCCGATGCCAGGCCATACGCGGCTCCGCGAACTGTCGACACCGAAGGGTAAGCAACCCTCGTGCCAAAAAGGTACAGCCTGAGGGATACCAAGCAGGTCGAGAAAAAATGGTTAAGCGCCGGCTGATGGTCGCCGCGTGGTTCGAATCGTCGCGGAAGCGCCTAGATAAGGAGGCATGACCGACCAGCGTCCCGAGCCGATCTTCAACGCGCCCTGGCCGGCGCTGCTGGCCGCGGCGGCCGTGATCGTCCCGCATATCCTGCTGCTGAGGGCGGACGAGGCGACGATCGAGTCCCTGGCCCTGATCCCCCACGACTTCTGGGAAGGCCGCTGGACCGGCGCGATCACCATGATGTTCGTGCACGGCGGCTGGCTTCACGCGATCATGAATGCCGCCTTCGCCCTGGCGTTCGGCGCTCCTGTCGCCCGCCTGCTGGGACTAAACGGCCGGGGAGGGGGAATCTTCTGCCTGTTCTACCTGGCGTGCGGCGCGCTGTCGGGCGTCGGCTATGCGCTGATCCATCCGGATGCGACGAACGCGGTGATCGGCGCCTCGGGCGCGGTGTCGGGCCTGATGGGCGCGGCGGCCCGGACCATGGACTATGAAGGACGGGTCGGACCGATCCTGGGACCGCGTGTCATCTCCCTGGGCCTGGGCTGGCTGGTGGTGAATCTGGTCATGGCCGTCACGGGCAGCCTTCTGACCATGGGGACCGGCGCGGTGGCCTGGGAGGCGCATCTGATCGGCTTCGCCGCCGGCGTCGTACTGATCGGTCCGTTCGCGCGCTGGGCCGGTCCGCGAGCTCGGCCCGAAGCTTAAGCCGCTCTTTCTTATAGTTTAAGAGGTCGAAAGCGGCTGATCCCCCATTGATCACGGGGGCTCTTTGCGAGACCCTCGTTCTTCAAAGAACAAGGGAGAAGCGCAGTGCTGGTTTCTCAGATCCTCAAGGACAAGGGCGATCTCGTGTTCACGGCCTCCCCGCAGGAGACCGTCGGCGCCGCGGCGGCGTTACTTCATACAAGGCGGGTCGGGGCCATGGTGGTGGTCGACGACAAGGAGGCCGTGGTCGGGATTTTGTCCGAGCGCGACATCGTGCGGGTGATCGCCAAGGAAGGCGCCGGTGCGCTGACCAAGCCGATCAGCGCCTGCATGAGCACCAGCGTCGTCTTCGCCCAGCCGGACGAGTCGATCGACATCCTGCTGGAGCGCATGACCGACCGCCGCATCCGCCACCTGCCGGTGGTGAAGGGCGAGCGCCTGGCCGGCATCATCTCGATCGGCGACCTGGTGAAGTACAAGATCAGCGAAGCCCAGGCCGAAGCCGACGGCCTCAAGGCTTACATTTCGGCGGGCTGAGGGCGGGGCGCTGGTTATATAGAGAGCGTCTTCCATGCGCTGTCCTCGCTCAAGCAGCGAAGCGGTAGCGAGGACAGCGCATATATAAGAGAGCTTATCCCTCGATCAGCTCGGCGCCGACGCCCTTGGCGGCGTCGGCCACGCTGTAGCCTTCCAGCACCGCGGCCGTCGCGTCGCGGGCGCGCAGCAGCGCTTCGCGCAGGGCGCAGGTCGCCAGGTCCCGGCAATCCTCGCAGCGGCGGAAGGCCGTGCGGCTGACGCAGGGCGTCAGGGCCAGGGGACCGTCGACCAGGCGGATGATTTCCGCGAAGCTTATCTCTTCAGAGGGGCGGCCCAGCACATAGCCGCCGAACTTGCCGCGCCGGCTGATCACCAGGCCCTCGCGCGAGAGCGACAGGAGAATGGCTTCCAGGAACTTGCGCGGGGCGTCGGCGCGCTCGGCCAGTTCGCCGGCCGTCACCTGCCCGTCTTCGCGGGCCAGCTCGATCATCGCGCGCAGGGCGTAACGCGCCTTCTGGGACAACATGGACGCCAGCTACCTTATATAAGCGCCGCGCACTGGCGACGCTTTCACAGTGCTCAGCCTTCTGAGCGAGGCGGGGCCACCGCGCAAGAGCCCATGTGACAGCGTTCATGCACAGGGGAATGGGGCGTCTGGGGATGGAATCGCGATTCCCCGCTTGCGAGGTGGGAAATCGACCTCTAGAAGCCGCCCCTCGCTTCGGGGCCACGGCCCGCCGGACGAAACCTGGACCTTCGGGGCTTGCGTTTCTGAAAGCGGATCGCTAAGTTCCGCAGCCTCAATCGAATCCCTTCTGACTTACGGCGCTCCAAGCGGCGCGCCTCGGTCACCTTTTGCGCTCTGAAGCGGCTCTGGCCTCCAGGAAAACAAAAGTAAAAGGGGCGGTTGACCTGGGAGTTCTGCTTCGTTAGAAGCCGCGCTCCAAGAAATGCTTAGGTGGTTCTGTTGAGCTTCTAAGTATTTCGGTCCGGGAGAGCTTCGAAGTTTCTTCGAAAAATAGCTTGACTGGTTTCGGTGGTTTCTTTAGAAGCTGCCGGCTTCCGCCGAAGACCTCCGGGTCGGTTGGCGGTGAGGTCGGAAAGTTTTGAAAAAAACGATTTGACACGGAATTCGAGGTTGGATAGATAGCCGCCTCCGCCGACATCGGGCGCTAAACGGATGGTTCGCCGGAAGGCGAGCGGGTCTTTGACATTGTTGATTTGGAAAGAGAAACGCAGGCGGCGGCGCTCTGGCGGTGGACTTTAGGTCCACCTCGACGCTGACAAATGCGGTCTCTTGAAGACACCATTAATACGGTGGCTGGCTTTCGAGCTGGTCATTGTGTGATGGGAACTCGTCAAGAAACTATGCAAACCAGATACCTGGTTCTGGGTTTTCCCCCGGGACTGGAAGTCTGAAGTCAATGTCAACTCAACCTGAGAGTTTGATCCTGGCTCAGAGCGAACGCTGGCGGCAGGCCTAACACATGCAAGTCGAACGGATCCTTCGGGATTAGTGGCGGACGGGTGAGTAACACGTGGGAACGTGCCCTTTGGTTCGGAACAACTCAGGGAAACTTGAGCTAATACCGGATGTGCCCTTCGGGGGAAAGATTTATCGCCATTGGAGCGGCCCGCGTCTGATTAGCTAGTTGGTGAGGTAAAGGCTCACCAAGGCGACGATCAGTAGCTGGTCTGAGAGGATGATCAGCCACATTGGGACTGAGACACGGCCCAAACTCCTACGGGAGGCAGCAGTGGGGAATCTTGCGCAATGGGCGAAAGCCTGACGCAGCCATGCCGCGTGAATGATGAAGGTCTT